>NZ_CP054923.1:4803474-7205212 GCF_013364215.1 Verrucosispora sp. NA02020 | reverse complement strand
GGCAGGCGCGCCCGTCAGATGTCCAGGAAGCGGACGTCCTTGGCGTTGCGCTGGATGAACGAACGGCGTGCCTCGACGTCCTCGCCCATCAGGACGCTGAACAGCTCGTCGGCGGTGGCGGCGTCGTCCAGGGTGACCTGACGCAGCGTCCGGGTCGCCGGGTTCATCGTGGTCTCCCACAGCTCCGGGTAGTTCATCTCGCCGAGGCCCTTGAACCGCTGGATGTCGTCCGGCTTGGCGTTCGGCTTCTTCTGCTGACGCAGCGCGATCAGCCCGTCGCGCTCCCGGTCGGAGTACGCGTACTGCGCGTCGTCGCCCTTCTTGTTCCACTTGATCTTGTAGAGCGGCGGGGCGGCGAGGTAGACGTGACCGAGCTCGACCAGTGGCCGCATGAAGCGGAACAGGAGAGTGAGCAGCAGCGTCTGGATGTGCTGACCGTCGACGTCGGCGTCGGCCATCAGCACCACCTTGTGGTAGCGCAGCTTCTCCATGTCGAAGTCGTCGTGGATGCCGGTGCCCAGCGCGGTGATCAGCGCCTGCACCTCGTTGTTCTTGAGCACCCGGTCGATCCGGGCCTTCTCCACGTTGAGGATCTTGCCGCGGATCGGCAGGATCGCCTGGGTACGCGGGTCGCGGCCCTGCTTGGCCGAGCCGCCCGCCGAGTCACCCTCGACGATGAACACCTCGGACTCGCGCGGGTCGGTCGACTGGCAGTCGGCCAGCTTGCCCGGCATCGAGCCGGACTCCAGCAACGACTTGCGACGGGCCAGCTTGCGCGCCTGCTGGGCGGCGATCCGGGCGCGGGCGGCCTGGGACGCCTTGGTGATGATGATCTTCGCTTCGGCCGGGTTGCGGTCCAGCCAGTCGACCAACCGGTCGTTGCAGACCCGCTGGACGAAGCTCTTCACCGGCGTGTTGCCGAGCTTGGTCTTGGTCTGACCCTCGAACTGCGGGTTGGTCAGCTTGACCGAGATGATCGCCGCGAGGCCCTCGCGGATGTCCTCGCCGGAGAGCTTCTCGTCGCCCTTGAGCAGCTTCTTGTCCGCGCCGTAGCGGTTGACCACGCTGGTCAGCGCGGCCCGGAAGCCCTCCTCGTGGGTGCCGCCCTCGTGGGTGTTGATGTTGTTGGCGAAGGTGTAGACCGATTCGCCGTACGACTCGTTCCACTGCATGGCGATCTCGAGCGACATGCCCTCTTCCTCGGCACCGAACTCGATCACCGTCTTGTGCATCGGGCTCTTCGAGGCGTTGAGGTGCCGGACGAAGTCGGCGATGCCGCCCTCGTACTGGAAGGTCACCTCGCGGAGCTTGCCCTCCTCGCCCTCGGCGACCCGCTCGTCGAGCAGATGGATCTTGAGGCCACGGGTCAGGAAGGCCATCTCCTGGAGGCGGCGGTAGATGGTCTGGAAGTCGAAGTCGACCGTCTCGAAGACGTCGGGGTCGGGCCAGAAGGAGACCGCCGAGCCGGTGGTGTCGGTCGGCTCGCCCTTCTCCAGGGTGGTGGGCTTGGAGTGGTGGTACTCCTGACGCCAGACGAAGCCGTCCTTGTGGATCTCCACCGCCATCTTGGTGGAGAGGGCGTTGACGACCGAGACGCCGACGCCGTGCAGGCCGCCGGAGACCGCGTACGCCTTGCCGTCGAACTTGCCGCCGGCGTGCAGCACGGTCAGCGCCACCTCGACGCCCGGCTTCTTCAGTTTGGGGTGCAGGTCGACCGGGAAGCCACGCCCGTTGTCGGTGACCCGTACGCCTCCGTCGGCGAGCAGCACCACGTCGATCGTGTCGCAGTGACCGGCCAGCGCCTCGTCCACCGCGTTGTCGACGACCTCCCACACCAGGTGGTGCAGGCCCCGCTCGCCGGTGGACCCGATGTACATACCGGGCCGCTTACGGACCGCCTCCAGACCTTCGAGGACGGTGATCGACTCGGCGCCGTACTGCTGATTGTCCTGCGCTGCCACCCTCGGCCACTTTCTCGCGCCGTCCGCGCCGTCAGGCACGTCCGGCGCAGGTTCGGCGGACAGGACGCGACGTCGGCACGCAGACCGGCACCGGGAACAATTCCGGGTTACGGGTCGAACGCGCCGGTCGCCGCGGGTGCCCGCGGATCGCGATCGGCTCGACCCGAGTCGGACAATGATCGCGGGCCCGTGTCGGACCCGTGACCCGTCGCTCCGCACCGGGTCTTCGTCTCACACCAATCTTACTGTGCGCGGGCGACAGAACCACCACTCGGCACCCCTTCGCGGCGGCTGAGATTAACGCAGCGGGCCGAACCGCGCTGTCTGCTACTCCCCCTACACGCAAGGGCATGATCGCCGGATCCGTCGCGTGACGGCGACACGACCCGGGTGACGGCCCCGACGGTGCTACTGGCCGGTATCGCCCACCATTGGCGTTGCCGCCCTTCAGGTGGCGGGCCGGCCTTGATCTTTCACGGCCGGAACCGGACGATCGACCCGATTGACCCACCGTGCCCGTTGAGAGGTGACACCAAGATGGGGCTGGACAACGTCGCGGTCCAGTGGCCGCGGACCGGCCAGTTCTACGATCCGGTCGCGCCGGCCGACTTCGTCGACTTCGGCGAGATCGTCGACGTACCGGGGATCTCGGCGCCGACCGCCGCGCTCGCCGAACTGATCGCGAAGACAGGTACGGTCCGGGCCACCGCGTACACAGAGGTGGTCGATCTGATCCTCGGACTCGACGGTGTGCTCTACGCCACAGACGCGGCGGCGGAGGACGAGGACCCGGTCATCGACCCGGACGGGTGCGCCTGGATCGCGGGCGGCATCGAACGCTTCGTCATCACGCACCGGCCGCACGGCGAGGCGGTCACGTTCGAGTCGGTCGGCACCGTACTGCGGTCGCTGCTCGCCGACGGTCGCCTGGCCGAGCAGCAGTTGCGGTGGCTGGACAGCAGGCTGGACGCCCTGCTGGACGAGAGCGGCGCACCCCCGCAGTGGACCTTCACCTGCGCCGAGTTGAGCGTGGTGGCCGCCTTCTACCGGCGTTGCGCCGAGCGGGGCTTCGCCGTCTACGCCGAGTCGGCGGCGCCGCGCCGGGCCGCACAGTCCTGACGCGCAGGCGTACGCCGCACCTTCCGGGGTGCGGCGTACGCCACACGCATTCCGTCAGCCGTACGTGTCCCGGGGGCCACGGCCGCGTACCCGCCGTGGCCCGCGAGACCAGGAGGGCGCGGCCGGGCCGTGGATGTGCAGCTTGCGCACCACGTTGTGGCCGACCTCCCGGCCGATCTGTTGCAGCAGCGACCCGGCGAGCAGGCGGAGCTGGGTGGCCCAGGCGGTGGACCTGGCCTCCACGGTCAGCTCGCCGTTCTCCAGCTTGACCGGGCGGCTGTGCTGGGCCACCTCCGGCCCGACGACCCGCTCCCAGGCACCGAAGACGGTCGCCTCGGCGGCCGGCTGCTGCCATCCGCGCGCCTTCACCAGCCGCGCCAGCACCGTGCCGAGCAGTTGCGGATCACGCGGGTCGGGCCCCGGGCCGGAGTAGCCGCGCAACCGCCGCTCGCCCGTACCCGCTCCGGCGGCGCCGCGTCGGCGCGGCTTGGCGGCCTCCCGACGGGCCTTCGCCGCGTCCAGCACCGCCCGAGCGAGCTGCGGCCCGGACGCGCCGTCGTCACCGGCCGGCGGGCTTCCCGCGCCCGCCGGGCCACCGTCGGTGGCGGATCGACCTGAGTCGTTCGAGGGCGACGCACCGGCCTCGTCGCCGCCCGTCGGGGCGGCCTTGCCCGCCGCGCCGCGCGTCGTCCGGCTCCGGGTCGCACGTCGGGGCGTTGCGGCACCGTCGTCGGTCCCTCGGGCGCGGGGACGCGGGCGCTCCGGTTCATCCGACACGACGCACCGTCCCTTCGGCCACCTCGAAGCGGACGCCGCGCAGTGCCGGCGGTACGTCGTCGGCGACCGCGCAGGTCACCAGCAACTGGCTGGCACCGTCGACCAGGCCGGCCAGCCGTTCCCGCCGTCCGGAGTCCAACTCGGCGAAGACGTCGTCGAGCACCAGGACCGGTTCGATCCCGTCGCCGCGCAGCAGGTCGTAGCCGGCGAGCCGGAGCGCGAGCGCGAACGACCACGACTCGCCGTGGCTGGCGTACCCCTTCACCGGCAGCGGGCCGAGGGTGAGGGCGAGTTCGTCGCGGTGCGGACCGACCAGGGTGGTGCCCCGCTCGATCTCGGCGGACCGGGACTCCGTGAGCGCGGCGGCCAGGATCTCGGCCAGTGCCTCCCGGTCGGTGGTCGGCTCGGCGAGTTCCACCGACGGTCGGTACGCGATGCCCGCCGCGCCGCGTCCGGCGGCCACCGCGTCGTACGCCTTGGCCACGTGCGGCGCCAGCGCGGCGACCAGTTCCAGCCGGCCGGCGAGCAGCTCGGCGCCGTGCCGGGTCAGGTGGGTGTCCCAGACGGCCAGGGTGGAGAGGTCACCGCCCCGCGAGCCACCGGTCTTGCGGGCCAGGTACGCCGTCCGCAGCAGTGCGTTGCGTTGCTTGACCACCCGCTCGTAGTCGGCGCGCACCCCCGCGTACCGGGGCTGGCGCGACACCAGCAGGTCGTCGAGGTAGCGGCGGCGTTCCGCCGGGTCGCCCCGGACGAGTTCGAGATCCTCGGGTGCGAACAGCACCAGCCGCAGCGCGCCGAGCACGTCCCGGGCGCGGCGGGCCGGTGAACGGCCGAGCCGGGCCCGGTTGGCCTTGCCCGGCACGATCTCCAGCTCGACCAGCAGTTCCCGGCCCTCGTGCACCACCGCGCAGCGGATCACCGCGGCGGTGGCCCCGGCACGCACCAGCGGCGCGTCGGTGGCGACCCGGTGCGAGTCGAGCGTCGCCACGTAACCGAGCGCCTCGACCAGGTTGGTCTTGCCGACGCCGTTGGCGCCGATCAGCACGTTCGGCCCCGGTTCGAGGTCGACGCCGACCCGCTCGTACGAGCGGAAGTCGACCAGTTCGATCCGGCGGACGTACACGGGGCCGGGCGCCGGTCAGCGCTTACGGACGGCGTGCCCGCCGAACTGCTGGCGCAGTGCGGAGACGGCCTTCAGCGCCGGTGACTCGTCCTGCCGGGAGGCGAACCGGGCGTAGAGCGACGCGGTGATGACGTGGAGGGGTACGGCGAGCCGGACCGCCTCGTCGACCGTCCAGCGTCCCTCGCCGGTGTCCTCGGTGTAGTCGCTGAGCTGGTTCAGCTCCGGGTCCTCGTCCAGCGCCCGGTCGAGCAGGTCCAGCAGCCAGGAGCGCACCACGGTGCCCTCGCGCCAGGACTTGATGACGCCCGGTACGTCGGTGACCAGCTCCGAGGCGGCCATCAGCTCGAAGCCCTCGGCGTAGGCGTGCATCAGGCCGTACTCGATGCCGTTGTGCACCATCTTGGCGTAGTGGCCGGCGCCGACCGGGCCGGCGTGCACGAAACCGAACTCGCCCTCGGGCTTGAGCGATTCGAAGATCGGCTTCAGCCGCTCGACGTGCTCCTCGGCACCGCCGACCATCAGGCCGTAGCCGTTCTCCCGGCCCCAGACCCCGCCGGAGACCCCGACGTCGACGTAGCCGATGCCGCGCTCGTTGAGGCGCTCGGCGCGCAGGGCGTCGTCGCTGAACCGCGAGTTGCCGCCGTCGATGATCAGGTCGCCCTCGCCGAGGACCTCGGCCAGTTCGTCGATCGTGGCGTCGGTGACGGCGGCGGGCACCATCACCCAGACCGCTCGGGGCGCATCCAACTTCTCCGCCAGCTCGGCCAGGCTGGTGACGTCACTCAGCTCCAAGTTGTGGTCGAGACCGACCACCTCGTGACCGGCAGCGCGCAACCGCTCGCGCATGTTGCCGCCCATCCGGCCGAGTCCTACCAGGCCGAGCTGCATC
This sequence comes from Verrucosispora sp. NA02020, assembly GCF_013364215.1. Taxonomy (NCBI): domain Bacteria; kingdom Bacillati; phylum Actinomycetota; class Actinomycetes; order Micromonosporales; family Micromonosporaceae; genus Micromonospora; species Verrucosispora sp. NA02020. The sequence goes on along the minus strand of NZ_CP054923.1, from coordinate 7,199,343 downwards.
GGTTCTTACCTTTCGTGGGTTTCGGGTGTGCTCTGCCGATCAGCGGGACACGCGGATCGGCATGATGAGGTACCGGTACCCAGGGATGAGCTCGCCATCCTCACCGGCGGGGGAAATCACCGCAGGCTTGAAGGCGTCGACGAACTGCAACACGGCGAACTGGGACCCGAGGTTTGCCAGTCCGTCGATCAGGTACTGCGGGTTGAAGCCGATGGTGAGCGGCTCGCCGGTGAAGGTGGCCTCCATGGCCTCGCTGGCCCGGGCCTCCTCGGTGCCGCCGGCCTCGACGACCAGCCCGTCGGTGCTGAAGCTGAGCAGCACCGGGGTGGTCCGCTCGGCGACCAGCGCGACCCGCTTGACGACCTCGATGAGCGTGCTGACGGCCACCCGGGCGTCGGCGTTGTGGGTGGCCGGGAAGAGGGACCGCACCGGCGGGTAGTTCGCGCCGTCCAGCAGGCGACTGGTGGTCCGCCGGGTGCCACCGGAGAAACCGATCATGCCTTCGCCGGCAGCGCCCTGGGAGAGGGCGAGGACGACGTGGCCGCCGAGCGGCCCGAGGGTCTTGGCGGTGTCGTTGAGGGTCCGCGCCGGCACCAGCGCGTTGATGCTGATGTCCGCGTCGTCCGGGTTCCACTCCATCTCACGCAACGCCAGCCGGTAGCGGTCGGTGGCGAGCATGGCCAGCGTGCCGCCGGAGAGCTCGACGCGTACGCCGGTCATCATCGGCAGCGTCTCGTCCCGGCTGGCGGCGACCGCCACCTGGGCGACCGCGGCGGCGAAGGCGGCGGCGTCGACGGTGCCGGCGCTCTCCGGCATCTCCGGCAGGGTCGGGTAGTCCTCCACCGGCATGGTGGGCAGGGTGAACCGGGCGCTGCCGCAGACCAGTTCGAGGTGGGCCCCGACCGCGGCGATGTCCACCGGCTTGGCCGGCAGTGCCTTGGTGATCTCGGCGAGCAGGCGACCGGAGACCAACGCGGCGCCGTCGGCGTCGCCCTGCACCTCCACCGTCACCTGGCTGGAGACCTCGTAGTCGAAGCCGGAGACCTGCAGGCTGCCCTCGGTCACCCGGAGCAGCACCCCGGCCAGCACCGGTACGGACGGCCGGTTGGGCAGGCTCTTCGCGGTCCAGGCCACGGCCTCGGCGAGCGCGTCGCGCTCCACTCGGAACTTCATCAATGCCTCCGCGTCGACGTCGACGTCGTCAACTCTCTCATGCCGGCCGCTACCCGCCGACCCACCTGGCGTGCGGGTACCCATCGAACCTTAGGGCGCGAGGGTATCGGCTGTGCGCCCGACCCCGGCGATCGAGTCGATGCTGACGGGTGCCCCCGGCAGCTTCGGCCCGATCCACAGGAAGTCCAACGGTGATGATTGGTTTTCGTTCTTTTAGAAGAGATAACCCATCGTCTTCATCGCACCTGTGCAAACTGTGGAGAACTCGCGTCGACGCAGGTCAGAGTGGTTATCCACCGGTGGGTTAGCTGTGGAGAACCTGGGGTACAACCGGCCTGTCGGTCCACAGGCCCCCGTCGTGCACCGCGTTGTCCACCGTCGTCCACCGGTTGTCCACCGGTAATCCACCGACTTTCTCCCCAGTCCTGTGGACAACGGAGACGGCCTCGGACCCCGTCATCCCCAGAACCTTCAACAGGGCGTCCACAGGCGGGCCGTCGCCGGTGGACAGAGCGACGAGTTGTCCCCAGTCGCCCACAGGCGTCCACAGGGTTGTCCCCAGGGTTTCTCCACAGCCTGTGGGTAACTGGGTGCCGACCGTCCGTGGTTATCCACCGGCGGTGGACAACGAGCTGTGGACAACGAGCGCGAGCCGGAGCGGACACGCCTCCGAGGGTGTGGTCTACACCTCGTCGAGGGTCCACGGTCGATACCGAAAAGAGACCCGGCCGAGGCTCCGGCCGGGTCGTGGAAACCGCTGTGGGACGCGCGTACGCCTCAGGTGTTCTGCTTGATCCGGTTGGTCAGCTCGGCGATCTGGTTGTAGAGCGAACGCCGCTCGGCCATCTGCTGACGGATCTTGCGGTCGGCGTGCATGACGGTGGTGTGGTCCCGGCCGCCGAACGCCTGCCCGATACGGGGCAGCGACAGGTCGGTCAGCTCCCGACACAGGTACATGGCCACCTGGCGGGCGTTGACCAGTACCCGGGAACGGGAGTGCCCGCGCAGGTCCTCCAGGCTGACGCCGAAGTAGTCGGCGGTGGCGACCATGATCTGGTCGGCGGTGATCTCCGGGCCGGCACCGTCCGGGATGAAGTCCCGCAGGACCTCCTCGGCCAGCGACAGCTCCACGCTCGACCGGGTCAGGCTGGCGAAGGCGGTGACCCGGATCAGGGCACCCTCCAGTTCCCGGATCGAGTTCGAGACCCGGGAGGCGATGAACTCCAACACGTCCGGCGGGGCGTACAGCCGCTCCTGGGCCGCCTTCTTCTGCAGGATCGCGATCCGCGTCTCCAGGTCCGGCGGCTGGATGTCGGCGAGCAGGCCCCACTCGAACCGGGTCCGCAGCCGGTCCTCCAGCGTCGCCAACTGCTTCGGCGAGCGGTCGGAGGTGATCACGATCTGCTTGTTGGCGTTGTGCAGCGTGTTGAACGTGTGGAAGAACTCCTCCTGGGTGCGCTCGCGGTTCTCCAGGAACTGGATGTCGTCGATCAGGAGGATGTCGACGTCGCGGTAGCGGCGCTGGAACGCACTGGTCTTGTCGTCCCGCAGCGAGTTGATGAAGTCGTTGGTGAACTCCTCGGTCGAGACGTACCGGACCGAGCGGGCGTTGCCCAGCGTGGTGGCGTAGTGCCCGATGGCGTGCAGCAGGTGGGTCTTGCCCAACCCCGAACTGCCGTAGATGAACAGCGGGTTGTACGCCTTCGCGGGCGACTCGGCCACCGCCACGCTCGCCGCGTGCGCGAACCGGTTCGAGGAACCGATGACGAACGTCTCGAACATGTACTTCGGGTTGAGCCGGTTGCCGCCGCTGTCCGCGCCGGTCGGCAGCCGGCGGTCGTCACGTCCGACCGGGCGGTGGTCGGGACTGCCTCGACCGGGCCCGCTGTCGGTGCCGCCGTCGTTCGGCATGGCCCGGATCACGTGCTGGTCGCGGGGGGAGACGCCGTGGTCCTCGCCGTACCGGCCGGCGAAGCCGCGTGGGCCGTTCGGCGGCGGGTCCAGACGACCGGTCTGCTCGGTGAAGCCGAGTCGGTCGGCGGGCCGTCGGGGCACCTCGGTCGGCCGGTCGTGCTGCCGGTCGTGCTGCCGGTCGTGCTGCCGGGTCGGCTCACCGAAGGCGTGGCCGAAGAGTGTCTCCTGGCCGTCGACCATCGCGGGACCGGTACGTCCGCCGCCGTCCGCCGGTGGCACCTCCGCCACGGGCCGGTCGAACCGGCCGGGCTGTGGCTGTTCCGGGATCAGGGGGAGCTGTTGCCGACCGGTGTCACCGGCGGGGCCTCCGTCCGGTCCGCGAGCGTCGTAGTCGACTGGGCCGTCCGGGACGCCGATGCCGGACTCCGGGACACTGCGGTAGACGGTGCCGGTGGGATGTCCGTCCTCGGGTACGCGGACGGTCACGGCGACCTGGATCGGTCGACCCAGCCGTCGGGTGAGCGCCTCGGTGATGGCCGGGCGCAGCCGGGACTCGATCACGTCGCGGGTGAACGCGTCCGGCACCGAGAGCAGCACGGTGTCCTCGACGATGGCCCGCAACCGGGTCAGCCGCAGGTACGCCCGCTGCTGCGCGGAGATGATCTCGTCGGCGAGCTCGTCCGTGGTCGCCGTCCACACCGCGGCAAGGTCGGTCGTACCGGCCACCGTCGTGCCACCCCCTCGCCTCTGCTCCCCGGACGCCGCCGTCTCCCGGCTGTCCGGATGCCGGGTACCGAGCGGTGTGACCTCTCACCCACCCGGACGCCGAACCGGTCGTCCTCCACAAGTTATCCACAGCCTGTGTACCGACCGATTGTGGCCGCCCGCCGGGCGCGGGTCGGACCTGCCCCCTGCCGTGGCCGGGGGCTGAAGCGGGTTCACCGTGCCGAACGATTGACTACCGTGTCCGGTCTTGCCTGGCGGCGACATCCCGGAACTGGAGACGCTGACCGCAATCGGGCACGGTAACAGCGATGTCGCCGCATCATCAACCGTCGACGGGCCTGGCGCGTTGTCGGCATCAGCGAAATCCCCCGCTTTCGGGCGGTTGTCGCCGCAGGTGAAGGCCCGACTACGCCGGTTTGACGGTGATTGCCCCCCGCCCTAGGGTGGAGGGGCTGCTCTTACGCCCTCTGCTAGGGTGATGGGTGCTTGCTGCCCATGGTCGCGCCCCGTAACGCCGGGGTGACAAGCCACTCGGGCAGCGCCGATCGGGGCCACCGCAGCGGCGGCCTGGACCACCACGACCCGGACGATCCATGTGTCTGGGCGTCCGACAACGGAGAGCCTGACGTGAGCAAGCGCACCTACCAGCCGAACAACCGCCGGCGCGCGAAGACCCACGGCTTCCGGCTGCGCATGCGCACCCGGGCCGGCCGCGCCATTCTTTCGACCCGTCGCGCCAAGGGCCGCACCCGCCTGTCGGCCTGAGGCCGACAGGGTCCGCTCCGGGGACGGCAGTCGTGCTGGCGGCCGCGCAACGACTGCGGCGCAGCATCGACTTCGCCGCAGCGGTTCGCGGTGGCCGACGAGCCGGTCGGGGCACGCTCGTCGTGCACCTGACCCTGCCGGTCACACCCGGAGCCGCAGACGTAGCGCCGGAGCCGGCGCGGGGCGGTGCGGAGTCTTCCTCCGCACCGGTGTCCCGCGCCGGCTTCGTGGTTTCCAAGGCGGTCGGGCCCGCGGTGGTCCGTAACCGGGTCCGTCGCCGGCTGCGGCATCTGACCCGGGAACGGCTCGCCGCCCTGCCGGCCGGGAGCACCCTCGTCGTACGCGCTCTGCCGGCCGCCGCCGACGTGACGTACCAACGGCTCGGTGCGGACCTGGACGCGGCGCTCGCCGCCGCCCGGGCCGGCCGGGAACGGCGGCCACGGTGAGCTCAGAGCCCAGGTCGCCGCGCCCGGCTACCACCGGTGCCCGGGTGCTGACCCTGCCCGTCATCGCGTACCGTCGGTGGATAAGTCCGGCGTTGCCGGCCCGCTGTCGGTTCTACCCGTCGTGCAGTGCGTACGCCCTGGAGGCGATTGCCCGGCACGGCGCGCTGCGGGGAGCCGGTCTGACGGTCCGGCGACTGTCGCGCTGCCACCCATTCCATCCTGGTGGATACGACCCGGTACCGGAGCCGGGTAGCCGCCGACCTGCCGACGTGACTGGAGCCGAGAATTGAGTCTCGACTGGATCTACTACGCGATCTCGTGGATCCTGCTGGCCTGGCATTCGGCCTGGGAGGCCATCGGGATTCCCGACGCCACGGTCCTCGGCACGAACTGGGCCTGGATTCTGGCCATCGTCTTCCTGGTGGTCACCGTCCGGGTGATCCTGTTCCCGGTCTTCGTCAAGCAGATCAAGTCGCAGCGGGCCATGCAGGCGCTCCAGCCGCAGGTGAAGGCGCTGCAGGAGAAGCACAAGGGTGACCGGGAGACGCTCCAGAAGGAGATGATGGAGCTCTATCGGAAGGAAAAGGCCAACCCGTTGATGGGCTGCCTTCCGATGTTCCTCCAGATCCCCGTCTTCCTCGGCCTGTTCCACGTCCTGCGTCGCCTCAACCCGGACCCGGCGAAGAACAACAAGGACATCTACGGCTGGACGGTCGACCAGTTCAACAGCGCCTCGGACGCGACCCTCTTCACCGCGCCGATCGCCAGCAAGTTCGGCTCCACCGCAGCGGAGTTGGCGCAGCTCGGTGCCAACGGCACCGTCGTGAAGATCATGGCCGGTGTCCTGGTGCTGGTGATGATGGGCACCACCTACCTCACCAGCCGCCAGATGATCCTCAAGACCGGCTGGGCCGAGGACCCGCAGCAGCGCATGATCCAGCGTCTGATGCTCTACGGCATCCCGCTGTCGCTGCTCATCTCCGGTGCCATCTTCCCGATCGGTGTGATCATCTATTGGGTCACCAACAACCTCTTCACCCTCGGCCAGCAGCAGTGGGTGCTGCGGAAGTTCCCGCCGCCGGTGACCGCCACCAGCAAGCCGGCCACCACGACCGCCGCCGCGCGGAACGGCGCGCAGCCGGCCAAGAACCGTGGTCTGTTCGGCCGCAGCAAGCCGGCCGAGGCGCCGCCCGCGCCGGCCGCTCCGAAGGTCGCCGGCCCGAAGCCGGGTGTGAAGCCGGCCAACCCGAAGAAGAGTCGCCCCGCCAAACGGCAGGGCTGAAACGTCCGGGCCGCCGTCGGGAGACCGACGGCGGCCCGTTGCGCGACGTGCTGCCGCCGAGAGGCTGGCGCCGGAGCGTGGAAGCGCCGCCTACGACGTGGCGAACGGGCGACACTGCCCTACAGACGTGCCCGTGGGCACCGGCGACGTCCCGCCGGCCGCGGGAAACCAGCGGACCCGAGGTCCGGCCGAGTGAGTACGGAGATGACACCGTGACCGACACCAGCATCCCCCGCGCCGACCAGCCCCTGGACGACGAGGAGCCGACGGCGGCGGCTCCGGTCGACGGCGAGCCGGAGGAGACCGACGCCGAGAAGGCGCCGAGCAAGGCCGCCGGTGAGAGCGACCTCTTCCGGCAGAGCGAGATCGCAGCCGACTACGTCGAAGGGCTGCTCGACATCCTCGACTACGACGGCGACATCGACGAGCTGGTGTCGGGCGGCCGTCCGGTGGTGGAGGTCGTCGGCGGCCGGCTGCAGAACCTGGTCGGCCAGCGCGGCGCCACCCTGGAGGCACTCCAGGAACTGGCCCGGCTCGCCGTCTTCCGGCAGACCGGCTCGCCCAGCCGGCTGCTGCTCGACGTCGGCGGCTACCGGGCCAACCGGCGCAAGGAACTCGCCGCAGTGGCGCGCAACGCGGTCGAGAAGGTCAAGGAGCACGGCGAAGCGGTACGCCTGGAGCCCATGTCGGCCTTCGAGCGAAAGTGCGTCCACGACGTGGTGAACGCGATCGACGGTGTGGAGAGCGAGTCCGAGGGCGTCGAGCCCAGCCGTCGCATCGTCGTCCGGCCCGCGGGCTGACGAGTGACCGCAGACGACGCCAGGGGCGTTACCCCGTCCGGCCCGGGTGGTACGCCGCCCGGGCCGGCGGCTGTCCCGCCCCGGCTGGACCTGTCCCCGGGGTCCGCCGCCGACCGTCCCGACCCCACTACGGCGGTGCTGCCGCCCGACCTGGCCGAGGCGGCCCGGCGTCTCTTCGGTGACCGGCTCGACCTCGCCGCCGCCTACGCCGAACTGTTGGCCACCGACGGCGTGGTACGCGGTCTGATCGGCCCTCGGGAGACGCCCAGGCTCTGGGACCGCCACCTGTTGAACTGCGCCGTGGTCGGCGAACTGATCCCGCAGGGCGCGACGGTCGTCGACGTCGGATCGGGGGCCGGCCTGCCCGGTCTGGTGCTCGCCATCGCCCGGCCGGACCTCACGGTGACGCTCGTCGAACCACTGGCTCGGCGGGTCGTCTTCCTCGACGAGGCCGTGGAGTCGCTCGGTCTGACCACCTCGGTGCGCGTGTTCCTTGGGCGAGCCGAGGAGGCAGTCGCCGAACCGGAGTTGCCGCCCAGTGACGTGGTCACCGCCCGGGCGGTAGCGCCACTGGACCGACTCGCCGGCTGGTGCCTTCCGCTGGCTGCGCCCGGCGGACGCCTGATCGCACTCAAGGGCGCCTCAGCCGCCGACGAGATCGCCGAGCACGCCGAGGCGGTGCACCGCCTCGGCGGCGGGGAGCCGGTGCTACGCCGCTGCGGCGAGGGCGTCATCACGCCACCGACCACTGTGGTCGATATCGTCCGTGAACGGGTGGTCGCTCCGCCCGCCAAAACGACCCCCAAGAAGTCCCGCTCCCGCCGCCGCTAACCGCCTGCGGGTAAGGAAGGGCCCCTTTCTAACGCCTGGTGCATAGGAAGGGTCCCTTCCTAACCCTCCAGCCGCCGGAGGGCGGTGCCGGGCGCTCGGCGGGCGACAGCCAGTGGCGAAGAAGCGGGTCGGACAGTGCTGTCCGGTGCCTCCGTCAATCCGCCACCTGTCCCGGGTTGTGTCATCGTGATCGGCGGGTTGCGAACCCGACGTGGACCCGCCACGCCTCTGCGCCGTAGGCTGACCGCGCGTCGATAGTGTGGAGCGGGCGGCGATGGTCTCCTCCGTGGGCCGGCCGCTCCCGCCGGGCGGTACCTCTGCGAGGACAACGCGAAGGGCCCGGGTGACGGGTGCAGACCGACCATCCGAAGCGGGCAGGGATGACAGGTGCATGACGACGGCAGGTACGACGATCCGCGCGTGACCGGGTCAGCGGGCGACCCTGTTTCACGTGAAACCGACTACCCGAACTGGCGCTCCCACGGAGGCGCGCAGGACCCGCCGGAGTCCATGCGGGACATGCCGACGTCTGGCGTACCGTGGTCCCCGAGCCCGGAATTCTCGTCCGGTCGGGACGCGTCGGACGGGGCCGGTCGACCCGTCAACGCCACCCCTGACGCCCGCGTGATCCCGATCCGCCGCAACACCTCGGCCGCCGCGCGGTTCGAGGCGGCGACATATCAAGCGGCTCCTGGAGTGGTGCCCGACCCCCGTCCGGCCCCCGACACGCCCACCCCGTCGGCCGGGCCCTACGAGCCGGCCGATACCGAGGCCGCGTACGTTTCACGTGAAACTCCGACGCGCGAAGAGGATGATCCACCGTTGGCAATGGAGGCGATGCGCGCCGTGCAGATCCTGAACCCCAGTGGCGAGGTGACCATGCCTCGGCCGGAGCGGACCCGGGTCATGTGCGTCGCGAACCAGAAGGGCGGCGTCGGGAAGACCACGACGACGGTGAACCTTGCGGTGGCCTTGGCCCTGCACGGCAACCGGGTGCTCGTGGTCGATCTCGATCCGCAGGGCAATGCCTCCACGGGGCTGAACGTGCCGCACCACACCGGCGTACCGGACGTCTACGACTGTCTGATCAACTCCGTCCCGCTGGCGGACGTGGCTCAGGCGGTCGAGGGCATCCCCAACCTCTGGTGCGTACCGGCCACCATCGACCTTGCGGGCGCGGAGATCGAGTTGGTCTCGGTGGTGGCCCGTGAGTCGCGGCTCTCCCGCGCGATCGAGGCCTACCCCGGTCACTTCGACTACGTCTTCATCGACTGCCCGCCGTCGCTCGGCCTGTTGACCGTGAACGCGTTGGTCGCGGCCCAGGAGGTGCTCATCCCGATCCAGTGCGAGTACTACGCGCTCGAAGGGCTGAACCAGCTCATCAACAACATCAACCTGGTACGCCAGCACCTCAACCCGCGCCTTGAGGTCTCCACGATCCTGCTCACCATGTACGACCGGCGTACCCGACTGGCGGACGCGGTCGAGCAGGACGTGCGGAACCACTTCGGCGACAAGGTGCTCCAGGCGGTGATCCCGCGCAACGTACGCGTTTCCGAGGCGCCCAGCTACGGCCAGTCGGTGGTGACCTACGATCCCGGATCACGGGGGGCGACGAGTTACTTCGAGGCCGCCCAGGAGATCGCCGAGCGTGGGGTCAAGGAGCCGGTGAGCCGGAATGCGTAGTGCGGTAGAGGCGCTGGGAGGCGTGGCATGAAGAACCGTCCTCGGGGCGGTCTGGGTCGGGGCCTGGGGGCACTCATCCCGACCGGGCCGGTACAGGAGCCGGAGGCTGCCGGCGTCGGCGCCATCGCGAACGGGGTGGTCGGAGCGCCGGAGGTATCCGCGCCGCCCGTACCCGAGAAAGCGCCGCTTCCCGTAGTAGCGCCGGATCCGGTCCCGGTCCTCAGCCCGGTGCCCGGCGCCCGGTTCGCCGAGATCTCGGTCGACTCGATCGTGCCCAACCCGAAGCAACCCCGGCAGGTCTTCGACGAGGAGGCGCTTGAGGAGCTGAAGACCTCGATCCAGGAGGTGGGTTTCCTCCAGCCCATCGTGGTGCGGCAGCTCGACGACGAGAAGTTCGAGCTCGTCATGGGCGAGCGGCGGTGGCGGGCCGCCCAGGCAGTCGGCCGCGAGAACATCCCGGCAATCGTCCGCGACACCCGCGACGACGCGATGCTGCGGGACGCCCTGCTGGAGAACATCCACCGGGCAAACCTCAACCCGTTGGAAGAGGCCGCCGCCTACCAGCAGCTCCTGGAGGAGTTCGGGGCTACCCACGAAGAGCTGGCGCGCCGCATCGGCCGCAGCCGCCCGCAGATCTCGAACACCATTCGCCTGCTCAATCTCCCCGCCCAGGTGCAACGGCGAGTGGCCGCCGGAGTGCTCTCCGCCGGTCATGCCCGGGCACTGCTCAGTCTTGAGGACGCGGAGACGCAGGAAAAGCTCGCGTTGCGCATCGTGGCAGAGGGGCTGTCGGTCCGCGCCACCGAGGAGATCGTCGCGCTGACCCTCAGCGAAGGCCCGAGCAAGACGGAAGCGGCCAAGCGCCGGCCGAAGCCCGTCGCTCCTGCCCTGAACGACCTCGCAGACCGGCTCTCCGATCGGTTCGACACCCGAGTGAAGGTCGACATCGGGCGGAGCAAGGGCAAGATCACGATCGAGTTCGCCACGGTCGACGACCTGGAGCGGATCGTCGGCATCATCGGGGTCGAGGGCGAGGAAGCACAGAACTGAGCCACTCTCGTCCGACCGACGGCCGCGCCCCGAGGGGGTGCGGCCGTTCTTCTATGGCCGCCGGGGTGATCGAGGCCAACCGGTGCCGCAAGGACCCCAAGCCCCACGACACCGCCCCTCACGGCCCGCCTGAGGCCAGCGAGGCCGTTGCGGGTACGCTCGCCGCGTCTCAGCCCAGCCAAGAGCCGTTGAGCGCCGGACGCGAAGGGCCGAGCGAGCCCGACCATCGGGTTCAGGCCGACGGAGTGGCGCCAAGGCGCGGAACCCTCACCGGACAGGTGGAGGTTCGAAGCGGAGGCTTGGTCGTGGAGAGGCTCGGGGCGTTCCGCCGGATGTTCTCGGGCGATGACAAGCCTCGGGTACGGACGGACGAATGAATGAACCTCCACGGACCAGGCTCGGCGCAACCGCCTCGACAACAGACGTGCCGGTGGTCGTTTCACGTGGAACAAGGTCGTAGTGGGGAGTAGGCGGGCGGACGAGGCGCTCGACGGACAAGCGGGCATTCAGAGTCCGCTACATGCTCGACGGCCGTGCACCGCCAAGTCGGCGCAAGCCTTTCGTGCCCTTGGGAAAGAGGGATGCAAGAGGCCAACTCGTTCTCCGGAGGCGGCGCGAACGTCTCGGCGTGCAGTCACGGTCCTGCTCTCCGGTCACCGCGCTGTTCGGTCGTGAGGAGCTGACCGCTAGCTTTTCTGTCATCGCTATCGGCCCGTCCGGGCGAGTTCCGCCCTCCTGGTTCGTGCACGGTCGCGGGAGGGCAGGGGCTCCGGCGTCGGCTGAAGATCGCACGTGACTCCGCGCGCGCCAAGCCCGTTTCACGTGAAACGGGCTGCTGGCGCCTGCCGGGTGGTTCGCGGGGCTATGGCGACGGTCTTCGCGTTGGCTGCGGACCGGGTGCCGGCGCCTTGGTGCTGCGGCCAAGGGCTCATGACGCGATACACCGCAGATGACAGAAGGTTGTGATTTGCGTCCGTGATGACTAGCGGCGGGCCGGAGCACGTGGGCCCGGGCATCGCTGAAGACTTCGGCCGCCCGGTTCGCAGCGGCGGGTGGCCGAGACCAAAGTGACCTCGGAGCCGAAGCGGGTAGCGCCGTCCAAGGGGAAGGGGCGCCCCTGCACATCGAAGGAAGCCGCCCGGCCTTCGCGCACCCATCAAAGCGACACGTCAGGCTGCGTCCGAGAAACTGAGTGAGGGGCCGATCCGCAAGCGTCCTGCCCATCGGATCGGCTGCCGACTGCTGGCCAGACTCGCGCCTGCTTGGCGAATGACGTCGCCCGGTCCGCCCGCCCCATCCGCGTCCTGTCGGACCGCCAACCCGGCCCCGGCTCGCCCGTCGGCGTGCCCATCCGCCCGTCTGTCGACCGCCTGCTGGCTCGCCGGCCCGCCCGTCCTTCCGCCGGACCCGCCGGCTGGCCCCGCAGGCTGGCCCGGCCCGCCGGCCCGGCCCGCCGGACAGGTCCACCCGGGCGACTGGGCGTTGCTGTCGGACAGACCACTGGGCACGCCCGCCCGGCTCGTCGATTGACATGTGCCCACCGGCTCGGTCCTCGCCCACCCGCCAGACCGCTTGGCTCACAAGTCGGTTCGTTCAGCGCCACCGCTCGGCTCGCCAGCATGCCCACTCACGGGAGAACGGAGACAGGGGCAGCCGTGCCGCGAAGGGCCGACGAAGGACTCTGTTGCGTGGGGCATGCGGCTTCAGAAGCTTCGGCGACATCGACCCACTGAGGCCAGGGACCGCGCTGCGACCTCCGATGGCATCGCCGTTTCACGTGAAACGGGCGACAGCAGGAACGACCGGAAGCGGCTTGAAAGTTATCCACACCGGTTTTCCACAGGCCGGCGCCGTTTCACGTGAAACCGAGGGCCAAAACCCTTGCCGAACTGGGGATGACGACAGTTGCAGGCCGACGTGCAAGCCTGTGGATAACTCTGGGGAAAGTGGGAGTGTGTGCTGCTGTCGCGATCCGAGCCGCTGCGGAATCGAACATGCTTCGGGTAGGGACACTGGTGCCGTACTCGGTTAGGGTCAGCCTCGTGCACGACACCCCTCCCTCAGTCCCGGACTTCACCCAGTGGCCGTCTTTCCCCTTCGAAGGTGACCTGCAAGTCAAGCGACTCGACGAGCCGGTCGCGGTGGAGCCGCCCCGCAAGGGCGAGGCGCACCGTGAATGCACCGCATGTCAGGCGCCCGACGAGGCGTACATCTGGGTCGGTGAGAGGTGGCGCGTACGGGCGATGGACCGACCCACCGGCCTGCCGATGGTGCTCATCCTGGAGTCCCGGTCGCACCTCGATCTCGGTGACCTGCCCAACCTGCTCGCGGCCGAGTTGGGGGTGATGACGGTACGGCTGGAGCGCGCCATCCGCTCGCTCGACGGGGTGGCCCGGGTACACGTCAACAGGTGGGGCGACGGATCGGCGCACCTGCACCTCTGGTTCCTTGCCCGACCGTACGGGCGGCTGCAACTACGCGGGACGTTTCTTTCCCTCTGGGATTCGATCCTGCCGCCGATCTCCGAGGACCAGTGGCGGGAGAACCTGGCTATGGTAGCCGCCTGGCTCGCGGAGTTCGGCGGCCGACCGTTGGCCGAGCCGCCCCGCATCCAGTGGCAGGCGCCGTCCAGCCTCGCCGCCCAGGCGGCACCCGCTGCGGAGAGTCGCCAGCCGAGCGAGGGTGGGTCGCTCCTGGACGTCATCGGCGAGACGGCCGAGCCGCCGGACGTGCTCCAGGTCGACGAGGACTCTCCCACCGATCGGACGAGCGGTCCGTCCGGCACCACGCTTCCCGAGCAGGCCATCGAGGAACAGGCCGAGGAAGCACCGGCCGGGAAGCCCGCGGACGCCGAGAACAACGACGCCGAGTACGAGGACGTCGAGGGCAGGAACGTCGAGGGCAAGGACGCCGGGTCGACCGCTGCGGCCGACGATCCGGCCGCAGCCCGCCCGGCGCCCGATCAGAAGCCCCACGACAGGGGTGCCGGGACGCCGCCGGTGGAGTCGGCCACCAGCGCAGGAACGGCAGCGCCGGCCCCTGGCCGGGAAGGTACCCGCCCGGCCCAGTGATCCCGCCCGCGCGAAGGGCTCCTCCAGGTGGGCCAGGACGTCAGCAGGCCGGAACACCAGGCAGGCAGTGACCACAACCAGGCAGGCAAAGGGAGATCGCGGCACCCCGGCAGCGGCGCTCAGCGTGGCGCTGAGGGGACGTACGGCTGATCAGCAGTCCCGAGGGTGCCGGCGGATCGGCGGAGCCGTCAGGAGGCTCTCAGCGGGTGGCGGCTCGGGCGACCAGGTCGGCGATCACCTGGCCGAAGTCCAGCCCGGCCGCCTGGACCGCGAGCGGCAGCAGCGACGTCTCGGTCATCCCCGGGGAGACGTTGACCTCCAGCACGTGCGGCTGACCGGCCGGGTCGACGATCAGGTCGACCCGGCTGAGGTCCCGTAGGCCGAGTGCGGTGTGGGCGGCCAGCGCCACTTCCGCCACCGCGTCGGCCACCGCCGCGTCCAGCCGGGCCGGCGTGTGCCAGGTCGTCCGGCCTGCGGTGTAGCGGGCGGCGTAGTCGTAGACGCCGTTGCGGGGCACGATCTCGACCGGCGGCAGAGCCTGCGGGCCGTCGCCCAGGTCGATGACGGAGACCGCGACGTCCATGCCGGCCACGTACCGCTCGACGAGCGCGGTCGAGTCGTACGCGAAACAACCGACCATGGCGGCCGGCAGGGACGCGGCGTCCCGGACCACGGCGGCGCCCAGACCGGAGCCGCCCTGCGCGGGCTTCACCATCAGCGGCAGTCCGAGCCGGGCGACGATGCGGTCGAGTACGGCCACCGCGCCCAACTCGCTGAACCGGTCGTGCGGCAGGGCCACCCAGTCCGGGGTGGCGATACCGGCTTCGCGTAGCACCGTCTTGGCCGACGGCTTGTCCCAGGCGAGCCGTGAGGCACGGGCGTCGCACCCGACGTACGGCACGCCGCAGAGGTCGAGAACGCCACGGAGTGAGCCGTCCTCGCCGGTGGCGCCGTGCAGGGCGATCACCACGGCGTCCGGCGGATCGGAGTCCAGCGCCGGCAGCAGGGCCACGTCCGCGTCACGCAGCTCGGCCTCCATGCCGACGGACCGCAGCGCGTCGAGCACCCGGCGGCCGGAACGCAGCGACACGTCCCGTTCGTACGACAGGCCACCGGCGAGCACGAGGACGTGGAGGTCGTTGGTGGCGGGACCGGACACGACGGTTTCTCTGGCAGCGGTGGCACCCATGCCGGGCATCATGCCAAGTCGGGACCCGGGGTGTCGGAGCCGGCCCGACCTCGCCGCGCGTCCGGCGCGCCGACCGCCCCGAACACCCGTCGCATGGCGATGTCCTGCTCCATCACGCTGGCCAGTCGACGGACCCCCTCGCGGATCCGCTCCGGGGACGGGAACGAGAAGTTGAGCCGCATGTGACCGTTGCCGGTGCCGTCGGCGTAGAAGCCGGTGCCGGGCACGTACGCCACCCGGGCGGCGATGGCCCGGGGCATCATCGCCTTCGAGTCCAGGCCCTCGGGCAGCGTGGCCCAGACGAAGAGACCGCCGGCGGGAACGGTCCAGCTCGTCCCGGTCGGCATCAGGTCCGCCAGGGCGGTCAGCATCGCGTCCCGCCGTTCGCGGTAGACCTCCCGGTAGACCTTCAACTGCTCCCGCCACGGCATGGTGCTCAGGTAGGTGCTGACGGCGGCCTGTGCGTACGCGCTGGGGCAGAGGATCTGCGCCTCGCTGGCGATGACCAGCTTGTCGCGGACCGCGTGCGGGGCGAGGATCCACCCGACCCGCAACCCGGGGGCGAACGTCTTGGAGAACGTGCTGAGGTAGAAGACCCCGTCCCGGCGGCGGGCGCGCAGCGGTGCCGGCGCCTCGCTCTCGAAACCCAGCTGGCCGTACGGGTCGTCCTCGATCACGAGCAGGCCCGCGCGCTCGCAGATGTCGAGGACCCGCTCCCGGCGTTCCTCGCTCAGCGTCACACCGGCCGGGTTCTGGTAGGTGGGTATGGTGTAGAGGAACTTGACCCGCCGCCCGGTCCGGGCCTGCTCGGCGATGGCGATCTCCAACGCCTCGGGGATGAGGCCGTCGTCGTCCATGGGGACGTGGACGACCTGTGCCTGGGCGGCCTGGAACACTCCGAGCGCGCCGACGTAGGTCGGTCCCTCGGCGAGCACCACGTCACCCGGGTCGAGGAAGAGCCGGGCCACCAGGTCGAGCGCCTGCTGGCCGCCGACCGTCACGACCACGTCCTCGGGCGAGGCGCCGCAGGCGGCGTCGATGCCGGAGAGGGCCATTACCTCGCAGATCCGTTCGCGCAACTCCAGCGTGCCCTGGCCGATGCCGTACTGGAGGCTGGTGGTGCCGTGCTCGGCGGCGAGTCGGCCGAGCATCTCGCCGACGGCGTCCAGCGGGAGCGCGGCGATGTAGGGTGCGCCGCCGGCGAGCGAGACCACCTCCGGACGGCTGGCGACCGCGAACAGTGCGCGGATCTCCGAGGCGGTCATGCCCCGCACCCGGCGGGCGTACCGGTCGGTGTAGTCGTCGAGTGTCGTGCCGGTCATGACATCACCTCGATGCTGCTCGGACAGCTCCCGTCCCGGGATACCCAGGACACCGGCGACCATGGCGACACGGCGCGCCGAGTGTCGATGGTAGCTGCCATACACCGCCACGAGCGCCCTCGATTACGCGCGTCCACATGCCGGACCGGTGTCGACCGTGCCTGAGGAGGGCATTTGCGCGTCCCCTCCCGCGTCGCCGATCGGCGGCGTACGATCGCTCGTCGGGGGCAGGGGATGCGGCGGTGCCGTCCGGGCCGGTCCCGAGTCTGAGCCTAGTGTGGGGAAGCGCCAATGTCGCGACGTCTGGTCAGTCTGACCCTGGACACGCTGGAGGACCTGCCCCGTCCGTGCCGGCAGTGCGTCTACTGGGAGCTTGATCCGGTTTCCGCCGATCGCGCCTGCGCCGCCGGCGACCCGGGGTTGGAGAAGGAAGCCTGGGTCTCGCAGACCCTGCTGGAGTGGGGTTCCTGCGGCAAGCTGATCTACGTCGACGGCATGCCCGCCGGTTTCGTCATGTACGCCCCGCCCGCCTACGTGCCGCGCTCGATGGCCTTCCCGACCTCTCCCGTGTCGGCCGACGCGGCGCTGCTGACCACCGCCAACGTGGTGCCGGCGTTCGCCGGTGGCGGGTTGGGCCGGATGCTGGTGCAGGGGGTCGCCCGCGACCTGACCAAGCGGGGCATCAAGGCGATCGAGGCGTTCGGTGACGCCAAGTTCGGTGACGCCGCCGATCCGGCGGGGGCCTGTGTCGCTCCCGCCGACTTCTTCCTCTCGGTGGGGTTCAAGACCGTGCGGCCGCACCCCCGTTACCCGCGCCTGCGGCTGGAACTGCGGACGGCGTTGAGTTGGAAGTCCGACGTCGAGTACGCGCTGGAGAAGCTGCTCGGCTCGATGAGCCCGGAGTCGCTGCTGCGGCCGGTCCGGCCCGCCCCGGCGACCCGATCCACGGCGGGCTGACGGCCGCACCCGGCCGCTCAGTCGACCACGGTGCCCGCGGCGACCGCCGCCCGCAGCTCGCTGACGTCGATCGAGCCGGTCGGCACGTCCCGCTCGATCGGCAGGTACATCCGTTGCACCGCCGCCACGATCGCCTCGACCAGCCGGTCCCGGAACCGGGGATCGATCAGCCGGGCCCGGTCGGCCGGCGAGGTGAGGTAGCAGACCTCGACGCGTACCGCCGGCATCCGGGTGATTCGCAGCAGGTCCCACGCCTTCGCGTGGGTACGGCAGTCCCGCAGCCCGGTACGCGCGACGATCTCCCGCTGGACCAGCCCGGCCAGCCGCTCGCCGGTCGCCGACGTCACCCCGTTGTCGGTGCCGTAGTGGTAGGTGGCGACGCCTTCGGCCTCCGGGTTGGCGTGCCCGTCGACGTGCAGCGAGACGAACACGTCCGCACCGAGCGAGTTGGCCAGTTGCGCCCGGTCGATGTCGGGCAGGCAGGTCTCCGACGCGGGTCCCCGGGTGAGCTGCACGCGTACGCCCGACGCGGCGAGTCGACCTTCGAGCCGGCTGGCCAGGTCGTGCACCAGGTCCGCCTCGGTCCAGCGCAGCGGGCCGTCGGGCACCACCACGCCCGGGTCGGTGCCGCCGTGCCCAGGGTCGATGACCACGGTGCGACCGACCAGGGTGGGCCCGGACTGTCGGATCGCGTCGGATTCGCGTAGCCACTGCGGGCGACCACCGACCACCTTGCGGCCGAGCCGGCGCAGCGCGTCCATCGTCTGTGGGCCGCACGTGCCGTCCGGTGCCAACCCCATCTCGCGCTGGAACTGGGCCACCGCCCGCGAGGTACGGATCCCGTAGATGGCGTCGGCACGGCCGGTGTCGTACCCCATCTCCAGCAGGCGTTCCTGCAACGACCGGACGTCTTCGCCGGTGAGCGGCACCGGAACGGCGTGGTAGAGGGTGCGGGCGCCGAGGCGCCAGCGGGCCGCGTCGAGTGCCCGCCAGGTCTCGGCTCCGACCCGGCCGTCGACGCTGAGCCCCCGGGACTGCTGGAAGGCCCGTACGGCCCGCTCGGTGGCGGCGTCGAACTCGTCGCTGAACGGACCGGTGGCCTTGGAGAGAAGGTCGAGGCTGGTCAGCACTGCTCGGATCTCGATCACGGCGGGTCCCCGGTCACCGGGACGGATCGGACGCACGTTCGGCCCCCTCTGCACGATCGGTGGCTTACCGGGCCCTGTGTCGGCACGCGTGGCAGTGCGACGGGGACCCAGGTTGCTCACCGGCGTCCGGCGGCCCCCGAGTTCGAGGTTAGGCGCTGGGCGTTCGGTGCGGGTGCGGGCGGGGAAAAACGCGTCGACCCCGTCCGGGCAGGTCCCGGGACGGGGTCGACGATCGCGCTGTATGGGGTCAGAGCGCCGATTCGATCAGCTTGACCAGCTCACCCTTGGGCTTGGCGCCCGCGATCGACTGCACCGGCTCGCCGTTCTTGAAGACGGTGAGCGTCGGCACCGACATCACCCGGTAGGCGCGGGCGGTCTCCGGGTTCTCGTCGATGTTGAGCTTGACGATGCTGACCTGGTCGCCCATCTCGCCCGCGATCTCCTCCAGCAAGGGCGACACCTTGCGGCACGGTGCGCACCACTCGGCCCAGAAATCCACCAGGACCGGCTTGTCGGACTTGAGTACGTCTGCGGCGAAACTAGCGTCGGTAACCGACTTGGTTGCTCCCACTGTGTGACCCTTCCTCCGGGATGTGTCTGTTCAGCCCTTGGGCAGCGTGGCGATGAAGCGTTCCGCGTCGAGCGCGGCGGCGCAGCCGGTGCCGGCTGCGGTGATGGCCTGCCGGTACGTGTGGTCGACCAGGTCACCGGCGGCGAAGACGCCCGGGAGACTGGTCCGGGTGCTGGGGGCCTGGACCTTGACGTAGCCCTCGTCGTCCATCTCGACCTGATCCCGGAACAGTTCGCTGCGCGGGTCGTGCCCGATCGCCACGAACACGCCGGTGACGTCGAGAACCTTGGCCTCCCCGGTGTGCACGTTGCGTACCCGTACCCCGGTGACCTTGCCGTCCGCGCCGAGGATCTCCTCGGTCACGGTGTTCCACTCGACCTTGATCTTGTCGTTGCCCAGCGCGCGCTCCGCCATGATCTTGCTGGCCCGGAACGAGTCGCGGCGGTGGATGATGGTGACCGACTCGGCGAAGCGGGTCAGGAAGCTGGCCTCCTCCATCGCCGAGTCGCCGCCACCGACGACCACGATGTGCTGGTTGCGGAAGAAGAAGCCGTCACAGGTGGCGCAGGACGAGACGCCGTGGCCCAGGTACTCCTGCTCACCCGGTACGCCGAGCGGGCGCCAGGCGGAACCGGTGGCGAGGATGACGGCCGAGGCGCGGTAGGCGCTCTCACCGATCCAGACGGTGCTCACCGCGCCCGGTTGGCCGGTGTCGGCCAGCTCGACCCGGGTGACGTCGTCGGTCAGGAACTCGGCCCCGAACCGCTCGGCCTGCTTGCGCATGTTGTCCATCAGCTCGGGACCGAGAATGCCGTCCGCGAAGCCGGGGAAGTTCTCCACCTCGGTGGTGGTCATCAACGCGCCGCCGGACTGTACGCCCTCGATGACCAGCGGCTTGAGGTTCGCCCGTGCCGCGTAGACCGCTGCGGTGTAACCGGCCGGCCCGGAGCCGATGATGATCAGGTTGCGGACCTCGTCCACTGCCATCTCCCAATCGTGTTGAGCGTCGCCACCGGCGTCATCCGCCGATACCGAACCGAGTGCCGACGCGGCGGCATCTGACCTGCAGAACGTCATCGTACGAAGCGGAGATTCCCGAGCCGGTCATCCGGTGGGTCACGTCACTTGGTCGGCCAAACGTCCAGTGGCCGCGATTCACCCTACCCGCGATCGGTAGCGGGTGTCCGAGCCGGATCCTGGGATTCCGCACTCCGGCCCGCTGACCCAGGCCCACTGCACGCCGGCGGCGTCGGTGAAGCGCACCACCAGAGCCGGGAGCCCACCGAAGCGGGCGTAGTCGACGACGTCGAAGACCAACGGCTGGACTCCGTGCTCGACCCCGATGTCGGCCAGGCAGGCGCTCAACGCCGCCTGGTCGCCGAGCCGGCTGAGTTCACCGGGTACGGCGAGCCGGTTGTCGCTCTCCGTGCCGTACGTGGGCTCCGTGCCGTCCCCGGGGCCATTCATCACCGTCGGCCCGGTGAGGCTCTCCGGCGTGTAGTCGGCCCCGCTGCGGACCGGTGGACTGCCGATCCGGAACGGGGTGGGGGCCGATGCGGCGCCACGGTCCGGTGACGCGGCCTCCGGTGCCTGCCCGGCCGGGTCCTCCGAGTACGCCTGCGGCGCGGCCGGGCTGGTGCCGCGATCGCTCAGGGCCGTGCCGGCCGTCGAGTCCCCGGCCTGATCGGGCCGGGACAGTTGCAGGGCACCGAGGCCGACCACCGCTGCGGCGGCCAACGCGACCGGTCCGGCCAGCCGGGCCCAGCGGCGCCTACGCCGACCCGGATGGCTCGGTGCGCCGCGTTCCTGGCCCGGCCGTGGGCTGCCGCCGGGCCGTCGGGTGCCGCCGACCGGCTGGGCCGGCACCGGCGAGGGCTTCGTCGAGGCGTGGTCGTCGACATCCGTGGTCACCGCGTCGTCGGTGTCCTCCTCGGGGACGCCGAGCGAGAGCGCGGCGGTCGGGAGGTCGGCGTCGCGCAGCGCGGCGAGGATCCGGTCGCTGACCGCAGGCGGCATCTCGACCGCCGGCACGCCCCAGTCGACCAACTCGTCCCGGACCTCGTCGACGGCGGGGGCGAGTCGGGCGTGCGCCCGCGCCCAGTCCGGGTCCTGATCGACGAGGCGGGCGACCTCGGCCTGCTGCGGGGTGCCGTCCAGCGCACCGCCGAGGTAATCGGCGAGCAGGTCGAGGTCGACCCCGCTGAACTCCCCGGCACTCACGATTCCTCCTGGTTGGCATCCGGACGATGGTGTCCCGACCTCGATCGGACGCCGTGCGGGGCTCCGGGGTTCCCCCGGGTGATTCGCGGCACCTCACCGGCACCGGCGGGAGCCGGTTCGCTGCCGGTCCGCAGGTGCCCGAGCAGGAGTGCCAACCGGGCGCGACCTCGGGCGCACCGGCTCTTCACGGTGCCCTCGGCGACGCCGAGGATCCGCGCGACCTCCGCGACCGGGTAGCCCTGCACATCCACCAGGACGAGGGCAGCCCGCTGCTCGGTCGGGAGGGTGGCCAGGGCTTCCCGGACGACCATCGCGGTGTCGTGGTCGCGTACCGGTGCGGTCGGTTCGGGGCCACCGGCGCCGCCGCCGGTGTCGGGGTCGTGCGTCCCGTCGGGTAGCGGCACCGTGGGGTGGGCCTGCCGACGACGGATGCGGTCGAGGCAGGCGTTCACCACGATCCGGTGCAACCAGGTGGTGACGGCGGCGTCGCCCCGGAACCGCGCCGCGGCCCGGTGGGCCGACAGCATCGCGTCCTGGAGCGCGTCGGCGGCCTCCTCACGGTCGCCGAGGGTACGCAGGGCGACCGCCCAGAGCCGGTCCCGGTGCCGCAGGAACAGCGTGGCGAACGCGTCCCGGTCACCGTCGGCGTGGGCGCGGAGCAGGTCGATGTCGCTGACCACCCCGTCCAGCGGTACGCCGGCAGCGTCCCGGCCGGATACCTCCATCACCGGGTCCGCTGGACGTGCCGCTCCGGTGGAGACCAGCTCATGACCCCTGGACCGTGATCTCCTGGACGCCGACCTTGAAGCCACCGTTGTTCGGCGGCAGTTCGGTGATCCAGAACATGAGGTAGCGGTACTTCTGGTCGGCGTCGAAGCCGTTGAAGGTCATCGTGGTGCCGTCGTGCTCCTCGAAGGGCTGCCCGATCGGGCCGTTCTTGAACGCGTCCACGATCTGGCGGTCACCCGCGCTGGTCGAGGGGGCTTGGACGGTGCCGGTGAGCAGTGATGCGGAGGCGCCGGTGCTGGAGAGGTGGACCTGCACCGACTTGACGGTCCGCTCGGTGCCGAGGTCGACCCAGACCCCCATGCCTTCCTTGAGGTTGCCGAAGTTGCTCCGGTTGTAGGTCTCCGTCGACCAGCCCTGGTCCCGGTCGCCGTCGAAGACCTTCTCGGCGTCACGGACCTCACTGCGATCGTTGCTGTCCGGGTCGATGATCCGGGCGGCGCTGATCTTGAGATCCTGCACGGCGGCCGGCGGCGGTGGTTCCTCGCTCGTCGCGGCGCTGGACGTGGGCGCGGCGACCGGGTCGGTCTGTGGGCTGTCGTCGTCACCGCCGAGGGCGCTGATGCCGACGAGCAGGCCGACCAGAGCCACCACCAGCACACCGGCGATGCCCAGCGCCACCTTCCGGCCGCCGGCGGCGGCCAGCGGCGAGGGCTCGTCACCGGACTCACCGGCGAAGCGCAGTGGGCCGCTGTTGTCGAGGTAGTCGTCGTCGGCGGGTACGTCGAGTCGGGCCAGTTCGGCGGCGAGCACGTCCGAGGAGGGCGGGGCGATCCCGCCGTCGAGCAGGTCCGTGGTGAGGTCGTCGAGGTAGGCCGGAACCCCGGCCCGGACCTGACGGGGAGCCGCCACCACGCCGTTGGCGTCGCGTACCGCGTCCGGGATGGCCGCTCGACCGTGCCCGGCGGTGGCACCGCGCAGCGGCGCCTCGTTGTGCGGCCAGTAGCCGGTCAGCGCGTAGTAGAGGACTCCGCCGACCGCCCGGACGTCACTCTCCTGGCTGTCGTCACCGTCGGTCCGCGCGTCGGCCAGCACCACGCGGCCGTCGTCGCTGATCATCACCGTGCCGGGGTGCACGTTGCCGTGCACCATGCCGGTGGCGTGCACGGCGGCCAGCGCGCTGGCGACCGCACTGCCGACGGCGGTGGCCCGGGCGCCGTCCAGCGGCCCGTCCGCGACCAGTTCCCGTAGGGACCGCCCGTCGACCCACTCGCGCACGACGTAGGCCCGGTCGGCCTCGTCGATGGCGTCGTAGACGCCGGTCAGGTTGGGGTGGATGACCCGGCTCGCGGCGACCGCGGCCTGGAGCATCTCGGTGGCGGAGTCGCCACCCGGGTAGCGCATCACGACCGCGACGGGTCGGCGGAGCACGACGTCGACACCGCGCCAGACCAATCGGCCCGCGCTGTCGTTGTTGATGTGCTCGACCAGTTCGTACCGCTCGGCGAGGATCTCACCGGCTGTCGGAGCACCGAAGGTCATGACCGGCGGAGTGGTCTCGTCCGCGTCCTGACCCTCGCCGACCTGGGTCACCCGTCCTCCCTCGGTGATCGTGCCGATCGATGGACCCGCGCTGCTGGGCATCTGACTTCCCGCTCCACCTTCGTGTGGCACCGGACGGACCGGTCCCGCGATGTGACGCGCGCCGGTCCTGCCGTACCCGTCGAGAGCGACCTTACCTGGGTTGGCCTGCTCCCCGACATGTCATCTTCCCGCCGTTGCCGGCCGGGGAGTTCGCAGTCAGGCGGACTCGTCCCGTTGCGACCGATGTCAGTCACGTTGCCGGCACATGTACTAGCCAATCTAGAGGTCGTCCGCATCCGGCTGTCGCAGGGGCGGTACCGGATGTGACGGCGGGTGGGACGTAACAGGGTTCCCGTCGAACGGCTGACCATACTCGGCCTTCCGGTTGGTTATCCACAGGCCGATCCGGTAGGTGAGCGGCGAATCGCGGAGTTATCCACAGGTGCATCCCCAGCCTGGTGATCCCCGGTCACGCTCAGTGCAGCGGCGTCAGGCGTCGGCGATCACCGCCCGAGACGCCTGCGGACCATCCCCAGCACTTCGGTGATCTCGGAGATGCGCAGCACCGTGGCCAGCCCGAGATAGGTACCGCCGATAACTGCGCCACCCACCACGAGTTGCACGACGGCCTCCAGCCGAGTCGGCGTGTCGCCTCCCGGTAGCAGCGCGACCACCAGCAGGCCGGCCACCGCTGCTCCCACCGCCGCGACCGCCACCCGGCCGAGGGTTCGCAGGATCGCGCCCAGCCCGATCCGCCCCACCCGGGGCCGCAGCAGCCACGCGGAGATGATGGCGGCGGCCAGGTAGGAGACGGTGTTGCCGATCATCATCCCGGCGCCCGCGAAGCTCGCCGAGAAGATCAGGAACAGCGCGATCTGTACGCCGATCCGCAGCGCCACCACCGGAATGTTGATCAGCGCCGGGGTGCGGGTGTCGGGGAGTGCGTAGAAGGCGAAGGTGAAGAGCTGGCTGATCGCGAACGGCACCAGGGCCAGCGCGGCGGCGAGCAGCACCAGGGACGTCGCGGTGGCGTTGTCCTCGTCGAACGCGCCCCATCGGAACAGGGTGAACGCGATCGGGGTGGCGAGCACGGCGTAGCAGACCGCGATCGGCGCGAGCACCGCCGAGACGGTGCGGGTGCCCCGGGACAGGTCCGCGGCGAGGTCGGCGTACCGGCCGTCGGCGGCAGCGGCGCTCATCCGGGGCATCAGCGCCGTGATGATCGATACGGCGATGATGCCGTGCGCGGTCATCAACAGCAGGAACACGTTGTTGTAGATCAGCGGACCGGCGGAGTTCTCCTTGCCGGCGCGGTTCAACAGGTTGAACAGCACGATCAGGCCGATCTGGCTGACCGCGACGTAGCAGATCATCCACGCCCCGAGCCGGCCCAGTTCGGCGAGCCCGAGCTTGCGGAAGTCGAAGCGGAGCTTCCATCGGAAACCGACCTTGCGCAGCGCCGGCATCAGGCCGGCGACCTGGACGGCGACGCCGAGCAGGGTGCCGCCACCGATCAGCAGGACCCGGCCGGTGGTCATGTCGTCCGGGCCGACGATCTCGGCGCCGAAGATCCCGATGTAGAGGCCGGCGGTGCCGATGACCACCAGGTTGTTCAGGATCGGTGCCCACATCGGTGCGGCGAAGTGGCCCCGGGTGTTGAGCACGGCGCTGATCAGTGCGCTCAGGCCGGAGAAGAAGATCATCGGCAGCATGAGCCGGGCCAGCCCGGTGACCAGGCCGGAGTAGCCGGGCGCGGACTCGCTGGCACCGTAGAGCCAGGTCAGCGGTACGGCGAGGGCGACCGCGAGCAGGGCGGCGGCACCGAGGGCCAGCAGCGCCAGGGTCAACAGCCGTTGGGTGTACGCTTGGCCGCCGTCGCTGTCCGCCTTGCGCCGGCGTACCAGCACCGGGATCAGCACGCTGGTCAGGATGCCGCCGAGCAGGAACTCGTAGACCATTCCCGGCAGGATCTGCGCGGTGGTGTAGGCGTCGCCCACCAGCGCCCCGCCGAGCGCCGCGCCGATGACCAGGTTGCGGAGGAATCCCGTACCCCGGCTGACCAGGCTGCCGATCGCCATGACCGCGCTGTTGGTGGCGGCGCTGGCCTCGCCGACCTGCTCCTGGGGGGGCGCGACCGACTCGACGGCCGGCTGGTTCAGCGGGTCGGCGGAGATGAACGTGGCACCGTCGTCCGGCCGACCGCCGGGCGCGCCGCCCTGCGCGGCGTTCGCGCTGCGGTAGAGCCCGCCGCTCATGCTGTGCCTCCCAGGGGTACGCCGGAGCCGTACCGGCCCCCACGCCACAGACCTTAGTCAACCCCGGCCGGTTACCCGCGCCCGGCGGATGAGATGCCGATCTGGACCGATAGGCTGCTGGTCCGATGTCCGAAGCCGCCGCATCCCACACCACCGACCGCCGCGAACTCACCGCCGCGCAGCGCAACGCCGTCGCCGAACTCCTCCGGGTCTCGCCGGTCGCCGACGAGTTGGGTCGCCGGTTCGCCGCCGCCGGCCACGAACTGCACCTTGTGGGCGGTTCGGTCCGCGACGCCCTGCTCGGTCGGCTCGGTGACGACCTCGACTTCTGCACCGACGCCCACCCGGACCAGACGCTCGCCGTCGTGCGCGGCTGGGCCGAGGCGGTCTGGGAGACCGGCCGGGAGTTCGGCACCATCGGTTGCCAGCGAGACGGCCTGCGGCTGGAGATCACCACCTTCCGCGCCGAGTCGTACGACCAGGTCAGCCGCAACCCGGTGGTCCAGTACGGCAGCAGCCTGGTCGAGGACCTGCGGCGGCGCGACTTCACCGTCAACGCGATGGCGGTGAGCCTGCCCGAGCACCGGTTCACCGACCCGTACGGCGGGCTCGCCGACCTGGCCGCGAAGGTGGTGCGTACCCCGGGGACGCCCGCCGAGTCGTTCGGCGACGATCCGCTGCGGATGCTGCGGGCCGCCCGGTTCGCCGCCCAGCTCCGCTTCGCGGTCCACCCCGACGTGCAGGCGGCCATGAACCGGATGGCGGCGGACCTGGACCGGATCACCGCCGAGCGGATCCGTGACGAGTTCACCAAGCTGCTCACCGCGGCTGACCCGATCACCGGGCTGCGACTGCTGGTGGACTCCGGGCTGGCCGAGCGCTTCCTGCCGGAACTGACCGGTCTCAAGCTGGAGATCGACGAGCACGCCCAGCACAAGGACGTCTACGAGCACACCCTGACGGTGGTACGTAACGCGATGTCGTACGAGCAGGACGGGCCGGACTTCGTCCTGCGGATGGCCGCGTTGATGCACGACGTCGGCAAGCCGGCCACCAAGTCGGTCGGTACGGACGGACGGGTCAGCTTCCACCACCACGAGGTGGTCGGTGCCCGGCTGACCAAGGCGCGGATGAAGGCGCTGCGCTACCCGAAGGACGTCACCGCCAAGGTCACCACGCTGGTGGCGCTGCACCTGCGGTTCTACGGCTACGGCCGGGGCGAGTGGACCGACTCGGCGGTACGGCGGTACGTGACCGACGCCGGCGACCTGCTGTCCCGGCTGCACAAGCTGACCCGGTCCGACTGCACCACCCGCAACCGGCGCAAGGCCGCCCAGCTCGCCGCCGACTACGACGCGCTGGAAGAACGGATCACCCGGATCGAGGCCGAGGAGGACCTGGCCCGGGTCCGGCCCGATCTGGACGGTAACGCGATCATGGAGTTGCTCGGCGTACCACCGGGGCCGATCGTGGGCCGCGCCTGGAAGCACCTCAAGGACCTGCGCCTGGAACACGGGCCGCTGGACCGCGACACCGCCGAGGCCGAGCTGCTGCGCTGGGCCCGCCAGGAGGGCATCGTCGGCTGACCGCCGACCGCCGTCGTCCTGCCGCCGTGCGGCTGTGGAACACCACCGCCCGACCCGACGTCCACCGTGGCTCGTTCCGTCGGGGTAGGACGCTACGACGAAACGCCGACGTTTCGACCGAAAGGTTGAGACAGGTCGTTGCGTCCGTCGTACATGATGTTGCTACGTCTCTTCGCTAGCAGGTTTCCTGCCGAAGCGAGACGTTCACTGTCCGTCCGACCTGCCCACCCGGCACGGTCGACACAACGGGGAGATCACTTAGTGAAATACCGTGGCGTACTGCGCCGCTCGGCGGCGGCCGGGCTCGCCCTCGCGACCGCCTCCTCCATCATCACCGTCGCCACCGGCCAAGCCGCGTTGGCGACCACCCCTGACGAGCCCGCGCGGGCCGAGGTGCGTGGCACCGAACGCTCCGACGTCGTTCCCGGCCGTTACATCGTCGTACTGAAGGACCAGCGGGCCACCTACACCTCGGTCCGGACCATCGCCGCCAAGCTCATCCGGGACAACGGCGGCAACGTCCGGCAGGTCTTCGGTACGGCGCTGCCCGGCTTCTCGGCCTCGATGAGCAAGCAGCAGGCCGATAAGGTGGCGGCCAACCCGGCCGTGGCCTACGTGGAGCCGGTGCGCCGGGTGTCGGCCAGTGCCACCCAGAGCAACCCGCCGTCGTGGGGTCTCGACCGGCTCGACCAGGCGTCCGCGAAGCTGAACAAGAGCTTCAAGTACCCGAACACGGGCAGCAACGTCACGGCGTACATCGTGGACACCGGTATCCACACCAAGCACCAGGACTTCGGTGGCCGGGCCAGTATCGGGTTCGACTACTTCGCCGAGCCCATCGACCCCGGGACGGAGCCGGATCCCACCACGCCGGTGCCGGCATCGGAGGAGGACTGCGACGGCCACGGCACGCACGTGGCCGGCACCGTCGGCGGCGCCAAGTACGGCGTGGCGAAGCAGATCAAGCTCGTCGGCGTACGGGTGCTCGACTGCGACGGTTTCGGCACCACGGACAGTGTCATCGCCGGCATCAACTTCGTCACCGAGGACGCGATGAAGAACGCGCCGAGGCGTGCCGTCGCCAACGTGAGCCTCGGAGGCAGCGTGTCGGCGGCGATCGATGCGGCCGTGCGGAAGTCCGTCGACTCGGGCGTCACCTACGCGATCGCGGCCGGCAACGAGTCGCAGAACGCCTGCAACGTCTCCCCGGCGCGGGTGCCGGACGCCATCACGGTGGGTGCCACCGACCGGATCGACATGCGCGCGTGGTTCTCGAACTACGGCAAGTGCCTCGACGTGTTCGCCCCCGGCGTCAGCATCGTCTCGGCCCGGCACGACAACAACACCGGTAGCGTCGGGATGAGCGGCACCTCGATGGCCGCCCCGCACGTGGCCGGCGCGGCTGCCCTGCTGCTGCAGAGCAACCCGACGTGGAAGCCGAAGCAGGTTCGCGACCGGATCGTCACCACCGGCATCGCCGGTGCGGTGTACGACCCGAAGGGTTCGATGGACCGGCTGCTCACCGTCGGCTCGGTCACCCAGGCCCGGAACTCGTACGGCCTGAAGGCCAGCTCCAACGGCAAGTTCGTCACCGCGGCCAGCACCAAGAAGGCACTGGTCAACAACGGGTCGAGCCTGGGCACCGCGCAGCGGTACGACGTCGTCAACGCCGGTAGCGGGCTGGTCGCGCTGCGCTCCAAGAGCACCGGCCGGTACGTCGTCGCGCCGAGCAAGGGCACCAAGCCGCTGATCGCCAGTCACAAAACGATCGTCACGGCGGGCAAGTTCACGATCGTGCACCACACCGACGGGACGGTCAGCCTCAAGGCCAAGGCCAACGGCAAGTACGTCACCGCGGCGAAGTCCGGCAAGTCGTCGCTGAAGGCGAGCAAGACCAGCGTCGGCTCCACGGAGAAGTTCACCTTCGACGCGCCGGCCCCGGTGGTCACCATCAAGGCCAAGGCGAGCAACCGGTACGTGGTCGCGGGCAGCAAGCCGCTGATCGCCACCAGCAAGTCGGTCACCAAGTCGACCAAGTACCAGATGGTCAACCGGGGTGACGGCCTCTTCTACCTGAAGGCCCTGGCCAACAACCGGTACGTGATCGCGGCGAGCAAGGGCACCAAACCGCTGATCGCCAACAGCAAGTCGACCGGCTCGTACCAGACGTTCTACTTCCTGGACTACAACGCGGACGGCTCGATCTACCTCGGTGGTTGGGACGAGCAGGCCGTCACCGCCGGCAAGGCCGGTAACAAGCAGTTGATTTCGAGCAAGAACATCGACTGGAGCAGGGAAGACCTGGGTCTCGGCAACGGCGAGAAGTTCTTCTTCGCCGTCGCCTGATCTCTCGTACCATCCGGCGCCCGCCGGAGCGCCCCCAGGGACGCTCCGGCGGGCGCCGACCGTTGCGCTGTGCACAGGATCGCCCGATGCCCCTCGATCCCGGATCGAGGGGCATCGGACGTGGTGGGACACCACTCGATCCCGTTTCGAGCGCGATCGTGGTCGCGGTGGGCGGCTGGGGGACAATGGCGGGATGCGTTGGACCGTGCTGGATTCGCCGATCGGGGACTTCTCCGTGGCCACCGAGGGTGACAGCGTGTGCGGGACGCACTTCGCGGCGGTGGCGGGCGCGCCGAGGGAACCGGTCGACGAGGTGTCCCGGCGGGCGGTGGCGGAGCTGCGCGCGTACTTCGCCGGTGAGGCGACCGAGTTCGGTGTGCCGGTGCGGGTGCCCCGAGGCTCCGAGTTCGAGCGGGCGGTGTGGCGGGAGATGACCCTCATCCCGTACGGCGAGACGATGACCTATGGCGAGGTGGCCCGGCGGTTGGGGGATCCCGGTGCCGCCCGCGCGGTCGGGGTGGCCTGCAACCGCAACCCGGTCCCGGTCATCGTGCCGTGCCACCGGATCATCGGTGCCGGCGGCAAGCTGGTCGGCTTCGGCGGTGGTCTGGACCGCAAGGTCAAGCTGCTGGAGCTGGAGGCCCGCGTGGCCCTGCAACGCGCCTGGTCCTGACAACCGCCTCGATCGTGGCACTGTAGGAAGTCGACACGCCGGGCCGAGAGCAGCCACAGTGCCACGATCCGAGTGCCGCCCGGGACGACGTGAAGGGCCGGGTCCACGTGGACCCGGCCCTTCACGGTGCTGCTGGTGGTCAGCGCGTCAGCGCTCGACCTCACCGGTGATGAAGCCCTCGACGGCGGCGTGCGCCTCGTGGTCGGCGTACTGCACAGGCGGGGACTTCATGAAGTACGACGACGCCGACAGGATCGGGCCACCGATCTTCCGGTCCATGGCGATCTTCGCGGCCCGGACGGCGTCGATGATGACGCCGGCCGAGTTCGGCGAGTCCCACACCTCGAGCTTGAGCTCCGCGTTGAGCGGGGCGTCGCCGAAGGAGCGACCCTCCAGGCGGATGTACGCCCACTTGCGGTCGTCCAGCCACGGCACGTGGTCCGACGGGCCGATGTGCACGTCGCTCTTGGCCATCTCGTGCGGCACCTGGGAGGTCACCGACTGGGTCTTCGAGATCTTCTTCGAGACCAGGCGGTTGCGCTCCAGCATGTTCATGAAGTCCATGTTGCCGCCGAAGTTGAGCTGGTACGTACGCAGCAGCTCGACGCCCCGGTCCTCGAAGAGCTTCGCGAGGGCCCGGTGCACGATGGTGGCGCCGACCTGGCTCTTGATGTCGTCACCGACGATCGGCAGGCCGGCGTCGGTGAACTTCTGCGCCCACTCCGGGTCCGAGGCGATGAAGACCGGCAGGGCGTTGACGAACCCGCAGCCCGCGTCGATGGCGGCCTGGGCGTAGAACTTGTCGGCCTGCTCCGAGCCCACCGGCAGGTAGGAGACGACCACGTCGACCTGCGCGTCGCGCAGCGCCTTGGCCACGTCGACCGGCTCGACGTCCGACTCCTTGATGATCTCGCGGTAGTACTGCCCGAGGCCGTCGAAGGTCGGGCCGCGCTGCACGGTGACGCCGGTCGGCGGCACGTCGCAGAGCTTGATGGTGTTGTTCTCGCTGGCGACGATCGCCTCCGCGAGGTCCATGCCCACCTTCTTGGCGTCGACATCGAACGCCGCGACGAACTGCACGTCAGAGACGTGGTAGTCGCCGAAGGTGACGTGCATGAGACCCGGGACGCGGTCGTTCGGGTCGGCGTTCCGGTAGTACTCGACGCCCTGTACCAGGGACGAGGCGCAGTTACCCACACCGACGATGGCGACGCGGACGGAGCCCATCGCGTGTGCCTCCTTCTTCTTGGTCACGGCCGCTCTGTCCTGGTCTCTCCAGGCGGAGGCGGGCTGTTGTCATCTCGTCGGCCGCCGGCCGTCCCGTCGTGCGGGACCGTCGGGGCACGGCCGGAGCGCTCGTTGGCGATGAGCTCCTCCAGCCACCGGACCTCACGCTCACAGGCCTCCAGGCCGTGGCGTTGCAGCTCCAGGGTGTACGCGTCGAGGCGCTCGGCCGCGCGGCCCAGCATGTCGCGAAGACCCTCGCGACGTTCCTCGATCGTGCGGCGCCGACCTTCCAGAATGCGGAGTCGGGTCGCCCGGTCGGTTCGGGAGAAGAACGCGAAGTGCACACCGAAACCGGTGTCGCCGTAGGTTTCCGGCCCGGTCTGCGCGATGAGCTGAGCGAAGCGTTCTTTTCCTTCCGCGGTGATGGTGTAGACCACCCGACCTCGTCGGCTGGTCAGCGCGGGAACCTCCTCGGCGGTGGCGGGTGTCTCGGCGGCCTCGGTGATCCATCCCGCCGCCTGCAACCGGCGCAGGGTCGGGTAGAGCGAGCCGTAGCTGATCGCAGCACGGATCGCCCCGAGCTTGGCGGTGAGCTCCTTGCGGAGCTCGTAGCCGTGCATCGGGGCCTCCTGCAACAGGCCGAGGATGGCGAGTTCGAGCACGGCCATCCTTCCTTTACCCTGTGCGTGGAGCGCTAACCGCCGCGATGTATCGGGCCGATACATCGAACCGTAGCGTCTCACACCTCGGCGGGCAAACTCCTCGCTCCGAGGTCCCCTCATCACGGATCGTCACGGTGGTCGCCCCGCCAGACGAGACCGCGTACCCTTTGCCGCATGCGTACGCAGCGCCAGGTCGTCGACTACTCGCTCCGGAAGCGAGCGCTGCTGCGTGAACTCCTCGCCGGTCGCGTCGGCACCTATGACCTGTGCGACGCGTCTCCCTACCTGAAGAACGCGGCTCGGTTCCACGGCGAGTCCACGGACCAGCGATGCCCGATTTGCCGGAGCGAGAACCTCACGCACGTCCATTACATTTATGGCGACGAGCTCAAGCAGTCAGCCGGCCAGGCCCGCACGGTCGCGGAGCTGTCCGTGCTGGCAATGACGCTGCGTGAGTTCCAGGTCTTCGTGGTGGAGGTGTGTCTCGGCTGTGACTGGAACCATCTCGTCGAGCAGTACCTGCTCGGGCGGGACGGGTTGACCGGTGGCGAGTCGGAGCAGGAGACGCCGGGTGGAGTGGCTGCCGCGAGTGGAGCGGGTGCCCGGCGAAGGCGAGAGGCGCAACGGTGATTCGAGCTCGATCGGCCGGCCCCGGCCGTACTGCACGCGACCGGGGTGACCGACGGCTTGTAGGTCTGAATAGTCCGAATGATTCGGATGTGGCACTGATGCGGCGGCACCCCCGTGCCCCGCGCTCGGGGTGTCCCAACTCACGGCAAACCGGTGGCGGTGCGAGTGCGCCCCACCGCGACGGCAGGGTGTGAGGAATGAATTCGTACGGCGATCCCAGCTCCTCGCGCGGACGGGCCCGGATTCCGGGCCAGGACGACCCGGGGCAGGCGGACGACGCGTACCGCTATCCGGGTGGTGATCCTCGCGGAGGCAACTGGTCGAGCGGTCCGGAGTCGTCCGGCCCGTCGGCCCGTGCCTCGGCCGGTGGCCGCGCCTCGGTCGGCGGATCGGCGAGCGTACCGCCGCGCGGCGGTTCCGCCGCCGGTTCGGCGTCGGTCGGTTCCGCCTCCGTCGGTCGCGCCGGCCCCGGCCGGGCCTCCGTGCCGGTCTCGCCGGCCGGGCCCGGTCGCGCCTCGGTGCCCGTCTCGCCCGCCCCCGGTCGGTCCGGGCGGGCTTCGGTGCCGGTGAGCCCGGCCCCGGGCGGGCCCGCAGGACGCGCGTCCGTCGGCGCGGCGTCGGCCGGCCGGGCGAGCGTCGGTGCGGCGTCCGTGGGCGGTGCCGGTGGCCGGGCCGCGGTGGCCCGGGCCAGTGTCGGCGGTCCCGGTGGACCCGGCGGGCCTGGCGGCCCGGGCGGTCCGGCGGGTCCCGGTCGCGGTGGCCGCGATCCGGACGCGGTGTCCCGCGCCCGCAAGCGCAAGCGGATGAACATGCTGATCGCCAGCTTCGCGGTGTTCATCATGCTGGCCGGCATCGGCGTCGTCGGGTTCACCTACTACTCGACGAACGTGGTGCTGCCCAAGGAGATCCCGCTGCCGCTCTCCACCACGGTCTACGCCAAGGACAACAAGACCGTCGTGGCCAAGCTGGGCAACGAGAACCGGATCTTCGTCACCATCGACAAGATCCCCGAACATGTACAGCACGCCGTCGCCGCCGCCGAGGACCGCAACTTCTACCGGCACTCCGGCGTCGACTACAAGGGCATCGCCCGGGCCGCCTGGAACAACCTCTCCGGCGGTGACCGACAGGGCGCCTCGACCATCACCCAGCAGTACGCCCGTAACGCCTACGAGAACCTTCAGGACGACAGCTACGGCCGGAAGGTGAAGGAGGCGATCCTCGCCTCCAAGCTGAACGACAACTTCGGCAAAGAGCAGATCATGGAGAACTACCTCAACGTGATCTACTTTGGTCGAGGTGCGTACGGCATCGAGGCGGCGGCACAGACGTACTTCAAGACCACCACCGAGAAGCTCACCCCGGCACAGGCGGCGGTGCTCGCCGCGCTGATCAAACAGCCGGTCGCCAGCGCCACCCACCAGGGATTCGACCCGGAGGTCAACGAGGTCGACGCCAAGTCCCGGTGGGAGTACGTCATCAACGGCATGGTCGAGGAGGGCTGGCTGGGCGTGCCCGGCAAGCTCGAGCGGCCGACCGAGTACCCGAAGGTCCAGAAGATCAAGAAGGACAACGGGTTCGGTGTCGCCACCCCGGTCGGCAACGTGATCAACTATGTGCGCAAGGAGATGGAGGAGTGGGGCATCTGCTCCAACTCCGGCGCGACGGAGTTGCCGAACTGCGTGACCGAGCTGCGTGAGGGCGGCTACCGGATCACCACCACCATCGACCCGAAGATGCAGAAGGCCCTGGAAGAGGCGGCCCGGCCGGACCGCAAGGGCTCGGTGCTCTACGGGCAGCCGAAGAACCTGATGGCGGCGGCGGTCTCCATCGACCCGAAGACCGGGCGGGTGCTGGCCTACTACGGCGGCAACAGCGGCGCGGACTTCGACTACGCCGGGATGAACACCAACAGCAACGGCGACATCGTCGGTGGTCACCCGCCGGGCTCGTCGTTCAAGGTCTATACGCTGGCGGCGGCGATCGACGAGGGGATCTCGGTCAAGTCGCGCTGGGACGCGACCCCGTTCAAGCCCGAGGGCTACGCCAACGAGATCATCAACGCCGGGCGGGACGTCCGGGAGAACTGCAACAAGTCCTGCACGCTGCAGGAGTCGACCGTGCTCTCGTACAACGTGCCGTTCTTCCACATCGCCGAGCAGGTCGGTGAGGACAAGGTCATCGACATCGCCCGCCGGGCCGGCATCCGGACCATCTGGTCGGTCGACCCGCCGAAGCCGTACGACCTGACCAAGAACAAGCCCGAGGACCTCGGCAAGAAGACGTTCGACCGGGTCATCGGCTTCGGGCAGTACCCGATCACCGTCTTCGACCACGCCAACGGGCTGGCCACGCTCGCCAACAGCGGCAAGTACAACAAGGCCCACTTCGTCCGGGTGGTGGAGAAGCAGAACAAGGCGACCGGCAAGTGGGACAAGATCGCCGGTGAGAAGCTGACGAAGGGCGGCGGCACGCAGGTGATCAGGTCGGAGGTCGCCGACGAGGTGACCGCCGTGCTGAAGGAGATCCCCAGCCGCAGCAACGCCGGCCTGAGTAACGGCCGGCAGGCGGCCGGCAAGACCGGCACCTGGGAGCACAACAACACCGACAAGAACGCGCACGCCTGGATGGTCGGCTACGACAAGAACGTCGCCACCGCCGTCTGGGTCGGCAGCAAGGACCCGAAGAAGCCGGCCATCGTCGACAAGAACGGCGCCAACGTCGGCGGTAGTGGCTTCCCGGCGGCGGTGTGGAAGCGCTACATGGATGACGCGCTGAAGAGCTCCGACCCCGTCGACCTGCCGAACGTGACCGGAGTCGGCGACGACAAACTGGGCAACGGTGAGGAACCGCCGCCGCCTCCGCCGCCCGCGCCGCCGGCCGGGCAGAACAACTGTGACCCCACCGACCTGCCCTGTCTGCTGGAGCGCGGCATCACTGGCGGTCCGGGCAACAACGGCCCCGGCAACGGCGGTCCAGGCGGCGGTAACGGTGGCCCGGGCGGTGGCAACAACGGTCCCGGCGGTGGCGACCCGAACAACGGCGGCCAAGGACCGGGTGGTGGTGGCGGCGGTCTGCTGCCACCCAGAAGCACCCGGAACTGACATCCGGTCCACGTGGTGGGCGGCCCGAACCTGGTTCGGGCCGCCCACGCGGCGTTCATGGCCCCTGGCGGATCGGCATCCATCGACGAATGATCCGCGAGCGTTGCCGTGGTTCGACTTCTGCGCGGTCAACTGATACGGCAGGATGCACGGTCATGAGCACCCAGTCGACGCCCGGCATCGATGAATCCGGTGTACCCGACCACCCGTCCCGCTCCGACGGCTTCGTGCGGGGCCTCTCCGGGCTGATCGGCGGTCCGCTCGGTGACCACGCCACCGCGCGCGACCGCCAGAGCGGCTCGGAACGCCGGTTCTGGACGGCCGTCCGCATCGTCCTGGCGTTGACCTGCCTGACCCTGGCCCTGCACTGGGTGCAGAAATCGCCCTGCCAGGACGGCGCATGGGTGGACAACAAGCAGTACACCCGCTTCTGCTACACCGACGTACTGGCGCTCTACTACGCGGAGCGACTCCACGAGGGTGCCGTGCCCTACCGGGACCACCCGGTCGAGTATCCGGTGTTGACGGGGTACTTCATGGGGGCGCTCGGGCTGCCCGTGCACGCCGTGGGTGACGGCAACCCGCAGATCAACCAGGGACAGTGGTTCTACAACCTGAACGTGCTCGTACTCGGGGCGCTGGCGGTGGCCACCGTGGCGGTGCTGCTGTCGCTACGCCGACGACGACCATGGGACGCCGCACTCTTCGCCCTGGCCCCCGCACTGCTGATCACCGCCACCGTCAACTGGGACCTGCTCGCCATCGGACTGGGCGCGTTCGGGCTGCTGGCCTGGGCACGCAGCCGACCAGTCCTGGCCGGGATCCTGCTCGGGCTGGCCGGGGCGGCGAAGATGTGGCCACTGTTCATACTCGGCCCGATCCTGGTGCTCGCCTTCCGTACGGCCCGGCTCCGAGCCGCGTTCACAGCGATCGGTGCGGCAGTGGTCACGGTCCTGGCGGTGAACCTGCCGGTGGCCCTCCCGGAAGCCACCCGGGACGGCTGGAAGCGCTTCTTCGAACTCAACACCGAGCGCCCGATCGACTGGGGCACGCTGTGGTACATCGGTCGCTACCTGGACGGCAAGGTGGGCGATCCGGCGAGCATGGGTCCGTTCCAGTGGCTCGACGCCAACATCCCCACCCTCAACAACCTGTCGTACGTACTCTTCGGACTGGCCTGCCTCGGCATCGGGGCCCTCGGGCTGCTGGCACCGCGCCGGCCCCGGCTCGGCCAACTCGCCTTCCTCGTGGTCGCCGTCTTCCTGATCTTCAGCAAGGTCTGGTCGCAGCAGTTCGTCCTCTGGCTGCTGCCGCTGGTGGTGCTGGCCCGACCCAAGTGGGGTGCGTTCCTCGCCTGGCAGGCCGCCGAGATCTGCTACTTCGTCGCGTTCTACGGCCAACTGCTCGGTGCCTCCACCGGCCGGCCCGTCTTCCCCGAGGGCGTCTTCGTGCTGGCCGCCAGCCTGCGACTGACCACGGTGGTGGTCCTGTGCGTGCTGGTGATCCGGGAGATCCTGCACCCCGAACGGGACGCGGTCCGCAGCACCTACCAGGACGACCCCGACGGGGGCGTGCTCGACGGCGCCCCCGACGCCCCCTGGCTGGACCGATGGCGACGTCGCCGCGCCACCACCGACCCCGCCCCGGTCCCCGTCACCACCGGCTGACCGCCACCGGCCCACTCAGAGCCGGAAGACGACGACCGAGCCGATCTCCTCACGGGTGATGCCGAGCCCGTCGACCGGTGCGTCGATGCTGATCTCCCAGGGCGTGCCGACGACCAGGTCCCGCAGGATCAGGACATTCTGCACGCCCAGGGTGCGCAGGTAGTCGACGCTGGTCTGGTCCGGGAAGGCCATCGTCACCCGGCGGACATCGTCCAGTTGCCGCGGCACGAAGCCGCTACCGCCGTTGACGACCTGCTGGAACCGCGAGGTCGACCAGAGCATCACCGGCTGGTCGTGGCCCTGGCTACTGGGCAGCACCAGCATCGGACCGTCGACCTCGCGCATGGCGGCCGGCTGCGGGGGCACCACCGGCTGCGGGGTGGTGTTCGTGCCCTCGGCGACGACCAGCACCAGCGGGACCAGGGTGGCCAGGCGCAGCCAGGGGCTGGGCCAGGACGGAATCCGCGCGGCGGAGATCTCCCGTACCCGCTCGGCGAACGCGCTGACCGCGCCCGCCGCGAGCAGCCCCAACAACAGGGTGGTCCAGAGCATCAGCCGTCCCGGCGTACGGATGCCGTTCCAGCCGGGCAGGTGGTCGAAGAGCGGTACGTAGGTGAAGGTGCCGCCGAAGAACTCGGTGCCCATCGCCAACACCATCGTGACCAGCACGCCGAGAAGGAGCAGCAGACGCTGGCGGGCCGTCCAGATCGAGAAGAACAGGCCGCCGGCAGCCAACGCGTACAGCACGAAGCCGGGCAGCAACGTCATCTCCGGGTGCCAGGGCAGGATCGCCCGAGCGCCCTCGTGCAGCTCGCCCCAGACGCGGGACTCACCGGGAGCGGTGACGAAGCCGGTCGCCGGAGGGGAGAAGACGGCGATGTCGGCGATGGAACGTTCCGCGTGCGGGTGGAGCTGGGTCACCGTGAAGTACGGGATGGCCAGCAGGATGCCGACTCCGGCGAAGATCAGGCCACCGATCAGGTCGGCGGTCAGGAGCCGTTGACCGAAGGGCCGCTTCACCCGCCAGAAGATGCGCTTGGCGTACCAGATGACGGCGGCCACCACGACCGTGCCGGCGAGGACGTACGCGAACGGCAGACCGATGCCGAAACCGAGGCTCAACTGCCAGGCGGCGACCAGCCAACCGGCGTACACCCAACCGGGGTTGCGACGTTTGGGCCGGTAGCCGTGCCGTAGCGACCAGCCGTGCCCCCGCGCGAGCATGGCCAGCGCCAGCGGGATACCGCCGTTGGAGATCACGTGCAGGTGGCCGGCCTGCGCCAGCAACCAGGGCGCGTAGGTGTAGCTGACCCCGGCCACCGCAGACCCGATCCGGCTCGCTCCGAGCTGCCGCGCCAGCACGTACGCGCCGAACGTGGCGAGCGCGTGGGCGAGCACGAACATGATGTTGTACCGCAGGAGCGCGTGCTCGGGGCCGGTCCCGATCATGCCTGCCGGGGCGTACCCGAGCAGGGTGTCGGAGAACGCGAAGCTCCACCGCTCAGGGAAGAACGTGTTGGCGTGCCAGAGTTGGGCCGGGTCGGTCTTCAGGATGTGCCCCGACCATGCCATCTGCCATGCCTGCAGGCTCGGGTCCCAGTAGTCCTGCGGCAGGGTGTGCCGTGGGTAGCGCAGCGTCGGCCAGGTCATCAGGACGGCCAGCGCCAGCGACCCGAGGGCGGCCAGGGTCCACTCGTGGATGGCGAACCGGCCGAGCCGGCGACCGAGTCGCCCGTACCAGGTGGGTACCGGCACGGGAGCCGGTCCGAAGGCGGCCCACGGGTCCGGCTTGCCGTCGCCCGGGGCGCCCTCGCCGGCCTTCTCCTTGCCCGATTCGCCGGCGTCCTTGCTGGGTGCGTCCTTGCTCGTATCGTCCTTGCTCGTCGGGTCCTTGCTCGTCGGGTCCTTGCCGGTGCCACCAGCCGTCTCGCCGGTGGAACCCTGGTCATCGCCGGTGCCCGCGCCGAGCGCGGCGGCCTCGCTGGACGTGCTCGTGCCGGGCGTGGTCTTGCTGGCGGGGGCGCTCTGGTCGCCGGGCCCGGCCGTCCCGCCTTCGCCGACGGTGGCCTTGCCGGTCGTGCCCGTGCTGCCGGTCGTGCCCGGGTCCGCGTCGAGGGCGGCGTCGTCGCCGCTTGCGGCCGTGCGCGCACCGGAGGCGGCGGTCTGGGCGGTCGCACTCTTGCCGGTGCTGTCGCTCTTCTTGCCGTCCGGGGTGCCTCGGCCGTCGGCGTCAGTGCCGGTATCGGCCGCTGCGTCCGTGGCCGCCGAGGGCGGAGGTGTCTCTGCCGACCCGCCGGAGGCGGGCGGCTCGGCCGTGGTGCCGTCCTGGGAGGCCGACTGTGAGCCGCCGGTGGCGGACTGGTCCGTGGTCATGCCGCCGACGTCTCCGAGCCGAGTTGTCCACGCAGGAAGGCGATGTCACCGCTCTGCCCGTCAGCACCGCCCGGGGTCTCCACGATGACCGGAGCATCGGCCGCCCGGACCACGGCCACCAGGAGGTCCGGCTCGATGGTGCCGCCACGCAGGTTGTCGTGCCGGTCCCGGCCCGAGTCGAACGCGTCCTTGGAGTTGTTGGCGTGCACCAGGTCGACCCGCCCCGTGATCGCCTTGACGCGGTCGACCAGGCCGAGGAGTTCCTCACCGCCCGCGTGCGCGTGGCAGGTGTCGAGGCAGAAGCCCACGTCGTACGCGCCGATGACGTCCCAGAGCCGAGCGAGCGCGTCGAGTCGACGGGCGCAGGCGTTCTCGCCGCCGGCCGTGTTCTCGATCAGCACCGGCAGTCCGAAACCGCCGGAGTCGGCCGCGTACGCCAGGGCCTTGCGCCAGTTCTCGATGCCGCTCGCCGGATCGTCACCCGCGTTGACGTGACCACCGTGCACCACCAGCCCCTTGGCTCCGATCGCCGTGGCCGCCTGGGCGTGCGCGAGCAGGAGTTTCCGGCTCGGGATACGGATCCGGTTGTTGCCGGTGGCGACGTTGACGACGTACGGCGCGTGCACGTAGACGTCGACCTCGGCGGCGCGCAACTGTTCCGCGTCCGCACGGGGTTGTGGGGCCTTCCAACCCTGCGGGTCGGAGAGGAAGAACTGCACGGTGTCGGCCGTTCGGGCGGTCGCCTCCGCCAGCGGGTCGGTCGGATCGACGTGGGCTCCGATACGCATGCAGGGGAGCCTACGTCCCGCGACCGACGGTCGGGGTGACGCCCACCGGCCCGATGGCGTCACCGCGCCCGTCGGAACTCGTTGATACCGATGGATCCGGCGCTTCGGACGTCCCCGATCCCGGTGTCGACGGACCGGTGGCCTGTCGATGCCCGACCGGGCCGGTCGGGCGCATCGGCATCAGCGGGACGTCGACGGATGTCGACGGAGAAAAATGTCGGCAATTCTGGGATTTGCCCCATGAAGAGCTGACTTCCGGGATATCGTCAGATAACAACGTGATAAAGCTCCGCGGGGCGTCTTCGGTCCAACCTCATCGGTGTGGTCGTTCCTCCCCAGGTCCCACCCAAGGAATGCGGACGGGACGCCCCGCGGTCCCGTGACCGGGGGTCCGGGTCGACAGCGACGTCGACGCGGACCCCCGGTTCGCTGTGCCGGTCACCTCGGTGATGGTGATCGTCCGGGCCGGGTATCCTGGTCCGGTTGTCCGCTCCCGGTCGGGTTCCCCCGGTGCGGGACGGGCAGCGACGCACGACCTCCTGCCACGGAAGGACCGTGGCCGCTTAGCCCACAGGAGGTGAGCACGTCTTGCGTCATTACGAGATCATGGTGATCCTCGACCCCAGCCTCGAGGAGCGCACCGTCGCCCCGTCGCTCGACACGTACCTGAACGTGATCAGGACCGCGGGTGGCTCGGTGGAGAAGACCGACGTGTGGGGCCGCCGGCGCCTCGCGTACGAGATCAACAAGAAGGCCGAGGGCATCTACGCCGTCGTCGACCTTCAGGCATCGCCTGAGGCGGTGGCCGAGCTGGACCGCCAGCTGCGACTCAACGAGTCCGTGCTGCGCACCAAGGTCATCCGCCCGGAAATGCGCTAATCCATCCACCTAGCCCCACCCGGAACAGCCTCACCCGCGCTGTCAGAGGGTTCTGAGAACCTGTACGGCGGAACGGTTGAGTGTGCGAGGAGTTGGTCATGGCAGGAGACACCACCATCACGGTCATCGGGAACCTGACCGATGACCCCGAGTTGCGGTTCACCCCCTCGGGGGCAGCCG
This sequence comes from Verrucosispora sp. NA02020, assembly GCF_013364215.1. NCBI lineage: Bacteria > Bacillati > Actinomycetota > Actinomycetes > Micromonosporales > Micromonosporaceae > Micromonospora > Verrucosispora sp. NA02020. The sequence goes on along the minus strand of NZ_CP054923.1, from coordinate 7,157,512 downwards.
TCGCCAAGTTCCGGGTCGCCTCGACGCCCCGGTACATGGACCGGCAGTCCAACGAGTGGAAGGACGGCGAGCCCCTGTTCCTCGCGTGCACCGTCTGGCGTCAGGCCGCGGAGCACGTGGCGGAGTCGTTGCAGCGCGGTGCCCGCGTGATCGTGTCGGGCCGGCTGCGTCAGCGGTCCTACGAGACCCGCGAGGGCGAGAAGCGCACCGTCATCGAGCTGGAGGTCGACGAGATCGGCCCGTCTCTGCGCTACGCCACGGCGAAGGTGCAGAAGATGTCCCGCTCCGGCGGTAGCGGCGGCGGCTTCGGCGGCGGCGGCAACAGCGGCGGTGGTGGTGGCCAGGGCGGCGGCGGAGGCAACTTCGACGACCCCTGGGCTTCGGCCGCACCAGCCCCCTCCCGTTCGGGTGGCGGCAACCTCGACGAGGAGCCTCCGTTCTAATGGCGCCGAGCGCCCGTGATCGTAAACCAGGAGCAAGAGCAATGGCGAAGGCTGCGGCACTGCGCAAGCCGAAGAAGAAGGTGAACCCGCTAGACAAGGACGGGATCACCTATATCGATTACAAGGACACCGCCCTGCTGCGCAAGTTCATCTCCGACCGCGGCAAGATCCGCGCTCGGCGGGTGACCGGCGTGACCTCGCAGCAGCAGCGGCAGATCGCCCGTGCGGTCAAGAACGCCCGTGAGATGGCGCTCCTGCCGTACACCGCCACGGCCCGCTGAGAGGAGGCGCCGCCATGAAGATCATCCTGACTCAGGAGGTGTCCGGACTCGGCACCCCCGGCGACATCGTCGAGGTCAAGAACGGCTACGGCCGTAACTACCTGCTCCCGCAGGGCTTCGCGATCGCCTGGACCAAGGGCGCGGAGAAGCAGGTCACGCTGATCAAGCGGGCCCGCTCGGCACGGGAGATCCGCGATCTGGGCCACGCCAACGAGGTGAAGGGCCAGCTCGAGGGTCTCAAGGTCAACCTGAAGGCCCGCGCCGGTGACGGTGGTCGGCTCTTCGGCTCGGTCACCTCCGCCGAGATCGTCGACGCCGTCAAGGCGGCCGGCGGCCCGGTGCTCGACCGACGTCGGCTGGAGCTTCCCGGCCACATCAAGGCGATCGGGTCGCACGCGGTGCGGGTCAAGCTGCACCCCGAGGTGACCGCCACGTTCAACCTCAACGTTGTGCAGGGCTGAGCGCCCCGCTGACGTACGCGACAGGGCCCGCACCGATCAATGGTGCGGGCCCTGTCGCGTACGCGTACCCGGTCGACGAAGGCCGACTCACGGTGCCCGACCCTCGTCAGCCGATGGGCTGGCCCGTCACCGCACTGATCATCACCGTGGAGAGACCACCACCCACGACGGCAGCGGCCAACGCCACCGTGGTCGACCGCCACGTCGTACCCACCCGACGCAACAACATCGCGACCGCCAGGCTGCTCATCAACGCCAACCCGAAACGGGGCAACCCGGCCACCATTGCGCCGAACGCCCGCGCCCGTGGCGAATCACAGCCGCCACCACTGATATCGGTCACACAACCGGCCGGTGGCGCCCCGTCGAGCGTCAGCAACCAGACGAAGATCACTACCGCCGGCAGCAGGTAACAGGCCGCGGTGTACAGCAGCGGCAGCCACGGACCACCCGGATCCGGATCGAGCAGGTCGTCCTCGAGTCGCCGGTTCCAGCCCCCGGAACCGACCGCCTCGATCCGCCGCCGTACGGCCGCCATGCCGACCGGCCGAGGCGGAGCCGGCGCGGGCGACGAACGCCGACGGGGCGCGGGCCGTGGGCGAGGCGCGGTGTACCCGACCACCGGCGACCGAGGTGCCGACTCAGGCGCGTCCACCCACCGCGGATCGTCGCCTGCCAGACGCGTACCCGGCCAGAAGGGCTCCCGCGCCTGCGCCTGCTCCGGCTCCTGCTCCGCACGCTCCATCCAGGACCACTGCCCCGCACCCGAGGTCGCCGGAACCGCACCCGAACGCGGCGGTTCCGTCCGGTCCCACCGGTCCGGCTCGGAGTAACCGGCCTGCCGCTCCGGTGGCCGCTTCCGCTCCGGTGGCCGATCCCGCTCCCGCGGCTCCGGCTCCGGCTCCGCGAACCGATCCCACTGACCGGTGCTGTCCGGCTCGAGCCACGGATCCGCACCCGCCGCCTGAAGCCACTGGCTCGTACTGTCCGCGTCCCAGGGATCGGTCGACGCGGAGTCCACCCGGCGACCGTCAACCGCCGACTGGTCCCACGCGTGCAGACCGGACGCGTCCCACGGATCCACCGCCGGCTGCTGGTACTCCGGCTCCGCCGCCCGCTCCGTGCCCCGTTGCCACGGATCCACCGCCGGCGTCGAGGGCTCCGCCGCACGACGTCGACGCCGAGTGGGAGGCTCGACAGCCGGCTCGGACGCGCCGGCCTCGGCCTCCTCCTCCGCAAGCCCCGACCAGGTCACCTGGCGACGTTGCGACGGGGCCCGACGCGGCCGGCTCTGCGGCGTCACGCCCGAGACCGGGTCGTCGTCCTCGGCGCGACGACTACCGACGTACCCCTCTTCCTGTGGACGGTCGAACGTCCACTCCCGGGTGTGATCGGACGCCGGCAGGGCAGCCCGTGCCGTGGGCTCGCGCCAACTCGACTCACCGGCCCGGCGACTCCCGCCGCGCTCGGCCGAACGCCGACCACCCGCGTACCGTGGCCGCTCGACCTCGTCATCCTCATCAGGAGCAGCGTGCCGCCCGCCGCCGTCGACACTGCGCACGCCGGACTCCAGCGCCCAGCGCGGCAGGTACGGCTCGGCCGGCTCCTCCTGGCCGCGCTCGGCGGCCCGGCGGCGACTCGGGGTGCGGTACCGCTCGACCGCGGAGTCGTATCGCTCGTCCGGGTCCCGATCCACGGGCTCGGCCCACGAAGCGGTCGGCCGCTCACGCGGGCCGTCCTCCCCGCGTACCCAGTCCCGGTAACTCACGGCCGGAGCGTGACCCTTCTCAACCGAAAGCGCAATCCGCTGTCCAGGTGTAGCCGTAGGGCACCGATCCTACGGGACGTTCAGGACAAAGCCCTACCCAGAAATTCCTGTCCACAGGCTGTGGACATTACCTGTCCAGCTCAATGGCGTGCGCCCCACTGTTCCCCAGGAGTTATCCACATGCTGTGCACACGCTGCGCACATGCTCGCCCACCGCCATCCACAGGTTGTCCCGAGGCTCATCCACCGGGCTGGTTGGTGGCTGACCTCGGGTTCCGTATCGTTAGCCCCCGGCCCGCCGCCAGATGCCCCCGATCGACGGCCGGTCGACCGTCGCACCCGGGCGGTGAGCCCGGGCACGATCCGACGCAGTGGAGGGGGACCCGGTGTCGGTCACGGATGACATGCGAACAGAGTCGTTTCCCGGCGGAGGGCAGCCGTCCGGTCCGCCACCGCGCGACGGCCAGTTCGACAAGACGCCACCCCAGGACGTCGCGGCCGAGCAGTGCGTCCTGGGCGGGATGCTGCTGTCCAAGGACGCCATCGCCGACGTCGTCGAAATCCTCAAGACCAACGACTTCTACCGGCCGGTGCACGCCACCATCTTCGACATCATCCTGGAGATCTACGGTCGCGGTGAGCCGGCCGACGCGATCACCGTCGCCGCGGCGCTGGCCGACTCCGGCGACCTGGCCCGGATCGGCGGCGCCCCGTACCTGCACACGCTGATCGCGAGCGTGCCGACCGCCGCGAACGCCGCGTACTACGCGCGCATCGTGAGTGAACGGGCGGTACTCCGACGGCTGGTCGAGGCCGGCACCAGGATCGTCCAACTCGGATACGGCACCGGAGGCGGCGGCACTCGCGACGTTGACGACGTCGTCGACCTGGCTCAGCAGGCCGTCTACGACGTCACCGAACGTCGCGTCAGCGAGGACTTCGCCATCCTGGCGGACATGCTTCAACCGACCCTCGACGAGATCGAGGCCGTCGGCGCGCAGGGCGGCGTGATGACCGGCGTACCCACCGGCTTCACCGACCTGGACCGCCTGCTCAACGGCTTGCACGCCGGCCAATTGATCATCGTGGCAGGTCGACCTGGTTTGGGAAAATCTACGGCAAGTATGGATTTTGCCAGAAATGCGGCAATTCGAGCGAACCATGCGGCGGCCATCTTCTCGCTGGAAATGAGCAAGGTCGAGATCGTCATGCGGCTGCTCTCGGCCGAAGCGCGTGTGCCGTTGCACGTACTGCGCAGCGGGCAACTCTCCGACGACGACTGGACGAAGCTCGCCCGGTGCATGGGTGAGATCAGTGAGGCGCCACTCTTCGTGGACGACACGCCGAGCATGAACCTGATGGAGATCCGGGCCAAGGCTCGTCGACTCAAGCAGCGACACGACCTCAAGCTGATCGTGGTCGACTATCTCCAGCTGATGACCTCACCGAAGCGCACCGAGAGTCGGCAGCAGGAGGTCGCGGACCTGTCCCGAGGCCTGAAGCTGCTGGCCAAGGAGGTCGAGTGCCCGGTCATTGCGGTCAGCCAGCTGAACCGTGGCCCCGAGCAGCGCACCGACAAGCGTCCACAATTGTCCGATTTGCGTGAATCTGGATCAATTGAGCAGGATGCCGATGTTGTCATACTTCTGCATCGCGACGACTACTACGACAAGGAATCGCCTCGGGCCGGAGAGGCAGATTTCATTGTTGCCAAGCATCGAAATGGTCCGACCGACACGGTGACCGTGGCTGCCCAGCTGCACCTGTCGCGATTCGTCGACATGGCCATCGTCTGAGCCGTCCGAGACGGGCCCGGTCTGGCGGGCGACCGGGCCGGCCGAGGTGGCGGCCCGGTCGCGGTGTTGCTCAGCCGAACATGTCGTCCAGGAAGCTCTTGCGCTTCTTGCGCCGGTAGTGGCCGTGGTAGCCGTAGTGCTGCTGGGAGTGGCCGTACGCGGGTGCCGGGGCCGGGTAGCCGTGCGGCGGGGGCGGGGGCGGCGGGACCGCGCCGTAACCGGGCTGGTGCGGGGCGGGAGCCGGGGGCGGCGGCGGGGGCTGGTAGCCACCCTGGGGGGCGGGCGGGGCCTGCTGGGCGGCGCTCCAGTTGGCCTCCGCCTCGAACAGTTTCTCCAGCTCACCACGGTCGAGGAAGATCCCGCGGCACTCGCCACACTGGTCGATGACGACCCCACTGCGCTCGTACTGGCGCATCTCTCCGCGACACTTGGGACAGGTCAGGCTCATGACCCGAAGGTACCTGGTCGGTTCACCCGATAGTGGTCAGCGCCGCCGTGACCTCGTGGTCGGAGACCTCGTGGAAGTCGTCGTAGTAGGCGCCGACCGCGCCGAAGTCGGCGGGGCACAGCGCGCTGACCACCTCGTCGGCCTCGGCGGCCAGCATCTCGTGGGCCTGCGGCGCACTGACGGGTACGGCGACCACCACGCGGCGGGCGCCGAGGTGGCGGGCGACCTGGACTGCGGCGCGGGCGGTCGCGCCGGTGGCCAGGCCGTCGTCGACGATCAGGGCGGTACGGCCGGTGAGGTCCAGCGGCGGTCGGTCGGCCCGGTAGAGCTGTTCCCGCCGGTCCAGTTCGGTCTGTTCGCGTTCCTGTACTCCGGCGATGTCGTCGGGGCTCAGCCGTTCGGCGACGACGTCGTTGAGGACGCGTTCCCCGCCGGGACCGAGTGCGCCGAAGGCGACCTCGGGGGCCCACGGCATGCCGAGTTTGCGGACCACGAGAACGTCGAGGGGTGCGTCGAGGCGTTCGGCGACGACCTGCGCCACCGGTACGCCGCCGCGTACCAGGCCCAGCACGACGAGGTCCGGTTCGCCGGCCAGGGCGGTGAGTCGGTCGGCGAGTACCTGGCCCGCCTCGGTGCGGTCGCGGTAGGTGGTCATGTCCTCAGGTCTACGCCCTGTGGGTCGTCCGTGCTCGGCGGTTGCCGGATCCCGAGGTCGAGCGCGGGGGCCCAGAGCAGGAACGCGATCGGGTACAGCAGGTAGCCGAAGCGGGTGGCGGGCATCAGCAGGATCGCGACGAGCAGGCCGTACCCGCAGATCAGGGCGGCGCTGCGGGCGGTGCGGGGTGGGCGGCGGGCGAGCAGGACGGCGATGGCGACCCCGGCGGCGACCAGCAGCGCGGCGGCGATCACCCGGCCGGCGGGCAGGGCGTTCGCGATCAGGTAGCCGGGGAACGGGCTGGCGGCGGGGCTGGAGACCAGGCCGTGCCCGAGGGGGAAGCGCAGCACGTTCTCCACCAGCGCGTTGCGGTCGACCAGCAGGGTGGGGAGCAGTGCGGCGGCGGGGAGTCCGAGGGCTCCGGCGGCGACGCGTAGGCCGGCGCGGCGGGTGAGGCCCCAGATGATCAGTACTGCGGCGACCGGCCAGGCGAAGAGTTTCAGGGCTCCGGCGAGCCCGACCGCGACGCCGGCCCAGCCGGGTCGGGCGGTGGCGGCGAGGGCGAGCGCCAGCAGGCAGAGCGCGAGTACGGGCAGGTCGTCGCCGCCGGTGGCGAGCGTGAGCGCGCATACGGGCAGGACGGTGGCGGCCTGTACGCCGCGGAGCAGCAGGGCGTCGTGTCGGGTGGTTCCGGTGCGGGCGGTGGGTGGTCGCAGGACGCGGATGGCGAGCAGCAGCGCTACGGCGGTGCCGACGGCGAACCAGACCCGGGCGTCGGTCCACCAGGTGTCGGCGAACGCGCGGGGTATTCCGAAGAGGGCCATGCCCGGCTGGTAGGGGGTGTAGCCGAGGAGTCGTTCGTCGGCGGGCAGTGCGGCGATGGCGTCGGGCCCGAGGTAGGGGGTGCCGGTGTCGACGAGGCGGGTGCCGGAGTCCTCGACGACCAGGACCTCCTCCTGGGCGCGGTCGGTGCGTCCGGACGCGCGTTGCACGCTCTGCCAGATCAGGGGGAGCAGGGCGGTGCCGGCCCAGGCGAGTGCGGTGACCAGTGCGCGTCCGGGCAGTGTGACCAGTTTCGAGTGCGGCCGGTGGCGGCGTAGGAGGAGCTGTCCGGTGGCGGCGAGTGCGGCGGCGAGGTAGCCGAGTGCGGCGATGGTGCCCCAGGCCCGGTGGGGTACGAGGGTGCTGGTGGCGGCGGTGATCGCGGCGAAGACGGCTGCGGTGGAGTACAGGCCGAGGTCGAGGGCGAGGCCGTCGGCGGCGGTGTCGAGGCGGTGCCACCTGCCGGTGCGGTGGGGGGTCGAGGTGGCGGCGCTCACGTCGGCCAGTGTGTCAGGCGGGCTGGTGGTGGCCCCGGCCCCCCTGCCGTCGTCCCTTGGGTAGCCGGACGACGGAGCCGGCGTCGTGCAGGGGTGCGGCGAGGCTTCCCGGTCGGCCGCCGGCGCCGCGTTGGAGGGCGGCGAGGAGTGTGCCGGCGGCGAGTGGGCGGGCGAAGAGGTGGCCCTGTCCGGCGGTGCAGCCGAGTTCCCAGAGGGCGCGGCGTTGGGCTTCGCGTTCGACTCCCTCGGCGACGACGGCCAGGTTGAGGCTGCGGCCGAGGTCGAGGGTGGAGCGGATGATGGCGGCGGCTTCGGTGGCGGACTCCATGGCGGTCACGAAGCTTCGGTCGATCTTGAGTTCGTGGACCGGGATGCGGGAGAGCAGGGAGAGCGAGGAGTAGCCGGTGCCGAAGTCGTCGAGGGCGAGCCGGATGCCGGCCTCGCGTAGTCGGGTGAGTCCCTGGTCGACGACGTCGAGTTGGCTGAGGGTGAGGGTTTCGGTGAGTTCCAGGACCAGCCGGTCGGGGGGCAGGTCGTGGGCGCGTAGGCGGGCCAGGACGGATCCGGGGAAGCGGGCGTCGAGGAGGCTGCGGGGGGAGACGTTGACCGCGACCGGGACGTCGAAGCCGGCGTCGCGCCAGGTGCCGGCGGCGATCAGGGCCTGGTCGAGGATGGCGTCGGCGAACGCGGGGAGCAGTCCGGAGCGTTCGACGGCTTCCAGGAAGCGCAGTGGGTCGATCATGCCGTGGGTGGGGTGGTGCCAGCGGGCCAGTGCCTCGGCGGCGATGACTTCGCCGGTGCCGAGGTCGACGATGGGCTGGAAGTTGACCGTGAACTCCTGGTCGGCGACGGCGCGGGGCAGCTCGCCGCCGAGCGTGAGTCGGCCGATGTCTGCGGTGTCGCGTGCGGGTGCGTAGGTGGCGATCCGGTTGCCGCTCCGTTTGGCCTGGTACATGGCGACGTCGGCGCGTCGGAGCAGTTCGACCATGCCGCCCGTGGCGGGGGCGACGGCGATCCCGCCGCTGGCTTCGACGCTGATCCGCATGCCGTCGACGTCGAACGGTTCGTGCAGGGCGGCGAGCAGGGTGTCGGCGCGGTGCGTGGCGACGGCGGGGGCGGGAAGTGCCCGCAGGAGTACGGCGAACTCGTCGCCGCCGAGGCGGGCGACCAGGTCGTCGGCGCGGGCCGCGGTGCGGAGCCGTTCGGCGACCTGCATCAGCATCTGGTCGCCGGCGGCGTGGCCGAGGGTGTCGTTGACCTCTTTGAAGTGGTTGAGGTCGATGAGCACCAGGGCGGTGATTCCGTCGGCGTGCCGGTGGTGCAACTGCTCGTTGCCCTCTTCGAGCAGGTGGCGTCGGTTGGCCAGCCCGGTCAGTGCGTCGTGTGCGGCGGCGTGGGCGTGGGCCTGGGCCACCCGGGCGAGTTCGGCGTACGCCTGGGCGTTGCGGACGGCCGTGCACAGTGCGGAGGCGAAGGTGTGCAGGGTGTACCGCTCCCTTTCGGAGAGCCGTACCGGGCCGCGGAAGCGTAGCCGCAGCATGCCGACGTCGACGGTCTTGTCGTGTCCTTCGAGGCGTACGGGGACGGTGGCGCCGTGTACCTCGGTGGGTTCGCCGAGGGGGCCGTCGTACGTGATGGTCTCGGTGGAGCCGCGTACCACCCGGCCGTCCTCGCGCAGTTCGATCTCGACCTCGTCGGCGGAGAAGAGTTCGGCGGCGCGGGTGACCGCCGTGGTGAGTACGTCGTCGAGTTCGACCACGTTGAGCGCGTCGGTGGTCTGGGCGAGTCGTTGCCAGGCTTGTTGTTCGGTGCGGCTGCGGACGCGGTTGGAGTTGAGCAGGTGGAGGCTGAGGACGAGTGGCGGTACCACCAGCAGCAGCCATGTGTCGATCTTGACGATCAGGATGGTGCCGACGATGACGATGGGACGGGTCAGTGCTGCGGTGAGGCGGACGTCCCAGTTGTCGAGGAAGAGGTTGCGCAGCGAGGTGCCGGTGGCCATGGCGATGACCGGCAGGGTGACGAGTTCGTCCAGTAGCACTGCGGCGAGGTAGGCGGCTGCCAGCGGGAGGACGGTCTCGGCGATGTCGGAGTTGGTTGGTGGCCAGGTGAACAGTTGCAGGACCAGGCCGGCTGCCGTGGCGACGAGCATGTTCTTGGCGATGCCGAAGACGCGCTTGATCGGTGTGAGTCGGGCCAGTGTGGTGGCGATGGCGACGCCGAAGCCGGTGGCGAGGACCACCACCGAGGTCGGTGCCACGACGAGGCCGATCACGATCGCGGTCTCGGTCCACGCGATGTAGTGGTTGGAGGCGCGGATGCGGACCCGGACCTTGGCGGTGAATCCGACCGCCACGAGGGAGATCAGGGCGGTCCAGATCAGGGTGGCGTTGACGGCTCCGTAGCTGGGCAGGTGGGCGACGGAGACCGCTGCGGCCAGTCCGGCCACAACGACGACGAGACCGATTAGCGGCAGTAGCCGCCGATCGGTCCCGGTCTGTCGTTCCTGCAGAGCCAACCATCGTCCCCGTTCGTCACCGAGGGGCTGCGCTCCGCAAGCGTACGTCGGTTGGTCCTGATCCAGAAGATGGGATCAGCCCCATTCGTTCGAGTTCATCTCGACCCCCAGTTTGGTGCTGCCTTCGCGTTGGTAGCCAAACCCTAGGGGCGCTTGCGGGCATTTAGCGACTAAAGGTGTCTTATTGCGCAGAATAGGCCAATATGGTGATATTAAGTTACGTTCAGTTTCACTCGCTTAACGGAGGGTCCAATTAGTGGACCGATCGCGTTGTCCTCCTCGATGCCCGTCGCCGCAAGCTATCTGCTGAACAAGTGTGACCAGAGAGCTTTGCTCGTTTCATCGCCGTTTCGGTCGAGCTTGCCGCATCGCGCGGGGCCTGGCAGCACTGGATCCTGGTTAAGCTGCGTACAGTGATCCTTTGAATGCGGGCAGAGGGGTCGGTGCAGATTCAGGTCCTCGGCGGTCTCGTGGTACGCCTCGACTCGGGGGTGTTGCCCCTCGGGACGCCGAAACAGCAGACGGTTCTCGCCATGCTGGCCTGCAACCCCGGGCGGCTGGTGTCGGTGGGTCAGCTCGTCGACGAGTTGTGGCCGGACCGTCCACCTCACTCGGCCGTGCCTAATGTCCGTACTTATGCGGCCAATCTACGGCGCAGTCTTGAGTTGTTGGTGCCGGAACGCGAGGTGCTGGTCCGCACCCGCGACGGTTACCGGCTCGACCTCGACAGTTCGCTCGTGGACGTCTTCGCCTTCCAGTCCGAGGTCGCCGAGGCCCGTCGGCTCGTCGACGTGGACGACTCGGCGGCGGCGGACCTGCTGAACCGGGCACTGGCGCGCTGGCAGGGACCCATGCTCACCGGACTTCCGTTGGGCCCGGGACTGCTGGCGCAGGTGGCATCGGCGACCGAGGACCGGCTGCTGGCGGCCGAACTCCTGGCCGAGCTGCGCATCCGTCTGGGTCGGTACGACGAGGCGCTGCCGGTGCTCCGGGAACTCTTGATGGGACAACCGCTGCGCGAGCGCGCTCATCTGCTGCTCATGCGGGCTCTGCACCTGCGCAACGACCACGCCGGGGCCATCGCCGCCTATGTCGAGGCGAGGCGGGTGCTGCGCGAGCAGTTGGACATCGAGCCCGGGACGGAATTGCGGCAGCTCCATCAGCACATAGCTGCGCACGAGCGGGAGCGTCGGCGGCCGGCGAAGTCCCGTGTCCCGCCGTCGGCGCGGTCGGGCGATGCGGTGGGCCGGGAGGGCACAGCGCCACCGTTCCTGCCCCGGGAGGTGCCCGACTTCGTCGGCCGGGCCCCGGCGGTCGAAAACCTGGTCACGGCCACGCTGTGTGCCGGCACGTCCGTCTCCGTGGTGCACCTCGTCGACGGCATGCCCGGCAGCGGCAAGACGGCGTTGGCCCTGCACGTCGCAGGCCGACTAGCCGCCCGTCTTCCGGACGCACAGCTCTTCATCGACCTCGCGGGTCACGACCCGGCCACGAAGGTGGATCCGACGACCGCGCTGGCGACGCTGCTGCGCCAACTCGGTGTGCCGGGCGGACGGATACCGCCGGAACTCGCCGACCGGCTGGTCCTGTGGCGCCGGGAGCTGACCGGACGCCGGGTGATCGTGGTGTTGGACAACGCGGCGGACGCCGAGCAGGTCCGCCCGCTGTTGCCCACGGTGCCGGGGAGCGCCGTGATCGTGACGTCTCGGCGACGGATCACCGGCTTGGATGTCGGTCCGCCGGTGTCCCTGCCGGCGATGGACGTCGCGGAGGGCGTGGCGCTGCTCGCCTCCACGGCTGGCGCGGCACGGGTGGCGGCGGAACCGGAGGCGGCGGTGGCGGTGGTGGAGCAGTGCGGGCACCTGCCGCTGGCCATCCGGCTCGCCGGTTCGAGGCTGGCGCATCGACCGACCTGGCGGGTCGCCGACCTGGCGGCGCTGCTGGCGGGCAACGCGCGCCGGTTGGACCATCTGGCGTCCGGCGATCGGAGCGTGGCCGGCGCGTTCGCGGCGTCGTACGAGCCGTTGGACGCTGACGCCAAGAGACTGTTCCGGCTGCTCGGCGTCCATCCGAGTACGGTGTTCGGCGCGGCGATCGCCAGTGCGGTGTCCGGCCTGTCCCTCGCCGACACCACCGAGGCACTGGACGTTCTCGTCGACTGTCATCTGATCGAAGAGGTCGAGGCGGGGCGGTACCGGATGCACGACCTCATCCGCCAGTACGCCCACGAACTGTCGATGCGACACGATTCACCGGACACCCGGAATGCCGCTCTCGCCGAGCTGCTGGACCTCGTTCTCCACCTTGCATTCGGCGTCGCCGACGATCTGGAGTCCGGTTTCGTACGCGGACAGGTAAGCCTCGGTCGACCTCGCCGCCCTGACCTTTTGGCAGATGTCGGCACACCGGCCGAGGAATGGATGGAGACGGAGCGGGCAAACCTCGTGTCGCTCGTCGTGCGGGCCCGGGAATGGCGACACCACGAACAGGCGTGGCGATTGACTCGGCTGTTGTGGCGTTTCCTTTACGTTCGAGGTTATTTCGACGACATCATTTCGACACATCTCCACGGCCTCGCGGCGGCAGAGCTGGTCGAGGACGACGCGGCCATCGCCGCGATGCACAACTACCTCGCCTCCGCCTATGTCCGCACCGGTGACTACGGGGACGCGTTGCAGCACGTCGGCGCCGCCGTCCGCATCGCCGAGCGGCGTGGCGACCTGAAGAACATCGGCCGCTACCGGAACAACCTGGCAGCCATCCACTGGATTCGCGGCGACCTCGAAGAGGCTGTGCGCTGCGGTCTCGACGGCCTGCGCAGCCAGAACGGGTACGACCCCGGCGAGGTGCCGAGTTTCCTGCCGAGCGTGGGGCTCGCGCTCGGACTGCTCGGTCGGTACGACGACGCGCTGCGCCTGCATCGCCTGCACCTCTTCCTCGGTCGCCAGGTCAACAACCAGTTCCACATCCTCAACGCGCTGGGACACATCGGTGGGGTCAAATGCCGGATGGGGCGGTACGGTGCCGCCCTGCGCGCACTTCAGGCGGCGTTGGTGATGCGGGAGCGTACCGGTCACCGCTATGCGGAGCCGGAGGTGCGCAACGACATCGGCGTCGCGCTACGCGGTCTGGGTCGCGTTGACGAGGCGGTGCGACAGCACGAACTTGCCCGTGAGTTGGCGGTGGAGTCGGGCGAGCCGCACGTCGAGGCCGCCGCGCTCAACGATCTCGCGTTCACCCTGGCCGGCTCTGCGGACGCCGGCAGGCTGACCGCTCTACACCGGGCGGCCCTGCAGTTGGCCACCCGGATCGCGCACCCGTACGAGCAGGGCCGAGCCCTGACAGGCCTCGCCGAGCACCTGTCCGAAGCGGATCCGGCGGAGGCACGCCGGCACTGGGAACGGGCCCTGGCGATCTTCCGGCGTATGGGGGTGCCCGAGCGGTTCGAGGTCGAACGCCGTCTGGCAGGGCCGTCCGCCGGCGTGACCCCCAACGGGCTGGCCGCTGCGTCGTCCGGTGCCGAGCACCGGTGACCAGAGAAACCTTCTTATCGCTTTCTTATCGACCGGGTGGGTAGCGTCTCGACGGTCGCCGACGGGGGGAGATCCGCCATCGACGGATCTCGTCGCGACGCCTGCCACCGGCATGTCCCAGCTGCCACGGCAGGGTGCGGAAGGGGGCGGCGCGCAAGCGCCACTCCTTCCGCGTAACACCGCACGACCGGGTCCGTCGGTGCGGGGCGATAGGCTCGCCGCCGTGACCGAACCCGCCCAGCTCACCCACGTCGACGCGACCGGTGCGGCGCGCATGGTCGACGTCTCCGCCAAGCAGGTCTCCGGTCGGGTGGCCGTCGCGGCCGGTCGGCTGCGCACCACGTCCGAGGTGATCGAGCTGCTCCGCCGGGACGGGCTGCCCAAGGGGGACGCGCTGGCGGTCGGCCGACTGGCCGGGATCATGGGCGCCAAGCGCACTCCGGACCTGATCCCGCTCTGCCATCCGATCGCGCTGCACGGTGTCACGGTCGACCTGGTGCCCACCACGGACAGCGTCGAGATCACCGCCACCGCCCGCACGGCCGACCGGACCGGCGTCGAGATGGAGGCGCTGACCGCCGTGGCGGTCGCCGGGCTGGCCCTGGTGGACATGGTCAAGGCGGTGGACCCGGCGGCGAGCGTCGAGTCGGTCCGGGTGGTGCGCAAAGAGGGCGGCAAGACCGGCCTCTGGGAGCGTCCGGCGGACCGGCCGTGATCCGCGCCCGGGTGGTGGTGGCGTCCAACCGCGCCGCCGCAGGCGTGTACGCCGACACCAGCGGCCCGCTGCTCGCCGACGGTCTGCGCGAGCTGGGCTGCGAGGTGGACGACCCGGTGGTGGTGCCGGACGGCGAACCGGTGGGCCACGCGATCCGGGCGGCGGTGGCCGCCGGCGTCGACGTGCTGGTCACCAGCGGCGGGACCGGGATCACGCCCACCGACCGCACTCCGGACGTCACCCGGGCACTGCTCGACTACGAGATCCCCGGCATCGCCGAGGCGCTGCGCGCCCACAGCCGGGACCGGGTGCCCACCTCCGTGCTGTCCCGGGGCGTGGCCGGGGTGGCCGGTCGCACCCTGGTGGTGAACCTGCCGGGTTCCACCGGTGGAGCGCGCGACGGTCTCGCCGTGCTGGGGCCGATCCTCGCGCACGCCGTCGACCAGTTGCGCGGTGGCGACCACTAGCCGAAGCGCTAGGCTCGGCCGGGTGAGAACGGAAACCGCATCCGCCACCGAGGGCGCCGCCGCACCGCCGCCGGCCGGTTGGGAGGAGGCGCGCTCCCGGGTGTACGCGGTGGGCCTGGCCGCCGTGCTCCCCGCGATCGAGCGCCCGCTCGCCGACATCGACGGGTACACCCTCGCCGAACCGCTCACCACCCGGACGGACCTGCCGGCGTTCCCCACGTCGAGTGTGGACGGCTGGGCGGTCCGTGGCGCCGGTCCGTGGCGGGTGGTCGGGCGGGTGCTGGCCGGTGGTACGCCGGACCCGTTGACCGAGGACGGGACCACCGTCGAGATCGCCACCGGTGCGATGGTGCCGTCGGGCACCACCGCCGTGCTGCGGGTGGAGGAGTCGACGCGTACCGCCGACGGGTCGGTCGACGGCGTGCCGCGCGGTACGCCGGAGTGGCGGCGTCCCGGTGAGGAGGCGGCGGCCGGCGAGGAACTGCTTCCGGCCGGTACCCCGGTCGACCCGGCGGTGATCGGACTGGCCGCCTCCTGCGGTCACGACACGCTGCGGGTACGCCGGCAGCCCCGGGCCGCGCTGCTGGTCTTCGGTGACGAACTGCTCACCGCCGGTCCACCCGCCGCCGGGCGGGTCCGGGACGCGTTGGGCCCGACCGTGCCGAGCTGGTTGCGGCGGTACGGCTGTCAGATCCGTCCGGCCGATGTGGTCGGCCCGGTGGCCGACACGCTGCCCGACCACGTGGCCGCGCTGCGCACCGCGTTGGCCCACGCCGACCTGGTCTGCACCACCGGCGGGACCATGCACGGGCCGGTCGACCATTTGCATCCGGCGCTGGCCGAACTCGGCGCGGACTACGTGGTCAACACCGTCGCGGTACGCCCCGGTTTCCCGATGCTGCTGGCCCGGGTGGTTGGCGGCGACGGTCGGGTCCGGTTCGTCGCCGGGCTGCCCGGCAACCCGCAGTCCGCCGTCGTCGCGCTGGTCTCGCTCGTCGCGCCACTGCTGGCGGGTCTCGCCGGCCGGGTGGCGCCGGTGCTGCCGCACGTCACGCTGGCCGAGCCGGTGCCGGGACGCGGCGACCACACCCACCTCGCCCTGGTCCGCCTCGACCAGGCTGCCGGGACGGCCCGCCCGGTCCGGCACGTCGGGTCCGCGATGCTGCGTGGGCTCTCCGGCTCGGACGGGTTCGCCGTGATCCGGCCGGGCAGTACCGGCGAGGTCGGCGATCGGGTGCCGCTGGTCCCGCTGCCGCTGCTGCCCGGGGAGCGGGCATAATGATCGTGATCGGGGACGTGACCGAGCAACCGCTGGACCTGGCGGCCCACGAGGCCGCCGTCGCCGACCGGCGGGCCGGCGCGGTGGTCTCCTTCGCCGGGGTGGTCCGCGACCACGACCACGGCCGCGCGGTGGTGAGCCTGGAGTACGAGGGTCATCCGAGTGCCGCCACCATCCTGCGGGAGGTGGCGGCCGAGATCGCCGCCGATCCCGACGTCTACGCGGTGGCCGTGTCGCACCGGATCGGTCCGCTCGCCATCGGCGACGCGGCACTGGTCGCGGCCGTCAGCACCGCACACCGGGCGGCCGCGTTCGCCGCCTGCGCCAAACTGGTGGACGAGGTGAAGGCCCGGCTGCCGATCTGGAAGCGGCAGGTCTTCGCCGACGGCACCGAGGAGTGGGTCAACTGCCCGTGATCGGAGGTGCCGGGTCACGTCGACCCGGCACCGCCGACGCTCCGCTGTCAGCGCCGGTGATGCAGCAGCGCGGCGGTGCGGGCCATCCGGTCGGTGTAGAAGGCGGGTTCCGCACCCGGCCGCCAGGGCAACGCGGCGACCAGCACGATCAGGGCCAGCGCCAGCGAGTTCTCCATCAGCGCCCCGAACAGCCCGTTCTCGTAGTGCGAGACCTCGGGGAGTTGGTGTTCGTACGGCCAGATCGGCGAGATCAGGAAGAGCAGGTAGAGCCCGATCGCGGCGATGCCGTGGCGGAGCCCGGTCAACGTCGGGTACCAGATCGGCGGGCGCAGCGTGGAGACCCCAGGTGGGCCGCCGTACGTGCCGGAGGGGGACCGCACGGCCGGACCTCGACTGGCGTCGTGACGGCGGATCGCCGCGTCGGCCAGCACGATGATCGCCGGGATCACCCAGACGAGGTGATGCGTCCAGGAGATCGGGCTGATCACGTTGGCGGTCAGGCCGACCAGCGTGAAGGCGGTCAGCTCGTCACCGTCGGCGTGTGACTGCGAGGCCCGGGACAGACCCAGCGCCAGCACCAGCACCGCGAAGGCGAGCCAGAGCAGCGTCGGCGTCTCGATCGAGTCGTACAGCCGCGCCAGCAGACCGGCCAGGGACTGGTTGGGCGTCATGTCGGCCGCACCGACCCGCTCGGTCTGCCACAACACGTTGCCGAAGTAGGCCCGGGACTCGGCGCCCACGACACCGAAGCTGCCGATGGTCACGGCGACGGTGGTGCCGATCGCGGTCGCGGCCGCCCGCCACTGGCGAGTGATCATCAGATAGAAGATGAACAACGCCGGGGTGAGCTTCACGGCCGTGGCCAGGCCGATGCCCACACCGGCCCAGGCACCACCGTAGACGAACCGCAGCAGCGGACCGTCGCTCTCCGCCTGGTGCGTGCCGCGCCGCGACCGCCAGCGCAGCGCCACCAGATCAGCCATGATCAGGGCGAACAGCAGCAGGTTGACCTGCCCGTAGCCGAGAGTCTCCCGGGCCGGCTCGATGGCGAGGGCGATCGGCGTGGCGAGGGCCACCGTGTACCACAGTGGCCAGCCCAGCCGGTCCACGATCGGCCGCAGCAGGGCGGCCAGCACCACCGCCAGCACCACGATGCTGACCAGCGCGTTCACCAGGCCCGCCACGCTCACCGGCAGGTGCGCCATGGGCAGCATCGCCAGCCCGGCGAAGGGTGGGTAGGTGAAACCCAGGGTGGTGTCGGGCGCGACGAACTCGTACAGCTCGTGACCGCTCGCCCACCAGACCACCGCGCCGTGGTAGATCTTCATGTCGAAGAAGTTGTACGGACGCCCGAAAGCGCCGATGGCAAGCCATGCGGCATAGGCGACGGCGGCGACGATGCCGGCCCGTACGACTGTCCTACGATCGATCCCACGCGTTACGCGGCGGACTGCGGCGAGGCGGTCCGGCCTTTTACCGACGCTCGTCGGCATGGCTCGGCCACCCCCGTACCAAGGTCGTCCTACCCGTCCAGGTCCGGTAGGGAGCCTAGAACGGCGCCTCACGTCAGTGCCTCCCGCGTTATGCGACCGTGTCCGATCCCACACAATCTTTTGACATTTCCACCGCGTTAACGCCTACCGGGCGGTTCAGGTGATTCGCGGCCTTAGCCAGTGTGGGGGTGGGATAAACGCAGGTCAGCGAGGGGTGACTGCGACTCAGCCGGGGATTCGGCGCGCGGTTGCCGCCGAGCGGACGGCGATCCGGGCCTCACGGCGTGCGGTCCGGACGGCACGGCGTACCGACCGTCGTGAGTGGCCGATGCGGTGACCGGCCCGCCACCGCAGTCCCGGCTTCCCCTCGGTGTCCGCCGCCGCGAGCAACAACCCGCCGAGGAGGCCGAGGTTCTTCAGGAAGTGAATCTGGTTGTTGTTCCGCGCCGCCGGGTCGTCGTTACGCCAGAAGGGATGTCCGGCGAGGGTGACCGGGACCAGCGTGCCGGCCAGCACGAGGGCCGCCGGCCGGGTGAACCTCCCGGTGGCCAGCATCAGCCCGGCACCGAACTGGACGGCGGCGTTGGCACGGATCAGGCTCACCGTGTCGGTGGGGATGCGGGCGTCGGCCCGTTGCAGCAGCGGCGCCACCCGGTCGGTGACCGGCTGCGCCGCAGGCACCAGGCGTTCGGGGTTGGTGAAGTTGCGGGCGCCACTGACCACGAAGATGCCGCTCAACATGGCGCGGGCGAGGGATCGTACGGGCGTCATGGAACAGTCATACCCCGTCCGTGACCTCGACATGCCCCGCAACGGCCCATCTCGATCGATCGGGTGGGTCGGATGGGCCGAGTGGTGAGGACGCCACGCCGATTCCAGCGACCGTCACTGATGCGTGCGTCGCGCGCGGTAACCTCCCGGCGTGACGACGCTGCGGCTCCGACCCGAGGACCCGGCAGACACCGGCGCGGTCCGCCGGGTACTGGCCGCCGCCTTCGCCCGCCCCGACGTGGCCACGCCGCCGGAGGTACGCCTCGTCGACGAACTGAGGGCCGGCGACGCGTGGCTGCCGAGGCTGGCGATGGTCGCCGAGTACGGCGGCGAGATCGTCGGCTACGCCCTGCTGACCCGGGTCCGGGTCTGCGCGGACGGGCTCAACGCCCCGGCGCTGGTGCTCGGGCCGGTGGCGGTGGCACCGCACCGACAACGGATCGGGCTCGGCAGTTCGGTGGTGCAGGCCGCCCTGGAAGCCGCCACGGAACTCGGCGAGCGACTGGTCGTGGTGCTCGGCGATCCGGCGTACTACCGGCGTTTCGGCTTCAGCCGAGCCGACCGAATGGGCCTGAGCAGCCCCTGGTCCGGTCTGGGCGAGCCATGGCAGGCCCTGGTACTGCCCCCGTCGACGAGCGACGAACCACCCCCACCCCACGGCGACGTCGTCTTCCCCCCACCCTGGTCCAAGGTCTGACCCCCGCCCCCCGCCCCCGCCTCACGTGCCCCCGGGCCGCCCGCCCCACCCGCCCCTGGCCCCGTCGATCATGGAGTCGTGGCGCTACGAGAACGGGTGATTCCGGTACATAACCTCGACCAGAAGTCCATGATCGGCGGGGCGGGGCGGGGCGGGGCGGGGCCAGGCGAGGCGGGGTGCGGTGCGGTGGGTGTCAGGCGGGTTGGGTGCGGAGGTAGCGACCGAAATGCGGGACGGTGAAGGCGACCGTGCCGCGTTCCCCGGAGTAGATCAAGCCCTTCTTGATCAGGGCGTCCCGGGCCGGGGAGAGGCTGGCGGGCTTGCGGCCGAGAGCACGGGCGATCTCGGCGGTCGGTACCGCGGCGTCCATGTCGTCCCGGCCGCCTCCGTCGGTTGCCCCCTCGACCAGGGAGAGCGTCGCCATCGCCCGCATGTACTCGCGTTCGGCGGGAGTGGCCCGCTCGAAACGTGAACCGAAGAAGCCCACCGCCAGCTCGGCCTCGGCCTCCGGGGCGGCCACCCGTACGTCGGCGTCGGTGATCGGTGACCGCGGGGCATGGTCCCAGGTCGCCTTCCCGTACGCCTGGACGAAGTACGGGTACCCGCCGGACTTCTCGTAGAGCAGGTCGAGCGCCTTCGCCTCGTACTCCACGTTCTCCCGCTCGGCCGGCGCGCAGAGTGCCTGGTCGGCGGCGATGCGGTCGAGCCGGTCGATGCGCTGGTAGCGGAACAGCCGCTCGGAATACGACTTGGCGGCGCTCAGCACCGCCGGCAGGTGCGGCAGTCCGGCGCCGACCACGATCAGCGGTGCGCCGAGTTGGGAGAGTTCGTGGCAGGCCGCGCAGAGTGCGGAGACGTCCTCCGGCCCGAGGTCCTGCATCTCGTCGATGAAGACGGCGACGCCGGTGCCGACGTCGCTGGCCACCGAGGCGGCGTCGGTGAGCAGCTCGACCAGGTCGATCTCGATGTCGCCGGAGTCGGCCCGGCCGGTTGCCGCCGGTACGTCGATGCCGGGTTGCCACCGGTCGCGTAGCTTGGCGGCCCCGGCGCGACCGGTCGGGGCGCCCCGTTGGGCGAAGGCTTTGAGGACCCCGAGGAACGCGTCGATCCGGTCCGGTGCGCGATGCCGTGGGGCCAGTTCCCGGACGGCCATGTGCAGGGCGGCGGCGATCGGTCGGCGTAACGACTGGTCCGGGCGGGCCTCGATCTTGCCACTGCCCCAGAGGCTGTTGATCGCCTGCGAGCGCAGCGTGTTGAGCAGCACGGTCTTGCCGACGCCCCGCAAACCGGTGAGCATCAGGCTCCGTTCCGGGCGACCTCGGGCGATGCGTTCCAGCACGATGTCGAAGACGTCCAGTTCCCGCCCCCGCCCGGCCAGTTCGGGCGGGCGCTGACCAGCGCCCGGAGCGTACGGGTTGCGGACGGGATCCACGAATCGCACAGTATCGGCCCGTCTAGGCGGGGAGCTAGACATGGATAGACGGGGCTACCGGCGTGTTGCCGGTCGAGCAAAAACTAGTGCTGTCTAGCGTGGACGCTAGACAGCACTAGTTTTACCGATCGTCGGTACGCTCCTGGTTCAGCCGCGTTGTTTGAGGCAGAGCACGAAGTCCAGCGAGTCCAACTCGCTGTCGTAGAAGTACCAGTTGGTGTAGCCGTCGACCGGCGCGCACTTCGCCTCGGCGTCCCGCTCCCCGCTGGTCTCGCCGTCGAAGCGGCGCAACACCTCGTACGACTTCGGCGCGCACTCGCTGATCACCAGCTTGGGCTTGCCACCGGCCGGACCCTCGTTGCGCACGCACTGTCCCGGCTCGACGAACCGAGGATCGGTGGACGAGCCCTCCGACGGCGTACCGGCCGGAGTCTCGTCCTCGTCGTCCGGCTCTGCCGGGGTCACCGGTGCCTCCTCCGGCGTGGGGGCGGCCACCGGCGTCGGCGTCTCGTCGTCCGTCCCGAGCAGGTAGAACGCGGTCGCGCCGCCGAGCACGAGCACCAACACCGTCGCCAGCACCGCGAAGATCCGGCCTCGACCGCGTCCCCGCTCCGACGGCGACACGGGCTGTCCCGCGTACGCGGTCTCCGCCGCGCCGTCCTGATAGGGCGGGTACGCCGCGGTGTCGTGCGAGTCGTCTCCGTGGCCCGCGTCATGTCCGCTACCCCGGTACGGCGACCCGCTCGCTCCCGGACCGTAGCCGCCACCGTAGGACTGCCCACCGTGGTGGGACTGCCCACCGTCGTAGGACGGGCCGCCGTCGTAGGACGGGCCGCCGTCGTAGGACGGGCCGCCGTCGTAGGACCGGCCACCGTCGTAGGACCGGCCACCGCCGTGGCTCTGACCGTCGTCGTAGGACCGGCCACCATGGCCCTGGCCACCACCGTAGGGTTGCCCGTCGCCGCCATACGGCTGCCCGCCGTGGCGCTGGCCGCCGTACGCCTCGTCATGGCCCGGCTCGTGCCACGGCGACGGGCCGCCGCTGCCCGGTGGTCCGTAGTTCGCCATGCACGCACTCCTGAGGCCGTGGGTGGAAACGCTGGGCCGGTGGCGGGCCGTCGTCCACGTCACCGTAGCGCGTGGCCGTCTCACCGACTGTCCGTACGCGATCACGGACCGGTCACTCCGCCCTCCGC
Source organism: Verrucosispora sp. NA02020 (assembly GCF_013364215.1). NCBI lineage: Bacteria > Bacillati > Actinomycetota > Actinomycetes > Micromonosporales > Micromonosporaceae > Micromonospora > Verrucosispora sp. NA02020. Next base: position 7,135,824 of record NZ_CP054923.1, on the reverse strand, counting down.
TCGCCCTACGGCGGGCGGAGGGCGAACGCTCAGATGAGCCGGAGCTGATGGTCCTTCGGTCGCCGAGGTCCGGCGGCGTCGCCGAGCCGCTCGAAGAGGCCGGCGTCGATCACGTCGAGGAATGGAGACGGTCGGCAGTCACGTTCCGAACCGTGCCGGATCCGCCGTGCCGCGTGGCTGACGTAGAGCCGGTCCTGTGCCCGGGTCAGCCCGACGAAGAACAACCGTCGCTCCTCGGCGATCGCCTCCTCGTCCGGGGCGGTGCCCGGCCAGCGCAGCGGCAGCAGTCCGTCCTCGGCCCCGACCAGGAAGACCACCGGGAACTCCAGGCCCTTGGCGGCGTGCAGCGTCAGCAGGGTGACCGCCTCGGCACGGGGGTCGAGCGCGTCCACCTCCGCCCCGGTCGCGAGCTGGGACAGGAACGACTCCAGGTCGTCACCGCACCGGCGGGCCAGCGGGGTCAGCAGGTCGACCGCGGTTCGCACGTCCTCCGGCCGGACCCCGTGCGAGCCGTCGAGGGTGGGGGTGGCGAACCGTTCCGCGAGCGACTGGCCGGCGAGGCGTACGCGGGCGGGCAGTGCGCCGTCGACGCCGGTGAGGTGCCGCAGTTCGCGGGCGATGGCCATCACGCCGGGCCGGTCCCGCAGCCGGTCGTGCGATCGCTTCTGTACCGGGACGTTCGCCCTGGCCAGAGCGTCCACGATCGGCGCGGCCTGGGAGTCGGTGCGGTAGAGCACCGCGATGTCGGAGAAGGACAGGGTGCTCGACCGCCCGTCGATGCGACCGGAGTCCAGCGAGCGGTGGGACAGGCCGCCGACCAGTTCGTCGACGGTGCGTACCACGAAGTCGGCCTCGTCGGCGACGGACGCCGCAGCGTACCGCCCGACCAGCGGGGCCTCCGGGTCGAGCCGGGCCGGGTCCAGCCGGCGTCCCCGGACCAGCGACGAGGGCGCGATGGCCTGCACGGCGGCGGCCAGGATCGGCGCCGACGACCGGTAGTTGCGGTTCAACCTGACCAGGCGGGCGTCGGTGAAGTCCTGGGAGAAGCGCAGGAAGTATCCGACGTCGGCGCCCCGGAACGAGTAGATCGCCTGGTCCGGGTCACCGATCGCGCAGAGGTTGCCGTCCGCGGGGCTGAGCAGGCGCAGCAGGTCGTACTGCACGGCGTCGACGTCCTGGTACTCGTCGACGAAGATCCACTGCCAGCGGTCCCGGTAGCGCTCGACCAGCCTGCGATCGTCGCGCAGCAATGCCACCGGCAGGGTGAGCAGGTCGTCCAGGTCGACCATGCCCTGCTTGCGCAGCAACGACGTGTACCGGGCCGCATCGTCCCCGGCCTCCGCACGGGCCGCCGTCCGCTCCGCGTCGTCGGCGATCCGGAAGTCGTCCGGCAGACCGGCGGTGGCCGCGTTCTCGCGCAGGATGGTCAGTCCGAGCGAGTGGAACGTGCCCACCGTGACGTCCTCGGCGACCGGCCCGAGCAGCCCGTCGAGCCGGTGCCGCAGTTCCTCGGCGGCCCGCCGGGTGAAGGTGATCGCCAGGCACCGCTCGGGGAAGACGTTCAGCTCCGCGCAGAGGTACGCGATCCGGTGGGTCAGCGTACGGGTCTTGCCGGTGCCCGGTCCGGCGACGATCAGCAACGGGCCGCCGGGTGCCGAGGCGGCCACCCGCTGCATGGCGTCGAGCCGGTCCAGCAGCCCGCTGCCCACCTCCTCCATGCCGGCGAGCATCGGCTCGAACGGTTCGTGCGGGGAGGGCGGCGGCGCGATCGGCGGGGCCGGGGCGGGCGCGGGTGCCGCCCTGCGCTTCGGCTCCGCCTTGGCCGCCGTCCGCTTCGCCTTCGCCTCCGAGCCGGTCGACTCGGCCGGTCGCCGCTGCGTGGGCACCTGCACCGGTACGTCGAACAGCGTCTCCTGCCCGCTCGATGCCGCACCGGCACCCAGCTCGGCCGGGTCGAAGAGGGTGATGACGCCGTACTCGCCGTCGTAACCGGGCACCCGACGGACCTCGTCGCGGCGCAGTCGGCCGATGCCCTCCGCGAGCAGTTCACCGCCGACCCGCCCGATGTCGTCCAACGGGGTACGGGTCAGGATGTCCAGCTCGGCGCCGAGCGCGGCGACCAGGTCGGTGAGCTTGCCCTCGACCTTCTTGGAGCGCGGGCCCACCTTGTTGATCTCGCCGAGGATCTCGGCGAGCTGGATCAGGTGGGTCACCTCGGGCGCGTGCTCCGGCCGGTACCCCTCGGGCCGGTCGGCCAGGTCCTCGACCCGGCTCAGGACACCCACCGTCAGCGGCTTGCCGCACTCCGGGCAGCGTCCGCCGGCCGCCCTGGTCCGCTCCGGTGCCCAGTTCACCCCGCACAGCCGGTGGCCGTCGGCGTGGTACTTGCCCTCCTCGGGGAAGAACTCGATCGTGCCGGCCAACCCGTCGCCGGTCCGCAACGCCTCCCGGATGCCGAAGTAGTCCCGTTCCGAGGCGAAGACGGTCGCCTCCCGGGCCAACGCGGGCGGCGAGTGGGCGTCCGAGTTGGAGACCAGCCGGTAGGCGTCCAGGCTGCCGACCCGCCAGTTCATCGCCGGGTCCGAGGAGAGCCCGGTCTCCACCGCGAAGATGTGCTCGGCCAGGTCGGCGTAGCAGTCGGCGATCGCGTCGAAGCCGGACTTCGAGCCCAGCGCGGAGAACCACGGCGTCCAGATGTGCGCCGGTACGAGATAGCCGTCCGGGCTCGCCTCCAGCGTGATCTCCAGCAGGTCGCGGGAGTCCAGGCCGAGGATCGGGCGGCCGTCCGACCCGAGGTTGCCGATCCGGCCCAACGCGGTGTTGAACCGGCCCACCGCGTCCAGGTCCGGCAGGTAGATCAGGTGGTGGACCTTGCGGGTCCGGTCGTCCCGCTTGTAGATCGTCGAGATCTCGACGCTGAGCATGAACCGGACCGGGTCGCTCTCGGCGTGACTGGACAGCCGGGGCGGCAACCTGCGGGCGATATCCCGCTCGGCCTCGTCGGACAATCGGTATAAACCGGGCTCGGCGGGACGCAGGGTCTCGCGCAGGTGGTCATACCAGGCGGGGTGGGTGAAATCACCGGTGCCGAGCACCGCGATGCCCTTACGTTTCGCCCACCAGCCGAGGTTCGGCAGGGTCAGGTCACGGCTGCAGGCCCGCGAATATTTCGAGTGGATGTGCAGATCCGCGACGAAGGGCGGGCGGCCACCGGGGGGTACGGCGCTGAACGGAGGCACGCCGCATCCTGCCACGACCGGCCACGCCCGTGCGCGCCGCCACGCTCGGGCGTGAGGTTCGCTATGCCGAACGCAGTTCCACGAGAGTGACCTGAGGCTCCGCGCCCACCCGCACCGGCGGGCCCCAGAAGCCGGCCCCGTTGGTCACGTAGACCTTGGTCCCGTCCACCTCGCCCAGGCCGGAGACCACCGGCTGCTCCAGCTTGACCAGCAGGTTGAACGGCACGATCTGACCGCCGTGGGTGTGACCGGAGAGTTGCAGGTCGACGCCGTACTTCGCGGCCTCCATCGCGGCCACCGGCTGGTGGGCGAGGAGCACCACCGGTCGGGACGGATCCCGGTCGGCGAGGGTGGCCGCGTAGTCGGGCGGTGCGGAGACGCCGGTGCCCACGGCGCTGACGTCGTTGACACCGGCCAGGTCGAGCACGCCACCCCGGGCGGCGATCTCCAACCGCTGGTTCTGCAGGACCCGCAACCCGAGCCGGTCGACCTCGGCCACCCACTCCTCGACGCCCGAGTAGTACTCGTGGTTGCCGGTGACGAAGTAGCTGCCGTGCCGGGCCCGCAGGTCGCGCAGCGGAGCCGCGTCCTCGCCCAACTCGGCCACCGTGCCGTCGACCAGGTCACCGACCACGGCCACGATGTCGGCGTCCAGGCGGTTGATCGCGGCGACGATGCGCTCGGTGTGCGCCCGACCGGTCAGCGGCCCGATGTGGATGTCGGAGACGGTGGCGATGCGCAGGCCGTCCATGCTGCGCGGCAACTTCGCCAGCGGAATCTGCACCCGGTCCAGTCGGGGCGGACCCATCGCGGTCCGCACCCCGTACCCGACCAGGCCGGTGGCGGTGAGCCCGGCGAAGATCGCGGCGCCACGGGCGAGCAGCAACCGGCGGGACGGGTCGTGGTCCGGGCCGACCGCGCCGACGACCGGCCGGTCGGTCGCCCCGGCACCCGCGTCGTCGGCTGCCGGGGCGTTCGCCTCGGCGTCGTCGGTGCTCGGCGGATCCGCCGGGGTGGCGCTGCCGACCATCGCCGGCTCCGGTGCGGCGGTCGCCGCCCGGCGGCGCAGCACCCGCCGCGTCACCAGCATCGGCACTTCCAGCACGACGAGGATCACCAGCAGGTAGAACATCACCGCGAGCCAGAGGTATCCCGGCCAGGCGAGCCAGTACATCCCGGACCGGGTGCCGATCATGGTCGACGGTACGAGCAGTGCCAGCACCACCGCGCTGACGGTGCCGATCCGCCGCCAGCGCCCGGCGGTGGTGGTGTCCTTGACCAGCCGCTTCCAGAGGTAGAGGTGGATCAGCCCGGTGATCAGGGCAAGCGTGGCCACGAAGCCGAGTACCGCGAACACGTGTGTGGATCCCCCTCAGCCACCGGCGAAGGGAGGCAGGACGTCGATCGTCGCTCCGGCCGGCAGCGGCTGCTTCCGATCATGACAGGTGACACCGTCGACCAGAAAACTCGCCACCTTGAGCACCGGCACCAGTCGCGCGCCGTGCCGGTCGGAGAGCTCCGCCAGCACCTCTTCCAGCGATCGCCCGGCGGTGGTGGTCTCCTCGGCGCGACCGGCGGCAGCGCGGGCCCCGGCGAAGTAACGGACGGTGACGGTCGCCACGGTCACCCTCCGATGGCCGACATGGGCCGGGTCGGTTGCAGGAAGGTCGGGTCGTCGATGCCGTGCCCGGCCCGCTTGCCCCAGGTCGCCGCCGTCCAGCGGCGGGCCACCTCGTCGTCGTCGGCCCCGGCCCGCATCGCGTCGCGCAGGTTCGACTCCTCGGTGGCGAAGAGGCAGTTGCGGATCTGGCCGTCGGCGGTGAGCCGGGTCCGGTCGCAGTCGCCGCAGAAGGGCCGGGTCACCGTGCCGATCACGCCCACCCGCGCCGGGCCGCCGTCGACCAGCCAGGTCTCGGCGGGTGCGGTGCCGCGCGCGGTCGGGTCCGGGCTCAGCGCGTACGCCGAACGCAGCGTCGTCAGGATCTCCTCGGCGGTGACCATGGCGGCGCGGTCCCAACCGTGCTGGGCGTCCAGCGGCATCTGCTCGATGAACCGCAGCTCGTAGCCGTGGTCGAGGGCGAAGCGGAGTAGTGCCGGTGCCTCGTCGTCGTTGACGCCCCGCATCAGCACCGCGTTGACCTTGACCGGAACCAACCCGGCCTCGGCGGCACCGGCCAGACCGGCCAGGACGTCCGACAGCCTGTCACGTCGGGTGAGCCGGGTGAAGCGTTCGCGGTCCAGGGTGTCCAGCGAGACGTTCACCCGGTCCAGCCCGGCCGCCCGCAGCGCCGGAGCCAGCCGGTGCAGTCCGATGCCGTTCGTGGTCAACGACAGCCGGGGGCGGGGTTCGAGTGCGGCAGCGGCCGAGACGATGTCGACCAGACCCGGACGGATCAGTGGCTCGCCGCCGGTGAAGCGGACCTCGGTCACGCCGAGTCGGCACACCGCCACCCGGATCAGCCGGATCACCTCGTCGTCGGTGAGCAGCTTCGGCCCGGCCAGCCAGGGCAGTCCCTCGGCGGGCATGCAGTAGGTGCAGCGCAGGTTGCACTTGTCGGTCAGGGAGACACGCAGGTCCCGGGCGACGCGGCCGTACCGGTCGACGAGGGCGCCGGCGGTCGGCGGGGCGACGCTCACCCGTCGACCGTAGCGCGCTCGGCCCCGCTCAGGGTGGCCCGGGCGGCGTGGACGACCGAATCCCGGTACGCGCCGCCGAACAGGGCGGTGTGCACCAACAGCAGGTGCAACTGGTGCAACGGGACCCGGTCCCGCCATCCGTCGGCCAACGGCCAGGACTCGTCGTACGCGGCCAGGATCCGGTCCGCGTGGGGTGCCCCGCCGAAGAGCGCGAGCTGGGCGAGGTCGGTCTCCCGGTGTCCACCGTGCGCGGCCGGGTCGACCAACCAGACCCGGTCGTCGGCGCCCCAGAGCAGGTTGCCCGGCCAGAGGTCACCGTGGATGCGGGCGGGCGGCTCGTCGCCGCCGAACTCCTCGATGCGGGCCACGACCTGCTCGACGAGCGCGGCGGCGGTGGCATCCAGGGCGCCACCGTCGACCGAGCGACGCAGGTAGGGCACGATCCGGAACTGCGCGAACCAGACCGGCCATGGACCGGCGTGCGGAGTGTTGTCCGCCGGCAGCGCGCCGATGAAGCCCGGCCAGGGTGCCCCGAAGGCGGGTGCCCCGGCCCGGTGCAACTCGGCCAGCTCACGGCCGAAACGGTCGGCCGCCGTCCGTCGAGGCTCGCCCGGCTGCACCCATTCCAGCGCGAGCAGGTCGGGCAGCGCCACCAGCACCTCCGGTACGCCGACCGCACCGGCCTCCCGCAACCAGCGCAGCCCGGCCGCCTCGGTGGCGAAGAAGCCCTCCGGCACCTCTCGGTCGGCGTGCTCCGGCCAGGTCTTGGCGAACACCGAGTGCCCGTCGTCCAGGGTCAACCGGCTGGCGGCACAGATGTCGCCGCCACCCACCGGCGTCTCCCGGATCCGCTGATGGGTCAGGAAGGTCGGCAACTGCTCCGGATGCGCCCGCAGGTACGCCAGATCCATCCCCGCAAGGTATCCCTTCGGATGCAAGGAAGGGCCCCCTACTAACGCCTCGTGTATAGGAAGGGTCCCCTCCTTACATCCGTACGCCGGGCGCCGAGGTCGGGTGAACCGCGCTGAACTGGGTGAATACCTAGGGTGACTGTGGATAACCCGCGTGTCGTCCACAGGGGCGGCGGCGGGAAGGGGGCCGCTCGCAGGCTGGCCTCATGAACTCCACGGACCTGCCCCGCCTCACCGTCAGATCCCCCGCCGACCTCATCGCGGCCGTGCCGTACCTGCTCGGCTTCCACCCCACGGACAGCGTCGTGGTGGTGGCGCTGGCGGGCTCCCGGATCGTCTTCGCCGCCCGGGCGGACCTGCCCGGCGAGGGTGATCCTCGGGAGTCGGCGGAGCACATCGCCACGGTGACCGGGCGGCAGGGCGCCGACTCGGCCACGGCGATCGGGTACGGCCCGCCCGAGCGGGTCACTCCGGCCGTGGACGCGGTCCGGGTGGCGCTTGCCGACGCCGGGCTCACCGTGGTGGACGCGTTACGGGTGACCGGTGACCGGTGGTGGTCGTACGTCTGTCAGGAGCCGGAGTGCTGCCCGCCCGAGGGCACCCCGTACGACCCGAGGGCCAGCGCGGTGCCGGCGGCGGCGGTCTTCGCCGGCCAGGTCGCGTTGCCTGACCGGGCCGCTCTCGCCGCTGCGGTGGCCCCGGTCGGCGGGTCGGAGATGCGGCGCGCCGCCGAGCGGGCCGATCGGCGACTCGCCGACCTGCTGGCGGAGGCGCCCCCGGCCGGCCTTCTCGGCGGTCGGGCGCTGCGGACGGCCGGGGTGTCGGTGCTGCGGGCCACCCGACGCCGTCACCGTGACGGGACGCCATTGGCCGACGACGAGGTGGCGTGGCTCTGCCTGCTGCTGACCCACCTGCCGGTGCGGGACCACGCCTGGGAACGCACCGACGGCCGGGACGAGGACGTGGCGTTCTGGACCGAGATGGTGCGCCGGGCCGAGCCGGACCTGTCCGCCGCGCCCGGAGCCCTGTTGGCGTTCGCCGCCTGGCGGGCGGGGCAGGGCGCACTGGCGGCGGTGGCGTTGGAGCGGGTGTTGGCCGAGCATCCGGACTACTCGCTCGCCCTGATCGTGGACGACCTGCTCCGCCGGGGAGTGCCGCCGTCACGCCTGGACGGCTGGCCGAAGGCGCTGCGGCGGGGCGGGCGTCGGCCCGGCCGTCGCCCGCGATGATTAACAAGAAGTCTTGTACGTCACTTCTTGTATGTCTAGGGTGGCGACATGCCGAACGACGAGAACGTGCTGCACCTGACCGACCCCCGTGCCATGCGGGCGCTCGCCCACCCCACCCGGCTCCGGCTCCTCGGCGAACTGCGGCTGCGGGGGCCGCAGAGCGTCGGGATGCTCAGCGACGTCGTCGACGAGGCGGTCGGTTCGGTCAGCTACCACCTGGGCAAACTCGCCGAGCACGGCTTCGTGCGGGAGGCTCCGGAGTGTGCGCGCAACCGTCGGGAGAGGTGGTGGCGCGCTGCGCACACCACCACCTCGTGGGAACCGCTGGAGGCACTCGACGACCCGGAGCGGAAGGTCGCCTCGGACCTGCTGCGACGCGCCGTGCTGGAGCGGTACCAGGAGGCCCTGAACAGCTACCTCGCCGCCGAGGCGACCTTCGAGCCCGAATGGGTACGCGGCACCGCCAGCAGCGACAACGCCTACCACCTGACTGCTGCGGAACTACGGGAACTGCGGACCGACCTGGAGGCGCTGGCCGTGCGCTGGCAGAAGCGCAGCGACCCGGATCGCGCCGACGCCCGCCGGGTCACGATGATCTATCACGCTTTCCGGCGGCCGGAATGAGTCGCCCGACCCGTGTGCCGTTGGTCGGTCTGCTGGTCGGACACACGGTCTCGCTGACCGGCAACATGCTCACGATCATCGCGCTGCCCTTCTACGTACTCGCCGAGACCGGTTCGCCGGTCGCCACCGGCATCACCGGTGCTGTCGCGACCGCGCCGATCGTGCTCGGTGGCGCATTGGGCGGCGTCCTGGTCGACCGGATCGGCTACCGCCGCGCGAGCGTGCTCGCCGATCTGGTCTCCTGCCTGACGGTCGCCGCGATCCCCCTCCTGCACGCCACGGTCGGACTCCCGTTCTGGGCGCTGCTCGCGCTGGTCTTCCTCAGTGGTCTGCTCGACACGCCGGGCCAGACGGCCCGGGTCGCCCTGCTGCCCGAGGCGGCCATCGCCGCCGGCCTGCCCACCGAACGGGCGATCGGCTGGTTCGAGGCGACCGAGCGCGGTGCCCGGCTGCTCGGTGCGCCGGTGGCGGGTCTGCTGGTCGCCACCCTGGGGGCGTTGCCTGTGCTGGTGCTCGACGCGGCCACGTTCGTGCTGTCCGCCGTGGTCGTCGCCGTACTGGTGCCGGCGAACCTCCAGCCCGGCGCCGACGAGCCCGCGACCGGCGACGCCACCGGCTACTGGCGCCAGTTCGTCGCCGGCGTCCGGTTCCTGCTCACCGAGCCCCTGTTGCGGATGCTGGTCCTGTTGGTGCTGGTGACCAACTTCTTCGACGCGACCAAGACCAACGTGCTGCTGCCCGTGGTCGCCCATCGTGATCTCGGCGGAGCGGCGGCCCTCGGGCTGCTCGTCGGCGCCATGGGCGGCGGGGCACTGGCCGGCTCGTTGCTGTTCAGCGCCGTCGGTCACCGGCTACCCCGCCGGGCCACCTTCGTGGTGGCCTTCGCGGTGGCCGGTCCACCACCGTTCCTGGCGATGGCCGCCGGGCTGCCGTTGCCCGGTCTGCTCGCCGTGTTCGCGACCGCCGGCTTCGCCGCCGGGGCGATCAACCCCATGATCGGCGCGATCAAGCTCGAACGCGTGCCGGTCCGGATGCGTGCCCGGGTGTACGGCGTGATCGGCGCAGGAGCCTGGGCCGCCATCCCGCTCGGCGCACTCGGCGCGGGCTTCGCCAGCGAACACCTCGGCACCACGACCACTCTCGTCGCGGTCGGCGCCGGCTACCTCCTGGTGGTCCTCACCCCACTCCTCGGTGGCCCGTGGCGGACCATGGGTCGGCTACCGACCCCGACTAGGAAAACCGTCCCGGGGGCTCGACAGGCCACGGCACCAGCGCCGCAGTCGGACCGGGAGACACGGATAATCACCGGATGAGCGAGTGCCCGGGTGGTCCGGTATGAGTGTCGCGCTGCTGCTGTCCCTCGTGGGACTGGCACTCGTCGACAGCACCAGCATCGGCACCCTGTTCATCCCGGTCTGGCTGCTGCTCGCCCCGGGTCCGGTTCGCCTCGGACGGGTGTCGACCTATCTGGGCACCATCGCCGGCTTCTATTTCGTGGTCGGGCTGCTGCTCTACTTCGGCGGCAGCGGGTTGGCCGAGATGTGGGGCGGTGCGCTGGACAACCGACCGGTGCTGTGGGGGCAACTCGCGCTCGGTGTCGGGTTGTTCGTGTTGAGCTTCCGGTACGACGGCAAGCGCGGGGGCGGTGGCGGTCGGGTGCTGCGCTGGCGCGACCGCGCGACGTCTGGTGACGCGTCGGCGCGTTGGCTGGTCGGGTTGGCGGTGTTCGCCGCGTTGGCCGAGGTGGCGACCATGCTGCCGTACCTCGGTGCACTGGGCCTGCTCACCACCTCGGGCCTGGGCGTGCCGCAGGTGATCGCGTTGCTGGCGGGATACTGCCTGGTCATGATCCTGCCGGCGGTGGTGCTGCTGGGCGCACGGGTGGCCTGGCCGAGGCGGATCGAGCCGCTGCTCGCCCGCCTCAACGCGTGGATCGTGCGGTCGTCCGGCAGCATGCTGGGCTGGGTCCTGGGCATCGCGGGCTTCCTCATCGCCCGGGACGCCGCAGTTCGGTTGGAGCTGTTCGACCTGCTGGCCAACCGCTGAGCAACGGTCAGCCGGTCACCCGCTGGGCGCCGGTGTAGACGTTCATCGTCCGGCCGCGCAGGAAGCCGACCAGGGTGAGCCCGGCCTCGGCCGCCAGGTCGACCGCGAGCGTGCTCGGCGCCGACACCGCCGCGAGCAGCGGCAGCCCGGCCATCCACGCCTTCTGGGTCAGCTCGAAACTGGCCCGGCCGGAGACCAGCAACAGGTGCCCGGCCAGCGGCAGCCGCCGTTCGCGGACCGCCCAGCCGATCACCTTGTCCACCGCGTTGTGCCGGCCGACGTCCTCGCGCAGCACCAGCAACTCGCCGTCGGCGGAGAACAGTCCCGCCGCGTGCGACCCGCCGGTGCGGTCGAAGCCCCGCTGTCCGGCCCGCAGCCGCTCGGGAAGCTCGGCCAGCACCTCGGCGGGGACGGCGAGTGGGTCGGCGGCCACGTCGAACCGGGACCGGGTACGGACCGCGTCGATGCTCGCCTTGCCGCAGACCCCGCAGGCGCTGGTGGTGTGGAAGTGCCGGGTCGTGTCGGTGCCGGGCGACGGTACGCCCGGAGCCAGCGTCACGTCGACCACGTTGTAGGTGTTCGGCGTCTCGGTGCCGGCGCAGAGCTGCGCGGTGGACACGTCGTCCGCCGAGCCGATCAGCCCCTCGGTGAGCAGGAAGCCGAGCGCCAGATCCAGGTCGGCGCCGGGAGTCCGCATGGTCACCGAGAGGGGACGACGTCGGTCCGGCCCGGCCGGCCCGACCCGGATCTCCAGCGGCTCCTCGGCGGCGAGCGCGTCCGGCCGGCGGACCCGGATCCGTCCGGCGTCCGTCGCGTCGAGGTCGATGCGGAGCACCCCGCGTCGCTCACTGGCCCGTCCCATCCCGCCATCCTGCCCCGCCCGCTCACCCCACCGCATCCGACCGCTCACCCCGGCCACCCTGTCCGGCTGGACCGCCCGGCCGAGAGCCGCCTCGGGCCGGTTGCAGGGTCGGAAACGGCCGATCCCCTGCGGGTTACCGTGATCCGGTGACGGTGTACGCGGCGATCGTGCTCGCGGGTGGGTCCGCGCGCCGGATGGGCGGGCGGGACAAGCCGGCGCTGCCCGTCGGCGGCGTACCGATGCGCGAACGCGTGCTCGCTGCTGTCGCCGACGCGACGCCCCGCATCCTGGTCGGTCCGGGGCCGGCCCCGGCGGGGGTGCTCCCGACCCGGGAGTCACCGCCCGGTGGTGGTCCGGTCGCCGCCACCGCAGCCGGGATGGCCCTGCTCGAACCGGGTGTACCGGTCGTCGCGCTGCTCGCCGCCGACCTGCCGTTGCTGACCCGACCTGCCGTCGGTGACCTGCTGCGTCAGCTGGACACACCGCCGGTGGACGGGGTGTGTTTCGTGGACGCCTCGGGACGGCGACAGACGTTGTGTGGCGTGTGGCGTACCGCTGCCCTGCGCGCGGCGCTGGACCGGCTCGCCGGACGGCACGCCGGAGCGCCGCTGCGGGATCTGCTCGCCGGGCTCACCGTGCGCGAGGTGAGCTGGTCAGGTGGCGGCCCGCCGCCGTGGTTCGACTGCGACACTGACGGTGACGTACGCCGGGCGGAGGAGTGGGCGCGATGACGGTGCTGGACGACTGGGTCACGGCGGCCTGCGCGGAACTGGGACTGGAACCGGCTCAGGTGCCGGTGTCGACCGTGCTCGACCTGGCCCGCGACGTCGCCCACCAGGTGGTGCGTCCGGGTGCCCCGGTCACCGCGTACCTGCTCGGCCTGGCCGTGGGACGTGGCGCCGACCCCGTCGCGGCGGCGGCCCGGCTCGCCGACCTGGCCGGCACCTGGCCGGTGGAGTTGGGCGGCGACCAGCCGGCCGACTGACCACGAGCGAGGGTTGTCCGATCACGGTCCGGGCCGCGCCGACCGACACGGCGGCTGGGTAGGGTGACCGGAACGGACGGAGGCGATCATGACGGCAGACCACCCCTCGGCGCCGCCCGGCACGCCGGCGCATCACCACGAGTCGATCCTGCTCGACGAGCCGACCACGGCCGACCTGCGGGCGAAGGTGACCCAGGCGTGGCGGGAGTTCGCGAGGGCGCTGGCCGACCGGCTGGTCGACCTGCCGGCGGGAGCGCGCGTGGAACTGACGCTCGACCCGACCGCCTCGGGTACGGACGACGCGGTCTACTCCGTCGGGGCCGACGTGGGCGCGGACGGCCGGCTCAACGCGCGCGCGGTCGGCAACGCCACCCTGCCGCAGGGCTACCGGCTGGATCGTGCGGCCGTCGCCGACATGGTCGCGCTGGGCTGGTCGCCGCCGGGTGTGGTGGAAGGCTCCGGTGACCAGTTCGGTCTGCACTGCGGGGTCGACGAGGCGACCCGGCTGGCGGCGGTCCTCTCCCGCACGTTGCGGGACATCTACGGTGCCCCGCATCCCGCGTTCCTGGTCTATCAGATCGAGGACGCCGAGGGTGAGCCGCTTGCGGGTCCGCCGCTGGGCACGGCGCGCAGCGAGTTCGGCCTGGTGCGGGAGATCGGCACCGAGCTGGAGGAGGCGCTGGCCGCCGCCGGTGGGGACGGCACGGAGACCGAGGTGCTGGATCTGGCCGAGCGGGTACGCACGGTCGTCTCCACCATGCTCAAGTCGGACTCGGACCGGGTCCAGGTCGACTCCGACGGCGATATCAACATCCGTGCGGGCTCGGCGATGGTCTTCGTCCGGGTCCGGGACAACCCGCCGCTGGTCGACGTCTTCTCCCCGGTCCTCACCGAGGTCGAGCCCACCGAGCGGCTGTACGTCAAGCTCTCCGAGCTGACCAACCGCATGCCGATCGGTCGGCTCTACTGTGCCGACGACACCGTGTGGGCCTCGATCCCGGTCTTCGGCCGGAACTTCCAACCCACTCATCTGATGCTCGCCGTGCAGGTGATGACCGGCCTCGCGGACGAGTTGGACGACCGTCTGCACGGTGAGTTCGGCGGCAAGCGCTTCTTCGGCGAGGGGGACAAGCCGGGACGGGGTGAGCACCGCACCGGCATGTACCTCTGACCGTCGACCGCCTCGCGCCGCTGTGCGGTGGAGGCGGGTGGGACCCGGAAACCCCGAGAAACCGGGCCCCACCCGCGTGGGAGGAAGGTTCAGGTCGTCGCGATCCAGCCGACGCTGCGTGCGGTGGTCGGGTCGGTGGCACGCAGGCCGCTGGCGGAGACGGTCCAGAGCACGTCACCGACCACCAGCGACCGGCGTACCGGGGACCACGTCCGCCGGTTCTCGCGGTCCGTGGACGGGTGGGTCACCTCGCCGATCTCGCGGACGGTGTCGCTGCCGACGCGCAGCAGCCGGATGCCGCCGCCCACCGGCAGGGCCACCAGGCCGCTGTCCGGCCGGTACAGGAAGGCATGCGGGTCGTGCTCGGCACCGGACCACCCTCGGGGCAGATGCCACTGGTCCAGCCGGTGCGGGCGGCCGGGCTCGCGTACGTCGAAGAGGGAGACCTGTACGCCCTGGGTCCGCCCCCGCGCGTCAGCCTCCTGACCCACCCCGAGCAGCCGGCCCTCGGGCAGCGGGTGCAGGTAGCCCGAGTACCCGGTGATCTTCAGTTCGCCGGTGACCCGGGGCGCGCCGGGGTCGGTCAGGTCGAGTGAGTAGAGCGGGTCGGTCTGCCGGAAGGTCACCACGTACGCCACCGGCCCGAGATAGCGCACCGCATAGATCCGTTCGCCCCGGCCGAGCCCGCCGACCATCCCGGCGGAGACGAGTGACCCGCCCTCGCGACGCAGCACGCGTACCGCGGATTCGGAGGTCCGGCCCTCTGCCCTGCCGCCCCAGACGTCACCGGTGGTGGTGGCCACCCGCAGGTGCCCGTTCCACTCCGACAGCGCGTACTGGTTGATCAGCCAGCCGGGCACGGTGCCCGAGGCGACGAAGCGGGGACGCGCCGGCGACGCGGTGTCGAACTGGTGGATCTCGGTGACCTCGTCGGTCGACGGTCGCCCGCGGGTCGTCGCCACGACCGGCCGTGCACCCGCGAGGTAGAGACTGGTCGCGGTGCCGTAGACGGTGCTCGCGTCGGCGACCACGCCGACCGGGTCGCCGTCGCCGAGACGGTCGGTGGCCAGGTCGAAGCTGAGCACGGTCAGCGTCGACGTGCCGGTCATCCGTGCCGGGCGGCTCAGCCGGTCGCAGCCGACCCGTCCGGTGTGCCGTTCGCCGCCCGCCGTCCACTCGTACTCGGGCAGCCATGCCCCGATGCCCGCACGGGCGATGACGCCACGGTTGCGCGCGGTCCGTTCCCGGTCGCTGCCGTCCCTGTCGAACGGGAACTCCAGACGGGGCGACGAGTTCACCACCACCCGGGCGGTCGTGCCGGTCAGCCGCGCGTCCACGGTGCGGCCCTGGATGCGGTACGTCGCCAGCACCCGTGGTGCACCGGAGAGGTCGACCAGGACCAGCCGGGTGTCACCGAGCGGACCCCAGATCCGGCGCGCGACACCGGTGGGCGTCTCGCGCGGGGTGGCCTCGGTCAGGACCAGCGCCCGGTCACCGAGCAGCAGCAGTCGCTGATCCGTCCAGCGCAGGCGCTCGTGGCCGTCGGTCAGGTCGAGTTCGCCGGTGATCCGCCGGCTGGCCGGGTCGACCACCCGCAGCACGCCGCCGGTGGTCGTGACGATCCGCCGTCCGTCGGTCTTGACCAGGTCCGGCTCGTCCACGCCGACTTCGTGGTTGTTGGTCGTCGAGTGCTCCGGCGCGGCTCCTGTCGGCGCGGAAAGGGCCTCGGAACCCTTCGCCACGGCACCGGCTCCGAGGGCGCCGCCCCGGTCGCTGAACGTGCGCCAACCCCCACCGAAGCCGTACGGGCCGACCGAGGCGGCGGCCGCCGCGCGCAGCTCGGTGAGGGCGTCCGCGCAGGAGTCGAAGGAGACCAGACCGACCGGCACCATCCGCCCGTCCGTCCCGACGGGTGGCGCCGGGGCCGGTGCCGCCGACATGCTGCCGGCCAGCAGCGTCAGCGCGACCAGTGTGCCGCCGGCGGCGGTGGCCTTGATTCCCCGTGTCATGCGCGGTTCGACGCGGCGTCCCGCGCTCCGGTTCCCCGACGGGTGGCATCGGCCGGGGAACCGGAGGTGGACCGGAGAGCTATGTGGACGGCATCCAGGCGAGACGCGACCGTGCCTGGGGCGGCTTCGACGATGCGGGGAGCCGGGCCCGCCCCGATGGCCGCGTCTGCGGATCTGCCGTCTGGTTCAGTTCGTGGAGGGTCCGACGCCCGGGGACTCCACCAGTCGGGAGAGCACGATGGTGCTGCGGCTGGAGGTGACGAACGATTCGGCCCGCAGTCGCTCCAACGCTTCTTCGAGGTGGGCGATGTCGGCGGCCCGCAGGTGGATGAGCGCGTCCGCCTCGCCGGAGACGGTGTACGCCCCGACCACCTCGGGGTGCCGGCGTACCGCCGCACCGAGCTGGGCCGGAGTGGTGCGGCCGGCGCAGAACAGCTCGACGAACGCCTCGGTGGTCCAGCCGACGGCGGCCGGGTCGACGATGGCGGTGAATCCCCGGATCACCCCGGCCGCCCGCAGTCGGTCGACCCGTCGCTTGACCGCCGGAGCGGAGAGTGACACTCGGGTGCCGATGTCCGCGTACGAGGCGCGAGCATCCGCGACGAGCAGCGCAATGATTCGTTGGTCGACGACGTCGATCTGCAATGTTCTGCTCCTGAGAAGCAATGTTTGCGGCTGTTACTAAAGTGGCACCCTACCTACCCTTGGTGACCGTGAACCAGCAGCGAGTACCGCGAAAGCGGACATATCTCATGTGCTCGCCCGAGCATTTCACGGTCGAGTACGCGATCAACCCGTGGATGGACGTGACCGCCTCGGTCGACCCGGAACTGGCGGTCAAGCAGTGGGCCCGCCTACGGGAGACGCTGGTGGGCCTCGGCCACGACGTGCACCTGCTGGTTCCCGAACCCGGCCTGCCCGACATGGTCTACGCCGCCAACGGCGCGTTCACGGTGGACGGCACGGCCTACGGGGCGCGGTTCAAGCACCCGCAGCGGGCCGCCGAGGCCGCCGGGCACCGGGCGTTCTACGAGTCCCAGGGCTGGCGGTTCATCGCGCCGAACGAGACCAACGAGGGCGAGGGTGACTTCGCGTACCTGCCGGAGGCGCACGGCGGGCTGGTCCTGGCCGGGTACGGCTTCCGCACCGAACTGCCCGCGCACGCCGAGGCACAGGAGGCGCTCGGCCGTCCGGTGGTGTCGTTGCACCTGATCGACCCGCGCTTCTATCACCTGGACGTGGCGCTCGCCTCGATCGACGACGGCAACGTCGTCTACTACCCGGGTGCGTTCTCCGCCGCCAGCCAGCGGGTGCTCGCCCAACTCTTCCCCGACGCGGTGGTGGCCGACGACGACGATGCGCTGTCGTTCGGCCTGAACCTGGTCAGCGACGGCGCCAACGTGGTGCTGAACAGCGAGGCGACCCGGCTGGCCGGTCGGCTCAAGGCGGCCGGGTACACGCCGGTGCCGGTGGAGCTGGCCGAACTCAAGAAGGGCGGCGGCAGCGTGAAGTGCTGCGTCGCCGAGCTGCGGCCCTGATCCGACGCCCGGGGCCGGCCGTCGCGCCGGGCCGGCCCTGGACCCTGCGTCGACTCAGCCGAGCGTGGCCAGCTCGCTGACCAGCACGTTGGACAGCAGTTGGCCGTCGCGCTGCACCTCGCGCAGATACCACTTCTGCTGCGGGGTACGCGGCTGGTTGAACTGCCACGCGCCGCGCGGGCTGTCGATCTGCCCGATCCGACCCAGCGCCAGATTCACCTCCTGCGCCGTCGGGGTCGCACCGGCGAGGCGGATCGCCTGGTCGAGCACCTTGGCCGCGTCGTAGGAGGCCATCGCGTACGTGGTGGGCGAGGCGTTGTGCTTCTTGCGGTACGCCGACGCGAAACGGCGGTTCGCGGCGTTGTTCAGGTCGGCGGAGTAGTTCAGGGCGGTCCGGATGCCGAGCGCGTCGTTGGCCGGGCGGATGCTCTCCAGCACCGTGCCCTCGGTCAGGAACCCGGGCGCGTAGATCCGGCCCCGGAATCCGGCGTCCCGCAGCTGCATGACGAACTCGACCGCCGCCGCACCGGAGTAGAAGCAGAAGACCGTCGACGGACTGCGGCTCAGCGCCTGGCTGATGTCGGTGGCGTACGCCGCCTTGCTGGGGCTCGGGCTGCCGGTGGTCCAGATCACCGGGTCGGAGATCCTCGGGTCGGACTCACCGAACTCCTGGCGGAAGCCGCGCAGCACGTCCTCGCCGCCGCCACCGCCCTCGGGCAGGATGATGGCGACCCGGTCGGCCGTACCCAGCTCGTCCTTGAGGTAGCGGCCGAGCGCCCGGCCCGCCTCGTCGAGCACGTACGACGTCCGCCAGATGTAGACGACGCTCTGCAGGCTCGGTGGTGAGGCGTTGGAGCCGATCAGCGGTACCCGGGCCTGCTCGACCGCGTCCCGGATGCCGAACATGACGGCGGAGCTGGCGACGCCGGTCATCGCGAGCACGTTCTGTTCGAGCAGGGTGCTCACGGCGGCCTGGCCGGACTTCACGGTGTCTCCCTCGTCGGCGACGACCAGGTCGACGGGGTGGCCGCCGAGACTCCGGTCGTTCAGGTCGAGGTAGAGCTGGAAGCCGTTGGTGAGTTCGTCGCCGATGGGTTTGTCCGGGCCGGCCTGCGGCGCGATCAGACCGATTTTGATCGGACTGCCGCCCGTGACGGTGGTGGTCCCCTCGTCGCCGTCCGTGCCACACGCGGCGACGAGGCTCCCTGTTCCGAGCGCGGCCAGCAACTGTAGTGCTCGCCTGCGGTTCATCTGCGACACCGGGTTCCCTTCAACACGCGTTGCCTGGGCGGGTACGCCCCATCGGCGTTCTACCTGCTTCGCGACGCTGCGTCAATGATTAATGATCTTCGCCAAGAGACCGCAACACGCTGGTTACCTTGGGCCAGGCCGGCGCCTCGGGGTCGATGAGCCCGAAATGCTCGCATCCGGAAAGCTCTACAAGGCGCATATCGGCCCCGGCTGCCTGGTTTGCGGCCACGTACGCCCTGCTCATGGCGACCGGAACCTGTTCGTCGAGCGTGCCGTGCATCACTACGGTGCGTGTCGGGAGCGGTACCACGGATCGCGGGTCGACAGCCGCGTACCGGTCGGGTACGTCGGCCGGACCACCACCCAGCAGGGCCGCCACCGCACCCCCGTCCAGGTCCAGCCGGTACCCCTCGGCGAGGTCGGCGACCGGCGCGAGAGCGAGCACTCCCGCCACCGCCTCCGGCACGTGTCGCGCCGCGTGCAGGGCGAGGTGGCCACCGGCGGAATGACCGACCAGGACCGCTGGTGTCGGTGTCACCAGACCGGGCAGCACCTCGGCCGCCAGCCGGGGAAGTGCGGTCACCGCGGCCAGGACGTCGTCCGTCGTGCCGGGCCAGCCGCCGCCGGGTTGCCCGGTCCGCCGGTACTCCACCTGTGCCACCGGATGGCCGAGCGCGGCGAGCGCGGCGGCCATCGAGTCGGTGTGCCGCCGGTCGTACTCGTGGCGCCAGAAGCCCCCGTGTACCACGACCACCAGCCGTCGGGAGGACCCGGTGCCGGACGGCCGGCGCAGGTCGGCGACCTGGTCAGGGTGCTCGCCGTAGGCGACCGTGACGTCCGGGGCGGCAGCGGGACGGGTCAGCACGGCCCGCGGGTCGGAGGTCATCGGCCGACCGTAGCGCGCAACGCGCCGGGCCCGGTGCCGGGTGGAACGCGCGGTGACCGGTGCATCGCAGGGCGGAGAGAACGGGCGAGGGGTCCGTGCACCGGGCCGCCGGGCGGGAACGGCGGGGACTGGGTAAAGATGGGTGCCATGACCGAAGCACACTCAGCTGGACAGAACGACGAGCCTGGCCAGGACGATGCCGGGCGCTCCGGCACGGTGGTGGTGGTCGGGCCGGACGGCCGCCCGGTCGGCACCGTACAGACCGACGAGGGCCCCGGCGAGGACCCGACGCGCCTGGTCGAGCAGCCGGCCAAGGTGATGCGGATCGGCAGCATGATCAAGCAGCTCCTGGAGGAGGTCAAGGCGGCCCCACTCGACGACGCCAGCCGACACCGGATGCGGGAGATCCACGAACGCTCGATCGTCGAGCTCAAGGAGGGCCTCGCCCCCGAGCTGCGCGAGGAACTCGAACGGCTCTCGCTGCCGTTCGCCGAGGACCAGGCGCCCAGCGAGGGCGAGCTGCGGATCGCCCACGCCCAGCTCGTCGGCTGGCTGGAGGGCCTGTTCCACGGCATCCAGGCCGCCCTGGTGGCGCAGCAGATGGCCGCCCGGGTACAGCTCGAACAGATGCGTTCCGGCCGGCAGGCGCTGCCCAGCGGCCCCGCCGGGGCGGTGCTGCCGGGGATGCCCGGCATGGGCCAGCCGGGTGGTGCCGGTGGCGAAGGACACAGCACCGGTCAGTACCTCTGACCACCGCGCGCGTCGTGCGACCTCACCGGGTCGCACGACGCGCCGCGCCGTCAGTCGGCCCCGAAGACCTTCTCCAGGTACGCGGCCACGCCGTCGGTGGAGTTCGTCGAGGTGACGTCGTCGGCGACCGCCAGCACGGTGGGGTGCGCGTTGGCCACCGCCACCGCCCGGCCGGCCCAGGTCAGCATCGGTACGTCGTTCGGCATGTCGCCGAAGGCCAGCACGTCGGCCGGGTCGACGCCGATCCGGTGGCAGTACCAGGCCAGCCCGGCCGCCTTCGTCACCCCGGCCGCCGAGATCTCCACCAGTCCGGAGTTCGACGAGTGGGTGGCCTCCGCCAGCCCCGCCAACGCGGTCGAGATCATCTCGGTGAACCGGTCCGGATCCTGGTCACCGGCCCGGACCAGCAGCTTCACCGCCGGCGCCGACAGCAGCTCCTCCGGCTTGTCCACAACCCTGATCGCCGCGTCACCGGCCTCCCAGCGCACCGGATAGTGCGCCTCGTGCCGCATCTCCCGGCTGTCGACGATCTCCACCGCGAGGCTCACGCCCGGCACCTCCGCCCGCAGGCGCTCCGCCACCTCGGCGAGCAACTCCGGCGCCAGGGGATCGGCACGCAGCACCTGGTCGTCGACGGGGTCGTAGACCACCGCGCCGTTGGCGCAGACCGCCGGCACCGGCTCGGCGAGCTGCTCGTACACGAGTCGGAGCCAACGGATCGGACGGCCGGTGACCAGCACGACCGGCGTGCCCCGGGCGGAGATCCGGGCCAGCACCGCAGCGGTGTGGGCACTCAGCGTGCGGTCGTCGCGGAGCAGCGTGCCGTCGATGTCGGTGGCGATCAGGCCGGGCGTCGCGTCCATCACCTGGACAGTAGCCGGTCGAGGTAGACCGCGACCCCGTCGTCGTCGTTACGCAGAGTGATGTCGTCGGCGGCGGCGCGTACGCTCGGGTGCGCGTTGGCGACGGCCACCCGCGCCCAGCCGGCCCACTCGAACATCGGCAGGTCGTTCGGCATGTCGCCGAAGACCAGCACCTCGGCTGGATCCACGCCGAGGGACTGCGCGACCACGGTCAGGCCGGAGGCCTTGTCCACCCCGGGCGGGCAGATCTCGATGAAACCGAGCCCGGCCTGGGTGAGCGTGGCCAGGTGCGGCGGCACGATCTCCCGGGCGACCGCCAGCAACTCGTCGACATGGTGGTCGGCGGTCCGCACGAACGCCTTGATCACGTCACCGGCGAGGCACTCGTCCCGGGTGCGGACCTCGAACCGGTCCGGGTAGGGCCAGTCCGGGTGGTAGTCGCCCCAGAGCGGCGCCTCGTGCTCGTCGGAGGCCTCGACCATCACCGTCAGCGGGCCGACCGCGACCTCCAGATCGGCCAGCAGACCGGCCAGCACGTCGCTTGCGAGGCGCTCGTCACAGAGCACCACCGGCCCGGCCGGGTCGCTCTGGTCCACCACCCGACCGCCGCCGGCCAGCACCAGGAAGTCGGCGGCACGGATGTCGTTTCGGGTCAGCTCGGTCAGCCGGGGTCCGCGACCGGTGGCGCCGACCACGGGGATGCCGGCGGCACGCACCCGGTCGAGAACCTCATGGGTGTACGCCGAGACGGTGTCGTCGCTGCGGACGAGAGTCCCGTCCAGGTCGGTGGCGATCAGCTTGGGCAGGCCCGGGCGGGTCATGGTTCCTCCTTCGCCCGCCGCCGTCGCGGCCAGCCGTACTGGTCGCCGGGTAGGCGACCCGGCGTGACGGCGGGCAGCAACCGTACCTCGGTAAACAGGTCGCAACCACGGCTTCCCGGCGAATCGGATGCCAACGGACGGCTGCCGCGAGGTGACGTTTCGGGCAGGACCGCCGCCACTCTGGTCGCCGCTGAGATGTAAGGAGGGGACCCTTTATATACACCAGGCGTTAGGAAGGGGCCCTTCCTTACACCTCAGTCGGGCGGGGACTCGCGGGCGAACGGGACCGTCGGGGAGACGGTGATGTCGGCCGGCGGGCGCCCCTCGTCCGGGTCCTCCTGGGCGGCCCGCCGTCGGGAGCGCCGCCGTGCCGTCGGATCGGTGGCTGCGTCGTCCGGGTCGGCCGGTGCCCCGCTCGGCGTCACCTCGGCCCCGGCGGGCGCGATCCGGACGAGTGCGGCGGCGAACAGCAGCACGGCCGCGAAGGCCATGAACAGGCCACGTCCGTGCTCGGTCCGGAAGGTCTCCTCGCCGGAGTAGAACATCAGCCCCCGGCGGGCCGCGTCGCCGAGCGACGACGTGGTCGCCGCGAGCAGCGCGATCATGCCGGCGGCGAGCGCCAGACCGGCCACCCGGGCGTTGACCTGTGCGGCCCTGGTGCCCCGCAGCGCGAGCGCCACCGTGCACCCGAGCCCCAGGAGACCGGTCAGGTAGCCGGTGCCCAACCCGCCGATCTCGGCGACCCCGTTGGTCACCTCCAGCGGACCGGTGGGATCGGGGCCGGTGGGGATGGTCATCGTCACCCACTCGCCGAGCAGCGAGGCGACGGCGGCGGCCGCGCCCAGCCCGGCCAGGAGCAGGGGCACCCGGTGGTCCCGGCCGAGGCCGGAGACGGCCCGCCGGAGGCGACTCCCGCCCGTCGACTCGTCCGCCGCACCCCATTCGAGGACGCTGGCACCGTCGGCGCGTTCGTCCTGCCGGGGGATGGGGAGGTCGTTGGTCATCGTTCGCCCTCTCGTCGGAGCCTGGACGCCGGGTGCGGCGCTGACCAGGACGGTGGGTCGGCGTGAATCATTCCACAGCAGGCCGGTGACGTGCGGTTCCCCGCAGTGAGCCCCGCTGGTCGGTCGCCTGCCGGCGTCCGGTGGACTAGCGTCAGGTGCATGCCTATCCGTACCGCTTCCGCACGCTGGCAGGGCAACCTTCCCGAGGGCTCCGGCACGATCAGTACCGGCAAGGGAGGGATGCAGGGGAACTACTCCTTCAAGTCCCGTTTCGAGGAGGGAGAGGGCACCAACCCCGAGGAGTTGATCGGCGCCGCGCACGCCGGCTGCTTCTCGATGGCCTTCTCCAAGGCGCTCGCCGACGCCGGGACCACCGCCACGTCGGTGGAGACCACCGCCAAGGTGCACCTGGACAAGACCGACGCCGGAATGACGGTGACCCGCATCGAGCTGGACACCGTCGGTGAGGTCCCCGGCATCGACGAGGCGCAGTTCGCGAAGCTGGCCGAGGCCGCGAAGCAGAACTGCCCGATCTCGCGCCTGCTGTCGCCCGGTGCGGAGATCACCCTCACCGCCCGCCTCGCCTCCTGACCGCCCTGCGCTGATCTCGCGCCTCCGGCACCCCGCAGACCGTCCGTGGGCCTCGGAGGCGCGAGATCGCGCGTCGGGTGAGGAACAATGAGGGTGTGGCGGTCGAGATGGAGCGCGAGCGGTTCGAGGAGTTGGTGGGGGAGGCGCTGGACGAGGTTCCGGAGGAACTGCTGGCGCTGATGAGCAACGTGGTGATCCTGGTCGAGGACGACCCGCCCCCGGGCGAGGACCTGCTCGGCCTCTACGAGGGACACGCGTTGACCGACCGGGGCTGGGACTACGCCGGAGTCCTGCCGGACCGCATCCTGATCTACCGCAACCCGATCCTGCGGATCTGCGACACCGACGACGACGTCATCGACGAGGTCGCGGTGACCGTGGTGCACGAGATCGCCCACCACTTCGGCATCGACGACGCGCGACTGCACGAACTCGGCTGGGGCTGACCGCTTGGCCCTCTTGCGGCGCTGCCCTACCGTCTGGCCAGACACGGCGAGTACGGGAGGGAACCCATGCGTAGCGAGCTGTTCTCAGCGGCGAACCTGGAGAAGGAGTCCGCGCAGCCCGGTATGCGGCTGCAGAACGCCAAGATGTTGAAGATCGAGCTGAACGGCGAGGCGATGGCCCGCGTCGGCTCGATGGTCGCGTACCAGGGGCAGGTGCAGTTCCAGGCGCTCGGCTCCGGCGGGCTCGGCAACTTCATCAAGCAGAAGCTCACCGGCGAGGGTGTGCCGCTGATGAAGCTGACCGGTCAGGGCGACGTCTTCCTCGCCGACTTCGCCAAGGACGTGCACGTCATCGACCTGGAGCCGGGGGACGCCCTCTCCATCAACGGGTCCAGCGTGCTGGCCTTCGATTCGACGCTGAGCTACGACATCAAGATGGTCGGCGGCGCGGGCATGGCCTCGACCGGCCTGTTCAACTGCGTCTTCTCCGGTCAGGGCCGGATCGCGGTGACCACCCGGGGCACCCCGGTCGTGCTCAGCGTCGACGCCCCCACCTACGTGGACCCGCAGGCCGCCGTCTGCTGGTCGGCGGGCCTGCAGACGGGCTACCACCGGGCCGATCAGCTCGGGCTCGGCACGCTGCTGGGGCGGACCACCGGTGAGGCGTACACGATGAGCTTCGCCGGGCGGGGCTTCGTCGTCGTCCAGCCCTCCGAGGAGCCGCCGGTGATGGGCAGCGGCCAGCAGGAGCAGGGCGGGGTGCTCGGCGGCCTGTTCCGCTGAGCCCGGCCACTCAGCCCAGCTCGCCCGCCCGGATCCGGGCGAGCCAGGCTGCGGCGTCGGTGTAGTCGGCGTCGGAGAGACCGGCCGGGGCCGGCACCGGCCGGTCGCCGGCCGTGCCGTCCCACCGGTGCCGGGGGTACGAACCGAGGAAGCGGACGTCGGCGCAGATCCGTCGCAGCCCCTGGAGGGCCTCACCGAGCCGGTTGTCGGCGACGTGGCCGGTGCAGTCGAGGAAGAAGACGTACCGGCCCAGCGCCTCACCGGTCGGACGGGACTCGATCCGGGTCAGGTTCGCCCCGCGTACGGCGAGTTCCATCAGCACGGACAACAGCGCGCCCACCCGGTCGTGGGCGATGTAGACCGCCAGCGAGGTCACGTCGTCGCCGGTGGGCGGCGGAGGCGGGCCGGGGCGGGACAGCAGCGCGAACCGGGTGACCGCGTCCGGATGGTCGGCGATCTTGTCGGCCAGCACGGCGAGCCGGTGCCGGGCCGCGCCGATGGGTGCGCAGATCGCCGCGTCGTACTCACCGGTGGCGGCACCGGCCGCCGCGGCGCCGTTGGAGAGGACGTCGACCACGACCGCGTCGGGCAGGTGGGCCCGCAGCCAACCCCGGCACTGGGTGGACGCCTGCGGGTGGGCGGCGACACTGCGGATGGTCGGCAGCAGGGTGCCCGTCCGCGCTCCGAGCACGAACTGCACCGGCAGGATCACCTCGCGGGTGATCACCAGAGGTTCGCCCTCGGCCAGTTCGTCGAGCGTGACCCCGACCGCGCCGCCGATCGAGTTCTCCAACGGCACCAGCGCGGCGTCGGCCTCTCCGACGCGTACCGCCTCCAGGGCCTCGCCGACGCTGCGGGCCGGCGTGCGGCTGCCCCGCTCGGCGGCAGGCACCGTACGCAACGCCTGTTCGGCGAAGGTGCCCTCGGGCCCGAGGTAGACGAAACGGGTCGGTGGCGTTCCCGGCATGGCGAACAGCCTACGCACCCGCCGAGGGTGTGGACGCCGATGGCGTCGGTGACTGCCCGGACGGCGTCGGTGCGGGTGCCGGTGGCGGGGAGGGCACGGGTGGCACCGGCACCGGCACGGATCCCTCGTCGCCGCAGGCCAGCGTCCTGATCCCGACGGGTGCGGCCACGCGTACCTCGACCGAGCAGACATCGGTGCCGGCGGTGACCAGCCGCAGGGTGCCGGCCTGGTCGCGGGTGACCACCTGGAGCGGCTCGTACCCGGTGACGTCGATGCCGGTGAAGTGCCAGCCGGCGGCGCATCGCGGCCCGCTGGTGACCTGCACCCGCGCGGTGCGGGGGAGCAGCCCGTCGCGACCCCGGACGAGGTCGAGGATCCGTTGCCGGGACGGCTGGCCGGGGCAGGCGACCGCGACCAGACCGGCGTCGGTGGGCATGCCGGTCGGAACGGTGCCGGGCGGCTCGCCGAAGGGCGGCGGTGTCGGGGTGGCCGACCCGGTCGCGGCGGCCGTGGCGGGTGGCGGCGTCGGCCGGGCCGACCCGTCGCGCAGGTCCGGCGGTTCGCCGCATCCGGAAAGCAGGAGTACGGCCAGTCCGGCGACTGCGGGCAGCCGCGTGCGGTACCGGCGGGCGCCCGGCCGGGCGGGAGTGGCACGACGGATCGGGGTGGACGGCACGGGGATGATCCTCGATGGGGGTCGAGCGTCGGGGGTGCTCAGGGCCGAGCCCATGGTAGGAGGATCCGCCGCCGAGGTGAAGGTCAGCCGGGTACGCGGCGCCCACCGACAGCGTCTGCGGGTGCCACCGGTCAGAGCTCGGAGAAGAAGGTGAGGGAACCGGCGACGGCCCCGTCGGCGAGCACCGGTGTGGAGATCGCGTCGACGGTCGCGTCGGAGACACCCTCGGTGGTCGCCATGATCCGTAACAGGCCGCGGGCCATCCGGCCGGAGACGAGCGCCAGCAGTGGCGGGATCTTGTCGATGTCCGGCTCGGCCAACTCGCCCCGGTACGCGGTGAAGTCGAGCAGTCGCAGGCCACCGTCGAGCAGCGGCAGCCCGATGACGGCCTCGGGCGTGCCGAGGCCGAGCAACTCGCAGCCGGCGGCGGAGACGGCCACCACCCGGGTCTCGGCGTCGATCAGCAGGCAGGGCTCGTCGGCACTGGACACAGTGGCCGCCCACCGGCCGAAGTTGTCGTACCCCAGCTCTGTCGGTGTCCCCGGGTCGGGCGCGAACACTTCCGAGAGCGAGAGTTCGACGTGGGCCACCGCGCCTCCTATGCACACCGACGGAACGTCCACGCTAGCCGGTCGTCTCGGCCACCGCTGACCGCGCTGGAATCCACGCCATCGGTGCTGATCACTGCCGGTCTGCGACGGCGCGGCCGGTGGGTGCGGAGTGCAGCGGTCCGGCCGCGTGGCGTCGCCGCAGACGTTACCGCCGGGTGGCCGGCTTGTCAGCGGCCATTCGGCCGTCCTCGTACCACCGGTAGTCGGCTGCTGGCGGATAGCCGCCACTCATCCACGTCCCGGGGTGCTGGGCGACCCGGGAGAGCTTCTCGGCGGTGGCCGGACTGATCCGGTTGCCGGCGGCGACGAGCAGCCGGTCGAGCTCCCGGTGGGTGGCCATCAGACAGTCCTTGGGCAGGCCGTAGACGCTGATGACGCCGGAGCCCACGAAGGTGAGCACCGGCGTCACCGGGATCGGGTGTCCGACCGCACTGGTCAGCGCCTTGCTGGCGCGTCGGGCGTCGCGGCGGGCCTCGGCCACGTACGGCGGGCGCTTCCCGTTGATCTGCACCACGTCACCGGCGACCAGGACGCGGGCCCGCCCGTGATCGGCGATGGTGACGGCGAAGAGTCCGCTCGGGCCGATGGCGAGGAAGCCGGCCCGGTTGTCGTCGCTCTCGTCGAGGAGGGCGTCGGCGGCATCCGTGCGGGGCCAGTCGATCACATGCCACGCGGGCCCGAGATGGTCGAGTTGGCCGAGCGCGCGGGCACCGGCCGCCTCGAGCCGGCGAGCACCCCGCTCGGCGCGGCGTCGGCGGGCCCACTCCAAGGGCGACGGACGCGGGGCCGCGACCACCCCCGGTGCCTCGACCCGAGGGTGTGGCACCGCCGCTTGCGGCAGCGCCCGGGCGGACGGTACGGCTCGACGAGCGGGGAAGACAGTCATCGCGACCTCCGGCAAAAGGTCCCTCGAAGTTACGTTCTCACTACCCTACGTTGCGGGTCCCGGTAGTCGGCAAGCCGGAACGCCGGAATGACTGTGGATGAATGCCATATTCATCCACAGCTGTTTTATCGGATGCCGCCAAACCCTGCCCTAGGCTTCGGGTGTGACCCACTACGTGGACAGTGAGGTCGGTCGGCTCGGCACCGTGCTGCTGCACCGGCCGGGGCCGGAACTCGCGCGTCTGACCCCGCGCAACAACGACTCGCTGCTGTTCGACGCCATCCCCTGGGTGGGCCGCGCGCAGGAGGAGCACGACGCCTTCGCCGCCGCGCTGCGCGAGCGCGACGTCGAGGTGCTCTATCTCACCGATCTGCTCACCGAGACCCTGGCCGTGGCGGAGGCCCGCGCCGAACTGACCGAACAGGTCCTCGCCTCGCCCCGGCTCGGCGACACCCTGCGCGCCCGGGTGGCCGCACACCTGACCTACCTCGACCCGGCCGCGCTCGCCGGAGTCCTCGTCGCCGGACTCGCCCACGAGGAGCTACGGCTCGGCGGTGACCGGCGCGGCGGTCTGGTCTACACGTTGATGGACCGGCACGACTTCGTCATCGCGCCCCTGCCGAACCTGCTCTTCACCCGCGACTCGTCACTGTGGATCGGCGACCGGGTCGGCGTGACCAGCCTGGCGATGCCGGCCCGGCGGCGGGAGACCACGCTGACCGACGCGATCTACCGGCACCATCCACGCTTCGCCGGCACCGAGTACGTCTACCGCCCCGACCTGGAGCACCTCGAAGGCGGCGACGTGCTGCTGCTCGCCCCCGGGGTGCTCGCCGTCGGGGTGGGTGAGCGGACCACCCCGGCCGGTGCCGAGCGGCTGGCCCGGCAGGTCTTCGCGGCCGGGCTGGCGCACACGATCCTGGTCGTGCCGATCGCCCAGGAGCGGGCCACCATGCACCTGGACACGGTCTGCACCATGGTCGACGTCGACGCGGTGCTGATGTACCCGAACGTCGCGCACACGCTGTCGGCGTACACGGTGATCGCCGGGACGAACGGCGACGACCCACGAGTGGACGGCCCGGCGCCGTTCCTGCGGGCCGCCGCCGACGCGATGGACCTCGACCAGCTCCGGGTGATCGACACCGGGCTCGACCCGGTGACCGCCGAACGGGAGCAGTGGGACGACGGCAACAACACGCTGGCGATCGCGCCCCGGCTCTGCGTCGGCTACGAACGCAACGTGGAGACCAACGCCCAGCTCGAACGGGCCGGGATCGAACTCATCCCGATCGCCGGCTCCGAGCTGGGGTCGGGTCGGGGCGGCCCGCGCTGCATGTCCTGCCCGCTGGTCCGCGAGTAGCGACGCGAGCAGTGCCGGGAGTAAGGAAGGGCCCCTTTCTAACGCCTCAGGTAGAGCAGGGGTCCCTTCCTAACACCAGAAGCGCGCGCTCAGGGTGAGCTGGCGGCACACCAGAAGCGCGCGCTCAGCGCAGCGTGAGCTGGCGGCCCAGCAGGCCCTGCCGGGCCCGGCGGGCGGCGGCGTCGAGCGGCTCGGTCTCCGTCAGCGCCTCGGCGTACCGCTTGGCGAAGTCGGCGACCGGCGCCTCCCACTCGGCGGCCGGGGTCTGCTCGGGCAGGTCCCAGACCGGCACCAGCCGACCGTGGGCCCGGAACATGCCGGCGAACTTGGTCCCCTCGCCGAGGGTCAACGAGCCGGCCGCGCCCAGCCGGGCCAACGCGTCCAGCGCGGCCTCCTCGGCCTCGGGCAGCACCCAGCGCACGTGGGCCTTCTCCGGCACCTGGCACCAGTACGCCGACCGCGCCGCCGCCAGACCCACGGTCGGGTAGATCGCCGCGTTGGCCCGCTCCAGGGACGCCTGCACGGTCGGGTCGTCGACCGCCTCGGGGACCAGCCAGAAGTCGAAGCCCTCGTGCAGGGTGACCGTCAACGGGCCGTCGACCAGGATGTCCTGGAGCCGTGGCCCGGGGCCGGGCAGCGGCGGCACCTGGACCGGGTCACCCGGCTCGGTACGCAGCGCGCAGAGCAGCGACTCGGCCAGGTCCCGGGACACGTCACCGGACTGCTGGTGTCGCTGGAGCCCGACGAACACGTGCCCGTCGGCGCGGCTCATCGCGGGGGCGGCCATCGGCAGCACGGTGGCCAGCGTCACCGGCCGGTCACCGTACTCCTCGACCAGCTCGGGGGTGAGCCGCAGCGGTGCGGAGGCGGCGGGCACCAGTTCCCGCAGCGCGATCCATTCCGGCTCGTCGGTCAGCCCTTCGAAGGGTCGGGGGACGAAGACGTCCCGCACCTTCTCCCGCTTCGGGGTCGACGTGGCGGCCCGCTGGTTCTTTCGACGCTTGCTCACGGCGACACAGCCTAGAGGCCCGGACGCGACGCCGGGGGCTGGACCCGCCCTGCGGGGACTCAGCCGGCGACGACCAGGCCCGGTCGTTCCGTCACCGGGTCGAACTCGGCCCAGACACTCTGCCCCAGACCGTCCCGCTCGACCCCCCAACGGTCCGCCAGGCCGGAGACGATGTGCAGGCCCCGGCCGTCGGCCGCGTCGATGTCCGCCGGTCGGATCCGGGGTGTGCCGGCCGCGCCGCCGTCGGTGACCCGCAGCCGGACGCACGCCCCGTCGTCGGTCGTCATCAGCCGCCAGGCCACCCGGACCACTCCGCCGGGCAGCGGGTCCGCGTGCCGGACGGCGTTGCCGACCAGCTCGGCCAGGACCGCGACGAGATCCGCCAGCACCACCGGGGACACGACCTCGGCCAGTTCGGCGGCGAGGCGGTGCCGGGCGGCGCGCGCACCGCTGGCGTGGTGCGGCACGACCACACACCACGCTCGTTCGACCGCTCCCGTCGACACGTTCCGCCCCTCTTCCGCCCCGGGTGACCCCCACGATCACCTACGGGGCAGCCGCACCTCTGCGACGGTACCTCCACCGGTTCTCGGTCGAAGGAATACCCAGCCATTCTGCTGTTCAACGATCCGGCGGACGAGATAGAGACCAAGCCCTGTGCCCGGATAGCGACGATTGTCACCCGAGTCGCCCTGCCAGAACCGGTCAAAGGCCCGTTCGACGTGCTCCGGGCGTACGCCGATGCCCCGGTCGCTGACCCGGATGCACACGGTCGGTCCGTCCGCGGCCGCGCTCACCTCGATCGGCGAGCCGGGAGGGGAGTACTTCCCGGCGTTGGTGACCAACTCGGTCAGCACGGTGACCAGGCTCTGCCGGCGCCCGATCGCCCGGGGCAGGTCGACCGGGAACTGGAGGGTGGCCCGACGGCGCAGCTCACCGGGGAGGTTGGCGACCGCGCCACGCAGCGTCTCGCCGAGGTCGAACGGCACCGCCGGCCCGTCGTCCGGCCATGCCTCGGCGGCCGAGGAGAGCAGCCGGTCGAGCAGCCGGGCCAGCTCGTTGGCGCGCTGGCCGATGACCTGCGCGGCCTGGCGCCGGTCGGCGTCGCTGAGCGACTCCCAGTGGTCGTTGAGCGTGTCGGCGTACCCCTTGATCACCGTCACCGGGGTGCGTAGCTCGTGACTGGTCACCGCGACGAAGAGGTCCCGTTCGTGGTCGTGTCGTTGCTGGTCGGTGATGTCGCGGAAGGTGACCACCCGCAGCGCGCCCGGACCGGGCAGCTCACCGGAGGTGACCCGCAGCCAGCGTCCGTCCGGCAGGCGGTGGTCGAGGACCTGCCCGGACGGGGGCACCGGGAAGGGCAGCGGTTCGTTGATCGCCTCGGCCGCGGACCGGCCGGTGACGTCGGCGGCGGCCGGATTCCAGAGCCGTACGTGGGTGTCCCGGTCGACGACCGCCAGCCCGTCGGCGAGTGCCGCCACCACCGGGCCGTCGCCGTGCACCGGCAAGCCGCTCTGGTCGCCGTACATGTGCGCGATGCAGGCGCCCAGGAAGCCGACCACGCCCCGCTGCTCCGGGTCGGGCTCGTCGTCCCCGGTCAGGTACAGCGCCTGGAGGCTGCCGACCGCGTGCCCGCCGATCTCCGCCCGGGAGGCGACCATTCGGCGCAGGCCGCGCTCGGTCAGCTCGTCGGCGAGTTGGCTGCCGAGCCGGTCGGTCCGGACGCACTGCACCCGGGGTCCGGCGAGCAGGCAGGCGGTGATCGGGTCGCTGGGTGGCAGGGGACGCCCGATGGTCCACTCGGCGGCACCGGTGGCGGCGATCACCCGTCCCCCGCTGGGGGCGAACTCGACGAAGGCCATGCCGGCGGCACCGAGTGCCGGTTGCGCCACCCGCAGTAACTGGGTCAGGACCGGAAGGCCCGCGTCCCCCGAGTTGATCATCTCGATGACGACGGTGTGCCCGGCGATGAGAGCCGAGTAATCGGTACGGTCCGTCATGTCCCCGAGTGTGCACCTCCGCTCGCGTTCTCCGGCACCCCCGACGGTGGGTTATCCCCTCAACCGGGCCAACGTCTGTGCCGGGCGGTCGGTGATCACGCCGTCCACCTCGGCGGCCAGCACGAGATCAAGGTCCGTCGGCTCGTTGACGGTCCAGACGTACACCTGGTTGCCGGCGGCCCGCAACGACGGCACCAGCGCCGGACGTGCCCGGACCAGGCCGATCCCGGGGCCGGCGATGCCGACGCCGAACGGCAGCCGCCCCAGGCGCAGCCAGCGGGGCAGCACCTCCAGCAGCAGTACGGTCGGCAGCGCCGGAGCCAGCGTCCGCATCCGGCGTACGGCAAGCGGGGAGAAGGACATCACGGTCACGCGGACCGGGTCGTCGGGGCCCGGGTCGGTCAGGCCGTACCGGCGCAGCAGGGCGACCAGCCGGCGCTCCACGTCGCCGCCGTAGCGCGACGGGTGCTTGGTCTCCACCAGCAGCCGCACCGGCCGTCCGGCGGCGAGGACCGCCTCCAGCAGCCGTTCGAGCGTGAGTAGCCGGGTACGCGAGTCGTCGAGCACCTCGTCCCCGTCGGCCGGCACGCAGCCGGGGTGCCAGGAGCCGAAGTCCAGCTCCTCCAGCTCGGCGAGGGTACTCGCGCTGACCAGCCCGCGACCGTTGCTGGTGCGGTTCAGTCGGCGGTCGTGCACGCAGACGAGGTGCCCGTCACGGGTCAGCCGGACGTCGCACTCCAGCCCGTCGGCGCCCTCGTCGAGCGCGCGCAGGTAGGCGGCGAGAGTGTGTTCCGGTAGGTCGTACGACGCGCCACGGTGCGCGAAGACGAGCGGGGTGTGCACGGCCGTTACAGGACCCGGCCCGGTTGGCCGTCCGAGTCGACGACCGGTCGTCCGGCCGCCTCCCAGTCGCCCATTCCGCCCTCGACGTTGCGTACCTGGTCCCAGCCGTTGTGCATCAGGTAGGCGACGACCTGGGCGGACCGTCCGCCGGAGCGGCAGATGACCGCGACGTCCCGGTCGTTGGGCACCTCGGCGATGCGCGCCGGCAGTTCCATCATCGGCAGGTGGTGGGCGGTCGGTGCGTGACCCGCCTCCCACTCGTCGTCCTCCCGGACATCGAGCAGGTAGGTCTCGTCGTCGATCTCGGGCACCGTCATCGTGGGTACGTGGGATCCGAACACGGCTACCAAGCCTAGAGGGCCGTCGGGGTGATCGCGTCGACCGGCGGGTCAGAGCCGGGTCACCCAGTGCGGATGGGCGCCCGCCCACTGCGGCATCCGGGTGCCCCGGACCGCCTCGAACAGTCCCTCCCCGCCGTTGTCGAGCACGACGTAGGAGACCTGGTCGATGGTCTGCGGATAGGACGGCACCTGCACGCCGCGCAGCGCGTCGGTGGAGAGGCCGCGCAGCGCCAGCAACAGGTCCTCCACGGGTACGCCGTTGGTGTCCACGGTCAGCGAGCCGCCGACGGCCTGGACGAGCCGGTGCAACTGGACCGGGTTCTCGCGGAGCCGGGTCTCCCCCGCCCGTTGCAGCATCGCCCCGAGCAGTTGCTGCTGGTGGGTCTGCCGGTCGTAGTCGCCGCCGGGCAGGTCGTAACGCTGACGGACGTAGTCCAGCGCCTGGGCGCCGTCCATCCGCTGGCAGCCGGGCGAGAAGACCCGGTCGGTGTGGATCGAGCGCACTTCGGTGCGTACGCACATGGTCACCCCGCCCAGCAGGTCGATGACGCTGCGCAGACCGGCGAAGTCGACCAGGGCGGCGCCGTCGAAGCGGATGCCGGTGAGCCGGGACAGGGTGGCCGAGAGCAGTCGGGCACCGGCCTCGCCGCCGCCGCCGTACTCGTACGCGGCGTTGACCTTGTCCTCGCCGCCGGGATAGCCGGCTGCGGGCGGGATGTCGACCAGCAGGTCACGAGGCACGGAGACCAGGTAGCCCTCGCGCAGTCCGGCTGGCACGTGGACCATCAGGATGGCGTCGGTGCGTTGCTCCGGGCCGGTGTCGCCGGGGCGGCGGTCGGAGCCGACGAGCAGGTAGTTGAGCGGACCGTGGCGGTCGGTGCGATCGGTGCGATCGGTGCGGGCGGTCGGGTCGAGCAGTTCGGCCCGGGTGATCGTGCGTTCGTACCGGTCGGCGAGCACCCGGAGGCCGACCACGGCGACCGTGGCCAGCAGCACCACCGCCAGCCCGATCCCCAGCAGTACGCGTGGCCAGCGCGGGCGCCCGGGGCCTCCGCCCGTTGCCCGTCGTCCGCCGTCGCGTGCCCTCCTGGCCGTGACGTCCTCCCCGTCCACCTGACATGAATCTTCTTCATGTCAGGCTACGGACGGTGAGGGTGGCGTGACGGCGGTTTGCGGATACGCCTGCCGGTCACTTCCGGCTGGAGATCACCTCGGGGTTGTAGAACACGAACTCGGCCAGCTTGTCCTGCTTGACCGCGTGGAACATGTCCAGCGTCTGCTCGCTGAGCGCCTCCCGGCCGCTGTCCGTGCCGTTGAAGGTGCCGCCGTTGGTCTTCAGCATGATCAGCTCGTTGCCGGTGACCCCGCGCATGGTGAAGACGAAGTCCTCCACCGACACGCCGCCGGTGTCCAGGATGAACGCCTTACCGGCCGCCTTGATCAGCTCGTTGAGCTTGAGCGGGTTGGTCAGCGTGCCGTTCTGGCTGGCCTTCTTCGCCATCGCCTTGATCAGCTGCTGCTGGTTCTGCTGCCGGTCGTAGTCGCTGTTGGCCAGGCCGTACCGCTGCCGGGAGAAGTCCAGCGCGGCCCAGCCCTCCATCTCCTGGCAGCCCTTCTTGTGCACCACCGGGGTCCGCTGCTTGCCGGTCTTCTTGGCGTCCGCGTTCCACATCACCTTGCCGTCGACGTACGACATGTGGGCCGACTTGACCTCCTGCTTCGGGCAGATCCGCACCGAGCCGAGGGCGTCGATGACGTTCTTGAATCCGCCGAAGTTGATGATCGCCGCACCGTCGAAGCCGACGCCGGTCATGCCCTTGATGGTCTGCGCCATCAACTGGGCGCCGCCCTCCCAGCCGCCGCCGTTGCGGGCGCCGGCCTGGAACGCCGCATTGATCTTGTCGACGCCGCCCGGGAAGTCGGTCTCCGGGAAGGCCGGAATGCGGGCCTCGGTGTCCCGGGGGATCGAGATCAGGTACGCCTGGTCGTGCGTGGCCGGGATGTGCAACACGATGATGCTGTCCGCGCGTACGTCGTCGGCGGCCCACCGCTCCCGGGCGTCCACGCCCAGCAGCAGCATGTCGATCGGGCCTTCCAGGTTGTTGCCGCCCTCGTCGACCGTCTTACCCGCCTCGCCGAGCAGGTTGCGCTGCGAGATGCTGCCGGTGGCCTGGCCGATCACGGCCTTGCTGCCGACGATGGCGAGGCCACTGGTCATCATCAGCACGGCGCCGAAGACCAGGGTGATCCGGGCCCAGAGAGGGTCCTTCCGCCGGGTGCGTCCCTTCTTACCGCCCTTGCCGGACTTCTTCTTGCCGGCCGAGGAGGGTGAGGGGTTCGATGCGCCAGGCGGATCGAGCAAGGAGGGGCTCTGAACCGGCATGCGTGCTCCAGCTCGTGAATGTGGGGGGCGGGAACACTTTACGGACGCAATCCCGTCGTGGCGAGTTCGTCTGACGCTCAGTTACCGTTCTCCGCCACGTCATCCTGGGGAAATGGACGAACGGGCAGAATGAAATGCACGATCGACTATTGGCTCCCAGTGATTTCACAGCAGAAGTCGGACTTTCCGTTCACGCAGGGTGAGCAGAGAGTCCGACTGTCGGCCGGTGGTGTGATCAGCCGTTACCGGCTCGCGACTCCTTGTTCGCCTTGAGCCAGTCGGCCATCGTGTCGCCGGACATCGCGCGGTACATGGCCAGGGCGTTCTCCCGGTCGGAGACGACCACCGATTCGCCGTTGATGTTCTGGCTACCCAGGTGCGGGCTGGTGACGAACGTGAGGTTCTCGCCCCGCAGATTGCGGAACTGCACCGCCATGTCGGTCAGCGAGAAGCCCTGGTCGACGGTGACCGCGTCGGTGACCGACCGGAGGAACGCGTTGAGCTTCTTCGGGTTGGTCAGCGTGCCGCTGCTCGCCGCCTTGTCCATCAGCGCCCGCAGGAACTCCTGCTGGTGACGCATCCGGGCGAAGTCGCCGTCCGGGAACTGCTTGCGCTGCCGGATCCAGTCCAGCGCCTCGGTGCCGTTCATCTGGTTGGTGCCCTTGGTGAACTTCCGGTACGGCTTGTGGATCGAGGTGATGCTCCGTTCGACCTCCAGCTCGACGCCGCCGAGCGCGTCGGTGACCTGCTTGAAGCCCCCGAAGTCGATCGCCATGACGTGGTCGATGTGCACGTCGGTGAAGCACTCGACGGTGCGTACCGCCAGCGGCAGGCCACCGAATGCGAACGCCGCATTGATCTTGCGCCGCTGGCCGGAGTCGCAGTCGGAGCCGGCGCTCTCCGGAATGGGTACGTACAGGTCCCGGGGGATGGAGACGAGGTAGGCCTGCTGGTGGTCGGCGGGGATGTGCATGACGATGATCGTGTCGGCGCGCCACTCGCCGGCCTGGTCCATCGGCGCATCCGGATCCCGCGAGTCGGTGCCCACCATCAGGATGTTGAGCGCGCCGTCCACCGCCTTCGCCGGCCGACCGCCGGTGATCTCGGAGAACGGATCGGTGCGGGCCAGGTTGTTGTCCAGGCTGCGGGCGTAGAACCAGGCGCCGACGCCACCGAGCAGCGCCAGCACCAGCACCACGACACCGGTCAGCAGGGCGATCCGTCCCCACCGGGGGCGGCGGCCACGCGGCGGCGGTGGACCACCGGGTCCGCCCGGCCCCACCGGACCTCGCGGTCCACCCGGTCCACCGGGTGCCTCGTCGTACGCCGAGAACCGGCTCGTCTCGTTCGCTCGGGCAGCGCGTCCGCCCCGGCCCGAACCGGCCGGAACCGCCGCGCGCCCGGCGCCGCGGTGCAGGTGGAGGGCCGGCAGTGCGGCGGAGTTGGTGGCTGACATGTAACTCAGGGTACGCAGGCCCCGCCACTGTCGCCCGTCGTGAAACCCGACCGGTGCCGGTGCCGGTGCTACCCGATCCGCTCGCGGAAGTACTCGATCGTGCGTCGCAGGCCCACCTCGGGCGCGACGGAGGGCTCGTAGCCGAGCACCTCACGGGCGAGGGTTAGATCGGGACGGCGCATCTCCGGATCGTCGGCACTGCGCGTGACGTAGGTCACCTCGGACTTGCTCTCGCAGAGTGACACGATCGTCTCGGCCAGCTGCCGCATGCTCATCTCGTGCTCGGTGCCGCAGTTGACCGGACCGCTCTCGGTCGAGTCGAGCAGCAGCAGGATGCCCCGGACGAGATCCGCCACGTAACAGATCGAGCGGGTCTGGTTGCCGGTGCCGTGCACGGTGATCGCCTCGCCGCGCAGCGCCTGGGAGACGAAGGTCGGGATGGCCCGCCCGTCGTCCGGCCGCATCCTCGGGCCGTACGTGTTGAAGATCCGCACGATCGCGGTGTCCACGCCCCGGCTGCGCCGGTACGCCATCGTCGCGGCCTCAGAGAAGCGCTTCGCCTCGTCGTACACGCTGCGGATGCCGATCGGGTTGACGTTGCCCCAGTACGTCTCCCGCTGCGGGTGCTCCTTCGGGTCGCCGTACGCCTCGGAGGTCGAGGCCAGCAGGAACCGGGCACCGTCGGTGGCGGCGCGCTCCAGCAGGTGCAGGGTGGCGACCGAACCCACCCGCAGGATCTCCACCGGCAGCTTCTCGAAGTCCGTCGGGCTCGCCGGGGACGCCATGTGCAGGATCGCGTCGAACCGTTCGGCCAGCGCGGGATGGTCCGGCAGCCCGTCGGAGACGTCCGCCTCCACCAGCGTGAAGGAGGGCGCGTCGAGCAGATGGGCGACGTTCTCCTTCGACCCGGTGACGAAGTTGTCCAGTGCGACCACCGTGCAACCGCGACCGATCAGGGAATCCACCAGGTGCGACGGGACGAAACCGGCACCGCCGGTGACCAGGACGCGGTGACCGGGACCAAAACGCTGCTCAACCTTCACGCCGACCAGACTAAAGGAGGGGTCCCCTGCTAACGCCTCGCGTCCTACAGGGGACCCCTACTAACAACTCGGCGGGCACCGGCGTGCCGATAGACGCTCGGTGCCCGCCGATGGGTCGTCAGTGCGCGCCGGCGCCGGTCAGCGAACGCACCTCCAGTTCGGCGTACTTGTCCTCGTCGCTCTCCTTGGAGAGGAGGGTGCCGATCCACCCGCAGAGGAAGCCGAACGGGATGGACAGGATGCCCGGGTTGGACAGGGGGAACCACTGCCAGTCGTGGTCCGGGAACATCGCCGTCGGTGCTCCGGAGACCACCGGCGAGAAGAACACCAGCAGTACGGCCGCCAGCAGACCGCCGTAGATCGCCCACACCGCGCCCGAGGTGTTGAAGCGCTTCCAGAACAGGCTGTAGAGGATCGCCGGCAGGTTGCCGGAGGCGGCGACCGCGAAGGCCAGTGCCACCAGGAACGCCACGTTCAGGTTCTGCGCGAAGATCGACAGAGCGATGGCGATCGCGCCGATCACCAGGGCGGAGATCCGGGCGACGCGTACCTCCTGGCGCTCCGACGTGTTGCCGCGCTTGATGACGTTGGCGTAGAAGTCGTGCGCCAGGCTGGACGACGAGGCCAGGGTCAACCCGGCGACCACCGCGAGGATGGTGGCGAAAGCGACCGCCGCGATGACCGCCAGCATCGCCGCGCCGCCCAGGTCGCCGCCGAAGAACTCGATTCCGAGCACCTCGGCGAGCTGTGGCGCGGCGGTGTTGCCGGCCGCGTCCTGTTCCCGGATGGCCGCACCACCGACCATCGCCGCCGCACCGAAGCCGAGGGCCAGGGTGAGCAGGTAGAACGAGCCGATGATGCCGATCGCCCAGAGCACGCTCTTGCGGGCCGCCTTCGCCGTCGGCACGGTGTAGAAGCGGATCAGGATGTGCGGCAGACCGGCGGTGCCGAGCACCAGGGCGATACCGAGGGAGAGCAGGTCGACCTTGTTGTAGAAGGTCTGTGTCGCGTTGCCGGCCACTTCGACGCCGTACCGCAGCCCAGGTTCGAGGAACGCGGTGCCCTGGCCGGAACTCGCCGCCGCGTCACCCAGCAGCGAGGACAGGTTGAACTTGTACTTCGCCAGCACCAGCAGGGTCATCAGCAGCGCGCCGCCCATCAGCAGGAACGCCTTGACGATCTGCACGTACGTGGTGCCCTTCATGCCGCCCACGGTGACGTAGATGATCATGAGAGCGCCGACCAGGATGATGGTCGCCACCTTGGCGGTGCTGGCGTCCATGCCCAGGAACGTGGTGCCGGGGCGGATGCCGAGCAGCAGTGCCACCAG
The DNA here is from genome assembly GCF_013364215.1 of Verrucosispora sp. NA02020. Taxonomy (NCBI): domain Bacteria; kingdom Bacillati; phylum Actinomycetota; class Actinomycetes; order Micromonosporales; family Micromonosporaceae; genus Micromonospora; species Verrucosispora sp. NA02020. The sequence continues at coordinate 7,096,270 of NZ_CP054923.1, read as the reverse complement.
TGCGCCCGCGCCGACCATCTGGGCCAGCAGATAGAAGATCGACACGGTGATGGTGGAGACCGCCGCCGCGGTACGCACCGGACGCTGCCGCATCCGGAAGGCGAGTACGTCGGCCATCGTGTACCGGCCGGAGTTCCGCAGCAGTTCCGCGACCAGCAGCAGGGCCACCAGCCAGGCCACCAGGAAGCCGATCGAATAGAGGAAGCCGTCGTAGCCGTAGAGGGCGATGATGCCGGCGATGCCCAGGAAGGACGCGGCGGACATGTAGTCGCCGCCGATCGCCATGCCGTTCTGGAAGCCCGAGAACGACCGGCCGCCCGCGTAGAAGTCCGTGGCGGTCTTGGTCTGTCGGCTGGCCCAGATCGTGATGCCCAGGGTGGCGGCGACGAAGGTCAGGAAGAGCACGATGGTCAGGTTCCGGGCCGTGGTGTTGCCCGCCTCGACCGCGAGGATCATCGTGGTCACGACTCACCGCCGGTCAACTCGTCACGGATCCTGTCGGCCACCGGATCGATCTTCCGGTCGGCGTACCGGCTGTAGAGCCAGGCGATGAGGAAGGTGGTGACGAACTGGAGCAGGCCGAAGACCAGCGCCACGTTGATGTTGCTGCCGAACAGTCGCGTGCCCATGAAGTCTCGGGCGTACGCCGAGAGGATCACGTAGAGCGCGTACCACAGGAAGAACGCGATGGTCATCGGGAAGACGAATCCGCGCAGCGCGCGGCGCAGCCCGGCGAACTCGTCCGACCGTTGGACCGCGAGGTACCGCTCGGGCGTCGAATCGGTCGGCGCGGTCGCGGGTGTGTCCGTGGACATTGTGTGGATCACCACCTTCACAGACGTCAGGAGTCCCGCGCACGGTAAGAAGCGGACTCCCCGCCGGAGAAGGCTGATATCGGTGTCGGTCGACGGTTGCGCCGAGTGGCAGGATGGCTGCGCCGAGTGACTCGGCTCACTCCGTTGAGCGGTAGGTGAGATCCGTCCAGGTTCGTCCGCTGCCGGCCCCGCGGTCAGCCCAGTTCGCGGTAGCGACCCCGATGATGCAGCAACGGCGCGATGTCGTCGCCGAGCTTCACCTGCTCGACGGTCGCCTCGACGAGCAGGCTCCAGCCGTACTCCCGGGCGCTGTCGAGCCGGCACCCCGCCCACCCGCCGGCGTCGGCGGGCACCGGGCCGTAGGGCGTCTCGGTCCAGGTGCCGGTGGCGAAGAGGCCACCAGGCGACGGGAACAGCCCGGCGAACCGGTCGGCGAGCTGCCGGTGCGGCGGGCCGAGCGGCGCGACCGCGAATCGCCCGGCCTCCTCCACCGCCGCCCACAGGTCGGACTCGGCGTCGATCAGGCCGAGCAGACGGTCCGGCTCGCCCTCGGCCACCAGCGTGGAGGATACGGTCAGCCCGGCCGGTCCGGGTGCCGTCCAGAGCGTCACCGGCGCGGCGAGCCGACCTCGCAGCCGCCGTGCCGGCGAACGGTCGCTCGCCGGCACGGCGAACGGGTCGGTGTGGTGGATCTGGGCACCCGGCTGATGATTCACGTGAAACATTGTGACCCGCCCAGCGGGTTCGCGGGCCCGTGCCCAGGTCAGGAACCGTTCGTGCAGGCTGGCCGGGTCGAGTCGCCCGTCGAGTTGGCTGAGCTGGGCGTGGGCCTCCGTCATCAGGAGCCCGAGATACACCAGGAGTGCGGTCCGGTCCTCGCGGTACTCGACCAGCAGCGACAGGCGGGCGGGCTGACAGGGCCAGTGCGCTCCACAGGATCGACACCGCCAGAGCGGTCGCATCGGCACGTGCGGGACGACGCGGCTCACGGTCGATCCGACCGTCCGTGCCGGGTTGATCCTTCCGGCGCGGCGGATGCCCGGATCACCAGCGGTCTCCGTCCGCCCGCCGGCTCTGCGCGAGGGTGCGACCCTCTCCGAAGATCACGCTCGATCTAGGATCGAGTGGTCTCGTCGTCGCTCGTTAACCACTCGATCCTGCATCGAGCGTGATCATGCGCGCCGCCCGTGAATGCGCGCCGCCCGTGAATGCGCGCCGCCCGTCGTCGTGCGGGGGCGCCTGTGGGCGTGTGGGGCTGCCGACAGGCGGCGGCACGGGCGCAGAAAGCCGGGTTATCCACAGGGGCGGCGCGCGGGGCGTGGTGACTGCCATCGTCGGTGGCATGTCCAGATCGCCTCGTCGGCCTCCGCAGTTGCGGGGGCGCATCTTCCGTGGGTCTCACGCGGTCACCAGTGGCCTGCTCACCCGCAACGACCTCCGCAGTTCCGCCTGGCGCTCACTCTTCCGAGACGTGTACGCGGACGCCCAACTGCCGGTGACCCACCGGATCAGGTGCACTGCTGTCGGTCGGTGGCTGATCCCGTCGGCCGGGGCGATCGCCGGCCGATCCGCTGCGGCACTCTACGGGTGCGCCGAGGTCGCCGCCGATGAGCCGGTGGACGTCGTCGTGCCGCGCGGCGTACGCGTCGGTGTCATCGCTGGTCTGCGCATCCGTCGCGGGCCCATCGACCCGGGTGACATCCTCGATCGCGCGGGGACGCCGGTCACGTCCCCCGAACGTACCTGCTGGGACCTGGCGCTCTGGCTCGACCTGGTGGAGGCGGTGGTGGTCATCGACGTGTTGTTGGCGCGCCGACTCGCCGACGCGTCCACGCTTCGCGGGTACGCCCTCGCGCGGGCGGGGCGTCGTGGCTGGCGGGCGATGCTCCGAGCAGTCGATCTCGCTGACGCCGGTGCCGAGTCGCCCCAGGAATCCCGGACCCGGGTACGGCTGGTGCTGGCCGGGCTGCCCCGGCCCCGTACCCAATGGGTCGTGTCGGATCGGGGCCGTTTCGTCGCTCGTCTCGATCTCGCCTGGCCGGACTATCGGGTCGCGGTGGAGTACGACGGTCTCTGGCACGCCGAGCCGGAGCGGTTCCACTCGGACCGCAGGCGGCTCAACCGGCTGGTCACCGGGGGCTGGATCATCCTGCACCTCACCGCGAAGCGCCTCCGTGCGGATTTCGAGGGCTTCGTCGCCGAGGTCCAGGCTGCGCTTCGCGCCCGGGGTGCCGTCCCGCCGTCGTTCAGCGGCGCGGGGTGACCGTGGCCAACAGTTCGGGCTGGCGGCGGTCCAGCGTGTCGCCGGCCAGGTACGCGCCGAGCAGTGCCGCACCGACGCCGTACACCGCGCCGAGCGGCAGACCGAGCCAGAGCCAGGTGTCGCCGAGCAGCGCGGCGGCCACCACCATCGGTATGCCGAGCACGGCGGTGACGACCATCGACAGCAGCGTCAGCAGACTCTTGGCCACGCCGGCACCACTGTTCATGGCGAACGGGTTGCTCGTCTCCGGCAGCGAGTACGCGCCGAGCACCGAGATGAACGAGTTGACCGCCAGCCCGACACCGTACGTCGCGACCAGTGCGCCGGCCATGAACCCGATCCACGCCGGCTCGCCGAGGACCAGCGCGATCACCACCGCGACCACGGCCAGCATCGGCAGGACGTAGAGCGAGAAGGCGGCCATCCGGGCGAGTAGTTCCTGTCGACCGGGTACGCCGGCCACCACGTTCGCGGCGTACGCGCTGCCGTCGAAGCCGAACTGGTTGGCCAGGGTGACGGCGGCGAGCAGCCCGACGAAGAGCATGGAGACGCTGACCAGCACCGGTGACGAGTCGCCGACGCTGAAGCCCTGATCACTGTCGAAGGCGAAGCCCTGCGCGCCGAAGTTGACCATGACCGGCACGAAGAGACCGACCACCGCGACGGTGATCAGGTTGGCCCGCCTCCGGGCGTCCCGCCACCAGTACCTGGCCTCCCGGGCGACCAGCGCGCCGAACTGGTCCCGGCGCAGCCAGCCGGCCGCACGGGGAAACAGTTGGGCGACCGCGCCACCGGTGGGTCCGGCCTGAACACGGGTCGACCCGGTGCTCGCCGCACCCACCATCGCCGACTCCAGCGACCGCGACCACCACGCCAACAGCGCGAGGATGGTGAGCACGGCGATCGCCAGCTTCAGCGGGGCGGCCCAGACCCGGCCCTGGGCCAGGTCGATGCCGGCCGTGAAGGGTGCGCCCAGCGGGGTCCAGCCCAGCACGGTCGCCACCGGGACGAACCGGTCCCAGTTGACCTCGCCGAGTGCGGCCACGCCCGCGATCTGCAGCGGCCCCAGCATCGCGGCCAGCACCGCCAGCAGGACGGCGGCCAGGTCACGGACCCGCCGGGAGCGGAGCATGGTGGCGAACGCGCTGGTCACCGCCCGTGCACCGGCGACGCAGACGAGTAGCCCCAGGACGACGCCGATCGCGGCCACCACGGCGGCGGACCAGCCACCGAAGACACCGGCGGTGACCACCAGGCCGGAGAACGCCACCAGGGCGGCGATCGCCGGTACGCTCACCAGCGCCGCCGCGAACAGCCCCTTGACCAGGGTGCGGCGGGGTAACGGCAGCAGCGCGAAGCGGGCCGGGTCGAGCGTCTCGTCGACGCCGAAGAAGACCAGCGGCAGCAGCATCCAGCCGAGCACGGTGAGGCTGCCGGCGAGCGCGGCGATCAGCAGCGCGTACGTGTCGTTGCCCGCCAGCCCGGGGGCGGCCAGGCCGAAGAAGGCGCCCACCGCGATCCAGAGCCCGAACAGCGACCCGATCAGGAACAGTGCGACCCGCCAGCCCTGACCACGGAAGTTGTTGGCCATCACCCGCAGCTTGAGCCGGACGAAGTGCCGGGCCGAGACGGCCCGTACCGGCTTCGCCGGGGTGGTCACTGAGACAGCCACGCCAGCTCCTCACCGGTTGCGGTACGCCCGCCGACCACCTCGACGAAGACCTCCTCCAGCGAGCGCTCGCCGCGTACCTGCTCCAGCGTGCCGACCCGCTTGATGGTGCCCTCGGCGAGGATCGCCACATGCGTGCAGAGCCGCTGCACGACCTCCATCACGTGACTGGAGAAGACCACCGTGCCGCCGCCGGTGACGTACCGCTGGAGGATGTCGCGGATCAACGCGGCCGAGACCGGATCGACCGCCTCGAACGGCTCATCCAGCACCAGCAGTCGCGGCCCGTGCAGCAGCGCGCAGGCCAGGCCGATCTTCTTCTTCATACCCGCCGAGTAGTCCACCACCAGGGTGCGGCCGGCGTCGGCGAGGGCGAGCACGTCGAGTAGTTCCCCGGCACGCTGGTCGACCACCGCCGGGTCCATGCCGCGCAGCAGGCCGTGGTAAGCCAACAGCTCGGACCCGCTGAGGCGGTCGAAGAGGCGTACGCCGTCCGGCATCACGCCGAGCAGCCGTTTCGCGGTGACCGGGTCGGCCCACACGTCGTGCCCGAGGACCTGGGCGCCACCCGCGTCGGGCCGCAGCAGCCCGACCGCCATCGACAGCGTAGTGGTCTTGCCCGCGCCGTTCGGGCCGAGCAGGCCGTAGAACGAGCCGGCGGGTACGTCCAGATCCACGCCGGCCACCGCGACCTTGCTGTCGAACCTCTTCGCCAGGCCGCGCAGCGCCAGCGCCGGGTGCTCACCAGTCATGATCCCGACCGTATCCGGTCCTGACCAGTGCACCGACCCTCCGGAGGACGATTCGCGGCTCATCCCCGAGTCGGACGTCGCGCCAGCCGCCCCTGCACGCCGACGGACGTTAGCAGCAATGCCGCTCAGTTAGGGCGGTGGGCGGGTTGTCAATGCTGCTGTTTCGAGGATGTTGATGTTGATGGTGGCGTGGTAGTTGGTGCGGTCGATGGTGCCTTTGGCGCGGTGTTTGGAGATCGCGCGTTTGACCACGCGGGGGCTGATTCGGGTGCGGCGTGGGGGTAGCAGGTCGGCCAGGATTGCGCGGCCGATGGTGCCGACGAGGTCGATGACGGTGCCGGCGATGACACCAGCGGCTTGGGTGATCTGGTCTCGGGCGGCGTGGACGGCGATGGTGAAGCTGGCCCGGTCGGGGTTGGTCGTGGGCCGGCTGGCGGTGGCGTCAGCCATTGCCAGCCGGACCGCTTGGTAGGTGGTGAGCAGGGCGTGGACCTCTTGACTGATCCCGTTCGGGGTTCGGGCTCGTAGGACCCGTCCGCCCCGCAGGGTGGACTTCAACTCCAGATATGTCGTCTCGATCTCCCAGCGGTGGTGGTAGAGGGTGACCAGGTCCATGGCCGGGAAGCGGCGCTGGTCGGTGAGGGTGGTGATCAGCCGGTACCGGCCGACGTGGCGTTTACCGTTCATGCTCACGACGATCTCGGCGTCAACGACCCGGACCGTCATCGTGCCGATGACAGACAGCCAGGACCCGTCGCGATGGCGGCGGATGACGGGCAGCCGCCGGTCGTCCTTGTCGCGGATGAGCAGGTCAGCGCCGGTGCTGGCGAACTGTTCGATCATCTGACGGGCGGCGAACCCACGGTCGGCCAGCAGCAGCATGCCTGGGCGCAGGCAGCCCAACAGACGCCCCGCACACGTGAGTTCGCCAGTGCTGATGGGGGTGAACACCGCGTCGATGACAGCGCGGGTGCCGCACGCCACGACGGCGACCAGCCGCAGCATCGGATACCCCGACCCACCGTGGCTGCCCGCCTGACGCGGATAGACCGTCAGGTTAGCCGCCGTATCGGGCACGAACATGCTGGTGCCGTCGATCGCGCACACCAGCAGACCCCGCCACCGGGCGGCCCCCGCCGGCGGACCCGACAGCAACCGGAACAACGCCACCAGCGGCTTGTCCCCGACCCGACGGCGAGCCTGCGACAACGCCGAAGACGTCGGCAGCGCCACCGTCAACCCGTCCAGCCCAGCGACCAACCGAGCCCACACCTGCCGGTAACCGACCTCAGCGAACAGCCCCGCCGCGAGCAGCAGATACACCACCACCCGCGACGGCAGATCCCGCACCCGCGACTGCACACCACCGGCCTCAGCCAGAACGGCATCGACCATCTCGAACGGCACCTGCTGCGTCAACTCACCCAGATGGCCCGGCGCGAACCGCCCCGCAGCCACCCTGATCGTGGACGTGATGGCAGACTGTTCCAACGGCGGGGCTCCCGGTCCAGAGGCTGTCTTGGAGTGACAAACCTCTATACCGAGACCCCGCCGTCCACGTCTACACCCCGCTTGACATCCACCACACCGCCCTAACTGAGCGGCATTGCAATGCCGCTCAGTTAGGGCGGTGGGCGGGTTGTCAATGCTGCTGTTTCGAGGATGTTGATGTTGATGGTGGCGTGGTAGTTGGTGCGGTCGATGGTGCCTTTGGCGCGGTGTTTGGAGATCGCGCGTTTGACCACGCGGGGGCTGATTCGGGTGCGGCGTGGGGGTAGCAGGTCGGCCAGGATTGCGCGGCCGATGGTGCCGACGAGGTCGATGACGGTGCCGGCGATGACACCAGCGGCTTGGGTGATCTGGTCTCGGGCGGCGTGGACGGCGATGGTGAAGCTGGCCCGGTCGGGGTTGGTCGTGGGCCGGCTGGCGGTGGCGTCAGCCATTGCCAGCCGGACCGCTTGGTAGGTGGTGAGCAGGGCGTGGACCTCTTGACTGATCCCGTTCGGGGTTCGGGCTCGTAGGACCCGTCCGCCCCGCAGGGTGGACTTCAACTCCAGATATGTCGTCTCGATCTCCCAGCGGTGGTGGTAGAGGGTGACCAGGTCCATGGCCGGGAAGCGGCGCTGGTCGGTGAGGGTGGTGATCAGCCGGTACCGGCCGACGTGGCGTTTACCGTTCATGCTCACGACGATCTCGGCGTCAACGACCCGGACCGTCATCGTGCCGATGACAGACAGCCAGGACCCGTCGCGATGGCGGCGGATGACGGGCAGCCGCCGGTCGTCCTTGTCGCGGATGAGCAGGTCAGCGCCGGTGCTGGCGAACTGTTCGATCATCTGACGGGCGGCGAACCCACGGTCGGCCAGCAGCAGCATGCCTGGGCGCAGGCAGCCCAACAGACGCCCCGCACACGTGAGTTCGCCAGTGCTGATGGGGGTGAACACCGCGTCGATGACAGCGCGGGTGCCGCACGCCACGACGGCGACCAGCCGCAGCATCGGATACCCCGACCCACCGTGGCTGCCCGCCTGACGCGGATAGACCGTCAGGTTAGCCGCCGTATCGGGCACGAACATGCTGGTGCCGTCGATCGCGCACACCAGCAGACCCCGCCACCGGGCGGCCCCCGCCGGCGGACCCGACAGCAACCGGAACAACGCCACCAGCGGCTTGTCCCCGACCCGACGGCGAGCCTGCGACAACGCCGAAGACGTCGGCAGCGCCACCGTCAACCCGTCCAGCCCAGCGACCAACCGAGCCCACACCTGCCGGTAACCGACCTCAGCGAACAGCCCCGCCGCGAGCAGCAGATACACCACCACCCGCGACGGCAGATCCCGCACCCGCGACTGCACACCACCGGCCTCAGCCAGAACGGCATCGACCATCTCGAACGGCACCTGCTGCGTCAACTCACCCAGATGGCCCGGCGCGAACCGCCCCGCAGCCACCCTGATCGTGGACGTGATGGCAGACTGTTCCAACGGCGGGGCTCCCGGTCCAGAGGCTGTCTTGGAGTGACAAACCTCTATACCGAGACCCCGCCGTCCACGTCTACACCCCGCTTGACATCCACCACACCGCCCTAACTGAGCGGCATTGACGTTAGCAGGGGACCCCTCCTATACCGCAGGCGTTAGCAGGGGGCCCTTCCTTACCGCCGGAGGGCGTCGGGGGCGTGCAGGCGCAGCATGGTGCGGGCGATGTCGGTCGGGGCGCGGCGGCGGGTGGCGAGCGAGACGGCGACCATCACGGTGAAGGCCAGCGGCACCGTCCAGGCGGCGGGCTGGGCGGTCAGGGTGGCGGGCCAGCCGGACAGCGGTGGGCCGAGCACGGTGACCAGCACCGCCGTGATCGCCGCGCCGCCGCCGACCAGGATGCCGGCCGCCGCGCCCGCGTCGGTGAGCCCGCGCCACCAGATGCCGAGTACCAGCAGTGGGCAGAAGCTGGACGCGGCGACGGCGAACGCCAGCCCGACCACCTGCGAGACGTCCAGCCCGGAGACGTTCAACGCGAGCACTGTCGGGATTCCGCCCGCGATCACCGTGGCCAGCCGGAAGCCGCGTACCGAGCCACGGCCGAGCACGTCCGTGGAGATCACTCCGGCGACGCTGGTGAGCAGGCCGGACGAGGTGGAGAGGAAGGCCGCGAACGCACCGGCGGCGACCAGGGCGGCCATCAGCCGGCCGGTGGTCCCGGCGCCGAGCGCCGCTTCGGGCAGCAGCACCACCACCGCGTCGGTCTGCCCGCTGACCAGCAGTTGCGGGGTGTAGATCCGACCCAACACGCCGTAGATCGTGGGTAGCAGGTAGAAGACCCCGACCAGCGCCAGCACCACCAGCGTGGTCCGGCGGGCGGCGGCCCCGTCCGGGTTGGTGTAGAAGCGGACGAGGACGTGCGGTAACCCCATGGTGCCCAGGAAGGTCGCCAGGATCAGCGAGTACGTGGCGAACAGCCCCCGGTCGTCGTCGGCCGCGGTGCTGGGCAGCAGCCATTCGGCCGATCCGGTCGCCACTCCGGAGACTTCCGGCACCGGCTCACCCGCTGCGAAGGTCAACTCGTCGCCGGGGCGTACCTCCCGGGTCTCACCGTCGGGCAGCGTGAGCACCGCGCGGTGCTCGACCACGACGGTGGTCGCGGTCCGGAACGTCGGCCCGTCGGGCGGCGTCACCGGGGGACGTCCGTCGGACTGCCACTGGAGGGCGAGGAAGATCGCGGGTACGGCGAGCGCGGTCAGCTTGAGCCAGTACTGGAACGCCTGCACGAAGGTGACCGCGCGCATCCCGCCGAGCGCCACGTTGGCGGTCACCACCGCGGCCACCACCAGGGCACCCACCGGGTACGGCGAACCGGCCAGCGTGGCCAGCGTCAGCCCGGCGCCCTGCAACTGCGGGACCAGGTAGAGCCACCCGATGAAGATCACGAAGATGGTGGCGAGCGTCCGCAACCGGCGGGAACCGAGCCGCATCTCGCAGAAGTCGGGCAGGGTGAACGCCCCGGAGCGGCGCAACGGTGCCGCCACGAAGAGCAGCAGGGCCAGGTAGCCGGCGGCGAAGCCGACCGGATACCAGAGCACGTCGACGCCGTACTTGAGGACCAGCCCGGCCACGCCGAGGAAGCTCGCCGCCGAGAGGTACTCCCCGCCGATCGCGGCGGCGTTCCAGGTCGGGCTGACCACCCGTGAGGCGACCAGGAAGTCGGAGGTGGTGCGGGCCAGCCGCAGCCCGTAGAACCCGATCCCCAGCGTGATCAGGGTGACCGCCACGATCGCGGGTACGACGAGGTCGTTGCCCACTCAGCGCTCCGGCCGCTGGACCAGGTCGGTGAAGTCCTGCTCGTTGCGTTCGGCCAGCCGCACGTACGTCCAGCCGACCGCGACCAGGAACGGGAAGGAGAGCGCGCCGAGCACCAGCCACGGCAGGTTGACGCCGAGCACGGTCATCCGCCCGACCGACGGCGCGATGGCGAACAACAGGGGCAGGCCGCCCAGCCCGACCAGCACCACCGCCGACAGTTGCAACGCCAGCGCCAACTGGGCGCGGACCAGTCCACGGACGAGGGCCTCACCGACCCGGGTCTGCTGGGTGAGCTCGGTGTGCGTACCGGCGGCGGGGCGCTGCCGCTGCGACACCTCGGCCAGCACCACCCGGGTGCGGGTGGGCGCCTCGGGTGTCGGCCGCCCGCCCTGCGGCGGCACCGGTCCGGGGTCGGCGTGGCGGGGCTGCGCCCCGGGCCCTGCCGCCGCCCCGGGCGCCGGGACGGGATCGTCGGCAGCGGCCACCCCGGCAGTCTCGTCCGCCGGACGGGAATGTCAAGAGGGCTGTGCACAACCTGTGGACAACCCGTGCAGCCTGTGGATAACCCGGTGGACGGGGGACGGCGTCGTGCGTCGCCGTCCGCCCGCCACCTCAGGTTCAGCTCGTCGGGATGACCACGTCGACGCTCGTCGACCCGGTCGCGGGCACCGTGAAACGGACCAGCCGAACGACGCCGTCGGAGTCGGCGACCCGGTACCGGCCCGAGTGCATGTCCACCCCGTCCAGCGAGACCTCGTAGCTGAGGAAGACCCGCTGGCGTCCGGTCAGTCGGAGGTCGAACTGCCCGCCGGAGACCAAGCCGCTGCCCGCGATGTCGCCGGTGTCGACGCTGTGCGCCATCACCAAGCCGGACTGGAACGGCCTACCCGTGCCGTCCTTGATCGTGCCGGTGAACTGCGTGCCGGGGCTGAGCGTCGCGTCCAGGGTCGCCGTGGCGTCAGCGGTGACCAGCACCGGAGTGGCCTTGAAGCGGCTGGACGCGCCACCGGACCAGACGGCGGCGTGCGAATCCCCGCCGAACACCACGGGCCACGCGTACGGGCCGAGTCGGGTCAGCGTGTAGCCGCCCTGATCGTCGGTGCGGACGTCCTCCGCGCCGACGCCGGGGTGGCCGGTGAGTACCGATACGTGGACGTCCGCCAGACCCGCGCCGGTCTGCACGTCCGTCACCCGACCACTCACCCGGCCCGCACGGTCGAGTCGGACCACCGGGCCGGTGGACACCTGGCCCAGGTTGGTGGTGACCGTGGCGGCCTCCCGCTCGTCGCCGGTGCCGCCGTCCGGCCCGACCCACTGCCGGCCGTACGTCTGGTTCTGCGGCACGGCGAAGAGCTTGTGCTCGCCAGCCCGCAGCGGTCCGATGTCCACCCGACCGTCGTGGTCGCTGCACTTCGGGTAGCTGTCCAGCAGCAGCGCCCGCTTGTTCGCGAACGCCTCCAGACAGACGCCGGCAAGGGGTGCTCCGGTCTGCCGGTCGACCACCGTGGTGCTGATCGTCGCGCCCGGACTCAGCGCGACGGTCACCTCGGTGGTCTGGTCGGCGCGGATCAGCACACCGCTGCGGTTGCGTGGGAGGTACCGGCCGTCCGGCGTGTAGAGGTAGACGTCGTGCCGCCCCTCGGGGATGTCGGGGATGATCACCGAACCGGTGCCGTTGCTGCACGCATCCATCGCGCAGAAGCGGGCGATCGGCGCACCGGTCACCGAGTCGACCGCCCGGACCCGCAGGGTCCCGGTGCCGAGCAGGGCGTCGGTGATGCTGGTCCGCTCCCCGCCCCGCACGGTGACCAGGTCGGCCTGCTCGGGGACGAGCTTCCCGCGGTAGTACTGCTGGCGGTCGTCCTTGAACACCCCGACCCGGTAGGCGCCGGCGAGCACCTCCAGGTCGAAGGCCCCGTCGGCGTCCGTGTCGGTCCAGCCGGCGTTCTCTCCGTCCGGCGTGTAGAGGTCGACCTGAGCCTCCGTCAACGGTGCCCCGGCGGCGGTGGTGAACCGGCCCGACAGGTTGCCCACCGGCAGCACCGTGTCGTCGGCCACGACCACCGCGTCGGCGGTGACCGCGAAGACACCCGCGCTGCGCAGGCCGAGCTTGCCCGGTACGTACTGGGCCTGCCTGGAGCCCTCGATCGGCTGGAAACTCACCCGGTAGTCGCCGGCGAGCACGGCCATCGCGTACCGCCCGTCGGAGTCGGTGACCGTGTTGGCCCAGTTGGGGGAGCCGATCGGGCGGGCCTCGACCCGTAACCCGGACCGAGGCTCACCAGCGGCGTCCACGATGCGGCCGGTGACCGTGCCGGTGGCCACCAACTGCTCGTCGACGGTGGTGGTGGCGTCTGCGGTCACCACGACCGGATCCGCCTCCCAGGACCGGAACTTCTGTCGGTGGTACTGCTCCGGCCGGTTGGGGGGAAGGTAACCGACGGTGTAGGAGCCGGGCCGCAGCGAGGCGAGAGTGTAGGTGCCGTCGGCGTCGGTCCGGGTTTCGGCGATGGTGGTGAACCCGCCGGTCCGGTAGACCACCACCGGAACGTCCGGTGCGGCGGCGCCGGCACTGGTCGTGAGTCGACCGCTGATCGTGCCGGTGTCGGCCGCCCACGCGGGGGTGGCACCGGGTGCCACGACGGCCACCACGGCGATGCCGGCCAGCACGGCACGGCGGATGAGGGTTAGCTGCATCTGCGTCCAAACGTGAGGGTGCGGGGCGGCCCGTGCAGGCACTGCGCCCGCGCCGGTCCCGCGCCCCGTACCGGACCGGCAGCAGGAGGATAGAGCAGCGACGATTCTCGCGTGGACCGATAAACGGACCGCCGCACGTTCAGCGGCTCCACTCCTGCTTCGCGGCGCGGACCAGCTTGTCCTTCAACTCCCGGATGTGTCGCCGGCTCACCGACAGTTCCGTGCCGTCGACCACCACCACGTACCCGGAGTTGACCAGCCGGAGTTCGGCGATCAGCCGGAGTTGCACCAGGTACGACCGGTGGATCCGGACGAAACCGGCGTCGGCCCAGCGCTCGGCGAGCGTGGCCAGCGACACCCGGACCAGGTGGGCGCCGTCGACGGTGTGCAGCCGGGCGTAGTCACCCTGTGCCTCCACCCACCGCACCGCCGAACGGGGCAGCATCCGGGTGGTGCCGGCCAACTCGACCGGGATGGTCGGGTCCTCCTCGGCGCGGGCCAGCGCGGCCGGGTGGGAGGGCACCACCCGGGAGCCGACCACCCGACGCAGCGCCTCGGAGAGCCGTTCGGACCGGACCGGCTTGCGGACGTAGTCGGTGGCGCCGAGGTCGAAGGCGTCGGCCGCGCCGTCGTCGTAGGCGGTGACGAAGACGATCGCCGGTGGCCGGGCGAACCGGCGCAGCACCCGGGCCAGCTCCATGCCGTCCAGGCCGGGCATCCGGATGTCCAGGAAGACCACGTCGATGTCGCCGTCGCGGAGCACCCGCAGCGCCTCGGTGGCGTCGCCGGCCGTGTGCAGCCGGGCCACCCGGGGGTCGGCGCGCAGGTGGTACGCCAGCTCGTCGAGCGCGGGCGGTTCGTCGTCCACCGCGAGGACGCGCAGGAAGCCGGGAGCGGCCGGGCCGCCGTTGCCGGTCACGAGCCGGCCCGTACGCCGGGATGGAACTTGGGCACCCGCATGCTCACCTTCGTTCCCGAGCCCAGCCCCGTCTCCACGACGAGGCCGAAGCCGTCACCGAAGACCGACCGGAGTCGCTCGTCGACGTTCGAGAGGCCGACGTGCTGGCCCGGGTCGTCGCCGGGGTCGCCGGTGGCACCGGCCAGCTCGGCGATCCCGGCGGTTAACGTGGCCGGATCCATCCCCACTCCGTCGTCCTCCACCGTGATGTGGCACTCGGCTCCCGCGTCCCGGGCCTCGATGCTCACCATGCCCGTGCCGGGCTTACGCGACAAGCCGTGCCGGACCGCGTTCTCCACCAGTGGTTGCAGGCACAGGAACGGCAGGGTCACCGGCAGCACCTCGGGGGCGATCTGGAGCCGGACCTGGAGCCGGTCGCCGAACCTGGCCCGTTCGATGGTGAGGTAGCGATCGATCGACCGCAGCTCCTCGGCCAACGTGGTGAACTCCCCGTGCGCCCGGAAGGAGTACCTGGTGAACTCGGCGAACTCCAGGATCAGCTCCCGGGCCCGCTCCGGGTCGGTCCGGACGAACGAGCCGATCGCGGTCAGCGCGTTGTAGATGAAGTGCGGGCTGATCTGCGCCCGCAGCGCCCGTACCTCGGCGCGGGCCAGCCGCTCCCGGGACGAGTCCAGCTCGGCGAGGGCGAGCTGGCTGCCCGCCCAGTGGGCGGTCTCCAGGGTGGCCTGCACCAGACCGGGGGCGGGCACGCCGTCGGTGACGGCGACCAGGGCACCGGCTATCCGGCCCTCCGCGCCGGCCAGCGGAGCCACCACCGCACCCCGGACCGGACAGTCGACGCGGTCGCAGGACAACTCCGCCTCGCCGAGCACCGTCGACCGCTCCGAGGCCACCACCCGCTGGGCCGCCGCGCGTAGTTGGTCCCCGTGGTGGGCGCCCCGCCCGTCCAGGGCGAGCAGGTCGTCGGTGTCGGTCAAGGCCAGCCCCTCGGCCCCGACCAGGGTGCGCAGGTGGCGGGCCGCCTTCGCCGCGCCGGCCGGGTTCAGCCCGGCACGCAGCGGTTCGGCGGCCAACCCGGCGGTGTGCAGCACCTCGTAGGTGGCCCGCTGGCCGGGGGTGGCGATGCCACGTCGACCGCGCAGCCGACCGACGGCGTACAGGGCCCCGGCCAGTACGGCGACCAGGGAGATGACGCCGACGACGGCGGAGAGGTTGCCACCCACGCCGACGATCCTGGTCGTTTCCGGCCGCCGGGCCAAGAGTCAGTACGCGCCCTTGCGGGCCAGCACGACGCCCACGGTGCGCCACAGGATGCTCAGGTCGTACGCCAGCGACCAGTTGTCGACGTAGTAGAGGTCCAGCCGGACGGCCTCGTCCCAGGACAGGTCCGAGCGGCCGGAGACCTGCCACAGGCCGGTCATACCGGGACGGACCAGCAGTCGGCGTCGTACGTCACCGAGGAAGTCGCCGTCGTCGGCGGGCAGCGGGCGCGGTCCGACCAACGACATCTCACCCTTGAGTACGTTGATCAACTGAGGCAGCTCGTCCAGCGACGAGGCACGCAGGAAGCGGCCCACCGGGAAGACCCGGGGATCCTGCTTCATCTTGAACAGCATGCCGTCGGTCTCGTTCTGGTCGGTCAGGCTGGCGAGCCGGTCCTCCGCGTCGACGTACATGGTGCGGAACTTCCACACCCGGAACGTCCGTCCCTCGTGCCCCACCCGGGGCTGGCGGAAGAAGACCGGACCTGGGTCGGAGATCCGGATCGCGACGGCGACGGCGAGGAAGACCGGCACCAGCATCAGCAGGCCGAGACCGGCGCCGACCCGGTCCATCATGCTCTTGGCCAGCAGCGCGGGCCCGGAGAGGGTCGGCTCCTCGACGTGCAGCAGCGGCAGACCCTCGATCGGGCGGATGTGCACCCGGGGGCCGGCGATGTCGGTCAACTGCGGGGCCACCACCAGGTCGACCCCGGAGCCCTCCAACTGCCAGGCCAGCCGGCGCAGCTCGCCCGGCTCGGAGCTGGCCGAGCCGCAGACCGCGATGGTGTCGCCGCCGACCTCACGGACCAGCGCCAGTACGTCGCGTCCGGCGTACACCGGGACCGGGGTCTGCACGCCCCGTGCTGCCGCATACCCGTCGGTGATGTGGATGGCGACCGGGACCAGCCCGGCGGAGGGGTTGCGGGTGACCGCGGTGTAGACCTCCAGGCAGTCCGGCAGCGTGCCGACCAGCACCATCCGGTGCGCCGCCTGCTGGATGTTGCGCCGGATGACGTGCAGCACGAAGCGGGCCAGGATCCGGCCCAGCAGGATCAGCAGCAGCGCCATCAGCAGGGCGGTGCCGACGGTGAACCGGGACAGGTCGGTCTTGGTGGCGAAGGCGAGGAACGACACCGTGGCGCAGGCCGTGACCCCGGCGCGGATCACCCGCTTGAACTCGTCCGGCCCGAGCCCGAGACAACGCCGGTCGTAGGCGCCGTTGAACCACAGAACCACCAGCCAGCCCAGCGGCAACAGCAGGAAGGCCACCGTGAAGAACCAGGTCGGGTCGTTCTGCGCGTCGTAGAAACCGGCGGTGGCCTGGTCGAAGCTGTGGATCGCGGTGTAGCTGGAGAAGGCGACGGCGGCGAAGTCCAGCAGCAGCAGGATCGCCGTGTACGGGCGGTGCCAGCGGGAGACGCGTCGCCGCGCCCGCGCCCACGCCGATCGCGGTACGCCGCTGGTGGAGGGTGGGGTCGGCGGCTGGATCTCGAAGCTGTCGACGTGCCGCACGAATCTGCTCCGGCCTTCGTTGGTCACCGGGCGCTGGAGGCTAGTCGTCACCTCACCATGTCCTCCCGCATGACACGTGCCGCTCACTCGCCGTGATGGCCCGCGTCGCCCACCGTTCCAGCTTCCCACGCGGATCCGCGCCCGTCGCGGACCCGGGGGACATTGCGCGACAGACTCGTGTTCGCCTGGGATCTGGCCGACTTCGCGCCGTCCGGAAGCCGGGGACCGGGCCACTATACCGATGGATTGTGGCCCGGGTAGAGCGTGCGAGCGGCGGTTCGACACCCACGTCCGATTCCGCTCCGTAGTCGATGAGCAACGTCACTCACCGTACAAGTCTGGACAGCCGTCGGTCAGCCAGCGGCTTACCGCCGGTCTGGCAGGTGGGGCAGTACTGGAGGCTCGAATCGGCGAACGACACCTCCCGGACGGTGTCCCCGCAGACCGGGCAGGGCAGCCCGGTGCGGGCGTGCACCTTCAGCCCGGACCGCTTCTCACCCTTGAGTTCCGCGGCGCGTTGCCCCAGCGAACGGGTCACCGCGTCGCCGAGCACCCGCCGGGTCGCCGCGTGCAGCGTCGCCATCTGGTCGTCACTCAGCCGGTCGGTCAGCGCGAACGGCGACAGCTTCGCGGCGTGCAGGATCTCGTCCGAGTACGCGTTACCGACCCCGGCCAGCACGGACTGGTCGGTGAGCACCCCCTTGACCTGGCCCCGGCGGCTGCGCAGCGCCTCGGCGAAGGCGCTCAGGTCGGCGGCGATCGCGTCCGGCCCGAGCTTGGCCACCCCGGGCACCGTCTGCGGGTCGGTCACCAGGTAGGCGGCGAGCTTCTTCTGCGTACCGGCCTCGGTCAGGTCGAAGCCGGAACCGTCGTCGAGGCGTACCCGGAGGGCGATCGGCCCCTTTCCGGGACGGAGCGGGACGGTCGAGGCGAACGCCTCCCGGTAGTGCAGCCAGCCCGCGCGGGCCAGGTGTACCACCAGGTGCAGGCCGCCGTCGAAGACGACGTCGAGGAACTTGCCGTGTCGCCGGGCGTCGGTCACCGTCCGGCCGACGACCGCGCTCGGCGCCGGATCGTACGTCTTCAGGGCGCTGATCGCGGCGACCTCCAGCCGGTCGACACGCCGGCCCACCGCGCGCTGCCGCAGGTAGCCTGCGAGCGCCTCTACCTCCGGTAGTTCGGGCACAGGTCAACGGTAGCCTTCTTTGCCGTGAGAATCGTGGTGGCGCACAACCGGTACCGGGAAGCCCAGCCGTCCGGCGAGAACACCATCGTCGACGTGGAGATCTCCCAGCTCGCCGCAGCCGGCGTGGAGGTGCTGCCGTTCCTGCGCAGCTCCGACGAGATCCCGTCGATGCCGAAGACGGCGAAGGCACTGCTGCCGATCTCGCCGATCTACGCCCCCCGGGCGCAACAGGAGCTGAGTCGGCTGCTCACCGAGCACCGTCCGGACGTGTTGCACCTGCACAACCCGTACCCGCTGCTCTCGCCCTGGGTGGTGCGGACCGCGCACCGGCACGGGGTGCCGGTGGTGCAGACGGTGCACAACTACCGCCAGGTCTGCTCCTCCGGCCTGTACTTCCGCGACGGGGTGATCTGCCAGGACTGCCGGGGCCGGACGCTGGGCGTACCGGCGGTGGTACACCGCTGCTACCGGGGGTCGCGGGCACAGAGCGCGCTGATGGCGACCACCCTGGCCGTGCACCGGGGCACCTGGAAGTCGGTGGACCGGTTCATCGCGCTGACCAGCGCGGTCGCCGACCACCTGCGTGACTACGGCATCCCGGACGAGCGGATCGTGGTCAAGCCGAACGCCATCCCGGACCCGGGCACCCCCGCGCCGCTGGGCCGGGGCTTCCTCTTCCTCGGTCGGCTCTCCCCCGAGAAGGGGCTCGACCTGCTGCTGGAGGCGTGGCGCCGGCACCCGGACGGCGCACTGGGCCCACTGCGCGTGGCCGGTGACGGCGAACTGCGTCCGCTGGTCGAGGCGGCGGCGGCCGAACGCGCCGACGTCACCTTCCTCGGCCCGCTCGACCGGGCCGGGGTACGCGAGGCGCTGAACGCCAGCGCCGTCGTGCTCGCCACCTCCACCTGGCACGACGTACTCCCCACCGTGATCATCGAGGCGCTGGCCAGCGGGCGGCCGGTGCTCGGCACCGCGCTCGGCGGCATCCCGTACCTCGTCGGCGCCGACACCCCCCGCGAACCTGCCGGCACCGGCCCTGCCGTGGCCGCCTCGGCAGCCGCCCCGCCCAGCCCCGGCGGCCCCGCTGGCCCGGTGGGTCTTGCTGACCCGGTCAGCTCCGGTGGCGTGGGTTCCGTTGACCCGGTCGGGCCTGGTGGATCCGTCGGTCAGGTCGACTCCGCCGGTCGGGCGAGCGCCTTGCCGGCCGGGATCCGGGCCGGAGAGGCCGGATGGGTCGTGCCGCCGGACCCGGCGGCGCTGGCAGCCGCACTGCCGGTGGCCGCCGCCGGAGCCGCCGCCCTGGCCGGGCCCGCCCGCGCCCGCTACGACCGCACCTTCCACCCCGAGGTGGTCACCAAGCGTCTCATCGACGTGTACGCGTCCCTCCGCTGACCCCCGACACCCCCGTCCCCGCGTACCCCACGTGCCTCGCGACGCATGCGCCGCGCCTCGTGCGTCGATCATGGAGTTGTGGCTTCCGACTCATCCAGTCTTGCGCCTTTTGTGAGCGCCACAACTCCATGATCGACGAGTCGAGCCTGCCCAGCGCGGGAGTGGATGGAGTGCTGCCGCGTGCTCATCGACTCCCCTCTACAGCGACCAGCGGAACCTGTCGTGATGAGCGCCCGGTAGGCACTCGATCCGGGATCGAGTGCCTACCGTGGTGCTTCGATGCCACTCGATCCTGGATCGAGCACGATCTTGGGAAGTGGGGCACGCAGGGAGCGGGGGGCGCTAGGGAGCGGGGGGCGCTAGGCACAGTGTCGGGGTGGGCTCGGCACGGGTCCCGGCGCCAGCGGCCCGGCGGCAGCCGTCAGGCGGTCCGTCGGCAGGCAGCGCTAATCCGGGCAGGCTGCGTTAATCGGGGACCCCTGCTATGCACGAGGCGTTAATAAGGTGCCCTTCCTTGCATGCCGGTTAGAGGGAGGCGCGGGCGGAGAAGGCGATGCTGGCGAGCAGGAAGCCGCCGTTCACCACGGTGAAGGCGACCACGACCCAGAAGACGAGCGCCGGAGCGAAGGCCAGCACCAGGGCGGCTACGAAGATCACTGCGCCGTAGTCGCGGACCAGCTTCACCAGGCGGACCGGCAGGCTGGTGGAGGTGACCATGCTGGCGGCGTTCGGGCCGGACTGCATCACCGAGGTCACCAGGTTGACCATCCAGGTGCCCGCGAAGGCCGCCACCAACCACACGGGCGTCGACGGCACCTGCGCCACGGCGGTCGCGGAGAGCGCGGCGACCAGGGCGATCTGGGCCGCCACGTCGCAGAGCACGTCGACCCGGGCCCCGGCCGCGCTGCCCTGACCGGTCACCCGGGCGAGCTGTCCGTCGGCGCAGTCCAGGGCGTACGCGATCTGCCAGCCGAGCAGCGCGAGCAACCCGACCACCCAGGCGGGTACGTCACCGGCGGCGACCGGACCGGCGAGCGCGACCACGGTGACCGAGGTGGCCAGACCGAGTACCAGGTTGGTGATGGTCAGCGCGGTGGGGCGGAGTCCGAGCCGCTGGGCGACCAGCGCGAAGACGGCGCCGATCCACTGGCTCACGGACTCGCTGAACAGACCGCCACCCCGGTTCACCCGGTGGAAGTCGGCGACCGTGGGGTGCGAAGGCTCAGCCAAGGTGCTCACGGAGGGCGTCAACGTAGTCTCCCAGCCGGGTCCGGATGTCGTCAGCGGACAACGCGAGGTGTTCGAGGATGGTGTAGCGGTCCGGTCGGGTACGCGGCGCGAAGGCGACCGCCTCGACGAACTGCTCGTCGGTGAGGCCCAGCTCGTCGGGCCGGACGGCCAGGCCGTGCCGGTGCAGGCAGGTGCTGAGCTGACCGAAGCGTTCCAGGTCGCCCCGGAGGAAGGTGCAGAACAACGCGCCCAGGCCGACCTGTTCGCCGTGCGAGCCGGTGCCCGGGTAGAGGTGGTCGATGGCGTGCGAGATCTCGTGGTCGCCACCGCTCGCCGGGCGGCTGGAGCCGCAGATCGACATGGAGATCCCGCCGAGGATGAGTGCCTCGGCCAGCGTGGTCAGGAAGGCGTCGTCGGTGATCTTGCCGGGATGGTTGACCAGGGCTTCGGCACCGGTCCGGGCGAGCGTCACGGCGAGCCCGTCGATCGGCTCGTCGCGTACCCGGTGGGCCAGTTCCCAGTCGGCGCAGGCGCTCAGGTTGCTCACCGCGTCGCCGATGCCGGCCTGGGTCTGCCGGTCCGGCCCGTTCTCCACGAAGTCGAGGTCGACCAGGACGGCGATCGGGATGTGCACGCCGTACGAGCCCTTGCCGCCCTCGTGGGTCAGCGACGCCACCGGGGAGGCGATGCCGTCGTTGGCGAGGCTCGTCGCCACGGTGACCATCGGAATGGCGTAACGGGTGGCGGCGTACTTGGCGGTGTCGATGGTCTTGCCGCCGCCGATGCCGACGACCGCGTCGTAGTGCCGGCGCCGGAGCTGGTCGCCAAGCTCCTGCGCGGAGTCGACGGTGCCGCCGGTCACCGTGAAGATGTCGGCCGAGCCGAGTGAGGGCCGGCACAGGTCGGCGATCTTCTCGCCCTGTCCGGGGCCGACCACCACCGCGACGTCGCCACCACCGGAGATCCGCCGGTCGGCCAGCAGCACGCCGAGGTTGGCCACCGCCCCTCGGCGGACCTCGATCGACAGCGGTGTGGTGACGGTGCGCGCTAGTAACGGCACGCGATCTCCCGCGCCCGGGCCAGGTCGTCGTGGTTGTCGACCTCCACCCAGGACACGTCACCGATCGGTGCGGCGCGTACCTCGCCACCCCGCTCGGCGAACTCCTGGTATCCGTCCTCGTAGTACAGGTTCGGGTCGCGTCGCCAGGTCGCCTCCAGCGCGTCGGCGAGCGCTCCGGCCACCTGCGGCTCGATCAGCGTCGCGCCGATGTACTCGCCGTACGCGTCGGCCGGGTCCATCAGCTTGGTGATCCGGGTGAGCTGGCCGGCGGCGTCGAAGGTGGTCTTCATCTCCTCCTCCGCCAGCGGCTTGAGGGTGTCGACCGCGAGCAGCACGCCGGGCCCACGCTCGGCCAGCAGCGTCTTCTCGATGCTCACCGGGTGCACGGTGTCGCCGTTGACCAGCAGTACGCCCCGGGCGAACCAGTCGCGGGCCAGCCAGAGCGAGTACGCGTTGTTCCACTCCTCGGCCTTGTCGTTGTGCACGAGGGTGAGCGTCACTCCGTGGCGGCGTTCCAGGTCGGCCTGGCGTTCGCGGACGGTGTCCGCCGCGTAGCCGACCACCACGACGACGTCGGTCAGCCCCACCTCGGCGAGGTTGCGCAGCGCGATGTCGAGGATGGTGATCTCGCCGTCCACCGGGACCAGCGCCTTGGGCAGCGTGTCCGTGTACGGGCGCAGGCGGCGCCCGGCCCCGGCCGCCAGCACCATCCCGACCATGCCGACATCAGTCCCTGTTCTCACGGCGTTCACCGAAGGAGGATAGCGCCGCGCGTCGACCGGCTGTCGGGGGTCAGCCGGGCAGGGCCGCCAGGTCGGCGAGGAAGGTCAGTCGCTCCTCGGCGGTCAGCGCCGTGTACGGGCCGGCTGCCCGCCGGTCGGTCTCCAGCTCGATGGCCTGCCACTGCGCCCCGTCGGTCAGGTCGGCGATGCTCGACGGGGTGTGTCCGGCGGCCGTCCAGGCGTCGGTGTGCGCGTCGGCCCGGTGGTACCGCAGCGTGCCGAGCCGGTTGAGCAGCAACACGCCCGACGGGGTGCCGTCCGGCTCGTACGGTGGGGCGACCGCGTCGAATGCGCCGGGGCTGGGCACCGGCTCGTCGCCTCGGGGCGCCAGGGCAGCCGTCAGCAGCCGCCCGGCGGTCTCGGTCAGCCGCTGCACCCGGTCGTCGTGGCCGGCCCAGAGTTCCTCGGTCACCTCGGCGTGCACCTGGTACAGCTCGGCCAGGAACGCCGTGCCGCGTTCGGTGGCGGTGAGTCCGCCGTCCGGTCGCCGGTGGATCATCCCGTACGCGACGTGCCGGTCCAGCGCCCGTTGACAGGCGATCGGGTCCCGGTACCGGATGATCGCGGCGAATCCGGCACCGTCGACCGTGCCACCGGCAGCCAGGCGGGTCCGCATCTCCACCAGGAAGCTGGTGGCGGGCATGCCGCCGTACCGCTGGCTCAGTTCCGCTCCGCCGCCGTCCTGACCGGCCTGCATCGCCGCGCGGACGACCCGGTCGAGGACGGGGGCGACCAGCGCCACGTACCGGTGCGCGGCGAGCCCGACGCTGTCGCTCACGAACCGGTCGGACCCAGGAGTTCGAAGGCCTGTTCGGCGATCCGCCGGATCAGTCCGTCGTTGACGTCGCGGTCCTCGTCGAGCAGGTCGAGGTCGGCCGGGCCGAGCCAGCGGTACTCGGTGTGCTTGCCGACCTCCAGGACCGGTGCCGTCAGGTCGCCGTCGACCCGGACGAGCCAGTCGCTCTCGATCCGGGCCAGGCCGTCGTCGCCCACGTACCGGTACTCGCCGACCTGCGCGATGATCTCCGAGACCCGCCAGCCGGTCTCCTCGGTGACCTCCCGGCGCAGTGCCTGTTCGACGGTCTCGCCGGGTTCGAGGTGCCCGCCGACGATGTCCCAGCTGTTCGGGAACAGGCGGCGGTGCGGCGAGCGGCGTTGGAAGAAGATGCGCCCGGCGGGGTCGACGATCAGCGCTCCGGCGCAGCGCAGCGGCTCGGTGGACACCTGAAGAACAGTAGCCGCCGGTGCCGAGCTGCGGCGATGTCCGCTCGGGCGGACTTGTCCGCTGGTGTGGACCGGCCGGACCGGGGGTATGGATTCGGTGCGGGCGCGGGCCGAGACGCGCACGCGAGGAGGTCGACATGCGCGGCGCGGACCAGTTGGTCGAGCAGCAGTACGCCATGCTCCTGCGACGGGACGTGGCCAGACTCCCCGACCTGTACGCCCCGGACGGGTACTACGCGATGCCCGGCGTGACGGTCCGGCCGGTGGAGTTGCCCGTCCTGCTGCGTACCTGGACGGGTGCCTTCCCGGACCTGCGGCTCGACGTGCTGGGTTCGGTGCGTACGGCCGGCGGGGCGGCGGTCGAGCAGCGGCTGACCGGCACTCACACCGGTGTGCTGCACACCCCGTTCGGCACGGTGGCCCCCACCGGACGCACCGTCTCCTGGGAGGTGGTGGACATGGTCCGGGTACGCCGGGGCCGCATCGCCGCCTGGCGGTCCTACTTCGACTGGGGACAGTTGATCGCGCTGCTCGGCCTGCACGTGGCCGGACTGTCCCGCCAGCAGGCCCCGGACCGGTCGCTCGCCGACGAGCCCGCCTTCACCGCCGCGCCCCAGGCGGTCGCGGCCTGATCCGTCGTCCGGCCTGAC
The DNA here is from genome assembly GCF_013364215.1 of Verrucosispora sp. NA02020. Lineage (NCBI taxonomy): Bacteria > Bacillati > Actinomycetota > Actinomycetes > Micromonosporales > Micromonosporaceae > Micromonospora > Verrucosispora sp. NA02020. The sequence continues at coordinate 7,072,061 of NZ_CP054923.1, read as the reverse complement.
CTGCTACTCGGTCGGTCTGCGCGGGCCGGACGCCCGGTCCGCACCGGTTCACCCGACTCGGTAGCTCAGGATGCGGACATCGCCGTGCCGTACGCGTTCACCCGGCCGCCGCCCGTACGCTGAACAGCCATGACCGCCGAGCAGCTGATCTCCTTTGCCCGTGGCGCCCCCTCTCTGGACATCGTCGATGTCGAAGGGCTCAAGGCCGCCGCCGTCCGTGCGTTCGACGCCGATCCCGCCGGGGTGACCGCGTACGGCACCTCCGTCGGCTACCTGCCGCTGCGCCAGTGGGTCGCGGAGAAGCACGGGGTCACGGCCGAGCAGGTGCTGATCACCAACGGTTCGTTGCAGGCGGACGCCTTCCTCTTCGACCACCTGGTCCGCTCGGGTGACGCGGTGGTGGTGGAGCGGCCGACCTACGACCGGACTCTGCTCAACCTGCAGCAGATGGGTGCCGAGGTGCACGGCGTCACCATCCAGCCGGACGGCCTGGACACCGCCGAGCTGCGCAAGCTGCTGGAGTCCGGGGTGCGGCCGCGCCTGGCGCACGTGATCCCGAACTACCAGAACCCGGCCGGCGTGACGCTCTCCGAGGGCAAGCGGCGTGAGCTGCTCGACCTGGCGGCCGAGTACGGCTTCACCATCTTCGAGGACGACCCGTACGCGGACGTCCGGTTCCGGGGCGAGCCGCTGCCGTCGATGCTGTCGATGGACACCCGGGACGTGGTGGTGCACGCCTCCAGCTTCACCAAGACGGTCTGCCCCGGCGTCCGGGTCGGTTACCTGGTCGGTCCGGCCGACCTGATCGCCGACATCGCGAAGAAGGCCACCAACCTCTACATCTCGCCGGGCATGGTGGCGCAGGCGATCGTGCACCAGTTCTGCGTCTCCGGCGACATCGCCCGGTCCATCGAGACGGTCCGGGCGGCGCTCGGCGAGCGGGCCGGGGCGTTGGCCGAGGCGCTGCGGCGGCACATCCCCGAGGCCCGTTTCGTGGAGCCGGACGGCGGCTACTTCCTCTGGGTCGAGCTGCCCGAGGACGTCCTCGTCGACAAGCTCGCCCCGGCGGCGGCCGAGCGCGGCGTCGCGGTGGTCAAGGGCAGCGACTTCGTGGTGGACGGTGGCCGGCACGCACTCCGCCTGGCGTACTCGGCGGTGACCGCCGACCGCATCGACGAGGGCGTCCGGCGGCTGGCCGAGGCGATGGAGGCCGTTCGGGGGTGAAAATCTGTCGGGTTTCCGACAGAACGGCGATACCGGCGTGCCCGGGACTCCCGCTGTGGCGACTGGCGGCCCACAATGCTGCGAGCGTCCTACACCACATGTAGTGCAGGTCACGCCGGTTCCGGCCGGCGTGACGCCGACGTCGCGGTGCGGCCCGGCCGCCCTCGGTGTGGTGTGACGCGGCCAGCACAACCCCCCGCCCCAACGGCGCCGGGCGGGCCGGATCGCCCCCTCACCCCCCCCGATGCGATCCGGTCCGTCCGGCGCCACCCCTCCGCCGCCGTGCCACCGCCATGATCGGTACGGCGGCGTACCCTGCAAGCCGCAGCCGAGCGCGGACGGGGGGCGTGATGACGGAGCGGATGCAGCGGGAGGGCACTGCCCCCACCGGTCGCGACCAGACCGACCCCCAGCCGGTTCCACCGCCGCTAGCCCGGTCGCCGCGAGCCCGCGCCTGGTCGCCGGTACGCGCGGTGACCCGCCGGCTCAACCCGGACGGGTCCCAGCGGGTGGAGGCCCCGGCGGGTCCCCGGCGGAGTGCGGTGGTCGACTGCGCGCTCTATCTCGACGGGCGACGCCAGGGCGGTGACTGCGGCTACGCCGAGGCGTTCGCCGAGGCGCGGCGAGCCGAGAACGGCTTCGTCTGGCTCGGCCTGCACGAGCCGGAGCTGGCCGAGATGAGCGAGATCGCCGCCACCTACGGGCTGCACGAGCTGGCCGTGGAGGACGCGGTCAAGGCGCACCAGCGGCCCAAGCTGGAGCGCTTCGGCGAGGTCAGCTTCCTGGTGCTGCGCACCGCGCGCTACTGCGAGCACACCGAGCTGACCGAGAAGACCGACGTGGTGGAGACCGGGCAGGTGATGCTCTTCATCGGCCCGCACTTCCTGATCAGCGTCCGCCACGGGGACGCCTGCCGTCTGGCGCCGGTCCGCGAGGAGTTGGAGGCCCGGCGGGAGCTGCTGCTGCACGGTCCCTGGGCGGTCGCGTACGCGATCACCGACCGGGTCGTCGACCTGTATCTGGAGGTCGCCGACCAGCTTGAGGACGACATGGACGTGCTGGAGACGGAGGTCTTCGACCGGCAGGCCAGCGGCCGGATCCAGCGGATCTATCAGATGAAGCGGGAGCTGGTGGAGTTCAAGCGGGCGGTGATGCCGTTGCAGCGGCCGTTGCTCGCGCTCACCGCCCAGATGAACCGCGAGGTGCCCAAGGAGGTCCGCCGCTACTTCCGCGACGTGCAGGACCACCTCAGCCGCACCGTCGAGCAGGTCAACTCGTACGACGACCTGTTGAACTCGATCCTGCAGGCCCGACTGGCCCAGGTGACCGTCGACCAGAACAACGACATGCGCAAGATCGCCGCCTGGGCCGCCATCGCGGCGGTGTGGACGGCGATCGCCGGGATATACGGCATGAACTTCGAGTTCATGCCCGAGTTGAAGATCGTGTACGGCTATCCGGTGGTCCTGGCGTTGATGCTCACCATCTCGCTGACGCTCTACCGGTGGTTCCGCCGTAACGACTGGCTCTGAACCCGCAGCCCGCCCGCCCCGCCGAGGTGGCGGGGCGGAGGCGGGACCGCGAAATCAGGCGCGCCCGTTGGACTTGCTGGGCGCCTTGCTCAGGGCGGTGGTCAGGTCGTCGGCGGGACGACCGCTGGTGGTCCGTGCACCCTCGGCGACCGACGGCACCTTGTCCGTCGGCGTCACCGGGGACGGCTTCGGCGGCGCGGTGGTCGACGCGCTGTCACCGGAGACCACTGCCGAGCTGCCGGCTCCGGTCGACGCCTTCGCGACGCCCGACGGGGCGGCCGTACGCACCTCGATGGTCTCCACCTCCTCGTGCATCGGCTCCAGCGCGGTGGTCGCGTCGTACTCGGTCCACTCCTGCTGTTCGCGGTGACGTCGCAGGGCGATCGCACCGGCCAGCCCGGCCACGACGCCGGCGGCGAGCATCCCGGCCAGCATGGTCCCGCTGCGGCGGGACTTCTTCCGCTTCATCTTCTTCATGTTCTTCGCCTTGACCTTCCTGGCGGCCGCGGCCTGCTTGGCGACGACCTTCTTGCCCGACGCGGCCCGACCGGCGGCCTCGGCCTGTGCGTGGCGCACGGCCAGCGCCAGCGGTGCCATCGCGGCGGCCGTGGTGGCGAGGCCACTCGCGGCACGGTCCCGGACCAGCATCGCGGTCGGTGCCACCGCGTCACGCGCCGTCTGGACGCGCGGGCCGACAGTGGACCCGGCTCCCTTCGCCGCGTGCGTGGCGGCGAGCCTCAGGTGACCGATCCCCTGGTTGAGCTCGGCCCGGGCCAACTGCCCCTCAGTCCTGCGGCGCCCGATTCCAAACACGGTCCCACCTCCTGGGAGTTGCTTCGTCTCATCCTCCACCTTCGGATGCCTCCGCATGTCCAGATCGGGCACATGGGAGGATCCGCAAGGAACTGACCAACGAGTAAGGAGTACCCGTGGCCGAGGCTGTCTACGCCACCTTGCACACCAACGCCGGCCCGATCAGGCTGGAACTCTTCCCGAACCACGCGCCGAAGACGGTGCGTAACTTCGTCGACCTGGCCGAGGGCACGCGTGAGTACACCGACCCGCGGACCGGCAAGCCGGGCAACAGCCCGTACTACGACGGCACCATCTCGCACCGCGTGATCAGCGGCTTCATGGTCCAGATGGGCGACCCGACCGGAACCGGTCGCGGTGGCCCGGGTTACACCTTCGCCGACGAGTTCCACCCGGAGCTGCGGTTCGACCGGCCGTACCTGCTGGCGATGGCGAACGCCGGGCCCGGCACCAACGGTTCGCAGTTCTTCATCACGGTCGCGCCGACCCCGCACCTGAACAACCGGCACACCATCTTCGGTGCGGTGGCCGACGAGCAGTCCGCGAAGGTGATCGACTCGATCGCCAACACGCCGACCGGTCCGAGCGACCGGCCGCTGCAGGACGTGGTCATCGAGCGCGTCGAGATCGAGCGGCAGCCGGCCTGACACCGGCCGCCACAGGTGGTGCCCGCCGCCCGGGCCTGGGCGCGGCGGGCACCGACCGGCCGGACGGTCGCCTGACCCGTCCGATCGGTGGGCCGAGGTACCTTTGCTCGCATGACTGAGCGCTCGGGCACCTGGGGCACCCGGTGAGCGAATCCCCGCCGACCACCCCGGTCTGTTACCGCCATCCGGGCCGGGAGACGTACGTCCGGTGCACCCGGTGCGACCGGTCGATCTGCCCGGACTGCATGAACGAGGCGTCGGTCGGGTTCCAGTGCCCGGAGTGCGTGGCGCAGGGACGTCGGAGCGTACGCCCGGCGCGCACCGCCTTCGGTGGTGGCGAGACCGGTCGGCTCGGGTACGTGACCAAGACGCTGATCGGCATCAACCTCGTGGTGATGCTGATCTCCATCGCCTCGGACCGGGGCGGGGACGCGGCGGCCGGCGGCACCGGTTTCGGCGGTCTGCTCGGCGGGAGCACCCCGTTGACCGAGTGGGGTGCGGTGCTCGGTCGGGCGATGTTCCTCGACGGCAGCATCGGCGGCGTCGCCGAGGGCCAGTGGTATCGCCTGGTCACCGCGATGTTCCTGCACTACGGCGTGGTGCACCTGCTGCTCAACATGTGGGCGCTCTGGGTCCTCGGTCGCTCGCTGGAGGCGGTGCTCGGGCCACTGCGCTTCATCGCGCTCTACTTCATCGCCGGTTTCGGCGGCAACGTCGCCGTGTACGTGTTCAGCGCGCCCAACCAGATGTCGGCCGGTGCCTCGACGGCCATCTTCGGCCTCTTCGCGGCGACCTTCGTGATCATGCGGCGGCTGGGTCGGGACACCTCGGCCATCGTGCCGATCCTGGTGATCAACCTGATCTTCACGTTCACCGTGCCGCAGATCTCGATCGCCGGTCACCTGGGCGGTCTGGTCTTCGGCGCGCTGATGGCGCTGGTGCTGGCGTACGCACCCCGGTCCCACCGGACGCTGGTGCAGGCGACCGGTGGCGCGTTCTTGCTGGTGGTGCTGCTGGTGCTGGCCCTGTTCCGCACCTTCACCCTGCTCGGCTGAGGGGTCAGGCGGTCGTCGGGCGGGCGGCCCGCAGAGCGTCGGCCACCTCGTCGGGGTCGGCGTCGAGGTCCTGCCGGGTGAACAGGTGCAGCGACTCGCCGGCATCGATCTCCAACACCGGCCCGCTCCCCCCGCGCCCGGCTCGGCGGTTCACCTCGATGGTCTCGATCGTCGACCAGGGCAGGTGCCGTCGCGCGGTCCACCACCCCGTCGGCACGGTGACGCCGTCCGGTGCGACGGCGAGACGGACCGGTGCGACCAGGTCCCGTACGCCCCAGGCGGCGAGGGCCGCGCCGGCCAGCACGCCGAGTGCCGGCCGGAGCAGGTCACCGTCGGCGAGCAGCAGTCCCAGGGCCAGTACGCCGACCGCGCCGGCCAGCTTGAGGATCGGCAGGGCGGGGCGTACCCGCCACTGGCGGGCGACCGTCTCGAACGTCACCCGACCAGCATGCCAGCGCGGCGGGTGACCGGCATGCCGGTGCCCACGGGCGGCGACGTCGCCGGGACGGCGGCGTAGGATCGGGAGCAGCCCAAGTTACCGGGGAGTAGACATGAGTGACGCGGTTATCGTCGGCGCGGTGCGTACCCCGGTCGGGCGGCGCAAGGGCAGCCTGGCCACGGTGCACCCGGTGGACCTGTCGGCACACGTGCTGCGCGCCCTCGCCGAACGCACCGGCATCGACCCGACGCTCGTCGACGACGTGGTCTGGGGCTGCGTCTCCCAGGTCGGCGAGCAGTCGTGGAACGTCGCGCGCAACGCCGTGCTCGCGGCCGGCTGGCCCGAGTCGGTGCCCGGCACCACGGTGGACCGGCAGTGCGGCTCCAGCCAGCAGGCCCTGCACTTCGCCGCCGCCACCGTGCTCTCCGGGCAGGCCGACCTGGTGGTGGCCGGCGGTGTCGAGTCGATGACCCGGGTCCCGATGGGGTCCAGCGCGGCGGGCGGACTGCCGTTCAGCGGCCAGATCCTGGCCCGCTACCAAGGCGTCGAAGGGGTCGCGGAGGACTCGGCGCTGCCGTTCAACCAGGGCGTCGGTGCGGAGCTGATCGCCCGCCGCTGGCGGTTGTCCCGGACCCAGCTCGACGAGTTCGCGTTGGCCAGCCACGAGAAGGCCGCCGCCGCCCAGGACGCCGGGGCGTTCGAGGCCGAGCTGGCCCCGGTGCCGCTGGCCGACGGCGGTAAGTTCACCGCGGACGAGGGCATCCGCCGGAACACCTCGCTGGAGAAGCTCGGCGAACTGGCCACCCCGTTCCACCCGGAGGGCGTGGTCACCGCCGGCTCGGCCTCGCAGATCTCCGACGGCGCGGCGGCGCTCGCCGTCACCACCAGCGAGTGGGCCAGCCGGCACGGCCTGCGTCCGCTGGCCCGGGTGCACACCGCCGTGGTCGCCGCCGACGACCCGGTCACCATGCTCACCGCGCCGATCCCGGCCACCGCGAAGGCGCTGCGCCGCGCGGGGCTGGGCATCGAGGAGATCGGGGTGTACGAGGTGAACGAGGCGTTCGCCCCGGTGCCGCTGGCCTGGTTGGCGGAGACCGAGGCGGACCCGGAGCGGCTCAACCCGCGGGGTGGTGCCATCGCGTTGGGGCATCCGCTCGGCGGGTCCGGTGCCCGGATCATGACGACGATGCTCGCCCACATGCGCGACAACGGGGTGCGTTACGGCCTCCAGACCATGTGCGAGGGCGGCGGGATGGCCAACGCCACCATCGTCGAGCTGCTCTGACCCGTACGCCGTAAACCCGTCGCGGGCCGACTCCGGCGGAGGTTAGCGTGCCCTCGTGACCGCCGCGACCGCATCGCACACCGACTGGGACGACCGCACGTGGCGCGCCGCCGCGTGGGAATGGGTGGCCGAGGCGCTCGCCGGCACCGGGCAGCGGATCACCGGCCCGGTCGAGCCGCGCGTCCGGCCGTGGGCGTTGATCTGGCGGGTGCCGACCGACGCCGGTGACGTGTGGTTCAAGGCGAACGCGGCGGGGACCGGCTTCGAGACGGCACTGTCCGCCGCGCTGGCCCGGCTGGCGCCCGGACGGGTGCTCGACCCGATCGCGGTGGACACCCGGCGGCGCTGGGCGCTGTGGCCGCACGGCGGCGCGACGCTACGTGAGGCGCTGGCCGGCGCGCCGGACCCGGCCCGGTGGGAACGGATCCTGCCCGAGTACGCCGAGCTGCAACGGGCCACCGCCGCGCACGTCGACGAACTGCTCGCCCTCGGCGTACCCGATCATCGGCCGGCGGCGTTGCCGGCGCATCTCACGGAGTTGCTCGACGACGACGCGGCTCTGCTGCTGGACACCCCGGACGGGCTCACCACCGAGGCGCGTGACCGGTTGCGGTCCCTGCTGCCGGAGTACGCGCAGCGGTGCCGGTTGCTGGCCGACGGCCTGATCGGGCCCACTGTCCAGCACGACGACCTGCACGACGGGAACGTCTTCGCGACCGGCGACGGCCACCGGTTCTTCGACTGGGGTGACGCGTCGGTGGCGCACCCGTTCGGCACGCTGCTGGTGACGCTGCGATCGGTCGCGTACGTCAGCGGTCTCGACGCCGGGGACCCGGCGCTGGATCGGCTGCGCGACGCGTACCTGGAGCCGTGGACGGATCGCGGTGACCGGTCGACCCTGCTCCGGCTCGCCGAGGTCGCGGCCGGGGTGACGATGGTCAGCCGGGCGCTGTCCTGGCGTCGGGCGCTGGACACCACCGACCCGAGGCGCGCCGAGTTCGCCGCCAGCGTGCCCGGCTGGCTGGACGAACTGCTGGTCACCGAGTTCGCCTGAGCCGGTCACGGGACGCCCGCCGAGGGGCTCGGCGGGGCTGCAAGACGTAACGTGGAATTTGCAAAAAGCATGTCCGTGAGCCACGTCACCCAGCGAACATCGTCGTTGGGCACGTCATGGACGTCTTCTCCCGAACGTTCCTCCCGGCCGCCTCCGAGGCCGGCCTGGCGGTGCAGACCGCCACGCGCCACATGCCGGTGTTCCGTCGCTGTGTGGGTTCCGGCGACGCCACCATCCTGGTCACCCGGTGCAGCCGACCCGATCGGCCGATGTCCGGGGACTACCTTCTCCTACTCACCCACCGGCGGCTGGTGGTGACCCGGCAGACGCCGGTGCTGCACCGCCTGCGGCTGCACCTCAACGCCGAACTGCGCGAGCTGAGCCACGTCACCTGGAGCCCCGACCCACGGCTGCACTCGGTGGAGCTGGCCGCCACCGCGATCGACGGGATCCGTGAGCGGTTCCTGGTCCGCACCCAGTTCCCGAAGCAGGTGTGGCAGCTCGACGCGCTGCTCAACCACGCCTTCCGCACCCGGGTGCGCAGTGCGCTGCCCCGGGTCGTGGCCACCGTCGCCGAGACGCCCGCCGCCGTCCGGCCGGCCACGCTGCATCCCGCCGTCGCCCGCTGACGCCCGACGGTCCGCTGCTGCGGTGCCGGCCACCGTTCGACGCCGCCCCGGTACCGGCGTGCCGGTCACGAGCGGGGAGCGGCCGTCCGTCGACGGCCGCTCCCTCGTCACCGGTGCGGGATCAGTAGACCCGCGATCCGATGAAGTCGTCGCGGCCGTACCCGACGGGGTTGGCGAACGACCGCGACTCGAACGACCACTGCTGCCGTGAACTGCTCGAACAGGTGGCCAGCCGCAGTCGGGGCGTACCCAGCAGCGGATTGTCGAAGGCCAGGCAGAGGTTGGTGTTGCCGGCGGCCCGGAGTTGGTTGCCGGCGAGCACGAACCGCTGGTTGACGCCGCCGTGGCAGTCGTGGACGTTCACCGTCGTGCCCGAGCTCAGGGTGCCACCCGAGACGTCCAGGCAGCGGTCGTGGGACAGCTCGGAGTGCAGCGACTGCCGGGCCTGGTCGTACCAGAAGCCCTGGTTGCGTCCGCCGTGGCAGCGGTACGACTGCTGTGCGGTGCCGTTGCGGGAGTCGTAGCCCTTGCCGTCGACGCAGGTGCCGGTGGCCGCGTTGCGGAGCTGCCGGAACTCCATCAGCCCGGACTGGAGCACGCCGTTGCCGGTGCTGGCCGGGTCGACGCAGGTGCCCCGTTCCTGGCCGGCGGCATAGAACTGCGTGATGCACTGGGCGAACATGCCGTGGCCCCGGTAGTTGGGGTGGAAGGACTGGCGGGCCGCGTTCTCGTCCCAGACGCCGAGTTCGATGTAGAGACCCCGGACGGAGGTGCTGTCGGTGCACACCTCGTGCCCGTGGAAGAGGCGGCTCGCGTCGAGATAGCGGGTGCCGGTGTTGGCGGCGGCGGCCCGGAGCGCCGACTCGAACATCGGTACCGCCTTGTTCCGGGCGAACGCGGCGTCGGCCAGATAGAGCAGGCAGCCGCCCGCGTACCAGCCCGGGAAGTTCGGGTTGTCCTCGACGTCGGGGCTGGCCGGGCTGGAGTACGACATCAGCACCAGCTCGTAGTCGGAACGCAGGTAGCCGGCCCCGGTCATGGTCCGGCGGATGTCGGTCAACGCCTCCTCGACGGCGCGCCGGCTGCCGTCGGTGCGGACGGTCCACTGATCGGTGTACGTCGGCCAGCAGGGGCCCTGGAACAGCACCCGGCGCAGCGCGCAGTCGGTGGCGACCGGGCCGAACTGGATCGTGCCGTCGCCGTTGGCCCCGGCCACCACCCAGATCAGCTTGATGTTCGTGTTGCGGGCCTTGATCGCCAGGTGGTCACCCTGGTTCAGCTCGTTGTGCTGGGTCGGGCCGCCGGCCACCAGGTTCCACGGAGTGGCACCCGAGCAGGCGATGTTGTACCGCTCGTCGGCGGTGATGCCGGTCCGGAACACCGCCTGGTCGTAGGAGCGGTCACACCAGTTGCCCGGCTGGTGGGTGCCGGGCACGTAGTTGCCCACCCCTTCGCCGGAAATCTGGCTGTCGCCCATGGTGAGCAGGGCGGTACGCCGTTGGTCGAGTGGGCGGACGGCGGCGGAGCCGTAGAGCGCGGTGGCCTCGGCGGCGCGGATGGTCTCCAGGTGGGCGGGGAGCGGCTGGACGGTGGGACGGTCGGCCGCCGCGGCGGGGGTCGCGGTGGCGAGCATCGGCAGGACGAGAGCGGTGGCGAGGACGGCGGCCTGGACGAGCCGCCGTCGATGCGTCCGGTCACGCCTGGCAGGGGTACCAGACATCGACGCACTCCTTCCGGGTCGATCGCGGGACGTCGATCGAGTTACCGGACGGTAGCGCCTGCCGCGTACCTATGTGAATGCCTCTCGGAATACTTGCGCGCAGCGTCGAACCGGGCCAATGGGGCAGGTCGTGGCCGGTCGGGCAGTGTCGCCCGAGGTCGGCGGCGTGCCGCTCAGCGGTCCGTCGGCACCGCGTAACCCACGTACTCCCGGAACTCGAAGCGCCAGCCGGGCGGCACGAGATCGGCGCAGAGCCGGCGGCTGCCGGTGCAGACGATCGCGTCCATCGCCGCCGGGTCGGCCGCCGGGCGGTCATCCAGCACCGACTGGAGCGCGAGCAACTCCGGTGCTCCGCCGTCGGCGTCCCGCAACAGCAGCCACCAGGGGTACTCCCAGTCGTCGTTGCGCTGGGACAGCCCGATCCGACGGGCGTCGGCGGCGCGCACCGCATCGGCCGCCCAGCGGTACTCCTCGGCCCAGTGCGGACGTCGCAGGAAGCGGCTCTCCCAGTCGGAGGTGGTGAAGACCGACCCCTCGCCGACCAGCCGGCGCGGAAAGCCGTACGACACCGCGAGCACACCGGCCAGCGCGCAGGTGGCCAGCACCGTCACCGCGAGCGTCGCGGCGATCGGCCGCCGGGCGCTCCGCCCGTCACCGGCGCTCCGCCCGTCACCGGCGTTGCGGTGTGCTCGCCGCAGCACGGCGTCGAGCCAGAGCCCGGCCAGCGGCACCGAGGCGGCCAGGGCGTAGAGGATCAGCCGGTTGCCCCAGGGCTGCCACTTGATCGTCGCGGTATGCAGCACCACCGCGACCACCACCACCAGTGCGTACGCGCGCAGCGCCCCGGCCGTCTCCGGGCTGATCCGCGCCGGACGGCGCAGTGCCGCCACGGCACCGATCAGCACCAGCGCGCCGGCCAGCGGGAAGGCCACCCGGTCCTCGTCCGGATACCAGGACGGCACCGGGAAGACCTCCCGCCCGAACGTGATAGCCCGGTCCTGCGGGTCCACCCCGATCAGGTCGGCCACGCCGATGATCACCGCAGCGGAGGCGTCCCGGAGCGGGGCCAGCGGCGTGTCCAGCGCGGTGTGTCCGATACGGAGCGCGTTCACCACCACCGACAGCGGGTCGTGCCGTTCCATCGGCACCGACTCGCGCAGCCGCTCCGGCCCGAGCGGATGGCCGAACTCGGCGTACACCCGGCCCAGGAAGGGGCCGACCACGGTGACGGCGACCAGCAGGATCAGCGCCGAGGCGCCGACCGTCCGGGCGGTCGGGGCGGCCGGGAGTCGACGCTCCACGCCCGGCCGGTCACGGTACGCCAGGCGGAGCTGGCCCAGTCCCCAGAGCACCAGCAGCGGGCCGACCGCGAGCAGGCCACTGGTCTTGGTCACGGCGGTCAGTCCGGTGGCCGCCCCGAGCGCGAGCAACTCACCGAAGCCGGCGCGGTGACGCAGCCCGTCCAGTGCGAGCGTGGCCGTGCACACCACCCATGCGGCGCAGACCAGGTCGGTCTGGGTGCTGGTCGCCTGGAGCGTCACCATCGGCGTGGTGGCCAGGACGAAGACGGTGAGCAACTGGGCCCGGCGGGCGCCGCCGAGCTGCGCGGTCACCCGGGCGACCGCGATCAGGCAGAGCACCCCGGCGGCCCACTGCACCAGGTGGTGAAGCGCGTCGCCACCGGTGAAGAGGCGCAGGTGCAGCAGCAGGTACTCGGCACCCGGCGGGATGGTGACCTGCCGGTGGATCGCGGTCGCCCAGAGCGACAGGTCGCCCTGCGCCACCCAACGCTCCACCTTGGGCAAGTGGTAGGTCTGCGAGTCGAAGTTGTTCGGCGCGGCCAGCAGGGCGATCAGCAGCTCGACCAGGACCAGCCCGGCGACCGTGCCGGCCAGCAACCGCTCGCCGCGACTCGCCGTACGCCAGAAATCGGTGACCGACGCCCGCCAGCCCACCTCCGTCGCCGGGTCCTCCGGGCCGGACACGGTCGCCGGGTCGACGGTGGCGATCGTGCCGATCGCGGTCGAGGTCGGGGTCGGGGTCTCCGACGCTCCGGCGAGGACACTCGCCGAGGACGACGCGGCCGGACGCCCACCGACCGACCCGCTCGCGCCCTCGGAGACAGGCCGATCCGCCACCCGGCCGGTCGTGGTGGCCGCCCGCCGTCGCGCGGCGGCGACCCCGGCACCCGCGAGGAAGAGGAGCCACGCCGCCCCGAACGCGGGCGCGGCCAGCATCCCCAGTGCACCCAGCACCTCGACGGTCAGCACCGCGAAGGCGCCGACGGCGAGACTCGCTCGGATCACCGCAAGCCGTCGTGGCGCGGTGTGGCGTACGGACCGTGGCCGCAGCGCCACCGACAGCAGGACGACGGCGGCGACGGGGGCGAGGACGAACGGGAAGCCGGCGGCCGACATGGCCGGAAGTAAACACCATCGGACTGAGTGCCCGTTGGTCGATCTCCTGAGGCGGTCGCCACCACAGGACCGACCTGCCGGGGCTACGCTATGGCCGACATACTGCCGCCCTCGTGGAGATTCCCGTGAAGCTGTCGATCCTCATGCCGGTCTACAACGAGGAGGAACGCATCGCGGACGCCCTCAAGCAGGCGTTGGCGGTCGAGTACCCGTGTGAGATCGAACTCGTGGTGGTCGATGACGGCAGCCGCGACGGCACCGGGGAGATCCTGGGCCGGGCCGACGACGCGCGTCTGCGCGTGATCACGCACCAGCGCAACGCGGGCAAGGGCGCGGCCATCCGGACGGCGGTCGCCAGCGCCGAGGGTGAGTACATGGTCATCCTCGACGCGGACCTGGAGTACGACCCGCAGGACATCCCCAAGCTGCTCGCCCCGGTGCTCGACGGCCGGGCGACCGTGGTCTACGGAAATCGGACCTTCGGCAGCCACAGCGCCTACAGCTTCTGGTACGTGATGGGCAACAAGGGCGTCACCATGGCGGCCAACGTGATGTTCAACTCCTACATCGGCGACCTGGAGACCTGCTTCAAGCTGATGCCGGTGGCGCTCTACCGCTCGCTGGACGTGCGTTCCCGGGGCTTCGGCATGGAGGCCGAGGTGACCGGCAAACTGCTGCGCCGCCGGATCCGGCCGTACGAGGTGCCGATCAGTTACCGGGCCCGGGGCCGCGAGGAGGGCAAGAAGATCACCTGGCGGGACGGTGTCGAGGCGATCTGGATCCTCGGCCGTGAGCGGACCCGCCGTCGCCCCGGGAGCGGCTCCGCCGCCTGACGCGGCAGCCGGGGCGAGGACGGGCGGCTTTCCCGCCGGGCGCGGGCGACGGCGGTCCTCAGACCAGAGCCGGGGACAGGAACCCGGTCAACGCGCGGTGCAGGCCCGCCGCGTCCAGTCCGTGCCAACGGGTGTGGTCGTCGGCCGAGCCGTAGCGGCGTAGCTCGTCGCGTCCCACACCGAGTGCGAGGAGCCGGTGCGGCCGGTCCGCCAGTGCCGCCGTGACCACCCGGGTCGAGGTGCCCGCCAGGTAGGGCTCGACCAGGATCACCTCGGTCCCGGCGAGCGCTCGCAGGCCGGTGGTGTCGAACGGGCGCGGCCGGTGGGTGTACGCCACCGTGACCGGCAGGTCCGCTGCGGCTGCCAGCGCCGCATCCAGCACCGGCCCGACCGCGACCAGCAGCGGTGCACCCGGTCCGGCTTCGCGGACCACCACCAGCTCGCCGTCACCGGCGTACGGTCGCGCGTTCCGCGACGTCGACAACCGCAGGTACGCCGAGGCGTCCCCGGCGACCGTGGCGCGCAGCAGACCGGGCACCTCCGCCGGGTGCCCCGGCACGTGCACCGTCCAGCCGGAGAGGGTGTCGAAGAGCGCGACGTCGGCCGGGCTCAGGTGGGTGCGCCCGGCCGCCGCCCGGTCGTACGACGCGCCCACGCTGACCAGCACCGCGTGTGCCGCCTGGTGGTCGAGGTCGAGCTTGATCTGCTCGTACGCCCGCTCCACCAGGAACGGCGCGTAGCTGTGCACGATCGGCCGTAACCCGGTCAGCGCCAGCCCACCGGCCACCCCGAGCATCAACTGCTCCCGGATGCCGACGTTGAGCACCCGGTCGGGGTGCCGTCGGGCGGCGGGGGAGAACGCGTCGGCGGAGATGTCGGCGAGCACCAGCGCGGTACGCGGATCCTCGGCGAGGAGTTGCGTGGTGGTCTCGATGAAGCTGTCCCGCATGGCTACTCCCCGCTCTCGACGACCGCGACGACGACGTGCGGCCGGGGTCCGTGGTGCCCGGTCAGGGCGGTGTGCAGCGCGTCGTGGTCCCGTCCGTCGACCGTGGCGGCGGTCCACCCGTTCACCGTGAAACGGGTGGCCACGCCACCGGGCCAGCCGTGTGTGGCGGAGGAGTTGTCGACCACGATCGCGGTCAGGTTGGGCAGACCGGTCGCGCCCGCGTACGCGATCGCCTCGTGGTTCGATCCCTCGTCCAGCTCGGCGTCACCGAGCAGCACGTACACCCGGGTGTCGAGCAGTCCCTGGGCGCGCAGCCCGAGCGCGGTCCCGACGGCCAGGCCGAGACCGTGCCCGAGCGAACCGGAGCCGATCTCGACTCCGGGGACCAGCGTCCGGTCCGGGTGGTCGCCGAGCCGGCTGTCCGGCCCGCCCTGGTCGTCCAGCCAGTCGAGCGGCACGAACCCCTTGGCGGCGAGCACCGCGTAGTAGCCGGCGACCGCGTGTCCCTTGGAGAGCAGGAAACGATCACGAGCCGGGTCGTCGACAGTGTCCGGGGTGATCCGGAGGACCCGGTCGTAGAGCACCCAGAGCACGTCGACGGTCGAGTGGACGTTGGCACCGAACACGCGGCCGGCGCGGATCCGTTCCAGCAGCGGAGCGACCGGCGAACGGCCGTCGAGCGGCGCGGCGGCCTCGGCGACCCGGGCGGTGGTGGCGAGAGTAGTCATGCGGATACTCTGCAAGTTGAAGTCAGGTTCAATTCAAGGCGGTGTGATGCAGGAAGCCCTCACCATCGGTCAGCTCGCCGATCGCAGCGGCGTGGCACAGTCGGCCCTGCGCTACTACGAGCGGATGGGGCTGATCCGCGCCGACCGCACCGGCGGCAACCAGCGTCGCTACCACCGGGGCGAACTGCGCCGGGTGGCGTTCATCCGGATCTCGCAGCAGGTCGGCATCTCGCTGGACGAGATCCGGGCCGCACTCGACTCGCTGCCCGCCTCCCGGACGCCGACCGCCGAGGACTGGACCCAGCTCTCCGCCGCGTGGCGCGACCGGCTGGACGAGAAGATCAGGCTGCTCGCCAAGCTCCGCGACGATCTCGACGGTTGCGTCGGCTGTGGGTGCCTCTCGCTCCAACGCTGCGCGCTCAACAACCTCGACGACCGGCTCGGCGCCGAGGGCCCCGGCCCCCGACTGACGCTGCCGGGGCGGGAGTCCCTCTAACCGACGGTGAGCAGCACCTTGCCGACGTGCTCGTTCGACTCGACCAGCCGGTGTGCCTGGGCCACCTCCGTGATCGGCAGCCGCCGGTCCACGACCGGGCGGACCCGGTCCGCCTCGACCAGCGGCCAGACCTCGTCGCGTACCCCCTGCACGATGGCGGCCTTCTGGTCCAGCGGGCGGGCCCGCAACGCGGTGGCCGCCACCGTGCCCCGCTTGGCCAGCAGCGCGCCGAGGTCCAGCTCGGCCTTGCGGCCACCCTGCATGCCGATCACCACCAGCCGCCCGTCCGGCGCCAGCGCGGCCACGTTCCGGCCGAGGTAGGACGCGCCCATGATGTCGAGTACGACGTCCGCGCCCCGTCCGTCGGTGACCCGCCGGACCTCCTCGACGAAATCCTGCTCCCGGTAGTCGACCAGGTGGACCGCGCCCAGCTCACGCAGCCGGGGATGCTTCGCCGCCCGCGCGGTCGCCACCACCGTGGCCCCGAGCGCGGTGCCGAGCTGGATCGCGAACGTGCCGATGCCGCTGCCGCCACCGTGCACCAGCAGCGTCTCGCCCGCCGACAGCCGGGCCACCTGCACCACGTTCGACCAGACCGTGCACGCCACCTCGGGCAGCGCGGCAGCGTCGACCAGGTCGACCCCCGCCGGCACCGGCAGCAGCTGCCCCGCCGGCACGGCCACCCGCTCCGCGTACCCGCCGCCGGCCAGTAACGCACAGACCTCGTCACCGACCCGCCATCCGCTGACGTCCGCGCCGGTGGCGCTCACCACACCCGAACATTCCAGTCCCGGGTACGCGGGCGCGCCCGGCGGCGGCGGATAGTGCCCCTGCCGTTGCAGCAGATCGGCCCGGTTCACCGCCGTGGCCCGTACGTCGACGATCACCTCGTCCGGTCCCGGCTCCGGGTCGGGCACCTCGTCCCAGCTCAGCACCTCCGGCCCACCGGGCTCGGCAATCACGATCGCGCGCATAGCCCAGTCTTACCCGATCGACGTGCTGTTCCACGCCCTGGCCGTCCCCTGGCCGGCGAAATTCGGGCCGGCGGAGCACAGTGGAGTCGCGTGACCGACCGCCGCGACGGCCACGCGGTCGGGGGTGGCTCGCCCCTTCGCCGATCTGCCGGACGTGGCAGACTGTGCACGGCCGCGCCGTGCGTGGCACCGGGAGGGTTCGCCTAGTGGCCGATGGCGCTGGTCTTGAAAACCGGTAAGGCAGCGATGTCTTCGTGGGTTCGAATCCCACACCCTCCGCTCACCCTCCACCCGCGCGCTCATTCGGACCGGCACCCGTCCACGCGCCCGCACCCGTCCACGCGCCCCGCGACCTGCCGCGTCACGGGCCTGCCCGCCGCGATCATGGACATGTGGCACGCGGAAAGCTCCTGAATGCCCTTCTTTGTCCCTGCCACAAGTCCATGATCGGCGGGGCGGGTGGGGTGTGGCGGGTGGGTTGGGGTGGGGTGGGGTTAGGCGGGTGTCGAGGCGGGGTGGGTGGCGTGACTCGTCGGCGCTCAGCGCTTTGGTGGGCGTACCTGCTGGTTCTCGCGGATCTTCTCGGTGGCGAGCCGGTCCACGGCCCGGCGGCGTTCGTCGGGTCGAGGCTGCTCGTCGTCGCGGTCACGCACGGCGTCTACGGCCGCGGTGACGAAGTCGCGCCAGATGCCGGCCACGGATCTCCCTCGCTCGATGGGTGCCAGGCTGACAACCCGCGTGAGCGGCCTTCGGTTACGGCGGACACCTCGCGTTTTCCTGGTTGGCGCCGCGCGACAGGGTATGAAGGGGGACGCAGAACACCACTTCCACCGGAAGGACCTGTGTCGATGACCCTGGAACGACCCATCGCCCCGGACCCGTACGAGCTGCTGCCGACCGTCGCATCGTTCACGCTGACCAGCGACGACGTGCGCAACGGTGAGCCGATGGACGCGGCGCACGCCCACGACAGCACCGGTGGGGAGAACGTGTCGCCGCACCTGGCCTGGTCGGGTTTCCCGGCGGAGACCAAGGGCTTCGTGGTGACCTGTTTCGACCCGGACGCACCGACCGGCAGCGGGTTCTGGCACTGGGTGCTGGTCAACCTCCCGGCCGACGTGACCGAGTTGCCGCGTGGTGTCGCCGAGGGCGACCTGCGGGGTGCGTTCAGCGTCCGGAACGACTACAGCGTGCAGGGGTTCGGCGGTGCGGCGCCGCCGGCCGGTGACCGGCCGCACCGGTACGTCTTCGCGGTGCACGCCCTCGACGTGGAGCGCCTGGACCTCACGCCGGACGCCTCACCGGCATACGTCGGCTTCAACCTGGCCTTCCACACCCTCGCCCGAGCCACCATCCGCCCGACCTACCAGATCACCACCTGACCCCACCCCGCCGACATGGCCGCGTTGATCAAGAGGTTTTGGCCACCGATCCCGACCGGGCGTGGCACAAAATTCTTGATCAACGCGGTGAACCCGCCCGGGGGTGGGGGAGGGGGAGGGGGAGGCGCAGGGGGGGTTAGGCGGGGGTGCGGGCTACGGCGAAGACGGACTGGCCGAAGGGCGGGCGGGCGACCTGCTCGGCGGCCTTGGTGGCGGGGAGGACGAGGGTGTCGTACACCTTCACCATCGGGCCCTCCTTCGGCATCAGCCGGAAGACCTTGGTCGCCATGAAGTAGCCGATCAGGCCGAGCGCGTTCGCGTAGTGGATCTTCTCTACCCGCAGACCGGCCTCGGTCATCGCGGCGGAGAGCGTCTTCTTCGTGTAGCGGCGCACGTGGCCGGTGGCGACGTCGGCCGGGCTCATCGCGAACTGGAACGCCGGGACGATGATGACGACCGCGCCGCCCGGGCGGACCAACTGGCCCATGGTGCGCAGCGCCGACACGTGGTCCTCGATGTGCTCCAGCACGTTGTACGACACCGCCGCGCTGTAGTCGCCCCGCTCCGTGTTGGGCAGCAGCATCTGGCGTACCTCGATGGACGGCTGGTCGGCCAGGCGCTCCTTGAGCGCGACCAGCCGGTCCGGGTCGGCCTCGGTGGCGGTGAAGCGGGGGAAGTGCTCGGCCCACTCCAGTGCGTAGTCGCCGAGCCCGCTGCCGATCTCGATCGGGTTGTCGCCCAGGTAGGGCACGGCCAGCTCGACGAACCAACGTCGGTGGTTGACCGCGGTGGCGAGGCCCTCCAGAACCTCGGACTGCACGCGCTGATCCCCAGTGATTTCTGCCATGCGTCGATTCCTCACGATATGACTCGACCCCGCGCCAGGACCGACTGAGTGAACCATCCGCCTGGAGGGCGGGAATATCGGGGCCCGCGGTGGCCGAATTACGGTCGGGTGGCTGCACGATCGGTGGTGGTCAGCGAACTCGGAAGATGTTACGCCAGTGGTCGGAAGGCCGCACGATGGCCCGATACGCCGACTACGCTCCGAATTACCATGACTACTCCTGAATCGGGCCGCTCCGCCGACGAGTCCGAGGCGCCAGGGGTGCCGGTCGGGCCACCGGAAGGCGGCCATCGTCCCAGTTCAGCGCGGTGGAGGGACGTCGCCGCCGTGGTGAGCTTCACGGTGCTCGGCTTCTGGGTCACCGCGCGGATGTGGCTCAACCCGGCCGACGGAATTCGCGACAATCAGACGGATATGGCCCAATTTCAGTGGATGATGGCGCACGGTGCGCGGGTGGTGACGGAATTCGCGTACCCGTTCTCCTCGGATCGGATGAACGTGCCGGAATCCGTCAATCTGATGGCGAATACCTCCGTTTTATCCGTTTCATTGCCGATGACGCCGGTGACCCTGCTGTTCGGCACCCGCACGTCGTTCCTGCTCTTCCTGACGCTCGGGATGATCGCCACGGCCACCGCCTGGTACTTCGTGCTCTCCCGCGTCCTCGTCGGCTCGCGCGGCCCCGCCTGGCTGGGCGCCGCCTTCTGCGCGTACGCCCCGGCGATGGTCTCGCACGCCAACGCGCACCCGAACATCGTGTCGCAGTTCGTGGTGCCGCTGATCGTCTGGCGTACCCTCCGGCTCGCCGAGCCCGGCCGCTGGCTGCGCAACGGCGTCCTGCTCGCCCTGGTGATCGTCTGGCAGGCGTTCCTGAACCTGGAGATCCTGCTGATGACCGCGATCGGTCTCGGTGTGGTCGTGGTGGCGCTGGCGATCGCCCGACCCGACCTGCGTCGACGGACCCGCACCTTCCTCGCCGGACTCGGCGTCGCCGCCGGGATCGCACTCGTGCTGCTGGCGTACCCGCTCTACGTCCAGTTCTTCGGGCCCGGCGCCTACAACGGCCTGTCCTGGCTGATCCGGGGCTACTCCACCGACCTGGCCTCGTTCTTCACCTACGCCCGGGAGTCGGTGGGCGGCGAGGCGCTCAGCGCGGCCCGGCTGGTCAAGAACCCCACGGAGGAGAACGCCTTCTTCGGCTGGCCGCTGGTGATCCTGGTGGCGGCGATCGTGTGGTGGCTGCGGCGCAACCCGGTGGTGGTCGCGCTGGCCGGACTGGGGCTGGTCTTCGCGGTGCTCTCACTCGGGCGGGAGATCCGCTTCGACGGCCGGGGCACCGGGATACCGGGCCCCTGGGCCGCACTGGAGGACCTGCCGGTGCTGCACTCGGTGGTGCCCACCCGCTGGTCGCTGGCGATCACGCCGATCGTCGGGCTGCTGCTCGCCTACGGTGCCGAACGGATCCGGCAGGTCGCCGCCCGGCACCCGGACCGGCGTACCCAGATCCGGTTCGGCACGGCGACCGTGCTGGCGATGGCCCTGGTGCCGGTACTGCCCACCCCGCTGCCGACCAAGCGCCTCGAACCGACCCCGGAGTTCGTCACCTCGGGGGCCTGGCGTCCCTACCTGGCCGGCGGGCGCAGCCTGGTGACCCTGCCGCTTCCCGACACCGACTACGCCGAGCCACTGCGCTGGTCGGCGCAGACCCGGTTGCGGATGCCGATCGCCCGTGGCTACTTCCTCGGCCCCGACACCCGGCCGGGCCGGGACCGGGTCGCCCTGTTCACCGCGCCGCCGCGCCCCACCAGCACCTTCTTCGCAACGATCCGGCGGACCGGCGAGGTGCCGCCGATCACCGACCAGGACCGGCGGGAAGCGGTCGAGGACCTGCGGTACTGGCGGGCCGGGGCGGTGGTCCTCGGCCCGCACGAGCAGGCCGAGGCGCTGCGGACCGGGATGACCGAACTGACCGGCGTGGAACCCACCTACACCGGCGGGGTGTGGTTGTGGGACGTCCGGCCGCTGGTCGGAGAGTGACGCTCAGGAGCTGCGGATGCAGCAGCCCTGGCAGACCTTCGGCGCGGGCAGGGTGAAGGCCAGGCAGCAGGTGCGGCGCTGCACGGTCGGCTCGCCGTTGCGGCCCGGCACCAGCTCCACCAGGTCGGCCAGGTCGAGCGCGCCGAGCAGGGTGTCGACCGCCTCGACTGCCGAGCCGGGCAGGCTGTCGGCGGCCCGCAGTACCCCGTGCGCGATGCCGGAGGCCACCGAGCCGAGCAGCGTCCGCGTACCGATCCGGACCTCGCCCTGGATGGCGGCGATCACCGGCGACAGGTGGGCGTCCAGCAGTGTGCCGCGCAGCGCGGTCAACAGGGCCTGCTCGTCGGCGAGCACCCGGACCTGGGGCAGCCCGGACAGGGCCAGCGGGTCGTTGGGCAGGACCGCGATCGGGGTGGACCGGCGCAGGCCCAGCGTGATCAGGGTGCGCGGGTCGGCGAAGTGCACGAGAGCCGCGTCGGCGTCGAGCAGCGGCACCCGTCGGGCGACGGCCCAACCGAGCACCACCGGCAGTGCCGCCCAGTAGCTGTACGCCTTCCAGGCGACCGCGGCGGAGGCGTGTGGCGTACCACCCCAGAGGCGGACGGCCGAGCTGAGCAGCTCCGGCACCTGGGTGCCGCTGGTCAGCGTCGTCGCCGGGGCCCAACCCGCCTCGTCCGGCACGACCAGCCCGGCGGCCAGACCGGGCAGCGCGTCGGTGCCGAACATGGCCCGCAGGGCCGTGGTGACCGGGGCCAGCGGTGCGGCCGAGGCGGCGTGGACGGGCAGCACGGCTGTCACCTGATCCACCCCCGTCCGAGACCCCACTGGCCAAACTAAGGCTAGCCTAACCACACTTCCGGCATCCGGGGAACCCGGGAAGAAGGAAAAGCGAGAGGTTCGGATCACTCGACGGGCGGCGGTCACGCAGAGTGTCGCACCGGAGACTCGGGGCAGTATCGGTAGAAATCGCTCACCGGTCAAGGGTCCTGTCGAGAACATGCCAGATGTGTGCGTGATCGGCGACGCAACGTGAAACTTGATGCACCCGGCCACGAGGAAGCTGATGACGACCTCACCGCTCGATCGGGCTGCCGACTCGTTCGCCGCCGAACTCGCACGGCACCGGACGGAGCGGGGGCTGTCCAAGAAACAACTCGCCACCCTGATGGGTTTCGACCCGTCGTACGTCAGCCACGTGGAAGGGCGGCGGCACCGACCCACCGAGGACTTCGCCCGGCGCGCCGAGGCCGTCCTGGAGGCCAGCGGCGCCATCTGGCAGCGGTTCCGGGAGTACGACGACCTGCGCCACGCCCGAGTCGAGCGCCACCACCGGGAACCCGTCCTCCCCGGCCAGTGGATGCCGCCGGGCACCGGACTCATCGTCGAACGCGAGACCGCCACACTCACCCACACCGACGACTCCTACCACTGCGTCATCCGCCGGGAGCTGTACAACGCCGGCACCGAACCGGTCACGCGCTACCTGGTCCGGATCGCCGTCGACCGCTACCCGAACGACCCGGGCCGCTCCAACCGGCACCACCGGGAACACCCGCTCACCTTCGCCGAACTGCAACTGAGCGCACTCCGCGAGGAGTCCGGCGAGCGGGAGGCCATGCACTGGCGGGCCAAGCACGACCGGGACGCCTTCAAGGAGATCTGGCTGCTCTTCGAGAACGCCGACCGCCGCTTCCCGCTCTACCCGGGTCGCCGCGCCACCATCGAGTACGCGTACACCGTCGGACGGGACAAGTGGGGCCCCTGGTTCCAGCGGGCGGTCCGCGTACCCACCCGGTACCTCGCCGTACGCCTGGATCTGCCGGCGGCGCTGGACCCGCAGGTCTGGGGCGCGGAGACCTCGCTCTCGGCAGAGGAGGGGCCGCTGCGCACGGCGGTGACCCGGCGGGACGAGGACGACCGGGCGATCTTCGACTGGGCGACCGACGAGCCGCCGCTGAACGCCCGCTACAGGATGCAGTGGCGCTTCCGCGCCGAGCCGGAGACCGAGCCGGAAGCCGGCCGGGTCCGGCCGTCCGACCGGATGCGCGGACTCGGTGTCGTGCAGCGCGGCGCGGACCTGCTGCGGCAGCCCGCCCGACCGTTCGACCTGCCCCGCGAGGAACACGCCGCCCGCGAGATCGTCGACCGGCTGGTCACCGCGATGGCCCGGCTGGACGAGATCCACCCCTTCACCAAGGGCGTGGGCGTCGCCGCGCCACAGCTCGACATCGGTCGCGCGGCGGCCGTGGTCCGCCCGCCCGACCGCACCGCCGAGCCCGTCGTCCTGCTCAACCCCCGGGTGGTCGAGGCCGCGCCGGACACCGACGAACAGTACGAGGGCTGCCTCTCCTTCTTCGACCACCGAGGGCTGGTGCCCCGAGCGCTGCGGATCGACGTGGAGCACGCGCATTTCGACGGCGGACGGGTGATCACCTCGTTCGAGTTCGGCATGGCCCGCCTGGTCGCGCACGAGATCGACCACCTGGAGGGTCGGCTCTACGTCGACCGGATGGCGCCCGGCGTGCCGCTGGTGCCGATCGAGGAGTACCGGGAGACCGGGAACCCCTGGCGCTACTGACCCCTGCCGCCTGCGCGGGTGGCGCCCCGCGCCAAGGTGTGAACGGCGGACTCATGATCCGTCGGTCACGGGCTCGCGGGAGGCGCCACCGCGCCCGCCCGGGTGGGAACGACGGCCGGACGGGCGCGGTGGCGCGGGCGGTGCCGGTCCGCCCGATCAGGGAGGGCCGGGGCGCGTGCCCCAGGGGGCAGGGGCACGCGCCCCGGCTCGGGGGGAGAAAAGCTCTACAGGTTGCCGAAGGTGTCGTACCTGGTCTGCTGAGGCGGGACGTCGTCGGCGGCGAGCACCCGCAACGTCGACCGGACCATCGAGGCGGAACCGGAGACGTAGCAGTCGTGCGCGGTCCACGGCCCGTAGCGGGCCACCACCTCGGAGATGTCACCCTGCTCGCCGTCGAAGTCAGGGTCGTCGCTGCACGCCGGCGTCACCGACAGCCACGGATGTGCCGCCACCAGCTCCCGCAACTGGTCGAGACCGTACAGGTCCGCCTCGGTACGGGCACCGTAGAAGACGTGCACCCAGCGCGCCCGGTTGTAGCCGGCCAACTCCTCCACCAGGGCCTTCACCGGCGCCAGCCCGACCCCACCGGCGACACAGAGGATGTCCCGCTCCGACGCGCGGTCCAACGTCATCGACCCCATCGGCGCGGCCACCCGCAGCAGGTCACCCGGCTTGATCCGGCGGACCAGCGCACCCGAGACCCAGCCGGCCGCCTCCGGCGGCGTACGCACGTGGAACTCCAGCACGTTGTCGTCGTTCGGAGCGTTCGCCACCGAGTACGTCCGCCACACCCGGGGATGGTGCCGGGGCGCCTCCACGCTGACGTACTGGCCGGCCTTCCAGGACAGCGGATGTTGCAACGCGCGGCAGGTGAAGACGGCGGTGTCCGAGCCGTACCGCCGGTGGGTCAGCACCTCCGCGTGCCAGAACGGCGGGTTGTCGTCCGCCGCCGCCCCGGCCAGCATCTTCTCGGCGATCGCCGCGTACGCGTCCCGCCACGCCTGGTCGTACTCCAGGTTCCAGCCGTCCCCGGCGGTGCTACGCAACGCGTCCAACAACGCGACACCCATCGTGTCGTAGTGCGCCGCGTCGACGTGGTACTTGCGGTGGTCCCTGCCCAGCGCCCGCAGGAACTCGTCGAACCCCTCCGGGTCGTCCACGGTGTGGATCGCCGCGATGATCGCTTCGAGGAGCCGGTCACCCTGCCCGGACATCTGCACCGGGAACAGCTTGCGCAGCTCCGGGTCGAGGAGAAAGACCCGCGCGTAGAAGTGGTCCGTCAACCGGGCCCGATCCTCCTCGACCAGGGCCCAGCTCTCCTTCAGCAGCCGCGCGAAGTTGTCCACCTGGGAGCGCTCCTTCTTCTGCCGGCGGGGATCGGGAACACCGATAGAATGTCCACGGAGCGTGCATGTGGGTCGCACAGAATGTGCGATCCGACGTGAGGCGCGCTCAGTGACACCCGGATGCCACCAGGGCAGACGGTCGGGCACAGTGGTGCGGTGACCGCAGAGCTGACCAGCCCGACGTCCCGTCGGACACTCGGCACCGAGACGATGCTCGTGCTCGGCCTCTCGCTCGGCCAGTCGGCCGTCTACGCCACCGTCTCGATCATCGCGAAGCTGACCGCCGAGGGCGGACTCTCCCGGCAGACCGCCGCGCTGAACACCTCCGCGTCGGCCCGGCCGTACCTCGACCTCACGTACCAGTTGCTCGGCATCGTCTTCGCGCTGCTGCCGGTGCTGCTCGCCGTACACCTGCTCACCCGCGACCCCGGCGACCCGGTACGCACCCTCGGCCTGGACGCCCGACGACCCTGGGCCGACATCGCCCAGGGAGCCGGGCTGGCGGCACTGATCGGGCTCCCCGGCCTGGTGCTGTTCTGGGCGGCAGCCCAACTCGGCATCAACGCCACCGTGGTGCCGGCCGCGCTGCCCGACCTCTGGTGGACCGTGCCGGTGCTGATCCTCGCCGCCTTCCAGAACTCGATCCTGGAAGAGGTGATCGTGGTCGGCTACCTGATGACCCGGCTACGGCAGCTCCAGTGGCGAGTCGGCGCGATCATCGCCACCAGCGCCCTTCTCCGTGCCTCCTACCACCTCTACCAGGGCTTCGGCGCGTTCATCGGCAACGCGGTCATGGGCGTCGTGTTCAGCCTCTTTTACCTGCGTACCCGCCGGGTGATGCCGTTGATCGTGGCGCACGCCCTGCTCGACATCTTCGCTTTCGTCGGCTACAGCCTGCTGCCCCGAGAATGGTTCGACTGGCTCTGACCGCGCAGACCCCGGCCCGGTGCCGGTCGCCGGTCGCGCTTCCGCTCCGACCGCGCAGGTCCCTGGCCCGGTGGCGGTCGCGCTCCCGGATGGTGGGGCTGGCCTCGGTCGGGGACGCGGGCGGCCGTTGGGCCCGGCAAGCCGTGGTCAGCGGGGGTCCGGCAGGCCGTGGTCAGCGACGTCGCGTCGGGCGATAGGCGGCGACCGCGCGGGAGGACAGCCGCTGCGCCGCCGCCGAGTCACCGACCGCCGCCGTCACCACCGCCGCGCCGGGCAGCAACCTGGACGCCCACCGCAACGCCAACCAGCCGCCCGCCTGCGCGGCCAGCGGCGCCGCCAGCCGCCAGGCCGCCTCGGCGGCCCGTGGCCCCGGCTGCTCGCCCGGCCCGTCCGCCGTCCGCGCCGCCGCCAGCGCCGACCGCGCACTCGCCTCGTCCGGATGCACCTGCGCCAACACCAGCAGCTCCACCGCCCGCTCCGGATCCGCCGGATCACGGCCGTACGCCGCAGCCAGGTGCAGCACCAGGCTCGCCTGCGTCCAGAGCACCGCCACCAACTCCACCACCGGCGCGAACACACCCGCTAGCGCGGCGGTCGCCCCGCCGACCCCCGCCTGCCGGACGAACCGTCGGTCGGCCAGCCGGGCCAGACCGTCGCCGTCCGCCTCCGGGTACCTCTGCCGCAGCCGCCGCGCCCACGCCGCCGCCCCCGGCCCGAGCGCCTCGACGGCCGTCAGGGCGAGCAGCTCCGGTGCGTATCCCGGGTGCTCCAGCAACCGCGACACGAGCATCCGCAGATCCGGCGTACGCCCGACGAGCCCCGCTTCGATCGCGTCGAGCGGTGCTGGTTCTGGTGCGGTCTGCGGGCGCGGCTCGGGTGCGGTCGGGGTCGGCTTGCCCGGGGCCGGCTCGGGCCGGGTCGTCTCGACGGAGCCCGGCCGGCTCGGATCCGGCTCGGTCGGATCGCTCGGGTCGGCGCCGGTCTGTGCTGCGGCGTTCGGTGGCAGGGTCGGCTCGGCCGGGGTCGGCTCGGCGGCGTTCGGTGTGGGGGTCGGCCCGACTGGGGTCGGCTCCGCGGCGTTCGGTGTGGGGGTAGGCCCGGCCAGGGTCGGTGTGGGGGTTGCCTCGGCCGGGGTCGGCTCAGTGGTCTGCTCTGCTGGGGAGGTGTCGGTGCGGGCCGAGGCGGTCTCCTCGGCCTGGGGCACGGCGTCGTCCGCTCCGACCACGGCGGCAGCTGTGATCCCACCGGCGGCGGTGACCCCGGTCGCCTTCGTCGCGGACTTCCGGCCGGGTGCGGCCTTCGCCGCCGCCTTCCTCGCCGTCTTCTTCACCGGGGTGGCCTCGGCGGAAGCAGCCGCAGCCGGCGTGGCCTTTCTCGGCGTGGCCTTTCTGGCCGTCTTCCGGGCCGGAGCCGGCTGCGTCGCCGCAGTCGCAGTCGCGTCGTTCTGCCCATCGCTGCTCGACGGCGTTCCGGTCGCGTCGTGCTGCTCGGTCCTGTCCGAGGGAGTGTCCGTCGCGTCGTGCTGCCCGCTACCGGTCGACGGCCCGGCGGTCGCTGCCCCAGCGGCAGAGGAATCGGCGGGACCGGTGGCGCCCGATTCCGGCCCGGTCGGCTCAGGTCTCGATCGAGGTGCCTTCTTAGCGGCGGCCCTCCGACGCGACGGCGCAGGGGTGTCCGAAGACGCGCCGTCCGGACCGTCGGCTCCCCTTTGGGCCGGTTGGCTTCCCGCCGATGCCGGACCGGCCGCGGGTGCCGGTCCGGCATCGGCGGGGGGTGCCGGAGCGGCCGGAGGCGTGGGGGTGAACGGTGTCCTGGACGAAGCGGGACGAGTCTGACGGGGCACCGGCTGCTCGGCAACGGGCGGCGGCTGGAAGATCAGACCCGGCGCGGCCTTCGCCTGACGAGGTCGACGCCCGCCCTCGCCCTCCTCCGGCTCCGCGTCGCTCGGGGGCGCCGGAGCCGGAGGCGCTGTGAACGTCGCCTTCGGCAAGCGGCGGCGCGCTTCCCGAGCAGGTTCCGGGTGGTCATGCTCGCGTGGCGACTCCTCCTGCATGTCGATGGAGCGTAGTCGCGATCACGGCGACGCACAGCGCAAGAATCCCCTCGCCGGTCTGCGGGGCGGCGGGTTCCGGTAGTCGCTTTGCCCCCGGACGGGCGGGGCCTGTATCCTCGGGCGCGGTGGTCTGCGGGCCACCAGGGAGACTTCGCCTAGTCTGGTCTATGGCGCCGCACTGCTAATGCGGTTGGGGTCTTAAAGCCCCTCCCGGGTTCGAATCCCGGAGTCTCCGCGCGAAGGCCGGGTGTGTAGACTGGCCGAGCACCAGCGCCCGTAGCTCAACGGATAGAGCATCTGACTACGGATCAGAAGGTTAGGGGTTCGAGTCCCTTCGGGCGCACAAGATCGACAAGGCTCTGACCTGCCATAACGGCGGTCAGGGCCTTGTCTGTTTCTGTCCATGAGGGACGGTTGGCTGCTCGGTGGCTGCTCGTGCGACGAGCATCCCCTGCGTGTCGGACTGTCCGGGGGCGTCCGGTCGGGTCCGTGCGAGCTTGACGATGCCGAACTTCCACCCTTCCTCAATCAATCCACGAAATTGATCGAATGCGTGGAGGGCGGGGTGGTTGAGGCCGCAGTTCCGCATCTTGCCGTCGAGTCGGACCGGCGCGGCTTTGCGTTGTGGTGCGAGGTGGTGGGCCTGGGGCCGCCACCAATGACGACGATCTCGTCGAGGCCTTGGGGGCATCCGGATCTGCCGATGAGCGGATGAGTGGTCTGACGTGAAACTGCTGTCGTAGTTCTGACCATGGCTGGTGCGGAAGTTGCGTGCTGGGTGTGGCCGAACGAGACTTCTCGTGCCGCGCTACCACGTTGGACGTGGGGTGGTTACGTGCCGGTACGGCGGACTGGAAGGGGCTGTGGGTGCGGGCGGGACAGGTGGCGCGGGTTGAGGCGGGTGGGTCGGAGTTCTTCGTCAAGCTCGCCGAGGGTGGTGGTCCGCAGAACGTCGCCGTGGATCGGGCGTTGTCGTTCGATGGTGTCCGGGACACGGTTGAGGCTATCGCCGGGGAGTTGGGGCAGGTGTGGGAGAGGGTCAAGCCGTCGGAGGCGAGTGTTGAGTTCGGGCTGGCGTTGACGGCCAAGGCTGGCAAGCTGACCGGCCTGCTCGTCGAGGCTGACGGTGAGGCGAGCTTGACGGTCACCCTTACCTGGAAGCGGACCGAGTCGACCTGAGAGCCGGGGGCAGGCAGATGCGCACGCGTGTCGACTCGCGGCACCTACGCCGCCACGTCGTCCGAGTCGAGCATGTCGAGGATCGGGCGGTGCGGGGTGCGGGGTTCTTCGTCGCGCCTGGTTGGGTGCTGACCGCCGCGCACGTTGTCTACGACGATGCCAGCGGCGTGGCCCTTGATCGGGTCGTGGTGGTGCCCGCCGATGGGGGTGTCGGTGTCGCTGCGGTGGTTGCGGATGTGGGTGCCCGGTCGGTGCCGCCGGTAGATACAGCGTTGTGGCCGTTCCCGGACCTGGCCTTGCTGCGGCTGCGTCACACTGCCGCGTGGGTTGACACTCATCCGTGTGTGTGGCTGGCCGGAGGGCAGCCGTTGGATGGACAGTGTCATGCGTTCGGGTTCCCGCCGCGGGAGGAGGGTGTGAAGCCGGTGGGGGCACCGGCGTCCTTTGCGTTTGAAGGTGTTACCGGTGACGAGTTCTTCCAGCTGAAGGCGGGGCAGGCCGTCCCGGGGCTGTCGGGGGCACCGTTGGTGTGTCCGACGCGGAGGGCGGTGGTGGGCGTGGTCACCGCTACCCGTGACCGCTACAGCGACCTCGGCGGCTGGGCCGCGCCGATTTCTGCCCTGCTGTCGGGCGGGCCGGGTGTGCCGGATGATCTGACCGCGTACGGCGAGCAGGTCGCCGTGGCGGGCGCTGCGGCGGTGTTGGCCGATCGAGCCGGCTGGCATGCTGTGCTGCCGGTCGACGATGCCAACGAACTGGTCGATCAGCCCTGGACTCACGCAGACATACGGCCTGGTACGGGCCAGCCCTCGACGATCCTGCGTCCTGAGTTCGCCGTTGTGGACTACCTGTTCCGGGCCGAAATCCTGACGACTGTCACCGACTGGTGCGATCGTCCTGAGCGGTTGTCGGTGCGCTACATCGACGCCGGTGGCGGCACCGGCAAGACGCGCTTCGCGGTCGAGGCGTGCCGGGCGCAGCGGGCACGTGGGTGGGTGGCTGGGTTGCTGCCTGCCGATGACAGAGGCGTCGACAAGCTGGCCATGCCCCGGTTGCTGGTCGTGGATTACGTCGAGGAACGTGACGCGGTTGCGTTGGCCGCTCGGCTCGCCGCGCTGGCCCGGTCGGCGTCGCCGTTGGCGCCGGTGCGTCTGCTGCTGCTTGGCCGTCCTTCCGCCGGGGCGTTGGCCGGGCAGGCGTTGGCGCCTTTGGCCGAGGCCGCTACCGGTGCCACGCTCAGCGCGTTGGACAATGCCGTTGACACCTCTACCGCAGTGGCCGACCTGACCGGCCCGCAACGGGACATGTTGTTCGCTGCCGGGCTGGCCGCGTTCGGCCGCACCTGGAACGGTCCGGGTTGGGCCGTTCCGTCGGTGGAGGTGGACCTGTCCGACCCGCGCTACGGCCGTCCGCTGGATGTGTTGCTGGAGGCGTTCGACGCGGCCTTGTCCGGGCCACACTGGCGATCTGGGCAGCGGCCTCCGGTGGATAGGGCCCTCGACCATGAAGCGCGGCGCTGGTACCAGCGAATGCCAGAACTCGACCAGCGGACGGCGCGTCTGTGCGTGGCCTTGTCCACCCTGGCGGGAGCCCGCGACGACGCCGAAGCCTCAGCGTTACTGGACCTGGTGGCCGACGCTACCCCTGCGCCCTCAAGGCGTCAGATCGATCGGTGGCTCCGCGACCTGTACGACGGGCCGGACCGGTGGAATCCGCTGCGCCCCGACCGTCTCGGTGAAGCCCTCGTCGCCAGACTCTTGGGCGAACACGACGACCACGGTTTGAGGTTACTGACCGCCGTGCTGACCCTACGCTCCGACGCTCAGGTCGAGCGGGCCCTCGACGTGTTGATCCGGCTGGCCGCTACCCCGGCCGTCAACGGCATCGCTGTGGCCGCTCTCGCCACCAGATACGCCGACTTGGTGCAGCGCTGCACCGACCAGACCAGGCCAACCGATCAACGGATGCCCATGGCCGTTCAGCAGCCAGCGCAGCGGGTGCGTGTCAGCCTGCTTGACAGTCTGGGCCGCGCCCACACCGCGCTGCTCACCGCCGACCGCGTCGCCGACCTGCCTATCGCTGTCCAGGCCCAGCTCAGCGCCGCCGGCGACGCCCTCGGCGTACTCGCCCGCGACCACGGCCGCTCGGCCGACGCCCGCAGCATCTTCACCACCGCCCTGTCCATCGATCAACGCAGGTACGAACTGGAACCGGACAACACCAGCTACGCCCGCGACCTGTCGATCTCCTACAACAGCTGGCCGTTGTAGGGGGCGTGGGTGAAGTCCTTCAACGACACCCACCCCGACCGCGGCTGCGCCAACGCGCCCGTCGAGGACCACCGGTACGACGAGGGCAGCGAGCAGTTACCCGACGGCGGCGGAGTGGTCGGCGGCGGTGAGGTGGGACCGCCGAGGGAGACCAGCCGGAACTGCTGGTTGGTCTGTCCGTGGCAGTCGTAGAGCTGGATCTGGGCGCCGTTGGTGGTGTTCCAGGCGTCGAGGCAGCGGCCGGATTGGACGCCGCTGATGGTGCCGTTGGTGTTGATGTTCCATTGCTGGTTGGTCTGGCTGTGGCAGGCGTAGATCTGGACGGCGGCGCTGTTGCCGGTGCCGGCGGCGTCGAGGCACATGTCGCCGTAGACGCGGAGTTGCTTGGTGGAGCTGTCGTACGTCCATGCCTGGTTCGTCTGCTTGTTGCAGTCGTAGAGCTGGACCCGGGTGCCGTTGTCTCGCGAGGAGTTGGGCACGTCGACGCACCGGCCGGACTGCGAACCCACGATCTCGCTGGCGGAGCCGGACGGAGGGTTGGTGGGCCCCGGCGTGGTGGGCGTGGGGGTGGTTCCGGGACCGGCGCTGTTCAGCGCGTCCAGGGTGGCCGTGTACGCGGCCTTCTTGTTGCCGCTGCCGTCGAAGAGCAGCGGGGTGCCGCCGGAGCGCCACGAGTCGGTGTCCCGGATGCCCCACACCGTGATGCCGGTGCAGCGGGCGACCGCGAGGCAGTCGTTGACCACACTGCGGTAGGTGTTGGCCTGCGAGGTGCCGGAGCCCTCGATGTCCAGCTCGGTGATCTGCACGTCCACGCCGAGCGCGGCGAAGCTGGACAGCGTGGTGCGGTAGTTGCTGTTGTACGCCGACTGGGCGTTGAAGTGCGACTGGAACCCGACGCAGTCGATCGGTACGCCCCGGTTCTTGAAGTCCTGGACCATCCGGTAGACGGCCTGGGTCTTGGCCCAGTTCCAGTTGTCGGTGTTGTAGTCGTTGTAGCAGAGCTTCGCGCCCGGGTCCGCCGCCCGGGCGGCCCGGAACGCCGCCTCGATCCAGTCGTTACCGGTGCGCTGCAGGTTCGAGTCGCGCCGGGCGCCACTGTCACCGTCGGCGAACGCCTCGTTCACCACGTCCCAGGAATGGATCTTGCCCCGGTAGTAGGTCGCGACGCGCGTGACGTGGTTGAGCATGGCGTTACGCAACTGGGTGCCGGACATGTTCTGCATCCAGCCCGGCTGCTGCGAGTGCCAGGCCAGCGTGTGGCCACGATGCTGTTGTTGGCGGCGTTCGCGGTGCCGACCGAGCTGGCGCAGCGGGTGCTGCTCTTCGGCATCACCGGCGCGCTGGTGCTGCGGAGCATTTTCATCGCGTTGGGCGCGGCGGCGTTGCAGACGCTGGACTTCGCATTTCTGATCTTCGCGTTGATCCTGTTGTTCACCGCCGCGAAGCTGCTGCGCGACGCGTTCACCGGGCACGAGCAGACGGTGGACATCGGCAACATGCGGTCGGTGCGGCTGCTGCGTCGGTTCATGCCGGTGGTCCAGGAGTACCACGGCACCAAGATGGTCGTGCGGGTCGACGGTCGGCGTGCGCTCACGCCGCTGGCGCTGGTGGTGGTGGCGGTCTTCGCCGCCGATGCGGTCTTCGCGGTGGACTCGGTCCCGGCGGTCTACGGCATCACCGAGGACCCGTACCTCGTCTTCGCCACCAACGCCTTCGCGCTGCTGGGTCTGCGGGCGCTCTACTTCGTGCTGCACGCCGCGCTGAGCCGCCTGGTCCACCTCAGCTACGGCCTCGCCGTGATCCTGGCGTTCATCGGCGTCAAACTCGGTCTGCACTGGGCGCACGGCGTCTGGGAAGGCGTGCCGGAGATCCCGACCGTGGCGTCGTTGCTGGTCATCATCGGTGTGCTGACGGTCGTGACGATCACCAGCCTGCGTGCCACCCGCAACGTGGTGCCGGGCTCCAAGGAGGTCGTCACCGAACGGCAGTGAGCCCCAGGCGCCGTAGCTGGTCCAGCTAAAACGGTCAAAAGCCCCATTATTGCCTTTATGCTCCGCCCCGAGAGGGGTGGAGATGACACGAGTAGGGGAACGAGCCGGGCCGATCCTGTCGGGCCGGTTCCGCGAGGACATCGAAGGGCTGCGGGGCCTCGCGCTCGTCCTGGTGCTCGTCGGGCACGCCGGGGTGGCCGCGCTGCCGGGCGCCTTCGTTGCCGTCGACGTCTTCTTCGTCATCTCCGGCTTCCTGATCACCGGGCTGCTCGTCGACGAACTGCGCCGGACCGGCGGGATCTCGATCACCGCCTTCTACGTCCGGCGCGCCAAGCGGCTGCTGCCCGCCGCCAGCGTCGTCGTCGTGGCGAGCATGCTGCTCACGTACCTCTTCCTGCCGCCGATCCGGTGGTCCGAGACCGCCCGGGACGCCCTCGCCAGCGCCGTCTACGCGATGAACTGGCGGCTGGTCGAGCAGTCGACCGACTACCTGCGGTCGGAGGAGGCGCCGAGCATCCTCCAGCACTTCTGGTCACTGGCGGTGGAGGAACAGTTCTATCTGCTCTGGCCGCTGCTCCTGCTGGCCGCCGTGGCGCTCGGGCGTCGACGGACGCAGTCGATCGAGGCGCGGTCGCCGGTGGACGTCTGTGGGCGGCACCGTCGACGGTTCTTCGCCGACCGGACGTCCACCCCGGTGCTCGTGGCGATCGCCCTGGTCGGCGTACCGTCGCTGGCCTGGTCGGTGTACCTGAGCCAGGCCGAGCCCGCGCGGGCGTACCTGGTCACCACCACCCGGATGTGGGAACTGGCGCTGGGTGGTGCGCTGGCGATCCTGAGCGGCCACCTCTCCCGGCTGTCCCGTCCGACCGCGGTCACGCTCGGCTGGGCCGGCATGCTCATGATCGCTCTCGGTGCCGTGCTGATCGGGCCGGACGCGGCCTATCCGGGACACCTCGCGCTGCTGCCCACGCTCGGCGCGGTGGCGGTCATCGCGGCCGGTCCGGGTGCCGGGCGGTACGGTCCCGCGCTGCTGCTGGAGATGCGGATGACGCGAGCGGTGGGGGTGGTCTCGTACTCCTGGTATCTCTGGCACTGGCCCTTGCTCGTCGTGGCGGAGGCGCGCTGGGGTCCGTTGGGGACCGGTGCCGGGCTGGCGATGATCGTCTGCTCCGCGCTCCCGGCGGTGCTGACCCACTACCTGGTGGAGAACCCGTTCCGGTACGCACAGTTCTCCCCGGCCCGCACCCTGCGGATGGGACTGGCCGCCACCAGCCTGACCGTCCTGGCCGGCATCGGCCTGAGCCTCGCGGTCCGGCCACCGACCGCTCCGGTTCCGCCGCAGTTCGCCGGTGTGGGTCAGGCGTCGCCGGGCGGGGACCCGGCGCTGGTGGACCGCTTCGCCCGGATCACGCCCGACCCGCTGGCCGCCCGCGACGACCTGCCCGACGTCTATCGGGACGACTGTGTCACGCAGGCGCAGGAGTCGCGCCTGCGCACGTGCGTCTACGGCGACCAGGACTCGCGGGTCGAGGTCGCGCTGGCCGGCGACTCGCACGCGGCGCACTGGGTGCCGGCGTTGCAGCAGGTCGCGTCGGAGCGCGGGTGGCGCCTGGTCACCTACATCAAGACCGCCTGCTCGCTGATGACCGCCCCGACGGTCGTCGGCGGACGGGTCGACGAGAGCTGTACGGAGTGGAACCGCGAACTGCGGACGGCGCTCACGGGTGAGCGACGGCCCCGGCTGCTGATCGTCTCCAGCGTGACCCAGATACCGCTGGTGGCCGGCAGTACGCCGGCACCCGGGCCGTCGACGGCCGACGCGCAGACGGAGGCGCTGACACGGACCTGGTCGGAGCTGACCGGGGCGGGCATACCGCTGGTGGTCATCCGGGACACCCCGGCGTTCAGGGTGGACATGGCCGAGTGCGTCTCCGCCAACCGGGAACGCCTCAGCGCCTGCGCCCAGCCTCGGCAGCCCGCACTCGTCTGGGGCGTACCGCAGGAGCGGGCTGCGGCTGCGGTGGCGCAGGTGCATCTGGCCGACCTCAACGACGCGATCTGTCCGAGCGAGCGCTGTCCCGCCGTGATCGACGGGGTGCTCGTCTATCGAGACGCGCACCATCTGACCGCCACGTACGCGCGCCGTCTCGCGCCACGACTGGACGACTTCCTGGTGAGGCACACCGCGCGGCACCTGTCGTGACCCTCACGGCGGATTCAGCCTTCCGGGCTACCTGGGGCATTTAGTCCTTCTTGTCCGATTTGGCGGTGCCATGCTGAGCCGCGTACGAGAAGTCGAACGTCGTGGGCGGTCCCGCACCTGGTCGGCACCCGACCGGTGGGCACGGGACGACCTCTGATCTCGCCGTCTCCTCGTGGACCCGAGGAGTACGACACGAGCCGGCCGATTCCGGACAGCATCCGGGTACCCGCCGCCGAGGTCGCCACCCCGCGTTCGGGCTCCGCCCGGAGGTGACCCGCGCCTGCGCCGGTCCGTCGACCGGCGGGGCACTGTGGACGGTGGTCGACGGTCTGCTCGGACATCTGCCCAGCGGCGGTCGTGGTGCGAGTCGACCACGACCGCCGCTGGCGGCCGTGGTGCGGCCTGCTCCGCAGGCCCGCTGCCCGCCGGTCGGCCCGGCCGTCCGCCGACGTCAGCCCGGTCGCCCGACGACCCGGCAAAACGGTGCAGAGTGGACAAATCATGAAAATCAAAATATAAGGCTTAAAAGTGCCGATACTGCATGTGTCACATGCGGCGGTCGGCACGACGACTCGACCACCGTCCGGATTGGTCCTCAAGGGAGTCCTCACGTGCAGGCGTGGTTCAACGAAGGGCGCTCGCCGACGCTGCAAGACAGATACTCGGCCCGGCACAACGCGTTCGGCGCGCTGCGTCTGGCGATGGCGTGCGGTGTGATCATCGCCCACTCCGGGCCGATCGGGTTCGGGGTGGGAAACCTCGGCACGGGCCTCTTCGCGGGGCAGAGCGACATCGGCACGATGTCCCTCTACGGCTTCTTCCTGATCTCCGGGTTCCTCATCACCGACAGCGCGTTGCGCTCGTCCCTGCCGCAGTACATCCGCGCCCGCGCGCTGCGGGTGCTTCCCGGCCTGTGGGTCTGCCTGCTGGTCACGGCCTTCGTCATCGCGCCGCTGGTGGCGATCTACGAGAACGGCAGCCTCGATGGCTTCTGGGGACACCCGGAGGGCCCGTTCGACTACGTCACCACGAACGTCCTCGCGTCGATGGAGCAGTTCCCGATCTCCGGCCTGCTCGCCGACACCCCGTACGGGCGGCTCGGCGGAGGTCCGAGCGCGTTCGACGGCTCGCTCTGGACCCTCCGGTACGACCTGGCGTTCTACGGCGTGGTGGCCCTGCTGATGATGACCGCGGTCCTGCGCCGGTCGCCGCGTGCCGTCCTGCTGTTGACGGTCATCTGCTACGCGCTGGTCCTGTGGGACTTCCTGAACGGACCGACCATCACCGCACGCCCGCCGCAGCACGGCGCGATCGGCCCGTTCCCGCTGATCGGTGCCTTCGCCGCCGACTGGACGCTGATGCTCGGCTTCCTCTTCCTGCTCGGTACGGCCGCACGTCTCTACGCACACCGCATCCCGGTCAACGGCGTGTGGGCCGCACTGGCCGGCGTCGTGCTGACCGGCTCGCTGCTCAAGGGCGGCTTCTTCGCCGTCGGCCTGCCGGCCTTCGCCTACGTGGTGCTCTACGCCGCGGTGGCGCTGCCGAAGCAGCTGTCCAGGATCAGCCGACGGCACGACTACACCTACGGCCTCTACATCTACGGCTTCCCGGTGCAGCAGGTCATCGCCCTGGTCGGCGGCGCCGAGTTCGGGATGTTCGGCTACACCGTGCTGAGCATCCTCGGCACCCTGGCGTTCGCCGTACCCTCCTGGCACCTGGTGGAACGTCCCGCCCTGCGCTTCAAGACCGAGAGCGTGCGCGCCCGCAGTCGCGTCGACCGCGACGCGGAGACCCGGCAGACCCTGCCGGTCTCCTGACGGTCGGGAGGGCTCCGGCCGCGCCGGGAGCAGCGAGAAGCGGTGGTCCTCAGACCACCGCTTCTCGCGTCTCGGCGTGGTGCGGGAGCAGCTCAGCGGTACGCGGCGAGCCGACGGCGCTCGTCAGATGCGGTGTCGTCGTCAGGCGGCGGTCGGGAAGGGCGCAGCGGTGCCGGCGCTCGTACCCGGTGCTTCGCGCAGCAGCGTGATCGCCTCGCGCAGCGCCTCGTCGATGGGCTGGGGACGCAGCCCGAACGTGGTGGCGGCGGCCGAGGAGTCCAGCACGAACGGCCGCGCGAACTGGTATGCCGTGGTCTGGAACTCGCGCAGCATCGGGGCGAAGAGACCGGCGGCCCGGAAGACCGGTGCGGGAATG
Organism: Verrucosispora sp. NA02020; assembly: GCF_013364215.1. NCBI lineage: Bacteria > Bacillati > Actinomycetota > Actinomycetes > Micromonosporales > Micromonosporaceae > Micromonospora > Verrucosispora sp. NA02020. The sequence goes on along the minus strand of NZ_CP054923.1, from coordinate 7,034,260 downwards.
CTGGTGAGCTTCGGCGCGGGCACCCCGGCCAGCTCGGTGAGGCGGGTGGTGAGCTGCCGGATCGTCATCGGCGCCGCACTGGGCACGTGCCAGGGGCGGTTCCAGGCCCGCTCGTCGGTGGCGGCGGTGACCAGCATGGCCGCCACGTCGTTGATCGAGGTCCAGGTGTGCGGCACGTCGAGCGGGGCGGGGACGACGGCACGGCGTCCGGCGAGCAGCGGCTGACCGAGGAAGAGGGTGAGGATCGACTGCGCCTGGAGGTAGTCGCTGGCGCGTACCTCGGTCGCGGCGTGCAGGCGCCCGGCGCGCTGGGCGGCGAGGGCGTCGCGCCACATGTCGGCGCGCATCCGTAGCTTGGGGTGCGTGGCGGCGAGCGGAGTCTGTTCGGTCATCGGCCCGCTGACCTCGCCGTACCCGTAGAGGCAGCCGGCGATCACCAGTGGCGCGCCGGACCGCTCGGCGGCGGTGAGCAGCGCGTCGGCCATCGGCGGCCAGTCGGTGAGCCAGCGGTGGTAGGCCGGATTGAGGCAGTTGTAGACGGCGGTGGCGCCCTGCGCGAGCTCGCTGAGCCGGTCGGCGTCCGTGGCGTCGGCGGCGATCCGCTCGATCCGGGCGTGGATCGGGCCCCGCCCGGACCGGCTGACGATCCGGACCTGCTCGCCACGCGTGGCGAGCAGTCGCGCGGTGGTCGAGCCGACCATGCCGGCGCCGACGATCAGGTGAACGGCCATCGAAGTCTCCCCTCGTATTGAGAGCAGTGCTCTCTGTTGAGACCAATGCTCACCCATGGCGACGGCTTTCGTCAAGAGCAGTGCTCTCGAATGTGTGCGACACTCTCTGGCATGCCTGCCGCCACCATCCGGGCCAGGGCCCGAGCCGAGATGATCAACGAGATCAAGACGATCGCCCGCCGCCACCTCGCCGCAGAGGGGGCGAACCTGTCCCTGCGTGCCGTCGCCCGGGACATGGGGATGGTCTCCTCGGCGATCTACCGCTACTTCCCGAGCCGCGACGAGCTGCTCACCGCGCTGATCCTCGACGGCTACCAGGCACTCGGCGACGCGGCCGAGGGGGCCGACGCCGAGGTCACCGCCCGCACCGACCTGCGCGGCCGATGGCTCGCCGTCTGTCATGCGGTACGCCGCTGGGCGCTGGCCCACCCGGCCGAGTACGCCCTGCTGTTCGGCAGTCCGGTCCCCGGGTACGCCGCACCGCAGGAGACCATCGTGGCGGCGTCCCGGACCCCGACCACCCTGATCCGGATCCTGCTCGACGGCTTCACGGCCGGCGTCCTGGCCGATCCGGGCCCGGACGAACTGCCCGGTCCGGTCCACGCCGACTTCGCCGCCGTGCGGGATCGACTCTTCGCCGGGCTGCCCGAAACCCTGCTGGCCAGGGGCTCCGTCGGCTGGATCCACTGCTTCGGTGCCGTCAGCTTCGAACTCTTCGGCCAGCTCGACGGCCTGATCACCGCACGGGACGAGTACTTCGACCACCAGATGCGCCGGATGGCCGACCTGATCGGCCTGCCCTGACAAGGCTGTCGGGGGGACGGTGCGGGCGGCGAATGTGATCTAGCATCAGCTTTCCCGCCGTTGTCGTACTGCGGGATCGGCTTCCACTCACGGGAGTTCCTGGATTGTTCTCCACTCTCATCGGGGCCGCCTCCGGCCCCGGATCGTCCTCGCGTGTCCGCGTCATGACCCGGGCCGCCGTCGCGTCGGCCCTGGTGCCGGCGCTGCTGCTCGGTGCCGGCGCACCTGCGGTCGCGGCGACCAACACGCTGACCGTCACCACGCTGGACCGCAACGGCAAGAAGGTCACCGTCACCACGACCGTGGTCAACCTCGCCACCAGCGAGCGCCGTTCGGTCACGTCCAACAAGGCCAAGAAGCTGCCGAAGGGCACCTACGCGGTGCTCGCCTCGATCCGCACCGGGGAGACCTCGACCCTCGGTGCCCGCACGGTCAAGGTCTCCGGGGCCAGCAAGACCACCGTGGACGCCCGCAAGGGCAAGCGGGTCTCACTCGGCCTCAGCCCGGCGATCGACACGGCCGGGCGGGAGATCCGGACGATGGCCCGGATCTGCACCGTAGGCAAGTCCTCGTACGAGCACGTGGGGGCCGCCGACCTCGGCGGCGGGCTGTACGTCGTGCCCAACTCGTCGAAGCGGCTGGCCTTCGCCGCCATGCGGTCCTGGGTCGACCACAGCGGCGCGTCACCCCACTACGTGGTCAAGTACCGCACGACCGGCGTTCCGAGCAGCCCGACCCGGACCTTCGCGCAGTCCTCGCTCGGCACGGTCGACGTGGAGAGCCGGCGCGGTCCGTCGGCGGGAACTCTCAGCAACCTGGCGGTGCAGCCGGCCGACCGTGCCTGCGGCGACGAGATGTACGGACTTCTGTTCGACACCGAACAGCCGTACCGGACGAAGCTTCACCTGTCGGCCGGCAAGTGGTACGTCAGGGCGCACGCCCGTGCTGAGGCGAAGGACGGTTCCGCACCGGTCGTCGGCAGCTACCTCGTCCCACGTACGGTCAGCGCGGGCAAGTCGCAGACCGTGCGGTTCTTCCGGTCCGCCTGGGGGCCGTCCACCCGGCTGCCGCAGGTCAACTACGGCTGGCTGTCGTACTCGCTGAACGACATGTTCGCCGACCCGGGCTTCCCGCGTGACAGCGTCGAGGGCGGTGACAAGGCGACCGCGACGCTGAAGTTCGGCGGCAAGACGGTCAAGACCAAGAAGGACAGGGGCTGGGAGTCGGAAATGACCAGCCTTGAGTACAAGGTCAAGAAGAGCGGGTGGTACACGCTCACCAACGACGCGAGCCGGTACTACCCGGAGATCACCTTCCCGGCCGGGATGCTGTCGCCGAAGACCAGCGTCACGTACCGGTTCAAGGCGAAGCCGAACACCTCGGTGACCGCGCCCGTCTACGCGCTCACCATGCTGCCCACCGGGCTTGACCTGCACAACCGGGCCAAGGCCGGCGGCAGCACGAACGTCCAGTTGAAGCTGAGCCGCCCCAAGGCCGGTCCGGACGCCAAGCTGGGCAAGAACCCGAAGGTGAAGACGGTCACCGCCAAGGCGTCCTTCGACGGCGGCAAGACCTGGCGCTCGGTGTCGGTCAAGAAGATCGACGGCGTCTGGACCGCCCAGGTGGGCAACCCGACGTCCGGCGCGGTCTCGCTGCGGGCGCGGGTCACCGACACCATCGGCGGCTACACCGACGTGACGATCGTCCGGGCGTACGCGATCGGCTGACGCTCCGGCCGTGACGACGACGGGCCCCCTTCCCGACCGGGGAGGGGGCCCGCTCGGTGACCGGATGCGCCCGGTCACCGACCTGCGGTGATGCCTACCAGTACTTCGGCAGCTCGTAGAAGTCGTCACCGTTCAGGCTGTCGACCGACCGGTCCGCCATCCGCTCGGCGATGCCGACGATGCCGGCCTCGACGGCTTTGGTCAGCTGACCCTTCTGCTTCTGGCCCCAGGCGTGGGACTGGCCGCGCACCTCGAACAGGACGCTCGCGCTGCCGTTGAGGGCGAACGCCGACCGGGCCTGCCCGGCGTAGTCGCGGTCGAAGCTGTAGCCGTCCGACACCTGGTAGTGGACGTACTGGCTGACCCCACCGAAGAACGGCGAGCCCGTACCGGAGCCGTTGCCCGCGTGCTGCATCATGCCGAGGGCGGCGGCCAGCGTGTGCCGACGGGAGGCGTCCTGGTCGAGCAGCGGCCAGTCGGCGTACCTCGGGTTGCCGTCGACCTCCGAACCGAGCGGCGGGAAGTCCAGCGCCACCGTGACGTACTGGTCGGTCCCGATGTTCTCGTTGCACGGGCCCATGTGGTGCAGATCCACGTAGGCGTGGACCTTGCCGAACTCGTCGCGCAGGTTGACGTAGAGGTCACGCAGGGCACGGGACTCGTTGGTCAGGTACATGCCGGGCAGCGTCTCGTTGGAGGGCCGCGTCGCGGGCGAGGGCTCGGCCGTCAGGTCCGCGCTGAAGTCCCGGTTGACGTCGAAGCCGCGTGCGCCGTTGCTGTAGTAGTACGGCGCGTTCGTGCCGGCAAGCTGCGGGAACTTCTCGACCACCTCGGTCCACGGGAAGTCGTTCTGCCGACGGTTCAGCTCCGCACCGTCGGGGTTGAACTTCGGAACGGCGACGATGGTCAGGTTGTCCCGGATCATCTTGGCCTGCGGGCTCCCACTGGACCCGAGGGTCTTGAGCATCTGGAGCAGGGCCTCGGTGCCGGTCTTCTCGTTGCCGTGGATCTCGCTCGTGATCAGGAGTACGCGGTCACCGGTGCCGACCCGCGCGGTGTAGATGTCCCGGCCCCGGTGGGACGTGCCGATGACGTCGACGGCGACCCGGCCGTTGCTGGTCGCCTCGATCTGGTCGAGGCGCTTGCCGAGCTGCTCGTAGTCGGTCCAACCGGAGTCGGATCGATTACCGGGGAGATTGCCGCAGTTGGCGTTCACGTTCTCCGCCGACGAAGACGGCGCGAACAGGGTTACGGCACACATTGTTGCGACAGTTGTCGACACCAAAAGGCGACGATGCATCAGACCTCCTACATCTGTATGAATTCGGCTGCGCGGTGCGTCGATCCGGGCGTTCTCCGGGCGGCTTTCACCTCGTTTTCCAGTCATCGTGGGCCACGTATCGCCTGCTGGCAGGCGTTCGGCGAAGGGGCCCTGCCGATCGGATGAGGCAAAACTAAAGGCGTTGGTTAATGTGCATCGGTGTCGACCTGCGTGTTTGAGGAAACTTTGAGGTTCGTGGTGGTTCGCGCGTACTGCGGCGGCTGCCCCGGAGCTATTCGAAATCGGTCCACCGCGCAATGGCGGCACCGAAAAACCGTCCGACCGGTGTTAACGTCGGCGGGTGGACGTGACGCATCCCGGGCCGGGTGCCCCGGTCGCCGGGCTGGTGCTCGCGGCGGGCGCGGGCCGACGCTACGGGCGACCGAAGGCGCTGGTGGAGGTGCACGGCCGGCTGCTGGTGGAGCGTGCGGTGGCCACCCTGCGTGCCGGCGGGTGCGACTCGGTGAGCGTGGTGCTCGGTGCCGACGCGGAGTCGGTGGGTGCTCGGGCCGATCTGACCGGGGCGGCGGTGGTCGTCAATCCGGACTGGGCCGGCGGGATGGGGTCGTCCCTGCGTGCCGGTCTCGCCGCGGTGATGCCTACCTCGGCGGTGGCCGCGCTGGTGCTCCTGGTCGACATGCCGGGCATCACCCCCGAGGCGGTACGCCGGCTCGTCGGTCTCGCCGCCCCGCAGGTGCTCGCGATGGCGGGCTACCAGACCGGGCGCGGTCATCCGGTCCTGCTCGGCCGGGCGCACTGGGTGGGCGTCGCCGCCTCGGCCGTCGGTGACGTGGGTGCCCGTCCCTACCTGCGCGAACGAGTCGAGCAGATCCGGGTCGTGCCCGTCGGCGACGTGGCCGACGGCGGTGACATCGACACCGAGGCCGACCGGGTCAGGTTCCTCGCCGCCGGGGAGGCGGCGAGCGCCTGACGTCGCCTGCGGATGCCGCTCTCAGAGGGCGGTGAGGATCACCGGCCCGTCGTCGGTGACCGCGATGGTGTGCTCCCAGTGCGCGGCCCGGCTGCCGTCGGCGGACCGGAGCGTCCAGCCGTCCCGGTCCACCCGGTACATGTCGTTACCGCCGGCGATGAACATCGGTTCGAGCGCGAGGACCAGTCCCGGCCGAAGCCGCAGGCCCCGACCGGGCTTGCCCTCGTTGGGCACGAACGGGTCCTCGTGCATGGCGCGACCGATCCCGTGGCCGCCGTGGTTCTCCATCAGGCCGAATCCGCACGACCGCCCGACGGTGCCGATGGCGTGGGCGATGTCGCCCATCCGGGCGCCGGGCGTGGCGGCGGCGATGCCGGCGTGCAGGGCCCGGCGGGTCTCGTCGACGAGCCTCTGGTCGTCCGGGTCGGCGGTGCCGACGATGAAGGTCACCGCCGAGTCGCCGTGCAGCCCGTCGATGTAGGCGCCGCAGTCGACGCTCAGCACGTCTCCCTCGGCGAGCCGGTACGACGTGGGGATGCCGTGCACCACCGCGTCGTTGACCGAGGTGCAGACGACGGCCGGGTAGGGGCCGGGGGCCGACCGGGGGTGGTAGTGCAGGAACGAGGGCTTCGCCCCGGCCTCTCTGATCACCGTGGCGGCGATCTCGTCCAACTCCCGCAGGGACGTCCCGACCGTGGCCGCCGCCTGGGTCGCGGCCAGCGCCGTCGCCACCACCCGTCCGGCCTCGCGCATCACGGCGATCTCGTCCGGGGTCTTCAACTCGACCATCTCTACCTCTTCGTCGTTCGTGCGGGCGGGGCGGTGCGCTCCCGGCCCTGGTATTTTAATACCAGGATTACTATAGCCACATGGTGCGTACCCCGATGACCGAGGACGAGCGGGCCCGTGGCCTGGCGCTGGGACGCCTGCTCCAGCAGGCACGTGGCGGCCGGAGCGCCGCCGCCGTCGCCCTCCAGGCCGGCATCTCGCTGGACACGCTGCGCAAGATCGAACGCGGGGCGATCGCCTCGCCCGCCTACTTCACCGTCGCCGCCCTGGCCAGGGTGCTCGGGCTCTCCCTGGACGACCTGGCGACCCGGCTCGCCGAGCCGTCTCCGGCCACCGGGCGACTCGCCTCCTGACCCCCGGCCCCGCGCGGTAACTCGCTGGGCCACCCGGGCGCAGGTCGGCATGATGGTGCCGAGGGTCAGGAGGTGCGGGTGAAGATCCCGATCGACACCCTGGGTGACGCCCGCGCCGTGCTGCTGGTCGAGGGCGCCAGCGACCAGGCGGCCGTGCAGGCGCTCGCCCTCCGTCGCGGTCGGGACCTGGCCGCCGAGGGCGTACGGGTGCTGCCGATGGGCGGGATCACCAACATCGGGCATCACCTGGTCCTGCTCGGCCCGCAGGGACGCGGACTACGGCTGGCCGGCCTCTACGACGTCGCCGAGGAGGGCTTCGTCCAGCGCGGGCTCGACCGGGCCGGCATCGCCACCGCCGCCTCCACCGCCCGGATCGCCGAACTCGGGTTCCACGTCTGCGTACGGGACCTGGAGGACGAGTTGATCCGGGCCGTCGGCACCGACGGGGTGCAGGAGTTCCTGGACGCCGTCGGGGACCTGCGATCCTTCCGGCTGTTCCAGCGACAGCCCGCGCAGCAGGGACGGGAGTTGACCGCCCAACTGCACCGGTTCGTCGGCACCCGGTCCGGCCGCAAGGAGGCGTACGCCCGGCTCATGGTGCAGGCGCTCGACCTGGACCGGATGCCACGCCCGCTGGACGCGGTGCTCGACTCGGTCTCCGCTCACCACCTGGGCAGCAACGAGCCGGGCAGCCTGCCGCCGGGCCGATAGGCCACGCACATCACGTCCCGGTCGCCGCCGGCCCAGGTCTCCTCGGTCGGCAGGACCGGATAGAAGCGCAGGTCCCGATCCTGCCCGTCGGGCCAGGTGCGGGTGAACAGGTCCCGGCAGGCGCGCCAGGCGAACTCACCCAACGCGGTCGGTGCCCAGTCCGCGTCGTCGTCGGCGTGCACGAACCCGTACGTCTGGTTGTCCGCCGTCGACGCGCACGGCCGGTAGCGGACGACCACCTCGCCGGCCTCCGGCAGGTGCACCGGGTCGTCGAAGCACTCGCCACCCTCGATGTCGAGTACCCCCGGGGTCTGCGCACTGATGAAGTGTTCGTCCTTGACCACGACGGCGGCCGGGGCGGAACTGCCGACCAGCGCGCCGAGCAGGACCGCCGTGCAGAGCAGGCCAGCGACGGTACGCAGGCGACGGCCGGTCCGGTCGGGGTGGGGCGGGGCACTGTGCTGATCGGTCATAACGCGGCCGAGCGTACGAAGGGGACGCTGAACGCAGGCGGAACATCGGTGTCGGGCGGATGGCCGGCGGGCCAACAGTTGCTGGTCACGGCGGCCTCGCGGCCACTGTTCACCCGCTCGAAAGGATCTTGTTGCCGCCCGGTCGGGCACGACTGCGCGAATGGCCACGGCGCGCCGGCAGGTGACGGACGACCGGCGCCGCCGTCCGCCTCCTCATTGAAGGGTGACCAGAGTCGTGACCGACCAGAAGGCTCCCTGGCGCAGCGGTGCGCGCCGGACCAAGATCGTGGCGATCGGTGCCGCGGCCCTGATCGCCGGTGGTGTGGCGATCAGCCCCTCCGCCTTCGGCGACGCCCCGCCGCCCAAGCATCCCGCCGCTGAGATCCATAAGCCCTCCCCCGTACCGGACCGCATCATCCTGACCCCGACCACCACACCGTCCACCTCGCAGCGCGTCACCTGGCGGGCCGAGGCGCCGGCCGAGTGGGCCCGCGCCGAGATCCTCGAAGCACCACGGGCCCTGGGTGACGTCGTACCGCCCACCGGCGCGGTGACCCGCCTCTCCGCGCTGGCCAGCACGGCGGTCAACACCTCGCTCGGGTACGCCTCGACCTACCACACCGTCGAGTTCACCGGCCTCACGCCGAACACCCGGTACACCTACCGCGTCGGCGACGGCAGCAACTGGAGCGAGTGGATCGACTTCACCACCGCCGCCGCCGACTTCGCGCCGTTCTCCTTCATCTACTACGGCGACGCCCAGAACTACATCGACTCGGCCGTGCCCCGCGTCTTCCGGCAGGCGTTCGCCGACCGGCCGAAGGCCAAGGCGATCGTCAACGCCGGTGACCTCATCGACCACGCCAACAGCGAGGAGCAGTGGGGCCAGTGGTACAAGGCCAGCGGCTTCATCGACGGCCAGATCAACAACATCTCGGTCCCGGGTAACCACGAGTACAGCGGCGGGCTGTCGCAGTTCTGGCGGCCGCAGTTCCCGTACCCGGACAACGGGCCGGGCAACCCGGAGCTCAAGCAGACCGTCTACTCCCTCGACTACCAGGGCGTGCGCTTCGTCGCCCTGGACTCCAACCACCAGAGCAACGCCGCCCTGATGGCCGCGCAGACCGCCTGGCTGGAGGGAGTCCTCAAGGACAACCCGAACAAGTGGACGGTGGTGACCTTCCACCACCCCGTCTACTCGACCACCGGCAGCCGCAACAACGCCCAGGTCCGCAACCAGTGGGGCCCGCTGTTCGAGAAGTACGGCGTCGACCTGGTGCTCCAGGGCCACGACCATTCGTACGGCCGGGGCAACGTGGCCACGAACCGTCGCTCCGCCGCCGTCCACGACGGCACGGTCTACGCGGTGTCCGTCTCCGGCGGCAAGATGTACCAGCTCAACAACGGGCAGAACTGGACCGGCAACGGTGCCGAGGTGACCAGCACCAGCCAGAACACCCAGCTCTACCAGCTCATCGACGTCGAGCAGGGCACGCTGCGCTACGAGTCGCGCTACGCCAACGGGCAGCACCACGACGGGTTCCTGATCCGCAAGAACGATCAGGGCGAGCGGACCGTCAACGAGCTGCGTACCCCGCAGAACACGGTCGGGCAGCAGGTCACGGTCGACAGGACCACGGTCGACGTGAAGGGCACGGTCGCGGTCTCCGCGTACGGCTACGACCCGGCCGAGAAGGTCGCCGTCCACCTGCGCGCTGCCGGCAGCACCGGTGACACCGGCCGGGACGAGGACCGCGTCGCCACCGTGACCGCCGACGAGCTGGGTCGGGTCACCTATGCGCTGACCGTGCCGACCAGCGCCAACGCGGGCAGCGCGTACGAGGTGTTCCTGACCAGCAAGAACCAGAAGATCACCAGCCCGGCCATCTCGGTGACCGGCTGGAAGGTCGACGTCCAGGCCCGCGCCCACTGCGTCGGCACCACCGCGCACGTATCGGTCACCGCCCGCAACACCGACGCCGGTCCGCTGGACGTCGAGCTGGTGACGCCGTACGGGTCGCGGAAGGTCTCCGACGTCGCCCCCGGCAAGTCCGCCAGCCAGGCGTTCACCAGCCGGGCCAGGTCCGTGCCGGCCGGCACCGCCACGGTCAAGGTCACCGGGACGGTCGACGGCGACCCGGTGACGATGCGGGTCGAGGTGCCGTTCGACGCGGCGAGCTGCGACTAGTCGACCTCGGTGGCGGCGTCCTCCCCGGCGCCGCCACCGTCTCCCGGCCGGACGAAACCGTCCGGCGAAGCCATCAGTTCCGCCCCAGCGAAGATCGACGGAGTAACGGATGAACACATGGAATCGTGAGCGGCTGCTCGCGGCGGTCGCCGCCGGTGCGCTGCTGGCCGGGTCGGTGGCGCTGGCGTCACCGGCGCTGGCCGAGCCCGGCACCAGCGGCGACGTGTCGGTGACGGTCGACATCGAGGAGATCGTGGAGCCGGGTGTGCTGGCGATGTCGATCGCGGGTGACTCGGTGGCGTTGACCGAGGACGGGTCGACGTTGCTGGTGCGGCAGTTCGTGGGTGGTCTGCCGACGGTGACGGTGACCGACACCCGGACCGCCGACGAGGTGCCCTCGGGTGCGGCGTGGGCGGTGCTCGGTAGTGCCACCGACTTCACCGGGGCCGACGGTCAGGAGCCGATCGGTGCCGGGCACCTGGGCTGGAAGCCGCGCCTGGTCGACGGTGGCGACACCGGTCTGGTCAGCGAGGGTGAAGAGGTCGTCACTGTGCTGGACGAGCCGACGCAGCCGGGCAACAACGTGGGTCTGGTCGACCAGGAGCTGCTGGTCTCCACGTTCGACTCGGGTGCGGTCGCCGGTGGGGCGTACTCGGTCGACGCCGACCTGTTCCTGCGCACCCCGGCCGACGTGGCCGCCGGTGCGTACACCTCGACTCTGACCCTGTCCCTGTTCGAATGACCGCCGCCGGCCGTGGGGGCCGCGCGGGCGGAACCCCACGGCCCGGCGTGTTCCGGAGCGTTCCATGAATCACCGCTGCATCACGGGTGCGCTGCTGGCCGGCACGGCGACCCTGGCCGTCGTCACCGGCGGCGGCGTGCCCGCCGCCGCCCATCCCTTCGGGCCGCCCACGACGGCCCGGGTCGCCGTGGACGGTGCCCGGGTCGACCTCTCCTGGCAGCCCGCCGAGGACGACTGGGTCGCACTCGGCCAGTCGCTCGGCGCGTTCGAGGACCCCACCACCGGCCCGGTCACCACCCAGGTGACCGGCGAGCAGAAGCTTCGCGACTCCACCGCGGTCCAGGACTACCTGCGCCAGCGAATCACCGTCAGCCAGCAGGGCCAGGTGTGCCGCGCGGAACTCCAGCCGCTGGACGCCCTGCTCGCGCAGGGAGCCCGGCTGCGCTTCGACTGTCCGGCCCCGGTCACCGCGCTCGACATCACGGTGACCGCGCTGACCGACCTCAACCAGGCGTACCGCACGGTGCTGCGGGCCGAGTCGGCGACACCGGCCGAGGCGCTGTTCACCGCCACCGACGGCACCCACCGGGTCGACTTCACCCGTTCGGGCGGCCGATCCGCCCCGGCCGCCGCGCTGGCCGTCGGCGTGGTCGCCGCCGGTGGGCTCGGTGTGCTGCTCGTTGCCCTGACCCGACGACGTGACCGGAGTACGCAATGAACGACCTCAACGGGCTCGACGAGCGTCTGGTCGCCCTCTTCGACAACGCGGCCCTGTTCTGGGTCGCCCTGGTCGTGGCGGTCGGTGTCGGCGCCGCACACGCGGTGGCACCCGGGCACGGCAAGAGCATCACCGCCGCGTACCTGGTCGGTACGCACGGCCGTTACCGGGACGCGCTCCGGCTCGGCGTGATCGTCGCGGTGATGCACACCTTCTCCGTCCTGGTGCTGGCACTGCTCTGGACCGGGTTGAGCGGCGTCGCCGAGATCGGCACCAGGACCCTCACCGCCGCACTCCAGGTGCTGGCCGGGCTCGTGGTGATCGGTGTCGGCGCGCACCTGATCCGACGTCATCTCGCCAAGCGGGGGCACCACCACCATCATCACCACCACGGCGAGGAACACCACCATCACCACGAACAGCCGGTCGACCCGTGGTCGCGGCGGGGACTGATCGCACTCGGGCTCTCCGGTGGGCTGCTGCCCTCGCCGTCGGCCTTCCTGATCCTGGTCAGCGGACTACTGACCGGCCGTTCCGTGGGCGCAGTGGTGATCGTGCTCGGGTTCGGCGCCGGGATGGCGCTGACCCTCACCGGCGTCGGCGTACTCACCATCCGCGGTCAGGCGTTGATCGCCGGGCGGGCCGGTCGGGGCGCGCTGATGGCCGGCCTGGCCGCCTGGATGCCGGCGATCGCCGGTGCGGCGGTCTGCCTCGGCGGGTGCCTCTACGTGGCGGCGGCCGTCTCGGCCCTCGCCGCCTGACCGGCCGTCTCGGCTGAGCGGGGCTGCGTATCCATCGTGGCCGGTCGATAATGTGACGGTGGTGAGAATCGGCTGGCTACTGGTCGGCGCGCTCCTCTCGGCGGTGGTGGCATGCGACGACACGCCGCCGCCGGACCCGTCGGGCGCTCCGTCGGGGCAGTCCGCTGCCGCAGCGACGCCGACCGAGTTCGTCGCCCCGCCGCTGCGGCTGCCCACCGTGGCACCCGGGGACGCCTGCCCGGTCACCGAGCCGCAGCCCTGGCCCCACCCGGACCAGGCGAGTCGGGTGCTCGGCCCCGGCCCGCTCTATCCGGTCGCCGACTACTTCCGGGACGGGGTGCTGGAGTTGCGGGCCATGGACCGGAAACAGGACGGCACGTACACGACGAAGGTCCGGTGGATCGGCTCCGGCTATGCCGGGCCGGTGCTGGTGCGGGCCGCCCGGATCGACGGGTCGGGCCCGGCCGGTGCGGAGTTCGCCTACCTCGGGGAGCCGCGCGACGACGGGCACCACGCCCTGCTGGTCCGTCCGGAGAACGACCTGCCCGCCACCACCACGGTCGGCGGGCCGGGGTGCTACGCGTACCAGGTCGACGGCACCACGTTCAGCGTCACGGTGGTGTTCCGCGCCGCCCTGGAGAAGACTGGCTGATCAGTTCGGCGCAGTGGCGACCTTTGGTGCGTCGAGGTAACGCACGCCGGTCGCCTCCTCGGAGACCTGCCAGAGCCGTGCGGCCAGGGCCCGGTCGTCGGCGGGGGCCACGACCGGACGAGTGTGCACCCGGTTGCCCCACCGGAACAGCGGCGGGCCGTGGAAGACGCCGGTCTGGGCGGTCGGGGCGGTGGCGGCGTAGAGGAGCGGGAGGGTGCCGCTCTCGGAACTACGGGCGAGCAGCAGACCACCGATCCGGGTCACCGCCCATTCCCCGGCACTGTCGTACCTGCGGTTCATCGGGGTGCGGGCCATGCCGGGGTGGGCGAGGAGGCTGCGTACCGGGTTGCCGGTGCGGCGCAGTCGACGGTCGAGTTCGACGCCGAAGAGGGCGTTGGCCTGCTTCGACCGGATGTACGCCACGGGCGGATCGATGCCCGCCCTGTCGGTCAGGTCGTCCAGGTCGGGTCCACCGCGCAGCAGTCGATAGAAGCCGGAGCCGACGGTGACCACCCTCGGGTCCCGATCGGGCCGGAAGATCTCCAGCAGCAGGCCGGTCAGGGCGAAGTGACCCAGGTGGTTGGTGGCGAACACGCTCTCGTAGCCCTGAGCGGACCGTTCGTTGCCCTGCTTGGCGATCCCGGCGTTGTTGAGCAGCAGGTCGACCTGGCGGCCCTCGGCGCGTAGCTCGGCGGCGAACTCGCGCACCGAGTCGAGGTCGGCGAGGTCGAGCCGGCGTACGACCAGATCGCCGGCCATGCCGGCGCGGGCCTGCTCGCCCTTGGCCGGGTCGCGGACGGCCATGATCACGGTCGCGCCCCGGGCGGCGAGCTGCCCGGCGGCGATCAGGCCGAGTCCGCTGCTGGCGCCGGTGACGATCGCCGTCCGGCCGCTCTGGTCGGGGATGTCGTCGAACGTCCAGGTGGCAGGCATGGGCACCTCCGGTCGAGCGCAACGGATAATCTATCCGCTGCGTGGGTGTCGACCGTACCACGTGAACGGATAAGTTATCCGCTGTTGCTCGGGTGGATTATCCTCGTGCGATGTCCACGGAGCCGTCGACGAACGCCGAACCCCTGCGCGCGGACTCGGCCCGGGTGCGCGCCCGGATGCTGCGCGCCGCCCGGGAGCGGCTGGCCGCAGGTGACGCGGAGTTGCCGATGAACACGATCGCCAAGGCGGCCGGGGTCGGCGTCGGCACCGTCTATCGGCACTTCCCCAGCCGGCAGGCCCTGCTGGAGGCGCTGGCCGTCGACCGGTTCACCCAGCTCGTCGACGCGGCCGAACAGGCCGCCGCCGGGCCGGACGTCGCCGCCGAGATGGCCCGGCTGCTCCGGACCGCCCTCGACCACCAGCTCGGTGACCCGGCGCTCGCCGCCGTCCTGGCCGAACCCGCCGCCGCCCGCCCGGAGACCAGGGAACTGGGCCGGGCGCTGACCGTAGCGGTGGACCGACTTCTGCACCGTGCCCGCGACGCCGGGGAGATCCGACCGGAGATCACCGCCGACGACCTCCGGGCGCTGTTCTGCGGCCTCCAGCACGCGGTCACGGTGAGCGGCGACGCCGACCGGGACCGGTACGTCGAGATCCTGCTCCGAGGACTACGCGCCTGACGGCTCGGCGCGGGCCGTCGGCGGGTCGGCGAGGAAGGACTCGACGGCGGCGACGAAGACATCGGGTGCCTGCGCGTGGACGTGGTGGCCGGTCGGGACGGTCACCAGGCGCGCGGCGGGGAGGCTCTCGGCCATCCGGGCCATCGGCTCCTGCGGCAGGTGGCTGCCCGGCCCACCGGCCAGCATCAGCGTGGGCACCGAGAGGCTGGCCAACGCCGACCAGCGGGCCGGGTCGGGAGCGTTCAACTCCGCCAGCACCGAGGGTCTGATCTCCCGGTCGTAGTACGGCGCGCTCTCCGGCAGAACGGTGGGAACGATGATCCCGAGCGGCACCGGCGGCGGGCACTCCTCCAGCACCAGGGCGGTCACCCGCTCCGGTGCCCGCTCGGCGGCCAGCAGTGCCACGGCGGCACCCAGCGAATGCCCGACCAGGACCACCCGTTCCAGGGCCAGTCGGCCGAGCAGTGCCAGCAGGTCGTCGCGCAGCACCGTGAGGGAATACGGTCCGACCCGGTCGCTGCTTCCCATGCCACGCAGGTCGGGCACGTGGACGGTGCGGTGCCGTGCGAACGTCGGTGCCAGCGCGTCCCAGGTGGTCCCATCGCCCCCGCCGCCGTGCACCAGCACCATCGGCGGCGCGGCCTCCGTGCCCGACCCGCCCTCGATGCTGCGGTACGCCAGCCGACCCCACCCCATGTCCATCGAGCGGTACGCCAGCATGGCGGAAGCCTACGGCGGCGTTCCCGGGTCCGCTGTCCCTACGAAGGCCGCGCCGCAGGGCTTGGAGGAAACCCTCTTCCGCCCCGAACGCCGGTCCGCCACGGGTGCCGGTGCGGTCCGCAGTCCGGCCGGTTGGACGAAGATGGCCCGGCGGTCGACCGCATCTCCTCGGCCGTTGAGCTGGTAGCCCTCCAACCAGATCCACCCGTCGTACGTGGTCCGGTTCAGGACCCGGATCACGCGGAACAGGATCGGCTGTCGGAATTGCACGCTGGCCTCACGTCCCACCCGGAGCAGCTCACCGGCGCGGGGTGTGGTCACGACAGCCACCCGAGGAACCTTCGGTGCAGCAGCCCGGCCGGAGCCCACCCCATGTCCCGACTGGCCGCCAACATGCACGAGCCCAGGTAGAGCGCCAGGGATGCCGGTGCGTTGGCGTACTCGGCCTGCAACTCCTGGCGGCGCGTGCGGCAGGGCCAGGGGGCACCACACCCCGCGCAGGTCCAGATCGGCAAAACCGGCCCGTGGCTAGTCACGACGTTTCCCCGGGCCAGTGGCCCCGGTTGATCGGCACCCGGTGCCGCACTCGGCAGGGGAGATCCCGTCCGCACCGACAGGTCACTCGTTTGAGGATGTGGTTCCACGCCGGTCTGTGCCTTCGCGTGAGGGTCAGAGCAACGCCGGCCAGACACTCCTTGAACGAGACGAATCGCGTCATGAATCCATGGCATCACGGGGGGTGTACAAAGACAACCCCCAAAGGAAGCGTCTAACCCTCTTTTTCATTGTGCAACTCCTGCAGGCCATAGCGTCAGTTTGTGGAGCTGCTCGGGCTGGATGAGATCCGTGATCTGCTTGGTGGAATCAGCAAGCAGCGCGCCACGATCATCGTGGGTCGCAAGGGATTCCCTGACCCGGTCGTGACGTTGAAGATGGGCCGCGTCTGGGATGGCAAGGATGTCCGGGCCTGGATCGCCGAGAACCGCCCCAGCCCGATCGACGAGGACTGACGTCGACCGAGCCGGAATGCAGAGCGCTCCCGGCGCAAGGAAGTCCCGCGTGCCGACGGTCCGGCCTACCGTCTACGGGATAGAGGCGCAGCGGACCGCATTCCGTCACGCTGCGGCCGTATGCGGGTGGCACCTGGTGCAGGCACTTGCGACGATGCCGGGTGCCCACCCGCCGGGCTGGATGTCAGTGCACGGCGCAGGCGATCAGTTGTCTGCGGAGTGGGCGTCGGCAAGGGCCTCGCCGAAGAGCCGTCCGGCTAGCTCCACGCAGCGCATCCGGGCAGGAGAGAAGTCGTACGGCATCTTGGTGATCGCTGTGGCGGCACTCATCTCTGTGCCCTCCGCTTTCAGATCGGCCTCGTAGGTCTCGAAGATCTTTTCCTCGGCCGCGTCGAGACCGGCTGCCTCGATGGCCTGATTCAGGGCCATCAGGTGAGCGCATCGCTGTGCGGCGAGCTCTTCGACGCGCGGGTCGTCGGGGTCGACGCCGTCGTCGAGGGCGGCCTCGGCGGCCTCAAGCCGGTCCTCCTCGGCCCGCAGTTCGGGGTGGGTGGCCAGCACGATGAACGTGCCGGCCTGGATGGCGGCGCCCAGCGGCCCGAAGATCCGTTCTGTGATCAGCAGGGCGTCGAGATCGGAGGGGCGCAACGCGCCCGGGGGCAGGTGGCTGAGCCGGTCCGTGACCAGTTCGGAGAGCAGCCCCAGTGGGCTGCCCACCGCCTGTAGGCGCTGGACAGCCGCGCGCCGACGCTTGATGGCGGCCTCCTGCGCCGCCAAGGTCTCCTCCAGCCTGCTCAGGACCGACTCGATAGGGGCGTGGTCCTGGGCAGCGTCTCCGGCGTCGTCCCGGGCACCGCCGAAGGCGGCCCGTATGTCGTCCAGGCTGATACCGGCATCAGCCATCTTGCGGATCCACAGCAGGCGGGTCATGTCGTCATAGCCGTAGCGGCGGCGGCCGTCCCCGCCGCGCTCGGGCTCTGGCAGCAGACCGATCTCGTGGTAGTGGCGGATGGCGCGTGGGGTGGTCCCGGCGAACGCGGCGGCATCACCGATCTTGACCTGCCGGGGAGGTGTGAGTGTGGGGTACATCGCAGGCAGCGCCTTTCGCGTGGTGTGGTGATCCGACCCCACCACATGCCGCTACGGCACGTGCAACAGCGGGCGTTTCGGGGGCAACCGAGGTGGCACACCGCCGTGCTTTCATTGGCCCATGGCGAACCCGGTGATTCTCTCCGTCGACGACGACCCGGCGGTCTCCCGGGCCGTCGCCCGGGACCTGCGGCGTCGCTACGGCGACCGGTACCGGGTGGTGCGCGCCAACGCCGGCCCGGAGGCGCTGGAGGCGCTGCGGGAGATCAAACTGCGCGGTGAACAGGTGGCCCTGCTGCTGGCCGACTACCGGATGCCGGAGATGACCGGGATCGAGTTCCTGGAAGCGGCGATGGACCTGTTCCCGTCGGCCCGTCGGGTGCTGCTGACCGCGTACGCGGACACCGGTGCGGCGATCGACGCGATCAACCTGGTCGACCTCGACCACTACCTGCTCAAGCCCTGGCACCCGCCGGAGGAGAAGCTCTATCCGGTGGTCGACTCGCTCCTGGACGCCTGGTCGGCGAGCCCGATCGCGGCGGCCACCGAGATCCGCGTGGTCGGGCACCGGTGGTCCGCCGAGTCCTTCGCGATCCGTGACTTCCTCGCCCGCAACCTGGTGCCGTACCGCTGGCTGCTGGTCGACGACCCCGAGGGGGTGCGGCTGCTCGCGGCGGCGGGGGTGACCGAGGCCGACGTACCGCTGGTGGTCACCGGCGACGGCAAGACGCTGGTGGCCCCGGCGGAGGCGGAGCTGGCCGGGCTGATCGGTCTGAACGTCACCCCGACGGCCGATTTCTACGACCTGATCGTGGTCGGTGGCGGTCCGGCCGGGCTGGGCGCGGCGGTGTACGGCGCCTCCGAGGGGCTGCGGACGGTGCTGGTGGAGCGGCTGGCCACCGGTGGACAGGCCGGGCAGAGCAGCCGGATCGAGAACTACCTCGGCTTCCCCGACGGTGTCTCCGGCGCGCAGCTCACCGACCGGGCCCGTCGTCAGGCGCTCAAGTTCGGCGCGGAGCTGCTCAGCACCCGTGAGGTGGTCGGCCTGGACGAGGCCGGCTCGGCGCGGGTGCTGCGGTTCAGTGACGGTCAGAGCCTGGCCGCGCACTCGGTGGTGCTGGCCACCGGCGTGTCGTACCGGATGCTGGCGGCACCCGGCCTGGACGAGTTCACCGGCCGGGGGGTGTTCTACGGGTCGGCGTCCAGCGAGGCGCCGAGCTGCGTCGGCGCGGACGTCTACATCGTCGGCGGGGCCAACTCGGCGGGGCAGGCGGCGGTCTACTTCTCCCGGTACGCGCAGCGGGTGCACCTGCTGATCCGGGGCGCCGACCTGACCGCCTCGATGTCGCAGTACCTGATCGAGCAGCTCGGCCGCATCGAGCAGGTGACCGTGCACCCGCACACCGAGGTGGTCTCCGCCGCCGGCGACGAACACCTGCAACAACTGACGTTGCGCGACACCCGCACCGGCGAGCAGCGGGACGTGGACACCTCCTGGCTGTTCGTCTTCATCGGCGCGGAACCGCGTACCGGCTGGCTGGACGGCACGGTGGTCCGCGACGACCGGGGCTTCGTGGTGACCGGGCCGGACCTGGTCGCCGCCGGGCGCCGGCCGGCCGGCTGGTCGCTGCCGCGCGACCCGTACCACCTGGAGGCGAGCGTGCCGGGGGTCTTCGCCGCCGGTGACGTGCGCGCGGCGTCGGTGAAGCGGGTGGCCTCGGCCGTCGGCGAGGGCGCGATGGCGGTATCCCTGGTGCACCGTTACCTGGAGGCGCAATGACCACCGACGGACCAACAGCCGGAGCGGAGCCGCAGCGGCTGACCGAGGACGAGCTGCGGACGCTGTTCCTGTTCGAGTCGCTCGACGCCGAGCAGTTGGCGTTCCTGGCCAGTCAGGGGCGGGTCGAGCGGCGGGCCGGCGGTGAGCTTGTCTATGGGGAGAGCGACCCGGCCGAGTGCTTCTTCGTCCTGCTCGACGGCACGGTACGCCTCTGCCGCACGGTGCACGGCGACGAGGTGGAGATCAGCCGCACCTCGCAGCGCGGCGCGTACGGCGGTGCCACCCAGGCGTACGTGGGCGACGCCCGGCAGTATCGCAACAGCATGTGGGCGTTGACCGACTCGGAGTTCTTCGTGCTCCCGGCGGAGCAGTTCGCGCACGCGGTGCGGTCCTGGTTCCCGATGGCGATGCACCTGCTGGACGGCATGTTCATCGGCATGCGGGACACTCAGACGCTGGTCGGTGAGCGGGAGCGGCTGCTGGCCCTCGGTTCGCTGTCGGCCGGGCTGACCCACGAGCTGAACAATCCGGCGAGCGCGGCGGTGCGGGCCACCTCCAGCCTGCGCGAGCGGATCGCCGCGATGCGGCACAAACTGGCGTTGATCGCCGACGGCCGGATCGACGGCCGACGGCTGCACGCCCTCGTCGGCCTCCAAGAGGAGGCGGTCGAACGGGTGGCGAAGGCCGCGCCGCTGTCCGCCCTGGCCGCCAGCGACGCCGAGGACGCGCTGACCGACTGGTTCGACGAGCAGGGCTTCACCTCCGGCTGGCAGTTGGCGGAGACGCTGGTCAGCGCCGGGCTGGACGTCGACTGGCTGGAGCGGGTCCAGGCGGCGGTGGGGCCGGAGGACGTCGAGGCGGCGGTGCGCTGGCTGACCTACGCCGTGGAGACCGAGCTGCTGATGGCGGAGATCGCCGACGCCGCCATCCGGATCTCCACGCTGGTCGGCGCCGCCAAGCAGTACTCCCAGCTCGACCGCGCGCCCTACCAGGTGGTGGACGTGCACGAGCTGCTCGACGCCACGCTGGTGATGTTCAAGGCGAAGGTCCCGGCCGGGGTGCGGGTGGTCCGGGAGTACGACCGGAGCCTGCCGGCCATTCCCGCGTACGCGGCCGAGCTGAACCAGGTGTGGAGCAACCTCATCGACAACGCCCTCGGCGCGATGCCCGACAGCGGCACGTTGACCGTCCGCACCGCCCTGGTCAACGACCAGTTGGCCGTCGACATCGCGGACACCGGACCGGGTATCGCGGCGGAGGTCCGACCGCGCATCTTCGAGCCGTTCTTCACCACCAAGCCGGTCGGCGAGGGCACCGGTCTGGGGCTGGACATCTCGTACCGGATCGTGGTCAACAAGCACCACGGCGACATCCGGGTGACGAGCACGCCGGGCGACACGGTCTTCCGGGTGTTGCTGCCGACCGACCTGGCCCAGCCGCCGACCGGCTGACCCGGCATCCCGCCGAGGCGGGCGCCGGGTGGCCGGTCAACCGACGGTGGCCTTGCGGCCCTCGGCCCGGCCCTCTTCCCGGGCGGTGGCGAGCAGGTTCGCGAGTCGCTGCCGACGGCGCCGGAGCACGGTCCGAACGGCGACGACGAGTACGCCGACGACCAGCAGGAGCACGAGCTGCGCCCACGGGACGCTCCACGTGGTGACGGTGGCCGAGGCGGGGCGGATCACGGCGCCGGTGGCGTCGCCGCCCTGCACGGCGGGGGTGAGGTCGACGGTGGTCCGCATCCGGCCCAGCCCCCACACGCCGTCGACGCGGGCGCCGAACGTCTTCTGGCCGCCCGGCAGGATCTCGTCGACCTCGGTCGGGGTCTCCCGGCCGGTCAGGCCGAACAGTTCGCGGACGGCCACGTCGCCACCGCCGGTCACCGTGACGTTGCCGTTGTTGGTGGCGGTGTAGCTGACCTCGACCGTGCCGCCGGAGAACGGGTTCCACGAGGGCGTGTAGGTGGCGCTGAGCCCGTCGACGGCCAGGCTGGCGGTGATCGTGCCGCTGGCGCGCATCATCACCCGGAAGCCGACCCGGCTCTCCACGGCGACCGTGCCGCCGGTGCTGGTGACGGTCGCCGCGATACCCGCCGGGTGGTCGCCCGGGGTGGCGTTCTCCGGCACGGTGATGGTGAAGGGGACCACCTTGGTCTGCTTGGCGCCGACGGTGACCTGCTCCTGCACGTCGATCCAGGTGCCGCCGTCCACCGAGGTCTCGTTCGAGGGCAGCATGTTGAAGCGGCCCTTGTCGGTGAGGTAGCCGTCGGCCGCCTTGAGGGAGAAGACCACCGAGGAGTCGCTGAAGTTGCGGACCGCCAGGTGTTCGGTCATGACCTGACCGGGGTCGAGGGTGTGCTCGATCCACCGCCGCCCGTCCGGACCGCTGCGGTCGGCCGGCTGGACCGCCCAGGTGACGGTCGGGGTGGTCGGCTCCGCCATCGCACCGGCCGGCGCGATCGGCGTGGCGACGAGCACCACGGCCAGCACGGCGAGCAGCCGCGACAGCGCTCGCGGTGGCGAGGTTCGGAACATGGCGGGATCCCTTCGGCGGTAGGGGTGCGGCCGGGGGAGCCGCGCGAGGCGGCTCCCCGACCAGGGCACTACTCGAACAGGGAGAGGGTCAGCGTCGAGGTGTACGACCCGGCGGCCACATCGGCCGGGGTCCGCAGGAACAGCCCGGCGTTGACGGAGTACGCGTCACCGGTGACCGCGCCCGAGTCGAACGTCGAGATCAGCAGTTCCTGGTCGACCAGACCCACGTTGTTGCCCGGCTGGGTCGGCTCGTCCAGCACGGTGACGACCTCTTCGCCCTCGCTGACCAGGCCGCTGTCGCCGCCGTCCACCAGGCGCGGCTTCCAGCCCAGATGTCCGGCGCTGATCGGGTCCTGGCCGCTGCTGCCGACGAAGTTGGTGGCGCTGCCCAGCACCGCCCAGGCGGAGCCCTCGGGCACCTCGTCGGCGGTCCGGGTGTCGGTGACGGTGACCGTCGGCAGGGTGCCGACGAACTGGCGGACCAGCAGGGTCGAGCCGTCCTCGGAGAGCGCCACCGAGTTGCCGGCGACCGAGAGGGCGAGCACGCCCGGTTCCTTGACCTCTTCGATGTCGACGGTGACGCGGACGTCGGTGCTGTCGACCGGCTCGGCGAGGGCCGGCGACGCCAGCGCCACCGACCCGGCCAGCAGCGCACCGGCGGCAGTGGCCGCGATCAGGCGCTTGTGGTTCCTTGTGTGCATTCGATGCTCCGTTTGGTGCTCATGTCTGTCGAACGGGGGATGGTGCGGTGGCGGCACCCGGAGGCACCGCCACCGCGAGACGAACTAACCGCAGGTGAGCGCGGGGAACGGCGCCTCTACCCGGGTGGTGACGGGCTGGCCGTTGACGGTACCGGTGACCTTGACCGTCGAGGTGCCGGCCGCCACCGTCTTGGCCCGGGTGTTGAACGCCTGGTAGGCGGTCTTGCCCGGAGCCACATCGGTGACCGTGCGCGAGCCGTACGGGGTGACCAGTTCGATGGTCAGTGCCACGTCGTCGGCGTTCTGGGCGCTGACCGAGACGTACGCGTTGGTGCCGACGCACTGGCTGCGGGCCTGCACCGTGACGTCCCAGTCCGGGTCGCCCTGCCCGACGGTCGAGCGCGGCGTGGTGTCCGCGGTGACCGGCGAGTTGGCGGCGAGGTAGTTCACCAGCATGGTGAGGTCGTTGTCGCCGGTGGTGGCCCGGTCGGTGCCGCCACCGAGGGTGGTGAAGTTGTCCCCGCCGGAGGCGAGGAACGAGTTCACCGTCACCCGGTAGGTGCCGGTCGGGTCGATCGGCGCGCCGTCGAGCTGCATCGAGGTGATCCGTGAGCCCTGCGCGGCGGCCGGGTCGTAGGTGTAGCTGAAGCCCTTCGACACACCCAGCCACAGCACCGGACGGGACGCGCCCGCCGGCTGCCACTGCTGCTCCAGCACCTGCTTGATCTCGGCACCGGTGTAGGACTTGGTGACCACGTCGTTGGAGAACGGTTGGACCGAGAAGGCGTCGGAGTAGCTCACCGTGCCGTCGGTCCGGTACAGCAGGTCGGCCCGCAGACCGCCCGGGTTCATGAACGCGATCTGCGCCCCGCCCCGGCCGGCGTCGGCGGTGCCGGCGAGCTGCACGTCGGCGATGAAGTTGCCCAGCGCCGACTCCTTGCCCCGGTCCTCGTTGCCGTCGGTGTAGGCCCGCCGGATGTCGGCGGTGATCTCACCGAGCTTGCGCTGACCCAGCTCCTGGGCCTTGACCTTGGCGGCGGCGACGATCTCGGCCACCGCCGGGTCCTGCGGCGCACCGACCACGTCGACGAGCGACGCGTCGGCGGCGGTGACCGAACCCGACTGCGGGTCGAAGGTCAGCGTGACCTTGCCCAGTCGCTTGCCGTAGTCCTCGGCCTGGACCACCGGACGCAGCTTGTCGGTGCCCGGGACCGGGACCTCGAAGGCGTACGGCTGGTGGGTGTGACCGCTGAAGATGGCGTCGATGGTGGCGTCGACCCGGGTGAACTTGCCGAAGACCGGGTCGTTCGCCAGGGCCTCGGGGGAGTCGATGTTCTCCGTGGCGGCGCCCTCGTGCGTGAGCAGCACCACCACGTCCGCCTCGCCGTTGTCCGGGTTGCCGTCCTTGAGCTGGGCGGCGACCAGGTTCGCCTCGGCAGCCGGGTCGCGGAAGGTCAGGCCGGCGATGCCGTCCGGGCTGACCAGCGACGCGGTCTGCTCGGTGACCACGCCGATGAAGCCGACCTTGATCCCACCGATGCTGCTGACCGAGTACGCCGGCAGCGCCCGGGTGTCGCCCCGGTACACGTTGGCGCCCAGGATCGGGAAGTCGGCCCGCTCCATCACCCGGTCGGTCAGGTCGGTCATGCCCTGGTCGAACTCGTGGTTGCCCACCGCCGAAGCGGTCAGCCCGGCCTGGTTGAGGAAGTCGATCGTCGGGTTGTCGTCGTCGATCGCCGAGATGAAGGTGGACGCGCCGATGTTGTCACCGGCGGAGACGAACGCCGTGTTCGGGTTCTGCGCCCGCAACTGGTTGACCAGACCGGCGAGCTGGGCGGCACCGCCGACCGGCTGACCGTTCACGGTGGCCGGTGACTCCAGCCGACCGTGGAAGTCGTTGATCGTCAGCAGTTGCAGGTCCACCGGGGCGGCCCCGGAGTTGAGCCCGACGATCAGCGGGTTGTGGTCGCTGGCGCGGTACGGGTCCGGCGCGAAGAACGAGGCCAGACCGTCGTACTGGAAGGCGTACGACTCGACCGCGTTGGTCTGCCAGACGTCCACGCCGGTCACCCGGTCCGCAAGCGACGGCGAGGCCAGGGCGTGGTCCAGCGAACCGGACTCGCCACCGAAGACGTAGCTCGTCTTACCGGTGTCGTTGAGGTTGCCGTACTGCTTGGCGTAGAGGACCTGCATCGGGTCCTCGTGCGTGTACGAGTTGAAGTCACCCAGCAGCAGCACGTTGTCGGTGCCGCTGTCGGCCTTCACCTGGTCGACGAAGGTGGCCAGCGCCGTGGCCTGGCGGATCCGGTCGCCGTTCCAGCCACCCTGACCGTCCCCGGCGTCGGCGTTGTCACCGCTGCCGGCGCCACTCTTGGACTTGAAGTGGTTGACGACCACGGTGAAGTCGAGCGGACCGCCGGTGAAGGTCTGCGCCAGCGGCTCGCGGGCGTTGAACCAGACCGACTCGTCGTTCACCGAACGCGACGGACCCTTCGGCTGGGCCTTGGCCGGCTTGAAGATGATCGCGGTGGTGATGACGTCCTGCTGTGCGGCACCCGGCAGCTCGGTCGGGGTGCGGACGTAGTCCCAGGTGCCCGCGCCGTCCTCGGTGTTCAGAGCGGCGACCAGCCGCTTGAGCGCCTGCTGCGGGTCGGAGGTGTTGAAGCGGACCGAGTTCTCGATCTCCTGAAGTGCGACCACGTCGGCGCCGAGTGCGCTGATCGCCGAGACGATCTTCGCCTCCTGCTTGACCAGTGCCGCCTCGTTCGCGGCACCGCGTGCGTCACCGCCGAAGTGGACGAAGTAGTTCAGCACGTTGAAGCTGGCCACCCGCAGGTCGCCACCGACGTTGACCGGAGCGGCGGTACGCGGGTTGGTGGACTTGAAGGTGGTCCGGTCGGCCGGCGGGGTGTCGGCGTCGACCGGACGGGTCGGCTGCAGACGCCACTCGTTGAAGGCGTACGACAGCACCGACGGACCGAACGCCTCGACCGAGTCGCCGACCCGCAGCGGGGCGGCCGGGGAGACGTACGGCGGGAGCAGTCCGGCGTTGGCCAGGTTGGTGGTCTTGCCGTCGTCCACCAGGAGCCGGCGCGCCTTGTTGTCGGCGGAGATCTGGCGGGCGGTCTCCGAGCCGGGCCGGGCCTTGTCGGTGGGGGTGGCGGCGGGCTTGTCACCGGCGGTGAGGACGACCTCGCCGAACCGGTTGGTGTTGTAGACCTCGGAGACGGCGTACGCGCCGACCGGGGCGACCAGCATCGACTCGACCGACTCGCGGGCGTCGTCGCTCAGCGGCAGCTCCACCGGGACCGGAGTGGGCAGCGGTGCGCCCTGCTCACAGACCTGGACGTCGCTCTTGGCGGCGATGGTGAGCTGGGTGAGGCCGTTGAACTCGCTCGGCGTGCCGCTGACCCGGACCCGGTCGCCGATCGCGACCGACGGGTGGTTGGCGGTGTTCGTGGTCAGATAGACGAAGACCGCGTCCGAGGCGGTCCCGGCGGCGACGGTGCGTTCCCCGCCGCTGCCCGCCGTCTGCACGTACACGCCGTTGTAGCCACCGGTGCGGTGGTCGGCGGTGACGATGCCCTCGACGGTGACCCGGGTGCCGGCCAGCGGCGTGGCGTCGCCCGTGCCCTGGACCTCGGCGATGGTGCGGTCGACCGTGACGGTGCAGCCCAGCGGCGGGTCCGGGTCCGGGTCCGGACCGGGGCCGGATTCGCCGTTGCGCACCCCGAAGCTGTGCGGCGCCGGGGGCCGCCAGGTGCCGTCGATCTTCTGGAGGGAGTGGCCGACCGGGGTGGACCCGGTCTCCTCCACGCCGATGTCGACACCGGTCCGGCCGTTCGCCGGCCCGCCGACCGCGGTGAAGGTGCCCTCGTAGGTGAGGAACTCGGCGACCCCGCCGTCGGGCTTGACCAGGGCGACGCCGTCGGGCGCACCGTTCTGGATGCCGTCGACCGGGTACGACGCGACGACGACGCCCGCCGTCGGAACGGCACCGCTGAGCGTCCTGGTGTTGTACGGCGCACCGTTCGCGCCGTTGTAGAGGACGATCTGCCAGCCGCTCAGGTCGTAGCCGACCGGCGCCTCGATCTCGATCGCCTCGCCGACGTCCGCGCCGACGTTGTCGTAGTGGATCTCACTGATGAACGGCGTCGTGGGCACCGGGTCGGCGAACGCGGCGGTGCCACTGGAGAGGGTGAGCGCGGCGGCGGTGACCAGTACGCCCGGGATTGTGAGTAGTCGTGTACTTCTACTTCGCTGCATGTGCGCGGCCTCCGAGGGTTAGACCTCGGGAGGATAAGCGGCGTCGGTGTCCGTGCGGGAGCCACCAGATGTACTAAAGCACGGGAAAGTGGGTGGCTCGGACCACCGGCCTGGCCTGCCGGATCGCCGGATCCGCACCCGTCGCGGGCACTCCGGTGCCCGGCAGCGACGCATCGGTGGGGTGATGATGAGGCATGACCACCGCATGGGACGTCATCGGTGCACCGTCGAGCGCGGGCGCGCACACCCCCGGAGTGGAGCAGGCGCCGGCCGCGCTGCGCGAGGCGGGTCTGGTCCGGCTGCTGCGGCGCACCTGCGAGGTCGACGACCTCGGTGACGTGCCGTCGTCCCGCTGGCGTCCCGACCCCGCACGTCGTACCGGCCAGAACGCGGCCGAGGTGGCACGGGTCGCGACGGGCGTCGCGCAGCAGGTCGAGGCGGCGGTACGCCGGTCCCGACTGCCGCTCGTCCTCGGTGGTGACTGCACGGTGAGCCTGGGGCTGGTGGCCGGGCACGTCCGGGCCGGCGCACCGGCGGCGCTGGTCTACGTGGACGGTGGACCGGACCTGTACACACCGTTGACCAGGGCGAACGGGAACATGGACGCGATGGGTCTGGCACACATGCTGGGGTTGCCCGGCACCCGGCCCGAGGTCGCCGCCGTCGGTGGTGCCGTGCCGCTGCTGACTCCCGACCGGGTGGTCGTGTACGGAGACTCGCTGCCCCCGGGGGACCACGAGTACGACCTGGTGGCCGAGCTGGGCATCACGTACGTGCCGGCGGACGAGGTGCACGCCGATCCGCTCGCGGCGGGACGACGGGCGTGCGCTGCCGCCGAGGCCGCCGCCGAGTCGTTCGTGGTGCACTTCGACGTCGACGTGCTCGACTTCGTCGAGACTCCGCTGGCCGACGTGCCGGAACCGACCGGACTCACGCTGGCCGAGGCGTCGACCACCCTCGCCACGCTGGTGCGCAGCCCGCGCTTCGCCGGACTGGCGGTCACCGAGATCAACCCGGACCACCTGCCGGACGGCGCGGTGCTGACCCGGTTCGTCGAGGTGCTGGCCGATGCGCTCGGCACCGGCCGGGTGGGTTCCGGTCAGGCGGCCGGGGAGAAC
The DNA here is from genome assembly GCF_013364215.1 of Verrucosispora sp. NA02020. Taxonomy (NCBI): domain Bacteria; kingdom Bacillati; phylum Actinomycetota; class Actinomycetes; order Micromonosporales; family Micromonosporaceae; genus Micromonospora; species Verrucosispora sp. NA02020. The sequence goes on along the minus strand of NZ_CP054923.1, from coordinate 7,006,531 downwards.
TGAGTGGGCGGGGCGGCGCACTCCCGGGCGAAGATGCGCAGCAGGTTGGGCAGGTGGAAGCGCTGCCCGGTGCCGTCCGAGTCGACCGGCACCAGCAGGTTGTGCGCCACGAGGTCCTCGACCACCCGGTTGGCCTGCGGTCGGGGCAGGTGCAGGATGTCCCCGGCGCTGGACTGCGTGATCAACAGGTCGCTGCTGGCCAGCGCGTTGAGCGCGGCCCGCGCCTGGGGCGTCAGTGACTGGTAGCTGCCGGAGAGGCTGTGGCGGACCGAGATGTCACCGACGGCGAGTTCTTCCAGGCGGTTCTCCTCCCGTTCCAACTGCTCGGTGAAGCTGGGCAGGGCGATGCCGGGCTGGTCGGCGATGCGGCTGCCCACGATCCGCAGCGCCAACGGCAACTGGTCGCAGGCCGCCGCGATCCGACCGAACACCTCCGGCTGTTCGCGTACCCGGTGCTCACCGGCGATGGTCGCCAGCAGTTGCACCGCGTCGACCCGGCTCAGGGGCCCGAGACTCAGCCGCCACCCCACGTCGAGGTCGAGCAGGCGCTGTCGACTGGTGATCAGCACCAGGCTCCGGCCGGCGCCCGGGAGCAGGGGCCGTACCTGCTGGGCGCAGTCGACGTCGTCGATGATCAGGAGCAGTCGCCGATCGGCGAGCGTGCACCGCAGCACCGCAGCCCGCTCCCGGACGTCCTCGGGCACGTCGGTCAGGGCGACGCCGAGTTCGACGAGCAGTTCCCGCATCAGGTCGGCGGTGCTCCGGGGCGTACCGGCGGCGTGGTCGAAGCTGACGAAGAGTTGCCCGTCGGGAAAGAGGTCAGCCAGGTCGTAGCCGTTGGCCACGGCGAAGCTGGACTTGCCGACGCCCGGCGCGCCGGTGACGAGCACGACGGCCGCGTGCTCGTCGGCGCCGAGGGTGTCCGCGATGGCGCGCAACTGGTGGGCGGCGGCGACCCGTCCGACCAGCCGGGGCGGCTTCATCGGCAGGGCCCGGCGACCGGCCGGTGGATCGACAGCGACCGGGGGCGGTCCGCCCGCGATCACCGCCGACCAACCGCCGGGCGGCCGGGCCTCGGCCGAGTCCGCGTCGAGCGCGACCTGTAGGGCACCCTGGAGGGTGGGACCCGGATCGACGCCCAACTCGTCGACGATCACCCGTCGTGCCTCCTGATAGGCGGCGAGCGCCTCCGCGACCCGGCCTTCGAGCGTGAGCGCGACGACGAGTTGGGCCTGCCGGGGCTCGTCGAACGGCTCCTCGGCCACCATCCGCCGCAACTGCGGGATGACCGCTGCGGGCTGTCCCAGTCGGAGCCGTACGTCGATGAGCTCGGTCACCGCCGCCCGCCGTTGTTCCTGTAGTGCCACGGTGCACGCGGCGACGTCGGTGCCGAGATCCGGCAGATCCTCCAACGGATGTCCGTGCCACTGGTCGAGGGCCTTGCCGAGCAGGTCGACGGCGATGTCCAGGCGCTCCTCCCGGGCCGCCCGGTGTCCCTGACCGACGAACCGCTGAAACCGCAGCAGGTCGAGTTCGTCCTCCTCGACCCGCAACCGGTAGCCGGTGCCGTCGCGGACCAGCCGGTCGGCCGAGTCCCCGACCTGCTGGAGGAGCTGCCGTAGCCGGTGGACGTAGGTCCGGACGTTGTGCAGCGCCGAGGCGGGCGGTGACGTCGGCCAGATACCGTCGATGAGGCGACCGGTGGCGACCGTCCGACCGGGATTCATCAGCAGGATCGAGAGCAGGGACCGAGGTTTCGCCCCGTTGATCGGAAGCGGACCAGCTTTGGTCGCTAATGTCAATGGGCCGAGCACATTGAATTGCATAAATTCTCTCTCCCTGCGGCAGGACAACGCCGGTGAGCAATTCCTCGATTTCGCAGTCCCCGCCGGGAGGGAGTATTAACGCGGCCAGCAGATGATGAAAACAGTCACCGATCGGGCTCTGCCCCACCGCGAACGGCCACCGCCGCGCTGGCCTGGTACGCAGCGTCGAGCACCGCCGCCGCATCCGCCGTCCCCGCCCCGGTGGAGCGTCCGGTGCGTACCAGGTCCACGAAGTCCTCGGCCTGGCGAGCCAGGGCGGCGTACATCGTGGCGTCACCGTCGGCCGGGTCGAGGAAGGTCAGGCGTACGTGGTCACGGGTGCCGAAGACCTCCACACTCGCCATGTCGCCGCCCCGGTGATGCCGTCCCAACGAGACGAGCGCGGTGGCACCGCCGGAGAGGCCCAGCAACGCCTGGGCGCTGTCCACGTCGTGCCCGCGTACCGCCGGGTCGGTCACCGGCCCGGCGGCCTCCCCGCAGACCCGGACCACCCGCTGCCCGGTCAACCACTGGACCTGGTCGAACTCGTGCACCCCCATGTCGACGAAGATTCCGCCGCTGCCGGTGCGGAAGGCCGCCCCCGGCGGTTCACCGTCCCACTGCAACGCCGCCACGAAGAGGATCTCGCCCAGCTCGCCCGCCGCGATCCGCTCCCGCAACTCGCGCAGCGCGGGCACGAAACGGCGCCAGTAGGCCACCTGGAACGGAACACCGGCCGAGGCCGCCACCCGGCCCGCCTCCCGCGCGTCGTCGGCGGTCAGCCCGGCCGGTTTCTCGCAGAGCACCGGCAGCCCGGCCTTGGCCGCAGCGGCGACCAGCGCGCCGTGTCGGCCGGTCGGCGCCGTCACCAGCAGGCCGTCGGGTGTCGTCTCGGCGAGCAGATCCTCGACCGAGGCGTACGCCGGCAGACCGGTGCCGGCGACCACGGCGCGGGCCGCCGGCACCGGGTCGACCACCGCGGTGACCGCCACCGTCGGGTTGCCGGTGAGCGCGCGCAGATGGTGCCGGCCCATCCGGCCGGCCCCCACCAACGCGAGTCGGAAATCAGGACTGCTGGTCATCTCGCCACTCCTCCTCGTCGGCACGGTCGTCTCCGGTCGGGCCCAGCCAGTCCGCCAGTGCCGCCACCACCGCCGGAGCGCCGGTGGCGAAGACGCGACGGCCCGCCCGGTGCCAGCGCCGGCTCGTCCCACCGGTCGCCTCGATCAGGGCGGTGCCGGCGGCGATGTCCCACGGCGCAGGGTCGAAACTGACGAAGGCGTCCAACTCGCCGGTCGCCACGGCGGCCAGGTCGCAGACGGTCGAGCCCGAGTTGCGCAGATCGGCCACGCGGGGCGCGACCAGACTCAACAGCCGGTACGCCTGACGGCGCGGACCGGGCGTGTTGGGCACCGCGAACGCGACGAGCGCGTGCCCCGGCACCGCGGCACGGTCCACCGTGACCGGGGCGTCCTGACCGTCACGCACCTCGTCACCGCCGAGTATCAGGCAGGCGCCGGTAGCCGGCTGGAGGATCGTCGCGGCCACCACCCGACCCCCGTCACCCGTGCCACGCCCCTCGACCCCACCGGTGTCGCCCCGGTCCGCCGCCACGGCGATGCTCACCGCGTAACGGCTCAGGCCGTGGCTGAAGTTCAGCGTGCCGTCGAGCGGGTCGACGATCCAGCGCAGACCCGAGCATCCGGTGGTCAACCCGGACTCCTCGGCCAGTACCGCGTCCTGGGGCCGGGACCGGGCGATCAGGCCCAGGATCGCCCGCTCGCTGGCGTGGTCCGCGCTGGTGACCGGGTTCTGGGCCGCGCCGCCCTTGAGGGACAACCGCACCCCCCGGTCGCACACCTCGCGGATCGCGTCCGCACCCGCCCGCGCCGCACGGACGCTGAGATTCCGCAGATCCGTAGGAGCCGCCCCGACGCTCATGTCGTCCCTCCGCTGCGCTGCGGGCCGGCATTTCCACCGAGCCTGATGATTCGCTCACGTCGTTCGCTCATGTCGTCCCTCCGCTGCGCTGCGGGCCGACATTTGTGCTGAGCCTGATGATTCGCTCGCTGCGTTCGCTCATGTCGTCCCTCCGCTGCGCTGCGGGCCGACATTTGTGCTGAGCCTGATGATTCGCTCGCTGCGCTCGCTCATGCCCGCACTCCGTCGGCTACCCGGGCGTAGTGGCCGTCCACGAAGAGCAGTGGCGGCTTCGGGCGCAACAGGCCCGACGACCGGACGACACCCATCAGCACCATGTGGTCACCGGCCGGGTCGGTACGCACCGCCTCACAGCCGAAGTACGCGACCCCGTCGGTGAGCAGCGGACAGCCGGTGGTCCGTTCCCGGTCGTGCGGGATGCCCGCGAAGCCCTCGGTCCCCGCCGGACGGCCCCGGGAGGCGAACCAGGCCGCCTCGTCGCGTTGGTCGTCGGCGAGCACCGTGATCGCGAATCGGCCGGTCCGGCGGACCGTCCCGAGCAGCCGGCAGTCGTGCCTGAGGCAGATCAGCAGCATCCGGGGGTCCAACGACACGGTGGTGAACGAGTTGACGGTCATGCCGACCGGCCCGTCCGTACCTCGTGCGGTGGCCACCGCCACCCCTGTGGCGAAGCGGCCGGCGACCGACCGGAATCCCCGGTCGGTGTCGACCCGACGCGACACGTCGGTCATCACAGCGCTCCTCTCGTCTCGCCGGCCGCCGTGTCGACCAGGGCGGCTATCCGGCGTCGGTCGGTCTTGCCGTTGGCGTTCGTCGGCAGCGCGGGTACGTGGTGGATGCGACTCGGCACCATGTATCCGGGCAGCCGGTCGGCACAGCGCTGCCGCAGCTCCTCCCCGATCCCCCCGGTGCCGGTGTAGACGGCCTCCAGGCAGGTGCGCTCACCCGAACCGAGCGCCAGCACCACCGCGTCCTGCACATTCGGGTGGCCGCGCAGGACCATCTCGATCTCGCCCAGCTCGATCCGGTAGCCGTGCATCTTCACCTGGTCGTCGAGGCGTCCGTGGTGGACCAGTACGCCGTCCTCGCGGCGGACCCGGTCACCGGTGCGGTAGTACCGCTGCCCGTCGTGCTCGACGAAACGGCCGGTGTCGTCGTCCGGGTCGACGTACCCGGTGAAGCACTGCGGTCCGCGTACGCAGAGCTCGCCGTCGTCGCCGACGATCGCGCCCGTCTCGGACCGCAGGATCGCGTCCAGGTGCGGGTGCACCTCGCCGATCGGCACGGTCCCGTTCGAGGTGACCGGCCAGTCGGCGACGTCGGCCGGCAACCGGTGACCGGTGCAGGTCACCGTCAGCTCGGTGGGGCCGTACAGGTTCTCCAGCACACTGTTCGGGGCGGCCTCGGCCCACGCCCGCGCCTGCTCGCACGTCAGCGGTTCGCCGGCGAAGAGGCTGTACCGCAGGCCCGGCATGGCACCCGGCGACAGCATCCGCATCCGACGGGCCAGCGAGACGACCGACGGCACCGAGAACCAGCCGGTGATTCCCCGCTCGTTGACGAAGCGCACCGGGGTCAGCACCTCGTCGGGCTGCGGCACGACGAGCGTCGCCCCACTGCCCCACGCGACGAACATGTCGAAGACCGAGGGGTCGAAGGTCAGGTCGAAGTTCTGCGACAGCCGGTCGCCGGGCCCGATCGGGTAACGGTCGAGGCAGTACGCGAGGTAGGCGTCGACGTTGCGGTGCCGGATCGGCACACCCTTCGGGCGGCCGGTCGAGCCGGAGGTGAACAGGGTGTACGCCACGTCGTCCGGTCCGCTCCCGATCGGCGGCACCGGTGCGGCGTCCCGGGAGTCGTCGAGGCGTACCGGCACGGCACCGGTCCGGGCCGACAGGTCGGCGGAGACGGTGGCACCCGCCTCGTCGACCACCACGACCTCGACTCCGCCGCCCCGGCACAACTGCACGTTGCGGGAGGTCGGGAAGGTGGGGTTGAGCGGCACCACGACCGCCCCCACCCGCAGTGCGGCCAGATAGCCGGCGTACGCGGGCAGGCTCCGGGCGGCCAGCAGACCGACGGCGGCGGGCCGGCGGCCGGTCGGGTGGCAGAGTCGTCCGGCCAGGTGTGCGACGATCTCGTCGAGCTGCCGGTACGTCACCGCCGCCGCGCCCACCTCCAGCGCCGTCTCCTCCGGCGACCGCGTGACGCTCCGCTGGAACCACTGGTACAAACTCACGGCGTTGCTCCCTTCCTGTCGTCGATCGGCTCCCAGGCGCAGCTCCACGGAGTACCGCCGGTCGGTGGCAGCGTCCGCCAGCGCAGGTGCCGCCACCGGCCGTGCTCCTGGTCCGGGCCGACCGGGATCCGCCACGGCCGGATGCCCAGCCCGCGCCCGGTGGCCTTGGCGCAGGACTCCTGCACCGTCCAGATCCGGGCCACCGCCGCGTCGCGGGTGGGCCGGTCGTGTCGCAGCAGCGCGGCGACGCCCTGCGGACAGCAGCGCCGCACCAGGGCGTCACCCACCGGGTACGGCTCCTGCACGTCCACCCCGACCGCACCGCCCCGGGTGTGCACCGCCGCCGCGACGACCGCCCCGGAGTGCGCCAGGCTGACTTCGAGGTCGGGGCGGCCCGGCAGGTACGGCTGCCCACCCGGGCGGCTGCCCACCGCGAGGCGGCCGGTGCCGGCCGGTGCCACCGCGGCGATCAGCGTGGTCAGCAGCCGCCGTGCGGCGACCCGTTCGCTGACCCGCCACGGTGGCAGCCCCCGACCGGTGTCCCCGGCCGGGCCCTCCGGCGTCCCCGGGTCCCCGATCGGCGCGTAGGCGGTGAAGACCCCGTCGGGCAGTGCGACCGCCACCGACCCCGGCATCCCGGATAGGCGGTACCCGCTGCTCATGGCCTGCTCCCGAGCAGGTCGTCCGCGTGGTCGGCGAGCCCGGCCAGCATCGTCCCGGTGGCACCACCGGCGATGCCGAACATGGCCGCCTCGGTACGCAGCGCGGCCTCGCCGCCGTCGCGGAACGCGTCCGCGCCACGCAGGTGCACCGCCTCGGCGGCGATCGTCTCGACCGTCTCGGCGGCGGCCACCTTGAGCACCATGCCGGTGGCGGTCGACGGTGGACCGGGCGGCCCGTCCAGCAGGGGCGCGCACAACGCGTCGAGTTGGCGCAGGGCGACCAGGCAGCGGGCGTACCGCTCGCGGACCGCCGGGTGCTCCCAGAGCGTGCCGTCGGCGGCGGGCCGGGCCCGCAGCCAGTCCCCGAGCCCGGTCATCAGCCGGCGGCAGATGGCCCGGGACCAGAGGGCACCGGCCAGCCGCTCGACGCCGACCTGCCGGGCGAACCCGGCCAGCGCACGGCCGGGCCGACCGACCAGCGCGTTCGGTTCCAGGGCCACGCCGTCGAACCGGAGGTGTCCCACTCCGGACCCGGCGAAGGCCCGCCCGGCGGGCTCGACCGTCACCCCCGGCGCCGACCGCGGCACCAGTAGCCAGCAGAAGCTGGTGAAGTGCCGGGGCTCGCGGTGCCGGGCGAGCACCAGCGCCGCGTCGCAGGTGGTGGCGTTGGTGATCCATTCCTTGCGGCCGTCCAGGGTCACGGCGTCGTCGCCGAGCTTGGCCCGGGTGGTGGCGTCGAGCAGGTCCGACCCGGAGGCACCGGCGTCGGTGACGGCCAGCGCCACCGTCGTCTCGCCGCGCACCATGTCGGCCACCGTCTCGGCGACCGGTCCGGCGACTGGCCCGGTGGCCGCCTCCGAGAGCAGCGGCAGCACGGTGGCTACCTGGACGCAGATCGACAGGGTCACGCCGAGCGGGCAGCGTGCGTCCAGTTCGGTCAGCAGCGTCGCCAGCCGGCGCGGGTCCGGTTGGGTACCACCGTCGGGACAGAGGGCGACGAGGACACCGCCGGCGCCCAGTGCCCGCCAGAGGGCCCGTGCGTCGGCGGTGTCCGCCCCCGCCAGCGCCGTACGCAGCGTGGCGGTGAAGTCGGCTGTCGGCTCAGGCAAGACGCACCCCCGGATCGCGCAGTGCCAGCGCCCCGTTGGCCAGCCGCAGCCGGTCGTTGCCATAGTTCAGCGACGCCGACCGCAGGTCGCGGAAGGCACGCTCCACGGCCAACGGCGAGCCGGTGAGGTAGCCGTGCCGCAGCCCCACCAGTTCGACCAGCTCGTGCACGGCGGCGAAGGACTCCTCGGCCGCCCGGATCTTGAGCGTGTTGAGCAGCGACTGCACCGGCGCGGCGGACATGTCGGATGCCGAGTCCACCACCGACACGGTGTGCCGCAGCAGGGCGTTCACGGCGTCGAGCCGGGTACGAATCCCGGCCAGGCGCAACAGCACCAACTCCGACGACGGAGCGAACTGACGCCGTCCCGCCTCGCTGCGGGCGTGCCGCAGCACCCGCGAGTACGCGCCGGCCGCCGTCCCCAGCCACGCCGCAGCCCAGCCGACGTGGGCCAGCGGTGCGAACACCCGGGTGGCGATGTCGCGGAACCCGCCGTGCTCACCCACCACCTGCCACTGCGGCACCGCACCGCGCAGGCGCATCGGCACGCTGTGGGTGGCCCGCATGCCCAACGGCTGCCAGCCGCCGGTCACCTCGGTCTCCACCTGGTCACGGGCGGCGTAGACCAGGTCGACCTGCGTGGCCGACTCGGCCTGCGGCGCCAGCGTGGTGATCAGGAACGCGTCCGCGTACGGGCCGCCGGTGACGATCGGGGCCTGCCGGTCGATGCGCAGCATCTCCCCGTCCTGCTCCAGCCCCGACTCGGAGGTGAGCAGGTGGCCCCCCTTGCCCGGCTCCGTGGTGACCGAGCCGAGGTACACCTCGCCCCGCGCCACCGCCGGCAGCACCTCGGCGCGCAGCTTCTCCCCGGCGTACGCGGCAAGTGCCGCCACCTGCTGGCAGTGCATCGTGAAGACCATCGCCACCGACATGTCCACCCGGCCCAACGCCTCGGTGACGTCGACCATGTCGGTGAGCGTGCCGCCGGGTCCGCCCTCGGTGGTCGGCACCAGCAGGCCGAGCAGTCGGGTGCGGCGCATCGCGTCCAGCGCCTCGGTGGGGAACGTGGCCGTGGTGTCGGCGGCCTCGGCGTGCGCGGCGGCGACCTCGGTCACCGTGGTCACCGCCTCGGCGTACCCGGTCATCGGGCACCACCACCGACCGGCGTCCGCAACTGCTCGACCACGTGCCACAGCCCGCCTGCCGTGGCGAACGTCGAGTCGACCAGCTTGTCGTCGGGAACGGCGACGCCGAAGGTGTCCTCGATGGCGAAGAGCAGCTCGATCTCCCGCATCGAGTCCAGTCCCAGGTCACGCAGGCGGGACTCCTCGGTGATCTCCTTGTCGCCGGCGAACTTGAGGAACGGCCGGAGCATCTCGGTGAATTCGGCGTTCATGACGGTCACCTTTCGTCTCGTGGATCGGTCGGGTCGGCCGGTGCGGTGCCCTGCGTCCGGGTCAGCGTCAGCCGGGACGTCTCGACGACCTGCTCGCCGTCGCAGACGACCTCCAGCGGCGCCGGGTGGCCGAGGAAGGCCAGCAGGCTCGCGGAGAGCCCGTACGCGCCGACGTTCGGCACGCTGAGCACGTCACCGGGGCGTACGTCGGGCAGCGTCGCGGCGCGGGCCCAGGTGTCCAGCGGGGTGCAGAGCGGACCGGCGACGATGGCCCCGGTCAACGCCGGCCCGTCGGCCGGTTCGGTGGACCCGTCCGTGTGCAGGGCCGGGACCAGCGGCGGCAATCGACGCAGGCCGGACATCCCGCCGAGGTGGTTGATGCCGGACTCCAGCACCACCACGGGTGTGCCGTGCGAGTGCTTGACGTCCAGCACCCGAGTCAGCAGGGTCCCGGCGGTGGCGGTGAGGAAGCGACCGGACTCGAACGCCATCACCGGGTCGTCGTCCGGCCAGCCCGGAAAGAGATCGTCCAGTGTCGTACGAATCTGCGCGTCGAGCCCGGTCAGGTCGGCGTTGCGCCCGGCGCGGGCGAACGGCGCGCCGAAGCCACCGCCCAGGTTGAGCAGCTCCAGCTCGATGCCGAGCAGGTCGCGCAGCCGGTGCGCGGTGGCGGCGGCGGAGGCGAACTGGGTCACCAGCGCGTCCACCGACTCGACGTTGCTGCCGGTGTAGAGGTGGAACCCGGAGACGACGGCCGCCGGCCGGGACCGGAACGCCTCCGGTTGGCGCTCGATCCAGTCCACGTCGGCGCCGAACTGCGAGGCGACGCCGGTCATGGTCAGCCCCTGGCCGGGATTCGCCACCCGGTCGTTGACCCGCAGCAGGCAGCGCAGCGTGGTGCCGTGCTGACGGGCGATCCGGTCGGCCTGGTCGAGTGCCCCCGGCGAGTCGACCGAGAACCAGCGCACGCCCGCCTCGACGGCCTCGGCCACCTCGGCGTCGCGCTTGCCGGGACCGGTGTAGAGCATCCGGTCACCAGGCACACCGGCGGCCAGCGCCGTGGCCAGTTCGCCGGGGGAGCAGATCTCGGCACCGCACCCGGCCCGGTGCAGGGTCGCCACGATCGCCGGGTGCGGGTTGGCCTTGAGCGAGTAGTAGAGCCGGCTCGGCGTGGGCAGGGCCGCGCGCAACGTGGCATGGTTGGCGCGTACGTCGGCCAGGTCGTAGCGGTACGCGGGGGTCTCGAAGGGCAGCTCAGCCACGACGCTCACCCGCCAGCCGGGCCAGCGCGCGCCGGTCGACCTTGCCGTTGCCGTTGAGCGGCAGGCTCGGCAGCACCACGCACCGCGCGGGCACCTTCATCTCCTCCAGTTGACCGCGCAGCCGGTGCAGGACGTCGTCGGCCGCCACCTCGGCGACCACGAAGAGAGTCGCGCCGTCGCGGCCCTCGGCGGGCGGCAGCACCCCGGCGACCTCCACACCGTCCACCCGGTACGCGGCGGCCTCCACCTCGGTCGCGCTGACCCGGGTCCCCTTCTCCTTGTAGACGTCGTCGCGTCGCCCGGCGTAGTGCACGTAGCCGTCGGCGTCCACGTGGCCGTAGTCGCCGGTGTGCAGTTGCGGGAACAGCCCGTCGCGGCGGACGAAGCGTTCGGCGGTCAGCTCGGGACGCCGCCAGTAGCCGGCCATCACGTGCGGACCACGGACCACCAGCTCGCCCGGGGCGCCGGGGGACTGCCGCCGGCCTGCGTCGTCCACCGTGAAGATCTCGGTGCCGGGCAGCGCCCGACCGCTCGCGCCCGGCCGCCGCAGGTCCTCGTCCGGCGGCATGATGGCGGCACGCTTGCACTCGGTGAGTCCGAACATGAGTTGCACCTTCAGGTCGGGTAGCGCCTCGCGCAGACCGGCGAGCACCTCGGGCGGCATCGTCGCCCCGGTGTTGGTGATCAGGCGCAGCCGTGGGCGTACCGCACCGGGACGGCGCAGCAGCCGCAGCAGGTTGATGGCGAGCGACGGCACGCACGGCAGCACGGTCGCCCCGGACTCGCGCAGCGCGACCAGGAGACGTCCCCCGGTCTGCCCGGCGTCGCCCAGGTGCAGCCGACATCCGGCGAGCGTGCTCAGGAAGATCTGGTACAGGCCGTAGTCGAAGGAGGTGGGCAGCACGTCGTGCACCACGTCCTCCGGTTGGTACGACAGTTCCGACTGGATCGCGCGTACCGCGAAGGTGACCTGGGCATGGGTGGAGACCACCGCCTTCGGCATGCCGGTGCTGCCGGAGGTGTAGATCAGGCAGACCGGGTCCACGGCCAGCGGCGGCGTGCCCTCCGGCGCCCCGGCCAGGGTCACCGGTGCGGTGCCCGCCGCCTCGGTCAGTGCGGCCGAGTCGCGGACGGCGACGTTCCGGGCCTGCGCCAACTCCCGCAGGAGCGGGTCGTCGGTGACGGTGAGCACCGGCTCGGCGTCGTCCAGCACGTGGGCGAGGGCGACCTCCGGTGCGGGCACCCGGATCACCGCGAAGACCGCGCCGACCCGGGCCACGGCGTACAGCAGGGCGGGCAGGGTGGCGTCGCCGGTCACCGCGACCACCACCCGGTCACCGCGTCGCACACCCTGCCGGCGCAGCCAGTCGGCGAGCCGGCGGCTGCGCGCGTCCACATCCCGGTGACTGAGGCGGGCCGTACCGTCGGTGACCGCGTCCGCGTCCGGCCACCGTGTCGCGGCCCGGTCGAGCAGGCCGTGCAGCAGGTCGGCGCTCATCGGTCGCCTCCGGCAGGGCCGGCGTCCGCGAACATCGCGCACAGCGAGCCGACGTCCCGCAGGTCGGCGGCGGAGAGCGCGGTGGCCGGGACCTCGACGCCCAGCCGCCGCTCGACCCGGTCGATGACGTCGACCAGCCGGAACGAGTCGAAGCCCGGCAGGTCCCGCAGCACGTCGGTGGGGCGCAGGCGGGCCTCGTCGAGGTGCAGCGTGTCCCGCAGCGCGCCGAGTACCGCCGCCTGCACCGGGCCGTCCCCGGAGGCGTCGGCGGCGCGCGGTGCGTCGCCGTCCGCCGTCGGCGCGGCCCCGATCGTCTCCACCACCGAGAGGTACTCGTCGACCAGCGCGCCCAGCGCGTCGGCCAGCTCGGGGGAGGCGGGGCGTCCCGCCTGGGCGCGGCGCAACGCCACGTAACTGCGGGCGGAGAGTTGCTGCCATCGTTGCGCCTGCCCGGCCAGCGCAGCGGCGGCCTCCGGGCGGACCGACGCCAACCAGTGCTCGTGCAACTGGCGGGCGCGCCCGAGCAGCCACACGTCGAGGACGAACCGGTGCAGACCATCCACGGTGGTGAGCGTCTCGGTGAGCGACGCGAGATGTCCGGCCACCGCCGGGCGGGACTGCCGGGCCCGCTCCGCGTTGCCGGCCAGCATCTCCGGCACGTCGAGGACCGGCGCCGGACCGGCGGTGATGGCCAGCGTGTGGGCACCGCCCGCCAGCGCCGCGTCGAACTCGTCCACCGGCAGCCGCCACACGCCCGGGCGCGCCGGCCCCCAGGCGGTGTCGTTGTGGTACGCGTCCACCACGGTCACCGCACCCGAGCCGTCACCGGTGGCGAGGAAGCTGTGCCGCATGTGCTCGTGACCCTCGTACGGGCACCAGGGCAGGTCGTAGGCGTCCGCGATGACGTACAACGGTTGGCCGGTGGCGAACAGCCGACGGACCCGTGGCCCGTCGAGTTGCGTCCATCGACCCTCGACCCGCAGGCCGAGCAGGCCCACCGCCTCGGCGGCGCGGTCGTCCGGCGTGGCCTCGACGGTGGGCAGCCCGGCGCGCTCCCGGGTGCGGAACTCGACGCGTGCGCCGAGGGCGAGATGGCTGCCGGTGCCGTGGGCGTGGTCGGCCAGCAGCGCGAAGCTCGTCTGGAGGCAGTCCAGTGCGGGGGCGCGGAGCGTGGTCAGGATCGGCGTCCACGCCGGATCCCCGGTCCGCCGGTCCGGCCGGCTCTGGGTGTGTGGGGGCATGGGAGGCTCCTCGTGGCTACGGCGGGCGGTACCGCCGGCGCGGTCGCCCGCGCCGGCGGCGCGGACGGCTCAGCTGTCGGCCTCGCGGTCGAGGCCGTTGGCCCACTCGGTGAGTGCCCGGGCCTGGTCGGCGAGGGCGTGCTCGTCGGAGCCGATCGGGTCCTTGAAGAAGAAGCCGAGCTCCTCGACCGGGCCGACGTGACCGGCCCGGTGCGCGGCGGCGGTCAGCCGGGCCAGGTCCAGCACCAGCGGCGCGGCCAACGTCGAGTCGACGCCGCTCCAGGTGAGCTGCATGGACATCCGGACGCCGAGGAAGCCCTCGAACGAGACGTGGTCCCAGGCGGTCTTGTGGTCACCGAGGTCCGGCACGTTGTCGATGTGCAGAGGGGCTGTCACGTCCTCGCCCAGCAGCGCCGGCAGCACGCCCGACTTGGAGCTCAGCTTGCTCTTGGCGTTCGCCGGGTCCTCCAGGGTCGCCCCGTCGCCGCCACCGAGCAGGTTCACCCCGGCCCAGGAGAGCACGTGCAACGCGCGGCACGTGAACATCGGCGCGAGTGCGGTCCGCAGCAGCGTCTCACCGGTCTTGCCGTCCGACCCGGCGAAGGGCACCTGCTGCCGGCGGGCCAGCAGCTCCAGGGCCGGCAACCGCGCCCCGGTCGACGGGGTGAAGTCGACGAACCCGCAACCGGCCTGGAAGGCCGCGTACGCGACGACCGAGCTGGGCGGCAGCACCCGGGCGTCCGGGTCGGCCAGCGCGCGGGTCAGTGCCTCCAGGTCGTCGTGTTCCGGTCGGAAGTCGACGGGCGGTTCGGTCGACGACACGTTGACCACCACCACCCGGGCCAGCCCGTGCCGGTTGCGGAACTCCTCGATGTCGGCGGCCAGCCGGTCGATCGCCTCGGCCTGACTGCCGGTGTGGGACTGCGCGTCGTAGCCGGTGCGTAGCTCACCCTCGACCTCGGGTAGGTTGCCCCGGACAGCGGCCAGGACCGGGGCCGGAATCACGCCGGAGTCGACGAGCGCCTCCGCCTTCTTCTCCAGTGGTGTGTCCACCACGTCGTGCCCACCGACGACCATGTCGGCCCAGCCGGCCAGCGGCACGTCGCGCAGCATGTCGGTGTCGGTGACGCAGCCGGTGGACCGGGTCATCCCGGCCCGCAGCGCCATCAGGCCGGTGACGGCGGTGGTGGCGACCGAACCTCGGGCGCCGTTGAGCCACAGGCCGATCGGCCCGTCGGAGTTCTGTGACGAGGACGTGCTCTGCGGGGTCTCGCTGTGCGTGACGGTCACGGAAGGTCCCTTCTCTGGGCGCGCCGGGTCGGTGGCACGCGGTTCGGTGGCGGGTACGGATCAGCGGGTCAGCACTTTCCCGAGAGCGCCGGCGATGTCGTGCATGTCGGGTTCGGTGCCGAGGAACGTGCTGTGGTGGGTCTGCACGCTGTGCGCGGCGAGCCACTCGGTCTTGGGGTACGCGCGGTCGCGGTGGATCGCGGTGAACCGCTCGGCCAGCGGCGCGAGCAGCGGCTTGGTCCAGGGCTGGAGCAGCGGGCTGCGGTGCAGCGGCTCGTCGGTGACATAGAAGCGCTTGCCCAGCTCGGCGGTGAGCGCGGTGGCCACGTCGGCGTTGCTCATCCCGGCGGGCAGCTCGTCGACGACGATGGTGCCCTCATAGATGGAGATCCGGGTCTGCGCCGGTGCGGGTTGCAGCAGGCGTACCCCGTCGAGGTCGGCCACCAGTTCGGTGAGCAGCGCGTAGTTGCGGTTCCGGACGGTGTGCTGCTCATCCAGGATGGCGAGTTGGGCGCAGGCCACGGCGGCGGAGAACTCGCTCAGGCAGAAGTTCGCGCCCTGGATCCCGGCGCTCTCCTCCAGGTCCAGCTCACCCGGGGCCGGGCGCCCGTCGCGGTAGCGGCGGGAGTCGGCCCGCAACTCCTGCAACACCGGCGCCAGGGTGTCGTCGTCGGTGACCACGGCACCGCCCTCACCGCAGGTGAGCACCTTGCCGTGCTGGAAGCTGAAGCAGCCGATCCGGCCCAGGGAGCCGGCCTGACGGCCCTGCCAGGTGGCGCCGTGCGCCTGGGCGCAGTCCTCCACGATGGAGATGTTCCGGGGCGCGGTGACCGCGTCCAGTGCCGGGATGTCGGCCATGTTCGAGGCCCAGTGCACGGCCACCACGGCGCGCGGGTCCACCGACAGGTCGAGGTCGTCCGGCCCGACGCAACCGGTGTCGGCGTCCACGTCGACCAGCACCGGCACCAGCCCGGCGCGCAGCGCGGCGGTGGCCGAGGCGGTCCAGGTCAGGGCCGGGACGAGGACGGTGTCGCCGAAGTCGAGGCCGAGGGATTCGAGGGCCACCACCAGCGCGCTCGACCCGTGGTCGACGGGTACGCAGTGGCGGGTGCCGACGTAGCGGGCGAAGTCGGCGGCGAACCGGCGCTCGAACAGAGGGGTGTCGCCGCAGGTCGGGCTGCTGATCGCCCACCGGCCTCCGTGCAGCACGGCGGCGAGGTTGCGCTCGGCGTCCGGGGCGGGGACCGGCCAGCGGGGCCACGGCCGGTCCGGCGGTCGGAACGGTCGGCCACCGTCTACGGCGAGCCGCCGGTCGGTACGGATGGAGGTCGTCATGCCGTCGACACTGCTGCCGGTCGATACATCCTCCGTACACGTCGGATACCGGCGGACGTCGATGCCGTGTATCGGCGTTGTATCGGCCTGGCCGACCCTCGGGACATGAGCCGATCCCCGCAGTCATTCCGCAGCGAGCCGACCGCACCACCCGGCGTCGAGCGCGGTGTCTCGGTGGTCATCCCGGTAAAGGACCGGGTGCCCGAGATGCGCCGGCAACTCCGCAGCCTGCAACAGGCGGCCCGGAACTGCCCGGAGCCGGTGGAGGTGGTGGTGGTCGACGACTCCGCACCGGCGGCCGCAGCCGCCCACCGGGCCGCCTGCGCCCAGTACGGCGCCCGATACGTACGCGGCCCCCGGCACGTCGGGGCCAAACGCAACCTGGGCGTCCGGCACGCCCGCCACGACCTGCTGCTGTTCACCGACTCCGACTGCCGGGTGCCGGAGGACCTGATCACCCGGTATGCCGCCCGGCTGCGCGCCAGCGGTGAGGAGGTCGCCGGCGTCACCGGGCCGGTCCTGGTGGAACCCGGCGAGGGTGCCTTCTTCCGGGTGATGAGCCGCTCCTACCTGCTGCTCGGTGACCTGACCCGGCCGCTGCACCACGAGCGGGTGTCCTGGGGCGCCGGGGCGAACACCGCCGTGAAACGCGTCGCGTTCGACGCCGTCGGCGGCTTCCCGGAGGACTCCCCGATGCCGATCGGCGGCGAGGACCTGCACCTCGGCCTGCTGCTGACCGACGCCGGGTACGCGCTGCTCGCCGAGCCCGAGGCGGTCGTCACCCACGACACGTCGGTCGCCGAGACCGTCGGCGCCGTGGCGTACCGGTTCACCACGTACGGGCGATCCGAACAGTGGCTCTGCCTGGCCCACCCGCACCGCCGCCGGTTCGTCCTGAACACCGTCAGCGCGCTCGCCGTGACCGCCGCCGCCGGGCTGGCCACGGCACGGCGTACCGGCGGACGGAGCCTGCTCGCGGTGCCGGCCGTCGCGGCGGCGCTGGTGGCTGCGAAGACACCCGGTCGGCTCGGCGACGACCGTGGCCCGCGCGCCCTCGCCGAGTCGGTGGCCTGCGTCGCGATCGAGACCCTCTTCGACGGCGCCGCCTTCGTCACCGCACTCCGGATGCGCCGCCCCGACCTGCTCTTCACCGGATTCCGCGCCCCGGACGAGGCCGACTACCAACCGGTCGCCCCGTCGCGGGCGGAACCGGTCGCGGCGTGAGAGGAGCCGGCGTGCCGACCACCCTGCCGCTGGCCCCGAGCCAGCAGATGATGTGGGAGTTCATGACCGCCCTCGACCCGGCCCACCCGGGTGCCGCCCGACTGGTGGTGGTGGAGTTCCGTCGACTCTCCGGTCGGCTCGACGTCGACGCGTTCGGGCAGGCCGTGCAGGACGTCGTCGACCGGCACGACGCGCTGCGGATGCGGTTCGTCCGGATCGGCGTCCAGCCGGAGATCGAGATCCTGCCCCGGGTCCGGTCACCCCTGGTCCAGGTGGACCTCACCGGCCAGTCGCCCGCCGCCCAGCAGGCCCGGATCGAGCAGATCGCCTACGAGCACCGCACGGTCGCGTACGACCCGACCGAAGCGCCCCTGTGGCGGGCCGCGTTGATCCGGCTCTCCGCGACCGAACACGTTCTCGCGCTCTGCTTCTTCCACATGGTCTCCGACGGCTGGTCGTGCCGGCTGTTCGTGGAGGACCTCTGTCACGCGTACGCGGCCCGACTGGGCGCGGTCCGCCCGCAACCGCCGCTCGGCGTCGACTTCGCCGGGCTCGCCGCGATCCAGGAGACGGAACTGGCCGGTGGCGGGGTCGACGCCGCCACCCGGGCCGCCCACTGGCGGGATCGGCTGCGGCCGGTGTCGCCGTACCAACTCTTCCCGGCCACCCCGCCGGCCCCCGACGCCGACCTGAGCGCCGAGGTGGCCACCCGCTTCGCGATCCCACCCGAGGTGGCCGCCCGCCTGCGCCCGGCCGCCCGACGAGCCCGGACCAGCCCGTACGTCCTGCTGCTCGCCGCCTACCTGGTGATGCTGTCGCGGCGTGCCGGTCGGGAGCGGATCGTGCTCGGCACCACCACGCTCGGCCGGGAGAGCCCGCTGTCGCAGCGCCTGATCGGCCAGTTCACCAACAACGTGTACGTGCCGGTGGAGATCGCACCGGACGCACCACTCGGTGCGGTGGTCCGTGCCGCGCACGCCTCGCTGACCGAGGCGATCGCCCACGTGGCACCGTTGCACCGGGTGGCCGAGGCGGTGCACCCCGACTTCGTCCGGCAGCGCCCCTGGACGGACAGTCACCTCTTCGACGCCTGGTTCCAGTCGGCGGCCTCCGCCTCACCGGTGCTGCACTGCCCCGGGCTGCGGGTCGAACCGCTCGACATCACGGCGCGTCCCGCTCCCGGCACACCCGCGCCGGTGGTCGCCGCCGACGTACCCGCCGACTGCCTGCCGGTCTGGTTGAAGCGGGGGTCGCCGATCGTGGTGGTGGACGACGACCGGGCCGGCGGGGTCTTCATCCGCAACCGCAGCTTCTTCGACGACGACCTGGTCCACGGGCTGATCGACGACTACCTGGCGGTCGTCGCCGCCCTCGTCGACGACCCGGACCGCTGCCCGGCGCAACTCCGGCTCCCTGACGGCGCGTGCTTCTTCGATCACGCGGCGGGGTAGAAGGAGCGGGGAGAGGCGGGGACCAGGATCCAGGCCGACTCGGGAGAGGTACGACGACCATGACGGACACCTCGACGCACCAGCCCGCCGATCGGGTGACACCACCGGTGCCGCGAAGCGCCGTCCGGGCCCGCTACTCGGTGGTGCTGCTCTTCGTCATCATGGGCCTGGCCATCGGCGGATGGTCCTCCCGGGTGCCGGACGTCCGCGACGCGGTCGGCCTCGGCAACACCGGCTGGGGACTGGCGAACATCGCCACCAACGCCGGTGAGCTGATCTCGCTCGTAGTGGTCGCGGTGCTGATCAGCCGGATCAACACCCGCCGCCTGGCGCTGGCCGGTGCCGCCCTGATCCTGGTCAACGCGCCGCTGCTGGCCGCCTCGACAACGGTGGTGGCGTTGGCGGGCGGTCTGGCGGTCTGGGGATTCGCCGCCAACCTGCTGGCCACGCCGATGAACGCGCAGTCGGTCGAGGTGCAGAAGCAGTACGGCCGCCCGATCCTGTCCACGTTCCACGCCGGGTTCAGCATCGGCATGCTCGCCGGTGGACTCAGCGGCACCGGTGCCGCCGCGATCGGCCTCTCCCCGTCGGTGCAGATGGCGATCACCAGTGCCCTGCTCGGCGTGCTGCTGATCGGCACCCAGCGGTGGCTGCCCGACACACCCCGCCAGGAGACCAAGGAGGGTGAGGCGCGCCGCCGGCTGCGCGACCGGTTCACGCCCCAGCTCCTGCTGCTCGCCGCGATCGCTTTCCTGGCGTCCTTCGTGGAGATGGCGGGCGCCCAGTGGAGCGCCCTGTACGCCACCGAGGTCGCCGCCGCCGGGGCGGTGCTGGCCGCCGCGACGTACACCTGTCTCTCGCTGGCCGCCGCCGGTGCCCGACTGGTCGGCGACTCGCTCGCCGGGCGCTTCGGCCGGATCCGTTTCGTCCGGCTCTCCGCCCTGGTCGCCGCCGCCGGGCTGGCGCTGCCACTGGCCGTCCCGCACCCCGCCGCGGTGATGGCCGGGTTCGGCCTGCTCGGCTTCGGTCTCGCCTGCGTCACGCCGACGGTGCTCGGCTTCGCCGGTGAGCAGCCCGGCCTGACGTCCGGTGAGGGGGTCTCGGTGGTGGCGATGGGCCAGTGGCCCGGCGCGCTGCTGGCCGCGCCCGTCATCGGTCTGCTCGCCGGTGCGCTCGACCTGCGGCTGGCCTTCGTGGTGGTGCTGGTGCTCGTGCTGGCCGTGATCGTCCTGGTGGGCCGGGTCCGGGCCACCGCGCTGCCCGGCGAGGGCGCCACCGGGTGAACCGTCGGTCAGCGCCGCCGGATGACCGACGGGCGGTGGCGGCCGAGGTGCGGCGGTCAGCCCCCCCGGGCCACCGGACCGATGAGCTGGCCTTCGGTGCCGGTCATGCTGAGCATCACCCACTGCACCTTGCCCTTGGTGATCAGGCCGACCATCTCCGGATGCAGTTGGGTGAACCAGCCCTGCACGCTGACCAGACCGAGGGCGGTGGCGGCGGTCGCCGCCTCGGCCTCGGTGAGTCGCTGGAGCACCACGATGTCGCTGCGGACCAGCACCTCCACGTCCCAACCGGCCAGGTCGTCGCGGACCACGAGGGTGGCCCGCCAGGGCGCGCTGAGGTTGGTGTCCGGGCCGGTGACCGGACCGGTGTCGATCACCACGAGCTGCGGTTCGGTCGGGGTGGCGGGCACCGGCGGAGCCACTCCCGGAGGAAGGAACGAGGCGATCTCCCGGCCGATCACGCAGCGCCGCAGGAAGGCGTCCCACTCCTGTTCGCGTGCGGTCTGGATGAACAGCCGGGCACCGAGCGCGAGGGCCCGGAAGGCGAGCAGCTCGGCGGCGCGTACCCCGCCGGTCAGCATCAGCCGGGTCGGCTCGGCCCGGAACACCCGCAGCCCCACCGGCTCCTGCTGCCGGTTGCGCCCGACCACCAGCCCGCCGCCCCCGGCGACCAGGTGCAGGCCCGCGACGGCGGCCTCGTCGGTGACGTGCAGCCCCATCCGGCTGCCGGGAAAGGCGACGCCGTTCACCTGAGGAAGCCTCCGAGCGGCAGGGTGGCGGCCACGCCGTACGCGTGCTCGCCGTCGAGTCGTTGCAGGCGACCCCCGTGACCACGGACCGCCTCCTCCAGTGCGCGGTCGGCGGCGGCGAGTGCGTCGGCATCGGCCCCGATCAGCCGGAAGCCCACCTCCACCACGGTGCCGGCGGCACCGGCGCCAGTGGCGTCCCGGGCCACCGCGATGGACACCACACCGGCCACCGCGGGCAGCCCGCGCAGCAGCGGATCGACCTCCCACGACCGACGCGGCCAGTCGAGCAGCCGGTGGCAGCTCTGCGGGACACCCTGCGCCGACCAGTGCCGCCAGCCCTCCCGGGCCAGCGGCCGGTCACCGCCGGTCGGCCCGTCGGTGAGATGGGTCAGCCCGGCGACGGCGGCCAGCACCTCGTCCCGGTTGAGCAGCCGCGCGGCCACCCGGTCCTGGCGCAACTGCCGTCGGGTGCGGCGGATCGCCGCGGTGAGGGCCGGGCGCAGGTCACGGTCGGCGTGGAAGTCGGCGGTACGCGGTGCCTGGAGCACCACC
This sequence comes from Verrucosispora sp. NA02020, assembly GCF_013364215.1. Taxonomy (NCBI): domain Bacteria; kingdom Bacillati; phylum Actinomycetota; class Actinomycetes; order Micromonosporales; family Micromonosporaceae; genus Micromonospora; species Verrucosispora sp. NA02020. The sequence continues at coordinate 6,985,495 of NZ_CP054923.1, read as the reverse complement.
CACGCCTGCCGGCTCGCCGGCACCTCCCCGCCGGTCAGCTCGCGGTACGCCCGGTCCACCGCTGCGGAACGGGCCCGAGGCGCCGGGGTGACCTGGATCAACACCTGCACCGCCACGGCCGGAGTGTCCGGGTCGGCCGCCGGCAACAGCGACACCGGCGACGGCAGGGCCTGCGGCGCACCCATCAGCAGGGCGCCCTCGGTCGGGTCGACCTCCAGCACGGCACTCAGGCCGCCCCGATGGGTCAACAGCACGGCCGGCTGGTCGTCGATCTCGACCTGGTCGAGTTCGACGCTGCCCTCCAGATTGGTCAGCAGTTGCCAGGCCGCGTCCATGCCGGTCGCGGTGAGCTGCCGACGTCTGCCCCGGTAGCCCCACCAGACGGCCAGCCACTGATAGAGCCACCGGCCCCGGTGCCGCAGCACGGTCGGCGAGAGCAGCAGCACCACACCGGTGGCCACCGCGACGGTCACCGGCAGACCGTGCGCGCTCGCGGCCAGCACCCCGGCCGCACCCGCCTGCCAGGCCACGAGCTGGGCGACGTGGATCCCGCCGACCCGCAACGGGCGCCGGTGCGGGCGTACCACCGGGACCGCTGCCGCGTCGGGTGCGGTCGCCGCGTCGTCGAGGCCCGCCGGTCGGGCCACCGCGTCCGGCTGGGCGGTGGGCGTCGACGTCGCCGCCACCGGCGGCCCGGCTGCCGGAGCGGCCGTGGCCGACGCGGCGGCCTGGCTGATGTACGCGGTCCCGACGGTCGCCCGCCCCTGAGTACGCTGAGCGGCCCACTCCTGCCCCGGCCCGGCACCGCCGAGCGTCGGTGCCGGCGCGGCGGCCTGCTGCGGTGGTGCCGTGCGCTGCTGTGGCGGTGCCGTGGCCCCCGGGTGTTGCTGCCAACCCGGTTCGCCCGGCCGTGCCGCACCCGGATGCGTCACCGCACGCCCCTCCCTGACCGGCCCGGCATGGTCAGCGTCCGATCGCGGCCTGGACGTCGGCGACCGTCACGGTACGCAACTCGTCGAGGCTGGGTCGCTGACCGGACTGGCGCAGTCGCTGTGCCTGAGCCTTGCGTACGCCCTCGAACAGCTTGCGCGCCTCCCGGGCGTTGCCGAAGTTCTCGTCGCGTTCGATCGTCCCGAAGTGATCCCGGAGCACCTCGGACACTCCGTCGTCCAGGAGGTACTCGTCGCCGTCGGCCATCCGCTCCACGATCACGACCAACTGCTCCGGCGAGTAGTTGCCGAACTCGATCGTCCGCGCGAACCGGGAGGCCAGACCGGCGTTGGCGTCGAGGAACGTCACCATGTCGCCGGTGTAGCCGGCGGCGATCACCGCGATCTCGTCCCGGTGGTCCTCCATCAGCTTGACCAGCGTGTCGATGGCCTCCTGGCCGAAGTCGCCGCCGCTGCCGAACGAGCGGGAGAGGGTGTACGCCTCGTCGATGAAGAGCACGCCGCCGCGCGCCTGCTCGAACACCGCAGCGGTCTTCTCGGCGGTGTGGCCGAGATATTGTCCGACCAGGTCGCGGCGGGACACCTCACGGAACGAGCCGCCGGGCAGGGCACCCAGCGCGGCGAGCAACTCGCCGTAGATGCGCGCCACCGTGGTCTTACCGGTGCCCGGCGCACCGGCGAAGATCAGGTGATGGCTCACCGCACCGACCGGCAGCCCGGCGCTGCGTCGCCACTCGTTGACCTGGATCTCGTCGATCAGGGCACGGACCTCGTCCTTCACCGACTCCAGGCCCACCATCGCCTCCAGGTCGGCGAGCAGCCTCTCCACCCGGGCGGTGTCCTGCGGCGTGGTGGCGCGGGCGGCTGCCGCACCGAAGGCCGCCTGCCGGTTCACCCGACCCTCCACGATGGTCGGGGAGGCTCCCTCGGCGATCTCGAACGCCGGTTCGGCGGTGTTCTCGGTGGTGCACTCGGTGACCGAACCCTGGCAGCCCCGGCCGAAGGAGACCGCCGGACCACGGGTGTCCCGGATCCGGCAGCGGCGCAGCACCGGCGCGCTCTGGTGCACCACGGCGATCCCGGCCTGACCGGTCTGCGAGATCTCGCACGCCTCGATGGTGGGCTTGCCGTACTGGTAGATGTAGATGCCCCGGTTGCCGCACCGGGCCACGGTGGTGGTGCGGATCGTCGGCGCGGCGCCGATCCGCACGATGATGCCGTCCTCGGCGAGGTCGGTGAACTCGCAACCCTCGACGCTGCCCTCGGAGTCCTCCACCACCAGGCCGTAGCGTCCCCCGGTGACCCGGCAGCGGGCCAGGTTGAACTCCGAGCGACCGGCGATCTGGACGGCGGCGCCGAAGCCGGCGCTCAGCTCGCAACCGGTCAGCGTCAGCTTCGCCCGGTCCGCCACCACGACCGGTGCGTCACCGGCCTTGAGCACGAGGTCACGCAGCTCCAGGCGCCCGGAGTTGCAGGAGACCGTCGGGTACGTCCCGGAGGAGGCGTCGATGGTTACCGTGCCCGGCCCCTCGGCGGCGACCACGGTGGCGCCACGGTCGTTGACGAACAGCGCCTCGTAGTACGTGCCGGGGCTCACCGCCACGACGGTGTCGTCGCCCGCTGCCGCCAGCGCCTCACCTATGGACGGGTAGGCGCCGGCTTGGTCGGTCGAGACGAGAAGGGTGCGCGTCATGGCTCCGGGGCTTCGTGCGGCGAGCATGCGGGGGGTCGGACCGACGATATCCCAGCCGTACTACGCCGTGTGAGCCTGTCGCGTCCGGGATACGGCGGCCCGACGGGCGAGAGTCGGGCCGCGTCGGGACTTCGTACTGGTTAGGCTCGTCGGGCGAGTTCAGGCCGCACCGGGCCGGATCGCTGTCGACGCCGGGAGGACGGATGACGCAGCCGCGGATGCTGCCGCTGGCGGCGGGTGCGCTGCTGGCCGACGGCACCGTCTACACCCACACCTCGGTACGCGGGGACGTGCCGCCGGACCTGCACCCGGTGGTCCGGCGCTTCCTGCACGGGTTGTCGGTCGACCAGCGCGAACGCTTCGCCGGCTGGTGCGCCGAGGCGGTGCTGGTCTCCGACCGCCTGTACGCGGCCGAGCAGGGTGGACCACCGATCGAGGCGGCGCGGGCCCGGGCGCTGCTCTGGGGCGCGAAGGTGCGGGTGACCCGGGTACGCGAGGAGGGCGACCCGCGCCACGGCGAGGTCCAGCCGCCCTGCCGATCCTGCGCCGCGCTGCTCGACTGGTTCGGTATGGAGGCGTTGACGTGACCGGACGGTTCCCACCCCTGGTGGCCGAGGCCCTCGCCGAGGCGGGTTGGTCGCCCGACGGCCGCGACGACGACCGGGGCCGCGAGTGGGGGCTGCGGATCGCCGCCCAGGCCAGCCCCGGCGGCCGTCAGCACGTGATGACCGCTGCGGCCATCGGCGCGTACGCCGAGTTCGGCGGGCTGCGGGTGATCCCGCGGGGCGACGGCGAGCAGATCGCGCCGAGCGACTTCCACCTGGACCCGTTCCTGGTGGGGCAGTCGGTGGAGACGCTCGCCGAACTGGCCGAGGCGATCGGCGCGCCGTTGAGCCCGCTCGGCGAGGAGAGCGGCGGCACCGGCATCCTCGCCGTCGACGCCCAGGGTCGGGTGTTCGTGCTGGACCACACCGGGGACTGGTTCCTCGGGGCGGACCTGGACGAAGCGATCACCGGTCTGGTGCTCGGCCGGCAGCCGCAGCGGGTGAACCGGGACGGCGGCTGGTGACCGACCGGCACCCCGCCGTCGACCGACAGCCCGCCACCGACTGGCAGCCCACCACCACGACCGAGCGGGCGATGCTGGCCGCCGCCGAGGCCGACGACAGGGCGGCCTTCCTCACCGCACTCGCCGAGGGTCCACTGCTGCTGCCGGTGTCGCCGTCGGCGGCGGCCGGTCTGGAACCGGTGGCGTGGCCCACCGGCACCCACGACGGGATCACCCACGTGCTCGCCTACACCTCGGCGGGAGCCATCGCCGCCGGCCTGCCCGGCCGGTCGGTCGGCTACCACGTGCTCGGGCTCGCCGACCTCGCCGTCGACTGGCCCGACGACACGTGGATGCTGGCCGTCGACGCCGGGCTGCCGATCGGGCTGCGGCTGACCGCCGAGGAACTGCGGTCGGTCGCCGCACCGGTGGTCGAGGCGGAACGGCCGCTGCGCGAGGCGATCCGCCGGCAGGACCCGAACGCGCTGATGTCGGCGTTGTTCCGGGCCGAGCTGGTGTTACCGCTGCGCCCGGACGGCCCGGCCACCCGGGACCTCTCCGACCCGGAGTTCCCCTGGTGGAGCCTGCCCGACGAGCAGGGCCGGACGAGCCTGCCGGTGTTCACGTCGGAGACCCGGATGCGGCAGGCGTTCGGTGACCACGACCTGGTGGTGATCAGCAGCCTCCAGCTCACCGACCACTGGCCGGACCTCTCCTGGCAGTTGCTCCTCAATCCGGACACCGCGCTGGCGGCGGCGTTGCCCGGTGAGGCGTTGCTGAAGCTGCGCGAGTGGGTCGGCGAACTGCGTGAGGTGATCACCGAGGCGGCCGAGGAGGAGCAGCGTCGCCGCGAGACGGCCGCGTACGCGGAGCCGTCGCGGCGGGGCGTACCGGTGCCGCGTACGGCCCCGGAAAGCGAGGTCGACGGGGGACCGGACCCGGACGTACCGCTGCTGTTGCAACTGGTCATCCCGCACCGGTACCTACCGTCCTACCTCGACGACGGATACGACCGGGCGGCCGGGCTGGTGCACGCCTGGCACGGCCCGGGCCGCGACACCCCGGCACGGCTCTACCGCCGCCTCGGGCTGCTCGGCGAGGGCTCGCCCTTCGAGGAGGCCGACGAGTGGGTGGCGGTGTTGCGCTGGCCGCCGGGTGAGACCACGCCGCCGGAGTGGGGCGAGGGCGGGCCACGCATGGAGTCGCTCGTCGTGCCGGACGGCACCGCCCTGCACTGCCTGCACCAGGACGGTCGGGACGAGCTGTTGGCCCGCTACGACGCGACCGCGCGGCGCTGGTCCCCGGCCTGATCAGGACCGGCGACGGGCGAACCAGGCGCGGGCCGGCGGGCTGCACACCAGGGCGAGCGAGACGCCCGCGAGGCCGCCCACCACCAGTGGGGTGACCATCGTCGGCTGGAAGGTCAGCTTGCCCTGTGTCAGCAGCGTGACGATGACGACGACGAAGATCCCGAACGTGAAGCCGGCCGGCACGGTCAGCCCGGCCGCACCGTCACCCTGCCAGGCCATCATCATCCCGAGCGAGGCGAGGAACACCACCAGCAGGGCGAGCGCGAGGACGGCGCCACCGATGCCGACCACCAGCAGCCGACCGATCCCGGTGCCCTCCGTGCGCAGCATGGCCAGGAAGAAAGCGATCCCGGCGACCAGCCAGACGACGACCGCAGGTGCCATCATCAGCACCGCGAGCGTGACCACGGGCGGGCGTGACGCCGCCGTCCGTTCGGGGCCGGGCAGGCCGGGCGGCTCACCCTGGGCGCCGTGGGACGTCGCAGCCACCGACCCGGCCACCGTCGGCGCCGGGCCGAGGATCGGGGAAGGGGCCGGCGCCGGGTACGGGCCGGACACCGGCGGGGGGCCGGGAGGCGGGTACGGAGATCCACCGGTGGGCGGCGACGTCACGGGTTCCTCCTCGGGACGCATCGGTCAGCCCGGCGGCCGACGCCAGACCGCGTCTGCGGGCTGATCGAGCCCCTCCTGCGCGTCCGAAGGCGTTTCGTCGTCTGCTGGTGAATTGTCGTCGGCCGACTCGACCTGGTAACGGCGGGCCCGGCCACGCCTCAGCATGACGATGCCCACTATCCCGCCGACAATGAGCAGGAACACGGCAATGATCACTGCCCAGACGAAGATCAGGATGTCGTCCTCGCGCTCACGGGGGTTGGCCTGCCACGGCTCCAGGCCCCCTGCGCCCGGCGCGGTCGTGGCCGAGCCGGTGCCGCGGCCGTCCGGCTCGCCGGTCAGTGCCTGCCGGATGTCGAGGACTCCCCAACCGTAGTGCAGGTCGTGGCCGGGCTCGCCCTCGTCGCGGGTGGTCGCCAGCAGGCGCCGGAACATGTCGTACCCGTTCAGGTCCGGATACTCCGCCTTGATCAGAGCCAGCGCACCGGAGACGACCGCGGCACTGCCGCTGGTGCCGATCGCGGTGACGTACTTGTCACCCGGTGCCGCGCTGACGAGATCCTCGCCTGGCGCGGCGATGTCGACCTCTTCGGCCGGCAACGCCGCCTCCTTGCTGATCACACCGTTGCGGTCGGTGCCGTTCACTGCCACGGCGCTCTGATGCCGGGCGGGATAACCGATGACGCCGTCCTTGCGGTTGCCCACGCCAGCGACCACCATCACGTTCCGCTGGTACGCCCGTTCGACCGCTCGGTTCAGTTCCTCGTTGAAGCTGGCGCTCAGCGAGACGTTGACGATGTCCGCGCCGTTGTCGACCGCCCAGTTGATCCCGGCAGCTACCGCCGTCGGCTGGATCAGTGGACTCCGTTCGCTGCTGACGGTCACCGGAAGGATCTTGGCTTTAGGGGCGATCCCGAGCACTCCGTCTCGGTTGCCCGGACCGTGCCCGTGACCGGCGATCAACGACGCCACCCCGGTGCCGTGTCCCTGCCGATCGACACCGCCCTTGCTGTCGTCGTCGTAGAGGTCGACGCCGGGCAGGACGTTGTCCTTCAGGTCCTGATGGCGGGCGTCCACCCCGGTGTCGACCACCGCGACCACGACACCCTCACCCTGGGTGATCTTGTGCATCTCCGGAAGCTCCAGCGCCTTGAGATGCCAGGAGTCGTCCCGGGTCGAATCGGCCAGGGCGGGCACTGCCGGAAGGGCGAGAGTCGCCAGCACACTCATGGCGGCGAGTGCCAGGGCCGGTGCCGGTCGGGTGCGGACACGCATGTCCGTCAACCTCCTCTGTGGGCTCTGGCCGGACGGCCGAGGGACGTTTGGTCATCCGCATGGTACGGGCCGGTGACCCCGCCTGGGGTGACCGGCCCGCCCACGTCATCCCTGGCCGAGGGCCTTGCCCTGCTCTCGGGGCCGCTGCTCCGCCGGCGCCTCGACCACGCCGACGGCGGACGACTCGGTGACCCAGAGTTCGTCGTCGCCCTCGCCGTACTCCCAGGTCTCCTGCTCCCCGCCGCGCGCCTGACCGGTCCGCGGCTTGGGCACCGAGCCTCCAACGCGGCGTCCGCCGAGCGAGGGGGCCGGACCGGTCGTCGGTGCCGGACGCGCGGCACCGGTGCGACCGGTCAGGCCGGGCCGGGCACCGGTGCCCGGAGTGGACTTGCCGGACGGCGTGGCCGGGGGAGTGGCGCCCCGGCCGCCCGGAGCGGCACCCGCCTTGGGCGGGGTTCCCGGTGTGGTGCCGCGCTGTCCACCGAGGCTCGGTGGCGGCGAGGCGGCCGGACGCCCGGGGGCGGCGCCGCGCTGACCGGGACGGGCCGTGGATCCCGGCAGCTTCGGGCTGGACGCCGGTGGGGTGGGTGAGCCGGTCGGCCGCAGCCCGCCCGGTCGGCCCGGACGTGCGCCCGGCGCCCCCGGTGCACCGGTGTTGCCCGGCAGGGTCGGACGGTTCGGTGCGGGCCCGCGCTTGCCGCCCGGAGGCGCCCCGGCGCCGTTACCCGCTCCACCAGCTCCAGGAAGCGTGGGACGGTTCGGCGCCGGCCCTCGGCTGCCCGGCGTGGTGGGTCCGCCGGCGCCCGGCAGCGAGGTGCGGGGAGCGTTCGGTCGACCGCCCGAGCCCGGTTGGTGCAGGCCCGGGTTGGCCGGACGAAGTCCGGGACCCGTCACCGGCGGCGGGGCCGGGCCGGGTGCGACGGGCGTGTTCGGCGTGTTCACCGGCGGTGGTGCGGCCAGCGGCGGACCGGCCGGAGCGACCGGAGCGGTGGTGCCGGCGAGGCTGACGCCGTCCGGCGTGCCCGGCGGCGGAGCGGCGGGTGCGGCGGGCCGATCGCCCGTGTCCGGCCGGTTCGGCATGTCCGGCCGGTTCGGGCGCGAGCCGTTGAGCGAGGGCGCGCCCGGGGCGCCGCCCGGCCGGCCCGGTGCACCGGGCCGAGGTGCCGATCCATAGTTGATGACGGCGTCGGTCGGTCCCTTGAACTTGCCGCCCCGGGAGATGTTGGTGATGTACACGTCGATGTAGAGGTCGGCCAGCGGCTTGGCGATGTTCTTGGCTCGCTGGTGAAACTCCGTCTGGACCTCTTCGTAGGACTTGTGCTTGTCGCCGAAGATGTCGCTGAAGGTGACCTTGGCCTTGTCCTCATCGTAGATCCGCTGCTGGTTGCGCTGCTCGGCCTGATATTCCTGCCAGAGAGCCAGCATGTCCTGTTGAGTGGTCTTGATCTTGCTGGCGAGCTGCTCCAGACCGGTGGCGTTGTTGCTCGCCACGGTCTTCCACTCGTCCAGCGAGTGCAGCGTCGCGCCGACCCGGCCCATGAAGACGCGGGCGGCCGGCGACTGCCACTTGGCGTCGAGCGAGTCCGCGTGGCGCTGGAGGTTGTCCCGGGTCGACTGGAGCAGACTGGCGGCGCGTCGCCACATCTCGGCGAGCGCGGTCGTGCGTTCGTCGCTCTCCTTGCGGACGTACTCCCACATCTGCTCGATGTTCACCGAGTCCCAGGAGGTGGGTTCGTACGGCGTGGACTGGGCGGCCCGCTCGGCCGCGTAGTCGTCCGACACCCCGGAATACATGTGGTAGCTCGGCGGCTGCCAGCCGTAGTAGTCACTCATCCCCGCTCCTCCGCTTCGCTGACCGGCCGACCGTCACCGCAGGTTCGACTGGTCGATCGCGAGGTGATCCCCGTGCAGACGTTCGGCGTCTCCTGCGATCACGTACGCCCCCGGACCCTCACCGACCACCTCGCGCTGGGCCCACGCCGGAGTCTCCTCGCGCCGATCGCCGGTCGGGCAGGAGTCCATACCCTCGTAGGGGTTCATCGGCACGGGGTTGGCGGCCTCCTGAGGAACGGTCCCGGCCGGATCGTCGGCGTTGCCCTCCTGCCAGGCGCCGCTGAGCGTCTCCTGACCGTCGACCCCGTGGAACGCGTTGAGGACGTCGTCGTTGGTGGCCTGGGCGAGCGCGTCACCGGTCAGGTACTCAGCCGAGATCGAGATGGCGGCGGTGCTGAGCGCGACGAGTCCCTTCATCGCGTCGCCCATCAGGTGGGAGACCGCCATCCGGCTCTCGTCGTGGCGGCCCCGGAAGAACGCGGCCTCCTTCATCCCGCCGCCGCCGAACGGCGCCTGTACGGTGAGCATGGGTTGCAGGCCGCCCTCGAAACTGGGCCGGAAGTTCTCGTCCAACTCCTTCTGGATTGCCTGCGCAAAGTCCTTGAGCTGCTGGATGTCGACGTTGATCTCTTCGTCGACGAGCCACTCGTCGCCCATGTCCCTCCCCCGATCACTCACCTGGCACCGGCGCGGCCGGCCCACGCGCCCCGGCGAGGGTCCCGCCTTGTGCCGGAGTCGCAGCCTGTGGGTCGTCGACCACCGAGGCGGTCGCGCAGCCGCGCACGATAATCCACTCTGGCCGACGGTAGGCCGTCCGGGCAACCCCGTACCGCGCTCAGGACCGTGGTGGAAGCTGCACCAGCTGCACCAGCCGGGTCCCGCCGCGCCGGGACACCAGCCAGCCCCGGCCCGGTGGCAGCGGCCCGGGACGGACGGTGCCGAGCAGCACCCCCTCGTCCCGGTTGCCGGACATCACGATGCCCGGTGTGCTGATCTCCCGCAGCCGCATCAGGACGGGCTCGTACAACGCCCGGCTCGCGCCACCGGTGCGGCGGGCGATGACCAGGTGCAGACCGATGTCCCGGGCCTGGGGCAGGAACTCCAGCAGCGGGGTCAGCGGGTTGCTGCCCGCGCCCGCCACCAGGTCGTAGTCGTCGACCAGCACGTACAGGTCGGGGCCCTTCCACCAGTCGCGGGCCCGCAACCGTTCCGCGCTGATGTCCGGCGGTGGCAGCCGGTCCCGCATCACGGCGGCGACCTCGGTCACGATGCCCTCGGTGACCTGTGCCGTCGAGCCGTACCCGATCAGGTGCGGCGAGTCGATGTCACCGAGCAGACTGCGTCGGTAGTCCACGAGGACCAGCCGCGCCTGGGTCAGCTCGTTGCGGTCGACGATCGTCTGCGCCAGCGCCCGCAGGAACGTGCTCTTACCCGACTCGCCGTCGCCGAACAGGATGAAGTGCGGGTCGGCGGCGAAGTCCAGGTGCACCGGCTGCAGGTCCACCTCGGCGATGCCGATCGGCACCCCCGGGCGGCCGGTGTCCAGCAGGCTGCCGTAAGGGACCACCGGCGGAAGCAGCCGAATCGGCGGGGCACCCGGCCCCTGCCAGGCGGCGGCCAGGTCGGTGACCAGCTTGCGTGCCCCCTCGGGCAGGGTCTCCGCCTCCTGCGAGCTGTCAGCCCGGGGCAGCGCCGCAAGGAACTGCTGGCCGTCCGGCGTGATGCCGCGTCCCGGTGACTTGTCCGGCACGTTCATCGCCGCCCGGCGGTCCAGGTTGGAGTCGCTCGCGTCGGCCAGCCACAGCTCCAACCGGGTCCCGAAGACGTCCCGGACGGCCGGACGCAGGTCCATCCACCGTCCGGCGGTGACGATCAGGTGGATGCCGAAGGAGAGACCACGGTTGGCGATGTCGTTGATGGTGGGTTCGAGGTCCTCGAACTCCGACCGCAGCGTGGCCCAGCCGTCGATGACCAGGAAGACGTCGCCGAACGGGTCGTCGTCGTGCTGCCCGTGGCGTCGCGCCCGCCGGTACTCGGACATCGAGTCCACGCCACGCTCGGCGAACCGGCGCTCCCGCTCGCCCATCAGCAACTGCAACTCGGCCACGGTACGCCGCACCAGGCCGGCGTCGAGGCGGGTCGCCACCGAGCCGACGTGCGGCAGCTCGCGCAACGAGGAGAGCGCGCTGCTGCCCAGGTCGAGGCAGTACACCTGGGCTTCCCGAGGGGTGTGCGTCAGGGCCAGCGAGGTGACCACGGTACGCAGCAGGGTGCTCTTGCCGCTCTGCGGACCTCCGACGATCACCGCGTGTCCGGCCGCCCCGCCCAGGTCGAACCAGAGCACGTCCCGGCGTTGCTCGAACGGCTTGTCGACGATGCCCACCGCCACCTGCAACTCGCCCAGCAGACCGGCGTGCGCCACGGTCACCCCGCGCGCCGGGTCGGCCGTCAACGGCGGCAGCAACTGGTCCAGGGTCGGCGGCTCGGCCAGCGGCGGCAGCCACACCTGGTGGGCCGGTTTGCCCCGACCGGCGAGCCGGCCGACCAGGATGTCCAGCACGCTCTCGCCGACCCCGTCGACCGGATCCGGTGTCTCCTCCGGCTTCGGCGTGCGGGTCACCGGCGGGGCGACGTAGGCGGTGGTGTACTCGCGTACCCGGTCCCCGCCGTCACCCGCCGCGACCGCTGCGGCGATCTTGCTCCGGTACGCGCCGGAGACGTACGCGGCCTTGAACCGCACCAACGGCTCGGTGCCGAACCGCAGGTAGCCGTGCCCCGGCGACCGGGGCAGCTCGTACGCGTCGGTGGCACCGAGCACCACCCGCGACTCCATCGCGGAGAAGGTCCGCAGACCGATCCGGTACGACAGATGGGTGTCCAGCCCCCGCAACCGCCCCTCCTCCAACCGCTGGCTGGCCAGCAGCAGATGCACGCCGAGCGACCGGCCGACCCGGCCGATCTGCACGAACATGTCGATGAAGTCGGGCTTCGCGGTGAGCAGCTCGGAGAACTCGTCACAGATGATCAGCAGGCTCGGCAACGGCGACAGCGGCGCACCCGCCGCCCGGGCCTTCTCGTAGTCGCGCTGCGAGGCGTAGTTGCCGGCGGCCCGGAGCAACTCCTGCCGACGGACCAGCTCACCGTTGATGGAGTCGGTCATCCGGTCCACCAGCGGCAGCTCGTCGGCCAGGTTGGTGATCACCGCGCTGGTGTGCGGCAACCCGTCCAGCCGGGTGAAGGTGGCGCCGCCCTTGAAGTCGACCAGGACGAAGTTGAGGCTCTCCGACGAGTGGGTGGCCGCCAGCGCCAGCACCAGGGTCCGCAGCAGTTCGGACTTGCCGGACCCGGTCGCGCCGATGAGCAGCCCGTGCGGCCCCATGCCGTCCTGCGCGGACTCCTTCAGGTCCAGCTCCACCGGCCCGCCGTCGCTGCCGATCCCGATCGGCACCCGCAACTTGTCGCGGTTGGGGCGCGGCTGCCAGCCCTGGTCGACGTCGAACTCGTACGGGTCGCCGATGTCGAGCAGGTCGGCCAGGCCCAACTCGCCGGTCAACGGGGTGTCGCCGCCGCTGCGCGAGGCGGCCGACAGACGCAGCGGAGCCAACTGCATGGCCAGCGCCTCGACCTCGGCCGGTCGGCAGTCGTCGGCCCGCCCGATCTCCGCAGGCCCGTCCACCGTGACACTGTCCAGCCGGCGGTCCGCCGACACCTCCAGCACCAGCCGCGCCCGGTCGAGCAGACGCGGCGCCGGAGTGGAGAGGTCGAGCAGGGTCACACCCTCCACCCCGCCCTCGGTCATCAGATGGTCGGAACCGGCGGTGTCACCGCCGTCCACGACCACCAGCACGTGTGGCCCGGGGACCTGCTGACCGCCACCGCTGGCGTTGAACCGGGGCCGGCTGGCGAGTACGTCGTCGAGCATCGCCTCCAGGCCGGTCACCGAGGGCGACACCAACCGCAGTTGCCCCAACGCGTCGGTACGCGACGGGTGCAGGGCGTGCGGCAACCACTTCGTCCACTCCCACCCGGCCCGCCGATCCGGCGCCACGCAGATCGCGATCAGCATGTCGTCCGGCGCGTGGAACGCGGCGGCCTGGGCGAGCACCGCCCGGACCATGCCGCGCGCCGCCTCGACGTCGCCGCGCAGGTGCACCCGGGCGAACCCGTTCAGCGCCATGGTCACCGGCAGGTCGGGCACCTCACCGTAGGTGGTGAGGAACCGGCGCAACGCCAGCGCGCACATCGGCTCCAACTTCTCCAGCGACGTGGCCGGCGGCGGCACCAGGGGCGTGGCCAGTTCCTGCGGGCCCAGGCCGATCCGGACGGTACCGAAGTCCACGTCGCCGCGCCGGCGCTCCCACAACCGCTGCCCCAACGGCAGCGACCAGAGGATGTCCGGATCCGGGTGCCGATAGAAGGCCGCCTCGCGCTGCTTGCGGATCGTCTTCAACACCCGACGACGCTGCCGCGACAGGTGCGTCATGTACTCCCGGCGTCGCTGGAGCATCTCCTGCTTTCCCGGCCCGCCCGCGTTGTTGCTCAACTGCGAACCGAGCATGCCGATGGCGGAGAGCCCGAACAGACCACCGGTGACGTACCCGAGAGTCGAACCGCCCCGACCCGCGAACATCAGGGCCATCGCGAACGAACCGGCGAGCATCGGCAGCATCATCATCATCTGCCCCCAGGCCTTACCGGTCGGCGCCGGCACCTCGGGCGGTGCCTCCAGGAGCACCTCGCCGGAGGGATACTCCGGTTCCGGCTGCCGGGCGGGTCGTTTGACGACCACGGTGCTCACGTGACAGACCTCCGTTGCCTCTCGCGGGCATGGTGCGTACGCCCGACACCCCCGTGCGCTCGGCCGTCGCGGAGAACCGGCACCCGCGTCACCGGCACATGGTAGGTAGCCTTCTCCCGTCAGGACAGCCGCGGGCCCATCGGCCCGCTCCGCGTACCGAGGGGTCGTCAGTGGTCACCCAGGCCGGAACCGGACTCGCGCGCATCGCCGTCGTCGCCCCCCACCGACGGCTGGACCTCGCCCTGCCCGAGCATCTGCCGCTCGTCGGACTGATGCCCGCGGTGCTGCGCCAGGCCGACGAGGAACCGTCGGACGGCACCGGCCACGGCGGGTGGACGCTGCGCCGCAGCGACGGTAGCGCCGTCGACCTGACCCGTACGCTCGCCGCCCAGAGCATCCGCGACGGCGAGACGCTGCACCTGGTGCCGCGCCGCACCGAGTGGCCGGAGCTGGCGTACGACGACCTCATGGAGGCCGTCGCCGATGGCGCCCGGCGTCGCGGCGTCGCCTGGACCCCGTTCGCGACCCGACTGACCGGCCTGATCGTGGCGGGTGTGCTGCTCCTGCTCGGCCTGGTCGTGATCGTCACCTCCACCCAGCCCGGCTGGCTCGGTGGCGCGGTCGCGCTCGGCACCGCCGCGGTGCTGCTGGCCGGCGGGATCGTGCTGTCCCGCGCGATGGCCGACTCGCTGGCCGGAGCGGTCGTCGCCGCCGCCGGGTTGCCCTACGCCTTCGTCGGCGGCGTGCTGGTGATCGGCTCCGGTGAGTCGGTCTGGGCGCTGGGCGCGCCGCACGTGCTACTCGGCTCCGCCGTGCTGCTGCTCTCCGGTCTGCTCGGTCTGCTCGGCGTCGGTGACGCGACCCGGGTCTTCGTCGCCGCCGTCTTCGTCGGGTTCTGGGGCATGGTCGGCGGGCTGCTCGCCTTCGGCACGATGGACGCCGCCCAGGGCACCGCCGTCGTGGTCAGCGCGGTGGCCCTCCTGCTGCCGGCGATGCCGCTGCTCTCCGTACGGCTCGGCAAGATGCCGATGCCGGCGCTGCCGCGTACCGCCGAGGACCTGCTGCGGGACGAGCCGCAGCCCAAGCGGGAGATCGTCTACCAGGCCACCGCCCGCGCCGACGAGGTGCTCACCGGCATGATCTTCGGGGCCTTCGTCGTCACCGTCAGCTGCCTGGTCGTACTCACCGCCACCGGCACCGTCTCCGCGCTGCTGCTGGCCGGGGTGATCTCGCTCGGCTACCTGCTGCGGGCCCGGCTGGTGGCGACGGTCCGGCACCGGGTGCCGATGCTCGCCGCCGGCCTGGTGGGCCTGGGCCTGCTGCCCCTGGTCGGCGCGGCCGACGCGTCGACGGCCGCGCGGGTGCTGGCGGTGCTGCCGGTGGCCCTGGTCGCGGCCGGTCTCGCCGCCGCCGCCGGGCTCGCCTACAGCCGACGCCCCCCGTCACCCCGGCTGGCCCGCCTCGGCGACGTGTGCGACATCCTGCTCCAACTCGCCATCGTGCCGGTGGCGTGCAGCGTGCTGGGCCTGTACGCCTTCATGCGCGCCATCAACGGCTGACCCTCAGGTCTGCCAGTCGAGGTCGCTGGCTTCGGTCATCGGGCCGCCCCGGATGAGTGCGACGATGGCGGAGTCGATGTCGGGACCGACGAAGAAGTCGTCGGCCCAGTGCAGCATGAAGACGCGTCCCTGGGCGTCCACGACCAGTTCGGATGGTCCGTCCTCGTTGTTGCCGAATGGGAAGACCGGGTTGTCGAACTCCTCCGAGAAGCCGTGTGCCTTGTCGGTGACGATGCCGCCGAGCGTAGGAAAGATGAAGCTCATGTAGCCGCCGCCGGGCTCGCCGTGACCACCGAACTGGGGAAGCCGCAGACCACCGAACTCGACCAGGGCGGCGCGGGCGGCGGGGGAGCATTCCAGGCCGGTGAGTTCGTCGGCGAAACGTCGCATCCAGTGGTTCACGGCGGAGGTGGCGTCGCGGCCGGGGCGCCAGCCGGCTTTGTCCAACACATGCCGTACGTCCGGCGGGAAGCGTCCCTCGGCGGCCCGGTGCTGGGTGTACTCCTCGGCGACCAGGTCCGGAGGTACCGAACGCCACCGTGACACCTCGCCGGTCTCCCGGTCGATGACGGCGCTGGGAAAGCCGGTGGATGTTGGAGGGGCGGGTGGTCCGTCGGTGGGTGGTGGTGGCGGGATCACTTCCCAGGCGACGTAGCCGAGGTCGAACTCGTACAACTCGATCTCGGGGTCGGGACCGGGTCGATCGGCGGAGGCCCACTGGCGTGCGATGGCCAGGGCCTGCTCGCGACTGATCATCGAACGACTCCTCGGGCTGGCGAGTTCGGTTTCGCCGGGCGGGCCGGGTGCGGGCATCGGCTGGCCCGGCGCCCTGCATATGGTAGGCACCGCGCGGCGCGGCCCACGTGACCGTGCCGGGTGTACGCCAGGGGGAGGGGTGCCATGCCGTCGCGGCGGGACCAGGTCCAGTCGTACCAGTTCTTCGTGCAACGGATGACCTCCGCGCTGGTGGCGCGTGACCCGGACCCGGAGTCGGCGCCGTTCCGTCGGCTCGGTGGCGCCGGTTTCGCCAGCGTGATGGTGGCGGTGCTGTTCCTGGGCGCCGTCGGGGTCTACGGCCTGCTGCGTCCCGGCGGCGCCACGAAGTGGAAGGAAGGCGGCGCGGTCATCCTGGAGAAGGAGACCGGCACCCGCTACCTCTATCGGGAGGGCCGCCTGCACCCGGTGCTCAACTACGCCTCGGCACTGCTGGCCATGGAGTCCGCTGCGCCGATCGTGTCGGTCTCCCGCAACTCGTTGGTCGGTACTCCCCGTGGCCCCCGCATCGGCATCCCGTTCGCGCCGGACGCGTTGCCGGCTGCCAACCGGATCCTGGACGGACCGTGGACGCTGTGCACGCAGCCCGCCCGCAACGCCGCCGGCGGGATCGTCGCCACCACCGTGCTCACCGTCGGGCGGGCACCCGAGGGCGGGCGCGAGCCCGGCGACGCGGCGCTGCTGGTACGCGACCGCAAGACCGAGCGACTGCACCTGGTCTGGCGCGACCACCGGTACGAGATCCGTAACGAGAAGATCGTGCTGGAGGGGCTCACCATGAGCGCCGAACCGGTGGTGGAGGTCGGTGGTGCCTGGCTGAACGCCCTGCCCGCCGGAG
Organism: Verrucosispora sp. NA02020; assembly: GCF_013364215.1. Classification (NCBI taxonomy): domain Bacteria; kingdom Bacillati; phylum Actinomycetota; class Actinomycetes; order Micromonosporales; family Micromonosporaceae; genus Micromonospora; species Verrucosispora sp. NA02020. The sequence continues at coordinate 6,968,805 of NZ_CP054923.1, read as the reverse complement.
AACCGATCGCGCCTCGTCGGGTCTCCGACCGGGGGACGACCTCGACCGCGCTGGCGAACGCCCGGGTTGGTCAGGTCTTCGTGGTGGAGAGCCAGAACGGCACGCGCCAGCACTACCAGGCCGAGCGGAACCGGCTCGTACCGCTGACTCCGGTGCAGGCGGACGTGGTGCTGGCCGACCCGGAGACCCGCGCGGCGTACCCGGACTCCTCGGAGCCCCGGGCGCTGGAACTCGCCGCCGGCACCGCCGCCGCCGCGCCGAAGGGCGAGGCACCGGCCCAGGGTCGGCACCGCGCCCCGGAGCAGCGGCCCGAGATCGCCCGACTGACCGGTGACCAGCCCGCCGTCTGTGCCGCCTACCAGCCGGACCAGGACGAGCCGACGGTGCTGCTCGACGCCGAGGTGCAACCGGTACGCGAGCCGGTGCGGACCGGTGAGCAGACCGGCGACGGCATTCCGCTGGCCGACCGGGTGGTGATCGCACCCGGTTACGGCGTGCTTGTCGATGCCGTGCCCTCCCCGGACCAGCGGACCGGCACCCTCAACCTGGTCACCGACATCGGCTACCGCTACCCGCTGGCGTCCGAAGGGGTGGCGGCGATGCTCGGCTACTCCGGTGTGCAGCCGGTACGACTGCCGGCCAGCCTGGTGGTCCGGCTGCCCGCCGGTCCCGCCCTCGACCCGGCGATCGCCAAGCGGGCACTCGACCCGGAGTGATCCGACCAGCCACAATGGAAGGCTGGGCCGGGTTCCTGGTCTAGCGTCGACTGGACACGACCCGTTACCGTTCGTACGACGATGGTGCGTGAGCGCCGACTGACACGCCGCCCCCGGTGACGCGGGGCGATCGAACGAGGACGGGGGTGACTTCCGCCATGTCGATGAATACCGACACCGGCTTGATGCTGAAGACCGAGGGTGACGTCGATGCCGTCGCCGACCGGCTCACCGGCAACCTCAACTCGCTGATGGACCAGCTCGCTCCGCTGTACGACCAGTGGAAGGGGGCCGGCGCGGGTTCCTTCCACCAGGTCCGTGAGCGGTTCGACCAGGACATGGCCCGGCTCAACGTCGCGCTGCGCGCGATCGCCGAGGCCGTGGGATCGGCCGGTAAGGACTACGACGTCAGCGACGAGGAGATCCGGTCGGACATGGAGGGCGCGGGCGCGACCGCCGGCCAGATCACCGCGGCGCTGAAGCTCTGACGGGGAGATAAGTCATGACGGAGATTCGGTACAACTTCGCGGGCCTGAACGCGGCGGCGGACAGCTGTGGTGGCGCGGTCCGGAACATGACCGGCGAGCTGGACGGGCTCAAGTCCGGCATCGCCCCGCTGCTCGCGACCTGGGACGGCGACGCCCGTGAGGCGTACTTCCAGCGGCAGGCAGAGTGGGAGTCGGCCGCCAACGACCTGCGTGACCTGCTCACCCGGATCGAGCGCGCGCTGCGCGAGTCGGCGGGCAAGATGCAGGCCCGTGAGGCGGCGAACCGGCAGAAGTTCGGCGGCTGATCCCGCCACCAGGAGACACCTCGACGGCCCGGCCCTGTGCCGGGCCGTCGTCGTAAGGCCTGTGCGGCAGTGCTGCCTGTGCCGCCGTGCTGGTCAGCCGCGCGGCGTCGACGTCGGTACCCGGAAGAACGCCTCCTCGGGCTCGTCGATCTCGGGCATCGGGGCGGGTGGCGCCGACGGCCGAGTGGGCCGCCACCGGGTGCGTCGCCCGCGCGGCAGCAACGCCGCCAGGACCGCCACGCAGACCGAGAGCACGGCCAGCGGCAGACCGATCCAGAGTGCCCACCGGCCGAAGACCGCCCACCGCTCGGCACGGGCCTCCGCAGCGGCGTCGTAGGGCACGTCGGGCAGCGGAGGTTGGGCCACCGGTGCCGCACTGGTCAGACGTTCGGTGACGGCGCGGTACGGATTGACCACTCCACTGCCGTACCCGGCCTCGGCGTCGCCACGGGCCGGGTCGGCGGTGGCCAGGATCCGCCGGGTGACCTCCTTGGCCGATAGGTTCGGCTCCGCCGCGCGGATCAGCGCGGCGGTGGCGCTCACCATCGGGGCGGCGAAGCTGGTGCCGTCCCATACGCTGTGTCCGAACACGCGGGTGGCGGCCACCACCGCCCCGCCCGGCGCGACGACGTCCACGTACGGTCCGATCTGGGACTGCCTGATCCGGGCCCCGTTCTGGTCGACGGCGCCCACGCCGATCACCCCGTCGAAGTCGGCCGGGTACGGCACCGGGTCGGGACGGGCACCGTCCTGGTGCTGGTTGCCGGCGGCGGCCACCAGTACGACGTCCCGATCCACCGCGTACCTGACGGCCTGCTCGACGTCCTTGTCCCAGTAGTAGAGCGTCACCGACATGTTGATCACCTTGGCGCCCTCGTCGACCGCCCGCCGGATCGCCCGGGCGAAGACCTCGCTGGTGACGGTGTCGCCACCGGTTCCCGGCTGCTCGTTGGCGTTGCGCTCACTGACCCGGATCGGCACGATCGTGGCGTCCGGAGCAAGGCCGTAGAACCCGATCCCCTCCATCCGGCCGGCCGCGATGATGCTGGCCACGGCAGTGCCGTGGGAGACACAGTCCACATCGCCCCCCGGCGCGTCACGCAACGCGTCGAAGCCGGCGGCCACCCGTCCGGCCATCTGGGGATGGGTGCTGTCCGTGCCGGAGTCGATCACCGCGACCTTCACCCGCGCACCGGTGCTGAACGGCCAGACCCGCTGCGGCGCCAACCACCGCTGGTGCCACGGGGTCTCGATGTTCATCTCTCCCGGATCGCTCGGATTCCGGCAAATCGTCGGATCGGCCCGGGCCGGGGTCGGGGCGGGCGCGGTCACCATCGTGGCCAGAACGGCTCCCACGAGGGCGAATGCCGCGATCGGACGGTCACGGAACACTGCCTGCTCACCTCCCCGTCGACCGGTGCCGGTGCATCCTAACGACGCTCGGCCGCAGACCGGCCACCCCGATGTCGCGCCCATTCAGTATGGTCGAGTCGCCACGCCCAAGGCGCGGGTGAGACGTGGACGTGCGCGGGGAGGGACACGCCATGGACGTACAGGCGCTGCGCGCCCGTGCCGACGAACTGATGGCTCAGTTCGAGCGGATGCGCTCCGGCGTGGGTGACCTCCAGCAGAAGATCAAAGCGGTGAAGGCCACGGTCACCTCCGAGGATGGCCTGGTCACCGTGACCGCCGGGCCCCGTGGGCAGGTGACGAAGGTCGAGTTCGACCCGCGCATCTATCGCCGTCCGGACTCCAAGGAGCTCTCGGCCACCGTCACCGAGACGATCCGCCGGGCGAGTGAGAAGGCCATGGCCGAGGTCGAGCAGCTCCTCCAGCCGTACGTGCCGGACAGCCAGTTCCAGGCCTACATCGACCACGATCTCGACGGGATCTTCCGACAACTGGACAGTGACCTGCCCGGGGAGGAGAAACGGTGAGCGAACTGCGCGAGACCTTCGTCAAGCCCGACGCGGCCCTGGACGGTGCCAACCGACTGGGCTCCGCCGGTGCCCTGCTGGCCATGCGTTTCCGGAGTGCCGCCACGACGATCGAGACGCTCAACGGCGGTCGGCCGTGGGGCGACGACGAGCCGGGCAACGAGTTCAACAAGAACTACCTCGGCGGCGACAACCAGCCGGCACAGAAGGTCCTCGACATGGGCCACGGTCTGGTGCCGGTGGTGGAGCTGCTGGGCCCGACCGTCAAGGGTGCGGTCGAGGGCACCGTCGACGTCGACGACATGACCCGGACGCTGTTCGGCGGCGAAGAGAAGTAGCCGGCGACCGTTCACCGGTCGACATCGGACGGAAGGGCACGCGGGGTGGCGGTACCCAATCCCAGGAACTCGCTGGGCGAGTACGCGTGGGTCTGGGACGCCATCTGCTGGGTGAGCGCGGGCGAGGCGTGGCCCAGCGGCGACGAAGACAAGATGCGGGAGCTCGCCGACGCCTGGCAGGTGATGGCGGACGCGATCAGCGAGGCGTTGGGCGAGGCCGACCCGGCGGTCATGAAGATCCTGCAGGCATGGGGCGGCGGTGCCGGCGAGGCGTTCGGCGGGCTCTGGAACCAGATCGCCGTCGACCCGAACACCGGCCTGCCGCTCATGCAGGAGGTCGCCGCAGCGTACGCCGCCGGCTGCGACCAGGCCGCTATGGAGATCGAGTACGCCAAGCTGACCGTGCTGATCGCGGTCTTCATCACCGTCATCGCGGTCTTCGTCGCCCTGCTGATGGCCTGGCTGGGCGGTGTGTCGGCCGGAGCGATCCCGGGCATCCTGGCGGCCGGTCGGCAGGCCGTGACGGTCGCCTTCCGCCGGTTGATCGCCCAGATGGGCCGGCAACTGCTCACCCGTGCCGGCATGCAGACGGCCCTGCGCGCCGCCGGCACCAGGCTCGGGCAGATCGTCAGCAGCCAGGGCTTCCGCCAGGGGATGACCCGGCTCGGCCTGGAACTGGTCGAGGAGATCGGCGAAGAGCTGATCATCGACGTGGGTGCCCAGGCGTACCAGATGCACACCGGCGAGCGGCGGCAGTGGGACGGTAACCGGACCCTGACCGCCGGGGTGGGCGGCGCGATCGGCGGCGTGCTCGGCACCGGCATGCATTTCGCCGGCCGGCGGGTGGCACCGCACATGCCCTTCTCGTTCCGCCCCTCGCAGCTCTCCTTCCCCGGCAGCGGAATGGTCCGCTGGGGCACCACGAGTCTCGCCTCCGGCATGCAGAACGCCGTCGTCTCCCCTGCGGCCAGCGTGCTCGCCAACGGCACGGTCAACGGACAGTGGGCGATGCCGGGCGCGGACGCGTTCCTCGGCGGATTCACCAGCGGCGCCGGCCGCACCGGGTTGACCATGATCGGTAGCAGCATGGGCAACGTGGGTGCGAACGTCACCAACTGGGGCCTCGGCAGGACCGGCGACTTCAACCCCGGCGCCGGTCTCCCGGCGGGCGGAATCGACCCGGCTCTGAACGTCGGCACCGCCGACGGCCTCGGCACCGTCGGAGGTGTCAACGGTGGTGCGGGCGGCGGCCCGGCCGGAGCCGGTGCCACGGGTAGCGGCGCTACGGGTGGCGCCAACGGTGGTGCCGCCACCAACGCGGCGTCGGGAGGCAACACCGGCGCGACGAGCACCGACACCACGAGCGGTACGGGGTCCGGCACGACGGGCAACACCGGTGCCGACGGCGCGCTCAACGTCACCGGCGACGGGAACATCGACACCGCTGCGGTGGACCAGGACGTCACCGGCACGGTGCCGGACAGCGGCTCGGGCTCGATAAGCCTCGCGCCACCCACCGCGGACGCGGCGGTCGCCTCCCCGGTGGACACCTCGGCCGCGCAATCGGACGACAGGGCTGCCCCCACCACTACGGACAGCGCGACAGCAACTCCGGCCGGTGTCGTCGTCGAGGGCGCGGCCACCGCGCCTGCCGGCGACACCGCCGCTGCGAGCCCACCCACCAGCGACACCACCGTGCAGAGTGTCCCGGACGGGCAGGTCGCCGCGACCCCCGATTCGGTCCGTGTCGACCAGTCAAGCAGCAGCTCCACTGAGCAGTCCGGCGGCGGACCGGTGACGGCTCCGGGACCGGAAGTGGGTACCACCACACCCGGCGACAGCACGGCCGGACCCGCCCGCGGCGTCATCGAGACATCCCCTACGGACGGCTTCACCGACACCGGGTCTGTCGATGTTCGGGCCGACCCCATCCTCGCGGACACGCCACCAGCTGTGCTTCCCGGTAACCCGGTCACCACCCCGTCGGTCGGTCAGAACCCGGGCAACATCGCTTCGACGGTCCCGCCCACCGCGAACTTGTCTCCCCCGGCCGGATCCACGGTGTCCACCGGCCCTCAGGTGGTGGCGGGCCCCAACACCGCACCGCCGACGACCGCCGGCCCGCCGACGACCGGCACGAACAATGCGGCCACCACCACTCAGCCCAGCACCACCAACCCCGCCGCGCAGCCGGCGCCGAACCGTACGCCTCCGGCAGGGCCGACCGTCAATCCGGCGGCAGCGAACTCGGCGGGATCGGTCTCGCTGTCCCCGTCCACCGGTCCCACCTCCACCAATCCCACCCAACCCGGCACCGGCTCCCAGCAGAGTGCGCCCCACCAGCAAGCCACTCCGGCCTTGGGCGTACCTACCCAGCAGGACACCACGAGCCGCCCAGACAACCGACCCGCTCCGGGCCGGCCGGACCCGGGTATGCCGACCGCACCCACGGTGCCGGCCCAGACGGCCGGCACCCACCCGCCAGCCACCACCGTCGACACCACTGGGCCGTCAGTTCCCGACACTGCTGGCGACCCCGTGACGGGGCGGACAGATCAGGTCTCACCGCCGGCCGAAGGGCCGGTCGTCGTTCCTGTTCCGGGCAGTACGGGAAGCACCGTCCACAACGGGCCGGTCGGGCCGGTGGGGCCGGGGAGGGACACTGGTCAGGTCAATCCGGAGACTCTCCGACGCTCGGAGTCACCGACCGGTCGAGGTACCTACGGTTGGCATCTGGAGCCGACGTCGGTCAGCGACCCCACCAGCCCGGACGCGGAACGAACCCTGGTTGAAGCGTCGCGGACGCTGGCCGAGGCGGTGCGGTTGGAGGTCAAGGGCGGAACGATCTCCAAAGCCAAGCAACCCGGCATGGCTGGCGCCCTGCTGATGCCCAACGGTGACATCACGACGCACACCAGTATGACCCCTGACAAGAGCACCAAACCGCCTACCCAGCCGGCCGTCCACCCGTTGGCCCAGGCTGCTCTCGACCGGACGGCAGCGGTGCTGGGCAGGGGGGTCGGCGGCGGGCACGGCAAGTGTGCCGAAGTGGCACTGGTTTCGGACCAGCTCTATCGGCTTGAACAGCAGTGGCGTGACGCGGGACGGCCGGGCCGGTTCGAGACCTTCGCGCTGAACGCCTTTGAGAACGCCAAAATCGTCACGCATCAAGTGGCCACGGCAAGGTCGGATGGTGTCACCTATGACCTCGGGCACTACCGCCCGCCGTGCCGGAGCTGTGCCCATTTCCTGCCACAGTTCAACGTCGATCCGATCACCGACCCGGATCGTGACGTCTCCGTGTACCAACCGCCCGTACCCGGAGTAGTGGGTAATGGTCCACCGCTCAGCGACAACCGTCCGTACGGGCGGCCGGAAGGACTGGTGGCTCCGGACCAGGCCGACCAGGCAGCGCTCGATGCGGCGGTTCCCCGGGATGCGGGTACCGGCCGCCCTACGGTCCATCCGGACCCCCGCGAGGGTTCATGGGCAGGGCTGGTCAACGACGGTGGACCAACCACACCGGGACGCGACACCAACTGTGCTGACGTCGGCCTCTCCGTCCTGTCGACCTGGTACGGCCGGCCCGACGTGGCGGCCGTCGCTGCCGGTCAGGTGGAGCTGGGCAGTACGGCCCGGCAGGAACAGGCTCTCCGGGCCAGCTTCGGCCACCAGGGCAGTGGCTCCCCCGCCCTGGAAGCGGTCGCCGAGGCGCTCCGCGCCGCTGGTCCCGGCGCCGCCGCACTCGTGGTGGGCAGTTGGCCGGGTGACAGCGGCCGGGCGCACACCTGGAACGCCGTCAACCACGAGGGCACGATCATCTGGATCGACGGCCAGCACGCGACCCTGTCCGACGGCGAGCCGCTCTATGCCGACAGGGTGGGTGACGTCTGGGCCATCGTTCTCGACGCCGAAGGTGACCCGATTCGGCCGGTGGAGACACAGGGCACGACGAACCCGGTCCTGCCGCCGGATTCGACCGCGTCCGACGTGGGGCCGAGGATCGAGCCGAACACCGCTCCGTCGTCGGTCGTCGACCCGAGGTTCACCGATCCGAACGCCGCGATCTGGCCCGACATGCAGGGCTGGCCGATGCAGGACACCCGGCAGTACGGGCCGGAGCAGTTGGCACCGTTGGAGGATCCGCGCTACCAGGACGACGTCGCGGACAGCCTGTGGACCCCCGAGGGGTACGCGGTCTTCGCCGACCCGTCCACGCACCCGTACGGGCGGTTGATCAACGACGGTGGGCCGGACCAGCCGGGGCGCAGCAACAACTGCGTCGACTCCACGCTGGCCGCGCTGGCCAGCTTCTACGGTGATCCGCAGGTGTCCCATCCGCGCTGGCCGGATCGGCTCGACGACGGCTCCATCGAGACCGAGTTGGGGGAGTTGGCCGGTGTCGACCGGATCGCGAACTGGATCGGCGGCGACTGGGTCGGCGACAGTGCCAACGAGGCGATGCCGGGTACGCCCGTCGAACGGGCCGAGGCCGTGGCCGACCGGTACGCGCAGCTCTACCAGAGTGTCCTCGGCGGGGGGCCGGGCACGGCCGCCGTCGTGGTGGTGGACTGGGTGCAGTTCGACGGGAACGCCGCTCCGCTGCTCGACGCCGACGGTCACACCCAGCCGGCCGCCCAGCACGCGTTCCTGCTGGTCTATCCGGAGGGCGCGGACGGGCCGGTGTGGTGGGACCCGCTGTACGCCAGCACCACCACCGACCCGCTCCCCGGGGACTATGTTGGACTGACGCAGAACCTGTGGTCGATGGAGGTACACCCCGGCTATGCCGATGAGCAGGGAGGAAGCCCAGCAGCTGATGACCCGGCTGCTCGGGACGGACAACCCGGTGGCGGTCTTCCCGTTCGAGTTCGGCTGGGCAGCCCAGGAGACGCTCTCCCCGCAGCAGCGGGCACAGGGCCGGCAGATGGGCCAGGGGGTCTTCATCATCGACCGGACGGGAGTGGTGACCGCGCATCCCAGCCTGCCTCCACCGTTGGTCATGAAGCGGTACACGACGGCCCGCCGGGAGGGCCGGATCACCGGCCGGCAGGTCTGGCCGACACCGGACCCGACGGACTGAGCGACCCCGGCGTACCGACGCCGGACCAGACCGACTCTGCGCCGACCGACACCGATCACCGGTTGTCGGAGACACGGCGGATCGGCCCGGGTGAGTTGGCGCCGCTGGAACACCCCGGCTATCAGTCGGACGTCGAGCAGAGCCTGCGGACGCCCGAGGGCTACGCGCTCTTCGCCGACCCGTCGACACATGCCTACGGCAGGTTGGTCAACGATGGTGGGCCGGATCAGCCGGGCCGGGCCAACAACTGCCTCGACTCGTCGCTGGCTGCCCTGTCCAGCTTCTACGGTGACCCGCAGGTCTCCCTCCCTCGCTGGCCCGACGTCCGTCCGGACGGGTCGATCGAGACGCTGGCCGGGGAGGCGAGCGGTCTCGACCGGGCCGAGGCGTGGCTCGGTGTCGACTGGTCCGGCGGTTCGGCGGACCTGCCCACCACGCCGACCGAGAACGCGGCGGCGGTCGCCGAGCAGTACGCGCGGCTGCATCAGTGGGTCGCGGCGGCGGGTCCGGGCACGGCGGCCCTGGTCGTGGTCGAATGGCGCAGGACGGATCCGAACACCGGGGACATCGTGCTCGACGGCGGGCACGTGCAGGCCGGGGATTCGCACTCCCTGGTCGTGGTGCATCCGGAGGGTGCCGACGGACCGGTCTGGTGGGATCCACAACGGGGGATGACGTGGCCGCAGCCCCCAGCGGCGTACATGGCACAGACGTACGCGCTGTGGTCGATGGTGCCGTCGGTGGAAGGGGGTCCGGGTGACACAGGACGAGGCGCGGGCACTGATCACACGCCTGCTGGGCACGCCGAACGAGATCGAGATGCATCCGTTCGAGTTCGGGTGGCTGGCGAAGGAGCAACTGTCGCCACCGGAACGGGCCCAGGGCCGGCACCTGGGCCACGGGAGCTACATAGTCGACCGGACGGGAGTGGTCACGGCACAGATGAGTCTGCCGGTGCCACTGTTGATCATGGAGTACACCCAGGCCCGCCGGGAGGGCCGGATCACCGGCCGCCAGGTCTGGCCGACGGAGGACCCGACGGCCTGACCGACGTCGGTCCCGCGCCGTCGCTGCCGGAGAGCCGGCGGTACGGGCCAGGTGAGCTGGCCCCCCTGGAGGATCCGCGGTACCAGGACGACCTGGCCGCGAGTCTGGCCACGCCGCAGGGGTACGCGGTCTTCGCGGACCCGTCCACCCACCCGTACGGCCAGTTGGTCAACGATGGTGGGCCGGACCAGCCGGGCCGGGCCAACAACTGCCTCGACGCGTCGCTGGCGGCCCTGGCCAGTTTCCACGGCGACCCACAGGTGTCGGTGCCACGGTGGGCGGACCGGACCGACGACGGCGCGATCGACCTGGTCTCCGGTGAGCGGGGCGGCCTGGAACGCGCCGAGGCGTGGATCGGCGGGGAGTGGATCGGCGGGCCGGACAACCTGCCCACCGACCTGTCGGCCCGCACCGACGCGGTCGCCGACCAGTACGCCGACCTCTACCGGCGGGTGGCGGAGGCCGGTCCCGGCGCGTCGGCGCTGGTGGTGGCCGACTGGCTGTACGTCGACGCGGCCGGGCAGCCGATCCTGGACGCCCACGGCCAACCGGAGATCGACGGTGCCCACGCGTTCGTGATCGTCTTCCCGGTCGATGCCGACGCGCCGGTGTGGTGGGATCCGCAGAGCGGGACGACGTCGGCGGACATGCCGGCTGCGGACATCCGGGAAACCCATGCCCTCTGGGCGATGATGATGCCTGACGGAGAGGGGCGAGTTGACCGAGGACGAGGCGCTGACACTGATCAGCAGTTTGCTGGCGACCCGGAATCCGATCGTGCTCCGGGAGTTCGAGTACGGCTGGCTGGCCCGGGAGACGCTCTCGGAGCAGGACCGGGCCTCGGGGACGCACGTGGGCCAGGGGAGCTACATCATCGACCACTCGGGAGTGATCACCGTGCACCCCAGCCTGCCGCCCCGGCGGGTCATGCAGGAGTACGCCCAGGCGCGACGCGAGGGGCGGACCAGGGGCCGGCAGGTGTGGCCCGAGGCGGAACCGACAACCTGACCGGACCGGCCGACCGGACCGACGTCGGCGATACCCGGACGAACGGCGACCGGGCCGGCACGGTGATCACCGCGAGTGCCCTGCCCGGCACCGACTTCCACGGCCAGGGCCGGGCGGAACCCGACCCGGACGCCGTCCTGGACCGGGCTCGTGCGGTGGCCGGGCAGGTGGCCACCCACGCCGAGGTCTCCGAGGTGCTCGCCCGCCCGGACGGCACCTACCAGGTGACCCGGGCCGACGGCAGCACGTTCACGCTCCGCCTGACCAGCGGGCCGGTCGCGGACGGCGCGGTGGCGACCAGCCGGTTCGGCAGCGACGGCGTCGCCGTGGTGACGCTCTCCGACCGAGCCGCCGACCGGGTGGTCGAGCGGGGACTGGCCCACGAGGTGGCCGAGTTGTCGGCGCTCGGGCGGCCGGTGGATCCGGCAGGACCCACGGTCGCCCCGCTCTCCCCCGCCGACCTCGCCGAGCTGCGGACCGCCGCGCACCAGGTCGCCGTCGCCGACCGCTGGTCGCTGGGCGCCGCCCGCCGCGAACTGGCCGCCGTGGTCGACCGCCTGGGCCTGCGGGACGGCATGCTCGGCGCGGAGCAGCGCCTGAGCGGGGTACCGGCCGCGACGCGGACCGCCCTGACCGAGGTGTACCCGGACTGGTACACCGACCGCCGGGGCCGGGCGCTGGACCGCCTGCCCGCCGCGCCGACCAGCGACCCGCGTCCGACCGGACTGCCCCGGCTGCGTACCTATGTGATCACCCACATCGCCACCAACTCGATGCTCACCGCGTTGGCGGTGAAGCTGACCGCGGACGCCGGTCGGCCCGAGTTGGCGTTGATGCTCGGCGTCGGTGGGGTGATCGGCGCGGTCGCCACCGGTCCGGCGAAGTGGCTGGCGAAGCGGGCCGGTCTGGCCGCCGAGGACCGTCGGGCCCGGCACGACGCACGTCAGGAGGCCCGCTCCGCCGTCGACTCCGATGTCACCACGGGCCGCGAGGTCGCCGCCCGGGCCGACGACGTGGGGCCGCCGACCCGGGAGGCGGACTCGGCGACGGGCCGACTGGAGAGCCGGGTCGAGGCGCTCGGACAGCGGCTCGACGCCGGGGAACGACGTCGTCGCCTGATCGGCCGGCCGCGACGCTTCGCCCCGCCGGATCCCGGCCCGCCGGCGAGCGGCCCGCCGACGACCAACCGGTCCGACCCGTCCGCGACGGCGACTTCCACCGAGCCGGTCGGCCTCACCCCGCACGAGCAGGGGCGGCTGGCCGAGTTGCGGGCTCTCGCGGCGCAACGCGACGCCGCCTCCACCTTCGCCCGTCCCCGGGTGACCCGCGAGATCCGGGCTCTGCTCGACGCACTCGGTCTGCGACAGAACACACCCGGTGTCGAGCAGCGCCGGGACCTGTTGCCGGAGGACCTCCGGTCGATGGCGGACCGCTTCGGCGGTTCCCGTACGGCGATGGTGCGGCACCGCCTGGCGGCGGCCGTCGACGGGCGACCGACCGAAGGGGACCGGCCCGGCAAGGTGGCGCCCTGGTGGATGGGCACTGCGGAGAACGCGCCCAGCGTGCTCGCCGCCGGCAGCATCGCCGTCGTCGGTGACCTGGTCGGTCAGCTCCGACTCGGCTGGTTCGCGATCACCGCCGGTCTGACCGCGATGGCCAGTGGGTCCGTGGTCGACCCGATCATGGCCCGTCGTGAGGCGGCGGCCAAGGACGCCCGCGACACCTGGGACACGGACCACCCGGCGATGCCGGCGGACGCGCAGCTCACCCAGCTCACCGAGGCCGTGACCGGCCCGGTGGACCTGGTGACGGACCGGGTCGCCGACGTCGTCCGGCGCACCGCCGATCTGGAGCAGCGGGTGGCCGACCTGGACCGGCGGCTGGCCGAGTCGCACCGCCGTAACAGCGCCGCCGGGTCGTTCCGGCGGCTGCTCTTCGGCGACCCGGCCTGGGCGGGGCTCGCCGCCCCCGACGCCACGTCCCCGACCCGCCCCGGCGACCCGACGGGTGGTGGGACGACCACCGCCGATCCGTCCACCGGCACCCGTGACCCGGGGGACGCGGCGGCGCTCAGGCAGCTCGCCGACCTGGCGGCCCGGCACGACGCCGCGCGCGGTCCGGTCCGGATCCGGCACGCCCGTCACCTGCGGGCGTTGCTGAACCAGCTCGGCCTGCGCGACGGCACCCCGGGGGCCGCACAGCGGCGCGAGCACCTGCCGGCCGAGCTGCGACCGGTCGCCGAGCGCCACGGCCGTCGGCTGCTGGCGGACCGGATGGCGCGGATCTTCGTCGGCCGGCCTGCCGACGCCACGGACAGTGACGCGCGGCCGAGCAACGTGCCGAACGCCGGTGTGTACGCGGTGGAACAGACCCCCGGGCCGCTGGTGCAGGCTGCCACCACCGTCGGCCTGGCCGGCGTGATCCAGGTCGCCGCCGGGGCGGGGCCGCTGAACATGGCGGCAGGCGGGGTGCTCGGCTCGGTACGCGACCTGGCGCTGAAACGGATGGAGACCAGCGTCAAGGACGCCCGCCGCAAGTGGGACCTGGACCATCCGAACCCGGCGGCGGACTCGGCGGCACGCGTGGACCGGCTCGCCGTACCCACCGAGGTCGTCGTGACCGACGCGGCCCGCAGGCTCCGGGTGGCGGTGGCGAACCTCGGCCGGGTCACCTCGGCGGTCGACCGGTTGGCGGGGTGTGGCGCGGAGAACGGACCGCCGGCACCGACCCCGTCGACCTCCCGCGACGGCGACACCACCACGACGGAGGGTTCGGACGTCCTGCGCCGGGCCGACTCGTGGGAACTGCAGGTCGCCGAGAGCCACGTCCGCACCGCCGACCCGATGTCCCTCAAGCCCGCCCTGCGCGAGCTGTACGCGGTCATCGACCGGCTCGGGCTGCGCGAGGGCATGTTCGGCCGGGTGGACCGGGTGGCCCAGTTGTCGCCCGAGGCACGCCAGGTGGTCGTCGACTACGGCGGCGACCGGGCCAGTCGGTCGGTCCGGCTCCGGACGCTGCGCGGAAGACAGAGGTACATCGACGTCGGCCGTCCGCCGGGCGTGCCCAGCCTGCGGACGTACCTGCGCGCCAGCTTCGCCACGACCGGCCTGGCCGGCGCGGGGGGCACCGCGATCGCGCTCGCCCTGTCGAGTCCGCTCGCCCCGATCATCCCGGTCGCCGCGCTCGCCGCCGTCCCGGTGATCGGCGCCGCGAAGTGGTACGCGAAACGGGCCAGCCTGGCGGCCGACGACGTACGGACCCGGTTCGACGCCCGTAGCGACGCCCGGGCGGCAGCCGACAAGGTGGACCAGGTCGTCGACCGGTTGCAGGAGCCGGTCCGGGAGCTCGGACAGGCGACGGCCGACCTGGAGGCCCGGCTCGACGCGGCCGAGTCGGCGGCCGATCGGCTCACCGAGCGCCTGGCCGGGGCACAGCAGCGCAACGGCGTACTCGGGCGTCTCTTCGGCGCCTTCCCGCGCTCCGCGGACCCGACCGCCGTCGACCCGACCTCGTCGGACCCGGCCGCTGGCGACCCCGCCGCGCCGGACCTGGCCGCCGGTCGGCCGGACGGAGGGACCGACCCGGACTCGGGGCGGATCACCGCGGCTGCCGTGCCGGACTCCGGGTTCCACGGCCTGGGCCGTCCGGCCGCCGACCCGGCGGCCGTACTCGACCTGGCACGGGCCGCCCTGCCGCAGATCGCGCCGTACGCCCAGGTGGACGCCGTGGTGCAGGTCGGTCCGGACCTGTTCGAGATCCGTGTGGCCGGGCAGTACCCGCTGACGGTGCGCCTCACCACCGGCCCGTTGACCGACGGCGTGGTGGCCCAGTCGACCCGCGACCCCGACGGGACGTTCACCGTCACCGTCTCCGACCGGGCCGTCGACCAGGTCGTGGCGCGGGCGCTCGCGCACGAGGTGGCCGAGTTGTCGGCCCTGCACGAGTCGGGGCAGGCACTCGTCGGGCCGCTGGACCCGGGCAACGTGGACGGCCGGATCGACCCGGCCGGGCTCACCGCCCACGACCGGGGCCGGATGGCGGAGATCCGCCTGCTCGCCGCCGCGTACGCCGACGCCGACCCGGCCGGTCGGCTCGCGCTGCGTACCGAGATCGACGCCCTCGCCGACCACCTCGGCCTGCGGGTGGGCGACCCGGAGGTCCGGGGCAGGTGGGCGCTGCTCCCTGGTGACGTGATGGCCCACCTGGTGCAGCTCAGCGTGCCCGCCCTCACTCCGGCCGCAGTGTCGGAGGTACTGGCGGGCACACCGGACCCCAGCGAGGTCGAACGGGTGCGGCTGATCGACTACCGGGCCCGGCTGGCGCCGGACTTCCAGGTGCCGCAACAGGCCGATCTGGCCAACCGGCTGCGGGAACTGGCCATCGAGGCCGAGCAGGCGCAGACCGGGATTCCCCGGATGCCGTCCTTCGCGGGAAGTATCGTCGGCCTGCCCCCGGCACAGCTCGACCGGATCCGGGCCGTCGCCCCCGACCTTGCCGACCGACTCGGCCGTGACGGCATCTACGTCGACGTGACCGGCCGATACGACCTGCGCCCGTACATGGTGGACGGGGTTCCGGCGATCGATCTCGGCGCCGCCCGACCGGTCTTCGACCTGACCACCGAATCCGGTCGACGGGCCCAACTGCACGAGGACCGGCAACGCGCTCACGCCGCCCTGCGGGGGCTGCGCGGCGATCAGGCCGCCACCCTCCTCGCCGACCACGAGTTCCACTACCAGGGCACGGCCCGCTGGATGGGGTTGGTGCCCGACGTCCTGACCGAGACGCTGCGCGGCATCACCCCCACGCCGCCGGACACCGCCGCCGCTGCGGAGACCGCCCCGACCGAGGGACCGGCCGGCGAGATCGAGGTGACCGCCGACCGGGTGACGCTGCCGGCGGAGAAGGCGGCCGGCAGCGGACCGGTCTACGGGGTGGCGTTCGACGCCCGGACCGGCCAGCCGGCACCGCTGTTCGACGGCCCGCCGAAGCGGACGGACGTGCAGCAGGGCGCGCTCGGTGACTGCGGCATGATCGCCGTGATCGGCTCGGTCGCCGGTCACCTGCCGGACACCGTCGCCCGGATGTTCCACACCAACCCGGACGGCTCGGTGGACGTGCTACTGCACGAGACCGACGGGCCGGGCAGCGCGGTCACCCCCACCGGACGCCTGCTCCGGGTCACCGTGTTCCCGGATGTGCCCGTGCACGCGGCCTCGAAGGGCCGCAGCGCCTACGCCGACCAGTCGATGGTCGGTACGTCCTGGGCGTCACTGCTGGAGAAGGCGATCGCGGCGGTCGACCGCACCTGGACCCCGCAACGCCACGACCAGTGGCAGCGGCAGTGGAGCGCCCGACCCGACGTCGACGCCGCCCAGGCCGCCCCGCTCGGCTACGCCCGGCTGGGCAGCGGCAGCAGCCGCTATGTGCAGGCGGAACTGCTCAGCCAGATCACCGGCCTACCGACCAGGGTCGACCAGCTCGACCCGACACCCGGACGGGAGGCCGACGCCGAGGCCCGACTGGCGGCCCTGCTCGACGCCGGCAGCCCGGTGATCACCGGTACGCACCCCGCCGCGCGCTACGAGTCGTACGAGCACGGCAAGCCGCCTCATGGGCTCTACGCCGGGCACGCGTACGAGGTCGTGTCGGTGACCGACGGCGAGGTGCGGCTGCGCAACCCGTGGAACGACAGCCACCCCGCGCCGATGCCGATCCGCGATTTCCTCGACCTGATGAGGCCCACGTACGCGCACGTCGAACTGGCCCGCAGCACGGTCGCCGCGCTGCCGGACTCGCAGTTCCACGGTCACGGCCGACCGACCGCCGATTCCACGGCGGTGCGGGACCGGGCCCGGCTGGTGCTGCCCACCCTCGCCGAATCGATCGGCGCGACCGAGGTCGTTGCCGTCGGCCCGGACGTCTTCGAGGTGCGGGCCGACGGCCTGGACCCGTTGCGCGTCCGGGTCGTCGCCGACGCGCTGCCCACCGGCACGGTGGCGCAGACGACCCGCAACCTGGACGGCACCTTCACCCTCGCCGTCTCCGACCGGGCCGCCGACAGCGCGGTCGACCGCGCGCTGGCACACGAGACCGCCGAACTGCTGGCCCGGCACGAGACCGGCGTGGCTAAGGTCGGCCTCTTCGACCAGGACACCGTCGACGGACCGATCGACCCGGCCGGCCTCACCGTCGCCGACCGGGGACGGCTGGCCGAGCTGCGTCTGATGGCCACCTGGTACGCGCAGGCCGACCCGACCGCCCGGCTGGCCCTGCGCGCCGAGATCGACACGCTGGTCGACCACCTGGGCCTGCGCTGGGGTACGCCGGACGCGCAGGACCGCATGGCGGTCGTGCCCGGTGACGTCTGGTACCACGTGATGACGCTCAGCCTGCCGACGATGACACCGGAGACGGTGAACGACGTCCTGGCGTACCGACCCGACCCGACGCTCGTCGAGCGGTACCGCGCGATCGACTACCGGGACCATCTGGCCCCGGACTTCCGACCGCCGCCGGAGGCTGCCGAGCTGACCGCGAAGCTGCGCGAGTTGGCCGTGCACGGGGAGCAGCGCCAGTCCTCGATGCCCCGAATGCCCGCCCTGGCCGGGCAGCTCATCGGCCTGCCGCCGAACCTGTTGGACCAGATCCGTCAGGTCGATCCACGGTTGGCCGACCGGGTGGCCGCCGAAGGCGTCTACGTCGACCTGACCGGCCGCTTCGACCTGCGCCCGTACACCCTCGACGGCGCACCGGAGTTCACCCTCACCGCGTCGGCGCCCGCGTACGACCTGAACACCCCGGCCGGTCGCCAGGCCCTGCTCGCCGAGGACCGGATCCGCATCGACGCCGCCTTCCGGGCCGCCTACGGCACGAATCGCGCCGCGATGGCCGTACTCACCACCCACGCGTTCCACTACCAGACCGACGCGCGGCGGATGGCGCTGGTGCCGAACGCGTTGACCGAGGCGCTGCGGTCGATGATGCCGCCCGAGACCGAGGTCGAGGTCGAATCCACTCCGACGGTGACCACCGGCGAGGTCACCGCGACCGCCGACCGAGTCACCCTGCCCGACCCTGTTCCCCGACGCGTCGTCGAGTACGGGCGCCCGATGGATACCCGGACCGGGCGACCGGCACCGGTCTTCGACGGTCCACCCCGCCGTGACCAGGTACGACAGGGCATGCTCGGTGACTGCGGAGTACTGGCCACCATCGCTGCGGTCGCCGGTCACCGACCAGACGTGCTGGCGCAGCTCTTCCAGACGAATGCGGACGGCACCGTCGATGTGCTGCTGTACGAGAGCACCCTGCTCGGTGAGACGATGGCGCCCACGGGTCGTCGACTGCGCATCACGGTGACCCCCGACGTACCTCTGCGATCCGTGGCAGCCGGATCGGCGGCCTACGCCGACCAGTCGGTCAACGGCGCAGCCTGGGCCTCCCTGCTTGAGAAGGCCCTGGCGGCAGTCGACCGGACCTGGAGTGTGGAGCAGCGCCAACAGTGGCAGTCGAGTTGGCTGGCCTGGCACAGCCCGGACGATCCGCACCAGGCGGCGCCGACGGGCTACGCGCGGCTGAACATCGGCAGCACCCCCGACATGCAGGCGCAACTTTTGACCCAGCTCACGGGTGCTCCCAGTCGCGCATCGACGTTCGACGCCCGGCCGGGACAGGAGGCTGCGGTCGCGGCGCGACTCGGCGAGCTGTTGGCCGCCGGCAGTCCGATCATCACCGGCACGCTGCCGAAACGGGACTACCCGGCGGAGATTCGTCATCAACTCCCGTTCGGCTTGGTGCCCGGCCACGCGTACGAAGTGGTCGCGGTCGCTGATGGCCGCGTGTCGTTGCGAAACCCGTGGAACTTCGATCATCCGGCGGAGATGCCGATCCTGGACTTCCTGCACCTGATGAGCACGTCCTATGCCCACTTGGACGTCGCGCCCGCAGTCGCGCCCAGGGCCGCCGCAACAGCGCCCGGCCCGCTCGAGACCGATGCCGCCGCGGCGCGGCTGGATACGCCGAGTCCGGCACCGAAGGTGCCCGCTCAGAGCGAGCCGGAACGCTCGCACCGTCATTCGCTCGGTCGCACGTTCCTCGACGAGCACCTGACGACGGTCGGCTACTTCGCCCTGCTCGGTGCCGACGGTACGGTGAATGGTCTGCTCGTGGTCGTCTCCGCCGAGCATGGGCAGCGCACGGCCCACTGGAGCGCCGACGGTGGGCAACCAGGCGTCGGAGGATCGATGCCCGTCAGTCGGGAGGCGGCCGAACAGATCGCGCAGGACGTGCTCGGGTTCAGGCTCCCTGAGGAGTCCGTGCTGGACGACATGGTGAACGGCTGACGATGCCGACGACAGGACAGGGAGAACGGCCGTTGCGCTCCTTCACGGAGATCACCTCCATACCGAACAACGTCCCAGTCGACATCGGGCACGCCCGACTAGCGGTGCGATGGGTCGACGTGGGGCCGCCGGTGCGCGCCGAGGTGGTGGTCATGCCGCACTGGGCCGAGGAGTCCACGCATCACGAGGTGCGGCTGGGCGAGACGTTCCCGGTGGGTGACGAGACCTGGCGGTTCGCCGACCTGGACATGGCCAGCGAGGACCAGTGGGAGGTCACGGTTCGCCGGGTGGACGCGAACGAGGTGATGGATCCACCCACCGGGCGCCTGTGGAAACCCTCTCGGCTGCGACCCTACGGCCAGGTCGACGAGGCACAGCTCCAATCGGTCGAGTCCGCACTAGGGCTCCGCCTGCCCGCGGATTACCGCGATTGGTTGCGCCGCAACAACGGCGCGCAGCCCGAGGTGCCACACCACGTACCCGGAGTGCCGTTCGCCCTGACGCCGGAACGCCCGCTGTTCGGTGTGCACCCCGACTATCCGCTCTTCGATCTGGTGCAGGCCCAGCGCCGACACCGCGACCCGTGGCTGTCGCCGGCCTGGCTGGTGATCGCGAACCCCTCCGGCGGCCTGCTGGTCGTCTCGACGCAGTCGGGCGACTCGATCGTGTACTTCGTTCACGAAACGGACCTGGTCGGCCCGCCCGGTCCACCTGCTTCCGTCGCCCGGGAGAGGAAGCTACGCGGAGTGGCCAGGTCCATGGGCTATCTCCTCGGCCGGCTCACTCCCGTGGAGGTCGACCATCTTCCGCCGGTGCAGATGGTGCCGCCCAGCACCTTCACCGATCCCCGCGACCACCAGGACGGGCAGCCATGAGTACGCCGACCCCAGAGGCCCTGCTGCTGCCACTTGGGCAGTACTTCGGCACCTTCCACCCCAAGGTCGGCGCCTCGGAGCGCTACCAGCGGGTCCGGCTCGGCCCGGACGTGTGGGACCTGGACGACCCGCGTTTCGCGTTGTGGGCGCTCGCGCACAGCACGGCTGACCGCGAGGAGGAACAACTCTGGTCGCTCACCTCGGTGCGGCGGGCGGCGGGCGTACACCTTCCCGGTGTGGACGTCGAACCGCTGCTCGACGGCCTGCTCACCGAGGGCCTGCTCGTCGAGGTGACGCCCGACGACCCGGCGGCGGTCGACTTCGCCCAGCGCCACCGGCTCGGCTCGCGGATGGTGGGGCTGGGCAACAGCGCCGACGAGCCCTGGCTGTGGTCGATCGGCTTCTTCGAACGGCCGATCGTGAAGGTCACCCGTACGATCTACAACCTCTGGGAGAGCGGGCGCTCCGGCGAGAGCCTCTGGGACGTCTGCGAGTCGCTGGCCGCCGACGAGCGCGACAGCGGAGGCACCGACACGGAGCTGACCGAGCCGGAGTTGCTGCTCACCGCGCTCCTCCGGGCCCTGCACCCGCTCTTGCTAGCCAGCGTGGTCTATCTGGAGCCGCAGCCGTGACCGAGACGAGGACACCGCCGATGACCCAGCCGTTGATCCTGCCGGTCGGCCGATACACCGGCGAGTTCCATCCCGAGGCGGGCGCGCCGGTCGCCTACTACTCGTTGGGCATCGGTCGCCTCGTGGTGACGATGGAGGATCCGCAGGCGTTCGCCGTCTGGGCTGCCGCGCATCCCCCGACCGACGCGCCGACCCGGCCGTGGACCAGGAGCGCCCTGGAGGAGTCCGCCACCGCCGTCGGGGTCACCGACCCGGAGCGGATCGTCGACGGGTTCCTGGAGGACGGGCTGCTGGTCGAGGTGAGTCCCGACGATCCCGACCTGGAGGGGTTCGCCCGCGCGCACCGGGTGTTGCCGCTGATGGTGTCGCTCGGCAACAGCCCGGACGACCCGTTGAACTACGGCATCGGCCTGTTCGGCATGGAGCCGGTGGTCCGGGTGCCCACCCTCGTGCACGACGTCTGGCAGTGGAGCAGCGTCGGCGACAGCCTGTGGGAGGTCTGCGAGGTGTTCGCCGAGGCCGGCGCCCGGGTCGACTTCGTCGACGAGCGGGAGCACGATCCCCGCCACGTGTTGCGTGAGTTCCTCGCGGCGCTGCCCATGCTGCTGGCCACCAACGCCGCCTGCCTGGACGAGGCCCGCGGCCTCTGACCGCGTCGCCGCCGGCGGGTCCGACTCAGTCGAGCTGCGCCAGCATCCCGGCGTACGTGTCGCGCACCGCCCGCAGCCGCTCCCGCCGGAACCGACCGGGCTCGCGCTGGTGCAGGTGACGCCCCCGGTCGCTGGCGAAGGTCTCCGGGGGGACCGCGTCGCCGTCGGCCGGGATGAACTTGCCGACCTCGTCGAGCGCGGCGACGGCCCGGGTCAACGCTGCCCGGGCCCGCTGCCGGGAGTCGCCGTCCGCGTTCACCGACACCTGTCCGGCGTACGCGTCGGCGACGAGCAGCCATTCGCCCGGGTCGAGCAGCTCCGACGGCTCGTCGCCGCCGTAGCGGAACCCGGTGCCTGCCGCGCCGAGACCCGGGGGCAGCCGGAAGACGAACTCCCTCTCCCGCCCGCAGCCGGCGCAGGCGCCGGTGTACCGACTCGCCAGCTCGCCGTCGGCCATCGCGACGACCGCGCTCTGCCGAGGGAAGCCGACGTCCCCGCACGAGCAGGGACGCAGGTCCATGTAGAGGTGCGCCTCCGCATTGGTGCGGCTCAGCGGCGGGGTCATCGGCCTACCGTACCGATCGAGCTGTCCGGGCACCGTCCCCGCCGCCCGCTGGCATACTCGCCGACCATGGTGGTGTCGCGTGGCTGGGCCGTGTTCCTCGCCGGTGTGGGCGTCTGGACCTGGGTGATCTGGCCGAGGTTCGCGGTGGCGATCTGGAACGACGAGCGGTCCTGGTCCAGCGGCACGGTCGGTGACTGGCCGGCGACCGGCTTCCTCTGGGTGCACGCGCTGCTGATCGGTGCGTCGCTGGCGATCGGCACGACAGTGGGACTGCTCGGCGTACGCGCCTGGCGGATGTCCCGCCGGGGTACCCGCTGAGCTGGGCACCCGGGTGAATTACGGGGGTCGTGCTGCGGTCCGGTTCCCCAGGCGTCGCTGCGTGTTGACCTGTTGGAACAGGCCACTTCGGACCGGCGAAGCGTTCACGGGCACCGAAGTGTGACGGGGACCGCTTCCCCCGGATTTGACGATCAAACCTGCGGACGCGTAACTTTCTCTCTGCCGCTGCGGAACGGGCAAACGGGGCGAAAGCCACGAGGTCCGGACCAGGCGGTACCGAGTTCAGTGCGGAGTGATCCTCAGTGGACGCGGTCCGGGCGGGGCCCGACGAAGACGCCGAGGGGCGGATTTGGCGGAGCGGAAACGACCGGGTAATGTTCACGACCGGCAGGGAACCGGGCGAGCTAGCGGGAAACCGCAAGCGGCCGGCCTGCCAAATCCGACGATCGAGCGAAGCGGTCACCGCTGCGCCTGATCACGGATGCCGAACCGCCAGAAGCGTGACGTACCGGGACACACCGGTTGACACGGGCCAGACGGTAAGGTAACGTAGTAAAAGTGCCCGCCGCGAGGTGGGTGCGGGTGATGCCCCGGAGGGGTGCCTGCTGGTGTGGGTGTTCTGATGGTGTGTGGTTGTTCTTTGAGAACTCAACAGGGTGCTTGATAAGCCAGTGCCAAATTGTTTTATGATGCCCCGTGCCAACTTTCGGGTTGGTGGGGATTCCTTTGGCAACAACATTTTGTTGCTGGGGTTTGCTTTTCCAATAGGTTTTTGTTGGAGAGTTTGATCCTGGCTCAGGACGAACGCTGGCGGCGTGCTTAACACATGCAAGTCGAGCGGAAAGGCCCTTCGGGGTACTCGAGCGGCGAACGGGTGAGTAACACGTGAGCAACCTGCCCTAGGCTTTGGGATAACCCTCGGAAACGGGGGCTAATACCGAATATTCACTCATGGGCGCATGTTTGTGGGTGGAAAGTTTTTCGGCTTGGGATGGGCTCGCGGCCTATCAGCTTGTTGGTGGGGTAATGGCCTACCAAGGCGACGACGGGTAGCCGGCCTGAGAGGGCGACCGGCCACACTGGGACTGAGACACGGCCCAGACTCCTACGGGAGGCAGCAGTGGGGAATATTGCACAATGGGCGGAAGCCTGATGCAGCGACGCCGCGTGAGGGATGACGGCCTTCGGGTTGTAAACCTCTTTCAGCAGGGACGAAGCGCAAGTGACGGTACCTGCAGAAGAAGCGCCGGCCAACTACGTGCCAGCAGCCGCGGTAAGACGTAGGGCGCGAGCGTTGTCCGGATTTATTGGGCGTAAAGAGCTCGTAGGCGGCTTGTCGCGTCGACTGTGAAAACCCGTGGCTCAACTGCGGGCCTGCAGTCGATACGGGCAGGCTAGAGTTCGGTAGGGGAGACTGGAATTCCTGGTGTAGCGGTGAAATGCGCAGATATCAGGAGGAACACCGGTGGCGAAGGCGGGTCTCTGGGCCGATACTGACGCTGAGGAGCGAAAGCGTGGGGAGCGAACAGGATTAGATACCCTGGTAGTCCACGCTGTAAACGTTGGGCGCTAGGTGTGGGGGGCCTCTCCGGTTCTCTGTGCCGCAGCTAACGCATTAAGCGCCCCGCCTGGGGAGTACGGCCGCAAGGCTAAAACTCAAAGGAATTGACGGGGGCCCGCACAAGCGGCGGAGCATGCGGATTAATTCGATGCAACGCGAAGAACCTTACCTGGGTTTGACATCGCCGGAAATCCTGCAGAGATGTGGGGTCCTTCGGGGCCGGTGACAGGTGGTGCATGGCTGTCGTCAGCTCGTGTCGTGAGATGTTGGGTTAAGTCCCGCAACGAGCGCAACCCTCGTTCGATGTTGCCAGCGCGTTATGGCGGGGACTCATCGAAGACTGCCGGGGTCAACTCGGAGGAAGGTGGGGATGACGTCAAGTCATCATGCCCCTTATGTCCAGGGCTTCACGCATGCTACAATGGCCGGTACAATGGGCTGCGATACCGTGAGGTGGAGCGAATCCCAAAAAGCCGGTCTCAGTTCGGATCGGGGTCTGCAACTCGACCCCGTGAAGTCGGAGTCGCTAGTAATCGCAGATCAGCAACGCTGCGGTGAATACGTTCCCGGGCCTTGTACACACCGCCCGTCACGTCACGAAAGTCGGCAACACCCGAAGCCGGTGGCCCAACCCTTGTGGAGGGAGCCGTCGAAGGTGGGGCTGGCGATTGGGACGAAGTCGTAACAAGGTAGCCGTACCGGAAGGTGCGGCTGGATCACCTCCTTTCTAAGGAGCACCATCCGGCGAAAGCTGGTATGGAGCCCGCGACCTGCGAATGTCGGGTCGGGGTGCTCAATTGGCGGAGACACTGGCGAGTTTTCTTTCGGCAACGGCCGGCAGGTTCGAGTACGGCCATCTCTTTGCGGGGGTGGTGTGGAAAGAGTTCTGCTGGTGCGGCTGTGGGGGAATGATTAGCACCCTGTTGAGTCCTGAAGGAACAACCCTTGTGGGTGTTGTTTGCTTCAGAACCGATGGTCGGGACGTGATGTTCCGGATTGGTTTCCAGGCATGACCTGGTGTGGCATACCGCCGGCGGTGGTCGGGTTTGGTGTCGCGCTGTGGGTTGTGGGTTGGTTGTTTGTTGAGAATTGCACAGTGGACGCGAGCATCTTTGTGGTCAAGTTGTCAAGGGCGAACGGTGAATGCCTTGGCACCAGGAGCCGATGAAGGACGTGGGAGGCCGCGATAGGCCTGGGGGAGCTGTCAACCGAGCTGTGATCCCAGGGTGTCCGAATGGGGTAACCCGGCATCAGTCATGTGATGTCACCTGCACCTGAACTCATAGGGTGTGTGGAGGGAACGCGGGGAAGTGAAACATCTCAGTACCCGTAGGAAGAGAAAACAAATAGTGATTCCGTGAGTAGTGGCGAGCGAAAGCGGATTTAGGCTAAACCGGTTGCGTGTGATACCTGTCAGGGGTTGCGTGGTCGGGGTTGTGGGACTCTGTGTGGTGAGCTGACACTCATCGAAGAAGTTACAAAACCAGTTGTTAGTCGAATGGTCTGGAATGGCCGACCGTAGACGGTGAAAGTCCGGTAGGTGAAAGCAGCTGGTCTTCTATGGATGTTCCCGAGTAGCGGCGGACTCCTGAAATCTGCCGTGAATCTGCCAGGACCACCTGGTAAGCCTGAATACTTCCTGGTGACCGATAGCGGACGAGTACCGTGAGGGAATGGTGAAAAGTACCCCGGGAGGGGAGTGAAATAGTACCTGAAACCGTTCGCCTACAATCCGTCGGAGCCTTGAGGGGTGACGGCGTGCCTTTTGAAGAATGAGCCTGCGAGTTAGTGGCATGTGGCGAGGTTAACCCGTGTGGGGGAGCCGTAGCGAAAGCGAGTCTGAAGAGGGCGTTTGAGTCGCATGTTCTAGACCCGAAGCGGAGTGATCTAGCCATGGGCAGGCTGAAGCGCGGGTAAGACCGTGTGGAGGGCCGAACCCACCAACGTTGAAAAGTTGGGGGATGACCTGTGGTTAGGGGTGAAAGGCCAATCAAACTCCGTGATAGCTGGTTCTCCCCGAAATGCATTTAGGTGCAGCGTCGCGTGTTTCTTGCCGGAGGTAGAGCACTGGATGGTCTAGGGGGCCCACAAGCTTACCGAAATCAGCCAAACTCCGAATGCCGGTAAGTGAGAGCGCGGCAGTGAGACTGCGGGGGATAAGCTTCGTAGTCGAGAGGGAAACAGCCCAGATCACCAGCTAAGGCCCCTAAGCGTGTGCTAAGTGGAAAAGGATGTGGGGTCGCACAGACAACCAGGAGGTTGGCTTAGAAGCAGCCACCCTTTAAAGAGTGCGTAATAGCTCACTGGTCAAGTGGTTCCGCGCCGACAATGTAGCGGGGCTCAAGTACACCGCCGAAGCTGTGGCATTCACACGTGTGCTTCGCAGGATTCTTTCGGGTTTCTTGTGCAGGTGTGTGGATGGGTAGGGGAGCGTCGTGCCGGGGGTGAAGCAGCCGAGTGATCGAGTTGTGGACGCGGCACGAGTGAGAATGCAGGCATGAGTAGCGAAAGAAGGGTGAGAAACCCTTCCGCCGGATGACCAAGGGTTCCAGGGCCAGGTTAATCCGCCCTGGGTGAGTCGGGACCTAAGGCGAGGCCGAGAGGCGTAGTCGATGGACAACGGGTTGATATTCCCGTACCCGCGAAAGAGCGTCCCTGATGAACCTCGTTGTGCTAACCACCCAAACTGTTTGAGACCTTCGGGTTGATGATGGGGAGCGTGGGAACCTGGCGGGTAGTAGTCAAGCGATGGGGTGACGCAGGAAGGTAGCTGAGCCCGGCCGGTGGTTGTGCCGGGGTAAGCGTGTAGGCCGTGCCATAGGCAAATCCGTGGCGCATGTAGGCTGAGACGTGATGCCGAGCCGATTCAGGTGAAGTCAGTGATCCTATGCTGCCGAGAAAAGCCTCTAGCGAGTTCTTAGCGGCCCGTACCCCAAACCGACACAGGTGGTCAGGTAGAGAATACCGAGGCGATCGGGCGAACTGTGGTTAAGGAACTCGGCAAATTGCCCCCGTAACTTAGGGAGAAGGGGGGCCGGAGACGTGAAGCCCCGCGCGGGTGGAGCGTTGTATGGCCGCAGAGAGCAGGGGGAAGCGACTGTTTACTAAAAACACAGGTCCATGCGAAGAAGTAATTCGATGTATATGGACTGACGCCTGCCCGGTGCTGGAACGTTAAGGGGACCTGTTAGCTCTTCGGGGCGAAGCGGAGAACTTAAGCGCCAGTAAACGGCGGTGGTAACTATAACCATCCTAAGGTAGCGAAATTCCTTGTCGGGTAAGTTCCGACCTGCACGAATGGCGTAACGACTTCCCCACTGTCTCAACCACAGGCCCGGCGAAATTGCAGTACGAGTAAAGATGCTCGTTACGCGCGGCAGGACGGAAAGACCCCGGGACCTTTACTATAGCTTGACATTGGTATCTGAGTTAGCTTGTGTAGGATAGGTGGGAGCCGGTGAACCTCATACGCCAGTATGGGGGGAGGCAATCTTGAAATACCACTCTGGTTGATTCGGGTATCTAACTTCGGACCGTTATCCGGTTCAGGGACAGTGTCTGGTGGGTAGTTTAACTGGGGCGGTTGCCTCCTAAAAGGTAACGGAGGCGCCCAAAGGTTCCCTCAGCCTGGTTGGCAATCAGGTGTTGAGTGCAAGTACACAAGGGAGCTTGACTGTGAGACTGACGGGTCGAGCAGGGACGAAAGTCGGGACTAGTGATCCGGCACTTGCGTGTGGAAGCGGTGTCGCTCAACGGATAAAAGGTACCCCGGGGATAACAGGCTGATCTTCCCCAAGAGTCCATATCGACGGGATGGTTTGGCACCTCGATGTCGGCTCGTCGCATCCTGGGGCTGTAGCAGGTCCCAAGGGTTGGGCTGTTCGCCCATTAAAGCGGTACGCGAGCTGGGTTTAGAACGTCGTGAGACAGTTCGGTCCCTATCCGCCGTGCGCGTAGGATACTTGAGAAGGGCTGTCCCTAGTACGAGAGGACCGGGACGGACGAACCTCTGGTGTGCCAGTTGTCCCGCCAGGGGCACGGCTGGTTAGCTACGTTCGGAAGGGATAACCGCTGAAAGCATCTAAGCGGGAAGCTCGCTTCAAGATGAGGTATCCCACCCACCTTTGGTGGGGTAAGGCCCCCAGCTAGACGACTGGGTTGATAGGCCGGAAATGTAAGCCCGGTAACGGGTTCAGTTGACCGGTACTAATAGGCCGAGGACTTGACTATCAAAGTTGCTACGCGTCCACTGTGTAACTCACAACAAACAAACACACCCCAACACGTTGGTGTTGGTGCGGATTGTGTTTGACATGTTGATAAGGTTACGGCGGTCATGGCGGAGGGGAAACGCCCGGACACATTCCGAACCCGGAAGCTAAGCCCTCCAGCGCCGATGGTACTGCACCCGGGAGGGTGTGGGAGAGTAGGACACCGCCGGACATCTTCTCGATTTAGGGCCACCCCCACGGGGGTGGCCCTAAACGCATTTACAGGCCGACCGCTACAGGCCGACCGCTACAGCCCGACCGTGGCAGCCTGAACCGGGGCAGCCTGAACCGGGGCAGCGCGGCGGTGATTCATGAGGGGTCCGTCGTTACCTAGACTCGCCGGATGAGGCAGGCGATGAAGGATCTGACCCTCTCCGAACACTCCCATTGGTTCGGCTTGGGCCCTCTGGCGTTCGCCGTCCTGGCGGGCATCCGCGCCTTGGTGGCCGACGAGCCCTTCGCCCGCTGGGCATGGACCAGCATCGCCGTCCTCATGCTGATCCTCTGTGGCGTCTACGTCATCTGGGCGAAGAAGAAGCGCTCCTGAGCCCTGTTAGGAAGGGTCCCCTGCTATGCACGAGGCGTTAGCAGGGGACCCTTCCTTACACGCGGGCGTGGTGGAGAGTGGACGTCAGGTGCCTGGCTCCTTGGCGCAGATGAAGCGCGGCTCGGCACTGTACGTCCAGGTGAACTTCTCCCGCTTGACGACCTTGCCGTCCTTCTTGATGACGCGGAAGGCGTCCTGGGTGAAGCCCTGGCTGCCGCTGGCGGGGATGCAGGTCGGGCCCGGCTCCAGGTAGACGGTCTTGGACGACGTGATGTTGCGTCGCGGGCTGTACTCGGTCTTGACGCTGTCCCAGATCTTCGTGCTCCAGATCGACACGGTGAGCGAACTGCCCGTGTACGAGGTGTCGATCAGAACGCCGTGATCGGTGTTGTTGCGGAACTTGAAGTCGAGGTTGGGCCAGAAGATGGTCGACTCGATGACCGAGGGGTAGCGACTGAAGTAGTACGAGTGCGGCTTGTGCTCGACGTCTTCGAGACCGGCGTAGTACGTGGCGTTGAACAGCGTGGTGGTGAACTGCGAGGTGCCACCACCGACGCCCGGCACCAGCTTGCCGTCCATGATGACCGGCGCGTCGCGGTAGCCCTGGGCGTACCCGCGCTCACCGGTGTGCCCGTTGAGCGAGAACGTCTCGCCCGGCAGCACCACGGTGCCGTCCACCTTCTTGGCGATCGTCACGATGTTCTGGCTGCGTGCCGAGGAGAGGCCGCCGGTGAAGTGGGTGGTGAAGGAGGAGACCTTCTCCTTGATGCCGAGGCCGCCCAGTTTCTCCGCGGTGAGCTTCGGCTTCTTCTCCGTGAGCTTCGCCGAGATCGTGCGGTCCTCGGTGCGGGGCAGGACGGCCATCAGGTCGTCGCCGAGGCTGCTGGTGTCCACCTGCTGGCCCGCGCGTCCCTCGACGACCTTCGGCTTGCCGCCGGAGATGGTCATCGTGGCGTCCCTGGGTGCCACCTCGACCTCGTTCAGCCGGTCGCCCAGGGCCGCCCGCAGCCGCTTCATGTCGATGCCGGCAGTGAGCTTGCCGCTCTTGTCGGCCTTGAAACGGAGGCCCTTCGCGATGGCCGACGTCGGGATGTTCACCGAACCACGGTCGGTGGTCAGCTTCACCGGCGCGGCGACCGCCGGCTCGGCCAGCTCGCGTACCAGGCGGTCCACCTCCTCGGCCGAGGTGGCCGGGTGGTTCTCCACCAACGGCACCGTCACCGGCTGACCGCTCAACCAGCCCGCCTTGACCACGTCGGCGGAGTGCTCCGGGTCGACCGCGAGGCTCGGTTTGGGGTGACGCACCTTCGGCTTCGTGCCGGTGAACGTGATCGCCGGCATGGTCATCTTGCGGCCCTGGTCGCCGACGAGCTTCTCCAACTCGGCTTCCAACTTCGGCACGTCGACGGAGACCACCGGGTCGACCTGCCGTGAGCCGACCAGCCGGTCCACCGCGTGTGCGTCGGTGGCCGCCGCAGCCGCCACCGTGGCGTCCACGTCGACGGTGAGCCCCACCTCGGCCGGGTTGATCTCGGCGGTCCGTTCGCCGATGCGTACCTGGATCGGGGCGGCGAGTTCGGCGGCGCGACGGTCTAGCTGCGCCCGCAGTTCACGGGCCGCGTCGGTCCGACTCCGGCCACCGAGCTCGGTGCCCATCACGCTGGTGCCCCGAGGCACGTCACCGGCGTACGCCCAGACGGTGACCGCGCCCACCGAGGCGAGCACGGCGGTGGCCACCCCGGAGGCGAGGAGCAGGCGGAACCGGCGCGGCCGGCCCGGTGTGCCCGGCTGGGCAGGGCTCGCCTCGGGCTCCGACCGCGCGTTCGGCCAGTCGACCGCGGTCACTTCCACGGTGGGCCGATCGTCGGCGGGGGGCTTCTTCTCGCCGTACAACGTCACAGCAACCTCTTCGGGGAACTACCGCAGGGGGATGGGACCCACCCGGAAGACAACTACGGTAACCAACGGTGCGGCCGACGGGGAGTCCGAGTGACCCGTCAGTCGTCCAGGGAGGCCGTCCAGCAGGTCGAGGCGGTCGTCGCGGTCACTCCTGGTGATCGCCCATTCCCTTCCGGGTCAACGGGCCGCGACGGAAGACGAGCCAGCCCATCACCAGCGCGGTCCCGGCTGCGGTGGCCAGGGCGCAGGACAACACGCCGGTGACGGTGCGTGGCGCGATCAGTGTGGCTGCCACGGCCAGCACGGCCGACGCCACCCACAACGGGAGGGCCGGCCACCGGGCGACGGTCGCCACCCGATCGTTGACGAGCATGAACACCACCGCGTAGAGGGCTCCGGTGGCGGCGAACAACGGCGCGAGCCCGGCCAGGTGCCGGTAGTCGGCGCCGCCGGCGAGCTGGAACGCCGTCTCTCCGCCGATGGCGGCGGCCGTGACCAGGACCGCGCCGCAGGCCAGGATCAGTCCCAACGCCACCACGCGGGCCCGGCGGTCGTGCCGGGCCAACCGGGGCAGCACCAGCAGCGTGACCACCTGGGGTGCCCAGAGCGCACCCTTGGTGAGGACCGCGCCGACCGCGTACGCGCCGGAGTCGGCCGCCGGTAGCAGCTGGCGGGCGAGGAGAAGGTCGGCGTACGAGATGGTGAGCATCGCCAGCGTCGCGACGCAGGCGGTCGTCACCTGGCGTCCACCGAGTCTCCCGGAACCGGTGACGCCTGCGGGAGCCGACGGAGGCGTCACGCCGAGGGACGGTGTGGCGAGGCGGGCCAGGACCGGGATGGCGAGCAGGCCGGTGAGCGTACCCAGCAGCAGGCAGACCACCGGTCCCCGACCTGCCAGGATGCCGACGACCAGTCCGCCGTAGCGGCCGGCGGCGAGTACGGTCATCGCGGCGGCGAGCCGCAGGAACCGCTGGTCTCCCTGGAGTTCGCCGAGCCAGCGGCCGCTGAGCACGGTGGCGAACGTGGTCGCCGCGAGCAGCAGGGACAGCGTCACCGGCAGTCGCAGGACCACGGAGAGCACGGGTGCGGCAGCGAGCGTGGCCGCCGCCGTGTACGTGGCGGTACGCAGAGCCAACCCGGCCTCGCCACCACCGCCGAGGCGGGCCCGGTGCGCCGCCATCGCGATCTGCAGACCGAAACCGGGAACGGCGGCGATCGCCGCCAACGCGAGCACGGTGGCCAGGGCGCCCAGATCGGCCGCGCTCAGTCGGCGTGCCCCCAGCACGGGTACGACGTACGCCAGCGCATTGGTCGCCAGGGTGGCGACGGTGACGGCGGCACCGGCCGCGCCGAAGCGTACCGTCGTGGCGTCCTTGCCCGTGGTCCGTGTCATGCCACTCCGCGTCGTGCCGGCGGGCCGGCGGACCCGTGCGGGTCCGGCCCCGGGCGGATCCGAGTCGGGGAGACGGCCCCGACCGGCAAGACCCTACCGGCCGGTAGCTGTCTCCGACAGACCCTGCCCCAGCGGCCGGTGAGCGTCTAGTGTGCTGCCCCATGGCGTCGACGAAGCTGTCACCGGCAGCGACCTCCGGTGTGGCGGCAATCCTCCCGCAACGGCTGCTCGCCGGGGCGATCCGCCGGGTCTACCCCCGGGTGGAACCGGAACTGGCACGGTTGGCCGACTTCGTGCCGGCCGGCGGCACCGCCGTCGACGTGGGCGCCTGGTACGGGCCGTGGACGGCGCGGCTGGTACGCCGTGCCGACCGGGTGGTCGCGGTGGAGCCGACCAGCGCCCTGGCCGGTCAGCTCCGGGTGGCGTTCCCGGCCGTGGAGGTGGTCGAGGCTGCCGTCTCCGACCACGAGGGCACCGCGACGCTCTATCTCCCCGAGGGCGGGGCGATCGTCGGTACCTCGTCGTTGGAGGACGAGACGCAGGGCCAGCCGGTGTCCGTCCGGCGGATCACGCTCGACTCGCTCGGCCTCACCGACGTGCGGTTCGTCAAGCTCGACATCGAGGGCCACGAACTGCCGGCGCTGCGGGGCGCGGCGGAGACCGTCCGGCGGGACCGTCCGGTGCTGCTGATCGAGGTCGAGGAGCGGATCCAACCGATGGAGCCGCTGATCGACCTGCTGACCTCCTGGGGGTACCGGGGGTACGTGCTGCCCGACCGGCAGTGGATCCCGCTGGCCGACTTCGACCTCGGCGGGCACCAGCGCGAGTCCATCGCGCGGGTCGGCCAGAGCTTCGCCCGACGGGTCGTCTGGCCGCGTCCGCGCTACGTCAACTCGGTGCTGTTCCGTCCCGAGTGACCGAGGGTCGGGCCCGCCGGGTGGCGTACGGACCGGTGTCGAGGGCTACCCCTCCGGCTTGGGTGCCGGATCGCCGATCGCGATCTCGTTCGTGCAGAGCGTCAGGTCGGTGCCGGTCACCGTCAGCTCCACGCTGTCCCCGCCGCCCACGATCCGGAAGAAGCGCTGGTTCAGCCCCTTCCTGATCGGGAACACCGCCTCACCACTGCCCAGCCGCAGCGTGGCCGTGCCGTCGGCCGAGCTGAGGTAGCCGACGCGTACCACCCAGTGCCACGAGAAGCGCGGTTCGTTCAGCGGTATCCGGACCGTCTCGCCGCCGGCCACCAGGTGACCGCAGCCCTCGCGGGGACCGGGCTGGATCGTGCTGCCCACGACCGTGGCCACCTTGACCCGGCCCAGCCCGTCGAGCACCGACGGGTGCTCGGCCTCGTCGACGTAGGTGGGACGGGCGCCGAGCGCGCGGAAGAAGCGGGACTGGAGGTTGTACGGCTCCGAGAGGCGCGGCACGACGTTGTCCGGGACCGGGGAGTCGAAGAAGACGGTGTCGGGCGGCGCGCTGGCCAACTCGATCCGCACCGTGTCGATGTACGACCGTCCGGACTTCGCCGCCCACTCGTCGCCGTACCGGGAGGTCGTCCAGGCGGTGCCCAGACCAGCGGCCACCAGGACCAGCGCGAGCCCGATACCCACCGGCTCCCGGTAGCGCTCCGGCAGCGGACCGGACAGCCCGGGTGGCGGTGATCCGGCCGGTGCCGGCGTGACCGGCCCGGTGTCGGACGGCCCGGTGTCGGGCTGTGCGGTGTCGGGCTGTGCGGTGTCGGGCTGTGCGGTGTCGGCTGGCGCGGCGGCGGGCGACCGGGCCAGCCCGACCACGGCGACACCGAGACAGATCGCGGCGACCACGACCACGTCGCTGACGTACCGGGGAACACCGCCCGCCACGCCGCTGAAGGCCGACCCGAGCCGGGTGGCGGCCAGCATCGCGGCCACCATGACCAGGTACGCGACGAGCAGCAGCCAGGCCCGTCCGGCGCGCGGGCGAAGGCGGACCGTCGCCACGACCACGGCGACGACGACCACCCAGCTCATCCAGGTGCCGATCTCCGGCGGTGCGGTGACCGGTGCGCCGTCACCGGCACCGAGCCACTGCCACGGCCCGCCCACCAGACCCGGCACGACGGTCGAGTTGAGCATCTGGGTCAGGAACGAGAAGACCTCGTCGGGAGAGTCCGGCCGGCGCAGGGAGGACTCCGACCGGGTCAGGTACGCGGCCATGAAGACGAGCGAGAGCACCGTCAGCAGCAGCCATGACGGCCACCAGCGACGGATCGTGGTCCAGACGGTGCGCAGCGGGCCGCCGTCGGCGTAGAGGGCGGCGGTCAGCAGGAAGACCAGCGCCACGACCAGGATCGCCTTCTCGAAGAAGAAGAGCCCGAACAGGACGGAGAAGGCCAGGGCCACCAGGTGCCGGGGCCGCCGGGTCCGTACGTAGTCGACCTGTGCGCGGATCGCGAGCACCATGGCGATCTGCATCGGCAGCATGTTGACGCCGACCGCCCACCAGGACGTCGCCTCCAGGGTCAACGGGCTGAACAGCAGCAGTCCGAGCGGGAGGAGGATCAGCCACGACGGCTGGAGCAGGCGGCGCAGCAACTGGAGGAAGACGACGCCGAGGACGGCCTGACCGATCGCCATGAGCAGCACGTACGGCCAGTAGTGCAGGCCGACGTACTCGGTGACCAGCCAGACGATCAACCGCCCGCCGGGCATGAGGTGGTTGTTGTAGAGCGCGAACAGGTGCGCGACGGTCAGGTCGGACTCCGCAGCCTGGGTGATCAGCACGTAGTCGTCGGCGGCCAGGAA
This sequence comes from Verrucosispora sp. NA02020, assembly GCF_013364215.1. NCBI lineage: Bacteria > Bacillati > Actinomycetota > Actinomycetes > Micromonosporales > Micromonosporaceae > Micromonospora > Verrucosispora sp. NA02020. Next base: position 6,934,086 of record NZ_CP054923.1, on the reverse strand, counting down.
GCCGCGGAACGCCACGTGGGTACGCCAGAACACGCTGAGCGCGATCATGGCCAGCGCTGTCGCCCGGATCGGGTCGCCGCCCCACCGGCCGGCGGTCCGGTCGGGTGCCGCCGTCACGTCCGCCCCCGTCGATGTCATGGCGGGAAGGGTGTCACATCGGGCGTGCCGCCCCCCATCAGGCCAACGGATGGTTCGACGGCTGCGGCGGCACCGCGCCGCGTACAGTGGCCGCCACCAGCGCGGCCGATACCGCGCCCGGCTGTGATGGGGTCGACGGATGCGGGAACGGCTGGTGCCGCACGCGGTGGCGGCCTCCGTGGTGGCGGTGGTGCTCGCCCCGCTCGCCCTGCCCGGTTACGTGTTGCGGTACGACATGGTGTTCGTGCCTCGGCAGACACTGAGCTGGGAGCTGATCGCCCCGGCCACCGCGCTGCCCCGGGCCGTGCCGCAGGACGCGGTGGTGGCGCTGGCGGGGCAACTGGTCCCGGGATGGGTGCTGCAACGGCTGGTCCTGGTGGCGATCCTCTATCTGGCCGCGCTGGGTGCCGCGCGGCTCGTCCCCACCGGGCGGGTGGCCGTGCGGGCGGTGGCGGCACTCGGGTACGCCTGGACTCCCTTCCTGGCCGAGCGGCTGCTGATCGGCCAGTGGGGGTTGCTCGTCGCGTACGCGGTGCTGCCGTGGCTGCTGAGGGCGGCGATCGGGGTCCGCGCGGGTGAGCGGTACGCCCTGCATCGGCTGCTGCTGTGCGTGGCGGCCTCGGCGATCACACCGACCGGCGGGCTGCTCGCGCTGGTCGTGTCGGCGGTGCTGCTGGTGGGGCGGTATCCGGGGGCGCTTCGGGCGGCGTCGACCGGGTTGGGCGTGGCGGTGCTGCTGAACGCGCCGTGGCTGGTGGCGGGTGTGGCCGGGGCGGGTGACGCGCGCTCCGATCCGGCCGGGGTCGCCGCCTTCGCGGCGCGGGGCGAGAACTGGGCCGGCCCGTGGGTGGCGCTCGCCGGCACGGGTGGCATCTGGAGCGCCGATGCCACCCCGGCCTCCCGGGCGAGCTGGCTGGTGCCCCTGGCCACGGTGCTGGTGCTGGCGGTCGCCGGGTACGGCGTACCGCTGCTGCGGCGTCGGTGGGCCGGACCGGTCGTCGTGCGTCTCGGTGTGCTCGCTGTGGGGTCGTGGCTGGTCGCGGCCCTGGGCGTCCTGCCCGGCGGGGCGGCGCTGCTGAGCTGGGCGGTGGCGACGGTGCCCGGCGCCGGTCTGGTGCGGGACGGACAGAAACTGCTGGTGCCGTACGTCCTGGCGCTGGCCGTCGCCGTGGCGTTGGGTGCGGAGCGTGCCGCCGGGCGACTGACCGCCCGTTTCGACGCCGCCACCGGGCGGGTGTTCCTGGTCGGTGCGGCACTGCTGCCGGTGGCGGTCCTGCCCGACCTGGCGTTCGGTGCTGCCGGTCGACTCCGTCCGGTGAGTTGGCCGGCCGACTGGGCGACGGTGAGCCGGCTGGTCGCCGAGCGTCCGGGCGAGGTCGTCTCGTTGCCGTTCCAGCAGTACCAGGTCTATGCCTGGAACGACGGTCAGGTGGTGATCGATCCGGCACCCCGCTATCTCGCGGTGCCGGTGCTGATCGACGACACGCTGCGGGTGGGCCGCACCTCGGTCGCCGGTGAGGACGTGCGGGCGGCGCGGCTGCGCGAGGTCCTGACGGCCGGGCAGCCGGTGGTGTCGGCCAACCCTCGTTGGGTGCTGGTGCAACGGGCGGCCGGGCCGCCGCCGGACGCGGTCACGCTGGATGGCCTGCGCCTGCGGTACGCGGGGACCGAGCTGACCCTGTACGAGAATCCGTTGTGGACCGCCGCACCCGGACCGGCGCGGCCGGGGCCGGTCGGCCTGGCCCATCTGCTGGCCGCTACGGCGCTGCTGGCCGTCGGTCTTTCGGGCACTGCGCAATGGTGCTACCGCGTGGTAACGTCCCGGCACGCGAGTCCCGCGGAAGGAGAAGGTGGATGAAGAACCTGCCTGCGTTCATCGCCGTCGGGGTACTCGGAATCGTGCTCGGCATGCTCGGCAGCGTCGGTCTGACGAACGTGCTCAGCCCGTCCGCCAAGGAGGCCGCGAACTCCACGGTGAGCGAGCAGACCGAGGCGCCCCTCTACGGCACGCGCTGACCTGAGAAGTGACGACGGGGTGTCCGCATCTGCGGGCACCCCGGTCGCCGTGCCCGGACGTCAACCGGTGGCAGCGGTCGCCCGTGCCACCAGCTGTGCGAACCGCGCCCCGGTCGCGGCCCAGGTGAAACGGGCGGCGTGCGCCAGTGCGGCCTCGCCCATCGCCTTGCGTCGGACGTCGTCGCCGAGCAGGTCACGGACCACCGTGGTGAACTCCGCCTCGTCGTCCACCAGCAGGCCGGTCCTGGTGTCGACCATCGCCTCGGCGACGCCACCGGCGTAGCGGAACGCCACCGTCGGGGTGCTGCGCGCCGCGGCCTCCACGATGGTCAGGCCCCACCCCTCCTTGAGCGACGGGGTGAGGGCGATCCAGGCCGAGCAGAGCAGCCCGTGCTTCTCCTCCTCGCTGACGAATCCGGCGAACCGCACCTGGTCGGTGATGCCGAGCGACGCGCACAGCTCCCGCAGCGGCTCCTCCCACCAGCCCTGCCCGGCCACCACCAGTTCGAGTTCGGGCAGTTCCCGGGCGAGCGCGGCGACGGTCCGCAGCGCGATCTCCACCCGCTTGTGCGGGACCAGGCGGCCGAGCACCAGGAGCGAGGGGTGCGGCGTACGCGGCCACGCCGGGCCGATCACCGGCGGCGTGCCGTTGGGAACCACGTCGATCCGCTCCGCGGCCACGCCGAGCGAAGTCAGTTCGGCCCGGCTGGCCTCGGAGACGGTGACGTAGCGGCAGCGCCGATAGAGCCGTACCGCCAGCCAGGACTCGATCCACCAGCCCAGCCGGGCCATCCACGGGCCGAACACCACCGGCCACTGCTCCCGGTGCACGTGGTGCACCAGCGCGACGACCGGCCGTCCGGCGTAGAGCGGGGCGAAGAAGGGCACCCCGTTGCACACGTCGACGACCAGGTCCGGCCGGCCCAGTCGGCGACGGCTCAGCGGTCCCAGCCCGAACCGGCCGGCGATGCAGGTCAGCGCCGCGCGGAGGTAGACGGTCATCCGGGTGCCCCGGCGTAGCACGCGGACCCCCGAACCGGTGGTGCCGGCCGTCGCGGCGGCGTCGTGCGCGGCGCAGAGCAGAGTCACCCGGTGCCCCACGGCGACCAGCTCGGCGGCGATGCGCTCGATGTAGACCTCCGACCCGCCGCCCTCCGGGTTGGTGGTGTCGCGCCAGTTGAGGAACAGGACGTGGCGGGAGGGGGTGCCGTTGGTGTCCACGCTGCTCCTACTGGTGAGTAACTGAGCACGATCGCGCCACCCTAGGACCGCCCGGCCCGAGTGCGCAATGGGCAGTTCCGGCCGTGACGGCCCATGACCGTCCATCGATCGGGGGTTTGCCGACGGACGCAAACCTTGGCAGGGTGTGCAGCGCAACCGCCCGCGATCGCCGAGTCCTTCGCTCGTGGTGGCGTTGTGACCTGCGTCGAAAGGTGGGCGCAGGGCTGACGAGGAGGTGAGGCCGCGATGGTGGCCGACCGTCCCGCGCCGACGCGGGCCCCGTTCCACCGCTCGCCGGTGGTGCTGCTCAGCGCCGCACTGGCGGTGGTGCTGACCGGTTGGGCGGCGGTGGCCTACGTGCGTGCCGACCGGGGCACACCGACCTGCGTCGACCAGGTCCGGCTGCGCGTGGTGGCCGCTCCGCTGATCGCTCCCGCGCTCGACCGGGTCGCGCGGGTGCGAGCCGGCAGCCAGCCGTGCGTCTCCGTCGAGGTACGCACCTCCGAGTCGGCCGTCGTCGCCCGGGACCTCGCCGACGGCGTGGAGGTGGCCGAGGTCTGGGTACCCGAGTCGACCTTCTGGCTGCGACGGGCGCGGGCGGCGGGGGCGTTCGAGGTCGCCGGGCAGGGCACCTCCATCGCGAGCACCCCGGTGGTGCTCGCGGTGCCCGATCGACTGGCCCGCCGCTCGGGTTGGCCGGACGAGCGGTTGACCTGGGCGGCGTTGGTCGGGTCCACGGCACGCGACGTCGAGGTGGGTGTGCCGGACCCGGCGGTCGACCCGGCCGGGTCCGCCGCACTGCTCGGCGTACGGGTGCTGGCCGACGAGAACCGGGACTCGGCCGCCACCACGACGGCCACCCTGCGCGCACTCGCGAAGCGGACGTTCAGCCCGGACACGCCGGAGGGCTCGCTCACGCCGGGCCGACCGCTGCCCGGCGGGGCCGATGCCGTCGCCGTCACCGAGCAGGCCGTGCGGGAGCACAACGCGTTGGCCGGCACCGACAAGCTGGTCGCGGCATACCCGGAGATCGCCGTCCCCTGGCTCGACCTGCCGTACGTGGTGCTGCCCGCCACCCAGGGACGGGCGCGGGACGCCGCCGCCGGTTTCCTCACCGGTCTGCTCACCCCGGCCGCCCAGCAGGTGTTCACCGGTTACGGGTTCCGCACCTCGGCCGGTTTCCCGCCGGCCGTGCCGGACGACGGCCGGTTGCTGGGGCAGGAGCGGCGGCCGGTCCCGCTGCCGGCCGAGGACGTGGTCACCGAGGTGCTGACCGGTTGGAGCGGCGTGCAGCGCAGCGGCCGGATCCTCACCCTGCTGGACGTCTCCGGCTCGATGGCCGCGCAGGTGCCCGGTGAGGGCAGCCGGCTGGAGGCGACCGTCCGGGCCGCCGAGCAGGGGGCCGCGCTGCTCCTCGACAACAGCGAACTCGGCATCTGGACCTTCTCCACGAAGCTCGACGGCGACCGGGACTACCGGGAGATCCTGCCGGTGGGCCCGCTGGGTCCGCAGCGACGACTGCTCGCGGAACGGTTGGCCGCCGTCCGGGTCACGCCGCAGGGCGGGACCGGACTGTACGACAGCACGCTGGCCGCGTACCGGGACGCCCGCCGCAACTGGACGCCCGGCCGGATCAACCTGGTGCTGGTGATGACCGACGGTCGCAACGAGGACGACGAGAGCATCAGCCGGGCGGCACTCCTCGCGGAGTTGGCGCGGTTGCAGGAACCGCGCCAGCCACTGCCGATCATCTTCATCGGACTCGGTGAGGACGTCGACCCGGCGGAGCTGACGGCGATCGCGGAGGCGACCGGGGGACGGGTGTTCGTGACCAGGCAGCACGGCGGGATACGCCGCATCTTCTTCTCCGCCCTGGCCGACCTGGGCTGCCAGCCCCCGGAGTGCCGCAGGTGAGCCGGCTGCTGTCGGCGCTGCGCCGCTCGCCCGGCACCGCGCTGTCGATGCTCCTGCTCACCGTGATCGCCTTCGTGCAGCGGCCCGGCCAGGTCACCTTCGACACCAAGCTCGACCTCGCCGCCAACCCGATCCACTTCATGGCCCGCGCGCTGCACCTGTGGAACCCGGAGGCCACCTCCGGGGAACTCCAGAACCAGGCGTACGGCTACCTCTTCCCGATGGGTCCGTTCTTCGCCGTCGGGCAACTGCTGTCGATTCCACCGTGGATCACCCAGCGGCTCTGGACGGCGCTGCTGCTCGTCGCCGCGTTCTACGGGTTGCTGCGGCTGGCCCGCGCGTTGGGCATCGGCAGTGAACCGACCCGGTACGCGGCAGCGCTCGGATACGCGCTCGCCCCGCGCATCCTGACCGAAGTCGGTGCGCTCTCCTCGGAGACGCTCGCCGCCTCGATGCTGCCCTGGGTGCTGCTGCCGCTGGTCACCGTGCGCCGGATCGGCTCACCACGGCGGGCCGCCGCACTCTCCGCGCTGGCGGTGCTCGGGATGGGCGGGATCAACGCGGCCGTCGTGCTGCTGGCACTGCTGCTCCCCGGCATGTGGTTGCTCACCCGCCGCTTCGACGCCGCGCATCGGCGCCTGGTCGTCTGGTGGTGCCTCAGCGTGGTCGGGGTCTGCCTGTGGTGGATCGTGCCGTTGCTGCTGCTCGGCCAGTACAGCCTCCCGTTCCTCGACCACATCGAGTCGTCCACCACGACCACGGCGGTCGCCTCGCTGTTCCAGGCGGTGCGCGGCACCAACCAGTGGGTGGCGTACATCGTGCAGGGCGAGCCCTGGTGGCCCGCCGGCTGGTTGCTGATCGACCATCCCGTGTTGATGACGCTGACCGCCGTGATGGCGTTGATCGGCCTGGCCGGGCTGGCCGGCAACCTGCTGCCCGAACGACGGTTCCTGGTGGCCGGCTTCCTGGCCGGACTGACCCTGCTCACCGTCGGTTACGTCGGCGCGCTCGACAGCCCGGTCTCCGAGCAGGTGCGCGGGCTGCTGGACGGTCCGCTGGCACCGTTCCGCAACGTCCACAAGCTCGACCCGGTGCTGCGGTTGCCGCTGATGCTCGGCTTCGCGCACGGTGTCGACGCGGTGGCCACCCGGCTGCACCACGCGCTCGTCCGACGCCGACCCGGGCTGCGGCTCCGGCCGCTGGTCCTCGTGCCGGTGCTGCTGCTCGTGCTCGGAGCCGCCGCACCCGCGTGGCTGGGCCTGCTGCGGCCCGGGCCCGGCTGGTCCGACCTGCCACCGCACTGGCGGTCGGCGGCGACCTGGCTCGCCGACCGCGACGCGCTGGCCCGGACTCTGGTGGTGCCGGGCACCAGCTTCGGGCAGTACCAGTGGGGACGCACCGTCGACGAGCCCCTGCAGGCGTTGGCCGGGGCACCATGGGCGGTACGCCACCAGGTGCCGCTCGGTTCGGCCGGGAACACCCGGATGATGGACACCGTCGAGGAGGCCCTGGCCAGCGGTCGGGGCTCGGCGGGGCTGGCCGACCTGCTCGCCCGCTCCGGTTTCCGGCACCTGCTGCTGCGCAACGACATCGACCGGCCCCAGGTCGACGCGCCACCGGTGGCGGTGTTGCGTCGGGCGCTGGCCGACTCGCCGGGCGTCGTCCGGGTGGCGACCTTCGGCACCACCGACGTCCTGGCCCCCACCTGGAGCAGCCCGGTCGACGACCCGGCGGGCACCCTGCCGGCGGTCGAGGTGTACGAGGTGCAGCGACCGGTCCCCGCCGCCTCGGCGGTGCTCACCGCCGACGTGCCCACGGTCAGCGGAGGCCCCGAGTCGCTGCTGCCCCTGCTGGAACAGCGGGTGGTGGAACGGGACCGGCCGGTGGTGCTCGCCGGCGACCGGGAGCGGCATCCCGACGCCACCGGTGACTCCTGGATCGTCACGGACGGGTTGCGGCGCCGCGAGCGGGACATCGGCCGGGTCCGGGACAACCTCTCCCAGACGCTGGCCGCGAACGAGCAGGGGCGGCTCGGTCGGGTCGCGCTCGACCTGCTGCCCTTTCCCGACGAGCGACACCAGACGACCGCCGTCTACCAGGGCGTACGCGAGGTCAGTGCCTCCTCGGCGGTGAGCTTCGTGGACTCCTTCGGCCCGGCCGACTCGTCGCGCCTACCGTTCGCGGCTCTGGACGGCGATCCCGGCACGGCGTGGCACTCGGCACCGCTGGGCGGCCCGGTCGGCCAGTGGCTCCAGGTGGACCTGGACACACCGCGTCCGGTGGACGGTGTGCGCCTGGCGTTCGTCAGCGACCTCGCGGTGGGCTGGCCGGTGACACGGTTCCGCCTCACCACCGACCGGGGCTCGGTGGACCACGAGGTGGCCCAGACCCTGGGCGCCCACTCGTACTACACCCTTCCCGGTTCGACCAGCCGCGTACGGGTGACGGTGTTGCAGGTGGCCGACGGTCGAGTCGACGGTGGTGTGGGCATCCGGGAGATGACCATCCCGGACACCGAGCCGACGCGTGGCCTGCGGGTGCCGACCGACCTGCCGGACACCACGTCCACGCCGGTCAGGTGGGCGTTCAGCCGTGGCGCGGCGCACCGGCCCGCGTGTCATCCGAGCCCGGTCGACGGTGCCGGGCCGGCGGTGGGAGACAGCGTGATCCGCTGCGACCGGTTCCTGGCCAGGGCCGGTGAGGAGCCGTCGGGTCTGGACCGGGTGTTCCGGAACCCGACGGCGGGCACCTACCGGATCCAGCTGCGGGCCGTGCCCCGGCCGGGCGGCGAGTGGACGATGCCGGAGAGCGAGCTGACCGCCACCTCCTCGTCGCAGCTCGGCGGGGACGCGGCGGTGGCGGCGTACGCGGCGGTCGACGGTGACCCGGGTACGGCCTGGCTCGCCGGTACCGACGACCTGCGTCCCACCCTGCGGCTGAGTTGGGCGGGGCAGCGCCGGATCGACGAGGTACGGCTGCGCGCCGCCGACCTGCCGGTGGGCTCGTTGCCGCGACGCGTCGAGATCCGCACGCCGCAGCGGGAGGTCACGGTGCCGGTCGACGCCGACGGTGTGGTCCGCTTCCCGGCGGTCCGCACCGACCGGATCGAGATCGTCGTGCTGGAGACCGAACACCGCCTGGCGGACGAGCGTGTCAACGGCTGGCCTGCCACCGCCGGCATCGCGGAGGTGGAGATCCCGGCCCTGACCGACCTGCTCACGCCGATGGCCGCCGACACCCAGGTGGTCGAGGGCTGCGGTGACGGGCCGATCGTCGAGATGGACGGCTTCCGCTACCGCACCTCGGTGACCGCCAACCTGGCCGACGTCCGGGCCGGGCGGCCGGTGCCGGTGCGGGTCTGCGGCGAGGACGGTGCGGTGCTGGACCTGCCCGCAGGCAGTCACCGGCTGGTGACCTCGCCGTCGGCCGGGTTCGTCGTGCAGGACGCGACGCTGCGGCCGGACGGCGACGTGGCCGCCGCGCCACGGCATCGGGAGGTCGAGGTGCGCGACTGGGCGCCGACCGACCGCACGGTCATGGTCGCGGCGGGCGAGCAGGCGCTGCTGGTGGTGCCGGAGAACGCGAACTCCGGCTGGACGGCCACGCTGGACGGCGAGCGGCTGACCACCACCCGCGTCGACGGGTGGCAACAGGCGTGGGTACTGCCGGCCGGCGCCGGCGGCGAGGTCCGACTCGTCTTCGCGCCCGACCAGCCGTACCGCGTCGGCTTGGGTGCGGGCGCGTTGACGGCGGCCGGGGTGCTGGTCCTGGCCGGGTGGCCGGCCCGCCGTCGGCCTGCGGCGGACGGCGACATACCGGACGGCGTACCCGCCGAGACGTCTCCGTGGGCGATCGGAGCTGTGCTGCTGGCGCTGCTCGTCGTGCTGGGCGGGGTGCTGCCGGTGGTCATCGTGCTGGCCGCGATGGTGCTTCGCCAACTGGCCCCGCGCGCCCTGCCGGTGGTGGTGCTGGGCGGGTTGTCCGTCGCCACGGCGGTCGCGGTGACCGGCCGGTTGCAGGGGTACGGGCAGGACTGGGCGTACGGGACGTGGGTGCAGGCGGCGATGCTGGTCGCGATCGGTGCGGTGGTCGCCGCAGTGGTGCCGGTCCCCGGTGTACGCGCAGCGCCCCCCGTACCGGATGATGTGACGCCGGTCTCACCGGTGGAGTCGCCCGGTGTGACCGGCGCCGACAGCGAGGGCGAGGACGGGGCGGTGGCACGGTGACTGCGGTGGACGACCGTACGCGGCGGGCGGCACTGCGCCGTTTCGCGACCCTGCGGCGCTCGGTGACGCTGTTCCGGGCCTTCCTGGTCGAGCAGACCGATCCCGACCACTTCTACGGACTGCTCGCCGCCGACTCGGTCCGCCAGGTCTCCGGCTACACCGAGCTGGCCGGGCGGACGGTGCTCGACGTGGGAGGCGGACCGGGATACTTCGCGACGAGTTTCCGTGCCGCCGGGGCGTGGTACGTCGGGCTGGACCCGGACGTGGGTGACTTCTCGACCGGCGGCGAGACGGTGTCGGGGATGCTGCGGGGCAGCGGCACGGCGCTGCCGGTGCGGACCGGAAGTGTGGACGTGGCGTTCTCGTCCAACGTGGTGGAACACGTCGGGGATCCCGCGTCGATGCTCGACGAGATGGTGCGGGTGACCCGTCCGGGCGGGCTGCTCTTCGTGTCGTACACGCCCTGGTTGTCGCCGTGGGGCGGGCACGAGACCGCACCCTGGCACTGGCTCGGTGGGCACCGGGCGCGTCGCCGCTACGAGCGACGGCACGGGCGACCGCCGAAGAACCGTTTCCAGGAGACGCTGTTTCCGGTCTCCATCTCGGACACCCTGCGGTGGGCGCGAGGCAACGGCGACGTCGACGTGGTGGACGCGTTGCCCCGCTACCACCCCTGGTGGGCGCGGTGGGTGATCCGGGTGCCGGGCCTTCGCGAGGTGGTGGCGTGGAACTTCGTCCTCGTCCTGCGGCGGTCCGCCGGCGAACGACCCGACGAGGTGGCGAAATCGGGGCTGACCGGGGGTCGCGTCGCTATGTGACTTGGTAGTAACCTCGCGGCCACACTAATCGATGCCGACGAAAATTCGCTCCTCGGGGAGGAAACATGAAGCACCGCGCCGTGGGTGCCGTGCTGTTCGGCGGCGGCGTACTGCTCCTGGCGCTCGCCGCCGGGCTGGTGTTCGTCGTCAAGCCAGCGATGACCAAGCTGCCCTACGACCTGGACTCCTCGACGTCGGTCGCCGAGGCCAGGAACGCCACCTTCCTGCAGATCACCAACGGCGCGGCGGCCATCAACCAGGCCGACCTCAAGTCCACCATCCTGGTCACCCCCGAGCGGGACAAGACCGCGGCGCTCAGCGGCGACCTGGCCGGTGACGCGGTGGTCTGGCGGGTCGGCCAGACCGTCGACCGGACCGACACCAAGGAGCTGGTCAGCGCGTACGGTGCCGAGCTGGCCCTGGACCGGGTCTCCGGCGCCGCCGTCGAGTGGAGCGAGGGCTACCTCGACGACAGCGGCACCCAGGAGAAGGTCCCGTACGCCGGGCAGATCTACAAGTTCCCGTTCCACTCGGACCAGACCGACTACGAGGTCTTCGACCGGGATCTGCGGCAGACTCGGGTGGCCGCGTTCAAGGGCACCGAGGACGTCAACGGGCTTGAGGCGTACCGGTACGAGCAGGTCATCACCGACGAGAAGCTGCCGCTACCGGCGGACCGCGTCGGACTGCTGCTCGGTGCGCTCGCCCCCGGCGCGACCTCCGGCGACGTCGTCTACAGCAACACCCGGACGGTCTGGGTCGACCCGGTGACCGGCTCGTACCTAAAGGTGCGCGAGCAGCAGAAGAAGGTGCTGGTGCCGAACACGGGTGCCCAGGTGACGCTGCTCGACGCCGACTTCGCCTACAACGACGAGACCGTGGCGTCCTCGGTGGAGCGGGCCAAGGAGAGCCGGGGCCAGCTCACCCTCCTCGGCGTGTACGCGCCCCTCGGGCTCGCCGTACTCGGTCTGGCGATGATCCTGGTCGGACTGCTGGTCTCCCGCGACCGTGGCCGGGGCGTCGCGACCGGCCGGCATGCCGCGAACACGGCGCCGACCCGGGTCGACCAGCCGGTGGTCCGCGACGACCAGCGGCAGAGCGGGCCGTTGTCCGACGAGATCCCTCCGGCATCGACCAACTGGAAGTCCGACGAGCCCACCGTGCCGGGGCAACGCGCCCCGCGCAGCGACTCCGACCGGAGCTGATCCCGGTACGCCCGGGACGAGGGGTGACCCTCGTCCCGGGCCCGTTTCTCAGAGCCGGTCCAGCGCCCGACGCAGCGGGTCGAGCCCGAGAGCCCCCAGGTCGAGCGCCTGGCGGTGGAACTCCCGCAGGTCGAAGTCGGCCCCCTTGCGGACCTTGGCGTCCTCCCGGGCCTGGAGCCAGATCCGTTCGCCCACCTTGTACGAGGGGGCCTGCCCCGGCCAGCCCAGGTAGCGGTTGAGCTCGAAGCGCAGCATCTCGTCCGGCACCCGGCAGTGCGCCCGCAGGAACTCCCACCCCAGTTGCGGCGTCCAGCGCTCGCCCGGGTGGAAGTCGAACGGGTTGTCCACCGGGATCTCCAGTTCGAGGTGCATGCCGATGTCGACGATCACCCGGGCGGCCCGGAACGCCTGGCCGTCCAGCATGCCGAGCTTGTCGCCCGGATCCGCCAGGTAACCCAGCTCGTCCATCAGGTTCTCGGCGTACAGGGCCCAGCCCTCGCCGTGGCCGGAGACCCAGCAGAGCAGCCGCTGCCAGCGGTTGAGCAGCTCCGCCCGGACGGCGGTCTGCCCCACCTGGAGGTGATGGCCGGGCACCCCCTCGTGGTAGACCGTGGTCACCTCGCGCCAGGTGGAGAACTCGGTCAGGTCCTGCGGCACCGACCACCACATCCGGCCCGGCCGGCTGAAGTCCTCACTCGGACCGGTGTAGTAGATCGCGCCGTCACTGGTCGGCGCGATCATGCACTCGATCCGCCGGACCTGCTCCGGGATGTCGAAGTGGGTGCCGTTCAGGTCGCTGATCGCCTGCTCGGCCAGCCCCTGCATCCAGTCGCGGAACGCCTCCTTGCCCCGGATCGTGCGGACCGGGTCGGCGTCCAGCGCGGCCACCGCCTCCTCGATCGTGGCGCCCGGCCCGGCGATCTGCGCCGACACCGTCCGCATCTCGGCCTCCAGGCGGGCCAGTTCCGCGAACCCCCAGGCGTACGTCTCGTCCAGGTCGACCCGGGCGCCGAGGAAGTACTGCGAGGCCAACTCGTAGCGGTCCCGCCCGGCGGCCTGCTTCTCCCGGCCGTGGGGGGCCAGTTCGGCGCGCAGGAACTGCCCGAACTCGGCGGTCGCGGCGGTGGCCGCCGCTGCGCCCCGGCGCAGTTCCGCGTCGAGGGCACCGCTCGCACCCAGTCGCTCGACGAGTCCGTGGAAGACGTTGTCGCCCTCCGGGTCGACCCAGGTGTCACACTGCTTGGCCACCTCGAGCAACTGCACCCGCGCGCTGACGTGTCCGGCGGCAGCCGCCTCGCGCAGCGTGGTCTTGTAGGACTCCAACGCACCGGCGAAGAGGTTCAGCCGGGCGGCGATGTCGGCCTGCGCCTGCTCGCCCTCGTGCGGCATCAGGTCGAAGACCATCCGGATCTCGTGCAGCCCGGAGGTGATGACGCTGACCTCGCTGCTCGTCTCGCCGCTGTCGTACCGTGCGAGGTCGAGACCGAGCCGCTCCTGCATCGCCTCCTGGGCGGTGCGTTCGGCCTCCGACGCCGGTTCGACGGTGTCGAGTTCGGCCAGGGTGCGCCGGCTCAGGTCGGCGCGGGCGGCGTACCCGTCGGGTGACAGGTCGTCGAGCTTGTCGTCGTGCCCGGAGATGCCGACCATGGTCGCGCCGGCCGGACTCAGCGCCGCCCAGTCGGCGACGTACCGGTTCGCGAGGTCATCGATTCGTCCCACGCAGCGAACCCTACGTGACCCGCCCGGCGGGGCAGCGGAGCAGCACGGCCGGTCCGGTTGCGGCCTCGGACGGGAACGGTCAGCCGTGGGTCCAGGCGACCAGGTCCTCCGCCGACCAGCTGTTGACGACCCGGTCGGCGGGTACGCCGCAGCGGGCCGCCCGCTCGCACCCGAACCGCTGCCAGTCGAGCTGCCCCGGTGCGTGCGCGTCGGTGTTGATCGCGAACAGACACCCGGCCTCCAGGGCCCGCCGGATCAACCGCTTCGGCGGGTCCTGCCGTTCCGGCCGAGAGTTGATCTCCACTGCGGTGCCGTGCTCCACGCAGGCGGAGAAGACGGTCTCGGCGTCGAAGTCGCTCTCCGCCCGGGTCCGGGCCCGATGCCCCCGGTCACCGGGTCCGGTCACCCCGGCCGGACGCGAGGACACCATGCGCCCGGTGCAGTGACCGAGGATGTCCAGGTGCGGGTTGGCGACGGCGCTCACCATCCGTCGGGTCATCTTCGCCCGGTCGTCGCCGAGGCCGCTGTGCACCGAGCCGACCACCACGTCCAGCCGGGCCAGCAACTCCTCGTCCTGGTCGAGCGAACCGTCGGCGAGGATGTCGACCTCGATGCCGGTGAGGATCCGGAAGCCCTCCGGCAGCGCCTCGTTGAGCTGGGCCACGTGGTCGAGCTGGCGGCGCAGCCGATCGGCGGTCAGCCCCCGGGCCACCTTCAACCGGGGCGAGTGGTCGGTCAGTACCAGATACTCGTGGCCCAGCTCGACCGCGGCCAGCGCCATCTCCTCGATCGGCGAACCACCGTCGGACCAGTCCGAATGGGTGTGGCAGTCACCGCGCAGCGCGCCACGCAACGCGGCCGCCTCGGCGTCCAGGTCGGTGCCCTCGGTGGCGACCAGCCGACGCAGATAGACCGGTTCCTCACCGGCCAGCGACTCGGTGACGCACCGGGCGGTGACGTCACCGACCCCGGCCAGCTCGGTGAGCGTGCCGCTGTGGGCCCGCTCGGCCACCTCGGCGGCGGGTAGCGCGGCCAGCGCGTTCGCCGCCGACCGGAAGGCCCGCACCCGGTAGGTGGCCTCGTTGGCACGCTCCAGCAGGAACGCGATCCGGCGCAGGTCAGTAACAGCGTCACGCATGTGGTGAAACTACGCGTCCGCGCCGCCGGTCGGGGTACGACCGGCGGCGCGGAGTGCGGGTTGTCAGAGGTCAGGAGTACGGCAGGCGTACCACCGACCGGTTACCGACGCCCAGCGTGCTGGAGTTGTTGCCGATCGCGGACCAGACCTCCACACGGACCGTGCCGCCGCGCAGGTTGCCGAGGCTGCCCGTGCTGGAGTGGAGCCCGGCCGCCTGGGTGTAGGTCTCCCAGCCGGGCACCGGGTCGGTGGCGAAGTACCGGTAGGTCTCCACCCTTTCCCAGCTTCCGTTGCCGGTCAGGTCGTACGAGACGCGTACCTGCACCCCGTTGCCGACCGCGTTGCCCGCGTCGAGGAGGAGGTCGAAGGCGGTCTGTCCGCCGGTGTGGTCGAGGGTGAGCCCGGTCGCGGTGAACACCGACGGGTTGGTCGGCGTGCCGTCACGGTTGGTGCCGCCGGCGCTGGCCACGGTCGTGGTCCCGGCGGTGCCGGCCGTACCCAGTCCACCGCCGGCGAGCAGGTAGCGGGTCGGCTGACCCGAGCCCGGCGGGTTCGTCGGCGTCGGAGTCGGGGTGGGCGTGGGGGTGGGCGTCGGAGTCGGCGTCGGGGTCGGGGTGGGCGTCGGGCCCGGCGGTACGCCCCCGCCGGCACTGCCACCGCTCCAGGTGTGCGCGCCACTGGTGGCGGTACGCCCGGCGGCCACCGTGAGCTGCGTACCGTCGGAGAACCGGACGGTCAGCGGGGTGGCGGAGATGTTGCTGGCCACGTAGGTGCGGGCGCCGTTGCGGTTGAAGACGGCGGCCAGCGGGTGGTCGGCGGTGATCCCGGTGTCGACCCGGCCCAGCCCGGCCAGGTTGCGGATCCAGTGGAAGGTGTGTGCCCGGCTCTCGCCCTCCTCCGGCGTGTAACCGGGGTTGGCGCGCAGTTTCGCCAGCGCCGAGTCGGCGTCACCGAGGGCGAGGAACTGCCAGTGGATGTCCTGCCACACGGTGGGTTCGCCACCGTTGTTGCGGACCAGCTCCTGGTACTTGATGGAGTTGTAGTTCGGGTGGTAGCCCAGGTACAGGTGGCCGCCGGTGATCGGCAGCAGGTTGATGCCCTGGATCATCTCCGGCTCGGCGCTGAACCAGGTGGCGTACGCTCCGCCGTCGCCCCAGACCATGCCCACGTTCGAGTGCCCGAACCCGGCCGGGAAGTTCTCGTCGTTGACGTCGAACCAGTACTCGTGGATCGCCGCCGCCTGCGTGGTGTAGATGAAGATGCCGGCGTCCCGGACCGCGGTGTTGCCGGTGGCCTGCCCCCACTGGATCAGGGCGTTGGCGAAGTTCATCCCCTCGGACGACGACTCCTGGTTGTTGCCGCTGGCGAACGAGCCGTGCCCGGAGGCCCAGTCGTGTCCGGCGTAGATGTCGAAGTCCCGCAGGTACGGGAAGCGGGTGTCGGCCCGGTCGTAGTTGTTGGCGTCCCGGATCAACAGGTCGATCATGCCGCCGTACTGGTCCTGACGGGCCCAGGACGGGTCGAACTTGGCCAGCGTCGCGGCGGCGGCGATGTAGTAGCCGTAGTGGAAGTGATGGTCGTTGAGCTCCTGGTCGGAGCCGTACGAGGCGGGGTAGCCGATCAGGGTGCCCCACCGCTGGTCGTAGTAGAAGAGGCGCTCGGTCTCGCCGGGTGAGGCGGTGAGCCAGTCGTTGAGCGTGGACCGAATGGCGTTCAGCGCCGAGGTCCGGGTCTCGGTGTCGCCGACCAGGTCGGCGATCTCGGCGATCCGGGAGGCCCGGCCGAGGCCCTTGCCGGTCCAGTAGGTGTCACCGCCGCGCTGGTCCATCGGGTTGCTCCGGACCGCCGCGAGCTGCTGCCGCAGCGTGGTCAGGTCGGCCCCGGCGCCGGTGGCGACCGCCGGCAGCTCGGGCAGTACGCCGTGGAACCGCATCGAGGTGCGGAACTCGCCGACACCGGTGAGCACCTTCATCCGGCCGCGCGCCGACGGGTAGGTCGGTGCGATCGGGGTGGCGCCGGTCAGCGACTTCCACTGGTGCGGGTAGAGGCTCACCACGGTCCGCGTCTCGGTGCCCTCGCGCGGGGTGGTGGTGAAGGTGTAGCGGGTCTCCACCCGGCTGGTCGACTGGTTGTAGGTGTAGCCGACCCGGGTGCCGGTGACGTGGGCGTGCGCGTACTGGCCGTAGGTGGTGGCGAGCTGGGCGCGGGCCGTGGCGTCACCGGTGGCCGGCAGCAGGGCGACCGAGAAGTAGCCGCGTCCGGCGAGGTTGGAGCTGATCCGGGTACCGCTCACGGTCCAGGTGGCCCCGGACGGCGCGTACGCGACGTAGTCGTGGCCCCGGACGCTGAAGCTGATCCGGCCGGCGCTGTTGGAGAAGACCGTGAAGCCGCCGCCGTTCGCGTTGATCACCGCGTCGCCGCCGGTGGTGCGGAAGTACGCGAACGGCAGGCCGTGACCGATGGTGGCGCGCAGGGTGCGGGTGCCGTCGCTCCAGTACGGGGTGACCGTCCAGTCGGTCCAGTCGGCGACCCGGACGATCGGCGCGGCGAGCCCGGCCACGCCGACCCGGATGTCCTCGACGTAGGGGTACTTGTACTCGCCGACGCCGGTCGCAGTGCCGCTGATGGCGGCCACCGACTCGGCGGAGAAGCCGAGTCCGTCGGTGACCGGCCGGTAGGACGCCGGGTGGGCGTGCAGCGGCTCGCTGAAGGAGCAGTTGAGCCGCTTCCACAGCAGCGAGGACCACCAGTCGTTGGTGGGGATCGGGCCGGGCGGCGCGTCGGCGGTGGCGAACTGCCGAGGGTTGGTGGTCATGTCGCCGCAGCCGCTGGGCAGCGGGCCGACGGGGGTGGTGGTGTAGCTGCCGGCGCCGACGGGCGCGGCCTGCGCGGGGGAGGTGGCGGTGACGGCCAGCCCGCCGAGGACGAGGGCTGCTGCGGCGGTGGCGGCCAGCAGCCGATGACGGGTACGGCGTGGGACGGGAGGTCGCATCTTTCCTCCATGGCGCGCCGGTCGACGGCGCGTTTCGTCGTCGTTTGGGGGGTTGATTCCGTGAGAGAGCGCTCTCTCCGGTGTTACGCGACGGTAGTTCACCGGCACGACCTGCGTCAATGTGTCGGACTTATGAAATGCGGATGACGCGGGACGGGACGTCTCCGGCTCAACGCGCCGGGGGTCGCTCCGGGCAGCCGTTCTTGCGGTGCCACGCCGCCACCTTCGCCGCCGGCTCGCGGTTGCCGCCCTCGCGCCACGAGTCGAGGTACGGCGCGGGCCAGATCACGCCCCGGCGGATCCACCAACCGTCCTCACCCAGGCACGGCGGGGAGATGCCGAAGTGGAGGTGGCAGACGTTGTTGGCGTTGCCGGTCCGGCCCACGGTGCCGAGCTGCTGCCCGGCGCGTACCCGCACGCCCGGCGCGATGTCGTCGGCGACCTCGGTCAGGTGGGAGCCGTAGTAGCGCACGCCGTCGTCGCCGAGCACCGACACCGACAGGCCACCGTTGTACGGCCCCTGCGGCCCCTGTTTGTCGTACCGGTCCCGGCGGCTGACCTCACCGATCGTGCCGTCGGTGACCGCCACGAAGGGTTCGCCGCAGTCGGCGAAGATGTCGGTCCCCGGGTACGCCGAGTGGGTCGGGTGGTAGGCCACCTTCGTCGCGCGTACCGGGAAGACGTGCCGGAGCCCGGCGCGGGTCGGACTCGCGGTCGCCGCCGGCTGGTCCGCGGTGTCCGGCGTCGTGGTGTCCGGCGTCGTGGTGTCCGGCGTCGCGGCGGTCGGAGCCGGCGCCCCGGTGGTGACCGGCGGCGTCGCCGAGCCGGTCGGCGACCCCACGGGCGGGGGAGGGGGCGTCCCGCAGCCGGCGGCGGCGAGCACCGGCACGAGCAGTAGCACGGCGTACGCGCGACGGCGTCCGATCCTCAGCGAGACCATCGGGCCATCCTGACAGGTATCGCCTACCGTGGGAGGAGGACGTCCACGGGTGGGAGAGTGGCAGGGATGATGCCGTACAGCCCCTCGGGCCTCTTTCCGTCCGGGCGCCCGCGACGACCCACCTATCGCGAGCCGCACCCGGTCAGCGGTGCCGGTGTCGCGTCGGGAGCCGTCGGCGCGCTCGCCTGGCTGGGCCTGGTCGCCCTGCTCGGACGCAGCCTCGCCGGGTACGCCTGGTGGACCCTGATCGCCGGTGGCGTGGCCTGGATCGCCGCGCTGGTGCTGGTCCGCTTCGGTGACCGGGGAACGGCGGCCGGCATCGCGATCGTCACCGCAGGAGGCTGGAGCATCGCCACCGTCGCGGTGGTCACCCGCTGGGCGGCCAGCGGCGACTGGCCGCTCTGGTAGGGCGGACGGCGTACCCGTCCGCCGGCCCGGACGGCGAGCGGCCCCCACCGGCGGTGACTGCGCTGCGTTGTTGTGCAGGCACCGAAACCCGTCTTGACTCGGCCGCCGCGACTCGGCACGCTCGCGGTATGGCCTGGACCACTCCGCGGCTCGATCCGGATCGCAGCCGTCGCCGCATGCAGCTCCTGGCGCAGCTGGCGGACGCCCGCTCGGTGCGCGAACGCGAGCGGCCACAGCGGGCACGCACCGAGCGGCTCCGCCAGCTGATCGCCACCCGCCGTCGCCTGACCGGCTGACCGGCGTCTGTCACTTTCCCCAGGAATGACCGGCCCTTCGGGGCGTTGACCGGTCGCCTGCCGACCCGACCGGCTAACGTGCACGCGTAACGGGTCGGCGTGTGCTGTGCCGAGGCTACTTGGGGGAACCGTGTCGTACTTCGCTGCGGCCGTCGTGCGGGAAAAGGGTGGCTGGACTGCCGCCGAGCTGAGTCTGCGGGGTGCCGCCGACGTCGACGAGGTGGCCGAGCGCCTCCGTGACCTCGCCCCCGACGCGGACCTGTCGCTGCTGTTCGTCGAGGCGGACGACACCTATCTGGTCATCCTCCGCCTCGACGGGGGTGAGGACCTGCGCGTCTTCGGTTCCGACTCGGCGTACGCGGAGGAGTCCCGGCTGGGTGCCCTGCTGGTCGGCGACCTCAAGACGTCGGTCACCGGGCTGGACGACACCGAGGAGGTACGCCCGGCGACCACCAGCGGTGGCGACGACAACGAGCAACCCGCCGTCGACCCGGAGGCGGACCCGGTCGGCGAGGCGGACCTCCTCACCGACCTGGGCATCCCCGCGCAGCGCCTGCTGGCGCTCTGTGCCCACGAGGGGATGATGCCGGCCGACGTCACCGCCGAGGTGTGCCAGGTGCTCGGCTGCGTGGACGACGTCGAGGAGCTGCGTGAGGTCTGAGCCGGTCGAGGGTGCGCCGGTCCGGTCCGGCGGTGGTGGACCGGCTGACGCGACCGATCCGGCACTGGAGACGGTCCGGCCCGGCCAACCCACCCCCGGCGCGGTCGGCCGGGTGGGGCCGGGAGCACACGAGGCACTCGCCGACCCGACCGGCACCGGCCGGCGACAGCGGCACGAACTCTGGATGCGCCGGGCGCTGGAGATCGCGGTGACCGGTTCTGTCGGCGGCGCGCCCCTCCCCACCGACGTCGACTCGGCCCCGGCCGGCTCCGTCGACGACGTGCCGGTGGGCGCGGTGCTCTACGGCCCGGACGGCGCCGAGCTGGCGGTGGGCCGCAACGAGCGGGAGCTGACCGGGGACCCGACCGCGCACGCCGAGGTGCTGGCGCTGCGCCGGGCCGCCCAGCGGTGGGGCCGGTGGCGGCTGGACGGCTGCACGCTGGTGGTGACCCTGGAACCCTGCACCATGTGCGCGGGCGCCCTGGTGCTGGCCCGGGTCTCGACCGTGGTGTTCGGCGCGTGGGAGCCGAAGACCGGGGCCGCCGGTTCGCTCTGGGACGTGCTGCGCGACCGCCGACTCAACCACCGACCCGAGGTGTACGGCGGCGTGCTGGAGGCGGAGAACGCCGCCGTCCTGCGCGCCTTCTTCCGCTGACGCCGTCGCGTCTCCCGCCCCTGTCGGTGTCGCGGCCTCCTACCGCTGACGCCGTCGCGTCCGGGTCGGCGTCGTCGGTGGTGGCCGTCGGTCAGGTCGCCGTCGGCCGGAGCAGCGTGCCGGCGACCGCCCGGGCCACGTCCGTCCACGGTGTCGGGCGCATGGTCGCCGGGTCGAGCCGGACGATCGCCCGCCGCCCTTCCGCGTACGTGGTGGTGTCGTCGAGGGAGTGGAACCGGTAGGCGTACTCGGCGCTGCTGGTGCCGAAGTGCTCCAGCCAGAAGTGCACGGCGATCGGGCCGGTGCCGGTGACCGGCGCGCGATAGGTGATGCTGAACTCGCGGACCGCGTGGAACACGTCCGGCGTGGTGGCCCGTCCGGCGCGGTAGGCCACCCCCTGATCCGACCAGTACGCGGTGATCGCACGCTCCAGCAGCAGCGCGTACCGGGCGTTGTGCAGCAGACCGAGCGCGTCGAGGTCGTCGAAGTGCACCATGGCCGGCCCGACGTGGCCGTACGCGACGGCGGGCTGGTCGGCGAGGGCGTGGGTCATCAGGGGCCTTCCGGTAGCAGGGTGGGATCGGGGCAGAGCGCCCGCAGACGGGTCAGTACGCCCCGACGGGCGTGTCGGTAGGTGGTCTCCGGGTCGAGCAGCCGGGAACGCATCGCCGCCGCGATCCCGTACGCGTCGATCTCGTACGCGAGCAGCGCGACGTCCAGGTCGGCGGGGAGTTCGCCCCGCTCGACGGCGTCCCGGACGAGCCGTTCCAGGAACGCCGTCCAGTCGGCGAAGACCTCGGCCAGGCGATCCCGGACCGGCCCGGGGCGGGCGTTGAACTCGAACTCGGTGGTGGCGAAGAAACAGCCACCGGGCAGCACCTGCGCGGCGTAGAAGTCGATCCGTGCCTCGTGCAGCGCCCGGATGCGGCGTACGCCCCGGGGTGCGCGCAGGGCCGGCGCGACGATCCGTTCCTGCCACTGCGCTGCCGCCCGGTCGATGGTGGCGAGTTGCAGCGCCTCCTTGGAGCGCCAGTGCGCGAAGAGGCCGGACTTGCTCACGCCGAGGGAGTCGGCGAGGTGCCCGAGGGAGAGGCCGTCGAGCCCGTTGGCGGAGGCCAGGCTGACGGCGGCGTCCAGCACTGCGGTGCGGGTGCGCTCACCCCGGGCGAGCCGGCCGTCGACGGTCATACGGCGACCCTACTAAAGAAGAACGACCGGTCGTATTTATTTAGGCGGTGACCATCGTCACCGGTCCTGACGCGCCACGTCCCGCCACCGCGAGGCGGTGACGGGACGGTCGATGCGGCTACCGCAGTGGCCGTGCCGGTGCGGCGGTGTGGTGCTCAGGCGATGATGGTGTCCAGCGCGATCTCGACCATCTGGCTGAACGTCTGCTCCCGCTCCTGCGAGGTGGTCTTCTCACCGGTCTTGATGTGGTCGCTGACCGTCAACAGGGTCAACGCCCGCGCCTTGAAGCGCGCCGCGATCGTGTAGAGCGCGGCCGACTCCATCTCCACCGCCAGCACGCCGTACTCGGCCAGGCTGTCGTAGAGGTCCGGCCGGTCCGTGTAGAAGGCGTCCGCCGCCAGGATCGGCCCCACCCGCATCGCGACGCCGCGCCGCTCGGCCACCTCCACCGAGGTACGCAGCAACCCGAAGTCGGCGACCGGGGCGTAGTCGATCAGCCCGTCGAACCGCATCCGGTTCATGTTCGAGTCCGTCGACGACCCGATCGCCGCGATCACGTCACGCAGCTTCAGATCCTCGGTCAGGGCGCCGCACGAACCGACCCGGATCAGCGACCTCACGCCGTACTCGTTCACCAGCTCGTGCGCATAGATCGAGGCGGACGGCATGCCCATCCCCGAGCCCTGCACGGAAACCTCGACACCGTTCCAACGCCCAGTGAAGCCCAACATCCCCCGGACCGTCGAGTAGCAGGTCGCGCCCTCGAGGTAGGTCTCCGCGATCCACTTGGCCCGCAGGGGGTCACCCGGCATCAGGACCCGCTCGGCGATCTCGCCCGGCTTCGCGCCGATGTGCGTACTCATGGCAGAGATCCTGCCAGGCCCACCTGTCCGGGACCGGTTCGGCGTCGGAACCGGCAGTCCTGTACCCTCGTCGGCGGTGGCGTGTCCGAGTGGCCTAAGGAGCACGCCTCGAAAGCGTGTGAGGGTTTACGCCCTCCGAGGGTTCAAATCCCTCCGCCACCGCTCGTGTGCAGCGAGAACGCCCGGTCGATCCGCAGGGATCGACCGGGCGTTCTCGCTTCCGGTCTCACTCTTGGTCTCGGTTGCCACTCGCCGTGCCGTCTCGCAAAGCTGGCACCTAGCGTGACCCGCCTCGTTGTCCCGGGCGGTGTCGACACTCGTACCGCCAGCTCCTACCCCAGGTGTTGACTGTGGCGAGGACGGTGGCCGAAACGCGATGGTGCCCGCCCAGCGAACTGGGCGGGCACCGACGTACTTGGCCGAGCCTGAGCTAGGCCGGATAGATCACTTGCCGGACTTGTTCTTGGTGGGGTCGACCAGCTTCGACGGGCCACCGTTGGGGGTCGGCGGGATCCGGTGCCCCTTGGGGACAGTCACCTCAGGGCCGCCCTTGGTGGGCAGGTACTGACCGCTCTTCGGAGCGGGCGTGCCCGGGTTCACGATGACCGGCTTGGAGGCCGGACGCCTGGCCGGCTTGCCGCCCGTTCCAGACGGCTTTGCGCCCTTACTTGCCACTTGCGTCTCCTTCTTGATGGAGCACGCCGGGCGCCCTGCGGAGAATCTCACTCCGCTGAAGTCTCGCGAAAGGCTTCATCCGCTGCTAACGTCGCCGGTCTACTGCCAGGTAGGAACGACGACCCGGAGGGGTGCCCGGAGAACCGGCCCCTTGCCGGGTCTTCGTGCTGTCATGCTGCGATCACGCTACTCGACGTCCGGGTGGTGGGCAAGGAGATCGACTGCTCCGTCGACCCGCACATCTAGTGGTTCGACTGCTCAGCAGCTGCCATATCTTGTGGATGGACGTTGCGGTTTCCTGTGGACAGTGATGGCGTCGAGTGCGGCGATCGCTCGAACGCGTGTTCCAACCGGGCGTAAGGGCAGCTCAGGGGCGCACTATCGTTGATCGATGTCGATAATCTGATCAAGTTGCTCCTGTGGATAAGCTGTGGATGGCGTGTGGATTCAGCCCTTGTGACCTGCCGGTACTACGGAAAGCTACGTCGGCGAACTTCATCCTTTCGGGTGACCTCTCGACGTGTCGCCCGTGGCCCCAGGAGTGGTCCAGAGAAGTCCGCCGACCCGTTGAGCGATGTCGTGACGAACCTGTGCGGTCAGGTGCTGGTATCGGACCGCCATCGCTGAGTTGGACCAGCCCATGATTCCCATGACCGCCCGTTCGGCCACGCCGAGGATCAGCAACACCGTGGCGGCCGTGTGCCGGGCGTCGTGGAGGCGGCCGTCCCGCAGACCCGCTCGCTTCAACAACCGCTTCCACTCGGTGTAGTCCGTACGCGGATTCACCGGGTCGCCGGTCGGTGTCGCGAACAGCCAACCTCCGTCGCTCCACAGTTGCCCTGCGGTCTGCCGCTCCCGATCCTGTTCCTCGCGGTGCACGCGGAGCAGCTTCACCAACTCGTCGGGGAGTCCGATGCTCCGGCGGCCCGCCCGAGACTTCGTGTCCGCAGTCTCGGCCCGAAGCGGCACCCGGTCGGGGCAGTGCCCGCCGAACTTCCGCCCGCACGGCTTGTCGTTGTCGCAGCCGTGTCGCCACCGTGGCCGCTGCCGACCACGGCGAACGATCAGCGTCCCGGCGCCCAGGCCGACATCCGCCCATTTGAGGCCGAGGGCTTCGCCCTGGCGTAGGCCGAGTGCGAGGCAAGGGCCCACCGGGCGCTGTTGCGCCGGCTCATGGCCTCGGTCATCAGGCGTCGGACCTCAACCGAAACTGAAACTAGCATTCAGTTGTCGGAATCATATTTCAGAACGCCACCTTTCAGGCGCTTAGAGGCTTTGCGAAAAAATCTGCTGGACACGATCTCATTGGTTGAAACAATCAAATCGTACTGGTCACGCAGACCTCTAAGTGCTTGCTCCAATTCTTCCTCTTTCCGCCCTTCAGAAAGTTCTCGCTCTAATCGGACAGCGTGCCGAAGGACAGTGAACTTTCGAGCCGTATCCTTCAGCGAACTCGCCTTTCGGTCGGCTCCCAGAAAAGCCGCAGTCGCAGCAATCGCGCCAGCCACGGCACCTATCGCGCCCCACTGCTTAGGCTCACCGAGCGCAACCAGGATCGACGCCACAGCGCTCGCGACAGCAGGCAGAAATACTACGTTCTTTCCCCACAGGTCGGCCGACTTTGCTGCCTCGAAGTAGGTTTGGGCGGTGTAACTCGCATCCTCATAAAGTCGATCTAACTCACGAATCATGACGCCCCTGCGCTCACTCAACGGGCCACCTCCTCGAATAAGGGCAGCGGAATTAGCGCAGGATTGCTTTTGAGGTAGCGCGCCGTACCGCGAAGCGGCCGAGCGGAAGACTGAACGGATGTTAAGAAGTGATTAGTGCAGTGCCCCGATTCGTAGCACGCCACCAATAACGCTCGACGTACCCTCATATCGCTCTCGCGATCGAACTCCTGTCGCAGTCGTGCCGCGTCACCTAGACGCGAATGGAGCCCAAGAAAACGTGCGGCAAATTCCCGAACGAAACCGTCTACATTGCGATCCCTTAGAAGGCTCCAAGCGGCTTCTCTGACAACAGGAGCGGCAACCCTGTGATGAATTAGATAGATCAACAAATGCTGCTGGGCAAAGGGATACAGGGATAACTTGCTGTTCATTAGAGAATCCGCCACTGTGGAAGGAATTTCCGGCTGGGCGTGATGAAAGCGACTCAAATAGGAAAGCATATCGCGCGCCATGTGCGGAACCTCCCCCATGTTTGCCAAAAGCCAACTAACGGCGTAGTCATCTTTGCTTTCTTTGAGGCGGTTGAGACCGTACCGAAGATCCCTGGCCGAGACCGGATCCCTAGATACCGTTCGATCGAAGTACTTCCTCAACTCTTTTACGGAACCCGGTATCCCAACACTCAGACCATAAGAGATGGCATCCTTGTCCATGTCCTCTAACTCGCCAAGAATAGAGTGGCTGTCGACAATTTTTGTCTTGGCTGAAGAAAGAATTAGCCGACGACCTCGAAGGGTGCGATTCATCTTAAGAAGAGCATCGCGCAGGCCTAGCCAATTCTGCCCGAAGATCAGCATGTCATCAGAGTATCGGTAGTGAACAAAGCCCTGATCCTTAAGCTGAATATCTACAGGTTGAAGGTAGAGGTTCGCCAAAATTCCGGAAGAATCCGGCCCCTGAGGGATTCCCGACACCCCGTGCAAATTATTAAATGACCTCAAGAAATTTCGGATAATGTCGACGGTCCAGGGTGGAGCGCCGAGCGATGCTAGGTCGGCACCGAGGGTGTCGATATCCACATACTCGTAAAATGAAGCGATGTCGGTGCGGGCCATCAACCAACTCGGGTGATTTAGGTGGAACCGCTTCGCATCTCGCTTCCAGTCGATCCAACTACGCTTTGGGGCGAGGATTCGCCGCTCCCGCCTCCACCATCGATAGCTATAGACCGCCCGAGGAATCGCCTTTGATATCACATGGGCGGCACCATAAATAGCAGCATCATAAATTAGCCTCTGCCGCAACTGGAGACGAGCTAGGGGGCGAACCATAAGCCGATCTTTAGGAACATCCACGATCTCGACATGCGTGTCCTTATAGTCGCCATCTTGAATCTTTCGTACCGTCTCGGCACGAAACTTAGGCCAAGCGTAATTAACGTCCGCGAAGGCAATCGGATCCGGAAGATCTAGATCCCCACTACCTTTCCCGACTTGAGACCAGGCTAAATCCAAAAACTCGACTAGAGGCGCTTCGGGGATTGGCATTTATAGCAGCTCCGAAGAATATGCCAAGCTGATCATGCTGTTCGGAAGCGACGGCAGATCAGGCGGCGAGAAGGCGGCGTGGGGTCGTCGTGCAGTCTACCGCCTAAGCCCCTCTTCGGTTCGATGACCGACCCAAGATCGCCTATTTCCACCGACTACCTTGCGCATGCCCGACCTTGGTTAGCCCGAGCGTTGAGGAGTCGCGCTGACCTAGGGCACCGAGTTTCGAGTTGAGTGTCAATCGGCGCGGACGTGCCCGGATGTCTGGCGGACACGAGGGTCCTCCCGAAGAGGCCGGCGTCAGGGCAGCTGCGGCTCAGGACGTCATGATCGTCGCTTCGGGACGAAGGGGTCGCAGGCTAGATTGTGGCTTGCGTAGCAGAGCGCAGATGCGGGAGCGTCAAGGGTGGCGGTGGTCTCGGTTCTGGTCTCATTCGTTGCCATACGCGACCGTCCGGGCCGGTCGCGAGGGCGCTGGTGCTGCTGCTCACGGCCGCTGTCGGCCGGTCCGGACGCATGGTCGCAGACATCGAAAGCGTGTGAGGGTTTACGCTTTCCGAGGGTTCAAATCCCTCCGCCACCGCTCGTGAACAGCGAGAACGCCCGGCACGATCCCTGCGGATCGGCTGGGCGTTCTCGTTGCCGCCCCTCGTGTCGCCCCGCTTGCCGTCAGCAGGGACCGTGGCCCTCGACGAAGAGGCGGTGGGCCCAGTCCGCGTACCCGGCGATGATCTTTCGGACGGTGTCGCCGTCGTGCAGGAACAGGTACGCGCGGTCGCCGTCGCGGGCGAACAGGCCGTCGAAGCGGTGCGTTCCCGGCGGTGCGTGCAGCGCGCGTACCTCCGGATAACTGGCCCTGACCTGCGTGATCGGTGACCCGGCCGCGATCCCTTCCGGGGTGCGGACCGGGTCGCCGGCCCAGAGCAGGACCAGCCGGTCGTCGATGAAGACCGGGCTGATCATCTCGTGTCCGGCCAGCGTCGGACCGCAGGCGTCGACGTCGGTGCGGAGCATGCCGCGCCGGGCCAGATCGTCCTCCGTGTCACCGAAGTCGACATCGGACAGACCGTCGAGGTCGACGACGCTGGCCGCGGCGACCGGCTCACGGACGGCGATGGTGTCCGGTGGCATGGGTCCGCTGCCCGAGATCGCGGCAGCAAGCAGCAGTGTGGCGATGAAGCCGAATTGTCGCAATTTCATGGAATCCCCCAGTCCCCAACGTGACGGGAGCGAAGAGGTTATTGCCGCGCCTCCCATTCGTCGGCCAATTCGTCCCAGTAGTCGGCGCTCAGCCCGCGCCGGCCGTGCGTGAGCCAGCCCTCGGTACTCCGCTCCACGTGCAGTCCCAGCTCGGCGAAGGGGTCGATCCATCGCCCAGGCTCCGCACCCAGCTCGATCAACGCGGCGTTGATGGGCCAATCCGGACGCGGCCCGTCGAAGGCCGCGTCGAAGCGCGGACCCCAGGACAGGGCGCCGCCCAACCAGACCGCCGCTGCCTGGCACCCGATCCCTCCGGCGAACTCCGCCTCGACGTACGCCACCGGCCCCCGCCGCGACCAGCGGGTCAGCACCTCGACCAGCGCGGGGGAGAGCACCAGCGCGAACGGGTCCGCCGCGCTCGGCTCGTCGGCCGCATAGTCGGGCGGGGTGCCGGTCAACTCCGCCACCAACTGCGGCGTCACCGGCAGCAGGGCGAAGTCCTGTCGCAACTCGCCGAGCACCGCGTGATCCAAATCCCGGGTCTCCTCGCGCAGCAGGTCGGCGTCCGCGACGACCGCGCTGAGCTGGTAGCTCACCGAATGTCCACAGCCTGTGGATAGAACATGTGTACGACGGTGGTCGGGCGTGCTCGCCGTCGTCGGGCAACGCTCGGCTCCATCCGGACAGTATCGCGGTAACGGCGACTTCCGGCTGCCGTCGTCGGCCGGTCGCACCGCCAGAGGCCGCCCGTTCCGGGGCGGCCCCTGCCCCCGTTGCGGTACGTCCTCAGCCGGCCAGGGCGGGCTGCTGCGGTGGCTGTTCGCCGGGCCGGGCGACCAGGAGCGCGGCGACGGCGACCAGAGCCCCGGCCACGGTGAGCCCGGAGATCAGCCAGGGCGGCCCGAACGGGTAGTAGTCACCCGGCGTGAAGGCGCTGTGCACGGTCATGACCGGGAAGGAATCGGCATCGCCGTCCCGGAACACCCGCATGACGTTGCCGTACAACGCGCCCGCCGGCAGAGCCAGCACCAGCAGCGCCGCAGACCAGAGCCCTGCGGCGCTCCAGCGCCGTCCGGGCGGCGCCGCCACCATCCGGTACGCGACGGAAGCCGCGACCAGCCAGCCGACAAGCAGTCCGACTCCCGTCCCGCCCACGATCATCGGCAGGAATGCAGCGGTACGCGCTGGTGCGGCCTGGACCGAGACGACGCTTCCGTCTGTCGTGTAACCGCTCACGTGGATGATCAGACCGTTCGACTGGGCGCTGAACCGCGCGCCGCGTACCGAGGTCTCGGTGAAGGTTCCGTCGTTCTCGGCGCTGAGGTGCTTCCCGTTCAGCGGTGTCAGCGAGGAGACCGACCAGCCGTCGGCGGCGAACCGCTGTCGGGCTTGGTCGGGGTTCCAGGTGCTGGCGGAGAGCGTGACGGTTCCGGGACTGTCGGCACGCCAGGGCGTTGGTCGAGGCTGGAGGACGATCGTGGTGCTCCCGGCCGTGTCGGTCTGCCATGGCGTCGCGACGCGCGACTGGAGCGAATCGTCGCTCGTGCCGGTGGCGTGCGCGGTGAGCCGGTTCATCTCAGCGTTGTCGGGCAGGTCGGCGAACGTCTGCGCGCCCAGCCACGAGCCGGCGGCGGCACCGAAGGCTCCCATGGTCAACGCGGTGAGGACCGCCACGACGGCCAGGAGCGGACGGCCGGTGGGCAGCCGGAACCGCAGCCGCAGACCGCTGGCGATCAGGTGCACCGCGTCCCCGGCGCGGGGACGACGCTGTCCCGGTGCCGCCATCTCCAGCAGCGTGGTCGTCAACTCGGTGCCGTGCCGACGCCGGTGCCGTCGCGGATAGGCGAGCAGCAGCCTCCGGTAGCTGCGCTCCAAACTCTGGTCGGCCTCCGGCCACACGGTGGTCACGCGGGCACCGTCCCTAAGCCCGGTGCCCCGCCCAGGCGCCTGCCGAGCTGGCTCTCCGCTGCGGTGGCGTGGCGGCGCAACCGCGCGATCTGCTCCTGAAGGGCGGCGGCACCGGTGTCGCTGAGTCGGTAGTAGCGGCGCAACCGACCCTCGACGGCCTCCTCCCGGTCGACGACCAGCAGGCGCTGCTCGGTGAGCCGGTCGAGAGCCCCGTAGAGCGTGCCCGGTCGCAGCTTGACCTCGCCGGCGGAGAGTTCCTCGACGGCCCGGATGACGCCGTAGCCGTGCAACGGCTGCGCGGCCAGGGCGGTGAGGATCAGAAATGTGGGCTCCTGCATGGTCGCCGATATTACGGTCAACGTTATATGCCGTCAACCGTTCATGCTGTCCGTCTGCTCCCCGGTGGTGCTGTTCGGCTCGGCGGCTCTCTTCGATTCGGGGGCCGGGTGTCGCTGCCGGGTCGGGAAGGTTTCGGCTGCACGGTCACGGTCACCCATGCGCCGTCATCGGCCACGCGGATACGGCTCCACCGGACGAAGACCTCTCGTTGCGCGGTTGCGCCACCCCGACGGTCGAGCGCGTAGCCCGAGAGCCACACCCATCCGTCGAAGGTGGTGCGCGGAAGGACGGCGCTGAGCCGCAAGGTCAGCGGGCGGTGGGCGAACTGCGGCGACGCCCCACCGTCGAGCAGCAGGACCTGGCCAGTGCGCAGGGCGGTCACCGAAGTCGCCAGGCGTGCAGCATCTCCTGCCGCAGCGAGCCGGGTTGGTCGGCCATCGCTGCGGCGTGCAGAGCGCCGAGCAGTGCGGCCAGTTCCGCGTCATCGCCTGCGTGATGCTCGCTGAGTAACACCAGCGCCGGGGCGCACGGCCACGGTGTGTCGAGGGTCTGGCAGGCGTCGCAGGTCCACTGCGGTCGGCGGGGCAAGTGTGCGCCGCCGAGGCGTTCAGGCAGTCGGGCAAAGGCGTGTTCCGCCCGCGCGGCCTCGGTCGCGAGCGCGACAAGCAGCGGTTCGGTCACCGGGCCGGCCCGTCGTCGGGGTGGTCGGCACCCAGGCTGCGCGCGTGGTCGAGCAGTCGCTGCTTGGCTGCCTCCCGGTCGGCTGCCTCCCACTGCTGTGCGGCGGCGGACGACGCTGAATGCTGTCGGTTGAAACGAGAAATGAGCTTGCGGATCCACATCAGGTGCCACCGCCCCTGCTCGGGTTGCTCCGAAAGGGCTTCCCGCCACCGTGGCGATGGTTGCTGACCGGAGTCGCGTGGTAGCGGGAAGCTATCGCAAAGCTAGTGCACTAGGTTTGGTCTGGCAAGTAGGCGGCGGAACTTGGCACACCAGGTTGTGTGTGATCGACTGGGCGGGCTGACCGGAGGTAATCCCATGCCCAGAACGCCCGCGTACCTGGTGATCGCGGCGCAGCTACGCTCGGAGATCCTGTCCGGCCACCTCACCGCCGGCGCCAAGCTGCCCAGCGAGTCGGACTTGATGCGCCAGCACGAGGTCAGCCGGACCGTGGCCAAGTGGGCGATCGCCGTACTCAAAGGCGAAGGGCTCGTCGAAGGGCGCGCCGGTTCAGGTGTCTACGTCCGCGAGGCGCGTCGCCTGGTGCGCCACGCACACGGCCGGGACATGCGCGGCGGTGGCGGCCCCACCTCCCCGTTCGCCCGCGATGCCGGTAAGGCCGGCCAGCAAGCCACCTGGGAACACGACAGTCGCCACGACCAGGCGGACGAGCGGATCGCCGATCGGCTCGGCGTCCCACCCGGCACGCCGGTCATGCGGACCGCGTACCGGTTCCTGGCCGACGGTGAGCCGATCCAGTTGTCGACGTCCTACGAGCCGCTGTCGATCACCGAGGGCACGCCGGTGGAATGGCCGGAAGGCGGCGCGGCGACCGGTGTGGTCGCCCGGATGGACGCCATCGGCGTACGCGTGGACGAGTTCGTGGAGCGGATCACCCTTCGTGCTGCCCAGACAAACGAGGTTAAGGCTCTGGGGCTACCACTCCGGTCGGCATTCGTGCACGTGATCGAGCGAACTTACTACGCCGATGGCATGCCCGTGGAGACCGCAGATATCGTGCTACCCGGCGGTCGCTACGAACTGGTCTACCGGGTGCCGATCGCGTGACCAGGTGTGTCCGCCGTACCGGCTAAGCCGTGATCGCAACGGTGAGCGACTGTTGCGGTAGGCATCGTGCTGACTCATGTCCAGCTCGTCAAGGCATCGGCTAGTCGTGGGCGTCGATCCGATGTGAGCAGGAAAAGCCGAAACTCAGTGGCGAACGTTACGGCGAGCGATATGGCCGCCGCCCTACGGGCCGTGCGTGTCGGTATGCGAATGAGCCAGGACGACTTCGCCTGTGCCCTGCAAGCCGCTGGCCATCGCGTCGGTGAGCCGAACGACGCCAACAAGCGGCTCGTCCAGCGGTGGGAGTCAGGCGTGATCGCCGCACCCCGGCCGGTTTACGTCCGGCCGTTTCGGACAGCCGGCTGACCAGGCCGACACCAGGGATCCGCAGTGCGATGGGATGTCAGGGGGTGACGACCGGGTTGATCCAGGCGCCGTACACGGTGCCCTTGCAGTTCGGGTTCTCCATGACCTGCGTCCTGATCTCGATGCGGAATGCCCCGGTGATGTCGGCCTCGAAGGGCACGATCTGCCCGAGCGCCGCAGTTGCGGTGTGGCGCACCACGCCGTCTGCGAGAACCGTGAACCTGACCCTGGCTTCGGTGGTCGTGTCGTCGCCGAGCCCGACCTCGGCGTCGAACGTGCCGTATTTCCGATCCACCTGGTAGGTCTCCGAGATGGGCTCCAGGTACGCGCACCCCGGGTGGTTGTAGAGCACCTGCTCGTGCGACCGGGTATCGACCGTCAACGGACCGGCTGTGAAGCGTGACTCGTCATCGTCGACGCGCTTGGCATCGAGGAGGGACAATTCGCCTGCTGGTGGAGGTGGCGCGGAAGCGGACGGGGTTCCGCTGGGCGTGGATCGCGGTGCGGCGCTGCTCGGGTTGCCGGTGTCGCCCCCGGTGGCCGACGTGGTCGGCGGCTGATCTTCGGTCAGGGCGTCCTGGGTCACCACCACCAGCGCCCCCGATCCGGCGATCATGGTGACGGTGGCCAGGGCGATCCGCCAGTCCACCGGTCGGCCCCACCGCACCGCAATCTGATAGATCCCGGCCAGCAACGCGCACAGCCCGATCACCGCGACCACCACGCGAGCGCCGGAGCCCAGCACGGCGATCACCGCCGACACGTCGGCGATCACCGCGACCGTGATCCACAAGCGATCAGGAGTACGACGAGCAGATTCTCCACCGGCATCCGGCACGGCCAAATCCTCTCGGCACTCGCAGGTCCATCGACGCCGGGCTCATCGTATTCGGCGAGGGGTACCTGTGCGGCCCTGCGGCTTCGGCCACGGAGCGTGCCGATCTGTGGGCGGGTGGCGGGAGGGTCGGAGGACAAGAACGGAAGGGCCGACCTGTCGGTACGGCCCTTCCGTTCGTGCTGCTCAAGCGAGCGGAGGATACGAGATTCGAACTCGTGAGGGTGTAAACCCAACACGCTTTCCAAGCGTGCGCCCTAGGCCTCTAGGCGAATCCTCCGTCGAACAGAGTACAGGTCCCTGCCGACCCGCCTACCCCACCACCCCCTGAAGATCGACCACGGGTCGGGTAGGCTGGTGCTACCTCCCGTGCGGCGGTATCTCGTGAACCTCCCCAGGGCCGGAAGGCAGCAAGGATAAGCGAGCTCTGCCGGGTGCACGGGAGGCCTTTCTGTCTCCGGCACCGTGCGCTCCCCTCCACCCAGCGTGGTGGGGCGCTGTGCTGTCGGTGTTAACAAGGGGCCCTTCCTCTACCGGAGGCGTTAACAAGGTGCCCTTCCTTGCACTCGGCGCTGCACTCCGGAGCATCCCGTTCAGCGGGGTGGGTGGTCAGTGGGGTGTGCGCGGGGCGAGAATGGCGCGGTCGAGAGGAGGCGGGACGCCGTGGCACTGGCGCTCTACCGCAAGTACCGGCCGCGCACCTTCGCCGAGGTCATCGGGCA
The DNA here is from genome assembly GCF_013364215.1 of Verrucosispora sp. NA02020. Taxonomy (NCBI): domain Bacteria; kingdom Bacillati; phylum Actinomycetota; class Actinomycetes; order Micromonosporales; family Micromonosporaceae; genus Micromonospora; species Verrucosispora sp. NA02020. Next base: position 6,900,635 of record NZ_CP054923.1, on the reverse strand, counting down.
GGAGCACGTCACCGAGCCGCTGTCGCAGGCGCTGCGCAGTGGCCGGCTCAATCACGCGTACCTCTTCTCCGGGCCGCGTGGCTGCGGCAAGACCTCCAGCGCCCGCATCCTGGCCCGGTCGCTCAACTGCGAGCACGGTCCGACCCCGGAGCCCTGCGGCACCTGTGACTCGTGTCGCTCGCTGAGCGGCGACGGGGCCGGCTCGCTCGACGTCATCGAGATCGACGCGGCCAGCCACGGTGGTGTGGACGATGCCCGTGAGCTGCGGGAGAAGGCGTTCTTCGCGCCGGCCAACAGCCGCTTCAAGATCTATGTCATCGACGAGGCGCACATGGTCTCGTCGGCCGGCTTCAACGCCCTGCTCAAGCTGGTCGAGGAGCCCCCGGAGTACGTCAAGTTCATCTTCGCCACCACCGAGCCGGAGAAGGTCCTCGGCACGATCAAGTCGCGAACCCACCACTACCCGTTCCGACTGATCCCGCCGAAGACCCTCCGGCCGTATCTGGAGCAACTCACCGAGGCCGAGGGCGTACAGGTCGAGCCGGCGGTGTTCCCGCTGGTCGTCCGCGCCGGTGGCGGTAGCGCCCGGGACAGCCTCTCGGTGCTCGACCAGCTCATCGCCGGTGCCGGCCCGGACGGGGTCAGCTATGCACGGGCCGCCGCGTTGCTCGGCGTCACCGACGCGGCGTTGATCGACGAGATGTGCGACGCGCTGGCGGCCGGAGACGGCGCGGCGGCGTACGCGACCGTCGACCGGGTGGCCGAGGCCGGGCACGACCCGCGCCGGTTCGCCTCGGACCTGCTGGAACGCCTGCGTGACCTGATCGTGCTCCAGCAGGTGCCGGACGCCGCCACCAAGGGGCTCATCGACGGGCCGGACGACCAGATCGAGCGGATGGCGGCCCAGGCCCAGCAGCTCGGGCCGGGCACGCTGTCCCGGTGCGCCGACATCGTGCACGAGGGCCTGGTGGAAATGCGCGGTACCACCGCGCCCCGGCTGCTGCTGGAGCTGATCTGCGCCCGGATGCTGCTGCCCGGCGTCGACGATTCCACCGGCGGCCTGCTCCAGCGCCTGGAACGGATGGAACGTCGGCTCACGCTCGCCGGCACGGACGCGACGTCGGCCGCCGTCGGCTCCGCACCCGCGACCGAGCCCGCCGCCGTACGCTCCGCGCCTCCTGCCGCGCCCGCGGCTGCCGCCGCGCACCGGGCCGGGACCGGCACGCCGGCTGCCGCCCCCGCCTCGACCGGTCCCGCCCCGACGGGGAGTGCCGCTGTCACGTACGACTCCGACGACACCGCCCCCACGGGCGGAGGTGGCTCCGGCGGCGATGCGGCTCATGCCGAGGCGGTCGCACCGCGCCGTCAGGTGCCGCCGTCGGCCGTCATGCCCGACCCGGCCACCCCGGAACCGCCCCGCCCCGGTGCGGCGGCTCCCGGCGAACTGGACGCGGTGGCCGTGCGCCGGGTCTGGCCCGAGGTGGTCGGCAAGGTCAACCGGAGCAACAAGCGGATCGCCGCGCTGATGCGGGACGCGGTGGTGCGGGACCTCGACGGTGACACGCTCGTGGTGACCGTGAAGTCGACCGTGCTGGCCAAGATGATGACCGACCACGCCCGGGTGCTCACCGACGCGCTCTACGAGGAGTTGGGCGGGCGCTGGCAGATCCGGTGCGAGGTGGCCGGCGAGCGGGGCGGCATGTCGCCCGGCAACCCGCGCGCCGCCGGCGGGCCGGCTCCCGCCCGTCCGACGTCCGCCGCCGAGGCTCCGAGCCGCCCCGCCGCCGAGGCGCCGGGTCGTCCCGCTGGTGCGGGGACTCCGGTCGACAGCGGTTCGTCGGACGGCACGGCCCACCCGGGCTCCGCTGGCCGCGCTCCCGGAGGCGCCGCTGCTGCGGGTCCCGCCGGTGCGGCAGCGGCCGGTCGACCCGGCGGCGTCGACGCGGGCACTGGTGGTGGTGCGAACGCCGGGCCCGGTGCTGCTGACTCGGGCCGCGCCGGGGGCGCGGCCGGTGGGGGCCCCGGTGGCGCGACTGGTAGCGCACGCTCCGGTGGTGCGGCCCACGCGGGCGCGCCCGGTTCTGCGCGTTCCGGTGGCGAGGGTGGTGCGGGTGCGCCCGGTGTTGCCGGGCGACCGCAGGGACGGGCCGGTGGCGGTCCGTCGGCTGCGTCGGACGAGAACGACGACGAGGGTTGGCCGGAGCCGGCGCGTCCCGGTGGCGTCACGCCGCCCGCCGAGTCGGGTGGAGCGGACGAGGACTGGCCGGAGGCGGCTCGACCGGGCGGCGCGTCCGCGTCGACCAGGGCTGCCTCGGCAGCGCAGGTCACGGTCGCGAACGGCCGGTCCGCCCCGGCGTCGGGCGGTCACGCCGTGGACGCTACGGCAGGCCGGTCCGGCACGGCGGCCCCGCCCCGGCAGACTCCGGCGGGCAACGGCAACGGAAGCGGCGGTTCCGGTGGCGCACCGGTCAGCAGCGCGATCGCGGCGGCCCGGGCGGCGGCGGCCGGGCGGGGTCCGCGTACCGGTGCGGCGGGTACCCGTACCGCTGCGCCGGGCCGGCGGACTGCGGACGCCGAGTTCGCCGGTGAGCCCCCGTACGACCCGGACTTCGACGGTCCGGGGCGCGGCGGCGGGCGTGCCGGCGGCGGCCCAGCGGCGACGGCGCCGGCCTACGAGGGTTTCGACCCGGGCGACGAACCGGGGGACGAGGTCATCGACGAGAAGACCGCCCGGGAGTCGGGTGAGGAGCAGGCGGTACGTCTGCTGCGGGAGGCGTTCGGCGCCGAGAAGATCGACGAGGTGCCGACCCGCTGACCCCACGGGTCCGTCCGACGGGCGGGGTGTGGCCGCCGGAGTGTGGTCGGTGGGCATGGTTAGGGTGGGCGTGGTCTTGTAGACGAGTCGAGGGAGCGATCGTGCGGCCTGGTGGACAGCCGAACATGCAGCAGATGCTGAAGCAGGCGCAGAAGATGCAGCAGCAGATCGCCCAGGCGCAGGCCGAGTTGGCCGAGGCCGAGGTGACCGGCACCGCCGGTGGTGGTCTGGTCACCGCGACCCTGTCCGGTGCCGGTGAGATCAAGAGCATCAAGATCGACCCGAAGGCGGTCGACCCGGAGGACGTGGAGACCCTGGAGGATCTGGTCCTCGCGGCGCTGCACAACGCCACCGCGGCGGTCCGGGAACTGACCGACCAGAAGATGGGCCCGGTCGCGGGTGGGATGGGCGGCCTCGGCCTGCCCGGGTTCTGAGCCACCCGATGTACGAGGGTGCCATCCAGGATCTGATCGACGAGCTGGGGCGTCTGCCGGGCGTGGGCCCGAAGAGCGCCCAGCGGATCGCCTTCCACGTCCTGTCGGCGGATCCGGCCGACGTGAACCGGCTGGCCGGTGCGCTGCGCAAGGTCAAGGACCTGGTGCGCTTCTGCACGACCTGCTACAACGTCGCCGAGTCCGAGCAGTGCCGGATCTGCCGCGACCCGCGCCGCGGCAACGAGGTGATCTGCGTGGTCGAGGAGCCGAAGGACGTCGTCGCGATCGAGCGGACCGGTGAGTTCCGGGGGCGGTACCACGTGCTCGGCGGGGCGATCAATCCGCTGGAGGGCATCGGGCCGGACAACCTGCGTATCCGGGAACTGTTGGTCCGGCTGAGCGATGGCGAGGTCAAGGAGTTGATCCTCGCCACCGACCCGAACACCGAGGGCGAGGCGACCGCGACGTACCTCGCCCTCATGGTCAAGCCGATGGGGATCTCGGTGACCAGGTTGGCCAGTGGCCTGCCGGTCGGCGGCGACCTGGAGTACGCCGACGAGATCACCCTGGGCCGTGCTTTCGAGGGCCGCCGAGCGGTCTGATCGAGGGCCGGTGGGTGTGACACCGCTGTCGACGGCCGTCCGAAACACGTAACAGATTGATATCGATTATTCGCGGCTTTCGGACCTTTTTGTCCCATGGCCTGTGAGCGTGCCTCCTGGTGGCCGGTCACTAAGGACACGATCCGGTACCAAGAGCTTCGCGCGCCGTTTCCCGGCGGTCGAAGTGGGAGCTATGGTCACCGCGATCGGTGACCCTGTCACCACGTTGTCCGTACCCCCAAGGACGAGGTGAAGCACCCATGCGTGCATCCAGGCCGAAGGTCGCTATCGCGGCCGTGGCGGCCGCGGCCCTCGCGGTAGCAGGCTGTGCCGAAAGCGATCGCGAAGGTTCCAGCGGTAGTAGCAACGAGACCCTCGTCTTCGGCGTCGCCGGAGACCCGAAGGTGCTCGACCCCAGCTTCGCCAGCGACGGTGAGTCGCTGCGTGTGGCGCGTCAGGTCTTCGAGACGCTGGTCCGTCCCGAGGAGGGCGGCACCAAGGTCAGCCCCGGCCTCGCCGAGTCCTGGGAGCCCGACGCGGCGGGTACGACCTGGACCTTCAAGCTGCGCTCCGGCGTGAAGTTCCACGACGGCACCGACTTCAACGCCGAGGCCGTCTGCACGAACTTCGACCGCTGGTACAACGCCAAGGGCCTCATGCAGAGCCCGGACGTGACGGCGTACTGGCAGGACATCATGGGTGGCTTCGCCGCCAACGAGGACGACACTCTCCCGGAGAGCCTCTTCAAGTCCTGCACCGCCACCGACGCGACCACGGTCAGCCTGGCCTTCACCCGGGTCTCCAGCAAGATCCCGGCCGCCCTGATGCTGCCGTCGTTCTCGATCCACAGCCCCAAGGCGCTGCAGGAGCACGACGCCAGCAACGTCACGGGCAGCGCGGACGACATCAAGTACCCGGCGTACGCGACCGAGCACCCGACCGGTACCGGTCCGTTCAAGTTCAAGTCCTGGGACGTCCCGAACAAGACGCTGACCCTGGAGCGCAACGAGGACTACTGGGGCGACAAGGCCAAGCTCAAGAGCCTGATCTTCCGCACCATCTCGGACGAGAACGCGCGCAAGCAGGCGCTGCGTTCCGGTGACATCCAGGGCTACGACCTGGTCGGACCGGCCGACGTCGAGCCGCTCAAGGGCGAGGGCTTCAACGTCCTGACCCGCCCGGCCTTCAACATCCTCTACCTGGCGATCAACCAGAAGGGGAACCCGAAGCTGGCCGACATCAAGGTCCGGCAGGCGCTGGCGCACGCGATCAACCGTCAGGCGCTGGTCGACTCGAAGCTGCCCCCGGGCGCCCAGGTCGCGGTGAACTTCTTCCCCGAGACCGTCGAGGGCTGGAACGGCGACGTCACCAAGTACGACTACGACGTCGAGAAGGCCAAGTCGCTGCTGGCCGAGGCCGGCGCGTCGGACCTGACCCTGCGGTTCCACTACCCGACCGAGGTCACCCGGCCCTACATGCCGAACCCGAAGGACCTGTTCGAGCTGGTCTCGGCGGACCTCCAGGCGGCCGGCATCAAGATCGAGCCGATCCCGCTGAAGTGGAGCCCGGACTACCTCAACGCCACCACCTCCGGCTCCGCGCACGACCTGCACTTCCTCGGCTGGACCGGTGACTACGGCGACGGTTACAACTTCATCGGTACGTTCTTCGACCGGCAGAAGGACGAGTGGGGCTTCAACAACCCCGCGCTGTTCGAGAAGTTCAAGCAGGCGGACACCACCGCGGACCAGGCGGCCAAGGTGGCTCTCTACAAGGAGATCAACGCCGACATCATGAACTTCCTGCCCGGTGTGCCGATCTCGCACGCACCGCCGGCCATCGTGTTCGGCAAGGACGTGACCGGGGTCAAGGCGAGCCCGCTCACCGACGAGCGGTTCTCCACCGCCGAGTTCAAGTCCTGATCTGACGCAAACAGAACGCGGGCGGGCGCTGTACCACAGCGCCCGCCCGCTACCCTCAGCACACCCTTCGAGGCCGCCGTGTTCCGGTTCATCGTCAGACGCCTCCTGCAGCTGATACCCACGCTGTTCGGGCTCTCCATTCTGTTGTTCATCTGGCTCCGGCGGTTGCCCGGCGGCCCCGAGACCGCCATCCTCGGCGAGCGGGGCACGCCCGAGATGCGCGCCGCGATCCGCCGCAATCTCGGCCTCGACGAGCCGATCCTGATCCAGTACGGCCGGTTCGTGCGGCGGATGGTCCGCCTGGATCTGGGCACGTCGATCTCCACCAAGCGCGAGGTCACCACGGAGTTCCTCCAGCGCTTCCCCGGCACCGTCGAGCTGACCGTCACCGCGATGGTGATCGCGATCGGCATCGGTATCCCGCTCGGCTATCTGGCCGCCCGCCGACGCGGCCGTTTCCTCGACCACGCCTCCGTCGGCGGGTCGCTGATCGGCATCTGCATCCCGGTCTTCTTCCTGGCGTACGTGCTGAAGGCGATCTTCTCGGAGAACCTCGGCTGGTTCCCCTCCAGCGGCCGGCAGGACCCGACGATCGGCGCCACCCGGATCACCAACTTCTTCGTGCTGGACGGGCTGATGACCCGGGAGTGGGACGCCGCAGCCGACGCGCTGTGGCATCTGGTCCTGCCCGGGCTCGCACTGGCCAGCATCCCGCTGGCGATCATCGTCCGGATCACCCGGGCCAGCGTGCTGGAGGTGCTCAACGAGGACTTCGTCCGCACCGCCGAGGCCAAGGGCCTGACCGAGAACGTCGTACGCCGCCGGCACGTCCTGCGCAACGCGATGCTCCCGGTGGTGACCTCGATCGGTCTGCTCACCGGCGGTCTGCTCTCCGGCGCGGTGCTCACCGAGACCGTCTTCGCGTTCAGCGGGATCGGCGCCTTCCTCGCCGAGGCCATCAACCAGCGCGACTATCCGGTCCTGATGGGCTTCATCATGATCATTGCGGTGGTGTACGTGCTGGTGAACCTGATCGTGGACCTCTCGTACAGCCTGATCGACCCGAGGGTGAGGGTCCGATGACGATCATCAGTGGCAAGAAGCGCGAGAAGATCGACCGGCTCGCCGAACTCGCCGCGCGCGAGGAGGAGCGGGGCGTCAGCCTGTGGCAGGACGCCTTCCGGCGGCTGCGGCGCAACCCGGCGGCAATCATCGGTGCCGTCATCCTGGCCATCTTCGTGCTGGTGGCGCTGATCGGCCCGTTCCTGGTGCCGTACGGCCCGACGGACACGATGGGCATCCGCGAGGGCGTGATCCGGCCGGGCACCATCCCCGGCCCCTCCAGCGAGCACTGGTTCGGCTACGACCACCAGGGTCGGGACGTGTTCAGCCGGATGGTGGTGGGTGCCCGGCAGACCCTGCTGGTCGGCGTGGTGGCCACCCTGATCGGTCTGGCCGTCGGCGCGCTGATCGGTGGCGTCGCGGGTGCCGCCGCCGGCCTGGGCGGCCGCTGGGGACGCTGGATCGACAGCATCCTGATGCGGTTCATCGACATGCTGCTGGCGCTGCCCAGCCTGCTGCTCGCGGTCAGCATCGCCGCCCTGCTCGGCCGGAGCCTGACCACCGTCATGATCGCGGTCGGCATGGTCTCGGTGCCGGTCTTCGCCCGGCTGCTGCGCGGCTCGATGATCGTGCAGTCGAACAGCGACTACGTCCTCGCCGCCACCTCGCTCGGCGTACGCAAGTCGAAGATCGCGCTGACCCACGTACTCCCCAACTCGCTCGCCCCGGTCATCGTCCAGGCGACGCTGACCCTGGCCACCGCGATCATCGAGGCCGCCGCGCTCTCCTTCCTCGGGCTCGGCAACCCCAACTCGGCGACCCCGGAGTGGGGCGTCATGCTGGCCGACGCGCAGCAGTATCTCGGGGTACGCCCGGAGCTGGCCATCTATCCGGCGGTCGCCATCATCATCACCGCCCTGGGATTCACCCTGCTCGGTGAGGCGATGCGCGAGGCCCTCGATCCGAAGCTGCGGAAGTAGGAGGGTTCGTAATGGCACTACTCGAAGTGAACGACCTCTCCGTCACCTTCGCCCGGCGCGGTCAGCGCGCCGTGCACGCCGTCGACGGGGTGTCCTTCTCGGTCGACGCCGGTCAGGTCGTCGGCCTCGTCGGTGAGTCCGGCTGCGGCAAGTCGGTGACCTCGCTCGCCATCATGGGTCTGCTGCCCAAGCAGCCCGGTCTGCGGGTCGGCGGCAAGGCGGTGTTCGACGGCACGGACCTGCTCCAGCTCGACGACCGGTCCCGGCGGGACATCCGGGGCCGCGACGTCGCGATGATCTTCCAGGACCCGCTGTCGTCCCTGAACCCGGTCGTACCGATCGGACTCCAGGTCACCGAGGTGCTGACCCGGCACCGGGGAATGAAGGGCGCCGCCGCGGCGAAGGAGGCCGCCGCACTGCTGGACCGGGTCGGCATCCCCGACCCGACGCGGCGGCTCAAGGAGTACCCGCACCAGCTCTCCGGCGGGATGCGGCAGCGCGCCCTGATCGCGATGGCGGTGGCCTGCCAGCCCCGGCTGCTGATCGCCGACGAGCCGACCACGGCGCTGGACGTCACCATCCAGGCGCAGATACTGGAACTCCTCAAGGACCTGGTCCGGGACTCCGGCACCGCGCTGGTGATGATCACGCACGATCTGGGCGTGGTCGCCGGCATGTGCGACACGATCAACGTGCTCTACGGCGGCCGGGTGGTGGAGACCGCCCGGCGGCGTCCACTGTTCCGCGAGCCCCGACACCCGTACACGGTGGGGCTGCTCGGCTCGGTACCGCGCCTGGACGCCGGGCGCGGCGAGCGGCTCACCCCGATCCCCGGCTCGGTGCGCGACCTGCTGCCCTGGCCGGAGGGCTGCGCCTTCGCGCCGCGCTGCACCCGCCGGGTGGACGCCTGCGTCGGCCAGCCGCCGGAGCTGGTGCTCACCCACGCCGGCCGCAGTTACCGTTGCGTCAACCCGGCCCCGGTGTCGGACACCTCGGCCGCACTGTCCGCCGAGGCTGCACCATCCGCACCGGTCGCTGAGGCACCGCCGGCTGCTGAGTCGGCCGCGCCCGTCGAGGCGTCGGGTACCGGCCAGGTGCCCGCGCCGCGCGAGGAGGAGAAGTCATGACCGAGAGCGATGTCCTCGTCGAGGTACGGGATCTCAAGGTGCACTTCCCGATCAAGCGGGGGGTGCTGTTCGACCGGACGGTCGGCCACGTCAAGGCGGTCGACGGCGTCGACCTGAGCATCTCGCGCGGACAGACGTACGGCCTGGTCGGCGAGTCGGGCTGCGGCAAGTCCACGCTCGGTCGTGCGCTGCTCCAGCTCAACCCGCCCACGGCGGGCGAGGTGCGCTTCGACGGGGTCGAGTTGACCACGCTGGCGCCGGGCAAGCTGCGGACCATGCGGCGGCGGATGCAGATGATCTTCCAGGACCCGATGTCCAGCCTCGACCCGAGGCAGAACGTCGAGTCCATCCTCACCGAGGGCCTGCAGACGCACGGCATCGGTGGCGACCGCGACGGCCGTCGGAAGATCATCGGTGAGACGCTGGACAAGGTGGGTCTGCCCCGTTGGGCGTTGTCCCGCTATCCGCACGAGTTCTCCGGCGGCCAGCGGCAGCGCATCGGGATCGCCCGCGCGCTGGTGCTCGGGCCGGAGCTGATCGTCGCCGACGAGCCGGTCTCCGCCCTGGACGTGTCGATCCAGGCGCAGGTGATCAACCTGCTCGACGAGTTGCAGGACAGCCTCGGCCTCACCTATCTGGTGATCGCGCACGACCTGGCGGTGGTGCGGCACATCTCCGACACCGTCGGCGTGATGTACCTCGGCGGTCTGGTCGAGGAGGCGCCGAGTGACCGGCTCTACACCGAGCCGCTGCACCCGTACACCCGGGCGTTGATGTCGGCGGTGCCGGTGCCGGACCCGGACGTGGAGGACCGCCGGGAGCGGATCCTGCTCTCCGGTGACCTGCCCTCGCCGGCCAACCCGCCGTCGGGCTGCCGCTTCCACACCCGTTGCCCGTGGGCGCAGCCGACGCGGTGCGCCGACGAGCGGCCGGTGCTGCGGGAGATCGGTGGCAGTCGGGTCGCGTGTCACTTCGCCGAGCAGATCGCCAGCGGCGAACTGCGGCCGCACAAGGTGAGTGCGGAGATCGTCCGCCCGGAGGGCGAGGGTGAGGAGCCCGGCGTGGTCTCCGCACCCAGCGAGCCGGGCACGTTCGTCTAGCTGAGCTGTTAGCAGGGGTCCCTTTCTATGCCGTAGGCGTTAGAAAGGGACCCCTGCTTACATCAACACCCGGGATCAGCCCTCGGGGCGGTTCAGCAGACCGACCGCGATGCTGTGCACCGCGTCCAGCCCGGCGGCGTCGGCCAGCGCCGCGCTGCCGCCGGTGACCGCGTACCACTCGTCGGCGTCCTTGTACTGCACGTGGAGGGTGACCCGGCCGTCGGCGAGGTCGGTGCGCAGGGTCAACTCCCCGGTGACCACGCCGACCTCGTCGGTCATCACCCCACCTGGTCCGGGCACGACGTCCGTGGTCCGGCTCTGCGGGCCGGTGGCGCCACCGGCGTCGGCGGTCATGCCGGCACCGGGTACCTCCACCTCACCCGCGGCCGCTCCGTCGGCGGTCATCCCGGCGGTGGCCGGGCCGGGGCTGCCGGTGGCCGCCGCGGCGTCGTCCCCACCCGCGTCGGGCGTCCGCTCGGGTGCCGGGGTGCCGCCGGCTCCGGTTACGGCTTGCTCTCCCATGTGCAGCCCTCCAACATGTCGGCCAGCGCGGCCTTCTCAGCACTGGTGATCGTGAGCTTCCAGTGGTGCTTCACCGCCACCCAGTCGCCGGCATACTGGCACCAGTATGACCGGTTTGGCGGTTTCCACTGGGACGGATCCTGATCACCCTTTGCCCGGTTGGAGGAGGCCGAAACCGCGAAGAGCTGCGGCCGGTCGAGGTCGTTCGCGAAATCACTCCGCTTCGAGTCTTCCCACTCGTCGGCGCCGGAGCGCCACGCGTTGGCGAGCGGGACCATGTGGTCGATGTCCACGCTGGACGGGTCGGTGAAGGTCCGCCCGTCGTACACGCTCTCCCAGTTGCCACCCACCACGTTGCACCCGGAGTGCTGGATGTCCTTGCCGTCGCGTTCCAGCACGGTGTCCCGGACGTCGCAGTTCTGGCCGGTCTTGCGCCAGTGCGAGAAACGGTTGCGGCTGTAGCCGCGCATCGGGTTGGCTTCGGCGACGGTCAGTTCGGAGAGCATCTGGGTGGCGGTGCCGCCGTCACCGCTGGTGGGCGACACCTCCGGCTCCACCAACTCGACGCAACCGGCCGCGCCTAGGGTCAGCGCCGCGACGAGCGCGAGCGCCCCCAGGGCGCGAGGTCCTGATCTGGTACGCACAGACGACACCTCTCCAGCTTGCGGGCTTTCGGCGATCCCGCACAGTACCCGGGCCCAGTTTCGGCGATTCGTGGTGTCTCACGTATGGCGCACGGCACATTGGTAGTCATGCCCGAAACCGCGCCCGCCCTCCGGCTGAAGTCGCATGCCGGTCGAGGCACCCTGGCCGCCGCCGTCCTCGCCTCCGGCATGGTCTTCCTGGACACCACCGTGGTCAACGTGGCCCTGCCCCGACTCGGCGCCGAACTGGGCGCCTCGGTGGCGGGCCTACAGTGGACGGTCAACGGATACCTGCTCACGTTGGCCGCGTTCGTGCTGCTCGGCGGGGCTCTCGGGGACCGCTTCGGGCGACGGCGGATCTTCCTGCTGGGCGTGGTCTGGTTCACCGTCGCCTCGGTGCTGTGCGGGCTGGCGCTGCGTACCGACTGGTTGGTGGCCGCGCGGTTCCTCCAGGGTGCCGGCGGCGCGCTGCTCACCCCCGGCTCGCTGTCGCTGCTCCAGGCCAGCTTCCACCCGGACGACCGGGGCAAGGTGATCGGGGCGTGGTCCGGGCTCTCCGGCGTCTCCACCGCCCTCGGCCCGTTCATCGGCGGATGGCTGATCGACGCGCTCTCCTGGCGGTGGATCTTCTTCCTGAACCTGCCGCTGGCCGTGCTGGTGGTGCTGGCCGCGCTGCGCTGGGTGCCGGAGAGCCGGGACGAGAGCGCCTCGCGTAGCCGGGACGGGCGCCGACGCTTCGACGTGGCCGGTGCACTGCTCGGCGCGGTGGCACTGGCCGGGGTCACGTACGCGCTCGTCGACGCGCCGGGTCGCGGGATCAGCTCACCTGCCGTGCTGGTGTCGGCCCTGGTCGCGGTGCTGGCCGCGCTGGCGTTCGTGCTCGTGGAGCGGCGCCGCGGCGAGACCGCGATGCTGCCCACCGGCCTGTTCGGCAGCCGACTCTTCTCGGTGCTGAACGTCTTCACCGTGCTGGTGTACGCCGCACTCGGCGGGTTCACGTTCTTCTTCGCCGTCTACCTGCAGAACGTGGTCGGCTGGTCGGCGCTGCTCACCGGCCTGGCCCTGCTGCCGATGACGGTGCTGCTGCTGGTCGGCTCGCCCAAGGCCGGAGCGTTGTCGGCGAAGATCGGGCCGAGGCTGCCGCTGACCGTCGGCCCGGTGCTGGCCGCCGTCGGGCTGCTGATGCTGCGGGAGGTGGACGCGGGTGCGTCGTACTGGCGGCAGGTGCTGCCCGGGGTGGTGCTGTTCGGCGCCGGGCTGACCCTGGTGGTGGCGCCGTTGACCGCGTCCGTGCTGGCCGCCGTGGCGGACCGCTTCGCCGGGGTGGCCAGCGGCTTCAACAACGCCGCGTCCCGGGTGGGTGGCCTGCTGGCGGTGGCCGCGTTGCCGCTGCTGGTCGGGCTCACCGGCACGGGCTACGAGCAGCCCGCCGAACTCACCGCCGCGTACCGGGGCGCGCTGCTCTGGTGCGCTGGCCTGCTGGTGGTCGGGGCGATCGTCGCCGCACTTCTGGTACGCCGGCCGACCCGCCGTGCACCGCCCGCACAACCCTGCCACTCGATGCCGGTCTCCACGCCGGACGGATGATCTCTGCGATGTAAGGAGGGGTCCCCTGCTATGCACGAGGCGATAGCAGGGGACCCCTCCTTACATCAGCGACGGGCGCGGTTGACGGCGCTGGTGACCGCCTTGACGGAGGCGGTGACGATGTTCGCGTCCATGCCGACGCCCCAGACCGTCCGGCCGTCCACCTCGCACTCCACGTACGCGGCCGCCTGCGCGTCCCCGCCGGAGGAGAGCGCGTGCTCGTGGTAGTCGAGCACCCGTACGCTCACCCCGGCCGATCCGAGCGCGTTCACGTACGCGTCGATCGGGCCGTTGCCGATCGCGTTCACCGAACGGGCCCGACCGTCCACCCCGACCTGCGCGGTGATCTCGACCTTGCCGTCGGCGCTGCCGATCTCGTACTCGGTCAGCGTCACCGCCGGGTCGCTCTGGTGGTCGAGCAGGTACTGCGCGGCGAAGATCTGCCACATGGTGTCCGGGCCGACCTCGCCACCGTCGTGGTCGGTGACCTGCTGCACCACGCCGGAGAACTCGATCTGGAGCCGTCGGGGCAGGTCCAGTTGGTGCTCGGTCTTCATGATGTACGCGACGCCGCCCTTGCCGGACTGCGAGTTGACCCGGATCACCGCCTCGTAGCTGCGGCCCAGGTCCTTCGGGTCGATCGGCAGGTACGGCACGGCCCAGGTGAAGTCGTCGACGGGTACGCCGGCCGCCGCCGCGTCGGCGTTCAGCGCGGCGAAGCCCTTGTTGATGGCGTCCTGGTGGGAGCCGGAGAAGGCGGTGTAGACCAGGTCACCGGCGTACGGGTGGCGCTCGTGCACGGGCAGTTGGTTGCAGTACTCGACGGCCCGCTTGATCTCGTCGATGTCGGAGAAGTCGATCATTGGGTCGATGCCCTGGGAGAAGAGGTTCAGGCCCAGCGTCACCAGGTCGACGTTGCCGGTGCGTTCGCCGTTGCCGAAGAGGCACCCCTCGATCCGGTCGGCGCCGGCCAGCAGGCCCAGCTCGGCGGCGGCGACGCCGGTGCCCCGGTCGTTGTGCGGGTGCAGGCTGAGCACCAGGCTGTCGCGTCGGGGCAGGTGCCGGTGCATCCACTCGATCGAGTCGGCGTACACGTTCGGCATGGCCATCTCGACCGTGGCGGGCAGGTTGACGATCAGCTTGCGGTCCGGCGTGGGGTCGACGACCTCGATGACCTTGGCGCAGACCTCCAGCGCGTACTCCAGCTCGGTGCCGGTGTACGACTCCGGCGAGTACTCGTAGTAGATCTCGGTGTCCGGCGTGTGGATCTCCGCGTACTTCTGGCAGAGCCGGGCGCCGGTGGTGGCGATGTCGGCGATGCCGTCGCGGTCCAGCCCGAAGACCACCCGTCGTTGCAGCGTGGAGGTGGAGTTGTAGAAGTGCACGATCGCCCGGCGCGCACCGCGCAGCGCCTCGAAGGTGCGGTCGATGAGGTGCTCCCGGCACTGGGTCAGCACCTGGATCGTGACGTCGGCGGGGATCATGTCCTGCTCGATGAGCTGCCGGACGAACTCGTAGTCGGTCTGGCTGGCCGACGGGAAACCGACCTCGATCTCCTTGTAGCCCATCTGGACCAGGAGCTGGAACATCCGGCGCTTGCGCTCCGGCGACATCGGGTCGATCAGTGCCTGGTTGCCGTCGCGCAGGTCGACCGCGCACCAGCGCGGCGCGGTCTCGACGTGCCGGGTCGGCCAGGTGCGGTCCGGCAGGTCGATGCGGAACTGCTGCTGGTAGGGCTGGTAGCGGCGGTGCGGCATCTGGCTGGGACGTTGCCGGGCGATGGCATCGGAGTCAACGTCGGTGGGGCCGGCTGGGTGAGCCATGGCGGACTTCTCCTGGGGTCATGTGTCGTCAGCGACGGGGGTCGGCAGGAATGCCGAGCGAAAGATCCGGGACGGTGCTGGCGGCGCGGTTCGACTCCGCGACGAGGTGCCGGCCGTCAGGCCTCGTCGCGGCGACCAAGGAGAAGGTGCGCCTGCCACATGACAGGGTGACCCTACGTGATGGGACGTGGTGTGGGAAAGGTCCGTCCGGAGTATGGGATGGAAATTGCGCCTAGCGGATCAGATGACGATCTCGCCGCAGCTCAGGACGAGTTCGGAGAGTGGGCGACGGTGCCGCAGACTGGTCTCATCGGCCAGTAGGTCGGCCGGAAGGCTCAACGGATCGCCGAGTTGGCCGACCGCCACCACCACGTACGGTCGCACATCGGCGGGAAGGTCGAGATCGACGATCAGTCCGGCCCGGTCGAAATCGGTCACCTGTCGTACGTGCAGTCCCCGCGCGGTGGCCTGCACGGTGAGGTGGGCCACCGCCTGCCCGAGGTCGTACGCGGCGAACGCCTGCTCGGTCCGCCGGTACGCGCCGAGCACCAGCGCACCGGCCCGTCCGGCCCACCGCTGCTCGGCCGGGGCGAGGTTGACCAGGATCCGCTTGAAGGTCTGGTCGTCGCGGTGTCCGAGGGCGAACCGCCAGGGCTGCCGGTTGCCGACCGACGGCGCCCACCGGGCCGCCTCCAGCAGGGTGGCCGCCTCGGCCCGGGGCAGTTCCGCGACCGGGTCGAAGGAGCGTGGGCTCCAGCGGAAGGCCAGTACGGGGGTGAGGTCGGTCATGTGCAGAAGCGTCCTTTATGGGGGATTTGGTGGTGTTGTCAGGGGGGTCGAATGTGGGAAACGACACCCGTAACGGGACGACCGGCCGGGCGTTGCCGAGCGCGCACCCCGACGCCGCACCCGCCCGGACCGGGGCGGGGAACGCCCCGTGTGCCGGACCTGGAGATCGGACCGGGCCTACCCGCCACCGGTCGGCGCGGTACCTCCCGGCCCGGCGTCGCCCGCTCCGGAGTCACCCGGATCGGTGCCGTCCGGAGCGGTGCCGCCCGGATCAGGATCGGACGGCGTGGACGGCGGTGGTGGCGCCTCCATACCCAGCGGCTCGCCGTCGACCACCGGACCGGCGAGCTGCACCGTGGCCGGTGCCGGTTCGGTCGGTCCGGCCAGCGTCAGGGTGCCGAACGCCGCGCGGACCGCGGTCGGCGTGCCGTCCCCGTCGAAGCAGTAGATGCCGACGTCCAACGGTGGGTTGATCGAGGCGGCCGTGGTCTCCACCGAGTAGCAGGTGCCGGTGGCCTCGGGTGGGGCCATCGCGGGGGAGACCGACAGCGGGGCGCGCCGGTCGGTCAGCACGTCCAGCCAGTCCGTGAACGGGTGCTGCACGCGGGGGTCGATCCGGCGCGGCAGCGTGTCGTCCCGCTCGCCGACGCGTACGCAGGTCGCCGGCTCGGGCCGGGTCGCCGTCGGCAACGCGCACTGGAACAGCCCGTCGGCGGTGGCCGCGAGCGAGATGTCCGCCGTGCCGCCGAGCGCGCCGCCGGGTACGTCCACCCGCCAACTGCCGTCGTTGGCGCTGGTCACCACGATCGAGCGGTCCGGGGTGTCGGCCACCCGCAGGGTGTACCGGGCGATCAGGTGTCGATCCTGCGCGGCGGCGGCGAGCGCGGCCAGTTCGTCGCGGGCCGCGTCCTGACCCGCCGGCCGTGGCGCGGCGCTCGGCGGGGGCGGCGGATCGTCCGGCGGATCCGAGGAGCAGCCGGCGAGCAGGACGGGCAGGGCGAACGCGATCGGGGCGGTCAGACGGACGACGGGACGGTGGGCGGCGTACACCCGGCCATTCTCGGCGTTGGGTGCCCTTGCGGACACCCCCGGAAAGGTCGGCCTTTCCGGCGTGTCGCACACCACCCGTCCCGCCACGCCGGGCCGGATCGTGGGATCACCTGACCCGGCGGTCAGAGCGGCCCGATACCCTGAGGTCGTCCGACCCGCGCCGCCGGCCCCGGTGCCGGCGGCGTCGGCACGCTCAGGCAACTGGGAGGGAGTGCGCCGTCGTGGCACTCGTGGTGCAGAAGTACGGCGGGTCCTCCGTCGCCAACGCCGAGCGGATCAAGCGGGTGGCCGAACGGATCGTGGCCGCCCGGAAGGCCGGCGACGACGTCGTCGTGGTCGTCTCGGCGATGGGCGACACCACCGACGAGCTGCTCGACCTGGCCAACCAGGTCAGCCCGCTGCCGCCCGGGCGCGAGCTGGACATGCTGCTCACCGCCGGGGAGCGGATCTCGATGGCGCTGCTCGCCATGGCGATCCACAACCTGGGGTACGAAGCCCGCTCGTTCACCGGTTCCCAGGCGGGTGTCATCACCACCTCGGTGCACGGTCGGGCGCGGATCATCGACGTCACCCCGGGGCGGCTCAAGGGTGCGCTGGACGAGGGCGCCGTGGTCATCGTCGCCGGGTTCCAGGGTGTCTCGCAGGACACCAAGGACGTGACGACCCTGGGCCGGGGCGGCTCGGACACCACCGCCGTGGCGCTGGCCGCCGCACTGCACGCGGACGTGTGCGAGATCTACACCGACGTGGACGGCGTCTTCACCGCCGACCCGCGGATCGTCCCCAACGCCCGGCACATCAAGCAGATCACCTACGAGGAGATGCTGGAGCTGGCCGCCTGCGGCGCGAAGGTGCTGCACCTGCGCAGCGTGGAGTACGCCCGCCGGGCGGGACTCCCGATTCACGTCCGCTCGTCATACTCGACCAACACCGGCACGATGGTCATCGGATCGACGGAGGAGCTTCCTGTGGAGCAGGCACTGATCACCGGCGTCGCCCACGATCGCAGCGAGGCCAAGATCACCATCGTCGGCGTGCCCGACGAGCCGGGCGCCGCCGCGCGGATCTTCGACACGGTCGCGGGCGCCGAGATCAACATCGACATGATCGTGCAGAACGTCTCCACCGAGGGCACCGGACGCACCGACATCTCCTTCACCCTGCCGAAGACCGACGGCCCGACCGCGATGGCCGCGCTCAGCAAGATCCAGGAGTCGGTCAACTTCAAGGGCCTGCTCTACGACGACCACGTCGGCAAGGTCTCCCTGATCGGCGCCGGGATGCGCTCGCACCCGGGCGTCGCGGCCGGCTTCTTCGCCGCGCTCGGCCAGGCCGGCGTGAACATCGAGATGATCTCCACCTCGGAGATCCGGGTCTCCGTGGTCTGCCGGGACACCGACCTCGACGCCGCCGTACGCGCCATCCACGAGGCGTTCGACCTCGGTGGTGACACCGAAGCCGTGGTGTACGCGGGAACGGGACGGTAGCGCGGATGGCCGGGCTGCCCACCCTGGCCGTGGTCGGGGCGACGGGCGCTATCGGCACCGTGATGTGTGAACTGCTCACCGGGCGTCGCAACGTCTGGGGTGAGATCCGCCTGCTCGCCTCCGAGCGGTCGGCCGGGCGCAAGGTCCGGTGCCGGGGCGAGGAGCTGACCGTCCAGGCGCTGACCGAGGAGGCGTTCGACGGCGTCGACGTCGCGATGTTCGACGTACCGGACGAGGTCGCCA
The DNA here is from genome assembly GCF_013364215.1 of Verrucosispora sp. NA02020. NCBI lineage: Bacteria > Bacillati > Actinomycetota > Actinomycetes > Micromonosporales > Micromonosporaceae > Micromonospora > Verrucosispora sp. NA02020. The sequence goes on along the minus strand of NZ_CP054923.1, from coordinate 6,882,448 downwards.
CGCACTGGGCGCCGATCGCGGTACGCCGGGGCGCGATCGTGGTGGACAACTCGGGCGCCTTCCGGATGGCGCCGGACGTCCCGCTGGTGGTGCCGGAGATCAACCCCGAAGAGGTCCAGCACCGCCCCCGGGGCATCGTCGCCAACGCGAACTGCACCACCCTGGCGATGATCGTCGCGGTCGCCCCGCTGCACCGCGAGTACGGCCTGCGCGAGCTGGTGCTCGCCTCGTACCAGTCGGTCTCCGGGGCGGGTCAGCGCGGCGCGGACACGCTGCACGACCAGTTGGCCAAGGTGGCCGGGGACCGGCTGCTCGGTTCGCGTACCGGGGACGTGCGGCAGGCGGTCGGCGACGACCTCGACCCGTTCCCCGCACCCATAGCGCTCAACGTGGTGCCGTGGGCCGGTTCACCGGCCGACGACGGCTGGTCCTCCGAGGAGATGAAGATGCGCGACGAGTCGCGCAAGATCCTCGGTACGCCGCACCTGAAGGTCACCGCCACCTGCGTACGGGTGCCGGTGCTCACCGGTCACTCGGTGGCGGTGCACGCCGTCTTCGGCACCGAGATCAACGCCGAGGGTGCCCGTGGCGTGCTGCGTAACGCCCCCGGTGTGATCGTCGTCGACGACCCGGCGGCCGGGGAGTTCCCGATGCCGATCGACGCGGTCGGCACCGACCCGTCCTGGGTCGGCCGGATTCGTCGTGCCCTCGACGACCCTCGCGCACTGAACTTCTTCGTCACCGGCGACAACCTCCGCAAGGGTGCCGCCCTGAACACCGCCCAGATCGCCGAACTCCTGGCCAAGGAGATCACCCAGCGCTGAGCGTCGTACTCAGGCGGCGGCGAGGCGTACGCCGTCGCGACCCTGCCGTTTCACCGCGTAGAGTGCCTGGTCGGCGCGGCGCAGCGTCATCTCGGGCGACTCGCCCGGCCGGGGCAGGGCGACACCGACGCTGATCGTGCGGCCGATCCGGCGGGCCGCCTCGGTGAGCCGCTCGGCGACCCGGACCGCCTCCTCGGGACGGCTCACCTCGATCACCGCGACGAACTCGTCGCCGCCGACCCGGTACAGCTCGTCGCCCTGGCGCAGCGCGCCCTCCAGCGCCCGGGCCAGGCCGACCAGCACCCGGTCACCGGCCTGGTGCCCGTAGGTGTCGTTGATCGTTTTGAAGCCGTCCACATCGATCGCGAGCAGCGCGGTCCGGCCCGGCGTCGCCGTGGCGATCCGCTGCCCGAACGGGCCGGTGTGCCGCAGCCCCGTCAACGGGTCGGAGCTGGCCTGCTCGCGCAGCCGGTCCAGGGTGCGCAACCGGTCCAGGCAGCTCCACGCCTGACCGGCCAGCAGCTCCATCAGGTTGACCGTGGTGGGGTCGGGACGCAGCAGCCGGTCGTCGGCGACCAGCAGCACCCCGCCGCGTCGGGCCGGACCCACCGGCACCGTGACCAGCGTCCGGACACCGGCGCGGACCAGCGGCTCGTGCTCCACGGTGGGCGGGTGGCCCGCCTCGCCGAGGGTGTAGCCGGCCCCGTAGCGGTGCGCCCGGTCGATGATGCCGCGCAGCGCCTCCGGGCCCGCCTCGGCCAGCTCGGCCCGCATCCGGTTCTCCAGCTCCCCGGGCGCCCCGGTCGGGGCACCGAGCCGTACGCCGCCCCGGCCGCCGAGCACCAGGACGGCCGCGCCGAGGGTGGAGACGTCCCGGGCCGCCCCGATCGCGGCGGTCATCAGGTCCCACTCGGTGCCGGCGGCGGTCATCGCGGCGGCGTGCCGGAGCAGCTTCTCGCTGCGGCTCTCCGTCGGCCCGCCCAGCGCGACGATCCGCGCGCCGAGGCGGGCGGCCACCCGTTCGGCGGTCGTCCGCCACGCGGCGAGGTCGGCGGGGCCGGTCCACTGCACGTCGAGTACGCCGATGACCCGCCCGGCCGGATCCGGCACCGGTACGCACACCTCGGCGGTGACGTCGGGGCGTACCGGGATGTGGTCGGGATCGGTCGTGACGTCCGGGGCGACGACCGCTGCGCCGCCGGTGTAGACCCGACCGACGATCCCGGCGTCCGGCGCGACGGTGGCGAAGACCTGCCAGGAGCCGGTGGCGGCGACGCACCGGAGCCGGTCGTGCACGTGCAGCAGGACGGCGATGGTGGCGGGGGTGTGACGGGCCAGCGACTCGACGGTGGCCTGGCACACCTCGGCGACGGTCGACGCCATCGGCAGGCGGACCGTCACGTCGCGGAGGACTTGCTGATGATCCACTCGCACGTCGTTCCAGGTCGGGTACGCCTCCCGGCGGCACCGGGAGGATGACCAAGCGTACTCACCGGAGACTGGGAGCGAGCTGGACTCGTACACATGTGCTATCCACAGGCTGTGGATGCGGCCTGTGGGCAACGCCCGGACGTCTGCGGCGATGGCAGCAAGACCGCCGGAAAGGACCTGCGGCTTCGGTGCCTCGTCTTGCGGTCCTCGATGTACGTCGAACGCACAGCCGTCGATCATCTTTCGTGCGGTCGGTGCGGAACTCCGGTCGAGTCGGCTCAACCGGACCGGCGGACCGGTTCGAGCCGGCTGGATGCTGATGGGCAACCGCGCGGCTGTAATCGGCGGCGCGGGTGCGAGTGGGACGCATGTTGCCGTAACTCGTCGTTAACCTCGCTCCGTCACGCGTCGGCGTGACGTTTCCGCGCCGAACGTCGGCGCGCATCCTGTGGGGGTAACACGCATGTCGAGAAGGTTCATCGGGTTGGTGTCCGCGCTCGCCGTGGCGCTTGGCGGTTCGCTGGCCGTCGGTGCCCCGGCGCAGGCCGCCACCCCGGCGATCGAGATCACGAAGGTCTACTACGACTCGCCGGGTACGGACACCCGCTCGAACGCCAGCCTGAACGCCGAGTACGTGAAGCTGACCAACCGGCGCGCCCGCACCATCAACCTGAAGAACTGGACGCTGCGCGACAAGGCCAACCACGTCTACACGTTCAGCGGGGACGTGAAGCTCGCCAAGGGCAAGAGCGTGGTCATCCGCACCGGCAAGGGCACGAACACCGCCAAGAACCGCTACTGGGGCTCGGGCAACTACGTCTGGAACAACACCGGCGACACCGCGTACCTGCGCAACGCCAGCGGCAAGCTGATCGACAAGTGCGCCTGGTCGAAGAAGGGCAAGGGCTACACCGCCTGCTGAACGGGTAACCGTTGTTCGGCGCGCGAGCGTTGGGGCGCGCCGAGGGGAATCTCTCGCACGGGCCTGATCTCACCGAGGCGTCGCGGTTCTCGGTGGGATCAGGTTCCGCCCGTGGCCCAAGGGGTCACGGATGACGTGCCTCGTTGGCGGCGAGCCGTAGTCTGAGAGTCGTGCGCCGCCCACGTCTTCGAACGGCACTGCTCGGCCTCGGCTTCCTGCTCTGGCTGGTGGCCGGTCTCGGTCTCTGGTTCGGGTGGTCGGGACGGTACGGGTCCCTGCTCCTGATCGCCGCAGGCGCACTCGTGCACGGCCCGAACCTGGTGCAGAAGTGGCGGGAACGCAGGTCGAAGTCACCGGAACCGGCGGACCGGGTACTCCGGCACTACCCCAAGTGGTGGTGACCACGTATCGGAGGCACGGGACGTGCCCGCTGGGTTCTGAGTCGACGGACGGACGAGGAGTCCTTGCCGGGTGAGATCTAATGATCTCGTGCCCAAGCTCTTCGACGCCACACTCAGCAACCACCTGCGCTACCCGCTGTGGGTCTTCGCGGTGCCGGTGGTCCTCTTCGCGATCATTCCCACCTGGATTCTGGCCGAGCGTGGCGAGATCTTCGCCGCCGTGCTGGTCGTGCTCGGCTACGTGCAGGCGGTCATGCTGGGGCGGGTTCGTCTCGCGAAGAGTCTTGTCGCTAGGGGGAAGGTGAAACCCGAGGATCTGGGCTGAGTCGCACCGCTCGCGGTGCGACTCAGCACGACGTCCCGTCCGTCAGCTCCCGAAGATCGGCTGACGGTGCACCTTGTGCTGGGCGGCCTGAGCGACCGGCCGGACGACGAGACGATCCACGTTGACGTGGCTGGGCAGTGCCACCGTCAGGGCGATGCACTCGGCGACGTCCTCGGCCACCAGCGGCCGGTCCACGCCCGCGTACACAGCGGCGGCCTTGTCCGCGTCGCCGGCGAACCGGTTGACCGCGAACTCGTCCGTGCGGACCATGCCCGGTGCGATCTCGATGACCCGCACCGGCTCACCGCAGAGTTCCAGCCGAAGCGTCTCGACCAGCGCGTGTTCCGCGTGCTTGGCGGCCGTGTAGGTGCCGCCGGACTCGTAGGTCACGTGCGCGGCCGTCGAGGTGACGGTCACGATGGTCGGTGCGTCGGAGGCGCGGAGCAGCGGCAGCAGCGCCTGGGTCACGTACAGCATGCCCAGGACGTTGATCTCGAAGCTCCGCACCAGGTCGGCCGGCGAGGTGGTGGCCAGCGGGTCGGCACCCACCGCCCCGCCCGCGTTGTTGACCAGAAGGTCGCACCGGTCCAGACCGGCGGCGAGAGCCTGGACGGACGCCTGGTCGGTGACGTCGAGCGCGACGGCCTGCCCACCGATCTCGGCCGCCAGCGCCTCCAGTCGGTCCCACCGGCGGGCCGCCACCACGACGAAGAATCCGTCCTTGGCCAGCCGGCGCGCCGTGGCCGCCCCGATCCCGCTGCTGGCACCCGTCACCACTGCGGTGCGCTTCATGGTGTTCTCCCTCATCAACCGGTGACGAAGTCTATCTTCGCGTTGATCGCCTCGGCCTTGGCGATGGCGTCGAGCGCGTCCGTGCCGGAGGCCAGGATGTAGCCGTTGCTACAGTCCGCGACGGTCAGCAACGGTGCGACCTCGTCGCCGGAGTTCTTGGTGATGACCACGGCGGTGTCCTCGGCGCCCAGCTCGAACAGGTATGGCATGAAGACCCGCGCCGACTCGCCGGGCGGGATCCGGCGTACCGTCGCCGGAATGTCCTCGCTGACGGTGATCGACGTGATCGGCCCCGGCTTCGGGGTCAGGAAGAGGGCGACCGCGCCCCCGATCGGTGCGGGTGATTCGAGCGGAAGCTCGTCGATGCCCAACGGGACCGTCAGGAACATGCGGTTGAGGTCCAGCCCGAAGGCGCGCCGCACCAGTTCCGGCGCGCCACTGCCGGCCAGACGCGCGTGGGATTCGAGCACCCGGGGCCCGTGCGGGGTGAGGACGAACTCGCTGTGCGACGGTCCCTCGGTCACGCCGACCGCGTCCAGGAGCTTCGCGGTGAGTTCCCGGAGTTCCGCGAGGTAGGGCACGGCGACCCGGCTCGGCGTGCTGACCTCCCACTCGACGAACCGGTCGTTCATCCGGTATTCGGAGTAGCCGATGGTGAGGTGCCGGCCCCCGAAGGAGAACGAGTCGACGCTCACCACCGGGCCGGAGAGGAACTCCTCGGCCATCGGCGCGGTGATACCGGCGGCGGCCAGCTCCGACATGGCCTCGGCCACCTGCTCCGGGGTCTCGACCTCCTTGATGTGCAGGCTCGCCGCACCGTCGATCGGCTTGAGGACGATCTTCCCGCCGATCTGCTCCAGGAACGCGACCGCCTCCTGGACCGAGTTGACCACCTGGTAGCGGACGTTCTCCACGTCGGCCTTGGCCAGGCACTCCCGGGTGAGGGACTTGTCCTTGAGCGCGCGGGCGGTGAACTCGGTGACGCCCGGCAGGCCGAACATGTCCACGACGTAGCCCGACGAGATCGCGGCGACCTCGGTCGTGGTCATCACGCGGTCGAACGGGCGCTCGGCGTGCAGCGGGCTGAGCGCGGCGTGGATGGCCGGGCCGTCGTCCAGCGGAGCGTGGACGACCCGCTCGGTGTGGGCCAGGATGGACGGCTCGTACTTGCCCTCCTCGTGCACCAGCACGACGTCGATGCCGAGTTCCCTGGCGCCGTGGATCGGCGCGGGCATACCGCCGATGACGGCGACGCGATACTTGCCCATGGTCATCCTCCTGGTGTCCGGGTCAGCTTGCGTAGCAGCGGCGCAGCCAGCGGGCGGTGTCCGCCGGGCCGGGTCGGAACGCCCGACGGCGGTGCAGCACCCGGTAGTTGTCGAAGATCAGGAAATCGCCGGACCGCAGTACGAACGCCTCGGACCGCGCCTGGTCGAGGGCCCGCACCCAGCTGTCGAGGGCGGCACTCGCGGCCGGCGTGTTCGCGGCGACCGTGCCCCGGTCGAACCGCGCCCGTGTTCCCTCGTAGCTCTGCTCCAGCAGGGCGGTGTCCCGCAGCGGTGCCGTCTCGTCGTTCGAGGCGGGCGGGCCGACGGTGAACTGGGCCGACTGCAACTCCCGCACGGTGGTCTCGTCCAGCGCGGCCACGGCCTCCTCGATGGCGAGCACCTCGGTCGGCACCTGCTCGTCGTTGCGGACCGCATAGAAGCTGAGGTAGCGCGGGACGTACCGGCGCGGGTCGACGCCCCTGCCGCCGAAGGGGAGGTGCGGGTTGTCGGTGTGCCAGGAGAACTCGGAATCCGCCCCCCAGGAACTGGTGGTTCCCGCCGCCGCCGGGTTCGGGGCGACGTTGCGGATGTACTTGCCGGCGTTCTCGTAGTCGACCGCGAACGGCGTCAGCGAGAGCAGTTGCAGCAGCCCGAAGTGCAGGGCGTTGGTCACGGCCATCGCGGGTTCGTCGGTGAAGCCGTCACGTGGCGTGGCCGGGAACTCCTGCTGCGGCAGGTTGCCGATGGTCAGCACGTGCGAGCCGGTGGCCGGAAAGAACGTCAGTGCCTGGAGGATCTCGCCGGGCAGGTGGGTCTGCAGGGCGTGGGCACCGATTCCGGCGAGGATCGCCTCGTGGGCGTCCGAATCCAGCTCGATGTCGCAGACAGCGGCCGTGAGCTCCTTGTCGAGCAGGTCACGGGTCCGGTCGTTCAGATGGTGACGGGCCACCCGGAGTGCACGGGTCATGAACGGCTCCGATCATGAGGGTTCGCCGCGAATCCCCAACTCGCGGTCGGATCGGGTGCGACGCCCAGTCGTCGTGCACCCGAGACCTCACGATGCCGGACGGCGACAGCGGGTAACAACGCCGTCACGGAGGCCAGAAGTGGCCAGACACCTTGCTGCCGTCGCCCGCTGCGGGCAGGAAGCGGACCGCCCTACGGCGCGTCGCCGCCGGGACGTCCGTCGCCCGGCAGGACCGGGGAGCGTACGGCACCCCACCGGACCGACAACCGGGTCGCCGCGCGCTCGGCACGGATCTCCATGGCGTCGCCGACGACCACCGCCCGGTCCACCACCACGGCGGTCCCGTCCAGGGCGATCGTCGTCCGTTCGCTGACGAGGACCGGGCTGCCGACGGGCTGGCGCAGATGCCCGGCGGCCGGCGCGGCGAGGAGAGACGGGACGATCCGTTCCGAGGCCCGCAGGATGGCGACACCGGCGTCGGCCAGCGCGGCGTAGAGCGACGTCCGGGCGAAGTCGCGGTCCCGGATCGTCGCCGCGTACGGCGGGCGGACCCAGGAGACCTGGTGGATGGTGGGACGGCCGTTCAGCAGGCGCAGCCGTTCCAGCCGCAGGGCCCGCTCGCCGCCACCGTCGCCGAACCGGTCGACCACCCAGGCCGGCGGTCGGCGCATCGCACCGGACACCACCTGGGTGAGCACGTCGTGGCCCTGCTCGCGGAGGTCCTCGGTGAAGCTGCGCAGCGTGTCCACGCGGTAGGCGGCCTGGACCGGTGTGACGTAGGTGCCCCGCCCGGCCTGCTGGACGATGAGTCCCTCGTCGGACAGCTCCTGGAGGGCCTGACGCAACGTCATCAGCGTGACGCCGTAGTGGGCGCTCAGGTCCCGCTGCGCCGGCAGCGCCTCGCCCGGCTCGTACTCGCCCTGCCGGATCCGGGCCGCCAGGTCGGCCGCGATCTGCCGGTAGCGCGCGGTCGGTCGCCCACCCGCCGTCGCCTCACCCATGGGTGTCTCCCGTCCCTGCGGCCGTGCCGGTGCCCAGTGTGGCCCACGGTCCGTGACCGGCCGCACCGGGCACCCGCCCGGCTCGCGGTCACCCGGGAACCGCTGCGCCCACCCCGTCCAACGCCGCGCGGAACTCCGCGACCACGGCTCCGACCTCAGCGGGGTCCGCGCCGTCGAGGACCATCCGCATCAGTGCCGAGGCGACCACGACACCGTCGGCGGCCTCGGCCGCCTCCACCGCGTGCGCGGGCCGGGAGATGCCGAAGCCGAGCAGCACCGGCAGGTCGGTCAGGGCCCGCAGGTCGCGGGCGAGCCGGGCGGCGTCCTCGGCGAGTCGGTCGCGCTCGCCGGTGGTGCCCATCACCGAGACGGCGTAGACGAAGCGGCGACTGCGCCGCGCGATGGCGGCCAGCCGAGGGCCGGGGGTGGTGGGCGCGGCGAGCAGCACCAGGTCGACACCGGCCGCCGTGGCGCTGGCCGCCAGGTCGTCCACCTCGTCGATCGGCACGTCGGGCACGATCAGCCCGCTGACCCCGGCCGCCGCGAGGTCCGCGCAGAACGACGGCGCGTGCATCACCAGGTTGTAGTACGTCATGGCGATCAGTGGTACGTCGACGTCCACCCCGGCGAGGTCGTCGAGGATCGACCGGACCGTGGCCCCCTGTTGCAGGGCGCGGTAGGACGCCTGTTGGATCGTCGGCCCGTCGAGGATCGGGTCGGAGAAGGGGAGCCCGATCTCGATCATGTCCGCGCCGCTGCGGGCGTACGCCTCGACGTACCCGGTCCAGTCGGGCCGGATGCCCCCGGTCACGTACGGGACCAGCAGCTTGCCGTTCATGCGGTCTCCCGGATGGTGTGGATGTCCTTGTCGCCACGGCCGGAGAGCGCGACCAGCACGGTGCTGAACGGCGGCAGCTCGCCGCTCTCCGCGGCGCGGATCACCCAGGCGATGGCGTGGGCCGATTCCAGGGCGGGCAGGATCCCCTCGGTGCGGGCCAGCCGCCGGACCGCCGGGATGACCTCGGCGTCGTTGACGGTGACGTACCGCGCCCGGCCGGAGTCGTTGAGGAAGGCGTGCTCCGGGCCCACGCCCGGGTAGTCGAGCCCGGCCGCGATCGAGTGCGCCTCGCTGACCTGGCCGTGCTCGTCCTGGAGGACATACGAGCGGAACCCGTGCAGCACGCCGACCCGGCCGAACGCGACCGCCGCCCCACCCTCGGCCTCCACGCCGACGAGTCGGGCCGGGGTGTCGACGAAGCCGGCGAACGTGCCGGCGGCGTTCGAGCCACCGCCGATGCAGGCCACCACGTAGTCGGGCACGCCGGTCCGTAGTTCGGCGGCGCACTGTGCGCGCGCCTCCTCGCCGATGACCCGCTGCAACTCCCGCACGATCCACGGGTACGGGTGCGGGCCCATGACCGAGCCGATGCAGTAGTGGGTGTCGTCGACCCGGGTGACCCACTGCCGCAGCGCCTCGCTGGTGGCGTCCTTCAGGGTGCGGCTGCCGCCGGTGACCGGAACGACCTCGGCACCGAGAAGCTCCATCCGGAACACGTTCAGCGCCTGGCGCTCGACGTCCTTGGCCCCCATGTAGACGGTCGCCTGGAGGCCGAGCAGCGCGGCGGCGGTGGCCGTGGCGACGCCGTGCTGGCCGGCGCCGGTCTCGGCGATCAACCTCGTCTTGCCCATCCGGCGCGCCAGCAGGGCCTGACCGAGCACGTTGTTGATCTTGTGTGAGCCGGTGTGGGCGAGGTCCTCCCGTTTCAGCAGCACGTTGATGCCGAGTTCCTCGGAGAGCCGCCAGGCCGGCGTGAGCGCGGTAGGGCGGCCGGCGTGCACCGCGAGCAGCCGGTCGAGGTCGCGGCGGAAGCGCTGGTCCGCCCACGCCTCCCGGAACGCCGCCTCCAGCTCGGTGCAGGCGGGGATCAGCGACTCGGGGACGAAACGACCCCCGTGCCCGCCGAATCTGCCGCGCTCGCCGGGATCGGCCATGACGCTGCCGTTGGGCAGCACGGTCAGGTCGGTCACGTGGACTCCCACTGTTCTAGAACTGTTGGAGTCAGGATGACACACCCGGCGGGCCCGACGGAAGCCCGCCTCATCGGGAACCGACGCCGTCCGGGTCGCGTCGACGCTCCCGGCGTCCGGGCCGGGTGCTGCTCCGATCCGTACCCGGGTCGTCGTCGCCCGGGTCGCCACGCATGGTCCGCAGCGGCGAGAAGTAGACCGGCAGGACGGCGACCAGGCTGAGTCCGGCCCCCACCCACAGGGCCTCCCGGAGCCCGACGCGTTCCCCGAGGAACCCGCCGAGGAACGAGCCGATCGGCATGGCCCCGAAGATGAGGAAGCGGATGGTGGCGTTCATCCGGCCCTGCAACTCCTGCGGACACAGTTGCTGGCGGATCGCCATGCTGTTCACGTTGTTGATGACCAGGCCGGTGGAGACCAACGCGTTGCCCGCCCCGGCGAGCCAGAGACGCCAGTCGGCGTCGGCGAGCGGCACGACCAGACCGGAGACGCCGGCCACCGCCATGCCCACCCAGACCGCCGGCCCCGGGCCGATCCGGGCGCTGACCCGCCGGACGAGGAACGCCCCGACCAGCCCGCCCAGTCCGCCGACGGCGAACCACAGTCCCACCGTTCCCGGCGCGATGCGCAGCTGCTGGGCGAGCAGCACCACCACCGCCGTTCCGGTGACGAACACCCCGAGGTTGAACAGGGCACCCGAGACGGCGAGCGCGCGCAGGGACCGGTGCCCGAAGACGAACGACAGCCCCTGCCGGATCTCCCGAACCAGGTGGCGGTCGGTGCCGCGCGCGGGAACGGACTCCCGCATCCGGATCCGGCAGAGCACCACCGCCGAGGTCAGGTAGCCGCCCGCGACGGTGAGCACCGCGAGCGGCGCACCCAGCCACTGGATCAGGTAGCCGCCGAGCGTGGGACCGCCGACCTGGGCCACCGACCGGGTGCTCTCCAGCTTCGCGTTGCCCTCGACCAACTGCCCGCGTTCGAGCAGCAGCGGCAGGTAGCTCACGTACGCCGTCTCGAACAGCAGCGTCCCCACGCTCACCCCCAGCGCGACCACGTACAACTGGGTCAGGGAGAGCACCCCCAGGTAGGCGGCCACCGGCACCCACGCCAACAGCAGACCCCGCCCGAGGTTCGCCACGATCATGACGGGACGCTTGCGCCGTCGATCCACCCACGCCCCGGCGGGCAGGCCGACCACGAGGAACGCCACGGTCTGGAACGTCGCCAGCAGTCCGGCCTCGAACGCGGTCGCGTCCAGGGCCAGGATCGCCACCAGGGGCAGGCCGACCCGGCTGAAGTGCGCGCCGAACTGCCCCAGGGTCTGCGTGGTCCACAGCAGCCGGAAGTCGTGATGCCGCAGGAGGGTCACGTGTGGAACTGGATCTGCTGGTCGACCAGGACACAGGTGGCGATCGCCGAGTCGGCGTCCGCGCCGGTGGCCAGCACGTACCCGGAGCTGCAGTCCGCGAGCGTCTGGATCGGGGTGATCACGTCGCCCGGGTTCTTGTGCACGACCGCGCCGACCGGGACGTCGACCAACTCGCCGAGCAGCGGGAGGTACACGTCGGCCATCTCGCCGGGCGGGACCCGCTTGACCACCGCCGGGATGTCCTCGGCGACTGTGACGGCGCGGATCTCCCCGGGCTCGGGCCGCAGGAACCGGATGGCGGCACCCGCCGTGGGCCGCGGAGACTCGGCGGGCAGCGCGTCGATGCCGAGCGGCACCGTCAGCCACATCCGGGCCAGGTCCAGGCCGTAGGCCCGGCGGACCAGCTCGGGGATGGCGTGCCCACCCATCCGGGCGTGCGACTCCAGCACCCGCGGACCCCGGTCGGTCAGGACGAACTCGCTGTGCGAAGGGCCCTCGGTGAGTTCGACCGCGTCCAGCAGGCGCACGGTGAGGTCCCGAAGCTCCTCCAGGTACGGCACGACGAGCCGGCTCGGCACGCTGACCTGCCACTCCACGTGGTACGAGTTGACCAGGTACTCGGAGTAGCCGACGGGCAGGTGCCGACCGCCGAAGGAGAACGACTCCACGCTCACCACCGGGCCGACGAGGAACTCCTCGGCGAGCACCGAGGTGTTGCCGGCCTCGGTGTGCACGCGCCAGGCGTGGCCCAGCTCGGCCGCGTCCGCCACCCGCAGGATGTTCCGGCTGGCGGCACCGTCGACCGGTTTGAGGACGACCGGACCGCCGACCTCCGCGAGGAAGTCGTTCGCCTCGCGTTCGGTGCGCACCACGCGGTAGCGGACCGGGCTCAGGTCGTACTTGGCGAGCCGCTCGCGCATCAGCGCCTTGTCCTTGAGCAGGCGGGCGGTCTTCTCCGAGGTCCCGGGCAGGCCCAGGCCGTCCACCACGTGTCCGGTGGGCACACCCCACGGCTCGGAGACGGTCAGCACCCGGTCGAAGGGGCGTTCGTCGTGCAGCGGGCGCAGCACGTCGAGCATCGCCTCGCCGTCGGCCAGCGGCGCGTGCACGATCCGCTCGCAGTGCTGCCGGATCGACTCCTCGTACTGCCCCGGTTGATGCACCAGGACGACGTCGACGCCCAGGTCCTTGGCTCCCTTGATCGGGGCGGGACGACCACCGATCACGGCTACTCTAAACATCAGTCGCGCACCTTCTCGTGGGATGGAACGGCTGCCCGGTCATCGCAGCCGGCTCAGGAGAGGCCGAGCTGCTCGGCGAGCAGCGCGGCGACGATGTCGTTGCCCTCGTCGGTCAGGTGGGCCCGGTCGACGTACAGCCAGGACCGGTCGGTCACGGCCGCGCGCAGGACCGGGTTGAGGTTCACGAAGCGGACGCCCTGCCGCTCGCAGGCCGGTGCCAGCGCGTCGGCGTACCGCTGCCCGGCCGCCACCGAGGAGACGTCGCCGTAGAGGGCCTCCCAGGTGCCCAGCTTGGAGATCCGGTCCAGCTCGTCGAAGATCAGCTTCTCCTCCGGCGCGGGCTCGGCCCGCAGCCAGGTGGCCATCGGCTGCAACACGAAGGAGACCCGGGCGCCGGTGGCGGCGGCGAGCACCTGCCAGCTCGCGAGATGCCTGCCGACCAGGTCGACCGCGCTGGCGATCGCCTCGTCGAGTTCCGGACGGACCTCGTCCGGCGACGGCCACGAGGGGACGGTCGGCTTGGCCCGGCGACCGAAACCACGCGACGTCTTGCGGTGCCGGGCCCGGACCTCCTCCATCTGTTCGAAGAACTCGCCGCAGAAATAGAACGGACCCTGGTCGGCGCGGTGCATCTCGACCAGCCGGGACATCACCAGCGTGTTGAACCCGCTCAGGATGACGATCTCCTCGACCGGCGGCAGCAGGTGCCGGTAGAGCAGGAACAACAGCAGTTCCTGGGTCGAGTTGTAGCAGTGGCCGGCATAGGTGAGCCACGGGCGGGACGATGCGTGCTTCGTCCACAACCGCGACGCCATCGTGGTCGCGTCGCTGGTGGAGCCGTACCCGAGCGGGACGGAACCGCCGACCAGCAGGCGGACCGGCCCCTCGGGCAGGGTGCTACCGACCGAGGCCTGCTCGTCGACACCGTGGGAGATACGGAAGCCGAGCCGGTCGGTGTTGATCGCCTCCGACCGGTAGTCCGGCCGGTTGAAGTACATCAGGTACGGGAGGTACTGCGTCTCCCCACGGGACGCGAAGTCGTCGTACTGCAGCATCTGCGGCGTCAGGATCTCGCGCTGGAGTTTCACGTCGTCGGTTCTCCTTGTCGGATGGGGGTGGAGAGAGGCGGAGGGGTCACCAGAGCGGGCTGATGTCGGTCCGGCTGGACTGGTCGGAGTCCGCCACCTCGTCGGCGAGGATCCCGAGCTGAGCGATCCTGATGCCGGCCTGGAACCGGCTCGACACCTGGAGACCCTTGAGGATCGAGGAGATGTGCCGTCGGCAGGTCCGCAGCGCCATGCCCAGCCGGTTGGCGATGGCCTCGTCCTTGAGCCCGGCGGCCATCAGTCGGAGGATCGCCATCCTGGTGCCCAGCGACACCTCGTCCATCTGGTCCTCGGCGAGTTCGAGCGGGACCGCGTTGGCCCAGAGGTGCGTGAACGTGCGGTGCAGGTACTCCACCACCAGGTCGTCGGAGATGACGGCGGCAGCGTGATCCGCACCCGGTGCGTCGACCGGAACGAACGCCACCCGTCGGTCGAAGATGATCAGACGTTCGAAACTCGCCGCCGTGGTGCGGATGCCACCGCCGTACGCCGCGACCGCCTTTGCCCGGGCCGTGAGACCCGGGTTCGCGCGGGCGGTGTGGTGGTACACGAACTGGCAGCGGAGCCCGCGTACGAAGATCGAGGTCACCGACGCCTCCGAGGCGCTGAACTGGTCCGTCGACCGTGGACCTCCCGGACGCAGCGAGAGGATCTCGGTGGCGCAGCGCAGGATCGCCGAGTCGATCTCGTCGCGGATCGCCTTCTCGCCCTGGACGACCCGCACGCCCTCGTGCTGCCTGCCGTTCTCGGCCAGCCGTCGGCCGATCGACTGGAGCACCCGGCTGTTGGCGGCCATCGCCTGTTCCCGCTCGCGGATCTCGTCGGTGAGCGGTGCGTTGAGGATGCTCAGGGCGACATCGGGATGCACTGCGGTCAGGCCGCCGTCCTCGTCGCGGGAGAGCAGCCGGCGTCGGACCAGGTTCTCGCAGGCGTGTGCCCACTCGCCCCGGCTGATGCCGGTCTCCGGCGGCGGGCGGTCGGCGTGCAGCCGACTGCCCAGCACCGCATGTTCGTAAGCGGCGGACTCGACGCTGTCGAGGGGGCCACGCTGCTGGTGGAGGTAGGACAAGGAGGTGCTCATCGTGGCGTCAGCGTGCCGACGGCAGGTCCGACCGGCTGGGCACGCACTCCAACCAGAGTTGGCCCGCCGTACGCCGGATGGCCTTCTCCACGTCGTCGGTGGCCGCACCGGAGAACCGGAACCGCGCGCCGACGTGCTCGTAGCCGCCGGCCTTGGGGATCTCGGTGCCGACGGCCGGGATCACCCGGGCGTAGGGCCACTCGGCCGCCGGCAGGTCGAGTTCCGCGACGGTGATCCGGCAGGGCGCGGGCACCGGCGTCGGCACCAGCAGCCAACCGCCGACCCGCTGATCGCTGATCTGCCGCACGATCGGGTTGCGGCCGAGCTGGATGTGGATCGCCGCTTCCATCAGGTCGACGCCGTGCACCTCGCGCCAGACGAACGGGATCTCGGCGCCACCCACCCGGGAGCCCGCCTCCAGGAAGTTGATCCGGACGGTGCCGTCGGCCTCGGTGCCGACGAACGCCTCCATGTGGAACACCCACGGTGCGTCACCGAAGGCGGCGCAGGCGTCGGCGAGGAACCCGCCGAGCGGACCGAGCAGGTCGGCGTCGTCCACCTCGACCGAACCGAGCACGTCCCCGGCGGCGAACTCCATGCAGGTGTTCACGTAGCGCGACGCCCGCCAGGGACCCAGTTCGGCACCGGTCCACAGGCCGTCGATGTGGAAGACCTGGTCCGGGCAGAAGGTCTGCACCATCCGGGGTTCGGGTGGCAACCGGTCGAGTGTGACCAGGTCGTCGACCGAGTTCAGCCGCAGCACGTCCCGGCTGGCCGTGCCCCGACGGGGTTTGACGATCAACGGCCAGCCGTGGGAGTCGGCGAAGCGTACGACGGCCTGGGTGTCCGGTGCGTCGGCGAACGCCGGGATGGCGACGCCGCCGCGCACGACGGTCTCCGCCATGACCAGTTTGTCGCGGAACCGGGCCAGCCGGTCGGGACGGTCACCGGCCACCCCCAGGTGGGCGCGTAGCTCGGCCGCCGTGTCCAGGTCACCCTCGTTGAGGGCGACGATCCGTTCCGGGACGCCGAATCGCGCGATCAACCCGTCGGCGGCGGCGCTCACCAGATCCAGGCGGTCGGTGGCGGCGACGAGCGCCACGGCCGCGGCCGACGCGGGTACGGCGGCCGTGGCCAGTTCGGTGCAGACGTACGTGACGTGGTGCAGGTCGTGGTCGAGGTATTCCGCGTATCCCGCATAGTGATCGCGCCAGCGGTGAATGATCAGAATGTGCGGCTTCATCGGGGCGTGCTCCTCGCCTTTCCGTCGATCCCACGATTCGAATGGGTGGCGAGTTCGCCACCGTTCACGTAGTCAGGAAGTCGCTCGGCGGCACGCAGTAATTGCCCGACGTTGCCGGAATCGACTATTGCGGTACCGATGCCTCCGTCCGGTCGAAGGCCATGCTCGCCGCGAGACCGATCAGAACGGTGCCCATCATGTAGCGCTGTGCCCGCAGCCAGGCCGGCTTCCGGGCGAGGAAGGCGGCGACCGAACCCGCGGTGAGCACGATGAGGCAGTTGACGGTCAGTGCCACCGTGATCTGGATCAACCCCAGGGAGAGGCTCTGCGTCGCGATGTCGCCCTTGGCCGGGTCGACGAACTGCGGGAGGAGTGACACGTACAGCACTGCGATCTTGGGGTTGAGCAGGTTGGTCATCAGGCCCATCGTGAACAGCTTCCGGGTCCCGTCGACGGGCAGGTCCTTGGGCGCGAAGGCCGACTGGCCACCGGGCTTGAGGGCGTTCCACGCGAGCCACAGCAGGTAGCACGCGCCCGCGATCTTGATCGTCGTGTAGAGCGCGGGCACCAGCGCGAACACCGCCGAGACACCGGTCACCGCGGCAAGCAGGTAGACGAAGAAGCCGACGGCGACCCCGAGCAGGGAGACCAGGCCGGCCGGGCGGCCCTGGGTGATCGACCGGGACACCAGATAGATCATGTTCGGCCCCGGGGTGAGCACCATTGCCAGGGCGACAGCGGCGATGCCGAGCCCTGCGTTGACGTCGATCACGTCTTTTCTCCTGCTTCGGATAATGGGCAGCCGAAATCACAGCGGCCGTTCGTGGAAATCCCAGTAGGTGCTCAGCTCCGGCTGCAGTTTTCGGCGCAGCGGGTCGCGAAACACCCGGAAGAATATACCAACCGGAACGAATATCAGAAGATAGGCCAGGATCCACAGAAGTTTCATGATCAACCCTCGTCGGTGCGGAATCGGTCGGTCAGTCCAGGGCGATCTCGTCGCGCCAGTCGCCCTGCTCCCGCCATGCGGGCTGATCGGCCTTGTGCAGGAGGAAGTTGCCCATGGCGAGCAGGTCGATGTTGGTCCGCATGAAGCACTGGTAGGCATCGTGCGGAGTGGCGACGATCGGCTCGCCCCGGACGTTGAACGAGGTGTTCACCAGCACCGGGCAGCCGGTGATCTGCTTGAACGAGGTCAGCAGCCGGTGGTAGGTCGGATTGGACCGTGCCGTGACCGTCTGCACCCGCGCCGAGTGGTCCACGTGGGTCACCGCCGGGATCGTGGAACGGTGCACCTTCAACCGGTCCAGGCCGGTGGCCGACGCCGACTCCGACACCGCCCGGCGCTGCCGCCCGGCGACCGGCGCCACGAGCAGCATGTACGGGCTCTCCTGGGCCAGGTCGAAGTACTCCTCGACGTCCTCGGCCAGGACCGACGGCGCGAACGGCCGGAACGACTCCCGAAACTTGATCTTCAAGTTCATCGTCGACTGCATGTCGACGTCGCGCGGGTCACCGATGATCGACCTGGCGCCCAGAGCCCGGGGGCCGAACTCCATCCGGCCCTGGAACCAGCCGACGATCTTGCCGGAGGCCAACTCCTCCGCCACGTTTTTGGCGATGGCGTCCTCGGCCAGCCGGGTGTACGGCACACCCAGACCGTCCAGGAAACGGGCGATCTCCTCGTCGTCGAACGCGGGACCGAGCAGGGCGGAGGACATGCCGTCGCCGCCCTCGGCGAGGTGCGCGCGCGGCGCACCCCACTCCGTCGCCACCATCAGGGCGGCACCCAACGCGCCACCGGCGTCACCGGCGGCGGGTTGCACCCACACCGAGTCGAAGAGGCGCTCCCGGACGACCTTGCCGTTGGCCACGCAGTTCAGTGCCACGCCGCCGGCCAGACACAGGTTGGTCTCCCCGGTCAGCTCGCGGGCGGTCCGCGCCAGCCGGGTCACCACCTCCTCGGTCACCAGCTGCACGGAGGCGGCCAGGTCGAACTCCCGCTCGGTCAGCGGGCTCTCCGGCTCGCGCCGGGGGCCACCGAACAACCGCTCGAACCCCCGGCCGGTCATCACGCGACCGCGCAGGAACTCGAAGTTGCGCATGTTCAGCCGGAACGAACCGTCGTCCTTGACGTCGATCAGGTGCTGCCGGATCACGTCCGCGTAGCGCGGCACACCGTACGGGGCCAGCCCCATGAGCTTGTACTCGCCCGAGTCGACCTTGAACCCGCAGAAGTAGGTGAAGGCCGAGTAGAGCATGCCCAACGAGTGCGGGTACCGGATCTCCGCCACCTGACGCAGCTCGCTGCCCCGACCGTGCCACAGGGTGGTGGTCGCCCACTCGCCGACACCGTCGATGCAGAGCACCGCCGCCGACTCGTACGGGCTGGGCAGGAACGCGGAGGCGGCGTGCGACTCGTGGTGCCGTCGTACGCTGATCTCCGGCACCTCGGCCGACCCCAGCGCGGCCAACGACCGGCGTACCTCTCCGATCGTGTCGCGCTTCCAGGACATCCACTCCGGCAGGACCCTGGTGAACGCCTCCAGCGAGAACGGAGCCGATCCGGCGAAACTCGTCAGCACCCGGCCGAACTTCAGCTCCGGGTCCTCGTAGTAGGCGACGGCGTCCACGTCGCGCAGCGTGACGCCGCCCTCGGCCAGGCAGTACCGGACGGCCTCGGCCGGAAAGGCCGGGTCGTGGCGCTTACGGGTGAACCGCTCCTCCTGGGCGGCCGCGATGGGCGTGCCGTCCCGCACCAGCACCGCCGCGCTGTCGTGGTAGTAGGCGGACAACCCCAGAACCAGCTTTCCCACGGGCGTTCCCCTCGGTTGTGGGTGTGGGCGGGTGGACGGTCAGATGGCGGCGAGTGACCTGCTGGCCCTGCGGGCGCGGCGAAACGCCCGTCGAGCCAGCAGACCCGTCGGCGGGTTGAGCGAGCGGAAGCCGGTGCGTACCCGGTCCCAGACCTCGGTGACCGCCTGCGCGCCGTGG
Source organism: Verrucosispora sp. NA02020 (assembly GCF_013364215.1). Classification (NCBI taxonomy): domain Bacteria; kingdom Bacillati; phylum Actinomycetota; class Actinomycetes; order Micromonosporales; family Micromonosporaceae; genus Micromonospora; species Verrucosispora sp. NA02020. The sequence continues at coordinate 6,863,452 of NZ_CP054923.1, read as the reverse complement.
GACACCGGCAGCGAGGCGAGATAGGTGTCGACGGCGTCGGCGGCCCAGGCGGAATGCCCGGTGGCGACGTTGTCGATGGTGTTGTGGATGTCCACGAACTTCGTGGAGAAGCCGTAGCTCTTCAACGCCTGACGTGCCCGGCGGTACGTCCCGCCCACGCCGGACAGCTCCATGGCCAGGTTCAACCCGAGGATCTCCGGCAGGAACGTACGCGGAAAGCGCCCGATGCTGAGCCAGTACACCGGCAGCTCGAAGGACTCGTCCCGGAATCCGTCCCACTCGGCGAACTCCCGCGACGCGGTCGGCGGCACCCGGACGTCCATCTCGGCGAGCACTTCCCGATAGATCAACGGGTGGTTCATCCGTGGCACGCCGTTGCCGAGCTCGTCCCAGTAGGTCTCGAACAGGAAGTAGCCCTGCTCCGACGCCGCGTGCTCGTAGTCGGTGAACCCCTGGAGCCAGGCACCGTCGATCAACGTCAACGGGGCCAGCTGCACGGTGGAGTCGACGAGATCCTCCCGGGACGGCATCGGCGCGCCGGCCGACTCCTCGAAGTCACGCCCCTGCCGGTCGTGCTGCTCGACGAGCCAGGGCCGCAGCCCCTCCCGGCCCCACACGTCGGGCAGGCGCTGCGGGTCGGAGGCCATGTTGTGCCGGGACCGCGCCAGCCAGCCCCGCACGTAGTCGACGGCGAACCGGCGGACGGCAGGGGTGTCCGTCCGCTGCTGGAGGAGGTGGTACGCCTCCCGGACGTCGACGGGCTCCCGGTCGTTCGCGACCGGACCGGCCGTGACCGGGGCCAGCAGCTCCGGGGAGACCGTGTGCACGTCGTGGACCGGTCCGGGGTGATCGCGCACCGGCTGCCCGGTGGGGAGCGAGTCGATCCACCGGCGGATGACGACCAGATCGGCCGGGGAGAACACCCGGAACATCGGGCCCCGTTCCCCGACGAGGCCGTTGACCAGCGGACTCTGTGCGGAGCGGCCCGGTTTGACCAGACGGCTGGCGGCCAGCTCGGCCAGCAACCCGCGCGGATCCGTCCGAGCCTCCTCCAACCAGTTCGACAGCGAACGGTCCCCGACGGTGAAGTCCCGGTGGTAGACGGCGCCCTCGCGGGCCCGATGGCGGAGCAGCTCGGCCATCTCGTACGCCGGGTCGAGGGCCTCCTCCAACTCGGCGAAGAGGCTCCTGCTCCACCTGTCCAGCACGGTGAGCGCCCACCGGAAACCGTCGCGTACCCGGGCCAGCTCCCCGTCGTCGAACCCGTGCTCGACGACGTCCAGGCAGAGCTCCAACCCGGTACGCGCCGCGCCGTCCCGGCCGGCGGACGGATCGATCGCGCTCCACTCCACGAGCTGCGGATGCGCCTGACGTACCAGCCGCAACGCGGGCAGTAGCCCGACCGTCCGCAGGCACAGGTCGGCGCCGATGATCTCGGGGCGGAAGTCGGCCGGTCTCCTGCTCATGGCCAGCAGCATCGCGGGCAGATAGAAGTGGTGGTCGGCCACCCGAGGGTCGTGCACCAGCCGGGCCACCGGCACCGCGTGCTCGGAGAGGTGCAGGTGCCGGAGCAGGGTCAGGTAGACGCTGCCCCGGGAGTCCTGCGGCCGGCCGACGCCGACGTCCGACGCGTACAGGGTCAGGATGCGCAGTGTGGTCGCGTCGTCCGCGTTGCCCGGCGCACTCTGCCACTGCAACCAGGCGCCCGACCGCAGCGCGAGCGGTGCCACCGCGAGCGCGGTGCGGCGGACGAGGGACTCGGTGGCCGGTGGAGCCGAGGCCGTCGCGCCCAACTCCTCGAACCGGCGGGACTCGGCGGTCGACCAGCGCACCGCCTCGTCCCGGAGCACGTCCAACGGGGTCGGCGACGACTCGCGATCTGCCACGTCACTGATCTCGGCCCGCAGCCGTGTCACGAACGGGTCGCCGGGAAAGGAGGTCTCGGGGTCGACCGCGATGACGAAGAGCTCGCGGGACCGGGCCTGCTGATCAAGCGGTCGGGCCGTATGTCGACCTGACTGACCGACTTCTTTCGTTGACACTGCCAGCTCCTGGCTCTATTCGTGTCTGGTATCCCGAAACAATGTGGTAACCAAATGTGTGCGGAATCTGGACGGCACGGATGGCCCGCGCGACGAACGTGCCATTCGTCGTGACGGGAAAGGTGTCGCCGTCTTCGCAGAAGCTAGAACATGGGGTAGATCGAGGCGTCGTTCTTCGGCTTCTTCTTGCGACCGAAGATCTTGTTAAGAATTCTGCGCACCACGTTCATCTTTCTGCCCTCACCTGAGTCGGACCCGTGTCGGTCCTAGGACGAGAAATTCAACTGTTCGGCCAACAGCCGGGCCACCAGGTCTAACCCGTGGTCGGTCATGTGGGCCCGGTTGACAAACAGCCAGCTGTCGTCCTTGACGCTGGTCGCGAGGAGGGGGTTGATGTCCAGAAACCCGACGTCGATCTTCTCGCAGCCCAGTTGCAGCAGCTCCGCATATCTGCGGACCGATTCCCGGGTGGCGATGTCGCCGAACAACTCCCAGAAGTTCGAGATCTTGTCCAGCTCGTCGAAGAGGCACTTCTCCGGTGGCGCGGCCGTCTCGCGTACCCAGGTTGCCAGCGGTTGCAGCACGAACGTGATCCTGGTGTCGGTCGCGGCGGCGAGTTGCTTCCACGACTCCAGGTGCCGCACGGTCAGCGCGGCGGCGTCCGCGATGCGTACCTCCAGCGGGCGGACCGGTTCGTCGCCGCCGTTCGACGAGGTGCCGGAGCCGAAGGGATGCGTCCGGTGCTGGGACCTGAGCTTGTCCATCTGGCCGAAGAAGTCACCGCAGTTGAAGAACGCGCCGTCGTCGCCGCGCTGGGCGGCGGGTAGGCGCGCCAGGGCCAGGTTGTTGAGCCCGGACACGATCACGATCTCCTCCACCGGCGGCAGCAGATGCCGGTAGAAGAGGAAGAGCAGCAGCTCCTGGGCCGAGGAATGGCTGCGTCCCGCGAAGTTCAACCAGGGCAGCGACGGTGCGTGGGCGGTCCACAGTCGCGAGGCGAGTGTCGCCTGGTCGCAGGTGGCTCCGATGCCCATCGCCATGGAACTGCCGGCCAACAACCGGATCGGGCCGTCGGCCGGCTCCCCGCCCGCCGAGGCGTACCCGTCGGCGCCGTGCGAGATGCGAAAACCGAGACGATCCGTATTGATGACGGGAGAGCGGTAGTGCACGCGGTGAAAATGCATCACATAGGACATCCAGCGAGCCTGGCCGCGCTGGTCGAAATCATCGTAAACAAGCATCTGCGGGGTCAACTCGGAGCGCGCCGAGCTTGGACAACGCACTGTTCCCCCCATTGGAAATTATCAGCCGGGGTCCCCAAACCATCTACGGCCGTTGTTGCGTGAGTACGGTAACACGCTCAGTGGTGGAGGAAAAAGGGTCGACCCCAGGAATTATCGCCTGTCTGGTTTATCCTGGCTTGAGTGGAGGATTACCGAACCAGCAAACATTGAACTGATCTCAGCGACTTTGCGCGTAGGTATTTGTGTTCGAACGAGGTGCCCAGATTGTGGTGGCGGCCGTGCCGAGTGAGGTCAGGCGGCCTTTTGGGCGTTCTCGGACTGTAGTGCACCACGCCCGTTCTCGGGGGGTGGGACGCGGGGGGGGCGATGCGAGGCCCGGAGCGTTCGACCGAATGGTGTGCACTGTCCGACCGGCCGGCCCACGGGTGCGCCCCCGTGCAGGACCGCTGCCCTGCACACGAGTGAGGCCCTGACCGGCGAGAATGCCGGTCAGGGCCTCACATCTGTCGGGGTGGCCGGATTCGAACCGACGACCTCTTCGTCCCGAACGAAGCGCGCTACCAAGCTGCGCCACACCCCGAGGCGTGCGGACAAATACTAGCCCACCCGCCCCGGGGGTCAAACTCGGTACCCCCGGGGCCGGAGGGTCAGCGGGGGATGAGGGTGAGCAGGGTGGCCTCGGGCGGGCAGGCGAACCGGACCGGGGCGGTCGGATGGGTACCGAGGCCGGCGGAGACGTGCAGCCAGGAGTCCGAGCCGGGCCAGCGGTGCAGGCCCTTGGCCATCGACCGGGGCAGCCCGCAGTTGGTCACCAGCGCGCCCACACCCGGTACGCACACCTGGCCGCCGTGGGTGTGCCCGGCGAGCAGCAGCCCGAAGCCGTCGGCGGCCATCTCGTCGAGCAGCGCCGGTTCGGGGGAGTGGGTCAGGGCGATGGAGAGATCGGCCGAGGCGGAGACCGGACCGGCCACCGAGGGGTAGTCGTCGCGTTCGATGTGCGGGTCGTCCACGCCGGCCATGTCGATCGTCCGGCCACCGGCCTTGAGCGTCACCCGCCGGTTGTTCAGGTCGGTCCAGCCCGCCCCGCTGAAGACGTCGCGCAGCTCCTCGTAGGGCAGCTCGACGCCCTCGGTGTACTCCCGGTCGGGCAGGAAGTAGCTGAACGGGTTCTTCAGCACCGGCCCGGTGTAGTCGTTGGAGCCGAAGACGAAGGCACCCGGGTAGTCGAGCAGCGGTTGCAGCGCCCGCAGGACACCCGGCACCGCCCCCGGGTGGGCCATGTTGTCACCGGTGACCACGACCAGGTCGGGGTCGAGGGCGGCCAACGAGGCCACCCAGTTCTGCTTGCGTACCTGGTTGGGGGTCATGTGCAGGTCGGAGAGGTGCAGGACGCGCAGCGGCTCGGTGCCGGTCGGCAGCACCGGGACGTCGAAGCGCCGGAGGGTGAACATGTTGCGCTCGACGAGGGACGCGTACGCCAGGGCGGCGGCGCCCGTCGCGACGGTGGCGGTCGCGAGCCGGAATAGTGTGCGCTTTCGCATGCCGATCAGGGTAGTTTGGGCGACCATGAGCACGCTGAAGGACCGCCTCACCGCCGACATGCGCGCCGCCCTCAAGGCCCGCGACGAGCTGACCACCTCCACCCTGCGGATGGCTCTGGCCGCCGTGGGCACGGCCGAGGTCTCCGGCAAGGCCAAGCGTGAGCTCAGCGACGACGAGGTGCTGGGCGTGCTGACCAAGGAGGCCAAGAAGCGCCGCGAGGCGGCCACCGCCTTCGCCGACGCGGGTCGCGCCGAGCAGTCCGCCAAGGAGACCGCCGAGGGCGAGGTGCTGGAGCGCTACCTGCCGAAGCAGCTCTCCGACGCCGAGCTGACCGAGCTTGTCGCGGGGGCACTCGCCGGGGGCGGGTTCACCGGCAAGGCACAGATGGGCCCGGCCATGAAGGCGGCCCAGGCTGCGACGGCCGGCCGGGCCGAGGGCGGTCGGGTTGCCGCCGAGGTACGCCGACAGCTCGGTCTCTGACACGTCACCGGCCGGTACGCCCCGGACGCGGCGCTACCGCTGATCACTCCCGACGACGCGGAACGGGCGGGCATCCCTCTCCAGGGTTGCCCGCCCGTTCGCGTGCGGTCTCAGCGGTGATCAGCCGCCAGGTCTGCCCGGCGGTCGACCGGGACTGCTCGGCGTACCACCCGGAGGGCCGTTACCGGCGTTGCTTCCGCCACCACCGGCGCTGACCAGGATCGTCACGATCCCGTTCTTGATGGTGCGACCGTCAGGGCTGGTGCCGGCCGCGGTGCCCGCCGCGCATTCCGAGGTGACCCGGTTGCTGGAGACGACCGGCTGGAACCCGGCACCGGAGATGCGTGATCTGGCCTCGTCGACGGAGAGGCACTTGACGCCGGGGATGCTGCGCTGGTCGCCCTCGGAGATCTTCTTGCCGGGTGGGTCGAAGTTGATCCTCTTCTTGCCCTTCATGGCGTCCCGCAGCGTCTCGTTGACCGGCGGGTTGATGCCGTCCGCCGCGTTGTGCCTCATCTTGACGTTGGTCTGCGGCCAGTCCGGGTCGGCCATGATGCCGGCGACCGCGTACTGCTTGGTCATCGCGACCAGGGAGGCGGTCTTCTCGGAGTCGGTGGTGCCGGACTTGCCGGCGACCGGAGCGTTGACGACGACCTTGGTCTGCGGGGACGTCCGGCTGCTACCACACTTGGTGGTGGGGGAGTTGTCGCCGACCGGGCAGCGGGCCGCGTCCACGGCCGCCCGGGCCACGTCCGTGCTGATCCGCTTCTCGCAGCGCGGGTTCGCCACGTCCAGCTTGTTCTTGTCGAGATCGCGGATCTCCTGCACCGGGGTCGGCTCGCAGTACTTGCCGTCGGCGGCCAGCGTGGCGTAGGAGTTGGCCAACTCCAGCGGGGTGACCTGCGAGACGCCGAGCGTGAAGGCGCCCCACTGGTTCGCCGACTCCTTGGTGCGCGCGAGGTCCGCGTCCTCGCGCTCCCGGAACTGGATGCCCAGGCGCTTGGCCACGTCCACCACGTTCGCCGCGCCCACCTGCTGTTGCAGCGGGACGAAGTACGTGTTGGTCGAGGCCGAGAAGGCGCTCCACATGTCCTTCACGCCACCGGGCTGAAGGTTCGAGTTGGTCGGACAGTAGAAGTGCGTACCCTCGCAGGCGGCCGGGCTGCTGGGGCTGATGATGTACTCCGACTTGAACTGCTGCGGCGCGTTGATGGTGTAGCTGAGCGGGATGCCCTTCTCCAGCGCGGCCACGATCGTGAAGATCTTGAAGACCGAGCCGGCCTGGTAGCCGGTGATCCCGTCACCGCCGGTCAGCAGCGGGTTGACCGTGTTCGGATAGTTGCCGAGCTTGCCGTTCCCGCGTTGCTTGGGGTCGCTGTGCGGCAGGTTCTTCGGCTTGTTCGGGTTGTCCAGCTTGAAGTTGCGGTTGACCGAGAGGGCACGGACCCGGCCGGTGCCGGGCTCGACCACCGCGATCATCGCGGCTTCCTTGGACTTCACCGACTTGGCCTTGCGGACCGCCCTGTCGGCGCCCTCCTGGGCCTGCTTGTCCAGGGTGGTGATGATCGTGTAGCCGCCGCTCTTGAGCCGCCGCTCCCGGTCGTACGTGGTCGAGCCGAACGTCTCCTGCGACATCCACCAGCGGTAGAAGTAGTCGCAGAAGAAGCCCCAGGCGTTCTTGTTCGTCGCGACGCAGCCGTTCGGCGCCCGCTTGCCCTTGACCACCAGCTTGACGGCCTTGGCCTTGTCGGCGTCCTCCTGGGTGACGGCACCGGTCTTGACCATGTTGTCGATCACGTAGTCGCGCCGGGCGACCGCCTGCGGGTAGCCGCTCTTGGTGGTCGGGTCGAACGAGGTCGGCGCCTTCACGAGGCCGGCCAGCATGGCGGCCTCGTCGACCGTCAGGTCCTTCGGCGGCTTGCTGAAGTAGACCTGGCTGGCGGCGTAGACGCCGTACGCGCCGTTGCCGAACGCGGCGAGGTTGAGGTAGCTCTCCAGGATCTGGTCCTTGGTGAGCGTCTTCTCGATCTGCAACGCGTAGTTCATCTCGCGCAGCTTGCGGGCGCTGGTGTCCTCAGTCGCGGCGACCACGTCGGCCGGGTGCGTCGCCGAGTACGCGATGCCCATCCGGACGTACTGCATGGTCAGCGTCGAGGCGCCCTGCCGGTCGTTGCCGGCGGCGCTGTTGTTGACGAAGGCGCGGGCGACGCCGTTGAGGTCGACCCCGTTGTGGTTGTAGAAGTCGTGGTCCTCGGCCGCGATGATCGCGTTGCGCATGTTCTCGCCGATGTCGGCGAACTTGATGTCCCGCCGGTTCTCGTCGTACATCGTGGCCAGTGGTGTCTTCTTGTCGGACGCCAGCAGGTAGCTGATCTGGGGGGCGCGGGACACCGTCAGTTCCTTCGGCAGCGCGCCGAAGGTCTCCGCGCCGGCCTTGGCGGCCAGGCCAGACATCGCCACCGCGGGGAATGCCGCTGCGGCGACCACTACGCCGGCCAACAACCCACAGATGAGCAGCGATGCGGCGTTGGTCAGAATGTTGTGGTCACGTTTCCGCATCCAGGTCACCTCGACAGGGTACGCGAACAGGTAACGAGGGGCGCTGGGGCGTCTTTTCCCCATTTCCTGCGCGCGCCGTCCTCGTTGTGCTAGACGCGTGGCACCGGAGATCTGGTTGCGTGTGATCCGTGCCGAGTTTCCTCCGCGTGGGGGGTGGCGCGCAGCGTTTTCGCGGACTCGGGCGGGGTAAGCGGGGGCCCCGAGCCCGAGAAGCCGGGAGTGTCCGGAATGATGGATTTAGCCGACAACGTTGCGTAATCGGGTGACTACAGAGCATGATGGTTGCGGCGACAGCGCCACATGTCGTCTGTGCCGCCTTGGGGTAAGGCGTGCCGGATGACCGGGGGGAATTGCCGGCTGACCCGCGACGGCGTCGGTAGTACTGCAAGGGGGGACGAGTACAGATGGGCATGATCACTGACTGGCCGTCGTTGGCGGCATGTCAGAACGGGGACCCGGACGCGTTGTTCGTACAGGGCGCCGAACAGAACGTGGCCAAGCGGATCTGCCGGAGTTGCCCAGTCCGCTACGAGTGCCTGGCCGACGCGCTGGACAACCGCATCGAGTTCGGCGTCTGGGGCGGCATGACCGAACGCGAACGCCGGGCACTGCTGCGTCGGCACCCGCAGGTCACCAGCTGGCGCAAGATGTTCGAGGCGGCGATGAAGAAGAACGCCAAGGACAAGGTCGGCAAGGACAAGATTCTCGCCACCACCTGACCGGCACGGTCAGGAGCGGCCGATCGCCGCACCGATCGTCCGCAGCCCGTCGACGTCGTGCACGTCGGCGGGCTGTGCCGTCACCGAGACCGCCGGCACCTGCGGAAACGCCTCGGTGAACCGTGCCGCCACACGCTTCTCGCGAACCGCCTGCTCGGACAGGGCCGCGTGGGCCCGCAACACCTCGACGACGCCCTCGTGGCCCCCGGTCGAGGCCAGCCGGTCGGCGGCGGCCCGGCTGGCCGACGCGTCCAACCCGGTGTCGGCCGGGCGGTGCACTCGGTTGAGCACGAGACCGGCCAGCGGCATGTTCTCCTCCCGCAGGCGTCCGGCGAAGTAGGCGGCCTCCCGGACCGCGTCCGGCTCCGGGGCCGCGACCAGCAGGAACGCCGTCTCGTTCGCCTGGAGGATGCGGTACGTCTGCTCCGCCCGCTGCCGGAACCCGCCGAACATCGAGTCGAGCGCGGCCACGAAGCCGGACAGGTCGGTCAGCAACTGCGCGCCGAGGATCTTCTGCACCACTCGGGAGAACATCCCGAACGAGGCGGTGACCAGGCTGAACATGCTGCGCCCGCCGGTCCGCGCCGGGGCCAGCAACAGGCGCAGCATCCGTCCGTCGAGGAACCGGGACAGTCGGGCCGGCGCGTCCAGGAAGTCCAGCGCCGACCGCGACGGTGGGGTGTCCACCACGATCAGGTCCCAGTCGCCCCGTGCGTGCAACTGGCCCAGCTTCTCCATCGCCATGTACTCCTGCGTACCGGCGAAGGTGGAACTCATCGCCTGGTAGAAGGGGTTCGCGAAGATCTCGGCGGCCTTCGTCGGGTCGGTGTGCGCGAGCACCACGTCGTCGAAGGTGCGCTTCATGTCGAGCATCATGGCGTGCAACTCGCCGCCGCTCTCCTCGACGTCGATCCCCTTCACCTGCCGGGGCGTGTTGTCCAGCTCGGTCAGGCCGAGCGACTGGGCCAGCCGGCGGGCCGGGTCGATGGTGAGCACCACCGTACGGCGACCGTGTCGCTCGGCCGCACGGAGTGCGAGCGCGGCGGCCGTGGTCGTCTTACCCACCCCGCCCGCACCGCAGCAGACCACGATCCGTACGCCGGAATCGGCCAGGATCCGGTCGACGTCCAGCGGCGGTGCGGCGTTGTCGGAAGGCACCATTCGAGCGTATCGGCCCGACCCGGTCCGCGCGGCGGGCCGACGTCAGGTGTGAGTCAATCGCCCTTCACCAGGGCTGCGGCGAGCACGTCCAGGCCGGCGCGGTCCACCCCGTCGGGCAGCAGGGGCAGCTCCACCAGGGGCACGTCGAGTTCCGCCAGATCGGCGCGGAGCGAGTCCTCCAGATCCCGGCGGACGGCCTGGTCACGTGCCTCGTCGCGCAACCCGGCGAGGACGCGCCGGTCGGCGGACAACCCGGCGGCGCGCAGCCCCCGCTCCAGTTCCGCCTCGGTGACCATCCGTCCCGCCGGCAGCGGCGGCCGGGTCCCGTTGACGATCAACCGGCCCACCCCGAAACCGAGCGAGGCCAGCTCGGCGATCGCGTCGACGGTCTCCTGGACCGGCATCTCCTCCAACAGCGTCACCACGTGCACGGCGGTCATCGGCGACCGCAGCAGCACCGAGACCCCCTCGCTCTGGGTCTTGATCGGGCCGACCTTGGCCAGCCGGGCGGTCTCCGCGGTCACGTTCAGGAAGCGCGCGATCCGGCCGGTCGGCGGGGCGTCCAGCACCACCGCGTCGTACACCCGCCGTTGCTCGACCCTGCGGGTGGTGGCCTCCTTGACCTTGCCGGTGAGCAGCACGTCGCGCAGGCCGGGGGCGATGGTGGTGGCGAAGTCGATCGCGCCGAGCTTGCGCAGCGCCCGGCCGGCGGCACCCAGCTTGTAGAACATGTCCAGGTACTCCAGCAGGGCCTCCTCGGCGTCCACCGTGAGCGCCCACATCTCACCGCCGTCCGCCGCGTCGGCCAGACGCCGCTCGGCGTACGGCAACGGGTCGGTGCCGAAGAGCTGGGCGATGCCCTGCCGCCCCTCCACCTCGACCAGCAGTGTGCGCCGCCCACCGGCGGCCAGGGCCAGGGCCAGGGCGGCGGCCACGCTGGTCTTGCCCGTGCCGCCCTTGCCGGTCACCACGTGCAGTCGGGCGGGCCACTCCGTGCCGGCCCGGTCGGCCGGGCGCTGCGCTGCTCCCACCGGCCGAGCCTATCCAGCCGGCCGGCTCAGGCGACCTCGCAGACCCACCAGCCGCTCTTCCGGATCACGGTGAAGCGCAGGTCCTGGTCGGCGATCTTCTCGTCGGCGGTGGTCACCGTCACGGTGGTGGTGACGGTGGCGCGGTCCCCGGTCTCGTTGTCCACCGTCGGGGTGTCCCAGCGGAAGCGGGGGCTCTGGTGGGCCGCCACGTACTGCTCGACCTCGGTGACCTTGGCCCGGATCCGGTCCTGGTCGCGTGCGCCGGTGCAGACCAGTCGGGCCGCCTTGGCCGCGTCCCGCTCCTGGTAAACGGCGGTGAGGAACTCGTCGACCGCGACCGACGGATCCTGGGCACCCTCGCCGGACTCGGCGTTGCGCACGGTCAGGAACGCCACCACGCCGCCGCCCGCGCAGAGCAGCAGCACCACGGCCAGGGCGATCGAGGCCACCATGGCGCCACCCCGTTTGCGGGGTGGCGCGGTCGGTGGCGGGTACGGCGGACGGCTGCCGGGCGACGCCGTGACCGGTTCCGGACCGGCCGGCGAGGAGGGGGCGACCGGTGGGCCGGCCGGCAGCGGGTCGGTGGGGCCGGTCGGGCCGCCTGCGGGTGGCTGGGTCATCGCGTACCCCCGGGTGCGGCGCACCGTCGCGCGACAGCGACGGGCGTGGGATTGGGGCGGCCGGGCCGTGCGCCCGTCCAGACGGGAAGGGTAGCGGTCCATCGGTGGGGTGCGGGGGTCCCGGTGTCACCTGTGCGGACGGCGCCATCAGTTTCCTGCTGGTGGGGTGTCGCAAATGTGACGAAAGGCCGCCGGGCGTGCGCGTCCTGTTGATGGGACCGCCGCCGCCGCCCTACCGTCGCTCCGGCACGCCCTGACTGGGCTGGCCGCAGCGGTGCCGGACCGGCCGGCGGCGCCGTGACCAGGTACGACGCCCGGAGGCAGTGCATGCGCGACATCGACAACACCCCCCGAGCCCAGTTCTCCGTCGGGGGGCGGCGGGGCAGCCGGACGGCCGGCGGCGACCCCTCCGGCCGGTTGCCGGTCAACGAGCGGTCGTACCGGCGTCCCGCCGACCCGGTCGGCATGGTCGAGCCGGCCGGTGGGCGGGACGACGAGGTTCCGGGCTACGTCATCCACCTGCCCGTCCGGGTGGCCGACCTGGCCGCCGCGACCGCGCTGGCGGCCCGGGTGGCGACCTCGCTGAACTTCCTGCCCGAGCTGGACGCGGGGGAGACCGAGGTGTCCACCGCCGACGACCAGAACAACCGGCACCGGGTCTTCTGCGACCTGCTGCTGCCCGACCGCACCCGGTGCCCCCAGCCGTACGACCACAAGGGGCTCTGCGGGGACGTGTCGATCGCCCCCGAGCAGCGTCCCGCCACGGAGCAGTGGCCGACCTCGGAGCAGCGTCCCGCGTCCTGACCGGCCGGCGGACCGTAGGCTGTGCCCCGAAGTGTCCATGCCACCGAGGGAGCTCTCCACCGATGCAGAAGTGGGAATACGCCACGGTCCCGCTGCTGGTCCACGCGACCAAGCAGATCCTCGACAACTGGGGTGAGGACGGCTGGGAACTGGTCTCCGTCGTACCCGGGCCGAACCCGGAGCAGCTCGTCGCCTACCTCAAGCGCCCGAAGGCATAAGGCCGTGAGCAACGGACCGCACGGGAAGTTGGCGGAACTCGGGCTGGAGCTGCCGGAGGTGGTCCCGCCGGTGGCGAGCTACGTCCCGGCGGTGCAGTCCGGCCAGCACGTGTACGTCTCCGGGCAACTCCCGATGGCCGAGGGCAAGCTGCTGGCCACCGGCAAGGTCGGTGCCGGCGTCTCCGCCGACCAGGCCAAGCAGCTCGCCGAGCGGTGCGCCCTCAACGCGCTCGCCGCGATCGACTCGCTGGTCGGCCTGGAGAACGTCGTCAAGATCGTCAAGTTGACCGGCTTCGTGGCCAGCGCCCCCGGCTTCACCGGTCAGCCCGGCGTCATCAACGGAGCGTCCGACCTGTTCGGCGCCGTGTTCGGTGAGGCCGGTCGGCACGCCCGGTCGGCCGTCGGCGTGGCCGAGCTGCCGCTGGACGCGCCGGTCGAGGTCGAGGTCATCGTCGAGGTCGCCTGACCGCACCGTCGCGATCTTGTGGTTCCGGCCGGACGAAGGCCCCTAACGAGGGCGAATCGGGGACCAGAACTGCAAGATCGCGGAGGTGCGTGCCCGGGGTCGTACGATCGCAGCCATGGGAGGGCATGTGACGGGGGCGGTGAGCGCCCTCGCCAGCGAGTTGCCGGAGTGGGTGACGCTGCTGCGGGCACCAAATCCGGGGCCGATGACGCTGGACGGCACCAACACCTGGCTGCTGCGCGCCCCGGGCGCGGCGTACGGCGTCGTGGTCGACCCGGGGCCGGCCGACGAGGACCACCTGGCCGCGATCGCGCAGTGGGGACCGGTCGGCCTGGTGCTGATCACCCACGGGCATCCGGACCACACCGAAGCCTCGCCGCGCCTGCACGAGATGCTCGGCGGTGCACCGGTACGCGCCGCCGACCCGGCGCACAGCATCGGCGGTCCGGCACTCGATCCCGCCGGAGACGTGGACGGGCACGGGCTGACGATCCGGCTCGTACCCACCCCCGGGCACACCGCCGACTCGGTCTGCTTCCTGGTCGAGCACGATGGCCGGCAGGTGGTCCTGACCGGCGACACCATTCTCGGGCGGGGCACCACCGTGGTCGCTCATCCGGACGGCCACCTCGGCGACTACCTGGCCAGCCTGGAACTGCTCGCCACGTACCGGGGGATCCCGGCGTTGCCGGGCCACGGGCCGGCGCTGGCCGACTGCGGCGCCGCCGCCGACTTCTACCTGGCCCACCGGCGGGCCCGCCTGGACCAGGTCCGGGCGGCGCGCGACGGTGGGGCGCGGACCCCGGCCGAGGTGGTCGCCGTCGTCTACGCCGACGTGGACCGGTCGCTCTGGTGGGCGGCGGAGTGGTCCGTGCGCGCCCAACTGGAGTACCTGGGCCGGGAATCCGAGGGTGACGCCGCGAGGTTGGACCGACCGTGACCTGCCCGGTGTGCGGAACCGTCGCCGTGCCCGGCGCCCGGTTCTGCCACAACTGCGGCGCCGCGCTGCCGGCCGCCGCCACCCTGCCCGCCGCCGAGCGGCGGGTGGTCACCGTGCTCTTCGGCGACCTGTCCGACTTCACCTCCTGGTCCGAGGACCTCGACCCGGAACGCGTCGGCGCGGTCACCGACCGCGTGCTGGCCGCCCTGGCCGGCGCGGTGAAGACCTTCGGCGGGCACGTCGACAAACTCACCGGTGACGGGATCATGGCGGTCTTCGGCGCTCCGGTCGCGCACGAGGACGACGCCGAACGCGCCGTCCGGGCCGCCCTGTCCATGCAGCGGGCGGTCCGCCGGGTGCTCGACGACGAGCGCGGCGGCGGTGCGCCGCTGGGGCTGCGAGTCGGGCTGAACACCGGTGACGTGATCGCCGGCATCCAGGCCGCCATCGAGTACACCGTCATCGGCGACACCGTGAACACCGCCGCACGGCTGGCCGACGCCGCCGCCGTCGGCGCGGTCTACGGCGGGGCGCGGACCGCGGCGGCCACCCGCCACGTCGCCAGCTGGCGGGCGCTGCGGCCGTTGCGGCTCAAGGGCAAGCGCGAGCCGGTCGAGGCGTACGAGCTGCTCGGCCTGCTGGATGCGCCGGGCACCCGTTCCGGCCTCGGCGACGAGGCGCCCTTCGTGGGCCGGGAGACCGAGATCGGCCGGGTCGCCGGCCGGCTGGCCGAGGTGATCGACCGGGGCGAGCCCCGGGTGCTGCTGATGACCGCCGAGGCGGGGATCGGCAAGTCCCGGTTCGCCGCCGAGGTGGAGCGCCTGGCCGCCGGTTACGACGTGGGAGCCGGACGGTACGCGGCACACACCGGTGCCCGGGTCCTCTCCGTACGCTGCGCCGCGTTCGGCGAGCGCCGTCGGCTCGCCCCCCTGGCCGACCTGGTGCGCGCCGCCGCCGGCCTGCCCAACGACACGGCCACGGCGGTCACCCGGGCCGCCGTCGAGGAGCGGCTGCGCCGCCTCGGGCAGCGCCTCAGCCGCTCCCGCACCGCGCCCGCCCCGGTCGCCGTCGACCAGTTGCTGGCCCTGCTCGGGTACGCCGAGCTGCCCGCCGCCGCGCACACCGACCAGAGCGAGTGGACCGCCGCGCAACCGCCACCCGACGCCGAGGCGGTGCCGAACGCGGTGGCCGCCCTGCTGAGCGCGCTCGCCGAGGAGGCGCCGCTGATGGTGGTGGTGGACGACCTGCACGACGCCACCGCGGAGACCATCGGCGCGCTGGAGATCACCCTGTCCCGGCTCGACGGGCCGGTCCTGGTGCTGCTGCTCGGGCGGCCGGAACTGGTGCGTACCGCGGGCACCCTGGCCCGGGTCGCGGACGCCGAGGTGCAGCCGTTGCCGCCGCTGCGCGGTGCCGACGCGTCCCGCCTGCTCACCAGCTACCTCGGCGGCGGGCGGCTGCCGCAGGCCGACGCCGACCGGCTGCTCGCCACCGCCCAGGGCAACCCGTTCTATCTGGCCGAGCTGATCACCCTGCTGATGGAGCGCGGCGCGCTGACCGCCGGGGCGCGCAACGACTGGCGGCTGGCCCCCGGTTCGCTCGGCAGCCGGCTGCTCTCCCGTGACCTGGCGGCCGTGCTCGCGGCCCGGATCGACGCGCTGCCCGCCGAGGCCCGCTCGGTGCTGCGGGACGCGGCGGTGGTCGGCGACACGGTGCCCGACGGTGCGTTGCAGGCGTTGCGCGACCAGCGGGCCGGGCGCGACGGTCGACCCGCCGCCGTGGTCGCGCTCGAACTGGACCGGGCCGTGGAGGAACTGCTGCAACGCCGCATGCTGCACCGCACGCGCACCGGGTACGCCTTCGCCACCCCGCTGATGCGGGAGGCCGCGTACGCCGGGGTCAGCAAGGCGGAGTTGGCCGAACGGCACGCCGCGCTGGCCCGGTGGGCGAGCCCGGCGGCCAGCGTCACCAGCGGCCTGGGCGGCCCCGACCTGGTCGCGACCGGCACCACGGTCGGTCCGGGCGGCTTCACCGAGGCGGCCCGGGACGACTTCGTGGCGCAGCACGTCGAGCGGGCCACCGCGTTGGCCGACGCGGTCACGTTGCGTCCGGACGCGCCGGCCCGGGCGGTCGCCCCGCTGGGGGTCGCCGCGCTCGGCCGGGCCACCCGGCGCGCGCTGCACGAGGGCGAGCCGGCCCTCGCCGTCGAGTACGCCGAACGCGCGGCCGAACTGGCCCGCGTCGACGGCGTACCGGCGCAGGACCGGGTGGTGCACGCGCGGGCGCTGCTCCAGGTCGGGCGGGTGGCCGACGCGCTGGCGTCGGCCGAGAAGATCGCCGCCAACGCCGGGGACCAGGCGACCACCCGGATCAGCGCGCTGCTGCTCGCAGGGCAGGCCCAGCAGGCCATGGGTGACCTGCGGCGGGCCGAGACCTGCTGGCGGGAGGCGTTGCAGGTGGCCACCGACGCGGACCTGCCGAGCCTGCGGGCCTCGGCGATGCGTCGGCTGGGCATGGCCGACTTCCTGGCCGGCCGGCTCGGCGAGGCGAGCAGCCGGTTGGCCGCCGCGTACCAGGTCAGCCTGGCGGTGCAGGACCGTCGGGGGCAGGCGTGGTCGTTGCAGAACCTGGCCTGGGTGACCACCACCCGGGGCGACTTCGCGGGTACGGACGCGGTGCTCGGCCGGGCCGCCCGACTCTTCGCCGAACTCAAGGACCCGTACGGGCGGGCGTGGCTGCGGGGCACCACCGCCTTCGCCCGGCTGCTGGCCGGTCGACTGAGCGAGGCGCGTCGGCTGGCCCGGATCTTCCTGCCCTTCGGGGAGCGGGTCGGCGAGGCGTGGGCGGTGGGCACGCTCCGGGCGGTCGACGCGTACGCCAACGCGGAGCTGGGCGAACTGCTCGACGCGGACCGGGAGGCCCGTCGGGCGTACCGCGAGTTCGCCGCGGCCTCCGACGAGTGGGGGCAGGGTTTCGCGCTTGTCGTCCGAGGTGTGGTGGCCCGTGGCCTGGGCGAGCCGGAACACGCCGCCGACCTGCTCACCGACGCCCTGGAGTACGCCGGTCGGACCGCCCATCCGCTGCTCACCGGCATGGCCGGCACGCTGCGCGGCTTCGTGGCGCTGGACATGGGCGACGTGGCCGGTGCCGAGCGGTACGCGCGAGCGGTGCTGACCAGTGTGGAGCCGCACAATCCGCAGGCGCCCGCGCAGGTGGGGCCTCGGGTGCTGCTGGCGACGGCCCGGTTGGCAGCCGGTGACTCCGGCACCGCGGTCGGCCTGCTGGCCCCGGTGGCCACCGCCGCCGCCACCTCGCCGTCGCTGTTGTTCTCCCGTCGGCAGTCGATGGCGCGTTACGCCTCGGCACTGCTCGCGCACGGGCAGTACGAGCAGGCGCTGGACTGGGCCCGTCGGGCGGCGGGCACGCCGGCCGAGGACGTCCGCAGCCAGGTGGTCGCGGCCCGGGTACGCGCCGAGGCGCTGGCTGCCTGCGGCCGGCCGGCGGAGGCGTTGACCAGTGCCGAGGAGGCGGTCCGTCTGTCGTTCGCCACCGAGCAGCGCAGCGAGCGCGCCGACGCCGAGGCGCTGTACACCCGGTTGCGCGACGGTCGCTGAGCCGACCCGTCGGCCTGCCGACGTGGTGCGGTGGGGCCGGGTATGTCGGTTCCGGTGATGTGGGCTGTCGGGGCCGACCGATAGCGTGCACGGTGCACGCGGCGGTCAACATGGGCGGTCGTGCCGTCAAGGGGGAGGGCTCAGATGAGGCTGCCGCGCTCGGTCGCCGGCTGGACGGTCGCGGTGTTCGGCGTGTTGGCGCTGGTGATGGGTGCGGTCGGGCTGATCTGGCCGGAGGTGCTGCTCGGGATGCTCGGCTTCGAGATCCCGGCGACCCGGGCGCCCGGCGACTACACGGGCGTGTTCGTGACCGCCTCGTCGATGGCCTCGTTCAACATGGGGGTCTACTACCTGCTCGCCACCGCCACCGAGTGGCGCGCGTTCTTCCGCTTCACGGTGGTGTTCCGGTTGGTCACGTTCACCGTGTTCACTCTCGCGGTGCTGGCCGACGTGGCGCCCGGCCGGTTCTTCGGCGTGGCGGCCTGGGAGGGTGTGGGCGCTCTGGCCACCGCCGCCGGCCTGTGGTGGGACTCCCGGCGCGCCGCGCAGACCGCGCCGGAGCCGTCGCCCGCCGATGCGGTTCACTGAGCCGCCGGTCCAGTTGGGTATTTTCGAAACCGTGACCGACACCCCGCCCGGCGCCCTGCCGACGCCCATCGTGCCTGGTCTGACTGATTTGCGGGTCTTTGCCCGAGGGGGCTATGCGACCGTCTACCGGGCCACCCAGATCTCGGTGGACCGCGAGGTCGCGGTCAAGGTCGAGAACCGCACTCTCGCCAGCGACCGGGACCAGGCCCGCTTCCTGCGCGAGGCGCGTGCGGCCGGTCGGATGTCGTCGCACCCGCACGTGGTCGACCTCTTCGACGTCGGGGTCACCATCGACCAGCACCCCTACCTGATCATGGAGCTCTGCGACGGGTCGTACGCCGAACGGATGCGTACCTCGCCGCTGGGCGCCGCCGAGGCGCGGGACCTGGGCATCAAGATCGCGGACGCGCTCGCCCACTCGCACGCGGCCGGGGTGCTGCACCGCGACGTCAAGCCGGCCAACATCCTCTACTCGCACTTCAACTCGGCGGTGCTGGCCGACTTCGGGCTGGCCGTGGTCGCCGAGATGCGTGACGCCACGGTCGCCCTGGAGGTGCTCACCCCGGCGTACGCCCCGCCGGAGATGTTCAGCCACAGTCCGCCCTCACCGGCGGTGGACGTCTACGCGCTCTGCGCCACGCTCTACGCGGTGATGCACGGTCGGCCGCCACGCTGGCAGACCGAACGCAACCCGAGCCTGGTCACCGTGCTGGAGATGTTCCACCAGCCGGTCCCCGGCATCCCCGGGATCCCGGAGGAGCTGCTCGACGTGCTCCGCGCCGGGATGGCCAACGACCCGGCGGACCGCCCCTCCGTCGTCCAGTTGCACGACATGCTCGTCGGCCTGCAACTGGAGGGTTTCGGCCCGCCGAGTCCGCCTATCGGCCTGCTCGGCGGCGGATACCACGGCGGTGTCCGGGCGGCGGGTGCGACACCTGACGCCGGGGACACCGGCGCCTCCACCGAGCGCGGCCGGGGACGGCGCTGGTTCCTGGGTGCCACCGGCGTGGTGGCGCTGGCCGCCTCGGCGGGCGTCGGTGCCTGGGCCGCCGGTGGGCTTCAGTCCGGCCAGCCCACCGCCCCGACCCGGCAGATCACGACCGGCGTGCACCGTCCCGGCTGCGCCGCCCTGCCCGAGGCGCTGCCGGAGGGCGCCCGCTGCGCGGAGGAACTGGAGTGCTTCGGCCCGGTGCAGGTGCGCGCCCAGCGGGCCGAGGCCAGCCAGGTGCCGTGCGACACCCGGCACACCTGGGAGAGCTACGCCGCGGGGGAGTTGCCCCCCACGCTGCGCGACGCCGACCACGACGAGATCGTGGCGGATCCGGCCGTCCGCAAGATCTGCAACACGGAGACGTTCCGCCTGGTCAGCGGCATCGACAAGCCCACCGGGTGGAACCTGGAGGTGCTGCCGCCGGCCGACGCGCAGAACGACGCGACCTACCGCTGCCTGGCCGGGCGCGGGCTGGACGGGCTGGCGTCCCCCACCCTCACCGGGAGCTGACCGGGGTCAGTGGCTCGCGTCGCGGCGGTAGCGGTCCCGCATCGCCCGGACGGCTTCCCGGTCGCCGAGCGTCTCCAGGGTGTCCGCGTCGATGCCGGGCGCCTGTGCCATCGGGTGGACCGGTGGGGGTGGAGGTGGCGTGTCGACCGGGGCGGCCTGCCGGGCGGCGGTGACCGCCACCCCGGTGACGATGGCGAGCAGGACGCAGCCCAGGGCCATCGCGACCCCCAGCAGGTCCTGCCGGGGCCCGACGATCAGTGCCACCAGCAGCCACAGCGATCCGAGTGCGGCGAGCACCGCCACGGTGCGCGCGTCAGGTCCGGGGATGCGTCTCACGCGTCCAGAATGTCGGAGATTGCCGATCTGTCAACAGCAGACGGTCGAGCGCCTGCGTAACATCTGACAACTCCACCTTACGGGATGCCGAAAGCACGACCTTGACGCCTGCATTGTCGGACATGTTGCTGTTCATCGGACCGCATGCATCGTCCGACGTCTCTAGAGTGACGGAGGTCGAGCCCGACTCGACGTGTCCCGTCTCCCACCGGAAGGCGTCCACATGCCACGACCAATCCGGAACCTCGCCGCCGCCGGGCTGATCGGCGCGCTCCTCGCCGGAGCGGCGGTCGTGCCCGCCAGCGCCGCACCCACCACGATCGGCGGGGGCACCGCCACGGTCTCGCACCGCACCAGCCCGCTGGAGCGGCTGCGCGTCGACCGTGTGCCCACGCCCAAGCTGGACTGGTACGAGTGCTACGACTACGCCGAGTGCGCCACCGTCGACCTGCCGCTGGACTACGACCAGCCGAGGGGTGCGACGACCGAGATCGCGGTGCTGCGGGTCAAGGCGCGGGACCAGAAGCGCAAGATCGGCAGCCTCTTCGTGAACCCGGGTGGCCCCGGTGGTTCGAGCACCAGCTTCGCCCTCGCCGCGCCGTACGTCTTCGGTGACGACGTGCTCGACCGGTTCGACATCGTCGGCGTGGACCCGCGCGGGGTGGGCTCCGGCGAGCAGCTCCGGTGTTTCCGGTCGGTGAAGGACCAGACCCGGGCGTACGAGGGGGCGAACGTCGCCTTCCCGTACACGAAGGCCGAGGAGAAGGCGTACGTCGCCGCCGCGATCCGGATCGGCAAGGGCTGTTCGACCACCGGTAAGCCGCTCAGTGGCGCGATGTCGACCGCCGAGGTCGCCCGCGACATGGACGTGCTGCGGCGGGCGGTCGGCGACAAGTTGCTGTCCTACGTGGGCTTCAGCTACGGCAGCGTGCTCGGGCAGTACTACGCGAACATGTTCCCGGACCGGGTGCGCGCCCTGGCGATCGACGGCGTACTGGACCCGACCGCGTGGTTAGGCGCGGGCGCCGCCGGCAACCTGGGCCAGGAGGACCGGATGCGCAGCGCGCAGGGCGCGTACCTGGCGCTCCGCGAGATCCTCAAGCGCTGCAAGACCGCCGGGGTGGACGCCTGCCCGCTGGCCTCGGGTGACCCGGCCGCGCTGTTCGAGCTGGTGGCGAAGCGACTCAAGGCCACGCCGCTGGTGCTGGAGGACCCGGACCTGGGCGAGTACACCTTCACCTACGCCGACTTCGTCGCCATCATCGCGGGCTCCCTCTACGGCCCGTTCGGCTACCTGGACGTCGCCTACCTCACCCAGGAGCTGTTGGTCCTGACCGACCCGTCGGCGGCGACCGCGTCACGGACGCAGGCACGTACCTCGCTGCTCCAGCGGGCCGAGAAGGCACGGGAGCAGGCACGCGCCTACGACTTCCCGTACGAGAACGGGCTGGAGACCTTCCTCGGGGTGGACTGCACCGACGCCAACCACCCGAAGGACCCGGCCTCCTGGGCGGCTCGGGCCGCCAAGGCCGACAAGCGCGACCCGTACTTCGGTCGGTACTGGACCTGGGTCACCGCACCCTGTGCCCGGGACACCTGGACGGTGCGGGACGAGGACCGCTTCACCGGCCCGTTCGACCGGCGGACCGTCAACCCGGTCCTGGTCGTCGGCAACCACTGGGACCCGGCGACCAACTACAACGGCGCTGTCGCCTCCGCGAAGCTGCTGCCGAACAGCCGCCTGCTCTCCAGCGACAACTGGGGTCACACCGCGTACGGCACCTCGGCCTGCGCGACCGGCGCCATCGACGCCTACCTGCTGCGGTTGACGCTGCCGAAGAAGGGCACCGTCTGCCACGGCGACATCCAGCCGTTCGAGGAACTGCCGGAGTCGGCGGCAGGCGCCCGGGTCGACACCTCCAAGGAGGACCTTGCGGCCAAGGGTGCACCGCGCCGCGGTGCGCCCAAGCAGCTCCCGCCGGTGGTCGTGCCGATGCCGGGGATCGGCGCGCTGACGGCGCGCTGAGGTCGCGACACACCCTCGGGGTGCGGCGGGCAGTCGGATGCCCGCCGCACCCCGGTGCGTTTCACGACGGTACCGACTGGCAGACACTCGCTACTTTCAGTGTCATGACAACTTCGGAAGGTAGCGAGGTGATCCATGGTCAGTCGGTTCTCCACCACCCGGTTCCGCTCGGTGGCCACCACCCTCGCGGTCGCCCTGACGCTGTTCCTGGGCGCAGCGGCCGGTTGTGACAGTCAGAAGGAGCCGGAACTGCCCTCGGTGCAGGAGAAGCTCCGCGAGTCGCACGTCTGGGAACAGAACGTGCTGCGGATCGGTGTGGCGGTCAACGAGCCGCTGATGGGCGACGTACGCGACGGCGGACACGTCGGCTTCGACGTCGAGATCGCCCGCTACGTCGCCGCCTCGCTCGGCTTCGAGGGCGACCAGCGGATCGAGTTCGTGTCGGTCTCCACCGAGGACCGGATCCCCGCCCTCCAGGGCGGCATAGTCGACCTGGTGGTGTCCAGCTTCTCCATCACCGAGGAGCGCAAGAAGGAGGTCAGCTTCGCCGGGCCGTACCTGGTGACCACACAGGAGGTGATGGTCCCGAGCCGGCACCGGGACACCATCCGGACCATCGAGGACCTGCGGAACCCGAAGTTCCAGATCTGCACCAGCGGTGGCTCCACCACCGAGGCGGAGCTGGAACAGCACCAGGTACGCGCGGTGGTGGTGAAGGACGTCGGCGACTGCGTCGAGGGCATCCTGGACGGCCGGTACGACGCCGTCAGCTCGGACGAGACGATCCTCGCCGGCTTCGTGGCCCGGTATCCGACGGAGTTCGAGATCGTCGACATGCCCTTCGGCACCAGCGAACTGCTCGGCATCGGCGTGCCCATCGGCGACCCCGCGCTGCGCGACCTGGTGGCGTACTTCCTCGACAAGAGCTACCGCCAGGGTCGCAACGGGGAGATCAGCCCGTGGCAGGTCGCGTACAACCGGACGCTCGGTCCGTGGCTGCGGACGGAGAAGCGGCAACCGCAGCCCCTCGACGTGCCCCGACTGGTCGACTTCGACGACAAGGTGCCGGGCCGATGAGCACGCCGGCGGCGACCACCGGCAACGCCCCGGACGCCGACCGGCCGGTGCCGTCCCAGGTGACGCCCTCCGAGCCGGCGGTGCCGCCACGGGACGCTCCCGCCAGGCAGGACGGGCCTGCCACGTCGGAGGGGCCCGCGGACGTCGGCGGGGACCGGACCGAGCGCCGAGCGCGGTCCAGCCAGTCGTTCTGGACGGCGGTGGTCGGCGTACCGGCGATCTTCTCGGTGCTCCGCCTCGGCGTCGAGGCCGGCGGCGAGTTGCAGACCACGTTGCTGCTGGTGGCGAACGTGGGACCGGTCAACATGCTGGCCGGCTTCCTCACCACGGCGGCCCGCCTGCTCTGCACCGCGCTGGTCGCGGTCTTCGCGCTCGGCGGAGTGCTCGCGGCCAGCCGGGAGGCCACCGCCCGCCGCTCGCTCTTCGCCCGCTGGATGGACGTCACACCGAGCTGGTTCATCGCGGCGAGCTTCCTGATGGCCCTGCTCACCTGGCCGCTGCTGTACCTCCCGCTGCTGCTGCCCACCCTGGCGGCGGCGTTCGGGCTCACGGCGGTCCGGCTGCACGAGCGCCCGGCGGTCCGCATCCTGATGATCACTGCGGCGTACGCGGGCTACCTGTGGCTGCTCCTGCCGACGCTGCGCGACGCGTGGCGGCAGGCCGAGCCGCTGCCGATCGCGCTGCTGGTGGTGCCGCCGCTGCTGGCGATCTTCGTCGCCGGGCCGCTGCCCCGGGTGGTGCTCCGGGCCTTCGCCCCGCTGAGTCAGGCCGCCGTGCTGGTGGTGCTGGTCTGGGCGGCGCTGCCGGTGATCAGCACACCGGTACTGCCGCTCACCGTGACCACCGTCGGCGACTCCGCCGAGGCCACCGAGGAGATCCGGGGGCACGTGGTGACCACCGACGACGTGCACACGGTGATCCTCCAGGACCGGGGCGGCGTCCGGTACGTGCCCGTCGACCACGTACGCGAACAGGTGCTCTGCCCCTCCGAGGAGGAGCTGCCCCGCTACCGGCTCTGGATCCACGACTTCCACATCGAGGACTCACTGCTGGAAGGGCTGGGCCGGCGGGTACGCCCGGTGCACCGGGTGGACGCCGCCTGCCGGTGAGCGCCCACCCGCCCCGGGCTCAGTACGACTTGTCCTGGCCGAGCACGTGCTGGGCGACGAAGTTGAGGATCATCTCGCGGCTGACCGGGGCGATACGACCGGCCCGTACCGCCCCGAGCAGCGTGGCCACGCCGTACTCGGTGGTCATGCCGGCACCGCCGAGCGCCTGCACGGCGGTGTCGACCGCGAGCGCGGCGGCCTCACCGGAGGCGTACTTGGCCATGTTGGCGGAGATGCCGGCCTCCAGGTCACGTCCCGCGTCGTAGAGCGTCGCCGCCTTCTGGATCATCAACCGGGCCAGCTCCACCTGCACCGCCGCATGGGCCAGGGGATGCGACACGCCCTGGTGCGTGCCGATGGTCCGACCGCCCCAGACCGTGCGGGTCGCGGTGTACTCCGAGGCGCGCTCGATGGCGTACCGGCCGGTGCCGGCGCCCATCGCGGCGACGGTGATGCGTTCCGGGTTGAGCCCGGAGAACAACGCCGGCAGTCCGGCGTCGAGCGACTCGCCGACCAGCGCGTCGGCGGGCAGCCGGACCTCGTCCAGGTAGAGCAGGAACTGGTTCTCCGGGGAGAGGATCTCCATGTCCAGCTTGGACCGGGTCAACCCGGGCGCGTCGGTCGGCACGATGAACAGGGCCGGCTTCAGCCGCTGCCCGGCACCGTCGGTGGTGGTGTCGTCCCCGGCGCGGGCCACCACGAGGACGTGCCCGGCCTCGTCGACGCCGGAGATGTAGCACTTGCGACCGGAGAGGACCCAGTCGTCGCCGTCGCGACGGGCGACGGTGCCGAGGCGGTGGAAGTTGGACCCGGCCTCCGGCTCGGTGATCGCGAAGACGATCTTCTGGGAGCCGTCGGCCAGACCGGGCAGATGGCGTTTGCGCTGGTCCTCGGTGCCGTGCCGGGCGATGATGGTGGCCGCGATGGCGGGGGAGACCACCAGCAGCAGCAACGGGCAGCCGGCGGCGGCCAGTTCCTCGCAGACGATGGCCAGATCGGTGATGCCGCCGCCCCCGCCGCCGTACTCGGTGGGGATGTTGACGCCGAGGTAGCCGAGCCGGCCGGCCTCGTGCCACAGCTCGGTGGTGTGCTCGCCGGCCTTGGCCTTATCCACGAAGTAGCGGTGGCCGTACCGCCGGCCCAGCGACCGGACCGCGTCGCGGAGCTGCTCCTGTTCCGGGCTGAGGTCGAAGTTCATGACGATGCCTCCTCGGTGGGGGTGACCACGGCCAGCACCGCACCCGTGTCGACTTGGCCGCCGGCCGCGACCGGCAGCTCGGTGACCACGCCGTCGGTCGGGGCGAGCACGGGGTGTTCCAACTTCATCGCTTCCAGGGTCAGCAGCAGGTCACCGGCGGCCACCCGCCGGCCGACCTCCACGTGGACCCGGGCCACCGCCCCGGGCAGCGGGGCGAGCAGCGACCCGGCGGTCAGCTCCGCACCGGGCGCCGGGAAGCGCGGCAGCTCGGTCAGGCTCGCCGCGCCGTCCGGGCCGTCCACGAAGATCGACGCACCGACCAGGTGCACCCGGTACGCCCGGCGCACCCCGTCGACGTCGAGCACCACCCGTTCCGGGCCCGCCTCGACCAGCGTGACCTCCGGCGACTCGCTCTCCGGCGACGTCGACCACTCGGCGATGCCGCCGTCGCGGTCCAGCCGGTACCGGACCTCGACCTCCCCGTCCGGGCCGGAGAAGTGGGCGACTTGCGGGAAGGCGGGCACGTTGCGCCACCCCGAGGGCAGCCCGGCCAGCACCGGCGCGGCGGCACGGCGGGCCGCCGCGGAGGCGAGCGCGGCGGCGAGCGCGACCAGGGGCACCTCGCCGGGCGGCAGCAGCGGGGCGAAGACCCCGGGATGCCGGTCCAGGAAGCCGGTGTCGACCTCCGTCGCGCCGAACTCCCGACTCCGCAGCACCCGGACCAGCAGGTCCCGGTTGGTGGCCACGCCGTGCAACTCGGCCCGCGCCAGCGCGGCGGCCAGCGTACGGGCCGCCTCGGCGCGGGTGGGCGCCCAGGCGATCACCTTGGCCAGCATCGAGTCGTAGTGCACCTGCACCGCCGAGCCGTCCCGCACGCCCGAGTCGAGCCGCAGCCCACGCGTCGGAACGAACTCGCCGACCACCTCGGGGACCGTGAACCGGTGCAGGGTGCCGGTGGCCGGCAGGAAACCCTGGGCCGGATCCTCGGCGCAGAGCCGTACCTCGATCGCGTGGCCCTCGGCCGGCGGCGTCACCGTCAGCGGCAGCGGCTCGCCCTCGGCGACCAGCAGTTGCAGCCGGACCAGGTCCAGCCCGGTGACCGCCTCGGTGACCGGATGTTCCACCTGGAGACGGGTGTTCATCTCCAGGAAGTGGAAGTCGCCCTCCGGGGCGAGCAGGAACTCCACCGTGCCCGCGCCGACGTAGTCGACGGCCCGGCCGGCGGCCACCGCCGCCGCGTGCAGCCGGTCCCGCAGCTCCGGGGCGAGCACCGCCGGAGCCTCCTCGACGATCTTCTGGTGCCGGCGCTGGATCGAACAGTCCCGTTCCCCGAGCGCCAGCACGGTGCCGTGCCGGTCCCCGACGATCTGCACCTCGACGTGGCGGCCCCGCTCGACGTACCGCTCGATGAAGACCGTGCCGTCGCCGAACGCCGACGCCGCCTCGCGGCCCGCGCCCGCCACCGCCTCGGCGAGACCGTCGGCGTCCCGGACGATCCGCATGCCGCGACCGCCACCACCGGCGGACGCCTTCACCAGCACCGGGAAGTCGGTGACCTGGGCGGCGTCGGTCCAGGAGGGCAGCATCGGCACGCCCGCCTCGGCGAGCAACGCCTTGGCGGCCAGCTTGTCGCCCATCGCGGCGATCGCCTTCGCCGACGGGCCGACCCAGGTCAACCCGGCGTCGGTCACCGCCGCCGCGACGTCGGCGTTCTCGGCGAGGAAACCGTAGCCCGGGTGCACGGCGTCCGCGCCGGACCGCCGGGCCGCCGCCAGGATCAGGTCGATCCGCAGGTACGTCTCGGCGGGCGTGTTCCCCGGCAGGCGTACCGCCCGATCGGCCTCGGTGACGAAGGGCGCGTCGGCGTCCGCGTCGGAGTGCACGGCGACCGTCTCGACGCCGAGCACCCGACAGGTGGCGATGATCCGGCGGGCGATCTCGCCCCGGTTGGCGACCAGAAGCCTGGTGATCATGGCAGCAGAGCCTTTCTCGCGCTCATCGGGCTGGTCTTTCGTTCGCGACTGCGGGACTCCGCTGCGCTGCGTTCCTCGCGCTCACGGGGGTTCACATCCGGAAGACGCCGAAGCCGGCGGCACCGCGTACCGGCGCGTTGTGCACGGCCGACAGGCAGAGCCCGAGGACGGTACGGGTGTCCCGGGGGTCGATCACCCCGTCGTCGTAGAGCCGTCCGGAGAGGAACAGCGCGCCGGACTGGGACTCGATCTGCTGCTCGACCATCATCCGCATGGCGGCGTCGGAGTCCTCGTCGAACTCCTGGCCCCGGGCGGCGGCGGCCTGCCGGGCCACGATGGAGAGCACGCCGGCCAACTGGGCCGGGCCCATCACCGCGGACTTCGCGTTCGGCCAGGTGAACAGGAACCTCGGCTCGTACGCCCGGCCGCACATGCCGTAGTTTCCGGCCCCGTACGAGGCGCCCAGGTTGACCGTCAGGTGCGGCACCGTCGAGTTCGACACCGCATTGATCATCAGCGCGCCGTGCTTGATGATGCCGCGCTGCTCGTACTCGGTGCCGACCATGTAGCCGGTGGTGTTCTGCAGGAAGATCAACGGTGTGTCGGCGGCGTTGGCGAGCTGGATGAACTGCGTCGCCTTCTGCGCCTCCTCGCTGAACAGCACCCCCCGGGCGTTCGCCAGCACGCCGACCGGGAACCCGTGCAGCTCGCCCCACCCGGTGACCAGGGCCGTGCCGTACGCCGGTTTGAACTCGTCGAACTCGCTGCCGTCGAGCAGCCGGGCGAGCACCTCACGTGGATCGAACGGCACCTTCAGGTCGGCGCTGACGATGCCGAGCAACTCCTCCGGGTCGTGCCGGGGCGGGCGCGGGTGCGGCGTACGCGGCCCCGGCCCCTGCTTGCGCCAGTTCAGCCGGCGGACACACTGCCGGGCCAGCCGGATGCCGTCCCGCTCGTCGGCGGCGAGGAAGTCGGCCAGGCCGCTACGGGTGGCGTGCATCGCCGCACCACCGAGCGACTCGTCGTCGGCGTCCTCCCCGGTGGCCATCTTCACCAGCGGCGGCCCGGCCAGATAGACCTGCGAACGCTCCCGGATCATGATGGTGAAGTCCGACATCCCGGGCACGTACGCGCCACCGGCGGTGGCGTTGCCGAAGACCACGCTGACCGTCGGGATCTTCTCGGCCGAGAGTCGGGTCAGGTCACGGAACACCCGGCCGCCCGGGATGAAGATCTCCGCCTGGGTGGGCAGGTCCGCGCCGGCCGACTCGACCAGGTTGACCATCGGCAGCCGATTGGCCAGCGCGATCTCCCCGGCCCGCCGGGTCTTCGCCAGCGACCACGGGTTCACCGCACCGCCGCGTACGGTCGGGTCGTTCGCCACGATCATGCACTCGACGCCCTCGACCACCCCGATCCCGGTCACCACGCTGGCCCCGACCGGGAAGTCCGTGCCGTACGCGGCCACCGGCGACAGCTCCAGGAACGGGCCGTCCCGGTCCAGCAGCAGCTCGATGCGCTCGCGCGGCAGCAGCTTCCCGCGTGCGCGGTGGCGGGTCACGTACTTCTCGCCACCACCGGCACGTGCCTGGTCGAGCGCGGCGTCCAGCTCGGCGATCCGGTCCCGCAACGCCTCCCGGTTGGCCCGGTGGGGCGGTGAGGTGAGGTCGACCGTGCTCTCCAACGTGGTCATAGACCGATGCCCTT
Source organism: Verrucosispora sp. NA02020 (assembly GCF_013364215.1). Classification (NCBI taxonomy): domain Bacteria; kingdom Bacillati; phylum Actinomycetota; class Actinomycetes; order Micromonosporales; family Micromonosporaceae; genus Micromonospora; species Verrucosispora sp. NA02020. The sequence continues at coordinate 6,834,497 of NZ_CP054923.1, read as the reverse complement.
CGCGACGATCTCGTTCATGATCTCGGTGGTGCCGCCCCCGATGCCGAGGATCCGGGCGTCCCGGTAGTGCCGCTCCACCTCGGCGTCGCGCAGGTAGCCGAACCCGCCGTGCAGTTGCAGGGCCTGGTCGACCACCCAGTCGCTCGCCGCCACGGCCACGTTCTTGGCCATCGCCACCTCGGTCACCACCGGCTCCCCGGCGACGACCCGGGCGGCCACCTCGTGCACGTACGCGCGGGCGGCCTCGGCGCGGGTGTGCATCTCGGCCAGCCGGTGCCGGACCACCTGTCGACCGACCAGCGGACGACCGAACGTGGACCGGTCCCGGCACCAGCGCACGCTCAACTCGACGCAGCGCTGCGCGATCGCGTACGCCTGGGTGGCCAGGGAGAGCCGCTCGGCGGCGAAATGCTGCATGATCGCGAGAAAGGCGGTGCCCTCCTCACCGATCCGGTTCGTCACCGGGACGCGTACGTCGACGAAGGAGAGTTCGGCGGTGTCCGAGCAGTGCCAGCCGAGCTTCTCCAGCCGACGCCCCACGGTGAACCCGGGCGCGCCCTTCTCGATCACCAGCAGGCTCAACTCGCCGCCGCCCGGTGGGCCGGTGCGGACCGCCGTGGTCACGAAGTCCGCCCGGACACCGCTGGTGATGTACGTCTTCGCACCGTTGACGACGTACTGGTCGCCGTCGCGGCGGGCGTGGGTGCGGATCCCGGCGACGTCGGAACCGGTCTCCGGCTCGGTGACGGCGAGCGCGCCGATCGTGGTGCCGGCGAGCGTCGGTCGGACGTACCGGTCGACCAGGTCGTCATCGGCCGGCGTGCGCGGCACCGGTGGCCCGGCCGCGCCCGGGAGCGTGCCGCCGAGCCGACCGCCGGCTGCGGCGACCATGTGCGGCAGCGCGATGCCGTGTGTGAACAGGGCCGCGACCAGCCCCGACGAGCCGCCGGCGCGGATGATCTCCTCGGTGACGACGATCGAGTCGAGCAGGTCGCCGCCGCTGCCGCCGACCGACTCCGGAAAGCCGACGCCGAGCAGCCCGGTCCGCGCGGCGGTGACGTGCAGCGCGCGGGGCACCTCGCCGGCCCTCTCCCAGTCGGCCAGGTACGGCAGCACCTCCCGGGTCACGAAGGCCCGGGTCAGTTCGCGCAACTGACGCCGCTCCGGCGTGTCCACGATGGTCATCCCGCCGACCTCCCGGTGGGGGCCGGACCCGTGGGCAACTCCGCCGGCAGGTCGACCAGCCGGGCGCGGAGCAGCTCACCGAGCGCCTTGGCCTGTGGGTCGAAACGGGTCGAACCGGCCACCCCTGGTCCGAGCAGCCCCTCGATCACGAAGTTGACCGCCCGCAGGTTCGGCAGTTCGTAGCGCCGCACGGTCAGCGGGGCGGTCTCCGGCAGCAACTCGGCGAGCCGGGCCACGGTCAGCCACCCGCGCAGCCAGGCCCACGTCGCGTCGGTACGCGCCCACACGCCGAGGTTCGCGTCCCCGCCCTTGTCGCCCGAGCGCGCCCCGACCAACTCCCCGAGCGGTGCCCGCCGCGTCCCCGCCCTCAGGTGTAAGGAAGGGTCCCCTGCTATCGCCTGGTGTCGTACAGGGGACCCCTCCTTACGTCGCACCGGGGGTGGGGGGATGGTGCGTCGGGTGCCGTCGGGCAGTACGGCGACGTGGGTGACCGCGTCCTGGGGCACGGTGTCGGTGGTGAAGACGCCGTACGGGGTGGCGTCGCCGGGCAGCGTGGTCAGCGTGCAGCCGGGATAGGAGGCCAGTGCCAGCTCCACCGCCGCCGCCGAGAACGCCCGTCCGGCCCGCGTCCTGTCACCGTCCCGCAGGTGTACGTGCAGCAGCGCACTCGCCACCTCGGTGTCGGTCGCGTCCGGGTGGTCGGTACGGGCCACCTGGAACTCCAGCCCGTCGGTGCCGACCGCCGCCTCCAGTTGCGTCCGGACCAGGGCCGCCTTCGCCTCGATGTCCAGCCCGCAGAGCACGAACGTCATCGAGTTGCGGAAGCCGCCGAGGTTGTTGACGCCCACCTTGAGCGTCTCCGGCGGTGGCGTGCCCCGGACACCGGAGACGCGTACCCGGTCCGGCCCGTCCTGGCGCAGCGCGACCGTGTCCAGCCGGGTCACCACGTCCGGCCCGAGGTACGCGGGCCCGGCCACCTCGTACAACAGTTGGGCGGTGACCGTCTCCACGGTGACCGCGCCGCCGGTGCCGGGATGCTTGGTGAGCACCGACGAACCGTCGCGGCGCAGCTCGGTGACGGGGAAGCCGGGCCGGTGGCCGCCGTCGGGCAGCTCGGTGAAGAAGCTGTAGTTGCCGCCGGTGACCTGGGCCCCGCACTCGATCAGGTGCCCGGCGACGGTGGCGCCGGCCAGCGCGTCCAGGTCGTCGTGCGTCCAGCCGAAGTGGGCCACGGCCGGGCCGACCACCAGGGAGGCGTCGGTGACCCGGCCGGTCACCACCACGTCCGCCCCGGCGTCGAGGCAGGCGGCGATACCGAACGCCCCGAGGTACGCGTTCGCGGTGAGCGCGTCCGGGCGGGCCAGGGTGTCGCCCTCGACGTACCCGACCCGCACGGGCAGCCCGAGTCGCTCCGCGAGGGCACGGATCGCGGCGGCCAGCCCCGCCGGGTGGAGTCCACCGGCGTTGGTGACCAGCGCGACCCGGCGGTCCAGCGCGGTGCCGAGGCATCCTTCGAGCTGCCGCAGGAACGTCTTCGCGTACCCGAGGTCGGGGTCGCGCATCCGGTCCCGGCCGAGGATCAGCATGGTCAACTCGGCCAGGTAGTCGCCGGTCAGTACGTCCAGTTCGCCGCCGTCGAGCATCTCCCTCCAGGCGGAGAACCGGTCACCGTAGAAGCCGGACGCGTTGCCTACCCGCAGCACGTCATCCGTGCGTGGCCGCCGGTCGGGCGCGCTCACGCGCGGGCTCCGGCACGGTCGTCGCCCGGCGACCGGGGCGTGGGGGCCGGGCCGGGTGGGCCGGCGAACGCCTGCGCCACGTCCAGCCACGCGTCGGCCACCGGTCCGTCGGCCACCAGGGCGGTGTCGGCCCGGTGCCGGCGTCGGGTCACCAGCAGGCAGAAGTCGCGCGCCGCGCCGGTGACCCGGTCGCCCGCGTCCGGCGGGCCGAAGGCCCAGGTGTCGCCGGTAGGCGCCAGCAGCTCGACCCGGACCGGCGCCGTCGGCACCGCCCGGCCGTGCGCGGCGAAGCTGTGCCCGACTGTCCGGGAGCCCAGGTACGCGATGTGCCGTAGCCGGGCGGTGGCGGGCCGGGACACACCCAGCGCGTCGGCCACGTCCTCGCCGTGCGCCCAGGTCTCCATGATCCGTGCGGTGGCCATCGAGGCGGGCGACATCCGGGTGCCGTACCAGGGCAGCTTCTGTCCGGCCGGTGCGGCGGCGAGCGACGCCGCGAGCGTGCGGCGGCCGTCCCGCCAGCGGTTCAGCAGCGCGTCCGGCGGGGCGAGGAACGCTTCCGCCCCGGCGTCGACCAGACGGGCCGGGTCCGGCGCGGCGGCGACCGAGGCGTGGAACGCGTCCGGGTCGGTCGCGGCCAGGTGGGACACGTGGTCGGTCCAGGCCAGGTGGGCGATCTGGTGGGCGACGGTCCAGCCCGCTGCCGGGGTGGGGCGCTCCCACTCCGTCGCGGGCAGGGTCGCGACGAGCGCGTCGAGCTGCGCGGACTCGGCGGCCAGATCCGTGAGGAGTACGGCCAGGTCGACCATGGTGCCTCCGGTGGGAATCAGTCCCGCTCGCCTTCCGGCAGGTCGTCGGCGGGGGTGAGCAGGGTGGTGAACTGGTGTTTCCAGGCGTGGAGCAGGGCGGCCCGGCGGGCCGAGTCGTCGCTGAGCAGGTTGGCCACCCCGAGGCCCCGGAGCAGGTCGAGGGTGGCCTGCACCGCCTCGCGTACGCCCGGCCGTCGCTCGTCCACGCCGAGCAGCTCGACGGTCAGGCGGTGCATCTCGCGCCCGACCCGGGTCTCCAGCGGCAGCAACGCGGCACGCAGTTCGGCGTCGGTGCGGGCGGCCACCCAGAGTTCGAGGGCGGCCGCGAAGAGCGGCCCGGTGAAGGCGGCGGCGAGCAGGTCGACCACCCGGTCCAGCCGGCGGGGGCCGGCCGGCAGTGCCTCCGCCTCGGCCCGCAGCTCGGCCGCCCGGCGTTCGGTGAGGTGTGCCACGGCGGCGGTGACCAGGGCGGCCCGGGTCGGGTAGTGGTGCAGTTGGGCGCCTCGGGAGACTCCGGCCCGGGCCGCCACGACCGTGGTCGTGGTGCCGGACCAGCCATGCTCGACCAGGCACTCGACGGTCGCCTCCAGCAGCCGAGCCCGGGTGGCACGGCTGCGCTGTTGCTGAGGGACGCGGGTCGATGCGGGAGGCACGGGCACAGCCTGCCGCCCGGAAAACAAACAGTCAAGACTGACTTTTTTCAGGACGCTGTGCCGCACGAGTCGGTCACCGAACCCGAACCCGACCCCGCCCGGCCGGACACGACTCTGCCCGGACAAGGCCCCGTCCGGCCACGATGCCGCCTGGACACGGCCGCCCGGACACGACACCGCCCGGCCGCGAGTGGCGGCCGGGCGGTGTCGGGAGCAGGGGTGTCAGACCCGGGCGCGGCGTGCCAGGCGCTCCGGGTCGAGGATGATGATGCTCTTGCCGTCCAACCGGAGCCAGCCCCGCGAGGCGAAGTCGGCCAACGCCTTGTTGACCGTCTCGCGGGAGGCGCCGACGAGCTGGGCGATCTCCTCCTGGGTCAGGTCGTGCGTCACCCGCAGCACGCCACCGTCCCGGGTGCCGAAGCGGCCCGCCATCTGGAGCAGGTTCTTGGCGACCCGGCCGGGTACGTCGGTGAAGATCAGGTCGGCGAGGGCGTCGTTGGTCCGGCGCAGCCGGCGGGCGAGCACGCGCAGCAGCTGCTCGGCGATCTCCGGCCGGTTGTTCAGCCACGGACGCAGCGCCTGCTTGCGCAGTCGGGCCAGGCGGCTGTCGGTCACCGCGGTGGCGGTCGCCGTACGCGGACCCGGGTCGAAGAGCGACAGCTCGCCGACCATGTCCGACGGCCCCATCACCGCGATCAGGTTCTGCCGGCCGTCCGCCGCTCGGCGACCCACCTTGATCTTGCCGGACAGCAGGATGTAGAGACTGTCGCCGGGCTCGCCCTCGTTGAACACGACCTCGCCCTTGCGGACCTCGATCGTCTCCATCTCCTTGGCGAGCGCCTCGGCAGCCTCCGGGTCGACTCCCTGGAAGATCCCGCTGCGGGCCAGTACCTCGTCCATCGCGCACCTCCGGTTGCGCGTGCCGTCTGTCGGCCGGGCCGCCGTCCGCTGATCCCTCGCGCGCCGCCCAGTCTAGGCGCACGTGAGCAGGAATCAGAGGTGCACCCCTGGAATCTTGATCGTTGGGCGTAACCTTCCCGTGTCGGTCGCCCGGTACCATCGCTCGCCCGCGCGGGCCGCCGACGACCGGCAGGGCCGTCGGCCGTAGGGTCACGGCGTGTTGAGTGAGCCGCAGGTGACCACCCGACACGAGGACGGAAGGGACATTCCGCTACTCGTGTGGCGCGCCGTGCGGCCGTTGCGGACGGTCGGCACCGGCCCGCTCGGCGGCGGGCTCGGCGTACGGCGGTGGGTGTTGAACGCGACCGTGCCGATGTCGTACGACCGGGACGACCCCGCCGACCACCTGGCCGGCATGGCCCGGCGGCTCGGCCTCGACGGACCCGGGGTGGGGTTGCTGACCGGTGTCGACGTGACCGAGGTGATCGCTCGGGTCGACACCGGCGTGCAGGTCTGGGCCACCGTCGGCCTGGGTACCCCGGTGCCGGCGGCGGCACCCGACGTGGCGGCCCCGGCCCAGCGGGTCGGCACGGTCAACATCGTGGTGTACGTCCCGGCCCGGCTCGGCGACGCGGCCCTGGTCAACGCGGTGGCCACGGCGACCGAGGCGAAGGCGCAGGCGATCGCGGACCTCGGGCTGCCCGGCACCGGCACCCCGACGGACGCGGTCACCGTGCTCTGCCCACCGGACGGGCCGGTCAGTGCGTACGGCGGCCCGCGCTCGACCTGGGGAGCGCCGCTGGCCCGCGCGGTGCACGCCGCGGTGTCGGCGGTCGGCACCGACACCGTCGTCCCATGGTCGGATCGGCTCCAGGGCTGAATCCTCCACCCGATCGGCCGTCGTCGCGGCGTTTCCCGCCCGGTATGGTCGCCCCCGATGTATGCTCGCGCCCCCCTCGCGTCGCGTCCACGCCGCCGTGCCTCCACGGCGTCGCGTCCGCGCCCCCACGCCGCTCTCGCGGCGCGTCCACGCCGTTCCCTGGCCGCGCTCGGTGCGCTGCTCGCCATGCTGCTGTTCGCCGGTTGTGCCGATCTCGGTCAGGAGCCGGTCTGGCAGCCGGGCGCGGGCGGTGGGACCGGTGGGCCGGTCGAGTCGACCCCGCCCAAGGTCAAGACCATTTCGCTCTCCGCCACCGGTGACATCGTGATGGGCAACGCGCCCAACCGGCTGCCGCCCGACGGCGGGAAGGGCTTCTTCGACTCGGTCAAGAAGGCGATCTCCGCCGACGTGGCGATGGGCAACCTGGAAGAGCCGTTGACGGTGGACACCGGCACCGGCAAGTGCGGGGCCGACTCCACCCGGTGCTTCCAGTTCCGCGCGCCGCCGGAGTACGCCGCGCACCTCGCCGACGCCGGGTTCGACCTGCTCAACCAGGCCAACAACCACGGCTACGACTTCGGGCCCAAGGGGTACGAGAACACCCAGAAGGCGCTGGAGGAGCACGACCTGGCGCACACCGGCGCGCCCGACCAGATCACGGTGGTCGAGGCCGACGGCGTCAAGGTCGCGGTGGCCGGCTTCTCGTCGTACCGCTGGTCGAACAGCCTGGTCGACATCCCGTCCGCGAAGAAGGTCGTCGAGAAGGCCGCCACGATGGCCGACATCGTCGTGGTGCAGGTGCACATGGGGGCCGAGGGTTCGGAGATGACCCGTACCCGCCCGGGCACCGAGATGTTCCTCGGCGAGAACCGGGGCGACCCGATCAAGTTCTCCCGCGCGATGATCGACTCCGGCGCCGACCTGATCGTCGGCCACGGCCCGCACGTGCTGCGGGGCATGGAGTTCTACAAGGGCCGACTGATCGCGTACAGCCTGGGCAACTTCGCCGGGGGCGGCGGCATGCTCAGCAACAACGGCCGCCTCGGCTGGGGCGGGGTGCTCAAGGTGACCCTCGAACCGGACGGCACCTGGTCCGGCGGGTCGTTCGTCTCGACGTACATGAACGGCATCGGCAAGCCGACCACGGACCCGGACGACCGGGGCCTCGGCCTGCTCCGTGAACTCACCAAGCTCGACTTCCCGGAGACCGGCGCCCAGTTCACCAAGGCGGGCAAGATCAGTCCGCCGGACGAGGGCTGATCGCCGGTCCGAGACGTGTGGGCCGACCGGAGCGTCGGCGCGGCGACGTAGGCTGGCCGTCGTGACCAGAAGCGCCACCGAGACCGACCTCGGTCGTACGCGTCGGGCGCGGCGGATCGGCCGCGTGCTGACCGAGACACATCCCGACGCCCACTGTGAGCTGAACCACGGCAACGCGCTGGAGTTGGCCGTCGCCACCATCCTCTCGGCCCAGTGCACCGACAAGAAGGTCAACGAGGTCACGCCGAAGCTCTTCGCCCGGTATCCGAGCGCCTCCGACTACGCCGGGGCGAACCGGGACGAGATGGAGGAGCTGATCCGGCCGACCGGCTTCTACCGCAACAAGACCAGCTCGCTGATCCACCTCGGTCAGGCCCTCGTCGAGCGGTACGACGGCCAGGTCCCGGGGCGGTTGGCCGACCTGGTGACCCTGCCCGGGATCGGCCGCAAGACCGCCAACGTCATCCTCGGCAACGCCTTCGACGTGCCCGGCATCACCGTCGACACGCACTTCCAGCGGTTGGTCCAGCGCTGGCGACTGACCGCCGAGACCGACCCGGTCAAGATCGAGCACGCCATCGGGGCGATGTATCCCAAGCGCGACTGGACCATGCTGTCGCACCGGATCATCTTCCACGGCCGACGGGTCTGCCATGCCCGCAAGCCCGCCTGCGGCGCGTGCACGCTGGCGAAGCTCTGCCCGTCGTACGGCACCGGCCCGACCGAGGCAGCCGCCGCCGCGAAGCTGCTCAAGGGCCCCCGGGCCCGTGACCTGGCCGTCGCCGCCGGAGTCGACCCCGACCTGGTGCCGGTGCAGGCGGTCCGGGCGGAGGCGCCGTGATCCGCCGACTGGCCCTGATGTCCCTGCCGCTGCTGCTGCTCGGCACCGTGGCGTGTACGCCCGAGACCGACCGGCCCGCCGCCACCGGGGCGGACACGAGCACCAGCCGGCCGTCGCCGTTCGAGGAGTGCACCTCCCTCGTCGCCGAGCCCGGCGCGGTGGACACCGGCACCCCGCAGGGTGATCGGCTGCCCGAGCTGACCCTCACCTGCTTCACCGGTGGCACCCCGGTCGCGCTGCGCGACATCCCCGGCCCGGCCGTGATCAACATCTGGGCCTCCTGGTGCCCGCCCTGCCGCAAGGAACTGCCCGCCTTCCAGCGGCTCAGCGAGCAGACCGAGGGACGACTGCGGGTCGTCGGGGTGAACACCCAGGACAGTCGCAGCGCCGCGCAGTCCGTCGGCGAGGACTTCGGCGTGCGGTTCCCGATGCTGTTCGACCAGGGTAAGGCGTTCCAGCGGGCGCTGGAACGCACCGCGTTCCCGATGACGGTGTTCGTCGGCGCCGACGGCGGTGTCCGGCACATCGACACCTCCGGTGCCCTGGACGACGCCGGCCTCGCCGACCTCGTCCGGCAGCACCTCGACATCGTGGTACCGGCGTGAGCGAGGTGCCCGCCAGGATGACCTCGGGCCCGGGGACGTCCGACGCGCCACGGCCGGTGCCGGACTGGCTGGACCCGCTGCTGGTCCGGCTCGGCACCGCCCGCATCGAGGACTTCACCCAGGTACGCACGCCGGAGCAGGGCGGCCGGGAGAGCGCCGTACTCGTGCTGCTCGGTGAGGACCCCGAGACCGGTCCGGACGTGCTGGTGCTCCAACGTGCCGCGACGCTGCGTAACCACGCCGGTCAGCCGGCGTTCCCGGGCGGTGCCGCCGACCCGGGCGACGCCGACGCCGCCGCCACCGCGTTGCGTGAGGCCAACGAGGAGGTCGGCCTCGACCCGGCGAGCGTCACCGTACTGGCGCAACTACCGAGGCTGTGGATCCCCGTCAGCGAGTTCGTGGTGACGCCGGTGCTCGCCTGGTGGCACACGCCGCACTGGGTGCACCCCCGGGAACCGGCCGAGGTGGCGCATGTGGCCCGGCTGCCGGTCACCGAGCTGGTCGACCCGGAGAACCGCGTCCGGGTACGCCACTCCAGCGGCTGGGTCGGCCCCGCCTTCTCGGTACGCGGCATGCTGGTCTGGGGCTTCACCGCCGGGGTGCTGGCCGCGCTGCTGGAGATGGGCGGCTGGAGCCGACCGTGGCCGCACGGCCGGGTGATCGACCTGCCCCCGTCCGGTGCGTCGCCCGCCCCCTCGGCCGGCACCGACGAGGTGGACGAGAGCGCGATCCGCTGACCGCGCGGTCACCTTCCGCAAGCGGTCGTCATCCCACGAGCCCCCGGCCCGTACGCTTGACCCGTGTCGGCCGTTGATCTCGTTCTGCTGTTGCTCATGCTCGTGTTCGCGATCAGCGGATACCGGCAGGGGTTCGTCATCGGGGTGCTCTCGTTCTCCGGGTTCTTCCTCGGTGCGCTGATCGGGCTCCAGATCGGGCCGATGTTCGCCCAGCAGTTCGTGGACAGCGGCACCCGCGTGCTGATCTCGCTCGTCGCCATCTTCGGCCTGGCGGTGATCGGCCAGGCGCTCGCCGGATGGCTCGGCTCCCACCTGCGCCGCACCATCGCCAGCGACACGGGTAGGCGGCTCGACGACATCGGCGGCGCCTTCGTCTCGCTCTTCGCGGTGCTCCTGGTCGCCTGGCTGGTGGCGGTGCCGCTCGGCTCCTCCTCGCTGCCCTGGCTCGCCAATTCGGTCCGCAGCAGCGCGCTGCTCAACGTGGTCGACCAGGTGCTGCCGGACCAGGCCCAGCAGCTCTCCACCGCACTGCGCGACACCGTCGACACCAACGGCTTCCCGGACGTCTTCGACGGCCTGCGCCGTTCCCAGGCACGGCAGGTCGAGCCGCCCGACCCGGCGCTGGCCGGATCGCCGGTGGTCGCGAACGGCCAACAGTCGGTGGTCAAGGTGCTCGGCTCGGCGAAGAGCTGCTCCCGCCGCATCGAGGGCTCCGGCTTCGTGTACGCCGACGACCGGGTGATGACCAACGCGCACGTGGTCGCCGGCACCGACTCGGTCGCGGTGGAACTGCGCGGCGAGCGGTACGAGGGCGTCGTCGTCGTCTACGACCCGGACCGCGACCTGGCCGTGCTCTACGTGCCCAACCTGCCCGGCCCCTCCATGCGGTTCGCCGCCGGCAACACCACCAGCGGCGCGGACGCCATCGTGCTCGGCTTCCCGCTGGACGGGCCGTACAACGCCCAGTCGGCGCGGATCCGCGACGTCGACCGGATCACCGGCCCGGACATCTACTCGTCGGGGGACGTGACCCGGGAGATCTACACGATCCGGGCCCTGGTGCGCAGCGGCAACTCCGGCGGGCCGCTGGTCTCCTCGAACGGCCTGGTGCTCGGGGTGATCTTCGCAGCGGCCGCGTACGACCCGAACACCGGCTTCGCGGTGACCGCCGCCGAGGCCCGGCCGGTGGCGCTGGCCGGTGCGGAACGCACCCGGGAGGTGGGCACCGGCGAGTGCACCTGACGGTCACCCGGCCGACGGTGACCGCCGGGCCCGGAGTGCGAAGACCGCAGTGGTCGCGGTGACCACCGCCGTGCCGAGCAGCCATCCGGCGACCACGTCGCTGGACCAGTGCACCCCGAGCGCGACCCGACTGAACCCGGTGACCAGGGCGATGGCCAGCGCGGCGGCCCAGACCGCCACCCGGGCCGCCGATCGGGCCCTGGTCCGGGGCAGGAACACCACGAGCAGCACCCCGGCGGCCAACGCCGCGTTCAGCGCGTGGCCGGACGGGAAGGAGAGGCCGGGGGCAAGTGCCACCGGTTCGGGCAGATCCGGTCGCGGACGGCCCACCACGAGCTTGAGCAGCGGCCCGAGCAGACCGCCGAGGATCATGGTCGTGGCGACCCAGACGGCCAGCCGCCGCGCACCCCGGTAGGCCAGCCAGACCACCAGACACAGCGCCCCGGCGCGCAGCGGCATCGGTGCGAACACGTCCGTCCAGAGGCGCATCACCGACACCCAGGCCGGATGGTCGTGGGCGACAGCGTGCAGGTCGGCGGTGATCGCCGCGTCCAGCCGCCGCAGCGGCGACCAGTCGCCCATCACCAGCGTGGCGAGCAGCGCGAACGGCACGAGCATCGACAGGCCGGAGGCGGTGGGGCCGGGGCGCAGGCCCGACGGACCGTCCGCAGGACCGAACGGGTCGCGGACCGACGGGGGCGCCGTCGTGCGCCGGCCAGAGGCACTCACGCCGATGGTTGTACCCCGCCGAGCAGGATCGAAGACCCGGGATCGCCGGATTGCCCGGCGGTGCCGCTCAGCGTCGCCGCAGCCGACGCACCATCAGCGCCGCACCGGTGACCAGGGCGACGAGGATCGCCGAGCCGGCCCAGAGGCGTACCGGACCGGTGTCCTCCGCCGCCCCGGCGGCGCGGGCCCGCCACCGGGTCTCCTGCGGCGATCCGGTCAGACCGAGCTGCTCGGCGTCGCGGTCGCCGACCGGCACCGAGCCGGGTGCCGGGCCGAAGCCGGTCACCCCGGGCGAGTCGTTGTCGTCCAGCGGGTTGTCGCCGACCGGGGGTACGTCCGTGGTCAGTGCCGCGATCGGGTCGACCAGGCCGTACCCGAACCGGTCGTCGCGGCCGGTGGGCCCGATGTCCTTCGCGGTGACCAGCAGCCGGTTCACCACGTCCCCGGCGGACATCTGCGGGTAGCGGGCCCGGACCAGGGCGGCGGTGGCGGCGACCAGCGGGGCCGCGAAGCTGGTGCCCTGCACCCGCCAGTACCCCTGCGGCGGCCGGGCGCCGACCAGGCCGCTGGCCGGGGCGGTGAGGACGGTGGCGCGACCGGTGATCGCGCCGCTCCACAGGTTGTCGCTGTTGCGCTCCAGCCCGGAGACGGCGATGACGCCCGGCTCCCGGGCCGGATACCACACCTTCGCCTCCGGTGACGTGGCGAGATTGCCGGTGCAGGCGACCACCACCACGTCCTTGGCGAAGGCGTAGTCGATGGCGGCGGCCAGGGCGGGGCTGTCGCCGTTGCCGCCGAGCGACAGGTTGATCACTTTGGCGCCGTTGTCGACCGCCCACCGGACGCCCTTGGCGACGATCAACGCGTCGTCGTACCGGTTCTCCTCGTCGAGTACGCGGACCGGCAGGATGCGGGAGTCGGGGGCCAGCCCCACCACGCCCCGGCGGTCGTCCCGGCGCCCGGCGATCAGTCCGGCGACCGTGGTGCCGTGCCCGACCGGATCGGGTTCGGCGGCTCCGTCCGGTGCGACCAGGTCGAGACCGGGGAGCACCTGACCGGCCAGGTCCGGGTGCGAACCGTCCACCCCGGAGTCGATCACCGCGACGATCACGCCACGCCCGGTCGAGGTACGCCAGGCGATCTGCGCGCCCAGCTTGTCGAGCTGCCACTGCTCGTCACGAACCTGGTCGGCGCGTTCGGCGGTGTCCGGGGCGTAGGCCACCGGCACGCCGAAGGAGGTCGGGGCGACCGGCACGGCAGCGGCCGGAACGGCCACGACCGCGGCTGCCAGCGTCGTGGCCGCCGCCAGCAGCGCCCGATGCGCGAACCGTCGCGGCCCCGGCGGGCCGCTCTGCCGCACCCTGGTCACATCCTCCGCCATTCGTCGCAGGGACACATGACGATCGGAGATTACCGGTTCGCCTCCCCTTTACGGGACGTTCCGTGGACTCGACGTCACTGTGGCGGCAGGTATGCCAACTGCACCAGGCGGACACCCTCCCGCCGGGTGGACAGTCGACCGCGTCCGGGCGGCAGCGGGCCGGGCCGGACCGCACCCACCAACGCGCCCTCCTCGGGGCTGCCCGACATCACCAGGCCCGAGGTGGACAGTTCACGCAGCCGCTGCACGACCGGCTCGTACTGGGCCCGGCCGGCACCGCCGCAGCGGCGGACCAGCACCAGGTGCAACCCGACGTCGCGGGCGTGCGGCAGGTGTTCCTCCAGCGCCCGCAGTGGGTTCGCCGGCCCGCTCGCCACCAGGTCGTAGTCGTCGACCAGCACGAACAACTCCGGGCCGGTCCACCACGAACGGTCGCGCAACTGCGCCGGCCCGACCTCGGGACCGGGCGTACGGCCCTGCAGGTAACCGGCCGCGGACTCCACCAGGTCGGCGGTGTGCGCGGCGGCGGTGCCGTACCCGATCAGGTGTTCGGTCTCGATCGCGCCGAGCAGGCTGCGGCGGTAGTCGACCAGGATCACCCGCGCCTGCTCCGGGGTGAACCGGGTGACGATCGACTGGGCCAGCGCGCGGAGGAACGACGACTTGCCGCACTCGGCGTCGCCGTAGACCACGAAGTGCGGCTCGGTGGCGAAGTCGAGCACCACCGGCCGCAGGTCCGCTTCGGCGATCCCGACCGGGATCCGCAACCCGGCGGTGCCGGTCAGGTCGATCTCCGAGTACGGCAGCACCGCCGGGAGCAGCCGTACCCGGGGTGCCGGCGGACCGGACCAGCTCTCCGCCGCCCGCCGCACCAGAGCGGCGGTGTCCGCGTCGGCGACCTGCGGCAGGGCGGTGAGGAAGTGCAGGCTCCCGGCGGTGATGCCGCGACCCGGCGTTCGCTCCGGTACGTCCGCCGCCGCCCGCCGGGCGATCACCGAGTCCGACGGGTCACCGAGCCGCAACTCCAGTCGCGAACCGAAGAGGTCCCGGATGGCCGGTCGGAAGTCCAGCCAACGCACCGCCGTGGCCACCACGTGCACGCCGTAGGAGAGTCCCCGGGTGGCGAGGTCGGTGATCAGCGGCTCCAGGTCGTCGTACTCGCCGCGCAGCGTGGTCCAGCCGTCGACGACGAGGAAGACGTCTCCGAACCGGTCGGTGTCCGGCGTACCGGCGGCGGCCTGCTCGACACGCCGACGCCGCCAGACCGCCATGGACTCGACGCCGAGTTCGGCGAAGGCGCGCTCCCGGTCCGCCAGCAGGGTGGCCATCTCACCCACGGTGCGTCGCACGCCGGTCGGGTCGGCGCGACCGGTGATCCCACCGACGTGCGGCAGGTCGCGCAGCGCGGCCAATCCGCCGCCACCGAAGTCCAGACCGTAGACCTGCACCTCGGCAGGAGTGTGGGTGAGCGCCAGCGCGCAGATCAACGTCCGCAGCGCGGTGGACTTGCCGCTCTGCGTACCGCCGACCACGGCCACGTGCCCGGCGGCGCCGTCCAGGGCCAGCCAGAGCAGATCGCGCCGCTGCTCGTACGGCTTGTCGACGAGCGCCACCGGCACCTGCAACGCCCCGTGCAGCTCCGGATTGCCGGAGGTCAGCCCCCGGGAGGGGTGCACGGTCAACGGCCCGACCACCTCGTCCAGCCCCGGCGCGCCGTCCAACGGCGGCAACCACACCCGATGTGCCGGCGGCCCCTGGTCGGCGAGGCGCGTGATCAGCAGGTCCAGCAGGGTCTCCTGGCCCGGCTCCTCGTCCTCCTCGACGGGCGGGGCGGGCGGCTCCGGTTCGGGTGTGAAATGGGTGGAGAAGGTGAGCAGGCGCGGGCGCTCGGACCCGGCCGCACCGGCCGCCACAAGGCGTCGACGGACCGCCCCCGAGACGTACGCGGTCTTGAAACGCACCAGCGGCTCGGTGCCGAAGCGCAGGTAGCCGTGACCCGGCGAGCGGGGCAGCTCGTACGCGTCCGGCACGCCGAGCACCGTGCGCGACTCCAGCGACGAGAAGGTACGCAGACCGATCCGGTACGACAGGTGGGTGTCCAACCCGCGCAGCCGCCCCTCCTCCAACCGCTGGCTGGCCAGCAGCAGGTGCACCCCGAGGGACCGCCCCAACCGGCCGATCTGCACGAAGAGGTCGACGAAGTCGGGCTTGGCCGACAGCAGCTCGGAGAACTCGTCGCAGACCAGCAGCAGCGACGGCAGCGGGGCCAGCGCGGTGCCGGCCGCCCGGGCCCGCTCGTAGTCGCGCAGGCTGGCGAAGTTGCCGGCGCGACGCAGCAGTTCCTGCCGGCGTACCAACTCGCCGTTGATCGCGTCGACCATGCGGTCCACCAGCGGCAACGCGTCGGCCAGGTTGGTGATGACGGCGGCGGTGTGCGGCAGCCGGTCGAACGAGGCGAAGGTGGCCCCGCCCTTGAAGTCGACCAGGACGAAGTTGAGCTGCTCGGAGGAGTGCGTGGCGGCCAGCCCCACCACCAGGGTCCGTAGCAGCTCGGACTTGCCTGAGCCGGTGGCGCCGATCAACAGCCCGTGCGGACCCATGCCGTCCTGCGCCGACTCCTTCAGGTCCAGCTCGACGGCGATACCGTCCACCCCGACGCCGATCGGCACCCGCAGCCGGTCACGGGCCGACCGGGGCGCCCAGCCCTGCTCGGTGCTGAAGCCCTCCGGGTCGCCGATGCCGAGCAGCTCCGGCAGGCCCGGCTCGGCACCGGTCGCGGCGTCCGGACCACGCACGGCGGCCGGGCGTAACGGGGCCAACCGGCGGGCCACCGCCTCGGCCTCGGCGATCCTGAGCGCATCGGCCGTGCCGACCTCGGCCGGCCCGTCCGCCGAGTGCGAGTGCAGCCGGCCGCCCCGCACCTCCAGCAGCAGGGCGAAGCGGTCCAGCAGGCGGGGCGGCGGGGAACTCAGGTCGATCAGGGTGACCGCGTCGATACCGCCGTCCCCGGCCAGCTCGGTGGCGCCGGTCAGGTCGCCGCCGTCGAGCACCACCACCAGATGCGGCCCTTCGGTGACCGGCCCGGCCGGGCTGAACCGGGACCGGCTGTCCAGCACCTCGTCGAGCAGCTTCTCCAGGTCCACCGCCGCGCTCGCGACCAGCCGGACCGGGCCGAGGGCGTCGACCCGGGACGGATGACCGGTGTGCGGCAACCACTTCACCCACTCCCAGGTCGCCCGCCGTTCCGGCCCGGCGCAGACCGCGATCAGCAGTTCGTCGGGGGAGTGGAAGACCGCGAGCTGGGTGAGCATCGCCCGGACCAGCGACTGCGCGGCCGGTGACCCGGCGGGACCGGCCGGCGCGGCCCGGACGAACACCCGGGCGAAGCTCCGCAGCGACACCGCCACCGGCAGCTCCGGCACCACCGAGTACGCGTCCAGGAAGCGGCGCAGCGCCCCGGCGGTCATCGGCTCCAACTCCTCCAACGGCCGGGTGACCGGTGGGACCAGCGGAGTCGCAAGCGTCTGCGGCCCGACGGCGACCCGCACCACGGCGAAGTCGGCATCGGTGGGACGACGTTCCCAGACCCGGTGGCTCTCCACCGTCGACCAGAGGCCCTGCGGATCCGGGTGCCGGTAACAGAGGCCGCTGCGCTGTCGTGCCGCGGTCTGCCGGACCTGCCGCCGCAACGTCGCCAGGTGTCGCAGGTACTCGCGTCGGGCGGCCATCATCTCGGACTTGCGGGGACTGCCCGAGGCGCTGCCCCACGAGGTGACCAGCATCGCCAGCGTGGAGAGGCCGAACATCGCGCCGACCACGTACGCGTACGCGCCGCCGCCCCGACCGAACATCATCGCCATCGCGACCGTACCGCCGAGCATCGGCAGCACCATCAGCATCTGCTGCCAGCGGCCACCGGTGACGGCCGGGATCTCCGGCGGGGCCTGCACCGGCACCTCGCCGACGGGGATCTCCGGTGCCGGACGTCGGGCCGCCCGCCGGACGACGACAGTGGACACTCGACCTCCCGACGACGCACGGTGACCCGAGCCTGGCTCATGGTAGGTAAAGTCCTTCCGTCCGCGCAGGCCCGCACCCCGCTCGATAGGGAGATCAGTCGATGACGATCGGGCTGGCCCGGGTCACCGTCAGCTCGCCGCTGCGCCGGGTCGACGTGGCCCTGCCCGAGCAGGTCCCGCTCGTCGAGCTGCTGCCCGAGGTGCTCCGGCACGCCGGTGTCGGGCTCGCCGACGACGGTGAACGGCACGGCGGCTGGCTGCTGCGGCGGGCCGACGGCAGCATGCTCGCCACCGGGCAGGCGTTGCTCGCCCAGGGCGTCCGTGACGGTGAGGTGCTGCACCTGGTGCCGGGCCGTGCCGAGTGGCCCGAACCCGAGTACGACGACGTGGTGGAGGCCATCGCCGACGGCGCACGACGGCGGGGTGCCGCCTGGTCACCCGAGGCCACCCGGGTCGCCGCGCTGGCCGGTGCCGGAGTGCCGCTCGGCGTCGGCCTGGTCGCCCTGCTCGCCACCGGCCCCGTCGACCGGGCCGTGTGGCCGGTGGCGACCCTGCTCGCGGTCCTGCTGGTGCTCGCCGGCACGGTGTTCTCGCGGGCCCGGGGCGACGGCGCGTCCGGTGCCGTCCTCGGCGGGTACGCGCTGCCGTACGCCGCCGTGGCCGGTGCCCTCGCGGTCAGCTCGGGCGACCCGGTCGGGCCGCTCGGTCCGCTGCGCTGGGTCGGCGCGGAGGAGGCGCTGGCCGGGGCGGTGGCGCTGCTGCTGGTGTCGGTGCTCGGGCTGCTCGGCGTGGCCACCCGGCAACGGGTCTTCGTGGCCGGGGTGGCGGTCGGTGCGGTCGGCGTCCCGGCTGCCCTCGGCGACATGCTGCTCGGCCCGGCCGGCGCGACGGCCGTCCTGCTCTGCGTGCTGGCCTTCGCGATCGGTGCGGTCCCGCTGCTGGCGATCCGGCTGGGCCGGGTGCCGCTGCCGCCGACCACCCTGCCGACCGGTGCCGACCACGACCTGGACCAGGCCCGTGACCTGCCCGATCGCGGCCGGGTGTACGCGGCGGTGGCGCGCACCGAGGAGATGCTCACCGGGATGCTGATCGGGCACGCGGTGCTGGGCGGCGTGGCCGGTCTGGTCCTCGCCGTCACCGGCGGCGTCACCGGTCGGCTGCTGGTCGGGGTGACCTCGACGGTGTTCCTGCTGCGCGCCCGGCTCTTCGCGGCGGTACGCCACCGGGTGCCGCCGGTGCTCGCGGGTCTGGCCGGGTACGCGGCCCTCGGCACGGTGCTCGCCGTCGACCCCGCGACCGGACCACTGATCCTGGCGGTCGGCGGTGTGCTGGTCGGCCTTGCGGTCGCGGCGGCCGGCACCGGTCACGCCCACCGGCCGGTCTCGCCGTACGTCGGGCGGCTCGCCGACCTCACCGACACCGCTCTGGTGATCTCCGTGGTGCCGATCGCCTGCGCGGTGCTCGGACTCTACGAACGGGCCCGGGGACTGCTCGGCTGAGCGGTCCGGCGGGCCCGTCGCGAGGCCGCGTCAGTGGATGGTCTCGCCACGCTCCTCGGCGTCCTTGGCCCGCTGGTAGGAGATCAGGATCTCGGCCTCGGCCTCGGTACGCCCCACCCAGGTCGCGCCCTCGACCGACTTGCCCGGCTCCAGGTCCTTGTAGACCTCGAAGAAGTGCTGGATCTCCAGCCGGTCGAACTCGCCGAGGTGGTGGATGTCGCGCAGGTGCTCCTGCCGGGGGTCCTCGTACGGCACGCAGAGGACCTTGTCGTCGCCGCCCTTCTCGTCCGTCATCCGGAACATGCCGATGGTGCGGCACCGGATCAGGCAGCCGGGGAAGGTGGGCTCGGGCACCAGCACCAGGGCGTCCAGGGGGTCGCCGTCCGCGCCGAGGGTGCCCTCGATGAAGCCGTAGTCGGCCGGGTACTGCGTGGAGGTGAAGAGCGTGCGGTCCAGCCGGATCCGGCCGGTCACGTGGTCCACCTCGTACTTGTTGCGGTGACCCTTGGGGATCTCAACCGTGACGTCGAAATCCATTCGCACGCTCCCTCGTTCGCCCACGCTGGCCTGACGGAACCGGCGACCAGCCCGGACGGGCGATTGCCCGCCCACCGAGTCCGGCCGCCGCATAGTCTTCGGACCGAAGTAGTGTCACCCAGGCCGGTTTCCGGTGGGGGAGGAGGGGGTCGTGGGGAGGGAAGATTCACACTACCGTCCGGAGGGTGCCGCCGAGGGCGGTCCCGCGACACCGCCGGTCACACCGGCGACCGGGCGTGTGGTGGTACCCGACGCGCACCTGCTCCGGACACCGTCACCGACATCCGCCGACCCCGCTCCGACGAGCCCGGCTCCCGGCCCGACCCCGCCCGCCACCGGCACCGCGTCCGTACCGCCGGGCACTGCCTCGGTGTCACCTGTGCCGTCCGGCAGCGCGTCCGTGCCGTCCGGCACCGCGTCCGGGCGGGTGAGCGTCCCGGGCGGTTCCGGGGCGGTCGCGGCCGCAGCGGCGTCCGGTGCCGCCGACGCGCCGGCCGGTCCGCAGGCGGACCCCGGCGCGGTGCCGCCGGGCCCACCCGGGAACACCGCCGCGCCCGCCGACCAGGGGCCGCCTCCCGCGCCACCGTCCGCCGTCCGCCGCCGACTGCCGCTGGTGCTCGCCGCCGTGCTGGCGCTCGTGCTGGTCGGGGTGGGCGTGGCCGTGGTACGCCCCGGACCGGTCGGTCAGTGGCTGGGCGAGGATCCCGACACCTCGACGGTCGCCGGCTCACCGGAGCCCGCGCCGGTCGCGGTGCTGGCTGCCGCCGACGTCGGCGCGCCCGTGCCCAGCGCCGACGGGATGGGTGCGGTGCTCGACCCGCTGATCGGTGATCCCGCGCTCGGTGACCGGGTCCACCTCGCCGTGGCCGACGCCCTGACCGGGCAGTTGCTCTTCGACCGGGGCGGTGCCGAGGCCACCGTGCCGGCCTCGGTGACGAAGTTGCTGACCGCGGTCACCGTGCTGACCGCCCGGGGCCCCGGCTACCGGATCCCGACCCGGGTGGTGGCCGGCGCCCAGCCCGGTGAGGTGGTCGTCGTCGGTGGCGGGGATCCCACCCTGACCGCCGGTGCCAAGGGTTTCTACACCGGTGCCGCGAGCCTGGAGAATCTCGCCGAGCAGGTGCGTACCGCCCTGGGCGGCACCCCGCCGACCCGCGTCGTGGTCGACTCCTCGCTGTATCCCGGGCCGGTCTTCGGGCCGGGCTGGGACGACGACATCCCCACCGGCGGCTACGGCGGCGCGATCACCGCGCTGATGCTCGACGGCGCCCGCAAGGACCCCAAGGCGGGTCGGAGCTGGGCCGAGCGGGTACCCGAACCCGACCTCACCGCCGGACGGGCCTTCGCCAGGCTGCTCGGCGTACCGGCCGGTGCGGTGAGCAAGGGCACCGCCCCGGTGGCCCCGGTCGACGCGACCGGCGGCACCGAGCCCGGCGCGGAGCTGGGCGTGGTGCACTCGCCACCGCTGATCCGCCTGGTCGACGTCATGATCAGCGAGAGCGACAACATCGTGGCCGAGGCACTGGCCCGTCAGGTCGCGCTGGCCCGCGGCCAGCCCGCGTCGTTCGCCGGTGCCGCCACGGCGATGGCCGAGATGGTGCCCGAACTCGGCCTGCCGGTGGACGGGTTGACGCTCGCCGACGGCAGCGGCCTGTCCCGGAAGAACCTGATCAGCCCCGCGCTGCTGACCGAGCTGCTGGCGCTCGCGGCCGGTCCGGACCGGCCCGAACTCGGCGGCATCTTCGGTGGGCTGCCGGTCGGCGGCTGGTCCGGCACGCTGCGCGACCGCTACGGTTCGGCACCGGGCACGGACGCCGGTATGGGGGTGGTCCGCGCCAAGACGGGCACGCTGACCCGGGTGCACGCGATCGCCGGTGTGGTGACCACCGTCGAGGGACGGTTGCTCACCTTCGCGGTGCTCACCGACCAGGTGTCGCCGGACGGCATGGAACCCGCCCGGGTGGCGCTGGACCGGATCGCCTCGGCGCTCGCCACCTGCGGTTGCCGCTGACCAGGACGGCCGGTGCGCCCGGCGCGATCCGGGGACGGGTGTCGCGGCGCGGGTACGGTGGGTGGCATGGCGCAGTTCGTGGACTGGGATCTGGCCGCCGCTACTGCGGGGGCGCTGGGCAAGTCGGGCCCCCGGGTGTCGTACGCCGAGGCCACCGAGGTGGTCGCCGAGCTGCGCCGGTTGACCGACGAGGCGGCCGGGCACGTGGCCGACTACACCGGGTTGACGTCGCAGGTGGCCCATCCGCCGGTGCGGGTGGTCGACCGGCGCGACTGGGCGGCGACCAACATCGCCGGCCTGCGCGAGGTGATCACTCCGCTCGTCGGCCGGCTCGCCGAGGACAAGCAGCCCGGCGCGTTCACCGAGGCGATCGGGTCGCGGGTCACCGGGGTCCAGGCGGGAACCGTGCTGGCGTACCTGTCCGGTCGGGTGCTCGGCCAGTACGAGGTCTTCTCCGCCGATCCGGGTCAGCTCCTGCTCGTCGCGCCGAACATCGTCGAGGTGGAGCGGAAGCTGGGCGCCGAGCCGCGTGACTTCCGGCTCTGGGTGTGCCTGCACGAGGTGACCCACCGGACGCAGTTCACCGCGGTGCCGTGGATGCGCGGGTACTTCCTGGGTGAGGTGCAGGCCTTCGTGGACGCCTCGCAGGGGGGTGAGCACCTCGCCGAGCGGCTGCGCCGGGGCGTGGGCACGCTCGCCGACGTGGTCCGTAACCCGGAGAGCCGGTCCAGCGTGCTGGACATCGTGCAGACCCCGGGGCAGCGCGCCGTGCTGGACCGGCTGACCGCGCTGATGACGCTGCTGGAAGGGCACGCCGAGTTCGTGATGGACGGCGTCGGGCCGCAGGTCATCCCGAGTGTCGAGCGGATCCGGGCCGGGTTCGACCGGCGCCGGGAGGCCGGCAACCCGGTGGAGAAGGCGGTCCGCCGCCTGATCGGCCTCGACGTCAAACTGCGGCAGTACGCGGAGGGCCGCAAGTTCGTCCACGCGGTGGTGGACCGGGTCGGGATGGCCGGCTTCAACCGGATCTTCGAGTCGCCGCTGACCCTGCCCCGCCTCTCCGAGCTGAGCGAACCGGACGCCTGGGTGGCCCGGGTGCACGGTCCGGTCGGGCCGAAGCCCCCCGCCGACTGAGCATGGCCCCACTCGCCCCGGCGGTCGCCGCGATCCGGGTCGCGGTCCGTCGTGCGCTGGCCGACCTCGGGCCTGGACCGGTGCTGGTGGCCTGCTCCGGCGGAGCCGACTCGCTCGCCCTGGCCGCCGCCGCCGCGTTCGTGGCGCCCCGGACGGATCGAGCCGCCGGACTGGTCACCGTCGACCACGGGTTGCAGCCCGGATCCGCCGAGCGGGCCGAGTCGGTCGCGGACTGGGCACGGCAGAACGGGCTGGCGCCGGTGGATGTGGTCCGGGTGGAGGTCGCCGGCCGGCTCGGTGGCCCCGAGGCCGCCGCCCGCCAGGCGCGCTACCAGGCGCTGGTCGAGGTCGCCGGTCGGTACCGGGCGGCGGCGGTGCTCACCGGACACACCCGGGACGACCAGGCGGAGACGGTCCTGCTCGCGCTGGCCCGGGGTGCCGGGCCGCGTGGGCTGGCCGGGATGCCGGCGTACCGGGAAATGTCCGGGGTGCCGCTGCTCCGGCCGCTGCTGGAGACCGGTCGGGAACAGACCCGGGCGGCGTGCGCGGCGCTGGGCCTGACCCCGTGGGAGGACCCGCACAACACCGACCCCGCCTACGCCCGGTCCCGGGTACGGGCCGACGTGCTGCCCGCGCTGGTCGGGGTGCTCGGCCCGGCGGTGGTGGACAACCTCGCCCGGACCGCGCGGCTGGTCGCGGCGGACAACGCGGTGCTGGACGGGTTGGCCGTCGAGGCGCTGACCGCCGCCCGGCACCCGGACGGCGGGCTGACCGTCAAGGCGCTGGCCGACCTCGCTCCCGCGCTGCGGGGCCGGGTACTCCGCGCCTGGGCGCACGAGCTGGGCGCGTCGCCGGCCGCCCTGTCGCACCGGCATGTCGCCGCGCTGGACACGTTGATCACCGCCTGGCGGGGGCAGGGCGCGGCGTACCTGCCCGGCGGATTGCGGGTCCGTCGGCATCGTGACCGCCTGCTGCCCGCAGACCCGACCGCCGCGCTCCCGACGGACGACGGCGAGGTCGACACGTGACGTACCCCCGCAGCCCGCTGTACGCCCCGCACGGCGCGGTGGCCACCAGCCATCCGCTGGCCACCACGGCCGGGTTGGCGGTGCTGCGCCGAGGCGGCAACGCGGTCGACGCCGCCCTGGCCACCGCGATCACCCTGACCGTGGTGCAGCCGCCGTCGAACGACATCGGCGGTGACCTGTTCGCCATCGTCTGGGACGGTCAGCGGCTGCACGGGCTGAACGCCTCCGGTCGGTCACCGGCCGCGCTGACCCGGGACGTGGTGCTGGCCGCCACCGACGGCCGGGGTGCCGAGCCCACCGACGCGCTGGGCGGGGCACAGGCCAGGGGACCGGCGATGCCGGCCCGTGGCTGGCTGCCGGTGACCGTGCCGGGCGTACCGGCCGGCTGGCGTGACCTGCACGACCGGTTCGGCTCGCTGCCCTTCGCCGACCTGTTCACCGACGCCGTCGGGTACGCCGAGCACGGTCACCCGGTCTCCACCGGCACCGCCACGGCCTGGGCCCGGGCGGTGGCCGGACACGCCGGTTCCACCGGCCCGGAGTACGCCGAGTTCGCCCGGGTCTTCGCCCCGGACGGGCGGGCACCCCGCCCCGGCGAACGGTGGCGCAACCCGGGCGCCGCCCGGACCCTGCGGCTGATCGCCCGCAGCGGGGCCGAGGAGTTCTACCGGGGGCGGATCGCGGCGGCCCTGGCCGACCACGCGGCCCGGACCGGCGGGCTGCTCACCGGCGACGACCTGGCGGCGCACGCCTCCACCTGGGTCGACCCGGTGTCGGTCGGCTACCGGGACCACGAGGTGTGGGAGCTGCCGCCGAACGGGCAGGGCGTGGCCGCCCTGATCGCCCTGGGCGTCCTCGACGGGCTCGACCCGGCCGACCCGGCGTGGCGGCACCGGCAGATCGAGGCGGTCAAGCTCGGCTTCGCCGACGCGCACGCCCACGTCACCGACGCGGACCGGATGCGGCTGCCGGTCCAGGCGCTGCTCACTCCCGAGCACCTGGCGGCCCGCCGGTCCTCGATCAGCGGACACGCCGCCGATCCGGCCGCCGGGGTCCCGGAGCGCGGCGGAACGGTGTACCTCTGCGCGGCCGACGCCGACGGCATGATGGTGAGCCTGATCCAGTCCACCTACCTGGCCTTCGGCTCGCACGTGGTGCTGCCCGGACACGGCTTCGCCCTGCAGAACCGAGGTCTCGGCTTCCGCCTCGACCCCGACCACCCGAACGTGGTGGGCCCGGCGAAGCGGCCGTACCACACCATCATCCCCGGATTTCTGACCCGCGACGGTGCGCCGGTCGGGCCGTTCGGGGTGATGGGTGGGCACATGCAGCCCCAGGGACACGTGCAGCTGATCTCGTCGACCGTGGACGCCGGTCTCGACCCGCAGGCGGCGCTGGACGCCCCACGTTGGTACTGGCACGCCGGCCGGTCCCTGCTGGTGGAGGAGCACCTGGCGGCCGGGCCGGGAGGGCCGGAACTCGTCGCCGACCTGCGCGCCCGGGGTCACCGGGTCACCGTCGCGGACGATCCGGGCGTCTTCGGGTACGGCCAGGCGATCTGGCGTCGCCCCGACGGCGGCTACGTCGCCGGCTCGGAGTCCCGGGTCGACGGCGCCGCCGGCGGTTTCTAGCCCGCCGGGGCGCGGTCGCGGAACGTGGTGCGGTAGGTGTGCGGGGTGGCGCCGACCCGGCGGGTGAAGTGGTGCCGCAGGGCGGCGGCGTCCCCGAAGCCGGCCTGCTCGGCGACTGCCTCCACCGACAGCCCGGTGTCCTCCAGCAGTCGACGGGCCAGCAGCACCCGCTGGCCGGTCAGCCAGTCGTGCGGGGTCGTGCCGGTCTCCGCGCGGAACCGGCGGGCGAAGGTCCGGGGCGCCATGCCCGCGCGGGCGGCCAACTCGTCGACGGTGAACTGCTGGTCGAGCCGTTCCATCAGCCACTCCAGCACCGGTTCCAGGGTGGGTGCCTCCGGTGCCTTCGGGATCGGCGCCTCGATGTACTGCGCCTGGCCGCCGTCGCGGTGCGGCGGCACCACCATCCGTCGGGCCAGCCGGGTGGCGACGGCCGAGCCGTGCTCCTGGCGTACCAGGTGCAGGCAGGCGTCGATGCCGGCGGCGGTGCCGGCGCTGGTGAGCAGCCGGCCGTCCTGCACGTAGAGCGAGTTGCAGCGGACCCGCGCACTCGGATTGCGGCGCTGCAACTCGTCGACGTGCCGCCAGTGCGTGGTGCACTCCCGGCCGTCGAGCAGCCCGGCCTCACCCAGCAGGTACGCCCCGGTGCAGACGCTGAACAGGTGTGCCCCCCGGTCGGCGGCCCGCCGCAGCGCCTCGCGCACCTCGGCGGGCGCTCCGGTGCCGTGGTGCGCCGGCACGGCCACCAGGTCGGCCCGGTCGATCGCGTCGAGGTCGGCGGTGGGCACCAGGCCGAAACCCGCGGTGGTACGCACCGGTGCGCCCTGCGGGCTGCACAGGTCGAACCGGTAGCCGGGCAGGCCGTCGGCGGTGCGGTCGGTGCCGAAGACCTCGGCGAGCACGCCGACTTCGAACGGGGCGACGCCGTCCAGGGTGAGTACCGCGACCGAGCGGAGCATGTGACGAGGGTAACCCGGGGGGTGGCAGAAAATCGAGGGTGAGTGGCTTTCCTGCCACTGTCCGGCGATCGGCGGGACCCGCAGACTGGTGTCAGCCCGGTGCACCGGCGGCGAGATCACCAGAAACCAGATGAAAGCGAGCGCCGCCATGGGACTTCTCTTCTTCCTCGTGTTCTTCCTGCTCCTCGCTCTGCTCTCGGCCGTCGGGCTGACCGCGGACAGCCGCGACTCGGCCGACTGGAAGCCGTCCGACGGTGGCCACCGCTGGCGGTCCCACCCGTACTGATGCGGTTCGTGCCCTTCGTCGGAAAGATCCGGGCCGGGGTCGCCCCGAAAGAGGCGGCCCCGCCGACGGCGAACCCGGGGCGTACGGCAGGCTAGGACCATGGCTGACGGCTCCTGGTACGACGCCGACATCGACCACGTGATCATTTCGGAGGCGCAGATCCGCGAGAAGACCGCGGAACTGGCCAAGCAGGTCTCCGCGGACTACGCCCACGTCACCGACGGGCTGCTGCTCGTCTGCGTACTCAAGGGCGCGGTCATGTTCATGGCCGACTTCGCCCGGGCGCTGGGCCGCCAGGGCCCCCCCGCCGAGCTGGACTTCATGGCCATCTCCTCCTACGGCCAGGGCACCACCTCCTCCGGGGTGGTCCGGATCCTCAAGGACCTCGACCGGGACATCGCCGGCCGGCACGTCGTCGTCGTGGAGGACATCGTCGACTCCGGCCTGACCCTGTCCTGGCTGCTGCGCTACCTGGAGTCCCGGTCGGCGGCGAGCGTCGAGGTGGTCGCGCTGTTCCGCAAGCCGGACGCGGTCAAGGTGACGGTGCCGGTGAAGTACGTCGGCTTCGACATCCCGACCGAGTTCGTCGTCGGGTACGGCCTGGACTTCGGTGAGCGATACCGCGAGCTGCCGTACGTCGGCGTGCTCAAGCCGGAGGTGTACGCCCGCTCCTGACCTCGGTTCCGGCCGATACGGCACCGAGGTCCGATGCCGCCGGTCCGGTCGACGTTCAGCCGACTTTCAGCTGGTCGGGCTACCGTGGACTCCGGTGACGGTGGAATCCGCTCTCCGTCACGCCGGTCGACATCCGGTTCGCCGTACGCGTAAGTGCTGGGCTCGCCAGCTCAGATCGGTCGCGTACGGTGTACCGTCGAATGACCGTGGTGCGACAATTCGCGCCCCGGGGTCGAGGCCGGCCCGCACGGCGGCTCCGGCAGCCGCCCAAGCGGCGACACCCACAGTCGGTCAGGACGTCGATCAGGAGGATGCGGGCGTCTCGGCGCTCGACATACAGCATGGAACGTACGCGTTTCTTCCGCCGACCGGTGTTCTGGGTCATCCTGGTCATCCTCGGCGCCGTCGTGCTCAGTCAGCTGTTCACCGGTGGACCCAGCTACCACCGCGTGGACACCTCAGTCGCGCTCGACCAGCTCAACAAGGGCGGTATCGAGAAGGTCGTCTTCCAGGACAAGGAACAGACGATCCAGCTGGACCTGGCCGAAGAGGCCGAGTTCGGCGAGACGAAGACCAAGCTGATCGAGGCCCAGTTCCCGTACGAGGTCGGCAACGAGGTCTGGAACCAGGTCCTCGACGCCAAGGCCAACAACCGGGTCACCGGGCCGGCCGACACCGAGGTGTCGTCCGACAGCATCTGGGTCAGCCTGCTGGTCAACCTGCTCCCCATCGTGCTGCTCGTGTTGCTGCTGCTGTTCTTCATGTCGCAGATGCAGGGCGGCGGCTCCCGGGTGCTCAACTTCGGCAAGTCCAAGGCGAAGATGATCACCAAGGACACCCCGAAGACGACCTTCGCGGACGTCGCGGGCTCCGAGGAGGCCGTCGAGGAACTGCACGAAATCAAGGACTTCCTGCAGAACCCGGCGAAATACCAGGCGCTCGGCGCCAAGATCCCGAAGGGCGTACTCCTCTTCGGGCCGCCCGGAACCGGTAAGACGCTGCTCGCCCGGGCGGTCGCCGGTGAGGCGGGGGTGCCGTTCTACTCGATCTCCGGCTCCGACTTCGTGGAGATGTTCGTCGGCGTCGGCGCCAGCCGGGTCCGCGACCTGTTCGAGCAGGCCAAGGCCAACGCCCCCGCGATCGTCTTCGTCGACGAGATCGACGCCGTCGGTCGCCACCGTGGCGCCGGCATGGGCGGCGGGCACGACGAGCGTGAGCAGACCCTGAACCAGCTCCTCGTCGAGATGGACGGCTTCGACGTCAAGGGCGGCGTCATCCTGATCGCCGCCACCAACCGGCCGGACATCCTCGACCCCGCGCTGCTGCGTCCGGGCCGGTTCGACCGGCAGATCCCGGTCGACGCCCCCGACATGGAGGGCCGCAAGGCCATCCTGCGGGTGCACGCCAAGGGCAAGCCCTTCACGCCCGACGTCGACCTCGACTCGGTGGCCAAGAGGACGCCGGGCTTCAGCGGCGCCGACCTGGCCAACGTGATCAACGAGGCGGCCCTGCTGACCGCCCGCAAGGACCAGCGGGCGATTAGCAACGAGTCGCTGGAGGAGTCGATCGACCGGGTGATCGCCGGCCCGCAGCGCCGGACCCGGGTGATGGGCGACCAGGAGAAGAAGATCACCGCGTACCACGAGGGTGGTCACGCACTGGTCGCCTGGGCCCTGCCGCACGCCGCGCCGGTGCACAAGGTGACGATCCTGTCGCGCGGTCGCTCGCTGGGGCACACGCTGGTGCTGCCCACCGAGGACAAGTACACCCAGACCCGTGCCGAGATGATCGACACCCTGGCGTACGCGCTGGGCGGCCGGGCCGCCGAGGAACTCGTCTTCCACGAGCCCACCACCGGTGCCGGCAACGACATCGAGAAGGCCACCGCACTGGCCCGGGCGATGATCACGCAGTATGGCATGAGCTCTAAGCTCGGTGCGATCAAGTACGGCACCAGCGGGGACGAGCCGTTCCTCGGTCGCAACATGGGCCACGAGCGGGACTACTCCGACTCCGTCGCCGCCGAGATCGACGGCGAGATGCGGGCGCTGATCGAACTGGCCCACGACGAGGCCTGGGAGATCCTGGTCGAGTACCGGGACGTCCTGGACAACATCGTGCTCGAGCTGATGGAGAAGGAAACCCTCTCCACCGCCGACATGGCCCGGATCTGTTCCCGGGTGGTGAAGCGTCCGCCGATGGCGCCGTACAACGGCTTCGGCAAACGGCAGCCCTCCACCGAGCCGCCCGTGCTCACCCCGGCCGAGAAGGACGCGCTCAAGGTGCAGGCCGAGGCCGACGGCGCCCAGGCCACCACGGTCGGTGGCGTCAGCTCGAACAACTCGGACGGCCCGCACTGAGCACCGACGACACGGCGGCCGGTCCCCAGCAACGGGGATCGGCCGCCTCCGCAACCGAGCCCGACATCGACGATCTCGACGACCTCGACTACATCGCCGCCCGGCTGGTCAACGGCCGGCTCACCGGCCGCCCGGTCGAGGACACCATGGACCTCGGCCGGATCGAGAAGGCGGTCCGCGAGATCCTGATCGCGGTCGGCGAGGACCCGGACCGCGACGGCCTCCAGCAGACCCCGGCGCGGGTCGCCCGGGCGTACGCCGAACTCTTCGCCGGCCTGCGGGTGGACCCGGCCACGGTGCTCACCACCACCTTCGAGGCCAACCACGAGGAACTCGTGCTGGTCCGGGACATCGACGTGATGAGCCTCTGTGAGCACCACCTGCTGCCGTTCCGGGGCAGCGCGCACATCGGCTACATCCCCGGGCCCGACGGTCGGATCACCGGCCTGTCCAAACTGGCCCGGCTGGTCGAGGTCTTCGCACGACGCCCGCAGGTGCAGGAGCGACTCACCTCCCAGATCGCCGACCTGCTGATGGAGCGGCTGGCGCCACGGGGCGTGGTGGTCGTGCTGGAGTGCGAACACATGTGCATGGCCATGCGCGGCATCCAGAAGTCGGGCGCCAAGACGATCACCTCGGCGGTGCGTGGCACCCTGCAACGGGACGCCAAGTCCCGCGCCGAGGCGATGGCGCTGATCATCCCGCGCTGAGCGGCTCGACCGGGACGCCCCACCACGGGGACCGCGCCCGGCCCGGGCCGCTCAGGCGGCCAGCATCGCCAGGACGATCCCGGCGGTGGTCAGCACCGCCGGGACCAGGCAGGTCAACGCACCGAACCGGAACGTCCGGTCCACCCGTTCGCCCGGCCGGGACGGGAAGAGCCGCCCCACCGCCAGCCACCCCACCCCGAACGCCACCGCCGGTGCCGGCAGGCCGACCACCAGCGTCAACACCGTCACCGCGTCGCTCCCGGCGACCAGGTACGCCACGATCTGGAGCAGCGGCACCAACAATGCCAACGGCCCGTACACCAGCAGGTTGCGCGGTCGGGCCGGCCAGTGGGCCGCGCCCGGCAGGCCCCGGGCCGCGAGCACGTCGTCCGCACCGTGCGCCCAGCGGTTCGCCTCCCGCAACGCGGCCAGCACCGCGCCCGACCCACCGGTCATCGTGCGGGTCGCCTCGGTCAGCTCCGGCGGCGCGGGCACCAGCGACATCGGCGGTACGCCCGCCTCCCGCAGTTGGGCCTCCTGCGGCGCCAACCGGGTACGCACCGCCGCCAACTCCTCGCGGGCCGCCTGGACCGTCCGCGCCTGCTCGCTCGCGGCGGTCGCCGCGTCCCGGCGTACCCCGTCGAGCTGACGGGTCGCGGCCAGATAGTCGGCCCACGCCACAGCCACCGGGTCCGAGGAACCGGACGGCGACGTGCCACCGGTCCGCTGCCGCACCGGCCCGGCGGCCGTGACCGACGATCCGCTTCCCGTCACGCCGCCTCCCCGTCCACGTCATCCGGCACGTCGTACGGCACCAGCACCAGTCCGCGCTCGACCGGGCCGTCCCAGAGGACCACCCGCCCGGGCCGGGGCCGCCACTCCACCGGCCGACCGAACACCGGCGTGAGCTGCGCCCCCGGCACACCCGCCACCGCCACCGCGCTCAGCTTGTCGACCGTCTCCTCCGGGCCCAGCAGCGCCGCGAACGACGGCACCGTGCGCCACCAGCCGAGCAGATGCTGCCCCGCCGGCGGGCCGTCCCGCAGCAGCATCCGCAGCCGCTCCGGGGGTAACTGCTCCGGCGGCGCCACGTCCAGCCCGAACACCACCAGGTAGGCGGGCTGCCCGGCGTCGACGACCGCGAGCAGCCCGGCCAGGTCCACCGTCTCCACCGGATGCCGCTGCGCCAACTCCCGCGCCAGATCCTCCGCCGACGACCGCGACTCGGAGTCCGGTACGGCGATCACGAAGCGTGCCGTCCCCGGCGGGTGGTGCGCCGCCGTGCTCCGAGCGGCCGTGGCCAGCAGCCGGGTCGCCTCCGGTCGCGGCCCGAGAACGGCGAGGTTGCGCCCGGCGACCGGACCGAGCGACACGGCCACCGTGCTCCGTGCCACGTCCACCGCCCGCCCGAGCAGCGCCGCCGGCGCCAGCGCCTGCCCGGACTCGGCGGACCGGTGTCGTGGATCGTTGCGCAACGAGGGGTACGCGTACCCGGCGAAGACCACCGGCGGGACGCTCCCCTCCGGACGCGCCTGCCAGAGACGGTGCCGTAGGCCTTCCACGACGGCCGGTTCGTCCTGCGGATCGGGGAACCGGACCATCCGCTCGTGACCCCGGATCGCGCCACGCGGGCCACCGAGACCCCCGGCGGTGTTCACCACGGCACTGCCCACCGGCAGCCCGGCCGCCGAGTCGTTGGTCGGCTCCAGCACCGGCCCACCCCCCGGCAGCGCCACCCGCACCGGGAACTGACCGAGCAGCGAATCCCGCTGTCCACCGTCGCGTACGCCCAACCCCAGGTCACCCTCACCGGACAACACCAGATGCACCCCGTACGCCCGGCCCGCCCTGGTCAACGAGTCCAACCGGGCCACCACGTCGGCGGCCAACCGGTCCCGCTCGGCGAAGAGCAGCGGCAGGTTCTCCACCACGCAGACCACCCGGGGCAGCCGGCGGTGTCGCCGCAGCTCGGCGAAGCGTTGACCGCCCGCGCGGGCCGCCGCCTCGGACCGCCGCTGCACCTCCGCCGCCAACTGCTCCAGCAGGTCCAGCACGTACTCGCGGTCGGCGGCCATCGCCGCAGCGCGAACCTGGGGAATCCAGGACCGGTCCCGCTCGGTCTGCAGGAACTCCGCGAAGGACTCGCCGGCACCGAGGTCGACCAGGTACAGCTCCAGCTCCTCCGGGCCGTACCGGGCGGCGAGACCCAGCAACGCCGTGGTCAGGAACGTGGCCCGGCAGACCCGGGACCGGCCGCTGACCAGCCAGTGTGGCGTCAACTCGGTGAAGCCGAGGAGCACCGGACGCCCACCCGCGTCCCCGACCGTGGTGCTCAGCCCGTCGGTGGCGTCCGCCTGCCACCACTCGTCGGTGTCCGGCGGCAGCAGGCCCGACAGGGAGAGTCGGGTGCCGGCCTCGATCTGGGCGGCGATTCGACGGCAGACGGAGTCGACCAGCTCGGCCGGTGGATCCGGCTCGACGAACACCGGCGAGTTCAAGCCACCCGGCGAGCCCGTGCCCGCGCTGGCGAAAGGCGCCCCGGGAGGATCGCCCAGCAGCGCGTACGCGGTGCGGACCGAGAGTGCCGTGGCCCGGGGCAGCGGATCCCGCCCGGCCGCCGGCCACCCGGCCACCACCAGGTGCAGCCCGGCGGCAGGTCCCTGCTCGGCAAGCGCCTCGATCCGCGTCAGGTCGGTCGCCTCGATCTCGTCCGGGAGAGTGGCGACCACCAGCACCATTGAGCGGTCGTGCCGGCGGGTACCCGAGGCCCCCGGCGCCACCCACCGCTCCGCCTCGGTCAACACCGTCCGCAGGCCGTCGGTGTCCGTGGCCGGGGGCGAGAGCACCCCGGCGTCGCCGAGCGCCCCGAACGGCCCGAGTACCCCACCCGTCGCGTCCACCGCCCGGACCAGCAGCGCCCCCGCCGGTGTCGCCGCCACCAACCGCAGGAGTACGGCCCGCAGCAGCCCGGCCACCCGGGGATCGTGCGCGTCGACGTCGACGGCCAGATGCCCGGTGCCGACGAGCGGGACCAGCGCGGGGAAACGGGCGTCGTCCAGCGGCGCGGCGGTACCCACCCGGACGAAGGGCGGTGGCCCCTCCCCGGCGGGACAGGTCGGCGCGACCGCGTCCAGCGCGGTACCGGCCCAGCCGGGCGCGAGAACCTGCGCGGCGCCCCGTAGTCGCTCGGCGAGCGCGTACTGCCGACGCTGATCAGCGGGAGCGGGACGGGTCTCGTCGAGGACGGCAGCCGCCGCCGTGACCGTCGCGGCGGCTCGGCGGTGCAGCGCGGCGGCGCGGAGCGTCCGTGCCTTCGGACCGCCCACCGCGTCCACCTCCTCCGCCCGAGGTCGGCACCACGTCCCGGGCAGAGACGACGGTATCCCAGTCGCGGCTCCTTCTCGGGGATGCGTGGCGCCACAGCGCCGGTGTTGTCGTGGATCTCACCGGTCGCCAGTGGTCCGTCACGATCTGCTGAATCTGGGGCATTGGGTCCACAGCGTCCAGCCGATAGCCTCAGGGGGTGGAATCAGTGCCGCCCCCCGCCGGTTCCCAGGTCTCCCGCGTACCGGCGCAACGGACCCCGCCGCAGGAGGATCTGGCGCCGCCCTCGACCGCGCCGGCGCCACCCCAGCCTCGGCGGCGGCTGCGGAAGGTCTTGATGGTGATCACCGGAGCGGTGGCGGCGCTCTGCCTGGCGGGCGGGATCACCGGCTTCGTCCTGTACGACCGCGCCACCGCCCCCGACCGCAGTACACCTGCGGCGGTAGTAGATAACTATCTTCGTGCGTTTCTGGTCGATGAGAACGATATTCGTGCTGATCTCTTCACTTGCCAAGGTGCTACGAATCTGGAGCAGGTTCGCGACCTTAGAAGCGACCTGAGTGCTCGTGAGGAGCGGTTCGGGATCACGTTGTTGGTCAGCTGGGAAGGGCTTCAGGTCAATAGGGACGGCAACAACGCCGAGGTTCGTGTTGATGTCACCTTCTCCGCACAGGTTGATGGCCTTCGGCAAACTGATCGCCAGTCGTGGAAATTCACGACACAACTACGCGATGATTGGCGTGTTTGCTCTGGTGTGACGGAAGGCTGAGACCTTACTCGACCCACAGCAGGTGTACGGGAACCTCCAGTGTGGTCGGTGACTGACCGCGCCAGGCCCAGCGATACCACTCCAACTCGGGTGTGACCCGTACGCAGATGTCGCCCTCGGCACCGGAGTAGGTCTCGGTGACCGCGCGCAGGTCGCGGTGCTCGACGCCGTCGACCATGTGCACGACGCGCCGGCCGGTGACCGCATCCGCCTCGAAGACCGGGGTGGGTGCCCGGTGGGCGGGTGCGTCCAGTGAGACGAGCCGCAGCCCGCTCTCCTCGACGGGGGTGGTCCGTGGTGAGCTCACCGTCTCGACCCAGACCCGCTCGACCGGCACCAGTGGTGCGAAGACCTCCACCTGTTCGGACTCGGCGCGGTACCACTCGTGTTCGGGAATGACCGGCACGAAGGTGCGGCTGTTCTGCACCACCCGCTCGTCGGCCCGCAGGTCGGTGCGCCACCCGAGGCCGGGGAGCCCGACCAGGACCCGCTGGCCGCGCAGGTCGACGCGGCTGGTGGCGGGCACGATCTCGATCGGGCGGGGTGGTCGTGGCGCCCAGTCCGGCTGGTCGGCGAAGGGGTCGGGAAGGGGTCCTGTCATGACGGCGGGTGTCTCACCCCGCGCCCTTGAGCGGTGCGCCCTTGGCGCGCATGAAGGGCACCGGGTCGATGGCGCCCCGGCTGCTGCGGTCTCCGTCGACGTGCACCTCGAAGTGCAGGTGCGGCCCGGAGGAGTTGCCGCTGCTGCCCACCTCGCCGATCACCTCACCGGCCTGCACGGTGTCACCCACCTGGACGCGGGGACGACTGACCAGGTGACAGTATCGGGTGATGACATCCTGGGCGTGCAGCACGTCCACGAACCAGCCGCAGCCGCCCTTGTTCGGCCAACCGTCCACGTTGCAGCTGAGTCGCCCGCGCGAGTCCGGGTCGCAGCGGGAGACGATGACCCGGCCGGTGGCCGCGACTCTGATCAGGGTGCCCTTCGGCGCGGCGATGTCGACCCCGTTGTGCCCGGGGCGGCTGGCCGTCTGGAAGCCGGAGCCCACGCCGCCGGGGATGGGCGCGGTCCAGCCGGAGGCGGCGATGTCACCCGACGCGGCCGCGTCGCACACCTGTTGGCCGGCGATCAGCGCCGTCCGGGCGGCACCACCGGCGAGCGCGTCGACGATGCGTGAGGCGAGTTCCTCGTGCTTCGCGTACGCGTCGGGAAAGGCGCTGATCTGGACCCGCTGGGCGGCCACGGTCAGCGGCAGCTTCTCCCAGTCGGGTACGTCCACGAGCTTCTCGTAGAACTTGCGGGACGCGTACGCCGGATTCATCCGCTGCCGGACCGACCCCCACGAGGCGCGCTGCTGGAACAGGCCGACCGAGTCATGGTCGGCGCCGACGCCCTCGTTGGGGATGTCGTTCGACTCGGCGACGGTGCGGTTGGCCAGGTTGAGCAGCCGCGACTCCTGCATCGCGGTCGCCACGGCGACCACCCAGCCCCGCGCCGGCACCTTCATGTCCTGGCCGACCTTGATGATTGCTGCGGCGTTGCGCATCTGCCGTTCCCCGTAATCGGAGAACCGGGGCATCTTGCCCGTGACGTCGACCGTGAAGTCCCCGGTGCACTCCATGCTGACGGGGTCGATCTGCTCGGCGGACTCGCCACCCAACTCGGTGAGGAAGAAGGCACCGGCCCCACCAGTGCAGCACAGTAAGGCGAGCGCGGCGGTGAGCGCCGCAGCGAGTGCGCCCACCCGCACCGGCTGCCGACGAGGACTGCTCTCGCTGCTCATGACCGCACTCCGCTTCGCTTCGTGCCGTCATGAGGCACCACCGCACTGCGATGATGATTCGCTTGCTGCCGCTCGCTCATGACTGCACTCCGCTTCGCTTCGTGCCGTCATGAGGCACTACCGCACTGCGATGATGATTCGCTCGCTGCCGCTCGCTCATGACCGCTCCCAGTCCACGGCGTCCACCAACCATCGTCCGTCCGGCGCTACCAACTCGAGTCGGAGTCGCCCCGTGTCGAGTGTGACCAGCGCCTCCACGAAGGTCTCCCCTCGAGCGCGCACGGTCACCTCGGTCGGCTTTCCCGTGGGCACGCCGGCGGGATCCGCGCCGGCGAGCTTGTCGAGAAGAGCCGGAGTGGCGAACGGGCGCAACTCCTGACGCCACTGCTCCGCAGATTGGCCCGGTTGCCCCAGCCAGGCAGTCGTGAAGCGTTCCGCGATCCGCTCCGGTGGGGGCTCGCCGGGGCGGGTGACCGGCGACGGCGTCGTGGTCGTCGAGATCGCACCGTCGTCGCCGGTGGTCGGGTGCACCGTGGTGATCGGTGCCGGAGGGCGATTGCTCAACCCGGTGGAGTCGTCCGGACCGGAGATCACCCGGGCCGCCCCGACCACGCCGAGCACTAGGACGGCGATGCCGAGCGCGACGCCGAGCCGGGACCGCAACAACCGGGTGAAGACGAACTCGATGGCACGTCGCACGACACTCACCGGGCCTCGGAGCGAACCCGCGGCGTCACCTTCTCGGGCGCGCGCTCGGTTGAGCCCGGACGGTAGATGGCGAAGGACGGGTTCTCCTCGGGTACGTCCGGCGCCGTCCAGGAGGCGGGCTGACGACGGCGCGGTCGCGGCGCGGAGGGCCGGCCCTCGGGGCGCGGTTCGTCTGCCGGGGGAGGCGTGCCCTTCGGCTCACGACCGTCCGGGCGTTGCGGAGCATCCGGACGCTGGGGTGCCGCCGAACCTCCGGTGGGAACCGGATCCGGCCGGGCCTCCGGACGTACCTTCGGCTGTTCCGGCACCAGGCCTCGGCGCCGTCCCATGCCGGGTTCCGTGGTCCCACCGGGCTCCGCCACATCGAGCCGGGCGGCGGTACGCATGTCCCGGAAGAACCGTCGGTGCCAGGAGCCGGCGGAACTGACCGCCGCACTGCTGTCCTTGCCGCCCAGTTGGGTGATCCGCCGGTAGGGGCGCAGCAGCAGCCAGCCGACCACTCCGCACAGCCAGACCAGGACCACCTGCAGCCAGCCCGGCAGCGTGGCGGTGCTCATGATGAGGTCGACGGCGAAGAGATAGATGGCGGCACCGGTGCCGAAGATCGCGATGTTGAAGAGGGCCGCCACCACCGCGTTGCCGAGCCGTCGTAGCCCGGCGCTGGCCGGTCGGAGCAGACCGATCGTGCCCAGGATCGGCGCGGCGATGACCGCCCACCGGAAGATCAGGAAGCCGAGCAGGACGAGCAGCGACGCGGTCAGGTCGAACATCGCGAAGAGCAGGGCGGCCAGTACGGCGATGAAACCCGCACCGACCCGGTCCATGTCCCGGACGCCCTGTAGGTACTCGAACGCCTCCGGGTCCTCCCGCTCGATCTGCGCCGCGACGGTCATCCACTGCTGCTTCTTGGCAGCGATGGTGGCATCGCGGGTCTCAGGACTCGTGCGGATCTTCTCAGCCTCGCCCCAGGTCAGCGACTTGGCGTCGTAGAGAGCGGCACCGTACTTGCGCGCGGTCTCGCTGTCGGCCGAACCCAGCACGCCACGTAACCAGTTGCGGTAGAGCATCGCCTCGGCGGCGGTGTCACTCGCCCGTACCGCGGGTGGACGCTTGTCCGTGCAGGCATCCGGGTTGGGCATTACACACCGGTCGGCCGGCACGTCCTTGGACGCCGGGCCGACGGCGTCGTGTACGACACCGAGTGTGGAGACGAGGGCACCGTCGGCGAGGTTGGCGGACTTGACCGGCCAGGCGGCCAACGCGGTCACCGCGATCATTACCACCAGTGCCCACCCCGCCGTGGTCATGGCGGTGCTCATGTCGGACTGGCGGGACCGCCAGAGCAGGTAGAGCCCCACGACACAGAGCGTGACGATGCCGAAGACGCTGAACACCTTCTGGTAGATCGCCTTGGTCGCCTGGTCCACCAGGGGGTCGGCCCAGCCCCACATCGTCCCTGGTTCCCAGGCGCGCTCGCGCAGGGCGTTCGAGGCGCCGATGATCGCCGTTGCCATCATGAACTCGCCGTTGGCGACGGTGTTGGTGAACTTGTAGTCCGGGTGAAGCAGTGTGGTGGCGCAGCCGGACTCGACCTTGTAGGTGCTGTAGCTGTAACCGGCGTAGCCGTAGTCGGTGTAATACCCCTTGGGGCCGGGGAGCTTGGAGGCATCGGGGCGGGAGGCGAACCAGCCGGCCATGCCGGAGTCCGGTGCGGTCGGGGTCGGGGGGTTCAGGCAGGTGGCCTCCGACTCCGCGACCTGCTGGAGCTTGGCGACGCAGGCCCGGAAGTCGACCTGCCACTCCTGCACCGTGCAGAGGTCGGTGGGTGCCTGGTACGCGACCGGGGCGGCGTACGCGGGTGTGGCGGTGAGCCCGGGCCAACTGATCGTGGCCACGGCGAGGACGCCGAGTGCCAGGAGGAACGCCGTGATCCTTGCCCGGGCCCTCGCCATGTCACGCCTCCATGTCAGGCAGGACGGTAGGTAACACCCCTGCGGCGGCGGCGATGGCGGCGGGGGTGGTGTCGAGGTGACTCAGCAGTCCGTCCACGTAGGAGACGTCGACGCGGACCTTCTGCACCCGGCCGTCCACGTCGCGCATGACGAACTCACGGAAGCCGAGCCGGTGGGCGGAGGTCGCGTCGGCGGTGGAGAGTGAGGCGAGGGTCGCCTCGTACCCGTCGTCCACCGGGACGCGCAGCAGCCGGAGCGCCTCGGAGGCGATCTCGGCGTCCTCGGCGATCCGGCCGACGAAGACGGTGGAGACGAGGTTCTGCACGTCGAGGCCGAGGATGTCCTTTGGATTCTGAGAGGCGACCAGCGCGGCGAGGTTCCACTTGCGGGAGTCGCGGGCGAGCCGGACCAGGAAGGATCGGCCGGAGCGCCACCCTTCCATGAAGTGTGCCTCGTCCAGGCCCACGAGCTTGCGGGACGACATCGAGCCGCCGTAGCAGCGGCGTACCGCCAGTCGGTGCGCGGTGTGCAGCATCGGCAGCGCCAACGCCTCCTCGGCCGACCAGTACTCGCGTTCGATCTTGAGATCGGGCAGCCGCAGGCCGGCCATGGTGATCACGGTGAGTGCCGCGTCCGCCCCGAGCAGCCCCTCCGGCGGCCGGCCGAAGAAGAGCATGGCCAGCGGCATCTCGGCGGTGTCCAGCAGCAGGTTGGCCAGTTCCCGGCCGGCGTCGTCGTCGAGCTGCCCGAGGCAGGTGACCACGTCGTCCAGCGTCGAGGTCTCCTCGGCGGGCACCTGGCGTACGGCGTGCCGGAACAGGGTGGCGGTGGACGCCTCGCGGGCCACCTGCGGCGGCACCAGCATCATGCAGATGTCCTGCACCAGCATCCGACGCTCGGCCCGGGCGTTGGAGACCGCGATCTCGAACTCGCGGTCGCCGGACGCACCGCTGCTGAACTCGCTGCGCAGCGGCGTCGGGATCAGCGAGTAGGGCGCGAGGGTGCCGTGCTCGGAGCCGGTCAGGTTGAGCACCCGAGAGTACGGGCGCAGCTCCGGCATCGCGCAGAGCCGGGCCAGCGGGCCGGACGGGTCGAGCAGCGTGACCTGCACACCGCGTCGTGCGGCGAGGTAGCCCAGGGCACCGAGCAGGGTCGACTTGCCACCGCCCGGCTCGGCCACGAAGACCGCGAGCCCGGAGCGTTCGCGGACCTCCATCGGGAAGTGCAGGTCGAGGAAGACCGGCCGGCGGCAGGTGCCCGCGGTACGCCCGATCAGGTCGCCCCGGCGGTCGCCGACCGTCGACGCGGCCTGGGGCAGCGCCGCCGCCAGGAGGTGGACCGGCATCCGTCGGACGTAGCCGGTGTTGGCGATCGGCTCGCCGGGGATGAACTCGCGGGCCAGCCAGTCCTGGTTCTTCGGGTGCTGGAGGGAGACGCGCAACTCGCGCGAGTAGAGCTGGATCAGCCGCCGGGCCCGCTCCAGGCACTCCTCCCGGGTACGCCCACCGACGGCGAGTCGGTGCCAGCCGTGCGCCCGGGCGGAGTCGACCGGCAGCCCGGTGGTCATCTCGTCACCGATCACCAGGGCGCGCTTGGCCAGGCGTTCCAGCTCGGGCGGGGCGTCGATGCCGTGCTCGGCGTAGTCGAGCTGCTGCGACCGGATCATCCGGAGCCGGTGCTCCAGGTTCCGGAAGGAGTCGCCAGAACCGAGGATGTCGACCCGGGTGGAGAGCTCCATGGGCCACGGCAGCCGCTCGTGGAAGTGCAGCCAGGGCTCGTGCCGCTCGGGGATCTCCAGCGGCTCCATCCGGCCGACGGCGAGCACCGCCACGTGCCGTTCCTCGCCGGTCATCCGGTTGACCAGCTTTACCGTCGAACCGTACGGCGTGCGGTAGCGCTCGACCTGCTCGGTGAGGGCCAGCAGGTCACCGCGTTCCCAGCGCCCGTCGGTGATGGGCGAGAGCGCACCGGGCGGCGCCATGCAGAGCGCCACCGAGCGGTACAGCAGCCATTCCATCTCCTGTGAGGTGACCCGGCGGCCACGCATGCCGAACGCCCCCAGGACCTCGTCGAACTGTTCGACGGTGCGTCCGAGCTTGCGGCGTTCGCCTTCGGCCACGCCTCGACCGAAGGTGCGCAGCACCCGTTCGGTGAGCGAGTCGCCGAGCGAGCGACGCGCGAAGGTGACGCCGAGGTAGGTCTGCCCCTCGGCGTGGTTGACCGAGAGCAGGTGCCGCTGCGCCGCGACCAGGTGATCGGCCCAGCCGGGGGTGCCGGGGACGTCCGGCAACGGGGAGGCGGTGTTTCCGTCGATGGTGCGGGCCCATTCGTCGGCCGGGAAGGGCCGGCTGGTGCGCCGCAGGTGCAGCCGGAATCCGGCCAGGCCGGCGTACTGCTCGGAGATGGCCGAGAGCAGCGCTTCCCGCTCCGCGTCCGGCCGGAACGCCCAGCGCACCTCGGGTAGCCAGTACCAGGCGGTGACCGTGTTGGGGGTGAAGGTCAGGTGACCGGCGATCTCGGTGATGGCCAGTTCGACCGCCGGGTCCCGGTCGCCGAACTTGATCTTCGGCGCGCGGACGCGGGCCGGTTTCACCGGACGGTCCCGCCGCTCCACGGAGCGTTGCCGGGGTGCGGCGGTCGTCCGGGCGGCGGGTGCCGGCGTCCGGCGCGACGGCGGGGCGGGCTCGGCCGGGGGGGCCTCGTCGGCCGGCCGACGGTCGTCGCGGTCCGGCCGGGGATCGCGCTGCGGACGATCGTCGCGGGGCGGGCGCTCGTCGACGCCGGGTCGCGCGGACCGCTCGGCCCGGGTCGGCTGGTCGTCGACGGGCGGGCGGGCGTTCGGGAGCCGGTCGGGGGCCGGTGCCGGCGGCCGTGCCGGAGGTGGAGGCGGCGGCACGGCGGGTGCGGTGACCACGGGGGGCTCGACGGCCGGTCGGGCTACGGCGGGGGCCGGGCCGGTGGCCTGCGCGGGCAGGTGCGGTGTGGCCGGCCGCTGGGTCACCGGCGTCGGCGGTACGACCGGTGGGGGTGGCGGGGGCAGTGCCTGTTGCGGCACGCTCCGCCCGGAAAGGGCGTTGCCGCGCTGGGCGGAACCCGGCCGGGCGTAGGTGCCGCCGAACAGGTCCAGGAAGGGCGAGTCGATGTCGGCCCCGTCGCGGGGTGCCGGGGGTGGCGGCGCGGGTTCCGCCGCCACCGACAGGCGCTGCGGTGGGCGGGGAGCCTGGAAGACGCCGACGCCACCGTGGCCGGGGGTGGTGGCGAGCGCCGGATCGAGGTCGGCCTCGTCGAGCTCACCGGCGTGCGGGTAGTCGAATGATCGCGCACGGTTACCGTGTGGTGCGGCCGGGCGCCCGGCCGGGGAACCCGGCGTGGGGGAGGGGCTCATGCGACCGCCCTGCCCGCGTCCGTGGTGGCCGTCGGGAGGCCGTGTGTCGTCTCGGCGGCACCGGGACGGCCCGGCAACCTGTGGGACGGCCGGTACGGCGTGCAGCCGGTCATGCGAGTTCCTCCCGGATCCTGATCCTGCTGCCGACCAGGCGCGGATCGCGCTGCTCGGCGGCCGGCTCCCGGGTGCGTCGCCAGTCGGTCAGCGCGGTACGGATCACCATGCGCGCCGGCCGATCCGGGTCGACGTACCGGAAGACGAACGAGGTGGTCACGATGGCGAGGGCGATCTCCCAGGCGGGGAAGAGCTCGACCTGCAACGTGAACAACCAGTGGATGAACATGTAGAGGGGAACGAGCAGCATGAACAGCCCGTACTGGGCGTACGGCAGGTGGACCGGAAGGGTGTAGCCGGGCGGCCCGAGGTAGACCAGGCGGGCCCGGTAGATGTCGTCGTCGGTGCGCAGCCGCATGTCGAGCCCGCGCCTATTCGAAGATCAGGTTGATCAGGAAGTCGCCGATGAAGAAGAGGGTGGCGGCTCCGGCGATGAAGGCCAGCCCGACGATCGCGATGGCGGAGCTGGTCAACACCTTGGAGATCTCGCCCCGGCTGGCACGGCCGATGAAGATGACACCCAGGACGGCGAGCAGGATCGGCGCGATCTTGCTGGCGAAGAAGGTGACGACGCCTTCGGTGTTGATCCCGGTCGGCTCGTCGGCAGCGAGCGGGATCGACGACGCCACAGTGGAGAGCAGGTGGGCGGCGTTGCTCGACGCCGCTTCCATCAGCTCGATGGCGATCACTGGAACCTCCCCAAGTCGCGGCCGGCGGTGCCGCGGTGGTGCAGTAGGCAAGCCTTGCGGGATGGGCGCTCGGTCGGCACAGC
This sequence comes from Verrucosispora sp. NA02020, assembly GCF_013364215.1. Taxonomy (NCBI): domain Bacteria; kingdom Bacillati; phylum Actinomycetota; class Actinomycetes; order Micromonosporales; family Micromonosporaceae; genus Micromonospora; species Verrucosispora sp. NA02020. Next base: position 6,791,885 of record NZ_CP054923.1, on the reverse strand, counting down.
GCCCGAGACCCTGTGTGTGTCACTCGCCACGGAAAGTGGCGATTTTTGGGCGAATTACCCCGCTTCGGCCCTCCTCTTCACGCCTCGCCATCTCGATGCTGGGCAATTCCACAGCGTACGGGCCGCCCCCCTTTGCGACAAGCCGCGAAGAGTCTGCCCGAAGCTGCCCGGACGACCGATCGTACACGCGTTCTAATCGCCTTGTCAGTGCCCGGATCGCGGGCCTGCTCAGGGCGGTGGAACGGACCGGTACCGTCTAGTCGTGACCGATCTGGTACGGGCCTCGGCCCCGGTGGTGATGGGCGTTCTGAACGTCACGCCCGACTCGTTCTCCGACGGCGGACGCTACGCCGACGTCGCCGCGGCCGTCGCACACGGCGTCCGGCTGCGTGCCGACGGAGCGGCGTTGGTGGATGTCGGTGGAGAGTCGACACGGCCCGGCGCCGACCGGGTGGACGCCGAGACGGAGAGCGCCCGGGTGCTGCCGGTGGTCCGGGAGCTGACCGCGGCCGGCGTACCGGTCAGCATCGACACCACCCGGGCCCGGGTCGCCGAGGCGGCACTGGCCGCCGGGGCGGTGGTGGTCAACGACGTCTCCGGCGGCCTGGCCGATCCGGACATGGCCCGCGTGGTCCGGGACGCCGACTGCCCCTGGGTGCTGATGCACTGGCGCGGTCACTCCCGACGGATGAGCGAACTGGCCAGTTACCGGGACGTGGTCGCCGAGGTCCGCGCCGAACTGGGCGAGCGGGTGGCGGCGGCGCTCGCCGTCGGGGTGTCCGAGAACCGACTGATCATCGACCCGGGCCTGGGCTTCGCCAAGACGGCGGCGCACAACTGGCAGCTCAGCACCCGGCTGCCGGAACTGCTCGACCTCGGCTGTCCGCTGTTGTTCGCCGCGAGCCGCAAGTCCTACCTCGGCCAGTTGCTGGCCGGACCGGACGGCACCCCGCGACCCACCGGCGGTCGGGAGGCGGCCACCGTCGCCACCAGCCTGCTCGCGATCGCCGCCGGTGCCTGGGGGGTACGCGTGCACGACGTCCGCGCCACCGTGGACGCGCTCGCGGTCTGGCAGGCCACCGGCGCTCCCCGGCTCGGCGGCACGCCGGAGAGTCGACCGTCCGTCAGGGCGGGCAGCGACCGGCAGGTCCGGCGATGACCGACCGGATCGCGCTGACCGGCCTGCGGGCCCACGGCCGGCACGGCGTGTACGACTTCGAGCGCGCCCGGGGGCAGGAGTTCGTCGTCGACGTCGTCCTGGAGCTGGACCTCGGCCCCGCCGCGCGCTCCGACGACGTCGCCGACACTGTGCACTACGGCGAGCTGGCCGACGGCCTCGTCGCGGTGATCACCGGCGAGCCGGTCGACCTGATCGAGTCGCTGGCCGACCGCCTGATCGAGGTCTGCCTGACCGATCCACGGGTGTCCGCCGCGACGGTGACCGTGCACAAACCCGAGGCGCCGATCCCGCACGCCTTCGGCGACGTGGCCGTGACGATGCGCCGGACGCGTACCCGATGACGCGGGCGGTGCTCTCCCTGGGCAGCAACCTGGGTGACCGCCTCGACCACCTGCGTACCGCCGTGGCCACGCTCGGCGAGAGCGTGCTGATGGTCTCCGGGGTGTACGAGACGCCGCCCTGGGGCGACACCGCGCAGCCGGCGTACCTGAACGCGGTGGCGCTGGTCGGTGACCCGGCCGCCGGGCCTGACGACTGGCTGGCGCGGGCCCGGAGCGCCGAGCGGGCCGCCGGGCGGGTCCGTGACCCGCAACGGCGGTTCGGTCCCCGCACGCTCGACGTCGACGTGATCGCGGTCTGGGGCGACGACGGTGAGCCGGTGCTCCGCGACGACCCCGAGCTGACGCTGCCGCATCCCCGGGCCCATCTGCGTGCCTTCGTGCTGCGGCCGTGGATCGACATCCAGCCCTACGGCCGGTTGCCCGGACACGGCTGGCTGACCGATCTGCTCACCGCCGGGCCACTCGACGCCGAGGTCGCGGAACTGAGCCCACGGCCGGATCTGACGTTAGAGTCGACGCCATGAGAGAGCGCAGCGGAGTCGACACGGGCGAGTACGGCGGGTCGGCCGTCAGGCGCGGCGCCGCAGCCCTGGTCGGCGCGCGGCGTGACGGCGGGCCGGCATGACGCGGTCCACGCCCCCCGACGACGAGTCGCGGATGGGTCCCACCCGGATCTCGACCCTGGTGGTCGCCGCCCTGGCCGCGGCTGCGGCCACCTGGCTGCTGATCAGCAGCTTCTACTACAGCGGGTTGCCGCCGCTGCCCTGGCTGCCGGTGGTGACCCTGGCCGGGCTCGCCGTGCTGGAGGCGTACGCGGCGGTCAACACCCGTGGTCGCATCGACCGCCGACCCGGCCGTGACCCGGTCAACCCGTTGCTGGTCGCCCGCTTCGTGGTGCTGGCCAAGGCGTCCGCCCTGGTCGGGGCGATCTTCGCCGGGGCGTACGCCGGGCTGGTGGGTTGGTTGCTGGTGCAGAGCACCCGGGCTGCGGGATCGGATCGGCCGGCGGCGATCGCCGGGCTGGTGGCCTCGGTCGCGCTGGTGGCCGCCGCGCTCTGGCTGGAGCGGTCCTGCCGGGTCCCGGAGCGGCCGGAGGACGAGCAGGAGCCCGACGACTGGGAGAGTCGCCCTCCTCGACGGTGAACGCGGGGTTACGCCCGGCTCCGCCACGCGGGTACGGTGCCAGCGACCAGAAGTGACGGTCACCGCCGGTGCGTCGATGGGTTCCCGGCGGCTGCTGGGAGGCAACGATCATGGCGTACGACGAACCGGGCCGCAGTCAACTCCCGGAACCGACCTCCGCCGCCCCCGTCGCGGTGACGGAGCCCGGTCCCGACGATCCGCAGTGCGAGACCGGCCCGGACCGCTTCGGTGTGCACATCGTCTGGGAGACGCTCCTGCTGTTCGGCTTCGGTGCGCTGGTCTACCTGGTCTGGCGGGAGGACCCGGCGATCCTGCGGGGCGGTGGGCTGCGCGTACTCATCGTCGAGGTGGTGGCCCTCGGCCTGTTGGCGCTGGCCGCCGGGCTGAGCCTGCGGACGGCCGCGGTGAACCTGGCGATCGGGCCGGTGGCGGTCGCGGCCGGGCTGCACTTCGCCGAGCAGTCGGACCGGGGCCTGGTCGAGGCCGTCGGGCTGGCCTGTGGCGTGGCCGCCCTCGGTGGACTGCTGCTGGGACTGCTCGTGGTGGTGCTGCACGTGCCCGGCTGGGCGGCCAGCCTGGCGGGTGCGGCCGGTGTGATCGTCTACATCGAACAGCGCTCCGCACCGGTGCTGGTGCAGGGGGACTTCGACCCGCGTGGCGTCGCCGGCCAGCTCTTCGTCGGCTTCGCCGCGATCGCGGTGTTCGGCGCGTTGTTCGGAGCGCTGGGACCGGTCCGCCGGCTGGTCGGCCGGTTCCGCCCGGTCGCCGACCCGGCCCGGCGGCGGGGGACGGCCGCCGCCGTCGTCACCACCCTGGGGTACGTCTTCTCCACCGTCCTGGCGATGCTCGCGGGTGCGCTCGTCGCCTCCGCCGAGGGGGCGGTGACCCCGGCGACCGGGCTGGACTGGACGGTGCTGGCGGTGGGCGCGGCCGTGCTCGCCGGCACCAGCGCCTTCGGGCTGCGCGGCGGGGTGTTCGGCACGCTGCTGACGGCCGGTGCGATCGGCCTGTTCCTCGCGTACGCCCAGACCCGTGGCTGGACGGTCAGCCGGTGGGCGGTCGGCGGAGTGGTGTTGGCCGTCGGTCTGGTGGTCACCCGGCTGGTCGAGGCGTACGGGCGGCCCGCGCCGCTGTTCACGGCCGCACCGCCGCCCCCGCCGCTGGACGCCACCAACGGCGGCGGCTGGACGTTGCCACGACCGGAGCCGGTCGGTGACTGGCCGCCCATGCCTCCGGCGCAGTCGCCGACGAGCACGACCGACCCGTGGGGGCCCCGCCGCTGGGAGACCGGCCCGCGCCCCTGGGACGCCGAGGACCGGTGACGGACCGTCGGTCCCGCGCCGTCGACGCGCCGAATGTGATCTCGGCGGTTAGGCTCGGTTCATGACCGACACATCATCGATCTCCGGCGGCCGGTCGTTCGAGGAGTTGGACGCCCTCTCCACCGAGGAGCTGCGCGAGCAGGCGTTCGCGCTCGCCCGGGAGAACCGGGACGTGAAGTTCTTCTGGTCGGTGCTGCGCCGCCTGCCGAACGCGGACGAGGCCGCCGCCCTGGACGGCGCGCCGAACTCGGTGGGGCCGACGATCGACGAGGCCGCCGCGCTGTGGCGGGAGATGACCGGTCACGGCTATGAGGAGTCCGCTCCGCTGCTGCGTGCCGCCTTCATCGACTACCTGATGAAGCACTGACCGGCCAGGTCGGTACCCATCGCCGAACGGGGCGTACCCCCATAAAACGCGCCTCGCGTTTGCCCGTGTCGATGTGCTGGGAACTAGCGGGGCCATGGCTCTCACCAATCGATACAAGTCCGCACCGGGCGCCGGCACGCTCGCCGCGCTCATCATGGTCCTGGTCTTCGGCAGCCCCTGGTACGCCGACTGGGCACGGGACAACACCGACCCGGACAGCGCCGGCGGCTGGTTCCTGAGACTTCTCGCCTGGCCGGCCTGGCGGTTCGACTCCTCCGACTCGATCCAGGAGATCTTCGCCGCCGACCTGAAGGCGATTCTCGTGGTCGTGATGACCTTCGTCTTCCTCTACCTCCTGCCGGGCTCGCAGCTCGCCCGGGCCCGGGGCACGCTCAGCCAGTTCTTCGCCGGCTGGGCGGCATTCGTCTTCGCGGGCGCCTTCGCGGCCCTGCTCACCGCGCTGATCCGCACCAACCCGTCGCTGCTCGGCGCCTTCCAGGCCGCCGGCGACGGTGCCGAGTACGGGTTGTTCACCGGCTGGATCATCGGCATCGCCACCCTCGGTGGCTACCGGGGACGCCGCTGACCTGCTCGACGACCGCGACCGGGCCTGCCGCATCGGCGGGCCCGGTTTCGCGTCGACCGAGGTGCGGCGCGGCTCAGCCGGTCGGTTCGGCCAGGGTGAGGACGCGTTCCCGGCTGAGCAACCCGACCGGGCGACCGTCCTCGGTGACGAGGGCCCGACCCTGCGTCGAGGTGAGCAGCACCGCCAACGCGTCGTACGCCGAACCGCCCAGCGGCACCGAGGGCAGTTCCGCCGTGCCGTCGGCGGGCAGCGGTTCGAGCACCTCCCGGGTCAGCGGGGTCACCGCCAGCCGCCGGATGCCCCGGTCGGCGCCGACGAACTCGCGGACGAACGGGGTGGCGGGGCTGCCGAGCAGGGCCGCCGGGGTGTCGTACTGCTCCAGGTGGCCGCCCTCGGAGAGCACCGCGATGCGGTCGCCGAGCCGTACCGCCTCGTCCAGGTCGTGGGTGACCAGGACGATGGTCTTGCGGACCTCGGCCTGGAGCCGCAGGAACTCCTCCTGCAACCGGGTCCGCACGATCGGGTCCACGGCGGAGAACGGCTCGTCCATCAGCAGCACCACCGGGTCGGCCGCGAGTGCCCGGGCCACGCCGACCCGCTGCCGTTGACCGCCGGAGAGTTCGTGCGGGTAGCGCCGGCCGAACTGCGCCGGATCGAGGCCGACCAGCTCCAGCAGTTCGTCGACGCGGCGCCGGGCACGGTCCCGGGGCCAGCCGAGCAGGCGGGGCACGGTGGCCACGTTGGCGGCCACCGTCTGGTGCGGGAACAGGCCGACGTTCTGGATGACGTACCCGATCTGTCGCCGCAGTTTCACCGGGTCGACCCGGGTCACGTCGGACTCGCCGAGCACAATCCGGCCGGCGGTCGGCTCGATCAGGCGGTTGACCATCCGCAACACGGTCGACTTGCCGCACCCGGAGGGCCCGATCAGCACGACCAGCTCACCCGCGTCGATGTGCAGGCTGAGGTCGCGGACGGCCTCGGTACCGTCCGGATACCGCTTGCCGATACCGTCGAGAGTGATCGACGCCGCGCGCCGACCGTCGTCGGTGGCCGGGGTAACGTCCACGTATGTCCTTCCGCCTGAGCTACCGGGCCGACCCGGGTAACCCGTGGTTCTCCTGGCAGTACGTGCGGGACAACTCTGACACGGTGCTGGCCGCCCTGCGGGACCACACCACGCTGACCCTACGGGCGGTGCTGATCGCGGCGCTGATCGCCGTCCCGCTGGCCGTCGTGGCGTACTGGTTCCGGCCGTTGACCGGTCCGATTCTCGCACTCACCGGGGTGCTCTACACCGTCCCGTCCCTGGCGCTGTTCGCGTTCATCGCGCCGTACCTGGGCATCGGGGTGACGACGGTGCTCAGCGTGGTGGTGCTCTACGCGCTGCTGGTGATCGTCCGGAACGCCGTTGCCGGGCTCAACCAGGTGCCGGTCGAGGTACGCGAGGCGGCCGAGGGCATGGGTTACGGCCGCTGGGGCCGACTGCTACGGGTGGAACTGCCGCTGGCCCTGCCCGGCATCCTCACCGGCCTGCGGCTGGCCACGGTCTCCACCGTCGCGCTGGTCACCGTCGGTGTGGTGATCGGGCGCGGCGGCCTCGGGCAGATCATCTTCGCGGGTTTCCAGAACAACTTCTACAAGGCCCAGATCATGACCGGGACGCTGCTCTGCGTGCTGCTGGCGCTGGTGCTCGACCTGTTCCTGGTCGGCGTCGGCCGGCTGCTCACCCCGTGGCTGCGCGGGCGGGTCGGATGAGCGCGGCGGGCGGCCGGCGGACCGGCGGGAGGACGCCATGAATCCCGTGGAGCAGGCGGTGGTCTGGCTCAACGACCCGTTGAACTGGACCAACCCGGGCGGGGCACTGGACCGGCTCGGCGAGCACGTCAGCATGTCGGCCACGGCCGTGCTGCTGGGCTGCCTGGTGGCCTGGCCGCTCGGGCTGTGGCTGGGACACACCGGCCGGGGCGGCGGCGTGGTGGTGCTGGTCTCCAACGTCACCCTGGCGGTGCCCACGCTGGCGCTGTTGACCATCCTGCCGTTGACCTTCCTCGGCTTCGGCCGCCCGGCCGTGGTGGTCGCCCTGGCGGTGTTCGCGGTGCCGCCGCTGCTGGCCAACGCGTACACCGGGGTGCGGCAGGTCGACCCGCAGATCCGGGAGGCGGCCCGGGGGATGGGGATGACCGGCAGGCAGGTGCTGCGTCGGGTCGAGTTGCCGCTCGCGGTGCCCTATCTGGCTGCCGGGTTCCGGACCGCCGCCGTTCAGGTGGTCGCCACGGCGGCCCTGGCGACCTTCGTCAACGGTGGTGGCCTGGGGGAGATCATCCGATTCGGCTTCGGGCTGAGCATCGCGGTCGGCGGGGGACAGATCCTCGCCGGTGGCCTGCTGGTGGCCGCGCTCGCGGTCAGCGTCGAACTGATCTTCGCCGGGGTCGAGCGGATGGTCACGCCCCGCCCGCTGCGTCGCGTCCGGCGTCGGGCCGCACGACGTGCGGCGGACGCGGTCACCGGCACCTGAGTCGCCCTGGAGTCACCGGTCCGGGTGGCCCGTCGCGCCGCCGTCGTGGACGGATGGTGACGTTCCGGTGACGAAGTTCTCTCCGAGTTGTCGGTGCCCGCCACCAGGATGTTGGGTGGGACTGCGGGCGGCTGATGCGGATCGCCCGTCGGACACGCGGCCGGCCCGAGGGGTCGCGCCGGGACACGGAAGGCGGGCACATGCGCGCAGGTAGAAGACTGTCCATCGCGTTCGTCGGCGCGATCGCCGCCGCGGGCGTGCTGGCCGGATGCGGTGAGGCCGGCTCGTCCGGCACCGAGGCGCCGCAGCAGGGGGCCTCGGGGGAGGGCTGCGCACCGGTGGCCGGCGAGCAGCTCATCGCGCTCGACGACGACAAGTCCCTGCAGAACGCGGACAACATCATTCCGGCGATCAACAGCGAGGTGTCCACGCCGCAGCTCGTCGCGGCGCTGGACAAGGTCTCGTCGGTGCTCGACACCCCCAAGCTGGTGCAGCTCAACAAGGCGGTCGACGTGGACCGCAAGAGCGCCCAGGTGGCCGCGCAGGAGTTCGCCACGGCCAACTCGCTTGCCGACGGGGTCGAGCGGGGACCGGGCGGGCGCCTGACCGTGGGCGCCGGCAACTTCACCGAGAGTGAGATCATCGCCGAGCTCTACAAGATCCAGCTGACGGCGGCCGGCTACCAGGTCACCGTCCAGCAGATCGGCAACCGGGAGCTGTACGAGCCGGCGCTGGAGAAGGGCGAGATCCAGGTCGTCCCCGAGTACGCGGCCACCATGGCCGAGTTCCTCAACGGCAAGGCGGGCGGCGGTCAGCCGGTCTCCTCGCCGGACGTGGAAGCCACCGTGACCGCCCTGCGCGGCCTCGGCGAGAAGGCCGGCCTCACCTTCGGTGCCCCGGCCGCCGCCCAGAGCCAGAACGCGTTCGCGGTGACCCAGGAGTTCGCCGACAAGTACGGCGTGCGGACCCTCTCCGAGCTGGCCGAGAAGTGCTCGGGTACGGCCACCGTGCTGGGCGGCCCGCCGGAGTGCCAGGAGCGCCCGTTCTGCAAGCCCGGCCTGGAGGAGAAGTACGGCCTCACGGTCGGTTCGTTCTCGTCCCTCGACGGTGGTGGCCCGCTGACCAAGACCGGTCTGCGTAACGGCACGATCAGTGTCGGCCTGGTCTTCTCCACCGACGCGGCGTACGCGCAGAACTGACCCGTCGACTCCCGGCGCCCTCGGTCGAATCCGGCCGGGGGCGCCGCGTCGTCGCTGGTCCCCGGCAAGTGCCGCGAAATCGGCGCATCGCCCACCGAAAGGTCTTCGGTCGAGCCGTTCCCACCCACCGCAACTCTCGGTAGGGTCAGGACCCATGCCTGCCCCGGTACCCGTCGACGCGCGCAACAAGAAAATGCTGAAAGCGCTCTTCTGGGGCGGTGTGGCGCTGGCCCCCGTCGCGGCGCTGATCCTGCTGGTCGCCGACGGCAACGGCCCGCTCCGCTTCGCCGCGGTGCTGGCCATCATGGCCGTGGTGTTCATCGGCCTCTCCATCGCCTTGCGGACCGAGGGGGACGGGTCGGCGCGCAGCGAGGAGCTGCGCGCGGACCTCGACGAGCTCCGCCGCGAACTGCGGGGCGAGATCGTGGCCGCCGCCCAGCGCGGCAACCAGGCGCTCACCGAGGCCCAACGGGCCCACGAGGCGTTGGCGGGGCTGCGGCGTCGGCTCGACGCGGGCGCCGCCCAGTTGGCTGGTGCCGCCCAGGTGGCCGGTGCCGAGGAGGCACCCGGCCCGGGTCGGGCCCGGGTCCCGGCGCCCGCTGCGGAGGCACCGCCCCGGTACGCCGAGCGGCCCGCCGGCACGACCGGCACCTACGGTGCGGCCCAGGTCGCGGAGCCCGCTTCCGGCGTGTACGGAGCGGCCGCGACGGCCGGACCCGACGCTGCCGCGCCCGGCGGTTTCGCCGAGGACCGTCCGGCATCGCGAGGCGGTGAGGACCGGTCGTCCGGGTACGGCGCCGACCGTCCGGCGGCGACCGCCGGGGTCTACGGCGCGGCCAACCGCCAGGAGCCGGAGAGCCGCTCGGGTGACCACGCGCACCGCCCGCACGGGGTGGTCCGGCACACCGAGACCGTGCACGTCACCACCCGGCACACCGTCGTGGACGGTGGAGGCGGGGAGTCCGGTGGCCGCTACGGCGGCTACGGGACGTCCTGGCCGGACGAGCGGCAGCGGGGCGGCCACGCCGCCGACCGGGACGACCGGTCGTGGTCCGACGCGGACGAGCGTTCCCGCCGGGGCGAGAGCCGTTCCTGGTCGGCCCCGCCCGGCCGCGAGGAGGAGCGGTCCTGGTCGTCCGGTGCGGCCCGGGCCGACGACCGTCCCCGGTCCGGCCGGGCCCGCGAGGAGGACACCTCCTGGGGGGAACCGCCCCAGGAACGGTCCTGGAGCGGCGCGTACGACGACCGTGCCGGCCACCGCGACGACCGCCCGGCCTACCGGGACGAGTACGCCGGATATCGAGACGACCGACCGACCGGCCGGGACGACCGGGGGTGGGACGGCGGTGCCGCGCGGTGGGAGGCGGCTCCCGAGGCCCCGGCCGAGAACCGGACGGCCCGGCCGGACGACACCGGGGAGTACTGGGCGCAGATGCGCGCCGGTGACCGCTGGGCCGCCGTACGCGACGACGACCAGGGCCGGGAACTGCGGGTCGGTGAGCGGCGCGCCGAGGTGCACGCCGACCAGACCGGCACCGAGTACCGGATGCAGGACCGCTGGGCCAGTGTGCGACAGGACGAGCCACGGCGGGCCCGAGACGAGGCGTGGCGGGAGGGCCGGGGCGAGCCGGAGGGCCAGCCGGCGCTGCCGCCCGGCGGGGTCCCGGTGCCGCAGGAGTGGCGGCCGCCCCGTCAGCGTGCTCCACAGCCCGAACCGGTCCGGGGGCGCCCGGAACCGGAGCCGTACGGGCGGCGGCACCAGGCCGAGGAGCCCGGCTACGACCGGCAGGGCTACGAACCCGACCGGGGTCGCTGGCGCTGACCGGTCGCCGGCCTACTTGTCGATGTCGCCGACCACGAAGAACATCGAGCCGAGAATGGCGATCAGGTCCGGCACCAGGCAGCCCGGCAGCAGCGTGGCGAGTGCCTGCACGTTCGCGTACGACGCGGTGCGCAACTTGAGCCGCCACGGCGTCTTCTCACCCCGCGACACCAGGTAGTAGCCGTTGATGCCGAGCGGGTTCTCCGTCCAGGCATAGGTGTGGCCCTCGGGCGCCTTGAGCACCTTCGGCAGCCGGGTGTTGATCGGCCCGGTGAGCCGGTCCACCCGGTCGAGGCACTGTTCGGCCAGGTCCAACGAGGCGTACACCTGGTCGAGGAGGACCTCGAAGCGGGCGTGGCAGTCGCCGGTGGTGCGGGTGACCACCGGCACGTCGAGCTGGTCGTAGGCGAGGTACGGCTCGTCGCGGCGTAGGTCCAGGTCCAGCCCGGAGGCCCGGGCGACCGGCCCGGAGGCGCCGAACGCGGCGGCGTCGGCGGCGGAGAGCACCCCCACCCCGACGGTCCGGGCCAGGAAGATGTCGTTGCGCCGGATCAGATTGTCCAGGTCGGGCATTCGACGGCGTACCTCGCCGACGGCGGCGCGGGCCCGCCCGGTCCAACCGGACGGCACCTCCTCCTTCAGGCCGCCCACCCGGTTGAACATGTAGTGGATCCGCCCGCCGGAGACCTCCTCCATCACCGTCTGGAGCGTCTCCCGTTCCCGGAAGGCATAGAACATCGGCGTGATCGCGCCGATCTCCAGCGGGTACGAGCCGAGGAACATCAGGTGGTTGAGCACCCGGTTCAGCTCGGCCAGCGCCATCCGCAGCCAAGTGGCCCGCTCCGGCACCTCCATACCCATCAGCCGTTCGACCGCGAGCACCACGCCCAACTCGTTGGCGAAGGCGGAGAGCCAGTCGTGCCGGTTGGCCAGCACGATGATCTGCCGGTAGTCGCGTACCTCGAACAGCTTCTCCGCGCCCCGGTGCATGTAGCCCACGATGGGCTCGGCGGCGATCACCCGTTCGCCGTCGAGGACGAGCTTGAGCCGCAGCACACCGTGGGTGGAGGGGTGCTGCGGCCCGATGTTGAGCACCATGTCCGTGCCGAGCTGCTCCCCACCGGTGCCCGCCACCAGCCCGGCACCGGTGCCGACGGTCAGCTCGCGCAGGTCGCCCGTGGTCATGCCCGCCATCGTGCCATGAACGTCAGGACCACAGTGGCAGCCGGTCCACGGCCAGCCCGACCGGCTGCCAGAGCCACAGATGCCCGCCGAGCCCGGCCGGATCGGTCAGTTCGGCCGCCGCCGTCGCCTCGGCCAGCGCCCGCACGTACCCGGCCGGATCCTGGTAGGCCAGGCTCAACGGTGGTCGCCCGCCGTCGGCCCCGAGCGCCCGAAGCCCCTCCCGCTGAGTCCCCAGGGAGTACGCACACCGCGCGACCCGCTCACCGGCAGAGGCGACCGAGTCCATGGCAACGTGCGCCGTCACGTCACACGACCCGTCCGGCACCGGTGGCACCTGTCGCCCACCCCGGTACCCGGTCAACGACCCCTCGAAGGGCCGGCTCGTACGCAGGTGCCCGTAGTCCACCGCGACGGCCAGCCCACGCTCGACGTGGCCTACCGCAGCGGCCCACGCCTCGTCCCGGCTCCGCCCGATCTCGGCGCGCTCGACGGTGAGGGTGCGGTCCGTTGGGGTTTCCGGGCAGCCCGACCGGCTCCGGGCGGTCAGGCTTGATCCCTGCGCCGGTCGGGCTGCCCGGAAACCCGTCCCGGTCGGGCTGTGTGGGCTGAGGGGGGCGGCGTTCGCGTCCGGTGGGAGGTCAAGGGCGAGCTCCGGTGATCCGTCCGGTGGGTCTGTGGGGTGGGGCTGGTTTTGTGGGGGCCACCAGGTGGTGAGCCAGGTGGCGTCTGTAGGGCTGACCGGGTCACCTATCGTCTCCTCGCCCGACGTCGGGTCGACGAGGAGGTAGCGCCAGCCGTCCTCGGTGTGGACGGCCAGATCCAGCGGCACGTTGTCCAGCCATTCGGTGGCCAGCAGCAGCCCGGTGACGCCGTCGGGGATCTCATCCGTCCAGGCGATCTGTTCGGGCAGATCATCCGGTCGCGGTGCCACCTCGACCGCAGTGAACCGCACCCGCTCCACCAACGAAACCCCCGGACCCCCGCCCCCCGACGTGACGGTCCCACCCTCCCCGCGTCCCGCCGTACCCCCAACCCCCGGGGTGAAGCCTCCGGCACGGACGGCGGCCGTGGAAGTCAGGGTTTCCGGGGAGCCCACCCGCGCAGGGATCAAGCCTGACCGCCCGGAGCGGGTGGGCTCCCCGGAAACCCCCACCGCAACAGCCAACGAACAGAGCAGCTCACCCCGACCCGCCCCCACATCCACCACGTCGAACCGGTCGGGAAAGCCGAGAGCCGCGTCGAGGTGGTGGATCAACCGCAGCAGCGCCGAGGCGAAGACCGGGGAGGCGTGCACGCTGGTGCGGAAGTGTGCCGCCGGCCCGGCACCGGCGACGAAGAACCCCGAGGGTCCGTAGAGCGCCTGCTGCATGGCGGCCCGCCAAGGCATCGACATCGGGGTACCTCCTCGGCGTCGGTGAACGATTTCACACATCCTTGTTTGAGATCCGTGTCAGCGACGCATACTTGCCCCGACCGGTACCCATCTCGAGGACTGGATCGTGACATGAGCGCACCGCTGCGCCACCATCCGGCCGCCCTTCGGCGGCCTGCGACCGGCCCGTCGGCCCAGGTCGTGAACCGTGCCGTACTCACCGTGGGCGTCATCGGCGCCGGCCGGGTCGGTGCCACGCTGGGCGCCGCGCTCGCCGCCGCCGGGCACCGGGTGGTCGCCGCCACCGGGCGTTCCGGAGCCTCCCAGGCCCGGCTGGCGTTGCTGCTGCCGGCCACCGCCTGCCGTCCCGCCGAGGCGGTCGCCCGGTCCGCCGCCGACCTGCTGCTGATCGCCGTACCCGACGACGCGCTCGCCGGGGTGGTCGCCGCGTTGGCCGCCGACGGCGCGTTGCACCCGGGCCAGGTGGTCGCGCACACCTCCGGCGCGCACGGCCTGTCCGTGCTGGCACCGGCCGTCCGGGTCGGTGCCCGACCGCTGGCGTTGCATCCCGCGATGACGTTCACCGGTACGCCGGACGACCTCGGCCGGCTGCCCGGCATCTCGTACGGGGTGACCGCCCCGGCCGAGCTTCGGCCGTTGGCCGCCCGGCTGGTGACGGATCTGGGCGGGGTGCCCGAGTGGATCGGGGAGGCCGACCGGCCGCTGTACCACGCGGCGCTGGCGCACGGTGCGAACCACCTGGTGACCCTGGTCAACGAGGCGGCCGACCGGCTACGGGACGCCGGGGTGGGTCGACCCGAGAAGGTGCTGGCCCCGCTGCTGCGAGCCGCGCTGGAGAACGCGCTACGGCTGGGCGACGACGCGTTGACCGGCCCGGTGTCCCGGGGTGACGCGGGCACCGTCGAGCGTCACCTGGCCGCGCTCGCCGCCACCGCGCCCGAGGCGGTCGGCGCGTACCTGGCTCTGGCTCGGCGTACCGCCGACCGGGCGGTGGCCGCCGGCCGGCTGCGACCGGTGGACGCCGAGTCGTTGCTCGGCGTGCTCGGCCGGGACCAGACCGGAGTGGCGGCGTGACACCGGGTGACGGGGCGGTCCGGCCGATGCCCAGGGAGGCGGACGAGATGACGGAACTGGTGCACAGCCGGGCCGATCTGGCCCGGGCGCGGTCCGCCCGCACCGGCACGGTGGGGGTGGTGATGACCATGGGGGCACTGCACCCCGGGCACGAGACGCTGATCCGGGCCGCCCGGGACCGCGTCGACCACGTGATCGTGACGATCTTCGTGAACCCGTTGCAGTTCGGGCCGAACGAGGATTTCGACCGCTATCCGCGTACCCTGGAAACTGATCTTGAGGTGTGCCGGCGGGCCGGGGCCGACCTGGTCTTCGCGCCCTCGGTGGCGGACATGTACCCCGGCGGCCAGCCGGCGGTCCGGGTCAACCCGGGGCCGCTCGGCGAGGACCTGGAGGGGCTCAGCCGACCCGGGTTCTTCCACGGCGTGCTGACCGTGGTGATGAAGCTGCTCCAGCTCACCCGGCCGGATCTGACGTTCTTCGGTGAGAAGGACTACCAGCAGTTGACCCTGGTCCGGCGGATGTGCCGGGACCTGGACGTACCGGTCGAGGTGGTCGGCGTACCGACGGTCCGGGAACCGGACGGGTTGGCGCTGTCCAGCCGCAACCGGTATCTCTCCGCCCCGGAGCGGACGGCGGCGCTGAGCCTGTCGCGGGCGCTGCGCGCCGGTGCCGACGCCGCCGAGGCCGGCGGGGACGCCGGGGCGGTGCTGACCGCCGCGCACGCGGCCTTCGGCGCCGCAGCCGCCGGTGCCCGGCTGGACTACCTGGTGCTCGCCGATCCCGATCTGGCGCCCGGCCCGGTCGAAGGTCCGGCCCGGCTGCTCGTCGCGGCCTGGGTGGGCGAGACCCGGCTGATCGACAACGCTCCGGTCCGGCTCGCCCCGACCTCCTGACCCCGCAGCTCGCGAAAGGCGTTCCCGATGTACCGCACCATGCTCAAGTCGAAGATCCACCGGGCCACCGTCACCCAGGCGGACCTGCACTACGTCGGTTCGGTGACCGTCGACGAGGATCTGCTCGACGCCGCCGACCTGCTACCCGGCGAGCAGGTGGCGATCGTGGACATCACCAACGGCGCCCGGCTGGAGACGTACGTGATCCCGGGGCGGCGGGGCAGCGGCGTGATCGGCATCAACGGCGCCGCCGCCCACCTGGTGCACCCGGGCGACCTGGTGATCCTGATCTCGTACGGGCAGATGGACGACGCCGAGGCGCGGTCGTACCACCCTCGGGTCGTGCACGTCGACGCCGAGAACCGGATCGTCGAGCTGGACGCCGACCCGGCGACCGCCGCGCCCGGCACCGCCGGCGCCCCCATCCCCAACCCGCTCACGGTGTAAGGAAGGGCCCCCTGCTAACGCCTCGTGTATAGGAAGGGTCCCCTCCTTACACACAGGCCCGGGAATCCGGTCTGTCACCGGAAGGTCATTTTTGGTTACCCTGGGGGCGCCGTCGGGAGACGGTCGCTGGCTGGGGGAGGCGGCGTCATGCAGCGTGCGACGAGAAGCCTGGTCGCGGCCTTCGCCGTGGCGGCCCTGCTGGTGGGCTGCAGCGGGTCCGGTGGGCTCGACGGTGACCTGATCGACGACTGGGGGGCTCTGCCGCCACCCGGTCCGTTCACCCCGGCCGCCCAGGTCTGCCACGAGCCCGAGTTCACCCCCACCGTCTCGCTGGCCGCGTACGCGCCGGTGGACTGCGCGCAGCCGCACCGGGTGGAGACGGTGCACGTCGGTGCGTTGCCGGCCGACCGTGCCGCACCGCCCGCCGTGGGCTCCGCCGAACTGCGGACCGCCTTCGCCGAGTGCGACAACCGGGCCAGTGGCTTCGTCGGTGACAACTGGCGGGCCGGCCGGCTGCGGCTGGCCGTGGCGGTGCCCTCCGAGCTGGGCTGGGCCGCCGGTTCGCGGTGGTACCGCTGCGACCTGATGGAGGTGACCACGGCCGAGGCGGCGGCCACGGTGGTGCTGCGTACCGGTTCGCTGCGGGACGCGCTCCGGGCACCGTCGCCGGTGCGGTTGGGTTGCCAGCAGACGCGTACCGACCGGAACAGGATGGTGCAGACCCTGGTCGCGGTGGACTGCGCCACGCGCCACGACGCCGAGTTCGTCGGGGTGTGGCAGTCGCCCGAGCGGGCGTACCCGACGCGCAGCGCCCAGTGGGCGCCGTTCTACGAGGGTTGCCGTGCGGTGATCGCGCGCTACGCGGGCGTACCGAACGACACGGACCTGGTCTTCCGCAGCGACCTGGTGGTCCGGCCGCCGGGGGCCGGCCGGTGGCGGGCCGGGGACCGGGGGGTCCGCTGCTACCTGTGGCTCGGTGACCGCAAGGTGACCGGCTCGCTCAAGGGTGCCGGTCCGGCCGGCCTGCCGGTCCGGACGAAGTAGCAAGAACCACTCGTCCGGCCCCCGCCGTCCGAGCCGAGACGCATTCGGGTTGACTGGTGGCATGGAGCTCCCGACCGTCGGCCTGCCCACGTTGCCGAGCCTGCTGGCCGCCCCGGCGCCCGGCTGGGTGGAGACCACCGACGTGATCGTGGTCGGCTCCGGGGTGGCCGGGCTGACCGCCGCGCTGCACCTGCGCCGGGCCGGACTGCACGTCACGGTGGTCACCAAGGTCAACATCGACGAGGGGTCGACCCGCTGGGCCCAGGGCGGCATCGCGGCGGTCCTCGACCCGGCGGACACCCCGGCGATGCACGCCTCGGACACCGAGATCGCCGGCGTCGGCCTCTGCGACCCGGCGGCGGTGCGGGTACTGGTCGAGGAGGGACCGACCCGACTGCGCGAGCTGATGCGGATCGGTGCCGAGTTCGACCGCCACCCGGACGGCTCGCTGATGCTCACCCGCGAGGGCGGACACCGCGCCGACCGCATCGTGCACGCCGGCGGCGACGCGACCGGCGCCGAGGTCCAACGCGCCCTGCACGAGTCGGTACGCCGCGACCCGTGGATCCGGCTCGTCGAGCACGCACTGGTGCTGGACCTGCTCCGCGCCCCCGGCGACGGCCCGGACGGGCTGGGCCGGGCGTGCGGCATCACCCTGCACGTGCTCGGCGAGGGCAGCGAGGACGGGGTCGGCGCCATCCTCGGACGCGCCGTGGTGCTGGCCACCGGCGGGATGGGGCAGATCTTCGCGGCGACCACCAATCCCGCCGTCTCCACCGGCGACGGCGTGGCGCTCGCGATGCGGGCCGGCGCGGCGGTCACCGACGTGGAGTTCGTGCAGTTCCACCCGACCGCGCTGATCGTGCCGCCGGCCGCCCGGGTACCCGGTGCCGGGCACGCCCAGCAGCCGTTGGTCTCCGAGGCGCTGCGGGGTGAGGGTGCGTACCTGGTGGACGCCGACGGCAAGCGGTTCATGCTCGGCCAGCACGAACTCGCCGAGCTGGCGCCCCGGGACGTGGTGGCCAAGGGCATCCACCGGGTCCTGCTGGACACCGGCGCGGACCACGTCCACCTCGACGCCCGGCACCTCGGCGGCGACTTCCTGGCCCGACGCTTCCCCACCATCGTCGCCTCGTGCCTGGCCATCGGCGTCGACCCGGGAGCCGACCTGATCCCGGTCGCGCCGGCCGCCCACTACGCCTCCGGCGGCGTACGCACCGACCTGCGCGGCCGGACCTCCATCCCCGGCCTGTACGCCTGCGGCGAGGTCGCCTGCACCGGCGTGCACGGCGCCAACCGGCTGGCCAGCAACTCGCTGCTGGAGGGGCTGGTCTTCTCCCGGCGGATCGCCGACGACATCGCGTCCGGCCTGCCCGAGCAGGCCCGCCCGGCGGAGACCGGAGCGTGGCGCGGCGGCACCGGCTGGGTGGCGCCGGCAGCGGCGACCCCGAGGCTGCAACAGGCGATGACCCGGGGCGCCGGTGTGCTCCGCTCCGCCGGCACGCTCGCCGCGACCGCCGCCGAACTGGTCGACCTGGGCGCCGGCCGGGGCACCCCGCGTACCGCCGACTGGGAGGCGACCAACCTGCTCACGGTGGCCGCCACGCTGGTCGCCGCCGCGTACGCGCGGCAGGAGACCCGTGGCTGCCACTGGCGGGAGGACCACGGGGCGGCCGACGAGCGATGGCAGGGGCACCTGGTCGGCGCGATAGGCGCGCAGGGCCGGTTGACGACCCGGTGGGAGGAGAGCTGATGGCGGACACGGCACGGATGCTGCACGAGAACGGGCTCGACCCGGCGGAGGTGCGCCGGATCGTGGAGGCGGCGCTGGTCGAGGACCTCGGTCCGGACCTGCTCGACGTCACCAGCGTCGCCACCATCCCGGCCACCCAGACCGACACCGCCGACCTGGTGGCCCGGGCCGACGGGGTGGTCGCCGGGCTGGCCGTCGCCGCCGCCGTGTTCGAGCTGGCCGGCGAGGTGACCGGGACGGGACGTACCGTCGAGGTGTCGCTGGTGGCCCGCGACGGCGAGCGGGTGGCGCGGGGCGACGTGCTCGCCACGGTCACCGGCCCCACCCGGGTGCTGCTCACGGCCGAGCGGACCGCGCTGAACCTGCTCTGCCGGATGTCCGGCGTCGCCACCCACACCCGGGCCTGGGCGGACGCCCTGGCCGGCAGCAAGGCGATGGTCCTGGACACCCGCAAGACCACGCCCGGCCTACGCGCCCTGGAGAAGTACGCGGTCCGCGCCGGTGGCGGCACGAACAAGCGGATGGGCCTGCACGACGTCGCCATGGTCAAGGACAACCACAAGTTCGCCGCCGGTGGTGTCGCCGCCGCCTACCGCCGGGTCCGGGAGGCGTTTCCGGACGTACCGGTGCAGGTGGAGGTGGACACCCTCGACGAGGCGGTGGAGGCGGTGGAGGCCGGCGCGGTCTTCCTGCTCCTGGACAACATGCCTCCGGCGACACTGCGCACGGTGGTGGCGGCGGTGGGCGACCGGGCCGAGTTGGAGGCGACCGGCGGACTCACCCTCGCCGACGCCGCCGAGGTGGGCGCCACCGGCGTCGACTTCCTCTCCGTCGGTGCGCTCACCCACTCCTCGCCGATCCTGGACATCGCCCTGGACCTGCGTACGGACTGAACCCGTCTAGGCTTCGTGCGTGCTGCTCTGCATCGACATCGGGAACACCAACACCGTCCTGGCGACCTTCGACGGTGACAAGCTGGTGCACAACTGGCGGATCAAGACCGACGCCCGATCCACCGCCGACGAGCTGGGCCTGATGTTCCGGGGTCTGCTCGCCGGGGACGCGGTCGAGATCACCGGGGTGGCCGCCTGTTCGACCGTCCCGGCCGCCCTGCGCTCGCTGCGGACCATGCTGACCCGCTACTACGCCGACCTGCCGAGCGTCATCGTCGAGCCGGGTGTCCGCACCGGCGTACAGCTCGCCATCGACAACCCCAAGGAGGTCGGGGCCGACCGGGTGGTGAACACGCTGGCGGCCCACAGCCTCTACGGCGGACCGTCGATCGTGGTCGACTTCGGCACCACCACCAACTTCGACGTTATCAGTGGTCGAGGAGAGTTCCTCGGTGGCGCGTTCGCGCCCGGCATCGAGATCTCCTTCGACGCGCTCGCCGCCCGCGCCGCCCAGTTGCGCAAGGTCGAGGCGACCAGACCCCGGTCGGTGATCGGCAAGAACACCGTCGAGTGCCTCCAGGCCGGGCTGTACTTCGGCTTCGCCGGCCAGGTGGACCGGATCGTCGAGCGGATGGCCGCCGAGCTGGGCGAGCTCAAGGCGGTCATCGCCACCGGTGGACTGGCGTCGCTGGTGCTCAACGAGTGCCGGACGATCACTCATCACGAGCCGATGATCACGTTGATCGGGTTGCGCATGGTGTATGAGCGGAACGTCTGACGCTTTTTGTTCTTGGTTGTTGCGGTGGGCGGGGTTGCGGTGGGCCTGGTTGCGGTGGGGTTTCCGGGCCGCCCGACCGGCTCCGGGCGGTCAGGCTTGATCCCTGCGCCGGTCGGGCGGCCCGGAAACCCTCGGGGGGCCTGCGTCGTCCGTTCCGGTGAGGCGGTCGGTGGGGTGGGGACGGTGCGTCTGACGGTTGGGTGCGTGCGGCGGTTGGGGTGGGGCGGGTCTGCGGGTCGGGGACAGATGGAGGTCGCGGGCATCGACCGCCTGGTGCTGCGTGGAGCGGTTTGGCGGTGAGTTCGTGGTGGTGGGTCAGGGTTTGTGGGTGCGGGCGGTGAGGGTGCGGTAGGGAAGGGTCATAGGGCCTCGGGTGGTCAGGGCGGGGTGGGTGTCGAGGAGGTGGCGGACCTGGCGGTCGACCTCGGCCTGGCGGGCAGGGGTGGCGGTCAGGTAGTGGGAGCGGGTCCGGACCAGGCCCCGTAGGTCGTCGCGGGTCAGCGTGGTGGTGTGGGGGAACTCGGCCCACTCGGGTGGGCCGAAGGCGTCGCCGAAGTCGGTGACGGTCTGGCGCAGGCGGACCACCCGGGCGGGCCGGGCCAGTCCGTCCAGCGCCCAGCGCAGTGCCGCCTCCGGGTAGCGGGGCCGGTAGCGGTCGTAGTCGGCCGCCGCCGGACCGAACGAGCGGGCCTCGGTGGGATGCGTCATGACCGGCAGGCTATCCGCCGACGGCCGCCGGAGGGCTTGAGTACGCTCGGGCCTGACCTCGCCCGAAATCTCCCACTGAGGAAGCGTGCCGTGACCCAGCAGAGCCCCGTGCCAGTCGACCCCGCCGACGACCTTCCCGAGCAGATGAAGGTCCGCCGGGAGAAGCGGGACCGGATGCTCGCCGACGGCGTCGAGCCGTACCCGGTCAGCTTCCTGCGGACCAGCACCCTGGCCCAGGTGCGGGAACGCTACGCCGACCTGCCGACGGACACCGCGACGGGCGACCAGGTGTCGGTGACCGGCCGGGTGATCTTCGTACGGAACACCGGCAAGCTCTGTTT
Organism: Verrucosispora sp. NA02020; assembly: GCF_013364215.1. Classification (NCBI taxonomy): domain Bacteria; kingdom Bacillati; phylum Actinomycetota; class Actinomycetes; order Micromonosporales; family Micromonosporaceae; genus Micromonospora; species Verrucosispora sp. NA02020. Next base: position 6,770,895 of record NZ_CP054923.1, on the reverse strand, counting down.
CGCCACGCTGCGCGACGGCGACGGCACCGAGCTCCAGGCGATGCTCTCGCTGGACCGGGTCGGCCCCGAGCGGCTGGAGGACTGGAAGCGGCTGGTCGACCTCGGTGACCTCGTCGGGGTCACCGGCGAGGTGATCAGCAGCCGCCGGGGCGAGTTGTCGGTGCTGGCGCAGGAGTGGGTGACCACCGCGAAGGCGCTGCGCCCGCTGCCGGTGGCGCACAAGCCGCTGAGCGAGGAGGCCCGGGTCCGGCAGCGCTACGTCGACCTGATCGTGCGCCCGCAGGCCCGCCAGATGGTACGCACGCGGGCAACGGCGGTCCGTAGTCTTCGCGATTCCCTGCACGACACGGGTTTCCTCGAGGTGGAGACCCCGATGTTGCAGTTGCTGCACGGTGGCGCGACGGCCCGTCCTTTCGTGACCCACAGCAATGCACTCGACACCGACCTGTATCTGCGAATCGCACCGGAACTGTTTCTCAAGCGCGCCGTGGTCGGCGGTGTCGAGCGAGTCTTCGAGATCAACCGTAACTTCCGTAATGAGGGCATCGACTCTTCGCACTCGCCGGAGTTCGCGATGCTGGAGGTCTACGAGGCGTACGGCGACTACAACACGATGGCCGAACTGACCCGCAATCTCGTGCAACAGGCGGCGATGGCGGTCGCCGGGTCGACGGTGGTCACTCACGCCGACGGTCAGGAGTTCGACCTCGGCGGTGAGTGGCGTTCGGTGAGCTTGTTCGGCGTGCTTTCCGAGGCACTCGGTGACGAGGTCACGGTCCGCACCGAGCACCGCCGCCTGGTCGAGTACGCGGACAAGGTGGGCCTCACCGTCGACCCCAGGTGGGGGTCGGGCAAGCTGGTCGAGGAACTGTTCGAGGAGTTGGTCGTGCCCGGCCTGGTGGCACCCACCTTCGTGCGGGACTACCCGGAGGAGACCAGCCCGCTGACGCGTGGGCACCGCGAGGAGCCGGGGCTGGCCGAGAAGTGGGACCTGTACGTGCGCGGGGTTGAACTGGCCACCGCGTACTCGGAGCTGGTCGACCCGGTGGTGCAGCGGGAACGGCTGGTCGCGCAGGCGCAGCTGGGTGCCCGTGGCGACGACGAGGCGATGCGGCTCGACGAGGACTTTCTCCGGGCGATGGAGTACGGAATGCCGCCGGCGGGTGGCATGGGAATGGGAATCGACCGGCTCCTGATGGCGCTGACCGGTCTTGGAATTCGGGAAACCATCCTGTTCCCCTTGGTTCGCCCCGAGTAGTCGACACGGAACTTTCCGCCGCGTTACCGGATCCCATTGACGTAACAAGCATCTGACGAGCTATTGTGCTCTGGTAACTGGCAGGTGCACCGAACCCTGCGCGAAAGGAATGTGGGACGTGGCCAAGCAGATCATTCAGAGGCTGGTCGATGACCTGGACGGCGGGGACGCGGACGAGACTGTCAAGTTCGCGCTCGACGGCGTTCAGTACGAGATCGACCTGTCGGGTTCGAACGCCGAGAAATTGCGTGAGGCATTCGCGCCGTACATCGCCGGTGGGTCGAAGGTGGGACGCGGCGGTGTGGTCGTCGGTGGGCGTGCCGCCCGGGGCCGGGGCGGCGCCACGGCGGACCGCGAGCAGAACAAGGCCATCCGCGCCTGGGCCCGCAAGGCCGGCAAGGAGATCTCGGACCGGGGCCGGATCCCCCAGGAGATCGTCGACGAGTACCACTCCAAGGCCGGTCACTGAGACCAGGCCGTCCGCCACGCCGGTTCGGAGCGCCTCTCCGGGCCGGCGCGGTCGTCCGGCCGTACGGGTCGCGCCGCCCGTTGTCCACAGCCGGTGGACGGGTTGTCCACAGCCTGTGGACAACGGGCGAGGGGTGACCGTCCGGTGTCGGGAGGGCTCCGTGCGGTGCTTCCGGCGGCCCCCGGCTCGTGCTCGAATTTCGCTCTGCGCGTACACGCACCATGCCCGGAACACCCGTTGAGCGTGGAGGGTTGTGCAAAACGACGCGTACCGGGCCATCGTCGGAGACACACGAGGTCAGCCGAGTCGGTCCGCGGCGATAGAGTAAAGAGGCGCGGACGCCCGTCCCGGGCGCTTGCGTATCCGGCCCCGCCGAGAGTCTTGACCACCAAGATCGAGTGCGCACGGCACGTGAGGAGCACGAGGGCATGTTCGAGCGGTTCACCGACCGAGCGCGACGGGTTGTCGTCCTGGCCCAAGAAGAGGCCCGGATGCTCAACCACAACTACATCGGTACGGAACACATCCTGTTGGGCCTGATCCACGAGGGCGAGGGCGTCGCGGCGAAGGCCCTGGAGAGCCTGGGGATCTCGCTGGAGGGCGTCCGCCAGCAGGTGGAGGAGATCATCGGCCAGGGCCAGCAGGCGCCGAGCGGGCACATCCCGTTCACGCCGCGGGCCAAGAAGGTGTTGGAGCTGTCGCTGCGCGAGGCTCTGCAACTCGGCCACAACTACATCGGCACGGAGCACATCCTGCTCGGTCTCATCCGCGAGGGCGAGGGCGTGGCCGCGCAGGTGCTGGTGAAGCTGGGCGCCGACCTGAACCGGGTCCGCCAGCAGGTGATCCAGCTGCTCTCCGGCTACCAGGGCAAGGAGCCGGCCGCCGCCGGCACCGCCCCGGGCGAGGCGGCCCCGTCGACCAGCCTGGTGCTCGACCAGTTCGGGCGGAACCTGACCCAGGCGGCCCGGGAGGGCAAGCTCGACCCGGTGATCGGGCGCGAGAAGGAGATCGAGCGGGTGATGCAGGTGCTCTCCCGCCGGACCAAGAACAACCCGGTCCTGATCGGTGAGCCCGGCGTCGGCAAGACCGCCGTGGTGGAGGGCCTGTCCCAGAAGATCATCAAGGGCGAGGTGCCCGAGACGCTGAAGGACAAGCAGCTCTACACGCTCGACCTGGGTGCGCTGGTGGCGGGCTCCCGCTACAGGGGTGACTTCGAGGAGCGCCTGAAGAAGGTGCTCAAGGAGATCCGCACCCGGGGCGACATCATCCTGTTCATCGACGAGATCCACACCCTGGTCGGTGCGGGCGCCGCCGAGGGCGCGATCGACGCGGCGAGCATCCTCAAGCCGATGCTGGCCCGTGGTGAGCTGCAGACCATCGGCGCGACGACGCTGGACGAGTACCGCAAGCACCTGGAGAAGGACGCCGCGTTGGAGCGTCGTTTCCAGCCGATCCAGGTGGGTGAGCCCTCGCTGGCCCACACCATCGAGATTCTCAAGGGCCTGCGGGACCGGTACGAGGCGCACCACCGGGTGAGCATCACGGACGCGGCGCTGGTGGCGGCGGCGACGCTGGCCGACCGGTACATCTCCGACCGGTTCCTGCCGGACAAGGCGATCGACCTGATCGACGAGGCCGGGGCCCGGATGCGGATCCGCCGGATGACCGCGCCGCCGGACCTGCGTGACTTCGACGAGCGGATCGCCCAGGTGCGCCGGGACAAGGAGTCCGCGATCGACGCGCAGGACTTCGAGCGCGCCGCTCAGCTGCGCGACAAGGAGAAGCAGCTGCTGGGCCAGAAGGCGCAGCGGGAGAAGGAGTGGAAGGCCGGCGACCTCGACGTCGTCAGTGAGGTCGACGACGAGCAGATCGCCGAGGTGCTGGGCAACTGGACGGGCATCCCGGTCTACAAGCTGACCGAGGAGGAGACCTCGCGCCTGCTGCGCATGGAGGACGAGCTTCACAAGCGCGTCATCGGGCAGGAGGACGCGGTCAAGGCGGTCTCGAAGGCGATCCGGCGTACCCGCGCCGGCCTGAAGGACCCGAAGCGTCCGTCGGGCTCGTTCATCTTCGCCGGCCCGTCGGGCGTCGGTAAGACCGAGCTGTCCAAGGCGCTCGCCGAGTTCCTGTTCGGCAGCGAGGACGCCCTGATCCAGCTGGACATGTCCGAGTTCCACGACCGGTACACCGTGTCGCGGCTCGTGGGTGCGCCTCCCGGCTACGTCGGCTACGACGAGGGCGGGCAGCTGACCGAGAAGGTGCGGCGTCGGCCGTTCTCGGTGGTCCTCTTCGACGAGATCGAGAAGGCCCACCCGGACGTGTTCAACACGCTGCTCCAGATCCTGGAGGACGGTCGGCTCACCGACGGTCAGGGCCGGATCGTGGACTTCAAGAACACGGTCATCATCCTGACCACCAACCTCGGCACGAGGGACGTGGCCAAGGCGGTCTCGCTCGGCTTCCAGCAGTCGGAGGACTCCGAGTCCAACTACGACCGCATGAAGCAGAAGGTCAACGACGAACTCAAGCAGCACTTCCGGCCCGAGTTCCTCAACCGCATCGACGACACCATCGTCTTCCACCAGCTGCGTCAGAACGAGATCCTCCAGATCGTGGACATCATGATCGCCCGGATCGAGACCCAGCTGCGCAACAAGGACATGGGTCTCGAGTTGACCGACAACGCCAAGAAGTACCTGGCGCTGAAGGGCTTCGACCCGGTCCTCGGCGCTCGGCCGCTGCGTCGCACGATCCAGCGCGACATCGAGGACAACCTGTCCGAGCGGATCCTGTTCAACGAGCTGACCCCCGGTCAGATCGTGGTGGTCGACTGCGAGGGCGACCCGAACGACATCGACAAGTCCAAGCTCGTCTTCAAGGGCTCCGACCGGCCGGTTACCGTGCCGGACGCGGTCCCGGCCGACCTCGGCGGCAGCACCGCCGCGGCAGGCGCAGACGAGTAGGTAGTCGGCTGGTTCGACCAGCGGCGGCCCGGTGGCACCTGCCACCGGGCCGCCGTCGTGTGTCGCCGCTTCGGTGCGGATCCTCGAACCGGACAGTCGGATGCTTCAGCGCACCTGGTTACATTCCGCTCAACGAGGGCGCCGGAAGGACCCTGTCACCCGGCCGCCGGGCATGGGTCGGCACCCCGAGCGGTTGCACCGGGGGTGGCCGTGGTGGCTCTGGTGGCCAGGTAGTCGCGGCGCACCGCAGAGCGGGATCGGCGTACGCCCGGTAAGCCCGGAATGTGTGGCCTATCCGAGCCGTTGCACCCATGGCGGGGCACCCCACCGTTCGTGGTGTCACCTGCTTCTTCCCTCCGACGCGGCATCCACCCTCTCCGCAGTCCCGGGTGTCGTGTCGATCCCCCGAGCTGGAGGAATGACCATGACGACATTGATGCGTAAGGCCGCGCTGACCGCCGCCGGTGCCGTCTGTGCCGGTGGGATGATCAGCGGTCCGATGGCCGCGGTGGGGGCGACGAACAGCACCGACGCCCTGGCCACCGTGACGGAGCGCGGCCACGGCAAGGGCGAGCGGCAGCTGAAGGTCCGCTACCAGGCCCAGCCGAACTTCTACTACTGCGGTCCGGCCGCGGTGCGGAACGCCCTCAGCGTGATGGACAAGGACGTCTCGCAGGACGACCTGGCCCGCGAGATGGGCACCACCGAGCGGGGCACCGACTCGGCGTTCGTGATCACCAAGGCGTTGAACAACAAGGCCGGTAAGGACGTCTACCGCACCGTGGAGATCCCCGGCCAGGTCGCCGACGAGGCCGAGACCGAGCGGTTGCGCGAGGACATCGTCCGTACCGTCGACGACGACCGGAGCGTGGTGGCCAACGTCTTCGGCACCGCAGTCGACCTCGGCGGAGGCAGCCACTCGTTCGAGTCCGGCCACTACATCTCGGTGACCGGTTATCGGGACGGCGGCAGCCAGGTGAAGATCGCCGACTCGGCGGATCCCGCCAAGGCCGAGTACTGGATGGACACCGAGGTGCTGGCGGACTGGATCGCCAGCCGCGGCTACTCCGCCTGACCGAGCGACACCGACCGGGCCGGCATACCGGGACGGATCGGTTGCCACACCAGGCAGAACTCTGCGGGCCGGCTCCTTACCCGGGAGCCGGCCCGCTACTGCGATCAGGTCGGGACCGGGGCCGGTGGACCGTCGCCGACCAGGCGGAACGCGCTTTCGCCGACCGGCTCGACCAGACCGTCGGTCACCAGACCGGCCAGTGCCCGCGCCCGCTGCACGTCGTCCGACCAGACCTGGTCCAGGCGTTGGTGCGGCACCGGGCCGGTCGCCTCGCGCAGCACCCCGAGCAGGAGGCCGCGTACCTGGCGGTCGGTGCCGGCGTACCGCTGCGGACGGCGCGTCGGGCCGTCCGGGGCGACCTGGCCGGACGCCCGCCACGCACAGGTCGCCTCGACCGGGCAGACACCGCAGCGAGGCGAGCGGGCGGTGCAGACCACCGCGCCCAGCTCCATGAAGGCGGCGCTGGCCAGGGCGGCGGCCGCCGGTTCGATCGGCAGCAGTTCCTCGGTGGCGACCAGGTCCGCCGGTCGGGTCGCCGGGCCGGCGTCCGGCTCCCCGGCGATCGCGCGGCAGACCACCCGCCGCACGTTGGTGTCGACCACCGGATGCCGCTGCCCGTACGCGAAGGCCGCCACCGCCCGCGCCGTGTACGTGCCGACCCCGGGCAGGGCGAGCAACTGCTCCAGTTGATCAGGGACCTGGCCGCCGTGCCGCTCCACGACGGCGACCGCGCACTCCCGCAGCCGGACCGCCCGGCGGGGGTAGCCGAGCCGCCCCCACATCCGGATCGCCTCGGCCGGGGTGTCCTGCGCCAGTGCCGCCGGCGTGGGCCAGCGTGCCAGCCACGCCTCCCATGCGGGCAGTACCCGGACCACCGGGGTCTGCTGGAGCATGACCTCGCTGACCAGGATGGCCCACGGGCTGACGTCGGGATGGCGCCACGGCAGGTCCCGCGCGTTGCGCTCGTACCACCGGCTCACCTGGCCGGCGAAGGTGGTTTCTGTCATCGCGTCGCCGATCATGCCACGGGTGCCGGATTCCGCCGACTGGACGGTCCGGGCGGGCCGCCACCGTCGGCGGACGTGGATCGGGGAGAATGCCCGGATGAACGAGCTCGCGATCACCGTCATCGGCCGGGACCGACCCGGCATCGTGGCCGACGTCGCCGAGGTGCTGGCCCGACTCGGGGCGAACCTCACCGACAGCACCATGACCCGGCTGCGCGGACACTTCGCGATGACCCTCATCTGTGTGGGCCCGGCCGCCGCCGAGGTGGAGGCCGCGTTGGTCACGCTGACCGCCGACGGTCAACTGCTGGCCACCGTACGCGAGGTGACGCCCGACGGGGAGACGGCTCCGGCCGGGGAGCCGTACGTGGTGGCGGTGCACGGGGCGGACCGGATGGGCATCGTGGCCGCGATGACCCGGGTGCTGACCGAGGCCGGCGGTAACGTCACCGACCTGAGTACCCGGTTGGTGGGGTCGCTCTACGTGGTGGTGGCGGAGGTCGAGGTGCCCCCGGGCGCGGCCGAGCCGCTCGCCGCCCGGCTGGCCGGGGCCGCCACGAATCTCGGTGTCGACGTCACTCTCCGTCCCGCCGAACCGGATCTGCTGTGAGCGGCGACGCGGGTACGCCGGACCTGACCGCCGAGGCGTACGCCGGGCTGGGGGAGTGGACGCCCGAGTCCCTGGGCACCGGAGCGGTGCTGCCGGTGGTCTCCGCCCCGCACACGGTGCTCAGCCGGGCCGGCGCGGAGGTCGACCCCACCGCCGAGGAGACCGTCCGGCTGGCGGCCGACCTGATCGCCACCATGAGGGTCTCGCCCGGCTGCGTCGGCCTGGCCGCACCGCAGGTGGGGGTGGGGGCACACGTGTTCGCGGTCAACGTGACGGGCCATTCCAAGGCGGTCACGGTGCACGGCACGTTCGCGCTCTGCAACGCCCGGGTGGTCGAGGCGACCCGGTGGAAGGCGGGCCGGGAGGGGTGCATGTCGGTGCCGGACCTGACCGGTGACGTCAAGCGTGCCAGCCGGCTCGTGGTCGAGGGGACGCTGCCGGGCAGCGGCGAGCTGGTTCGCCTGGTCACCGACGGTTTCGAGGCGCGGGCCCTGCAACACGAGATCGACCACTGCGCCGGGCTGTTGTTCCTGGACCGGGTGGCCGGCGCGCACGCGATCTACCAACGCAAGGTGTATCTCTGACCGAGGGCGGGTCGATACGGTGAGTGACGAATCGGCGCTGCCGACGCCCCGCACCGTCGTGAATGGAGGGTGGGTTCCGATGGGTCCGGTCGACCCCGGCGCGTCGCTACCGTCCGTCGCGTGCGACACCGCTACGGTGGGGGCATCATGCGTCTGACGGTCGGCCCCCTGTCTCCCGCGGTGTACTGGCGGCGTCGTGCCGTCGTGCTCGGCGCGGTCCTGCTCCTGCTGGTTGTCGTGCTCTACTCCTGTAACGGGCAGAGCAGCGAGCCCGGTGCGACCGGCGACGGTCAGCCCGATCCCGGGGTGTCGACCGGTACGCCGGAGCCGACCGGGTCGGTGTTGACCCCGGAGACCGGCTCGCCTCCGTCGGGCGACGCCGGGACCGGTCCGACGACGCCCTCCGGTGACCCGGCCTCCAGTCCGTCGACCGAGCCGTCGCTCAGTAACGACCCGCCGGTCAACAACACCTCGACCGATGACGGAACCTGCACCGACAGTGAGATCGTGGTGACCGCCCAGGCCCTGCCCGGCGAGGTGGTGCGCGGCGCCGCCGTCGATCTGCATCTGAAGATCCGCAACCGGTCGGAGCGGACGTGCAGCCGGGACGTCGGCGCGGACGCGCAGGAGATCTTCATCAAGTCCGGCGCCGAGGTGGTCTGGTCCTCGGACACCTGCGGTGCCGCCTCCGGGTCGGACACGCAGTCCTTCACGCCGGGCTTCGAGCGCTCCTACCAGGTCGGCTGGAACGGCAAGGACAGCAGCCGGTGCGCCGAGGGAGTGGCGAACGGCCCGGTCGTGCAGGCCGGGACGTACGAGGTCTTCGCGCGGGTGGGGACCCGGCTGAGCCAGCCGGCCAAGATCCGTCTGACGGGCTGACCGGGCGGGACCGGGCCGGGCCGGTGATCGCGGCCCGGGTCAGACGTAGCGTTCCAGGATGGACGCCTCGGCGAGCCGGGAGAGCCCCTCGCGTACGCCCCGGGCCCGCGCGTCGCCGACGCCCTCGACGGCCTGGAGGTCCTCGACCGTCGCGCCGAGCAGCCGCTGGAGGCTGCCGAAGTGCAGCACCAGCCGGTCCACCACCGCCACCGGCAGTCGGGGCACCTTGGCCAGCAGCCGGAAGCCGCGCGGGCTGACCGCTGCCTCCAGCGCGTCGGACGCGGCCGGGTAACCGATCGCCTTGGCGACGGAGACCAGGTCGATCAGCTCGGTGGCGCTGAGCAGGTCCAGCTCGACCAGGGCCTCGTCGAGGGTGCGGGGCTTACGGCCGGTGGGCAGGTAGTCCCGGATGACCAGGGTGCGGTCGGCGTCCACGCCGGCCATCAGCTCGTCGAGTTGCAGGGCGAGCAGTCGGCCGTCGGTGCCCAGCTCGACCACGTAGCCGGCGATCTCGTCGGCGATCCGGCGGACCATCTCCAGCCGCTGCACCACGGCGACCGCGTCCCGGACGGTGACCAGGTCCTCGATCTCCAGCGCGGAGAGGGTGCCGGAGACCTCGTCCAGCCGGAGCTTGTAGCGCTCCAGGGTGGCCAGCGCCTGGTTGGCCCGGGACAGGATGGCCGCCGAGTCGTCCAGCACGTGCCGCTGGCCGTTGACGTAGAGGCTGATGATCCGCATCGACTGGCTGACCGAGATCACCGGGTAGCCCGTCTGCCGGGCGACCCGCTCGGCGGTGCGGTGCCGGGTGCCCGACTCCTCGGTCGGGATCGTCGGGTCGGGCATCAGGTGCACCGCGGCCCGGACGATGCGGGTGCCGTCGCTGGAGAGCACCACCGCGCCGTCCATCTTGCACAGCTCACGGACCCGGGTCGCGGAGAACTCGACGTCCAGCGGGAAACCGCCGGTGCACAGACCCTCGACCACCTTGTCGTACCCGAGGACGATCAGTGCGCCGGTGCGACCGCGCAGGATGCGCTCCAGGCCGTCGCGAAGCGCGGTGCCCGGTGCCATCAGCGCCAGATTCGCGCGCAGCGGGTCGCCGACGCTGCCGCCTCCGGTCACGCTGACGCTGATCGGACGAGCGGGCGAGCCCACGGCACCGGTGCGGGCGTGGGGTGTCGCGCCGGCAGGCTTGGTGGCTTCGCGGTCGATCGGCACGGGCACAGTCTACGGACTGCCCTGCGGTGGGTGCTCCCGTGGTTACTGGGATGTGTCACGATTCGGCCCGTGCCGTCCGTCCCGTCCGTCGGAGACGCGGCTCACTCCGCCGAGGCCCGGGCTGCGGCCTGCAACGCCGCCCGGACGTCGCCCACCTCCACCACCCGCATCTGCTCCGGGCCGGCGCCGGTGCTCGCCGGGCCGCAACCGGGCGGCACCAGGGCCAGCCGGAACCCGAGCCGGGCCGCCTCGGACAGCCGGCGCGGCACCGCTCCCACCCGGCGTACCTCGCCGGTCAGGCCGACCTCGCCGATCGCCACCAGGTGCGGCGCGATCGCCAGGTTCAGGCCGCCGGAGGCGACCGCGAGCGCGACCGCCAGGTCCGCCGCCGGCTCCACCACCCGGATGCCGCCGACGGTGGCCGCGAAGACCTCCCGGTCGTGCAGGGTGAGCCGCTCGGTGCGGCGCTGGAGCACCGCCAGCACCATCGCCAGCCGGGCCGAGTCCAGCCCGGAGACGGTACGCCGGGGCGAACCGGCCACGGCGGCACCGATCAACGCCTGCACCTCCGTCACCAGTGCCCGGCGTCCCTCCATCGCCACCGTCACGCAGGTGCCCGGCACCGGCTCGCTGTAGCGGGTAAGGAACAGCCCGGACGGGTCGGCGAGGCTGCTGATGCCGCCCTCGTGCATCTCGAAGCAGCCCACCTCGTCGGCGGCGCCGAACCGGTTCTTGACGCCGCGCACCATCCGCAGCGAGGAGTGCTTGTCGCCCTCGAAGTGCAGCACCACGTCGACCAGGTGCTCCAACACCCGGGGACCCGCCACCTGCCCGTCCTTGGTCACGTGCCCCACCAGCACGGTCGCGATGCCGCGCTCCTTGGCGACCGCCACCAGTGCGGCGGTGACCGCCCGCACCTGGGTCACCCCGCCCGGCACGCCCTCGGTGCCGGTGGTGGAGATGGTCTGGACCGAGTCGAGCACCAGCAGGCCCGGCTTGACCGCGTCGAGGTGGCCGAGCACCGCCGCGAGGTCGCTCTCGGCGGCGAGGTAGAGCTGGTCGTGCAGGGTGCCCATGCGTTCGGCCCGCAGGCGCACCTGGCTGACCGACTCCTCGCCGCTGACCACCAGCGAGGGGCTGCCCGCGCCGACGGCCCACTGCTGGGCGACGTCGAGCAGCAGGGTGGACTTGCCGACCCCGGGCTCACCGGCGAGCAGCACCACCGCCCCGGGCACCAGCCCGCCGCCGAGCACCCGGTCCAGCTCGCTGACGCCGGTGGGGCGGGCGCGGGCCGGTGCGGCGCTGATGGTGGCGATGGGGCGGGCCGGCTCGGCGGGCATCCGGGAGCTGACCACACGGCCGGAGACGGTCGGGCCGGTGACGGTGCACTCGACCACCGAGCCCCATTCGCCGCACTCGGGGCAGCGGCCCACCCACTTGGGTGGCTGGTGCCCGCAGGCGTCGCACTCGTACGCGGGGCGGGGCTCGCGAGCGGCGGCCCTGCCGCGCCCGCCACCCGCTCCCCGGGCCGGGGTCGATCGGGAGATGCTCACCCGAGCGACGCTAACCCCCCGGTACGACGACGGCACCGCCGGCATGGGTTCACCACGCCGACGGTGCCGTCGGACATTCCGGCAGGACGGGTCAGTGCCCGCCTTCGCCCTCGAACTCGGTGTGCCGCTCGATGATCGGCGACGGCGGCGGAGCCGGGCTGAGCGGCACGGCCACCGGGGCCGGGCTGGTGATCGTGTTGCCGTCGCCGAAGTCGAAGCTGATCGTGACGTTCTGACCGGCGAGCAGTGCCGAGTTGAGCCCGAGGAGCTGGAGCACCTGCTCGCCCTCGGTGTTGAGCTGCACGTAGCTCAGCGGCGGGATCTCGATCCGGGCCGGGCCGCCGGCCGACGACTCGGTCTCGTCCGGGGAGGGCGTCTCGTCGGGGGAGGGCGTCTCGTCCGGCGACGGGGAACTGCCCGGGGAGGGGGTGCCCTCCGGGGACGGGTCCGGCGACGGGGAGCCGGTCGGCGAGGGCGAGGCGCTGGGCGAGGGGCTGGTCGCGGCCTGGACCGTGGTGAGCACGACCTCGCGGGCGTCCGACGAGGTGACGGTCACGGTGACCGGGTCGGGCGAGTCGTTGTAGAAGAGCGCGTTCAGGATCGCGTCGTCGCCGGCCTGGTAGCCCTCGACACCGGGGTACGAGATCAGCACGCTGCGGACGCCGTACCGGCCGTCCTCGGCCTGGAGGTCGACGCCCTGGATCGACGGGACCTTGTTCGCCGTCTCGGAGATCTGACCGGTGCCGCATCCCGACAGCAGCAGCATCCCGGCTGCCGCCGCGATCCCGGGCAGCAGTACGGCAGCCCGCCGGGAACCCCTGATCGAGCGCGTCACGTCGGTCCTCCTCGTCACGATCACACCCGGCGCCGTCGCCGGAACCGCTGGCCATGCCCCCGCACAGACCGCTTCCCAGCGTAGTTGGAGCTGATCGTGGCCCGCACGGCGACCCGGTGCTGCCACCTGCCGGGGGACGTGGTCAGACCAGTCGACCGCTCGTGACCAGCAGGACGACATCGATCAGGGCGACCAGCATGACCGCCCGGAAGGCCGCCGCCGAGCGGGCGCCGGGTCGGTCGGCGGTGCGTCCGGCGTACCAGGCGAGAACCAGGATGACCACGGCGGCGACGACCGCCGCGAGGCCCAGGCCGGACGGCGGACCGGGCGGACCCAGCACCAGCGTGACGGTCGCCGCGACGAGCAGCCCGACGGCGGCCGCCCGGCTGCCCGCCGGACCCACCCGGTGCGGCAGACCGCGCACCCCGGTCCGGGCATCGTCGGCGAAATCGGGCAGCACGTTGGCGAAGTGCGCACCGGCGCCGAGCAGGGCCGCTGCGGTGACCAGCCACCCCGGCGGCGTCGGCGCGCCGGGCAGCGCCAGCACCACGAAGGCGGGCAGCGCGCCGAAGGAGATCGCGTACGGCAGCACCGAGACCGGGGTCCACTTGAGCGGCCAGTCGTACAGCAGGGCCGAGACCAGCGCGACGACGGCGCAGAGGGCTGCGGCCGGGTTCGTGGTCAGGGCCAGCGCCACGGTGGTGGCGGCGGCCAGCACGGCGGCCACCGCGACGACCCGCCGGCTGACCGCACCGGCGGCCACCGGCTTGTCGGTACGCCCCACCGCGGCGTCCCGGTCGGCGTCGAGCGCGTCGTTCGTCCACCCCACCGCGAACTGGCTCGCCGCCACGGTCAGCGCCACCACGGCGATCCCGCCGGGCGGATGCCCGACGCCGGCCGCGAGCAGACCGGCCACTGTGGTGACGGCCGCCGTCGGTTCCGGATGGCTCGCTCTGACCAGCCCTAACACCGTGGACGACATAACGGAAGTCTGGTCGTTACCGGCTAGTCGTGCCACGCTCGGTGAATGCGTGACGCCGGCCTGAGCCTGCCCCGCAACGACCCGCGTCAGTACGACGACCTGGCCGGCGAATGGTGGCGACCGGACGGCGCGTTCGCCATGCTGCACTGGCTGGCCGAGGCGCGGGCGGCGATGGTCCCACCGGCGACGCGGCCCGACGCGCTCCTGGTCGACCTCGGGTGCGGCGCCGGTCTGCTCGCCCCGCACCTGGTCGGCAAGGGCTACCGGCACGTGGGGGTGGACCTGACCCGCTCCGCGCTGAACCAGGCCGCCGCGCACGGCGTGACGGTGGTCAACGGCGACGCCACCCGGGTGCCCCTCGTCGACGGCTGCGCCGACGTGGTGGCCGCCGGTGAGCTGCTGGAACACGTACCCGACTGGCGGGCCGTGGTGGCGCAGGCGTGTCGCCTGCTGCGTCCCGGCGGGCTGCTGGTGCTGGACACGCTCAACGACACCGCGCTGTGTCGGCTGGTCGCGGTCCGCATCGCCGAACGGCTGCCGACCGTGCCGCGCGGCATCCACGACCCACGGTTGTTCGTGGACCATCGTGAGCTGGTGGCCGAGTGCGCCCTGCACGGTGTGGACCTGCGGGTCCGGGGTGTCCGTCCGGCGGTGCCGGGCCTGCTGCGCTGGCTGCTCCGGCAGGTACGCGGCGCGGCGACCCCACCCGGCCAGACGCCGCGGATCGTGCCGACCGGTTCGCCGGCCGTGCTCTACCAGGGACGCGGGGTGTACGGCGGGTAGCCGGTCCGGGCGGGGGTAAGGGAAGCCGAGAAGGGGGTTCCATGAGCGAGCGTCAGCGAGCGAGTCGTCGGCTCGGTGCGTGGGTGTCTCATGGCGGCGCGGAGCGTAGCGGAGTGCCGGCATGAGCGAGCGTCAGCGAGCGAGTCGTCGGCTCGGTGCGTGGGTGTCTCATGGCGGCACGCAGCGCAGCGGAGTGCCGGCATGAGTGAAGCGTGGGACGCCGCGCGGAGGCTGTCGCCCCGGCTGGCCGCCCGGGCGGCGGAGCACGACCGGGACGGTTCGTTCCCGGTCGACGACTTCGCCGATCTCGGTGCGGCCGGGCTGTTCGGGCTGATGGTCCCCGCCGAGCTGGGCGGCATCGGGGCGACGTTCGCCGGGTACGCGGCCGTCGCCACCGAACTGGCGCGGGGCAACGGCGCCACGGCGCTGGTGTTCAACATGCACGCCTCGGTCACCGGCGCCCTGGGCGCGGTCACCGAGGAACTGGCCGAGGCGTTGGGCGTACCGGAGGAGGCGCTCGCCGCCCGCGACCGGTTGCTGCGGGCGGCGGCCGAGGGCGCGTGGTACGCGGTCGCGATGAGCGAGCGCGGCGCCGGTGCCCGGTTGTCCCAGCTCACCACGGTCTACGAGCCGGTCGACGGCGGCTGGCGGATCAAGGGCAGCAAGACCTTCTGCTCGGGTGCCGGTCACGCCGACGGTTACCTGGTGGCGGCCCGGAGCGCGGCCGACCCGTCGGTGGTCTCGCAGTTCCTGGTCCCGGCCGGTGACGGTCTGACCGTCGAGCCGACCTGGGACGCGCTCGGCATGCGCGCGACCGCCTCGCACGACCTGCACCTGGACGTCACCGTGCCCGCCGACCGGCTGCTCGGCGGGGTGGAGGGCCTGGCCCTGGTGGTCGCCCAGCTGATGCCGCACTGGCTGGTGGCCAGCTACGCCGCCGTCTACGTCGGGGTGGCGCAGGCGTCGATCGACGCGGCGGCGGAACACCTGCACGCCCGGGGTCTGACGCATCTGCCGGCGGTCCGTGCCCGGTTGGGGCGGGCCGACGCGGCGGTGGCGGCGGCGCAGCTCGCGGTCACCGAGGCGGCCCGTCGGGTGGACGAGGCGCCGGGTGACGCCGAGACGAACCGCTGGGTGTGGCGGGCCAAGCTGCTGGCCGGTACGACTGCGGCGGAGGTTGCCGCGTCCATGCTGGAGGCGGCCGGCACCTCCGCCACCCGGCGTGGTCACCCGTTGGAGCGCCTCTACCGGGACGCCCGTTGCGGATCACTGCACCCGGCCACCTCCGATGTCTGCGCCGACTGGTTGGGGATCGCCGCGCTCGGCGGTGACCCGGACCGTGACGGGTCGGCTCCTCGTTGGTGAGCGTGAGGAGCCCGAGCGAGCGGAAGGTGGGACGGTGACCGTACCGGTGATCGCGGGTGTGGGTACGGCTCATCCGCCCTCGGCCGACCAGCAGGAACTATGGGACAAGTTCTTCTCCCGGCACTACTCCGGCACCACCCGGGCGCTCGCCGAGCGGATCTTCGCGAACTCGGGGGTGACCTGCCGGCAGGCGGCGGTGAGTCCGCTGATCGAGGACGTCTCGGACTGGCCGACCGAGCGGCGGATGCGCCGCTACCAGGTGGAGGCGCTGCCGCTGGGCAAGGAGGCGGTCGGCCGTGCGCTGACCTCGGCCGGCCTGGACGCCGGGGACGTCGGTCTTTTCGTGGTCTGCTCCTGCACCGGGTACGCCACCCCGGGGCTGGACATCCTGCTCGCCCGTGACCTGGGTATGTCCCCGACGACGCAGCGGATGTTCGTCGGTCACATGGGGTGCTACGCGGCCCTGCCCGGGTTGGGTGCGGCGAGTGACTTCGTGGTCTCCCGGGGCCGCCCGGCGCTGCTGCTCTGCGCCGAGTTGACCAGCCTGCACCTGCAACCCTCGTCGGCCCGGGTGGACACCCAGCAGATCGTCTCCCACGCGCTCTTCTCGGACGCCGCCGTCGCCGCCGTGCTCCTGCCCGGTGGCCGGGGGTACGCGGTACGCGAGGTCACCTCGGTCACCGACACCTCCACCGCCGACCACATGACGTGGGACGTGACCGACACCGGCTTCCGGATGGGGCTCTCGCCGAAGGTGCCGCAGGTGCTGTCGACCCACGTACGCGGGTTGGTGGAGGACCTGCTGGCCCGGCACGGCGCCACGGTGTCCGGGGTGGACGGCTGGGCGGTGCACCCGGGCGGCCCGCGCATCCTCAACGTGGTGGAGCGCGAACTGGAGCTGCCGCCGACCGGGTTGGCGGCGTCCCGGGCGACGCTGGACGAGCACGGCAACTGCTCGTCCCCGACGGTGCTGCTGATCCTCGACCGTCTGATGCGGGCCGCGCCCTCGCCCCGCCGGGTGGTGATGCTCGCCTTCGGACCCGGTCTGACTCTCTACGCGGTGCTGCTGGAACGGCACATCTGACCGGGCGGGCGGCTACCCTGGAACTCATGCACGTCGATCCGGTTCATCGGCTGCGCGGCGCTCTGCTCGCCGGGATCGGTGCGGTCGCGCTGGTGCTCGGGGGCTGGTGGTGGCAGACGCAGGCACCGACCCCGAGCACCACGGTGTCGATCGGTTCCGGTGCCGCGGTCAGGCACGCGACGACGTGGCGGACGGCGCCCGGAGCGAGGATGAGCGTACTCGACTCGCGCACCGGCTCCGTCGTCTCGGTCTCTCCCGACCGGGCGTACGCGCCGCCCGACGGCCCGGCGGACGCCTCGTCCGACGCCGGCCATCGGAGCGTACGACGGGCGGAGGTCCAGAACGTGGTGTGGACCGAGTCGACGAAGCTCAGCGAGGGTGCGTCGGTGGTCCGACAGGCCCCGATCGGGTACGGCGAGTCGTTCCGGCTCCGCTTCCGGTGCGTCGGGCCGGGAGACCTGTTGGTGACGGTCGACGGAGCACGGGCGGCGGACCCGATCACGATCGGCTGCGACAGTGCGGTGGCCACGACGGAGGTGACCGGCACCGGCGGCCCGGTACGCATCTCGTTCTCCACCGCCGGTGCGGAGCCGTTGCACCTGGAGGCCCGCCTGATCGCGCCGTCCTGAGCCGTTCGGGCCTCTACTCTTCTCGGCATGCATGACGATCCCCGCCATCGGCTCCGAGGTGTCCTGCTGGCCGGTGTGGGGGTGGTGGCGCTGGCTGCCGGTGGCGTGTGGTGGCAGGCGACCGCACCGACCGGGTCGGGTGTCGGGGCCGGGCCCAGCAGCGTTTCCCAGGCGACCGGCTGGCGGGTGGATCCGCTCACCGGGGCCCGGCAGTATCGCGGTACCGACTCGCCCCAACCAGAGGTGACGGCGACGTTCCGGGTGGATCCAGCTACCGGGGCGTCGTTCTGGGTGGATCCGGCCACCGGTTCCTCGCTCGTGCTCGAAATGGATGGCGACAAGGTGCGCGTGCTGGCCGGGGCGGGTTCGGGTGACGTCAGCGCTCCCGAGACCGGAGAGTCGGGCCGGCGCCGGGGAGGCGGCGGCAACGTGGTGTGGTTCGACCGATCGGTGTTGCGCCCGGAGGAGCCCGTGGTCCGTACGGCTCGGGCCGCCGACGGTGACCAGTTGGTGTTGCGCGTCAGTTGCACCGGCTCGGGCGACGTCAACGTCGCCGTCGACGGTGCCCGGGGTGCGTTCTACCCACACCGGGTCGAGTGCACGGGGGCGGTGTCGACGATCGGGATCACCGCTGCCGGTGGCCCGCTGCGGGTCACGTTCCATCCCGGCGAGGCGGCGCAGGCCCAACTGGTGGCCCGCCTGGTCTCCCGGTCCTGACATCGGTCGTGCAGGCCAGGCTGGGTATCGCGGCGGTGGCCGGGTCGGGTCCGGCCACCGACTCACCGGTCGGCTCTGCGAGGCGCGGTCGGTCAGCCCGCCAGGCGGGCCAGTTCGGCCTGGTAGTCGGTGAGGGAGCCGAGCTCGGGCACGACCAGGACGACCCGGCCGGTGCGGTCGGCGAGCAGGGCGGTCACGGTGTCCGACCGGGCCGGCAGGTGCAGGAAGTCGCGGAGGCCGCCGGCCGGGTCGGCCAGCGCGCGGACGGCGGTGCCGGGCGGCGCGGCCCGGGGGCGGGTGGTGGCGACGGTGACCACGCTCACTCCGGGCGGTGCCGCCGCCGCTGCCTCGGCGACCCGCTCCGGGCAGGCGCAGCCGTCGACCAGCAGCACCACGGTCGGCACCAGGCCGCGTAGCGGCACCGGGGCCTGCCCGCCGTCGACCAGGTCCAGTGCGGGCAGTGACCGGCCGGTGAGCCGGACCGGTGCCGGGTCGGGGGTGCTGCTGGTGGTCGGTCCGGGCGAGCGGCCGGTGCGGGGCCAGGTGGCGGCGGCCAGACCGGCGACGGTCGCCACGACGGCGAGCAGCAGCGCGAGCACGGGCAACGCGGACGGACGCCACCGGCGGGCGTACCCGGCGGCTCGGCCGCGCAGCTCCCGGCGTAGCTCTTCGGCCTCGTCCGCGAGCGCGGCGGCATCGTCGGGTACGACCACCCGGCCCCACTCGGGCGGCAGGTCGGGCAACCCGGGACCGTCGGCGTCGGCCTTGTCCATCACCACCCCCTCGGACGGTTCCCGCGCTGCCTTCACCACCCTCTCGCCGGTCGCTCTCGACCGTCGCGGGTGCGCGTGCGCGGGCACCCTCCAGCGTCCCGTACCAGGCCCGGGTCCCGCTACCGCTGCCCACACTCCGCAACGGCGGGATATCATAGGGCGGGTGGCGTAGGCCCTGATGTGCGATGCCAGTCGTGATCTTCGATGTTCCTCACCGGACGACGTCCGGGGGTCATCTTCTGATTACGCAGAGTGGTCAAATCATTGTTTGGGCGGTCTGTCAAGCCGAAGAAATACCTCTCACAGGGCCCCTGAGCTGCGCCAACGGTCAGGACAGCGGTGAGACATCGGTGCCTGAGCGTGTTACCCTAGACACAGCGAAAGGGGTTTCGAACCTATGGTTTTCAGTGTCGGCGAGACCGTTGTTTACCCCCACCACGGGGCCGCACTCATCGAGGCAATCGAGACTCGGGTCATCAAGGGCGAGCCGAAGCAGTACCTCGTCCTGAGGGTCGCGCAGGGTGACCTGACGGTCCGGGTGCCCGCCGAGAACGCCGAGATCGTGGGTGTGCGCGAGGTGGTCGGCGAAGAGGGTCTCGGCAAGGTCTTCGACGTTCTCCGGGCTCCGCACACCGAGGAGCCGACCAACTGGTCGCGACGTTACAAGGCAAATCTGGAGAAGCTGGCCTCCGGTAACCCGCTGAAGGTGGCCGAGGTCGTGCGTGACCTGTGGCGCCGGGAGCGGGAGCGCGGGTTGTCCGCAGGTGAGAAGCGGATGCTCGCCAAGGCCCGCGACATTCTCGTCGGCGAGGTCGCGCTGGCCGAGAAGAGCACCAAGGACGAGGCGGAGACGCTGCTCGACAAGGTGCTGACCGAGGCCTAGTCCGCACAGCATCGTCGTACCCACTTCGTAGCGAAGAAACCATCGAGGACCGCGACGTGACCGCGCAGCTGAATCCGCGCGGTGACGTCGCGGTCCTCGTGCCTGCGGCCGGTGCCGGCGTACGCCTGGGGCCCGGCCGTCCGAAGGCACTCCGGCTGTTGGCCGGCGAGCCGCTGCTGGTGCACGCGGTCCGCCGGCTCGCCGCCGCCCCGTCGGTCCACACGATCGTGGTGGCCGCCCCGGTCGCCGACGTCGCGGCGGTACGCGAACTGCTCGCCCCGGTCGCGCCGGTGACGGTGGTGCCGGGCGGGGCGGAACGGCAGGCGTCGGTGGCCGCCGCCCTGGCCGCCGTGCCGGACGGCCCCGAGATCGTCCTGGTGCACGACGCGGCCCGTGCGTTGACCCCACCGGCACTCGTGGAGTCGGTGGCCGCCGCGGTCCGGACCGGTCACGACGCGGTGATCCCCGTGCTGCCGGTGGTCGACACGATCAAGGAGGTCGACGCGGGCGAGGTGGTGCTCGGCACCGTCGACCGGGCCGCGTTGCGGGCCGTGCAGACCCCGCAGGGCTTCCGCCGGGCGGTGCTGACCGACGCGCACGCCGCCGCCGGTGACCCGCTCACCGACGATGCCGGGCTGGTCGAGAAGCGCGGGACACCGGTGTACTGCGTACCCGGGTCGGATCACGCCCTGAAGATCACCCGGCCCTTCGACCTGGCGCTGGCCGAGCACCTGCTCTCCGTCGGCGCCTAGCGCGTACCCTCGTTTCATGATCGTTCCTCGGGTGGCCATCGGCACCGACGTGCACGCCTTCGAGGCTGGTCGGCCGTGTTGGGTGGCCGGTCTGCACTGGCCCGACCAGGATGGCCTGGCGGGGCACTCGGACGCGGACGTCGCCGCCCACGCCGCCTGCAACGCGTTGCTCTCCGCCGCCGGTCTCGGTGATCTGGGCGCCAACTTCGGAGTGGACCAGCCCGAGTGGGCGGGTGCCAGCGGGGTGGCGCTGCTGACCGAGTCGGCCCGTCGGGTCCGGGCCGCCGGTTTCGCCATCGGCAACGTGTCGGTGCAGGTGGTGGGCGTACGCCCGAAGATCGGCCCGCGTCGCGCGGAGGCCGAGCGGGTGCTCTCCGAGGCGGTCGGCGCACCGGTCACCGTCTCCGCCGCCACCACCGACGGCCTGGGCTTCACCGGGCGCGGTGAGGGGCTCGCCGGCATCGCGGTGGCCCTGGTCCACGAGCAGGCGAGCTAGGCTCGCGCGATGTCCGCCGACGTCCCCACCGATCCGCCCGCCGCCGACGGCTACCTGGAGCGCGCCACCCTCCTCGGCGAATTGGGCCGTTACGACGAGGCCGCCGCCGAGCTGGGTTTCGCCCTCGCCCTCGACCCGGCCGCCGTCGAGGTGTCGACGATGCTGGCCCGGGTGCACCTGGCCGCAGGCCGCCCGGCCGAGGCGCTGACCGCCGCCGAGACCGCCGTGGCAGCCGCGCCGGGACAGCTCGCCCCACTCGTCGTGCGGGGCCTGGCCCTGGGCGACCTGGAACGGTACGCAGACGCCGCGCGTACCGCCGACGAGATCCTGGCGTTGGGGCCGGAGGACGCGTACGCGCAGCGCAGCGCGGCGGCGATCCTGGCCGGCTCCCGCAACGGACAGCCGGCGCTGAACGCGGCCTGGCACGGGGTGGAGCTGGCGCCCGAGGAGCCGCAGGCACATCTGGTGCTCGGCCTGGTGGCGGCCAACATGCAGATGTACGACCTGGCCGAGCGCGCCTACCGGGAGGCGCTGCGGCTGGACCCCCGGCTGGCCGAGGTGGGCGACGACGTCGGTGTGCTGCGGTTGGAGCAGCGCCGGTGGAGCGCGACGCTGGAACAGCTCGCGGAGGCGGCGGTGGCCAGCCTGCCGTCGAACGACCCGAACCGCCGCGACGGTACGCGAACCAACCCGAACCGGACCGACACTGTCCCGGACGACCTGAGCGGTCTCGACCAGTCCCGGAACGACCCGGAGACCCCGGACGGGCGGAAACCGGGCCAGAGTGGGCCTGGCGGGCCGACGGCGGGTCAGACCGGCCTGAGTTGGCCCACCGGCGGGCTGAGCTGGCCCACGGCGGGTCAGGGCGGGACAGGTCGGCCGGACCCCGTCACCGGCCAGCCGGACGGCCTGAGCGGGCCTGGCGGGGCCCAGGGCGGACCGGGTCAGGGTGGCGCGAATCAGGCCGGGGAGGGCGTCGGTCGGTCCGCCGACGGGCGGGACGAGCCGCCGACGTGGCCGTCCGAGAGCGGGTCGGCCGGCGGGTACCAGGGTGATCCCTTCGCCGCGCCGGGCGGCGCGGGTCCGGTGGGTCCGATCGCCGACCGCACCGTGCCGGCGGCGCTGCGGCAGCTCGTCGTCTGGGGCGCCGGATGGTCGGTGATCGCCGCCGTGCTGGTCGCCTGCTCGGCCGCCACCGGGTCCGGCTTCTCCCGCATGATGGCGGTGCTGGCCGCAGCCGGCGGCGGCTTCGTGGTGTGGCGGCAGGCGTCGCGGTTGCCCGGGCTGACCCGGACGGTCCTGCCGGTGCTGCGGCGCACCGACCGGACGCTCGCGTTCGCCGTCTACGGGGCCTGCGTGGCACCGGTGCTGATCCTGCTCTACGCCCTGCTGGGCACCCCGTGGCCGCTGGTGCTGGCGATCGGGGTGGCGATGGCCGCGCAACTCGCGATCATCACCCGACCGGTCGCCTGACCGGCCGGGTGGGTCGGGGCCGGGTCAGGGGCGGCGGGCCCAGGTCCAGGCGTACGCGTCGTCCTCGCACTCGCTCGCCGCGTCGCACAGGTCGAGTGGCCGGAACGTGTCGACCATGACCGCCAGCTCGTCGAAGAAGTCCACGCCGATCGAGCGCTCCGCGGCGCCGGGCTGCGGGCCGTGCGTGAAGCCGGACGGGTGCAGCGAGATGGACCCCTGCTCGATGCCGGAGCCGCGCCGGGCCTCGTAGTTGCCGCCGGTGTAGAAGAGCATCTCGTCGGAGTCGACGTTGTGGTGGTGGTACGGCACCGGGATGGCGCCCGGGTGGTAGTCGACCTTGCGCGGGACGAACGAGCAGATCACGAAGTTCGGCCCCTGGAACGTCTGGTGCACCGGTGGCGGCTGGTGGACCCGGCCGGTGATCGGCTCGAAGTCGTGGATGGAGAACGCCCACGGATACATGTGCCCGTCCCAGCCGACCACGTCGAACGGGTGGTTCGCGAAGACGTGTCGGGTCCACCCGCGACGGTGACGGACCAGCACGTCCACGTCGGTGCCGTCGACCAGCAGCGGCGTGTCCGGTCCCCGGACGTCGCGCTCGCAGTACGGCGAGTGCTCCAGGAACTGGCCGCGTACGGAGAGGTAGCGCTTGGGCGGGCCGATGTGGCCGGACGCCTCGACGGCGAGCAGCCGGGTCGGCGTGTCACCGGTCGGTACCAGCCGGTGCACCGTCGAGGTCGGGATGATCACGTAGTCGCCGGCGGTCACGTCCAGCACCCCGAAGGTCGACTCGACCCGTAGTGCCCCGGACTCGACGTAGAGGCAGTGGTCGCCGGTGGCGTCGCGGAACAGCGGGGAGGGCCGGTCGGCCAGCACGTACGCGATCCGGACGTCGTCGTTGGCGAGCAGGTAGCGCCGGCCGAGGACCGGGTCGGCGCCGGTGCCGTCGAGCTTGTGGGTCCGCAGGTGCCGGGGCTTGAGCGGCAGGTTGGGCGTACGGGTCACCGCCGGTGGGGTGAACTCCTCGGCGGCGACGATCGCGGTCGGCGCGTACCGGTGGTAGAGCAGGGACGAGTCGGAGGAGAAGCCCTCCTGGCCCATCAGCTCCTCGGTGTAGAGGCTGCCGTCGGGTTGCCGGAACTGGGTGTGACGTTTCCGTGGCACCTCACCGACGCTGCGGTAGTACGGCATCTCGCCTCCCGTCACCAGCGCGTCCGATAATCGGACGCTGTTGTCCGCTTCTTAGAGCGTCCCGTACATTCTTGTCTCGTGTCAACGCAGCTGCCCGCGCTCGTCACCGGACTGGTCGACGACGCCGCCGTCTTCCCGCCGGGCAGCGCGTCGCTGCCCGACGCCCTCGCCGCCCACCGGCAGCACCGCGCCGCCTGGTACGCCGACCTCGTCGGCCCGCTGCTGCTGCCGGCCTCGACCGTGGCCGCAGGTGAACTGGACGGACTCGTCGATCCCGGGCTCGCCATCGGGCTGATCGGCGACACCGGTCTCGACCGCCTGCCCCTCGCGCTCTCCTGCCTGCCTCCGCTCGGCGTGACCGCCCGGCAGATCGAGGCGCCCGTCGCGCGGCGTGGCGAGGACCCGCAGCCCGGCCTGGCCGAGCTGGTGACGCTGACCGAACGGCTGGACGGCGTACCCGTCTATGCGGAGATCCCGCTGACCTTCGGGCTGATGGGGGCGCTGGACGCGCTGGCCGAGGCGCGGGCCGGTGGGCTGCCGGTCGCCGCGAAGTTCCGCACCGGCGGGCTCGCCGCCGAGCTGTTCCCCACCCCCGCCGAACTGGCCGCGGTGATCTGCGCCTGCCGGGACCGGCGGCTGCCGTTCAAGCTGACCGCCGGTCTGCACCACGCCGTGCGGCAGGTGGATCCGGAGACCGGTTTCACCCACCACGGCTTCGGCAACGTGCTGGCCGCCACGCTGGCCGCCGCCGACGGGGCCACGGTGGAGACCGTCGCCGATCTGCTCACCGTGCGCGACGAGCGACCGCTGGTCCAGGGCACCGAGGGACGCCACGACTCGGCGCGTCCGCTCTGGGTGGGCTTCGGCTCGTGCAGCATCAGTGAACCACTGACCGACCTGATCCGGCTCGGGCTGGTGAACGGAGGATTCGAGGCATGAGCGAGTGGGCACGGTGGAACGGAGGGTCGGCGTGAGCTGGGTGACGGGTGCCGAGGGCTCCGGGTACGGGACGCACCACCTGCCGTACGGGGTGTTCCGGGTGGATTCCGGCGAGCCCCGGATCGGCGTACGCGTCGGGGACCTCGTGCTGGACCTGGCGGGCGCGGAGGAGGCCGGCCTGGTGCTGGCCGGTGGCGCGTTGCGGCAGTCCACGCTCAACGCGTTCCTGGCGCTGGGTCGCCCGCAGTGGACCGCCGCCCGGCAGCGGATCACCGAGCTGCTCACCGACGAGGCCCACCGCGCGGCGGTGGAACCGTTGCTGGTGCCGCTGGCCGAGGTGACGATGGAACTGCCCTTCGAGGTGGCCGACTACGTCGACTTCTACTCCTCGGAGCACCACGCCTCGAACGTCGGACTGATCTTCCGGCCGGGCCAGCCGCCGCTGCTGCCGAACTGGAAGCACCTGCCGATCGGCTACCACGGCCGGGCCGGCACGGTGGTGGTCTCCGGCACCCCGGTGATCCGCCCGCACGGCCAGCGGCCCGGTCCGCAGGGGCCGGTCTACGGACCGTCCGCGCGCCTGGACATCGAGGCCGAGGTCGGGTTCGTGGTGGGCGTACCGAGTCCACTCGGCCGGCGGGTGGCCGCCGCCGACTTCGCCGACCACGTCTTCGGGGTGGTGCTGGTCAACGACTGGTCGGCCCGGGACATCCAGGCGTGGGAGTACCAACCGCTCGGGCCCTTCCTCGGCAAGTCGTTCGCCACCTCGGTGGCCGCGTGGATCACTCCGTTGGACGCGCTGCGACACGCCTTCGTGCCCGCCCCGGAGCAGGACCCGCCGGTGGTCGACTACCTGCGTGAGGAGTCCCGCCTGGGGCTGGACCTGCGGCTCACGGTGCGCTGGAACGGCGAGGCGGTCAGCGAGCCGCCGTTCGCCGGCATGTACTGGACGCCGGCCCAGCAGTTGGCGCACCTGACCGTCAACGGCGCCTCGCTGCGCACCGGCGACCTGTACGCCTCCGGCACCGTCTCCGGCCCGCGCCGGGACCAGGTCGGTTCGTTCCTGGAACTCACCTGGGGCGGCACCGAGCCGGTCGTGGTCGACGGGGCGGAGCGCACCTTCCTCGCCGACGGGGACACGGTGACCGTCACCGCGACCGCTCCCGGACCGGACGGCAGCACCGTCGAGCTGGGTGAGGTCACCGGCACGGTCACGCCCGCGAACTGACCCCAACCCGACACAATTCCTTGATCGCACTCGATGTGCGATCAAGGACCGTCACTCTCTTCGTTGATGCCCTCGGAATCGCGTCGCCACGACGCGCCGGGCCGGCCGGTGCCCCCCGTTCCGGTCGGCCCGGCCCGGTGGCGACACGTCACAAACCGAGGAGATGACGATGCACGAACTCGTGGGCGCGGTCTGGCGTACCAGCAGCCGCTCGAACGACCAGGGTCTCTGTGTGGAGGTGGCCGACAACCTGGCCCGTGTCCACGGTGTGGTGGGCATACGCGACTCCAAGGACCAGGCCGGGCCGGTCCTGGTGGTCAGCCCGCCGGACTGGACGTCGTTCGTCGGCGCGATCCGGGCCGGGCACTTCACCCGCTGACGCCGTCGGCCGTGTCCCGCGAGTGCACCGCTCTCGTGGGACACGGCCGCTTCCCGTGCCGCGTCGGCCCCGACCGGAGCGTGACGCCCGCCCTCGGGGCCGTACCCCCGCGCACTCAGCCCGGCTGGATAGGGTGCCGGTCGGAGGTGCGGGATGGGGTTGACGACGGGCCGGCGACGGATCGTGGCGGTGGTGTCCGTGGCTGTCATGGTCGCGGTCACCGCGGTCACCGCGTACCGCGTGCTCGCTCCGGCCGAGGTCAGCACGACCGCGCGGGGCGAGTATCCGGCCGCCGCCGACCGGGAGGCCGGGGTGGTCGGCCGGCTGCCGGTGGCGCCGCTGATCGTCGACGGCCGCCTCCGGGTGTACGCCGCACAGCGCCAGGTGTACTCCGACGGGCCGGTGGACGCCCGCCACCGGGGTACGCCGTACTGGTCGTACCGGCGGTGGCCGGCCGAGGTGAGCGGGGTCGTGGCGGACGGGACCACGGTGGTCAGCCACTGGTCGGACGGGAAGCTGGTGGCGCTGGACGCGCGTACCGGACGGGTGGCCTGGCAGGTCGACGGCCCGGTGCCCGCCGAGGGGTGGACCGCGCGCCGCACCGGTGCCGGGGCGGTCTGGAGCCCGGCCGGTCTCTTCCATACCGGAGCCGGCGGCGCGTCGACGCTCGTGGTCTCCGGGCCGGAGCGCCTCGCCGCCTTCGCGCTCGACGACGGCCGGCTCCTCTGGTCCACGGAGGTGGACGACGACTGCCGCAGCGACGTGGGCACCACCACGACCGGTCGGTTCGCTGTGGTGGACCGGTGCGGGGGGCCGGCGGTGGTCGAGTTCCTCGACGTGCGCACGGGTACGCCGGTGGACCGCTGGGAGCCGCCGGGCGCCGCTGCCGAGTGGAGCGTCACGCCGGTCGGCTGCGTCACCGAGGGCGTGCGCTGTGGTGGCCTGCGCGTCACCGGCCCGGGTGACGACGGGGGGCGAGGTTGGCTGCTGGCCGCCGACGGCCCGGTGGCCGCACCCGCACTCGACCCGACCGACGCCGAACTGCACGGGGAGTGGGTCGTCCGGGCTGCGGACGGCGTGGTCACCGGACGCTCCGCCCGCGACGGCGACGAGGTCTGGCGGCGTGCCGACCTCGGGGCGGTCCGGATCGTGGCCGTCCAGCCCGGCCGCGTGCACCTGCTCACCGAGACGAACGACCTGATCACCGTGGACCCGGCCACCGGGGTCGAGCGGTCCCGCTTCGTGCTGAACGTGGGGGCCGACGGGGTGGGCTGGGCGCCCGGGGCGGCGTACGCGAGCGGCGGCTACCTGGCGCTGGAGCGGCTCCGGCAGCCGCCGGTTCCGGACGCCGACGACCAGCGCTACTTCCTCACCTCGGAGCCGCTGGTGCTGGCGGCTACCTGACCGGCGGGGCGACAGCGAGTCTCGGGCAAATCGGACAAAAGTTACGTATGCTCTCGGTGGGCTTCCGGGCCGGTCCGCTGGGGGATGGCGGATCGGCCCGGCACCGCTCGTGGCTCAGACCAGGGCGGACTCGGCGGCGGCCAGGAACGCGTCGTTCTCCTCCGGCGTACCGACGGTCACCCGCACCCCGTCACCCGCGAACGGCCGGACGATCACGCCCCGCGACTCGCACGCCTTGCCGAACGCCACCGACCGGTCGCCCAACGGCAGCCAGACGAAGTTCGCCTGACTGGTGGGCACGTCCGGGACGAGCTTGCGCAGCGCCTCGGTGACCCGGTCCCGCTCGGCCACCACCAGCGCACACCGTCGCTGCACCTCGTCGGCCTGGGCCAACGCGGCCAGCGCGCCCGCCTGCGCCGCCATGCTGGTGGAGAACGGCGTGACGACCTTGCGGACCGCCGCCGCCACCTGCGGCTGCGCGACGAGGAAACCGATCCGCAGACCCGCCAGGCCCCACGCCTTGGAGAGGGTGCGCAGCACCGCCACGTTCGGCCGGTCGGCGTAGGTCAGCCCGTCCGGCACCTCCGGATCCGTGACGAACTCCCGGTACGCCTCGTCGATGACCACCAGCACGTCGTCCGGGACGGCGTCCAGGAAGCGGTCCAGCTCGGCCCGGCGTACCGCGGTGCCGGTCGGGTTGTTCGGGTTGCAGACCAGGATCATCCGCGTCCGGTCGGTCACCGCCGTGGCCATCGCGGACAGGTCGTGCCCGTGCCCGGCCGCGTTGGGCACCTGCACGCTGGTCGCGCCGCTGGTCGCCGCGATGATCGGGTACGCCTCGAAGGAACGCCACGAGTAGACCAGCTCGTCACCGGGCAGACAGGTGGTCCGGACCAGGTGCTCGGCCAGCGCCACCGAGCCGCAGCCGGTCGCGATCCGGTCCGGGGCCACGTCGTACCGGTCGGCCAACGCCTGACGCAGCGCGACGACGCCCATGTCCGGGTAGCGGTGCACACCGGCGACCGCCTCGGCGACCGCCTCCACGACCCCGGGGAGCGGGCCGTACGGCACCTCGTTGCTGGCCAGCTTGATGGCCTCGGGCAGACCCAGCTCCCGGGCCAGGTCGGCCGGGCTGCGTCCGGGTACGTAGTTGGGCAGTGCGTCCAGGTCGGCGCGGGTCAACCGGGGTGCCGGCTGTCGTCCGGTGTCGGTCATGGGGTGTCTCCCGATGTGTCGGCACGGTCGTCGGGGCTGCGGTGGTCGGGGCTGCGGTGGTCGGGGGTGCGGTCGTCGGGGGTGCGGGAAAGCTGGACCACCACGGTCTGTGCCCGCTTGTCGTGCAGGGCCTGCCGTAGCGGATGGTCGAAGAGCGGCGAGAGCGCGTCGATCAACTGGAGCAACAGGCCGAGGCCGCAGCAGTACCAGAGCAGCGTGGGCAGGCCGAGCGTGTTCCAGCGACGCAGAGCCCGACCGAAGCCCAGCGGTGCGTCCGCCTCCATCGGCACCGCCTTGACCCGGAGCAGCCGCTTGCCGAAGGTCTGCCCGCTGGCCGCCATCGCCGGGACCTCGTACGCCAACCAGAGCGCGGTGGCCAGCAGCAGGATCACCACCACCAGCGAGCCGGCCTGGTCGCCCGCCGGGGGCAGCGGGTCGGTGGTGCGGTCCTGCGCCTCGACCCGCCGCCAGAACTCGTTCAGCGGAGTGGCGTACTCCTGCGCCAGCCGATAGACGAAGAAGCCGTTCACGAACACGTTGAGCAGGAAGACGATGCCGAAGTCGATCAGCCGGGCACCGAACCGGGCACCGAACGAGGCCAGCGGCAACCCGTGCGGCCGGGGCGGTGGTGGTGTGCCCGGCCAGGTCGGGTACGGCCAGCCGGGAGGCGGTCCCGAGCCGGGCGGCCAGCCCGATTGCTGTCCGGGGTGGCCGCCGTGCTGATCGGGTGTGCCGCCAGGTGGGCCCGGCTGTGGTCCGGGCGTGCCGCCGGGCTGGCCGGGCCAGCCGGGTGTGCCGGTGGGCTGGCCGGGCCAGGTGGTGTGCGGGCCCGGCTCGGCGGGTGCGCCGGTCGGCGAGGCGGTCCCGGCGGCCGGGGTCGCCGGCTCGGGTTCGGGCGTGGGCTCGGGTTCCGGCGGGGGTGGGCCTTCGGGTGGGGTGACGTCCACCGGGATGGGCGCGCCGATCCAACCCTCGCCGTCCCAGTACCTGCGGGTCTCGGGATCGGCGGGGTCGACGTACCAACCGGGTGCCACGCTCACGTCGCGGCCTCGCTGCGCTCGTTCACCTCGACACCTTAACGACGACGGTCCCGGCGAACTTGTCGTGGAGGCACTGCTGCCAGGGCTTGTCCCACAACTGCCAGAGCCCGTCGAGGTAACTGCCACCCGGCACCAGGGAACCGCCGACGAACTGCACGAGGTACCGCTTGCCGGCCGCCCGGCGGTCCAGGCCGTGCGTCGGGTCGAGCATCACCACCCGCAGGTTCATCACCCGCTTGCCGACGCTCTGCCCGCCGTTCCGGATCAGGTACTCCACGTGGTAGACCCAGTACAGCGCGAACATCACCACGAAGAGACCGACCTGGAGCAGCAGGAGCGGCAGCAGGAACTCGGTGAAGACCGTTCCCGGGTCCGGTTCGGCCAGGGTGCCGTCCGGGTTCGTCCGGGTCATCGCGCTGAACATCCGGAGCCAGATGAAGACGAAGGCCGGCACGAAGAGCACCATCAGCACCACGCCGGCGACCAACGAGTCGATCATGTACGCGGCCAGCCGCTCGCCGAAGCCGGCCAGCGGCTGCCCGCCCGGCCCGAGGACCGGTGGCGCCACTCCCGGTGCCCAGCCCGGCTGCTGCTGTCCGGGCGGACCCGCCCAGCCCGCGCCCGGCGGCTGCTGCGGTCCAGGTGGACCCGGCCAGCCGGGCGGTGGCGGATGACCGGGTGGCGAGTGGCCCGGTGGTGCGTACTGGGGCGGAATCGGATGCGGCGGGCCGAGGGGCGGCGGTGCGCCGCCGGCAGGGGGCGTAGGCCCGCCGGCCGGCGACGGGTGCACGGGAGGCTGGGTCACGCTGGACAGTGTTACAGGTTGCCGCGCTTCTCCTGCTCCCGCTCGATCGCCTCGAAGAGCGCCTTGAAGTTGCCCTTGCCGAAACCGAGGGAGCCGTGCCGCTCGATCAGCTCGAAGAAGACGGTCGGGCGGTCCTGCACCGGCTTGGTGAAGATCTGGAGCAGGTAGCCGTCCTCGTCCCGGTCGACCAGGATCTTGCGGGACTTCAACTCCTCGATCGGTACCCGGACCTCACCGATCCGGGCCCGCAACTCCGGGTCCTCGTAGTACGAGTCCGGGGTGTCCAGGAAGTCGACCCCGGCGGCGCGCATCGCGTCGACGCTGGCCAGGATGTCGTTGGTGGCGACGGCGATGTGCTGCGCGCCCGGACCCTGGTAGAACTCCAGGTACTCGTCGATCTGCGACTTCTTCCGGGCGACCGCCGGCTCGTTGAGCGGGAACTTCACCTTGCGGGTGCCGTTCGCGACGACCTTGCTCATCAGGGCCGAGTAGTCGGTGGCGATGTCGTCGCCGACGAACTCCGCCATGTTGGTGAAGCCCATCACCCGCCGGTAGAACTCGACCCACTCGTCCATCCGGCCCAGCTCCACGTTGCCGACCACGTGGTCGACCGCCTGGAAGAAGCGCTTGGGCTGCACCCCGGCGTCGATCATCGGCTGCCGGTCCACGATCGGCTTGCGAGCGACGAAACCGGGCAGGAACGGGCCGGTGTACCGGGAACGGTCCACCAGGGTGTGCCGGGTCTCGCCGTAGGTGGCGATGGCGGCCAGCCGTACGGTGCCGTGCTCGTCGGTGACGTCGTGCGGCTCGGCCAGCCCCGTCGCGCCCTGGGCGGTGGCGTGCGCGTACGCGGCGTCCACGTCCGGCACCTCCAGCGCGATGTCCGAGACACCGTCACTGTGCCGGGCCACGTGCGCGGTGCCGGTGGCGTCGGGACGTACCGCCCCGGTGAGCACGAACCGGGCCGAACCGCTGGTCAGCACGTACTCGGCGTGATCGCGATAGCCCTGCTCCGGGCCCCGGTAGGCCACGCAGGTCATGCCGAACGCGGTGGAGTAGTAGTGCGCGGCCTGCTTGGCGTTGCCGACCAGGAAGCGCACGTGGTCCATGCCCTTGACCGGGAACGGGTCCTTGCTGGTGTCGTGGTCGACGGCGCCGACGAGGGCGTCGACGTCGACCTCCTCGGTCGACTGGGGTCGGTCGATCGCCTGGGTCATGGTGGCCTCCCTTGCGTACCGGCCGGCCTCGTGGGCCGACGGGGTCGTCTGCTGCTGCGAGCATCGCGGTGAGCGGGCTCACTGGGCAACACTCTCCGCCTACGCTGGTCAGGTTGCGCAAACGGTATGGTGTTCACGCATGAACCCTGGACAGGTTGTACAGCTCGATGCGCTGGACGCGAGACTGATCGAGTTGCTCGCGGAGGAACCGCGGATCGGTGTGCTGGAGTGCTCCCGCCGACTCCGGGTGGCCCGGGGCACCGTCCAGGCCCGGCTGGACAAGCTGGTCGGCCGGGGCGTGATCGCCGGCTTCGGACCGGACCTCGGACCCGCCGCCCTCGGCTTCACGGTGACCAGCTTCGTCACGCTGGAGATCAGCCAGCGGCTCGGGCACGACCCGGTGACCCGCCACCTCGCGGCGATCCCCGAGGTGCTGGAGGCGCACACCATCACCGGCTCGGGCGACGTGCTCTGCCGGATCGTGGCCCGGTCGAACACCGACCTCCAGCGGGTGATCGACCAGATCGTGGCGTACGAGGGGATCACCCGCGCCTCGACGATCATCGCGCTCGCCGAGCAGATCCCCTACCGCGTCCTCCCCCTGGTCCGCTCCGCCGTCGCATGAGCCCCCCGCCCAGCGGGTGCTGATGTAAGGAGGGGTGCTGATGTAAGGAGGGGTCCCCTGCTAACGCCTGGTGTATAGGAAGGGACCCCTGCTTACATCCGGGCGCGCTGCACGCGACGGTGCGGGAGTGGTCAGCGCTCGGCGAGGGCGTCGCCGAGCGGGGTGCGTCGGTAGCGGACGGCCCGGCCGGAACGTACCCGGCTGACCAGGCCCGCCCCGCGCAGCACGGTCAGGTGGTCACCGACCCCGCCCAGACTCAGCCCGAGTTGGGCGACGAGCTGACTGGTGGTGGCGGGCAGCGCGAGCGCCCGCAGCACCGCCGCACGGGACCGCCCGAGCAGGCGGTCCAGGTGGTCGTCCGGACGGCTCGGATCGGGTGGCCCGAGCAGTTCCGCCGCACCGTAGGCCGGGTAGACGATCGCGAACGGCCACGGCGGTTCGAGGTACTTGATCAGGATGCCGAATACGGTGGGGACGAAGAGAAGTCCCCGCCCGGCCAGCGAGTGCGTCTCCTCCTGGAGCGGGTCGTCGACCTCGATGGTGCCCACGTCGCCACCGGGCACCCAGCGCATCCGGGGATCCAGGCCCGCGATGGCCGCACCCCAGCCGTACGCGAGCAGCCGACCGGCCCGGTGCAGCAGGTCGCGTTCGAGAACCGCGCGCAGGCGGGGCCAGTCCGGCTGTACGAGTGTCGTCCAGGCCGCCTCGATCGCGTCCGCGAGCAGGTCCACCACGTGCGGCGACCGGTAGATCCGGAGGGCGTACCCGGGGGGTGTGGTGTGCGGGGCGACGAGGTTGCGGGCCAGCTCGTCCCGGGCCTGGGCGAGCGGGGTGGCCCGGACCACCGCCAGTTCGTCGGCGAAGTCCTGGGCGGTGTCGGCTGGTGGCGGATGGATGAAGTCGGCGTTGTAGCCGCCCCGGCGCATCAGCGCCAGCAGCGCGCCCACCTCCGGCAGCTCGCGCCGCAGCCGCTCGTATACCGGCCGTTGCCGGGCCACCCAGGGGGCGAGCCCGGGGGCGCTGTTCAGCCCGGCCAGCAGCCGCAGCGCGGAGACCGTCTCACCCAGCGGTGAGACGGCGAACCGGCTCGCCGCCAGGTCGGCCGGGGTCACCTCGATCCGCACACCACGACCTTTCGTTCCCTGGCGAAAGGATAGAGCCGGACCGGGTACGCGCACGAAGCTTGCCGGCGTGAACAGCACCAGCACCACCGCAGCTCAGAGGGCTGCCGAACGTCCGGCGACGTTCCGGGACGTCTTCGCCGTCAGCGAGTTCCGGGTGATCTTCGCCAGCTTCAGCGTCTTCATGATCGGCGAGACGGTGAAGATGCTCGCCCTGTCCGTGCTCGTCTACGAGCGCACCGGGTCCGGCCTGCTGGCCGCCCTGGCGTACGTGACCGGGTTCCTGCCGCACGCCCTGGGCGGGGTGTTCCTGCTGGCGCTGGCCGACCGGTGGCCGGCCCGAGCCATGATGGTCGGCTACGACCTGCTGCGGATGGTCATGGTGGCGGTACTCGCCGTCGGGGCGCTCTCCCCGTCGGCCATGCTCGGGCTGGTCGCGGTGGTGGCCCTCTTCGGCCCGGTCAGCAACGCCGCCCGCACCGCGCTGTTGCCCGAGGTGCTGCACGGCGACGCGTACGTGCTCGGACGCTCGCTGCTCTCGGTCGCCTCCGGCGGGACCCAGGTCGCCGGGTTCGCGGTCGGCGGGCTGCTACTCGGGCTCGTCGGCCCGTACGGTGCGCTCTGGCTGACTGCGGTGACCTGCGGGCTCTCGGCGCTGCTGGTGCGGATCGGTCTCACCCGACGCCCGGCCCGCATCCACTACGCCCCGATGGCGACCGACAAGCCGGCGCGCGGGGCGGTACGCGAGACCCTGCGGGTCAACCGGAGCCTGCTCGCCGACCGGCGGATCCGGGGACTGCTGCTCGCCCAGTGGCTGCCCGGCTCGCTGCTGGTGGGCGCGGAGGGGGTGGCCGTGCCGTACGCGGCCGACCTCGGGCCGGGCGCCAGCGCGGGCGTACTGCTGATGGCCGGGGCGGGCGGCATGCTCGTCGGTGACCTGCTGGTGGGGCGGTTCGTCGCGCCGGCCCGGCGGGAACGGTGGACGCCCTGGCTCGCGCTGCTGCTCGGCGTACCGATGCTCGCGTTCGTGGCCCGGCCGTCGCTGGTGCCGGCGGCAGCCCTGTTCGCGGTGGCGACCGCAGGCTTCGCCTACCAGCTCGGGTTGGCCCGACGGTTCCTCGCCGCGGTGCCCGAAGGCCGGCGTGGGCAGGCGTTCGGGCTGGTGAGCACCGGCATGATGGCGATGCAGGGGCTGGCTGCGGCGGGTGCGGGCGCGCTCAGCGAGGTGCTCGCGCCGGGCCTCGTGATGGCGTTGGCCGGCGCGGCGTCGGCCACGGCGACGCTGATCCTGTGGCCGGTGCTCGCCCCGACCGGCCGCCCGCGTTCGGTCGGCGCGGGAGGTGCCGCCGCATGAGGTCGCGGCGTTCGGTCGCCGTGTGCTGCCGCCGTGCGCCGTCGCGGTGTGCGGTTGCGGTGTGCGGTTGCGGTGTGCGGTTGCGGTGTGCGGTTGCGGTGTGCGGTTAGGAAGGGACCCTTTTACCACCGGAGGCGTTAGCAAGGGTCCCTTCCTTTCACGACACGCGGGGTGGTGCGGGCGGTTGGGGGCGCGGGTGGCTACCGTGATCCGGTGGCGAAGGGCAGCGGGCTCGGCGTACGTGGCTGGCTGCTGCTCGGCCTCGCCACGGTGGTGGCGCTCGCCGCGACCGGCGTCTGGAACCCCTTCCCGACCATGTGGGACTGGGTGAACCGGCGACAGCCCATCTCCTCCCCTGATGTGCAGTGGCAGCAGCGCATCGGCGGCACCCCGCGCAGCGTCACGATCGCCGGTGAGGCGGTGATCGTCGAGCAGCGCACCCGCGTCGAGGCCCGCAGCCTGGCCACCGGCTCCCAGCTCTGGGAACGCAAGGCCGACTGGAGCGCGGTGGCCGGCGTCGGCCCGGAGTCCGTCGTCGCCGTGGGCAAGTTGCTGGTCAAGGGGTACGAGGTCCTCGACCCGAGCACCGGCGTGACGCGACGACGCGACGACGACGCGGTGGCCGTCTGGACGTACCGGAACCTGCTGCTCGACGCGCGCTGCGTGGAGGCCACCGACTGCACGCTGAGCGCCTGGGACCCGCGCGGCACCGCCCCGATCTGGACCGCGTTCCTGCCCGGGGTCAGCAGCGGCCTGCTCGCCGACAACCCGAACCTGCTGGACACCCGCCGCCTCGGCACGAACCGCATCCACGAGGAGGTGGCCGGCCCGGAGTCGGTGCCGCCGCTGCTCGGGTTCCCGGTCGACGGCCGGGTGCACGTGGTCGACACCGCCACCGGCCGGGTACTCCAGAACGTCGAGCCCGGCCGGGACGAGCGGCTGGCCGTGATCGGCGGGCGCCTGCTGCACATCGCCGCCCGCTCGCAGGACGGCAACTGCTACTTCGCCATCACCGGCCGCGACCCGGCCACCGGCCAGGAGGCGTGGCGGCGGTCCGGGATCAACCTGCGGACCGCCGACAGCGCGGGCTGCGTGCAGCGGGAGGACCCGTACGGTGCCCGCAACGTGCTGATCGGAGTAGCGCCCGACGGCCGGGAGACGGTCCTCGACGGCTACGACGGGCGGCTGCTGCTGGTGGCCGCCGAGGGGGAGCGGGTACTGGCAGTCGACGACCGGTACGCCGTGGTGCGGACCGCCGACGGGGACACCGTCTCCGGCCGGGAACTCGGCACCGACCGGACCAGGTGGAACCGGCCCACCGGGGAGAAGACGGGCGCCGCGCTGACCCCGTACGCGACCGTGCTCACCGACGAGAAACCGAACCGGCTGGTGGCGCTCGATCCGCGTACCGGCCGGGAACTGGTCGTGCTGCGGACCTCCGCCAACGCCCTCGCGGTCGGCCCCGCCGGCATGGTGATCGGCGAGGGCCGCGAGATCGGGTACGTCCGCTTCGGCGCCACGGGCGACCCGGCACGCGACGGTAACGGGGGAGTACCGGGTCCCGCCGGTACCGGGCAGGTGCCGCAGCCCCAGGAAAGCTGCGGCCCCAAGAACGAACTCTGCACGGCTCCCGATTCCGGCAAGTGAGCCGGTCGGCGGGGCGGCCGAGTGCAACGCCCCACCACCTCACCCGGCGGGTGGGACCGACCGACCTGTCTGCCCTAGGCTTTGCGGTCATGAGCGAGCGCCAGCGAGCGAATCATCAATTCGGTGCGGTGATGGCCTCATGGCGGCACGCAGCGGAGCGGAGTGTCGTCATGAGCGAGCGCCAGCGAGCGAATAATCAGCGCAGTGCGGCGGTGCCTCATGGCGGCGCGGAGCGAAGCGGAGTGCGGTCATGAGCAGTGCCGTGGACTTCTCGTACGCCCCCCTGCTGCCGACCGGTCCCGACCAGACGGAGTACCGCCTGATCACCGACGAGGGCGTCGATGTCGTCAACGGGCCCGGTGGTCGGCGTTTCCTCACCGTGGACCCGGCGGCGCTGACCGCGTTGACCGCCGAGGCGATGCACGACATCGCGCACTTCCTGCGTCCGGCGCACCTGGCCCAGCTGCGGTCGATCGTCGACGACCCACAGGCCTCGCCGAACGATCGGTTCGTGGCGCTCGACCTGCTGCGCAACGCCAACATCGCGGCCGGCGGGGTGCTGCCGATGTGCCAGGACACCGGCACCGCGATCGTGATGGGCAAGCGTGGTCGGCACGTACTCACCGACGGCAGCGACGCCGAGGCGATCTCGCGGGGTGTGTGGCAGGCGTACACGAGGTTGAACCTGCGCTACTCCCAGCTCGCCCCGCTCACCATGTGGGAGGAGCGCAACACCGGCAGCAACCTCCCGGCCCAGGTGGATCTGTACGCGGAGGACCCGGATGGGCACCCGGACGCGTACAAGTTCCTGTTCATGGCCAAGGGGGGCGGTTCGGCCAACAAGTCGTATCTCTACCAGGAGACCAAGGCGCTGCTGAACCCCACGCGGATGATGCAGTTCCTGGACGAGAAGCTGCGGCTGATCGGCACCTCGGCCTGTCCGCCGTACCACCTGGCCGTGGTGATCGGCGGCACCAGCGCCGAGTACGCCCTGAAGACCGCCAAGTACGCCAGCGCCAAGTACCTCGACGCGTTGCCCACCTCCGGTTCGATGTCCGCGCACGGCTTCCGGGACCTGGAGCTGGAGGCCGAGGTGCTGGAGCTGACCCGCAACTTCGGCATCGGCGCGCAGTTCGGTGGGCGGTACTTCTGCCACGACGTGCGGGTGGTGCGGCTGCCCCGGCACGGGGCGTCCTGCCCGGTGGCGATCGCGGTGTCCTGCTCGGCCGACCGTCAGGCGGTTGCGAAGATCACCCCGTCGGGTGTCTGGCTGGAGCGACTCGAAACCGACCCGGCCCGCTACCTGCCCGATGTCACCGAGGGGCAGTTGGACGCCACCGAGGTGGTCCGAGTCGACCTGAACCGCCCGATGGACGAGATCCGCGCCGAGCTGTCGAAGTACCCGGTGAAGACGCGTCTGTCGTTGACCGGCCCGCTGGTGGTGGCCCGTGACATCGCGCACTCGAAGATCGCCGAGCGGCTGGACGCGGGCGAGTCGATGCCGCAGTACCTCCGCGACCACGCCGTCTACTACGCCGGTCCGGCGAAGACCCCGGAGGGGTACGCCTCCGGTTCGTTCGGCCCGACCACGGCCGGGCGGATGGACGCGTACGTGGAGAAGTTCCAGGCTGCCGGCGGCTCGATGGTGATGCTCGCGAAGGGCAACCGGTCGAACCAGGTGACCCGCTCCTGCGAGCAGCACGGCGGCTTCTACCTCGGCTCGATCGGCGGGCCGGCGGCCCGGCTCGCGCAGGACTGCATCAAGCACGTCGAGGTTCTGGAGTACGCGGAACTCGGCATGGAGGCGGTCTGGAAGATCGAGGTGGAGGACTTCCCGGCCTTCATCGTGGTCGACGACAAGGGCAACGACTTCTTCGCCGAGGTGACCAAGCCGGTCCTCAGCATCGGTCGCCGCTGAGTACACCCGACATGACGAGGGGCGCCGGGCGGAAGCCCGGCGCCCCTGTCGTTGCGGAGGTCAGCTCTGGCTGCGCACGTAGAAGTAGTAGTAGTCCTCGCCGGACGTGATGCCCGACGCGGTCCTGCTCGACACGAACAGGTAGTTGCCGCCGTCGTACTGCGGGGTCAGCGTGATCGTGGCCGTGCCGTCGGCTCCCGCAGCGACCGTCCGCTCCTCCCCGTTGTACCGGTAGACGAACTCGGTGCTGCCCGGCATCTGCGCGGTCAGCGTGAACTGACCTGGAACGTTCGGGGCACCGCCGCCGGTGGGCGGATAGTCCGCGCTGGTGACCGTCGGCGTCAACGAGTTGAGGGCGAAGGCGTACTCGACCTGGTCCGAGACCAGCGATCCCGACGTGGCGCGTACGGTCAGCCGCACCCAGCCGGAACGATCGGTGGGGTAGGACTGCGGCGTCCAGTCGACCTTGGCCACTCCGTCGGCGCCCGCCGTGACCGTCCGCTCCTCCTCGCCCTCGAAGGTGTAGACGTAACCGGTCACCCCTTCACGGGCCGGGCGGAAGGTGAACTCACCGGTGACCCCCGGCCCGCCGCTCGCCTGGTATTCGGGATAGTCCGCCGACTCGATCGTCGGTGCCCACGAGGTCGCCTGGAAGTACGCCGAGGCGGTCCCGGAGACGGTGCCGTCGGCGGTCCGACTGTAGACCTCCATCCAGTGGAACCCGCCGAAGGTGGAGGTGAAGGTCACGCTCGCCGTGCCGTCCGCCTCGGCCATGACCGTCCGTTCCGGCCCGCCGGCCACCGACCAGACGTACTCGGTCACGCCGGGCATGCCAGGGCGGAAGACGAACGTGCCGGCGGTGCCGACGAAGGCGCCCTCGCCGCCGCCGATGGGGTACTGCTCGGACGAGACGGTGGGCTCAGTCGCTAGATAGAACTCCAACCGCGCCTCGCCGCTGGGAAGTCCACCGGAGGTCCGACTGGTCACGGTGACCCGGTTCATGCCGGACTTGCGGGGGGTGATCGTCACCGTGGCAGTGCCGTTCGCGCTGGCGGGCACGGTGGCCGGCTCGCCGTCGTTGAGCCGGTAGGTGTACTCGACTACGTCATCCATGCCGGGCGTGAACGTCAGCTCGCGGGGCTCGCCGATCGCGCCGTCCGGGTTCCCGTCGGTTACCTGAGGTGCGGTGTCGCGCACCGTGAACTCATACCTCATCTGCGCCGAGCGGTTGCCGGTCCGGTCCGCGGCCTGCACGTACAGCTGGTTGAAGCGGCTGTGCGTCGGCGTGTGGCTGATGGTGGCCGTCCCCGACCCGTCGGCGGCCACATAGTGGATCGGACTGCTCTCGCCGTAGTAGAAGCCGGCGATGTCGTCCGCGCCTGGCGCGGAGAAGTGGAAGGTGCCGGGGATACCCGGACCGCCGTGACCTGGCTGGCCCCAGCCGGACGGGTAGTCGGTGGAGGCGACCGTGGGGGCCGGTGGGCGTACCGTGTCGACGGTGAACCGGCACTCCGGCGACCAGTCGGAACTGGCGTGCTGGTCGGCGGCGCGCACCGAGAAGGCGTACGTGCCGCCGTTGACCATCC
This sequence comes from Verrucosispora sp. NA02020, assembly GCF_013364215.1. Lineage (NCBI taxonomy): Bacteria > Bacillati > Actinomycetota > Actinomycetes > Micromonosporales > Micromonosporaceae > Micromonospora > Verrucosispora sp. NA02020. The sequence goes on along the minus strand of NZ_CP054923.1, from coordinate 6,730,838 downwards.
CACCCGCCGGCACCGTGTAGAAGAAGCGGCTCGGCGCGGAGATGCGGTAGGACGTCCACTCGGTGCGCTCGGTGGGCCGATCGACGGGCCACCAGGCGAAGGTCGCGGTCACCGGATCTCCGGCGAACCCGTCTACCGCGTCCGGGTCGGTGACTTGGGCGCTGAGCACCGGCTCGGTGGTGCCGATCCGGCGGCCGTCCGCGCAGGCCAGGCCAGCGACCATCCGCGCGCTGGGCACGTCGGGTGCGGCGTTGGCCTCGATCGAGATGCCCAGCGGCGTGATCCACCGGCTGAGGCGCTTGTTCTTCTCGTGGTTCCCGGCGATCCGAGCCATCAGGGTGAGGCTGTCCTGACCGCCGGCTAGTGCCTGGCGCAGCGTCTCGGTGAGATCGAGTTCGAGGCGACTGGCCGGGCAGGCGGGGGAGTTGTAGACGTCACCACCCCGCTCGTGCACCTGCGGCGCGGTCTGCCAGGTGGGCGGCGTCGACGGCGTGTCGGTACGCCAGATCTCGATCTTGCGAGGCTGGCCGCAGTCGGTCACCGACGATTCGCCGACGACTCCGTACGCGTTGATGATCTCCTTGCCCTGATAGCGCGTGAGATCGAAGGTGAAGTACGCCCGCGAGGTGTGCTTGCCTCCGTCGGACGTCCAGGTGCCGACCGGCACCTTGTCGGTGGTGCCCACCGGAAATGCGACGGATGGCTGCTTGAGGTCGGTGTGACTGATGCTCGTCGGGCGTTCGAACCTGGTCACCCCGGCGGTCGCCGGCGCGCTGGTGACGAGCACGGCGACCGGTACGGTCAGCAGGGCGACCGCGCCCGTGATGAGGAATCGACGCGGTGTACGCCGTCGGCGCGCGGCACGCACGCCGGTGTTGCCCCCGTTGTCCTGCAAGGCGTGAACCCTTCGATGAGAGTGGCAGACCTCGAAGATCTTAAAAGAATCGTTGTCTTGGCCGCGCCGCACTTTCGGGTGGAACGGTGCCTCCCGGCCGGTTGCTGTTCGATCTCAGGTCGAGCGGCTGGGGCGATCATCTGCACGTCCCCGCCCGGCGGGGCAGGATGGAACGCGTGACGACTCCAGAGACGACGGGCTACCGGATCGAACGCGACTCGATGGGCGAGGTGGAGGTGCCCGCCGAGGCGCTCTGGCGGGCCCAGACGCAGCGGGCGGTGCAGAACTTCCCGATCTCGGGCCGGGGGATCGAGCCGGCGCAGATCCGGGCACTCGCGCAGATCAAGGGCGCGGCGGCCGAGGTCAACGGGGATCTGGGCGTGATCGACGCGAACGTGGCCGCCGCGATCGCCGCAGCCGCCGCGCACGTGGCCGACGGCGGGTACGACGACCAGTTCCCGGTCGACGTGTTCCAGACCGGCTCCGGCACGTCGTCCAACATGAACACCAACGAGGTGATCGCCACGCTGGCCGGGCGGGAACTGGGCAACGCCGTCCATCCCAACGACGACGTCAACGCCTCGCAGTCCAGCAACGACGTCTTCCCCTCCTCGATCCACCTGGCGGCCACCGAGGCCGTCGTACGGGACCTGCTACCGGCACTCGACCACCTGGCCGCCGCGCTGGAGGCGAAGGCGTCGGAGTTCGAGACCGTGGTCAAGGCCGGGCGTACCCACCTGATGGACGCCACGCCGGTGACCCTCGGGCAGGAGTTCGGCGGGTACGCCGCCCAGATCCGCTACGGCCTGGAGCGGGTGGAGGGCGTGCTGCCCCGGCTGGCCGAGCTGCCGCTGGGTGGTACGGCGGTGGGCACCGGCATCAACACGCCGCTCGGGTTCGCCGCCCGCGTGATCGACAAGCTGCGTGACTCGACCGGGCTGCCGCTGAGCGAGGCGCGGAACCACTTCGAGGCGCAGGGCGCCCGCGACGCCCTGGTGGAGACCTCGGGCCAGTTGCGGACCGTCGCGGTGGGGCTTTACAAGATCGCCAACGACATCCGCTGGATGGGCTCCGGTCCGCGCGCCGGCCTGCGCGAACTGCGCATCCCCGACCTCCAGCCGGGCTCGTCGATCATGCCGGGCAAGGTCAACCCGGTGGTCTGTGAGGCGGTCCGGCAGGTCTGCGCGCAGGTGATCGGTAACGACGCCACGGTGGCCTTCGCCGGCTCGCAGGGCGACTTCGAACTGAACGTCATGCTGCCGGTGATGGGCCGCAACCTCCTGGAGTCGATCCGGTTGATCGCCGCGTCGAGCCGCCTGCTCGCCGACCGCTGCGTGGTCGGCCTGGTCGCGGACGCCGAGGTCTGTCTGTCGTACGCCGAGGGCTCGCCGTCGATCGTCACCCCGCTCAACCGCCACCTCGGGTACGACGAGGCCGCCTCGATCGCCAAGGAGGCGCTGGAGAAGCAGGTCTCCATCCGGGAGGTGGTGGTCTCTCGTGGCCACGTCGAGTCCGGCAAACTCAGCGAAACCCAGTTGGACGAGGCGCTCGACCTGCTCCGGATGACCCACCCCTGAGGCCCCGCGAGGGACGGTTCTGCGGGGGTGCGGCGGGCCGCTGATTGCGGCGGATGCTGCGGAGCCAGGTCGCGCGGGCGGGCCAGGACACGGCACGGGTGTCCTGTCGAGCTGAGTCGGATATGCCATCGCCCCCGGCAGTGGGACCGCCCGGCCGGGGGAGCGGGCGGAGGGCGAGGCATGCTGTCCCGTCGGCTCCGTGTGCCTCGGGACGCCATGAACATGCTCGATCCAGGATCGAGTGGTCATCGCGGACGGCCGATGCCACTCGATCCTGGATCGAGCGTGACCTTGGCGGAGACACCGACCCCGCGTGGCCTTGGGGCAGGACCTCGACCCTGAGCGTGGCCTTGGTGGCTAGACCTTGACTCCGAGCTCAGCAGGACGGGGCGACGGGCAGCTTGGCGCGGTGGGCAGGACGGGGCGACGGGCAGGTCAGGTGCGGGCGGCGGCCTTGCGGGCGCGGTAGGCGCTGACGGCGGCCCGGTTGCCGCAACCCGCCTCGCAGAACCGGCGGGACCGGTTCTTCGAGAGGTCGACCAGTACGTTGTCGCAGGCGGGGTGGTCGCAGGTCCGCAGTCGGCGCAGCTCGCCGCCCCGGACCACGTCGGCGATCGCCATCGCCGCCTCGACCGCCATCCGGGTGGCCAGTGGGGCGTCGCGGGGGACGGCGTGCAGATGGTACGGCTCGTCGTCGTGCGTGATGAGCTGCGGCAGCGCGCGATGCTCGCGGAGCAGCCCGTTGACGATCTCGACGATCTCGTCGATGTCGGCGGACCAGAATCGTCGCAGCCGGGGGCGCAGGGCGCGTACCGCGCGGAGCTCGGCCTCGCTGTGCTCGTGCCGGCCGCTGTAGGAGTGGGTGACGTAGAACGCGTCCAGCGCGGCGACGTCGGGCAGCTTGTCGCCGTCCCGCCCGTCGGTGTTGACCAGCGCGGCGGCGGCGGTGAGCGAACATTCGGTGTCATGGGCGAAAAGCAACTTGACTCCTGTCGTGGCCCCGCTTTAGCGTCATCGGTGTAAGCCTAGTTTGCCCATGGCGGGCGACCGTGCCAAGGAGAGTCGATGCGTCATTCCCCCGTCGCGGGGGCCGGGCTCGCCCTGGCCCTGCTCTCCGCGGTCACGTTCGCCACCTCGGGCACCTTCGCCCGTTCGTTGATCAATGATGGCTGGTCCGCCGAGGCGGTCGTCGTCGCCCGGGTCGGCATCGCGGCTCTGGTGCTGGCCGGGCCGGCTCTGCTGGTGCTGCGGGGCCGGTGGGCGGTGCTGCGCCGCAACATCGCCTCGATCGGTGTCTTCGGGCTGCTCGGGGTGGCGCTCGCCCAGGTGTGCTTCTTCAACGCGGTCCGTTACCTGCCGGTCGGGGTCGCGCTGCTGCTGGAGTACCTCGGCATCATCCTCGTGGTCGGTTGGACCTGGCTGATCCAGGGGCAGCGCCCCCGCCGGCTGACCGTGGCCGGCTCGGCGGCTGCCCTCGCCGGCCTCTTCTTCGTGCTCGATCTCACCGGAGCCGGGCGGCTCGACCCGATCGGGGTGCTCTGGGGGTTGGGCGCGGCGGTCGGGCTGGCCGGCTACTTCGTACTGGCCGGCCGGGTCGACGCCGCACTGCCGTCGGTGGTCATGGCCAGTGGCGGGATGGCCGTCGGTGCCGGCGCACTGCTGCTGCTCGGCCTGCTCGGCGCGCTACCACTGCGGGCCGACTTCGGCACGGTCGAGTTCGCCGGGCGGGAGACGAGCTGGCTGGTGCCGATCGTCGGCCTCGCGCTGGTGGCGGCGGTGGTCGCATATCTGGCCGGGATCGCTGCGGCCCGCGTCCTCGGTGCCCGGATGGCCTCCTTCGTCGGGCTCACCGAGGTGATGTTCGCGGTGCTGATCGCCTGGCTGGTGCTGGGTGAGCTGCCGACGGTCGTGCAACTGCTCGGCGGGGCGTTGATCGTCGCCGGGGTGGCCCTGGTCCGCCTCGACGAACTGCGCGCACCCGTCATCCCCGACCAGGCGAAGGCGGCGGAGCCCGCCCTGACATGACACCCTTTTCGGCATGCTGAGCACGGTGGTGTTCGACGCCGACGAGACTCTGCTGGATCTGCGTCCGGCCGTCGCCGGCGGGTTGGTGACCGTACTCGACGAGATGCGGCGACTGACCCCGGCGGCGGCCGAGGTGTCGCTCGCCGACCTGGAGTCGGACTGGGACGCCGTCTTCGGTGATCTGGCCTCGGCGCCGGTGACGGAGATCCGTCGGGCGGCACTGGCCCGTTCGTTGGCCCGTGCGGACCTCGGCGGCCACCTGGACGAGTTGGCCGGGGTCTTCTTCGCCCGCCGCTTCGCGCTCACCCGGCCCTTCCCCGACGTGCTGCCCGCGCTCACCGCACTGCGGGCGCGGTGGGCGCTCGGCTTCGCGACGAACGGCAACAGCCGCGCGGAACGCTGCGGCCTGGCCGGTGAGTTCTCCTTCGAGGTGTACGCACACGAGGACGGCCTGCCCAAGAAGCCGGCGCCCGAGTTCTACGAAGCGGTGTGCGCAGCTGCCGGGGTGCCGCCGTCGCAGGTGGTGCACGTCGGGGACAACCCGGCGTTCGACGTGGTCGGGGCGCAGCGGGCCGGTCTGCGGGCGATCTGGCTGAACCGACGGGGCGACTCGCTCCCGGCCGGTGTGCTGCCGGACGCGACAGTGTCCTCGCTCGCGGAGTTGCCTGCCGTCCTGGTCGGCCTTTCCGGCGAAGCGGATCTTCCTCCGCGTAAGCGACGCCGGTCTGGCGAAACGTCATGCGTTGATGTCTGATGACGCCACGTCCCTCAAAGAGAGGATTCGATGTGGTGAGCAAGCGCTTCACCGTCGGTGTCGTCGCGACCGCGGCGGCACTGGCACTCACGGTGACGGGTTTGGGCGTGCCGGCCAGCGCCGAGCCGACGACCGTCCGAACGTTCACCGTGGTCGCGGAGGACGGGTTCTCCGCCGACGCGGCCCTCGCCGCGATCCGGTCGGCCGGCGGGACCGTGGTGTCCCGCACCGACGAGGTCGGCGTGTTCCAGGTGACCAGTGACCGGGCCGACTTCGCGACGAAGGCGACGGCCGCCGCTGCTCTGATCGGCGCCGCCGAGCAGAAGGCGATCGGCCGCAAGCCCAAGCTGGACCGGGTCGAGCAGGAACACCTGCTGGCCGTGGCCGCCGCGAAGGGGACCGGTAAGCAGCGGGGCAAGAAGCTGGACCCACTCGACGACAAGCTCTGGGGCCTGGAGATGATCCGGGCCGACAAGGCGCGCAAGATCGAGCCGGGCGACCGTCGGGTGACCGTCGGTGTGCTGGACACCGGCGTCGACGCCGCCCACCCGGACATCGCGCCCAACTTCAACTGGGCCCTGTCGCGCAACTTCGCCCCGGACATCCCCGAGATCGACGGGGAGTGCGAGGTGGCGAGCTGCCTCGACCCGGCCGGCACCGACGACGGCGGGCACGGTACGCACGTCGCCGGCACCATCGGTGCCGCCGCCAACGGCTTCGGCCTCTCCGGCGTCGCCCCGAAGGTCTCCCTGGTCAACCTCAAGGGCGGCCAGGACTCCGGGTACTTCTTCCTGAACCCGGTGGTCAACGCGCTGCTGCACGCCGGCCGGTCGGGCCTGGACGTGGTGAACATGTCGTTCTACGTCGACCCGTGGCTCTATAACTGCACCGCCAACCCGGCCGACTCCCCGGAGGCGCAGGCGGCGCAGCGGGCCACCATCCGCGCCATGAAGCGGGCCCTGACCTATGCCCACAACCGGGGCGTGACCCTGGTCGGCGCGCTCGGCAACAACCACGAGGACCTGGGCGACCCCCGGACCGACGTGTCCAGCCCGAACTACGGTGACGTCGCGCCGTACCCCCGGGAGATCGACAACGACAGCTGCTGGGACCTGCCCGCCGAGGGGCCGCACGTGATCAGCGTGTCCTCGGTCGGCCCGTCCGGCAAGAAGGCCGACTACTCCAACTACGGCACCGAGCAGACGGCGGTGGCCGCACCGGGTGGATGGTTCCGCGACGGGTTCGGCACCGACACGTTCCGCACCGACGCCAACATGATCCTCTCCACCTACCCGAAGAAGGTGCTCCAGGAGGAGGGGACGGTCGACGAGGCCGGCAACGTGGTGCCGGGCGCCGAGACCTTCGTGTTCAAGGAGTGCAAGGCCAACGGGCAGTGCGGCTACTACACGTACCTCCAGGGCACCTCGATGGCCGCTCCGCACGCCTCCGGCGTGGCCGCGCTCATCGTGAGCAGGTTCGGCAAGCCGCAGGGCCGGGGCGGCTTCGGCCTGGCTCCGAAGCTGGTCGAGAAGCACCTGCTCCGCACCGCCACCGAGCGGGCCTGCCCCGAACCTCGGTTGCAGACCTACACCGACGAGGGCCGGCCGGCCGAGTTCGACGCGTACTGCGACGGTTCGGTGAACTTCAACGGCTTCTACGGCCACGGCATCATCGACGCGTACGCGGCGGTGACCGCCCCGCTGCGCCGGTGACCGGGTAGGACACCCGCCCTCGACGGGCGAACACACGGCCCGGCCGGGTTGCCCCCGGCCGGGCCGTCCCCCGTTCTGCTCCGTCACCGGCGGTCACCGTCGAGAAGCGCGCTGCCGATCTCGCGAGCGACCCCGGGGAGGTCCTGGTGCAGGCGCCGGCCGGTCACATGTCGCACCAGCCAGCCCGCACCGACCAGTGGATAGAGCCGCTGACCGTCGAACTCCACCGCCACGCGCTGCTCCGGCCAGGCCAGGCCGGGCCGCAGCACCACGCCGCCGGGCAGGGGCACCGGATGGTGGGCGACCGGGCGGGGCAGACCGGCCAACACCAGCCCGACCCGCAGCCGCGACTCGTCGGGGGACTGCGCGGCCGGGTCGGCCAGATCGAACACCCAGCGCGCCCGGCGTCCGCCGGGACGGTCGTCGTTCACGGCCGCCACCTCGTCCAACGCCGCCCGGGTGGTCAGCCCCCGGCCCAGCAGCGCGTCCACGATGCCGACCGAGCGGCTCGGCTCCAACCACACCGCGCTCTCCCAGGCGGCGCGGGCGGTGTCGGTGTGCGGGGGGACGCCCTTGATCGTCAACCCGGCCAGCGACTGCGGGGGCTCGGTGTGCACCTGGAGCCCACGCTGACTGCGCAGCCCGGCCCGGGGTGGCACCAGGACGTGGACGGCCTGGTCGAAGTCGGCGGCGTGCCCGATGCCGTGCAGGTAGGCCGCGGAGGGCCCGGCGACGGCCGCCCCGGCGGGCAGTTGCAGGGCCGCTGCGCGGCAGGCCAGGGTGTGGTCGCGGTCGAGCCGCGCGTCGGCGTAGACGTCGTGCCGCAGTCGGACCCAGGCGGAGTTGCGGAGTTGGTGGGCGGTGAGCAGACCTCGGCGGACGACGTCCGACCCGCGGAAGACCTGCCACGCCAGGGCGTCCGGTGGCTGTGTGCGAACTGGCATGACAGCAGCCTGCGGTCCGGCTCACCGACCGGGCGACCCCTGTGGACAACCGCGACGACGACCGGGACCACCGCCTGCGGACAACGCTCACCGAGTGCGCGTGATGTGGTATGCGGTCAGCTCAGCGCGGTGGCGATCGCGGTGGCGGCGGCGAGCACCTGCGCACCGACCGCCTCGGCATCCAGTGGAGCCAGCGCGACGACCCCCACGCTCGCCTCCAGACCGGGCACCCCGAGCACCGGCGCGGCCACCCCGTACGCGCCGGGTTGCAGCTCACCGGCGGTGCTCACCGGGCCGACGGCGCCGGTCCGCCCGGCGAGGATGGCCTGCCCGGCGGCACCCCGCTCCAGCGGGTGCCGGGCCCCGGTCCGGTACGCGACGTGGAACGACGTCCAACTCGGCTCGACCACCGCCAGCGCCACCCCCTCGCCGCCCTCCACCACGGTCAGGTGGGCGGTGGCCCCGGCCTGCTCGGCCAGGCGACGCAGCGCGGGCAGCGCCCCCTCGGCGAGCAGCGGTTGGGCCCGCCGGGCCAGGTGCAGCACGCCGGCACCGAGGCGGAGTCGACCTGCGGCGTCCCGGCGCAGCATCCCGTGCCCGGCCAGCGGGCCGACCAGACGGTAGACGGCCGCCCGACCGATGCCCAGCCGGGTCGCCGCCTCGGTGACCGTCAGCCCGCCCGACGCCTCCGCGACCAGGTGCAGCAGCCGCAGACCCCGGTCCAACGTCTGCGACGTCTCGCCACCGGGTACGGCGGGTGACGGCGGATCGATGTCGGGTGTCGCTGCGGAGTCCACGAGCAGCAGCGTACGACCCGGCTCCGGCGGACCCGGAAAACGACGGACGGCTACCCTTGTACGGTGACGCTACGCCTGTATGACACCGCCACCCGATCGGTGCGGGACTTCGTCCCGCGGGAAGCCGGCAAGGTGGGGGTCTACCTGTGTGGTCTCACCCTCCAGGCACCGCCGCACATCGGCCATCTCCGTTCCGGCGTCAACTACGACGTGTTACGGCGTTGGCTGCTGGCCGCCGGTTTCGAGGTCACCTTCGTCCGCAACCTGACCGACATCGACGACAAGATCCTGGTCAAGGCGCAGGAGCAGGCGCAGCCGTTCTGGTCGATCGCGTACGCCAACGAGTTGAAGCTCGGCGAGGCGTACCGGGCGTTGAACGTGCTGCCGCCGACCTACGAACCGCGCGCCACCGGGCACATCCCGGAGATGCACCAGCTCATCGCGGAGTTGATCGACCGGGGGCACGCGTACCCGGCCACCGACGACTCCGGGGACGTCTACTTCGACGTGCGGTCCTGGTCGGCGTACGGCGCGTTGTCCAACCAGTCGCCGGACGACATGCTCTCCGCCTGCGAGGGCCCGGAACGCGGCAAGCGGGACCCGCGTGACTTCGCACTCTGGAAGGGTGCGAAACCGGACGAGCCGACCGACGCCTACTGGTCGTCGCCGTGGGGACGGGGACGTCCCGGCTGGCACATCGAGTGCTCGGCGATGTGCTGGCGCTACCTCGGCGCCGAGTTCGACATCCACGGCGGCGGGCTGGACCTGATCTTCCCGCACCACGAGAACGAGCTGGCCCAGTCGCAGGCCGCCGACCTGCCGTTCGCCCGGTACTGGGTGCACCACGGCCTGCTCGGCATCGGCGGGACCAAGATGGGCAAGTCGCTGGGCAACACCCTCGACCTCGCCTACGTCGCCTCGCTCGGGGTACGCCCGGTCGAGCTGCGCTACTACTACGTGGCCGCGCACTACCGCTCCCGGATCGACTACTCCGAGGACGCGTTGCGGGAGGCTGCGGTCGCGTACCGGCGGATCGAGGGCTTCGTCCAGCGGGCCGTCGAACGGGTCGGGGTCGGCCAGGTCGGCGAGGTGCCGGCGGCGTTCGCGGCGGCGATGGACGACGACCTCAACACCTCGGCCGCGCTGGCCGTGCTGCACGACGTGCTGCGCGACGGCAACTCCGCGTTGGCGTGCGCGGACGATGTGACCGTCCGCACGACGCTCGCCGACGTCCGGGCCATGCTGGATATCCTCGGCGTCGACCCGCTCGACCCGGCGTGGGCGGGCGGCGCCCGGGCGAGCGACCTCCGTGGTGTGGTGGACTCCCTGGTCGCCCTGGCACTCGAACAGCGCGCACAGGCCCGGGTCCGCAAGGACTGGGCCGCCGCCGACGCGCTGCGGGATCAACTCAAGCGAGCCGGTGTGGTGGTCGAGGACACCCCGCAGGGCCCGCGTTGGACAATTGGAGAACATGACTGATGGCCGGCAATTCGCAACGCCGTGGCCGGCGGATGACGTCGAAGGCGGGGGCCCCGAAGGGCTCCGGCGGCAAGAACCGGGACTCCCTCGCCGGGCGTGGCCGGACCCTGCCGGCCGACGAACGTCCCTGGCACAAGGGTTACTCGGGCACCGAGAAGCTGCCCCAGCGCACCGCCTGGAAGCAGGAGAAGGAGCGTCGGGCGGCGGCCGAGGAGGGGCGCGCCCCCAAGATCGGCCAGCCCGGCAGCAAGGACACCACCTGGGGTCGTGGCGGCGGTCGGGGCACCCCTGCGGCCAAACCGGCCCGGGGTAAGCAGCCCGCCGGGCGTGGCGGCCCCCGGGTCGCGCCGGGCCGCAAGTCGAACCCGGCGAAGGACACGCCGGAGCTGCTGGTCGGGCGCAACCCGGTGCTGGAGGCGCTGCGCGCCCAGGTGCCGGCCACCGCGCTCTACACCGCGCAGGGCATCGACGTCGACGACCGGATGAAGGAGATCGTCCGGACGGCGGCCGACCGGGGCATCGCGATCCTTGAGGTCAGCCGCGCCGAGCTGGACCGGATGACCGGGGGCGTGCTGCACCAGGGCGTCGGCCTCCAGGTGCCGCCGTTCGCGTACCAGCCGTTCGAGGACCTGGTCGCGGCGGCGGTGGAGCAGGCGGCGCCGCTGCTGGTGGCGCTGGACGGCGTCACCGACCCGCGCAACCTCGGCGCGGTGATCCGCTCGGCCGCCGCGTTCGGCGCGCAGGGTGTGTTCGTACCCGAGCGGCGGGCTGCCGGGATCACCGCGACCGCCTGGCGGACCAGTGCCGGCGCGGCGGCCCGGGTGCCGGTGGCGCAGGTCACCAACCTGACCCGTTCGCTGAAGGCGTGCCAGGACGCCGGTTTCCTGGTCGTCGGCCTGGACGCCGACGGTGAGACGGACCTCTACGACCTGGAGGCCGCCGTCGGCCCGCTGGTCGTGGTGGTCGGCTCGGAGGGGCGCGGGCTGTCCCGGTTGGTCGGGCAGACCTGTGACCTGACGGTGAGCATCCCGATGATCTCCGAGGTGGAGTCGCTCAACGCGAGCGTCGCCGCCGCGGTGACGCTCGCCGAGGTGGCGCGTCGCCGCGCCGTCGAGCTCTGACCCCGTCACGAGCCACGAGGAGTACGCGGAAGGGGCGGCCCGCCGATCGGCGGGCCGCCCCTTCGCGGTTGCTACGTCAGATCCGCTTGCCGTTGGTGGCGTGGAAGACGTGGCTGCGGCCGGTACGCGGCTTCACGAAGATCGTGTCGCCCATGTTCGGGCTGTGCTGCCGGTCGGTCCGCACCACGAAGCGCTCGGAGGAGCCGTCCAGGGCGGCGTGCCCGTAGACGTTGGCGTCCGAACCGAGGTCCTCGACCAGCTCGACGACGACCGGCATGCCGCCCTCGGTCGGGCTGACGATGTCGCAGTCCTCCGGGCGGAAGCCCACGGTGACCTTGCCGTCGCCACCCTCGGCGCGGGCCGCCTCGGCCTGCTCGCGGGTCAGCGGGACGAACAGCTCGGCGAACGCCGCGCCCTGCTCGGTGAGCGGCACAGTCTTGATGTTCATCGCGGGCGAGCCCATGAAGCCGGCGACGAAGACGTTGGCCGGGGTGTCGTAGAGCGCACGCGGGGTGTCCACCTGCTGGAGCACACCGTCGAGCATGACCGCCACCCGGTGACCCATGGTCATGGCCTCGACCTGGTCGTGCGTCACGTAGACGGTGGTGACGCCGAGCTTGGCCTGCAGCGAGGCGATCTGGGTACGGGTCTGCACCCGGAGCTTGGCGTCGAGGTTCGACAGCGGCTCGTCCATGAGGAAGACCTGGGGCTCCCGGACGATGGCCCGGCCCATCGCGACCCGCTGGCGCTGACCACCGGAGAGCGCCTTGGGCTTACGGCTGAGGTACTCCTCCAGCTGGAGCAGCGCCGCCGCCTCCTTGACCCGACGGTCGATCTCGGCCTTGGAGGTCTTGCGCAGCTTGAGCGCGAACGCCATGTTCTCGTACACCGTCATGTGCGGGTACAGGGCGTAGTTCTGGAAGACCATCGCGATGTCGCGGGCCTTCGGGGGGAGGTGCGTGACGTCCCGGTCGTCGATGTAGATCGCGCCGTCGTCGACGTCCTCCAGGCCGGCGAGCATGCGCAGGCTGGTGGACTTACCACAACCGGAGGGGCCGACCAGGACGAGGAACTCCCCGTCGCCGATCTGGAGGTCGAGCTGGTTGACCGCGGGGCGTTCGGTGCCCGGGTAGATCCGGGACGCCTTCGCGTACGTGACCGTAGCCATGAGGGGGTGCGCTTCCTTTCACCGGCAGGAACGTGCCGGACGATCCGAGTGAAGGAGCGACCGGCACAGGAGACCCGTACCGGCGCGACGGACGACGTGAGGCGAACCCCGGTGTCGTCCGTGTCACTGCACGGTAAACGGCTTTCGCCGCAATGCCAAGGTTCGGGACGATGCATGGGACTGAGAGCATTCGCATTCCGGTCACTCGGGCACGGTCGGACACGAATCGACGCCTGCGGGTCGGGATGTTGACGTTTCCCGTGCTCGGGACCCCTGCCGAGCGGGAAAAGCAGACGTCGGTCGCTATGCTGACCGGGAAACAACGCCCCTGTAGCTCAGCTGGCCAGAGCACCCGCCTTGTAAGCGGGATGTCGCCGGTTCGATCCCGGCCGGGGGCTCCATCCGTATCGCGCACGGAACACCGGGCGACACCTCGTCGTGGCCGGGCGTTCAGGCGGGCTGGTTACCGTCCGCCTGAACGCCCCCGCCACCACCAGGGACACCCACCGCCGTGCACCACGCGAACCACTACTACGGGCACTCCCACGTGCTGTCCCGCTACTGCGGACTCGACGACCGGGAGCCGCCCCGCGTACCCGGTTACCTGCAACACGGCTGGAACATCGGCGACGGGATGGCTCCCGACCACGAGTTCGTACCCGGGGTGCCGTTGTTCCTCTGGTCCGAGCGGACGCGTCGACGCGCCTGGTCCCTCGGGCACCGGCGGACGTACGTGGTCGGCGCGCCCTTCGCGTACCTGGCCGCCCTGACGCCCGAGGAGCCGTCCCGGCGGGAGGGCACCATCTGGTACCCCTTCCACGGCTGGGAGGGACAGCGGATCCTCGGCGACCACGGCCGGCTGGTCGACGAGATCCGGGCCGTGGAGCCGGGCCCGGTGACGGTCTGCCTCTACTGGCAGGAGCACCGGTCGAAGCGGGTCCGCACGTACTACGAGCGGGCCGGGTTCCGGGTCGTCTGCCACGGCTACCGGGGTGGCCGGTGGACCGACCTCGACCCGGAGTTCCTCGGCCGGCAGCTCACCGAACTGCGCCGGCACCGGCGGGTCGCCTCCAACCGGCTGTGCAGCGCGATCCTCTACGGCGTCCTGGCCGGCTGCGAGCCCGCCGTGTACGGCGACCCGATGGAACTGGCCGGGGAGACTCCCGTCTGGGGCGGCCAGCCACGCATCCGTCGCCAGTGGGCCGACCTGCACGGCTCCCGGGTCGAGGTGACCGTCGCCCGCGAACTGGCCGACGCCGAGCTGGGTGCCGACCGCCTGCTCACCCCCGCCGAGATGCGCCACCTGTTCCGCTGGCCGCACCCTGCCGTCGTACCGGCTCCGGTATGACCTCCGGAAGCCCGCGCCTGCTCGGCGGCGAGATGCTCGCCTGGTCGGACCTCGACGGATCGCGTGGCCCCGGCCCGGTGGGCGGTCCGACGTTGACCGGGCTGCTGACCGCCGTCGGCGGACGCACCCTGGTGGTCGGCCCGCACCACCCCGACCTGCTCGACGCGGTGCCGTCGCCCGACCTGACGATCCTGGTACGCGGGCTGCCGGACGCCGAGACACTGACCACCCGGTACGCCGATCGGCCGGAAGTCCAGGTGTACTGCGGCAGCCCCGAGAAGCTGCCCGCCTCGCCGCAGTACGACACCCTGGTCGCCCTGGACGGCCTGGGTCGGCTCACCTCGGTCGAAGGGTCGGATCTGAGCTGGACGGACCTGTTCGACCTGCTGGTGTCGATGCTGCGCCCCACCGGTCGACTGCTGCTCGGAGCGGAGAACCTCCTCGGGCTGCACCGGCTGCCGTGGCCGCCGCCGGAACGCACCGACTCCGACTGGACCGCGCCGGAGGAGTACGACCACACCCGCCCTGGCGGCCTGCCCCGGCTGCGGGACCGGCTGGCCGCGTCCGGTCTGTGGACCGTCGGCACCTGGGCCACGTTCCCCGGCCCGCGTACGCCGACCGCCCTGCTCGGTACCAACCTGCTGGCCGACACCGACCTGACCGGCTTTCTCCAGGCAGCCCTGAGCGCGACCGATCCGGGACCTTCCGTGCCTCCGCCCGCCGACCTGGGCCCGCTCGCCGAACTGGGCCGATCCGTGCCGCCGCTCGCCGATCCGGCGCGGTTGGCCGTGGTGGCGCTCCGGCACGGGGGCGCCACGGAGCTGGCCCCCGGCTGGGTGGTGCTGGCCGAGCGACTCTCCGGCACCAACACCACTCCGGAACGGCATGACGACTCGGACGAGGGCGCCGATCCGGTCGGGAGTCGACCGCCGACGGCGGTGCTGAGCTGGGGCGGCCGGCGGGGGCGAGAGGTCCACCGTGGTCCGGCTGGCGGATGGCGGTACGCCGACGGGGCGGTGGTGCCGTCGGGGCGTACCGCCGAGGATCTGGTGCTTGCCGCGACGGCGCGGCGGGAGGTGCCCGCGCTGCGTGCGCTGTTGACGGCCTGGCAGGCCGGTCCGCTCGCGGACGTGCCGGCGGACCAGGTGGTGGTCCCACCGCACGGTGCCTGGCACGCCGTGACGGCGGCCGAGCCGACCGAGGTGGTCCGGCGGGCGTACGCCGAGGCGACGGGCCGCACCGAGTCCCCGACCGGGCCGGTGGAGGGGGAGTCGCGGGAGGTCGGGTCGGACGTGGTGTTGCGCCGGTTGGCGTCCCGGATGACCGATGCCGGGCTGGCGTACCTCTGGCCGGCCGGTGAGCTGGCGTCCACTCTGGCCACCCTGGCGGGGCGGGATCCGGTGCCGTTCGCCGACGACCGTGCGCAGGCGGTCGCAGGGGGGTGGCGGGAACTGCTCGTCGACCGGGACGATCTGGCCCGGGAGGTGGCCGAGGCCCGCGCCCTGGCGCAGTGGTACGAGCGGACGCTGACCGAGCGGGACCGCGAGTTGACCCGGTTGCGGCGGATCGTCTCGCTGGTGAGTGGCACCCCGACCGCCCGTGCCGGCCGAATCCTGCTGGCCGGTGCCCGCACCGCCCGTCGTACCGCCCGCACCGCCCTCCACCACCTCCGCCACCCCACCTGACCCCACCCCACCCGCCCCGCGCCGCCCGGATTCCGGCGATCATGGAGTGGTGGTGAGTGCAAAGAGGGCTCAAAGGTGCGTATCGCCTACCACCACTCCATGATCGCCGAGGGAAGAGGGGGGCGGGGGCGGGGCGACGAGGTCAGCGGAGGGCGGCGTAGAGGGATTCCAGGGTGCGGGTTTGGCGGTGGAGGTCGAAGCGGGTGGCGGCGTGACGGTGAGCCTGGTCACCGAGACGGTGGCGTAGGCGTGTGTCGGTGAGGAGCCGACGGAGGTTGGCGGCGAGAGCGGGTGGATCGGCCTCGGGTCCGAGCAGGCCGTTCACCTCGTGCGTGACCGCTTCGGGGATGCCACTGTGGTGCGTCGACACCACCGGTACGCCCAGACTCGCCGCCTCCAGGATCGTGGTGGGCAGCCCCTCGGTGTCGCCGTCGGCGGCGGTACGGGACGGGGCGGCGAGCACCCGGGATCCGGCGATGTGTCGCATCACCTCGTCCGGTGGCAGTGCCCCGGCGAAGGTGGCGTCCACTCCCGACCGTTCGGCCTGGGCGCGTACGTGGGCGTGCAGTGGACCGGTGCCGATGAGCAGTACCCGGGGGCGCAGATCGTCGAGCAGGCTCACGGCCTCGACGAGGTCGTCCACGCCCTTCTTCTCGACGAAGCGGCCGACGAAGACGACGTCCCAGTTCTTGGGGCCGGTGGGCGGCTCGGCCGGTACGGGTACGCCGGTGTGGTGGACACGTACCTTGGTCGGGTCCGCGCCCAGCTCCAGCGCCCGGTCGCGGATCGGGCCGGAGACGGCCAGGATCACCGCGGCCCGGTCGAAGGCGGTCCGGAGGTGACGTCGGTGGCGGGTGCCCCGCCAACCCGGGGTGGACGGCTGTCGGGTGACGTCCAGCCCGTGCAGGGTGATCACCAGCGGGATGCCGAGCCGGGTCGCGGTGCGGCTGACCAGCCAGCCGTCTCCGCCGAAGTGGGCGTGGACCACGTCGGGCCGGAGCCGGGCCAGCATCCGGTGCAGGCGGGGCAGCTCGCCGGTCAGCCGGAGCCGCAGCCAGTCCCGGCGGCCACGGGGGGTGTCCGGGCAGAGCAGGACGTCGGTGTCCCGGCTCAACGGCGAGTCGACCCGGACCGCACCCAGGTGGACCGCGCGCCAGGTGGGCAGCGCGTCTGCCTGGTGGCGGACGAACGTCTCCGACCCGGGCAGCAGGCAACTCCGCCAGACCACCACGACCCTATCGCCGGACATCGGCTCCGGGCTCCGCCGCCACCGGGCCCGAGGTGGGAGGCGGGGCAGGGACGGGGCGTACGGGTCGACGGCCGAGGATGCGATCGCGTACCCGGTGGCGCAGGGACGGTGGGATCAGCCAGATCTGCGCGAACGTGAGGTAGTCGACCGGCCCCGGGTCGCCGTGCCGGTGTGCCTCGGCCAGCAGCAGGCGGAAGACCCGGAGACTGCGGGTGGGCGCGGCCATCGAGCTGATGATGCTCATCGTGATCGCCGCGTACGCGCGCGGGGTGATCAGCGGCCGGATGCCGCGCAGCCAGGCGAGTTGCGCCTCCCACGGCGAGCTGAGGCTGATCCGGGGACGGTCCTCGTCCTGGTGCCACAGCACCAGCGGTTCGGCGGCGAAGACCAGTGCGACGTCGGGGTGGCCGGTGGCGCGGACGGTCCAGTCGAGTTCCTGCTGCCGGCGTAGGCCGACGGTGAACGGGACCCGGCGCAGCAACTCGGTCGGTGCCATGATCGTCGAGGTCTGGATGAAGCCGTCACCGTGGAACAGGCCCCGGCGCACGGTCAGGTACTCGCTGATCGGCTCGCCCGGCTCGGGGAGGCGGCGGGGCAGCACGAACTCCGCCCGGGGCGTCTTGTTGATCAGACGGCTGGCCACGACCGGGCTGGGCACGCGGGTGCGTCGGGCCAGGTCGAGCTGGACGGCGAGCTTGGTGGGCAGCCATTCGTCGTCATCGTCGAGCAGTGCCGTCCACGGCGCGCGGGCCTCGCGTACGCCGGTGTTGCGGGCGTTCGGCGCGCCGCCCCGGCCGGGCAGCTCCACCACGCGTACCCGGGGGTCGCCGATCTCGGCGAGGGCCGCGCCGGTGGCGGCGTCCGGTCCGTCGACGACCACGATGACCTCGATGTCGGTCACGGTCTGGGCGAGGACGCTGCGGACCGCGCGGGTCACCAACGCGGGCCGGGCGAAGGTCGGCACGACCACGCTGACCTGGGGTGTGGAAACCATGCTCACCTGCTCGCTCGGGCCGGGTGGGAGGTGCGCGCAGGACGACGCTGTCAGGCGTGGGCGGCCCGCCGGTGAATGCCGGGCAGCTACCAGGCGTACACCTCGGGTCACCGGACGGCCGGCGGACCCGGCGGCGGTGCGGGTTACCCTCAGGCCGTCGGCAGGAGGGGGTGGACGGTGGCGGACGCGGAACTCGTGGTCGAGGTGACCGGCCCGGTGGCCACGGTGGTGATCCGCAACCCGGGTCGCCGCAACGCGATGACGACGGCGATGTGGCGGCAGCTGCCGGTGCTGCTCGACGGCCTGGAGGCCGATCCGGCGGTACGCGTCCTGGTGCTCACCGGCGCGGACGGCGCCTTCTGCGCCGGTGCCGATCTGGGTGACCTCGACGAGGTGCTGGACCCCGGTGACGGCAACGTGGTGGACGTGGCGGAGCAACGGCTGGCCGACGTCGCCAAGCCGACCGTCGCCGCGGTGCGGGGTGCCTGCGTCGGCGGCGGCTGCCTGCTCGCCGTCGCCTGTGACCTGCGGCTGGCCGCCGACGACGCGCGGTTCGGCGTACCGCCTGCGCGGCTCGGCCTGGTCTATCCGGCGCCGGCCACCCGACGGCTGACCCGGCTGGTCGGCCCGTCGACGGCCAAACACCTGCTCTTCACCGGTGAGCTGGTCGACGCCGGCCGGGCGCTGCGGACCGGCCTGGTGGACGAGGTGCTGCCCGGCGACGGTCTGGCCGCCCGGGTCGACGCACTCACCGCGACGATCGCCGAGCGTTCACAGCTCAGCGTCGCCGCCGCCAAGGAGATCGTGGACGGTCGGGCCGACGCGGACCGCGTCGCCTGGTGGCACGGGCAGGCGCGGGACAGCGGCGAGGCTCGGGAGGGCGTCGCGGCCTTCCACGAACGGCGTCCGGCCCGGTTCGGCTGGACCCCGCCGACCACCGGCTGACCTGCTCGCCCCGACGGTTCAGGGACGGGCGAGCAGACCTCGGGGGCGTACCGAGTGGATCGGCTCGGCCGCGCCCCCCTCGGCCCGCAGGATGTGGTTGGCGGCCAGGATGCCGGTGGCCGCGGACCGTTCCATCAGCGCGCTGGGGAAGTCGGTGCGGATGCCGTCGCCGGCCAGGTAGAGCCCGGCGGCCTCGGTGCGTACCCCGGGCCGGCCGGGATGACTGCCGGGGGTGAAGGCGGGGGCCTTGGCCTCGACCCGGGCACGCCGCTCGCGGACCCGCAGCCGGTGCGCCTCCGGCCAGAGCGCGCCCAGCTCGGCCCACATCCGGTCGGCCACCTCGTCGGCGGGCACGTCCGGATCGCAGGCGTACGCGTGCAGCTCGATCACCGAGCCGCCGGTCTGCGCGGCCCAGCGTCGCGGCTCCTCCTCCAACCGGTGGTACAGCGTCACCGAGTCCAGGGTGGCCTGCCGGGACACCCCGTTGAAGGTCGCCCGACCCGGGGCCACGTCCCCGTCGCACCAGTGCCTCGCCACCGCGTACGGCGGGCCGGGCCGACCGTACGCGGGCATCGCCGCCGCCAGCGTCGGTGCCTCCTCGGCCAGTGCCGGTGCGGCGGCGACCAGGTCGGCCAGGGCCGGCGGGTCGAGGGCCAGCACCACGTGCCGGGCCGGGTACGAGCCGTCGGTGGTGCGTACCCGCCAGCCGGTGCCCTCACGGTCCAGCGCGGTCGCCGCGACACCGGTGCGGACGCGACCGCCGTGGCGCTCCACGTACCGGGTCAGCGGCTGCCAGATCGCGGTGGCGTAGTCCTCGTCCGGGCAGTCGAAGGCCAGCCCCTCGGGGTTGCCGAGCAGATAGAAGTGGAACTGCGCGATCATCTCGGCGGCCGACATCTGCGCCTCGTGGTTGAAGAACGAGTGCGAGAAGACCTCGAAGAGCATGGCCCGGGCGCGGTCCGGCAGCCGCAGCGAGGTGAGCAGTTCGTCGGCGGTGCGGTGGTCGAACTCGGCGTAGGTGCGCTCCGGGTGGAAGGTCAGCAGCGGCAGGGCGGCGTCGCGGTCCATCGTGCGCAGGTCACGCAGCCGCAGGCTGGGGCTGCGGGCGAGCAGGGTGAGCAGGTTGGCCGGCGGGGCGGGTGGCAACCGTCCGAACTCCTCGGTCGGCCACTGCGCGCTGAGCACCGGGTAACCGGGCATCGGGCGCAGGAACCGCAGCGTCGGATCGACCCGACGCAGGATGTTGCGCCAGTTGTAGTACTGCCGGAAGAAGGCGTGGAAGCCGTGTTCGTCGACCTGCGGGGTGCCGTCGGCGAGCGCGTCGGGCCAGGCGCCGAGCCGGCCGCCGAGCGTCGGCGCGGCCTCCAGCACCGTCACCTCGACACCGCGTTCGGCGAGCACCACCGCCGCCGACATGCCGGCGATGCCGCCACCGACCACGACCGCCTGCACGGGACGCGGCACCCGGGTCGCGCCACCGCCGCCCGGGTCCACCTGGTGCGGCCGTACGCCGATGAGCCGACCGAACACCTGAGACAGCTTCACACCGCACCTCCCGATCGCCCCACAGTCTGCCCGACGCGGTCGGCAGCGCCCTGCCGCGTGTAAGGAGGGGACCCCTGTAATACACGAGGCGATAGCAGGGGGCCCTTCCTTACACGGCGGGGCGGCGGTCGGAGTCGGGCCAGACGTACTCGACGTCGATGGGGGTGTCGTCCCCGAAGATCGGGCGGTAGTGCGCGGGATCCTTGCGCAGCAGCGACGAGCGGTGGCTCAGGTGCAGGTCGGCGCGACCGAGCCAGGGCGGCAGCTCACCCGCCTCGGCCAGCTCCTGCTGGGTACGGACCCGCGTGATGTCCCGGGCGTCGGCGAGGTCGACGGTCAGCGTGATTGCGCAGGTGTCGGCCCGTCCGGTGGCGCTCCAGACCGCGCAGACGTCCAGGCCGTACCGGGTGAGGGCCTCCTCGTAGCCGGTCCACATCTTCACCGCGGGGTGGTGCCGCCAGCCGTACCCGGGGCGGGTCAGTCCACGCAGCACCTGGATCGCCTCCACCCGCTGCTTGCCGAGCCGCCGTTGGTCCAGCGTGCCGGCGCTGGCCAGGAAGTCCGGGTACGGCAGGAAGGTCTGCATGGGGCTTGCCGTACCCGTCCTCGACCCGGACATGCCGGGCAGGGGTCTTCATGATCGTCGCGGGGCTGCGCGGACTGCGACCGGCTGTTTACCATGCGAAGCATGGCGGAGCCGCTGATCGATCGCGCCCGGCGGGCAGGCCGCCGGTTGCGGGTCAACGGCGAGCCACGGGCGCACTACGTGGTCTGCGGCCAGGATCCGCTGGCGTACTGGGTGGTGCGGGCGATGCTGGCCAGCGAGACGCAGACCGGGCGGTTGAGGATCACCCTCGTCGTGCCCGAGCGGCAGCGGTCGCCCGGCCCGGACGGGCGTGACCTGCCCGGCATCGAGGTGGTCCCGGCCGACCGGCTGGACGAGGCGACGTTCCGCCGGGCCGGGTTGGCCGGCGCGGCCGGGTTGGCCCTGTTGCACCAGGACGACGTGGGCAACATGCAGGCCGCCCTCTGCGCGCAGGAGGTCGAGCCCCGGCTGCGGCTGGTCGTGCGGATGTTCAACACCGGCCTGGCCAACGGCGTACGGCAGATCTTCCCCGACTCGTCGGTGCTCTCCGACGCCTCGATGGCCGCCCCGGCCTTCGTGGCCGCCGCGCTCGGCGAGGTCGCGCCGACGCACTTCCGACACGGCGGGCGCACCCTGTACGTGGCCCGCCGCGACGACGTCCGCCCGAGCGAGATCGTCTGCGGGGTGGCCGACACCCGCGACCCCCAGCAGGACCTGGTGCTTCCCGCCGACGACGAGGACGCCGACGTGGTGCTCGCGGAGGCCGTCGGCCGCCCGGCCGGCACCGAGTTGGCCGCCCGCCGGCTGGTCCGGGCCCGGCGTCGACGGCGCCCGGTGGCGATGCTGCTCGGGGCCGTACGCGGCTTCGCCACCCGCAAGATCGGCATCGCGGTGTTCGTGCTGCTCGCCGTGATCGCCGCGTTTGGTGCCCTCTACGGGCGCGCCGCTCACGTCTCCTGGGCCAATGCGCTCTACCTGACCATGGTCACCACGCTCACCGGGCAGGACCCGGACATCGAGAAGGACAGGGCCGAGAAGGTCATGCAGGTGGTGCTCAACCTCGCCGGGGTGGCCCTGATCCCGCTGATCACGGCGGTGGTCGTCGACGGTGTGGTCCGGGCGAGGCTGGCCCTGCACGCCGGGCGGAACTTTGTCGAGCGTTCCGGGCACGTCGTGGTGGTCGGCCTGGGCAACATCGGCACCCGGGTGATGGCCCAGCTCAACGACTTCGGCGTCGAGGTGGTCGCGATCGACAGCAACGCCGACGCCCGGGGTGCCGGGTTGGCCCGGCGGCTGGGCGTACCGCTGGTGGTGGGCGACGCGGCGCAGGAGGAGACGCTGCGCGCCGCCTCGATCGCCACCTGCCAGGCGCTGGTGGTGGTCTCCACCGACGACGGCGCCAACCTGCGGGCGGCGCTGAACGGCCGGACGGTGAACGACCAGCTCCGGGTGGTGCTGCGGCTCTTCGACGGCGACTTCGCCGAGCGGGTGCAGCGGGCCTTCGGCATCGGCACCTCCCGCAGCGTCTCCTATCTGGCGGCACCGTCGTTCGCGGCGGCCCTGCTGGACCGCGCGGTGATCGCCACCATCCCGGTCGGCCGGCACGCGCTGCTGGTCACCGAGGTCGCGGTGGCGGCCGGTTCGAGGCTGGACGGCCGGACACTCGCCAGCGTCGGCCGACCGGGCAGCGTCCGGTTGCTCGCGCACGCCCGGGTCGGGCAGCGTCTCGACTGGTCACCGGACCGGCGGATGATGGTCTCGGCGGGGGACCGGCTGACCGTGATGGCCCGCCGGGCCGGGCTGAACTCCCTGCTCCGCGAGGTCGCTCCACCCGAGCCGGAGCCGCCGGCACCGACCGGCCCACCGGTGCCGCGCGAGGCCGAGGAGTGACGGCACCGGCCACCACCGAGTGAGCAGCTCGGGTCAGGCGCGGGTGGGGCGCAGCGCGTACCAGGCGGCGCCGAGGGCGAGTACGCCGAGGCCGGCGAGCACGCTGGTCAGCGGCAGGTTGACCGCGAGCAGGACACAGCCGACCAGCCCCAGCACGGCGAGGGCCCGCACCGGCAGTCTCCGCTCCGGGTCCCGGCCGAGGGTCAGCGCCGCCGCGTTGGTGATCGCGTAGTAGACCAGCACGGTGACGCTGGAGAAGCCGATCGCGGCCCGGACGTCACCGAGCGCCACCACCAGGATCACCACGGCGGCGACGGCCAGTTCGGCGCGGTGCGGCACCCGGTGTACGGGGTGCACGGTGGCCAGGGCGGCGGGCAGGTCGCGGCGGCGGGCCATCGCCAGCGTGGTGCGACCCACCCCGGCCAGCAGGGACAGCAGCACCCCGGTCACCGCGACGGTCGCCCCGGCGCGGACCACCCAGGCCAGGCCGGGCAGCCCGGCGGCGCTCACCACGTCGGCCAGCGGCGCGGTCGACCCGGCGAGCCGGTCCGGCCCGAGCACACCGAGTGCGATCACGGCCAGCACCAGGTAGACCACCAGCACCAGGCCGAGCGCCAGCGGCACCGCCCGGGGGATGGTCCGCTCCGGCTCCCGGACCTCCTCGCCGAGGGTGGCGATCCGGGCGTATCCGGCGAAGGCGAAGAAGAGCAGGCCGGCGGCGGTGAGCACGCCGCGCGCGGAGCCGCCGGGCTGGTCGATCCGAGCGAGCTGGACGCCGGTCGCGCCGGCCACCGCCACCAGGGCCAGCACCGCCAGCACGACCAGCACCAGGAGCCGGGTGGCGGTGGCGGTCTTGGCGACGCCGCGCAGGTTCACGCCGGTCACCGCGACGACGGCGGCGACGGCCACGAGCCGGGCCTGTCCGGGCCAGAGGTACGCCCCGACGGTCAGCGCCATCGCCGCGCAACTCGCCGTCTTGCCGACCACGAACCCCCAGCCGGCGACGAACCCGGCGAACGGGCCGAGCCGTTCCCGCCCGTAGACGTAGGTGCCGCCGGACTCCGGGTAGCGGGCCGCCAACCGGGCCGAGCTGGTCGCGTTGCAGAACGCCACCGCACCGGCCAGCGCCAGCGCGACCAGCAGTCCGGTGCCGCCGGCTGCCGCGGCGGCCGGAGCGAAGACCACGAAGACGCCCGCGCCGAGCATCGAGCCCAGACCGATGACGACCGCATCCGGTACGCCCAGCCGCCGCACCAACCGTTCCACGGCCCGCAGCCTAGGGGCGTTCGGTGAACGGAGCGCTCCAGTGGCGTAGCCGTTCGGGGAGCGGCAACCCGTCCCAGGGCACCCGGTGCAGCAGCCGGTCCAGCAGCAGGCCCAGCAGCAGGGCGGCGAGCCCGTCGGTGAGCCAGTGGAAGTTCAGGTACGTGGTGGTGACCAGCAGGATCGCCGGGGGCGCGTACCGGACCAGTCGGTAGAGCCCGGTCCGGAGCCGGCCGGCGGTCAGCGCGAGCAGCAGTGCGGCGATCACGCCGTACCAGACGATCGCGTTCGCGACGTGGCCCGACGGGTACGACAGCGAGTAGGCGTCCGGTGGCAGCTCGTGGAAGATCCGTACCGCCTCCTCCGGTGCCAGGAACGGCTCCTTGACCGAGGCGGTCGGGGCGGCCCGGTCGGTCCAGAGCTTGAGCGGACCGATCGTCAGCGTGGTGACCACGAGAGCGGCACCCACCAGCAGGAACGGCCGGATCGTACGGCGTCGCCAGGCCACCGCCACCGCGAGTCCGCCGGAGAGCGGCAGCAGCAGCCCACCGCCCTGACCGAGCAGGTTGAACGCTCGGGCGATCCAGTACAGCGGGGTGGGTGCGTGAGCGAAGGCCCACTCGCTCACCGCGAGGTCGAGGCCGTAGAACCGGCCGGTGGCGAGCACGGCGGTCAGCGCCGCGAACCCGGCGATCAGCAGGGCGTCGCACCACCAGCCGGCCGGGCGTACCGGCGCCGGGCGCAGCCTCCGGGGTGTCGTTTCCCGCACCCCGCCACGCTACCGGGCCGTCGGGGTGGATCGACCGCGCCTCCGTCCCGGCACTGTGGGGCCGACCACGCGGGGAAGCGTTCCGGGCGGCGAGCCGTCAGACTTGACGCCGTGCGGATCACTTCGGCCCTCGTAGACCCGGCGTTGCTCGACCTGCCCTGGTCGACACCGTTGGAGGAGTGGCCGGCCGAACATCTGGTCGCACTTCCGCAGGGCATCTCCCGGCACGTGGTGCGTTTCGTCCGCCTCGGCGGGTTCGTCTACGCGGTCAAGGAGACCGGCGAGCGGGTGGCCGAGCGGGAGTACGACCTGCTGCGGGCGCTGGAACGGATCGACTTCCCGTCGGTGCAGGCGGTGGCGATCGTCGCCGACCGGCAGTCCGACGCCGGTGAGCCGCTCGACCCGGTGCTGATCACCCGGCACCTCCAGTTCTCCCTGCCGTACCGGGCGTTGTTCTCGCACACGCTGCGGCCGGAGACGATGGGCCGGCTGCTGGACGCGCTCGCCGCGCTGCTGGTCCGGATGCACCTGACCGGCTTCTTCTGGGGCGACTGCTCGCTGTCGAACACGCTGTTCCGGCGGGACGCGGGCGCGTTCGCCGCGTACCTGGTCGACGCCGAGACCGGGGCGCTGCGCAGCGCGCTCTCCAACGGCCAGCGTGGCGAGGACCTGGAGATCGCCCGGGTCAACATCTTCGGCGAGGCGCTCGACCTCGCCGCTGCCGGCCTGCTGCACGACTCGATCGACCCGGAGGTGGTCTGCGAGGAGGTCGTGCAGCGGTACGAGCGGCTCTGGCACGAGATCACCTACGAACAGCAGGTGGAGCGGGACGGTCGGCACGACGTCGAGGGCCGGATCCGGCGACTCAACGAGATGGGCTTCGACGTGGCCGAGGTGGCCATGTCGACGATCGACAACGGGCGGTACCTCATCCGGCCGAAGGTGGTCGACGCCGGCTACCACCACCGGCGGCTGCTCCGGCTCACCGGTCTGGACGCCGAGGAGAACCAGGCCCGCCGGCTGCTCAACGACCTCGACGCGTACCGGGCGGAGAGCGACCTGATCGACGAGCAGCAGGCTGCGCACCGCTGGCTGACCGAGGTGTTCGAGCCGGTGGTCCGCGCCGTGCCCGCGCACCTGCGGCGCAAGCTGGAGCCGCAGGAGCTGTTCGCGCAGATCATCGAGCACAAGTGGCTGCTCTCCGAGGAGGCCGGGCGGGACGTCGGCATGCGGCACGCCGTGCACTCGTTCCTCGGCGACGTGCTGGTGCACCGCCCCGACGAGCAGGCGGTGCTCGGCGTGGAGATCCCGGCGCCCCGCTGACCGGCCAGGTCACTCGACCCAGTCGCCACCGCGCATCACCCGGACGACCCGCAGGTCGTCGTCGAGCACCACCAGGTCGGCGCGGAGGCCGGGCTGGAGGGCGCCTACCTGGTCGCCGAGGCCGATCGCGAGCGCCGGCGTGGTGGACACCATGCGCACCGCGTCGGGCACCGGGATCCCGGCGGCCACCGCGTTGCGCAGCGCCGCGTCCATGGTCAGGGTGCTGCCGGCGATCGCCCCGTCCCGGGCCAGCCGGGCCTCTCCGTCGGTCACGGTCACCGCCTGCCCGCCCAGCTCGTACTCGCCGTCGGGCATCCCGGCGGCGGCCATCGCATCGGTGATCAGCGCACAGCGTTCCGGACCGGCGGTGCCGGTGGCGAAGGTCAACGTGCCCTGGTGCAGGTGCACCCCGTCGGCGACCAGCTCGCACACGACGTTCGGGGCGGTCAGCAACGCCACCACCGGTCCCGGCTCGCGGTGGTGCACCGGACGCATCCCGTTGAACAGGTGGGTGCCGACGTTCGCCCCGGCCGCCACCGCGGCGACGGTCTGCTCGTACGTCGCGTCGGTGTGCCCGACGGCGGCGACCACGCCCTGCCGGGTGAGCAGCTCGATGGCCTCCAGCGCGCCCGGGCGCTCCGGGGCGAGGGTGACCATCCGCACCGCGCCGTCACCGAGCTTGATCAACTCGTTCAGCTCGTCCGTGGACGGATCGCGGAGGAACTCCGGGTTCTGCGCGCCGCACCGGGCGGCGGAGAGGTACGGCCCCTCGAAGTGGATACCGGCCAGCACGCCGTCGCCCACCAGCGGGGCGAACGCGGTGGTGGCCGCGCGCATCAGGTCGAACGGCGCGCTGACCAGGCTGGCGAGCAGGCTGGTGGTGCCGTGCCGCAGGTGGAACGCGGCGGCGGCACGGGCCTGGTCGGCGTCGCCGGTGGTGAAGGTGTGCCCACCGCCGCCGTGGGTGTGCATGTCGACGAAGCCGGGCACCACCCAGTGGCCGTCCTGGACCGACGGGTACTCGGCGACAGCGCTGATCCGGTCGTCCCGGACCTCGACGCAACCCTGCCGGATCACCCCGCTCGGGGTCACCACCTTGCCGTTAACCCGTACGGTCATCACGTCTCCAGCTGGTCGAGGGCGAGCAGGGCGGCACCGAGGCAGCCCGCCTCGTCGCCGAGGGCGGCCGGGACCAGTCGTGGCTCCCGGTGGAACGTCAGCCGGTCCCGCAGCGCGGCACGCAGCGGGTCGAACAGCCCGGCACCGGCCTGGGCGAGCCCACCGCCCAGGACGATCGTCTCCACGTCGAAGAGGGCCTGGCCGGTGGCCAGCCCGTCGGCCAATGCCGCGACGGCCTCCCGCCACACCCGGCTGGCGATCTCCTCACCGGCAGCCGCGCGGGCGGCCACCTCGGCGGCGCTCACCATCGTCGGCGGCGTACCGGAACCGGTGGCGCACCCGACGTCCGACCCGGCGGTGAGTGCGGCGTAGCGGCGGGCGACGGCCGAGGCGGAGGCGATCGACTCCAGGCAGCCGGCCCGGCCGCAGCCGCAGGGCGGGCCGTCCGGGCGGACCAGGATGTGGCCGAGTTCCCCGGCCGCGCCGTGTGCGCCGGTGGCGGCCGACCCGGCGACCACGTGCGCGGCGGCGATGCCGGTGCCGATGGCCACGAAGAGCACGTGCCCGGCGTCGCGGCCGGCGCCGAGGCGCGCCTCGGCGAGCCCGCCGGCCCGCACGTCGTGCCCGAGCGCCGTGGGCAGGCCGAGGCGTGCCGTGGCCAGTTCCCGCAGGGGTACGTCCCGGAAGCCCACGTTCGCCGACCAGACCGCGACGCCGCGTGCCTCGTCGACGACGCCCGGTACCACGACGCCGAGCGCGGCCGGGGCGAGGCCGTCGGCGCGGGCCTTGTCGGCCAGCCCCTCGGCCACGGCGAGGATCGTGTCGACGACCGCCTCGGCACCCCGGGCCGCCTCGGTGGGGTGCCGTTCGGCGTGCACCACGGCACCGTCGGGCCGGATCAGCGCGCACTTCATCCCGGTGCCGCCGACGTCCAACGCGACGACGACCCGCTCGTGATCTGCGGTCACGTGAGTACCACGGACCTGCTCAGGTGCCGGGGTGCGTCGGGGTCGAGCCCGCGACTGGTGGCCAGGGCGACGGCGAAGCGTTGCGCCAGGATCAGGTCGGCCATCGGGTCGACCGGGGTACGCCCGGCGGCCCAGCGGCCCAGCACGGTACGGACACCGTGGGTGCGGCTGTGCGCGAAGGCGGCACCGGTGGCGGCGACGTCCTCGGGCAGCCCGTCGGGCAGCTCGCCGAAGGCCCAGACCAGCCGGCCCGGTGCGGCGACGGAGATCGGGCCGTGCCGGTAGTCCATCGCCGGGTACGCCTCGGCCCAGAAGGTGGCCGCCTCGCGGCACTTGAGCGCCGCCTCCTGGGCCAGCCCGATCGTCCAGCCCCGGCCGAGGAAGGTGACCTGCTCGATCAGGCTCGGGTCGATCGGCAGCGGGGCGCGGACCGCGACCTCCGCGTCGGCGACCAGCGCGGTGATGTTGTCACCCAGGTGGGCGCGGAGCAGCGCCAGCGCGGTGGTGGGGAAGCGGGTCTGGATCACCGCACGTTCGTCGGCGAAGGGCATGGTGACGCTGGCGTCGGCGATGTCGACGGCCGGTGCGGCGGGGTCGCCCACCAGCACGGTGGTCGGGATCTGTCCGCGTACGGCGGTGAGCAGGTCGAGGACCTCGGTCGTGGTGCCGGAGCGGGTGATCGCCAGCAGCCGGTCGTACCGCCGTCCGGCGGGGAACTCGCTGGCCTGGAAGGCGTCGGTCTCGCCGTGCCCGACGGCCTCGCGGCGGGCCGCGTACGCGGTGGCCATGAACCACGAGGTGCCACAGCCGACGACGGCGACCCGTTCGCCGGTGCGGGGGAGCCGGTCGACCACCGAGGGGGCCAGGTCGGCCGCCTGGCGCCAGCAGTCCGGCTGGCTCGTGATCTCCGCGGAAACGTACGCCATGAGAACTCCTCGCAGGCCAGTTCGCTGCGTCATGCCCTTCGTTGCGCAGTGCAGCTTGTCGCGTAGCACGGCTTGTTGCGCAGTGCGGCTCGACGTGTGTTGCCGCTGGCTGCGCAATACGGCTCGTTAACCGCATCTTTCGAGCGCCATTCTGCTCGAAACGCGGTGGTAATGGCAACCGCAGGGGTGAACGCGCAGCCAGAGGTTTTGCCTCATCGTAGTTTCGCGCACTACTGTGCACGCAACCAATCACGGATCGTGCAGTGACGGAGGCTCCGGGGTGGACCGCTACGCGAGATGGAACGCCCTGCTCGAAATGCTGACCGACTCCGGTCGGGTCACCGTCGAGGAGGCCGCCGAACGCCTGGACGTCTCGCAGGCCACCATCCGCCGCGACTTCGACCAGCTCGCCCAACAGCAGATGATCACGCGTACCCGGGGTGGCGCGGTCGCCAACGGTGTCTCGTACGACCTGCCGCTGCGCTACAAGACCGCCAAGCACTCCGCCGAGAAGCAGCGGATCGGCGCGGCCGCCGCCGCGCTGGTGTCCCCGGGCACCGTGGTCGGCCTCAACGGCGGCACCACCAGCACCGAGGTGGCGCGGGCGCTGGCCGTCCGCCCGGATCTCAACACCAATGCCGAGGGCGCGCAGCTGACCGTGGTCACCAACGCCCTGAACATCGCCAACGAGCTGCTGGTCCGGTCCCGGATGAAGGTCGTGGTGGCCGGCGGGGTGGTGCGGCCGAAGTCGTTCGAGCTGGTCGGCCCGTTGGGTGGGGCGCTGCTGCGCGAGGTCACTCTCGACGTGGCGCTGCTCGGCGTGGACGCCATCGATCCGCAGCTCGGCGCCGCCGCCCACCACGAGGGTGAGGCGGCGATGAACAACCTGATGGTGGCCCGCGCCAAGCGGGTCGTGATCATTGCGGACTCGTCCAAACTGGGCGGTCACGCCTTCGCCCGCATCTGCTCCGTGGAACGGGTCGAGACGCTGGTCACCGACTCGGGTGCGGCACCCGAGGTGGTCGATGCCTTCCGCGTCGCCGGTGTCCACGTCATCTGCGCCTGACGTGCAAGGAAGGGCCCCCTCCTAACGCCTCCGGTAGAGCAGGGGACCCCTGCTAACAACACCCCCGGCGTGGCACTGCATACCGGGTATTGCCTTCCGCTGCATACCGCGTATGGTGTCGTCGTCGCCCACACACCAACGGGGGAGGTGCAGCTTGCCAGCTGTCCTGGAAATCGAAGGTCTACGAAAGACGTACCGGAGCCGACGCCGTGGCACCCGCAACGCCTTGGACGGCTTCGACATGCGCGTCGAGGCGGGACAGGTGCACGGCTTCCTCGGCCCCAACGGGTCGGGCAAGACCACCACACTGCGTACGCTGCTCGGCCTGATCCGGCCCGACGGCGGCCGGATGGCGATCCTCGGGCACGAGGTGCCCGCAGCGCTGCCGCAGGTCGCCGGTCAGGTCGGCGCGATCGTGGAGAGCCCGCAGTTCTTCCCGCACTTCAGCGCCAAGGACACCCTGTCGCTGCTGGCCGGCGCCGGTGACGTGCCCGCGCAGCGGGTCGACGAGGTGCTGGAACTGGTCGGCTTGCGCGACCGGGCCGGGGAGCGGGTCAAGACGTACTCGCTCGGCATGAAGCAGCGGCTCGCGGTCGCCTCGGCGCTGCTCAAGAACCCACGGCTGCTGATCCTGGACGAGCCGGCCAACGGCCTCGACCCGGGCGGCATCCGGGAGATGCGCTCCCTGATGCGCAATCTCTCCGAATCCGGCATGACGGTGGTGCTGTCCAGCCACATCCTCGGCGAGATCCAGCTCATCTGCGACTCGGTCACCATCATCTCGTTGGGTCGCCGGGTCGCCTTCGGCCCGGTCGACGAGGTGCTGGCGCAGCACTCTTCGGGCGGGGTGCGGGTCCGGCTGGAGGCCGTGACCGACCTGCCGGTCGCCGCCGCCGCGCTGACCCAGGCGGGCGTACGGGTCACCACGAACGCCGACCACCTGATGCTCGCCGGGGTGGACAAGCCGGCCACCGTCACCCGGCTCCTCGCCGAGCAGGGGCTCTACGTCAGCGAACTCGCACCGATCGCGGTCGACCTGGAGAGCGTCTTCCTCGAACTGACCGCCACCGCACCGGTCCCCGGTCAGCACCGGCAGGTCGACCAGTCCGTACGAATCGACGGGGCGGCACCGTCCGCGCCCACCGCAGGAGGTTGGGGCGCGTGAGTCTCTTCCGTACCGAGCTGCGCCGGCTCGCCAAACGACGCTTCGCCCGCTGGATGGCGGTGGGGGGCCTGCTGGTGCTGGCCGTCGTCGTGGTCGGCATGTTCGTCAGCAACCAGAAGATCGGCCCGGACCAGTGGGCCGCGGCGGAACGGTCCGCCGACCGGCAGTACCAGGAGCAGGTCCGCTGGGCCGAGCAGGAGCGCGTCGCCTGCGAGCGGGCGAAGACGACGGGCGAGGAGTTCTACACCACCAACTGCGCGGAGATCAGCCCGCCGGCACGTGAGGACATCGAGGCGGAGTGGTTCCTGCCCTCGACGTTCGACTTCCGCGAGAGCTTCGGCGACATGCTGATCCCGCTCGCCGCGATCCTGGCCCTGATCGGGTTCGTGGTCGGCGCCTCCTTCGTGGGCGCCGAGTGGAGCACCGGCGGGATGATGAACCTGCTGCTCTGGCGACCGAAACGGCTGACCGTGCTGCTGACCAAGCTCGGCGCGCTGCTCACCGGGCTGCTCGCCCTGGCGCTGCCCGCCACGGTGGCCTGGTTCGGCAGCATGTGGCTGGTCGCCAACCTGCGCGGCAGCACCGAGCAGATGACCTCCGGCGCCTGGCAGTCGTTCCTGCTCACCGGGCTTCGCGGCATCGTGCTGGCACTGGTGGCGGCGACGGTGGGCTTCGCCCTGGCGTCGCTGGGTCGGCACACCGCGATGGCGCTCGGCGGAGCGATCGGGGTGCTGGTGGTCGGTCAGATGGCGATCGCCGTCCTGCTGAGCATGATCCAGGTGCGGTACCTCGACGCGTGGCTGCTGCCCACCTACGCGTACGCCTGGATGACCAAGGAGATCGAGCTCCAGGACTGGCGCTCCTGCGACGCCTCGTACACGGGCAACTGTGAGCCGGCGACGCTGGCGATCACCTGGCAGCACTCGTCGCTGCTGTTCACGGTCGGCGTCGTGCTCTTCCTCGGCGCGGCGATGTGGGCGATGCGCCGCCGCGACATCAACTGACTCGACCGACTGCGGACGCCACCGCCACCACCGCCCTCGGGTCGGTGGTGGCGGTGGTGCGTACGCGTCGCGATGCGTCGGAAGAGGCCCCTGGTTAGGCTGGTGGACCCGGTCGGCGCTGCTCGTGCCGGCCGCCCCTCGCAGAGGAGCCCCATGCAGCCCGCCGACGCCGCTGAGACAGCGGAGACCGGTCCGGACGCCGTCACGGTGCCGCCGCCACGGTCCGCCCCCGAGGTGGAGTCGACCCGGGCGCCGGACGCGGGTGTCGTCGGCCCCGAAGGATCCGAGGACACCGCCGAGGACGCCGCAGCGGAGAGTGCCCCCGAGGCAGCCGTTCCGCCCGCCGGGGGGCTCGCCGACCGGGACCGCGAGATCCTCGCCTTCGAACGCCAGTGGTGGCGACACGCCGGTGCGAAGGAACAGGCCATCCGGGACCGTTTCGGGCTCTCCGCGACCCGCTACTACCAGTTGCTGAACGCGTTGCTGGACAACCCGGCCGCGCTGGCGGCAGACCCGGTGCTGGTGGGCCGGCTGGTCCGGCTGCGCGCTTCCCGCGCACGCAACAGGCGCCGCTGACCGGGGAGAATGTCGGACCGTGCGGCGGGTAGCCGGGGCACGGAGGTGGCGACGATGACCGGATCAGGCCCGACGCGACCGGGGCGTACCGCACAGGTGACGTATCCGAGGACGGACGCGGGGCTGCCCGAGGCCGTCTCCGAGGAACGTCGGCGGGGCCCGGCGGTCGGTGCCGCGCCGACCATGCGGGTACGCTCCGCGTCCGCCCCGCCACCGGGCCGGGCGGTCAACGAGGACCTGGTGTTCCGGTTCGGCCCGCTGGTCGGGGTCCTGGACGGGGCGACCGTGCCGGAGGGCTTCGACACCGGCTGCGTACACGGGCCGCAGTGGTACGTCCGGCACCTGGCCGCCCGACTGGGGCTGGCCGAGGCGGCGCGCCCGGCGGCGACGCTGGTGAGCAACCTGGCGGCGGCGATCCTGGCGGTCCGCTCCGACCACGGCGGGCAGTGTGATCTCGACCACCCCGGAACGCCGTCGAGCACGGTGTGCCTGCTGCGCGACGGTGGTGACCAGGTCGACTACCTGGTGCTCTGCGACAGCCCCCTGGTGCTCGACATCGGTGGTCGGGTCGGGGTGGTCACCGACGACCGGTTGGCCGCCTCGGTGGCCCGGTTGCGCGCCGTCGCCACCGCACTGCCCGACTCGACGGACCGGGCGACCCGCTTCCGGCACGCCGTCACCGCGCAGCGCGAGCGGATGAACCGTACGCACGGTTACTGGGTCGCCGCCGCCGATCCGGACGCCGCCTACCAGGCGGTGGTCGGCACACTGCCCTTGCGGGGCCCGGAGGCGCTGCGGCGCGCGGTGCTGCTCACCGACGGGGCCTCCGCCGCCGTCGAGGAGTTCGGCCTCTTCGACTGGGCCGGCCTGCTGGACGTGGTGTCCACCGGCGGTCCGGGCGCGCTCGTCGACCTGGTCCGGTCGGCCGAGCGGGAGCACCCCGACCGGCTGCGCCGGCACAAGCCGGCCGACGACGCGTCTGCCGTCTACTGCGAATTCACTCGGTCGGACGACAGCGGAGCGTGAGGTCGGACGAAATCCGGTCCGACCGGTCGAACCCGTCCGCCGGAGGGGTCGGTCGACGCGGACCGGGTGGACTTGCGGCGTCGGGCGCGGGAGACTGCGGCACGTGACGGGTGCGGTCCGGTTGGAGCCGGTAGACGAGAAGAACCTCGAACCGTTGCTCTCCGTAGCGGCGGCCGAGGCGGAACCGGCCGAGGTGATGCCGCCGGTGGAGGCACCGGCGGGCTGGTCGCACGCGCGGCGGGAGGCGTTCCGGGAGTTCCACCGCGCCAGCTTCGGCGGGCTCGACGGGCCCACACGCACCGCCATGTACGCCATCCTGGCCGGCGGTGAGGTGGTCGGCATGATCCGGATGACCCGGCGGGACGCCCCGGACACCGTCGAGGTGGGCATGTGGCTGGGCCAGTCCGCCCGGGGCCAGGGCATCGGGCGGGCGGCGCTGTGCGAGCTGATGAACCTCGCGCCGGACGTCGGAGTGCGGACCGTGGTCGCGGACACCACGGCGGACAACCACGGTGCCCTGTACGTGCTGGAGAGGTGCGGCGCCAAACTGCGCGAGGACGGCGACCGGGTGTACGCCGAGATCGCCCTCAACCCCGCCCCCTGACCCCACCCCCGTGGTGGGGTCAGCTGCGTTTGTCGGCGTAGGCGGCCAGCCAGGCGACCTGGTCGGGGTCCAGGGACGGGCGTACCCGGGATCGGGCGGTGGCGACGTGGTCGGCGGTGACCGTGGCGGCGGTCAGCGACTCGCGCATCGCGGCCAGCGCCGCCTCCCGGACCAGCGCCGCGCAGTCGGCGGCGGAGAAGCCGTCCAGCTCCGCGCCGAGCGAGGGCAGGTCGACGTCCTCGGCGAGCGGTACGTTGCGGGCCGCGGCCCGCAGGATCGCCGTCCGCGCCTCGGCGTCCGGCGGCGGTACGTAGACCAGCCGTTCCAGCCGTCCGGGCCGCAGCAGCGCCGGGTCGATCAGGTCGGGCCGGTTCGTCGCGCCGATCACCACCACGTTGCGCAGTGACTCGACGCCGTCCATCTCGGTCAGCAGCGCGGCCACCACCCGGTCGGTGGTGCCGCCGTCGCTGGCCTGGCCGCGTACCGGGGCCAGGGCGTCCACCTCGTCCAGGAACACCAGCGTCGGCGCGGCTTCCCGGGCCCGCCGGAACAGTTCACGGACCGCGCGTTCGCTCTCGCCGACCCACTTCGACAGCAGTTCGGCGCCCTTGACCGAGAGCACGTTCGCCCGGCCGGACCCGGCCAGCGCGGTCACCAGGTACGTCTTGCCGCAGCCGGGCGGACCGTAGAGCAGCACGCCACGCGGTGGCTGCACGCCGAGGCGGGCGAACGTGTCCGGGTAGGTCAGCGGCCACAGCACCGACTCGGTCAGCGTCTGCTTGACCTCGACCAGGTCACCGACGTCGTCGAGGGTCACCCGGGCCAGTTCGAGCGTGGAGGCGGCCATGGTGGTCGGCCGTACCACCTCCAACGCGGCGGTGAAGTCGGCCATCGCGACGGTCGGGTTCTCCACCGACTTCTGCCGCAGGGCCGCGCGCACGCCGGCCTCCCGCACCAGCGCGGCCAGGTCGGCGGCGACGAACCCGGGGGTACGCCCGGCGACCTCGTCCAGCCGTACGTCCTCGGCGAGCGGCACCGGGCGGGTCAGCACGGTGAGCTGTTCCCGGCGCAGGGCGGCGTCCGGCAGCGGGACGTCGATCCGCAGCGAGAGCAGGTCCGGGGCGCGGAGCGCCGGGTCCACGGCCTCCGGTCGGCCCGTGGTGCAGACCACCGCCGAGCCGGCCCGGACGACCTCGGCCAGGCACTGCCGGAACACGGTCCCCACCGGGCCGGGGCTGTCCGCCGGAGCCAGCGCCTCCACGTCCGAGACCAGCAGCACGGCCGGGCCACCGGCGACCACCTCGGCGGTCACCGCCCGGAGCCGGGCCGCGGCCGAGGAGTTGGTCAGCGCCGCGACCTCGGGAGCCCAGAGCTGGTGCACCCGGGCACCGACCTGCGCGGCCACCGCCCGGACCAGCGCGGACTTCCCGGAGCCGGCCGGACCGGCGACGAGTACGCCGAGCGCGACGGTGGTGCCGAGTCGGCCGAGCACCTCACCGTGGTGGAAGCCCAGGTCCAGCAGTTCGGTCAGCTCCTCCGCCTGGGACCGCAGGCCGGGCAGCTCGTCCACCGACGGAAGGTGCTCCTGGTGCACCTCGCTGTCGGCCCAGACCTCGGCACCGGTCTCCGCGTCCGCGTCGGTGTGCCGGTCAGCGCCCACCGTCGTACGCCCACCGGTCGGTCGCCCGAGCCCGGCGGAGACGGCGGTCGCCGACCTGCGGGCGTCGGTCTTTCCCCGGGTCTCCGGGCCGTGCTCCCACCCGACCAGGGTGTCCATGGTGACCAGCGCCCCCGGGGCCGGGTCGGCGTCGACGACGCGGAGGAGCGTGCTGGTCCAGGCGTAGCCGACCCGGGTGGAGAGGCTGCGTCGGGCCGCCTCCACCAGCGTGCGCGTCGACGCGTCCGGGAGGACGTCCTGGGGCAGCAGGGAGACGTCGTCCCCGGCGGTGACCACCTTGCCGAGCAACGCCAGTCGCAGCATCTCCGGGGAGACCACCGCGACGATCTGGGCCGGGCCGGAGAGCAGCACCCGGCGGGCGGCGGTGACGGGTGCCGGGCGCACCGTGACCTCCCCGCCGTCGCGGACGCCGAGGTTGCCCAGCGTCAGGTCGTCGGCGTGCAGCAGGCCGGCACCGGAGCCCGGTTCGGCCTCGGCGGCGATGCCGGCGGTCACCCGCCTGCCGGTCAACCGGACCGGATCGCCTGGCCGCAGCGCGAGCGCGGTGAGCGCCTCGGGGTGCAGCCGGACGATGCCACGCCGGGCGTCCAGCGCGGCCGGACGCAGACTGGCGATCAGGGTCAACTCGGGTTCGCCCACCCGAGCGACCCTAACCGGCCCGGTCACCCCCCGTGCGATCAGCCCGGCTGATCCTCACCGGTGAGCAGCGACGGGTCACGACGGATCAGCTCGGCCAGCCGGGCCGCCGGGTCCGGCTGCGGTGCTTCCGGAGCGTCGGACCAGCCGGTCGCGTCGCTGATCGGTACCGGCCAGGCCGGCGGCGGCGTGGCGGGCTGCCCGCTGACCACGACCTCCTGGCCGATCCAGGCCACCCGCAGGTCGTACGCGGTGCCGTCGTGGTCGACCCGGGCGGTGACGCTGGTGCCCGGACGGGCCGCGACCACGGCGCGCAACGCCTCGGCCACCTCCTCCGCGACCTGCCGCGGAGACGTCCCGGGTACGCGTTCCGGCGCACCCGTCCAGCCGGGTCCCGCGTTCCGGCTGTCCGTCCGGCTCGCCGCCGCACCGGACGGCGCGTCCGGCCCCGGATCGGGCTGGTCGTCGGTCGACGGATCCGTGGACCGGCGGCGCAGCGCCTCCTCGCGCCGACGCATCCGGGCCAGTGTCTCGTCCAGTCCGCCCCTCATCCGCCTCACCCCTTCCCACGAGCGGCCGTGAGCCGGTCGGCTCAGGCCCGCTTGTCCCGGATCGCCCGGTCCAACGCCCGATCGAGGACGACCAGCAGGGCGTCCCGCACGGAGAGCCGGTCCCGGGCGTCGAACTGCACCAGAGGTACGTGCTCACCGATGGCCAGGGCCCACCGGATCGCGTTGAGGTCGTGCGCCAGCTGCCCGTCGAAGGCGTTCACCCCGACCACGAACGGTAGGCCGGCCCGCTCGAAGAAGTCGATCGCCGGGTAGCAGTCGTCCAGCCGGGCGCTGTCCACCACCACCAGCGCGCCGAGCGCGCCCCGGGCCAGGTCGTCCCACATGAAGCCGAAGCGGGCCTGGCCGGGCGTGCCGAACAGGTAGAGCTTCAGGCTGCGGTCGATGGTGACGCAGCCGAAGTCCATCGCCACGGTGGTCGTGGTCTTGTCCGAGCGCTGGCCGGGGTCGTCGACCCCGATACCGGCGATCGTCATCTCCGCCTCGGTGGTCAGCGGCACGATCTCCGAGATGGCACCCACGGTGGTCGTCTTACCCACCCCGAAGCCCCCGGCCACCAGGATCTTGACCGGGATCGGCGGGGTCCGGCGGTGCGCACCCCTTCCGCCGGTCGCCGCGGGCGGCCGGTACGGCGGTGGCGAAGCAACCGGTGCGGGGGGCGGCGGCGGGGTGGCCCGTCCCACCGACGGGGGGACCGGCGCGGAGCCGCCGTAGCGGGCCGTGGCGCTGTTGGCGGCGAGCGCGCCCTGCGGGGCGACCGGCCAGTCAGGAGATTGCACGAAGTCCATCAATCACTCGCAGGATGACGTCGGGGTCGAGGGCGTCGTCGGCGTCGTTGACGTGTACGTCCAGGTGGCCGGCGGCCCGCAGGTCGCCCACCAGGACCCGGGTCACACCGAAGTGCAACCGGGTCTTGGCGGAGATCTCGGCGACCGAGATCGGGTCGCCGCAGAGTGCCACGATCGCCTGGAGTTCCGGGGTCAGCCGCGCGGTCACACTGGTCCACGGCTCGGGGCCGGGCCGGGCGGTCACCTGGGTCTCCAGGCCGATCGACGGGTCGGCGCCGGCCACCCGCCCGGCCGTGAGCACGAACGGGCGGAGTCCGGTCGGACCGGCCGCCTCGGGTTCCGATCCGACGACCGACGCCGCCGCCGATCCGACCGCCGCCGGTGCGTCCACCGGGGCGGCGTCGCCGACCGAGGAGGGCTCACGCAGGTAGGGCCGGATCCGGAACACCGGCTCCTGTTCCGCACCGGCGGCGTCGGGGTTCATTGCTGAACGGAGTTCTTGAGTTCGGCGATCAGGCGCGGGGTGAGCGCGCTTCCGGCCCGACCGGCGAAGAGGGTCATCTCGTACGCGACGGTGCCGAGGTTGGCCGACCGGTCGGCGACCACACCGAGCACCGAGCCGCTGCTGATCGCGCTGATGAGCAGGTAGCCCTCGGCCATGTCCACCACGACCCGGTTCAGCCCGCCCAACGCGTACCAGCTGGCGGCGCCGCCGGCCAGGCTGGTCATGCCGGAGACCACTGCGGCGAGCCGCTCCGCGTTGGACCGGTCCTTGATCGCGGACATGGCCATCAGCAACCCGTCCGACGAGACGGCGATCGCCTCCAGCACCCCTGCCGTGCTCGAGGTGAAGGTGTCCAGGAGCCAGTTGAACGTGCGGGCCTCGGGGCTGAGGTCCCCGGCCGGGTGGCTCTGGTGGTCGAGGTTCTCGTGTACGTGCGGGCTGGTCAAAGTGGCGTTCCTTCTTCGTCGCTGTGGTCGGGACGGACATCGCGCAGAGCCCGGGCGACGCCGGTCTCGAACGCGTTGAGGAGATCGCGGACCTCGGCCGGGTCGCCGGGGTTCTGCGCCATCGTCTGGCGGGGCGTGGTGGCGATCAGGTTCGCGCCCGGCACCCGCCGACTCAGTTGGGTGGGTGCGCCGGAGGGCGCGGGCTCGACCGGCTGCGGAAGTGCCGCCGCCCGGCTCTGCTCGGCCCGCCGTACGCCCGACTCGAACTGCTCGACGAGGGCGCGGGCGGCGACCGGGTCGGCGCGGGTGGCGTCCACCGGACCCACCCGGGGTGCGCTCCTGGACAGGCTGGCGCCGGGCACCCGCTGCCGGATGCCGGGCACCGGACCGGTCGGAGCGGGCGGCGGGGTCTCCGCCGGTGCCGGCCCTCTCCCGGTCGGTACGGCGGTGTCGCCGTCGGCCGGTCGGTCCGGCGTGACGGTGCCGTCCGGTTCGACGGCGCCCGGAGCGGTGGCGAAGGCGTCCCAGGACGCACCCACCTCCATGCTCTCGGTGGCCCGGCTGAGCAGCTTCTGGTCGAAGCCGGGCAATGCGGCGGCCTCGGCCGGCAGGTGGGTCGGACCGCCCGCGCCGACGTGGACCGGCTCGGCCGGGGCCGGGCCGTCCAGCGTCGGCACCGGCGGCGACATCGGGATGCCGGGCTCGGGCTGGTGCCGGGTCGGCAGCGCGACGGGCACGCTGGCCCGGGCGGTGGGTGTCGCCCCGCCGGTGCCGAAGACCAGCGACGACCGGGGGATCAGCAGGGTGGCGGTGACGCCACCGCCCGGCGTCGCGGACAGGCCGACGCCCCAGCCGTGCCGGCGCGCCAGTCGACCCACCACGAAGAGTCCGAGCACCTCGGTCGGGGCGAGGTCGAGCCGTTCCCGGCGGGTGAGCCGGACGTTCTCGGCGGCCAGCCGCGCCTCGGTCATGCCGATCCCGTGGTCGACCACGGTCAGCCGGGCGCCGTCGTCGGTGATCTCACCGCCGACCACCACACGGGTGTGCGGCGGGGAGAAGACGGTGGCGTTCTCCATCAGCTCGGCCAGCGCCAGCACCAGGTCACCGATGATCGCCGGGGCCGCCGACACCTCGGCCGGGACCGCGACGTCGACCCGGGTGTAGTCCTCGATCTCACCGAGCGCGAGGCGGACCGCGTCGGCCAGCGGGACCGGCGCGACGTGGGTGACGTCGCCCGTGGCGCCGGAGAGCACCACCAGGTTCCCCGCGTTACGCCGCAGCCGGCTGGAGATGTGGTCGAGGCGGTACAGGCTCTCCAGCCGCCCCTGGTCGGCCTCCTGCTGCTCCAGCCGGTCGATCAGCGCGATCTGCCGACCGACCAGGTTCTGCGTACGTCGGCCGACGTGCCCGAACATCTGGGCCACGTTGCGCCGGCTGGCCACCTGGCGTTCCACCAGCAGGGCGGCGGTGCTCTGCACCCGCTCGAAGGCGCGGGCCAGGTCACCGATCTCGTCCCGGGCACGGACGTCGACCCGGTCGAGCCGGATCGGCTGGGCGGCGTCGGTCTCGTCGTCGGCGACCCGCACCAGTTCGGACTCGGCGACCCGGGCGACCCGGTCGGCGGAGCGGGTGAGCCGGGTCAGCGGCCGGGCGACGGTCCGGCCGATGGCGAGGGCGAGCAGCACCACCACGACCAGGATCAGCAGCACCAGGGCGGCCACCCAGTACGCCTCGGCGATCGCGGTCTGCCGGTCCGCCCGCACCTCGGCGGTCACGTCGGCGACCAGCTTCTTCTCCACGAACTGACCCAGCGTGATCAGAGAGGAGATGGTCGGGTAGAGGACCTCGACGGGCGTCTGCGACACCGCGCCCACCGGGTCCAGCGAGCTCTGGTCCAGGAAGCCCGGCCCGGTCCGGGCGTCCAGGGCGGCCTGCTCGACGTCCATCAGCGCCAGTTGCTCGGGCGTGATCAGGCCGAGCAACTGGTTGGTCTCCGACTGGAGGGTGGCCATGTTGGCCACGAAGACGGTGGCGAGCTGCGGGCTGGGCTTGGCCGCGACCAGCACCAGCAGGGCGGCGCCGCTGCCGAGCCCCTCGCTCTTGCGCAGGATCCCGTCCAGCGCCAGCACCTGCCGCCCGGCCGAGGTGCGGGTGTCCACGTCGTACGGCAGCCGCAACGAGTCGATCAGCTTGAGGTGGACCGGCCCGTACGCGCCGATGACCTGGTCCGGGCTGGCCTGTCCGGCCAGCGTGGCGGTGCGTACCGGGGCGAGTTGCCGGACCCCGTCGAGCGCGGTCGACACGTCGGGGGACAGGTCGTCGGCCAACTCGGTGCGCAGGTCGACGATCAGGTCGTCCACCTCCGCGATCTCCTGCACCAGATCGGTGCGCTCGACCTGCCGCAGCAGCAGACCGATGGCGAGCATCCGCTCCCGCTGGAGGTGCTGGAGCAGGGTGCCGATCCGGCTGGCGACCTTGACGGTGCTCTCGATGTCGCCTGCCCGCTGGGCGACCCCGGCGCGCTCCCATACCACCGGAAACGTCAGCCCGAGCATGCAGAGCAGGGGAATGAGCACCAACAGGGCGAGTTTGCCCCGGATCCGGAGCCTATCGAGCAGCATCGAAGGGCCTCCACCGATCCGGGTCGTGGCCGTGTCCGACCGGCTGGAGCGCGCGGTCGCCCGGCGGACGAGCGGGCTCCCACCGGTCGTCGACGGGCTGCTCCGGGTCCCCGGCTGCGGCGTCGGTGGCATGCGGTCGACCGGTGGTGTCCCTCG
The DNA here is from genome assembly GCF_013364215.1 of Verrucosispora sp. NA02020. Classification (NCBI taxonomy): domain Bacteria; kingdom Bacillati; phylum Actinomycetota; class Actinomycetes; order Micromonosporales; family Micromonosporaceae; genus Micromonospora; species Verrucosispora sp. NA02020. Next base: position 6,688,916 of record NZ_CP054923.1, on the reverse strand, counting down.
AACGGGACAGCCATCCGGTCACCGCCAGGGCGATCAGCAGCAGACCGGCCACGCCGCCCGCGACCATGGTCAGCAGGTCGTCCCGGTCGAGCTGGTCGATCCGTTCCACCAGCAGCCGGTCGATCTCGTCGAGCAGGATCGGCTGGAGCTGCGTGGCGGCCCGCTGGGCGTCGTCCCGCGCACTGGTCAGCCGGACCAGGTTGATCGTGCCGGTCCGGTTGTCCGGCTGGGAGTGGACCGCCATCGCCTCGGTCGCCCGCTGGTAGGCGTCGAACGGCGTGAGCACGCTCGCGCCCAGGTCGGCGCTGGCCGAGCTGTCCACCACCGCGCGCAGGTTGTTCACCAGGTCGTTGGCGGGTTGCAGCGCGGCGAGCCGCAGGGTCGCCAGCTCGCTCAGGGTGCGTACCCGGTCGGCGACGGGCCGCTGCGCGGCCAGGACGGCCATGTCGACGAGCCGCCCGCCGGCCACCGTCGCCTCCGGCATCTCCTCGCCGACGCCGTCCTGGAGGAAGTACGAGGCGGCGCCGGAGTCCCGGATCAGGCCGGAGGTCTCGCGCACCTTGCCGTGCAGGGCCAGCAGCAGGTCCGTGACCTCCCGGTACGCGCCAAAGGCCGCCTCCGGGTCGAGCGACCGCTCGGGCAGCGCCTCCAGCTTGGCCCGGATCCCGGCCCACCGTTCGCTGGTGCTCAGCTCGGCACCGATGCGGGCGTCGACGGCGGCGGCCCGCTCGACGGCCTTCTGGAGGTTCTCCCGGGGCGGTTGGCGGTCGGCCACGGCGGCGCTCTGCGCGTCCACCAGCGCCTCGGTCACCGGTCCGAGGGCGCGCAGGTACTCCACGCCCAACCGCTCCTGCTTGAGGGCCTCCCGGTCGGCGTCGATGTACTGGTGGGCCCGTACGACGAGGAACGCCACCGGCAGCAGCAGCGCGGTGGCGAGTAGCAGCGGCAACAAGCGGCCCGGTGTCGGGGGCCGGCGACGGACCCGCGAAGCGGGAACGGTCATGGTTACTCCTCCGGGTGGCGCAACGATCGGGGGATGGCGTCAAGGAGCCGGTCCCGTGCGCCGGACCGGAAAACTAATCGAACCGGGACTGTCTGTATCGGTCTCTCCGGGTCAGGTTTGCGTCACTTCGAGCGATGTGACGGAGGATTAACTGATTGACTACGGTGGGTGGCTCTTTCCGTGGAGGTACGTCGTGGTTACGCGTATTTTCCAGTGAAAGGCATTAATTTCCATGATGCGAACTCATCCCAAAGGTTCGCCTGCGGAGGATGTGCGGTCGACCTCTTGCGGATGACGATCGGCCGAGTAGGACGGACGTACGGCGGATCTCAGCTACCACTCAGGTTGCGCGCCGTACCGTGTGCCGCATGAGATCGCCGTTCTCGGCCGCGCGGATCCGCCGTGCCCTGCCCACCAGCCGCCGGGCCGTCGCCGCGTCAGTGGCCGTCGCCCTGCTCGCGGCGGTCGTCGTCTGGGCGGTGTGGCCGGAGCGGCCGAGCTTCCGGACCGAGTCCGCGATGCTCACCGTCCGGTCCGGGCCGAACGGCGACGAGCCCGTCGACCTGGACACCACGCTGTACCTGCCGCGCGAGGCCGCCGCCGACCAGAAGGTGCCCGCGGTGCTGCTCGCGCACGGGTTCGGCGGCACCAAGAACTCGGTCCGCACCGACGCCGAGGACCTCGCCGACCGGGGCTACGCGGTGTTGACCTGGACCGCCCGGGGCTTCGGCCGCAGTGGTGGCCAGATCCACCTGGACAGCCCCGACCACGAGGTCCGCGACGCGCAACGACTGCTGGACTGGCTGGCCGACCGCCCGGAGATCCGGACCGACGCGACCGGCGACCCCCGGGTCGGCGTGGTCGGCGGCTCCTACGGCGGCGCGCTGGCGTTGTTGCTCGCCGCCCAGGACCAGCGGGTGGACGCGATCGTCCCGATGATCACCTGGAACGACCTGTCCCGCTCCTTCCTGCCGGAGAGCACCGGAGGGGAACCGACCGCCGGGGTGTTCAAGTCCGGCTGGGCCGGCATCTTCTTCGGTGGCGGCGGTGCCGCCGGCTCCGGACCGGCCGGGATCTCCGGCACCGGCGCCGAGTCGCCGGAGGGCGCGCCGGACGCCGGGCCGCCCAGCCCCGCGCCGGGCCAGGGACCGGGCACCGCGCCGGTCGCCCCGATGGCCGGCGGCCTGCCCGACCCCTCCTGCGGCCGCTTCGCCTCCGACGTCTGCGCCGCGTACCTGCGCATCGCCGCCACCGGTCAGGCCGACCAGGCCGCCGTCGACCTGCTGCGCCGGTCCAGCCCGGCCGGCGTACTGGACCGGATCGAGGCACCCACCCTGCTGGTCCAGGGCGCGGCGGACACCCTCTTCCCGCTCGGCGAGGCCGACGCCAACGCCCGGGGCATCGCCGCCAACGGCACCCCGGTGCGGGTCGCCTGGTTCACCGGCGGCCACGACGGCGGCTCCGGCCCGCAGACCGACTCCGACCGGGTGAAGTTCCTGACCGCGCAGTGGCTCGACCACTACGTCGCGGGAACCGGGGACGCGCCCGGCGACACCTTCACCTTCTCCCGGATCGCCGGCTTCGACGCGATGGACCGGGGGCTGGTCGCCACCGGCTACCGCACCGACGACTACCCCGGTCTCGGCGGCGACGCCCGCCGAGAGGTGACCGTGGCCGGGCCGCCCCAGCCGGTGGCCAACCCGCCCGGCGGCAACCCCGCCGCGATCTCCTCGGTGCCGTTCGCCGGCTCGTTGAGCTCACTGCTCAGTGGGGTGGCCGGTGACATACCCGGGCAGCACGCCCGGTTCGAGTCCGAGCCGTTGACCGAGGCGGTCGACATCGTCGGCGCGCCCACCGTGTCGGTGCGCGCCGCGTCGAGCAGCGGCGAGGCGGTCCTCTTCGCCAAGCTCTACGTGGTCGACCCGGAGGGGGCGGCCACCCTGCCCAGCGGACTCATCGCGCCGATCCGGCTCAGCGGTCTGCCGGCCACCGTCGACGCCGCCGCGCCGGTCACCGTGACCCTGCCGGCGATCGTGCACCGGGTGGAGGCCGGGCACCGGCTCCGGCTGGTGGTGGCCACCTCGGACCAGGCCTACACGACCCCGATCGAGCCGGCCGTGTACACGGTCGCGGTCGGTGACACACCGGTCAGCCTGCCGACGGTCGACAGCGACCCGATCCCCACCGAGGCGGCGCTCTGGCGCTGGGTGCTGGTCGGGCTGATCGCCGCGATCGTGATCGGGCTCGTCGTGCTCGTGGCCGTGCTGCGCCTGCGGCACCGCCGCCAGGACACCTCGATCCATCCCGAGTACGCGGACACCCCGTTGGCCGTGCGCCACTTGCGCAAGGAGTACGCCGACGGCTTCGTGGCCGTCTCCGAGGTGGACTTCGAGGTGCACCCCGGTCAGGTGGTCGGCCTGCTCGGGCCCAACGGCGCCGGCAAGACCACCACCCTGCGGGTGCTGATGGGGCTGACCCAGCCGACCGCCGGGGAGATCTACGTCTTCGGGCACCGGCTGGTGCCGGGCTCGCCGGTGCTCTCCCGGATCGGCGCGCTCGTCGAGGGGCCCGGATTCCTGCCGCACCTCTCCGGCCTGGAGAACCTCAGGGCGTACTGGCGGGCGACCGGACGGCCGGAGGCCGACGCGCACTTCGAGCAGGCGTTGGAGATCGCCGGTCTGGGCTCGTCGGTGCACCGGCGGGTCCGCAAGTACAGCCACGGAATGCGGCAGCGGTTGGCCATCGCCCAGGCCATGCTCGGCCTGCCCGAGCTGCTGGTGCTCGACGAGCCGACCGACGGGCTGGACCCGCCACAGATCGCCGAGATGCGCCGGGTGCTCCAGCGGTACGCCACCGACGGGCGCGCGGTGCTGGTCTCCAGTCACCTGCTCGCCGAGGTGGAGCAGACCTGCACCCACGCCGTGGTGGTCAACAAGGGCCGGATCGTGGCCTCCGGGCCGGTGGAGGACATCGTCGGTGACTCGCCCAGCGTGCTGTTCGAGGTGAGCGACCCGACCGCGGCCCGGGACGTGCTCAACGACCTCGGTGGCGTACGGGTGCTGGACGACGCCGACGGGCACCTGGTGGTGGACACCAACGGCACCGCGCGCAGCGAGGTGGTCGCCGAGTTGGTACGGGCCGGTATCGGAGTGGACCGGGTGGTGCCCCGGCGCCGCCTGGAGGACGCGTTCCTCGCCCTGGTGGGCGAGAACTCTCGGGGAAGCGGGGACCGGTGATGGCGGGATCGACCGTGCAGCCGACGCGGGAGGAGTCCGGGGTGGCTCCGTCGGGTGCCGCCGCCGGCTACCGGCCGTCGAGGACGTTGCCGTTCGGCGCCGAGTTCCGCCGTCAGGCGGCGCGGCGGCGTACCCAGTTGGCGCTCGGTTTCATGGTGCTGCTGCCGTTGATCATCCTGATCGCCTTCCAGTTCGACTCGGGTGACGACGACAGCGGCCGGGGCGAGTTCGGCAGCCTCGTCTCGTTCGCCACCTCCGGCGGACTGAACTTCACCCTGTTCACCATCTTCGTCTCCGCCTCGTTCCTGCTGGTCGTGGTGGTGGCGCTGTTCTGCGGCGACACGGTGGCCAGCGAGGCGAGTTGGGGCAGCCTGCGTTACCTGTTGGCGGTGCCGGTGCCCCGGGCCCGGCTGTTGACGGTGAAGCTGCTGGTGGCGCTCGCCTACTCGGCGTTCGCGCTGGTGCTGCTCGCCGGTACGGCCCTGCTGATCGGCACCCTGCGGTACGGCTGGTCGCCGCTGCGCAGCACGGTCGCCGCACAGCTCGAACCCGGCGAGGGTTTGCTCCGCCTGCTCGCGGTGCTCGGCTACCTGGCGGTCGTCCTGCTGGTCGTCGCCGGTCTGGCGTTCCTGCTCTCGGTGGTCACCGATGCCGCGCTGGGCGCGGTGGGTGGTGCGGTGCTGCTGTGGATCCTCTCCAGCATCCTGGACCAGATCACCGCGCTCGGCGCGATCCGGTCGTTCCTGCCGACCCACTACAGCACCGCCTGGCTGGGGTTGCTCTCCACGCCGGTGCAGACCGACGACATCGTCCGGGGCGCCGTCTCGGCGATCTGCTACGCCACCCTCTTCTGGGGGCTCGCCTTCTGGCGCTTCACCCGCAAGGACATCACCAGCTGAGTGCGGCGTCGACGCCGTCGTCCGCCGACTCGGTGGGCGTCGGCGTCGGGCCCGTCCGCTTCTTCCAGGCGCTGACTCCGATCCGGTCGGTGTTGCCGAGGTCGATCGGCCCCTCCATGTCGAGTTCCTGCCCCGGCTGCCCCTTGGCCGCCGCGATCTCCACCCGCGCGGCGTCGGTGGCGACCACGGTCGGATCGTCGACCAGGTTGCGCCAGATCACGGCCGCTCCGGCCGTGGCGCCCGGTGCCAGCACCAGCGGCCGGGGTGGGTCGTCGAAGCCCGAGGCGATTCCGGCCGCCCCCTCGACCACCCGGACGGTGATCGGTGCCCCCTCGCCGTCGAACAGACGCAGCGCCGGATAGCCGCGCAGCTTGTACGGGCGGTCGCCGCAGTTGACCAGCTCCACGCCCATCGCCCGGAGCCCCATGGCCGCGCTGACGCCGAGGTAGCGGATCCGTACCCCCGATTCGGGACAGACCTCCGGCGCGTCCGGGCCGGCCGTGGTCGGGCTCGTGGCCGGGTCGGCCTGCTCCGTCGGTCCGTCACCCGGGACGTTGCCGGACGCGTCGGTCGGTGCGCAGCCGGCGAGCAGCGCGAAGGCGGTCAGCAGCGCGACGAGCCGAGGACGCCGGTAGGCCCGGCCTCCGTCGCCGCGTCTCGTGGTCGTATCCGGCATCGATCCCCCGTGGATTTCTCGCATCGGCCCATCGTCGCATCACGGTCCTCGATCGTTCGGCGGGCAGTCGGGGTGGCGAGGTGGGCGCTTCGGGACGGCCTCCCGGTCGGTCGGGGACCGCCCCGCGTACCGGCTGGTGGGACGACGGTGGCCGCTTCCGGACCCGGGTGGGCGCGCGGCCCCGGATCGGATGACCGCGACTTGTTGCCGTCAGATGTCCAGGGTGTACAGGGAGTCGTTACGGAGGGTGATCGAAATGATCTTCGCCGAGGGGGGTTCCCTCGGGAGTTTCAGTCGCTACCATCGATGTGGGAGCGTTCCCAAAGGAAGAGATTGCATCGACAAATATTTATCAGTCCCGCATTCTGGTTGCCCTCGTCCATCCACAATGGAGGTTTCGGAATGCGTACTGACCGGTTCGGCGGGCCGGCCCTGTCCCTGTTCCGCATGGTCATCGGCCTGCTGTTTCTCTGCCACGGGTTGTCGTCTCTGTTCGGCGTCTTCGGCGGTGCCCGGGGGAGCGGTGAACCCGTCCCGCTCGGCACCTGGCCGGGCTGGTGGGCCGCGCTGATCCAGGCCGTCTGCGGTGCCCTCGTGCTCCTCGGTCTCTTCACCCGACCGGCGGCACTGGTGGCGTCGGGCTCGATGGCCTACGCCTACTTCGTCGTCCACCAGCCCGAGGCGCTGCTGCCGCTGCGCAACCACGGCGAGCTGTCGGTGCTGTTCTGCTGGTCGTTCCTGCTGATCGCGGTGCTCGGCCCGGGTAGCTGGGCGCTGGACAACCTGCTGCGCCAGCGCAACGGTGCCGCACTGGACCTGAAGGCGGCCGAACGCAGGTCCGTACCGGCCTGACCCGGCCGGTGCGGTGACCGACCGACGCTCGTGCGCGACCCTGGACCAGGTCACCCCGGCGCTGCCGGGGCTGCCCGATCCAGGGTCGACGCGCTTGCGCGGGTGGTGGCGGCGGTGAGGAATCGCTCACAGGCTGAGATCGAACGCTGACGAGCGCGGCGGGATTGCCTAGACTCGGCGGCACAACTGAATACCTCATCCAGAGGGGCTGAGGGATACGGCCCGAAGACGCCCCGGCAACCACCCCGCGCGCTCATCGCTGAGCGTCCCGTGGGGCAGGTGCCAATTCCGTCCCCGCCGCAGGGTGCGATGTGGGGGAAGATGAGAGGACTCGGACATGACGTCGACGCTCGCCCCTACCGGGATCGACACCACCGCCAGCCCCGCCCGCGCCCTGGTCTGCCGCGCCTGTTCCGCCCGCTACCCGTTGGCCGCGCAGCACGCCTGTTACGAGTGTTTCGGCCCGCTGGAGGTCGACTACGACCCGGCGGCCCTCGCCACCGTGACCCGTGAGCAGATCGAGGCGGGCCCGCAGAACATCTGGCGCTACGCGGCGCTGCTCCCCGCCGGCCAGGACCCGGCCACCCGGGTCACCCTGGACCCCGGTTTCACGCCGCTGGTCGCCGCCGACCAGCTCGCCGCCGAGCTGGGCATCACCGGCCCGCTCTGGATCAAGGACGACAGCGCCAACCCCACCCACTCGTTCAAGGACCGGGTCGTCTCGGTCGCGCTGACCGCCGCCCGGGCGCTCGGCTTCGCCCGGTTCGCCTGCGCCTCCACCGGCAACCTGGCCAACTCCGTCGCCGCCCACGCGGCCCGCGCCGGCACCCCGTCGGTGGTGTTCATCCCCAGCGACCTGGAGCAGGGCAAGGTCGTGACCACCGCCGTCTACGGCGGCGAGCTGGTCGCCATCGACGGTTCGTACGACGACGTGAACCGGCTCTGCGGCGAGCTGGTGGAGACCGACGAGTTCGAGGACACCGCCTTCGTCAACGTCAACGTCCGGCCGTACTACGCGGAGGGCTCCAAGACGCTCGGCTACGAGGTCGCCGAGCAGCTCGGCTGGCGGATCCCGGCCCAGGTGGTCATCCCGATGGCCTCCGGTGAGCTGCTCACCAAGGTCGACAAGGCGTTCAGCGAACTGGTCGAGATCGGCCTGGTCGAGGTGCCGGCCGGCGGGTGGAAGGTCTTCGGCGCCCAGTCGGCCGGATGCAACCCGATCGCCACCGCCCTGCACGGCGGCGGTGACACCATCACCCCGGTCAAGCCGACCGGGATCGCCAAGTCGCTCAACATCGGCGACCCGGCGGCCGGTCTGTACGCCCTGGAGGCGGTACGCCGGACCGGCGGCTGGATGGACTACGCCGACGACGACGAGATCCGTGCCGCCGTGCGGCTGCTGGCGCGTACCACCGGGGTCTTCGCCGAGACGGCGGGCGGGGTGACCGTCGCGGTGCTGCGCAAGCTGGTCGAGTCCGGAAAGCTGGACCCGACCGCGGAGACGGTGGTCTACAACACCGGTGAGGGGCTCAAGACGCTCGACGCGGTCGCGGGCGAGGTCGGGCCGACCCACCGGATCAAGCCGTCGCTGCGGGCCGCCCGCGACGCCGGCCTGCTCGGCTGAGACACACCGCGAGCCCGTCGCCCGAGTGGCATGTTGCACGCCGACCGATCCGCCGGGTAACGGGCTTTTAGCGGTGAGTGCGGAAAACACGCCGTCGAGTACTTGACGGCAGGAACCGGGCGGCGCAAGATGCTTCGTGCGGGAGGGCGTTTCGCCGTAGACTTTCAGTCTTTACGACCCAGCGCCGGAGGCGTTGTGCGATCGTCCCTCCCGACCAAGCTTTCCGAAGGGGCCGGCGAATAATCGCTGGCCCCTTCGTCGGTCGTCCCGCAGGCTGCGGAGATGGCCATCACCATCACCTCCTTCGGTCCCGACGACGAGTCGGCCATCGAACAGGCGTACCGGATCGGTGCCGACTACACCGCGACCGACCTGCCGGACTACCCCCCGTTCAGTCGGCAGCGGTTCACCTCGCTGTTCCACCAGCCGATGCCGGGCACCGAGACCCTCGCCCTGCTGGCCCACGTCGACGGCACCCCGGCCGGCTACCTGCTGCTCGACCTGCCGCAACTCGACAACACCGAGAACGCCTCCGGCGAGTTGGTCGTGCACCCGGACCATCGCAGCCGGGGGGTCGGTCGGGCGCTGTTCGAGCGCGGCCTGCGCGTACTGCGCGAGCGCGGGCGGAAACGGGTCAGTGCGTTGAGCCGGGCGCACCTGCGCGACGATCCCGACCACCCCGCCCCGGCCGCCCGGTTCGCCGCCACCGTCGGCGCGGTCGACGCCCTGGCCGACGTACGACGGCGACTGCACGTCGCCGAACTGGACCAGGCCGCCCTGGACGCGCTGCTGGCCGACGCACGATCCCGGGCCACCGGCTACGAGGTGCTGTTCTGGCGCGGGGGTACGCCGGACGATCTGATCGCCGACGTCGCGTACCTGGACGGGCGGCTGCTGGCCGACGCGCCCATGGGTGACCTGGCATGGGAGCCCGAGCAGGTCGACGCGGAGCGGGTACGCGGCACCGAGCGGGCGCTCGAAGCGCGCGGCAAGCGGCGCTACCACGCGGGCGTACGGCATCAGGAGTCCGGTCGGCTGGTCGCCTGGACCCTGCTCGACATGTCACCGACCGCCGACTGGCACGCCTTCCAACAGATCACCATCGTCGACCCGGAGCACCGGGGCCGCCGCCTCGGCCTGCTCACGAAGATCGAGAACCTTCGTCACCTGCTCGCCCACGAACCCGCGATCCAGGTGATCGACACCTTCAACGCTGACAGCAACGATCACATGATCACGATCAACGAGCAGCTCGGTTTCCGGGTGATGGATCGCTGGAGCAACTGGCAACTCGACGTCTGAGCTGTGACACGCCCCTACTGATCGCGGGGCTTCCTGTTGCATGATGGCGGGCATGACGGAGACCCCGCACCCCCTGTACGACAGGCACGCCGAGACCCTCGACCGCGCGCTGACCGCGATCACGGAGCGCGGGTACTGGTCCGCCTACCCGGAATCACCCAGCCCCCGGGTGTACGGCGAGACCGCAGCCGCCGACGGCAAGGCCGCATTCGAGGCGTACCTGGGTGGAGGCTTCCCGCTCGACCAGCCGGGCGACGGCGACCAGGTCGCCACCGAGACCAGCCCCTTCGGCGTCCCGCTGGACGTCCGCTACCCGCACGCCACCGCCGAACAGCTCGTCGCCGCCGCGTCCACGGCGCTGCCCGCGTGGCGGGACGCCGGTCCGCAGGCGCGGGTCGGGGTCTGCCTGGAGATCCTCGACCGGCTGCACAAGAACGTCTTCGAACTGGCCAACGCGGTGCAGTTCACCAGCGGGCAGGCATTCGTGATGGCCTTCCAGGCCGGCGGCGCGCACGCGCTCGACCGGGCGCTGGAGGCCGTCGCCTACGCGTACGCGGAGATGACCCGCCACCCGGGGACCGCCGCCTGGGAGAAGGCCGCCGGTAAGGGCGACCCGCTGCGGATGACCAAGACGTTCCATGTGGTGCCGCGAGGAGTCGCCCTGGTCATCGGCTGCAACACGTTCCCGACCTGGAACTCCTACCCGGGCTTGTTCGCGTCGCTGGTCACCGGCAACCCGGTGGTCGTCAAGCCGCACCCGCGCGCCGTACTCCCGCTGGCCGTGACGGTGCGCTACGCCCGGCAGGTGCTCGCCGAGGCCGGTTTCGACCCGAACCTGGTCCTGCTCGCCCCGGAGGCGCCCGGCGAGAAGCTGGCCTCGACCCTGGCCCTGCACCCGGCCGTCAAGATCGTGGACTTCACCGGTTCCACCGAGTACGGCGACTGGCTGGAGGCCAACGCCCGCCAGGCGGCGGTCTACACCGAGAAGGCCGGACTCAACACGGTGGTGGTCGACTCCACCGACGACTTCGCCGGCATGTGCCGCAACCTCGGGTTCACCCTGACGCTCTACAGCGGCCAGATGTGCACCACCTCGCAGAACATCCTCATTCCCCGCGACGGCATCGACACCGACCAGGGACACAAGAGCTTCGACGAGGTGGCCGCCGGGATCGCCGCCGCCGTCGGCAAGCTCACCGCCGACCCGGCGCGTGGGGTCGAGCTGACCGGCGCCATCGTCAACGACGGCGTCCTGGACCGCCTCGACGAGGTCACCAAGGTCGGTACGCCGGTGCTGGAGTCGCGTACCGTCACGCACCCGTCGTTCCCGGACGCGGTGGTCCGTACGCCCACCGTCGTCAAGCTGGACGCCGGCGACACCGCGACCTACTCGCGGGAGTGGTTCGGACCCATCTCCTTCGCCATCGCCACCGACTCCACCACGCACAGCCTGGACATCCTCCGGGCGACCGTGGGGGAGAAGGGCGCGCTCACGGCAGCCGTCTACTCCACCGACGAGGCGGTGCTGGACGCCGCCGAGAACGCCGCGATCGAGGTCGGAGTGCACCTGTCCGGCAACCTCACCGGAGGCGTCTTCGTGAACCAGTCGGCGGCGTTCTCCGACTTCCACGGCAGCGGGGCGAACGCGGCGGCCAACTCGGCCCTCACCGACGGGGCGTACGTCGCCAACCGTTTCCGCATCGTGCAGAGTCGGCGGCACGCCTAGGTCTGCTGCTCACGGTGGGGGGGGTCGGGTCTTCTCACGGTGGGGGTTCCGGGGCAGCCTGACCCGCTCCGGGCGGTCAGGCTTGATCCCTGCGCGGGTCAGGCTGCCCCGGAACCCTGCTGGGTCACCGTTGGAGCATGAGCTGAGTTGAGCTGAGTTGAGCTTGGGCGGTGCGGTGCGGTGCGGTGCGGTGCGGAGGCGGACGGTGGGCGGCGGTACTGCGCCTTGCCGCCTTTGCTCTGCTTCACTCCACGCAATACTTTCGGGAGAACGCACCGGTTCTGGTCAATTGTCATAGCTTTGCCAGTGCGGCATTTGCCAGGAGGAACGAATCGCCCTGTTCGTTGCGTGGGTTGAAGCAGAGCAAAGGCGGCGCGGGAGACCTGGCACCCGCCGCATCCGCCGGACACCCTGGCCAGCCCGCGACCGTCGCTACCGAGCAGGGCGAGGGGAGTGGGTCGGTCCGATCCGAGGGCAGGCCCACCCGATCAGCCGGACCACGTCGGGTTTCCGGGCAGCCCACCCTGCGGCGGGATCAAGCCTGACCGCCCGGAGCAGGGTGGGCTGCCCGGAAATCCCCACCCCGCCCCCACTACGCCCGGCGGCGCATCTGGAGTTCGCGGAGGGCGGGGACGGTCGGGTGCGGCACCCGTACGCCGGTGTCGGCGAAGCCGATCCGCTGGTAGGCGCGGTAGGCACGGTCGTTGCCCACCACGACTTCGAGCATCAGCTCCTGCCGCCCGCACTCCCGTGACCAGGCGCCGACCGCGTCGATCAGGGATGCGAGCAGGCCCGTGCCGCGCCACGTCGGGGTGACGTAGACCGCGTAGACCACGGTGACCGCGAGTTCCGTGGGATGGGCGACGCCACCTGCGTGCCCGACCAGTCGGCCACCGGGGTCCGCCACGAACTGGGCGGTGTGGGTGCCGGCCGAGACCTGGGCGACGCGGGCAGCGTACTCGGCGTGCGGGCGGGCGGCGGCCTCCGCGATCGTCTCCAGGAAGGCCAGCGGGGCGTCGGCGAGCATCTCCAGACGGAGGGCCCGCATCCGGGCGGCGTCCGCCGGCTCGACCCGACGGACGTCCGCCCGCAGGGTGCTGGTCTCGTCGATGGCGCTGGTCATGTCGGCATGCTTACCACAATGACGTACGGCGATGCCGTCAGTCGGAATATGCCCGATTTGTGGTCGTGCGCGGTCGTCACGCCTCGTGTACCGTGCGATTTCGGTCACCGTTTTTCGGGGTCGTCGCGGATCGCTGAAACCGGTGGTCTCCGGGTGTTCGGCGTGCCGGTGCCCGGAGTTGTGGTACGCCGCGCAGAGTGAGGACAACACCGTGGCACAGGGCACCGTGAAGTGGTTCAACGCCGAGAAGGGTTACGGCTTCATCGCCGTCGACGGCGGGCAGGACGTCTTCGTTCACTTCTCCGCGATCGAGATGGACGGCTACAAGGCGCTGGACGACGGCCAGCGGGTGGAGTTCGAGATCGGCCAGGGCCAGAAGGGCCCGCAGGCCGAGCGGGTACGCGCCATCTGAGTCACCCGCCGCGTCCACCTCGCCGGCTGATCCTCGGGTGGGGTTATGGGATCGTGGCCGGTGCAGGGCAGCGGCGCCGGGGCCGACCAGGGAAGATCATGGGCCGATCCAGCCATCGCTGAGGAGCGTCCATGTCCGACCAGCCGCCCCCGGCGGGTCCGTCCTCGTCCCCCGACGAGCCGGCCCGGCCTTCGCCGGCGAACGAGCCGACCCCGCCGGCGAACGAGCCCGATCGGGGTGACGGGCGGCCACCGGTCGACCCGACCGCCCCCTATCCAAGCCAGCCCTATCCAAGCCAGCCCTACCCGGGCCAGCCATATCCGACGTCGCCCTACGGTGGGTACCCGCAACCGGGGTACGGCCTCGACCCGGCCAGCCCGTTGGTGAATCCGCCCGGTGCCGGTGTAGGTGGTTGGTACGCGCGCTGTGTCGGCGCGCTCCGCCGGGGCTGGTCGCTCCTGCTGCCGATCGTCCTGCTGACCCAGGTGCTGCCGGCGGTGGTGCTGGCGGTGCTCGCGCTGGTGATCGACCCCACCGCGCGCTGGGAGGAGCAGCTCGCCGACGACAGCAGCGCGTTGCCCTCCGGATTCTGGGCCGACAGCCTCGTGTGGGTGGGCAGCCTCTTCGGGGCGGGTCTGATCGCGAGCCTGGTGCAGTGTGTGGGCTGGGCGGCCGGGACCTGGGTGATCGCCCGGCAGGCGGCCGGTGCGCCGGTCGACCTGGGCGCGGCCATGCGCTACGGGGTCCGGCGGGCGCTCGGGCTCTGGGGGTGGACCCTGCTGTTCGGCATGATCGTGCTGTTCGGCCTCTGCCTCTGCTTCCTGCCCGGCATCTACGCGGTGTTCGCGCTGGCCATGGTCGGCCCGGTCTACCTGTTCGAGCGGGACAACCCGATCGGCCGCTCGCACCAGATGCTGCGGCAGCGCCTGGGCCTGCTGCTCGGCCGGTTGGCGCTGGTGATCGGCGCGGTGATCGCCGTGTCGTTGGTCGCGGCTGCGATCGAGCAGGTGGGCCTGCTGCTGATCGGCACCGGCCCGATGGAGACCCGGACTGTGACGGCGGGCACGGTCGTGGTGACGGTGCTGGCGGCGCTGCTCACCCTGCCGGGCCAGCTTGCCCAGTTGGTCGGGCTGGTCGTCACGTACGCCGAGCAGCGGGGACACGAGGGGCCGGTGAACGACGCCCAACTGGCCCATGAACTCGGCTGATCACGGCGGTCGTGCTTGCACTCGGCAGGGCAGAGTGCTAAACAAGTCATTGGCACTCGCATGGCGTGAGTGCCAGTTGGTCGGGACGGTGGGGCCACCGTCGCACCCGGGGGATCACCTCGGGCGGGGCAGTGGCCGGTCGTCGCGGGCTATCCGGCCCGGCCGAGGAGACGTCGCCGTCGCCAGGTGGCGACGTCCCAAGGTGCGTACACCAGACGGCCCGTCCGGGGCACACCCCGGCTGGTCCGTGAGTGTCCAGGAGGACAACGCCGTATGGCCAAGATGATCGCGTTCGACGAAGAGGCTCGCCGCGGCCTCGAGCGGGGCATGAACCAGCTCGCCGACGCCGTGAAGGTGACCCTCGGCCCCAAGGGCCGCAACGTCGTGCTCGAGAAGAAGTGGGGTGCCCCCACCATCACCAACGATGGTGTGAGCATCGCCAAGGAGATCGAGCTCGAGGACCCGTACGAGAAGATCGGCGCCGAGCTGGTCAAGGAGGTCGCCAAGAAGACCGACGACGTCGCCGGTGACGGCACGACGACGGCGACCGTCCTGGCCCAGGCTCTCGTTCGCGAGGGTCTGCGCAACGTGGCTGCCGGCGCCAACCCGATGGCCCTGAAGCGTGGCATCGAGTCCGCCGTGGCCAGCGTCTCGGAGGAGCTGCTGAAGCTCGCCAAGGACGTCGAGACCAAGGAGCAGATCGCCTCCACCGCCTCCATCTCCGCCGGTGACAACACCGTCGGTGAGATCATCGCCGAGGCGATGGACAAGGTGGGCAAGGAAGGCGTCATCACCGTCGAGGAGAGCAACACCTTCGGGCTGGAGCTGGAGCTCACCGAGGGTATGCGCTTCGACAAGGGCTACATCTCGGCCTACTTCATGACCGACCCGGAGCGTATGGAGGCCGTCTTCGACGACCCGTACATCCTGATCGCCAACAGCAAGATCTCGTCGGTCAAGGACCTGCTCCCGATCCTGGAGAAGGTCATGCAGGGCGGCAAGCCGCTGCTGATCATCGCCGAGGACCTGGAGGGCGAGGCCCTGGCCACCCTGGTGGTCAACAAGGTCCGGGGCACCTTCAAGTCGGTCGCCGTCAAGGCGCCGGGCTTCGGTGACCGCCGCAAGGCCATGCTGACCGACATCGCCATCCTCACCGGTGGTCAGGTCATCAGCGAGGAGGTCGGCCTCAAGCTGGACGCCGCCGGTCTCGACATGCTGGGCCGCGCCCGCAAGGTCGTGGTGACCAAGGACGAGACCACCATCGTCGACGGTGCCGGTGACGCCGAGCAGATCCAGGGCCGGGTGAACCAGATCCGGGCCGAGATCGACAAGAGCGACTCCGACTACGACCGGGAGAAGCTGCAGGAGCGCCTGGCCAAGCTGGCCGGCGGTGTTGCGGTGATCAAGGTCGGCGCGGCCACCGAGGTCGAGCTCAAGGAGCGCAAGCACCGCATCGAGGACGCCGTCCGCAACGCCAAGGCCGCCGTCGAGGAGGGCATCGTCCCGGGTGGTGGTGTCGCGCTGGTGCAGGCCGGCAAGACCGCCTTCGACAAGCTGGACCTGGCCGGCGACGAGGCGACCGGCGCGCAGATCGTCAAGATCGCGCTGGACGCCCCGCTGCGGCAGATCGCCGTCAACGCCGGCCTGGAGGGTGGCGTCGTCGTCGAGCGCGTCCGCAACCTCGACGCCGGTCACGGCCTGAACGCCGCGTCGGGTGAGTACGTGGACCTGCTGGCCGCGGGCATCATCGACCCGGCCAAGGTGACCCGCTCGGCGCTGCAGAACGCCGCGTCGATCGCCGCGCTGTTCCTCACCACCGAGGCCGTCGTGGCGGACAAGCCGGAGAAGACCCCGGCTGCCCCGGCTGGTCCGGGTGGCGGGGACATGGACTTCTGAGTCCAGCTCCACACGCCGGAAAGGGCGGGCCGCGTCAGCGGTCCGCCCTTTTCCTATGTCGGTAGCGGCCGCTCGTCGCGCCGCTGCTGCGCCCGGTCGTACGGTGGGCGGTGCGGTGCCGGTTCGTCGACCAGGATGAGCGGCTCCTCGGGTGGTTCGGCTGCCCCGGTCATCTCCGCCAACTGCTCGGCGTCGCCGTAGTCCAGCCGGTCGATCGGCAGTTGGGCCGGGAGTTCGGGAACCGCGACCAAGGGCACCGCCAGGGTGTCCCGGGTCTGCTCGTCATCCGTGGTCATGGCTGCCTCCTCTACGCAAAACCGTAGGGGGCGTCGATGACCGGGGAGGGTGAACGGTGGTATCGGCGCCTATGCGCCGGTTGACTCGTTCGGGCTGCCGAGCGCCCTGCGGTACAGGAAGAAGACCCGCTCGATCCGGGCACCCGCGCTGCGCGAGTAGAAGGGCACCGGACCGACCCAGCCGATCTGCGCGAACTCGATGCCGGCCGTCCGCTGGTCCCGCAGGCAGCGCCGCAGCAGGACGCCGCCGATGCCGGACCCCTCGGCAGCGGGGACGGTGCCCATCGGCCCGAACCAGCTCGGCCGGGACGATCCGTACGCGGCGAAGCCGAGCAGCTCGCCGTCGCGCTCGGCCAGATGGCAGCCGGCGTCGGGGCGACCCACCGAACCGGCCAGCTCGCCGTCCCACGCCCCGCCGAAGGTGGTACGGGCGAAGGTGGTGAGCGCCGGCAGGTCGCTCGGCTCGGCCCGGCGTACCGTCACGCCCTGCCCGGCCAGCCGGGCCTCGGCCGCCTCGGTGGCGCGCAGCGCCGGTGACGAGTCGGACGACAGGTCGGCGGTCATGTTCCACGCGGTGCGGTCCTGGCGGTAGCCGAGGGCGAGCGCGAGACAGATCGCCGGGGTGTAGCGGACGTCGATGCCGGGCCAGCCGTAGTACGGCGGGTTGCCGGCGAGCACCATCTCGACCGCGCCCGACTCGGCCAGCGCCCGTTCGGCGTGCCCGAGCAGGGCCCGGGCCACGCCCTGACGGCGTACCCGCGGGTGCACGGCCAGCAGGTCGACGTGCCCCGCCTCGCCGGAGTGCGATCCGATCAGGACCCCGACCAGGTCGTCACCCCGGTACGCGCCGAACACCCGCACCGGCCGGTCGGCGGCGGCCCGGTGCCAGAGCGTCGCCACGAGCGGTTCCGCCTCGGCCGCGTCCTCCGGCAGGTCGAGCGCCCGGCGACAGAGCTCGACCCCCTCGGCGGCCCGCTCGACGGTCAACTCGGCGATGGTGGTCGCGTCCATGGCAGCCGACCCTAGATCACATCGAGTCCGGTGTCAGTCCGTGGTCCGGCGTCAGTCCCGGGCGGCCTCGACGGCGGCGTACGCGTCGACCAGCCCGGCACCGGCCACGTTCGCCGTACCGCCGCAGTTGCCGGAGCCGGTCGGGGCGTCGATCGGGGTGGCCGTCTCGCGCAGGATCCGCCGGGTCCGGTCCAGGTCACCGACGAGGTCCGGGTTGGCCGACCACATCAACGCCACCACGCCGGCCACCTGCGGGGTCGCCATCGACGTACCGGCGAGCGTGGCGTAACCGCCCCCGGGCATCGCGGAGAGGACGTCCGCGCCCGGCGCCACCAGGTCCGGCTTGTTCACGCCCGACGGGGTGGGTCCCCGGGACGAGAAGTCGGTGACCCGCCGCCGCTCGTCCACCGCACCGACCGTCAGCACGTCCGGGTACGGGGCCGGCGGGTCCTGGATGGACCGGCAGTACGGGCCGGTGTTGCCGGCGGCGGCCACCACCAGGATCCCGGCGGCCTCCAGCGCGTCGACGGCCGGCAGCAGCACCCGGGGGTCGCAGCCCTCGATCGGTGGGCAGCCCCACGAGTTGGTGAGGATCTCCGGGGCCCGGGCCGGGCGCCCCTGCGCGAACGGGTCGCCGCCGGGCGGGAAGGGCGCCAGCATGAACTGGAGGCAGTCCAGGTACGCGGCGGGGCTGCCCAGGTTGCGGTCGAGGTTCACGCAGCCCACCCATTGCGCCCCCGGTGCCACACCGATACCACCCCGCCCGACGGCGCTGCCCGCCGTGTGGGTGCCGTGCCCGCTGCGGTCGGTCGGCGTACGGGTGTCGTTCCAGGGGTCGAACCACGAGTCGTCACCGCCCCGGAAACCCGGGGCGAGGGTCGGATGTCCACCGTCCACTCCGGAGTCCGAACTCCCCACCGTCACCCCGGCGCCGGTCACCGCCAGCTCGGACCAGACGCGGTCCGCACCGATCATGGTGATGTTCCAGGGTGGGCCGGTCGGCGCGGACGCGTCGCCGCGCGTCGTACCGTCCGGCACCGGTAGCGGACGCAGCCGCTGGCTGACCAGGACCTTCGCCACCTCGGGTCGGGTCGACAACCAGGCTCGCGTCACCGGCCCGCCGTCCACCTCGATCGCGTTGACCAGGTAGTAGGCGGTGTGGTCCAGCCCTAGCCGGCGCAGGTCCCGGCGCAGGTCGGCCTGGGTCCGCTCGGCGGTGTCGACCAGACGCCGGTAGACCTCCTCGGCGCGGGCGTCCCGACCTGCCTTCCCCGCCCCGGCGGGCAGACCGGTCAGATCGGCCTGCTCGCGCAGCACCACGAACAACCGTTCCCCGTGCAGCCCGGGCTGGCCGGCGACGACGCCACCGACGCCGACCGTCAGCAGCATCACCACGGCGGTCGTCCAGGCGGTGGCCCGGCGTGGCGGGCGCGCCGAGGGCCGGGCCAGCACCACCGCGTACGCGGCCGACAGCAGCAGCGCGACGAGGAGCCCGGCGCCGGTGGTGACGGCCACCCAGAACGGGATGTCCCGGCTGCCCGACAGGAGCAGGGTGACCTCCTCCGGGTCGGTGAAGGCCAGCGGACCGAACACGCCCAGCCCGACCAGCCAGGCGGTGGGGAGGCGACCGTGCCGCCGGTCGGTACGCCGGGCCAGGGCCCGCAGCGCGGCCAGCGCGAAGGCGGCCGGTGGCAGGGTCAGCAGCAGCGGCAACTGGGCACCCGACTGACCGGTACCGGCGCCGACCAGCAGCAGCACCACGCCGGCGACCAGCCCGCCGAGCAGCACCAGCCGGGCCGGTCGGGGTGGCTCGCCGACCTCGTGGTGGCCCCAGAAGCGGGCGTCCAGCAGTTCGGCGGCCAGCGCGCCCACGGCGGCGGCGGCCAGCCCGGCCAGCACCGTCTCCAGCAGCCCGCCGAGCGCGCCGAACCGGACCCAGGGCATCAGCAGGACCAGCCCGCCCGCGATGCCGAGCAGGGTCACCGGGGTCGGCCGGGAAGCCGGGGGAGCGGCCGGGTCGGGTCCGGCCGTGCCCGGCGGATCACCCACCGGCTCGGCCCGATCGCCGCCCGGCGCGGGGACGGGCTGCTCGCCGGACGACTCCGGCCCCGCCCCGGTCGGACCTGGCCCCGCCCCGGTCGGACCCGGCGGTGTCGTGGGCCAACCCGGCGGTGTGGTGTGCCACCCGGGCGGCGGGAGGGGACCGGGACGGGCCGGGCGGGGAGCGGGGGCCAGACGGGGGGAGAGCCGGTGGGCGAGCAGCGCCAGCAGCGCGGCGGTCACGGCCAGCGCGGCCAGGTACGCCTCGTGGTGCACCGGGGGAATCGTCCGCAGCAGCCCGAGCACGCCCATCGCGAGCGCCCCGACCAGCCAGCCCCGGCCGGCGGCGCGGATCGTCGTCGAGCGGGGGACCAGGGCCAGCGGCAGCGTGGCGGCACCGATCAGGAGCACGGTGAACAGTGCGGCCAGCGGCCAGAGCGGCACGAACCGGTCCAGCCCGCTGAGCAGCAGCACCTGGTCGACCAGCCAGCCACCGGCCTGTGTCAGCAGGGCGATGGTGACTGTCGCCCCGCCGACCAGCACCGCCGCGACAACGGCCCAGGGGCTCCCGGCGTCACCGGACGTCAAGTGATCGTCACGCATCCGCACACCCTACGGTCCGGCCTCCACCGGTCGTCCCCGGCGGCCGTGGCATGCCACCAGGTGATCGCTGCGGCTACCGTGGACGGGTGCGCGATCCCCACGTCTTGCGATCCGTTGCCGGCCAGCTCTCGCCCGCCCGCCGGGCCGACGACCTGCGTCGGCTACGGGCCGAGCGCTTCGACGTTCTGGTCATCGGCGGTGGTGTGACCGGTGCCGGTGCCGCCGTCGACGCGGCCTCCCGGGGGCTGAAGGTGGCCCTGGTCGAGGCCCGCGACTTCGCGGCCGGCACGTCCAGCCGGTCCAGCAAACTGATCCACGGCGGCCTGCGCTACCTGGAGCAGTTGGAGTTCCACCTGGTGCACGAGGCGCTCACCGAGCGAGGTCTGCTGGCCACCCGGCTGGCGCCGCACCTGGTGCGTCCGGTGCCGATCCTGGTGCCGCTTCCCGCCGGGCAGGGCGTACGCGATCTTCCGGCCCGGGTGCTGCGGCGGGCCTATTACGGCGCCGGGGTGGCCGCGTACGACGCCTTCGCGGGTCTCTTCGGCGGTGGCCGGGGCATGCCGTTGCACCGGCACCTCAGTCGCGAGGGCGCCCGCCGGGTCTTCCCGAGCCTGCGGACCGAGGGACTGGCCGGCGCGATCCGCTACTACGACGGCCAGGTGGACGACGCCCGCCTGGTGGTGACGCTGGCCCGGACCGCGGCGAGCCTGGGCGCGACGGTGGTGAGCAGCACCCGGGCGGTCGGGTTGATCCGGCAGGCCCGGGAGGTGACCGGGGTGCGGGTCCGTGACCTGGAGTCGCCCGCCGGGTCCCCGGAGGGCGAGTTCGAGGTACGCGCCCGCACCGTGATCGCCGCCACCGGCGTGTGGACCGACGACATGTCACGGATGCTCGACGACGTCGGGTTGCGGCGTGGCATCCGGGTCCGGGCGTCCAAGGGGGTGCACCTGGTGGTGCCCCGCTCGGCGATCACCGGTGAGACCGGGCTGATCCTGCGTACCGCCCGGAGCGTGTTGTTCGTGATCCCGTGGGGCGGGCACTGGATCATCGGCACCACGGACACCGACTGGCAGTTGGACCGCTCGCATCCGGCGGCCTCCGCCAGCGACATCGACTATCTGCTACAACAGGTGAACACCGTGCTGGACCGGCCGCTCACCACGGCCGACATCGAGGGCGTCTACGCCGGGCTGCGCCCGTTGTTGGCCGGCGAGGCCGACTCCACCTCGAAGCTGTCCCGGGAGCACGCCGTCATCGAGCCGATGCTCGGGTTGTTGCTGGTGGCCGGCGGCAAGTACACGACGTACCGGGTGATGGCCTCGGACGTGGTCGACCGGGCCGCGCACCGGCTCGGGGCACAACGTCCCTCGCGCACCGCCGACCTGCCGTTGCTCGGCGCGGACGGGTACGCGTCGATGTGGCGGGACCGGGCCGACCTGGCCCGCCGGCACGGGGTGCCGGTCGGTGTGGTCGAGCACCTGCTGGAGCGTTACGGCAGCCTGGCCATGGACCTGCTCGCCCTGATCGACGCCGACCCGTTGCAGGCGTCTCCGCTGGCCGGTGCGCCGGAGTACCTCGCGGCGGAGGTGACCTACGCGGCCCGTGCCGAGGGCGCGCTGCACCTGGAGGACGTGCTCACCCGGCGTACCCGGGTCTCCTTCGAGACCACGCACCGGGGGCTGGAGTCGGCCGGACACGCGGCCGAGTTGATGGGTGCGGTGCTGGGCTGGGACGAGGCACGGCGGGAGCGCGAGGTGACGCACTACCGGGCACGGGTGGAGGCGGAGCGGCAGTCGCAGTTGATGCCGGACGACGCGACGGCGGACGCCGCCCGGCTGGGTGCGCCGGACGTGCGCGGCTATCCGGCGGACCGTGGTGCCGACGACGGGGCGGCGGGGCTGCCACGCTGACCAGGTCCATTCTGGATATCGCTGCCGGTGGATGTCCGTCCGGACGGTTCCGTGCCCTACCTACGGTAGGGTAAGTTCCGCGCGTGATAGCGCAACCCTGGTCACGGCTGCTGTCCCTGCCCGTCACCGCCCTGGTGGTGGTCGCCCTGAGCGGATGCGCCCCGTTCGGCCAGCGCGCCGAACCGGAGACGTCGGTGAGCGGACCGGCCGCCGACCAGCCGGGTGCCGGCGGCGCCGCGACCAGCGGCCAGGGGCGGGTCAGCCTGTTGCAGAACCTCGGCAGCGACGGGCCGCTGCGCACCCTGAACGTGACCCCCGACGGCCGCTGGGAGTGCATCGACTGTGCCGGCGACGGCGTCACCTCGACCGGCACACTCAACGAGGAACTCCGCGAGCGGTTGCAGCAGTTGCTCGCCGATCCGAGGCTGGCCCGGGAGACCGACGAGGCCCGGGGTTACCGGGTCACCTGCGTCGGCGCGTTGACGTCCAGCCTGCTCACCTCGGCGGGCCTGATCACCTCGCAGGACTGCCCCGGCGAGGAACGACCCGAGGTGGCCGAGGAGATCCTGCTGCTGCTCACCCAGAACACCCCGGCCGAGATGGTCGGCTGAGGCGGCCCGTCAGAAGCACCCCGCCCCCGGACGGCCCGGATCAGAGCACCTTGCCGGGGTTGAGCAGCCCGGCCGGGTCGAGTGCGTCCTTGATCGCCTGATGCACCCGGACGCCCACCGGCCCGATCTCGCGGGCCAGCCACTCCCGCTTGAGCAGCCCGACGCCGTGCTCGCCGGTGCAGGTGCCGCCGAGTGCCAGGCCGAGTCGCATGATCTCGTCGAAGGCCCGGCGGCCCCGCTCCAGACTGGCCGGATCGGCCCGGTCGACCACGATGTTGGGGTGCATGTTTCCGTCACCGGCGTGACCGACCACACCGATCGGCACCCGGCACTCGGCGGCGATCCGGGCGACCCCGTCGAGCAGCGCGGCCAACGCCGCCCGGGGCACCGCCACGTCGTCGATGATCAGCCCACCGTTGCCGTCCGGATACGTGTCCGAGGCGTACTTCTCCATCGCCGGGTGCGCCAGGCGTCGGGCCTGGAGGAGGGCGGCGGCCTCCACCGCGTCGGTGGCCGCGTACACCTCGGCGGCACCGGCCGCCGTGCAGACGGCGGCCAGCTCGGCCAGGTCCTCGGCGGCGCGGGGACCGGTGTCGGCGGCGGCCAGCAGCAGCGCCTCGGCGTCGGTGCGCAACCCCATCGGCCGGTACGCCTCGATCGCCACCAGGTGGGTGCGGTCGAGCAGTTCGAGCAGGCTGGGGGAGAGGCCACGGGCGGCGATCCGGGCCACCGCGTCGCCCGCCTCGGCGGTGGAGCCGAAGACCGCCACCATCGTCAACGACTCCGCCGGAGCGGGCCGCAGCGCCACGGTCACCTCGGTGACCACCCCGAGGGTGCCCTCGGAGCCGACGAAGAGCCGGGTGAGGTCGTACCCGGCGACCCCCTTGGCGGTACGCCGGCCGGTGCGCAGCACCTCACCGGAGGCGAGCACCACCTCCAGGCCGAGCACGTACTCGGTGGTGACGCCGTACTTGACGCAGCACATCCCGCCCGCGTTGGTGGCGACGTTGCCGCCGATCGTGGACGACTCCCAGGAACCCGGGTCCGGCGGATACCACAGGCCCTGCTCGGCCACGGCGGCGCTGAGCGCCGCGTTGACCACGCCGGGCTGGACCGCCGCGATCCGACTCACCGGGTCGATCTCCAGGATGGTGTCCATCGCCACCGTGCTCAACACCACCGCGCCCGCGACGGCGTTCGCCGCGCCGGCCAGACCGGTCCGCGCGCCCTGCGGCACCACGGGTACGCCGTGCCGCCCGGCCGCCCGGACCACGGCGGCCACCTCCTCGGTGCTGCGCGGCCGGACGACCGCCAGTGGGGTGCCGGACGCGCACAGGTCGGCCTCGTCCCGCTCGTGCCCGCGCAGCAGGTCCGGGTCGGTGAGGACCGCGTCCGGGCCGAGCGCGGCGCGGAGGTCGTCGAGGAGGCTGGCCATGGGGCCGAGGCTACGACCGGCCGATGGTGATCATCAACCTCGGGTCGCCGCCGGGTACCGTGGCTGCCGTGATCTACGTGGACCGGCCGGCCTGGCCGGCACGGGGTCGACTCTGGTCCCACCTGATCAGTGACGTCTCCGTCGCCGAGCTGCACGCCTTCGCCGAGGCGCTCGGTGCGCCCCGGCGCGGCTTCGACCGGGACCACTACGACATCCCGGCGGAACGCTTCGCGATGGCGGTCTGGCTCGGCGCGCAGGTGGTGCCGAGCCGCGAGATCGCCCGGCTCCTGCGGGCCACCGGCCTACGTCGCCCCAAACACCTCGCCGCCCGGTTCCCGGCCGGTGAGGGCGGCCAGCTCGCGGGTCAGGTTGGCCCGGGCCCGCGCCTGTCCGGCGTCGGCCAGCGGAGCTGACCGGAACAGCGTGGGCAGGGCGATCAGCCCGGAGAGCACCCGGGCCCGACCGACCCGGTAGTCCGGCTCCGGCACGTGGGCGTACTCCCGCCGGATCGCCGCCGCGTACCTGTCGTACTCCGGCTCGGGTGCGGCCAGCACCGCCAGGTCGGCGTCGCAGAGCAGTACGCCGTCGGCGTCCGCCGGGTCCACCGCGTGCCCGGCGGTGAGCAGGACCAACCGGCCGACCTCGGCCACCTCGGCGGCGGGCAGCCCGACCCGGGTGAGCAGGACCTCCGCGAGCGCCGCGCTGTCACGTTCGTTGCGGTCGCCGGGCGCCCGGGGGTCGTACACCGCGTCGTGGCACCAGGCGGCGAGCCGGACCAGATCGGGCTGGTGCGCGGCGGGTGCGTACCGGTCGACGACGTCGAGCACGGCGGTCAGGTGGGCGAGGGTGTGGTAGTGGCGGTGCGGCTCCTGCCACCGGGCGACCAGCTCGGCCCCGGCGTCGTCCACCGCCGTCGGCCGGGTCGCGCCCGCCGAGAGGGCGGCAGCGCGCCACCGGTGCGTCAACCCCGTCACCCGGACGAGTCTGCCGCACCGGCCGGGAGTCCGCGTCGCGGCGGTTCCGGATCCGTGCCGGCCCGGCCCGAACCGCCTCCGGCGGGCGTCGCGTCCGGCAGTGTTCCGGGACGGGCGGACCGTCACCCGACGGGAGGATGCACCCGGTCGGCGAGGAATGTCCCGACGTGCGGCGGGTAGTCGCGGCCATGGCGGTGGCCCGGGACCGACGATTCACCCTGCTACGCGGCAACCGCATGCGGGACGGCCTGTCGGACGTGGACACCCAGCGGATCGCGGAGACGGTGGCGCAACTGCACCACCGGGGCAAGGCCACCCTCAAGGACCGCCTGCACCGGGTCCGGATGTCGCTCGCCCTGGCCCTCCAGGCGGGTCTCGCGGCCGGGCTGGCCTGGGTGGCCGCGCACGAACTGCTGGGCAACCCGCAGCCGGTCTTCGCCCCGATCTCGGCGGTCGGCACCCTCGCCGTCTCGGTGGGCCAGCGGTTCCGCCGGACCGCCGAGCTGATCATCGGGGTGGGTGTCGGGGTGTTCGTCGGCGACCTGCTGGTCTATTTCCTGGGCACCGGTCCGTGGCAGCTCGCGTTGATCGTCACCTCGGCGATCCTGCTCACCATCTTCGCCGGTGGCAGCGTCGCCATCGTCATCCAGGCGGCGGCCACCGCGGTGCTGATCGCGACGCTCAGCCCCTCCGTCGAGGACCTGGAGATCCCCCGGTTCATCGACGCGCTCGTCGGCGGCAGCATCGCGTTGCTGGTCACCGCCGTCCTGCTGCCGCTCAACCCGCTACGGGTGCTCAACCGCGCCGCCCGGCCGGCCCTGGACCTGCTCGCCGAGCAACTCGACAACGCCGCCGGCGGCCTGCGCGACCGGGACCGCGACCGGATCCAGGAGGCGCTGGACCGGCTGCGGAACAACAAGGAGGAACTGTCCGCACTCAGCGAGGCGATCGAGGGGGCGAAGGAGACCGCCCTGCTCTCCCCGGCACGCTGGCACCGGCGCAGCGAACTGACCCACTACGCGGAGGCGGCCGAGCCGATCGACCGGGCGATGCGCAACAGCGGCACGCTGATCCGGCGGGCCGTCACCCTCGTCGAGGACGACGAACCGGTCCCGGGGCCGATGCCGGACGCGATCGCACACCTCGCCGAGTCGGTCCGTCTGCTCAAGAAGGAGTTCGCCCAGGGCGAGGAGCCCGAGCAGGCCCGGGAACGGTCGCTGCGCGCGGTCAGCGAGGCCGGCCGGGCGTACGCCGAGGGGGTCGGGTTCTCCGGCAGCGTGGTGGTGGCCCAGGTGCGTACCACCGCCAGCGACCTGATGGTGGCGTCGGGGATCAGCCAGGAGGAGGCGAACCGGCTGGTCCGGCAGTCCTTCGGTGAGCTGGACCGGCCGGGTGCGCCGTCCGGCCCGGAACCGGCCGCCAAGGCGCCCACCGCACCCCCGGTCGGCTGAGCCGGGGGCGGGGTGCCGATGCGCCGGGCCGGGTGGGCTCGGCATGACTACGCTGACCGCATGGCCGACACCCCGTCCGGCGGATACCTGCCGCCGTCGCCTCCCGTGCCCGGCGCGCCACCCGGTGGCCCCGGTACGCCCGGCATGCCGCGTCGCCGGTTCCGCTGGCGGCGGGCGCTGGTGCTGGCCGGGGTGATCCTGGTGATCGCGGCCAGCGCGATCTTCATCATCTTCACGCTCGGTGCCAGTCTCGGCGGGGAGGCGTTGCTGGTCGGTACGGCCGCCGCGATCCTGCCGGTCCCGGTGCTGGTGGCCTGCTTCCTCTGGCTCGACCGGTACGAGCCGGAGCCGTTGAAATACCTCGTCTTCTGCTTCGCGTGGGGTGCCTTCGTCTCCACCTCGATCTCGTTGCTGGTGAACGAGACGGCCGCCAACTGGTTCGACGACCAGGGACTGCCCGCCGGTCTGACCGCGGTGCTGGTCGCGCCGTTCATCGAGGAGCTGACCAAGACCCTCGGCCCGATCCTGCTGCTGATCTTCCGGCGGCGGGAGTGGTCGGGCATCACCGACGGGCTGGTCTACTGCGGACTCTCCGCGATCGGCTTCGCGATGGTGGAGAACATCCTCTACCTCGGCGGCCTCGGGTACGCCTCCGGCGTCGAGCAGTACGGCCCGGCGACCGGTGCGCAGCAGGTCATCGCCATCTTCATCGGCCGGATCCTGCTGTTCGGCTTCGCCCACCCACTGTTCACCTCGTTGGCGGGTATCGGGCTCGGTATCGCCGCCCGGGCGGCGGACCGGCGGGTCCGTTTCTTCGCCCCGGTCGCCGGTCTGCTGCTGGCGATGATGCTGCACGGCGCGTGGAACCTGCTGCCGACGCTGGCCGAGGCCACCGGCGAGGTGCTGATCTCGGTGGTCGGCATCGTCGGGGTGATGGTGCCGATCTTCTTCGGCATGGTCGGTTTCGCGGTCTGGCTGAGGGCCTGGGAGGGCCGGCTCACCGAGCGGACCCTGCCCGACTACGTCCGCGCCGGCTGGCTGACCCCGCCGGAGGTGGCGGCGTTGAGCAGCCTCGGGCGGCGGCACGCGGCCCGGGTGTGGGCCCAGCGGGTGGGTGGCGAGGCCGGGCTGCGGGCGATGCGCGGCTACCAGTTCGCGGCGACCCGGTTGGCGCTGTTGCGCGACGGTGTGACGCGGGGCCTGGACCGTCGGCCCGCCGACCGGGAACGGACGGCGCGGGAGGAACGGGAGCTACTGGACTCGATCAGCCTGTACCGGTCGTACTTCGTGGGCCGGGATCCGCAGACCCCGGTGGGAGTCTGGGACGGCGAGCGGTACCACCTGCGCTTCCCGGACGGCTCCCAGCGGGCGGTCGAGGCACCGGACGAGCCGGTGGTGCCCATCCCGGTGGTGCTCACGCCCCCGCCCCCACCGCCGCCCGCCTACCCCGCCGGGTACGGCCCGTACGGCTGGCACGGGCAGCACCCGCCCGCGCACTGGCCGCCGGGCCACCGCTGAGCGGACGGGTGCCCGGTCAGGCCATCAGGCTGGTCAGGAAGTCCCCGAGCCCCTGCGCCATCATCATCAGGGCCGCTCCGATCGACCGGAACATCTGGGCGGCGCCCTCCGGCCGGAAGGCCATGAAATAGATCAGGAACGCGAGGCTGCCCCAGGCCAGCACCTTCTTCACGAATACCGGCATCGTCCCTCCCCAGGGCCGGTGGTGCGGCTGGCTTCCCGCCGGGGAGCGTGGCAAACGACGCGGACGGTGTCAGTGCCGTCCGGGGACGGTCGGGCAGCCCACGAGGGGCGCAGTCGTCGCCGGGTGTCCTGGTGCCTTCGGGTGTCTCGGTGCCGCCGGGGTCACAGATAGAGCCCGGTGGCGTCCTCCTCGACCCGCTCGGCGGCCACCGCGTGCACGTCACGCTCGCGCAGCAGCACGTAGCCGCGCCCGTGCAACTCCACCTCCGAGCGGTCGTCCGGGTCGAAGAGCACCCGGTCGCCGGAGACGATCGAGCGAACGTGCGGCCCGACTCCCACGGCGGTGGCCCAGGCCAGGCGCTTGCCCACGGCTGCGGTCGCGGGGATCACGATGCCGGCGGTGGAACGGCGCTCGCCCTCGCTTCCCTCCACCCGCACCAGCACGCGGTCGTGCAGCAGCCGGATGGGCAGGCCGGAGTCGAGATTCGGGTCCGCTGTCACGCCGCAGACGCTACCGTGTCGCCTCCGGCGCGCCGCCGGTGGTCACCCGGGTTGGGCAGCCGTCCGTGGGGGCAATGTGTGGCGGAAGTTTGCCCTACCGTGGAGCGGTCGGACGTATCCTGTCCGCCCCTGGCGCCCATGCGCGGGCCGAAATCTGCCTGGAGGTGCCCGTGAGCCGGTTCGAGCGGATCCGCAGCCGCGTGCGTCGCGCGTACGAGTCGGGTCGGGATTCGGTGCGTACCGCCCGGAACCGGCCGCCGGACGTCCCGGAGCCCGCCGCTACGGCCTCGCCGTCGCGGCCCGGTCCGGTGGCGTCGCCGACCGCCACCGTGGTCGACGAGGAGTCCCCGGAGCCCGGGCCCGCCTCCACCTCCAGTCGTGACGACGCGGACGTGCCGCACGCGTTACGCATCGCCGCCGGCTGGTCGTGGCGGTTGATCGTGGTCGGTGTCGTGTTCTGGGCGCTGGTGAAGGTCGTCAGCACGATCAGCATCGTGATCATTCCGCTCGCCGTCGCCCTGCTGCTGTCGGCGTTGCTGGCGCCTGCCGTCGGGTGGCTGCTGCGGGCCCGGTTCCCGAGGTCGCTGGCGACGGCGGTGGTGCTGGTCGCCGGCCTGGCCGCGGTGATCGGCACGTTGACCCTGGTGGTCAACGAGTTCATCAAGGGCGTACCGGAGCTGGCCGCGAAGTCGACCCAGGGCCTGCAACAGATCCAGGACTGGCTCAAGACCGGGCCGCTGCACCTCTCCGACAACGACCTCGACCGGTACATAGAGGAGGTCCAGCAGTTCGTCAACAACAACACCGAGCGCTTCACCAGCGGCGCCCTCTCCACCGCCGCGACCCTGGCCGAGGTGCTGACCGGCACGGTCCTGGTGCTCTTCGCGGCGTTCTTCTTCCTCCGCGACGGCACCGTCATCTGGCGGTTCCTGGTCCGGTTGCTGCCGGTGGCGGCACGCTGGAAGGTCGACGACGCCGGCCGGGCCTCCTGGGCGACCCTGGGCGCCTACGTCCGGGCCACGGTGCTGGTCGCGTTCATCGACGCCGTCGGCATCGGCATCTTCCTCGTCATCTTCGACATCCCGTTCGCGTTCCCGCTGGCCGCGCTGGTCTTCCTCGGTGCGTTCATCCCGATCGTCGGCGCCACCCTCTCCGGTGGCGTGGCGGTGCTGGTGGCGCTGGTCGACAGCGGCCCGGTGACCGCGCTGATCATCCTCGGCGTGGTGATCGGCGTACAGCAGGTGGAGGGGCACATCCTCCAGCCGCTGATCATGGGCCGGGCGGTGGCCATCCACCCGCTCGCGGTGATCATCGGGCTGGCCGCCGGCGTGGTGCTCGCCGGGATCACCGGCGCCCTGGTCGCCGTGCCGTTGATCGCGGTGCTCAACACGGCGGTCCGCCGCCTCGCCGCGCGCACCGTGCCGGACACCCCGCCGGACGCGGTGGTCGTCGCCTCCCGCGCCCCCTGACCCGCAGCGCCGGGCCGGGCCCTGCCCGGCCCGGTCAGTCGGCGGCGAGCCGGGTCAGCGCGCCCTGGACCACCTCACGGCGGGTCGTGTACCAGAACGGCGGCAGCGACCGGCGCAGGAACGGCCCGTACCCACGGGCGGTCTCCAGCCGCGAGTCGAGCACCGCCACCACGCCCCGGTCACCGTTGGCCCGGATCAGCCGCCCGACCCCCTGGGCCAGGCGGACCGCCGCGATGGGGACGCTGACGGCGGCGAAGCCGGAGCCGCCCTGGGCGTCCACCGCCGCCGCCCGCGCGGCGGCCAGTGGCTCGTCTGGCCGGGGGAAGGGCAACCGGTCGATCACCACCAGTTGGCACGAGTCGCCGGGCACGTCCACCCCCTGCCACAGCGACATCACTCCGAACAGGCAGCTCGACCGCTCCTCGCGGAACCTGCGCACCAGCAGCGGCAGCGCCTCCTCGCCCTGGAGCAGCACCGGCAGGTCGGTGCGTGCCCGCAGCAACTCCGCCGCCTGCTGCGCGGCCCGCCGGGAGGAGAACAGCCCGAGCGTACGGCCACCGAGCGCGGTGACCAGCGAAAGCAACTCCTCCCCGGCGGCGTCCGGTAGCCCGGAGACACCGGGCCGGGGCAGGTGCGCGGCCACATAGAGGATGCCCTGGCGGGGATAGTCGAAGGGAGATCCGACGTCCAGCGACCGCCAGCCGGAGCCGGAGTCGGTCGCCGCGCCGGACCCGACGGGAGCGCCGCCCGACCCGGTCTCGGTGGGGGCCGCGTCACCCGGTGCCGTCCGGGGTCGACGGGTGGTGTCGGCGAGCGCGGCGGCGGCCGGCGTCGGCGGGGTGGGCGGCGGCGCGTCCAGACCCAGGGCACGGGCCACGGTGTCGAATCGCCCACCCAGGGCCAGGGTCGCCGAGGTGGCCACCACGGTCCGCTCGTCGTAGAGGTGGGTGGCGAGCGTGCCGGCGACCGAGAGGGGCGCGACGACGAGGGCCCGCCGCCCGGTGTTGTCGTTGCGCTCCACCCACGCCACGTCGTGCTCCGCCTCGTCCAGCAGCCGCTGGGCGGTGGTGGAGAGTTCGTCCAGCACGGACTTCGCCTGCTGTTTGCGTACCGGGTCGGGGTCGTCGGCCTTGATGTCGCCGATGCCGTCCAGCGCCGCGCGGGTCGCCGCGTCGAGCAGCGTGCAGGCATTCCGCAGCGGGTCGGGCAGGCCGTCGGTGATCCGTCCGGCCGGTGCCTCGGCCAGCCCGACCGCGAGGGCGTCACCGGACGCGGTCAGCGCCTCGGCGGTTTCCGGCCGCAGCAACGGACGGGCCCGCCGGGCGGAACGGTCGATCAGCTCCGGGGTCAGCTCGGCCTGGGCCGCGGAGGAGACCCGGTCGGCCAGCTCGTGCGCCTCGTCCACCACCAGCAGCTTGTGCGGCGGGACGATGTGCCGTCCGGCGAGCATGTCGACGGCGAGCAGGCTGTGGTTGGTCACCACGATGTCGGCCTCGCGGGCGCGGGCCCGGGACGCCTCCGCGAAGCACTCCGCGCCGTACGGGCAGCGGCTCGCGCCGACACACTCCCGGGCCGGCATGGAGACCAGCCGCCAGGACTGGTCGTCGACGCCGGGGTCGAGTTCGTCCCGGTCACCGGTGTCGGTCTCCATGGCCCAGTCCCGCAGGCGCTGGATCTGCTTGCCGAGCCGACCGGCCTCGCCCAGCCACTTGGCGCCACCGCCGGGGCGCTCGGTGGGGGCGTCGAAGAGGGTGTCCTCCGGCTCGTCCTCGTTGGAGTTCTCCAACCGGGCCAGGCAGAGGTAGTGGTGGCGGCCCTTGAGCACGGCGAAGGTCGGCCGCCGACCGAGCACCGGCTCCACCGCGTCGGCCAGTCGCGGCAGGTCGTGCTCGACCAGTTGGGACTGCAACGCCAGGGTGGCGGTGGAGACCACCACCGGCCCGTCGACGGTCAGGGCGGGCGCCAGGTAGGCCAGGGACTTGCCGGTCCCGGTGCCGGCCTGCACCAGCAGGTGGTCGCCGGAGGCGACGCACTCCTCGATCGCCGTGGCCATCTGCTGCTGCCCGGGGCGGGCGGCCCCGCCGGGCACCGCGCCGACGGCGGCGGCCAGCAGGTCGGCCCCGCCGGGCCGGTCACCTCGGCGGCGGGCCTTGGCGCGGGCGGAGCCGGTGGCGGCGCGGGGCGGAGTCACCGTGGCACGGTACCCGGCGGGGCTGACGCGGGCCGTACCGATCGGCCGTGTTGCGGCGTCACGGTGCGGCACATATCTCCCCGTCGTCCGGTAACTTCCTGACGGCGACGGGTGGGCGAAATCGGTTAGGGTGCGACTCATGCCGAGCGACGTGGTCCGCGTGATCTACCGCAAGTACGACGGCAGCGCCCACCGCGACTACCCGGCCCGCCGACTGACCGAGGACGACCTCGGGGTCTGGCTCGGCGTGTCGGCCGGCACCAGCTCCGTCTACCACGGCCGCCCGTCGGTCGAGCAGATCCCGTTCGTGCTGCTCGTGCCGCATCACGCCTGGTGGACCGGCATGTTCAACCCGCCCCCGCGCACCAGCGAGGTCTACTGCGACATCACCAGCCCGGCCCGCTGGGACGGCGAGGACACGGTGCACCTGATCGACCTGGACCTGGACGTGGTCCGGCGGCGGGAGACCGGCCTGGTCGAGCTGCGCGACGAGGACGAGTTCGCCGAGCACCGGGCCCGCTTCGGCTACCCCGACGACCTGGTTGCGGAGGCCGAGGCGGCGGCACGGTGGCTGCTCGGCGCCCTGGGTGACGGCACCGAGCCGTTCGCCTCCTCGTACCGCAAGTGGTTGGCTCTGGTGGTCTGAGCCCGACCGGCTCCGGCGTCGCCGCGCGCCACCACCGTCGGCGCGCGATGATGCTGCGATGGGCGACGACGGTGGAACTGACGTGGTGGCGCCGATCGGCGGCGCGGTACGCGACCTGCTCCGGGTGCCACCCGGAGCGCCGGTCGACCTCGGGGCGATCGATCCGCGCGCGACGCCCGGGTTGCCCGGCCCGGAGGTGACCGGGCCGGATCGCAAGGGGTGGGCCCGTCGGCAGGTCAGGTACGTCGGTGCCGGACTGGCCCGCCAGCAGGAGATGCTGTTCGCGGGTGCGAAGGCCGACCCGGGGTCGGGGCGGCGGGTGCTGCTGGTCCTCCAGGCGATGGACTGCGGTGGCAAGGACGGCACGGTCAAGCGGGTGGTCGGCGCGATGAACCCGCTCGGCGTGCACATCCGGGCGTTCGGGCCGCCGACCGCCGAGGAACTCCGACACCATTTCCTGTGGCGAATCCGACAGGCGCTGCCGCCGGCGGGGTACCTGGGGGTGTTCAACCGCTCGCACTACGAGGACATCCTGGTGCCCCGGGTGCAGGAACGCGCACCGGAGAACGTCTGGCGCCCCCGGTACGCCGAGATCGACGACTTCGAGCGGGAGCTGACCGACGACGGGGTGGCGATCGTCAAGGTCTTCCTGCACATCTCCCACACCGAGCAGGCGCGTCGGCTGCTGGCCCGGCTGGACGATCCGACGAAGCACTGGAAGTACCACCCCTCCGACATCGACGCCCGCGCCCGCTGGGACGACTACCAGTCCGCGTACGCGGAGCTGCTGGGCCGCGCCGGCAGCGACGCCGCGCCCTGGTACGCGGTGCCGGCGGACCGGAAGTGGTACCGGGACTGGGCGGTGGCGCACCTGCTGCGTGAGACGTTCGACACCCTCCCGCTGGGGTATCCGCCCGCGGACTTCGACATCGCGGGGGAACGGGAGCGATTGCTGAGGACAACGGGTCTGCTGAAGGTGAACGGAAGTTGAACGAGCGGTGAATGGCACCTGGCCAGGGGTGGGCCGCCGAAGGTCCGCTCGGGGGGTTCCCTAGCATTCCCTCAGCAGGGCGCCGGACGGCGGCTGCACCCCTACCACCGACACGACGAGGTCCGTGCTGTGAGGTTTTCATTTCGCCCCAACGAGGGCGCCTTCTACGAGCTCTTCACCAGGGCTGCGCAGAACCTGGTCCGGGGTACCGCGCTGCTGAACGAGCTGGCCCTGCCCGACGTCGAGGTGCAGTCGGTCAGTGAGCGGCTCACCGAGGTCGAGCACGACAGTGACAAGATCACACATGAGTTGTTCAAGAAGATCAACTCGACCTTCGTCACTCCGTTCGACCGGGAGGACATCTACCGGTTGGGGTCGCTGCTGGACGACGTGATGGACCACCTGGAGGCGGTCGGCAACCTGCTCTACCTCTACGGGCTGACCAAGCTGCCCTCGCTGCCCCGGGAGATGCACGAGCTGGTGCACGTCCTCGACCAGCAGGCCAAGTTGACCGCCGAGGCGATGCCCCGGTTGAAGTCGATGAAGGACCTGGAGGACTACTGGATCGAGATCAACCGGCTGGAGAACGACGGCGACCAGGCGTACCGGATGCTGCTGGTGCGACTCTTCTCCGGCGAGTACGACGCCTTGACCGTGCTGAAGATGAAGGAGGTCGCCGACGAGCTGGAGGCCGCCTGCGACGCCTTCGAGCACGTGGCGAACACCGTCGAGACCATCGCGGTCAAGGAGTCCTGATCCTGTGAGTCCCGAGCTCATCGCGGTGCTGGCGGTGATCGGGGTGGCCCTGGTGTTCGACTACACCAACGGCTTCCACGATGCCGCCAACGCGATCGCGACCAGCATCTCCACCCGGGCGCTCACACCCCGGGTCGCGCTCGCCATGGCGGCGGTCGGCAACTTCATCGGCGCGCACTTCGGCGCCGAGGTCGCCAAGACCGTCGGCAGCGGGCTGGTGGACCTGCCCACCGGTGTGTCCAGCCTCGGTATCGTCTTCGCCGGTGTGATCGGCGCGATCACCTGGAACATCATCACCTGGTACTTCGGACTTCCCTCGTCCTCCTCGCACGCCCTGATCGGTGGTCTGGTCGGCTCGACCGTCGCGGCCTCGGGCACCGTGCTCTGGAAGGGCATCGGCGAGAGCGTGATCATTCCGATGATCCTCTCGCCGATGGTCGGTTTCATCCTCGGCTACATCGCGATGATCGCCGTGCAGTGGATCTTCCGGAAGGGGCACCCGGGCAAGCTCAACCGGGGCTTCCGCTGGGCGCAGACCGCCTCGGCGGCGGCCATGTCGGTCGGCCACGGCATGCAGGACGCCGCCAAGACCATCGGCATCGTGGTGCTCGCCCTCTTCGTCGGTGGTTACCAGGACGACGCCACCTACATCCCGGAGTGGGCGTTCTGGACCTCCGCCGCCGTGCTGGCCGCCGGCACGTACGCCGGTGGATGGCGGATCATCCGGACCCTCGGTCGGAAGATCATCGACCTGCGCCCGCCGGAGGGCTTCGCGGCCGAGACCGTGGCCAGCGGCGTGCTCTACTTCAACGCGCTGGTGCTCGGCGCGCCCATCTCCACCACGCACACGATCACCTCGGCGATCATGGGCGTCGGGGCGACCAAGCGGCTCTCCGCCGTGCGGTGGGGCGTGGCCGGCAACATCGTCGGCGCCTGGATCCTGACATTCCCGGCCGCCGGTTCGATCGGCGCGCTGATGTACTTCATCGTCCGCCCCCTGTTCAGCTGAGATGAAAGGAAGGGTCCCCTGCTAACGCCTCGCGTATGGCAGGGGACCCTTCCTAACATCGCTCAGAGGTAGGAGACGCCGATCTGGGCGCGGACGTCGTCCAGCAGGGTCATGATCTCCAGGGTCGCCGAGTGCGGCACCAACGGGCTCTCGGTCAGCCCCTCGGTCAGGCAGCGCTGCACCTCGATCGCCTCGTACTGGTAGCCGTTGCCGACCAGCTCGGCGGTGATCGTCTCGGCCGGCTCGTCCGCCCGGTGCAGGGTGAAGCCGTCCGGCCGGAAGAACGGATCGGGCAGCTCGATCCGCCCGGTCGTGCCGACGATCGAGGCGGTCAGCCCGGTCGCTCCGACCATGCCGCAGCTCAGCGTGGCGACGGCACCGGAGTCGTACCCGAGCACGATGCCGGTGTTCTCGTCCGTGCCCTCCGGCCCCAGCTTCGCCCACGACCGAAGGTGCTGCGGCACACCGAGGATCAGGTGGGCCAGGCTCACCGGGTAGACGCCCAGGTCGAGCAGGGCACCCCCACCCAATGCCCGGGCCCGCATCCGGTGCTCGGGCGGGAACGGCCCGGCCACGCCGAAGTCGGCCCGTACGCCGGTGACGGTGCCGATCGCCCCCTCGGCGATCAGCTCACAGGCACGCAGGATGAGCGGGTTGCACCGCATCCACATGGCCTCCATCAGGAAGACGTTGCCCGCGCGCGCGATCTCCACCAGCTCGGTGCTGGTGGCCAGGTCGAGCGTGAACGGCTTCTCCACCAGTGCCGGCTTGCCGGCCACCAGGCAGGTGCGGGCCGCCTCGTGGTGGGCGGCGTGCGGGGTGGCCACGTAGATCACGTCCACCTCGGGGTCGGCGACCAGATCGTCCCAGGTGCCGTACGCCCGCGTCGCGCCGTGCTGCTCGGCGAAGCGCTCGGCGCTGGCGGTGGTCCGTGAGCCGACCGCGACCAGTTCCGCGCCCGGCACCAGGCGGAGGTCTTCGGCGAAGCGGGCGGCGATGTGGCCGGTGGCCAGGATGCCCCAACGAGTCATGGCGTGACGCTACCGAAGATCACCTCCGGGCGGCACCGCTGATCCACCGGCCGGGACATCGCTCTAAGCTCGGCGTATGACCCTGGACCGTGGTTATCCCGCGCCGCCCGCACTGGTGGAGCACGCCCGCCGGTTCCAGGCGTCGGGCGGGGTTCCCACGGTGCCCCGGACGGCCGCCACCGTGCTGCTGCTTCGTCCCGCCGACGAGGGTTTCGAGGTCTACCTGATCCGCCGGGTCGCGGCGATGGCCTTCGGCGGCATGTACGCCTTCCCCGGCGGCGGGGTCGACCCCTCGGACTCGACCGCGCACCTCGACTGGGCGGGGCCCGAACCGGCCGACTGGGGCGTACGCCTCGGCGTGCCGCCGCAGGCCGCGCAGGCGGTGGTCTGCGCGGCGGCCCGGGAGGTGTTCGAGGAGGCCGGGGTGCTGCTCGCCGGTCCGGACGCGGAACGGGTGGTCGGCGACGTCAGCGACGACGGCTGGGAGGCCGCCCGGGTCGACCTGGAGCAGCGCCGGACCGGCTTCGCCGAGTTGCTTGCCGCGCGGGACCTGACGCTCCGGTCCGATCTGCTGCTGCCGTGGAGCCGGTGGGTGACCCCGGACTTCGAGCCGCGCCGCTTCGACACGTACTTCTTCGTCGCGTTGCTGCCCGAGGGGCAGCGGACCCGGGAGGTCTCCGGCGAGGCCGACCACGCCCTGTGGATCAGGCCCGGCGACGCCTGCGAGCGCGCGGCGGCCGGTGAGTTGACGATGCTGCCGCCGACCCAGGTCACCCTCGCCGAGGTGGCCGCCTGTGCCGACCTGGCGGCGGTGGCGCGGGCGGCGGCGGCCCGGGACGCGGGCAGCCCGATCACGCCGGTCCTGGACCTCTCCGACGAGGCCGATCCCCGCTTCTATCTGGATACCCCGCCGACGCGCTGACCCACCTCAGCCGAGGTGGTAGTTGACGTGGGCGGACCAGCGGGCGAACCCGGTCCGCTCGTAGAGCGCCACCGCGCCGGTGTTGGACTCGTCCACGTAGAGCATCACCCGGTCCAGCCCGCGCTGCTCCCGCAGGTACGCCAGCCCGGCCATGGTCAGCGCCCGACCGAGCCCGCCGCCGTGCGCGGTGGGCTCGACCCCGAGTACGTAGACCTCGCCGATGCGCGCCGACCCTTCCCGCGCGTGCACCTTCGTCCAGTGGAAGCCGAGCAGCCGCCCGGTCGACGATTCGACGGCGAGCAGGAAACCGGCCGGGTCGAACCACGGCTCGTCGAGGCGTACGCGCAGGTCGTCAGCGGTCCAGCGGCCCTGCTCGGGATGGTCGGCGAAGGCGCGGGCGTTCAGGGCCAGCCAGGCGTCGTCGTCCTGACCCGGTCGGAACGCGCGCAGTTCCACCCCGTCGGGCAGGCGCGGCGGGTCCAGTGGTGCGGTCAGCGGTCGACGCAGTTGCCAGAGCACCCGGGCACGGCGGAAACCGAGGTCCACCGCGAGCGCGGCGGCCGACGGGTGGTCGCCGTGGGCCCAGGCGCGCAGTGGCCCGGTGGCGGCGACGACCATCTCGCGGGCCAGCGCCCGACCGATGCCGCGTCGGCGGTACGCGGGGTGCACCACGAGTTCCGCGCCGATCCCGTCGGCCGGGTCGCCGGTGTCCAGGTGGGCGTACCCGGTGAGGGTGTCGTCGTCGGCGCGGGTCAGCAGGTGGATCGCGGGTGCCCGCTCGTCGCGCAGCCGGAGCAGGACGTGTTCGTCCAACGGGTCCGCGCCGTCGGTGTCGCCCGCCGTACGGGCCAGCGCCAGCACCTCGGCGATCTCCGTGGGCCCGAGCCGTTCGGTGCGGTGGACCTGGTCGCCGGTCGATCGAGTGCCGCTCATCCCGTCACCGTATCCGGGTCACCGGCGACATCGCGGCGGTGGGCGGGCCGGCGCCGGTCAGAATCCGTGACGCGGTAGCGCCTGGACGTCGAGTCGGCCACGCAGTTCGGGCAGGATGCGGTACAAGGCGTCCACTGTGCCCTGTCGGTCGCCTCCGGCGTCGTGCAGCAGCACGATCGAGCCGGGTTGCACCCCGTCGAGCACCGACGCGGCGATCCGGTTCGCGCCGGGCCGCTGCCAGTCGGAGGTGTCCAGCGTCCAGTGCAGCGGCGTCATGCCGAGTTCCCGGGCGGTGGCGATCAGCGAGTACGTCCAGGCGCCGCCGGGCTGGCGGTACCAGGCGATCGGGGCGTCCGGCACGGCGGCGCGGATCGCCTCGCTGGTGCGCAGCAGGTCGTTCCGGATCCGTTCCGGTGACCGCGCGCCCAGCGTCACGTCGTGTTCCCAGCTGTGGTTGCACAGCGTGTGGCCGTCGGCCACGATCTGCTGGACGAGCCACGGGTACGCCTGGGCGTTCTGGCCCACCAGGCAGAAGGTCGCGGTGACCCGGTGCTCCCGCAGCAGGGCGAGCACCTGCGGGGTGTAGTCCGGGTTCGGCCCGTCGTCGAAGGTGAGGGCGACGGTGCCGGTGCCGGTGGTGACCCGGGTGCCCATCGGACCGAAGTTGGGGTCCTGGGCCTCGCCCTGGTCCGGGTCGTGCGGGACGCCGCTGGGCGGGACGGCGCCGGGCGTGCCGGTGGGTGCGGGGGCGTCCGCCGAGGGCGGGACCTGGTCGGCGTACTCGGGATGCTCGGCACCGGTCGCGGTGACCGCGGAGTTGTCGCGCGGCTCCTGGGGCAGCAGGTTGCGCCCGAGCAGGTACGTCGAGCCGAGCACCGCGGACACCACGAGCACGATGATGCCGACCGCCTGTGTCGTACTCACCGGCCGTCGTGCCGAGCTCCCGTAATACGTGCCCACCGCAGCCCCTTTTGCTGGTCAACTCGGCAGTCACCATAAGGCTGACGAGTTGCCCAAAAGGGGCATATGGGGGAATTAGCCCTCGACGGTGAGAGGGTGCAACGCCAGGGACGCGTGCTCGGTGGCCTCGGCCAGCGCCCGGTTCGACGGTACGACGAACTTGTAGCCCACCTGGCGCACGGTGCCGATCATCGACTCGTACTCGGAGCCGAGCTTGGCCCGCAGCCGACGCACGTGCACGTCCACCGTCCGGGTGCCGCCGAAGTAGTCGTAGCCCCAGACCTCGCGCAGCAACTGGTCGCGGGTGAACACCCGGCCCGGGTGCTGGGCCAGGAACTTCAGCAGCTCGAACTCCTTGTAGGTGAGGTCGAGCGGGCGGCCCTTGAGCTTGGCGGCGTACGTGTCGGGGTCGATCATCAGCTCGCCGGCCCGGATCGAGCCGCCGGCACCGGCCGTGGCGTTGCTCAACCGGCCGACCGCGAGCCGCAGCCGGGCCTCCACCTCGGCCGGACCGGCGGAGGCGAGGATGACGTCGTCCACGCCCCAGTCGGCGTTGAGCGCGATCAGGCCGGCCTCGGTGACGACCGCGACCAGCGGTACGCCCAGCCCGGTGGCGTGCAGCATGCGGCAGGTCGCCCGGGCCTCGCTGAGTTCGGAGCGGGCGTCGACGAGCACGGCGTCCGGGCTCGGACCGGCGACCAGGGTGCGGACGTCGCGTGGTGCGGTGCGCACCGAGTGCGGCAGCAGGTCGAGTGCGGGCAGCACAGCGGATGGTTCGCCTGCCCGTGCGGTCACCAGCAGCAGGATCTCCACGATCACCTCCGTCCCGGCGGCCGGTGTGGCCGCACGCGACCAGCGGCACTCAGGACGAGTGGGCGCTGGGAACTTCCGTGGGTCCCGGCGTCGCTGACGGGCGGGTTTCGGCTTGAGAGTAGCCGATGGCCCTGCTTGGACCGCGTAATGGTTTCCGGTTTGCCCCTTCTGCCCATGATCGCGGCCAAGGTTTTAACGTCGTGGAAACCGTGGCACCCGAGTTG
Source organism: Verrucosispora sp. NA02020 (assembly GCF_013364215.1). NCBI lineage: Bacteria > Bacillati > Actinomycetota > Actinomycetes > Micromonosporales > Micromonosporaceae > Micromonospora > Verrucosispora sp. NA02020. The sequence continues at coordinate 6,648,481 of NZ_CP054923.1, read as the reverse complement.
TGCATCTGGTCTGGCACGATCGGTGCGTGTTTCCCTCCAACTCGCCCGAGGCCGACCGCGAACAGTGGGTGGACGACGTGCCCCCCGGGGACGGCTCGGCACCGCGTACCGGTCCGGCCGTGGAAACCGAGGAGCGGGGCCGCTCCCGGGGCCCGCGACGCCTCAGGCGCGGCGGCTCGCCCCGACGTGCCGACGACGCGCTCGACGAGGAGGAGGACGAGTACGACGAGCCACCGGTCGAGGTCCCCACGAAGCTCTCCCTCGCCGTCGGCGGGTTCGCCGCGCTGCTCGGCATCGGGCTGATCATCGGCGCGCAGACCTCCGGACCCGGCGACCGGGTGCCCTTCGCCATCGTGGTGTTCCTCGTGCAGGTGCTGTTCGTGCTGGTCTGGACGGTGGTGAACCGGCCGCCCGCCGCCGCGGTGGTGATCGGTGCCGGCGTACTGGCCGCCGCCGTGGCCGACACCGTGGCCATCCGGACGGCCGAACCCCGCATCCTGCCGCTGTTCTACGTCGCGGCCGGTGGGGTGCTCGTGGCGGTGCTCGGCCAGTTGGTCCGGCGGGTGGACCGGCTACGGGTGACCGACTCGGTGCGGACCACCGCGACCATCGTGCTCGGCCCGGTCGCCTTCGCCACGCTCATCGTGCTCACCCGGGTTCCCGCCGGCACCCAGGCGATCGTGGTCTGCCTCGCGGCGAGCGCGGTCGCGCTCACCGTGGCCCGGCTGACCGACGCCGTCGCGGCCTGGCCCCGGCTCGCCCCCCAGGTGCCGCGAGGGGCCGCCGGGGTGGTCGGTGGCGCGATGGTGGGTACGCTCGGGAGCGCGTTGCTCGGCGGCTATCTGGTCACCCCGTTCACCCCGACCCGGGCCGCGATCATCGCCCTGGTCACCGCAGTCGTCGCCGTGCTGGCCGACCTGGCCTCCGGATACGCCGAGGCCGGTCGACTGATGGCGGGCGAGCTGCCCGACGCGTGGGCGGCGCGGCACGTGCAGGGGCCGCTCGCCGGCTTCGCGATGGCCGCCCCGGCCGCGTACCTGATGTGCCGACTGGTGTTGTAGCCGGCCGCTGCGGCGGGCGGTTGAGGAATCCGGACATCGGGTAACACCGGTGCGCCGCCGGGCGTACCGGCGATTCGGCCGGGATCGACGTGCGACAGGACAAGGAGAAGGTGTGGAGCACGAGCAGACCTATGGACGGCGCCCGCGGCGACGGGGGCGCAAGGTACTGATCGGCTTCGTTGTCCTGCTGGTCGTACTCGTCGGTCTGCTCGCGATCGCCGACCGGGTCGCGGCCAACGTGGCCGAACGCACCATCGCCGACGAGGTCCGCCAGCAGGTGGCCCAGCAGGGTGCGCAGTCCTCCCCGCCCGAGGTCGAGCTGGGCGGGTTCCCCTTCCTCACCCAGGTGCTCGACGGCCGCTACGAGCGGGTCACCATCCGGCTGCGGGACGTGCAGGGCTCGGTGCAGGGCGACGCGGTCGCGCTGCCCAGCCTGGACGTGGACGCCCGCAACGTCCGCGCCAGCCTGGACACGCTGCGTACCGGCCAGGGCGACGTGGTGGCCGAGACGGTCAACGGGACCGGCACCATCGACTACCAGAGTCTCGCCGCGTTGCTCGACCGGGAGGGGCTGACCCTCGGCGAGCAGGACGGCAAGCTCTCGGTGACCGCCCCGTTGGACGTGCTCGGCCAGCGCCTCACGGTCACCGGCACCGCCGAGATCGTCGTCGGGGAGCAGGGGCAGATCGCGCTCCGCTTCGACGACCTGGACGCCGAGGGCCTGCCCAGCCTGCCGATCGCCCGCACCCTGCTGAACAATTTCGCCCGCAGCATCTCGGTCGACGTACCCCTGCCGGAGCTGCCGTTCCAGCTCACCGTCCGGGAGGTCGTGCCGAGGCCGGAGGGGCTGACGGTGACGGCGGACGCACGGGACGTGCCGATCAACTCGGTCGGCTGATCCCGGCGCCCACGTCCCGGATGCTGGTCGGGCCGGTGGAGATTCGTGAGATCGCTGATAGGCTCCCTGGTCATGGGGACGCTCCTCACCAAACGGCGCGCGGTCGACCTGTGCCGCGTGGCCACCTGCCTGTGTCGCCCCGTCATCTGACGGCGGGGCTGTTTCGGGCCGCCTAGCGGCCTTCGGCACTTGGGGTACGCGTACCTGATCCCGGTGCACCCCACCGGACGCCCGGCAGCGGCGCCGTCGCACGAATCCCGTGATCCGTTCCTAGCTATGGGTCCCGCGCGTGGTGCGACTCCTTCATCACAGCGAATTCCGCGCGCTGGCTCACCATCCATCCTCACCAGGGAGTGATCTGATGAGTCGCGACACCGCACTCGTCTCGGCCGAGTGGGCCGAGAAGAACCTCGACGCCCCGGGCGTCGTCTTCGTCGAGGTCGACGAGGACACCTCGGCCTACCACACCGGTCACATCGCCGGTGCGATCAAGCTCGACTGGAAGACCGACCTGCAGGACCCGGTCCGCCGGGACTTCGTCAACAAGGCCCAGTTCGAGGCGCTGCTCTCCGAGCGTGGCGTCGGCAACGACGACGTCGTGGTCCTGTACGGCGGCAACAACAACTGGTTCGCCGCGTACGCGTACTGGTACTTCAAGCTCTACGGCCACGGCGACGTCAAGCTGCTCGACGGCGGTCGCAAGAAGTGGGAGCTGGACGGCCGTCCGCTGGTCCGGGACGAGGTGACCCGCTCGGCGACCCAGTACGTCGCGCAGGAGCCGGACAACAGCATCCGGGCCTTCCGCGACGAGGTCGTCGCCGCGATCGGCACCAAGAACCTGGTCGACGTGCGCAGCCCCGACGAGTTCGCCGGTCGCCTGCTCGCCCCCGCCCACCTGCCGCAGGAGCAGGCCCAGCGGGGTGGCCACATCCCCACCGCGATCAGCGTGCCGTGGTCGAAGGCGGCCAACGAGGACGGCACCTTCAAGTCCGACGACGAGCTGCGCAAGATCTACGGCGAGGCCGGGCTGGACGACGGCAAGGAGACCATCGCGTACTGCCGGATCGGCGAGCGCTCCTCGCACACCTGGTTCGTGCTCCAGGAGCTGCTCGGCCACCGCAACGTGAAGAACTACGACGGATCCTGGACCGAGTACGGCTCGCTGGTCGGCGTGCCGGTGGCGCTCGGCGACGAGCCCGGGGAGGCCTGAGATGACCGCACCGACCGCCGCCGGTTGCGCCGCACCGGATCAGGCCGCGCCGTTGCCGGCCAGCATCGACCTGGAGAAGGAGACGGTCATCACCGGCCTCGTCCGCTCCACCGAGGGTGAGCCGGTGCCGGGTGCCTACGTCCGGCTGCTCGACTCGACCGGCGAGTTCACCGCCGAGGTGGTGACCTCTCCGGCCGGTCAGTTCCGGTTCTTCGCCGCTCCCGGCAACTGGACCCTGCGGGCGCTGTCCCGGCACGGCAACGGCGACACCGCCGTCACCGCCGGACGGGGCGTCAACGAGGTGACCGTCACGGTCACCGACTGACCCACGCTCTGATCGGCCTCGTGGCCCGGGTCCCCCATACCACCGGGGGACCCGGGCCACGAGCCGTCTGCGCCCTTCCGCGACGCGGTACGTCAGCCGACCTTGCGGCGGGCCTTGGCGCCCCACTTGGCGGCGGTCACCAGCAGGGCGCCGAGCCCCAGCAGGATGCTGCCGAGCAGGCCGACGGTGGCGGTGGAGGCGCCGGTCAGCGGGAGGTCCTGGTTCGCGGACATGTTGTCACCTCCCTCAGCCCTTCACGCCGACCGCCATGCGCGCCGGGGAATCCCAGACGCACCGGTCGACCGTCGGCTGTCGGATCGCCTTCACCAGGGCGTGCACCAGGATCACCCGGTACAGCAGGTCGGCGAAGACGATCACGGGGAGGAACAGCGGTAGGCGGGGGCGCCGGAGCCGCCAGGCGGCCAGCCCGACCCAGAGGCTCTGCCCGGCCAGCATGAGCCCCAGCCCGGCCAACAGCCCCGGACCGGCGGTGGCGAGCAGCCAGAGGGTCATCGGGGCGCCGGCCACATAGAGCACCCAGTGCAGCATCAGCAGCAGGTACGCGAAGTCGAAGCGGCTCGTGTGCCGACCCACCCGGTGCCCGATGACGCCCTGGAAGGTGCCCCACATCCAGCGCAGGTTCTGCCGGTACCAGTCGGGCAGCGTGGTCGGGTCCTGGAGGTGTGCCAGTGCGCGCGGCGCGTACACCACCCGGCCGAGGTGGCGCCGGTGCGTCTCCAGCACCCAGTACGTGTCGTCGACGATGTAGGGCGGCTGCTGCGGCAGCACGGCGTCCAGCAGTTCGGTGCGGTACACCGAGTTCGAGCCGGAGATGCAGTTCATGACGTTGAAGTGGCTCTGGATCCGGCGGATCACCGCCTGATACATCCAGTAGCTGTAGGCGCGCTTGGCCAGCCACGGGTTCCACCGCCGTTCCGGCGGCCACCACGTGACGTTGTGGCCCACCGCGATGCCGACCTCCTCGGTCAGCTCGGCCAGGGCGGCGCTGACGAAGTCCGGCGCGACCACCACGTCGTCGTCGAGGATGGCGACCGCGCGGTAGTGCGTACCGAGACCGAACTCGACGTATCCGGCGTGCAGGGCGGCCGGCTTGCCGACGTTGCGGGCCAGGGCCAGCACCCGGGCGCCGACGGACTCGGCGAGGTGAGCGGTGTCGTCGGTCGAGGCGTCGGAGACGAGGTACACGTCGCTGCCGGTGGCGCGTGCCGCGCGTACCGTCTCGGCGATGGTCGCGGCGCCGTTACGGCAGGCGATCAGGACGGCCACCTGGTCCGGGCGTACCGGGCCGTAGCGCGGCGACCGGAGCGCGTGACGCGGCCGGTAGGCCACCTCGGGGCGGACGAAGCCGTAGCCGAAAGACCCGACGATCAGCAGCAGCGCGACGGCACTCACAGTGATGGTCGAGGCCAGGAGGACTTCCAGCATGACAGCCAATCCGCAGGCGGGAGGGGATGTGAACGCCGCTCGCGTTGAGGCGTGCTGCTAACGCTAAGTGACGGACCGCTGGTCGCCAAGAGCGGTGATCGCTTTCGTCCGTTCGGCCGACGGCCGGATGGCCCTCCGGTCGGTCGGAAACGCCGATGACCAGGAGAAACAGTCGGGTGGTCTGACGCGCGACAGGGCTGGACGCCGCCCGGTGGCTGGACGGCGGCGGTGGGTGGACGGCGGCGGTGGGTGGCGGGTGCGCACCCTGTCGGGTCGGGTCCTTTCGAGCTGACGGCGAGAACGGTTCAGGCGTCATGCCGCAGTCCGGTTTCGTCCGCCCGACCGCGATGCGCCCGCCGGTCATTCGTCCGACGGTCACGCGCCCTGCCGCCATGGTCCGGCGTGCCGCCATTGGTCCGGCTACCGCCATTGGTCCGGCGTTCATGCGTCCGGCTGGCATTGACTCGGCTGCCTTCGCCCGGTTCTCAACCGCCCGGGTTCCCCGCGCTTCTGCTCGCCTTGAGGCGCTCGAAATGATCGACAGGCGGCAGGGCAAGGGTGTTGTCGTGACCGTCCGAGCACCTGGCTTCGCAAGCCCTGACCTGTATTCCGGGCGGACAGGGCGGCGATGGCCGCCGGTTCGTGACGAACCGGCGGCCACCAGGGGTAGTGCGTCAGATACCGGTCGCTCTGGTGCAGGTGGATGCCGGATCAAGGGCGAAGTCGAGGGAGCCGACGATGCCCGCCTCGATCTGGTGCCGCTTGACCTGCGGCACCCAGCCGTCCTTGGCCACGATCACCTCGTACCGGCCCTTCGGCAGCCACCAGGCGTACGTGCCGTCGGCGCCGGAGGTCAACGTCGTGCCGGTGCCGGCCGAGATCAGGTTCACCCGGACGGTCGCCGCCACCGTCACCGTCACCCCACCGCAGGTGGTGCCGGTGACGGTGCCCCGGACCTTGCCCCAGCTCGACGGCGGCGAGACGTTCATCTCCACCGACACCGGTGTCACCGGGTACGGGGTGTCCGAGGCGACCACCAGTTCGGCGTCGTACCGTCCCGGCTGTTGCAGTCCGGCCGCCGCCGTGGCGGTGAGCGTCACCGTCACCGTCCGGGACGCGCCCGGTGCCAGCGTGAAGGTCGCCGGCGAGCTGGACAGCCAGGGCACGTCCGCTGCGGCGGCACACTGCTCCAGACCACCGAGCAGCTCGCTGTCCGCCGAGCCCACGAAGGAACTGGGCGAACCACCGATCTTGTACGCGCCGCAGGCGGCGGCGCCCCGGTACCGGCCGAACTGGGCGTTGGGCAGGTCACGCCAGGCCCCGGTGGCGGGGTCGTAGGCGATGGTGCGGTTGCTGACCGCCGTCGAACCGGCCGTCACGCCACCGGCCAGCACGAGCATCCCGCCGGCTGCCGCGTACTGGGAGCCCCACAGCTCGGTCGGCATGCTCGGCAGCGGGCTCCACGCGTCGGCCGTCAGGTCGTACCGGTAGGCGTCGGTGTACTCGGTGCTGCCGGTGCCACCGGCGCAGTGCACCGTCTCGCCGAGCCCACCGCAGGCCAGCCAGGACACCGGGTGCGGGTAGGCCGCCCGGGTGCCGAACGTGCCGGTCGCCGGGTCGAAGACCACCAGTCGGTCGGAGTCCGTGCAGGTGGCGTCGGCACAGCCGCCCACCAGGTAGACCTTCCCGTCGACCACCGCCCCACCGGCCGCTGCGGTCGGTGCCGGGTTCGTCGCCCCCGGCACGGTGCTCCAGGTGCCGGCGACCGGGTCGAAGACGTCGACGGTGGCCACCGGACGGTCGTCCGCGCCCCAGCCCCCGAACACGTACAGCTTGCCGTTGACCGCTGCCGCGACCGGCTTGGAGCGCGCCACCGGCAGGTCCGGCAGGGCGGTCCAGGCGTCGGCACCCGGGTCGTACGCCCAGGCCCGCCGCTCGGTGCCGGTGTCACCGCCACCACCGACGGAGTAGATCTTTCCGCCCAGCCACGCGGCGGCGTTGTCGTAGATGGCGGCCGGCAGCTTGGCGATCGGGCTCCACGCGTCGTCGGCCGTGGTACGCACCTCGGGTGCCGCCCCGCCGTACGCGACTCCGGTGTGGGCCTTGCTGATGCCCTTCATCTTCTGTTCCCGCAGCGGTGCGCCGGACTGGCGGAGCAGCTCGAACGCGCCGGTGCGTTCCAGCAGCTCGACGGCGGCCGGCGCGCTGCCGGTGTTGCGGACGGTCAGCTTGGTGGTCCGGGTGCTGTTGTAGGGCTGGTGCGCCACGACGGACGCGGGGCTGACCGTGAGCCGCCCGGCGCCGAGGGCGAAGTCGGCCCGCTTGACCCGGTCGGCCTCGACCGTGACCTGCTTGGTGGCCGGTTGGTACGGCGGACGACTGGCGGTGAACGGGTGGGCGCCGGTCAGACCGGAGAAGAGCCAGTAGAAGCCGTCCGGCTCGGCGGTGTCCTCCGGGGTCGCCGCCGACACGGCCCGGTCCTGCGGCCGGTCGTCGCTGACCACGGTCACCCCGTCCACGGGTGCCCCGGTGTTGCGGTCGGTGGTGGTGCCGACGACCAGTCCACCGGGCACCGGCGTGCACTCGCGGTTGACGACCTCCACGTCGTCCACCTGCCACCACCAGGCGAAGGTGCCCTTGAACCGGAAGCGGACCAGGGCCGAGGCGGCGTTCGCGGCCTGGGTCAGTGCCACCTCCTCGACGCGGGGGCCACGCCGGCTGGTGGTCTGGTGCCAGACGGTGGTCCAGGTGGCGCCGGAGTCGACGGAGACGTCGACGTCCGCGGTGTCGGAGATCCCGACGGCCCGCCAGTCGCTGCGGAAACGCAGCACCGGTGCGGCGGTGCCGGAGAAGTCCAGCGGCGGGGTGACCAGGTCGGTGTCCTGGCTGTTGCCACTGCCGAGGGCGTCACTGTCGACGATGGCGAACCCGCCGGCACCACCGGTCAGGTTGCCGCGCGACCGGGCGTCGGTGAAGGTCCAGCCACCGGAGGCGGTGCGGTTGTCGACCCGCCAGCCGGCCGGGGTGCCGGTGCCGTCGAAGCTCTGGGTCAGCAGCGGGGTCCCGAACCGTCCGGTGTAACCGGCGGCGGTGCACCCGGCATCGACCGGAACGGCCACGTCGACCGTGGTGGCCGCGCCGCCGACCGGCACCTCCCGGGTCACCGTGCGGTAGCTCGGGTAGCGGGCCGTGACGGTGAGCCGGTACGTGGTGTCGCCCGGTGCGGTGAACGAGTAGCGACCGGTGACCGGGTCGGTGAAGACCGGCCCGCCGGGCCGTCCGGCCACCTCGACCTTCGCGTACAGCGGCCAGCCGTGTCCGGAACCGTCGGTGACCTTGCCGCTGACCGTGACCGTCGGGGTGGCCGCCAGCGCGAAGTTCCGGGTGACGGCCCCGCCCTCGGCCACCGTGACGGTCGCCGACTGACCGGCGTAGCCGTAGGCGCTGACGGTCAGGCGGGTCTCGCCGGCCGGCACGTTCAACGCGTACCGGCCGTCGGTGCCGGTGGTGGCGCTGCGGGTGCCGTCGGTCACCGTGGCTCCGGCCACCGGGTCGTCGTCGGCCGCGTCGGTGACGATGCCGCTGACCCGGCCCACCGGGCCGCGCGGGGCGTCCCGCACCGCCGCGTACGCGTCCAGACGTCCCTCGCCGAAGACGTTGTTGTCGGCCGGGGTGCCGCCGCAGGTGGTGGCGTCGACGTCCCGGGCGGTGCGGTCGAGCAGTTCCTCGGTGCCGGCCACGTCGCCGCGCAGGCTCGGTGCCGCCGCCCAGACCAGCGCGATCGTCCCGGCCACGTGCGGGGCGGCCATCGAGGTGCCGCTGAACGAGGCGTACCCGCCGTTGCGGACGCTGGACCGCACGTTGCTGCCGGGTGCGGCGATGTTCGGCTTGATCAGGTCGGTGCCGAAGCCCCGGCCGGAAAAGTCGGCGATGGCGTTGTTCACGTCGTACGCGCCGACCGCGTACGAGTCGGCGTTGTCGCCGGGAGAGCCGGCGCTGCCGCAGGCCGGTCCGTCGTTACCGGAGGAGAAGACCGGGAACATGCCGGCGGCCCGCCAGGCCGCGACGGTCTGCTGGTACCACGGGTCGCCCCCGTCGCCGCCCCAGGAGTTGTTGACGATGTCGGGGCGCAGGTCCGGTCGGGGGTTCTGCCCGGCGGCGTCGGTCGGCGCGAGCACCCACTGCCCGGCGGCGAGCAACGAGGCGTCCGCGCAGCTGTTCGTGCCGCAGCCCTTGGCGGCGATCCACCGGGCTCCCGGGGCCACGCCGATCTGGTTGCCGGCGCCGTCGTCGCCGACCATGGTGCCCATGGTGTGCGTGCCGTGGTCGTTGTTGTCGCAGGGCGCGGTGCCCGCGCAGACGCCGGTCGGGTCGAACCAGTTGTACGCGTGGTCGAAGCCGTCGCCGAGGTTGCCCCGGTAGGAGCCGACCAGCGCGGGGTGGTCGTAGCGCACGCCGCTGTCGATGTTGGCGACCACGACGCCCTCGCCACGGTCGCCGAACTCGTCCCAGACCCGGGGCGCGCCGATGTTGGTCAGGCCCCACTCGACGGCCGTGGTGCGGGCCCGGGTGGTGTCGGTGGCGGTCGGCCGGACCAGCGGGTAGCTGCGGCTGGGGGAGATCCGGGCCACCTCGGGCCGCCGGGCGATCTCGTCCAGCAGCGCCTTGTCGCCCTCGACCCGGATCGCGTTGGCGATCCAGTACGCGGTGTGCGGCACCTTGCGCTCGTCGAGCATCGCCCGCAGGTCGTGTTGGGTACGGCTGGCGGTGCCGGTCAGCAGCCGGTGCACCTCGTCCGCCCGGCGGTCGGCGTCACGCAGCCGGGCGGCGTCGGCCAGTGTGGCGGTCTCGCGCAGGTACACCAGGAACGTCGCGGTCGACGCGGTGTCGAACCGGTCGATCAGGCCCTGGTCGACGGCGGCCCGGTGTGCCGTCGGCTGTGGGGCCGGTGCGGCGACGGCGGGCTGGGCGGTGACGGCGAGTACGGCGGCGGCCAGCAACGTCACCGCCCGCCACCGTGATGACCGTGCGGATGGTCGTGTGAACAAGGTTCCTCCCCCACGTCGTCGGTCCCGATCCGTTCGGGGCCCGGACAACCCGCGCGCCGGCTTACGACGTCGCGGAGCGGACGGGGCGATGTGGGTGGCTGATGGTGAGCGCCCGCCCGCTGAGAGTCATGCTCTTGCTCCGACAGTCGGTGATCAATGGACGGCGTCGGTCAGTACTCGGTCAGTGACGGGGCGGGTTGCTGACCGTTAGTCTTCAGGCGGGGGCTCCATCGGTGACTATCGTTGGCGATTAATGGAAAGTCGCAGGTCAGCACGGTGCTCTCGGGGGAGGTAACGTGTCCGTTGAGGAGATACCGATCCTGGTCTGCGTCAGCTCCGACGCCTCGGTGCGACAACGGGTCATGCAGCGGTTGGACGGCGTGGGACCGGTGGTGATCTGTAGTGACCTCGCGCAGTTGCGCGCGATGTTCCCGGCTCCGCTGGCCGAGCCCGCCGCGCTGCCCGACGAGTCGAACGGCCGACCGACGAACTGGGGCGACCTCGTGGTGGACCGGGCCGGGCACCTGGTCACCTGGCGGGGCGTGCCGTTGGGTCTGACGCGTACCGAGCGGGAGCTGCTGGCCCGGCTGATGAGCCCGCCGCTCGCGCTCTGGAGCTACGAGCGGCTCTTCGCCTCCGTCTGGGGTGGCGCGTACCTCGGTGACACGGCGATCCTGCACTCGGCGGTGAAGCGGTTGCGGCGCAAGCTGCGGGCGTTGCCCGGCGGCCCGCAGGTGCAGACGGTCCGTGGGGTGGGCTACCGGCTGAGCACGCCGCCGGAGGGCGCCGACGGGCGCCCCGGCGAGGCGGTACACCACGCGTGACACCATGACCCGGTGAGCGGTGCTGTCCAGACGGGGTATTTCCCGCCCGCAGGTCCCCGGCCGCCGGCCCCCGGCACCCGGTGGCCGCGCTGGCTGATCGTGGCGACCGTGGCCTGGGCGGTGCTGCTCGCCGGTCTCACCTGGCGCTCCGCCCGGAACGATCCGCCGACCGTCCGCGAGCAGCGCACGCTCGCCGAGGCCGGCCCGGTGGTGGACGCCGCCATCGGCGAGCTGGTGGCGGCGAGCTGGGGTGCGGTGCCCGCGCTCGTCGCTCCCGAGGTGGACCGGGGCTGCCGGATCACCCCCTTCGCGGAGGGCGCGGAGCTGATCCGCGCCGTCGACCTGGCGGTGCCGGTGGGTGAGGAACGGGCCGCGCTCCAGGAGATCTCCGACCGGCTGCCCACGGCGTGGCGGGCCGGTGTCCGGGTCACCTCCGAGGGACCCCGGTTGCGCGCCGACGCGGGCGAGTTCGTCACCGTGCAGGGGCGGGGCGTCGCCGACGGCCGGATCCGGCTGACCGCGGACACCGGGTGCCGGATGATCGGCGACGACTACGCCGCGCCGGGAGCGGACGCCGCCGGAGCCGAGGTGGGTGCCCTGACCGAGGCGCTGCGCACGCTCGGCAGCACGGCGACCGAGCCCGACGAGGTGGTGGCCGCGCCGTGTCCGGGCGGGGGGTCGGCGCGTACCGTCCGGTCCGCTGCGGGCGCGTTGCCCGCGTCGCCGCAGGCCACGCTCGCGCCGCTGGCCGGCGGCACGCCGGTGGTCGACACCGACGAGGTGTACGCCTTCCGGCGCGACGGCGTCGCGGTCCTCGCCGACCTCGGCGCGGACGAGGTGGTGCTCTCCGCCACCACCGGCTGCGCCGGCTGATCTCCTACACCGGCTGACCGTTCCCGTCGTCCCGCCGGCGGCTGCGGCCCAGCGCGTCCGCGCGACCCCAGCGACCGGGGATGTCCAGCAGCTCGACCCGCCCGACCCCCTGCGGCACGTGCGGGTCGACGATCAGGTGCTCGCCCTGCGGTTCGAGCCCGAGCATCACCCGCAGCAACATCAACGGCGTCCCCGCCGACCAGGCCTGCGGGCTGCACGCGGTCGGGTACTGCACCGGGTACTCGGTGAGGTCGCGCTCGTACCCGGCGAACGCCTCCGGCAGTCGGCCGTCGAAGTAGCGCGCCGCCGTCAGGATCGACTCGCAGATCTGCCCGGCCTGCTCGCGGAAGCCGTACTTCCACAGTCCCCAGGCGATGATCGAGTTGTCGAAGGGCCAGACCGTGCCGACGTGGTAGCCGATCGGGTTGTACCGCCCCTGGTCGTCGGCGAGGGTGCGGACACCCCAGCCGGAGAAGAGTCGCGGCCCGACGAGGTGGTCGGCGATCCGTCGGGCCCTCGACTCCTCGACGATGCCGCTCCAGAGCAGGTGCCCGATGTTGGAACTGAGCGCATCCACCGGCGTGCCGTCGGCGTCCAGGGCCAGCGCGTAGTACTCCTTCTCGGGCAACCAGAAGTCCCGGTTGAACCGTTCCTTCAGCTCGGCGGCCTCCCGTTCCAGCCGGTCGGCGTACTCCGGGTCGTTCCAGAACAGCCGGGCCATCCGGGCGCCGCGCAGCTTGGCGTCGTACGCGTAGCCCTGCTGTTCGCAGGTGGCCCGGGGGAAGCTCGGCAGCCGGCCGTCGGCGTAGGAGATCGCGTCCCACGAGTCTTTCCAGCACTGGTTCTCCAGGCCGGTCTTCGGGTTGCGGGTCTGGTACCAGAGGTAGCCGGTGCCGAGCAGGTCGCCGTACGTGTCGATCCAGGCCAGTGCGCCCCTCACGGCCAGTTCCAGCCGTTTGACAAGTGCCACGTCGCCGGTCCACCGCTCGTACTCGTCGAGCAGGATCACGAACAGCGGCGTCGAGTCGGCGGCGCCGTAGTAGGGCGAGTGCGGCTGCTCCTCGAAGCCGGCGGTCTCGCCGTAGCGCAGCTCGTGCAGGATCTTGCCGGGCTCCTCGTCGCGGAAGTCGTCCAGCCGGTGCCCCTGGAGACCGGCCAGCATCGTGAGCGTGGGCGGGATCAGTTCCGGCTGGAACGGCAGGACCTGGAGCGAGGTGATGATGCTGTCCCGGCCGAACAGGGTCATGAACCAGGGCAGGCCGGTGGCCAGCAGTCGAACGCCGAGCGCGATCGACTCGTACCGGAGCGCGGCCAGGTCGTCGAGGCTGCGCCGGTACGCCTCGGTCAGCGGTTGGTAGTCGCAGCTCAGCTTCGGTGCCTTGGCGATGAACTCGGCGTGCTCGGCCTGGATGACGGCGGTCGTCCGGCTACCGGAGAAGGGGAGTTGGCTGCGGACGTCCTCGCCCCGGGCGCCGTAGATCGTGGTGGTGACGGCGAGCCGGGTGGTCCACTCGCCGTGCGGCCCGATCTCGATCGCGAAGGTCATCCCGGTCAGGTCGACCTCCGCCGGTGCGCTGCTGCTGATCACCGTCTCCCGGTGGAACGCCTCCCGGCGGTAGTCCAGGCGCAGCGCGTTCTCGCCGGGGGTGGCGGTGTGCTCGCCGCGCTTGCGCTGGGTGTCCTTGATCTCGAAGAGGTCCGCGAAGTCGGCACCCATCTCGATCCGGACGGTGAACATCATCGACTGCCCGGAGTGGTTGAGCACGGTCAGCTCCTCCTCGAAGCTGCCGCTGATGGCCCGGCTGCGGATCACCGAGACCTTGGCGTCCAGGAAGTGGGTGGGCTCGCCCGGCACCAGGAAGTAGCGGGTCCGGTGCGACTCCGAGTCGTCGAGCGACAGTGCGTGCAGCCGTTCGCCGTCGAGCAGCAGCAGCCAGGTGGAGAGGAACCGGGTGTCGAAGGAGAAGAGGCCGGTGGGGAAGTCGAGGGCCGGCTCGATGTCGCCGCGCCGGTCGCTGACCAGGAAGGTGTTGCCGTCCAGGATGCTGACGAGTTCTTTCACCGGGTCCGCCTGACGTGCTCGCGGGCCACCTCGCGCGGGTCCCGGGTGCCGGGGGGCGGGGGGAAGAAGCGCCGGAAGGCGAGGAACAGGACCACGTCCCCGGTGTACGTGCTCTCGTTGCGGAACACCGCGGAGATGCTCTGCGACTGGCCGGTGACCAGCCGGTCGAACAGGTGCACGCCGCAGTACCAGACGGCGTCGGCGGCCTCCGGACCCTGACTCACCTCGGCCGCGCCCGGTCGCATCCGGACCAGCCAGTGCTCGGTGTGGTGGCCGTCGGAGAGGTCGATCCGGAGCGTGCCCGCCACGGGGGCGCGGAGTACCTCCGGGGCCCGGGCCGGCAGGGCCGCGAAGAACTGCTCGGTCGCCTCGGTCACACCCGAATCGTAGGCATTAGTCCGAGTTGTCGGGCCAGTTCCGGCGCGCAGGCCGGCGATGTCAGTACACGAGCGCCTGTGCACCCTCGGCCATCGTCTCCTCCACGAAGACGGCGGCACCGGCGATCCGTACGCCGGGGATCACGTCACCCGTGCCGATGTCCCGGCGGGCGGCGCACTGGGTGCAGGCGGTCACCGTGCCGGTGGAGAGGATCACGTGCAGCAGCTCGGCCAGGGGCGCCGAGTGCGGCAGCTCGAAGTTCTGTGCGTGACCGGGCAACGCGAACCAGGTCGACTCACCGGTGAGCCAGAGCGAGACGGGTACCCCGGCTGCCGCCGCAGTGGCGGCGACGGTGAACGCCTGGGCGCAACGCTCCGGCGAGTCGGCGCCGGCGGTGGCCTTGACGACGAGAGTGCGGGCCATACCGCCCAGCATAGGATGAGCCGGATGGTCACCGAGATCGGGTTCGTCAGCCTGCTGGTCGCCGGCCTGGGCGCGCTCGCCGGTGGCCTGGTCTACGTGGCGGTACTCATAGCGAGAGGAAAATAGTTGAGCGCGTCGGACGACAATCCGCTGGCACCGCCGCCGTGGCTGAACGCGCCGCCGGTCGAGCCGTACCCCTTCGAGGAGAGCCACGACCTGCGGGTCGGGCCGAAGCTGCACCCGAGCCTGGACGGGCTGCTGCCGTACGTCGGTGTCTGGCGGGGACGCGGCCGGGGCGGTTTCCCCACCATCGAGGACTTCGACTTCGCCCAGGAGATCCGGATCAGCCACGACGGCCGACCGTTCCTGCACTACGAGTCGCGGGCGTGGATCCTCGACGAGCAGAGCCAGCCGGTGCGCCCGGCCGGGCGTGAGGTCGGCTGGTGGCGTCCGGTGCTCGACGGTGACCGGGTCACCGACGAGCTGGAGGCGCTGCTCACCGTCCCCACCGGGGTGATGGAGCTGCACGTCGGGCGGCGCAAGGGTACGCAGATCGAGTTCGTCACCGACGCCGTGGTGCGGACCTCCACCGCCAAGGAGGTGACGGCCGGGCACCGGCTCTTCGGCATCGTCGAGGGGGCGCTGCTCTACGCGCAGGACATGGCGGCGGTCGGTCAGCCGCTCACGCCGCACCTGTCGGCACGCCTGATCCGGGTGGCCGGCTGAGCCGTCCGGCATTCGGCGGTCGGCCGTCGGGTGGTCGGCTTGCGGCGACAGCCGTCAGGGCAGCGGGAAACCGAGCAGTTCCTGCACCGCCCCGGTACGCGTACCGGCCGGCAGCGGCGTGCCGTCGAGACTGCGGACCGCCACCGCGCCGCGTACGGACGAGGTGAGCCAGACGCCGTCGGCGGTGCGCAGACCGGCCGGCGTGACCATCCGTTCGTCGGCCGTGCAGCCCAGCTCGGCGGCGTGCGCCAGCAGCCACGCGACGGTGGTGCCGGGCAGGATGCCGGTCCGGCGGGCCGGCACCGTGCAGAGGACGTCCCCGTCCAGCCAGACCACGTTGGCGGTCGGCCCCTCCAGCACGTACCCGTCGGAGGAGACCCAGAGCACGTCGTCGACGCCGGTCCGGGCCGCCCAACGGCGGGCGGCGGTGCTCGCCCGGTACGAGGTCGACTTGAGGCCGGCGGGGAGCCAGTCGAGCTCGGGGCGGGCCTGCGCGGGGACGCCCAGCGGGAGGGTGGCCACCCGTACCCCGTCCCGGCGGGCCTGCCGCGCCGTCGCCGGCACCTCGGCGAGGGTGGCGTACACGGTGGGTCCTCCGCCGCCCTCGGGGCCGCGGGTGCAGACCAGCCGGAGCGCGCCCTCGACCTCGGTCGGCCAACCGGCGGCGACGTCGTCCAGCAGCGCGACCAGCTCGGCGTCGGGAGGCAGGGGCAGCTCGACGGAGGCCGCGCCGGCCCGCATCCGGGCCAGGTGCTCCTGCCGTAGCCACGGCCGACCGCCGCGCAGATGCATGGTCTCGAACAGTCCGTCGCCGTGCAGGACCCCGAGATCGTCGCCGCGCAGCAGCGGCTCGCCGGGCGGTCGCAGGCCCTGTCCCAGTACGCCGATCCGCGACGCCACCATGCGGCCGAGCCTAGTGCCGACGCCCGCATCCGGAGACACGCGCATCTCCGAACTATGATCGGAGGGTGTCCGAATCCTCCCTGGCGGAACTGCTCCGCGCCCGTGGGCTGCGGCTGACGGCGCAGCGGCAGCTGATCCTGCAAGCGGTGCTGGACCTGGGGCACGCCACCCCGGAGCAGGTGCACACGGCGGTCCGCGAGGTCGCCGCCGGTGTCAACATCACCACCATCTATCGCACGCTGGAGCTGCTGGAGCGGCTCGGCCTGGTCACCCACACCCATCTGTCGCACGGTTCGCCGACCTACCACGCCGCCGGGGAGGACCAGCACGTCCACCTGGTCTGCCGGGAGTGCGGCGCGATCGACGAGATGGAACCCGAGCTGTTGCGCCCGCTGGCCGACCAGTTGGCGACCGAGCGGGGCTTCCGGGTCGACATCGGCCACGTCTCCTTCTTCGGCGTGTGCGAGCGGTGCGGAGACGGGGACGGGGACCAGAAATGATCGACATCGCGGGTGCGGTGGCCGTGGAGAGCATCGACGAGGCCAGCCGGGACCAGCCGGAGCCGGCGCACGCGGCAGCCGGCGTACGGTCGGTGGCCGCGCACTACGGCGACCCGATGCGTGAGCAGCGGCTGCTCGACACCGAGGTCGGCCTGGTGGACCGCTCGCACCGGGGCGTCGTCGCGGTGCCGGGCGCGGAGCGGATCTCCTGGCTGCACACCCTCACCACCCAGCACCTGGCGCAGCTCGGCCCCTGGCAGGGCACCGAGTTGCTGGTGCTCTCCCCGCACGGGCACGTCGAGCAGCACGCCATGGTGACCGAGGACGGCGACACCACCTGGCTGGACACCGAGCCCGGCGCCACCGGGAGCCTGCTGGGTTACCTGGAGAAGATGCGCTTCTTCAGCCGGGTCGAGCCCCGCGACGCCACCGCCGAGTACGCGCTGCTGTCACTGGTCGGGCCGAAGACACCCGACGCGGTGGCCCTGCTGGACGTGCCGCCGCTCGCCGAGCCCGAGGTGCTCGACGTACCGGGTGCCAAGTTCCGCGCCGGTGAACTGCCCGCCCGCCCGAGCGCCCGGTACGACGTCACGCCGCTGCCCGGCGGCGGATGGGCCCGTCGGGTGCCGCTCGGGGTGGACCTGCTGGTGCCCCGGGCCTCGATGGAGCAGGTGGTGAACCGGCTGCGCGACGGCGGTGTGCGGCCCGCCGGCCTGTGGGCGTACGAGGCGGTGCGGGTCGCCGCCCACCGGGCCCGGGTCGGCGTCGACACCGATCACCGGACCATCCCCGCCGAGGTGGACCTGATCGCCCCCGCCGTACACCTGGACAAGGGCTGCTACCGGGGGCAGGAGACGGTCGCCCGGGTGCACAACATGGGGCGCCCGCCGCGTCGGCTGGTCCTGCTGCACCTCGACGGGGTGATGACCGACCAGCTCCCGGCCGCCGGTACCCCGATCACGCTGGGCGACCGGACGGTCGGCTTCGTCGGCACCGCCGTGCACCACCACGAGCAGGGCCAGATCGCGCTGGCCGTGGTGAAGCGCTCGGTCGCCGACGACGCCACGCTCCGGGTCGGCGAGAGCACCGCCGCCATCGACCCGGAGTAAGGAAGGGCACCTTATTAACGCCTGCGGTATAGCAGGGGTCCCCTGCTAACACCTGCTCCCGGCTCGCGCTGACGGCACCTGCCTGCTTCCAGCGGCTCTCCGCTCGCGCTGACGGCACCTGCCTGCGCCGGAGGTCGGGCCGGGGGTTCTAGGATCGCCGGCATGACGACAGCGACGTTGATCACGGTTGCCCCCACCGGCGCGGAGTCGGCCAAGACGGAGGTGCCGGCGCTGCCGGTGACCCTGGACGAGCTGCTGCTCACCGCCAAGGAGTGCGAGGCACTGGGCGCCTCCGTGATCCACGTCCACATCCGCGACGGCCAGGCGCGCCCGACGCTGGACCCGGGACGGCTACGGGAGACCGTGGCGGCGCTGCGGGAGAGCACCGACCTGATCGTGCAGCTCTCCACCGGTGGGGCGGTCACCGACCCGGAGTCCGACCGGCTGGCCGTGCTGGAGGCGGGACCGGACATGGCCTCGTGCACCATGGGCACGGTCAACTTCGGCGACGACGTGTTCCTCAACCGCTGGGAGTTCATCGTCGACCTGCACACCCGGATGCAGGAGCGGGGCGTCGTGCCCGAGTACGAGATCTTCGACCTCGGCCACCTGACCGCGTTGCAGCGGCTGCTCGGCCGGTACGGGCTGCCGCACGGCGGTCATGTGCACGTCGACTTCGTGATGGGGGTGCCGGGCGGGATGCCGGGCACCACGGCGACCCTGGTGGCGGCGCAGCAGATGCTGCGGGACCTGCCCGAGGGGACCACGTTCTCGGCGACCGGCGTCGGCCGTACCAGCATTCCGGTGCTGCTCGCCAGTCTGTCGGCCGGTGGTCACCTACGGGTCGGCATGGAGGACACCGTCACGTACGCCAAGGGGCGGCCGGTGGAGTCCAACATGCAGCTCGTCGCCCGCGCGGTCGGGTTCGCCCAGCTCGCGCAGCGTCCGCCGATGACCACCGCCGAGGCGCGCGAGATGCTCGGTATGTAAGGGGGAGGCTCCCCACCGTTGCTGTACACCCGGAGGTGGCGTACCTGCTCACCCCGGTGTCGGTCCTGCCCGCATCGTGGGTAGCGTCCACGTTGTGGGAGAGACGTACGAGGGCTGCGTGGCCCTCGCCGAGGTGGTCCGGTCCGGGTTCGTGGAGGGCGTACACCGGGGGTCGGTGGTGGTGCTCGACGCCGATGGCGCGGTGGTCGCCGCCGCAGGTGACGTGACCTCGCCGATCTTCCCGCGTTCCGCCAGCAAACCGATGCAGACGGTCGGGATGATCGGCGCCGGGTTGCCGCTGACCGAGTCGGCCGACCTGGCCCTGGTGTCGGCCAGCCACGCGGGGGAGGAGTTCCACCTGGCCCGGGTGGCCGGGCTGCTCGCCACCGCCGGTCTGGACGAGGACGCGCTGCACTGCCCGCCGGACCTGCCAGTCGGTGAGCAGGCCCGCGAGGCGGTGCTGCGGGCCGGCGGCGGTCCCACCCGGCTCCAGATGAACTGTTCCGGCAAGCACGCCGGGATGGTGCTGACCTGCCGGGCCGCCGGATGGCCGGTGGACGGGTACTGGCGTCCGGAGCACCCGCTCCAGCAGCGGGTACGCGACGCGGTCGAGGAGTCGACCGGCGAGCGGGCCGTGGCGGTCGGGGTGGACGGCTGCGGCGCGCCGGTGCTGTCGGCGTCGCTGACCGGGCTGGCCGGGGCGTACCTGCGGCTGGTGACGGCGGAGGAGGGCACAGCGTCGCGTACGGTGGCCGACGCCATGCGCGGGCACCCGGAGATCGTCGGCGGTACGGAGGCCGACGACACCCGGCTGATGCGGGGCGTACCGGGGCTGCTGGCGAAGGTGGGCGCGGAGGGCGTGATCGCGACGGCGCTGCCCGGCGTCGGTGCTGTTGCCCTGAAGATCGACGACGGCGCTGGTCGTCCTCGGATGCCGGTGCTGGTCTCCGCGCTGCGTCGGCTCGGTGTCGACGCGCCGGTGCTGACGGAGTTCGCCGAGGTGCCGCTCTTCGGTGGTGGCCTGCCGGTCGGTGCCGTCCGTCCGCTCTGGTGACGCCCGCTCCCCGGCAACGGCCGTCGACCGCTGCCGGGTGGATGTGGGGTGGATGTGTGGGGTGGATGTTAGGAGGGGACCCGTGCTCTACCGCAGGCGTTAGCAGGGGGCCCTTCCTTACACCAAACCCTTACGGCGAAGGCAGGAAGTCGAGCAGGGCGGCGTTGACCGGGGTCGGCCGCTCCAGGGGCAGCAGGTGGGCGGCGTCCGGGACGTCGGGCAGCCGGACCGCGTGTGGGGCCTCCGCCGCGATGCGGTCGGCCAGATGCCGGATGTCGGGTACGTCCGCCGCGCCCGCCATGACCAGTACGGGCATGGTCAGCTCGCCGAGTCTCCCGGTGGCCGGCGGATCCAGTTCGGCGATGTCCACCGCGCTGAGCGCCAGTTCGGCCGCGAGTGCGCGTTCGTCCATGGCGGTGGCGAACGCCAGCAGGTGCGGGTCGACGTCCGACGGGTCCCGTTCCGGGCCCACCACCCAGAACCGCACCTCACCGGCGGCGGTGGCGGCGAAGTCCTCCGGGTCCACCTCGCCGACCAGGTTCTCCCACAGGTCGTTCGTCTGCTCGGACCACTCGTGGCCGGAGACGGCGGTGCCGAGCAGGGCGAGTGCGCTGACCCGTGCCGGGTATGCCAGTGCGGTGTCGATCGCCACCGCGCCGCCGAACGAGCAGCCGACCAGGGCGGCCCGGGGCAGGTCGAGCGCGTCGAGCAGGCCGGCCACGTCGTGGTGGTGGGCGAAGGCGGTGCCCGGCAACTCGGACTCGCCGTAGCCACGCAGGTCGACGGCGATCACCCGGTGCCGGACGGCGAGCGCGTCGAGTTGCGCGTGCCACATCCGGCGGTCCGCGATGCCGGCGTGCAGCAGGACGACCGGTGATCCGGAGCCCGTCTCGTCGTACGCCAACCGTGCGCCGTTCACTTCGATCTTGGTCACGGCGAGACGGTACGACCGGCCGCGCGTGGGCGCAAACCTGCACGCGGCGGGACGGTGCGACCGGTGGTCACCTGCCCGTTGAGACCTTGCTAACTCGGGCTAGCGTTTTGCTTGCAGCAGCTAGCAGGGCCGGTTAGCGTGGGGTCATGGCCACTTCCAAGGACCTTCCCGACGTCGGCGGGTTCATACGTGACCTGCGGCGGAACGCGAAGATCTCGCTGCGGCAGCTCGCCGAGCAGGCCGGGGTCAGCAACCCCTACCTGAGCCAGATAGAGCGGGGTCTGCGCCGCCCGAGCGCCGAGGTGCTCCAGCAGCTCGCGAGCGCCCTGCGGGTCTCCACCCCGGCGATGTACCTGCGCGCCGGGCTCCTCGACGACAAGGAGGGCCAGGGCGTGCTGGCGGCCATCGCGGTCGACCAGGACCTGACCATGGCCCAGAAGCAGTCCCTGACCCAGATCTACGAGACGTTCCGCCGGGAGAACGCCCGGCTCGCCGATGCCACCGCCGAGGCGGACGCCGCACGGGAGGGCACCGCCGACACCGACGTGTCCACCGGGCCGAACGCCGCGAACGACGGTCCCGACCTCACCTCGCCCGATCTGGCGAACCTGGCCGCCACCGGCCCCACCACCGCCGAGGGCTCGCCGACCGAGGCCGTCCTCGAATCGGTCGCCGTGACGGAGGCCGGTCAGGCCCCCGCGCCGACCCGCACCCCAGCCAAGAAGACCGCCCGCACGGTCGTCAGCAAGGCCGCCGACGCGGCTCAGGAGGAGACGTCATGACCCAGCCGAAGACCGACCGCATTCCCGCCCCGCTCTACGCCGCCGCCGGTGCCGGCGACCTCGCCCTGAAGCAGTTGCGCCGACTGCCGACGGTGGTCGGCGAGCTGCGTGACCGGGTTGCCACCGACGGTGGCCGGGTCGTGAGCGACCTCGGCGGCAAGGCTGTCGTCGCCGGGTTCGAGCTGCGGCAGAAGGCCAACGACGCGCTGCGCAACGCCAACCAGACCGCCGAGTCGCTGCGGCAGAAGGCCACTCCGGTCGCCGACCTCCACCGGCTGCGCGAGGTCGCCGACCCGGCGAAGCTGCGCGAGGCCGCCGACGTGCAGAAGCTGCGTGAGGCCACCGACCTCGACCGGCTGCGCGAGCTGGCGACCCGCAACGCCGCCGTGGTCGTCGCCGGTGCCCACGCCGCCCAGGAGCGGGCGCTGGCCGCGTACGGCGCGTTGGTCGCGCACGGTGAGCGGGTTGTCGGTGCGGGCGTGGTGGAGGCCGCCGAGACGGTGAACGCCGACATCGACGCCACCGAGGCCACGGTGGAGCCCACCGCGATCACGCCGGACGCCGCGCCGGTGACGCGGCGCAAGAAGGCCGAGGTGCCCAGCCCGGCCGAGGTCGCCGAGATCGTGGAGGCCAAGCCGGCCGTCGCCAAGAAGGCCACCCGGGCCAAGGCGGGCACCGGACAGCCGGCCGCCAAGCGGACCACGCCGTCGGCGAAGCTGCCCCGGGCCACGAAGCGGACCCGCCCCGCCGCCGAGTGACGACGACAGACGCATAGACCACCGCGACCCCGGTCACCGTCCTGTCGGACGGAACCGGGGTCGCCAGCATAAGCTTGCCGTCATGGCCAACGCCGCGCCGATCTTCGTCTTCGACGTCCGCAACGTGATCGAATTGATCCTGTTCGTGTTCGCACTGGTCGTGCAGGGGGTGGCACTCGTGCACTCCGTCACCCAGCGCTCCGACGCCTTCCCCGCCATCGGCACCCTGCCGAAGGGCGGGTGGATCGCGATCCTGGCGGTCACCACCCTGCTGACCCTGCTGACCCGCAGCACGCTGAGCATCTTCGGGCTGATCGGTGTCGCCGCCGCCCTCATCTACCTGCTCGACGTGCGCGTCGGCCTGCGTGAACTGGGCAACGGTAGAGGATCCTGGTGAGGGCCTTCCGCTGGCCACCACCACCGGACGGCGGACCACGCACCTGCGGGCCGGGGCCCGGCGCACCGCGTACCGGTCGCCCGCCGCTGCCGGACCCGGAGACCGAACTGCTCGACACCCCGCACGGCGTACGCCTGGAGCGGCTGGTCACCGGCGTCGGTGACCCGGTGACCGTGTTCGCGCACGGGTTCGGCAGCGGCATCGCCACCACCCGCCCGTTCGGCAGCGGGGTGAACGGGCGCAAGGTCTTCTTCCAGTTCCGTGGCCACGGTCGCTCGGACGCGCCGGACGGCCCGTGGAGCTATCTCGACCTCGCCCGTGACCTGCGCGCCGTCGCCGATCTCAGCGCGGCGACCCGCGCCCTCGGGGTCAGTCTCGGCGCGGGCGCGCTGTGCCGCCTGCTGGTGGAGAGCCCGGACCGCTTCGACCGGTTGGTCTTCTTCCTGCCCGCCGCGCTGGACCGGCCCCGTGGGCCGCTGGCCCACGCCCGGCTGACCGAGCTGCTCGCGGCGGTGGAGGTCGGGGACGCCTCGGCGGTGGCCGAGGTGGTCTCGGCCGAGATGCCGCCGGCCGTCCGCAACACTCCGGCCGGCTGGGCGTACCTGCGGCAGCGGCTGGACCACCTGCTCCGCGACGGACTCGCCGCCGGACTGGCCGACCTGCCGGGGCAGGTGCCGGTGCCGGACGCCACGGCGCTGGCGGCGGTGACCACACCGGCCCTGGTGATCGCCGCCGAGGGCGACGACCTGCACCCGGTGGAGGTGGCCGAGGAAATCGCCGCCGTGCTGCCGAATGCCACCCTGCACCGGTACGCCCGCCCCGGCGTGCTGTGGACGGACCGCGCCGATCTGCGCGGACGGATCTCCGAGTTCCTGAACGGGTGACCTGGGGGCCCGAAGGCCCCACGTGGCGTCGATGGCACAGATCGGCCAGGTTCGGGTGGTCATGGTCGAGAGCGAGGGCCGGGCCAGCCGCCGGGTCCGCATCCTCCTCGCCGACTAGCCGTTAGCCGGTGCACGCTGGGCCGACTCGGCATCCTTTACCCGATCGTCGCGACAGGTTACAAGATCATCTCATCTTTCGCGGCGATTTCTGCTGTACGGTCTGTGGGTGAGAACCGAGCGTCACTGGTGGAACGGCGACCGCACCGTGCGTGGTCGTCGCGACGTGTTCATCCGCACCGACGGCGAGTCGTGGGAGGTCGAGGCCCGGGCCGGCGGCGGCGCCGGCGGGTCGAAGATCATTCCCTGTCCGGGCCTACGGTCGGCGGAAATCCTGGCCGGAGCGTGGATGGACGGCCAGCGCAAGTGGCAGGACGTCGCGACCTGAGCAGATCGTGCTCCCACACGTCGACGGGCGGCAGGGGGTAGACTGACCGTGCGGCCCTGTCCTGGCGGGCCGGTTCGATGTCCCAGGCCACGCGCCGCGGCCAACTAGCGGTCAGCGCCGGGCGGGGATCTTTCTTCGACGTTCGGAGCATTCATGGCGGCACGCCGCCCACAGCAGCAGAACACCTCCTCGACCACTTCGACCTTCGCCGACCTCGGCGTGCCCGAGGCGCTCACCCGCGTCCTCGCCGTCACCGGGGTGGACCGGCCCTTCCCGATCCAGGCGGCGACGCTGCCCGACGCGATCGCCGGGCGCGACGTGCTCGGCCGTGGCCGCACCGGTTCGGGCAAGACCTACGCCTTCGTGCTGGCGGTGCTGACCCGTCTGGCGGCCACTCCCGCGCCCCGTCGGGCCGGGCGTCCCCGGGCGCTGATCCTCGCGCCCACCCGTGAGCTGGCCTCCCAGATCGACGCCGTGATGGCGCCGCTGGCGCAGGCCCTGTCGCTGCGCACGATGACCGTCTTCGGCGGCGTGGCCGCCGGCCCGCAGATTAAGGGGCTGCGTGCCGGGGTCGACGTCGTGGTGGCCTGTCCGGGCCGCCTCGCCGACCACGTCGACTCGGGCCACGCACACCTGGACGCGGTCGAGATCACCGTGCTCGACGAGGCCGACCACATGGCCGACCTCGGCTTCCTGCCCACCGTGCGACGGTTGATGGACCAGACCCCACGCGACGGTCAGCGCCTGCTCTTCTCCGCCACTCTGGACGCCGGTGTGGACGTGCTCGTCCGCCGGTTCCTCACCGACCCGATCACGCACAGTGTCGACTCGGCGCAGTCCCCGGTCACCGCGATGACGCACCACGTGCTGCACGTGCTCGCCGACGAGCGGTTCGCCGTGCTGGTGGACCTGGTCGCCACGCCGGGGCGCAGCGTGGTGTTCACCCGGACCAAGCGGGGAGCCAAGACGCTCACCCGTCGACTGGTCGCCGCCGGGGTGAAGTCCGTGGAGCTGCACGGCAACCTGGCCCAGGGGGCGCGGGCCCGCAATCTCCAGGCGTTCTCCGACGGTGAGGTGCAGACGCTCGTCGCCACCGACATCGCCGCCCGGGGCATCCACATCGACGACGTGGCGCTCGTGGTGCACGCCGACCCGCCCGCCGAGCACAAGGCATACCTGCACCGGTCGGGGCGTACCGCCCGGGCGGGCGCTGCCGGCACCGTCGTCACGTTGATGACCGACCAGCAGGCGTCCGAGGTGCGGGAGCTGACCCGCAAGGCGGGCATCCGGGCGACCACCACCCGGCTGCGTCCGGGTGACGCGCTGTTGCGCGAGATCGCCCCGGGGGAGCGGACGCTGGTCGCCCTGCCGGTGGAGTCCGCCGAGTCGGCACGCGAGCCACGGTCGAACCGGGGCGGCCGTCGCGGCGGCACGTCGGCACCGGCCAAGAGCGGTGGGGCCCGATCCCAGACGGCACAGCCCGGCACCGGCCGGTCCCATGGCAGCCAGGCGGGCACCGGGCGGTCCCGTGGCGCGCAGACCAGCCTGGGCCGGTCCCCGGAAACCCAGACCGGTGCGGGCCGGGCCCAGGGGGCGCAGACCGGTTCCGGTCGTTCCCAGGGCGGGCGGTCGCAGTCGGCCCGAGCCGGTGCGGCCCCGGTCGGCGGGACACGCACCGGAGCGGCGGCCTTCTCCGCCCGTGCCCGGCCCGGCGGACGCCGCCGGCAGGGCTGACGGCAGGACCGTTGACGGCGGCACCGCCAGGTCCGGCTCGTCGCGAAGAACCGGCGGGATGTGGTCGGCAAAGCTGACGTCGGTTGTCAGGTATCCCTGGCAACGTGACCGTCATGACGACATCGTTGACGGGAAAGGTGGCGCTGGTCGCCGGGGCCACCCGGGGAGCCGGCCGGCAGATCGCGGTGCAACTCGGCGCGGCCGGCGCCACCGTGTACGCCACCGGGCGCAGCAGCCGGGCGGCGCGCTCCGAGCTGAACCGGCCGGAGACCATCGAGGAGACCGCCGAGCTGGTGACCGCCGCCGGGGGCACCGGGATCGCGGTCCGGACCGATCATCTGGTACCGGACGAGGTGCGGGCCCTGGTCGAGCGGATCGACGCCGAGCAGGGCCGACTCGACGTGCTGGTCAACGACGTGTGGGGCGCCGACCCGCTGATCACCTGGGAGAAGCCGGTCTGGGAGCAGCCGCTCGACGCCGGTTTCCGGACGCTGCGGCTGGCGGTGGAGACCCACGTGGTCACCAGCCACTTCGCGTTGGCGCTGCTGACCCGCAGCCCGGGTGGGCTGGTCGTGGAGATCGGCGACGGCACGAAGGCGTACAACGACGACAACTACCGGTTGTCGGTCTTCTACGACCTGGCCAAGACCTCGGTCAACCGGCTCGCCTTCATCTGGGCGCACGAGCTGAAGGAGTACGGCGGCACGGCCGTCGCGCTCAGCCCGGGGTGGCTGCGGTCGGAGGCGATGCTGGAGCACTTCGGCGTCACCGAGGAGAACTGGCGCGACGGTGCCGCCACCGACCCGCACTTCCTCATCTCCGAGACACCCGCCTTCGTCGGCCGGGCGGTCGCCGCACTCGCCACCGACTCCGACCGGCACCGCTGGAACGGCCGGTCCGTCTCCGCCGGTGAGCTGGCCCAGGTGTACGGCTTCACCGACGTCGACGGCAGCCAGCCGGACGCCTTCCGATACATCAGCGAGGTGGTCGACGCCGGCCGTCCCGCCGACGTCACCGGCTACCGCTGACCGTCCACCGCCGACCGGCCGTGCGCGCCGGTCGGCGGCTCACGGCCCGCTGTCTCCATCGGTGGGCGACTGACGGCCTGTGGCGTAGAGGGCGACCGTCCGGGCCGCCGCCTCGGCCAGTCGGGCCCGCAACTCGGGCGGGTCGCAGACCTCCACCTCCGGCCCGAGCCCGA
Organism: Verrucosispora sp. NA02020; assembly: GCF_013364215.1. NCBI lineage: Bacteria > Bacillati > Actinomycetota > Actinomycetes > Micromonosporales > Micromonosporaceae > Micromonospora > Verrucosispora sp. NA02020. Next base: position 6,621,516 of record NZ_CP054923.1, on the reverse strand, counting down.
GCAGTTGGGCGTAGGCCACGTCGACGGACTCGACGGGCAGCCGGATCGTCGACCAGCCCTGGTCGTCGGGTCCGTCGGCGGCGGCGACCGCCTCGTCGTACCCGAAGGGGGCGTCGACCAGGTGCCGGAGCACGCGCAGACCGACCGGGCTCAGCCGGAGCGTCACCTCGGCCCGCAGCATGCTCCGCAGGAACGCCGCCGCCTGGCGCTGCCAGTACGCCGCCAGGTCGAAGTCCGGTTCCCGGTCGAAGGTCTCCTCGTCCGCCGCGACGGCGGTGACCCGGTCCACCCGGTAGGTGCGGACGTCCGCACCGACCCGGCCGACGAGATACCAGGTCCCGCTCTTGAGCACGAGGCCGTACGGGCAGATCCGGCGGGTCACCTCGTGCTCCCCACGCCGGTAGCGCAGCGTCACCACACGGTCCCGCCAGACCGCTCCGGCCAGCTCGGTCAGCCACGTCGGCGGTGCGGTCCGGTGGTGGTACCAGCCCGGCACGTCCAGGTGGAACCGCTGTCCGGTGCGGGCCGGGGCGTCGCGCAGGCTCGGTGGCAGCGCGGCGAGCACCTTGAGTTCCGCCGCCGCCACCGCGTCGGCGAGTCCCATCTCACCGGCCGGGCCGGGCAGTCCGGCCAGGAAGAGGGCCTCAGCCTCGTCCCGGGTCATCCCGGTCAACCGGGTCCGGTAGCCGCCGAGCAGCCGGTAGCCGCCCGTCGGCCCCCGGTCGGCATAGACCGGCACCCCGGCGGCGGAGAGCGCCACCACGTCCCGGTAGACGGTGCGTTCGGATACCTCCAGCTCACGGGCCAGCTCCGCCGCCGTCATCACCTCCCGGGCCTGCAACAACAGCAGCAACGAGATCAGGCGGGCGGCGCGCACCGGTCACCGCCCGCCGGGGGTGAGCAGGCCCCGGTCGTACGCGGTGGCCACCGCCGCCGCCCGGTCGTTGACGCCGAGCTTGGCGTACACGTGCAGCAGGTGCGTCTTGACGGTGGCCTCGCTGATGAACAGCCGGGCGGCGGCCTCGCGGTTCGACGAACCTCGGGCCACCAGCGTGAGTACGTCGAGTTCCCGCTGGCTCAGCGGCTCCTCGGCCGGGGTACGCGGCGACCGCAGCCGCCCCATCAACCGTCCGGCGACGCTGGGGGAGAGCACCGACTCGCCCCGGGCGGCGGCGCGTACCGCCCGGACCAGTTCCTCCCGGGGTGCGTCCTTGAGCAGGTAGCCGGTGGCACCCGCCTCGATCGCCGGCAGCACGTCGGCGTCGGTGTCGTAGGTGGTCAGCACCAGCACCTTCGCCGGGCTTCCGGAGGCGGCCAGCCGCCTGATCGCGGTCACCCCGTCCATGCCCGGCATCCGCAGGTCCATCAGCACCACGTCCGGCCGCAGCGCCTCGGCCAGGGCGAGCGCCTCGGCGCCGTCCGCCGCCTCGCCGAGCACCTCGAAGCCGGGGTCGCCGGTGAACATGCCCCGCAGCCCGTCCCGCACCACCGGGTGGTCGTCGACGATGAGCAGGCGTACCGGGCCGGTCATGCGGCGGCTCCGGGCAGAGCCGGCACGGACGCGGAGACAGCGGTGCCGGTTCCGGGTTCGGACTCGACGGCGAGCCGCCCGCCGACCCGCGTCACCCGTTGCCGCATCGCGGTCAGGCCGTAGCCGCCGTCCCGGTCCGGTACGGCGCCACCGTCGACGTCGAACCCCGACCCGTCGTCGCGGACGTCCAACGTCACTACGTCCGACATGTACGACAGGGTGAGCCCGACCCGGGACGCGGCGGCGTGCCGGGCCACGTTCGCCAGCGCCTCCTGGGCGGCCCGGAGCAGCGTCACCTCGATCTCCGGATGCAGCGGGCGGGGCGTACCGGTGGTGCTGACGCTGGCCGCCACCCCGTGCCGGGCCGACCAGCGCCCACCCAGCTCGGCGAGTACGTCGGGCAGCCGGGCGGTCTCCAGCGGCTCCGGGCGCACCGCCCGCACCGACCGGCGCGCCTCGGTCAGACTCTCCCGTGCCAGGTCCAGCGCGTTGTCCACGTGCCGCTGCCAGTCGGTGGAGCGGTCCCGGGACTGCTCGGCCGCCTCCAACTGGGTGATGATGCCGGTCAGCCCCTGGGCCAGGGTGTCGTGGATCTCCCGGGCCATCCGCTGGCGTTCGTCCCGCACACCGGCCTCCCGCGCCTGCGTGACGAGCTGCGCGTGCAGCCCCTCGTTCTCCCGTACGGTCTCGGCGAGCTGTTCGTTGGCCGAGGTCAGCTCCGCCACCAGCCGCTTGCGCTTCTCGCCCTCCCGTTCGGCCACGAAGGCGAACCAGCTCACGCCCCCGGCGACCACCAGGTTGAACAGCACCATCACCAGCCAGACCAACCAGTGCGAGGCGAGCACCGGCAGCCCGCCGCTCTGCGACGTGCCGAGCAGCGCGGCGGTGACGACCACCCCGGCCATCGGCCAGCGGCCCGGCAGGACGAACGCGTACACGAAGCCGACCCAGGCGAAGAAGCCGTACCACGGGCTGGCGATCACCAGCGTGGTGGCGAACCCCAGCAGCCCCACGTAGAAGAAGGTCATCGGGCCGCGTCGCTCGTACCAGTGCGGGTGCAGGGTGACGAACCAGGCGATCCAGCAGGCGGCGGCTGTGACGACGGGCAGGATGATCGTGAGCGGGAGACTGTGCGGGGTCGGTGCGAGAACGGTCAGCAGGGTGCCCACGGCGAGCCCGCCGAAGGGCAGCATCCGGTAGAGCCGCTCCTGCCAGACCTCCGGCCGATGCCCGGTCTCGCTGCTGCTGGTCATCCGGCCCCCGCTCACTGCCAGCGGAACAGTTTCGCCGCGACGGTGCCGGCCGTCAGGGCGATCGTCGCCATTATCCCCAGGTGCAGCGGGTCCGGTGCGGTGCCGGTCCAGGCGTCCAGCAGGGCCTGCACGCCGGGCGGCAGATAGGCACCGAGGTCGGCCAGCACGTCGGGCAGCAGGAAGCGGGGCAGGTAGACCCCGCCGAAGAACATCACCACCATGAACAGCGGCACCGACATCGCCTGCGCCGACCGGCCGGAGCCGGCCACCGCCGCGATCACCAGGCCCAACGCCAGCAGGGCCGCCGTACCCAGGACCAGGGCGGCGGCGAACCCCACCGGATGCTGCGGCAACGGTGAACCGAACGCGAACCGGGCGACCAGGGCGAGCAGCACCGCGCTGGTCAGGATCCCGGCGAGGGCGAGGACGAGCTGGGCGACCAGCAGCGCCGCCGGGCTGGCCGGGGTGGTCGCCAACCGCCGCAGGATGCCGCGCTCGCGATAGGTGGCCAGCACCGACGGGAGTACGTTCACCCCGACCATCGCCACCGAGGCGACCAGCAGCGACGGAGTGAAGTACGTGAGGAAGGACTGCCCACCGAGGTTCGGGTCCGGTTCGCGGAACGACGGGACCAGCCCGAGCACCGTCAGGATCCCGGTGGGCAGCAGGACGGTGAGCAGGAGAGTCGGGAGGTCCCGCAGATAGAGCCTGGTCTCGGTCCTGAGGATCTGGCCGAAGGCATGCATGGTCGTCCCTTCAGTCGGTGAGCCGGTGCCCGGTCAGCTCGACGAACGCGTCGTCGAGCGTCGCCTGCTCCAGCCGCAGGTCGGCGGCGGTGATCCGGTGGCGGGCGAGTATCGAGGTGACCGCGTGCAGCAGGTCGCCGGTGCCGCTGACCACCACCTGCGTGCCGGTCCGCGTCACGGCGCTGACCTGCGGGAGGTCGGTGAGCAGCCGGTCGTCCAGCGGCGCCGAGGGCCGGAACCGTACCCGCTGCTCCGGTGCCACCGTCGCGACCAGCCCGGCCGGCGTGTCCAGCGCCGCCACCCGGCCCCGGTCGATCACCGCCACCCGGTCGCAGAGCCGTTCGGCCTCCGCCATGAAATGGGTGACCAGCACGATCGTCACGCCCCGGTCGCGTACCCGCTCGATCAGGCCCCAGGTGTCCCGCCGCGCCTGCGGGTCCAGGCCGGTGGTCAGCTCGTCGAGGATGGCGATCCGGGGCCTGCCGACCAGGGCCAGCGCGATCGACAGCCGCTGCTTCTGCCCGCCGGAGAGCTTCGCGTACGGGGTGTGCCGCTTCTCGCCGAGGCCGAGTTCGTCGATCAGCCGGGCCGGGTCGTCCGGCTCGCGGTAGAACGCCGCGTACAACTCCAGCGCCTCCGTGACCCGCAACCGGTCCGGCAGTTGGCTCTCCTGGAGTTGCACCCCGACCTGCTGGCGCAGCCGGGCCCCGTCCCGGCGGGGGTCGAGCCCGAGGACCGACACCCCGCCCCCGTCAGGGACGCGCAGCCCGGCGACGCACTCCACCGTGGTGCTCTTGCCGGCGCCGTTCGGCCCGAGTACGCCGAAGATCTCCCCGGCCGCCACGGTGAAGGAGACGTCCGCCACCGCCACCGTCTCGCCGTACCGCTTGTGCAGACTGGTCACCTCGATGACCGACATGCCGCCTCCCGCCGCCGTGTTCGCGTACCCCTCAAGCGTCGTGGCGGCGGCCCGGCGGCGGATCGACCAACGGGCGATGCTCGGCGACGGCCCCGGTTGATCCCGGCGATCCGTCAACTGGTTGATGTGGCGGCGGTGACTAGGCTCTGCGACGTGAACGCATCCGCGATCCCCGGCGCCGCCGTGGGCAGCGCCCGCCGGTTCGTCGGCGGCGCCACGCTGCTGCTGCGCGGTCTCGCCCTGTACGTCCGCAGCCCCGGCCTGATGCTGCTCGGCATCGTGCCCGCGCTGATCTCCGGGACGATCTTCCTCGCCGTGTACGCCACGCTGGTGTACTTCGTCGGCGACCTGGCCCGATTCGTGACGCCGTTCGCCGACGACTGGGCGACGACCGGACGCAACGCGGTCCGGGTGATCGCCGGCCTGGCGATCCTCGGCCTCGGCGGCCTGCTCACGGTGCTCACCTTCACGGCGGTCACGCTGGTCATCGGCGACCCGTTCTACGAGAAGATCTCCGAGCGGGTGGAGCAGCGGTACGGCGGCACCCCCGACGCGGTCGAGGTGCCGTTCTGGTCGTCGCTGCGGCGCAGCGTCGCCGACTCGCTCCGGCTGGTGGCGCTGGCCGTCCTGGTCGGCATCCCGCTGTTCGCCGCCGGGTTCATCCCGCTGCTCGGCCAGACCGTCGTACCTGTGGTCGGCGCGGCGGTCGGCGGCTGGCTGCTCGCCGTGGAGCTGGTCGGCGCGCCCTTCTATCGTCGGGGCAAGGGGCTGCGGGACCGTCGGGCCGTGCTGAAGGCGGACCGCCCCACCGCGCTCGGCTTCGGCGTGGCCGTCTTCGTCTGCTTCCTGATCCCGCTCGGTGCCGTCCTGCTGATGCCGGCGGCGGTCGCCGGTGCGGCCCTGCTGGCCCGCCGCTCGCTCGGCCAACCCATCACGGAGGCGTGACGGTGGACGTCACGCTGGTCGAGGGGGACATCACCGCCGAGCGGGTGGACGCGATCGTCAACGCCGCCAACTCGTCGCTGCTCGGCGGCGGGGGAGTCGACGGCGCAATCCACCGCCGGGGCGGACCGGCCATCCTCGCCGAGTGCCGTGCGTTGCGCGCGTCCCGGTACGGCCGGGGCCTGCCGACCGGGCAGGCCGTGGCCACCACCGCCGGTGACCTGCCGGCCCGCTGGGTGGTGCACACCGTCGGCCCGGTGTGGACGGACACCGAGGACCGCTCGCCGCTGCTGCGCGCCTGCTACGCCAACAGCCTGGCGGTCGCCGACGACCTGGGCGCGACCACCGTCGCCTTCCCGCTGATCTCCGCCGGGATCTACGGCTGGCCGGTCGACGACGCGGTCCGCCAGGCACTCTCGGTGCTGCGCGCGGCCAGCCCGACGACGATCACCGAGGCCCGACTGGTGCTGTTCGGTGCGGACACGTTGGCTGTCGCCGAGCGCGTCCAGGCGACCGGCTGACGCCTGCCGGCAGGGGCGGGACGGCCATGCCGCCCCGCCCCTTCTCGACCGTTGCGGATCCGCCTCACCGGGCCATCAGTGCGAAGACCCCCCAGCCCAGGTACTCACGCTGGTACCGCGTGTAGCGGACAGGCTCGGTGGTGAGCTCCGCCCGTACCGTGGCGGTCAGCTCGTCATCGGGGTTGTCGTCGAGCCAGCGGCGAAGGTTGAGCCACTGTGCCGCCTGGTAACGGTCCCAGCTGTCCTGGTCGGCGAGCACCATCTCCACGACGTCGTACCCGAGGTCGCCGAACCGTTGGACCAGCTCCGGCAGCAGCAGGAAGTCCTCCACGTCCTGCGCCAGACACGCTCTGGCGGTCTCCTGGTCCGGCACCTCCCGACGCCAGTACGGCTCGCCGACGAGCATCAGACCGCCGGGGCGGAGACTGTTGCCCAGCAACTCGACGGTGCCGGTGACGCCGCCACCGATCCACGTGGCGCCGACGCAGGCCACCAGGTCGACCGGCTCGTCCGCGACGTACCCGGAGGCGTCGTCGTGCACGAAGGAGACCCGGTCGGCGACGCCGAGTTCAGTGGCGCGGGCACGGGCCTGCCTGGTGAATACCGTGCTGATGTCCACCCCGGTCCCGGTGATCCGATGGTCGCGGGCCCAGGTGCACAGCATCTCGCCCGAACCGCTGGCGAGGTCGAGCACGCGGGTGCCGGGGGCGAGGCGCAGCGCCTGCCCCAGGGCGGCTAGCTTGCCGGGAGTGAACGGGTTGTGAATGCGATGGTTACTCTCGCGAATGGTGAAGATACGTGGCAGGTCCACGGGAATTGCTCCTCGGGTTCGATGAGGTCAGGGCGCCTGGGAAGGGCGGTCGACCGGAGCCGGTCGCCGCTGCTCGGACCGTCATCAATGCACCTCACTCGGAACGTCCTCTGGAATCCGGCCAGCGTAGGCGTGCTGTCCCCGACGCTTCCACCGATTTGCGCCGGAGCCGTCCGCCCCGCATCCGGCTCGGCCACTGTTCACAGCTCCCGTACGCAGGACCACTGGGTGGCGACCTGCCGATAACCGAGCCGGGTGTTGACCGCCAACATCGGCGCGTTCGCCGCATCGTTCCCGGTGTACGCGGTGGTGACCCCGTCCTGCGCCGCGCGGTGCAGCGCAGCCAACTTGACCAGCCGGGCCAGTCCACGTCCCCGGTGCTGCGGCACCGTGCCGGTGTAATCCGACCACATCCGCGTACCGTCCCGCTTCACCAGGCTGATCGCGGCCAGCTCGCCGTCGACCTCGGCCCCGGCGCTGGCCTCCCGGTCCAGGCCGACGTTGTCCCAGGTCGTGGCGAGCCAGTCGGCGTAGCCGATCGCGCCGGACACGACGTCGCCCGGCTCGTCGGCACTGGCCAGCACGTCCACCCGGTGCACGTGGCGCGGGTCGACGTCCGCCAGCGGGACCAGCCGGACGCCGTCGGGAGGCGTCGGCAAGGGCGGCAACGTGTGCAGGTCCAGGGCCGAGAAGTGCTCCTGGCGGCTCGGCGTGAAATGGTGCCGGCGGGCGAACGGCAGCGCCTCCGGCAGCGCACGCCCGTGCAGCCTAGTCAGACCGAGCGGGGCGAGGTGCCTCTCCGCCTCGGCCAGCAGCGCCCTGCCGATCCCGCGCCGCCGCTGGTCAGGGTGTACGTGCAGCAGTGACACCTCGCCGACCGCCTCGGCCGTGTGCTCGTTGCGGGACGCGCACACCCAGCCCACGATCTGCCCGTCGACCTCGGCCACGAAGCCGGTCCAGTGCAGACCCGGGGGCGGTGTGGCGATCAGTTGCCGGGTGGACGCGACGCCCCGCAGCAGGAAGGGGAACACGAGTCTCCGCAGCGCGACCACCGCCGGGGCGTCGTCGGGGCGGGCCGGGCGGATGAGGAACGGTGCTTCAGGCATCCGGCGGAGGCTAGCGGGTCCACCGCCGGCTCCGCCTCGGGTTATCGCGGGAGGTGGGGAGAGTTGTTGTCGTTCCAGCGACAACAACTCTCCCCACCTCACCCGTCAGCCTCGATGTCGGGCTGCGGCCGGGCGGTGCCCGCGACGTGGGGCTTGCCAATCGGTGGACCCAGAGAGCTGGATGCGACTTGACGGCCCTGATCCTTAGCCCATTGAGGTGTTAGGAAGGGACCCTTCCTAACACCTCAGGCTTCGCCGATCGGACTTCGGCCGTACCCACACCCTCAGCCCTGCCAGCCGGCGGCCTCCAGGGCCGCGCGGAGCTGGGCCACCACCTCGGCCGGGCGGTGTCGGACGTCGAAGGCGGTGAAGCGGAGGATGCGGTCGCCCTCGATCCAGATCCGGTTCTGTCGGCGCAGGTCAGCAGCCCAGTGTCGGACGTCCATGTGGTGCCCGCCGTCGATCTCCACATGCAGCCGCCAGCGCGGCCAGTAGGCGTCCAGATAGCGCACCCGCCCGTCGGTGTCCCGCCGCCGATGTTGTCCCTGCGGCGGCGGCAGCCCGTGGCGACGGCACAGCCGGGTCAGGTCGATCTCGGAGAGCGCCTCCGCGCCGCCCGCGATGTCGTGCAGCGTCTCCCGGATCAGCGCGCCCCGGCGGGCCTGGGGCATCCGGTCCAACACCGCCCCGATCTCCGCCGAGGTCACCCGCCGCTGTTGGCAGCCGGCCGCGAGGATCAGTTGCGCCTCGTCGTCGGTACGCACCCACTGCGCCGCGTCGACCAGGGATCGTGCCATCGACGTACGGTCGGGGCGGCCCCGCTGGCGGTCGGTGTCGGGCAGGTGTCGAGCACGGCGTACCCGGACCGCAGGCAGGCCCAGCGGAAGCCGGCGCAGCAGGTCGGCGCGCTGCCGATCGTGCGGGATCAGCACGTCGACGATGTCGTAGCGATAGGTGCCGCGCAGCCCGCCGGCTGTCGCTGCTGCCAACCCGGCGAGGATCGCGCCCTCCCCGGCCGCGAGCACCGCCACCCACCATGCCTGCGTCACCGGGTACGGCCCACCGGGCGGCTCCGCCCGCAGGATGCCCCGGCACACCCGACCCCATCGCCCGGACGCCAGCAGGTGGCGCACCTTGGCAGGGCTCAGCGCGGCCGTGGCCTGCGCCCAGGTGAGGATCCCCGACTGCTCGAACAGCAGCCACTGCAACGGGTCGGCGTCGTCTCGGGGCATCCGCACGAATCGATTGAACCCCGAGGTGGGTAGATCTGTTGTCGCTGGAACGACAATAAATCTCCCCACCTTCGTGGTCGCCCCGCCTTCGCATACCCGGGGAGAGCCGGGGTGCGGCAACAGGCGGCGTTCAGGGTGGGCGCCAGCCGGGTGCGGCGGAGCAGCGCACGAACCGGTTCCTGGGCGTAGGCCGGAGACGGTCACCGGCTACGACGTCTGCCGGCTGCGAGGTCAGCCGGCCGGCACGGCGGCGATCGCCTCGACCTCGACGAGCTGGTCGTCGTAGCCGAGCACCGCCACGCCGAGCAGCGTGCTCGGTGCGTCGTGGTCGCCGAAGGCGTCGCGTACCACCTCCCACGTCGCGACCAGGTCGGCCTGCTGGGACGACGCCACGTAGACGGTGCTCTTGACCACGTCGGCGAGGGTGGCACCGGCGGCGCGCAGGGCGGTCTCCAGGTTGGCCATGACCTGCCGGGCCTGGGCCGCGTAGTCACCGGGGGCGACGGTGTTCCCGTCGGCGTCCAGCGGGCAGGCTCCTGCGGTGTAGACCAGCCGGGTGGAGGGTTCCACGGTGGTCAGGTAGGCGTAGGGGGCGGCGCTGAGAGCGGGTACGGGCAGCAATCGGATGGAACTGGACATGCGCGGCAGGCTAGCCAGTCCGGCGAGCTGCTTGCCACCTGGTTTCGATGTTAGGAAGGGACCCTTTCTATACACGAGGCGTTAATAAGGTGCCCTTCCTTGCACCAAGAGCGCGAAGCACGAAGCCGTCAGGCGGACTCGCGGATGATCAGCTCGGTGGGGAGGATCAGCGCCGGCTCGACGTCCTCCCCGGCGGCCAGGCGCAGCAGCAGGCGGGTGCCCTGCCGGCCCAGCTCGACTATCGGCTGCCGCACGGTGGTCAGCGGCGGATCGGTGTAGGCGGCGGTCTCGATGTCGTCGAAGCCGATCACCGCCACGTCGTCCGGCACCCGCCGTCCCGTCTCGCGGAGCGTACGCATGGCGGCGTGTGCCATCAGGTCCGACGCGGCGAAGACGGCGTCCAGGTCGGGGTGGGCGTCGAGCAGTTGCCGCATCGCCGCCGCCCCGGACTCGCGGGTGAAGTCACCGACGGCCACCATCTCCGTCAGTCCGGCGGCGGCCACGGTCTCCCGGTATCCGGTCAACCGCTCGATCCCGGCGACCATGTCCTGTGGGCCGGCGATGGTGGCGATCCGGCGGCGGCCCCCGTCGATCAGGTGCCGTACCGCGCGGGTCACGCCGGCCACCTGGTCGACGTCGACGTACGGGATGTCCGCCCCGTCGAGGGGCCGGCCGCTGCACACCACCGGGATGCCGAGCGCGGCCAGCTTGGCCGGGAGCGGGTCGGCACCGTGCAGGGAGGCGAACAGCACCCCGTCGACGTGCCGACCGGTGGTGTACCGCTCCACCCGCTCGTGACCGGCCGGTGAGCCGGCCAGCATCAGCACGAGCTGCTTGTCGGCGGCCTCCAACTCCTGCGCGGCGCCCCGGATGATGCCGGGGAACACCTGGTCGTCGGAGAAGACCCGGGTGGCCTCCTCCGGCATGACCAGGGCGATCGAGTCGGTGCGTTGGGTGACGAGGGTGCGGGCGGCCAGGTTCGGCACGTACCCCAACTCGGCCACCGCCTGGCGGACCGCCTCCTGGATCGGCTCGGCGACCGTGGTCGAGCCGTTGACCACCCGGGAGACGGTGGCCCGGGACACCCCGGCCCGTCGTGCCACCGCTTCCAGAGTGGGCCGCTGCGCCCCCGTCATAGGAGAAACCACCATCTCGTCACAGCCCGTTCCGGGAGATCACCTCCTGGTACCACCGGGCACTCGCCTTCGGTGTACGCCGCTGGGTGAGGTAGTCGACGTGCACGATGCCGAACCGCTTCCGGTACCCCTCGGCCCACTCGAAGTTGTCCAGCAATGACCATACGAGATAGCCCCGCAGGTCGACGCCCCGGGCGATGGCCTCGTGCGCGGCACGCAGGTGGCCGTCGAGATAGGCGACGCGGTCGGAGTCCTGGAGCGGGCTCGTCGGGTCGGCGTTCTTGTCCGGAAAAGCCGCACCGTTCTCGGTGATCAGCAACGGCACACCGGGGTAGTCTGCGGCGATCCGCGTCAGCAGCCGGGTCAACCCGGCGGGCTCGATCATCCACCCCATGTCGGTCAGCGGACCGACCGCCGGTAGGAACTCCACCGCGCCCTCGGTGCCCGGGTACGCGCCGCCGCCCCCGCCGCCGTCCGGACGGCCCGCCACGTACGTGGGCGAGTAGTAGTTGATGCCGAGCAGGTCGATCGGCGCCGCGATGATCTTCTCGTCGCCGTCCCGGACGAAGGTCGGCTCGACCAGCCGTGCCACGTGCTCACGGACGTCGTCCGGGTACCCGCCGACCAGCAGTGGATCGAGGAAGATCCGGTTGTGCAGGCCGTCGACCAGGCGTACGGCGGCGGCGTCGGCCGCGCTGTCCGCGTCGGCGGGCTGCACGTCGGCGGGGTTGAGCGTGATGCCGACCCGGGCCGCCCCGCCGGTCCGCAGCGCCTGGGCGGCCAGGCCGTGCGCGAGCAGCAGATGGTGTACGGCGGAGAAGGCCGCCCCGGCGTCCTGCACCCCGGGCGCGTGCACCCCGTTGCCGTACCCGAGGTAGGCGGAGCACCACGGCTCGTTGAGCGTCGTCCAGGTGTCGATCCGGTCGCCGAGCCGGGTGTGCACGGCACTGGCGTAGGTGGCGAAGTGCTCGGCGGTGTCCCGGTCCGTCCAGCCGCCCCGGTCCTGCAACGTCTGCGGCAGGTCCCAGTGGTACAGGGTGACGATCGGGTCGATGCCCCGACCGAGCAGCGCATCGGTCAGCCGGTCGTAGAAGTCCAGGCCGCGCGGGTTGACCGGCCCGCTGCCGTCGGGCTGGATGCGGGGCCAGGACACCGAGAAGCGGTACGCCTGGAGGCCCAGCTCGGCCATCATCGCCACGTCGTCGGCGTACCGGTGGTAGTGGTCGCAGGCGACGTCACCGGTGTGCCCGGCGTGGACCTTGCCCGGCGTACGGCTGAACGTGTCCCAGATCGAGTCGCCGCGCCCGTCGTCGCGGGCCGCCCCCTCGATCTGGTACGCCGCCGTGGCCGCACCCCACAGGAAATTGTCCGGAAAACTCAACTCGCTCATGCCGGCACTCCGCTTCGCTGCGTGCCGCCACGAGGCACGGCCCTGTGTTGATGGTTCGCTCGCTGACGCTCGCTCATGCCGGCACTCCGCTTCGCTGCGTGCCTGCCTGAGCCACCCTGTGTTGATGGTTCGCTCGCTGACGCTCGCTCATGCCGGCACTCCGCTTCGCTGCGTGCCTGCCTGAGCCACCCTGTGTTGATGGCTCGCTCGCTGACGCTCGCTCACGCCTTCACCGCACCTTCCATGATTCCGCCGATGATCTGGCGGCCGAACAGGACGAACACCAGCAGCAACGGCAGCGTGGCGATGGCCGTACCGGTGAACACCTGGGACATGTCCTGGTAGTAGCCGTCGGACAGGGCCCGCAGCGACAACTGCACGGTGGGATTCTCCGGGTCGTTGAGCACCGCGTACGGCCAGAGGAAATCGTTCCACGTGGTCATGAAGGTGAGCAGGCCGAGCACGGCGGCGGCCGGCCGCAGTGCCGGTACCACCACGTTCCAGTAGATCCGGGCGGTGCCGCATCCGTCCACCCGGGCCGCCTCGATCAGCTCGGTGCTGACCGCCTGACCGGCGTACTGACGCATCATGAACACGCCGAAACCGGTGACCAGGGCGGGCAGGATCACGGCGGGCAGCCGGTCGTTCAGGTTCAGCTTCGTCATCAGGATGTACAGCGGAATGACGCCGAGCTGGGTGGGCACCATCATGGTGGCGATGATGACCATCAGCATCGCGTTGCGGCCCCGGAACCGCAGCTTGGCGAAGGCGAACCCGGCCAGGCTGCAGAAGAACACCACCGAGACGGTGACCGTGGTCGCCACGATCGCGGAGTTGATCAGACCGGTCAGGAAGTAGGCATCGGTGTTGTCGAAGAGCCGGGCGATGTTGGCGCCGAGGTTGCCGCCGGGCGTCATCGGTGGCGGCAACTGCCCCATCGCGTCGCTGCTGCGGCTGGCGACCACGAACATCCAGTAGATCGGGAAGAGCGACATCACGGTGGCGGCGATCAGCGCGCAGTACGTGAGCGGGCTGGCCCGCCAGAGCCGGCTCATCGCGCCACCTCGCTTCGCTCGGCGTCGCGACGAGCTACCGACGCGCTGCACCGAATGATTCGCTCGCTGCGCTCGCTCATCGCGCCACCTCGCTTCGCTCGGCGTCCCGACGAGGCCCCAACGCGCTGCACCGAATGATTCGCTCGCTGCGCTCGCTCATTGCGGGCCTCCCTTCCGCCCGCCGATTTTCGGGCGGGCACCGGCCCCGAGCCGGCGGATGATCAGTACGTTGATCGCCGCGACGATGGCGATCAGGGCGAAAAGCAGCCACGCCACCGCAGAGCCGTAGCCGAAGTTGTAGTAGGGCGCGAACGCGTTCTCGAACATGTACATGGTCAGCGTCTGCGACTCGCGCATCGGGCCGCCCCGGATCGCGTTGGTGCCGGAGTGGAACAGCCGTGGCTCGGTGAAGAGTTGGAGCCCGCCGATGGTGGAGATGATGACGCAGAAGATGATCGTGGGCTTGAGCAGCGGCACGGTGACGGCCCAGAACTGGCGGGCCCGGTTCGCGCCGTCGATCGCCGCCGCCTCATACAGGTCGCGGGGGATGGCCTGCATGGCGGCCAGGAAGATCAGCGCGTTGTAGCCGGTCCAGCGCCAGTCGACCATGGCGGAGATGGCCACCCAGGAGGCGAACCGGTCGGACTTCCACCCGATCGGGTCGAGGCCCACCAGGTCGAGCATCCAGTTGACCATGCCGAACTCGCGACCGAACAGCACCCCGAAGACGATCGCCACGGCGGCCGTGGAGGTGACGTTGGGGACCAGCACCGCCATCCGCCACCCGGTCCGGAAGCGCAGGTGCCGGTTGAGCAGGTTGGCCAGCCAGAGCGCCAGGAGCAGCTGCGGCACGGTGCTGATCACGAAGATGCCGAGCGTGTTCACCACCGAGTGCCAGAAGTCGCTGTCGACCAGCAGCTGGGTGTAGTTGTCCGCGCCGATGAAGGTGGGATCGGTGCCGAGCAGGTCCCAGTCGTGCAGCGAGACCCAGAAGGTGTACGCCAGGGGCCACGCCCCGAAGATCGCGAAGATCACGAAGAACGGGGCGATGTAGAGGTAGGGCGAGTACTTCGCGTCGATCCGGCTCAGCCGGCCGGACCGGGGCGGGCGGGTTTTCCGCGGTGCCGGGGTGGCCGGCGGGTGCGCGTCGAGCTGCAACGCCATGACCCGTGACTCCTTTCCACGCCCCCGCCCCGCGCCGATCCAGGTTCGCCGTCGCGTCGACGTGGACGCGTCGGGTCCGGTGGATCGGCGACGGGGTGGGGACCGTCGGGCCGGCTACTTGGCGGCGGCCTTCTTGGCGTTGGCGATCGCGTCCTGCCACCCCTGCTCGGGGTTGCGCTGTCCCAGCTCGACGGTGCGCACGGCGTTCTCGACCTCGGTGCGTACGGCCTGGTTCTTCGGGCCCATGTAGACCGGCTTGAGGGTCTTGGCGCCCTCGCCGAAGATCCGGCCGACCGGCGCGCCGGAGAAGTACGCGTTGGTGGCCTCGGTGATGGCCGAGTCCTCCAGCGCCTGTGGCGACGACGGCAGCGGGCCCTTGGCCTTGAAGGCGCCGATGTGGCCCTCGGCGCTGGTCAGGAACTTGACCAGCTTGATCGCCTCTTCCTGGTTCTTGCTCTGGCGCGGCACGGCGAGGTGCGAGCCGCCCCAGTTGCCGCCGTCACCGGGCACCCGGGCGATGTCCCACTTGCCGTTGGCCTCCGGCCCGGCGTTGCCCTCGATCACCCCGGTCATCCAGGCGGGGCAGGCGATGGTGGCGAACTTGGACTGCTTGAAGGCGGAGACCCACTCGTCGGACCAGGAGCCGTACTTGCCGGACAACCCGGCGTTGATGATCGCCATGGTGGTGTCCCAGGCCTGCTTCACCGCCGGGTTGCTGTCCACCACGAGGTTGTCGCTGGTGTCGTAGTAGTGGTAGCCCTGCGCGTTGCCGGCGGTCTGGAGCACGATCGTGTTGAACGTGTTGGTCGCCGCGTCCAGGAACGCGGCACCGGTGTTCGCCGCCTTGAACTTCTCACCGGTGGCGATGTACTCCTGCCAGGTCGGCCAGAGCTTCGAGACCTCTTCGCGGTCGGTCGGCAGCCCGGCCTTGTCGAACAGGTCGGTGCGGTAGCACATGGCCATGCCGCCGACGTCGGTGCCGAGGCCGATCAGCTTCTGGCCGTCGGCGGTGAGCCCCTGGTTCCACTTCCACTCCAGGAAGTTGCCCTTGAGGTCGGCGGCACCGTGGTCGAGGAGGTTGACGAAGTTGTCCGGGTTGGCCTTGTACTCGACCATCAGACCCTCTTCGATGGCGACCACGTCACCGGCGCCCTTGCCCGCCGCGAGCCACTGGGTCAGCTTCGGCGAGTACTCGTCGAGGTTGCCGCCGGTGCCCCGCTCGACGATCTTCACGCCGGGGTTGGCGTCCATGTACTGCTTGTACAGCTCCTCGTAGCCGAACTGTCCGAAGACGTCGACGGTGAGGGTTGTCGTGCCGTCCTCGGCGTCGTCGCCGCCACCGCAGCCGCTGGTGACGAGCAACGCGCCGACGGCGGCCAGGGCGACCGCAGCGAGGCGGTGGCGCGGGAAGGTGCCCATGGTCTGGTGACCCCTCTCAGGTCGGGGTGGTGGTGGAATAAGTCCAGAGAGCGCTCTCACGAAGCTTGCGGTCCGCCCTCGATCGATGTCAAGAGAGCGCTCTCTCGGCGAGGTCACAGAATGGCCACGGGCGGCCCTCCCGATCGGAAGGGCCGCCCGTGGCGTGTCGGTGCGGTGGGGCTCAGGCGGCGCGGATCCCCTCCAGCAGGGCGCGGTCGCCCGCCACGGTCAGGGTGTCGAAGCTGACCCGTCCCCAGAGCGCCAGCAGCAGGTCGCTCGCGGTGGCGTTGACGTGTACCCGGGCATGGTGGTCGTCGTGGTCGAGGATGGTGCCGGTGTCGAGCAGGGCCACCCCCTCGCCACGCAGCCGCAGATACCACTCCTGGGCGGCGTCGCTCGCGCTCAACCGCACCACGCCGCGCCACTCCCCGGTCGCCGCCCGCCGACCCGCCGGCAGCCAGGTGTCCAGCACCTCACTCACCCCGTCGGCCGCGAGCTTGGCCTCGACCGGTTCGCCGGCGGCGATGGCGAGCTGGGCGTCCCAGCGGTGCACCGCGGTCTCGTGGGCCATCCGACGCGGCCAGAAGCCCGCCTTCTTCGGCTGCGGTGCCCAGTTCCACGCCGGAGCCTCGGGGTCGAGGGCGTCGAAGAGGGTCATCAGCTCGTCGTACGCCTGCTGCCACTGCGCCGCCGCGGTCACACCCGGCACCGGCTCGACCGGCTGTGCCCGGCGCTCCGGTGCGGTCGTCCCGCCCGAACCCACGATCGCGTGCGCCCAGCGGTAGACGCCGGCGAGATGCAGGGCCAGGTCGGCGACCGTCCAGCCGGGGCAGGAGAGCACGGGTGTCTCAGGCGGGGCCTCGGCCACCGCAGCGGCGAACGCCGGCCCCTCCGTCCGAAGCGCGCCGATCCAGAAGTCCTTGCTGCCCTGCAATCTGCTCATCGCCATCCTCCCGGGGGTGACCCGGCCACCAATGGGTGCCGCGGCTACCCACCAGCCTAGGGTGAAAGGCGTGTTCGACGCCTACGCCCAGCCGACAGTCGCCACTGAACCCGCCAGCACCGGCGATCTGGCGCAATACACGACATTACGCTTGGGTGGCCCGGCTCGCCGGATCGTCACCGCCACCACCGAGGACGAGATCGTCGCCCGGGTACGCGAGGCGCAGGACGACGTTCTCCTGCTCGCGGGCGGTAGCAACGTGGTGGTCGGCGATGCCGGCTTCCCCGGCACCGTGGTCCTCGTCCGGTCCCGGGGACTGCGCGTGCTCGCCGAAGACGAGGCGAACGTCACCGTACGCGTCGAGGCCGGCGAGCCGTGGGACGACCTGGTCGCCGCGACCGTGGCCAACGGCTGGTCCGGGTTGGAGTGCCTCTCCGGCATCCCCGGCTCGACCGGAGCGACCCCGATCCAGAACGTCGGAGCGTACGGGCAGGAGGTCGCGGACACCATCGTCGGCGTACAGGTCTACGATCGCGTCACCGGAGAGATGACGACCGTCCCCACCGTGGACTGTGGCTTCGCGTACCGGGCCAGCGTCTTCAAGTACAGCCAACGGCTGGTGGTGCTCTCGGTCGACTTCCGACTGACCCGCTCGCCGCTGTCCGGCCCGGTGCGCTACGCGGAACTGGCCCGGACGCTCGGTGTCTCGGTCGGCGACCGGGTGCCGGCGGCCCAGGCACGCGCCACCGTGCTGCGGCTGCGCGCCGGCAAGGGCATGGTGCTGGACCCGACCGACCCGGACACCCGCTCGGTCGGCTCGTTCTTCACCAACCCGGTGCTGGACACCGCCGGCTACGAACTGCTGCGGCAGCGGGCCGCCGACATCGGTGAGCCACCGGCCTGGCCGGGCGCCGGGGACCGGGTCAAGATCAGTGCGGCCTGGCTGATCGACAAGGCGGGCTTCGGCAAGGGCCACCCCGGCCCCGAGGGCGTCGCCATCTCCAGCAAGCACACCCTGGCGCTGACCAACCAGTCCGGCACCGCCAGCACCGACGCCCTGATCACGCTGGCCCGCGAGATCCGCGACACGGTCGAGGCCCGCTTCGCCGTGACGCTCCACCCCGAACCCGTCCTCGTCAACTGCACCATCTGACCCCGCACCCGCACCCGCACCCGCCCGCCGCGCCGCGCGGTCGTCGGTGGGTGCGGCCGAGATGTAAGGAAGGGACCCTTCCTATACACGAGGCGTTAGTAGGGGACCCCTCCTTACACGCGTCCCTGCCCGCGGCCTCGCGGGGCGACGGCGGGCCAGGGGATCGTCAGCTGGCCCTGACGCCACTCGCGGGGGCGGCGCAGCACGGGCCAGCCCTGGGTGCGGACCGTGGAGACCGCGCGCAGCCAACGTTGGCGCGGGCCGAAGGGGGCGTAGCCGGCGGCAGCCCGCCAGGCGTCGTCGAGAGCCCGGATCAGGTCGTGGATCGGCTCGCCTGGCACGTTCCGGTGGATCAGCGCCTTGGGCAGCCGTTCGGCCAACTCGGCCGGACTCTCCAGGGTGGTCGGCCGGGCGGCCAGGGTCAGCGTACGAGGGCCGGTGGAGTCGAGCAGGATCCAGCTGCCGAGTCGGCCCGGCTCGTCGCAGGTGCCCTCCACCAGCAGGCCGCCCGGGGCCAGCCCGGCGAGCACGGTGGCCCAGGCGGCGGCCACCTCGCTCTCGTCGTACTGCCGCAGCACGTTGAAGGCGCGGACCACGGTGGGCCGGAGCCCGGCCAGCTCGAAGCCGCCCCGGGCGAAGGTGAGTCCGGGCGGGTCGGCGGCGGGCTGGGCGGCGTCGACGCGTACCGGATCGATCTCCAGCCCGACCACCCGCACGTCGGTACGGACCCGCGCGGCCAGCCGGGCGCGCAGCTCCACCGCCGTCACCGGCGTGGCACCGTACCCGAGGTCGACCACCAGCGGGTCCGGCGCGGCCCGCAGCGCGTCCGCGCAGTTCTCCACCATCCAGTTGTCCACCCGGCGCAGCCGGTTGGGATTCGTGGTGCCCCGGGTCACCACACCGAGCGGCCGGGATGCCCGCGTCGCCATCGTGCGAACCGGCTCAGCTCGCCCGGTGGACCCTGGGCCGCGCTGCCGGTGCGACGAGGAGGTGGCGGCCCTCGTGAGCCGGTCGACGGGCGGTGGCCGCGCCGACCCCGCTGGCGGCTCCGGTGACGACGGCGACACGACTCATCCGGCCATTCTCGCCTCTCCTGTGGTCGCCGGAAGCGGCACCCCGGTGATGAGGTCGGTCACGCCGGGGCACCTGGACGGCGTATTTCCGGCCGCCGATCGGGAAGATGACATCCGGCGTGGAGGTTGACGCAGGAGCGCCGGTCGTGCGCGACGGCATCAACCGTGGCAAAGGGAGCGGACGTGGCGGAAATGCACACCGGTGTAGGACGTCAGCGCGGTGCCCTGCCGTGGCCCCGCCCCCGGCGGATCGCGACGCTCTCGGTGCACACCTCACCCCTGCACCAGCCGGGTACCGGCGACGCGGGCGGCATGAACGTCTACATCCTGGAGGTCGCCCGGCGGCTCGCCGAGGCGGACGTGGCGGTGGAGATCTTCACCCGCGCCACCTCCGGCGACCTGCCCCCGGTGGTGGAAGTCGCCCCGGGCGTGCAGGTACGGCACGTGATGGCCGGTCCGCTCGAAGGACTGACCAAGGAGGAACTGCCCGGCCAGCTCTGCGCCTTCACCGCCGGAGTGCTGCGTGCCGAGGCGGCCCGCCCACCGGGCCACTACGACCTGATCCATTCCCACTACTGGCTCTCCGGCCAGGTCGGCTGGCTGGCCAAGGAGCGCTGGGGCGTACCGCTGGTGCACACCGCGCACACCCTGGCCAAGGTGAAGAACGCGCGGCTCGCCGCCGGGGACCGGCCGGAACCCAAGGCCCGGGTGATCGGCGAGGAACAGGTGGTAGCCGAGTCCGACCGGCTGGTGGCCAACACCGAGGTCGAGGCCCGGGACCTGATCGACAGGTACGACGCCGACCCGACCCGGGTCGCGGTCGTCGAACCCGGCGTGGACCTCGACCGGTTCCGGCCGCTCTCCGGCGACCGGGAGGGCGCCACCGTCGCCGCCCGTACCCGGCTCGGCCTGCCCGTCCAGGGCCACCTGGTCGCCTTCGTCGGCCGGATCCAGCCACTCAAGGCCCCGGACGTGCTGATCCGCGCGATCGCAGCGCTACGTGACCGGGACCCGGTCCTGGCGCAGGAGGTGGCGGTGGTGATCTGCGGCGGCCCCAGCGGCAGCGGACTGGACCGGCCCACCGCGCTGATCGAACTGGCCGCCACGCTCGGTGTCGCCGACCGGGTGCACTTCCTGCCGCCGCGCACCGGCGCCGACCTGCCCCTGCTCTACCAGGCAGCCGATCTGGTCGCGGTGCCGTCGTACAACGAGAGTTTCGGGCTGGTCGCGCTGGAGGCCCAGGCCTGCGGTACGCCGGTGGTGGCCGCCGCCGTGGGCGGTCTGGTGACCGCCGTACGCGATCAGGTCAGCGGCGTACTGGTCCGTGGGCACGACCCCGTCGACTGGGCGCGTACGCTCGGCCGCCTGCTGCCGGACCGGGCCCGCCGGGCCGAGCTGTCCGTGGCGGCGGCTCGACACGCTCGCGACTTCTCCTGGCACCGCACCGCCGCCAGCCTGCTGACGGTCTACGGCGAGGCGATGGCTGCCCACCGTGCCCGCCTCACCGCCGAGCTGACCGCGTCCCGCGCCTGGTAGCGGGCTGCGCGTAACGGCTGCGCGAAGGGCTGCGCGAAAGGGCTGCGTGTAAGGGCTGCGTGTAAGGAAGGGCCCCCTACTAACGCCTCGTGCATAGCAGGGGTCCCTTCCTAACACCTCGGCAGCACGGCGTACGGACAGTGCCGGCCGTAGAGTTGATCCGATGAGTGACCTTGGGGCCCTGATCGAGTCGGTCTGCGCCGAGCGGGAGTTGGACTGGGAGTCCACCGGCCCGGGGTCGTACGTGGTGACCCTGCCCGGTACGCACAAGCTCAAGACGATCTGCAACCTGATCGTCGGCGAGCACGCACTGCGGATCGAGGCGTTCGTGATGCGCCAGCCGGACGAGCGGCGCGAGGAACTGTGGGCGTGGCTGTTGCAGCGCAACGCCCGGATGTACGGGGTGTCGTTCTCCGTCGACGCGGTCGGCGACGTCTACCTGACCGGTCGGGTCAACCCCGCCGGTGTCGACGCCGACGAACTCGACCGGCTGCTCGGCGCGGTACTTACCTACGCCGACGAGTCCTTCGACACGATGCTGGAGATCGGCTTTGGCAGTTCGATCCGGCGGGAGTGGGAGTGGCGGGTCAAGCGGGGCGAATCCACCGCGAACCTCGCCGCCTTCGCGCACCTCGTCGAGCCGTCTCCGCAGGCCGAGCCGTCTCCGCAGGCCGAGCCTGTTCCGCACGACGAGCCTGCTCCGTACGACGAGCCGTTGGCGTCGCGGGGCAAGACGTCTCCGCAGCGGGACGAGCCGTTCGGCACGTTCGGGGATTCGGAGCGCTCCTGACGGGTAAGCCGCCGCACCGCGCGGTGCGGCGTTCGGGACCCGCCGCGCCGAGACCAAGTGTCGAGGAGCGTGAGCGTCCATGGCTCAGCGAAGCAGCTCGGGTCGCGGCGGGACCGCGACCAGCACCACCCGACGGAGCAGCAGCAGCGGACGGATGTCGGAGTCGGATATCTCGCAGATGCGGGCGGAGGACATCCGGGGCCAGTTGCGGCGGTACGGCGTCTCGGGCATCTCCGCGTTGCGCAAGCCGGAGCTGGTGAAGGCGCTGGCGAAGACCCTGCGGTCCGGTGGTGCCGCCCGTCGCAGCAGTGGTCCGGCCGGTCGGGCCAAGGCGACGAAGGCGTCCGGTACGCGGCAGACCACGTCGTCCCGCATCGCTCCGGGCCGGGCGAAGGCGGCACCGGCTAAGCGCGCAGCGTCGGCCCGGAAGGCGACGACCGCAACGACCCGCAAGGCGGCCACCGCCCGGAAGAGCACCAGCGCGGCCCGGAGCACCACCTCGGCCCGCAAGACCAGCACCGTGGCCGGCAAGGCGACCACCGCCCGCAGGTCGACTCCGGCCCGCAAGGCCACGCCCGCCCGGAAGGCGGCCACGGCCCGCAAGGCGACGACCGCCCGGAAGGCGATTCCGGCCCGGAAGGCGACCACGGCCCGGACGACCACGACGGCCCGCAGGACCACGTCGGGCCCGGCGCGAAAGACGACCACCGCCCGCAAGACGACATCGGCCAGCAAGGCGACGACAGGCCGCAAGACGACGTCGGCCCGCAAGGCGACCACCGCCCGCAAGGCGCCATCGGCCAGCAAGGCGCCATCGGCCAGCAAGGCGACGTCGACCCGGAAGGCGACGGCAGCCAGCAGGGCGACGGCAGCCGCCAAGGCGACGACGGCCCGGAAGACGGCCACCGCCGCCAAGGCGACGACGGCCGGCAGGACGACAGCGGCCCGGAAGACGACAGCGGCCCGGAAGACGACGGCGGCCCGGAAGACGACGGCGGGTCCGGGCCGGAACACGACCGGTGCGGCCCGCACGAGCACGGCCCGGAAGGCCACGTCGGGCCGCACCGGGGCGGCGAAGGCCACGTCGTCGCGGGGCGGGGCGGTGCGTACCGGTGGGTCGACCGCGCGGTCGGTCCGGTCGTCGCAGGTTATCTCCTCGCTCCAGGACCGGCCGGAGCGTCCCGGTCGCAGCCTGGTCACCACCGACCACGACGTGATCCGGCGGTGGGCCCAGGCGCGCGGTGCGAAGCCGGCGACCATCAACGGTACCGAGCGGGACGGTCGGGCCGGGGTGCTGACGTTCAACATCCCGGGTTACCGGGAGAGCAGCCGGATCCGCGAGATTACCTGGGAGGAGTGGTTCCGCACCTTCGATCTGCGGAGGCTGAACCTGATCTTCCAGGAGCAGCTGCGGGACGGTCGACCGAGCAACTTCTTCCGGACGGAGTCACCCGATCGGGAGGACGGCTGAGGTTTGCGGGAATCTCGGTCGGGTACCCGCTGTTGGCGCCAAGCAGGGGCAAACACGCAGCTCAGGGGACTCCAACTGCGCGTTGTGACGGGCGAGACAGCCGTTCGAGTTGAATCGCCCCCGCTGGCCGAACTAGCTTTATTACACCGCGCCACGCTCGGAAACGTTCGGGGGAGCGGCGGATCGATCAGGTCCGTGCACCGAGTGGGGTGTCGGGGGACGGGTGGATCAACACCGTTGGGGGACGGTGCCCCACCTGTTTGGACCGGCGGCGTGAGCGGGCGTCGCTTACGGGGGTGAGTGCCGCCCGCCGCCGCCGGTCGTACGACGCGAGTGCCCGGTACGCCCCGCGTACCGGGCACCACGCGTTCTCGGGGCCGGCCGTGTCTCAGGATGCGGCGGCGACCGAGGTGCCGACCGGCTCGGCCGGGGCCCGCCGTAGCGCGGCCACCCGGCGGTCCCGGGCCGGTCCGGCGAGCAGGTGGCCGCCGGCCGCCGCCAGCCCCAGCGCGCCGACGATCAGCCAGTGCCCGTCGCCCCACTGCTGGAGGCTGAAGCCGCCGAGCGTCGGCGCCACGAACGACGCCGCCGGGAAGGCCAGGTAGAACACCGACTGGTAGCGGGCCCGCAGCGCCGGTGGGGCCAGGTCGGCGTTGATCTGCGCGTTCGGCGGCGCGGCGAGCATGGAGCCGACCGTCCAGACCACGCAGGCGCCCAGGTAGAAGGCGAGGCGGTCGGCGAACGCCAACGCCCCGAAGCCGACCGCCAGCAACGCCGTGGAGGCGGCGAGGACGGTGCCCTTGCGGTGCCGGTCGATGAGCCGGGGTACGAAGAGTTGCCCCAGCACGATCAGCACCCCGCCGAGAGCCACCACCGAGCCGTACGCGGAGGGGCCGAGCCCGTCCGCGCGCATCGCCAGCGGCATGATCGTCGACGCCTGCATGGTCAGGACCGCCAGCACGAAGGTCAGCCCGACGAAGACCAGGAAGTGCCGGTCGGTGAGCGCGGTGTGCAGCCCGGGGCGGCGGGTACGTCGCCGGACGGAGGTCGGCGGCGGTGGTGCCGTACCCGCCGGTGGTGTGGACCTGGCGGGCATCGTCTCCGGGACCTTCCACGCGATCAGCAGCGCGGTGGCCAGCGTGGCGGCGGCGTCCACCAGGAAGAGCGCGACGTAGCTCGCCTCGGCCAGCAGTCCGGCCAGCAGCGAGGCCACCGCCATGCCCAGGTTGAACGCCCAGAACTGGAGGTTGAAGGCGCGCGAGCGGCGGTGTTCCGGCACCACGTCGACGATCGCCGCGACGAACGCCGGGCTGGGCATCGAGTGCGTCACGCCGACCAGCAGGGCGAGCGCCGCGATGACCGCGAGGTGCTGGCTCAGTGCCAACGCGACCATCAGCCCGGCGGTGACCAGGTGCGCGGCCACCAGGGTCGACCGGCGGCCCCAGCGGTCGGCCAGCACCCCGCCGAGCAGTACCCCGATCGCCCCACCGGCCCCGTACGCCCCGACCACCACCCCGGCCAGCGACGCGCTGGCTCCTCGGGCGGCGGTCAGGTAGAGCGACAGGAAGAGCATCGCGAACGCGCCGGCTCGGTTGATCAGCAGCCCGGCCCAGAGGTACCAGAAGGTGGCGGGCAGTCCACCTGCCGTGTCGGCGAGCCAGCGGCGCGGCCCGGTGGCCGTACCGCGCTCGTGCTGGTCTGCGGCCCGCACCCCGACCTCCCGATCTGTTCGGTTACCTAACAGATCTTGCCCGAGCCGGTCGGAGGGGTGGGACGAGGGGCGGACTCAGCTCCGGGTGGTCGCCACCGGCTCGGCCGCCTGGGGCGCCGCCGGCTGCGGTGCGGTCGACTGGACGGTCACCACGGGGGCGGCACCGGCGGTCCGCAGCGCCAGCGCACGCCGCTCCCGGGCCGGTCCGGAGACCAGGTGGCCGACCGCCATCACGGCACCGATGGCGGCACAGCCCAGCCAGAGGGTGGCGTTGCCGGCCTGCTCCCGCACCAGGCCGCCGAGGATCGGTGCGGCGGCTCCGGCGAGCTGCCAGGAGAGCGAGAAGACGCCCTGGTATCGGCCACGCAGCTCACCGGGGGAGAGTTCGGCGATGAGGGTGGCGTTGGACGGCGAGTTGAGCATCTCGCCCAACGTCCAGATCAGCACGGTGAGCCCGAAGAACCAGGCCACGTCGGCGAAGGCGGTCAGCCCGAAGCCGACGCCCATCACCACCGCCGCCAGGGCGAGCACGTGCGAGCGGTTGCGGCCCCGGATCAGCCGGGGTACGAAGAGCTGGCCGGCGACGATGAGGACCCCGTTGAGCGCGATCACCGAGCCGTACGTGGCGGGGCTCAGGCCCGAGTCGGCCATCGCGATCGGCAGCATCGAGATGTGCTGGAGGAAGACCAGCGCCCCGAGCAGGTTCAGTGCCACGAAGCCCAGGTACACCCGGTCGGTGAGGATGGTGCGCAGGGCGCCGGGGCGCTTGCCGTCGCGGGGCATCCCCACGCTCACGGTGCGCGTCTCCCGTACCCGGATGAAGATGATCAGTGCGGTGACCAGTGTGGTCGACGCGTTCACCACGAACAGCAGCAGGTAACCGGCCTGGGCGGCGAAGCCGGCCAGCACCGCCGCGCAGGCGAAGCCGAGGTTGATCGCCCAGTAGTTGAGCGAGAACGCGCGCAACCGGTCCCGCTCCGGCACGACGTCGATCATCATGGCGCCGAACGCCGGCCGGGCCGCCTCGGCGAAGAGGCCGAGCAGCAGCGCTCCCGCCGCGAGGGTCGACAGGTCCCGGGCGAAGCCGAGGGCGAGCATCATGGTCGCCGCGCCGAGGTGGGCGGTGAGCAGGGTGGGTCGCCGTCCCCACCGGTCGGTGAGCGTACCGCCGGCGGTGGTGCCGACCGCGCCGCCGACGCCCCACGCGCCGATCACCAGGCCCGCCTGGGAGGCCGAGAAGCCGCGTTCCTGGGTCAGGTAGATCGCGAGGAAGACGAGGACGAACGAGCCGAGGCGATTGATCAGCGTTCCGGTCCAGAGGTACCAGAAGGTCGTCGGTAGACCGCCTGTGGTGTCCCGGAACCAGCCCCGTATCGCGCGCACCTGGGCGCACCCCCGTTTCGGTAATGACCAATGATCGAGATGATCCCTTACAACTTAGATGTCGGCCGGAAGCCCGGTCACGCCGTTTTCCACGTGGTGGTCGTCACCCCCCTTCCCGCGCGTCCACTCGCGGGTTGCGGCAGGATGATCCGCATGACAGCTAGCGAGGGACCCACCGTCGGGACGCTGGTCCTGCTGCGGCACGGCGAAAGCGACTGGAACGCCAAGAACCTCTTCACCGGCTGGGTCGACGTGGACCTGACCGCGAAGGGGGAGAACGAGGCGCGCCGCGGCGGCGAGCTGCTGCGCGAGCACGACCTGCTCCCCGACGTGGTGCACACGAGCGTGATGCGCCGCGCCATCCGCACCGCCGAACTGGCGTTGAACGCCGCCGACCGGCACTGGATCGCGGTGCGCCGGTCGTGGCGGCTCAACGAGCGGCACTACGGCGCCCTGCAGGGCAAGGACAAGAAGCAGACCCTGAACGAGTACGGCGA
The DNA here is from genome assembly GCF_013364215.1 of Verrucosispora sp. NA02020. NCBI lineage: Bacteria > Bacillati > Actinomycetota > Actinomycetes > Micromonosporales > Micromonosporaceae > Micromonospora > Verrucosispora sp. NA02020. The sequence goes on along the minus strand of NZ_CP054923.1, from coordinate 6,595,095 downwards.
GGAGCAGTTCATGCTCTGGCGCCGCTCGTACGACACCCCGCCGCCGCCGATCGCGGACGACGACGAGTGGTCGCAGGTCGGTGACCCGCGGTACGCGCTGCTGCCGACCGAGTTGATGCCCCGCACCGAGTGCCTCAAGGACGTCGTCGACCGGATGCTGCCCTACTGGTACGACTCGATCGTGCCGGACATCCTGGCCGGTCGGACCGTGCTGGTGGCGGCGCACGGCAACTCGCTGCGGGCGCTGGTGAAGCACCTGGACCAGATCAGCGACGAGGCGATCGCCAAGCTCAACATCCCGACCGGGATCCCGCTGCGCTACGACCTGGACCCGCAGCTGCGTCCGCAGACGCTGGGCGGCACCTACCTCGACCCGGAGGCCGCCAAGGCTGCCGCCGCCGCGGTGGCCAACCAGGGCCGCTGACGCCCGCACCCGGCCCGTCGGGCTCGGACGTTAGGAAGGGCCCCCTGCTATACGCGAGGCGTTAGCAGGGGGCCCTTCCTTCGCTCTCAGGCCGGGGTGACGGGCTCGCCGGTGATCAGGTAGACCACGTGCTCGCCGCTGTTCACCGCGTGGTCGGCGAACCGCTCGTAGAAGCGTCCGAGCAGGGTGGCGTCGATGGCCGTCTCCACGCCGTACGGCCAGTCCTCGCCGAGCAGCACCCCGAACAACCCCTTGTGCAGCTCGTCCATCGCGTCGTCGTCGCTGTCCAGCTCGGCGGCGACGGTGGCGTCGGGACGCGCCAGCACCGAGGCGATCTTCTCGGCCATCCGGTCGGCGATGCCGGCCATGTCGGTGAAGACCGGCCGCAGCTCCGCCGGCACGGCCGGCGACGGGTGCCGGCGCAGCGCGGTCTTGGCGACGTGGTCGGCCAGGTCGCCCATCCGTTCCAGGTCGGCGGCGACGTGCAGGGCGGTGATCATGGCGCGCAGGTCCGACGCGACCGGTGCCTGGCGGGCCAGCAGGTCACAGACCCGCTCCTCCACCTGCCGGTAGAGCGCGTCGATCCCGGCGTCCCCCGCGATCACCGATTCGGCCGCCTGCCGGTCGGCGGTGAGCAGGGCCCGGGTGGCCTGGCGCAGCGCCGCCCGCACCCCCTCGGCCATCTCCACCAGCATCTGGCTGACCGTCTCGAGATCGGCCCGGAACTCGTCGCGCATGCTCACGTCCTGTCGGTCGGCGCCGGCACCGCGCCGGCGAGGGTTCGTGCAGGTACGCCGCCCAAGCTAGGAGCACCGGGAGGACCTCAGGTGAACGCCGGTGAACTGAGCCGGACGCGCAGGTGAACTTTCCCGGAAGTGAGAGTGCTTCGTCCCGTTCCGTACGGTAGCCGGGTCGAGAATGACCCTACGATCGCCGGGTGACGTGGGCGGTGACGGTGGGAGTGGCCTCGGCCCTGGTGGTCGGGCTGGTCGCCGGACTGTCGCTGTCCCGGTTCGTCCCGGCGGCGCGCCGGTCGGCGGGCTCCGCCGGACGTGGGTGGGCCGGTCTCCGGCTCGGTAGGGGGAGGCACACGATCGTCGACGAGGTGCAGGTCGGGCTCGGCCGCCGCGCGATCGACTCGCTGCGTGCCGGAGTGGTGGTGCTCGACCCCGAGGACGTACCCGTGCTCGTCAATCCGGCGGCCCGGGCCCTGGGCCTGCTACGGACCGGTGGCCGGCCGGGCTCGATCATCGCCCACCCGCTGGTCCGTACGCTGGCCGGGCAGGTACGCCGCACCGGCGTACGCCGCGAGATCGAGCTGGACCTGCCCCGGGGCCGCGACAACGCCGGGGACAATCCGCTCGGCGTGCACCTGCGGGCGATGGGCCTGGGCGGCGGTTACATCGCCGTGGAGGCGACCGACGTGACCGAGTCGCACCGGCTGGCCCGGGTGCGACGCGACTTCGTGGCCAACGTCAGCCACGAGCTGAAGACCCCGATCGGCGCGCTGCAACTGCTCGCCGAGGCGCTGCTCGACGCCACCGAACCGGCCGGCGGTGACCGGCCGGACCTCTCCGAGGACATGGTGGCGGCCCGGCGGTTCGCCGAGCGGATCCAGCACGAGTCGACCCGCTTGGGGCGGCTGGTGCAGGAACTGCTGGAGCTGACCCGCCTCCAGGGCGCCGAGCCGCAGCCGGCCCCCGAACCGGTCGCGGTGGACTGGGTCATCTCCGAGGTGGTGGACCGGACCCGGACCACGGCCGCCGCCCGCCGGGTCCGGGTGACGGCCGACTCCGGCCGGGGGCTGACCGTGTACGGCAGCGACAGCCAACTGGCCACGGCGGTGGCGAACCTGGTGGAGAACGCCGTGAACTACTCGGGCGAGGACACCACGGTACGGATCACCACGCGCGCCACCGACGATCACGTGGAGATCGCCGTGGCGGACCAGGGCATCGGGATCGCGCCCACCGACGTGGACCGGATCTTCGAACGGTTCTACCGGGCCGACCAGGCCCGGTCCCGCTCCACCGGCGGTACCGGCCTGGGGCTGGCCATCGTCAAACACATCGCGAGCAACCATGGCGGCCGGGTGTACGTGACGAGCACTCTTGGTGGTGGGTCGACGTTCACCCTCCGGCTGCCGGCCCGACCGCCGGACGACCTGCTGGCGGCACTGCCGGCCGGTGGGATCGAGGCCGGCCCGGCCGACCTCCGGCAGGTCTGAACCACACATGGATCAGGCCGGGCACCGCCCGGTCCGACCCGGATCGAAGGGAAACACCGTTGAGCCGCGTACTGGTGGTCGAGGACGAGGAGTCCTTCTCCGACGCCCTGTCGTACATGCTCCGCAAGGAGGGGTTCGAGGTCTCCGTGGCCGCCACGGGCACGTCGGCGCTGACCGAGTTCGACCGGACCGGGGCCGACATCGTCCTGCTCGACCTGATGCTGCCCGAGATGTCCGGGACCGAGGTCTGCCGGCAGCTCCGGCAGCGGTCGCACGTGCCGATCATCATGGTCACCGCCCGGGACAGCGAGATCGACAAGGTGGTCGGCCTGGAGATCGGTGCCGACGACTACGTCACCAAGCCGTACTCTCCCCGCGAACTGGTCGCCCGGATCCGGGCGGTGCTGCGCCGGCAGACCGTCGAGACGACCGAGTCGGGCCTGCCGACCTTGGCCGCCGGCCCGGTCCGGATGGACATCGAACGGCACGTGGTGACCGTCGACGGGGGCGCGGTGCAGTTGCCGCTCAAGGAGTTCGAGCTGCTCGAACTGCTGCTGCGCAACGCCGGCCGGGTGCTGACCCGGGGACAGTTGATCGACCGCGTCTGGGGCGCCGACTACGTGGGCGACACCAAGACGCTGGACGTCCACGTCAAGCGCCTGCGCTCCAAGATCGAGCCGGAGCCGTCCACGCCGCGCCACATCGTGACGGTGCGTGGTCTGGGCTACAAGTTCGAGCCGTGATCCACCGACCGGCGACCGGTCGTCAGGCCGGGTCGGCCGGGTGCGGGGCGACCAGGCCCTGCCGGACCCGCGCCGCGCACAGCTCGGCCAGCCGGGCGTACGCGGCGGCGCCGACCAGGGCGGTCAGCTCAGGCCCGTAGGAGAGGTACATCGGTTCGCTGCCGACGTGGGCGTCGGTGGAGGACGTGCACCACCAGTCGAGGTCGTGCCCGCCCGCGCCCCAGCCCCGCCGGTCGAACTCGGCCAACGTGGAGACCAGCACCTTGGTGTTGTCCGGCCGCTTCACCCACTCCTGGTCCCGCCGGACCGGCAACTGCCAGCAGACGTCCGGCTTGTACTCCAGCGGGTGCACCCCGTCGCGCAGCGCCTGGGCGTGCAGCGCGCATCCGCCGCCGCCGGGGAAGTCGGCGTCGTTGAGAAAGACGCACGGTGCGTCCGGACCCTGGGTGGCGGTACGCCGCGCCGGGTTCTTGCCGTCCACGGTGTCGTTCTCGGTCCAGTTCTTGGTGCCGCGCCGGTAGTGCTGCCAGGTCTGCGGGGTCAGCCGCTTCACCGCGCCGCGTACCCGCTTCTCGTCGTCGGAGTCGGTGAAGAACGCGCCGTGCGAGCAGCAGCCGTCGGCGGAGCGGCCGGCGATGATGCCGTGGCAGCCCTGCCCGAAGACGCAGGTCCACCGGGACAGCAGCCAGGTGAGGTCGGCCCGGATCAGGTGCCGCTCGTCGGCCGGGTCGACGAACTCGATCCACTCCCGAGGGAAGTCCAGCGGCACCTCACGGCTGCGCGGGTCCGCCGGGTCGTCCACCAGCACGCGGAGTTCGATCTGCCCTGTCACTCGGCCCAGCGTACGCGTGGTGCAGGGGGATGGCCGGTGAGTGACGCGAACCTTGGCCCTAGTGTTTCCCCATGCGACTGGGTGTCCTCGATGTCGGTTCGAACACGGTGCACCTGCTGGTGGTGGACGCCCATCGCGGCGCGCACCCGTGGCCGGCGCACTCGGAGAAGGTGGTGCTGCGGCTCGCCGAGCAGATCGGCCCGGACGGCGCACTCCGCGACACCGGTGCGGACGCCCTGGTGGAGGCCGTCGGCGCGGCCCGCGCCTCAGCCGATGCCCTGGGCGTGGACGAGCTGCTCGCCTTCGCCACCTCGGCGGTACGCGAGGCCACCAACGCCGCCGAGGTGCTGGCGCGGGTCCGGGAGGCGACCGGCGTACGCCTGGAGGTCCTGCCCGGCGCGGACGAGGCGCGGATGACGTTCCTCGCCGTGCGGCGGTGGTTCGGCTGGTCCGCCGGTCGGCTGCTGGTGCTGGACATCGGCGGCGGCTCGCTGGAGATCGCGGCCGGCATCGACGAGAACCCGGACCTGGCGGTCTCGCTGCCGCTGGGTGCCGGTCGGCTGACCCGGGACCGGCTCGGTGTGGACCCGCAGAGCGGCCGTCCGCCCGCGCCGGAGACCGTGGACGAGCTGCGCGAGTACGTCGACGGCCTGTTGGAGCCGGTGGTCGAGCGGATGACCGGGGTGGGCTGGGACCGGTCGGTGGCCACCTCCAAGACGTTCCGCACGCTGGCCCGGCTCGCCGGCGCCGCGCCCAGCGGTGCCGGGCTCTGGGCCCGGCGTCGGCTGACCCGCTCGGGGCTGCGGCAGGTGCTCGGCTTCATCCGGCACATCCCACCGGCCCAGCTCGTCGAGTTGGAGGGGGTGAGCGCCGGCCGGTCGCACCAGCTCCTGGCCGGTGCCGTGGTGGCCGAGGCGGTCATGCGCCGACTCGGAGTCGACTCGCTGGACATCTGCCCCTGGGCGCTGCGCGAGGGCGTGATCCTGGACCGGTTGGATCGGCTCGCGCCGGTGTGAGACCGGGCCGCGACCCGATGTGACACCAGGTGTCCGTAGAATCCGATTCACGGATTAACATCGGATTAGTGCAATGGCCGGGGGCTACCCTCGGTGGTGTGACTTCCCGCGTCCCGGTGCTCCTGTCCAGTTCCTCGGTCTTCCCTGAGCGGACCGCGGCGGCGTTCCAACTCGCCGCGGAGCTCGGCTACGACGGGATCGAGGTGATGGTCTGGACCGACGCCGTCAGCCAGGACGCCGGCGCGCTGCGCGGGTTGTCCGACCACTACGGCGTGCCGGTGCTCAGCGTGCACGCCCCCTGCCTGCTGGTGACCCAGCGGGTGTGGAGCACCGACCCGTGGGAGCGGCTGCGCCGGGCGGCGATGCTGGCCGAGACGATCCAGGCACCGACCGTGGTGGTGCACCCGCCGTTCACCTGGCAGCGGGACTACGCCCGCAGCTTCGCCGAGGGGCTGGACACGGTGGCCGACGAGTTCGGCGGGCTGCGGTTCGCGGTGGAGAACATGTACCCGGTGCGGATGGCCGGACGGCAGTTCGTGCCGTACGCGCCCGGTTGGGATCCGACCGAGACGGGTCACCGCTCGTACACGCTCGACCTGTCGCACTGCGCCGCCTCGCACACCGACGCCCTGGAGATGGCCGACCGGATGGGTGCCGGGCTGGCGCACGTGCACCTCGGTGACGGCACCGGTGAGGGTCGCGACGAGCACCTGGTGCCCGGGCGCGGCACCCAGCCCTGCGCCGAGCTGCTGCGCTCGCTGGCCGGTCGGGGCTTCACCGGCTCGGTGGCGGTCGAGGTGACCACCCGGGGCGCGAAGAGTCGACAGGTGCGCGAGGCGGACCTGCGGGAGGCGCTGGCCTTCGCCCGCCAGCACCTGAACACCCCGTCCCCGGTCGAGGCGGCCTGACTCGGTCGCGTCTCGTCGGGAAGGACCGGCTTCGGCCGCGTCCGGCCCGGACGGCGCCGGAGGTCGCGTCCGACGACGCGGGACCGGTCAGGAGACCGACGTCAGCGGATCGCTCTGGGCCGGCACGGCGGCCCGCTTACGGGCACGGTGGGCGGCCACGTGCGAGCGGGTGGCGCAGCGTTCCGAGCAGAACCGGCGGCAGCAGTTCGACGAGGTGTCCAGGTAGACGTTGCCGCAGCGGTCGTCGGCGCAGACCCCGAAACGGGCACTGCCGTACTCGCAGAGCCAGACCGACAGGCCCCAGACCGCGCCGGCCAGGTACTCCGAGCTGACCGAGGCGCCCCGGCCGGTGGCGTGCATGTGCCAGTCGCTGGAGTCGTGCCCCGAGATGCGGGGCTGCACCGGGTGGACCTCCAGCAGCGAGTTCAGCTCGGCGACCGCCTGGCCGTCCCGCCCGGTGGTGCCGTACTCGAAGACGTCCCGCAGCCGCTTCTGTGCGCGCCGGAAGGTGGCAAGATCCCGTTCCGCGACCTCGTCGCGCATCCACTCGTGGTCGTCGCAGAAGATGGCCCGCAGGTCGTCGAGGTCGTCCAGGCGGGCGTTGACAAGGTCAACTCCGGTCCGGGCGTACGCGTCGAAGTTCACACTCCAACGGTAGACGACTCACCCCGGACGTGGCGCGTCGATGTAGTGCGGAAGGAATCTGGCGTAACCATCAGTGATCAGGCTGGCGCTCTCTCGCAACCCCACCCCGGCCGATTCGCCGTCCACCACCCATGCGCCCAGGACCAGGTGACTCCCGTCGAATTGGGGCAGTGCACGGAACTCCTGATAGCAGAACCCCTCACTGCCATAATCGCCCGGATTCGTGATCTCCTCACTTTCCGTGACGATCCGCACGGCGGCGCCCTCCCGACCGAGCAGGGGCTTGGCGACGTACTCGGTCATGCCGCGCGGCGAGTCCAGGTACGCCGGCAGCAGCAGCTCGTGCCCCGGGTACAGCTCCCAGAGCACAGCCAACAACGCCTTGTTCGACAGCAGCAGCTTCCAGGCCGGCTCGATCCAGGTGGTCGGCGTACCCGGATCCAGCGCCAGCGGCCCGTACGGCTCAGCCAGCATCCACTCCCACGGGTAGAGCTTGAAGCAGGTGGTGACCGGTCGGTCGGCGGTGTCGACGAAGCGACGGCCGTCCCAACCGATCTCCTGGATCGGCAGCAGCTCCACGTCCAGCCCGGCCTGGCGGGCGGTCTCGGCCAGGTAACCGGCCGTCATGTGGTCCTCGCCGCTCTCCTCCTCGTTCGACCAGACCACGTGCACCCGGCGGTCGTGCAGGCCGGCGCCGATCTTCGCCCAGGCGCCCACCAGCCGCTCGTGCAGGCTGTTCCACTGGTCCAGCTCCGGGCGGGTCTGCTCCAGCCAGTACCACTGGATGATGCTCGCCTCGACCAGCGCGGTCGGGGTGTCCGCGTTGTACTCCAGCAGCTTCGGCGGCCAACTGCCGTCATACCAGAGGTCGAACCGGCCGTAGAGGGTCGGCGGCGACTCCCGCAGCGACCGGGCCACCGCCTCGGCCGCCCACTGCGGGATCCCGAACTCTTCGTACCGGTCACGGGCCACCACGTGCTCGGCGGCGGCCACCGACATCCGGTGCAACTCCTCGGTGGCCTCCTCCAGACGCAGCACCTCGTCCAGGTCGAAGGCGTACGCGGCGGTCTCGTCCCAGTACGACATGACCCCGCCGTCGGGCAGCTCGGTGTCGACGTACACAAGCCCCTGCGCGCGGATCGTCGCGTCCCAGTCGGGTCGCGGGGTGACCTGCTCCCGACGCACGCTCAGCCGCCGCAGGAGGCGAGATGGGTGCCGAAGCCGCCACGGTCCGGCACGGACGCGCCGACCGGCTCCGGGGCGCCCCGCGTGACAGCCGTGCCGACCGACGGTGCCGGGGTGTGCAGGGCCAGGGCGACTGTCTCACCGCCCCCGGTCGGGCCCATGGCGCAGTCGTCATCGTCGTCGTCGGAAGACATGTTGCAGCCGGAGAGGGCGAGCGCGAGGGCGGTTAGCGCGCCGAGCTGCACGGAGGCCGACCGGAGCCGGCGGCGGGGGCGGTTTTCCACGTCCATCGTTGTAACCGATGCACGCCACGCCCGCCGCCCGGGGTACTGGTACGCAGTCCGTAGTACGGATTTGTGTAAGGAAGGGTCCCCTGTTAACGCCAATGCCGCTCAGTTAGGGCGGTGTGGTGGATGTCAAGCGGGGTGTAGACGTGGACGGCGGGGTCTCGGTATAGAGGTTTGTCACTCCAAGACAGCCTCTGGACCGGGAGCCCCGCCGTTGGAACAGTCTGCCATCACGTCCACGATCAGGGTGGCTGCGGGGCGGTTCGCGCCGGGCCATCTGGGTGAGTTGACGCAGCAGGTGCCGTTCGAGATGGTCGATGCCGTTCTGGCTGAGGCCGGTGGTGTGCAGTCGCGGGTGCGGGATCTGCCGTCGCGGGTGGTGGTGTATCTGCTGCTCGCGGCGGGGCTGTTCGCTGAGGTCGGTTACCGGCAGGTGTGGGCTCGGTTGGTCGCTGGGCTGGACGGGTTGACGGTGGCGCTGCCGACGTCTTCGGCGTTGTCGCAGGCTCGCCGTCGGGTCGGGGACAAGCCGCTGGTGGCGTTGTTCCGGTTGCTGTCGGGTCCGCCGGCGGGGGCCGCCCGGTGGCGGGGTCTGCTGGTGTGCGCGATCGACGGCACCAGCATGTTCGTGCCCGATACGGCGGCTAACCTGACGGTCTATCCGCGTCAGGCGGGCAGCCACGGTGGGTCGGGGTATCCGATGCTGCGGCTGGTCGCCGTCGTGGCGTGCGGCACCCGCGCTGTCATCGACGCGGTGTTCACCCCCATCAGCACTGGCGAACTCACGTGTGCGGGGCGTCTGTTGGGCTGCCTGCGCCCAGGCATGCTGCTGCTGGCCGACCGTGGGTTCGCCGCCCGTCAGATGATCGAACAGTTCGCCAGCACCGGCGCTGACCTGCTCATCCGCGACAAGGACGACCGGCGGCTGCCCGTCATCCGCCGCCATCGCGACGGGTCCTGGCTGTCTGTCATCGGCACGATGACGGTCCGGGTCGTTGACGCCGAGATCGTCGTGAGCATGAACGGTAAACGCCACGTCGGCCGGTACCGGCTGATCACCACCCTCACCGACCAGCGCCGCTTCCCGGCCATGGACCTGGTCACCCTCTACCACCACCGCTGGGAGATCGAGACGACATATCTGGAGTTGAAGTCCACCCTGCGGGGCGGACGGGTCCTACGAGCCCGAACCCCGAACGGGATCAGTCAAGAGGTCCACGCCCTGCTCACCACCTACCAAGCGGTCCGGCTGGCAATGGCTGACGCCACCGCCAGCCGGCCCACGACCAACCCCGACCGGGCCAGCTTCACCATCGCCGTCCACGCCGCCCGAGACCAGATCACCCAAGCCGCTGGTGTCATCGCCGGCACCGTCATCGACCTCGTCGGCACCATCGGCCGCGCAATCCTGGCCGACCTGCTACCCCCACGCCGCACCCGAATCAGCCCCCGCGTGGTCAAACGCGCGATCTCCAAACACCGCGCCAAAGGCACCATCGACCGCACCAACTACCACGCCACCATCAACATCAACATCCTCGAAACAGCAGCATTGACAACCCGCCCACCGCCCTAACTGAGCGGCATTGTGGTGTGTGGTTGTTCTTTGAGAACTCAACAGGGTGCTTGATAAGCCAGTGCCAAATTGTTTTATGATGCCCCGTGCCAACTTTCGGGTTGGTGGGGATTCCTTTGGCAACAACATTTTGTTGCTGGGGTTTGCTTTTCCAATAGGTTTTTGTTGGAGAGTTTGATCCTGGCTCAGGACGAACGCTGGCGGCGTGCTTAACACATGCAAGTCGAGCGGAAAGGCCCTTCGGGGTACTCGAGCGGCGAACGGGTGAGTAACACGTGAGCAACCTGCCCTAGGCTTTGGGATAACCCTCGGAAACGGGGGCTAATACCGAATATTCACTCATGGGCGCATGTTTGTGGGTGGAAAGTTTTTCGGCTTGGGATGGGCTCGCGGCCTATCAGCTTGTTGGTGGGGTAATGGCCTACCAAGGCGACGACGGGTAGCCGGCCTGAGAGGGCGACCGGCCACACTGGGACTGAGACACGGCCCAGACTCCTACGGGAGGCAGCAGTGGGGAATATTGCACAATGGGCGGAAGCCTGATGCAGCGACGCCGCGTGAGGGATGACGGCCTTCGGGTTGTAAACCTCTTTCAGCAGGGACGAAGCGCAAGTGACGGTACCTGCAGAAGAAGCGCCGGCCAACTACGTGCCAGCAGCCGCGGTAAGACGTAGGGCGCGAGCGTTGTCCGGATTTATTGGGCGTAAAGAGCTCGTAGGCGGCTTGTCGCGTCGACTGTGAAAACCCGTGGCTCAACTGCGGGCCTGCAGTCGATACGGGCAGGCTAGAGTTCGGTAGGGGAGACTGGAATTCCTGGTGTAGCGGTGAAATGCGCAGATATCAGGAGGAACACCGGTGGCGAAGGCGGGTCTCTGGGCCGATACTGACGCTGAGGAGCGAAAGCGTGGGGAGCGAACAGGATTAGATACCCTGGTAGTCCACGCTGTAAACGTTGGGCGCTAGGTGTGGGGGGCCTCTCCGGTTCTCTGTGCCGCAGCTAACGCATTAAGCGCCCCGCCTGGGGAGTACGGCCGCAAGGCTAAAACTCAAAGGAATTGACGGGGGCCCGCACAAGCGGCGGAGCATGCGGATTAATTCGATGCAACGCGAAGAACCTTACCTGGGTTTGACATCGCCGGAAATCCTGCAGAGATGTGGGGTCCTTCGGGGCCGGTGACAGGTGGTGCATGGCTGTCGTCAGCTCGTGTCGTGAGATGTTGGGTTAAGTCCCGCAACGAGCGCAACCCTCGTTCGATGTTGCCAGCGCGTTATGGCGGGGACTCATCGAAGACTGCCGGGGTCAACTCGGAGGAAGGTGGGGATGACGTCAAGTCATCATGCCCCTTATGTCCAGGGCTTCACGCATGCTACAATGGCCGGTACAATGGGCTGCGATACCGTGAGGTGGAGCGAATCCCAAAAAGCCGGTCTCAGTTCGGATCGGGGTCTGCAACTCGACCCCGTGAAGTCGGAGTCGCTAGTAATCGCAGATCAGCAACGCTGCGGTGAATACGTTCCCGGGCCTTGTACACACCGCCCGTCACGTCACGAAAGTCGGCAACACCCGAAGCCGGTGGCCCAACCCTTGTGGAGGGAGCCGTCGAAGGTGGGGCTGGCGATTGGGACGAAGTCGTAACAAGGTAGCCGTACCGGAAGGTGCGGCTGGATCACCTCCTTTCTAAGGAGCACCATCCGGCGAAAGCTGGTATGGAGCCCGCGACCTGCGAATGTCGGGTCGGGGTGCTCAATTGGCGGAGACACTGGCGAGTTTTCTTTCGGCAACGGCCGGCGGGTTCGAGTACGGCCATCTCTTTGCGGGGGTGGTGTGGAAAGAGTTTCTGTTGGTGCGGCTGTGGGGGAATGATTAGCACCCTGTTGAGTCCTGAAGGAACAACCCTTTGGTGTTGTTTGCTTCAGTGCCGATTGCTGTGACTGTTGGTGTCATGGTGTTGGTTGCCAGGCATGGCCTGGTCTCGCATACCGGATGTCGCTCTTGTGTGGGTGGTGTTGCTGGTGTGGGGCTGTGGGTTGTGGGTTGGTTGTTTGTTGAGAATTGCACAGTGGACGCGAGCATCTTTGTGGTCAAGTTGTCAAGGGCGAACGGTGAATGCCTTGGCACCAGGAGCCGATGAAGGACGTGGGAGGCCGCGATAGGCCTGGGGGAGCTGTCAACCGAGCTGTGATCCCAGGGTGTCCGAATGGGGTAACCCGGCATCAGTCATGTGATGTCACCTGCACCTGAACTCATAGGGTGTGTGGAGGGAACGCGGGGAAGTGAAACATCTCAGTACCCGTAGGAAGAGAAAACAAATAGTGATTCCGTGAGTAGTGGCGAGCGAAAGCGGATTTAGGCTAAACCGGTTGCGTGTGATACCTGTCAGGGGTTGCGTGGTCGGGGTTGTGGGACTCTGTGTGGTGAGCTGACACTCATCGAAGAAGTTACAAAACCAGTTGTTAGTCGAATGGTCTGGAATGGCCGACCGTAGACGGTGAAAGTCCGGTAGGTGAAAGCAGCTGGTCTTCTATGGATGTTCCCGAGTAGCGGCGGACTCCTGAAATCTGCCGTGAATCTGCCAGGACCACCTGGTAAGCCTGAATACTTCCTGGTGACCGATAGCGGACGAGTACCGTGAGGGAATGGTGAAAAGTACCCCGGGAGGGGAGTGAAATAGTACCTGAAACCGTTCGCCTACAATCCGTCGGAGCCTTGAGGGGTGACGGCGTGCCTTTTGAAGAATGAGCCTGCGAGTTAGTGGCATGTGGCGAGGTTAACCCGTGTGGGGGAGCCGTAGCGAAAGCGAGTCTGAAGAGGGCGTTTGAGTCGCATGTTCTAGACCCGAAGCGGAGTGATCTAGCCATGGGCAGGCTGAAGCGCGGGTAAGACCGTGTGGAGGGCCGAACCCACCAACGTTGAAAAGTTGGGGGATGACCTGTGGTTAGGGGTGAAAGGCCAATCAAACTCCGTGATAGCTGGTTCTCCCCGAAATGCATTTAGGTGCAGCGTCGCGTGTTTCTTGCCGGAGGTAGAGCACTGGATGGTCTAGGGGGCCCACAAGCTTACCGAAATCAGCCAAACTCCGAATGCCGGTAAGTGAGAGCGCGGCAGTGAGACTGCGGGGGATAAGCTTCGTAGTCGAGAGGGAAACAGCCCAGATCACCAGCTAAGGCCCCTAAGCGTGTGCTAAGTGGAAAAGGATGTGGGGTCGCACAGACAACCAGGAGGTTGGCTTAGAAGCAGCCACCCTTTAAAGAGTGCGTAATAGCTCACTGGTCAAGTGGTTCCGCGCCGACAATGTAGCGGGGCTCAAGTACACCGCCGAAGCTGTGGCATTCACACGTGTGCTTCGCAGGATTCTTTCGGGTTTCTTGTGCAGGTGTGTGGATGGGTAGGGGAGCGTCGTGCCGGGGGTGAAGCAGCCGAGTGATCGAGTTGTGGACGCGGCACGAGTGAGAATGCAGGCATGAGTAGCGAAAGAAGGGTGAGAAACCCTTCCGCCGGATGACCAAGGGTTCCAGGGCCAGGTTAATCCGCCCTGGGTGAGTCGGGACCTAAGGCGAGGCCGAGAGGCGTAGTCGATGGACAACGGGTTGATATTCCCGTACCCGCGAAAGAGCGTCCCTGATGAACCTCGTTGTGCTAACCACCCAAACTGTTTGAGACCTTCGGGTTGATGATGGGGAGCGTGGGAACCTGGCGGGTAGTAGTCAAGCGATGGGGTGACGCAGGAAGGTAGCTGAGCCCGGCCGGTGGTTGTGCCGGGGTAAGCGTGTAGGCCGTGCCATAGGCAAATCCGTGGCGCATGTAGGCTGAGACGTGATGCCGAGCCGATTCAGGTGAAGTCAGTGATCCTATGCTGCCGAGAAAAGCCTCTAGCGAGTTCTTAGCGGCCCGTACCCCAAACCGACACAGGTGGTCAGGTAGAGAATACCGAGGCGATCGGGCGAACTGTGGTTAAGGAACTCGGCAAATTGCCCCCGTAACTTAGGGAGAAGGGGGGCCGGAGACGTGAAGCCCCGCGCGGGTGGAGCGTTGTATGGCCGCAGAGAGCAGGGGGAAGCGACTGTTTACTAAAAACACAGGTCCATGCGAAGAAGTAATTCGATGTATATGGACTGACGCCTGCCCGGTGCTGGAACGTTAAGGGGACCTGTTAGCTCTTCGGGGCGAAGCGGAGAACTTAAGCGCCAGTAAACGGCGGTGGTAACTATAACCATCCTAAGGTAGCGAAATTCCTTGTCGGGTAAGTTCCGACCTGCACGAATGGCGTAACGACTTCCCCACTGTCTCAACCACAGGCCCGGCGAAATTGCAGTACGAGTAAAGATGCTCGTTACGCGCGGCAGGACGGAAAGACCCCGGGACCTTTACTATAGCTTGACATTGGTATCTGAGTTAGCTTGTGTAGGATAGGTGGGAGCCGGTGAACCTCATACGCCAGTATGGGGGGAGGCAATCTTGAAATACCACTCTGGTTGATTCGGGTATCTAACTTCGGACCGTTATCCGGTTCAGGGACAGTGTCTGGTGGGTAGTTTAACTGGGGCGGTTGCCTCCTAAAAGGTAACGGAGGCGCCCAAAGGTTCCCTCAGCCTGGTTGGCAATCAGGTGTTGAGTGCAAGTACACAAGGGAGCTTGACTGTGAGACTGACGGGTCGAGCAGGGACGAAAGTCGGGACTAGTGATCCGGCACTTGCGTGTGGAAGCGGTGTCGCTCAACGGATAAAAGGTACCCCGGGGATAACAGGCTGATCTTCCCCAAGAGTCCATATCGACGGGATGGTTTGGCACCTCGATGTCGGCTCGTCGCATCCTGGGGCTGTAGCAGGTCCCAAGGGTTGGGCTGTTCGCCCATTAAAGCGGTACGCGAGCTGGGTTTAGAACGTCGTGAGACAGTTCGGTCCCTATCCGCCGTGCGCGTAGGATACTTGAGAAGGGCTGTCCCTAGTACGAGAGGACCGGGACGGACGAACCTCTGGTGTGCCAGTTGTCCCGCCAGGGGCACGGCTGGTTAGCTACGTTCGGAAGGGATAACCGCTGAAAGCATCTAAGCGGGAAGCTCGCTTCAAGATGAGGTATCCCACCCACCTTTGGTGGGGTAAGGCCCCCAGCTAGACGACTGGGTTGATAGGCCGGAAATGTAAGCCCGGTAACGGGTTCAGTTGACCGGTACTAATAGGCCGAGGACTTGACTATCAAAGTTGCTACGCGTCCACTGTGTAACTCACAACAAACAAACACACCCCCTGGTGTGGGGCTGTGGGTTGTGGGTTGGTTGTTTGTTGAGAATTGCACAGTGGACGCGAGCATCTTTGTGGCAAAGTTGCTACGCGTCCACTGTGTAACTCACAACAAACAAACACACCCCGACACGTTGGTGTTGGTGCGGATTGTGTTTGACATGTTGACAAGGTTACGGCGGTCATGGCGGAGGGGAAACGCCCGGTTACATTCCGAACCCGGAAGCTAAGCCCTCCAGCGCCGATGGTACTGCACCCGGGAGGGTGTGGGAGAGTAGGACACCGCCGGACATCTTCTCGATTTAGGGCCACCCCCACGGGGGTGGCCCTAAACGCATTTATGGACCGATCGCCGTAGCCCGACCGCTAAACCCGATCGTGGCAGCCTGAACCGAGACAGCCAGAACCGGGACAGCGCATCGGCCCGCCGGCCGCTAGCGTCACGCGAGTGACGGCGCCCACCGATGGCCCCGCCCCACCAGCACACGACCGGACGATGCCGGGCCCAGTGCCGGCATCTGAGGAGACGGCGCACGCCGGAAGAACGAGGTCGGGGCTGTGGCGTAACCGGGACTTCGGCGTGTTCTGGGCGGCGCAGACGGTGTCGGTGGTCGGCGACGGGTTCGCGTCGGTGGCCGTACCGCTGCTGGTGCTCCAGGTCACCGGGTCGGTGGCGCTGATGGGCCTGCTCACCGCCGTCGCGGGGGTGGCGTCGGTGGTCACGGCCGTCTTCGCGGGAGTGCTGGCCGACCGGGTGGACCGGCGACGCCTGCTGATCGGTGGTGACCTCGCGCGGGCCGTGCTCTTCGCCGCCGTACCGGTGGCGTGGCTCTGGGGGCCGCAGCTCTGGCTGCTCTACCTCGTACTGCCGGCCGGTGCCGCCGTGGGGATGGTGTTCCGGGTGGCGTACGTGGCGGCGGTGCCGGGGCTCGTCGACGTCGGGCGGATCACCGAGGCCAACGGCAAGCTGTCGGCGAGCTACGCGGTCGCCGGGATCGGGGGACCGCTGCTGGCCGGTCTGGTGGCGGCGCGCTTCGGGTACACCACGGCGGTGGCGGTGAACGCCGCGAGCTTCGCCGTGTCGGCGGTCGGGCTGACCGCCGTTCGGCTGCGGCAGGCCCGCCGGGAGCGGACCGCGACGACCCTGGCCGGGCTGCGTGACGAGCTGCTGGTCGGGGCCCGGTTCCTCTGGCGGCATCCGGTGCTGCGGAGCCTGACACTGCTGCTGTCGGCGTTCCTGTTCCTCACCTACGGGCTCGACGACGTGCTGATCTATCACGTCGGGCACGGCCTCGGCGGGTCGGAGCGTACCGTCGGGGTGGTGTTGGGGCTGGCCGCGCTCGGCACGGTCCTCGGCTCGCTGGTGGTGGCGCCGCTGCGACGACGCATCGGCTTCGGGCCCACCTGGTCGGGCAGTGTGGTGACGGCCGGCGTGGCGGTCGCGGCGGTCGGGTCGGCGGGTACGGTGCCGGCGGTGGCGGCCCTGGCGGCGGTGTACCTCGGCGGGGTGGCGGTCGGCGCGATCTGCTCCCTGTCGCTACGGCAGGAGGTGACGCCGAACCACCTGCTGGGCCGGGTCACCTCGGTGTTCTGGGCGACCCACTACGCGCTCGGCCCGATCGGGGCTGCCGTGGTGACGTGAGGCGCGCAGGGGTACGGCGTACCCCTGGTCTGTCTGCTGGCGGGTGGTGGGTGCGTCCTGGTCGGGCTCGCGGCGCTCGCCACGCCGGTGGCGCGGGTCGGCGGGCGGTGACCCGGCGGCGCTCGTCAGTGCCGGGTCTGCACGGTCTCGCGGATCTGTCGCAGCAGCCCGGCGGACTCGTCGACCGAGCGGGACGGGAACATGGCGAGCACCACGCTGCCGTGGTCGGCCCAGCCGCAGACCGCGAAGTCACCGCCGTCGCCGCTGGTGCTGCCGCACTTCATCGTCCCGCCGAGACCGCCCGGGGAGACGTTGCGCAGGTCGCTGATCGCGCCGGTCTCGTCGCCCATCAGCGTGAACAGGCTCTCCAGGTCCCGCTCCGGCTGCCACAGCAGGGTCGTGCCGCCGAAGAGGAGCACCGAGCGGCGGGTGTCGGCCGGATCCTGGTAGACCGCCCCGAAGCTGCTGTCCAGCCGGATGTCGGCCGCGAGGCCGCTGCGCAGGTAGTCGGCGGTGCTCACCGCGCGGTCGCTGGTGTCCTGGCGCAGGCCGGCGACCTCGCCCGGAGTGCTGATCCGGGCGTCCTTCTGCTGCATGATCCGCCAACCCCAGGAGCCGAGCGTGCCGACGCCCGCGAACACCAGGACCGCGATCAACGCCACCGCGATCCGCCAGCGCCGGGACCGGACGGCGCGGCGGTCGGGGCCGGTCGCCGCCTCGGGCTGGTCCAGCTCGATCGGCTCGGCGGTCAGGTCGACCAGCGGGGTGCCGTCGTCGAGGTGGTGGAGGCTGCGGCGCGCGTCGGACATAGCCGACACCGTACGCGAACCACCGGTGGCGCACGTCGGGTCCGCCGAAGCGCTCCGTAGACTTCCAGGGTGACCGAGAACCTGGATGCCCGACGCCTCGACGCCCCGACCCTCGCCGGCCAGTACCTGCCCGGCGAGGTAGAGCAGCGACGGTACGAGCAGTGGGTAGCCGACGGTCGGTTCCGGGCATCGGCGGAGAGCGAGCGGCAGCCCTTCACCATCGTCATCCCGCCGCCGAACGTGACCGGCTCGCTGCACATGGGCCACGCGCTGGACCACACCGTGCAGGACGCCCTGGTGCGGCGCAAGCGTATGCAGGGTTTCGAGGCGCTCTGGCTGCCCGGCATGGACCACGCCGGCATCGCCACCCAGAACGTGGTCGAGCGGCAGCTCGCCGCGCAGGGCCTGTCCCGCCACGATTTGGGCCGGGAGAAGTTCGTCGAGCGGGTGTGGCAGTGGAAGGCGGAGTCCGGCGGGACCATCCTCGGCCAGATGCGCCGCCTCGGTGACTCGGTGGACTGGGAGCGCGAGCGCTTCACCATGGACGAGGGCCTGTCCCGCGCCGTGCAGACCATGTTCAAGAAGCTGTACGACGACGGGCTGATCTATCGCGCGAACCGGATCATCAACTGGTGTCCGCGCTGTCTGACCGCCCTCTCCGACATCGAGGTGGAGCACTCCGACGACGACGGTGAGCTGGTCTCGATCCGGTACAGCGACGACGTGGTGGTGGCCACCACCCGGGCCGAGACGATGCTCGGCGACACGGCGGTGGCGGTGCACCCGGACGACGAGCGGTACCGGCACCTGATCGGCACCGAGGTCGAGCTGCCGTTGACCGGGCGGCGGATCCCGATCGTGGGGGACGCCCACGTCGACCCGTCCTTCGGCACCGGCATGGTGAAGGTCACCCCGGCGCACGACCCGAACGACTTCGAGATCGGGCAGCGGCACGACCTGCCCGCGCTCACCGTGATGGACGAGCGGGGTGTGATCACCGCGCCCGGTCCGTTCCAGGGGCTGGACCGGTTCGAGGCCCGGCCGGCGATCGTCGCGGCGCTGCGCGAGCAGGGCCGCATCGTCGCCGAGAAGCGGCCGTACGTGCACGCCGTCGGGCACTGCTCGCGGTGCCGCACCACGGTGGAACCCCGGCTGTCGTTGCAGTGGTTCGTCAACACCTCGCCGCTGGCGAAGGCGGCCGGTGACGCGGTGCGCGACGGGCGGGTCCGGATCGAGCCGGCGGAGCTGGCCAAGCGCTACTTCGCCTGGGTCGACAACATGCACGACTGGTGCATCTCCCGCCAGCTCTGGTGGGGCCACCGGATCCCGGTCTGGTACGGCCCGGCCGGCGAGGTGGTCTGCGTCGGACCCGACGAGGAGCCGCCGACCGGGACGGGCTGGCACCAGGACGAGGACGTGCTGGACACCTGGTTCTCTAGCGGCCTGTGGCCGTTCTCCACGCTCGGTTGGCCGGAGCAGACCCCGGACCTGGCCAAGTTCTATCCGACCAGCGTGTTGGTGACCGGTTACGACATCCTCTTCTTCTGGGTCGCCCGGATGATGATGTTCGGCCTGTACGCGATGGACGGCAGGCAGCCGTTCGACGTGATCGCCCTGCACGGCATGGTCCGTGACGAGCACGGCAAGAAGATGTCGAAGTCGTTCGGGAACGTGGTCGACCCGCTGGACTGGATCGACCGGTACGGTGCCGACGCGACCCGCTTCACGCTGGCCCGGGGCGCCAACCCGGGCGGCGACGTGCCGGTCAGCGAGGAGTGGTGCCAGGGCTCCCGGAACTTCTGCAACAAGCTCTGGAACGCCACCCGGTTCGCGTTGATCAACGGCGCGCACACCGGCGGTCCGATGCCGACCGCCGACAAGCTGTCGACCGTCGACCGGTGGATCCTGTCCCGGCTGGCGCACGTCACCGCCGAGGTCGACGAGCAGTTCGAGGCGTACGAGTTCGCCAAGGTGTGTGACCTGCTCTACCACTTCGCCTGGGACGACGTCTGTGACTGGTACGTCGAGCTGAGCAAGCCGGTGCTGGCCGGCGGGGGCGAGTCGGCCGAGGTCACCCGCCGGGTCCTCGGTCATGTGCTGGACCACCTCCTGCGGCTGCTGCACCCGGTGATCCCGTTCGTCACCGAGGAGTTGTGGACCGCGCTGACCGGCGGCGAGACGCTGCTCACCGCGGCCTGGCCGGCTGCCGACCGGGCGCTCGTCGACGACGCCGCCGAGGCGGAGGTCGCCACCCTGCAACGGGTGGTCACCGAGGTCCGCCGGTTCCGCTCGGACCAGGGCCTGCGCCCGACCCAGCGGGTCGCCGCCCGGCTCGACGGCCTGGCCGGTGCCGGCGTGGCGGCGCACGAACCGCTGATCCGGTCGCTCGCGCGGCTCGACGCGCCCGCCGACGACTTCCAGGCCAGCGCCACGCTGGCCATGCCGGGCGAGGTCAACGTCGCGCTGGACACCCGGGGCTCGATCGACGTGGCCGCCGAGCGGGCGCGACTGACCAAGGACCGGACGGCGGCCGAGAAGGAGGCCG
This sequence comes from Verrucosispora sp. NA02020, assembly GCF_013364215.1. Lineage (NCBI taxonomy): Bacteria > Bacillati > Actinomycetota > Actinomycetes > Micromonosporales > Micromonosporaceae > Micromonospora > Verrucosispora sp. NA02020. The sequence continues at coordinate 6,575,018 of NZ_CP054923.1, read as the reverse complement.
GGCAGGCCCGGGCGAAGCTGGACAATCCGGCGTTCGTCGGTAAGGCCCCCGAACCGGTCGTCGCCAAGATCCGTCAACGACTGGCCGTCGCCGAGGCCGACCTGGCCCGGATCGACGCCGCCCTGGAGGCCCTGCCCTCGTGAGCGACGACCGTACCGAGAACACCGATCGTGGTCGGCCGCGCGGCGACCGCGCCGCGCACGCCGCCTTCGCCCAGGCGGAGGCGGAGCTGGCCGGGCGCGGTTTCACCCGGATGGTGTTCGAGCTGGACCGCATCTCGTCCCTGCTCGACCTGCTGGGCAGCCCGCAGCGGGCGTACCCGTCGATCCACCTGACCGGCACCAACGGCAAGACCTCCACGGCCCGGATGATCGACTCGCTGTTGCGGGCGTTCGGGCTGCACACCGGCCGGTACACCAGCCCGCACCTGGAGAGCCTCCGGGAGCGGATCAGCCTGGACGGCGAGCCGGTGGACGAGACCCGGTTCGCCGCGGTCTATCAGGAGATCAAGCCGCTGGCCGAACTGGTGGACGACCGGTCGGCGGAGCCGCTGACCTACTTCGACATGACCACCGCGCTGGCGTTCGCCACGTTCGCCGACGCTCCCGTCGACATCGCCGTGGTCGAGGTGGGTCTCGGTGGCGCCGAGGACGCCACGAACGTGATCCAGGCCGGGGTGTGCGTACTCACGCCGATCGGGTTGGACCACACCGAGTGGCTCGGGGACACGCTCCAGGACATCGCGGTCGCCAAGTCCGGCATCATCCACCCCGGCGCCACGGTGATCTGCGCGGCGCAGGAGGAGGAGGCCGCCGAGCCGATCCTGCAACGCTGCGCCGAGGTGGGCGCGACCATCGCCCGCGAGGGCGCCGAGTTCGGCGTGCTGCGTCGGGCGGTCGCCGTCGGCGGGCAGGTGCTCACCCTGCAAGGACTCGGCGGGGTGTACGAAGAGGTGTTCGTCCCGCTGCACGGCGCGCACCAGGCGCAGAACGCGGCGCTGGCGCTCGCCGCCGTGGAGGCGTTCCTCGGCGCCGGCGCGCGGCGGCAGTTGGACGTGGAGGCGGTCCGGGAGGGCTTCGCCACGGCCAGCTCGCCGGGCCGCCTGGAGCGGGTCCGGAACGCCCCGACGATCCTGCTGGACGGTGCGCACAACCCGCAGGGGATGGCCGCCACGGTCACCGCCCTGCAGGAGGAGTTCGCGTTCAGCAAGCTGGTCGCGGTGGTGGGCACACTGGCCGACAAGGACGCGCCGAGCCTGCTGGAGCTGCTCGAACCGGTGGTCGACCAGGTGGTGGTGACCCGTAACAGCTCGCCCCGGGCGCTGCCGGCCAAGGAGTTGGCCGCGCTCGCCGCCGAAGTGTTCGGGCCGGACCGGGTCGAGGTCGCCGAGGAGATGCCGGACGCGATCGAGGCGGCGGTGGCGCTGGCCGAGGAGGACGTACCGGGTGAACTGGCCGGGGTCGGGGTGCTGATCACCGGCTCGGTGGTGACCGTGGCCGACGCCCGCCGCCTGCTGAAGCGATGAGCGAGCCCACGGGCGCGGCCCGGCCGGACGAGACCCCCGAAACCATCACCGGTGGCGGTGCCGGATCGGGGCAGCCCGAGGGCGTTCCCGGGACGGACGGTGACGGTCCGCCGGGACAGCGCCGGTCCGGGCTGCGTGATCCGCAGCGGGCGGTACGCGGACTCGGCGCGGGCACCCTCGCGCTGGAGGCGCTGGTGCTGCTGCTGGCGATCCAACCGATCCGGGTCGTCGGCGGTGACCTCGGCGGTCCGGCGCTCGCGGCGGTGGTGACGCTGGCCGTGCTGGCGGCGCTGCTGGCCGGGCTGATGCGCCGACCCTGGGCGTGGCAGGCCGGCACCGTGTTGCAGGGTCTGCTGCTGCTGTCCGGCCTGCTGCACTGGGCGCTGTTCGCGCTGGGCGTCATCTTCGCGCTGGTGTGGGCGTACGCGTTGCACGTCCGTCGGGTGATCCTGGGCTGACCGGCGTCCGTGCCGGTCGGCGGGTCACGCCTCGGCGCGTTCCCGCCACTGGGTCAGGGCGATGCCGTGCCCGTCCGGGTCGCGGAACGCCGCCGCCCACACCTCCAGCTTGGTGCCCCGGTTGACCACCCGGGGCGCGTAGGTGAACCGGACGCCCGAGTCACGCATCCGCTCGTAGGCCGACTGGATGTCGTCGACGTCGAGGTTGACGTGCACCAGCCGCCGGTTCATCGGCTGGGCGCCGGTCACCTCGCGCAGCACCAGCCGGGTGGCCCCGGAGGAGAGGACCGCGTTGCCGTTGCCCCGGTCGACCTCGCGGAAGCCGAGCCGGTCCCGATAGAACTCCAGCGATCGGGACAGCTCGGTGACGAGCAGGGTGATGCCCACACCGCTGATCGGGGCGGCCAGGTCGGCGGTGTCCGGGTCGAAACCGAAGATCGCCTCGTCCAGTTCCCGGTCGTCCACCTGCGGATCGTCGGGGTCCGGGGCGCCGGTCGCCGCCGCGTGCACCGGCTCGTCCTCGTGCGGTGCCGACCGGGTGCGCCCGGCGGTCGTCGGGTACGGGTCGTCCAGCGGCAGGTCCAGCGGGTCGAGGGGGCCCGTCGGGGCGGAGGGCGGATCGGCCGGTCGTCCGGCGGCCGGTGCCGTGCTCGGCGTACCGGTGACCGGCGCGCCGGCCGGGTGGTCGTCGCGCGGCAGGTCGGCGAAGAGGTCGGTCTCGTCCGGGGCGGCGGCCGTCGCGGCGAACCGCTCCTCGGCGGGGGTACGTGGCGCGGGCGTGGCGCGGCGGGGCAACGGGGCGTCGCTGCTCTGCTCGACCACGGTGCCCTCCAGCACCACGGGTCCACCCGGGCGCTGGCGTACCCGGACCGGGTCCCGGGACTCGACCGGCTCGACCGGGTCGTCGCGGAGCGGGGTGCCGAGCGGGTCACCCAGCGGGTCGTGGAAGTCGTCCTCCGGCGGCCGGTCGGCCCACGGCGGGGCCTGCTGCCCGATCAGCATCTCGTCCGGCGGGCCCTGCCCGACGAACTCGTCGGCGAACTCGGGCGGCAGGTCGGCGGTGCCGGCCTCGGCGTGGGTGGGCACCTCGTCCCAGAGCACCCGGACGTGTCGCGGGTCGTCCAGCGCCACCCGGATCGGCAGTGTCTGGCCCAGCGACGGCCACTTGGCGACCGGCACCCGGGGCTCGATGATCTTCTTGGACCGGGGCGGCAGCCCGGGCGCGTCGATCACGAGCTGGAGTTCGCAGCGGCCGAAGGCGTACTGGGTGGGTGGTTCGGAGGCGCTGTGCACGTGCCCGGCGCCGACGACCCAGGTGCGACCGCCGCCGCGTACGGTGGCCAGCGCGATCGCCAGCACCAGCAGGGCCACACCGAGCGCCACGATGGCCCAGCTCGTCATGCCCAGCCCGAACAGCACGACGAAACTGGCCACGGTGCCGAGCACCGCCGCGATCAGTTTGCGTACCGGTGCGATGGGTCGGTTCCCGCCGTTCGCCACAGTGGACCTCCCGGGTGGTCAGGGCCAGGCTAGGCCGGATCGGGGGCCGGGGGAAGGACCGACCACCGCGCCGGGGCCGGGACCGGGTCGCTAGGCTGACCGTACCCAGCCCGACCGACTTACGCCCTCAGGAGGAACCCAGCGTGTCCAGCAGCAGCCCGGACGAGCGCACGCTCGTACTGATCAAGCCCGACGCGGTCCGCCGCGGCCTGGTCGGCGAGATCGTCTCCCGCTTCGAGCGGAAGGGGCTGCGGATCGACGCGATGGCGTCCCGGACGATGGACGCCGCGCTGGCCGACGAGCACTACGCCGAGCACGTGGACAAGGCGTTCTACCCGCCGCTGAAGACGTTCATGACCAGCGGCCCGTTGGTCGCGCTGGTGCTCTCCGGCGACCAGGTGATCGACGTGGTGCGGGGTCTGATCGGCGCCACCGACGGACGCAAGGCCGTCGCCGGCACCATCCGGGGCGACCTCGCCCTGTCCAACCGGGAGAACCTGGTGCACGCCTCCGACTCCCCGGACAGCGCCAAGCGCGAGCTGGCGCTCTGGTTCCCCGAGCTGGGCTGACGACCGCCTCCCCGAGTTGGGCTCACGACAGCGGCGAGCCGGCCCGTCGACGGGCCGGCTCAGGTCGCCCAGGGCAACTTGTCCGGGTTGGCGACCAGGAAGATGTCGGTGATCCGACCGTCGGCGGTGCCGAGCATGACCGCATACCGGGAGCCGCCGGCGGTGATCACCACGGCGGCCGGCTGACCGTTGAGTTCGGTGCGGTGCACGGTGAGCGGCCAGCCCTTCTCGCGGACGCCCAGCAGGAACCGGACCACCCGGTCCGCGCCGGTGATCGGGTTGCGGGCGGCACTCACCCGACCGCCGCCGTCACTCCAGGCGATCGCGTCGGCGGCCACCAGCTCGGTCAGCCTCCGCAGGTCACCCTCGCCGGCGGCGGCGATGAACGCCTCCAGCAGTCGCTCCTGCTCCGCCCGGTCGGCGGTGAACCGGCGCTGCTCGCGCCCGATCCGGGCGGCGGCCCGGTGGTGCAACTGACGGCAGTCCTCGACGGAACGGTCGAGCAGCTCGGCGATCTCGGCGTACGGCAGCTCGAACGCGGTGTGCAGGACGTAGACCGCGCGCTCCGGCGGGGTGAGCCGCTCCAGCAGGTGCAGCAGCGCGGTGGAGAGCGAGTCGCGCAGTTCGGCGCGTTCCAACGGGCCGAACGGTGACGGTGCCGTCGGTACCGGCTCCGGCAGCCACTGCCCGACGTACGCCTCCCGGGTGGCCTGCCGGGCCCGCAGCCGGTCCATGGACAGGTGGGTCACCACCCGGGACAGGTAGCGGCGTGGCTCGGTCACCCGGCTCCGGTCGACGCGGGCCCAGCGCAGGTAGGTCTCCTGGAGCACGTCCTCGGCGTCGTGCCGGCTGCCGAGCAGCCGGTACGCCAGACCGAGCAGCATCGGCCGGTGCGCGTCGAGCGCACCGGCCGCCTCCGCCGCCTCCGCCGGGTTCAGTCGTCCGACGGGAGATCGTTGCGGAAGGTCACCGCGATCCGGTTCCACACGTTGATTGTGGCAATCGCCAGGACCAGGTCGGCGAGCGCCTTCTCCGGCCAGACCTTCGCCGCGTCCTCCCACACGTCGTCGGGTACCCCGTGTTCGCCGAGCCGGGTCACCGCGTCGGTCAACGCCAGCGCGGCGCGTTCCCGCTGGTCGAAGAAGGGCGCCTCGCGCCAGGCGGCCACCGCGAACAGCCGCCGGCTCGACTCACCCGCGCCGAGCGCCTCCTGGCTGTGCATGTCGACGCAGTACGCGCAGCCGTTCAGGATCGAGGCGCGCAGCTTCACCAGCTCCAGCACGGTGTGGTCCACGTTCGCCCGGACGTACTTCTCCAGCCCCATCACGGCGCTGAACGCCCCTGGCGCCACCTCCGCCACGTTCATCCGCTGCATGACAACCCTCCCGCTAGATCGCTCCGACACCCCCACGACGGGCGCACCCCACAGGGCGTGACAGGTACACCCTGTGACGCCGGTCATGGAGGCTCGTCGTGGAGGTGCGCGTCGATCATGGACTCGTGGTCGGTGATTCGCCCCGTGCGGCCCGGTTTGCGACTGCCGGGACTCCATGATCGGCGGGGTGGGGTTATCGGGAGGAGGGGGACGGGTGGGATGGGTATCATGGGTGGGTATGGCGATGATCCGGCAATCACCGGTGAGCCTCCGGAAGAACGGCCGGGTGACCGGCTCAGTAGAACCGGACGGGTCGGCCCGTCACAGCCGGTCAACGAGCGGGTGGTCGTACTCCGGCCACCAAGCGGGGTGGTACCGCGGGCCCGGCCCGGGGCGCCGGTGACGGCGTACCGGTGACGGCTCGTCCTCGCAGACCCACACGACAGTGAGCGTCAGCGAGGAGAGCGACCCCCGATGGGCTATCCGTTGCACGACCCGACCGCCACCGGCGTCCCGGCCAGCCCGGACCTGCCCGCGGTCGAGCGCCGGGTGCTGGAGCACTGGACGGCCGACAAGACCTTCGAGGCCAGCGTCGAGCAGCGTCCCGCCTCCGGCCGGCAGCCGGAGACGGCGACCGGTGCCTCGGCCGGTGACGCCGACAACGAGTACGTCTTCTACGACGGCCCGCCGTTCGCCAACGGCCTGCCGCACTACGGTCACCTCTTCACCGGGTACGTCAAGGACGTGGTGCCGCGCTACCAGACCATGCGCGGCCGGCGGGTGGAGCGGCGCTTCGGCTGGGACTGCCACGGCCTGCCAGCCGAGGTGGTGGCCGAGAAGCAGCTCGGCATCACCAGCAAGGCGGAGATCCTCGACCTCGGCGTGGCCCGGTTCAACGACGCCTGCCGCTCCTCAGTGCTGGAGTTCACCCAGGACTGGGAGCGGTACGTCACCCGGCAGGCCCGCTGGGTCGACTTCGCCAACGACTACAAGACCCTCGACCTGGACTACATGGAAAGCGTCATGTGGGCCTTCAAGACCCTGCACGACAAGGGTCTGATCTACGAGGGCTTCCGGGTGCTGGCGTACTGCTGGCGGTGTGAGACGCCGCTGTCGAACACCGAGACCCGGATGGACGACGTCTACCGGGACCGGCACGACCCCACGTTGACCGTGTGGTTCGGGCTGACCGCCGACGAGTCCGCGCCGGAGCTGCTCCGGGGGCCGGTCCGGCTGGGCGTCTGGACCACCACGCCGTGGACGCTGCCGTCGAACCTGGCGCTGGCCGTCGGGCCGGACATCGAGTACGCGGTGCTGGACCGCGACGGCGAGCGCTACGTCGTCGGCGCCGGTCGCCTCGGGGCGTACGCCAAGGAACTGGAGGGGTACGAGCAGGTCGGCACGGTACGCGGCGCCGACCTGGTGGGGCGGCGGTACACCCCGCTGTTCGACTTCCTCACCGCGCAGGCCGGACCTCAGGCGTACCAGGTGCTCGGCGCCGAGTTCGTCACCACGGAGGACGGCACCGGGATCGTGCACCTCGCCCCGGCCTTCGGCGAGGACGACCAGAACGTCTGCAACGCGGCCGGCATCCCGACCATCGTCACCGTGGACGACCACACCCGGTTCACCGGGCTGGTCCCGCCCTACGAGGGCGAGCAGGTCTTCGACGTCAACAAGCCGGTGATCCGGGAGCTCAAGGAGCGGGGGGTGGTGCTGCGGCAGGACACCTACACCCACTCGTATCCGCACTGCTGGCGCTGTGACACCCCGCTGGTCTACAAGGCGGTGTCGTCGTGGTTCGTCGCGGTGACGACGTTCAAGGACCGCATGGCCGAGCTGAACCAGCAGATCAACTGGACGCCCGGACACATCAAGGACGGCTCGTTCGGCAAGTGGCTGGCCAACGCCCGGGACTGGTCCATCAGCCGGAACCGGTTCTGGGGCTCGCCCATCCCGGTGTGGCGCTCGGACGACCCGAACCACCCGCGCGTCGACGTGTACGGGTCGCTGGAGGAGATCGAGCGCGACTTCGGCGTACGCCTGACCGACCTGCACCGGCCGGCGGTGGACGACCTGGTCCGCCCCAACCCGGACGACCCGACGGGCCGGTCGACGATGCGCCGCGTGCCGGAGGTGCTGGACTGCTGGTTCGAGTCCGGCTCGATGCCCTTCGCCCAGGTGCACTACCCGTTCGAGAACCGCGACTGGTTCGAGAGCCACTACCCGGGTGACTTCATCGTCGAGTACATCGGGCAGACCCGGGGCTGGTTCTACACCATGCACGTGCTGGCCACCGCGCTGTTCGACCGGCCGGCGTTCCGCAACTGCCTCAGCCACGGCATCCTGCTCGGCTCCGACGGGCGCAAGATGTCCAAGAGCCTGCGCAACTACCCGGACGTCTACCACGTCTTCGACTCGTACGGGTCGGACGCGATGCGGTGGATGCTGATGTCGTCGCCGGTGCTGCGGGGCGGGGACATGCCGGTCACCGAGTCGAGCGTCCGGGACGCCGTGCGGCAGGTGCTGTTGCCGCTCTGGAACGTCTGGTACTTCTTCTCGCTGTACGCCAACGCCGACGGCTACCAGGCGAAACGGAAGACCGACGCGGTGGCGACCGGTGCCGGCAGCCTGCTCGACCGGTACGTGCTGGCCAAGACCAACGAGCTGGTCGAGACGGCCGGCGCGCAGATGGACGCGTACGACATCTCGGGGGCCTGCGCCACCGTCCGGTCCTACCTGGACGCGCTGACCAACTGGTATGTGCGTCGCTCGCGGGACCGGTTCTGGGCGGGCGACACGGAGGCGTTCGACACGCTCTGGACGGTGCTGGAGACGCTGTGCCGGGTGGTGGCACCGTTGGCGCCGCTGACCGCCGAGGAGATCTGGCGCGGGCTGACCGGTGAGCGGTCGGTGCACCTGACCGACTGGCCGCGTGCCGAGGACTTCCCGGTCGACCACGAGCTGGTGGCCGCGATGGACGCCACCCGGGCGGTCGCCTCGGCGGCGCTGTCGCTGCGCAAGGCCAAGGGTCTGCGGGTCCGGCTGCCGCTGGCGAAGCTGACCGTCGCCAGCCCGGCGGCCGAGCAGCTGCGGCCCTTCGCCGACCTGGTCGCCGACGAGGTCAACGTGAAGGAGGTCGTCTTCACCGACGAGGTGTCGGCGTACTGCCAGCAGGTGCTCACCGTGGTGCCCCGGGCGCTCGGACCTCGGGTCGGCAAGCAGGTGCAGCAGGTGATCAAGGCGGTCAAGGCGGGGGAGTGGGAGTTGGTCGACGGCGCCCCGGTCGCCGCCGGGGTCACGCTGGCCGAGGGCGAGTACGAGCTGCGGCTGGTCGCGGCCGACGCCGAGCACTCCGCCCCGCTGCCGGGTGGTGAGGGGGTGGTGGTGCTGGACACCGTGGTCACCCCCGAACTGGCCGCCGAGGGGCTGGCCCGGGACGTCGTCCGGGTGGTCCAGCAGGCCCGCCGCGACGCCGACCTGGACGTCTCGGACCGGATCGCGGTGACGGTGTCGGCCTCGGCGGAGGTGCGCGCGGCGGTGTCCGGGTACGCCGAGTTCGTGGCCCGTGAGGTGCTGGCGGACCGCGTCGACTTCGCCGACGAACTGGACGGCTTCGCCGGTGAGGTCGGCGAGGGCGAGCAGGTGACGGTCGAGGTGCGTCGCGTGTGAGCTGACGTGTGTCGATGTGTAAGGAAGGGCCCCCTACTAACGCCTGCGGTAGTACCGGGGGCCCTTCCTAACATCCGGCACCCAGCCTGCGGACCTGCCCGACCTCGCTCCGGTCGAAGTGCGACGGTCCGCTACGGTGACACCGCCCCTACCTCACTCGATCCGCCGGAGGACCAGTGCCGCTGCTCTACACCATCGGCAGGTACACCGTGGCCCCGGCACTGCGGCTGGCCTTTCAGCCGAACGTGGAGGGGCTGGAGCACATCCCGGCGACCGGCGGCGCGATCTTCGCGGGCAACCATCTGTCCGTGGCCGACGAGTTGTTCCTCGGCACGGTGGTGCCTCGGCACCTGGCGTTCTGGGCCAAGTCGGACTATTACAAGGGTACCGGGGCGAAGGGCGCGTTCCATCGGTTCGTGCTCAACGGCCTGGGCGCCATCCCGGTCGAGCGGGCCGGCGGGCGGGCGGCGTTGACCGCCTTCGACGCGGCGATCCCCGCACTCCAGGGCGGCGACCTGGTCGCCATCTATCCCGAGGGGACCCGTTCGCCGGACGGCCGGCTCTACCGGGGACGCACCGGCACCGCCCGGCTGGCGCTGGCCGCCGGTGTCCCGATCATCCCGGTGGGCATGATCGGCACCGACAAGGTGCAGCCGATCGGCGCCCGGATGCCGCGACCCGGGGGCGCGAAGATCACCGTGCGGTTCGGCAAGCCGCTGGACTTCACCGGCCGCTCGGCGGACCGGACGTCGCTGCGGGAGATGACCGACGAGCTGATGGCCGAGATCCAGAAACTGACCGGCCAGGAGTACGTCCCGCGCTACGCCCCGCCCCGCGCGAAGCCGCCCGCCCCGGGCGAGCCGACGCCGGGTAGCACGACGCCGGGCAGCCCGACCACGGGTGGGCCCGCCACGGGCGAGTCGCACCCGGGTCAGTCGACGCCGGGGGAGTCGGCTCCGGGCCGGTAGACCCCCGGGTCGGTCGACCCCGGGCGGGCCGACCACAGGCTGAGCGCAGGCCGCGGACGGCCCCGCTCAGCCGCCCTTCGTCGAGACGATCTGTCGCCGCATGGTGGCGAGCAGCTCGGCACTGTCGTCCACCGAGAGCCCGGTGAAGACCGCGCTGGTGATGCTGCCGTGGTCGACCGAGGTGCAGACCACCACCCCGACGCCGTCGACGTTGCCCACCGCGCACCGCTCGTGCCGCCCCCGCACGCCGGTCTCCACGACCTGCGCCTCACCGAGCGAGTACTGCTGGGTGAGGCGTTCGATCTCGCCGTCGGCGTCGGCCGAGGGGGCGAAGCGGAAGCCGGTGCCGCCGAAGACGGTGACCTGCTTGCCGGCTCCGGTGGTGTAGATGCCGGCGAAGGTGTCGTCGGCGAGCAGGTGCGCCTGGCGCATCTGCGTCTCCAGCCGTCGGGCGGCCTGCGTACTGCGGTCGTCCTGGCGGAGTTCCAGATCGGCCACCTGGCTCGGCAGCGAGGCGTTCGCCGGGTACTGGCTGGCCATCGGGACGCCGTAGTAGGCCGGGCAGCCGCAGCAGCAGGCGATGGTCAGCAGCAGCATCCACGGCCAGCGGCGACGCTTACGGGGACGGGCGTACCCCGGAGGCGCCTGCCAGCCCGGCGGCGGTGCGGGTGGCCCGGTCTTCCGACCCCGCCAGCCCCGGATCGGCGGTGCCGGTGCGGCCGGCGGTGCCGGTGGCGGGGCGTGCCGCACCGGTGGCGGCGCGACCTGCTGCGGACGCCCCGGCGCGGCCGGCGGTCGCATCGGCGCGGCCGGCGCCGGCGGAGTGGGTCGCGCGGCCGGTGGCGGGTACGCGGGCGGCTGGTGTGCAGGTGGGGCCGAGGAGACCGGTGGTGGGTACGCGGGCGGCTGGTGCGCCGGTGGCGCGGACGACACCGGTGGTGGGTACCCGGCCGGTTGGTGTGCCGGTGGGGCCGAGGACACCGGCGGTGGGTACGCGGGCGGTTGGTGTGCCGGTGGCGCGGACGAGACCGGCGGCGGCACGGGGGTGTAGGACCGGGTCGCCGGCGGTGCGGGGTAGGACAACGTGGGCGGCGGCACGGCGGGCATGTCCGCCGAGGGCAGGTGCCAGCCACTGGTGTCGGCGCCGGCCCACGGGTCCACCGGGGTCTGGTGCTCCGGCGCGTCGGCCGGTGCCACCGGCGGCAGCGGGGTGGGCTCGGCGGACATGCCCCAGATGCGGCGGCGCGGCGTGGGCGGCGGTACGGCGGCCGACCCGCTCCAGCGCGGCGCGGGCTTCTCCACGGCGGTCGCATCGGGCACGGCCGCCGCCTCGGGCATCACCCGGGTGCCCTGCGGGCCGACCTCGGGAGGCGGCGCCACGGTGGTACGCGCGTCGTCCTCGGACGGTGTCGACCCGCTCCGCCCGGCGGCCTCGTCGACCGGACGGGTCGCGTCGACCTCGTCCACGGACCGGGTCGGATCGACCTCATCCGCACGTCGAGTCGGATCGGCCTCGTCCACGCGTCGGGTCGCGTCGGCCTCGTGTGCGTCGGGTGTCGGATCGGTCCCGGCCCGTGTCTGGTCGGGCGTGTTCGCGGCTCGGGTCTGGTCGATCTCGGCTCGGGTCGGGTCGAGCGGTACGGCTGGTGGGGCGGGGTGGGTCGGTCCTGCGGGACTGGTCGGGTCGGCGTCGCCGACCGGCTGGGTCTCGTCCGCCGCCGAGGTGGTGGCGGGCGGTGCGGGGTCGAGGGTCTGCTCCTGGGTGACCGCTGACTCCCCGTTCCGGTGTGTGTCCGGACGGTTCCCGTCGACCGGCCGGTCTGCTCCCGGCTGCGGCTCCGGCATCGCGGCAATCTCCTCTCACGCCGACCCGAGGCTAGTACCGGTGTGCCACCGGGGCAGAACCAGGCTGGTCCCCATGCCCGCTTGTTAGGAAGGGACCCTTCCTATGCACCAGGCGTTAGTAAGGGTCCCTTCCTTACATCAGTGGCGGTCGCCGGTGTGGTGGAGGGTCGATTCCGCTGGTGCCCTTCTCGGCCAGGTGTGGCGTGGTGGCCGATGGGTGGGCGCGTACCCTTGGGCATCATGAGCGTCCCGTCCACCACTCCGCGTCCTGTCGCGGCCAACTCCGTCTGGCCCCGCCTGGAGCCGCTGCTGCCCCAGGTGACCAAGCCCATCCAGTACGTCGGTGGCGAACTGGGAGCGGTGGTCAAGGAGTGGGACTCCGCGACCGTGCGCTGGGCGCTGATGTATCCGGACGCGTACGAGGTGGGCCTACCCAATCAGGGCGTGCAGATTCTCTACGAGGTGCTCAACGAGCTCCCCGACACGCTCGCCGAGCGGACGTACGCGGTCTGGCCGGACCTGGAGCGGCTGATGCGCACCCACGAGGTGCCGCAGTTCACCGTCGACGCGCACCGTCCGGTCGGTGACTTCGACCTGTTCGGCGTCTCGTTCGCCACCGAGCTGGGGTACACCAACCTGCTCACCGCCGTCGACCTGGCCGGCATCCCGCTGCTCGCGGTCGACCGTACCGACGCCGACCCGGTGATCGTGGCCGGCGGGCACGCCGCGTTCAACCCGGAGCCCATCGCCGACTTCGTCGACGCCGCCGTGCTCGGTGACGGCGAGGAGGCGGTCCTGGAGATCACCGCGATCGTCCGGGAGTGGAAGGCGGAGGGCTCGCCCGGTGGCCGGGACGAGCTGCTGCTGCGGCTAGCCCGCACCGAGAGCGTCTACGTGCCGCGCTTCTACGACGTGGACTACCTGCCAGACGGTCGGATCCAGCGGGTCGTGCCGAACCGGGCGGACGTGCCGTTCCGGGTGCACAAGCGCACCACGATGGATCTGGACGCGTGGCCGTACCCGCGCAAGCCGCTGGTCCCGCTCGCCGAGACGGTGCACGAGCGGTACGCGGTGGAGATCTTCCGGGGTTGCACCCGGGGCTGCCGGTTCTGCCAGGCGGGCATGATCACCCGACCGGTGCGGGAGCGGTCCATCACCACGGTCGGGCAGATGGTGCAGCAGGGGCTGGAGTTCTCCGGCTTCCACGAGGTGGGTCTGCTGTCGCTCTCCTCCGCCGACCACTCCGAGATCGGTGACATGTGCTCCGGCCTCGCCGAGCAGTACCAGGGCACCAACGTGTCGCTGTCGCTGCCGTCGACCCGGGTGGACGCGTTCAACATCGATCTCGCCCAGGAGCTGTCCCGTAACGGCCGCCGGACCGGGCTGACCTTCGCCCCGGAGGGCGGGTCGGAGCGGATCCGTAAGGTGATCAACAAGATGGTGTCGAAGGACGACCTCATCCGCACCGTGGTCACCGCGTACACCAACGGCTGGCGGCAGGTGAAGCTCTACTTCATGTGCGGCCTGCCCACCGAGACCGACGAGGATGTCCTCGAGATCGCCGACATGGCCCACGAGGTCATCCGGGCCGGTCGCGCCGCCACCGGCTCGAAGGACATCCGCTGCACCGTGTCCATCGGTGGGTTCGTGCCGAAGCCGCACACCCCGTTCCAGTGGGCGTCGATGCAGCGCCCGGAGGTCATCGACCACCGGCTCAAGCTGCTCAAGCAGGCGATCAACTCGGACCGTTCGCTGGGGCGGGCGATCGGCTTCCGCTACCACGACGGTGAGCCCTCGTTGATCGAGGGACTGCTGTCCCGGGGGGACCGCCGCGTCGGCGCGGTGATCCGCCGGGTGTGGGAGAACGGCGGCCGGTTCGACGGCTGGAGCGAGCACTTCTCGTACCAGCGCTGGGTGGAGGCGGCCACCGAGGTGCTGCCCGGGTTCGGGGTGGACCTCGACTGGTACACCACTCGCGAGCGCGAGGAGCTGGAGGTCCTGCCCTGGGACCACCTGGACTCCGGCCTGGACAAGGACTGGCTCTGGCAGGACTGGCAGGACTCCCTCAGCGAGTACGAGCAGGACGACTGCCGATGGACGCCCTGCTTCGACTGCGGCGTCTGCCCGACCATGGACACCGAGATCCAGATCGGCCCGACCGGGCGGAAGCTGCTCCCGTTGACCCCGGTCAACGGTCTGAAGCTGCCCACCGGCGCGCAACAGTGACCCCGGGGCCCCGGGCGGGGTCCGACACCGAGGAGCAGGACGATCAGTAGGAAACCTCAGCCCGAGGGCGGCCAGGCGCCGGTCGTCCAGCGCGTCCGGATCCGGTACGCCAAGCGTGGCCCGCTGCGGTTCACCTCGCACCGCGACTTCGCCCGGGCGTTCGAGCGGGCGCTGCGTCGTGCCGGCGTACCGGTGGCCTTCTCCCAGGGCTTCACCCCGCACCCCAAGATCTCGTACGCCAGCGCCGCGCCGACCGGCGTCGCCAGCGAGGCGGAGTACCTGGAGATCGGCCTGCGCGAGGAGGTGGACCCGGCGCAGTTGCGCGAGGCGCTGGACACGGCGCTCTCGCCCGGCCTCGACGTGCTCGACGCGGTGGTGGCCACCGGCAGCGGGCTGGCCGACCGGATCCAGGCGTCCCACTGGCGGATCGAGCTGCCGGAGGTGGATCCCGAGATCCTGACCAAGGCGGTGACCGCGTTCCTGGCGGCCGACGAGGTGCTGGTGGAACGGATGACCAAGCAGGGGCGGCGGACCTTCGACGCTCGTGTCGCCGTCACCCGCATCGATATGATCACGTCGTCGGCGACGCCTTCCGTGGCCCCGGCCGTACCGTGTGCGATACTCGAACTGGTCGTGCGGCAGGTCACCCCGTCCGTACGGCCCGATGACGTCCTTTCCGGCTTCCGCGTGGTGGCCGGCCTGGAGCCGCCGGTAGCCCCGAAGGTGACCCGGCTGGCTCAGGGCACGCTGACCGCGCAGGGTGCGATCGTGGATCCGCTTGACGCGGACCGCGACGGGGCAACCATCGGCGGGCGCTGACCGACGGTCGGTGCTCAGACAGGCAGACTTCGCCGGTCGCGCACGCCCGTGCGCCCGGGGAAACACCTTTGCGGCGACCCTGCGTGGCAGCGCTCACCCGCGCCCGGGGAAGCCAGAACTGGAGAACGTCCATGCTCGAGAACGAGCCCGAGGGCGGCGAACGGACCGGTGCGAACCCGGCCGGCGAGACCGCTGAGACCAGCACCACCGGCACGGCGGGCAGCGCCTCACCGGTGGCCCCCGACGCGTCGGAGGAGACCTCCGGCACCGTGAGCGGTGCGGCGGACCTGGGCAGTCCGTCCGCCGCCGAGGCACCACCGCGCAGGCGGGCCACCCGTCGCCGGGCCACCCCGGTCACGCAGCCGGAGCAGATCGACGCCCCGGTCGAGGCGTCCAGCGACCCGGCGCCGGGCAGCTCGGAGGCGCCGCAGGCAGAGGTCTTCGCCCCGGTCTCCGGTGACCTGGACGAGGCGCCGAAGACGCCCCGGCGACGCCGCAAGGCCACCACCGCGTCGAAGACCGCCGAGGAGCCGCTGGCCGTGGCCGAGGTCGAGGCCGCCGACGGGGACGTCGTACCGCCGGTGAAGGTGACCCGTACCCGTCGCAAGAAGGCCGCCGCGCCGCCGGCCGAGGTTCCGGCGGTGGTCGAGGAGCCGGTGGTCGAGGAGCCGGCACCTGCGGCCGGTACCGACTTCGGTGCGGCCGCGCTGCCCCCCGAGGGCGGCGCGCCGGTCGAGGAGACCGAGAGCGACCCGGCCGAGACGGTGACCCCGACGGAGCCGGAGGCCGAGCCCGCGCCGGAACCCCGCTCCCGTCGACGGCGTGCCGCGCTCAGCGCGCCGACGGTGTTGTTCATGGCGCCGGAGGAGGTCACGGCCCGCGCCGCCGCCGCTGCGGCTGCTGCGGCCGCACCGCCCGTCGAGGAGGAGACGCCCGAGGAGCCGGCGGAGCCGGCCCGGCGCCGTCGCCGGGGTCGGCGCGAGCCCGAGCCGGAGCCCGCCGTCGAGGCGGAGGTCGAGGAGGAGCCCGCGGCGGAGGCCGACGAGGCCGACGACGAGGACGAGGACGGCTCGGGTCGGCGTCGCCGTCGACGTGGCCGTCGGGGTCGGGGCCGGGGCAAGGGTGGCGCCGAGGACTTCGACGAGACCGACGAGAACGAGGCCGAGGAGGCCGTCCAGAGCGACGCGGACGAGACCGAGACCGAGTCCGACGAGAGCGGCGACGAGGGCGACGGCGACGGGATGACCCGGCGTCGGCGTCGGCGCCGCCGCCGGGGGGCCGGTGACACCGAGGGGGGCGCCGACGACGGCGTACCCACCGTGGTGAAGATCCGGGAGCCGCGCCGCACGGTCGACGAGGTGCAGGGCGTCTCCGGTTCGACCCGGTTGGAGGCCAAGCGGCAGCGCCGCCGGGACGGCCGCGAGCAGCGCCGGACCCGCCCGCCGATCCTGAGCGAGTCGGAGTTCCTGGCCCGCCGCGAGGCGGTCGACCGGGTGATGGCGGTACGCCAGCGCGGTGACCGCACCCAGATCGCCGTCATGGAGGACGGCGTGCTGGTCGAGCACTACGTCACCCGCAACTCGGCGGGCACCATGGCCGGGAACGTCTATCTCGGCAAGGTGCAGAACGTGCTGCCGAGCATGGAGGCGGCGTTCGTCGACATCGGCCGGGGCCGCAACGCCGTGCTGTACGCGGGCGAGGTCAACTGGGACTCCACCGGCCTGGAGGGGCGGGCCCGCTCGATCGAGCAGGCGCTCAAGTCCGGCGACTCGGTGCTGGTGCAGGTCACCAAGGACCCGATCGGGCACAAGGGCGCGCGGCTGACCAGTCACGTCGCGCTCTCCGGTCGGCACCTGGTGTACGTGCCCGGCGGCAACGCCTCCGGGATCAGCCGCAAGCTGCCGGACACCGAGCGCAAGCGACTGCGTGACGTGCTGAAGAAGCTGGTGCCGGACGGTGCCGGCGTGATCGTCCGGACCGCCGCCGAGGGCGCCAGCGAGGACGAGCTGGCCCGTGACGTCAAGCGGCTCCAGGCGCAGTGGGAGGACATCCAGGCCAAGTCCACCGAGGGTGGCGCGCCGGTGCTGCTCTACGAGGAGCCGGACCTGGTCATCCGGGTGGTCCGGGACCTGTTCAACGAGGACTTCCGCGAGCTGGTGATCGAGGGCGACCAGTCCTACGACATGGTCGAGTCGTACCTGTCGCACGTCTCGCCGGACCTGGTCGCCCGGCTGCGCCGGCACGTGGGCACCACCGACGTGTTCGCCGCGCACCGCATCGACGAGCAGATCCTCAAGGGGCTCGACCGCAAGGTCTTCCTCCCCTCCGGCGGCCACCTGGTGATCGACCGGACCGAGGCGATGACCGTGGTCGACGTCAACACCGGCAAGTACACCGGGGCGGGCGGCAACCTGGAGGAGACGGTCACCCGCAACAACCTGGAGGCGGCCGAGGAGATCGTCCGTCAGCTGCGGCTGCGGGACATCGGCGGCATCGTGGTGATCGACTTCATCGACATGGTGCTGGAGTCGAACCGGGAGCTGGTGCTGCGCCGGTTGACCGAGTGCCTGGGCCGGGACCGCACCAAGCACCAGGTCACCGAGATCACCTCGCTGGGCCTGGTCCAGATGACCCGCAAGCGGATCGGCGCCGGGCTGCTGGAGGCGTTCAGCGAGACCTGCGACTGCTGCAAGGGTCGCGGCCTGGTCATCCACACCGAGCCGGTGCCGGAGAAGCCACGGTCCGGTGGCCCGGAGAAGGTGAAGGCGGTCGCCACGGCCACGCCGGCCGCCGAGCAGACGAGCGGCTCGTCGCGGCGTCGGGGCCGCAAGGGCGCCGCCGAGCGGACCGTCGTCGAGGTCGCTGAGACCGAGGAGACCGCCACCGCCACGGCGGACGCGGACTACCACGACACGATGGGCTACGACCTGTCCCGGTACGAGACGGACACGCCGGTCGCCCCGGACGTGGCCGACAGTCAGCAGGGCGAGTCGGCCCGGCTGGCCGCTCCGGACGACCCGGACGCGCTGGGCGAGAGCGACGAGGAGGAGGGTGCCGAGGGTGGCACCGGCCGCCGTCGCTCCCGGCGTGGTGGCGCGCGCCGCCGTACCCGACCCTGAGCACGCTGCGGTGCACCTGACCGGTCCACCGCACCGACGTCGATGAGCCCCGCCCGCGGTGACGTCCGCCGGGCGGGGCTCCGGCGTATCGTGACGCGGGTGCGGCCGGCCGGGTGACGCCACGGCCGGTGACCGGGTGGTGGCCGAGCGGTGGCCCGGGTTCCGGTGGGGGTGGCCCGGTTTGGGACCGGCCGCGACCATGGCGTACGCTAGCCTGCGGCGCACTTTGGTGTGCCGAGTTCCCGTGTGCCCGCGCCGCCGTGCCTCTGCTACCCGGCGAGCCGCCGCGGGGACGACCGCCAGCAGCCTCAACGACAGGGAGTCCGCCTCCGATGTACGCGATCGTCAAGACCGGCGGCAAGCAGTACAAGGTCGCCGAGGGCGACGTGATCGAGGTCGAGAAGCTCGCCGGTGCCCCCGGCGACGCGGTGAAGCTCGCCGCGGTGCTCCTCGTCGACGGTGACGACCTGGTGACCGACGCGGCCAAGCTTGCCGAGGTCGAGGTGTCCGGCGAGATCGCCGCGCACACCAAGGGCCCGAAGATCCGGATCCACAAGTTCAAGAACAAGACCGGCTACCACAAGCGCCAGGGTCACCGCCAGCCGCTGACCCAGGTCAAGGTGACCGGCATCTCCAGCGGGAAGTAGGTCGTTCTCAGATGGCTCACAAAAAGGGTGCGTCCAGCTCGCGTAACGGCCGTGACTCCGCGGCCCAGCGGCTCGGCGTGAAGCGCTTCGGTGGTCAGGTCGTCAGCGCGGGCGAGATCATCGTCCGGCAGCGCGGCACCAAGTTCCACCCCGGTGACCTGGTCGGCCGTGGAGGCGACGACACGCTCTTCGCGCTCTCCGCCGGTGCGGTCCAGTTCGGCACCAGGCGCGGTCGCAAGACCGTCAGCATCGTGCCGCAGCAGTAGCTTCGAGGCGAAGCGGGCCGTGGACCTGATGTCCCGGCCCGCTTCGTCATTTCTCACGCGGGGTAGCGCCCCGCTGGAAGGATTGCGGCGTGACGACGTTCGTTGACCGGGTCGTTCTGCACCTGCAGGCCGGCGACGGCGGGCACGGTTGTGTGTCGATCCACCGGGAGAAGTTCAAGCCGTTCGGTGGCCCCGACGGCGGTAACGGCGGCCACGGCGGCAGTGTGTCGCTGGTGGTCGACCCGCAGGTGCACACGCTGCTCGACTTCCACTTCCGTCCGCACGTCAAGGCGCAGAACGGTCGCGGCGGCGCGGGTTCCAACCGGGACGGCGCCAACGGCGGCGACCTGGTGCTCACCGTGCCGGACGGCACGGTCGTGCAGACTGCCGACGGCACCGTGCTGGCCGACATGGTCGGTGCCGGCACCACCTTCGAGGTGGCCCGGGGCGGGCGTGGTGGCCGGGGCAACGCCTCGCTGGCCAACTCCCGCCGGAAGGCACCCGGTTTCGCCGAGTTGGGCGAGCCGGGGGAGCAGCTGGACGTCGTGCTGGAGCTCAAGAGCGTCGCCGACGTCGGCCTGGTCGGCTTCCCGTCGGCCGGCAAGTCGTCGCTGATCTCGGTGATCTCGGCCGCCAAGCCGAAGATCGCCGACTACCCGTTCACCACCCTGGTGCCGAACCTCGGCGTGGTGCGGGTCGACAACCACACCTTCACCGTCGCCGACGTGCCCGGACTGATCCCGGGTGCCGCCACCGGCAAGGGCCTGGGGCTGGAGTTCCTGCGGCACGTCGAGCGGTGTGCCGTCCTGGTGCACGTGATCGACACCGCGACGCTGGAGCCGGGCCGGGACCCACTGGCCGACATCGACACCATCGAGGCGGAGCTGGCCGAGTACGGCGGTCTGGCAGACCGGCCGCGCATGGTGGCCCTGAACAAGATCGACGTGCCCGACGGCCGGGACCTCGCCGAGATCGTCCGGCCCGACCTGGAAGCGCGTGGTCTGCGGGTGTTCGAGGTGTCGGCGGCCACCCGGGAGGGTCTCAAGGAGTTCATCTACGCGATGGCCGAGCTGGTGGCACAGGCGCGGGCCGCGGTGCCGCCGGCCGAGCCGACCCGCATCGTGATCCGGCCCAGGGCGGTGGACGACGCCGGGTTCACCGTCGAGGTGCAGGACGACGGCTCCTACACGGTGCTCGGTGGCCGTCCGGAGCGGTGGGTGCGCCAGACGAACTTCGACAACGACGAGGCGGTCGGCTACCTCGCCGACCGGCTGGCCCGACTCGGCGTGGAGGAGCACCTGGCGAAGGCCGGTGCCCAGCCGGGCGACCTGGTGCGCATCGCGGACCGGGAGTTCGACTGGCGGCCGACCCTCTACGCCGGGGCCGACTACGTGCCGGGCTCCCGTGGCCGCGACGAGCGGCTGGAGGAGAAGACGAACCGGGCCAACGCGGCGGAGCGGTTGGCGGCCCGCAAGGCGCGCCGGCAGCGGCCGGAGGACGAGGTGGAGGCGGCTCCGGCACCGGACGACGCCGGATAGCGCGCCACCGGCCGACACGGGTTCGACTGCCGGCGACCGTCACGTCGAGGTGGTCGGGCCCGGTCAGGGGCGGTCCAGCGGGTCGTCCAGCCGTCCGCCGGTGCCCGCGCGGCGGGAGAGCAGCAGACCGAGGGCCAGCATCCCCAGGGCCAGGCCGAGGTGCAGCCAGTTGTCCGCGCCGTTGACCGGGATGAAGTTGGCGCCCGCCTGGTCGACGACGACCAGGCCGTAGATCCAGAGCACCAGGTACACCGCGCCGCCGCCGATCAGGAACAGACGTGCCCCGGCCACGCTGCGGGCCAGCGCCAGACCGGCCACCCCGAAGGCGAGGTGGACCAGGTTGTGCAGGACCGAGACCTGGAACACGCCGAGCAGCTTCGCCTCGGAGTGGTGGCCGGCGAAGGACAACTCGCCGTAGTTCGTGGTGATGCCGGGAACGAACCCGAGCACCCCGATCAGGAGGAAGACCACCGCCAGCACCAGTGCGGCGAGCTGGGCGCGGGTTCTGCGCCGGGTCGGCTTCTCCAGCGACCTGTGCGCCATCGTCGTCACCTCCGTGAGCCCGCGACCGTCGCGGGGTGGGTCCCCGGCTCCGACGATCTCGCATGTGCGCCGCCGTCGGGGGCGACTCCGGAGAAATGACGACTCTGGTGGGGCCCTGCGCACCGTGTGCCCCGGTCCGGCACGGCGGGACGAACCCGCCGACCGGGGCGACCGGCGGTGGGCTCAGTCCAGGTCGAACTCGCCGTCCTGGGCCCCCGCGACGAAGGCGTCCCACTCGGCCTGCGTGAACACCAGCACCGGGCCGTCCGGCTCGGCGGAGTTACGCATACCGATGAGGTCGTCGACGAAGGCGACCTCCACCGCCGCCTCCGAGGTGTCGCCCTCGGCCCGCTGCCAGACCGCCCGGGAGAGGTCGAAGTCACCCTTGGGGTGCGCTGTCATTGCGTCAGTCCTCCAGTACAGGGAAATTGGGGAAGCTCGTTCGATGCCTCATCGGGCAGGATAAGCGGATGCCGAGCCTGAGCCGTGCAGAGTCGACCGCGCGTGGCGCGTCGATCTCCGTCGTTTCCTACCACGTGGACCTCGACCTCACCGGTGGCGACGAGCGGTTCCGCTCGCTGGTCACGATCCGGTTCCGGGCCACCGGCAGCGAGACCTTCGCCGAGGTGAAGCCCGCGAGCCTGCTGGCGGTACGCCTCAACGACCGTGACCTCGACCCGGCCGCCTTGGACGACAACCGGCTCGTCCTGACCGGGCTGGCCGAGGAGAACACGCTGACCGTCGAGGCGGAGATGGCGTACACGAACACCGGTGAGGGGCTGCACCGGTTCGTGGACCCGGCCGACGGTGAGACCTACCTGTACGCGATGTCCTTCCTGGACGACGTGCAACGCATCTTCGCCGCCTTCGACCAGCCCGACCTGAAGGCGCCGGTCACGCTCGCGGTCACCGCACCGGAGCACTGGACGGTCGCGGCGAACGGCGCGCTGGCCGCCACCCCGGCACCCGGGCGCTGGGAGTTCACCCCCACGCTGCCCATCGCCACGTACTTCTTCACGCTGATCGCCGGCCCCTGGCACGTCCGGCGGGACAGCCACGACGGCATCCCGCTGGGGGTGTACTGCCGCCGGTCGTTGGCCGAGCACCTGGACGCCGACGCCGACGAGATCTTCACCATCACGAAGCAGTGCCTGGACCGGTTCCACCAGCTCTTCACCGAGCGGTACCCGTTCGGCAAGTACGACCAGGCGTTCGTGCCGGAGTTCAACGCCGGGGCGATGGAGAACCCGGGCCTGGTGACCTTCCGCGACGACTACGTCTTCCGCTCGGCGGTCACCGACTCCGAGCGGGAGGAGCGGGCCACCACCATCGCCCACGAGATGGCGCACATGTGGTTCGGTGATCTCGTCACCATGCGCTGGTGGGACGACCTGTGGCTGAACGAGTCGTTCGCCGAGTACCTCGGCACCCGGGTCACCGCCGAGGCGACCCGGTTCGACCAGGCGTGGACGACCTTCGCGCTGCAACGCAAGGCCTGGGGGTACGCGGCCGACCAGCGCCCCTCCACCCACCCCGTCGCGCCCGAGGAGGTGGTCGACGCGGCGCAGGGGCTGCTCAACTTCGACGGCATCTCGTACGCCAAGGGCGCCAGCGTGTTGCGGCAACTGGTCGCCTGGCTCGGTGACGAGGCGTTCCTGGCCGGTCTGAACGATCACTTCGCCCGACACCGGTTCGGCAACGCCACCCTGGCGGACCTGCTCGACAGCCTGGGTGCCGCCAGCGGCCGGGACCTCACCGACTGGGCGGAGCCGTGGCTGCGTACGGCGCAGGTGAACACGCTGCGGTCCGAGGTGCGGCTGGACGCCGACGGCCGGTACGCCGAGGTGGCCGTGGTGCAGACCGCCCCGCCGTCGCACCCGGTGCTGCGTCCGCACCGTATCGGGGTCGGCCGGTACACCGTCGACGGCACCGCCGAGCGGCAGGAGGTCGACCTCGACCCGAAGGCCGACGACGGTCGTACCGTGCTCACCGGGTTGGTCGGCGAGCCGGCGGCGGCGGTCCTGCTGCCCAACGACGGTGACCTGACGTTCGCCAAGATCCGTCTGGACCCGGCCTCGGCCGACGCCGTGCCTCTCCTGCTGCCCCGGCTGGCCGACCCGCTGGCCCGGGCGCTGCTCTGGGGCGAGGCGCTGGACGCCGCCACCGACGGGGAACGGCCGGTGCCGGCGGTGGTGGACCTGATCGAGGCGGCGCTGCCCGCCGAGACCGAGGTGATCATCGCCGAGGACGTGCTGGCGCTGAGCCGGTCGCTGGTCGACCGCTACCTCGACCCGGCGGCCCGGCAGACGGCCCTGGCCCGGATCGCCGACGCCTGCCGCCGGTTGCTCGACGGTGCCGCGCCGGGGGAGTCGTTGCAGTTGGCCGCCGCGCGGGGCCTGATCGCCGTGACCACCGACGCCGACCTGCTGGGCGGCTGGCTCGCCGGTCGGGGCGTACCGGCCGGGTTGGCCGTCGACACCGAGCTGCGCTGGTCCGTCCTGGCCCGGCTGGTGGTGCTGGGGGCCGCCGGTGCGGCCGAGGTCGCCGCCGAGGCGGACACCGACCCGAGCGCCGCCGGCGCGGAGCGGGCCGCCACCTGCCGGGCCGCCCTGCCCGACCCGGCCGCCAAGCAGGCCGCGTGGGAGATCATCGTGTCGAACACCGAGCTGTCCAACCGGCTGGTCGAGGCGACGGCCGCCGGTTTCTGGCGCCCCGAGCAGGCGGAACTGACCGCCGAGTACGTGCCCCGGTACTTCGACGACATGCCGGCCGCCGCGCGGCTGCGTACGCCCTGGGTGGCCGACCGGGTGGCCAAGCTGGCGTTCCCCCGGTACGCGGTGGCGCGATCGACCCGGGAGGCGGCCGAGGCCCTGCTGGCCCGCGACGACCTCACCCCCGGGTTGCGCCGGGTGGTCACCGACGCCGACGACGACCTGCGGCGGGCACTCCACGCCCGATCGGCGGTCGACGGCACGCCCAGCTGACCTGGTGTCGCCGGGTCGGTGCCGTGGGTCACGGCCCGGCCCGGCGTGAACCGGATTCGGCATAGGATCATGGTGTGCGGGAAGACATCCGGCGGGTCGGGATCATGGGCGGCACGTTCGACCCGATCCATCACGGCCACCTCGTCGCGGCGAGCGAGGTGGCGGACCGGTTCGGGCTGGACGAGGTGGTGTTCGTGCCCACCGGGCGGCCCTGGCAGAAGGAGGACGTCCCGGTCAGCCCGGCCGAGGACCGCTACCTGATGACGGTGATCGCGACCGCGTCGAACCCCCGCTTCCAGGTCAGCCGGGTCGACATCGACCGGGGCGGTCCCACCTACACCGTCGACACGCTGCGGGATCTGCGCGCCGAGTACGGCCCGAAGGCCCAACTGTTCTTCATCACCGGCGCGGATGCCCTGGAACGCATCCTGAGCTGGAAGGACCTGGACGAGATCTTCGAGCTGGCCCACTTCATCGGGGTGACCCGGCCGGGCTTCGAGCTCTCCGACGAGCACGTACCCGCCGACACCGTCAGCCTGGTGCAGGTGCCGGCGATGGCCATCTCGTCGACCGACTGTCGGGCGCGGGTCTCCCGGGGCGTACCGGTCTGGTATCTGGTGCCGGACGGTGTGGTGCAATACATCGCGAAACGGCGGCTCTACCAGGGTGATTAGCCGGTTTCGTCCCGATTACTGCGTGAAACCGCCAAGTCGGGAATCCGCAGGGTGTGAGAGGCTTGAGAGCATCGCACGGGTGATCGAGGGAGAACGGTGACAGTTTCGGAACGCGCTCACGAGCTGGCGATGGCCGCCGCCCAGGCCGCGGCCGACAAGAAGGCTCAGGACATCGTCATCATCGACGTGGGTGACCAGCTCGCCATCACCGACGCGTTCCTGATCGCCGCGGCCCCGAACGAGCGTCAGGTGCTCGCCATCGTCGACGCCATCGAGGAAGCCCTGCTCGAACTGCCCGAGAAGGCCAAGCCGGTGCGGCGCGAGGGCGAGCGCGGCGGCCGGTGGGTGCTGCTCGACTACGTCGACATCGTGGTCCACGTCCAGCACACCGAGGAGCGCGAGTTCTACGCCCTCGACCGGCTCTGGAAGGACTGCCCCACCATCCCCTTCGTCGACCGGGACCTGGCCAGCGCCGAGGCCGCCAGCGGATCCGGCGAGTGACCCGGCTGATCGTCTGGCGGCACGGCAACACCGACTGGAACGCCGCCGGTCGGGTGCAGGGGCAGACCGACGTACCCCTCAACGACCGCGGCCGCGAGCAGGCGCGCCAGGCCGCGCCGCTACTGGCCGCGCTGCGACCGGACGCCATCGTCGCCAGCGACCTGAGCCGAGCGGCGGACACCGCCGGTGCGCTGTCCGCGCTGACCGGTCTGCCGGTACGCTCCGACGCCCGACTGCGTGAACGCCACTTCGGACGCTGGCAGGGCCTCCTGCTCACCGAGGCGACGGCCCAGTTCCCGGCGGAGTTCGCCCGCTGGCGGGCCGGTGACCCCGACCCGGGCGCGGAGATCGAACCGTTGAGCGAGTTGGGCAAGCGGATGGGCACCGCCCTCCAGGAACTCGCCGACGAACTCGCCGGCCGCACGATCGTCGTGGCCACCCACGGCGGTGCCGCCCGGCAGGGCTGCGGTCAGCTGCTCGGCTGGGAGCCCAGCGTGCTCCGTGCCGTCGGCTCGCTGCGCAACTGCCACTGGAGCGAGCTGCGGCACGACGCCGACCGTGGGTGGCAGATGCGGACGCACAACGTCGGCCCGGTCGACGTACCGCCGGTCGCACCCGCCCGGCCGGGCTCCGCCGAAGCGGTCTGACGCCGCACCGCACCGATCGGCTACCGTGCCGGGCATGCCCGTCGCGGTCGTGACCGACTCCACCGCCTACCTGCCGCCCGAGCTGGTGCCCGCGTACCAGCTCACCGTGGTGCCCTTGACCGTGGTGCTCAACGGCGTCGAGGGACTGGAAGGGGTCCAGACCTCCCCGGCGGACGCCACCCGCGCGCTGAGCTCCCGCCGGGTCTCGGTGAGCACGTCCCGCCCGTCCCCGGAACAGTTCGTCCGGACGTATCAGCAGTTGCTGGAGGCCGGTGCGGACGGCGTCGTGTCGGTGCACCTGTCGGCGGGACTCTCCGGCACCGTGGAAGCCGCCGAACTGGCCGCCGCGCAGTTCGGTGACCGGGTGACGGTGGTCGACAGCCGCTCCTGCGGCATGGGCCTCGGCTTCCCGGTGATCGCCGCCGCCCGGGCCGCCCAGCGCGGTGCCGACCTGACCGGCGTACGCGCCGAGGCCGTCGCCGCGATCGACCGGACCACCATCTACTTCTACGTCGACACGCTGGAGTTCCTGCGCCGGGGTGGACGGATCAACGCGGCCGAGGCGCTGCTCGGCACGGCACTCTCGGTCAAACCGATCCTGTACATGCCCGACGGCGTCATCGTCCTGTGCGACAAGGTGCGGACGGCCAGCCGTGGTCTGGCCCGCCTGGTGGACCTGGCCGTCGAGGCGGCCGGAGACGCGGAGATCGACCTGGCCGTGCACCACCTGGCCGCACCCGAGCGCGCCGAGACGTTGCTGGGGGCGCTCACGACCCGGCTGGGCACACGCCTGCACGACACGTACGTCTCCGAGGCCGGTGCCGCCGTCGCGGCCCACGCCGGCCCCGGCCTCGCCTGCGTCGTCACCCACCGCCACCCCTAGGGTCCTGCCTCCCCCGGCTGGCGGTCCTCCCCGCCCCGGGTGAGGCTCGCCGATCGTGGAGTTGTGGTCGAGGGTCCGTGCGGTTTTGTCCCGTTATGAAAGTGCCATCACTTCATGATCGACGGGGTGGGTGCGGGGATGCGGGAAGATGGGCGGGGGTGGGAGGAGGGGCGGATGTCCTGTGTGGTGACCGGGGGTGGGCGAGGCGTCGGGCGGGGGATCGTGGAGCGGCTGCTCGCCACAGGTGAGGCGGTCGTGATCGTCGAGCGTGATGCCGGCACGGTGTCCTGGGTGGAGCAACATGCGGCGAACGGGCGACTGGCGGCGGTGGTCGGCGACGCCGCCGACGAGGGCGTCGCCGGCCGCGCCGCCGACCTGGCCGAACGCGCCGGGCCGCTGACCGGCTGGGTGAACAACGCGGCGGTGTTCCGGGACGCCTCGGTACACGACGCCCCGGTCGGCGAGGTGGTCGACCTGATCACCCGTAACCTGCGCCCCGCCGTGGTCGGCGCCGCCACCGCGGTACGCCGCTTCCTGGCCGCCGGCACCGACGGCGCGATCGTGAACGTCTCCTCCCACCAGGCCGCGCGACCAGTGCCCGGCTGCCTGCCGTACGCCACGGCGAAAGCCGCCATCGAGGGGCTGACCCGCGCGCTCGCGGTCGAGTACGGCCCGCGCGGCATCCGGGCGAACACGGTAGCCCTCGGTTCGGTGGCCACCGAGCGGCACGAGGCGTTCCTGGCCGCGCAGACGCCGGAGCAGGCGGGACGGGTCGAGGCGGAGCTACACCGCCTGCACCCGGTGGGCCGGATCGGCCGACCCCAGGACGTCGCCGAGGTGGTGGCGTTCCTGCTCTCCCCGGCGGCGGGCTTCGTCACCGGCGCCACCCTGCCGGTCGACGGCGGACGCGCGGCCCTCGGCCTCGACCCGGAATCCCGCTGACCCGGGCCGGTCACGGCAGCGGAGCGACCAGCAAGGACTGGCGGGGCTGAGGCGAGCCCCGGTTCGTCGGTGGGAGGCGTCGTCCACCGGCTGCTCTCCTCCTCCGCCCTGTCGCCCTCGGCAGGATTCGTCTCGCCGTCACCGCCCTGTCGCCGGTCGCTCATAGCCAATGAACGGTGCACGCCCTCCGAGCGGAAGATCACGCTCGATCCGGGATCGAGTGGCATCCGAGCGCGACGGTGACCACTCGATCCGGGATCGAGCGTGATCTTGCGGTGGAGGCGACAGCGACCTCGGTGGCAGCGCAGTTCGGAAGCATCCTTGGCCCGGTGAGGTCCGTCGGGTCCGCCGGGTCCGACGGGTCCGGCCATAGCACGAACGATGCGTGATCAGGCGGTTGTCCACAGACGACCGGTTATCCACAGCCGGGGCGATCGACGGCGGCGCGCGTCGTGCTCGCCGTCCTAGCCTCGCGCCGTGTCCAACGACGACGAGGAGACGGCGGTCCGGGATCGCCTGTGGCGGCTGATGCCCGGCACGACATCGCGGGGTCCCGTCGTGCCTGCCGGTCGACCGCCACCGGCAGGCCAGGACGTCGACCCGATGTCCGTGCACGTCACCGGCCCTCACACCTACGGCTACCCTCCGGTGTCGTCGTCGATGCGGCGCGCGCCGGTGGAGTGGCCGACCGTCGCGCTGCCCGTCCACACGCCGGTCGCCCCGGAGCTCTCGTCGGACACCGGGACCTACGCCACCGGTCCGCAGCCGTCTCCCTCGGCACCTGGCGGCACCGTGGTCACCGATCCGTACCCTGCTGCGGCACGAACCGGCCGGTCGAGTGCCGAGGCACAGACGAATGCCGACGCGACGCCGGCACCGTCCCGGCTGCCCGGGCCCGGGGCGTTCGACCCCGGGCGGCGCGGGGTCCGGGTGCTCGCCGTCGTCGCCATTCTGGTCGTGGTCGTCGCCGCCGTCTGGGCGTGGCGGTCCCGTCCGCAGGTCGAGCCGGTCGTCACGGTCACCGGTCCCAGTGGCGTCGCCGACACCGGGGACCCGTCCGTTCCTACCGGTGACGAGCAAGTGACCGACCCGTCGGCCGTACCCGTCGGTGAGGTGGTCGTCGCCGTCGCGGGCAAGGTGCGTCGGCCGGGTCTGGTGCGGCTTCCGGCCGGGGCTCGGGTGGCCGACGCCGTCGAGGCGGCCGGTGGAGCGCTGCCCGGGGTGGACGTGGCGATGCTGAATCCGGCCCGCAAGGTGACCGACGGTGAGTTGATCGTGGTCGGCGTACCGGCGCCGACACCGGCCGCCCCGGCGCCCGGTGTCGCCGTACCCGGTGCCGTACCCGGCGGCCGGGTGAACCTGAACACGGCCACGCTCGCGCAGCTCGACGCGCTGCCCGGGGTGGGACCGGTGCTCGCACAGCGGATCATCGAGCACCGCGACCAGCGCGGCGGCTTTCGCGCCGTCAGCGACCTGCGTCAGGTCAACGGCATCGGCGACGCCCGGTACGAAGAGCTGAAGGACCTGGTGACGGTGTGACCGCCGAGGCGACGGTTCCCGATCTCCGGCTGGCCGGGCTGGCCGTGGCGGCCTGGCTCACCGCCCTGGCCGGACTGCACCTCAGTGCGGGGCGGACGTTGCTGGTGGCCGGGGTGGCGGCGACCGTGGCGATGCTGGTCGCGGTGCACCTGCTCGGGTTCGCCGGGCGGCAGGGTGCGGTCACCCGACGCTACGGCTGGATCGTGGTGGCGGCGTTGATCGGGATCGTCTGCGGTGGTGCGGCGACCTCGGCCCGACTGGCGGTGCGGGACGCCGGTCCGTTGCGCGCCCTGGTCGAGGAGGGCGGGCAGGTCACCGCGGAGCTGGTCGTCCGGGACGATCCCCGGGCGCTACGCGGCGGCATCGTCGGCCGCCCGCCGACGTTGCTGGTGCCGGCCCGGCTGGTGGGCGTCACCGGCGCGACGGGGCAACGGGTCACCGCGCCGGCCCGGGTGCTGGTGCTCGCCGACGAACCCGCCTGGCGCGGGTTGCTGCCCGGGCAGCGCATCACGGCCGAGGGCCGCCTGACCGAGCCGCGTGGCGGTGACCTGACCGGTGCGGTGCTGCTGGCCGAGGGCGAGCCCGTCCGGCTCGGGTCGGCGTCGGCGCTGCAACGGGCTGCCGGGCTGCTGCGGGCCGGTCTGCAACGCGCCTGCGCGCCGCTGCCCGACGACCCGGGCGGCCTGCTGCCCGGTCTGGTCGTCGGCGACACCAGCGCACTGCCCGACACGGTCGAGGAGGACTTCCGGGCCACCGGCATGACGCATCTCAACGCGGTCTCCGGGTCCAACGTGGCGATCGTCGTGGGGGCGGTGCTGTTGGCGGCGCGCTGGGCCCGCGCCGGTCCGACGCTGGCCGTCGTCCTCTGCGGGCTCGCCCTGGTGGGCTTCGTCATCCTGGTCCGGCCCTCGCCGAGCGTGGTGCGTGCGGCGACCATGGGGGCGATCGGACTCGCCGCGTTGGCCACCGGGCGACCTCGGGCGGCAGTGCCGGCCCTGGCCGCCGGGGTGGCGGTGCTGGTGCTCGTCGACCCCGACCTGGCCGGGGACGCCGGCTTCGCGCTGTCGGTTCTGGCCACCGGTGGTCTGCTGCTGCTCGCGCCACGATGGCGCGACGGGTTGCGTCGACGGGGCGTACCGGCGGGGGCGGCCGAGGCGCTGGCGGTACCGGCCGCCGCGCAACTGGCCTGCTCCCCGGTGATCGCCGGGCTGTCGGGCACGGTCAGTCTGGTCGCGGTCCCGGCGAACCTGCTGGTCGTGCCCGCTATCGCCCCGGCCACGGTGCTCGGGGTGCTGGCCGCGACGATCTCGCCGGTCTGGCCCGCCGGTGCCCAGGCCGTCGCCTGGCTGGCGCACTGGCCGGCGTGGTGGCTGGTGCTGGTGGCCCGGCACGGGGCCCGCGTGCCGGCCGGCAACCTGCCCTGGCCGGGTGGCGTGTCCGGGGCACTGCTGCTGGCGGCGCTGACGGTGGCCCTGCTGGTGGCGGCGCGGCGGCCGGTGGTGCGCCGCCTGGCGGCGGTGCTGACCGCAGCCGTCGTGGTCGGCACCCTGCCGGTGCGGGTGGCGGCGCCGGGCTGGCCCCCGAAGGGGTGGGTGGTCGTCGCCTGCGCGGTGGGTCAGGGCGACGTCGTGCTGCTGCCGGTGGCGGCGGGGCGCGCCGTCGTGGTCGACGCCGGACCCGATCCGGCGGCGGCGGACGCCTGTCTGCGCCGGCTCGGCGTACGGCGGGTGCCACTCCTGGTGATCAGTCACTTCCACGTCGACCACACCGGGGGAGTGGCCGGGGTCTTCCGGGACCGTCGGGTGGACACGGTGGTGACACCTCGCTGGCCGGAGCCGGAGATGGGGCGGGACCTGGTGCACGACACGGCCGCCGCGAACGGCACGCCTCTGGTGGCCGCCCCGGCCGGGTGGCGGTACCAGGCGGGCGCGGTCGACCTGGTGGTCCTCGGTCCGCCCTACCCGATGCGGGGGACCAGGTCCGACCCGAACAACAACTCCCTGGTGTTGCGGGCCACCGTGGCCGGGGTGCGGATCCTGCTCGCCGGGGACGCCGAGACCGAGGAGCAGGAGGCGCTGCGGGAACACCTGCCACCGCACGGGCTGCGGGCCGACGTGTTGAAGGTCGCCCACCACGGCAGCGCGTACCAGGATCCGGCCTTTCTGGACGCGATCGCGCCGGCGGTCGCGTTGGTGCCGGTGGGCGCGGGCAACACCTACGGGCACCCCAACGAGGCGGTCCTGGCCCGGCTGAGTCGAGGTGGGGCGCGGGTGCTGCGGACCGACCTCGACGGGGACGTGGCCGTGGTGGTCGGTCCGTCCGGGCTCGCTGTGGTGGCAGGGGGAGTGGACCTGACCAGGGCGAACAGATGAGCGAATCCGACTTATGGAGAAAGAAGGCTAATTGTAAATATGTCTGGATTTGCGCTGAGTGCGGGGTCTGCCAGCACAGTACCGACGAGCAGACTGGACCTCGCCGCAGAGCGTGCGAGTATGGGCGGCGTGACCGCCGCCAGTGCCGCTCCCATTGTGCTCGTCCTCGGCGACGAGGAGTTGCTCGCCACGCGTGCGGTGACCGAAACCGTCGCCGCCGCCCGCGCCGCCGACCCGGGCGCGGACGTGCGGGAGTACCAGGCGGGGCAGCTCACCGTGGGCGAGATCGACGAGATGCTGAGCCCGTCGCTGTTCGGCGGGCGGCGGGTGCTGGTGCTGCGGTCCGGTCAGGACGCCCGCAAGGACCTGACCGCCGCTCTGCTGGCGTACGCGAAGAATCCCGATCCCGAGGTGCAGCTCGTCGTCCAGCATCTCGGCGCGGCCAAGGGCAAGGCGTTCGCCGACGGGCTGAAGGCCGCCGGTGCGCAGGTGCTGGCGGCCACCAAGCTCAAGGGACACCGCGACCGGGTGGCCTTCGTGCGGGACGAGTTCCGCCGGGCCGGTGCACGGTGCACCGACGACGCCGCCGAGGTGCTGATCGCGGCGGTCGGCAACGACCTGCGGGAACTCGCGGCGGCCTGCTCGCAGCTGATCGCCGACACCGACGGCCGGATCGGCGCCGACACGGTCTCCCGGTACTACCGGGGTCGGGTGGAGGTGAGCGGCTTCACCGTCGCCGACGCCACCATGGTCGGTGACCTGCCCGGCGCACTGGAGGCGTTGCGCTGGGCGCTGCACGTCGGGGTGGACCCGGTGCCGATCGCCGACGCCCTCGCCGACGGGATCCGCACCGTGGCCCGGGTCGCCTCGGCCGGCCGGGGCAGCCCGTACCAGCTCGCCAGCAGTCTGGGCATGCCGCCGTGGAAGGTCGAACGAGCCCAGCGGCAGGCCCGGGGCTGGACGCCGGACGCACTGGTGGACGCCATGCGGGCGGCGGCCGAGTGCAACGCGGCGGTGAAGGGCGGCTCCGACGACCGGGCGTACGCGCTGGAGAAGGCCGTCTTCTCGGTGGCCGCCGCGCGGCAGCAGGGCGGCGCCAGATGAGCGGAGCCCTCCGTGGCTCCTGGGCCACGATCCCGGCCGACGAGGAGCGGTACCGACCGCTCTACGCCCGGGTGCTCGGGTTGCGTGTGGTCAACCCGGGCGGGGTGCTCTGTTTCCTCTTCTTCGAGGGTGCGATCGCGCTGGCCGCCCTGCTCGTGCTCGCCGAGTTGGTGAAGTGGTGGGCGGTGCTGGTGCTCCCGGCGGCGGTGGCCGTCATGGTCAAGCTCAACGACATGGTGGCGGCCGTGGTGGTCCGTTCCGCAGCGGCCGTGCCGGAGCAGGAACGCGACCGGTTCCGGCGGCAGATGGAACCCGTGGTGGGGCGGGCCCGGGTCGACTGGCTGCCGCACAGCGTGCCGGGCGTCGTGCTCCGATCGGAGCCGCTGCCCGCCGTGGAGCCGTCGTCACCGACGCGTCGGCCCGGCCCGCCCGTACCCACCCTGCGGCCGGCCCACCCCGGCACCACGAACATCGTGCCCGCCCCGGACGTGCCGAAGGTGCCCGGACGTCGTCGCCGCACCGCCGAACCCGGCTCCTGAACCACCTGCGCCCGAGTCGGACGAGGACGTGCGGAAGCCCCGAGGCAGTGCCCCGGGGCTTCCGTCAGGTCTGAGGTCGCTGAACTCAGGCAGCGAGCGACGTGACGCGCTTGGCGATCGCCGACTTGCGGTTGGCGGCCTGGTTGGCGTGGATCACGCCCTTGCTGGCAGCCTTGTCCAGCTTGCGCGAGGCGTCCTGCATGAGGTTGGTGGCCTTCTCGACGTCACCGGCCTCAGCGGCCTCGTGGAACTTGCGGATGGCGGTCTTCAGCGACGACTTGACCGACTTGTTCCGCAGCCGGCGCTTCTCGTTCTGCCGGTTGCGCTTGATCTGGGACTTGATGTTCGCCACGCGACAGCCTCGTCTTGATAGCTCGGGTTGGTCAGCTTGTGCGCGCGACGACGAGCAGGCGTCATCGCTGCGCGAAAAGCCAGGTTACCAGGTCGGTCGGCACGGGCCAAAACAGCCCTCGCGGGCAGGCGGCGCGTGACCGGGCGCGCTCAGGTCCAGCCCTGTCGGCGGGCCAGCCAGCCGAGCGCCTGTTCGCCGGTCCACCGCTGGTGCGCCGGCAGGTGGGCCGACGCGGTCGGGGGTGCCGACGCGGCGGCGGTGAGGTGATAGCCGGCCAGGGCGGCCAGCGTCACGTCGAGCGCGTCGTCGGGTGCGTCGGCGACGGTCGGGTGGGCGGCGAAGAGAGTGTCGACGTCGAGGCCGGAGGCGTACCCGGTGATCAACAGGTTGACCAGGTCGAACCAGGCCGGGCCATGGCAGAGCCAGGTCCAGTCGCAGAACCAGGCGGTGCCCGCGCCGTCGATCAGGACGTTGTCCGCCCGCAGGTCGCCGTGGGTCAGGCCGGTCGTGGCGGCGGCGTACCCGGGAAGCCGGGACTCCAGCGCGGCCAGGTCGGCGATCCGCCCGCGCAGCGGATCGGGCAGCGGCGGCACCGGTTCCCGGCCGGCGGTCACCTCGTCCCACCAGAGGATGTCGTCGCGGGCGAGGTCGGCGAGCCGGGGCAGCCCGAGGGCGACCAGGTCGGGTGGTGGGTCGGCGAGCGCGGCGGCGAGATCGGCGTACCCGGCGAGGGTGTCGGCCAGTTCGGCGGGATCCCAGGGCAACCGGGGGAGGCGGCCGTGGACCGGTTCCAGGCAGAGCGCGTACCAGTCGGCCACGAACAACGTCCAGCGCAGGCGGGGGGCGGGGAGGCCGGCGGGCAGTCGGCTGAGGATGGCCGCCTCGCGGGCGTACCAGTCGACCAGATGCGGCTGCTCGACGCGGGACGCGGCCTTGACGAAGGCGCTGCCGCCGTCGCCGGTGCGCAGCACCGCGGCGAAGCCCCGGGTGAAGCCGGCATCGGCGGTCTCGGCGGCGACGACTGGGGCGCCGAGCCGGTCCGACAGAGCGGCGCGGACCGTCCCCGGCAGGGTGTGCCACGGCGGGCGTTGGGCGGTCGCGTGGTACGGCACGGGCGGCAGGGCCGGGTTGCTCACCCGACCATGCTGCCCGGTACGGCGTCGCCGCCGTGCTCCGCGCGCCGGACTCGTCGGGTCCCGCCGCCGTCTGACCTCTCTGTCAGACTGCCGGGTCATGAGGACCGAGGACTTCTGGCAGCTGATCGACCGGGCCCGCGCCGGTGGCGGGGAGCCGGACGCCATCGCGGCCCGCGCCGTCGCGCTGCTCGCCGCCCGCGACCCGGAGGAGATCGTCGGGTACGCGGAGCACCAGCGGCGGGTGCTCGCCGCCTCCTACCGGGTCGACCTGTGGGGTGCCGCGTACATGATCAACTATGGTGCCTCGGACGACGGCTTCGAGTACTTCCGGGGCTGGCTGATGACGCGGGGCCGGGAGGTCTTCGCCCGTGCGGTCGCCGACCCGGACTCGCTGGCCGAGTTGCCGGAGGTCCGGGCGGCCTCGCTCAGCGGCGAGGAGTTCGAGTGCGAGGACATGCTCGCCGTGCCGTGGGACGCGTACCGCAAGGCGACCGCGTCCGACATGCCGGTGGCGCGTGAGGCGGCGCGGACGCCGGACCTGAACGACTTCTGGGACTTCGACAACTCCGACGAGGCCCAGCGGCGGCTGCCCCGGCTGGCCGCCCTCTTCGTCGAGCCGCCGCCGGAGTGAGTCCGGGTTCGCCCGCGCGGCGGTCGTCCGCCGGGGACGTGGGAGCATAGAGGGGGCCGGCGGTGCCGGCCCGCTCACGTCAGCCGACCAGAACGGACCGCTGTGCCACCGACGCTCGATCCCGGCGCGAACGCTCCTGGTGCCACCGACCCGGGGCGGATCAGGAACTTCTGCATCATCGCCCACATCGACCACGGAAAGTCGACCCTGGCCGACCGGATGTTGCAGCTCACCGGTGTGGTCGACCCGCGGCAGATGCGCGCGCAGTACCTCGACCGGATGGACATCGAGCGCGAACGCGGCATCACCATCAAGAGCCAGGCCGTTCGCATGCCGTGGACGATCCGCGAGGGCGAGCGGACCGGTGAGCAGGCCGTGCTCAACATGATCGACACCCCGGGTCACGTGGACTTCACCTACGAGGTGTCCCGCTCGCTGGCCGCCTGCGAGGGTGCCGTCCTGCTGGTCGACGCCGCGCAGGGCATCGAGGCGCAGACGCTGGCCAATCTCTACCTGGCGCTCGAGAACGACCTGCACATCATCCCGGTGCTCAACAAGATCGACCTGCCCGCCGCGCAGCCGGAGAAGTACGCCGAGGAGTTGGCCCACCTGATCGGTGGCGACCCGGCGGACTGCATCAAGGTCTCCGGCAAGACCGGTGTCGGCGTGCCGCACCTGCTCGACGAGATCGTCCGGCAGTTCGTCCCACCGGTCGGCGACGCCGACGCTCCGGCGCGCGCGATGATCTTCGACTCGGTGTACGACGTCTACCGGGGCGTGGTCACCTACGTCCGGGTGGTGGACGGGCGGATCAGTGCCCGGGACCGGATCAAGATGATGTCCACCGGTGCGGTCCACGAGCTGCTGGAGATCGGCGTCATCTCGCCCGAGATGGTGAAGTCCGACGCGCTCGGGGTCGGCGAGGTCGGCTACCTGATCACCGGTGTGAAGGACGTCCGGCAGTCCCGGGTCGGTGACACGGTCACCATCAACGGTCGGCCGGCGGCCGAGGCGCTCGGCGGGTACAAGGACCCGAAGCCGATGGTCTACTCCGGCCTGTACCCGATCGACGGGTCGGACTACCCGGCGCTGCGGGACGCGCTGGACAAGCTCAAGCTCAACGACGCCGCGCTGACCTACGAGCCGGAGACCTCCGGGGCGCTGGGCTTCGGGTTCCGCTGCGGCTTCCTCGGCCTGCTGCACCTGGAGATCATCGGGGAGCGGTTGGAGCGGGAGTTCAACCTGGACCTGATCTCGACCGCTCCGAACGTGGTCTACCGGGCCATCCAGGAGGACGGCGTGGAGATCGTCGTCACCAATCCGAGCGAGTACCCGACCGGCAAGATCGCCGAGGTGTACGAGCCGACGGTGCGCGCCAGCGTGCTCACCCCGAACGACTACGTCGGTGCGGTGATGGAGCTCTGCCAGGGGCGCCGGGGCAATCTGCTCGGCATGGAGTACCTCTCCGCCGACCGGGTGGAGCTGCGCTACACGCTGCCGCTGGCCGAGATCATCTTCGACTTCTTCGACCAGCTCAAGAGCCGGACCAAGGGCTACGCCTCGTTGGACTACGAGCCCACCGACGAGCAGGCGTCCGACCTGGTCAAGGTCGACATCCTGCTGCACGGTGAGCCGGTGGACGCGTTCAGTGCGATCGTGCACAAGGACAAGGCGTACGCGTACGGGACCACGATCGCCGCGAAGCTGCGCAACCTGATCCCGCGCCAGCAGTTCGAGGTGCCGATCCAGGCCGCCATCGGCAGCCGGGTGATCGCCCGGGAGACCATCCGGGCGATCCGCAAGGACGTGCTCGCCAAGTGCTACGGCGGTGACATCAGCCGCAAGCGCAAGCTGCTGGAGAAGCAGAAGGAGGGCAAGAAGCGGATGAAGATGGTGGGCCGGGTCGAGGTCCCCCAGGAAGCCTTCATCGCCGCGCTCTCCTCCGACTCCGGTGACGGGAAGCAGGCGGGCAAGAAGTAGTCGGCGCCGGGTGCCGGGTCGGTGGCCCGGCACCGGCCGCGACGTGTGCGAATGGTGGCGGCATCGACAGGCGACATGGCCGGGATGCCGTCCGGTGGTGCTCCGATCGGTTTGGGAATTCGGCGTCGAGGGAACTGAGTCGCCCGACAGAAAACCCGCCGATTGACATCTTCTGCTTGAGGAGGGCCACCATGGAGCTCACCGTCTGGGGCATCATCACCGCACTGTTCGTGGGTCTGATCATCGGCGCGCTGGGCCGCCTCGTGGTCCCGGGCCGGCAGGACATGCCGATCTGGCTGCACATGGTCATCGGCGTCGGCGCCGCGCTGCTGGGCACCGTTCTCGCCCGGGCCGCGGGCATCGCGACGTCCACCGCCGGCATCGACTGGGGCGAGCTCCTGGTGCAGGTCGCGGTGGCAGCGATCGCCGTGGCCGTGGTGGCCGGGGTCGGCGGTCGTCGCCGTGGTGTCAGCCACCGGTAACACCCCCATACGCCTCGCGGGCGCTCGGCCATCCGGCCGGGCGCCCGCTGGCGTCTGTCGGCGGCACCCCGACTCCCGGAGGTAAGGAAGGGTCCCCTGCTATACACGAGGCGTTAGCAGGGGACCCTTCCTTGCACCGGCGGCCGCGCCCGCTGTGGTCGGCCCCCGGTCTGCGCCGGATCTCGTCCGGCGGATCGCCCTTCCCGAGCTGCGTGAACCGCACTTCTGGGTGATCTCGTGCCGTCTGGGCGCAGAAACTCGGTTTGGGGTTCGGCGGGGTCGGGAATTAGCTCTCTCGACGACAGAAAACCACGAATACCGTGGGAAGTCTTTTGTGAAGGAGAACGACCATGGAGTTCACCGTCTGGGGCATCATCACCGCGCTGATCGTCGGTCTGATCATCGGCGCGCTGGGGCGCCTGGTGGTGCCGGGCCGGCAGCCGATGCCGATCTGGCTGCACATGCTGATCGGTGTCGGTGCGGCTCTGCTCGGCACGGTCATCGCCCGCGCTTCGGGCTTCGCCGAGACCGCCGGTATCGACTGGCGGGAGCTGATGCTCCAGGTCCTGCTGGCCGCCGTCGCGGTGGCGCTGGTCGCAGGGGTGGGCCGCGGCCGCCGGGGTGTCACCCGGTAACAGTTCACTGACGAAAGGCGCCCGACCGTCGAGGTCGGGCGCCTTTCGTTGTCGTACGCCCCGGTTTGCCGGTGGCGTACGGCGCCCTCACCGCTCTGCCCCGCGACACCGGCGGGTCCGCCCACTGTTGTAAAGGAATTCTTCGTATTAGGGTGCGACGCGGAAGGTAAATGCCAGGCGGGAGGGGTGTCGCGTGAACAGGTGGAAACGGCTGGTCCCGGTCACCGCCGTGGTGGCCACGACCGCCATGGTGCTGGTCGGCTGCGGTGGCTCCGGCGACGACGCGGCCGACCCCAGCCGGCTGACGGTCTGGATGATGGGCGAGGGTAGCGAGGCGCAGACCGCGTTCCTCGACGCCGTGGAGACCGAGTTCCGCACCATGCACCCGGACACCGACGTGGTCGTGCAGTACGTCCCCTGGCTGGAGGCGCCCACGAAGTTCCAGGCCGCGCTCGCCGGTGGCGAAGGCCCCGACATCACCGAGCTGGGCAACACCGAGACGCAGGGCTGGGCGGCGCAGGAGGCCCTCGCCGACGTGACCGACCGGATGAACGGCTGGGCCGAGGGCAAGGACATCCTGCCTGACCTGGTGCGCAACGCCCAGCTCGACGGACGGCAGTACGGCGTGCCCTGGTACGCCGGAGTCCGGGGCATCTACTACCGCACCGACTGGTTCGCCGAGGCCGGCGTGCAACCGCCGACGACCTGGGACGAGCTGGTGACGGCGGCGAAGGCGGTGCAAGCCGTCAAGCCCGGCACGTACGGCATCGCCCTGCCCGGCAACTCCGAGCTGCCGTTCTACTCGTTCCTCTGGGGCGCCGGCGGCGAGATCGCCACCCGGCAGGGCGACGCCTGGACCTCCGGCCTGACCTCGCCGCAGGCACAACAGGCGGTGAGGTTCTGGACCGACCTGGTGACCGTCCACAAGGTCGCCCCACCGGCCGCCGCCGGCTGGAACGAGATCGACGCGCGGACCCAGTTCGCCACCGGCAAAGCGGCGATGGCGTTCGCCGGGAGTTGGCAGCAGGGCGCGATCGCCAAGGACAACCCGGAGATCGAGAAGGTCTGGGGCACCTTCCCCATCCCGGGCCCGGACGGGCGGCCCGCACCCGCCTTCGCCGGTGGTTCCGACCTGGCGGTCTGGCAGGACAGTCAGCGTCAGGACCTCGCCTGGGACTACCTCACCGTCCTGCTGAACAAGAAGAACGCCCAAAAGTTCGCGGACAGCCTCGGCTTCTTCCCGGTCTACTCCGACCTGGTGGGCGGCGACCGGTACGCGAATGACAAGATCATGGCGGCGTTCGCGACCACGATGCGGAACACCAAGCTCACGCCGCTCACCCCCAGGTGGGTCGAGGTCAGCCGGACCAAGACGGTGACCCAGGCGATGAACAGCTCGGTCATGAAGGGTCAGAAGACGGTCGAACAGGCCACCGCCGACGCGGCCGCGGAGATGGAAAGCATCCTCAACGCCAAGTGACCACGCTGACCGAGACACCGGAGGCCGCTGCCGCGCGGGAGACCCCCGTGCGGCGGCGCCGCCGAGTGGACCGCCTGCCGTACCTGCTGTTGCTGCCCTGCCTGGTGGTCATCGGCGTCCTGCTGCTCTGGCCGCTCGGCCAGGTGGTGGTGATGTCCTTCCACCGGCTGGACAACGTCCGCCAGGTACGCGGCGACCGGGACTGGCCCTGGGTCGGGCTGGGCAACTACGCCCAGATCCTCGGTGACCCGTTCTTCTGGACCGTGCTGCGCAACACGGTCCTGTTCGCCGCGGCCAACGTGGCGCTGACGATGGTCCTCGGCACCCTGGTCGGGCTGCTGCTCCACCGGTTGGGCCGGCGGATGGCGGCGTTCGTGGCCGGTTGCGTGATGCTCGCCTGGGCCACCCCCGCACTGACCGGCACCATCGTCTGGAAGTGGATCTTCAACGACACCAGCGGGCTGGTCACCTGGGCCTTCAACGCCCTGCCGGACGGGCTCTCGCAGACGATCTTCGGCCGCACCGACTGGACCGGGTACGGCTGGTTCAACTCCCCGCTGCTGTTCTTCGCGATCCTCACGCTGGTGGTGGTCTGGCACTCCTTCCCGTTCGTGGCGGTCAGCGTGCTGGCCGGCCTCAAGAGCGTGCCGAGCGAGCTGCACGAGGCGGCCCGGGTCGACGGTGCCGGGCCGTGGCGGGTGTTCTGGCAGGTCACCGTGCCGTTGCTGCGGCCGGTCTTCGGCATCCTGGTGGTGCTCTCCACGATCTGGGACTTCAAGGTCTTCACCCAGTACTACGTGCTCGCCGGCGGCACCCAGGACCGACCGACCTTCATGCTCTCCGTCTACTCGTACGCCGAGGCGTTCTCACCCCCGCCCAAGTACGGCCTCGGCGCGGCGGTCGCGGTGATCCTCACGCTGATCCTGCTGGTCGTCACCGGCGTGTACGTGCGGATGGTGCTCAGGCAGGAGGAGCAGGCGTGACGGCCGACGCGGCGAGGACCGGACGCACCCCCGAGGGCACCGAGGCGCGTCCCACCACTGCCGGTCGGCAGAGCCGAGGCGGTGGGCGGCGCAGCCGTACCGTCCGACGGATCGCCCTCAACGGCGCCGGCCTGCTGGTGGCGGTCTTCGCCGGCTTCCCGGTCTACTGGATGATCACCACCTCGCTCAAGCCGAGCAGTGAGATCTTCGCCAGCACCCCGCGCCCGCTCCCGGCCGAGCCGACGCTGGCGCACTACCGCCAGATCCTCACCGGAAATCTGATCCCCGGGGTCAGCTACACCGACTTCTTCCTCAACAGCCTGCTCGTCGCGGTGACCACGGTGCTGCTGAGCGGCCTGGTGGCACTGCTCGCCGCCACCGCCGTGGCCCGGTTCCGCTTCACCCTCCGGACCAGCTTCCTGATCATGCTGCTGGTGGTGCAGATGATCCCGCTGGAGGCGCTGGTCATCCCGCTGTTCCTGATGATCCAGCGGCTCGGCCTCTACAACACCCTGCCCAGCCTGATCCTCACCTACCTCGGCTTCTCGCTGCCGTTCGCGATCTGGATGCTGCGCGGCTTCGTCGCGGCCGTACCCAAGGAACTGGAGGAGGCCGCGGCCATCGACGGCGCCAACCGCGCGCAGATCTTCCGCCGGATCCTGTTCCCGCTGGTGGCGCCGGGTCTGGTCGCGACGAGCATCTTCTCCTTCATCACCGCCTGGAACGAGCTGATCTTCGCGTTGACCCTCGTCAACCGGCAGGACCGCTACACGTTGCCGGTGGCGATGACCTTCTTCTTCGGGCGCGACGAGACCGCCTGGGGACCGGTGATGGCCGCCTCCACCCTGTTCACCCTGCCGGTGATCGTCTTCTTCCTGCTGGTGCAACGGCGGATGGTCTCCGGCCTGGTGGCCGGCGCGGTCAAGGGCTGAGCCGGTCGTACGCTGGCCGGTATGACGGCGAAACTGATCTCGGTGAACCTCGCGGTGATCACCGAGGCGGAGTGGGCCGGTGACGCCAGCGGGCGCAGCGGCATCGACAAGCGGCCGGCCGCCGGGCGGGTGACCGTACGCGCCGACGAGGTGGTCGGTGACTTCATCGCCGAACGGGCCCACCACGGCGGTCCCGACCAGGCGGTGTACGCGTACGCCACGGAGGACGCGCAGTGGTGGGAGGCGGAGTTGGGCCGGCCCGTGCCACCGGGACGCTTCGGCGAGAACCTGAGCACGCTCGGGGTCGACGTGACCGGCGCGGTGATCGGGGAGCAGTGGGCGATCGGGTCCGCGCTGTTGCAGGTCACCAAGCCGCGTACGCCGTGCCGGACGTTCGCCGGGTTCTGGGGCGAACCGGACCTGATCAAGCGGTTCACCGTACGCGCGGCGCCCGGGGCGTACCTGCGGGTGCTGCGGGCGGGCACGGTGGGCGCCGGCGATCCGGTCGAGGTGGTGCACCGGCCGACGCACGGGGTCACCATCGGTGAGGTGTTCCGGGCGCTGAGCCTGGAACCCGCACTGCTGCCCCGGCTGCTGGACGCCGAGGACCTGCCCGAGTCGACCCGCGCCAAGGTGCACCGGCGGCTGCGTACGCCCACCGGCTGAGCCCCGCCGGACGCGCCGCGCGCTGCCGGGCGTGCCGCGCGCGCTGCCTGGATGTTAGGAAGGGTCCCCTGCTATGCACGAGGCGTTAGCAGGGGACCCTTCCTTACACATCAGGTCAGCGGAGCCAGGGGATGTTGCGGTTGAGCTGACCGCGCTCCTTGAGCTCCTTGCGCAGCGGGATCTCGTCGTCGATGTAGCCGTCCCAGTTGATGCCCCAGTAGTTCGCGGTGTGGGTGCCCTCACCGCAGAGCTGGCGCTGCACCGGCGTGCGGTTGTTCCACCACTCGCCGTTCTGGTCGATGTGCAGCTCGTCCAGCGGGCGGATCCACCGGTAGGTGTAGCCCACGAAGAGCATCTTGCGGGTGATCGTCGACAGGTTCGTCGACCGCGAGTGCCACTGGCGGCGGTCGAAGATGAACGCGTCGCCCGGCTTGGCGGTGATCTCGACGGTGCCCTCCGGGTCCGGGTTGTGCACCGTGGTGTCCGCCGGACGGGGCAGCGAGTTCCACAGGTGGCTGCCCGGGATCACCTTGGTCGCGCCGCGACCGTGCTCCGAGAGGTCGGAGAGCACGTAGGCGACCTTCAGCGAGAACATCGGCCGGGGCAGGTTCGGGTCCATCGTCTCCGGGTCGGAGTTCTGCCGGTACCCGTCCTGGTGCCACCCCCAGTACGGCTTCTCCGGCTCCGCAGCCGGCGGGGTGACGTCGAGGTGGTTGTGGTGCGAGTAGATGTTCCACCCGGCCAGGCCCCACATGTACGGGAAGGCGATCGGGTGGGTGAGCAGGTCACCGAAGAGCTCGTCGCGCTCGAGGAAGCCCAGCAGGTGCAGGGTGCCGTCCTTGGTGGTCTTGCCCTTGGCC
Organism: Verrucosispora sp. NA02020; assembly: GCF_013364215.1. Lineage (NCBI taxonomy): Bacteria > Bacillati > Actinomycetota > Actinomycetes > Micromonosporales > Micromonosporaceae > Micromonospora > Verrucosispora sp. NA02020. Next base: position 6,531,626 of record NZ_CP054923.1, on the reverse strand, counting down.
TTCTCCTCCTCGTACACCCGGTCGACCGCGGCCTCGAGAGCGGCCCGGTGGTCCTCGGTCAGGACGTTGCGCAGCAGGAGGAAGCCCTGCTCGTGGAACTCCTTGCGATCGACGTCGCTGATCGGTTCGTAGCCGGTCCGGTCGCCGTAGTCGAAAGCCACGTCGTACCCCTCCCCAAGAGGTGAAACCATTTCTGGCACAGGCCGCCGATCGTAACTCCCGTCGACACGCCTCCGGGAGTGCCCCGGGGCGATCTCATCGTCATCGCGACCCAGGGGCGCGGATCGACCACAAGGGGTCACGATGTGTCGCACCGGGTGGGCGCTACGGGCGAATAGCCGGATTTCGCGGTGACTGCGGGTAAGGAGATCGGGGTCTTTCAGACGTCGGCGTGGACCTCGGCGGAGACCTGCGAGTCTTCGCGCTCCCGTTCCGGCAGCTGCTTCCAGGTGCCCCGCTTGGCGGTCCACTCCCGGCCGTCGAAGGTCACCCGCTTCACCCCGTGCTCCTTGGCGTGCGAGACCATCCAGTGCGCGTACCGCCAGCCGGCGCGCTCACCGTCGGCGGACGTCGTCAGACCGGCGGGACTCTCCACGAAGTCGCTCAACCCCCAGTCGAGCGTCAGCCCCTCGGCAAGCTTCGCGATCGCCGCCGCGCCGCGCAGCACCGGGTCGCCCCCGACCGTGCAGGTGACCGCCGTGGTGGCGTCACCGAGCAGCGCCCGGGTCAGCACCTCCGACTCGTCGGCCCATTTCTCGTACGCCTCCGGGAAGGCGGAACGCTGCACCTTCTGGGCGGCGTCGGTGACCCGCATGTCCTCCCAGCCGCGCACCTTCTTCAGCGCCGCGTAGAACTTCCGGGCCGCGTACCGGGGGTCGCCGATCTGCTCCGGCGTGCCCCAGCCCTGGCTCGGCCGCTGCTGGAACAGCCCCACCGAGTCGCGGTCGCCGCCGGCCAGGTTGCGCAGACCGGACTCCTGGTACGCGGTGGCCAGCGCCACCACCACCGCCCGCTCCGGCATCTCGCGCTGGGCACCGATGGCCGCGATCGTCGCCGCGTTCGCCATCTGCTGCGAGTCCAGCGTCACCTCGCCGTCGGCCTGCACCGTGCACGCCCGACCGGCGAACGGCAGCCGCAACTGCTCACCGACCTGCCGCAGCCCGAGGACGATCCCGATCGCGGCGATCAGCACGAGGACCACGAAACCCGTCACGACTGCCCGAGTCCGCACCCACACCTCCCGGTATCAAGGTCCGCCAAGCGTACGTCCCGCGTCGAACGGAACGGGCGCTCCGACCGGTTTCCCCCGTCGCCGGTGCCCTATGAGGTTCCCCGGGGCAGCCAGTCCTCACCTGTCGAGTTCGGCGACCCAGCGGGGTGGGCGCTTCTCCCGGAACGCGGTGACCCCCTCGATGCCGTCACCGGAGAGGAAGTAGCCGGTGGAGAGCGCGGACAGCTCCGCCAGCTCGGCGCGCAGGTCGGTGCCGGGCGGGCGGTGCAGCAGGTCCTTCGCGCCGGCCAGCGCCGTCGGCGCCCCGCGCACCAGCGAGTCGAGGTAGCGCGCCACCGTGGCGTCCAGCTCGTCGCCGGGCACCGCAGCGGTGACCAGGCCGATCTCGGCGGCCCGCCGGCCGTCGAAGGTGTCCCCGGTGAGGTACAGCTCGGCCGCCGCCCGGGGCAGCAGCCGGGGCAGCACCGTCGCCGAGATCACCGCCGGGATCACCCCGATCCGTACCTCGGTGAAGGCGAAGGTGGCCTCCGCCGCGCAGATCGCCAGGTCGGCCGCGGCGATCAGGCCCAGGCCGCCGGCCCGTGTGGGACCGGCCACCCGGGCCAGCACCGGCTTCGGGCACTCCCGGACCGCCGCGAGCACGTCACCCAGCATCCCGGCGGGGACCGTTCCGCTGGCGTACGCCGCCGCCGTCTCCTTCAGGTCCGCCCCGGAACAGAAGACCGGGCCGGTGTGGTCCAGCACGATCACCCGGACCGCGTCGTCGGCGACCGCGGCGGCCAGCCCGGCCAGCAGCTCGGTCATCAACGGGGTGGAGAGCGCGTTGCGGTTGTGCGGACTGTCCAGGGTGAGGGTGGTCACCCCGCGGGCCGTGGCGACCCGTACGAACGCGTCGGGAGAGGTCATGTGAGGGCACACTAGTGGCCATGCCCGGCCTCCTTCCAGCAGGCGAACCCGTACCCGTCGACGGGTCGCTGCCCGCCTCCGCCCGCGCCCACGTCGGGCAGCGGGGCTTCGGGGTGTACGTGCACGTGCCGTTCTGCGCCAGCCGCTGCGGCTACTGCGACTTCAACACGTACACCGCGGAGGAACTCGGCGGCGGCGCGAGTCGCGAGGGGTACGCCGACACGGTGCTCGCCGAGCTGGCGCTGGCCGCGCGGGTGCTGGACGGGACACCACCGGGCCGGGTGGAGACGGTCTTCGTCGGCGGCGGTACCCCCACCCTGCTGCCCGCCGACGACCTGGCCCGCATCCTCGACGCGATCGACCGCACCTGGGGGCTGGCTCCCGACGTCGAGGTGACCACCGAGGCCAACCCGGAGTCGGTCGACCCCGTCTCGCTCAAGGAGCTGCGGGCCGCCGGCTACACCCGGATCTCGCTCGGCATGCAGTCGGCCACGCCCGGGGTGCTCGCCGTGCTCGACCGTCGGCACCGGGCCGGTCGCGCACCGGCCGCCGCACTGGAGGCGCGTGACGCCGGTTTCGCGCACGTCAACCTGGACCTGATCTACGGGACGCCGGGGGAGCGGGCGGAGGACTTCGCCGAGTCGTTGGCCCAGGTGGTGGCGGCGGGCGTCGACCACGTCAGCGCGTACGCCCTGATCGTCGAGGACGGCACCCGGCTGGCCGCGCGGATGCGTCGCGGCGAGTTGCCGTACCCGGACGACGACGTCGCCGCGGAGCGGTACCTGGCCGCCGAGGCCGCCCTCGGCGCGGCCGGTTTCTCCTGGTACGAGGTGTCCAACTGGGCGCGGACGCCGGCCGCCCGGTGCCGGCACAACCTGCTGTACTGGACCGGCGGCGACTGGTGGGGCCTCGGCCCGGGGGCGCACAGCCACGTCGGTGGCGTGCGCTGGTGGAACGTCAAACACCCCCGCGAGTACGCGAGGCGGCTGGCCGCCGGTGAGTCTCCCGGGTCGGCCCGGGAGGTGCTCACCGACGGCGAGGCGCACATGGAGGACGTCATGCTCCGGCTGCGGCTCGCGTCCGGGCTGCCGCTGGACGTCCTCGACGACGCCGGTCGGGCCGCTGCCGCGCAGGCGGTGGCGCAGGGACTGCTCGCCGCGCCCGCCCACGCGGCCGGCCGCGCCGTTCTCACGGTGCGCGGCCGGCTGCTCGCCGACGCCGTGGTGCGGGACCTGCTGCCCTGACCGCCGTCCCCGAGGTCAGGGCTTCACGAAGCCGAGATCAGCGCTTCACGAAGGCGTAGGTCATCGGGTACCGGTAGAGGGCGCCCTCGTTGGCCTTGACCCCGGCGATGATCCCGAAGATCACCGGCACGATCCAGACCAGGAACGGCACGAAGAACAGCAGCCCGCAGGTGATCGCGGTGAGCACCCAGCTGAGCAGCCCGGCGATGGCCCAGGTGAGCTGGAAGTTCAGGGCGGCCACCGAGTGCGCCCGGACCACCGGGCTCTGCTGCCCCCGGGTCATCATCGCGATCAGCGGCGCGACCCAGCCCAGCAGACCGCCGCCCACGACCACCCCGAGCGGGCCGCCGAAGTGGGCGATCAGGGTCCAGGTCTTGTCCTCGTTGCTGGCGTAGCCGCCGCCGGGGGGACCGTAACCGCCCGTCGGGTACCCGACACCGGGCGCGCCGCCCGGCGGGGGGTACTCACCCGGCGGGGGATAACCGCCGGGCGGCGGGTAGCCGCCGGGCGGGGGGTAGTCACCCGGAGTGCCGTAGCCGCCGGGCGACGGGGGCTGGTCGCCGGTGGGCGGCGGATAGCCGCCGGGCGGGGGATAGCCGGGCTGGCCCGACGAGCCCGACAGTGGGGACGTGGGGTCGTCGCCGGATCCTGGAGGACGAGGTGGTTCAGTCATGTGGTCACGGTAGGTGCCAGCGGCAACGGCGCACCATAGCGACACCGGGGAGTGTCAACCCGCCGATCGGTTTCCGGACATCCGGGAAGTCTTGATCATCGCGGGCACGGGAACGCCGACGTAGACTGGCACTCGCTACAGTCGAGTGCCAGAGTGTTCCTCTGGCACTCCGGGCGCTCCGGGCTGACCTGCGACAGGAGGTGGGGAGGATGGGTCTCGACGACCGGAAACTCGCCGTGCTCCGGGCGATCGTCGAGGACTACGTCGCCACCCAGGAGCCGGTCGGCAGCAAGGCCCTCGTCGAACGGCACCAACTCGGTGTGTCCCCCGCCACGGTCCGCAACGACATGGCCGTGCTGGAGGAGGAGGGCTACATCCGCCAGCCGCACACCAGTGCCGGGCGGGTGCCCACCGACCGTGGCTACCGCCTCTTCGTCGACCGGCTCAGTCGGGTCAAGCCGCTCAGCCCCGCCGAACGGCGGGCGATCGAACGGTTCCTGGTCGGCGCAGTGGACCTCGACGACGTGGTGCACCGCACCGTACGCCTGCTCGCGCAACTCACCCGCCAGGTCGCCGTGGTGCAGTACCCGAGCCTGGCCCGCTCCACCGTCCGGCACCTGGAACTCGTGCCGATCTCCACCACCCGGCTGACGCTGGTGATGATCGCCGACACCGGCCGGGTCGAGCAGCGGCTGGTCGAACTGCCCGCGCCGGTCCCCGCCGACGACGTCCTGGACCTGCGCCGACTCGTCAACGAGAAGCTGGTCGGCACCCGCCTGTCCGACACGCCACCGCTGGTGCAGACACTCATCGACGAGTGCGCGCCGCACCTGCGGGCGGCCATGACCACGCTCTCCACCGTCCTGCTGGAGACCCTCGTCGAACGGCACGAGGAGCGGCTCGCCCTGGCCGGCACCGCCAACCTGGCCCGGGGCGGCCTGCTCGACTTCCAGGGGTCGCTGCGCCCCATCCTCGAAGCGCTCGAGGAGGAGGTGGTGCTGCTCAAGCTCATCGGCGAGGTCGAGCCGAGCACGCTGCGGGTCCGCATCGGCGACGAGAACCAGATCGACAACCTACGGGCGGCGTCCGTGGTCAGCACCGGATACGGCCCGGGCGCGACCATCGTCGGGGGGATGGGCGTGCTGGGTCCGACCCGGATGGACTACCCCGGAACAATCGCCACGGTGAGGGCCGTGGCACGCTACGTGGGCGAGCTGCTGGCCCAGAACTGACCAGTCAGGGCCGACGGCAGGCTGCCGCCACCGACCGGCGTAACGCGAGACGAACACGAGGACACGGAACCCAGTGGCCAGGGACTACTACGGCATTCTCGGCGTGAGCCGAGGGGCCTCCGACGACGAGATCAAGCGCGCCTACCGCAAGCTGGCGCGCCAGTTCCACCCGGACGTGAATCCGGACCCGGAGGCCCAGGAGAAGTTCAAGGACATCAACGCCGCGTACGAGGTGTTGTCCGACGACCGGAAACGGCAGATCGTCGACCTCGGTGGCGACCCGCTCGCCCCGGGCGGCGGCGGTGCCGGTGGGCCGGGCGGCCCCGGTGGCGCCGGACCCTTCGTCGGCTTCCAGGACATCATGGACGCCTTCTTCGGCGGGGCCACCGGCGCCGGGCGTGGCCCGCGACCGCGTACCCGGCCCGGGGCCGACGCGATCCTGCGGCTCGAACTGGACCTGCAGGAGACCGCCTTCGGGGTCGAGGCACCGATCACGGTCGACACCGCCGTGCTCTGCACCACCTGCACCGGGGCCGGTACCGCCGCCGGCACCCACCTGGCCACCTGCGAGGCGTGCGGTGGTCGGGGCGAGGTGCAGTCGGTGCAGCGCACCTTCCTCGGCCAGGTGGTCTCCGCCCGGCCGTGCACGGTCTGCCAGGGCTACGGCACGACCATCCCGCACCCCTGCCCCACCTGCGCCGGTGACGGCCGGGTCCGCACCCGCCGCTCGCTGACCGTGAAGATCCCGGCCGGCGTCGAGGACGGGATGCGGATCCGCCTGGCGCAGCAGGGCGAGGTCGGCCCGGGTGGCGGCACCGCCGGTGACCTCTACGTGGAGATCCACGAGCGGCCGCACGACGTCTTCTCCCGCAAGGGCGACGACCTGCACTGCCGGGTCACCGTGCCGATGACCGCCGCCGCGCTCGGCACCCGGCTGACCATCAAGACGCTGGACAGCGAGGAGCCGGTCGACGTGAAGCCGGGCACCCAGCCGGGCAGCACGCTGCGGCTACGGGCCAGGGGCGTACCGCACCTGCGCGGTGCCGGTCGGGGCGACCTCTACGTCCACCTCGACGTGCGTACCCCGACCAAGCTCGACGCCGACCAGGAGCGGATGTTGCGGGAGTTCGCCGTGACCCGGGGCGAGGAGGTCGCCGAGCTCAGCAAGCAGGGCGGGTTCTTCTCCCGGATGCGCGACGCCTTCAACGGCCACGCCTGAGGTGTCCGCTCCGCTCTTCCTGGTCGAGTCGCTGCCCACCACCGACTCGACGGTGCTCGACGGGCCGGAGGGCCACCACGCGGCCACCGTGCAGCGGCTCCGGGTCGGCGAGGAGCTGCTGCTCGCCGACGGTCGGGGCGGCACCGCCGAGGCGGTGGTCACCGCCGTCGGCCGGGGCACCCTCGACCTGGACATCACCGCTCGCGGGTACGTCGACGCGGCGCACCCGCGACTGGTGGTGGTGCAGGGCATCGCCAAGGGCGACCGGGGTGAGCTGGCCGTGCAGGCGATGACCGAGACGGGCGTGGACGAGATCGTCCCCTGGGCGGCGTCCCGCTCGGTGGTGCAGTGGCGCGGCGAACGAGGCGTCCGGGCCCGGGCCAAGTGGGTGGCGACCGCCCGGGAGGCGGCGAAGCAGGCCCGTCGGGCGTGGCTGCCGGTGGTCGCCGGTGCCCCGGACGAGTCCGGCACGTCGGTGGCCCGCCGGATCGCGGGGGCCGCCGCCGGCTATGTGCTGCACGAGGAGGCGAGCGACCGGCTGACCACCGTCGAGTTGCCCGACCGGGGCGAGATCGTGCTGGTGGTCGGCCCGGAAGGCGGCATCACTCCGGCCGAGCTGGCGGCCTTCCAGGAGGCCGGCGCGCGTCCGGTCCGGCTCGGCCCGTCGGTGCTGCGTACCTCCACGGCCGGGGTGGCCGCGCTGGCCGTGCTCGCCACCCGACTGCTGCGCTGGTGACCGTCACCGGCCACGCCCGCGCGGCGAGGCCGGTACGCCCTGCCCGACGGGTCGTGGCCGGGCCGGGGTAATGCACCTCGGCTCCTTTGCTCTGCTTCAACGGACGCAACGGTTTGCGGCCGGACGCGGCGCTCTCCGGCCGGGGATCTCTAGGTGCGCAGGTAGGAGGCGCCGTTGAGGTCCACGATGGTGCCGGAGGCCCACTCCGCCTCGGGGCTGGCCAACCAGTGCACCGCCGCCGCGATCTCCTCGGGGCGGGCCACCCGGTCGAACGGGCTCTGTGCCCGGACCGCGTCGCCGCGCGGCGACTTCAGGTGCTCGTTGGTCATGTCGGTCGCCACGAAACCGGGCGCGACCGTGGCGACCGCGATGCCGTACGGCGCCAGGGCCACCGCAAGCGACTGGGCCATCGCGTTGAGCCCGGCCTTGCTGGCCCCGTACGCCGGGTTGGCAGGCTCGCCTCGGAACGCGCCGCGCGACGAGACGTTGACGATGCGCCCGCCGCCCGAGCGCATGTGCTGGGCCGCGCACCAGGCGGCGTTGGCGGCACCGAGCAGGTTGGTGTCGAGGATCGCGCGCCACCGTCTCTGCCACTGCTCGTAGCTGCTCTCGAAGACCGGGTGCGGTGGATCGGCCGGGCCGAACACCCCGGCGTTGTTGACGAGTACGTCGAGCCCGCCGAGTCGTTCCGCCGCCTCGTCCACCATCGCCCGTACCGCGTCGGGGTCGGCCAGGTCGGCGCGGACCACCAGATGGCCGTCGCCGGGAAGCGCGGCCCGCAACGCCTCGGCCAGGTCTGCCGAGTCGCGGTGGTGGATCGCCACCCGGTCGCCGGAGGCGGCGAACGCCGTGACCACCGCCCGTCCGATGCCGCGTGACCCACCCGTGACCAGTACCGCCCGCCCCGACATGCGCGCCATCCTGCCGCACCCGCCCAGATGTAAGGAAGGGACCCTTCCTATACACGAGGCGTTAGTAGGGGGCCCTTCCTTACACTGCCCCGGTGAGTACTCCTGACTGCCTGTTCTGCCGGATCGTCGCCGGGGAGATCCCGGCCACCGTGGTCCGCGAGACCCCCACCACGCTCGCCTTCCGCGACATCGACCCGAAGGCGCCGGTGCACGTCCTCGTCATCCCCAAGGAGCACTACGCCGACGTGGCCACCCTGGCCGCCGGCGATCCGGCGCTGGCCGGTGAGGTGCTGGCCACGGCCGCCGCGGTGGCCGAGGACGAGGGGCTGCTCGGGGACGGCTTCCGGCTGATGTTCAACACCGGGGCGTACGGCGGTCAGGAGGTCTTCCACGTGCACGCGCACCTGTTGGGTGGTGCGCCGCTCGGGCCGATGCTGGCCCGGAGCGTGGCGTGACCACAGCCGCCACCGGTCGACTCGACCGGATGGTCCGGGAGGTCCAGGCGCGGGGACGGGTGCCGGCCGTGGCGGCGGCGGTGCACCGGGCGGACCGCCCGCTGTGGACGTGCGTGGTCGGCGGCACCGGCAACGACACCGCGCTGGACGAGGACACCCGGTTCCGGATCGGGTCGGTGACCAAGACGTTCACCGCCGTGCTCACCCTCCAGTGCCGCGACGACGGCCTGCTCGACCTCGACGACCCGCTGGACCGGCACCTGGACCTGCCGGCGCACGGCGAGCTGACCGTGCGCCGGTTGCTGTCGCACACCGCCGGCCTGCAACGGGAGCCGTACGGCGACGTCTGGGACACGTTGCGGGCGCCGGACGCCGACCGGCTGGTCGCCGAGCTGGCCCGGGCGGAGCGGGTGCTGCCGCCGGGTCGCCGCTACCACTACTCGAACCTGGGCATGGCGCTGCTGGGCCGGCTGGTCGGCCGGGTGCGGGGCGGGACCTGGGCCGAGGTGCTGACCGAGCGGGTACTCACTCCGCTGGGGCTGACCGCGACCACCGTCGACCCGGGGCCCCGCGCGGCGACCGGGTTCCTGGTGGACGCGTACTCCGACGAGGCGCGCCCGGAGCCGCCGACCGACTTCGGCGCGGTCGGGCCGGCCGCGCAGCTGTGGAGCACCGCCGGTGACATGGCCCGGTGGGCCGCGTTCCTGGCCGACCCGGGGGCGCTGGACCCGACCGGCGGGGTGCTCGCGCCGGCCACGCTGGAGGAGATGCGCTGGCCGGTGACGGTCACCGACGAGACGACGTGGTCGGGTGGCTTCGGCCTGGGCCTGATCCTGGTGCCGCAGGGACAGCGGGTGGTGCACGTCGGGCACGACGGGGCGATGCCCGGGTTCCTGGCCGGGGTGTACGGCCGGCGGGGCGGCGAGGGGGCGCCCGCCGCGTTCGGCGCCGCCGTGCTGGGTTCCTCCGGTACCGCCGTGGACCTGCTGGAACTGCCGCACCGGCTGCTCGCCGCCGCGGTCGAGCACGACCCGGCCGACATCGTGCCGTGGCGGCCGGGCACGCCGGCCCCGGAGCACCTGCGAGGGCTGCTCGGCCGCTGGTGGGGCGAGGGTTTCGAGTACGTCTTCGGCTGGCACGACGGTGCCCTGCAAGCGCGGGGCGCCGGTGACCCGACGGAGAGGCCGCCGGCGGTCTTCGCGCCGGTGCCGGAGCAGCCGGACGTGTTCCGGACGGTCTCCGGCCGGGAGGTCGGCGAACTGCTCCGGCTGACCCGGGACTCCGCCGGCGAGGTGGTCCGGATGCACTGGGCGACCTACCGGTTCACCCGACGGCAGGAGACCTTCGACGGGTACGACTTCCGGGCCGACGGCTGACTCTTTTGTCTACTTGTGCGCCAGTCGTCGGATCCCGTTCCGGTCATCGGTCCGTGCCGGGGTGGGCAGGCGCACCAGAGGGTCGCGACCGGCCGCCCCGAGGTAAATGGGCGGCGTGTCCCCGGCGGGGAAACGATACGATGGAGTCAACGTCCGCACGCCGTGGCAGCAGGCCCGGCGCCGAGATCGAGAGCAGGTGGCGCAGGGCCCCTCGGCCCGACCTATGACCGGCACCCCACCTCCCGACCCGCCCCGGGTGCAGACCAAGATCACGGTCCCCGACTCGAAGATCATGGTCAACCTCCTCGGCGCGGGTGACGAGATCCTGCGACTGGTCGAGCGCTCCGTGAACAGTGACGTGCACGTACGCGGCAACGAGATCACGATCACCGGTGCTCCCGCCGACAACGCCCTCGCCGAGCGGATCTTCAGCGAACTCCTCGAACTGATCGAGAAAGGCGAGATCCTGACCACAGACGCCGTCCGGCGTACCGTCGGCATGCTCGAACAGGGCGGCGCGGAGCGGCCCGCAGAGGTCCTGACGCTCAACATCCTGTCCCGGCGCGGGCGGACCATCCGCCCCAAGACGCTCGGGCAGAAGCGCTACGTCGACGCGATCGACGCGCACACCATCGTCTTCGGCATCGGCCCGGCCGGCACCGGCAAGACCTACCTCGCCATGGCGAAGGCGGTCCAGGCGTTGCAGGCCAAGCAGGTCAACCGGATCATCCTGACCCGACCGGCGGTCGAGGCGGGGGAGCGGCTGGGCTTCCTGCCCGGCACGCTCAACGAGAAGATCGACCCCTACCTGCGCCCGCTCTACGACGCGCTGCACGACATGCTGGACCCGGAGACCATTCCGAAGCTGATGGCGGCGGGCACCATCGAGGTCGCCCCGCTGGCGTACATGCGAGGTAGGGCACAGCCGTACGACGCGCGGGTCCTGACGCCGGAGGGCTTCAAACCGTTCGGATCGCTCCGGATCGGCGATCTGGTCATCGGGTCGGACGGGACGCCCACGCCGGTGATCGGGATCTACCCGCAGGGGCTCAAGAAGGTCTACCGGGTCACCACCCAGGACGGGGCGTCCACCCTGTGCTGTGGCGAACACCTCTGGACCGTCGCCACGCCGGAGGACAAACGGCGCGGCCTTCGGCGCACCCTCGAGACCCAGGAGATGGTCGGCCAGGAGTGGCGGGGTCACACCCGGCGCTACGAGCTTCCGGTCGTCGCGCCCGTGCACCTGGAGCCGCAGGACGTTCCGCTCGATCCGTACGTGCTCGGTCTGCTGCTCGGGGACGGCTCCATCTCGTGCCGGACGACGCCGGGTTTCTGCACCGCGGACCCGGAGCTCGCCCACGCGATCGAGGAAACGCTCACCGACATCGAACTCGTTCGCAAGAGCGAGTACGACTACGTGCTCCGGCACGTGCACGGGCACCGCGGCGGGGTGATCGTGGCCAACCCGGTGACCGTCGCGCTCCGGGAGCTGGGTCTGGCCGGGGCCAGGTCGCGGACCAAGTTCGTGCCGGACGTCTACAAGCACAACAGCGTCGACGTCCGCCTGGCCGTCCTGCAGGGGCTGCTCGACACCGACGGTGGGCCCTCGACGCAGGCGGGACGCACCTGCCGCGTGCAGTATTCGACGACCTCTCCCCGACTACGGGACGACGTCGTCTACCTCGTCCAGTCGTTGGGCGGTGTCGCCACGTGGGGCGTCCGAGCGGCGGAGGGTCGGAAACCCGGCCTGGCGAACGGCCGCTCGGTCGCCCATCGGGCCGACGCCTACGTGGTGGAGATCCGTCTACCCGAGGGTGTCCCACCCTTCCGGCTGGCCCGGAAGCGTCAGCGCTACGAGGAGCACGGTGGTGGCCGCCCGATGCGGTTCATCGACTCGATCATCCCGGCCGGGGTGCAGGAGACGATGTGCATCCAGGTGGCAGCGGAGGACTCGCTCTACGTCACCGACGAGTTCCTGGTCACCCACAACACGCTCAACGACGCGTTCATCATTCTCGACGAGGCGCAGAACACCACGCCCGAGCAGATGAAGATGTTCCTCACCCGGCTCGGGTTCGGTTCCAAGATCGTGGTGACCGGTGACGTCACCCAGGTGGACCTGCCCGGCGGGACCACCAGCGGGCTGCGCGTGGTCCGGGAGATCCTGGAAGGCGTGCCGGACGTGCACTTCGCGCAGCTCTCCAGCGCCGACGTGGTGCGACACCGACTGGTCGGTGAGATCGTCGACGCGTACGCCCGGTGGGACGCCGAGCGCGAGAACCAGCAGGCCCAGGGCGTGCACGCGGTGGCCGGGCGCACTGCCCAGGGCAACCGCGCCGGCCGGCGCCGCTAGACCGAGGGAAGACAGTTGTCCATCGAGATCGCCAACGAGTCCGGTGTCGAGGTCGACACCGACGCCGTGCTCGCCGTCGCCCGGCACGCGCTCGACGAGATGGGGGTCAACCCCCTCGCCGAACTCTCCGTGCTGCTGGTCGACATCGACTACATGACCGAGCTGAACCATCGCTGGATGGGCGGCGACGGTCCGACCGACGTGCTCGCGTTCCCCATGGACGAGGGCAGTGTCGACCACGGGCCGGGGGAGAACGCCGCCGCCGGTGGCGAGCCGGCCCTGCTCGGTGACATCGTGCTCTGCCCGGAGGTGGCGGCGAAACAGGCCGCGACCGCCGGGCACGGTGCCGCCGACGAGCTGCACCTGCTCACCGTGCACGGCGTGCTGCACCTGCTCGGCTACGACCACGCGGAGCCGGAGGAGGAGCGGGAGATGTTCGGGCTCCAGGCCCGGCTGCTGTCCAGCTGGCGGTCGACCCGCTCCCGGTGATGGACACTGTGCTGGCCGCGCCCGCCACCGGCCTACCCGATCTGCAACTGCTCGTCTTCGCGGCCGGGCTGGTGGTGCTCGCCGGCCTGATCGCGATGACCGAGGCCGCCCTGGCCGCGGTCTCCCCGGCCCGCGCCGCCGAACTGGCCCGTGACGGAGCCCGGGGAGCCCGTACGCTCCAGGCGGTCGCAGGTGACGTGGTCCGGCACCTCAACCTCCTGCTGCTGCTCCGGCTGCTCGCCGAGCTGACCGCCACCACGCTGGTGGCGCTGGTCGCGGTGGACACCTTCGGCGCGGGCTGGCGGGCGGCACTGGTCACCGCCGGGGCGATGACCGTGGTCAGCTTCGTGGTGGTCGGCGTCGGTCCGCGTACCCTCGGCCGGCAGCACGCGTACGCGGTGGGTCGCTCGGCCGCGCCGCTGGTGCGCTGGCTGGGCCGGGTGCTCAACCCGCTGGCGTCGCTGCTGATCCTGATCGGCAACGCGGTGACGCCCGGGCGCGGTTTCCGCGAGGGACCGTTCGCCACCCAGGTCGAGCTGCGTGAACTGGTCGACCTCGCGGAGCAGCGGGGCGTGGTGGAGCACGGCGAGCGGCAGATGATCCACTCGGTCTTCGCGCTCGGCGACACCATCGCCCGCGAGGTTATGGTGCCCCGGACCGAGATGGTGTGGATCGAGTCGGGCAAGAACCTGTCCCAGGCGCTCGTGTTGTTCCTACGCTCCGGGTTCTCCCGGATCCCGGTGATCGGCGAGAGCGTCGACGACGTGCTCGGCATCCTCTATCTCAAGGACCTGATCCGGCGTACCCAGGGCGGGGCCGCCGAGGACCGGCAGCTTCCGGTCGCCGAGCTGATGCGGCCGGCGACCTTCGTGCCGGAGTCCAAGCCCGTCGACGACCTGCTCTCCGAGATGCAGGCTGCCCGCAACCACCTGGTCATCGTGGTCGACGAGTACGGCGGCACCGGTGGTCTGGTCACCATCGAGGACATCCTCGAAGAGATCGTCGGGGAGATCACCGACGAGTACGACGTCGAGCGCCCGCCGATCGAGCAGTTGCCGGACGGCGCGGTGCGGGTCACCGCCCGGCTGCCGGTGGAGGCGCTCGGCGAGTTGTTCGACACCGAGCTGCCGCACGACGAGGTCGAGACGGTGGGCGGTCTGCTCGCCCAGTCTCTCGGCCGGGTGCCGATCCCCGGCGCCGAGGCGGAGGTGTCCGGCCTCCGGCTGATCGCCGAGGGCACCACCGGCCGCCGCAACCGGATCGACACGGTGCTGGTGCACCGGGTCGAGCCGTCCGACACGCAGGAGAACCCGGGTGGCGAGGCGACGGCCTCCCGGGGCGACACCGACCGATCCGAGGAGAGGCTGCCCGCCGATGCCTGAGTCACCCGCCGTGCCGACCGCCCTGCCCGCCGAGGCCGAACTGAGCGCCGAGGACGGCAAGCTGGTCATCCTCGCCCGAGGTGCCCGGGGTCGGGTGGGTGCCGTGGAGGGCGCGGCCGTCCGGGACCAGGACGGTCGCACGTACGCGGCGGCGAGCGTGTCGCTGCCCTCGTTGACGATCACCGCGCTCCAGTTGGCGGTCGCCTCGGCGGCTGCGGCGGGCGCCACGCGGCTGGAGGCCGCCGTGGTGGTGACCGAGGCGTCCACCCTGGACGGCGCCGGCTACGCGGCCGTACGCGACCTGGCCGCCGACGCCCCGGTGCACCTCGCCGCCCCCGACGGCACGGTCCTCGGCACGGTGACCGCATGAGCCGCGACCACGTCGGAGTGCCGGCATGAGCGAGCGGAGTGCGGGCATGAGCGCGAGGGACGCCGGTCCGGGCGAGCGGGACTACCGGGCCGGGTTCGCGTGTTTCGTGGGGCGGCCGAACGCCGGCAAGTCCACGTTGACCAACGCGATCGTCGGCCAGAAGATCGCCATCACCTCGAACAAGCCGCAGACCACCCGGCACGTCATCCGCGCGGTGCTGCACCGGCCGGACGCGCAGCTGGTGCTGGTCGACACGCCGGGTCTGCACCGACCCCGGACGTTGCTGGGGGAGCGGCTCAACGATCTGGTGCGGCAGACCTGGAGCGAGGTCGACGTGATCGGCCTGTGCATCCCGGCGGACGAGCCGGTCGGTCGTGGTGACCGGTTCATCACCGGGGAGTTGGCCGAGTTGAAGGCGACCGTGCTGGCGGTGGTCACCAAGACCGACCTGGTCGACAAGAAGCGGCTGGCCGAGCAGTTGCTGGCTGTCAGCGAGCTGGGCGAGTTCGCGGCGGTGGTGCCGGTCAGCGCGGTCTCCGGACACCAGGTGGACACCCTGGTCGAGGTGATGACGGGGTATCTCCCCGAGTCTCCCCAGCTCTATCCGGACGACATGCTCACCGAGGACCCGGAGCAGGTGCTGGTCGCCGAGCTGATCCGGGAGGCGGCACTGGAGGGCGTACGCGACGAGCTGCCGCACTCCATCGCCGTGGTGGTCGAGGAGATGTTCCCCGAGGGCCGTCTGATGAAGATCTTCGCCGACGTGTACGTCGAGCGGTCGAGCCAGAAGGCGATCGTGATCGGGCACCGTGGCGCTCGGCTGAAGGCGGTGGGCACTGCGGCCCGGCGGCAGATCGAGGAGCTGTTGGGCAGCCGCGTCTATCTCGACCTGCACGTCCGGGTGGCCAAGGACTGGCAGCGCGATCCGAAGCAGTTGCGCAAGCTCGGTTTCTGAACGGCTCCGACGCGTACCGGACGAAATGGACGACGAGCGCCTCAGCGTCTGATCGGTACCGGTCAGGCATATGGGAAGTTTCACTATACCGCTGGGTAGTTGGTCGTTTCCGCGACGCGCATCAGAGGGTAGGGAGGGTATGCCTCTGCCCCCGGACATAGATGCAGGCTGATGCGAAACCGTTACCTTGACCTGTTGCGTGCACTGGCCATCGTGCGGGTCGTCGTCTACCACGTCACTGGCTGGGCGTCGCTGACCGTGCTGTTCCCGGCGATGTCGGTGATGTTCGCGATGGCCGGGTCGCTGATGGCCGCCACGTTGTACCGGGTCGGCCCGTCGGCGGTGGGGCGGCGGCTGCGGCGACTGCTTCCGTCGCTCTGGGTGGTCGCCGCCATCTTCGTACCGGCGATGCTGCTCACCGGGCTGCCGCTGACCCCCAAGGTGTTGTTCTGGCTGTTCCCGGTCGTCGATCCACCGGCGAACTACTGGGGTGCGCTGGCGCTGAGCCCGATCTGGTACCTGCGGGACTACCTCTGGTTCGTGCTCGCCTCGCCGATCGCCATCTGGCTGTTCCGGCGGTTCCCGCTGCCCACCCTGCTCGCCCCCTACTTCCTGCTGATCTGCATCGAGTTCGGCATCTATCAGAACCCGCACGGCGTGCTGCGCGAGTTCGGCCTCTACTTCGGCGCGTGGCTGCTGGGCTTCGCCCACCAGGCGGGCATGCTGCGCCGGATGACGAACCGGGTGCTGGTGCCGGTCGTCCTGACGCTTGCGGCGACCGGCGGCGCCTGGATCCTCGCCAATCCCGGCCCGCGTGGTTACGACCTGAACGACATCCCGCTCGGCAACGCCCTCTGGTCGGCCGCGTTCATCCTGGTGGCGCTCGGCCGAGCGCCGTCGGCCGCCGCCTGGGTGGACCGCAACGAGCTGATCGGGCGCGCGGTCACCGTGCTGAACCGGCGGGCGCTGACCGTCTATCTCTGGCACATGGCCTTCGTGGTCGCGCTCACGCCGCTGGTGGACGTGGTCGGCTGGTCGCACCAGAACCTGCTGGGCCAGGTCATCCGGGTGGTCCTGGTCTTCGCCCTGGTGGGCGTGGTGACCGCGGCGTTCGGCTGGGTCGAGGACGTGGCGGCGCAGCGCCCGCCGGAGCTGATCCCCGGTGGGCGTCCGTCGTCGGCCCGCCCGCAGGCCGCACCGCGTCGGCCGGTGGGCGACCCGACCCCGGACGGGCGTCCGGGACCCGGTGGCGAGATGCTGCGGATCGATCGCGGGCGTCCGGGAACCGGTGGGGACAGACCGACGGATGGCGGCCCTCCGGGGTCCGGCGGGGAAGCGCCGGCCGATGGCGACCGGACCGGCGCGGAGGAACCGGTCGCTGCCGGCCGTGCCGCCGGTCGGGCCGCCCAGCGGCGTGAGGAGTCAGTGCCGGGCCCCCGTGGGCCCAGTGGCGGCGTCAGCGGGACGTGACCGCGAGGTCGCCGCTACCGGTCGCGACGTCGAGGACGAGCTTCGCGGTGGGGTCGTGCGGTACGCCGAGGTCGGCCGAGCCCGAGCCGACCGTCGAGAACACCTGGTAGGCGCCGGCCGGCACGGTCAGCTCGACGTGACCGCTGGACGCGTGCGCGCGGGCGGGGGCGGGTCGGTTCAGCTCCACGGTGACGTTGCCGGACCGGGCCTCCGCGTCCACCTCGCCACCGAGCCGGTTCGCGGTGATGTTGCCGGACCCGCTGCGGAGCACCACCGGCTCGGTCACGTCGTACACCTCGATGTTGCCGGAGCCGGTCTCCACCCGGACCGGGCCGGCGGCGCCGGCCACCCGGACGTCGCCGGAGCCGACGGTGACCTCCACCGTGCCGACCCGGCTCAGGTCGACCTCGCCGGAGCCGGTCTCGCCCCGCACACTGACCCCCTCGCCGGTGGTGACCTCGTAGGAGACGCTGCACCGGTTGCCGCAGGAGGTGTCCAGCACCAGTTCGGTGCCGGTGATCTCGTATGACGTACGCGGCTGGTTGCCCTGGTAGCGCACCACGCGCTTGATGCGGACGCCGTCCACTCCGCCGTCGGCCCGGACCACCACGTCACCGGCGCCGGGCAGGAGCCGGATCGCGGTGATCCGGGTGGACTCGGTGGTGTCGAAGTCCAGCCGGCCGAAGGAGAGGTTGTCACACCCGGCGAGGACGATCAGGGCGGTGGCCGCGACCGCCGCCACGGTGGCTCGACGGCCGGTGATGCGACGTGTGGTGACGCCCCGGCGGGTAGCGTCGGCCGGGTGTGCGGTGGCCGCCGGGGGTGCGGCGGCGGCCGGGCGCGGGGTGGCGGTCCGGCGCGCCGGGGTGGTCAGGTGCAGAGCCATGCCGAGCACGCTACGTCCGGTGCCGGCGGCGCACATCGGGGTAAGAAGGCCCGCCGACCCCGAGCGGACCCTGAGATCCGACCCGGGGGCAGACCCGAGTTCCGGCGGGGAGGGAGAATGGCGCGATGGCCGGGTACCGCCGACAGCTCTACCGCGACGACGCGGTGGTGCTGCGTGTGCAGAAACTCGGCGAGTCGGACCGGATCATCACCCTGCTCACCCGGCGGCACGGCCGGCTGCGCGCGGTCGCCCGGGGGGTACGCCGCACCACCTCGAAGTTCGGCGCCCGGCTGGAACCCTTCGGCCACGTCGACCTGCAACTCGCCGGTGACCCCAAGGGCGAGCTGGGCAGCTCGCTGCACAGCGTCAGCCAGGTCGAGGGGATCGATCTGTACGGCAAGCGGTTCCTCGGTGACTACCCCCGCTACACCGCGGCCAGCGCCATCGCCGAGACCGCCGAACGCCTCACCCCGGTGGAGCGGGAGCCGTCGCTACGGCTGTTCCAGCTCACCCTGGGCGCGCTCAAGGCACTGTCCGAGGGCACCCACGCGACGACGCTGGTGCTCGACGCGTACCTGCTGCGCGGGATGGCGCTGGCCGGTTGGGCACCGGCACTGACCGCCTGCGCGGTCTGCGGTACTCCCGGGCAGCACCGGGCCTTCTCCGTACCGGCCGGAGGCGCGGTCTGCCCGGACTGCCGCCCGCCCGGCGCGGCCCATCCCGCCCCGGCCACGATCGACCTGATGTCCGCCCTGACCACCGGTGACTGGCGGGTCGCCGACGCCACCGAGACCGGCGTACGCCGGGAGTGCAGCGGCCTGGTCGCGGCGCACCTGCAGTGGCACCTGGAGCGCGCGCTACGCTCGCTGCCGCTGGTGGACCGGGGCGGTCCGGCCACCGGCACGGTCCGACCCGGTGGCGGACGCGCCGGGGCGGCCCCGCCGCGCGACCCGGCCGGCGAGGGCTGACGCCCGACCGGGCGTCGATGGAGTCGAGCAGGGAGAGCCGAGTGATCCGATCCACCAGGGCCGTCCGGCGCGCGCCGGTGCCCCCGACGCCGCACCCGTCGGGCGCCCGACCTCCGGCGCTGCCGTCGGAGGCGGTGCCCCGGCACGTCGCCGTGGTGATGGACGGCAACGGCCGCTGGGCCAAGGAGCGCGGGCTGCCCCGCACCAAGGGCCACGAGGCGGGGGAGTTCTCCCTCTTCGACACCGTCGAGGGCGCCATCGAGATGGGCATCCCCTACCTGTCGGCGTACGCCTTCTCCACCGAGAACTGGCGACGCTCGCCGGACGAGGTGCGCTTCCTGATGGGCTTCAACCGGGACGTCATCCGCCGTCGCCGCGACCAGCTCGTCGACCTCGGGGTGCGGGTGGTCTGGTCGGGCCGCTCCGGACGGCTGTGGAAGAGCGTCATCTCCGAGTTGCAGACCGCCGAGGAGATGTCCCGGGGGAACTCGACGCTGACGCTCCAGTTCTGCGTCAACTACGGCGGGCAGGCGGAGATCGCCGACGCCGCCGCCGCGATCGCCCGGGACGTGGCCGCCGGCCGGCTGGACCCGGGCAAGGTCAACGAGAAGACCATCGAGCGGTATCTCTACCACCCCGAGGTGCCCGAGGTGGACCTGTTCCTGCGGCCCTCCGGCGAGCAGCGCACCTCGAACTTCATGCTCTGGCAGAGCGCGTACGCGGAGCTGGTCTTCCTGGACACGCTCTGGCCCGACTTCGACCGCCGCCACCTCTGGTACGCCTGCGAGCTGTACGCCCAACGGGACCGCCGATTCGGCGGTGCGCTGCCCAACCCGGTGGCCCCGACGGTCTGACGCTTAACGGCGGACCGGAGTGGGTATCAGTGTCGTCAGCAGCCACTGACGGAGGTGAACCCACATGATGCGCAAGCGTGTCGCCCAGTGGGCGGTGATGGCCGTTGCGGTTCCGTTGGCGGCCGCCGGTGCCCGCCGGCTCAGCCACTCGATGGAATCCCGGCGGGGCCCGTCCCGGGCCAGTCGCCTGCTCACGCAGGGAGCGGACCTGATCCGCCCGCAGAAGGCCCGGCGTCGCCGCTTCTTCTGACTGACGTATACGACGCCGCCCCTGGCTCCACGTGGAGCCAGGGGCGGCGTCGTATACGCGGGTGTGCGTGTAAGGAGGGGTCCCCTGCTAACGCCTGGTGCATAGCAGGGGACCCTTCCTAACGCGGAAGACCGGCGGGAAGACGTCAGGCCGGGGTCTCGGCGCGGTCGGGGGTGGCCCACAGGGTGTGGAAGGAACCGTCGCGGTCGACACGGCGGTAGGTGTGCGCGCCGAAGTTGTCCCGCAGGCCCTGGATGAGCGCGGCCGGGAGACGCTGCGCGCGCAGCGCGTCGAAGTAGGCCAGCGACGAGGCGAACGCGGGTGCCGGCACGCCGACCCGGGCCGCCTCGGCCACCACCCGCCGCCAGCTCGGCACACCGTCGCGCACGGTGTCCGCGAACCACGGCGCCACCAGCAGCGTGGGCAGCTCCGGCTGCTCGTCGTAGGCCTGCTTGATGCGGTCCAGGAAGCGGGCCCGGATGATGCAGCCGCCCCGCCAGATCTTCGCCGTGCCGCCCAGGTCGATGTCCCAGTCGTACTCGGCGCTGCCGGCCCGGATCTGGTCGAAGCCCTGCGCGTACGCCACGATCTTGGAGGCGAGCAGCGCCCGGCGTACGTCCTCGATGAACGCCTCGCGGTCGGCGACCTGCCACTTCTCCCCGGAGTCCGGGAACGCCCGCACTGCGGCCTCACGCTGGTCGACGTGACCGGAGAGCGACCGGGCGAACGTCGCCTCGGCGATGCCGGTGATCGGGATGCCGAGGTCGAGGGCGATCTGGACGGTCCACCGGCCGGTGCCCTTCTGCTCGGCCCGGTCCTGCACCACGTCCACGAACGCCTCGCCGGTGGCGGCGTCGGTGTGCGCCAGCACGTCGGCGGTGATCTCGATCAGGAAGGACTCCAGCTCACCGGAGTTCCACTCCCGGAAGATCTCCGCGAGTTCCGACGGGGTCGCGCCCAGTCCGGCGCGCAGCAGGTCGTACGCCTCGGCGATGAGCTGCATGTCGGCGTACTCGATGCCGTTGTGGACCATCTTCACGAAGTGCCCGGCACCGTCCGGCCCCACGTGCTCGCAGCAGGGCTCGCCCTCGACCTGCGCGGCGATCTTCTCGAAGATCGGCCCGAGCTTGCGGTACGACTCGGCCGACCCGCCCGGCATGATGCTCGGTCCCCAGAGGGCGCCCTCCTCGCCGCCGGAGACGCCGGTGCCGACGAAGTGCAGGCCCTTGGTCCGCAGCGCCTCCTCCCGGCGACGGGTGTCGGCGAAGTGCGCGTTGCCGCAGTCGATGATGATGTCGCCCTCTTCGAGCAGCGGCACCAACTCGTCGATCACCGCGTCGGTGGGGCCGCCCGCCTTGACCATGATGATCACCGCGCGCGGGCGCTCCAGCGCGGCGACGAAGTCCGCCAGGGACTCCGTCGGCACGAAGGTGCCCTCGTCGCCGTGCTCGGCCACCAGCGACCGGGTCCGTTCCGGCGAGCGGTTGTGCAACGCCACGGTGAACCCGTTGCGGGCCAGGTTCCGGGCCAGGTTCCGACCCATCACCGCCAGCCCGGTCACACCGATCTGCGCCGTAGCCCGATCCGCCATCCTCGTCGCCACCTTCCGCCGTCTACCTGTAGTGCTGCGACGGTATCGCGGCCGGACCCCGGACCGCGCCGTCCCCCCACCGCTGGTCATCAGGTGGTCGCGTAGCGCATGGCGCCGGGTTGCCGATAATCCGGATGCGTTCCGCTCTCCGGCCGGGATAGCGTGCGGGCATGCGCTACTGACACCCGCTTCATCGAGCCGGTCCGCCGCCCTGTGGCCGTGGACCCGTCGCTTCCGGGTGTCCGCGCGTCCCTCTCGTCGCCGTTGACGCGACGTCCTCCGTGGCCGCTCCGGAACGACCTTCCGCTGACCCCGCCCGACCGCCGTCCGGCGGTCCCCACCGACGGCGGTGGCGTGGCGTACGCGCCGACACCGCCGAGCGAGGAGGCTCCGATGCCTGCCAGCCGTAAACCGAAGAAGTCCCGTGGTGCCGCCCGGGTGTCCACGGTGACGCCGCCCCACGTCGACGCGTCGACCGACGCGGTCACCCCACCGCTCGGACTGCCGCCCCTGGTACGGCCCTCCGCCGGGCTCACGTCCCCGGCGGCGCCGTTGCCTCCGGTCGACACGTCCAGGTCGGACCTCGCAGACCGGGAGCCGCCGGGCGCACCGCCCGCGCCGACCACCGGTCCGACAGCCTCCGGCCGGGGCAAGGGGGTCCGTTCCGACCGTGGACAGCGTGTCGGAGCGGGCCGGCAGTACGCCTTCCGGCGCAAGTGAGCGACCGGGGCACCGTACGGGGTGGCTGAAAGGTGGGTGGATCTGTTGTCGTCGGAGCAACAACAGATCCACCCACCTCCGGCGCGCGGCTCAGCCGATCAGCGGACGGAAGGTGCCGAGCGCGACGCTGACGCCCAACGCGGCGGCGGCCAGCGTCGCCGCGACGACCATCAGCAGCCAGTCGGCCGCGCCGAAATACTGCCGGCGGGCGACGGTACGCGGCACCCCCGCGTCGAAGCCGCGCGCGTCCATCGCGACCGCCAGCCGGGTGCCCCGGCGGATCGCGCCGACCAGCAGCGTGAACGCGGTGGAGACGAAGAGCCGCAGTTTCGCCACCGGGTTGCGTCCCGCCTCGACACCACGTGCCCGGCGGGCCATGACGATCATCTGCCACTCCTGCCCGAGCAGCGGGAGCAGCCGGAACGCCGCTAGCGCGCCGATCGCGAACCGGGCCGGTGCGCGGGCGTTCTGCACCAGCGCGTCGGCAAGGTCGGTCGGATCGGTGGTGGCGAAGACGATCACGCCGGGCAGTGCCACCGCGAACAGCCGCAGCACCAGGCCGAGCGCGGTGAGCAGCACCGCCGAGGTGACCACGACCGGTCCGGCGTCGAGCAGGACCCGGCCCGAGCGGTCCGCGGCGAAGAGCACCAGCGTCACCAGTACGCCGACGGCGGCGGCGAGCAACGGCCACACCCGGCGGAGCAGCACCCGGTAGCGCACGCCGAACAGCGGCAGGACCGCCAACTCGATCGCGATCGCGATCGCCGGTGCGACCGGGTCCAGTGTCGCCAGCAGCGGAAACGCGAACAGCAGCGCCGCCGCCAGCTTGGCCACCGGATTGCGCCGGGCCAGTGGCGCGTCCGGCCGGGCGACCGGTTCGAAGTCGATCATCGGTCCGCCGCCGGAGGAGACGACGGGGCCTCGGCGGCTGGTGGGCGCGTCAGCGTCAGCGTCCGGTCGGCGAGCGCGGCGACGAACTCGGCGTCGTGGGTGACCGTCACCAGGCCGTGACCGGCGTCGCGTAGCTCCGCGAACAGGTCCACCAGCTCCCGCCAGGTGCGTCGGTCCTGGCCGAAGGTGGGCTCGTCGCAGATCAGCAGCCGGGGCGCGGTGGCCAGGGCGGTCGCGACGCTCAGCCGCCGCGCCTCGCCGCCGGAGAGGGTGTACGGGTTCGCCCCGGCCAGGCGGTCCAACCGCAGCCGTTGCAGCAACTCGTCGACGCGTCGGCGGACCGCCGTCTCGGTGGCGCCGGTCCGTCGGGGGCCGAGTGCCAGTTCGTCGAAGACCGTGCCGGTGACGAACTGGTGTTCCGGGTCCTGGAACACCGAGCCGATCCGGCGGGCCAGCGCGGGTGCCCGCCACCGGTGAGGTGGGGTGCGGGCGTCGGCCCCGGCCAGCTCGACGCCGGCCGCCAGCCGCCCGGTGCCCGGCTTGAGCAGCCCGCCGAGCAGCACCGCGAGGGTGGACTTGCCGGCGCCGTTGGGGCCGAGCACGGCGAGTGCCGCTCCGGCGCGTACCGCCAGGTCGGTGGCGGCCAGCCGGGGCGGGTGGCCGAGCCGGTCGGCGGTGAGCAACACCTCGCCGGGGCCGGTGGTGGCCCGGCGCGGCGGGATCTGGCGGCCGGGCACCCAGACGCCGTCGGCGGCGAGGGCGTCGCCGTGGGCGGCGAACACGGCCTCCGGCGGGCCGTCGACGCGGACGCCGCCACCGGCGTCGAGCACCACCACCCGGTCGACCAGCGGCAGGGCGTCCGCCACCCGGTGCTCGACCAGGATCAGGGTGGTGTCGCCGTCGACCGCGCGGCCCACGGCGGCACGGACCAGGTCGGCCCCGGCCGGGTCGAGGTTGGCGGTGGGTTCGTCGAGCAGCAGCAGGTGGGGACGGAGCGCGAGCACGCCGGCCAGGGCGAGCCGCTGCTGTTCGCCGCCGGAGAGCGCGGCGGTGGGGCGGTCGCGGGGGTGCGGGAAGCCGACCCGGCGCAGCGCCTCGTCCACCCGGGGCCAGATCTGCGTGGCGGGTACGCCCCGGTTCTCCAGCCCGAACGCGACGTCGTCGCCGCTGCGGGCCATGACGAGCTGGGACTGCGGATCCTGGAAGACGATGCCGACCCGTTCGCGGGTCTCGGCGGGCGGCCGGCCGTCGATCTCGATGCTGCCCTCCTGTTCGCCGGAGTCCTCCGGCAGCAGTCCGGCCAGCGCGGCGAGCAGGGTGCTCTTGCCGGCGCCGGAGGGCCCGAGCAGCAGCAGCCGCTCGCCTCGGCGTACCCGCAGGTCCACGCCGCGCACCGCCCAGGCGCGCCGCCCGGCGTGGCGCCAGCCGAAGCCGCGCAGCCGCACCTCACCCATCCGCCACCCCCGCTCTCGTCCCCGACCCGCCGGTGGCCCGGTGGAGCCGGTCGGACCGGCTCCACCGGGCGTGGTCAGACCAGGTTCCGCTCGCGACCGGCGGGGAAGCGGTCCAGGACGCCGGTGCCGGCGAGCGCCTTGGTGAGCGCGTAGCCGCCGGCACCGGCGATCACGGTGGCGCTGAGCACGGTGAGCAGCGCGTACGGGATGCGGTAGGTGCCCAGCTCGTACGCGGCGTTCCAGGTGAAGAAGTCGAACAGGGCGGCGCCGAGGCCGGTCATCGCGCCGGCGAGCAGCGCCGTCGGCAGCCGGAACGAGCGGTACCGGAAGGCGGCGAAGGCCATCTCCGCGCCGAGGCCCTGGATCAGGCCCTGGACGATGGTGACACCGCCCCACTCGGAGCCCAGCAACGCCGACACCGTCGCCGCGACCGCCTCGCAGAACAGCGCGGCACCCGGCTTGCGGATCACCAGCCCGCCGAGCACCGCCGGGACCAGCCAGACGCCGTACATGACGGCCTGGCTGGCCGGGAAGAAGGCGAAGGCCGGGTCGACCGCCCGCCAGAGCAGGCCCCAGGCCCAGAAGATGACACCGAAGCCGACGGCGATCACCGCGGCCACGACGATGTCGACGGTGCGCCACCGGGTGGTGGTCGGTTGGCTCATGAGTGCTCCCAGTCCAGTGTCGAACCAGGCAAGACGCACGCCGCGTCCGGCGTGGCCGGGCGTGGCGGGCTGGAGGTGGACCGAACTCCCTGCGCTGGCATTACCCAGATCAGGTACGGAGGGTCTGCGGGCGGACCCGCACTCTCAGCGCTGTGCGCTCCCCTGTCGGAGGTGGTGTTGTCCCGCCGACGCTAACACCTTCGAAGATCGACGGACAATGTGATCTACGCAGGTCATGCCGGTTGCCGACGACCGTTGGTTCCGGAGGTGCCCACCAGGCGGGGGAACCCGCCCGGTTTCGTGACATCCATCGACGTCATCGGCTCCGGACGGTAATCTCAGGCCGCCGATCCACGAGGGCCGAGAGGCGGCAGGGTGAGCACAGACACGGACCATGCCGTGCCGGCCGGTGAACCGGAGGGTCGTCCGACGGGCGTGGCCACCGAGGAACGTCCGGCCGGGCCGGGCGGCGGCGAGCCGCCCCGACGTTGGCTCGGCGACCGGATCGGTTCGGTGGAGATCCTGGCGGCGCTGCTGGTCCTGCTGATCATCTTTCGTGATCCGTTGGCCGGGGCGCTCGACGATCCCCGCATCCAGACGTGGACCACCGTGTTCGTCTCGATCATGGTGCAGGCGGTGCCGTTCCTGGTCTTCGGCATCCTCCTCTCCGCCGTGATCGCCGTCTTCGTACCCCGGTCGTTCTGGGCCAGGGCGTTGCCCCGGCACCCGGCGCTCGCGGTGCCGGCGGCCAGCGCGGCCGGTGTGGTGCTGCCGGGCTGCGAGTGCGGGTCGGTGCCGATCGCGGGCTCGCTGATCCGCCGGGGCGTCACGCCGGCGGCGGCCCTGGCCTTCCTGCTGGCCGCCCCGGCGGTCAACCCGATCGTGCTCGTCGCCACGGCGGTCGCCTTCCCCAACAATCCGGAGATGGTCCTCGCCCGGGGGGTCGCCAGCCTGATCGTGGCAATGATCATGGGGTGGCTCTGGCTGCGGCTCGGCCGCACCGAGTGGATCAAGATGCCGCGTCGCCCGGAGCTGGACGATCCCCGGCGGAGCCGGGCCTTCTGGGCCGCCGTCCGGCACGACGTCACCCACGCCGGTGGCTTTCTGGTGCTCGGCGCGATGGCCGCCGCCAGCATCAACGTGCTGGTGCCGGAACGCTGGCTCCAGACCCTCGCGGACAACGCCTGGCTGTCGATCCTGGCGCTGGCGCTGCTGGCCGTCCTGCTCTCGCTCTGTTCCGAGGCGGACGCCTTCGTCGCGGCCTCGCTGTCGCAGTTCTCCCTCACGTCCCGACTGGTCTTCCTGGTGGTGGGGCCGATGGTCGACCTCAAGCTGATCTCGATGCAGGCCGGTGTCTTCGGCCGGCGGTTCGCCTTCCGGTTCGCGCCGGCCACGTTCGCGGTCGCCCTGCTGATGGCCACCGGAGTCGGGATGGTGCTGCTGTGAACCGACAGGCGCAAGCGGTGATCCTGCTGCTGCTCGGCGGGGCGGTGATCCGGGCCAGCGTCACCGACCTCTATCTGCGGTACGTCAAGGAGGGCCTGCGCCCGTTCCTGATCGCCGCCGGTCTGCTGCTCGTGGTCGCGGCGGTGATGACCCTCTGGCACGAACTGCGTCCCTCCGCGCCCCGCGCGACGGCCCCGACCGGCGGCGGGTCCACCGGCCCGGTGAGCGGTCCCGCCCCGGTGGCGACGGGCCAGACCGACGAGCACGACGACCACGGCCACCACGAGCCCCGGATCGGCTGGCTGCTCATCCTGCCCGTGCTCGGGCTGCTGCTGGTCGCCCCGCCGGCCCTCGGGTCGTACGCGGCGGGGCAGGCCGGCACCGCGCTGAACGCCCCCCGCGAGTCCGACTACCCACCCCTGCCGGAGGGCGACCCGGTGCAGGTCAGCGTGCTCGACTACGCCTCCCGGGCACTGTTCGACCGGGGCACCTCGATCGGTGACCGGCGGGTGGTCCTCACCGGGTTCCTCGCCACCGGCGCCGGTGGCGAGCCGATCCTCGCCCGGATGGTGCTCTCCTGCTGCGCCGCCGACGGTCGGCCGATCAAACTCGGGCTCACCGGTGACGTGCCGGTCGGGCTGCCCAACGACAGTTGGGTCGAGGTGGTCGGCCGCTACAGCGACCGGATCGGCCGGGACCCGGTCAACGACGCCGAGATCCCGTACCTGGAGATCGAGTCGTGGCGGCAGGTGCCGGTGCCCAAGCGCCAGTACGAGTAGCGTTCCGGACATGCAGGTCGACGCCCGAGGTCTACGGTTCGAGATCCACCCCGGCGGCCCCGACTCGGGTGACCCGGTGCTGCTGCTGCACGGCTTCCCCCAGCACTCGGGCGAGTGGGACGCGCTGGCGCCCGTCCTGCACGGCGCGGGCTTGCGCACGTACGCGCTGGACCAGCGGGGCTACTCGCCGCAGGCACGGCCGACCGAGGTGGCGGCGTACCGGCTGGGAGAGTTGGTCGCCGACGCGGTGGCGGTGCTCGACGCCCTCGGCGTGACGCGGGCGCACGTGGTCGGCCACGACTGGGGCGCCGTCGTCGCCTGGGCGCTCGCCGCCGGCCACCCCGACCGGGTACGCACGCTCACCGCGGTCTCCGTGCCGCACCCGGCCGCCATGGCGCACGCGTTGGCCCACGACCCGCAGCAGAAGGCGCGCTCGGCGTACATGCTGCTGTTCCGGCAGCAGGGCATGGCCGAGAAGACGCTGCTGGCCCTCGACGCGCTCGGGTTGCGGCGGCTGTTGCGCGACGTCGGTGACGACGCCCGGGTGGCCGCGTACGCCGACCCGCTGCGCGAGCCGGGCGCGCTCACCGCGGCGCTGAACTGGTACCGGGCGATGTCCCGCTCCGAGCTGGCGGCGGTCGGCCCGGTGTCGGTACCGACCACCTTCGTCTGGAGCGACCGTGACGTCGCCATCGGACGGACCGCCGCCGACGCCTGCGCCGCACACGTGACCGGTGACTACCGTCTCGTCGAGCTGTCCGGCGTCAGCCACTGGATCCCGGACGAGGCGCCCACGCCGTTGGCCGAGGCGATCCTGTCCCGCGCCCGCCCGCCCGGCTGACTTCTGCCGGCGTCGTAGCGGGAGCGCCGCGTCGACCTGGGGCGGCCGTGCCGCCGTCCGGCTGTCCGGCGGCACGGGCCGTGCGGGAAGCTGGGTGGGGTCGTCGGGCGGCGGCGATCCGAGGGAGGCGGGAGAGAGCATGACGCTGAGTGCCGAGGGCTACCTGGCCGAGGTGACCGCGACGATGACCCGGGTGGCGGGCAGCCAGCGGGAGCAGGTGGGCCGGGCGGCCGACCTGATCGCCGAGGCGATCCGGGCCGACGGGGTGGTGCACGCCTTCGGTACCGGCCACTCGGAGGCCCTGGCGATGGAGATCGCCGGCCGGGCCGGCGGGCTGGTGCCGACCAACCGGATCGCCCTGCGGGACCTGGTCCTGCACGGCGGGGAGCCGGTCGACGTGCTGGGCCCGAAGCTGGAGCGGGACCCGTCGGTCGCGCATCGGCTCTACGACCTCGCCCCGATCGGCCCGCGTGACGTCTTCGTGCTCGCCTCGAACTCGGGCGTGAACGGGGCGATGGTGGAGTTCGCCTCGCTGGTCGTCGCGCGGGGCCATCCGCTGGTCGCGATCACCTCCGCCGCGCACTCGGCCCGGATGGAGTCCCGCCACCCGTCCGGGCGCAAGCTCGCCGACTTCGCCGACGTGGTGCTGGACAACGGTGCCCCGTACGGGGACGCGACGCTGCCACTGCCGTCCGGCGGCGCGGTGGGCGCGGTCTCCTCGATCACGGCGGCGTTGCTGGCCCAGCAGATCGTGGTCGAGGTGGTGGCCCGGTTGGTGGCCGCCGACGAGCAGCCGCCGGTCTACCTGTCGGCCAACATCGCCGGTGGCGACGCGCACAACGACGCGCTGGAGGCCCGTTACGCAGGGCGGATCCGGCGCGGTTCCTGAGTCGGTTTCGGGTCGTGCGCGGCGGGGCATCTGCGTTCCGCCGGTCGGGCGTGCCGACCGGGTGGAGCGTGTTCCCTCGGAGGTTCGCGGTGTCCAAGGAGACCGAGAAGCAGCGCTGGCAGCGGAACTTCGCTGACCTGCTTCAGGAGTTACGGGTCGCGCAGACCGGCGTACAGATTCTCTTCGCCTTCCTGCTCACCCTGCCGTTCAGTAACGGTTTCACGCGTACCACGGAATTCCAGCGCGACGTCTACGTCGTCGCGCTGATCGCGGCGGCCGGCGCCACCGCGATGATCATCTCGCCGGTGGCGTTCCACCGGGCCCTGTTCCGTCAGGGCCGCAAGCCGGAGCTGGTGCAGTTCGCCCACAAGATGGCCAGCGCCGGTCTCGCCTTCATGCTGGTCGCGATGGTCAGCTCGGTACTGCTGATCACCGATTTCGTGCTCGCCCGGCCGATCGCCTTCCTGCTCAGTGCGGTCACCGGCCTGTGGTTCCTCACGTTCTGGGTGATCCTGCCGTTCAGCCGTCGTAACTGGGGGGACGACGACATCGACGACGAGGAGGACCCGAGCGGGCTATCCCCGGGCTGACCCCGCCGGGTCTGGACCGCTTCCCCCACCCCCACCATGGCCGCGTTGATCAAGAAGTTTTGGCCATGCCCCATGGGCTCGGACGGCGAAAACTTCTTGATCAACGCGGTGTCGGGGTTAGGGGGTGGGGGTTAGGTGCGGGGGTGGGAGTGGGGGTCGTGGAGGCCCAGGCGGCGGAGTTCGAGGGCGGCCAGGGCGTTGACGGTGGCGTCGTCGCCCTGGCGCCACGCCTCAGCGACGTCCGGGGAGATCCGGGTGAGCTTGCGCAGCGGCTGACCGGCCAGGGCGCGCAGGGCCAGCAGGTCCCGGCCGGCGGGAGCGGCGGCCAGAGCCGCCGCCGAGGCGGCCCGCCGCATCCAGCGCACCCGCAGTGGCAGCCAGCCGAACAGCACCAACCCCAGCGGGACCACCAGCAACCCGACGGCCAGCGCCACCGCCAACTGGTCGACCAGTTCCTGCTGGTCCCGCCCGGCCTCGGCGAGCGAACGGGCCGCGCCGGCCGCCCGCTCGAACGGGCCGGTCAGCTCGTCGCCCACCAACGGCACCCGGCCGACCTTGCCGCCCGCGTCGGCCAGGTTGTCGGCCAGTCCGCCGCCGGCCCCCTCCAGCTTCTGTCCGGGTACGGCCAGCTTCTGCACCAGATCGTGCAGCCAGAGCGCACCCCGGATCGCCACGTACACCCAGGCGACGACGAGCAGATCGGTGAGGAACTGGCGCAGCGCGGTCGGGAAACGATCAGCGTAGATCTTCACGCCGGACAGCGTGCCACGCCCCGGCGCGGCGAGCACTCCCACGGACGCCCGATCGTGCGGCAGGCGGGATCAGCGGGCGCAGTCCGGGCAGGTGCCGAAAATTTCCAGGGTGTGGCTGACGTCGGTGAAGCCGTGCTGGGCGGCCACCCGGTCGGCCCAGTTCTCCACCGTCGGCCCGGCCACCTCCACCGTCCGGCCGCAGACGCGGCAGACCAGATGGTGGTGGTGCCCCTCGCTGCACCTGCGGTAGAGGTGCTCGCCGCCGGGCGGACGCATCACGTCGATCTCGCCCGCGTCGGCCAGGCCCTGCAACGTCCGGTAGACCGTCGTCAACCCGACCCGCTCGCCGCGTTCACGCAGCATCGCGTGTAGGTCCTGGGCGCTGTGGAAGCCCTCCAACTCGGCCAGCAACGCGCTCACCGCCGACCGCTGGCGGGTGTTGCGGACCACCGCACTCTCGCTCATGCCGACCCTCCGCTTCGCTGCGTGCCGGCATGTGTGCTGGGCCTGATGTCTCGCTCGCGTGGCTCGCTCATGCCGTCACTCCGCTTCGCTGCGTGCCGGCATTTGTGCTGAACCTGATGATTCGCTCGCTGCGCTCGCTCATGCCGTCACTCCGCTTCGCTGCGTGCCGACATTTGTGCTGAACCTGATGATTCGCTCGCGTGGCTCGCTCATGATTCCTCCCCGGCATGGCTGACCGCGTCGGCGACGATGTGCGCGACATGCTCGTCGACCAGGGCGTACGCGATCTCCCGGCCCCGCCGCGAGCCGCGGACCACGCCGGCCCCGCGCAGCACCCGCAGGTGCTGGGAGACCAGCGGTTGCGCGACGCCGAGTTTATCCACCAGCTCGTGCACGCACCGCTCGCCGCCGGCCAGTTCGCTGACGATGGCGAGCCGGATCGGCGCCGAGAGGGCGCGCAGGAGCTCGCTGGCACCCTCGAAGGCGTCATAGCCCGATCCGCTGGTCACCCTGCAACGGTAACCAATACCGAAGCGGAACCCGTGATCAGGACCGGCTGAGCACCACCTCGTGCGGTTCCGGATCGGGTGTGGGTTGCGGCCGGGAGCGGCGGATCCGGCGCCAGGCGGCGGCCAGCAGGGTGACCACCACGAAGGAGGCGATGGCCAGGACCACCACCGACGCGCCCGGTGCGGTGTCGGCGAGCGCCGCCATCCAGATGCCGGCCCCGGCGGCGAACAGGCCCAGTGCCATGGCTGCCGTCATGGTGCTGCGGAAGCCCCGGGTGACCTGCTGGGCGGTGGCCACCGGTACGACCATCAGCGCGCTGATCAGCAGGACGCCGACGGCCCGCATGGCGATCGTGACGGTGATCGCGGTGGTGATCGCGAGCAGCAGGTTCAGCGCGCGTACCGGCAGGCCGGAGACCCGGGCGTACTCCTCGTCGTGGCAGACCGCGAAGAGTGCGGGCCGCAACGCCAGCATCGCGGCCAGCACCGCCACACCGAGCACCGCGATGGTGACCAGGTCGTCGCGGGAGGTCGTGGTCAACGCACCGAAGAGGTACGCGTTGAGGTTGGCGCTGGTGCTGTCGGAGAGCCCCACCAGGACCACGCCACCGGCGATGCCGCCGTAGAAGAGCAGGGCGAGTGCCAGGTCGCCGGAGGTGCGACCGCGTTCGCGGATCAGCTCGATGGCGATCGCCCCGATGGTGGCCGCGATCACCGCCATGATCACGGGCGAGGTCTGGAACAGCAGGCCCGCGCCGACGCCGGTGAGCGCCACGTGCCCGATGCCGTCGCCGATCAGCGCGAGTCGTCGCTGCACCAGGTAGATGCCGAGCGCCGGGGCGGCCAGCCCGATGATCAGCGCGCCGATCAGGGCGCGCATCATGAATTCGTACTGGAAGAGACTCACCTTGTGCTCCACATGCCGGCGGGCTCCTCGGGGCCGTGCGGATGCACGTGGTCGTGGTCGGGCTCGGCGTGGTGCCCGGCCGGGTCCGGGACCGCGCCGTCGTGCGCGATCTGCCCCTGGTGTACGACGATCGCGCGACTGATCAGCGGCCGGAGCGGGCCCAGTTCGTGCGCGACGAGCAGGACGGTGCCGCCGTCGTCGACGAAGCCGCGCAGCGCCCCGGCGAACGCCTCCTGGCTGGCCGCGTCCACCCCCGCCGTCGGTTCGTCGAGCACCAGCAGTTCCGGGCGTCCGGCCAGCGCCCGGGCGATCAGGGTGCGTTGCTGCTGCCCGCCGGAGAGCGTGGCCACCGGGTCCTTCGCCCGGTCGGCCAGGCCCACGGCGCGCAACGCCTCCGCCACCGCCTCCCGGTCGACCCGCCCCGGCGGACGCAGGATGCCCCGGCGGGCCAGTCGGCCGGAGGCGACCACCTCGGCCACGGTGGCCGGTACGCCGCTGCCCGCACCGAGCCGCTGGGGCACGTAGCCGAGCCGCTGCCACTGTCGGAACCGGCGTACCCGCTGGCCGAAGAGGGTGATCGAGCCGGCGGTGAGCGGGACGAGCCCGAGCACGGCGCGGATCAGGGTGGACTTGCCGGAGCCGTTGGCGCCGAGGACCGCGACCACCTCGCCGGTGGTCACGGTCAGGGATACGTCGCGGAGCACGGGGCGGCCGTCGTAGCCGACCACCCCGTGCTCCACGGTGATGACGTCAGGTGTCACGAGCAGCTCAACGCCGTCCTCAGGGTCTGCAGATTGGTGCGCATCACCGAAAGGTAGTCGCCGCCGTTGTCGGCGGACAGGCCTTCGATCGGATCGAGCACCGCGGTCTGGGCGCCGACCTCCTTGGCGATGGTCTCGGCGACCTTCGGGCTGACGAGAGTCTCGAAGAAGATCGTGGTGGCGCCGTGCTCCCGCGCCTCCTCGGTGACCTCGGCCAGCCGTTGCGGCGACGGCTCGTCCTCCGGGGAGAGCCCGGTGATGCCGATCTGCTCCAGCTGGTACTTCTGCGCGAGGTACCCGAACGCGGTGTGGCTGACCACGATCTCCCGCCGCTGGCAGGTCTTCAGGCCCTCGCTGAACTCGGTGTCCAGCTTCTCCAACTCGGTACGCAGGGCGGTGGCCCGCCGGGTGTACTCGCCGGCCCGGTCCGGGTCGACGGCGCCGAGGCGCTCGGCCAGCTTGTCGCCGATGGTGGCCAGCCGGGTCGGGTCCAGCCAGACGTGCGGGTCCTTGGCGCCGTCCGAGGTCTCCTCGGCGTGCTTCGCCTCCTCCGCCGGCTTCTTCTCCTCGTCGTGGTCGTGACCGTGGTCGTCGTCCTCGTGACCGTGGTCGTCGTCGCCGTGGCTGTGGGTGTGGCCACCGGCGGCGGCGTCGAGCAGCGGCTCCACGGTCGCCACGTCGAACGCGCGGTCACCGCCGTTCTGGTCGATCGCCTCGTCCACCGCGGGCTGGAAGCCGTGCAGGAAGATGATCAGCTCCGCCTCGCTGATCTGACCGACCTGCCCCGGGTTCAGCTCCAGGTCGTGCGGCTCGGCGCCGGGGCGGGCCAGGTTCGTCACCGCCACCGCGTCGCCGCCGACCTGCTCGGCGAGGAACTGCAACGGGTAGAACCCGGCCACCACGTCGATCCGGTTCGGGTCGGCGCCGGCCGGGCTGTCCTCGGTCGAGCAGGCGGTGACGCCACCCAGGGCGAGCAGGGCGGCCGTGGCGGTGGCCAGAGCGCGCGGAGCGGTGCGGTAGGTCATGACACCGACTCTCCGCGACAACGACAATGATTGTCAAAAACGCATGAGTGCATGTCAGAGCAGCTTCACCAGGCCGACGGTGACCAGCAGGGTGAGCGCGACGAGCCGGATCGCCCGGGTCGGCGGGGTCTGCACCTGCCAGGTCGTCACCAGCAGTGCGGCCAGCGCGGCGGCGATCGTCAAGGTCAACAGCCCGCCGATCACCCCCGGGACGAAGAACGCGGCCAGCATCAGGAACAGGGTGATCAGGAACACCGTCGTGGGGTTGGCCCGGGCCAGCCGCTCGTGGATCCCGCGCTGCGTACGCTGCATCCCACAGACTCTACGAGGAGGGGGAGCCGGTGCTGGTGACCAACCGGTTCGTGGTCGAGGAAGACGCCGCCGAGGACTTCGCCGGTCGGGCCCACGCGGCCCTCGCCGCGCTCGCAGCCCGGCCCGGCTACCTGCGGGGACAGGTCGTCCGGGCACTGGACGACCCGCGCCACTGGTGCCTGGTCACCGAGTGGGAGTCGGTCGGCACCTACCGGCGGGCGCTGGGCGGCTTCGACGTCAAGGTCACCGCCGTCCCGCTGCTCGCCGAGAGCATCGACGAGCCGTCCGCGTACGAGGCGTTGGCGACCGCGGCACCCGGCGGGGACGTGGTGGTGGTCGCCAGCGATCGAGCTGCGGGTCCTTACCGGTGAGCCGCCGGGCACTACGCTGGCTTCCATGACCGCTCCCGGACCGGCAGCCCCACCACCGCACCAGCCGCTGCCCGGCCAGCAGGGACCTCAGGCCCCGGGCGACCCCGGCTGGCCGCCGGCCCCGTCCGGCGCGCCGCCCACCGGCGGCCACGGCGTGCCCCCGCCCACCGGTGCTCCCGGCGGCCCGTCCCCGTCCGCCGGTTTCCACGGCCTGCCGCCCACCCCGGTCGGCGGATCGGACCCCGGCACACCGGCACCGCCCGCCGGGCCCGGCGTGGCCCCGCCGTTCGCGGCCCCACCGACCGAGGGCGGCCGTACCCGGCTCTGGCTCGGCCTCGGCGCCGGTGCGCTGGCCCTGGTGCTGTGCTGCGGTGGCGGCGGCACGGCGGTGGTCGGCCTGCTGGTCAGCGGGGTGCAGGCGATCGACGAGCAGGGACGCACCGTCTCCGGCGACTACTACCGGGCGCTGTCCGACGGCGAGTTCGGCCGGGCCTACGACCAGCTCTGCGAGGACGCTCGGCGCCGCGAGTCGCGGCAGGAGTTCGAGCGCCGGGCGGCGGCCGAACCGCAGATCTCCTCCTACCGGGTCGGGCAGGTGGACACCACCACGCTGACCGTGCCGGTGGACGTGACCTTCAGCGGTGGCGGCCAGGAGCGCCAACAGGTCGTACTCCAGCAGGACCAGCAGACCGGTGGCATGGAGGTCTGCGGAGTCAACTGACCGGCCGCAGGTAATGTGCTGGGTCCGAGGACCGGCGGGGTCGTACCGTGGTCCCGGACCGTTCGACTCATCCCACACTGTCCCCGCCGACCGCCAGTCGGCGTAGGAGGAAAAATGCCAGCCGACCGTATCGACGCCGTCGTCAGCCTCGCCAAGCGTCGAGGATTCGTCTTCCCCTCCAGCGAGATCTACGGAGGCACCCGGTCGGCGTGGGACTACGGTCCGCTCGGCGTGGAGCTCAAGGAGAACGTCCGCCGGCAGTGGTGGAAGACCATGGTCCAGCAGCGGGACGACGTGGTGGGTCTGGACTCCGCGGTGATCCTCTCGCGTGACGTCTGGGCCGCCTCCGGACACCTGGACGCCTTCGTCGACCCGCTGACCGAGTGCCAGTCCTGCCACAAGCGGTTCCGCGCCGACCACCTGGAAGAGGCGTACGAGGCCAAGCACGGCAAGCCGCTCGCCGCCCTGACCGAGCTGAACTGCCCCAACTGCGGCAACAAGGGCACCTTCACCGAGCCGCGGATGTTCAACGGCCTGATGAAGACCTACCTCGGCCCGGTGGAGAGCGACGAGGGTCTGCACTACCTGCGGCCGGAGACCGCCCAGGGCATCTTCGTCAACTACAAGAACGTCGAGACCGTCGCCCGCAAGAAGCCGCCGTTCGGCATCGCGCAGACCGGCAAGTCGTTCCGCAACGAGATCACCCCGGGCAACTTCATCTTCCGCACCCGCGAGTTCGAGCAGATGGAGATGGAGTTCTTCGTCGAGCCCGGCACCGACGAGCAGTGGCACGAGTACTGGTTGCAGGAGCGCTGGAACTGGTACATCGACCTCGGTCTGGCCGAGGAGAACCTGCGCTTCTTCGAGCACCCGCAGGAGAAGCTCTCGCACTACTCGAAGCGCACCGTCGACATCGAGTACAAGTTCCGGTTCGGCGGCACCGAGTTCGCCGAGCTGGAGGGCATCGCCAACCGCACCGACTTCGACCTGTCCACGCACAGCAAGCACTCCGGCGTCGACCTGTCGTACTTCGACCAGACCAAGCAGGAGCGCTGGGTCCCGTACGTGATCGAGCCGGCCGCCGGCCTCACCCGCGCGGTGCTGGCCTTCCTGCTGGAGGCGTACGACGAGGACGAGGCGCCGAACACCAAGGGCGGCGTGGACAAGCGCACCGTGATGCGCTTCGACCCCCGGCTGGCCCCGGTGAAGGTGGCGGTGCTCCCGCTCTCCCGCAACGAGGCGCTCTCGCCGAAGGCCAAGCAGCTCGCCGCGGACCTGCGCAAGCGCTGGGTGGTCGAGTTCGACGACTCGCAGGCGATCGGGCGTCGCTACCGTCGGCAGGACGAGATCGGCACCCCGTTCTGCGTCACGGTCGACTTCGACACGCTCGACGACAACGCGGTGACCGTCCGGAACCGGGACACCATGGCCCAGGAGCGGATCCCGCTGGACCAGGTCGAGCGCTACCTGATCGACCACCTCCCCGGCTGCTGAGGTGAAAGGAAGGGTCCCCTGTTAACGCCTGGCGTATAGCAGGGGACCCTTCCTAACACCGTCAACCGCGCGGATCGCCGGTCGGCGGAGTCGGTGGCGTCGACACGTCGACCCGCAACCGGATGTTGACACCGAGCCCGCGCCGTGACTCGTACGCCTCCTCCACCGACCGCCGTACCCGGTCCGGCTCGCGGCGGATCTGTGCTGGCGTGAAGTGCAGCACCAGCACGCCGAACCGGCTCAGCTCGTTGTGCCGGTCGAGGGTGCGCGCCCAGTCGCCGGGGCGGAAGTGGTACTCCTGCGAGTCGACCTCCAGAGCCACCGCCGCCTCCGACAGGTAGCCGTCGGGCGTCGGCACCGCCCGGCCACCCGCGTCCCGCAGCCGGGGATTCCACAGGATCTCCGGCAGCACCGTGCTCGCCGCGAGGCAGTCCCGCAGCTCGGCCTCCGGCGCCGACCGCACGCCCTGCGTCACCTCGGCGAACGCCTTTCTGACCAGCGCCGTACGGCTGCGCCGGGCCCGACGGATCTCCTCGTCCAGGGCGGCGAGGTCCGCGTACCCCCGCTGCACGGCCTCGGCGACGACGGCCCGCACCGGACGGAGCTGCCGCAGGCCGCGTGCCGCGTCGACGACCGCGCGGGCCGGCGAACACACCGGGTAGAGCGGCGTGGCGCGGGCCCGGTCGTCCAGTGTCAGAGCCCGCGAGATCACCGCGAAGCCGGTGGACGTGCGGCGGGCGTGATGCGGCACGACGAGCTGCACGGCGTCGGTGCGCGGGCTCTGCCGGAAGCCGTACCAGGTCAGCGCGGCGAGGCCGGTCAGCTGCGCGTCGGACCCGGCGTACAGCGCCGCCGAGATCCGCCGCTGCTCGTCGGTCAGGGCGCCGGTGACCAGGGCGTACGTCGCGGGCAGCACCCGCTGCCAGAGGCCGCGTCGGGCCTGCCGGTAGAGATACATGTCGTCGAAGCCGGCGGCGAGGAGTTGAGCGCGGCTGACGATCTGCTGCTGGTGTTCGGCCAGGTCGGCGAAGTGGGGCGGATGGCTGCGCATGCCGCACAGCATCGACCGCGATCGTGGCCCGTAGGTGGTTCCCGGCCGGACCTGTGGACAGCCGCCGGGCCTGTGGACAACCCTCTCGGGCGGCTGCGGATGTGGTATGCGTCGCGTTAGCAGGGGTCCCCTGCTATGCACGAGGCGTTAGCAGGGGGCCCTTCCTTACACTTGGGCGCGTGCCGACCACCGCTCCCGTCCTGCGCCCGCTGACCATCGGGCCGCACCAGGTATGGCCGCCGGTCGTGCTGGCGCCCATGGCCGGCATCACCAACGTCGGCTTCCGGCAGCTCTGCCGCGAGCAGGGTGGCG
The DNA here is from genome assembly GCF_013364215.1 of Verrucosispora sp. NA02020. Taxonomy (NCBI): domain Bacteria; kingdom Bacillati; phylum Actinomycetota; class Actinomycetes; order Micromonosporales; family Micromonosporaceae; genus Micromonospora; species Verrucosispora sp. NA02020. The sequence goes on along the minus strand of NZ_CP054923.1, from coordinate 6,493,120 downwards.
GCATCTACGTCTGCGAGATGATCACCACGGTCGCGGTGGTCGAGCGCAATCCGAAGACGATGCGCATGATCGCCTTCGGGGCGGACGAGAGCCCGCGCAGCCTCCAGCTCTACGGCACCGACCCGGAGACCACCGCCGCCGCCGTGCGGATCGTGGTCGAGAAGAACCTCGCCGACCACATCGACCTCAACTTCGGCTGCCCGGTGCCGAAGGTGACCCGCCGGGGCGGGGGCGCGGCCCTGCCGTGGCGCCGCCGACTCTTCGCCCGCCTGGTGCGGGCCGCGGTGGACGCCGCGTCACCCGCCGGGGTGCCGGTCACCGTCAAGATGCGCAAGGGCATCGACGACACCCACCTGACGTACGTCGAGGCGGGGCTCGCCGCGCAGGACGCCGGGGTCGTCGCGGTCGCCCTGCACGGGCGTACGGCTGCGCAGCGGTACTCGGGCACCGCGGACTGGGACGCCATCGCCACACTCAAGCAGGCGCTGGACGTACCGGTGCTCGGCAACGGCGACATCTGGGAGGCCGACGACGCGCTGCGGATGGTCGCGCACACCGGCGTGGACGGGGTGGTGATCGGGCGCGGCTGTCTCGGTCGGCCGTGGCTCTTCGCCGACCTGGAGGCCGCGTTCGACGGCCGTGCCGAGCGGCGACTGCCGAACCTCGGCGAGGTGGCCACGACCATGCGCCGGCACGCCGAGCTGCTGGTCGCGCAGTTCACCGCCGGGGCCCGCAACCCGGCCAGGGGCGAGCGCGACGGCTGCACCGACTTCCGCAAGCACGTCGCGTGGTACCTGAAGGGTTTCCCGATCGGCGGTGAGGTGCGCCGTGCACTCGCGATGATCGACAGCCTTGCCCAGCTCGACGACCTGCTCGGCAAGCTCGACCCCACGGTGCCGTTCCCGGTGGAGACGCTCGGTCAGCCGCGTGGGCGGACCAACTCCCCGGGCAAGGTCTTCCTGCCGGACGGCTGGCTGGCCAGCCGCGACGACGACACCGTCCCGGTCGGCGCCGAGCTGGACGACTCCGGCGGCTGACCCCCGCCGCCATCGCACCCACGCGGCGAGCCGGACGTTAGGAAGGGCCCCCTGCTATGCGCGAGGCGTTAGCAGGGGGCCCTTGCTTGCACCAACGGCCGGCCCCCGTGTGGGGGGCCGGCCGTTGGGGTGTCAGTGGGTGGTGGCGTAGCCGCGGGTGGCGATCCAGTTGGCGAGGTCGTTGATGTGGAGGTCGTAGCGGGCGTGGTCGGGGTTGGCGGAGTCGGCGATGGTGACGGTGTTGCCGTTGTCGGTGTAGCCGGTGACGCTGATGTAGTGGCCGCCTTCGAAGCTGTGGGTGGTGCCGGTGGTGTCGGTGGTGGTGCCGGCGATGTTGGCGACGACGGCGCGGCCTTCGTCGATGGTGCGGATGATGTCGTCGCGGAGCTTGTCGGTCTGGTGGTTGTCGGCGGTGGGGGTGTTGATTTCGACGGACTTGTAGGCGTCCTTGCCGGTTTCGCGGTTGAGGACGGGGGTGATGTCGTTGATGCTGTCGGTGCCGTTCTCGGTGGTGCCCATCTGCGTGGCCATGGTGTGGACGTCGATGTTCTTGCCTTGGACGCTGAGGGCGTTGCGGGCGGCGGCGGGGCCGCAGTAGTAGAAGTTGGGCTGGGCTTCGTAGCGGACGTCGAGCAATGCCGCTCAGTTAGGGCGGTGTGGTGGATGTCAAGCGGGGTGTAGACGTGGACGGCGGGGTCTCGGTATAGAGGTTTGTCACTCCAAGACAGCCTCTGGACCGGGAGCCCCGCCGTTGGAACAGTCTGCCATCACGTCCACGATCAGGGTGGCTGCGGGGCGGTTCGCGCCGGGCCATCTGGGTGAGTTGACGCAGCAGGTGCCGTTCGAGATGGTCGATGCCGTTCTGGCTGAGGCCGGTGGTGTGCAGTCGCGGGTGCGGGATCTGCCGTCGCGGGTGGTGGTGTATCTGCTGCTCGCGGCGGGGCTGTTCGCTGAGGTCGGTTACCGGCAGGTGTGGGCTCGGTTGGTCGCTGGGCTGGACGGGTTGACGGTGGCGCTGCCGACGTCTTCGGCGTTGTCGCAGGCTCGCCGTCGGGTCGGGGACAAGCCGCTGGTGGCGTTGTTCCGGTTGCTGTCGGGTCCGCCGGCGGGGGCCGCCCGGTGGCGGGGTCTGCTGGTGTGCGCGATCGACGGCACCAGCATGTTCGTGCCCGATACGGCGGCTAACCTGACGGTCTATCCGCGTCAGGCGGGCAGCCACGGTGGGTCGGGGTATCCGATGCTGCGGCTGGTCGCCGTCGTGGCGTGCGGCACCCGCGCTGTCATCGACGCGGTGTTCACCCCCATCAGCACTGGCGAACTCACGTGTGCGGGGCGTCTGTTGGGCTGCCTGCGCCCAGGCATGCTGCTGCTGGCCGACCGTGGGTTCGCCGCCCGTCAGATGATCGAACAGTTCGCCAGCACCGGCGCTGACCTGCTCATCCGCGACAAGGACGACCGGCGGCTGCCCGTCATCCGCCGCCATCGCGACGGGTCCTGGCTGTCTGTCATCGGCACGATGACGGTCCGGGTCGTTGACGCCGAGATCGTCGTGAGCATGAACGGTAAACGCCACGTCGGCCGGTACCGGCTGATCACCACCCTCACCGACCAGCGCCGCTTCCCGGCCATGGACCTGGTCACCCTCTACCACCACCGCTGGGAGATCGAGACGACATATCTGGAGTTGAAGTCCACCCTGCGGGGCGGACGGGTCCTACGAGCCCGAACCCCGAACGGGATCAGTCAAGAGGTCCACGCCCTGCTCACCACCTACCAAGCGGTCCGGCTGGCAATGGCTGACGCCACCGCCAGCCGGCCCACGACCAACCCCGACCGGGCCAGCTTCACCATCGCCGTCCACGCCGCCCGAGACCAGATCACCCAAGCCGCTGGTGTCATCGCCGGCACCGTCATCGACCTCGTCGGCACCATCGGCCGCGCAATCCTGGCCGACCTGCTACCCCCACGCCGCACCCGAATCAGCCCCCGCGTGGTCAAACGCGCGATCTCCAAACACCGCGCCAAAGGCACCATCGACCGCACCAACTACCACGCCACCATCAACATCAACATCCTCGAAACAGCAGCATTGACAACCCGCCCACCGCCCTAACTGAGCGGCATTGCTGTTAACGCCTCAGGTATAGAAGGGTTCCCTTCTCACACCTGAGTGTTAACAGGGGGCCCTTCCTTGCACCTCGGGCGGGCGCGGTGGGGGGTGGCTCGGGCGTTACGCTCGGCTCATGCTCCGTTCCGTCATTCTCGCCGCCTCCCGGTCAACCCGGGTCGAGCGGCTCGTCGCGACGGCCCCGTTCTCCCGGGACGTCGTGCGTCGGTTCGTCGCCGGCGCCGGGACCGACGACGCGCTGCGCGTGACCCGCGTACTCGTCGACGACGGTCTCGCGGTCACCCTCGACAACCTCGGTGAGGACACCGTCACCCCCGAGCAGGCCAACGCCACCCGGGACGAGTACCTCACCCTGCTGCGGAGTCTCGCCGGGGCGGGCCTGACGCCGGCCGCCGAGGTGAGCGTCAAACTGTCCGCGCTCGGCCAGGCCTTCGACGAGCACCTCGCGTACGACAACGCGCGGGCGATCTGCGCCGCCGCCGTCGACGCAGGCACCACGGTCACCCTGGACATGGAGGACCACACCACCACCGATTCGACGCTGGACGTCCTGGCTGACCTGCGCAAGGACTTTCCGTCGACCGGGGCGGTGCTCCAGGCGTACCTGCGGCGGACCGAGTCGGACTGCCGTGAGCTGGCCTCGGCCGGGTCGCGGGTCCGGCTCTGCAAGGGCGCCTACAAGGAGCCGGAGTCGGTGGCGTACCAGTCGCCCCGCGAGGTGGACAAGTCCTACGTGCGCTGCATGAACATCCTGATGTCCGGTGACGGCTACCCGATGCTGGCCACCCACGACCCGCGCCTGATCGCCATCGGCGAGGACCGGGCCCGCTGGTTCGACCGGGGACCCGACCGCTTCGAGTTCCAGATGCTGTACGGCATCCGACCGGAGGAGCAGGCCCGTCTGGTCGGCGAGGGCTACGCGGTCCGCACCTATGTCCCCTACGGCGACGACTGGTACGGCTACCTGATGCGGCGGCTCGCCGAGCGCCCTGCCAACCTGGCCTTCTTCGCCCGCGCCGTGGCCTCCCGCAAGTAACCCCGGCCTCCCGGAGCCAGCCCGGCCTCCCGGGATCGACCGTCTCCCACCGGCCCCGGACCGTCGACCGGCGATCCGGGGCCGTCGCCTTGACGAAATTGGCTAATGAGGTTAGCTTTCTAGCTATGACTGTTAGCTTTGTCGCGCGCGACGGTGGACGTGTCGCCTACGAGGTGCACGGGCAGGGGCCGTTGGTCGTCCTGTCGCACGGCATGGGGGAGAACCGGCACTCCTACCGGCACCTGGTCCCGCTGCTGGTGTCGGCGGGGTACCGGGTGGCGTCGGTCGACGTCCGGGGGCACGGCGACTCCAGCGTCGGGTGGCCGTCGTACGCCCCGGCGGAGGTCGGCGCCGACCTGCTGGCGGTGGTCCGGGACATCGGCGGTGGCCCGGCCACCCTGGTCGGCAACTCGTCCAGCGGCGCGGCCGTCGTCTTCGCCGCGACCGAGGCACCGGACCTGGTCGAGGGCATCGTGCTGGTCGGCGCGTTCGTCGAGCAGCGCAAGCTCAACCCGTTCATGCGGCTGGCCATCGGTGCGGTGCTGCGCAGTGCCCGCCTGTTCGGGCTCTTCCACCGCACCCTCTTCCCGGTCCACCGGCCCGCCGACGACGCGGCGTACCGCACGGCGATGGTGGCGGCGCTGCGCCGGCCCGGCCGGATGGCGGCGGTACGCGGCCTGATCGTCCCGGTCGAGCCGTACTGGACCGCCGTCGCGCCCCGGGTGCGGCAGCCGGTGCTGGTGCTGATGGGTACGAAGGACCCGGACTTCGCCGACCCGGCCGCCGAGGCGCGTGCCGCACGACGACTCTTCCCGGTCGCCGAGGCGCGCATGATCAGCGAGGCCGGCCACTACCCGCACGCCGACCGTCCCGAGGCGATGGCCGGTGAGCTGACCGAGTTCCTCGCGGTGATCGACCGTGCCTAGGGCCGGGCTCAACCCCCAGGTGGTGGTACGCGAGGCGGCGAGGCTGGCGGACGAGGTCGGCTACCACAAGCTCACGCTCGCCGCGTTGGCCGGCCGGCTCGGCGTCGCCCTGCCCAGCCTCTACAAGCACGTCAGGGGCGCCGACGCGCTCGCGCAGCAACTCTCCGCACTGGCCACCGCCGAGATCGCCGACGAGATGACGACGGCTGCCGCCGGTCGTAGTGGCGAGGACGCGTTGCGTGCCGTCGCCGTCGCCTACCGGTCGTACGCCCGCCGTCATCCCGGCCGCTACCCGGCCACGCAGCGGGTACCGGACCCGGACGACCCCGCGCACGTGGCCGCCGGTCGGCGCGCGGTGGAGGTGGTCTACGCCATTCTGCGCGGGTACGGGATCGAGGGCGACGCGGCGGTGGACGGGGTGCGGATGTTCCGTGCCGCCGTGCACGGCTTCGTCTCGCTGGAGGCGGGCGGTGACTTCGGCCTGCCGCGCGAGGTCGACCGCTCGTTCGACCAGATGGTGACCGCCCTCGGAGTCGCCTACCGGAGTTGGCCCGGGTCCGAGGGCTGACCGCCCCACACCCGGCGCGTCGCGGCACTTCCGCCCGCACAGGTGGACCCGTACTCTGCGCCGGTGACCGACGGGGGATCCACGGCCGGCGACCATCCGACGCCGGCTGACGTGACGCAAGCGCCAACGACGCCGGCCGCAACGACGCCGGTCGACGCGACATCGGCTGACGCGACATCGGCTGACGCGACATCGGCTGACGCGACGCCGCGTCGGCGATGGCCACTCTGGACGGCACTGGTCGCGGGAGTGCTGGTGCTGGCCTGCGGCGTGCCGGTGGTGCTGCTGGCCGGCGGGCTGCCCGACACCGACCTCGGGAAGCCCGCCACCGCCGCCTCGCCGACCGAGAACCCGACCACGATCGCCGCCCGGCAGGCGGCCGAGCGGATCACCGCGCAGTTGGAGAAGCAGTCGGCGGCGCTGCTCGGTCGGGACCGGGCCGGCTTCCTGGCGATCGCCGCACCCGCCGCGCAGAAGGACCTGCGCCGCCGGTACGGCGCACTGACCGCGCTGCGGGTCACCCGCTGGGAGGCGCGCCCGAGCGGGCTGCCCACCTCGGCCGGACGGGCGGGCGAATGGCGGTTGCCGGTCGAGTACCGGTACTGCTTCGTGCTGCCCGACTGCACGCCCAGCCCGGTGGTGATCGAGACCCGGTGGCGCGACGGCGCGGAGCCCCGCCTGCTCGCGCTCTCCAGGTCGAAGCCCGCGCACCACGTCAGCGGCCGGTCCAACGGGCAGCCCGGCAGCCTGCCCTGGGAGGTCAGCGACCTGGTCGTGGCGGTGGGCGAGCGTACGGTCGTGGCCACCACGCCGGCGTACCGCAAACGGCTGCCGGGCCTGCTGCGGCGGGCCGAGGCGGCGGCGACGGTGGCCGACGCGTACGTGGTCGCGGGCAGCCCGCCCGACCGGTACCGGATCTTCTACGCCGGGCCGAAGGAGTGGAAACGCTGGTACGGCGGTGAGCAGCCGGAGTGGGGTGCCGGGTACGCGATCAACGTCGGCGGTGGCCACTACGAGATCGTGCTCGGACCGGAGAGCTTCGAGTACGGCCCCTACCTGGACGAGTTGCTGCGACACGAGCTGGCCCACGCCGCGTCGTTGCCGGAGAAGAACTACGCGGACGATTCGACGTGGTGGCTGAGCGAGGGACTGGCCGAGCAGGCGGGCGTCGACGGCCAGCCGGTCGGGCGGTACGAGGGGCTGGACGCGGTCCGTGAGCTGGTCGAGGGGGACTGGGACGGGAAGCTGGAGAGCCTGATCCCCGACGCCGACACCCCGCAGGAACTGGTCAACGGCAGCTACGGCACCGCCTTCCTGGCGGTCCGCTACCTCGTCGACCGGTTCGGTGAGGAGCGGGTGCTCGCCTTCGCCAAGGCCGTGCTGCACGACCTTCGTGTGCCGGCACAGGTCAGCGAGGAGATCTTCGAGGAGGAGTGGAGCACCCTGCACAAGGAGTGTGTCGCGTACATCCGCGCCACGGTGCGCTGACCACGGCGGCGCGCCGCAGGTCTGACGGGGGCGACTCGTAGCATGGGCGGGTGCGCCGCACCGACTCGCCGCGGCTGCCCGCAGTCACGCGGCCCCGCCTGCTCACCGCCCTGACCGCCGTCGCCGTCCTGACCCTCACCGGTGCCGCCTCGTGCGGCGAGGATCCGCCCTCGATCTCGCTCGCCTCGGCCGTGCTCGCCCCGGTGGCCGAGGAGATCGACGCTCCGGCCACCGTGACCGCCCGCGCGGCGGCCACCCTCACCGCCCCCGCCGACGGCACGCTGGCCAGCCTCCGTGTCGAGCCGGGCGAACGCGTCCGGCGCGGCCAGGTGCTCGCCGTGGTCGAGTCACCCGCCGCGCGGGAGCGGCTCCGGCAGGCGCGGGGCGCGCTCACCGCCGCCAGGCGGGCCGGGGCCGGCGGTGGCGGTGGCGATCTCGCCGGTAGCCTGCGCGGCACCGACCGCGCGGCCGACGAGGCGCACGAGGCGGCCCGCGCCGCCGCCCGCAAGATCAGCGATCCGACGTTGCGCAAGGCGCTGCTGGCCCAGGTCAAGGCCGCGCAGAAGCGGTACGACGCCGCCGCCCGCACCGCCGACCAGGCGGTACGCGAGGTGCAGCGCGGCGTACGCAACCTGAACTCCGCCGTCGGCGCGCTCGCCACCGCCCAGCGCCTCCAGGCCCAGCAGGCGTACGACCTGGCCAAGTCGACCGTCGACGCGTTGACGTTGCGGGCGCCGATCGCCGGAGTGGTGCAGCCGGGCGGCGTCGCTGCCGGGGGCGATCCGTCCGGTGCGCTCGCCGGTCTGCTCGAATCGGGCGGGCTGCCGCCCGGGCTCGACCCGGCCGCGCTCGGTGGCGCCCCGGCGGGACCCCCGGCCGGCGTGGACACCGCCGTCCCGGTCGGCGGCCGGGTCACCGCCGGCACTCCGGTGCTGACCGTGGTGGACACCGGCGAGCTGGGTCTGCTGGCCGAGGTCGACGAGACCGACGTGCTGCTGGTCCGGACCGGGCTGACCGGCACGGTGGAGCTGGACGCGGTGACCGGTGCCGTGTACGACGCCACCGTGAAGTCGATCGACGTGCTACCCAGCACCTCGGCCCGGGGCGGGGTCAGCTATCGCGTCCGGCTCTCTCTCGGCCCGGGGCGGTTCGGCGAGGCGGAACCGGCTCCGGCGCCGCGCCCCGGCATGAACGCGGTGGTGCGGCTGCGGGTCCGGGAGGCGGCGGACGCGGTGACCGTACCCGCCTCGGCGGTCTTCTCCGTCGACGGTCGGGACACGGTCTGGCTGATCCGCGAGGGTCGGGCCGGCCAGGCGGCGGTCACCGTCGGCGTGCAGGGCCAGGACCTGGTGCAGATCGTCGACGGGGTGCAGCCCGGCGACCGGATCGTGGTGCGCGGCACCGACCAGGTCCGGGACGGCCAGGAGGTCGGGTGAGCCGGGTTCCGGCGATCGAGGCGGTGGACGTCTCCCGGACGTACCAGCTCGACGGGATCTCGGTACCCGCCCTGCGCGGCGTCACGCTGACCGTGGCGGCCGGTGACTACGTGGCGCTGATCGGGCCGTCCGGTTCGGGCAAGTCCACGCTGATGCACCTGCTCGGCGGCCTGGACCGGCCGACCGGTGGTCGGCTGGCGATCGACGGGCGGCAGGTCGGTGCGCTCTCCGCACCCGAGCTGGCCCGGCTGCGCAACGAGACCATCGGCTTCGTCTTCCAGGCGTTCCACCTGCTGCCGCGTACCTCGGCGGTGGAGAACGTGGCGTTGCCCCTGGTGTATCGGGGGGTGGGGGCCCGCGAGCGCCGCGCGCGGGCCGCCGCGATGCTCGGGCGGGTCGGTCTGGGGCACCGGTTGGACCACCGTCCCAACCAACTCTCCGGCGGTGAGCAGCAGCGGGTGGCGATCGCGCGGGCGCTGGTCACCGACCCGACGGTGCTGCTCGCCGACGAGCCGACCGGCAACCTGGACAGCACCACCGGCGCGGCCGTCCTGGAACTGCTGGAACAGCTCAACGTCGAGTCCGGCGTGGCGCTGGTGATGGTCACCCACGACGCGGAGGTGGCGGCCCGGGCCCGCCGCCGGATCACGATGCGCGACGGGGTGATGGTCGCGGACAGCGCGGCCGGCACGGACGACGGGGTACTCCGGTGAGGCTCGCGGAGGCATGGCGGGTGGCCTGGGACGCGCTGCGCGCGAACCGGATGCGCAGCGCGCTGACCATGCTCGGGGTGATCATCGGCGTCGCCTCGGTGGTGCTGCTGGTGGCGATCGGCACCGGCACCAAACAGACGGTGGAACAGCAGGTCGAGGGGCTCGGCTCCAACCTGCTGCTGGTCGTGCCGGGGCGCCTCGACGTCGGGTCGGCCCCGGCGGTGTCGCCGCTGACCCTCAAGGACGTGGACGCGGTCGGCCGGGTGGTCGGGGATCCCAGCCGGGTGGCCGTGACGGTCGCCTCCGGCGCCACCGTGCGGGCCGGGACCCGGCAGGACTTCACCACCGTCCAGGGGGTGCTGGAGACCACCCCGGAGGTCTTCGCCCGGGAGTTGGGCCGGGGCCGCTACCTGACCCGGTCCGACGTGGACACCGGACGGCGGGTCGCGGTGCTCGGCGACTCGGTCGCCCGGGCGCTCTTCCCCGACCGGGAGGCGGTCGGCCAGCAGGTCACCGTGGCCGGCGTACGGTTCCGGGTGATCGGGGTCTTCACGCCGCTGGGGCAGAGCCTCGGCGTGGACCGGGACGACGAGGTGCACATCCCGGTGACGGCGGCCCAACGGTTGTACGGCACCCAGCGGGTCGACGCGATCGCGGTCAAGGCCCCGGACCGGGAGCGCATCGACGAACTGGGCGAGCGGATCGTGGCCGAGTTGAACGGCCGGCATCCGGGCACCGAGTTCAGCGCGGTCACCCAGGAGCAGATCCTCGGCGTACTCGGTGACATCCTCGGCATCCTGACCGGCGTACTCGCCGCCATCGCCGGGATCTCGCTGCTGGTCGGCGGCGTCGGGGTCTCCAACATCATGCTCGTCTCGGTGCGCGAGCGGACCCGGGAGATCGGGCTGCGCAAGGCGGTGGGCGCCCGTCCGCGCGACATCGGCATGCAGTTCCTGCTGGAGGCGGTGCTGTTGACCTCGGTCGGCGGGCTGACCGGGATGGCCCTGGGAATCGGCGGGGCGCTGCTGGTGTCCGCCCTGTCGCCGATCCCGGCGGCGGTGACCTGGTGGTCGTTGGCGCTGGCCTTCGGTGTCTCGGCCGCGGTCGGGATCGTCTTCGGAGTGTTGCCCGCACAGCGGGCCGGTCGGCTCGACCCGGTGGTGGCGCTGCGCGCCGAGTGACGGTTCTCGTCAGGTGGCCGAGGATGATCGGTTGCCGGATCCGCTCGCATCCACCCGACCAGGGGTTTTTCGCCCCAGTGCCCCGGTCGAATCATGATCAGTTGCAGGAAGGGATCGCGCCGGTCACAGCCGTCCCGCTACCGTACTGGTAACACGCGCGTCGCCGGCCGCGCGGGAGGACCCGTGGGGCGGCACGCGCCGGGCATGGGATGGGTCGGTGAGCCATGGCCGGGTCGCAGTCCGATGGTCGGCTGTCGGATGTCAAGTTCCTGACCGTCGCCGAGGTGGCAACGGTCATGCGGGTCTCCAAGATGACGGTCTACCGTCTCGTGCACAGCGGTGAGCTGACCGCGGTGCGGGTGGGCAGGTCGTTCCGGGTGCCCGAGCACGCGGTGCACGAATATCTCCGTGGCGCCTTCCAGGAGACCGCCTGATCCACGGGGCCGACCCGGTCGCTGCGGGCCCGGTGAACGGGCATCGACCGGGGGCGCGTTGGTCCTGCTGACGCATCCCCGCTACGCTGGACTGGAGATCGTGACCGCTGGTGCGCTCTGCCGCCCACTCCGCCGGTCCGGTCCGCTGTCCGCAAGCGGTCGCCGACACCACGGACTCGTGGTGTCTTACCGGTCGCGCCGCACGTTGCATCGAAAGGCTTTCGTATGGGCTCGGTGGTCAAGAAGCGCCGCAAGCGCATGGCTAAGAAGAAGCACCGCAAGCTGCTGCGCAAGACCCGCGTCCAGCGTCGCCGTCTCGGCAAGTGACCGTGTGCCGGGCCCTGGCCCGGCATTCGTCGCTTGCCAACTGTCGACCCTCGGAGGCTCAGGTGATCAGGCCGTGGCTGTCCCGGCTCGGTCCCGTAGGCCGGGGTAGGTGCGAGACATGACCCCCGGTGGCTCATCGAGCCCTCCGGGGGTTGTCGTCGTGACCGGGGTCAGTCGATACCTCGGCGCGCACGTCGCCGCCCGCCTCGCGGGTGATCCCCGGATCGCCCGGGTCATCGGCGTCGACCTGGCCGAGCCCGGCCCCGAGGTGGCCGAGCTGTTGGCGCAGGTGGAACGGGTCCGGGTGGACGCCGGGTCGATCGGCGGTCTGCTCGCCGACCTCGACGTCGACACCGTGGTGCACCTGGCCCTGGTCAGCGCCCCGGATTCGCAGCACGGCGGGCGTGCGGCGATGAAGGAACAGAACGTCATCGGCACCATGCAGCTGCTCGCCGCGTGCCAGCGGGCTCCACGGTTGCGCAAGATCGTGGTCCGGTCCTCCACCGCGGCGTACGGCGCCTCGTTCCGCGACCCGGCCGTCTTCACCGAGGAGACCGAACCCCGCGAGGTGCCGCGCGGCGGTTTCGGCCGCGACATCCTCGACATCGAGGGGTACGTGCGCGGCTTCCGTCGCCGGCGCTCCGACGTCACCGCCACGGTGCTGCGCTTCGCCCCCTTCATCGGCTCGACCGCCGACACCACGCTGACCCGGTACTTCTCCCAACCGGTGGTGCCGACCATCTTCGGCCGGGACGCCCGGTTGCAGTTCCTGCACTTCGACGACGCCCTCGAAGTGCTGCACCGGTCGGTCGTCGAGGACCATCCGGGCACCTACAACGTGGCCGGTCCCGGTGTGCTCGCGCTGTCCCAGGCGATCCGGCGGGCCGGCCGGATCTCGGTGCCGGTCCTGGAACCGGGCGTCGCCGGTGCCGTCGCGTTGGCCCGGACGATGGGCTTCGGGCGGTACGGGCTCGATCAGGTCGACCTCTTCGTGCACGGCCGGGTGGTGGACATCTCCCGTCTGGAGCAGGAGTACGGCTTCACCCCCCGCTCGACCGCCGCCGCCTTCGACGACTTCATCCGCGCCCACCACGGCCGGGCCGTGGTGACCCGGGAACAGTTGGCCGTCGCCGAGCAGATGGTGCTCGACAGCATCCGCCAGGCCCGGGCCGCCGTACGGGAGCGTTCGTGACCGGGCCGGAGGAGCAGCGCGACGAGGCGCACCTGGACGACCGGTACGCCCCGTCCCCGGTGCCGGCGGAGCTCGACCCCGTCCGGCGCAACGGGCACCGTCCCGCCGAGGCGGCGGTGCCGGACCGGACCGGTGACGTCTGGGACCGGCGGGTCGCCGGCGGACTCGCGTTCCTGCGTCGGCGGTTGGCCGGCGACTACGAGGTGGACGAGTTCGGCTTCGACCCGGAGCTGACCGAGGCGGTCTTCCATCCGCTGCTGCGCCGCCTTTATCGCGACTGGTTCCGGACCGAGGTCACGGGGCTTGCGAACGTACCCGCCGACGGGGCGGGACTGGTGGTCGGCAACCACTCCGGCACCGTGGCGCTGGACGCGCTGATCCTCTCCACGGCGCTGCACCACGAGCACCCCGCCAACCGGTATCTTCGCCTGCTCGGCGCCGACCTGGTCTTCCGGATGCCGGTGGTCTCCGAGATCGCCCGCAAGACCGGTGGCACGGTGGCCTGCAACCCGGACGCCGAACGACTGCTGCGCGGCGGCGAGCTGGTGGGTGTCTTCCCGGAGGGCTTCAAGGGCATCGGCAAGCTGTACGCGGACCGCTACAAGCTGCAACGCTTCGGGCGGGGCGGGTTCGTGTCGGCGGCACTGCGCACCGGCACCCCGATCATCCCGGTGGCGATCGTCGGTGGCGAGGAGACCTATCCGATGCTCGCCGACCTCAAGCCGCTCGCCCGACTGCTCAAACTTCCGTACTTCCCCGTGACACCGACCTTCCCCTGGCTCGGGCCGCTGGGCATGGTGCCGCTGCCGAGCAAGTGGCTGATCGAGTTCTGTCCGCCGATCCCGACGGCCCACCTGGTCGACTCGGCGGACGACCCGCTGGTCGTGTTCAACCTTGCCGACCAGGTGCGGGAGACCATCCAGCAGACCGTGCACCAACTGCTCGAACGCCGCCCGGACCCGTTCGGCCCGTAGCCGTCCCCTGCCGCCGGCGTCGACCCGGTGCGTGGCGTCGACCCGGTCTAGGGTGCGGTGCCGCGTCGGGTGCGTCCGGAGGGGGCGTCGGCCGCGCGGCGGCGGCGTTGAAGGGCGACTCCGGCGGTGACCGCTCCGGCGACGAGTCCCGCTGCTGCCGTGGACGGGAGAGCGATCTTGACCGCCCGACGGCCGGTGCGGAAGTCGCGTACCTCCCAGCCGCGCTGCCGGGCCTGACGCAGCAACGTGCCGTCCGGGTTGACCGCCACCGCGCGCCCCACCAGCGACAACATCGGCAGGTCGTTGGCGGAGTCGCTGTAGGCAGCGCACCGGGTCAGGTCGAGGCCCTCCACCGCGGCGAGCTGGGCGACCGCCTCGGCCTTGAGCGGGCCGTGCATCAGGTCACCGACCAACCGACCGGTGTACGCCCCGTCGACGATCTCGGCGACCGTACCGATCGCGCCGGTCAACCCGAGCCGGGTGGCGATCACCCGACCGATCTCCACCGGGGCGGCGCTGACCAGCCACACCCGTTCACCGGTGTCCAGGTGGCCCTGCGCCAACCGGCGGGTCCCGGCCCAGATCCTCGGCGCCATCAGCTCGTCGAAGATCTCCTCGGCAAGCCGTTCGACGTCCTGGACCCGCCAGCCCTCGACGAAGGCGAGTGCGGCCTCCTTGGCCTGGGAGATGTCCCCGGCGTGTTCGCGGGCGAGCAGCCGGAACCGCAACTGCTGCCAGGCGAACCGGGCCAGGTCCCCCGTGGTGAAGTAGTTGCGTGCGGCGAGCCCACGGGCGAACCAGTAGATCGAGGCGCCCTGCATCATCGTGTTGTCCACGTCGAAGAAGGCGGCGGCGCGGGGATCCGGCGCGGCCGGGGGAGCGGGCTCGGTCTGCGCCCAACCGGTGGTGTGCCCGTGCACGTCGGTGCTGACGGTCACCTTGCGGCTGCGCGCCACCTGCACCCCCTCATGTCGCCCACCCTGAGCCCACTGTCCTCAGCGAGGGTATCCGGAGCAGCGGTCACCGCCGCCGGACGCGGGGACGGCGTACGCCCGCCGGGTCAGGCGCAGGCGCCGGGGGTGGGGCCGAGGTCGTCGCTGGCGGTGCCACCCGACCGGCCGCAGGCGATGGCGGCGCGCAGGGCCTCGGTGCGCTCCGCGACCATGTCCAGCAGCTCCAACGACTCGGCGGTCCGCTCCCGGTCGGCGCGGGAACCCCGCTCGGCCAGCGCGTCGAGTGTGCGCCGCTGCCCGGTGAGGAAAGCGTCGACGGTGTTCAGTGCCGTCGGGTCCGCGCGCCGGACGGCGGCACCGGTGAGTTGGCGTACGCCCTGGCGGATGTCCGCGTCCATGTCGTCCAGCACGCCGCGGTAGCCGGCGCGGCTGCCGTTGAGCGAGGACGCCTCGGCCAGCCGGGTCCGGGCGAAGTCGAGGAAGAGCTGCCCACGGCTGATCTCGGAGCTGGCGAGCGCCAACTGGGCGCGCTCGGTGCTGCGCTTCATGCCGTACAGCGCGTCACCGGGCACCGCGTTCTCGCTGGCGGCGGAGATGCCGGAGACGGCGATGGCGCCGGCCGCGATGCCGACCAGGATCGCGCCCCGGGCGCGGGCCCGCCGGGCGGTGACGGCCGGTAGCAGCGATCCGCGACCGGTGGTGGTCTTCGCGGCCGGTGCGGCGACGGTGGCCCCGATGCCCTCCCGGTCGGCGGTGGCCAGCAGCATCGCCCGCAGGCCGGTCCGGAACTCCGGGTCGACCTCGGTACGCGGCGGGTTGGCACCGAGTTGTCGGCCGAGCGCGACGAGCGGCGCGAGCTGGTCGTCGGCGCGGGACCGGACGTGATGACGTAGGCCACCGTTGGCTTCGTCGAGAAGCTGCGCGAAGCGCTCGGTGCGCCGACGGGAGAAGAGGGCGTTGTCCACCGCGGCACCTCCTCTCGCTGGTCGCGGCCGGTCGGCCGCGTTCACCACCAGCGACCGACCACCGCATGACACCGGAGACGGAAACCCTCGTCGGCACCGCCGCCGGTCCACCTCGGAGGTTTCCGGCCGGTCATCGGTCGCACCCGGAGAAACGCGCCGTGCCGGGGCCGGGTTACGGGCCGGCCGGCGGCGAAATCACCCAACGTGATCGGCTACGGCTGGAAACCGTCCGGGAGAAGTCGGGCCAGCGCCCGCACCGCGCGGTACTGCAACGCCTTGATCGCGCCCTCGTTCTTGCCCATCGCACGGGCGGTCTCGGCGACCGAGAACCCCTGGAGGAACCGCAGCACGATGCACTCCTGCTGCTCCGGGTTGAGCCGCTTGACCGCTGTCAACAAGGCGACGTTCGTGATGTGCTCCACCACCGCCGCCTCCGGGCTGCCCTCGGGGCCGCGGTCCTCGCGGTCGGCGTCGAGGACGTCGCCGGTGGTGACCTCCAGCCGGTACCGGCCGGATTTGAAGTGGTCGGCGACCAGGTTGCGGGCGATCGTCACCAGCCAGGCGCCGAGATCCCGGCCCTGCCAGGTGAAACTGCCGATCCGCTTGAGCGCCCGCAGGAACGTGTCCGAGGTGAGGTCCTCGGCGAGTTGCCGGTTGCCGACCCGGAAGTAGACGAAGCGGAAGACCGTGTCGACGTACCGGTCGTAGATCAGCCCGAACGCCTCGGACTCGCCGGCCTGGGCGCGCTCGACCAGGGCCCAGACCTCGGTGGCCGGGTCGGAGGGGTCGGGACGGCTCGGGAACCCGGTGGAGGTGCCGGCCGAGGAGACTGCGGGCAGCACCGCCGTCTCCGAGGTGGACACCTCGGTGACCGGGGCGTCCCCGCTGCGGCGGGCCTGGGCCGGCATGGTCGGTCGACTCGGTGAGGCGACCCGGCCTCCGGCGGGTTTCGCGTTCCCGCCGGGCGTCGGTGGTCGGGGTGGCGGATCGTTCTGATGTGGTCTGCTGCCCACCCGCGTCACGGCGCTCTCGCCGCGTGGGGGCAGGTTCCCCGTGCTGTCCTGCTGGCCGTGAGCGTTGCCGCGCTCGTTGACCGGCGTACGTGCCAGTGGGCCGGGTAGGCCGACCGGGCGGGATGCGAAGCCGAAGGCGGTCATCGGGCCGCCTCCGTTGCACCGGCCGTCGCGCCGACGGTGCCCGGTCGATCGATCGGGCCTCCGTCGGGCAGGGCGGCTCCGGGGTGTGCCGACGGGCGGCAGTTCCCCTTGAGGTGCTGGTCCAATGCGCTCACGGGCACGGGGGCCTCCTCGGGCTGAGGGGTGTCGACTCACGGCAAAATGGGGTGAGCCGACCCGAGTGATGATAGGGCCAACGTCACCCGCGCGTGGCAAGTCCGTTACACAGGGCCAAAGTATTTCCCGGCGGGTCGCACACCTGGCGGACCGGTTGTCCGTCGGGGGTTGTTGACAACTGGCCGACGAGCTGGTTGGGCATGTATCCCCTGGTCAGAGTCGTGGTGGGACGGTGCGTACAGCGACCTGCGTGCCTGCGGCGGTGCCGGACGCGGCCGGCTGCGGCGACAATCCGGCGGGGCTGTCGCACACCGTCGGTGACCCCTCGGGAGTTCCGTGCACGGGACCGGGCTGCGTCCTCGGTGGCCGAGGTGATGCCGTCCGATCGGGACCGTACCGGGACGGACCGGTCGGGACGACAAGCCGGTGTTCCCGGATCGGTGTCGGTCACCGCCCGGGAGGCATGGCCGGGCGGCGCCGGCTGTGCCAGACTCAGCCACCGTGCAGGACCGAGACGCAACCGTCGGGCCGGGGTCGCACCCCGCCGCCGACGAGGACGCAGGCACTGCCGCCCGGCCGCAGGTGGCCGACGGCACCGGGCCGAATCTCGCCGAACGTCTGACCCGGGCGGCCCGGAGTAGTCCGGACAAGCCGGCGCTGTGTTCCTCCGACCGGACGATCACCTGGTCCGAACTGGACGAGGCGGTGACCGGGGTCGCCCGGGCGCTGGCTCAGACGGTCCCGGACGCTGGCGGCCGACCGGCGCGGGTGGCCGTGGCGCTGCCCAACTCTCCGGACTTCGTGGTCGGTCTGCTCGGTGCGCTGCGGGCCGGACTGACGGCGGTGCCGGTCAACCCCACGCTGACGGCCCGCGAGCTGCGGCAGGTGCTGGCCGACTCGGCCGCGTCCGTGCTGATCGGCACCGAACGTCTTCGTGACCTGGTGGCCGACGTCGAGCTGCCCGCGCTGCGCGCCGTACACCTCAGACCTCCCGTCGCCGACGGGGGGCCGCAGACCTTCCCGGCGCGGTCCGCCGACGACCTGGCGGTGCTGCTCTACACCTCGGGCACCGAGGGGCGGCCGAAGGGCGCCATGCTCTCGCACGGCGCCCTGGCGGCCAACCACGACCAGGTCGGCCGGATCGTGCCGCCGGTGGTCGGGCCGGACGACGTGGTGCTGCTGGCGTTGCCGCTGTTCCACGCGTACGGGCTGAACACCGGACTCGGTGCGGTGCTGCACCACGGCGCGACCGGCGTACTCGTCGACGATCTTGGTGCCGACGCGGCGCTGGCCGAGATCGCCCGGCACCGGGCCACCGTGCTGGTCGGCGTGCCGTCGATGGTGCAGTCCTGGTCACGGGCGGACGCCGAGGTGCTGGCCGAGGCGATGGCAGCGGTGCGGGTCGTGGTCTGCGGCGCGGCGCCGCTCGACCCGGCCGACGCGGCGCGTTTCATCGAGGCCGCCGGTAGGCCGGTGCAGATCGGCTACGGCCTGACCGAGACCGCCCCGGTGCTCACCTCGACCCTGGTCGGCGGGGAGCCGAAGCCGGGCTCGATCGGCCGCCCGCTGCCCGGCGTCGACCTGCGGCTGGTCGGGGCGGACGGGAGCGAGCTGTGGCGCGACGGCCTGGCCGCGCCCGACGACGACGCGGAGGAGTGGGACCTCTCCGACCCGGTGGCCGGCACCGACCCCGGTCAGATCGTGGTGCGCGGGGCGAACCTCTTCTCCGGGTACTGGCCGGACGGCACGGGTGGGCCCGACCGGGACGGCTGGTGGCCCACCGGCGACGTCGCGTACGCCGACGCCGACGGTGATCTCTTCCTGGTCGACCGGCTCGGCGAGCTGATCCTGGTCAACGGCTTCAACGTGTACCCGCACGAGGTCGAGTCGGTGCTCTGCGCCCATCCGGCGGTGGCGGAGTCGGCGGTAGTGGGGGTGCCGCACCCCCGGACCGGGGAGACTGTCCGGGCGTACGTGGTGGCGGCGGCGGGGCATCGGGCGACCGGTGCCGAGCTGATCGCGCACTGCGCGCGTAATCTGGCCAGATTCAAGTGCCCCACCGACGTCGAGTTCGTCGACCTGCTGCCGCGCTCGGTGATCGGGAAGGTGCGCAAGACCCTGCTCCGACCCACCGCCACGACGGAGGAGACCGATGCGTGAGCCCCGCCTGACCCTGATCACCCGACCTGGCTGCCACCTCTGCGAGGACGCCAAGGCGGCCCTCGACCGGGTCGTCGCGGTCACCGGCGACCGGTGGATCGAGCAGGACGTGAGCGGCGACGCCGAGATGGAACGGGAGTACGGCGACCGGCTGCCGGTGGTGCTGCTCGACGGCAAGGAGCACGGCTACTGGCGCGTCGAGGAGCAGCGGCTGCTGAAGGATCTGACCACCCCGCAGCTCTGAGGCCGCCGGTAGGGTGCGCTGATGACCCCTGCGCGCACCCATCTGGTGTGGGACTGGAACGGCACCCTGCTCAATGATCTCGATCTGGTGGTGGCCTGCACCAACGCCGCCTTCGGCAGCGCGGGCGGGCCGTCGGTGACGGTCGCCGAGCACCGGGTGCGGTTCCGCCGACCGATCGCCGACTACTACGCGGACGTACTCGGCCGGGCCGTGGACGAGCAGGACTTCGGACGCCTCGACAAGATCTTCCACGACGCGTACCGGCGGGGGTTGACCGGCTGTGAGCTGGCCCACGACGCCGCGGACGCGATGGCCGCCTGGCCGGGCAGCCAGTCGCTGTTGTCCATGTGGTTCCACGACGAGCTGGTGCCGGCGGTCCGGACGTACGGGCTGACCGGCCGGTTCGTCCGGGTCGACGGATGGCGGGACCAGGTCGGCGGGGACCGCAAGGCCGAGTCGCTGGCCCGCCACCTGGCCGAGATCGGGGTGGACGGCCGGTCGGTGGTGGTGATCGGGGACTCGATCGACGACGCCGACGCGGCGCACGCCGTCGGCGGGCGTGCCGTGCTCTACAGCGGCGGATTCACCGACCGGTCCCGGCTGGTGGACTCCGGCCACCCGGTCGCCGACACCCTGGTCGAGGCCGTGACGCTCGCCACCGCGCTGGCCGATGTGCCGACGGTGGAATCGCCCAGCTGAGTCGAAACGGGTGTCACCGTGTGTGGTCGCGGTCTTCCGATCTCCGCATTCGATCAATGATTGGCGTGTGTGATTAGTCAGAGAAGTCGGGATTGAGTAATAATCGCGCCGGTAGTCGTGATGCAGGGGTCTCCGGTCGATCTTGCGAGACGGAGGGGCTGGTGGGGGCGCGGCGTGTGCCGACAAGATCGCGATTTGTGCACGTCTTCACAAGCGCCTACTCTGTAATTCCGACGCGCCCTGCTAGCACAGCCGGCAATTCCGGTCGCCAGCGGGAGTCCCGAAACGACCGGCCGGTGGAGTTGGTCGAGGATCGCACCGCACGGAGTCTCATGAGTCAGCACCGTCACCCAGGCGCGCCCGGCCGCGCCGGTGCCGTACCGGCGCTCCCGGACCTGCCCGAGGCGACGGTCGCCCGGCTCCCCGAGTACCTCCGTGCCCTGCACAACCTCGCCGAAACCGGCCACGAGACGATCTCCAGCGAGGGGCTGGCCAACGCCGCCGGGGTGAACTCCGCGAAACTCCGCAAGGACCTGTCCCACCTCGGCTCGTACGGCACCCGGGGCGTCGGTTACGACGTGGCGCTGCTGGTCGAGCAGATCGAGTACGTGCTCGGGCTCACCCAGCGTCGGGCGGTCGCCCTGGTCGGCGTCGGTAACCTCGGTCACGCGCTGGCCGGTTACGACGGGTTCACCGGTCGCGGATTCCGGATCGTCGCCCTCTTCGACGCCGACCCGCGCCGCATCGGTGAGGAGATCAACGGGCTCGTCGTGCGGGACATCGACGAGTTGCCCGAGGTCGCCGCCGCCGAGGCCGTCGCCATCGGGGTCATCGCCACCCCGGCCACCGCCGCCCAGCGGGTCGCCGACCAGTTGGTCGCCGTCGGCGTGACGAGCATCCTGAACTTCGCGCCGTGCGTACTCTCGGTTCCCGAGGGGGTCGACGTCCGCAAGGTCGACCTCGCCATCGAGCTGCAGATCCTGTCGTTCCACGAGCACCGCAAGGCAGCCCTGACCGCGCTCCCCGCCGCCGGTGGGTCCGCTCTCACCGCCCTGCCGGGCGGCTTCGCGGTCACCGAGAGCCAGGAGGCGATCGGCACGTGAAACTCATCGTCGTCGGCGCCTCCTACCGCACCGCGCCGGTCGCCACCCTGGAACGGCTCGCGGTGCCGCCGGCTGATCTCGGCGCCACCCTCGACCGCCTGATGGCGCAGCCGTACGTCAGCGAGGTCGTCCTCGTCTCCACCTGCAACCGGGTGGAGGTGTACGCGGCCGTCTCCGGCTTCCACGGCGGCCTCGGTGACATCTGCGCCGTCCTCGCCGAGCAGGCCGGCTGCCCGCCCACCGCGCTGGCCAACAACCTCTACGTGCACTTCGACTCCGCTGCGGTCGAGCACGTCTTCCGGGTCGCCGCCGGGCTGGACTCCATGGTCATCGGCGAGGCGCAGATCCTCGGGCAGCTCCGGGACGCCTACCACTGGGCCGGCGAGTCCGACGCCGCCGGCCGGCTGCTGCACGAGCTGATGCAGCAGGCCCTGCGGGTGGGCAAGCGGGCCCACTCCGAGACCGGCATCGACCGGGCCGGGCAGAGCGTGGTCACCGCCGCGCTGGGGCTGGCCGCCGGTCATCTCGGCAACGACCTCGTCGGCCGTCCCGCACTGGTGGTCGGCGCCGGGGCGATGGGCTCGCTGGGCGTGGCGACGCTGTCCCGGCTCGGCGCCGGGCCGGTGACCGTGACCAACCGCAGCGCCGACCGGGCCGTCCGGCTGGCCGAGTCGTACGGTGCCGCCGCGCGGGAGCTCACCGAGCTGGCCGACACACTGTCCACGGTGGACATCGTAGTGGCCGCCACCGCGTCCACGGAGCCGGTCCTCACCCGTCCGGTCGTCGCCGAGGCGGTGGCCGCACGTGCGCCGGAGCGCGGCCCGTTGGTCCTGCTGGACCTGGCCGTACCTCGCGATGTCGGGCCCGGCGTGGCCGAGCTGCCCGGCGTCGAGGTGATCGACATCGACCGGATGGCGGCCCTGCTCGCCGAAGGCCCGGTCGCCGCCGACGCCGCCGCCGTCGAAAGGATCGTGACCGGCGAGGTCGAGTCCTTCCTCACCTGGCTGCGCGGCGCCGACGTGGCACCGACCGTGGCCGCCCTGCGTGGCCGTGCCGACGACGTGGTCACCGCCGAGCTGCGCCGACTCGCGCAGCGCCGCCCCGACCTCACCGACGACCAGCGCGCCGAGGTGGCCCGGACCGTGCACCGGGTGGTCCAGCGACTGCTGCACCAGCCGACCGTGCGGGTCCGGCAACTCGCCGCCGAACCCGGCGGCGACCAGTACGCCGCCCTGCTGCGCGAGCTCTTCGACCTCCAGGTCCCGCAGACCTCGCCGGTGGACACCGTCCCCGACATCACCCCACCCGGAGGTGAGCAATGAGCGAGCGCCAGCGAGTGAATCGTCAGCTCAGTGCGAAGGTGCCTCATGGTGGCACGCAGCGGAGCGGAGGGCCGGCATGAGCGAGCGCCAGCGAGTGAGTCGTCAGCTCAGTGCGAAGGTGCCTCATGGTGGCACGCAGCGGAGCGGAGGGCCGGCATGAGCGAGCGCCAGATGAGCGCCGCCCCACTGCGTCTCGGTACCCGGGGCAGCAAGCTGGCGATGGCCCAGTCCGGGCAGGTCGCCGAGGCCCTGACCGCCCGTACCGGGAGGCCGGTCGAACTGGTCGAGGTGGTCACCGCCGGCGACCGGTCCAGCGCGCCGGTGCACCGGCTCGGGGTCGGCGTGTTCGTCTCCGCGCTGCGGGACGCGCTGGTCGCCGGGACGATCGACTTCGCCGTTCACTCGTACAAGGACCTGCCCACCGCCACCGCGGCCGGGCTGCACATCGCCGCGGTCCCGCCGCGGCAGGACCCGCGCGACGCGCTCATCGCCCGCGACGGGAAGACGTTGGCCGAGCTCGCCCCCGGAGCGAACGTCGGCACCGGTGCCCTGCGCCGGATCGCCCAGCTGCACGCGCTGGGTCTGCAACTGTCGGTCACCCCCATCCGGGGCAACGTCGACACCCGGCTGGCCCGGGTGCTCGGCCCGGAGGCCGACCTGGACGCCGTCGTCCTGGCCCGGGCGGGCCTTGCCCGCCTGGACCGGACCGACGTCATCACCGAGACGCTCGACCCGATGCTGATGCTGCCCGCTCCCGCGCAGGGAGCGCTGGCGGTGGAGTGCCGGGTCGACGACCCGGACCTGGTCGAACTGCTCGCCACGCTCGACGACGCACCGTCGCGCGCTGCGGTCATCGCGGAGCGGGCGATGCTGGCCACCCTGGAGGCCGGATGCTCTGCTCCGGTCGCCGCCTACGCCGAACTCGCCGAGGGCGAGACCGGTGATGAGATCTACCTGCGCGGGGCGGTGATCAGCCCGGACGGCACCCGTGACATCCGGCTGTCCCGCACCGGAACGCCCGCCGATGCGGCGGAGATCGGCAAGGCACTCGCCGCCGAACTCCTCGACCTCGGCGCCGACTCGATCCTCGGCCCGCAAGGACACGACGGCCCGGGGACCCAGCAATTTGGGAGCACAGAATGACCCGCACCCGTAAGCCCGTAGGCCGGATCGCATTCGTCGGTGCCGGTCCCGGCGACCCGGGCCTGCTCACCCGCCGGGCGCACGACGCCCTGGTCGACGCCGACCAGGTGGTGTACGACCGGGGAGTCCCCGAGTCGCTACTCGACGTCGTCCGGGCCGAGGCCAGGGAAGACGCCCAGTTCACCCCCGCCGAGGGCGCGCCGGGCGACGTGGCGAAGGTGCTGATCTCGGCTGCCCGCTCCGGGCAGAACGCGGTGCACCTGGTGGCCGGCGACCCGTTCGGCCACGACTCGGTGGTCAAGGAGGTGCAGGCGGTGGCACGTACCGCCGCGCACTTCGAGGTGGTGCCCGGCGTCGGCCAGGCCGAGGGCGTGGCCGCGTACGCGGGTGTGCCGCTGCCCGGCGTACGCACCGCCGCCGACGTCGAGGACGTCGGCTCGCTGGACTTCGAGGCGCTGGCCGCAGCCGTGCAGCGCGGCTCGCTGGCGCTCGCGGTGGACGCCGGTGATCTGGCCGCGATCCGCGACGGGCTGCTCGCCGCCGGGGTCGACGGCACCACCGACGTCGGGGTGACCGGGGACGGCACCGGGGAGACGCAGTACACCACCACGTCGACCGTGGACTCCTTCGTCGCGGCGGCACTCGGCTTCACCGGCCGGGTCGTGCTGACCCTCGGTGAGGGTGTGGGCCAGCGCGACAAGCTGAGCTGGTGGGAGAACCGCCCGCTGTACGGCTGGAAGGTGCTGGTGCCCCGCACCAAGGAGCAGGCCGGCGCGATGAGTGCCCGGCTGCGCGCGTACGGGGCCATCCCGTGCGAGGTGCCGACGATCGCGGTGGAGCCGCCGCGTACCCCGGCGCAGATGGAGCGCGCGGTCAAGGGGCTGGTCGACGGCAGGTACGCCTGGGTCATCTTCACCTCGGTCAACGCGGTGCGCGCGGTCTGGGAGAAGTTCGCCGAGCACGGCCTGGACGCCCGGCACTTCGGTGGCGTCAAGATCGCCTGTATCGGTGAGGCCACCGCCGACGCGGTCCGTGCCTTCGGCATCCAGCCGGAGCTGATCCCCTCCGGGGAGCAGTCGTCCGAGGGGCTGCTGGCCGAGTTCTCGCCGCACGACGAGGTGCTCGACCCGGTGGGCCGGGTGCTGCTGCCGCGCGCCGACATCGCCACCGAGACGCTCGCCGCCGGGCTCACCGAGCGCGGCTGGGAGGTCGACGACGTGACCGCGTACCGGACGGTCCGGGCGGCCCCGCCGCCTGCCGAGATCCGCGACGCGATCAAGTCGGGCGGGTTCGACGCGGTGCTGTTCACCTCGTCGTCCACGGTCCGGAACCTGGTCGGCATCGCCGGCAAGCCGCACGCGCGTACCGTGGTAGCCGTCATCGGGCCCAAGACCGCGGAGACCGCGACGGAGTTCGGCCTGCGGGTCGACGTCCAGCCGCCGCACGCATCCGTGCCGGACCTGGTGGAGGCGCTCGCCGGCTACGCCGTCGAACTGCGGGAGAAGCTCGCCGCGATGCCGGCGAAGCAGCGCCGTGGCTCGAAGGTCCAGGGGCCGACCGCGCTCAGGTTCCGGTAGTAGTCGTCAGGGAGGGCACCGTGCCGTACCCCGAGAACCGCCCCCGCCGGCTGCGGCGTACCGCAGCCGTGCGGCGGCTGGTCTCCGAGACCCGTCTCGACCCGGCCGAGCTGATCGTGCCGATGTTCGTCAAGGAGGGGCTGACCGAGCCCCGGGCCATCGGTTCGCTGCCCGGCGTGCTTCAGCACTCCCGCGACTCGCTGCGCAAGGCGGCCGTCGAGGCGGTACGCGCCGGCGTCGGCGGGATCATGCTGTTCGGGGTGCCGACGTCACGCGACGAGCGCGGCTCCGGCGGGCTCGACCCGAACGGGATCCTCAACGTCGCCATCCGGGACGTGGTCTCCGAGGTGGGTGACTCCACCGTCGTGATGAGCGACCTCTGCCTGGACGAGTTCACCTCGCACGGGCACTGCGGCCTGCTCCGGCCGGACGGGTCGGTGGACAACGACGCCACGCTGGGGGCGTACGCCGAGATGGCGGTGGCCCAGGCCGACGCCGGGGCCGGCATGGTCGGCCCGTCCGGGATGATGGACGGCCAGGTCGGCGTGGTACGCCGGGCCCTCGACACGGCCGGGCACACCGACGTCGCGGTGCTGGCCTACACCGCCAAGTACGCCTCGGCGTTCTATGGTCCGTTCCGCGACGCGGTCGAGTCGGCGCTCGACGGCGACCGCCGGTCGTACCAGCAGGATCCGGCGAACCTACGCGAGTCCCTGCGTGAGGTCGAGCTGGACGTGGCCGAGGGCGCGGACATCGTGATGGTCAAGCCGGCCCTGCCCTACCTCGACGTGGTCGCCGCGGTCCGGGCCGCGGTCGACGTCCCGGTCGCCGCCTACCAGGTCTCCGGCGAGTACGCCATGGTCGAGGCCGCCGCCGCCAACGGCTGGATCGATCGCGAGAAGGTGATGCTGGAGACGCTCACCTCGATCCGCCGCGCCGGTGCGCAGATCATCCTCACCTACTGGGCCGTGGAAGCGGCCGGCCTGCTCCGCGACCGCTACTGACCCCTCCCGGCACCCGGCCCGGCCGGCACGGAGCGCCGCTGGTCGCGCTGGTCGGCACTGCTGGCCGGTCCGTCCCGGTCAGAGCTCGTCGCGCTCCGCTGTGTGGTCGGGCCCGGCTCCTGATGTCCCGGCGGTCCTGGTCGCCCCGATGTCCCGACGGTCCTGGTGGCCTGGCAGGGGGCCGACGGTCCTGGTGGCCTGGCCCGTCGGCTCCGGGTAACCCCTTGGCGCCCTTTGCTCTGCTTCAACCCACGCATCAGTTCCGCGCCGAATCCGTTGCGTGGGTTGAAGCAGAGCAAAGGGGCCGATGAGGTAGTCCGGGAGGGGCGGAACCGGGCGGACTGCCGCAAGTTTTCCACAGGTTTATCCACAGGGGTTGCGGCGGGTTCTGGGGGTCGGCGAGGGTCGCCGGTATGTCTTCCATCTTCGAGCCCACAGACCGCGGCCCTACCCTCGGCGCGTTTCCCATCGCTGGTCTGGTGCGGCGTGTCCGGCGGATCGTCGGGCTCAGTCAGACGCGGATGGCCCGGTTCGCGAGGGTGGCGCCCTCCACCGTCGCCCGGGTCGAGTCCGGCACCTTGACTCCGAGTCTCGCGGTGCTGGAACGCCTGATCGGCGCCGCCGGGCTCTACCTCGTCGTGGTCGACCAGGACGGGCACGTGATCCTGCCGATGGAGGTGTGGGACGACACCCTGGACGGGGCTGGCCGCCGTTACCCGGCACATCTCGACACGATTCTCGACCCGAAGCCGGGCGAGTGGTGGGCGGACATCTACGGACTCGCCCGTCCGCCGGAGACGTTCAAGCGGTGCCGCTTCGAGCGAGAGGCCCGTCGGCGGCGCAGCCAGTGGGAGGTACGGGTGGCGAAGTACCGCAACGATCCGCCGCCCCCGGACCCCCGATCCTGGTACTACTGACCGACCGCGACCCGGCGGAGCGGCCCGAGCTTTAGCGGGCGGCGTCGAGGCGGTGCACCAACTCGGCCACGTCGACGCTGTACTCGCACCACTCCCGGTCGGGCCGGTAGCCCAGCTCCGCGTTGACCTTGAGCATGGCCTCGTTGGCCTGGGCGTTCCAGGTCTGGACCTCGGTCAGATGCGGCTCGGCCGAGCGCAACTCCAGCAGCATCCGAGCCTTGATGGCGCGGTCGATCCCGTAGCCGCGGTGCTCCTGCACCACGATCGTGTCGTACTGGTCCGCGCGGGTCGGGTGCTGCGCCGGCACGACCACCTCGGTCAGGCCCGCCACCTCGCCGGTCTTCTCGTGCAGGGCGAGCACGATGTACGGCTTCATTCCCCGCCGGTGCAGGCAGTCGAGACTGTCACGTAGCCGCTGCGGGTCGTACGAGCTGGGTCGTAGCTCGCCGTCCTCGACGTCCCGGATCTCGGCCTTGGCCCGGGCGTACGCCTCGATCAGGTCGTCCGGCGGCCCGCCGGGGTGGAACTGCACGTGGTAGCCGGCGCCGACACCGGTCGACATCTCGGCCAACTCGGTCCAGTCGACACCGGCCAGGTCGAGCACGCTCCGGGTCTCGACGTACTCCCGGCTGAAGCCCAGCGACTCGTAGAAGGCGACGGCCGGGGTGTCACCCACCACCTCGACGCCGATCGACTCGAAGCCCTCCTGGTAGACCCGACGGGAGGCGCGCAGGACCAGGTCACGGCCGAGGCCCCTGCGCCGGTGGTCGGGGTGTACCAGCACCTCCAGCACGCCGATGCTGCCGAGCAGCAACACGTGCACCTGACCCAGGATCGGGCCGGGCGTCCCGTCGGCGGCCGACTCGGCCTGGGCCACCCAGGCGATCCGTCGTTCGCCGGGCATCACCTCGGTGAGGTACTCCCGCACGGAACTCTCCCGCCATGGCGGATCCTGCGGAAGATCGACCGCCAGGACCGCGTTCAGCGTGTCCAACAGCGACGCGATCTCGGCGGACGACGCGGTCCTGGGGTCCCACTCGCGCACCATCACGCGTCTAGCTTGCCGTTAACGGCTGCCGGGGGGAAGTGTCCAGTCCTCCAATGTGCGCGGACGATCACTTCACGTGCGACTGGCCTGTCCGTACCGGTTGGCCGTTTCGAAGACGGCCTGGGCATACCGACCGACGTTGTTATACGACAAAATGGCGTTCCACCAGTCACCCGGAACGGTGAGGTTGCGGCCCCCCTTGCAGAGGTACATTCCAGCAGCCAGCGCGGCGTCGTGGATGTTGTGCGGGTCCTTGATCCCGTCGCCGTCCGCGTCGGCGCCGTTCTCCTCCCAGGTCGTCGGGATGAACTGCATCGGTCCGACCGCTCGGTCGTAGGTGGTGTCCCGGTCCAGCTCGCCCCGGTCGGTGTCGGCGATCCGCATCCGACCGCCCTGCCCGTCCAGCGGCAGTCCGATGATCTCCGGAGTGGCCCTGCCGTCCGGCCCGAGTCGCGCGTTGTTGGCCTGCCCGTGTCGGGATTCGACGAAACCGATCGCGGCAAGCGTGGTCCAGCTCAGGCCGCAGGCCCGGTTGGTCTCGGCGAGCACCAGCTCGGCGTAGCCGTACGCCTGCACCGCGATCGGGTCGATGCCGGTCTTGGCACCCACGTCGCTGGCCCACCCGGCCAGAGCGTCGGAGGGGCGTCCGCTCACCGGCGCGGTATCACCCGTCGCGCCCGGGAACGGCGTGGCGCCCGGCGGCAGCGTCCCGGTGCCCGGCGGGACGGCGCCGATCGGCGGGGCCTCGGTCAGCGGTGTGGTGCCGTCGGTCGTCTCCGGCCCGGCGGTCGCGTCGGCCGCCACCGGACGCGGCGCGCCGACGGTCGCCGGCACCAGCAGCGCGCCGGCCGTCGCGGTCGCGATGACCAGCGCGAGCAGGAACACCCCGGGCAGGGTCAGTCGCCCGCCGGGCCGCCGCGACCAGTCCCGGGTCGCGAGGGCGGCGGCCCGTGGACCCGGCACGCGTACGGCATGCGCGAAGCGCACCCGGCGACGCCGGGCTCGCGGCGGCCGGGTACCCGTCCCGTCTCCCGTCTTCCCGTCGGTCGTCCCGGACGGGTCGGCCGTGGCCGAGGGGTCACCGTCGGTCTTGGTGGAACTGTCGGCCTTGGCTGACGGGTCCTTGGCGGGAGTGTCGGCCGTGGCCGTCGGTTCGCCGACCGCTCTGGTGGCTTCCTTGCCGTCAGCCGTGGTCGCAGGCTTGGCCTCGGCCGTGGGGTCAGCCTTCGCGTCTGCCGTGGGCTCGGGCTTCGCGTCGGGCTCAGGCTTGGCGTCGGGCTTGGCCGCAGGCACCCCGTCGGCCGTGGCGGCGGGCTTCGCGGCGGCCGTGGGCTCGGGCTCGGCCGGTTGCTCGGGCGCGGGTGTGGCGGCCCTGATCGTCGGCGCGCTGGTGGCCGCGTCGGCCCCGGTGGTGGGCGACCCGTCGGCCGGTCCGCCGGAGTCCAGCCACGGTCGACGCGGCCGGGGTACCGCGCTGACCGGTCTGTCCGTAGTGGCACCGGTTTGGGCGCCCGGCGCGGCCGGTCGCAGGGGTCGAAGGGTTCTCCGCTCTTCGCCGTCTGCCACCCGTCGAGTATCACCCATGTCGCCGCCACCGTCAGGTCCGGTCGTACCCTGATGCCATGCCCCGGTACGAGTTCCGATGCCGCGCCTGTGGTGACACCTTCGAGGTCAACCGGCCGATGGCCCAGGCGGGCGAGCCCGCATCCTGCCCGAAGGGGCACTCCGACACGGTGAAGTTGTTGTCGACGGTCGCGGTCACAGGACGGGGTTCCGGTGCCTCCGGCGGCCCGCCCGCGCTCTCCGGCGGCGGCTGCTGCGGTGGCGGCTGCGGCTGTTGAACGCCGTTGGCGACGGTGGCCGGTCGGACGTGGTCGGACCGGCCGGAGGGTCGTCGTACGTGGTGGGACGGTTGATGTCGGTCTTGCCCGGACGCCGGGTGCGATGGCACCTTGGGGCGGAGTCTCGGCCGACCGTTCTCACGATGCGTGATGATCTGGTTTCGGGAAGTATGAAGCCGAGGTCAGGGGGGAGGTTCCACGCATGCCGCCACGGATCCACCTCCCTAGTGGCTGGGTGACCTTCGTCTTCACCGACATCGAGGGCTCCACGCGACTGGCGCAGATGCTCGGCTCCGGGTATAGCCCGGTGCTGCGGGAACATCGCCGCCTGCTGCGCCGGACGATCGCCGCGACCGAGGGCGCCGAGCTGCTGACCGAGGGCGACTCGTTCTTCCTGGCCTTCGGGGACGCAGGTGCCGCGCTGACCGCCTGCCTGACCGCGCAACGCGCGCTCGGCGAGCACGAGTGGCCGACGCCGGAGGCGGCACCCCGGGTCCGGATGGGCCTGCACACCGGGTGGGCGGAGCCGCGTGACGGCGAGTACGCCAGTCCGGAGGTGCACCGGGCCGCCCGGGTCGCCGCCGCCGCGCACGGCGGGCAGGTGCTCTGCTCCGCCGCGACCGCCCGGCACGCCGATCCGCTGCCGTTCGGCGCGTCCCTGATCGACCTGGGGCTGCACCGGTTGCGCGGTTTCGACGACCGGGAACGCCTCTTCCAACTCGTCGCGCCCGGCCTGGAGCGGCAGTTCCCGCGTCCGCGTACGGCCGACGCGGTGGCGCACAACCTGCCGATCCCGGTCACCTCGTTCGTCGGCCGGCAGGTCGAACGGGCCGAGTTGCGCGAGCTGGTGGCCGGACACCGGTTGGTCACCGTGCTCGGTGCCGGTGGTGGCGGCAAGACCCGGTTGGCCGTGGAACTCTCCATCGACCTGGTGGACGAGTACCCCGACGGAGTCTGGTTCGTCGACATCGCCTCGGTGACCGATCCGGGACTGGTGGCGTTCGCGATCGCCGCGGTGCTCGGGCTGCGTCCCGAACCGGGTCGTCCCATGGTGGACACCCTGGTCGAGTACGCGGCCGGTCGCCGGATGCTGATCGTCCTCGACACCTGCGACGTGCAGCCGACGGCCTGCGCCGAGGCGGTGTCCCGGCTGCTCTCCGGCGGCAGCGGGGTGAAGGTGCTGGCGACCACCCGGGAACCCCTGGCGTTGCCGGGCGAGGTGGTGTGGCGCATCCCGCCGCTCTCGGTCGACCCGTCACCGGACGGCACCGAGAGCGACGCGGTCGCGTTGCTGCTGGACCGGACCGCCGCCGCCCGTGGTGGACGACGTCCGGACCCGGTCGAGTCGGCGGATCTGCGCCGGGTGGTACGCCGGCTGGACGGGTTGCCGTTGGCCATCGAGCTGGCGGCGGCGCGGCTGCGGGTGCTCTCGGTCGGGCAGCTCGCCGAACGCCTCGACGACGTGCTGGGCACTCTGGACGCCGGTCGGGACGACCCGGAGCCGCCTCCGGCCGACCACGGCAACTCCGGCAACCAGCGGGACACCGTGGACCTGGTGGCGGCGGCGACCGGGACGAGTCCGCAGACCCCGGCAATGCGGGCGGTGGCGCGGTCGGCGATCGAACGTCACCTGACCATGCAGGCGACCGTCACCTGGTCGTACCGCACTCTCGGTCCCCGGGCCGCGCGGTTGCTGCGCTGGCTTGCGGTGTTCGCCGGCCCGGTCGACCTGCCCAGCGTGGAGTGGCTGCTCGACGACGACCCGCTCGACCCGCTCTCGGTGCTGGTGGACAAGTCCATGGTGCTGGCGGAGCCGCAGGCCGGCGGCTGCACGTACCGGATGCTCGACCCGATAAGGGCGTACGCGGCCCGCCGGCTCGCCGAGGCCGGTGAGGAGCGGGACGCGCGCAACCGGCACGTGAGCTGGTCGGCGCACGCCCTGGAACGGGCGCACCTGGGCCCGGACGGCCAACCGGTGACGCTGTCGCTGTACGCGCTCGATCCACTCGCCGGTGAGCTGCGGGCCGCCCTGCGCTGGTGCGCCACCGGCGGCAGTGCCCGGGCGGGCCTGCGGTTGGCCGGTGGCCTCGACCAGTGGTGGCGTGAGCGCGGGTTGGCCCGGGAGGGGCGGCTGTGGCTGTTCCGGCTCTACAGCCGGATCGCCGAGACCGGGGAGGTGATCCCCGAGGCCGAGCTGGCGGCGGCGTACCACATGCACTCGCTGCACGCCGGTGGCGACGGCGAGTACGCCGAGGAGCTGCGCTACTCGCAGCGGGCCGAGGCGGCGGCACGGCAGGCCGGGGACGCCGGGCTGCTGGCCCGGGTGCTCGCCGGCCGGGCGGCGCCGCTGGTGGACATGGGGCAGTTCGCCGAGGCCGAACGGATCTGCCGGGAGGTCATCGACTGGGCCCGTGAGCAGGGGGTGGAGTCGGACGCGCTGTTCGCGGTGTTCCGGCTGGCCGAGCTGCTCTGGCGGCGGGGCGCCCTGGACGAGGCGGCCGACCTGCTCGCGGCGGCGCGACCGGTGGAGGCGGCCCGCCCGGTCGACCGGGGTCGGCGTTCGGTGGACATGCTGCTCGGCATGGTGGCGTTGGCCCGGGGCGACCTGGTGGCCGCGCACGAGCACCTGCTGGCGGCGTTGCGGTCCCGGATGAACCACGGTTTCCACGGTCGGGCCTGCGACACGCTCAACGCGATCGCGGTGCGCTGCCTCGCGGGGGGCGAACCGCTGACCTCGGCCCGGTTGTTCGGTGCGGCGCAGGCGACCCGGGCGGGGCTGCGGTCGACCACCGGCATCTACGACGGCTACTGGAACGAGCGGCAGGTGGCGCTGCGCCGGACGTTGGGCGACGTCGCCTTCGACGAGGCGTACGGCGAAGGCTCCGAACTGGGCCTGGACGAGGCCGTGGCGTTGGCACTCGGCGTCCAGCATCCCGACCTGACCGGCGACTCGGCCCGGTTCGCGGCGCGGGCGGGCCGGGCGACGCCCCGGCAGTCGACCGCCGCCGCCGACCGGCACACCGAACACGCCTGACCGAGGGGCCCGCGTCGGACGCGGACCCCTCGGCGCGCGGGTCAGGTGCGGGCGAGGAGTTCGGCCTCGGCCTTCATCCGGGCGGCCCGGTCGATGTCGGACTGCTGGACGGCGGCGGCCGAGCCGAAGACACTCACCGCCTGGTAGTAGGTCCAGGCCAGGCTGAGGCAGGCCGGCCGGACGACCGAGTTGTACGTGGCGCAGACCCGCTTGAGGTCCTCGTAGAAGGCGCTGTCCAGGCGGGACTTGTTGGCGCTGAACTGGCCGACCGCCTTGTAGTTGCGGTAGCCGAAGTCGTGTCGGTGGCAGGAGAGGGAGAAGCGGAACCCGAGCGGGTTGTCCGGGCTGGACGAGCAGAAGTCGGTGGACCAGTCGAAGTTGTAGCCGGCCCACGGCGTGCGGTTCTGCCGGGCCGAGTTCCAGGCGTTGTAGCTGCTGGCGCTGGTCTGGGTCCAGCTCGACAGGACGGACAGCTTCTGGGCGGGCGTGACGGCCGCAGCCGCCGGGGACGCCACGGCGAGCGTGGCGGCCAGCGCGACCGCGCCGGAGGCCAGGACGGTGGTGAGACGTCTGAGCACGGGGGATACCTCCGCGGGGGTGTGCGGTGGGGGCAGTGGTTACCGGCGAGTACCCGGAGTTCGAACAGTCTCGATCAAGGTCCTGGTATCCGGGTGTAGCCACTGAGAAATATTGGTGACCGTGCTGAAACAGACGAATGCCCCGGACGTCGACGACGTCCGGGGCATTCGCGGGCCGGTCGGCCCGATTCGCCGCTCAGTGCCGGGTGGACCGGTGGGTGGTCAGTCGAAGAAGCGGGCCATGTGGGCGGGGGAGGGGCCGTCGTCGTCCACGCCCAACGGCGTGAGGTCGGCGAAGATCGAGGCGCCGTCGGTGCCGGCGTGCAACGGGTGCCAGCGCGGTGTGCCCGGTGGACGCATCGCGCAGACCCCCTTGATGGTCTGTACGTCCAGCAGTCGGACGTGGGTCGGGTCGGCGACCGCGTTCACATGCCCCCACCAGGGGCTCATCACGTGCAGGACGCCGCCGGGGCGCAGCACCCGGTGGCACTCGTCGAGCAGTGGCAGGAAGTCGATCAGGTGCTCCAGGATGTGCACCGCGAACAGGACGTCCACCGAGTCGGCGGCCAGCGGCAGCGAGCCGGAGAGATCGGCCACCGCGTCCACGCCGGGCGCCGGATAGATGTCCAGCCCGAGGTTGCCCGGCCACTGCTTGGTGCCGCCGCAGCCGAGGTCCACCACCACCGGGTCGCGTCCGCCGACACGTACCCGGCACCAGACGCCGAAGACCCCGGCGAGTCGGCCGACCTGTTCGCGTACCAGGCGGAGCTGGGCCGGCTCGTCGACCTCGCCGGTCAGGTGGGCGACGCCCCGGTCGAAGCGGACCTCCACGGCCAGCGGTCGCAGTCTCTCGTCGTGGCGGGCCTGGTCCGCCCATGCCTCCGCGAGGAACCCGTCGACCGCCCGCAGCCGTTCGGCCGAGGGCGGGGTGTGTGCCAACGCGACCATTCGCCCACCTCCGGCCGGCGCGATACCCCGATCGCTGCCCGTTATGGGCAACTTAGCCCAGAAGGCGGCGCTCCGGTGGGCCGTCGGCCGGACCGGTGCGCCGGGAAGGGGCCGGTCAGCCCGGTGTGGCGGGCCGGGATCAGGACTCGGCGATCCGCCCGGCGTCGACCCGCAGACGGCGGTCCACGCGTACCGCGTCCAACATCCGCCGGTCGTGCGTCACCAGCAGCAACGTGCCCGGGTAGCCGGCCAGCGCCGACTCCAACTGCTCGATCGCCGGCAGGTCCAGGTGGTTGGTCGGCTCGTCGAGCACCAGCAGGTTGACCCCGCGCCCCTGCAACAGCGCCAACGCGGCCCGGGTCCGCTCGCCCGGCGAGAGCGTCGCGGCGGGGCGCAGCACATGCTGGGCGCGCAGGCCGAACTTGGCCAGCAGCGTCCGCGCGTCGGCCGGCGACAGGTCCGGTACGGCGACCCGGAAGGCGTCCAGCAGCGGGGCGTCCCCGAGGAACGACCCGCGTGCCTGGTCCACCTCGCCGACCACCACACCCGGGCCCAGCGCGGCCTGACCGGTGTCCAGCGGCAGCCGGCCCAGCAGGGCGGCGAGCAGCGTCGACTTGCCGGAGCCGTTCGCCCCGGTGATCGCCACCCGGTCGGCCCAGTCGATCTGCAGATGCACCGGACCGAGGGTGAAGTCGCCCCGGCGTACCACCGCGTCGCGGAGAGTGGCCACGACGGCGCCGGCACGGGGTGCGGCGGCGATCTCCATCCGCAGCTCCCACTCCTTGCGTGGCTCCTCGACCACGTCCAGCCGCTCGATCAACCGTTCGGTCTGTCGGGCCTTCGCCGCCTGCTTCTCGCTCGCCTCGGAGCGGAACTTGCGGCCGATCTTGTCGTTGTCGGTGGCCTTGCGCCGGGCGTTGCGGACACCCTTCTCCATCCAGGATCGCTGCGTGCGCGCCCGCGCCTCCAACGACGACCTGGTGTCGGCGTACTCCTCGAACTCGGCGCGTGCCTGGCGGCGCGCCACCTCCCGCTCCTCCAGGTACGCCGCGTAGCCGCCACCGAAGTGGTTGACCTGCTGCTGATGCAGGTCCAGCTCCAGCACCCGGGTCACCGTCCGGGTCAGGAACTCCCGGTCGTGGCTGACCAGCACCGTGCCGGCCCGCAACCCGGTGACGAACTGCTCCAGGCGCTCCAACCCGGCCAGGTCCAGGTCGTTGGTGGGCTCGTCGAGCAGGAAGACGTCGTACCGACTGAGCAGCAGCGACGCGAGCCCGGCGCGGGCGGCCTGTCCGCCGGAGAGCCCGGTCATCTCGTGGTCGAGGTCGACGGCGAGACCCAGCTCCGCAGCGACCTCCTCGGCCCGCTCGTCCAGGTCGGCTCCGCCCAGGCCGAGCCAACTCTCCAACGCGGTGGCGTACGCGTCGTCGGCGCCCGGTGCACCGGTGGTCAGCGCCTCGGTGGCCGCGTCGAGAGCGGCCTGCGCCCGGGCCACCCCGGTCCGCCGGGCCAGGAACGCCCGGATCGTCTCGCCGGGATGGCGGTCCGGCTCCTGCGGCAGGTGCCCGACGCTCGCGCCGGGCGGACTCACCGCGACACTGCCGGCCTCCACCGGCAACAGCCCGGCGAGCGTACGCAGCAGCGTCGACTTGCCCGCCCCGTTCGGCCCGACCAGGCCGATCACGTCCCCGGGGGCGACCACCAGGTCCAGCCCGGTGAACAGCGTCCGCTCCCCGTGCCCGGCGGCCAGGTCCTTGGCGATCAACGTGGCGCTCACAAGCAGCCGAGCCTACCCGCCGGCGTGGTTGGTGTGGCCCGCCATGCCCGGGCGCGGCACACGAGGCAGACTCACGGTCGTGCAGACCACTCTGGCGATCGACTGCGGCGGTGGCGGGATCAAGGCGTCCGTCCTGGACGCCGCCGGCACCATGCGGGCCCAACCGATGCGGGTGCCCACCCCCTACCCGCTACCGCCCGAGCTGTTCGTGCGGACCCTGCGGGAACTCGGCGACCGGCTCCCCTCCGCCGACCGGGTGACCGTCGGCATGCCGGGCATGATCCGGCACGGCGTGGTGGTCACCACCCCGCACTACGTGACCCGCTCCGGCCCGCGCAGCCGGGTCGACCCGGCGCTGAACGCCCAGTGGTCCGGGTACGACGCCCGCAGCGCCCTCGCCGCCGCGTTCGAGCTGCCCACGCTGGTGCTCAACGACGCCGAGGTGCACGGTGCCGGGGTGGTCGCGGGCACCGGCTGCGAGCTGGTGCTGACCCTCGGCACCGGGCTGGGCAGCGCCCTCTTCGACGGTGGTGTGCTCGCCCCGCACCTGGAGCTGTCGCACGCCCCGGTGCGGTGGGGCACCACCTACGACACGTACGTGGGCGAGCCGGAACGCCGCCGGTTGGGCGACGCGTTCTGGTCCCGACGGATCCGGCAGGTGGTGGAGGGGCTGCGCCCGGTGTTCCGCTGGGACCGGCTCTATCTGGGCGGCGGCAACTCCCGGCTGATCCGGCCCGAGCAACTCGCCCGGATGGGCGACGACGTGGTGGTGGTGCCCAACAGCGCCGGCATCGTCGGTGGTGTCCGCGCCTGGGACCTGGTGTAAGCAGGGGTCCCCTGCTAACGCCTGCGGCATAGCAGGGGACCCCTGCTAACACGTGCAGCCGCCCCACCCCCCGGCGGAGTCGTGCGGGAACACTCGCGCGCCCGCCGGTGTTGTGCCAGCGTCAGGGCAGTGGTGCGAACTAGGGGGTGGGCAGAATGGATCTTCTGGCTGAGTACCGGCGAGCGACCCTGTTCTTCGAGTCGGGCGACCCGAGCGGAGCGGCCCGGCTGCTCGAGCCGATCGTCGAGGCCGAGCCCGACAACTCCGCCGTCCGCCAGTTGCTGGCCCGGGCGTACTTCCAGTCGGCCCAGCTCCGGCGGGCCGAGGAGCAGTTGCAGGAGTTGATCGACCGCAACCCCAGCGACCACTACGCCCACCACGTGCTGGGCCGGACGCTGGAGCGGCTGAACCGGTACACCGACGCGCTGCGGCACCTGCGCATCGCGGCGGCCATGCACTCCGCCAACGACGACTACACGACCGCGCTGCGGCGGGTCGAGACCCGGGTCGGCGGTAGCCGCTGAGGCGGCGTACGCGACACGACGACGAGAGGGCGGCCCGGACGGGCCGCCCTCTCGTCGTCTCCGGGCCCTGCCGGGGACGTGCCTACGATGGCCGCATGGGAGCCGACCGGACGGTGGACGGGGCATGAAGCTGAAGCTGGACCTGCACGAGATCTTCAACAAGGGCCACGACATCGACCGGGCACTGCGCGGGATCATGGACGAGGCGGTGGCCAAGAAGGCCACCCTCGTGGAGATCATCCCGGGCAAGGGCTCCGGTCAGCTCAAGAAGCGGGTGCTGCGCTTCCTCGACCAGAAGGACGTCAAGCAGCTCTACCACCGGGTCGAGAAGGACTCCAAGAACTTCGGCCGACTCTTCGTGCACTTCCGCTGGAAGTAGGCCAGACCCGCCGCAGCACGGGCGGCGGGACCGCGCCAGCGGGCGCCCGGCCCACCGGCCGGGCAGCCCGCTCACAGCGGATAGGTGCGGGCCACGGCGAGCATCTCGGAGCTGTGCGAGCCGGCGACACCGACGTCCGGCGGTCGGGGCCGGAAACCGGGTACCGCGTCCAGCCCGTCGCTGGCGTCCATCGCGCGGAACGCGACCTGCGGGGCCTTCGGCGCGACGGTCAGCGTGATCTCGATGCCCTCCGGCGGTGGGGCGTGGAAGACCACCCCGAAACCCCACCGGCCGTCGCGGACCTCGACCGGCACCGGCCGCCCCGCCACCTGCGCGCTGCGGACCGTCGCGGTGGAGGTGTCGACGTGCAGGGTGGTCAGGCGTACCGGGCGCTGCGGGGTGAGCCGTAGCCGCAGGGTGCGCTCGTCGGCGGTGCCGGTGTCGGCCAGCACCTCCAGTCGGGGCGCGGGCAGGGCCGCCGCCTGCGCCGGACCGGCGAACAGTTCCTCGGCGCCGATGCCGGGGAACTCGTCGGCGATCCGGATGGTCCCGTCCACGTACTCGTCGGTCCAGGGTTGCGGGGTCGACTCGTGACTGAGCCAGCGGGCCGTGCCGGTGTCGGTGTCCAGGGCGTACATCAGGTGGGTGGGCACCGGGTGCGCGGCGTCGAAGCGGTCGACGGCGAAGCCGGTGGCGGCGAGGACGACGGTGGCCAGCGCGGCGGCCCCGGCCGGCAGGGCGCCGAGTCGGCGGGCCCGCAGCGCCACCATGCCGCGCTGGCCGCCGGCCTCCGGGTGCAGCAGGTCCACGACCGGGAGCGCGGCCAGGCCGAGCAGCACGGCGAAGAGGGCGGCCACGCCGCCCATGCCCATGCCGAGGGCCGGGAAGAGCAGCACCACGGTGGGCAGCAGCACGATCACCGCCACCGCCGCGCCGAGGGTGACGGCGACCACCGGCACCGGGCCGTCGCGACGGGTGGCGACCGCGACCAGGCCGGTGAGCGCGCCTGCCAGGGCCGGCAGCGTCGCCAGGTACGCCCCGCCGGGCACCAGCACGGCGAGGAGTACGCCGAGCAGCGCCAGCCAGCCGAGCCCTCCGACGGCCAGCGCGGCGGGACCGACCCGGCGACGGGTGAGCGCGTACCAGGTGAACAGGACGGTGGCGGCGAGCGCCAGCACGGCCAGCCGGTAGAGGGTCGGACGGTACGGGTCGAGGAGTTCGGCGTACCCGGGCCGCAGGGCGGTGATCGCCACCCAGAGCAGTTGTGCGCCGACCGGCGCGACCACGATCGGCACCAGCCCCAGGGCGAAGCCGGCGGCCAGCCGACCGGTGGTGACCCGACCCCGGCGGCGGGCCAGCCAGCCGAGGGCGACGACGGCCGCCAGCGCCAGCAGTGCCAGCGGCAGCACCAGCGTGCCGGGGTAACGGACCAGCCCGCCCGGCACCGGGAAGTAGGTGGCGTCGTGGCCGGCACGCAGGTTGCCGAGGTCGATCGCGCCGAACTCGCGGGCGAGTCCCAACGTGTTGTCGCCGTGGTGCTGGAGGCTGGCCCGGTCCATCGAGGCCGGGGTGTCCAGCGGGGTGTGATAGATCGCCCCGCCGTCCAGGTACGCCGAGTTCAGCCCGACGAACTCGGCGTCGAGGAAGGCGGTGAAGTCGGTGTCGTTGGGCAGCGCCCGGTAGACCTCCACGGCGAACGAGGTGCCCACCGGATGCGGTGCGGCCCGACCGAAGACGTCGACCAGCGCGGCGTTCCGGGGCGACGTCTCGAACATGATCACCGGCCCGGTCCGCCCGCGCGCCTCCAGGTTGAGCACCACTCCCTTGCCGGCGGCGAGCGGGTGCTCGGTGGCGAAGGCCGAGGCTCCGCAGAGGCACGCCTCCTCGGCGTCGGTGAGCACGAACACGATGTCGTTGCGCGGGGCGGGGCCGTCGGTCAGGGCCCGGGCCACCTCCAGGATGGTGGCGACACCGGCGCCGTCGTCGTTGCCGCCCGGGCCGGTCTGCACCGCGTCGTAGTGGGCGACCAGGAACACCGTGCCGGTGGAGGCGGTGCCGGGCAGCCGGGCCACCACGTTGCGTACCCGGGCCAGCGTGGCCCCGCCCGCCGCCCCGCTGAGCTGACCGGCCTCCTCGGCGACCGTGTCCTGCACCTCGGTCTGTAGGCCGAGACCGCGCAGCACCGTCTCCAGGTGGGCGCGGACCTCGTCGTTGGCCGGGCTGCCCGCGACGTGCGGCCGGCTCGCCACCTGCTGCACGTGCGGGTACGCCCGCCCGGCGCTGAACTCACCGGCCGGCGCGTCGGCCGGACGGGGTGCCGGGGGCCGGATGTCGAGCAGCGCGGTGGTGCCGACGGCGACCAGCGCGACGAGTGCCGCGAGCGCGGCCAGGGGTCGCCGGGCCGGTCGGGAGAGGGCACGGTCGGCGGCGGGGCTGGGGGGAACGCCCACGGGTGGCTCCTCGGGGGTGGGACCTGGGGGTGGACATCATCCTCCATGCCGGGCCGGGCCGCCCCCTCGTGTTGTGTGCGAACGTTGTCTAATACAGGATCAGCAGGGCACTCGGAAGGAGCCCGACATCGCCAACGACCTCCCGCCCGTGGCGGCGGTGACCCGGCCGCACCGGGGGACCGGTGTGACCGGTCCCTCCGTCGTGTCGTGGCCGTATCCGCAGGGCGGTCTCGGCGGCAATCCCAACCTGCCGCCCGGTGAGCGACTCCGGGTGCTGCTGGTCGAGGACGACGAGGCAGACGCGTTCCTCGTGGGCGAGCTGCTCGCCGAGACCAACTCGGGAATCGACCTGCTGGTCGCGACGAGCCTGCGCGAGGCCCGCAAACGCGTCGCCGGGGTCGACTGCGTCCTGCTCGACCTCGGGCTGCCCGACGCGCAGGGGCTGGACGGGCTGCGGCAGGTGCTGGAGATGTCCGGCAGCGCGGCGGTGTGCGTACTCACCGGGCGCTCGGACGAGCACCTGGGCATCGTGGCGGTCGCCGAGGGGGCACAGGACTACCTGGTCAAGGGCCAGGTCGACGGGGTGCTGCTGACCCGGGCGCTGCGGTACGCGGTGGAACGCAAGCGGGCCGACGAGAACGCCCGCCGGCTGCGCGAGGTGGAGCTGCGCCAGGCCGAGTCGGCGCGTCTGGAGCGCGGCCTGCTGCCCCAGCCGCTGATGTCGACCGACGAGATCGCGGTGCACACGTTCTACCGCCCCGGTCGGCACGCCGCCCTGATCGGCGGGGACTTCTACGACGTGGTGCAGACCCGCCCGGACCGGGTCGACCTGATCGTCGGGGACGTCTGCGGGCACGGGGTGGACGAGGCGGCGCTCGGCGTCGAACTCC
Organism: Verrucosispora sp. NA02020; assembly: GCF_013364215.1. Classification (NCBI taxonomy): domain Bacteria; kingdom Bacillati; phylum Actinomycetota; class Actinomycetes; order Micromonosporales; family Micromonosporaceae; genus Micromonospora; species Verrucosispora sp. NA02020. Next base: position 6,452,006 of record NZ_CP054923.1, on the reverse strand, counting down.
GGGTGGCCTGGCGGGCGCTGGTCCTCGCCGGGGTGCCCGACGACGAGGTGCTGCCCGCGTTGGAGCAGGTGCTGATGAGCGAGCGCCGGCTCCAGGAGATCTTCGCCACGGTCGCGGCGGTCCGCCTCGACCTGGCGGCCAACCGGGCGACCGTCCGGCTGGCGGGTCATCCGCCGCCGGTGATGCTCACCGGTGGGCGGGTGGTGCCCGTACCCGCACCGGGTGGTCTGTTGCTCGGCGTACGGCCGCGCCGGCCGACTGCCTTCGACCTGGAGTTCGACACCGATGAGTGGTCCCTGTTGATGTACACCGACGGCCTGATCGAGGGCCGGGTGGGCGATGGTGACGAACGCCTCGACGTGCCCGGCCTCACCCGCCTGCTCGCCGAGCCGGACAGCCGCAAGCTCCCGCTCTCCGAGATGCCGGCCTGGCTGGTCGGTCGGGCCGAGCAGCTCAACGGTGGCCCGTTCGCGGACGACGTGGCGATGCTGCTGGTCTCCCGGGGCGGCGGCCGATGAACCTGGTGGCGAGTGCGTGGACGCTGCGTCGCCGGGTGCTGGTGATGCTCGGCGTGGTCGGCGCGATCCTGCTCAGCGTCGCGGGCGCGGAGGCGGTCGTGGCCACCAAGAACCGCGAGTACACCGACGTGCTGCTGATGCAGGTCGGACCGCTGCGGGTGCAGGGCCAGGAGATGCTCAACGCGCTTCTCGACCAGGAGACCGGGGTACGCGGTTACGCGGTCACCGGTGATCCGGAGGACCTGGGCCCGTACGAGCAGGGACTGGCGCGGGAGCAGGCGACAGCCCGGGAGATCCGGAAGCTGTCCGGCAAGTACCCGGCCATCGTGGACGACCTCGTGGTGGTCGAGCAGCAGGCACAGGAGTGGCGGCGCACCGTCGCCCAGCCGGTGATCGACACCACGAACAGCAGCGGCACGGCGGCGGGGCAGGCCCTGTTGACCGACGAGAGCCGTCAGCGGTTCGACGAGTTGCGCGCTTCGGTCGCCGCGTTGCAGGACGAGATCTTCACCGCCCGGGAGGCGACCGCCCGCGACGTCGAGCGGACCGGCAACCTGCTCGTCGTGCTGCTCATCGTCGCCGCGTTGGTGGTCGCGCTGGCCGGCATCGCGCTGCTGCTCTCGTTGGACCGGATGGTGCTGCGTCCGCTGACCACGCTGGCCGGGCAGGTCCGTCAGGTGGCCACCGGCGACTACTCGCACCGGATCACCGGTGCCGGGCCCCCGGAGTTCCAGCGTCTCGGCGAGGACGTGGACGCGATGCGCCAGAAGATCGCCGCGGACCTGGCCGAGGTACGCGAGGCGCGGGAACGGATCGAGTGGGTCAACACCCAGTTGCAGAAGCAGGCGGAGGAGCTGACCCGGTCCAACCGTGACCTGGAGCAGTTCGCCTACGTCGCCTCGCACGACCTGCAGGAGCCGCTGCGCAAGGTGGCCAGCTTCTGCCAGCTGCTCCAGCGCCGGTACGCCGGCCGCCTCGACGAGCGGGCCGACCAGTACATCGCCTTCGCCGTGGACGGCGCGCAGCGGATGCAGCGGCTGATCAACGACCTGCTGGCGTTCTCCCGGATCGGCCGGATCACCGCCGGGTTCACCGAGGTGGACCTGAACCGCCTGATGGGCGAGGTGTCGGCGCAGACCGAGCCGGCCCGCCAGTACGCCGACGCGGAGCTGACCTGGGGCGACCTGCCGGTGATCCGGGGCGAGGAGCCGCTGCTCACCAATCTGCTGGTGAACCTGGTCAGCAACTCGGTGAAGTTCCGCCGGCCGGACGTCACCCCGAAGGTGCACGTCTCGGCCCGGCTGGTCGACGACGAGTGGGAGATCACCTGCCAGGACAACGGCATCGGGATCGAGCCGGAGTTCGCCGAGAAGATCTTCGTGATCTTCCAGCGGCTGCATGCCAAGGACGCGTACCCGGGCACCGGCATCGGGCTGGCGATCGTCAAGAAGATCGTGGAGTACCACGGCGGCCGGGTCTGGGTGGACACCGACGTGCCGGAGGGCACCGCGATCCGCTTCACCCTGCCGGCGCTCCCCGCCGACATCGAGCGCGCCAGGCAGACCGCCGGTGCGGACGGATCGACCGCCGAGGCGGCGTCGGACGCGGATGGCGCCGGGCCGGACGCGGCGGAGCGGCCCGGTGACGGGCCGTCGACGGCCGGGGCCACCGGCGTCGACGCGGGGTCGTCGCGCGGTGACGGAGCCGGATCGGGTGCGGAAACCCCAGGTGACGGCGGTACGGTCGGCGAAGAGGTGGGTGCGGGGCGGCCCTCGTCCGGCGTCGCGCAGCGCACCGGCGGGTCGCCCGACGACGGCGGACCGCAGGCCCCGGACGGGGCGGCGGGCAACGGAACTGGTGGCATGAAGGAGGCGGTGAGATGACCGCGCCGGCTGACGGCAACAGCCCGATCGAGGTGCTGCTGGTCGAGGACGACCCGGGCGACGTGCTGATGACCCGGGAGGCCTTCGAGGAGCACAAGCTGCGCAACCGGCTGAGCGTGGTCTCCGACGGCGCCGAGGCGCTGGCCTACCTGCGCCGCGAGGGCGAGTACGCGGACGCGCCGATGCCCGACCTGATCCTGCTCGACCTGAACCTGCCGCGCCGGGACGGCCGGGAGGTGCTGGAGGAGATCAAGAAGGACGAGCAGCTCCGCCGCATCCCGGTCGTGGTGCTCACCACCTCGCAGGCCGACGAGGACATACTGCGCAGCTACCAGTTGCACGCCAACGCGTACGTCGCCAAGCCGGTGGACTTCGAGCGGTTCATCGCGGTGGTCCGACAGATCGACGAGTTCTTCGTCAGCGTGGTGAAGCTGCCGCCGCGTGGCTGACACCCTGGTCGACGACGTCGCCGGGTTGCTGCGGGAGACCGCCGACCGGGTGGTGCTACCGCTTTTCCGGCACCTCGACGACGCCGACGTGACCGAGAAGGCCCCCGGTGAACTGGTCACCGTCGCCGACCGCCGGTCCGAGGACATGATCAGTGCCGGGCTGCGTCGGCTACGCCCCAATTCGGTGGTGGTCGGCGAGGAGGCGGTGGCCGACGATCCGGGCCTGCTGCGGCACCTGGGTTCCTCGGGCGAGGTGTGGTTGGTGGACCCGATCGACGGCACCGCCAACTTCGCGGCCGGCAAGTCCCCGTTCGCGTTGATGGTCTCCCTGCTCACCGAGGGGCGTCCGACGGCCGCGTGGATCCTCGATCCGGTCGCCGGGACGCTGGCCACCGCGCAGGACGGCGCGGGCGCGTACGTCGACGGTGCGCCGTTGCGCCTGCCCGCCGACGCGCCACCCGTCGGTGAGCTGCGGGGGGCCGCGATGACCAAGTTCCTGCCGGGGCCGTCCCAGCGGACGGTCGTGGCCGGCAGTTCCCGGATCGGCGAGTTGCTGCCCGGCCAGCACTGCGCCGGCCGCGAGTATCTCGACGTGCTCACCGGGCGGCAGCAGTTCGTGCTGTTCTGGCGCACCCTGCCCTGGGACCACGGCCCCGGCACGCTGCTGGTCCGGGCGGCCGGTGGGGTGGCCCGTCGTCTCGACGGCACCGACTACCACCCGGCCGACACCGAGCCGGGTCTGCTGGTGGCCGCCAGCGACAAGGTGTGGACCGAGGTGCACAACACGCTCCTGGCACCCTGACCGCTGGCATCGGGAGATCCACGACCGCTCGCACGCCGTGACCGACGTGAATGCGAGTGCGCTGGGTGAGGGCGTGGTGTCGGTGTGTCGACGGTGCGGCCGGTGCGGGGTTCGGGGGCGTGGTTCTGCGGGTCCGGTCCGGTATCCTGACCGGCGGTCTTCGCCAGCAGGCCGCCGACCGGCGTCGGCGGCGGCCGACGCCGCGCAGCGCCCCATCGGGGGCCGGCGGCCGACGGAAGGATGCTTTCGTGCGCAGGTCCATGCCCATCGGGCGGCGGGCTCTCCGGCCGCTGATCGCCCTGCTCGCCGCGGTGGCGCTGCTGTTCGGCCTCGGGGCCGTCCCGGCGTACGCCGAGCCCAACGAGGGGGGCAGCAAGAAGCTGCGGGACGCCCTGGAGTCGACCGCCAAGGCGCACATCGAGGCCAAGCGGAAGCTTCAGGGCTCGGAGAAGCGGCAGAAGGAGATGGCCGCGCAGTTGGCCGACGTGGAGGGCCGGCTCGGCGAGCTGACCGATCTGGTCGGCGAGGTGGCCGCGCAGTCCTACCGGGTCGGCCGGCTGAGCGCGGCGGCCGCGTTGCTGGACAGCGGCACCCCGGAGGCCTTCGTGCAGCGGGCCGCCAGCCTGGACATGATGGCCCAGCGGGACGGTCGCCGGGTGCGCGAGCTGACCGCGGCCCGCGAGGAGGCCCGGCAGGCGAAGCTCGCGATCAACGCCGAGGTGCGCGAGCAGCGCAAGCAGCTCGCCGTCATGGCGAAGAAGAAGAAGGAGGCCGAGACGGCCCTGGCCGCCGTCAGCTCGGGCGGCAGTGGCGGTTTCAGCGGCGGCAACTCCAGCTCGGCCAGCCCGGCACCGCGCAACTCCGACGGCTCCTGGCCCGGTGAGTCGTGCTCGGTGAACGACCCGACGACCTCCGGCTGCATCACCGCGCGCACGCTGCACATGCTCAACCAAACCAAGGCGGCCGGTTACAAGCGGCACGTCTCCTGTTACCGCAGCGGCGGCTCGGGTGAGCACCCGAAGGGCCGGGCCTGCGACTTCTCGGCCGCCACGAACGGGTTCGAGGACCGCACGGCCACCGGCGGCGACAAGTCGTACGGGGACAGCCTGGCCGCCTGGCACGTCCGCAACGCCGACCGGCTCGGTGTGCTCTACGTGATCTGGTACCGACAGATCTGGCACCCGGGGACCGGCTGGCGGGCGTACGGCGGCAGTGGCAGTCCGGCCGCGGATCACACGAACCATGTTCACACTTCGATGTACTGACCCGGCGCCCCTTTCCCGCTGCGTACCATCGCCACGATGAACTCTCCATCGCCTGAGGTGGCGGTGCCCGCCGTGCCCTCCGAACCGGAGGCACCCCGGGCACTGCCCAACGGGCTCGCCGCGTTCCTGGTCTTCTACTCCAGCGGAGCCGTCCTGGTCCTGGAGACCGCCGCGTTGCGCCTCGTCGGGCCGTACGTGGGGGTCACTCTCCAGGTGACCAGCTCGGTCATCGGCATCGCGTTGGCCGCGATCGCGTACGGGGCGTGGGCGGGCGGCTGGCTGGCCGACCGGCGCAATCCGCGTACGCTGCTGGCGCCCGCGCTGGTGCTCTCCGGCATCGCCACCGCGATCACCCTGCCGGCGGTGCGGTACGCCGGTGAGGTGCTGCGTGGCGGCGCGGAGAGCGCGATCCTGCTGCTCGTTGTGGTCGCCGTCTTCGCGCCCGCGATGCTGCTCTCCTCGGTCAGCCCGCTGGTGATCAAGCTTCAGCTCGCCGACCTGCGCCGGACCGGTCAGGTGGTCGGCCGGCTCTCCGGCATCGGCACCCTGGGTGCGGTGACGGCCACCCTGGTCACCGGCTTCGTGCTGGTCGCTGCGCTGCCGAGCACGGTCATCCTGTTCGGGCTGGCCGCCTCGCTGGGCATCACCGGGATCGCGCTCGGGGTGTACCTGCACCGGCAGGACCGGGCCGGCCTGCCGGGTCCGGCCCGGACCAGGGCCGCGCTGGCGGTGCTGGGGCTGGTCGGGGTGGGACTGACCGTGGTGGCGCCGGACCCGTGCGACGTGGAGACGGCGTACCACTGCGCCCGGGTGGAGGCGGATCCCGGCCGGTCCAGCGGGCGGACGCTGCTCCTGAACTCGGCCCAACACTCGTACGTCGACCTGGCCGACCCGACCCACCTGGAGTACGCGTACACCCGGTGGATCGGGGCGGTGGCGGACGTGATGGCGCCGGAGGGCCAGCGGCTCGACGCGTTGCACCTGGGCGGCGGCGGGTTCACCGTGCCGCGTTACCTGACCGCCACCCGGCCCGGCACCGACAACCTGGTCTTCGAGATCGACGGCGGGCTGGTCGAGTTGGGTGAGCGCCACCTCGGCGTACGGCAGGGACCGGACCTGCGGGCCGCGGTGGGCGACGCCCGGATGCTGGTGGTCGCGGAGGGCACCGACACGCGGGACTTCGTGGTCGGCGACGCGTTCGGCCACCTGGTGGTGCCGTGGCACCTGGCGACCCGGGAGATGGCGGCCGAGGTGCGGCGGGTCGTCCGGCCCGGCGGGGTGTACGTGCAGAACGTGATCGACTACCCGCCGCTGCGCTTAATCCGCAGCGAGGTCGCCACCGTCTCCGCCGAGTTCCGGCACGTCGCGCTGATCGCCCCGCCGGAGGCGCTGGCGGGGGAGCGGGGCGCCAACTTCCTGATCGTCGCCTCGGACACGCCGCTGCCGCTGGCCGCCGTGCGGGCCCGGCTGGACGACCGCAACGAGGCGGTCAGCCTGCTCTCCGGCGGCGACCTGACTGATTTCGTCGGTGACGCACTGGTGTTGACCGATGACTACGCGCCGGTGGACCAATTGCTCGCGACCGCCTGATCGGGTGAGATCCTGACCGAATCCGACCAGAAAGGTGTAGGCGGGTTCGTGTCGGGCAACAACGCCGACCATGGGTGGTGGCCAACGCAGGGGCACGCAACTGGTCGGTGAGCGGTACCGACTGATCGAGCAGGTCGGCACCGGCGGGATGTCGGTGGTCTGGCGCGGCTACGACGAGGTGCTCGGCCGCCAGGTGGCGGTCAAGGTCCTCGCGTCCCGGCTGGCCAGCGACCGGGCGTTCCGGCACCGGATCCGGATCGAGGCACAGGCCGCCGCCCGGCTCTGCCACCCCAACATCACCAACGTGTACGACTACGGGGAGTCCGAGCAGGTCGGGCTGACCGTGCCGTACGTGGTGATGGAACTCATCGACGGCGCTCCGCTGACCGCACGACTGCGCCGCGACGCCCGGCTGCCGTGGCGGGAGGCGGTGACGGTGGCGGCGGAGGTGGCCTCCGCACTGGCCACCGCGCACGCCCGGGGTGTGGTGCACCGGGACGTCACGCCCGGCAACGTGATGCTGACCCCGACCGGCGTCAAGGTCGTCGACTTCGGCATCTCGGCGCTGGTCGGGGAGAGCGAGAAGGGGCCGGACGGCACACTGCTCGGCACCCCCGCCTACCTCGCCCCGGAACGGCTCGACAACGGCCAGGTCAGCCCGGCCACCGACGTGTACGCGGTCGGCCTGCTGCTCTACCGGATGCTCACCGGGCGGCTGCCCTGGGAGGCGAACACCACCACGCAGATGCTGCGGGCGCACCTGTACCGCGAACCCGAGCCGATGCCGGACGTGCCGGGGCTGCCCGACGGCGTCGCCGCGCTGGTGCACCGCTGCCTGGCGAAGTGCCCGGAGGACCGGCCGCGTACCGCCGAACTGGCCCGGTGCCTCGCCGAGGCGGTCGGCAAGGTGACCGCGCGGGCCGAGGACGAACGGGCCCCCGCGCCGATGATGCTGGCCAGCGTCGGCACCACGATTCTGCCCTGGTCCGCCGCGACCGACGCGCTGCCCTTCGCCGGCCAGCGGACCCGCCGTGCCACGACCCGCCGCCGCCGGATCGAGGCGGCGGTGGCCGCCACCGCGTTGATCGGCGTCACGGCGATGGTCTGGACGATGACCTCGCGCAGCCCGGCCAGTGGCGGCATCGATCAGCTCACCCAGGCCCGGATGGGCGTCGAGGAGACGGTCCCCTGCCAGGTCAGCTACGCGTTGCGGACGGACTCGGGCACCGAGTTCACCGCCGAGCTGAGCCTGACCAACTCCGGCGAGCGGGAACTGCGCGACTGGACGATGAGTTTCACCTTCCCCGGGAAGCAGAAGGTGACCAAGGCGAGCCCGGCGCAGGCCCGCCAGCAGGGCCGATCGGTCGCCGTGCAACCGGCGTCGGGGAAGCCGACGTTGGCGCCGGGAGCCACCGAGAAGATGAGCCTGACCGGCCGGTACACCGGACCGAACCCGCTGCCGGTGGAGTTCCGGGTCGGCGACGCGCGGTGCGGGGTGCAGGTCTCCGGGGTCGCCGGGAGCGCCCCGGCAGCCGGTAAGCCGGTGAAGGCCACCACCACGACGTCGAAGGCCGGTTCGGGCGGCTCCGGCGGCACCAGGGCCAAGGGCGGGGCGGAGAAGAAGCCGGCCGGCACGAAGACCAAGCCCGGCAAGGAGAAGCCCGGTAAGGAGAAGGCGGGCAAGGACAAGCAACCCGGCAAGGACAAGCCGAAGAAGGGCAAGCCCGGCAAGGGGTGACACCGACCTCAGGTGACCAGGGAGAACCGCTGTACGTGCTCGATGGTCCCCTCGACGATGAGCGTGCTGTCCCGGACCAGTTCCAGCCCGTCGGAGACGTAGCGGAAGCGGCTCTCCCCGGGCGGCTTGATACCGATCACGCGTACGCCGTAGCGGTCCAGCAGCCGTACCTCGCTGATCGCCTGTCCCACCAGCGACTCCGGTACGCGGAGCTTGGCGATGGCGAACGCGTCGTCGAACTCCACGAAGTCGAGCATCCGGCTGACGATCAGGTGGGCCAGCCGCTCGCCGGTCTCCGCCTCGGGGAAGATCACGTGCTGCGCGCCGACCGAGGAGAGGATCTTCGCGTGCTGCGCGGAGGTGGCCCGCGCCCAGATCTGCGGTACGCCGAGCTCGACCAGAGCCAGCACGGTCAACACACTGGCCTGCACCGAGGCGCCGATGGCCACCACCACGCGTTGCAGGTCGGCGACGCCGAGCTGGCGCAGCGCGTCCTCGTCGGTGGAGTCGGCCTGGGCCACCTCGTCGAGCTGGGCCGACCACTTCTGCACCTGCTGGGCGTTGCGGTCGATGGCCAGCACGTCGTGCCCGAGGGCGCTGAGCGACTCGGCCAGGTGACAGCCGAAACGGCCCAGCCCGATCACGGCGATGGTCTCGTCGTCGGATCTTCTAGCCGACAATGGGTTGCTCCTCCGGGTAGCGGTAGAGACGGCGACGGGTGTTCAGGGCGATCGCCGAGCCGAGGGTGAGCGGACCCACCCGGCCGATGTACATCAGGACGGTCAGCAGGAACACGCCCCCGTCCTCCAACGACGACGTCAGCCCGACCGTGAGCCCGGTGGTGCTGAACGCCGAGGTGATCTCGAACAGCGTGCTGGTGAGCGGTAACCCGTCGGTGAGCAGGATCAACACGCTGGTGCCGGCGGCCACCATCGCGACGCTGAGCAGGGTGACGGTCAACGCCTGCCGCTGGCTCGACGTGGCGATGCGCCGGTGCCCGACCGTGACGTCCGGCTCGCCCCGGATCTCCGCCCACATGATGAAGGCGAGCAGGAAGAACGTGGACACCTTGATGCCACCGGCGGTGCTGGCGCTGCCGCCGCCGACGAACATCAACGCGATCAGCAGCGGGTAGCTCTCCTCCCGCAACCGGTCGATCGGCATCACCTCGAAGCCGCCGGTGCGGGAGAACGTGATCTGGGTGAACGCGGCGTTCACCTTGCCCGGAACGTCGTACTGGCCGATGGTCCAGGGGTTGGACCACTCGCTGGCCAGCAGGATCACGAACCCGACGGCCACCAGCACGACGCTGCCCCAGATGGTCAGCTTGGTGGCCACCGACCAGCGCACCGGCCGCCGCCACTGGCGGACCGCCTCGAACAGCGCCGGGAACCCCAGCCCGCCGACGATCGAACCGAGAGCCAGCGGCAGGGTCACCCAGGGGTCCCGGGCGAAGGCCAGCAGCCCGTCGGAGTAGAGCGAGAAGCCGGAGTTGTTGAACGCCTGGATCGAGTGGAAGGACGCCGACCAGAGCGCTCGCCGCAGGGGATACTCGTAGCCGAGCCAGAGCCGGGCGGTGAGCACGACCGTCATCACCACCTCGCAGACCAGCACCGTGGTCCCGATGCGCATCAGCAGCCGGCGTACGTCACCCAGTCCGTACTCCAGGGTCTCGGCCTGGACCAGCATCCGGTTGTGCAGACCGAGCCGCCGGGACACGGTCAGGACCACCAGTGCGGCGAGCGTCAGGATGCCGAGTCCGCCGACCTGGGTCAGCACCGTGATCACCACGAGCCCGGTCTCGGACCAGTAGTTCGGCGTGTCGGTGATGGCCAGCCCGGTGACCGAGACCGCCGAGGTGGCGGTGAACAGCGCGACCGGAAACGGCGGGTGCTGGTGCTGGATGGTCATCGGCTCCAGCATCAGCAGGCCGGCGCCGAGCAGGATCGTCACGAGGAAGCCGACCGGTACCAGCCGCACGGGGTGACGAAGGAACCGGCGCACCAGACAATCTTCCGATTCCGTCCGGTTCGGGGTGCGGGAATCGAGATCCCGAGCCTCCACCGACCGTCAGGCGCCCCAGCCACCAGCCACCGGCCACCGTGCGGCAGTGGCCGCTGTCCTCGCCCCTCGCGCCGATCATGGAGTTGTGGCGAGGGAATCGCGGCCGACCACGACGGGCCGTGTCACCTGTCCCGCACCTGACGTCGCCTGGCCGGGGACAAGCGGGAGGGTACGGCGGCAGGGGCGGCCCGTCGCCGTGCCGCCCCTGACCGATCAGCCGTTGAGCAGGTCGTACGCCGCCGTGGGCGCCTTCTCTGCCTCGTCCTCGGTGAACGCGACGATCGCGGGGGCGCTGCCGAAGTCGAAGTACTCGACCACGTACTCCGACGCCTTCTGCTCCCCGTCGGCCGGGATCGCCAGGGTGAGCGAGGTGAGGTTGCCGTCCGCCCCCACCACGGCGGTGAGCGGGATCTGCGTGATGGCGTCGCTGAGCTTGGCCACGCCCTCCAGGGCGTCCGCCAGGTCCGGCTGGGCGGAGAGGTCGACCGTGCCGGTGTACGTCCCGCCCTCACCGGCCTGGACGTCGCTGGCCGCCTGGATGATCACCTCGGCGTTGCCGGGGTCGGTGCCCTCGTAGGTGGGCAGGGAGTCCGGCCCGTCGACCTTCGTCGGGTCCAGTTCCATCCACGTGGTGGGCAGCTTCATCAGCTTCTGGATGTTCTTGTCGCCCTTGAAGTTGACCTTCATCCAGGTGCGTGACTCGATCATCCGGAAGGACATCTCCAGGGTGAAGTCCTTGTCCTTGGTGACCGTGTCGATGTCCATGCCCCGGTTCGCCGGGTCGACCACTCCGGACACGTCGCCGGAGGTGGTGAAACGGAACGCCGGGTCCTGGTCGCCGGGTACCGCGTCCAGCAGTTCCTGCTTGGGGTCCGGCGGTGGCGGGGCCGCCTCCGGGGCGTCCTTGTCGTCGCAGCCGGCCACCAGGGTCGCGGCCAGCAGGGCGATCGTCGCGACCGCGAAGCGCCGGGTCGTGGCGGTGGTACCGGTTCGCTGAGTCATCTCGTCTCTCTTCCGCGGATCGAACGGAATCGTATGCCAGACGCCCCGCTGCCGCGTCCCGCCACCACGTCGTACGGCCACCCACCCACCCCCACATCACCGCCGGTCCGCCGCGCCTCTCGTGGGCCGTCGGTCACCTCACCGTGCGCCCTTTGCTCTGCTTCACCCCACGCACCGAACACGCCCGGATTCTGTTGCGCCAGTTGAAGCAGAGCAAAGGACGCCGGGGACAACACCGGACCGACCGCAGCAGGGCACCCTGCCGCCCGCCTGGCAGCCGAGCCCGCCGAGCGCGCTGAGCGCACGCCGTGACGGGCCGGTCGTCCGACGGTGCTGGTAGAAAGGCCGGATGAGCCAGGAACGGACGACGATCCGGCAGCGGGCCGAGGCGGTGCTGCGGCGGCTGGCGGGCGAGGACGCCCGGCTCCGGGAGGACCAGTGGCGGGCGATCGAGGCGTTGGTGGTCGACCGACGGCGGGTGCTCTGCGTGCAGCGCACCGGTTGGGGCAAGTCGGCGGTCTACTTCGTGGCCACCGCGCTGCTGCGGCAGGAGGTGGACGGCCGGGAGCCGGCCGGGCCCACCGTGATCGTGTCGCCGCTGCTGGCGTTGATGCGTAACCAGGTCGAGTCGGCGGCCCGGGCCGGTATCCGGGCGCGCACCATCAACTCGGCCAACCTCGACGAGTGGGACGAGATCACCGGCGAGATCCACGCCGGTGCGGTGGACGTGCTGCTGATCAGCCCGGAGCGGCTCAACAATCCGGACTTCCGGGACGGCGTACTGCCGAGGTTGGCCGCCACCACCGGCCTGTTGGTGGTCGACGAGGCGCACTGTGTGTCGGACTGGGGGCACGACTTCCGGCCGGACTACCGGAGGTTGCGGACCTTCCTCGGCAACCTGCCGGAGCAGACGCCGGTGCTGGCCACCACCGCCACCGCCAACGAGCGGGTGACGCGGGACGTGGCCGAGCAGCTCGGCACCGAGGCGGTCACGTCGGGGCGGCAGCGACCGGACGTCCTCGTGCTGCGCGGCAGCCTGGACCGGGAGTCGCTGCGGCTGGGCGTACTCGACCTGCCGAGCCCGGCGCACCGGCTCGGCTGGCTCGCCGACCACCTGGACCGGCTGCCCGGCTCCGGCATCATCTATACGTTGACCGTGGCGTCGGCGACCGAGACCGCCGAGTTCCTGCGGTCGCGGGGCTGGACGGTGGCCGCGTACACCGGGCAGGCCGAGGACGCCGACCGCCGCGCCGCCGAGCAGGACCTGCTCGACAACAAGATCAAGGCGTTGGTCGCCACCAGCGCGCTCGGCATGGGCTTCGACAAGCCGGACCTCGGCTTCGTGGTGCACCTGGGCGCGCCCCCGTCGCCGATCGCCTACTACCAGCAGGTCGGCCGTGCCGGCCGCGCGGTCGAGCATGCCGAGGTGCTGCTGCTGCCCGGTGTCGAGGACCAGGCCATCTGGCGGTACTTCGCGTCGCTCGCCTTCCCGCCCGAGGACCAGGTCCGCGCCGTGCTGGCCGCGCTGCACACCGGCCGGCCGCTCTCCACCCAGGCCCTGGAGCCCCTGGTCGACCTGCGCCGGGCCCGGCTGGAACTGATGCTCAAGGTGCTCGACGTGGACGGCGCCGTCCGCCGGGTGCGCGGTGGGTGGCTCGCCACCGGCGAAACCTGGGTCTACGACGAGCCCCGGTTGCGGCGCGTCGCCGCCGCCCGCGCCGACGAGCAACAGGCCATGCTCGGGTACGCCGCGACGACCGACTGCCGGATGCGCTACCTGCGGGACTGTCTGGACGACGCGGAGGCGGCCGACTGTGGGCGCTGTGACCGGTGCGCCGCGCCGCTGTTCACGGCGGAGGTGTCACCGGCCGCGCTGACCACCGCGCAGACGTTCCTGGGTCGCCCCGGCGTGCCGCTCGCGCCCAAGAAGCTCTGGCCGACCGGGTTGGAGGCGGTCGGCGTACCGCTGAAGGGCCGCATCGCCCCGACGGAGCAGGCCCTTTCCGGACGGGCCGTGGGCCGGCTCTCCGACCTCGGCTGGGGTGGCCGGCTGCGCGGCCTGGTCGGGCCGGGCACGCCGGACGGCCCGCTGCCGGACGACCTGGCTGCCGCCGTCATCGAGGTGCTCAAGGCGTGGGCGCACGGCGACGACCCGTGGCCCCGCCGCCCGGCGGGCGTGGTCGCGGTCGACTCACGGACCCATCCGGTGCTGGTCGGGTCGCTGGCCGAGCGGATCGCCGCCGTCGGGCGGCTGCCGCTGCTGGGCCGGGTCGTCTCGGCCGGTCCGCCGGCCGGTCCGCGTGGCAACAGCGCCCAGCGGGTACGCACCCTGCACGGCGCCCTCACCCTGCCCGAGCCGCTCGCCGACGCCCTCACCGGGCTGGACGGCCCGGTCCTGCTCGTCGACGACCTGGTCGACTCGGGCTGGACGATGACGATGGCGGCGCGGGAACTGCGCCGCGCCGGTGCCCCCGACGTCCTGCCGCTGGCCCTCGCCGTCGCCGGCTGACGCTCGGCACACGGCCGGGCGGACACCCTCACCCACGTGCCAGGCCAGACCGGGACCGGTCCGCGGGTGCGACCGGAGCCACGACCGGGCGTACCCGCCGGGGCGCCGCAGCATCCGGCGGTACGGTGGGCGCATGGCTGACCAGGAACCCGACGCGCCCGCGTTCGGGTCGGTGCGGGTCGCCGAGCGGCCGGCGGCGGGCGGCGACCCGGACGCGGTCCCCGCGACGCCGGACCGGGCCACGCTGCGGCTGGCCCTGGTGGTCGGCGGGTTGGTGCTGGCCGTGCTGCTCGGCTTCGGCCTCGGCCGGATCAACGGCGGTGGTCCGGCAGCGGCACTCGGCGGCGCGGGGGACAGCGCGCTGGCCGACCACAGTCACGCACCCGGCGTCGGCGCGCACTCGCACGGCGCCGACCAGGAGGCCGCCGCTGAAGCCGGTGGGCTGGCGATCAGCCGGGACGGCTACACGCTCGCCCCGCTGTCGGTCGAGTTCACCGCCGGCCGCGAAGGTGAGCTGCGGTTCCGGGTCGAGGACGGGCAGCGCCGCGCGGTCACCCGGTTCGCGGTCGTGCACGACAAGCCGATGCACGTCATCGTGGTGCGTCGCGACCTGAGCGGCTATCAGCACCTGCACCCGACCATGGCGGCGGACGGCACCTGGTCGGTGCCGCTCACCCTGGCGCAGCCCGGCCTGTGGCGGGCGTACGCCGACTTCACCGCGCTCGCCGACGACGGCCGGCAGACCGCCACCACGCTCGGCGTGGACCTGGTCGCCCCCGGCACGTACCAGCCCCGGGACCTGCCCGCCCCGGCCACCACCGACATGGTCGACGGGTGGACCGTCGGATACCAGGGCTGCCCCGAACCCGGGCTGACGGTGCCGTTGAGTTTCCGGGTCGCCGGTGCGGACGGCGCCGCCCCGGCGCTGGAGCGGTACCTCGGCGCGTACGGGCATCTCGTCGCGTTGCGCGAGGGCGACCTCGGGTACTTGCACGTGCACCCCGAGACGGAGTTGGTCGACGGTGCGATCCAGTTCTGGCTGACCGCGCCGGGGCCGGGGCGGTACCGCCTCTATCTGGACTTCGCCACCGGCGGGCAGGTCCGTACCGCCGAGTTCACGGTGACCGTCGGCTAGCTCAGCCGGCCCGGCGGATCGGTCGGCGGGCGAGGTAACGCAGCAGGTCGCGGATGTGATGCTTCTCCTCGGCCGGCACGGCCGGGTCCGCCAGCCGTTGCAGGATCACCCGGACGTCGGCCTCGACCGGGCCCTCGTCGCCGCGTCGCCAGGGCCCGGGGCCGGCGTCGGGCAGGCCGAGTGCGCGGAAGGCCGCTGCCACCGGCAGGTCCAGCGCGGCGCAGAAGCCGCGAACCTTGGCCAACTCGGGGTAGTCCTGCCAGTCACCGGCCAACCAGCGGAAGACGGTCGAGCGCCCGACGCCGGTGTGCCCGGCCAGGTCGGTGACCGTCCACCCGCGTTCCTCCCGGGCGTCGTCGATGGCGCGGCGCACGAAGCGCGCGAACGCCATCTGCGGCGAGACCTCTGCCGAACTCATCCGGTGGGTATGCCCTCCCGACCGGCACCCGACGGTGCGTTCTTCGAGACTAGTACGCGAAGTTGCGGACGCAACTGACTGATCGACCAGACGACAGTGACGGCGGAGTCGAGTCGGGTCAACGCTTCTCGGCGAGCGGCGCGAGCAGTGTCTCCAGTCGTGGTGAGACCCGCCACTGCGTCACCAGCTCGCGATACTCCGCGCGGTGGGCGTCGGTCGGTGCGGCGCCGGTGCGTCGTGCCCGGATCAGCAGGTTGCGGGGGGTGTGTGCCGAGTCGACGAACTCGACCACCTCGGCCCGGTAGCCGTGCAGCCGCAACAGACCGGCCCGCACCGCGTCGGTGAGCACGTCCGCGAAACGCTCCCGGAGGATCCCCTGCCGGGTCAGCAGCTCGTAGGGCGCGGGTGCCGGACGGGCGCGGAGCTGCGCGGCGATGTCGTGGTGGCAGCAGGGCGCGGCCAGCACCCACCGGGCTTCCCAGCGCACCGCGCGGGCCAGCGCCTCGTCGGTGGCCGTGTCGCACGCGTGCAGGGCGAGCACCAGGTCCGGTGCCGGTTCGACGACCGCGTCGGCGATGGTGCCGGCCACGAAGCGGACCCGGTCGGCCCAGCCCAGCCGCTGCGCCAGCGCGGTGTTGCGGTGCCGCTGGTCGTCGCGTACGTCGACACCGACCAGCTCGACGTCCCACCCGCGCCCGGACAGGTAGCGGTACGCGGCGAAGCTGAGGTACGCGTTGCCGCAGCCCAGGTCCACCACCCGCAGCGGACCCGGCTCGTCGGGCAGCGTCGCCGCCAGCGCCCGCAGGAACGCGTCCACCTGCCGACGCTTGGCCGCCGAGCCGCCGATCTCGGCGAAGAGCGGGTCGCCCGGGTCGAGCAGGTACTCCTTGGCCCGGTCGTGTCCGGCCGGAGCGGCGGCCGGGCGGTCGCTGGCGCTGCGGTGCACCTGCGCCTCACCCGACTTGGTGACCCGCAGTTGGAGCGTGGCCCCGGTGGTCTCCACGTGCCAGTTGCCGAAGGGCTCGGCCAGCAGCGCCTCGACCGCCGCGTCCGCCTCCGGCCCGGCGGTCACGTTGCGGGTGTACGGCCGGTCGCCGTCGGACGTCGAGATCTGCAACCTCGGGCCGGCCTTGAGCGCGACCGGTCGCAGCTCGGCCCGGACCACGGAAGGTCGTTGGCCGCGCCGACGACCGGCGGCCACGGCCCGGGTGAGCGCGGGATCCAGCAGCATCGAGCGGACCTCGGCCAGGGCGGAGTCCAACGGTTCGGGCATCGCTCCATCTTCCACGCCGGCCCGGGGCATGCCGACATCGGCGGGGCGGCGGTGCTGTGTGTTCGAGGCGGCGGGTGGTGACAGCATCGCGCCGACGACCGGGCTGGTCGTCGGCGCGATGCCGTTGCGTGGTCTCCTGTGCCGCTCCGTCCGGTGGACGGAGCGGGATCAGTCGGTGCTGGCCTCGGCCGAGCTGCCGGCGGTGGCCCGGCGGCGCCGACGGCGGCGCGGGCGGGGCGTCTCGGCGGTGCCCTCGGTGCCGGTGGCGGCCTCGACGGGGGTGCCCGTCTCGGCGGAGTTGGTCGAGTCGACACCGGCGATGACCTCGCCGGCGCGGCGGCGCCGACGGCGGCGCGGCGTGCGGGTGCCCTCACCGGCCTCGCCGGACAGCTCTGCGCCGGCCTCGGCGGACTCCGGCCCGGCCTCGCCGCCCGGCCCGCGACCGCTCTCGGCGCGGCTCCGGCCCTCGCCACGACCCCGGCCCTCACCGCGTCCGCCCTCGCTGCGTCCGCCGCTGTCGCCGCGTCCGCCCTCGCCGCGTCCACGGCCCTGGCGACGTCCGGCGCCGCGCGGCTCGCCGCCACGGCGGGCGCGACCGCCGCCCAGGTCCTCCTCGACCTCGGCGGACAATCCGGCGCGGGTGCGCTCGGCGGTCGGCAGCGTGCCGGTCACCTCGGTCGAGATGTGCAGGTCGGTGTAGAGGTGCGGGGAGGTGTGGTAGGTCTCCTGCGGCTCGGGCATGTCCAGCCCGAGCGTCTTGTCGATGATCCGCCAGCGGGGCATGTCGTCCCAGTCGACGAAGGTCACCGCCACACCGGTCGCCCCGGCCCGGCCGGTACGGCCGATCCGGTGGGTGTAGGTGTCCTGGTCCTCGGGGCAGTCGTAGTTGATGACGTGGGTGACGCCGCTGACGTCGATGCCCCGGGCCGCGACGTCGGTGGCGACCAGAGTGTCGATCTTGCCGGCGCGGAAGGCCCGGAGGGCCCGCTCGCGGGCGCCCTGTCCGAGGTCGCCGTGCACGGCCGCGACCGCGAAGCCACGGAAGTCGAGGTCCTCGGCGACCCGGTCGGCGGCCCGCTTGGTCCGCGTGAAGATCATCGTCAGGCCACGGCTCTCCGCCTGGAGGATCCGGGCCACGATCTCGATCTTGTTCATCGAGTGGGTGCGGTAGACCAGCTGCTCCGTCTGCGGGGACGGGCCGGTCTCGGCGGTGTGCCCGGCGTGGATCGTGATCGGGTGACGCAGGAACCGCCGGGACAGCGTCACGATCGGGTCCGGCATGGTGGCGGAGAACAGCATGGTCTGCCGCTCCTCCGGGAGCATCGCCAGGATCCGCTCGACGTCGTCGAGGAAGCCCAGGTCGAGCATCCGGTCGGCCTCGTCCAGCACCAGCGCGCGTACGCCGTGCAGGCGCAGGTGCTTCTGCTTGGCCAGGTCGAGCAGGCGGCCCGGCGTACCGACGAGGATCTCCACGCCCTTGCGCAGCGCGTCGACCTGCGGCTCGTACGCGACCCCGCCATAGATCGGGAGTACCCGGACGCCCCGGGTGCGGCCTGCGGCGGCGATGTCCTTGGCGACCTGGATGCCCAGTTCACGGGTGGGTACGACGACGAGTGCCTGCGGCACGCCGTCACTGCCCTCGCCCGGTGCGAAGACCCGCTCCAGCAGCGGTACGCCGAAGCCGAGGGTCTTGCCGGTGCCGGTCGGCGCCTGCCCGATCAGGTCGGCGCCGCGCAGGGCGATCGGCAGCGCGTACTCCTGGATGGCGAAGGCGCGGGTGATGCCGGACGCGGCCAGCGCGTCGACGGTCTCGGCGCGCGCGCCGAGCTCGGCGAAGGTCGGTGCCTCCGGTCGGACCGGGGCGGTCGGGGCCAGTTCCTGGCCGTCTGTGAGGTCTTGAATCGGCTCACTCATGTGGATTTGGGGGTGCCCTCTCGTGGGTGCGCCCCGTCATGTCCTCAGGGCGCGTTCGGTTTTGGCGCGGGCCACACGGTCGGCGGCAGAGATGCCGGGCGGACCGGGCCGCACGCGCGCCGTGGGTCGGACGTCGACCGGGTTGGATCTGAATCCGGTCGGGATCGGCGCCTACGGCAACTCGTCCATGTTACCTGAACGGGTGTGAAGCCGTCCCGATTCCAGTCCGGCAAGAGTCACCGGGAGGGCTTCAATGTGACCTGTATCACATGCATGTGGTCGGTGCTGCCTGGTCAGCCCGCCCGGTGACGCCTCGCCGAGCGCTCCCCGGGCGGCCGACGGCGGTAGCCTGCGCGGGTGTCCGCCCCCGCCGCGCCCGATCACGCCGTCGCCGACCTGCTCGGCCTGGTGGCCCTCGGTGAACTGCTCGCCTTCGAACGTCTGGCAGCCGATGCCCGGTTCGCCCCGGATCTGCGCCGTCGGGCCGCGTTGAGCGAGATGGCCGCCGCCGAGATCGCCAACTACCGGCGGCTGGCCGACCGGCTGGCGGTGCTCGGTGTGCCGGTGGAGGAGGCGATGGCGGCCTACGTCGAGCCGTTGCAGGGGTACCACGACTCGACCGAGCCCCGGGACTGGGCGGAAGCGGTCACCAAGGCGTACGTCGGTGACGGGATCACCGAGGACTTCCTCCGCGAGATCGCCGAGGCGCTGCGGGAGCCGGACCGGCGCCTGGTCCTGGACGTGCTGCGTGACTCGCGGTACGCGGAGTTCGCCGCCGCCGAGATCCGGCACGCCGTCGCGGCGGACCCGAAGGTCGCCGGTCGGTTGTCCATGTGGGCCCGGCGACTGGTCGGCGAGGCGCTGTCCCAGGCCGGCCGGGTGGTCGCCGCCGACCGGGGGACGTTGACCGCCCTGATCGTCGCGTACGGGCAGGCGGACGTACCCGGATTGTTCCGGCGGCTGACCGCCGCGCACACCGCGCGGATGGCCGCCGCCGGCCTCAACAACTGATCGTCAGCGGACGGTGAAGCCCACTGCCCGAGGGGACGCCTCGGCGATCTCGACGTAAGCGACCTTGCTGACCGGCACGATGACCCGCCGGCCCTTCTCGTCGGTCAGGGAGAGCGTGCCGCCCTCGTTCCTGGCCATCGCGTCGGTCACGATCTGCTCGATCTCGGCCGGCGACTGTGCGCTCTCCAGGACCAGCTCGCGCGGTGCGTACTGCACCCCGATCTTGACCTCCACTGTGCCTCCTCCGTCGGGCGAAATGGTCGCCGTGCGAAGGCTATCCGATCACAAGGTGCGAGTTCAGGCTGACTCACCTTGCAGCGGGAAGCTCGCGATGCCCCGCCAGGACAGCGCGGCCACCAACGCCTCCGCCTCGGCCTTGGGTACCTGCCGCCCGCGGGCCAGCCAGAACTGTGCCGCGGTCTCGGCGGCGCCGACCAGGCCGGAGGCGAGCAGCTCCGCATGAGCCCGGCTGACCCCGGTGTCCGAGATGATGGTGTCGGTGATCGCCGCGATGCAGCCCTGCTCGACCCGCTCCACGCGCTCCCGCACGGCCGGGTCGTTACGCAGGTCCGACTCGAAGACCAGGCGGAACGCCTCGCTCTCGTGGTCGACGAAGTCGAAGTACGCCCGTACGGACGCGCTGACCCGCTCCTTGTTGTCGGCGGTGCTCGCCATCGCGTCGTGCACCTTGGCGACGATTGCGTCACAGTGCGTGTCGAGCAGGGCGAGATACAGCTCCATCTTGCCCGGGAAGTGCTGGTACAGCACGGGCTTGGAGACGCCGGCCCGCTCGGCGATGTCGTCCATGGCCGCGGCGTGGTAACCCTGCGCGACGAATACCTCCTGAGCAGCGGCGAGCAGCTGCTTGCGGCGTGCCGAACGGGGCAGGCGGGTCGGCCTGCCGGTGGTCTGGGCGCCGTTCCCCACAGCGGTCATGGGAACCTCCGAGTCTGTAGACGGGCCGCATTTCGCCCGAACCGCTCAGGGCCGCCATGGCCCCGCGCGGAATTGGCCCGCCGCTGTAACTTATCGCCACTGTCGCCACACGGTAGCCTCAGCGGGGGCGACCAAGGAGCGCGCGGTGAGTGAAGCAGGGCAACCCGGTGCCGCCACCCCGGGAGAGCACGGCGACGGGACGGGTCAGTGGGATGACCTGGCCCGTTCCGGCAACGGGTGGGCACCGTCGGCGGCCGACTGGTCGTGGGGGGCGGAAGGTTCCCGCGACCTCGGCGCGCCCCGGCGTCACCCCGAGCCGCCCTCCGGTTGGGCGACCGCCTCACCACGCTACGCCGACCTGCCCGCTCCCGCCGGTGACCAGTCGGAGCCGGAACGCGCGACGCGCACGAACGGACACCACGTCAACGGCGTACACCCCGAGGACGAGTCGTCGGCCGGTCGACACACCCCGGTCAGTGCCCCGCCCGGCCTGCGTGAGTCGGGCCGTGACGCCGGTCACGACCGGATGGTGGTGCCGGCGCCACGTCCCACCCCCGCCGGCGAGCAGCCGGTGACCTCGACCGCCGGCCTGCCCACCTCGGCGCCGCCGGCCGTGCAGGTGCCGCCCGTCGGCACCGCCGCCTCCGGCTTCGAGATGCCGCCCGGCGTGCATGCGCCCACCGCCGAGCGCCACGGGGACGATCCGTCCGCCGGCCGGTCGCGCGGCTGGGACGAGCCGTACCCGGCCGAGCCGACCGGTCCGTCCCACCCCGCTGCCGGTCCGTCCGGCGACCACGGTTACGCCGCCGACCAGGGCGGTGGATGGCCTCCGCCGAGTGCCGACCGGCGTGCTGGCTGGTCGGCGGAGGCAGACCCGCCGGAGGACGAGCAGCCGAACTGGGCCCGCTCCGGCCCGCCGAGTGACTGGGCGCCGTCCTGGGCGCGCGGCGAGGACGAGAGCGGCCGACGCGGGCGGGAGACCTCGGGGCAGGGCTGGTCCAGCGAACCGAGCCGACCGTACGAGCCGGTCCGGGTGGAGCCGACCCGCCCCTACCAGCCGGTGCCGGTCGAGCGGCCCCGGCCGTACGAGCCGACCCGGCCGGAGGCGTCCGGGCCGCGTACCCCGGCCGGACCGCCCGGGTCCACCGACCGGCCCTCGTGGGCCGCCGCGCCGACCAGTGCGCCACCGGTCGACGAGCGCCCCGCACGGGAGTCCACCGAACCGACCGCCGCGCCACCGACGCGGGACCGGCCCGCGTGGGCGGCCGACGAGCGGCCCCACTGGTCGTCGTCCCCGGTCAGTGGCGCGCCCGCCGACGAGCGGCCGGCCTGGTCGTCGTCCCCGGTCAGCGGGGTTCCCGCCGACGAGCGCGCCTCCTGGCGAACCCGTCCGGTCAGCGCGGCTCCGGCCGACGAGGGCCTGCCGTGGGGCGCGCGTACCGAGGAGGGCCTGCCCTGGGGGATGCGTGTCGGCGGCCCGCCGCCCGCCGACGACCGCCTGCCCTGGGCACGTGACCCGGCCAGCGCACCGCCCGCCAGCGCATCACCGGCCGGAGCGCGCGAGACGACCCCGCCCGAGCCGCCCAGGCCGCCGGCCACCGAGGCCGCGAACGCCTCCGGCGGCGGCCCGGCCTACCGGCCGTTCCGGCTCCGACCGGTGCCCAGCGATCCGGGGCCGACCGCCCCGCCGCCCGCCTCGCCCTGCCCGCCCGCCACTCCGGCTCCGACCGAGCAGGCATCCGGCGTCCGGGCTTCCGACGTGCCCACGCACCGTGAACGCACCCCGTCCGCGCCCGTCCCGACGAGCGCGGCCCCCTACGCGGCCCGCCGATCAGCTCCCGATCCCGAAACGCCCGGCGAGCGGTCGCCGGACGGCACCTCGGCGGTGTTGCCGCAGCGCGTCCCCGCCGAGCCGGACGTGCCCGTCGTGCCGGAGCCGCCAGCCGTGGACCCACCCGCCGAAACCCCGGAACTCGCCCGGATCGCCACCCATCTGCGTCGCGACGACGAACCGGCACCGCTGCGTGAGCGGCCCGAGGGCTTCGACGTCAACGCGATCCTCGACGCGGTGCGGGGCGTGGAGGGAGTACGCGACGCGGCCCTGCGGCGTACCCCGGCCGGTGCCCACAGCCTGCGTCTGGACCTCTCCGACGGTGCCGACCCGGCCGAGGTGAGCCGGCACGTCGCCCGCCTGCTCCAGGAGCGGATGGGGCTGGCCGCCGCGCCGAGCGAAGCGCCGGGACCACCGGCCGTGCCGGTGCGCCGCCGCTCCACCGACCCCCGCGACGGCGGCGAGTCACGTCCGCCCGTCGAGCCCCGACGTCCGGCGGCCCGCCCGGCGGGGGTCCGGACCGAGGCCCCACCGTCCCGCCCGGCGGTAGCGC
Source organism: Verrucosispora sp. NA02020 (assembly GCF_013364215.1). NCBI lineage: Bacteria > Bacillati > Actinomycetota > Actinomycetes > Micromonosporales > Micromonosporaceae > Micromonospora > Verrucosispora sp. NA02020. The sequence continues at coordinate 6,429,115 of NZ_CP054923.1, read as the reverse complement.
GGACGGAGGCCCCACCGTCCCGCACCGAGCCGGAGCCCGCCCGCCGCCGACGCCCGACGCCCGCCCCGCCCCGGGGACGGGCCGTCGTCGAGGAACCCGGCCCGACCGGCAGCCCGGCGACACTCGGCTCCTCCTACTCGGGTGGGCAGCTCACCACGACCGAGTCCGCGCCGTCCCGGCCGTTGGACACCGGCGGGGTGCCCGGTCCCCGGGTGGTGCTCGACCACGTCCAGGTCAGCACGTTCGGTCTCGACGCGACCGTCGAGGTGCGCCTGCTCGCCGGGGACCAGAGTGCCGCCGGGTACGCCACCGGCCCGGCCGTCGACGGGTACGTGCTGCGGCTCTGCGCGGTGGCCGCCGCGGCCGCCATCGACGAGCTGCTGCGCGGCGCCGACCCCACCGCCGAGCGGGGACGCTGTTTCGTGGAGCACGCCGCCGTGGTGCCGTTCGGCAACTGCGAGGTGGCCACCGTCGTGGTGCTGTTGGTCTGCGACGGATGGGTCGAGCAGTTGGCCGGGTCGGCGCTGGTGGCCGGCGACCCCCGGCAGGCGGTGGTCCGCGCCAGCCTGGCCGCGGTCAACCGGCGGCTGGAGGCTCTGCTGGCCTGACCCGTTCGGGGCAGACTGGAGTGGTGAAGCCTGCCACCCTCTGGCCCGATCGGTTGTTGCCCGCCCCCTCGATGCCGCCGCCCTGGCCGGGCCGGCAGGTACGCCTGGACGGCACGGTGACCTATGTCCGGGAGACGCCGGCCACCGGCCCGGACGCGGAGCCGGCGCTGTACGTGCACGGCCTGGGCGGGTCCTCGCAGAACTGGACGGACCTGGCCGGCCTGCTCGCCGACCGCCTCGACGGTCAGGCGATCGACCTGCCGGGGTTCGGGCGCAGTGAGCCGGGCCTGCGCTACACGTTGCCGTCCTTCGCGGACCGGGTGATCCGCTGGATCGAGCACTCCGACCGGGGCCCGGTGCACCTGTTCGGCAACTCGCTGGGCGGGGCGGTCTCGGTCCGCGTGGCCGCGCTGCGGCCGGATCTGGTGCGGACGCTGACCCTGGTGTCGCCGGCCCTGCCGTTCCTCGACTTCCGGCGGTCGTTGCAGGGCCGGATGCTGCCACTGTTGGCGATACCCCGCGCCGAGCAACTGGCCGCCTGGCGGCTGGCCCAACTCGCGCCGGAGGTGATGGCGCAGCAGTCGATGGAGGCGTGCGTGGCCGACATCAGCCGGATCTCCGAACAGCGCCGGCAGGAGGCGGTGGAGGAGGTCCGGGTGCGGTACGAGGAAAGCCACTACGCCGCCGCGTACGTCCGGACGTTCCGGGGGATCGTCTCCAGCTTCCTACGGTCGTACCTGCCGGGGTCGGGGTCGCTGTGGCGGATGGCCGGGGCGGTGCGGGCCCGCACGCTGGTGGTGGGCGGTCGGCAGGACCGCCTGGTCGACGTCCGCGTGGCACCGCAGACCGCTCGGGTCATCCCGGACAGTCGGCTGCTGATGCTCGACGGCGTCGGGCACGTCGCGCAGTTGGAGGTGCCGCGCCTGGTGGCGCGAGCCGTGGTCGGGCTTCTGACCGAGTCGGCGGAGTGCGCCCGGGAGAGCTGACCTGGCAGGATGACCCGAATGCGTAGTCCTGGTGGTCGTGGGCGGTCTGGCTCCGTCGGTCGGCACACCCGGTCACCGGGACCGGCCACGACCACCATGTCGCGGCGTGCCGTGGTGCGCCGGCTGGCCGTGCTGGTGGTGGCGCTCGGGGCGGGGGCGGCGCTGGTGACCGGTGTGACCCGGACCCCGGTCGGTTCCGCCGACGAGGTGGCGGCGGTGGCGTCCCCACCGCCGGTGCCGCCCTCGGTCTCGCCGTCGCCCGTGTCACCGTCGCCGTCGGCGGTGGTCCCGTCGCCCGAGCCGGTGCTGCGGGAGTCCGGGCCGGTCCCGTCGTCCGGGCCGGGTCGCTTCGACTACGACGAGCGGACCGGTCCGGTGCTGGGTACGGCCGGCGACGTGCGGCGGTACCGGGTGGCGGTCGAGTCCGGCGCGGGCGTGGACACGGGCGAGTTCGCCCTGGCGGTCCACACGGCGCTGGCCGGGCCGGGAAGCTGGGTGGACAGCGGGAAGCTGCGGTTGCGGCAGGTGGAGACCGCGTCCCGGTACGACTTCACCGTCTATCTGGCCACCGCCACCACGGCGGGGCGGATGTGTGCGGCCGGTGGGGTCGACATCCGGATCGGCGGCCGCCCGTACACCTCGTGCCGGGCCCCCGGGAAAGTGATCATCAACCTGGACCGGTGGCGGCAGTCGGTGCCGCACTACGTCGAGGCCGAGGTGCCGCTGTCGGTCTACCGCACGTACGTGGTCAACCACGAGGTCGGGCACGAGCTGGGCCACCGGCACGAGCGCTGTCCGGGGCGGGGTGAGCCGGCCCCGGTGATGATGCAGCAGACCATCTTCCTCAAGGGGTGCGTGGCCAACCCGTGGCCGTACCTGGACGGGAAGCGGTACGCCGGCCCGCCGCTGTAGAGGCGGACCGACCGTGCGGTAATGCTCTGATATGCCCGATTAGAGTGCGACGATGGGCATATGCCGTCCTCGCCCCTCAACGGCAGCCCCGGGCTGCCGGACGATCCGCCGGAGTCCCGGCCGGAGGAGCCGCCGCCGGGGCAGCGTCCGGCGGTCCGTCGGCGTCGACGCCGGCTGGTCGTGACCCTCTCGGTGGCGCTGGCGCTGACGGTCACCCTCGTGCTGCGCATCGCACCGGCCGAGGAACGATCGACCGGCGCGGCACCGGCCGGTCGGGCGTACGACGACACGGCGACCGCGCCATCGGGACCGGCGTACCCGATGGTCGGTGCGGGCAGCTTCGCGGTGGCCGGCGGTGCGTCCCCGGTGCGCGGCCTGGACGGCCGGGTCGTGCACTACCGGGTGGCCGTCGAGCAGGGCACCGGGCAGGACCCGGACGCCTTCGCCGCCGAGGTCGACGCGGTGCTCGGTGATCCGCGGAGCTGGATCGGCTCGGGGGACCTGCGGGTCCGCCGGATCGACGACCCGGAGTACGCCGACTTCACTCTCTATCTGGCCACGCCGGCCACCTCCGAGGCGATGTGCGCGACCGGCGGTCTGAGCACCGAGGGCTACACCTCGTGCCGGCTACCCGGGAAGGTGATCATCAACCTGGCGCGCTGGGCGGAGGCGGTACCCGGCTACGGTGCGCCGCTGGCGGTGTACCGGGCCTACGTGATCAACCACGAGGTGGGCCACGAGTTCGGGGAGGGGCACCAGACGTGCCCCGGCGCGGGCCGACCGGCGCCGGTGATGCAGCAGCAGACGTACGGCCTGGACGGCTGCCTGGCGTACGCCTGGCCGTACCTGGACGGCCTGCGGTACGTCGGCGACCCGGCCACCTGACCCCGGCCGTCACCCGGTCCGGGATATTCCCGCTCCCGCATGCCGGGCGACGTGTCGCTGCTCATGGTCGGCGGGTGGGCCGGCGAGCAACAATGGCTCGGTTGACCGCCACATCGATCCCGGGGAGTCCACCGTGTCGTTGCCCCCGCTCGTCGAGCCTGCCGCCGAGCTGACCGTAGACGAGATCCGCCGCTACTCCCGTCACCTGATCATCCCCGACGTGGGAGTCACCGGGCAGAAGCGGCTGAAGAACGCCCGGGTGCTCTGTGTGGGCGCCGGTGGTCTCGGCTCGCCCGCGCTGATGTACCTGGCTGCCGCCGGTGTCGGCACGCTCGGCATCATCGACTTCGACACCGTCGACGAGTCCAACCTGCAGCGGCAGATCATCCACGGGGTCTCCGACATCGGCCGATCCAAGGCCGAGTCCGCCGCGGCGAGCATCCGCGAGATCAACCCGCTGGTCAACGTCGAGATCCACAACACCGCGCTGGACCGGGACAACGTCCGGGACATCTTCTCCCAGTACGACCTGATCGTGGACGGGACGGACAACTTCGCCACCCGGTACATGGTCAACGACGCGGCGGTGCTGCTCGGCAAGCCGTACGTCTGGGGGTCGATCTACCGGTTCGACGGCCAGGCGTCGGTGTTCTGGGCCGAGCACGGCCCCTGCTACCGCTGCCTCTACCCGGAGCCCCCGCCGCCCGGCATGGTCCCCTCCTGCGCCGAGGGCGGCGTGCTCGGTGTGCTCTGCGCCTCGATCGGCTCGATCCAGGTCAACGAGGCGATCAAGCTGCTCGCCGGCATCGGTGAGCCGCTGGTCGGCCGGCTGATGGTCTACGACGCCCTGGAGATGAGCTACCGCAAGATCAAGGTTCGCAAGGACCCGAACTGCGTGCTCTGCGGCGAGAACGCCACCCTGACCGACCTGATGGAGGACTACGAGGACTTCTGCGGCGCGGTCTCCGAGGAGGCCCAGGAGGCGGTCGTCGACGCGACCATCACCGCCGCCGAGCTCAAGGAGTGGCAGGACGCCGGCAAGGACATCTTCCTGGTCGACGTGCGGGAGCCGGCCGAGTACGAGATCGTCCGCATCCCCGGCGCGACGCTGATCCCCAAGGGGGAGATCCTCTCCGGCGAGGCGCTCGCCAAGCTCCCGCAGGACCGGCAGATCGTGCTGCACTGCAAGTCCGGTGTCCGCTCCGCCGAGGCGCTCGCCGCGCTCAAGGCGGCCGGCTTCCGGGATGCTGTGCACGTCCAGGGCGGCGTGCTCTCCTGGATCAAGCAGATCGATCCCTCCCTGCCCGCGTACTGATGTAAGGAGGGGTCCCCTGCTAACGCCTCAGGTATAGCAGGGGACCCCTCCTAACATCCGGCCGACGGCCCGCGCGCCACCCGGCCGACGGCCCGCGCGCCACCCGGCCGACGGCCCGCGCGCCACCCGGCCGACGGCCGGTCCCACCTGCCCGTTGTACCGAGGCGGGATCATGTTCCCGCCGGTAGCGTGACCGCCGTGGTCGATATCGACGCCGCGATCGGATTCGTGGTGGCTCACGGGGACACGGTCGAACGTGCCCGTCTCTCCTGGCTGCGCACCGGCACGCCGCCGCAACCGGAGACGCTGGACAGTGCCGAGGTCGGCCAGACCTCGGGCGGCGGCTGGCCCGCCTCCTGGGGCGACCCGGTCGCCTCGGTCGACGCGACCTGCTTCCGTCTCGCCGAACTGGACGACCTCGGGGCGTTGGGTCGCCCGGCCGCGCGTCGCGCACTCGACTGGCTCGCCGCCTCCCAACAGCGCGACGGCTGCTGGGAGGAGGATCCGGCGCTGGCCGAGACCGCCCCGGAGTGGGCCCGGCCGGGCAGCCCGGAGGCGCGGCTCTACCTGACCGCCAACGCCGCCTTCTGGCTCACAGTGGCCGGGTTGGACGCCCGCGCCGCCGGGCCGCTGGACCACCGGGTCGGCGGCGCGTACGCCGGGGTGGTGCACGCCGCCGGGCAGGCGCTCGCCGCCCACCTGCGCCCCGACGGCAGCTGGCCGTCCTTCCTGGCCGCCGGCTGGCTGAGTGCGGCTGTCCTGCACCGGCAGCAGTTGTTCTACGAATCGGCACGGATCAAGGCGTTGCTCGCCGAGCGGATGCCGGAGGCGTCTCCGGCCGACGCCGCCTGGCTCGCCTCGACCCTGCGCCGCGTCGAGGTCGACGAACAGGAGTGGACGATGGTGGCGGCCCGTCGCCGGCTCACCGAGACGCAACGCAGCGACGGCGGCTGGAGCAGCGACGACGGCCACCAGTTCGACGTGCACGCCACCCTTGCGGTGATCCGCGCCTTCCGCTGATCCGGCCGATGCCACCGTCTCCCGGTCGACGCCACGGTCCGTGCGGTGCCACCAGGGCCGATCCCGGTGCCACCAGGGCCAGTCGTTGCCACCGGGATCGGGCGCCTGCCGCTCAGCTCCGCAGGTGACCGTCCCCGGTGACCACGTACTTCGTGCTGGTCAGCTCCGGCAGGCCCATCGGGCCACGAGCGTGCAGCTTCTGGGTGGAGATGCCGATCTCGGCACCGAAGCCGAACTCGCCGCCGTCGGTGAACCGGGTCGACGCGTTCACCATCACGGCCGCCGCGTCCACCCGGGCCACGAACTCCCGGGCGGCCGACTGGGAGTCGGTGACGATCGCCTCGGTGTGGCCGCTGCCGTACCGCCGGATGTGCGCCACCGCCGCGTCGAGCGAGTCGACCACGGCCACCGAGATGTCGGCCGAGAGGTACTCGGTGGCGAAGTCCTCGTCGGTGGCGGCCACCACCGCGTCCGAGTACGCCGCCGTCCGGGCGTCGCCGTGCACCGTCACCCCGGCCTCGGCGAACGCCGTCAGCATCGGAGGCAGTACGGCGTCCGCCACGTTCCGGTGCACCAGCAGCGACTCGGCGGTGTTGCAGGTGGACAGTCGCTGCGTCTTCGCGTTGAGGGTGATCGAGACGGCCTTGACCGGGTCGGCGGCGGCGTCCACGTAGACGTGGCAGTTGCCCACCCCGGTCTCGATCACCGGCACCGTCGACTCCTCGACCACGGTGCGGATCAGTGACGCGCCGCCGCGCGGGATGAGCACGTCCACCAGCCCCCGGGCCCGCATCAGCTCCTTGACCGAGTCGCGTGAGGTGGCGTCGAGCAACTGCACCGTGTCGGCGGGCAGCCCGGCACCGTCGATGGCGTCCCGCAGCACCGTCACCAGCGCCGCGTTGGAGTGCGCGGCCGACGAGGAACCGCGCAGCAGCGCCGCGTTGCCCGACTTCAGGCAGATGCCGGCGGCGTCCACGGTCACGTTCGGCCGCGCCTCGTAGATGATCCCGACCACGCCGAACGGCACCCGGATCTGCCGTAGCTCCAGCCCGTTGGGCAGGGTCGAGCCGCGTACCACCTCACCCACCGGGTCGGGCAGCCCGGCCATCTGGCGCAGCGCGTCGGCGATGCCGGCCACCCGGGTCTCGCTGAGGGCGAGCCGGTCCAGCACGGCCGCGCTCAGCCCGGCCTCCCGCCCGGCCGCCAGGTCCGCCTCGTTCGCGGTGAGGATCTCCGGCGTACGCGCCACCAGCGCGTCGGCCATCGCGTGCAGCGCCGCGTCCTTGGCCGTACGTGTCGCCACGGCCAGCGCCTCCGCCGCCGTACGCGCCCGCCGGGCCTGCTCGCTCACGCTCATGACACGCTCCTTCGATGTAAGGAAGGGCCCCCTGTTAACGCCTCGTGCATAGGAAGGGCCCCCTGCAATCACTTCAAGCCGGCGGATCGTCCGCTCACAGCAACACCAGGTCGTCGCGGTGGACGACCTCCCGTTCGTACGCCGGACCGAGCGCTGCGGCAAGATCCGAGGTGGACCGCCCGAGCAGGCCGGGCAGCTCGACCGCGTCGTAGTTGACCAGTCCCCGGGCGACCGGCGCGCCGGAGGTGTCGACCAGGTCGACCGGGTCGCCGGCGGTGAACGCCCCGTCCACGGCGGTGATCCCGGCCGGCAGCAGCGACTTGCGGCGGCCCACCACCGCGGCGACCGCGCCGGGGTCGAGGTGCAGCCGTCCCCGGGGCGCGGTGGCGTGCGCCAGCCAGAACAGCCGCGCGGCCGGGCGGCTGACACTGGGATGGAAGAAGGTGCCGACCGGCTCACCGGCCAGCGCCGCGACCGCCTGCGGCGCGGAGGTCAGCACCACCGGGATGCCGAATCCGGTGGCGATCCGGGCCGCCTCGACCTTGGTCACCATGCCACCGGTGCCGACACCGGCCCGCCCGGCACCGCCGACGTCGACTCCGACCAGGTCCGACTCGTCGCGTACCTCGGCGATCCGGCGGGCACCGGGACGTGACGGGTTGCCGGTCCAGAGCGCGTCGACGTCGGAGAGGAGCACCAGCAGGTCGGCGTCGACGAGCGCGGCCACCAGCGCGGCCAGCCGGTCGTTGTCGCCGAACCGGATCTCCTCGGTGGCGACCGTGTCGTTCTCGTTGACGATCGGCACCGCCCGCAGATCCAACAGCTTGCGCAGGGTGCGGTACGCGTTGCGGTAGTGCGCCCGGCGGGTCACGTCGTCGACGGTGAGCAGCACCTGCCCGACGGTCCGGTCGTGCCGGGCGAAGGCGGCAGCGTACCGCCTGATCAGCAGGCCCTGACCGACGCTCGCGGCGGCCTGCTGGGTGGCCAGGTCCCGTGGTCGCCGGGAGAGCCCGAGCGGGGCCAGGCCGGCGGCGATCGCGCCGGAGGAGACCAGCACGACCTCACGTCCGTCGGCCATCCGTGTCCCGAGGGCGTCGACCAACGCGTCCACCCGCCCGTCGTCCAGACCGCCGGTGGCGGTGGTCAACGAGGAGGAACCGATCTTGACAACGACCCGCCGGGCCGCCGTTACCGCGTCACGCACCCGCCTATTCTGCGTGGTCGGCGCGGTACGGCCCGGCGGCCTTCCCATAGTCTGGCCGCTTGTGACACCAGACGAGTACGTCGAGGCGGTGCTGGAGCTCGTCGACCGGATACCGCCGGGCCGGGTGATGTCGTACGGCGGGGTGGCCGACGCGCTCGCCGAGCGCTCCGGACGGGCGTCCGCCCGACTCATCGGATCGATCATGGCGCGGCACGGTGGGGCCGTCGGCTGGCACCGCGTGGTCAACGCCACCGGCACGATGCCACCACGCCTCGCCGCCGAGGCGCGGGCGCGGTGGCTCAGCGAGGGTACGCCGCTGCGCGCGGGCCGGGTCGACATGCGGGCGGCGCAGTGGCAGCCCGGAGAGGGGATGTGACCCGCGCCATAACGTGAGTAACATTCGGCGCCATGAACGCGTCGCCGGGTGGAGCAGGGGCGGCCGGGTTGCCGCGCAAGGTGCACGCCGGGTACGCGCTCGGTTCGCTGGCCACGGGAGCCTTCGGCACCGTGCCGGGGCTGCTGCTGTTGCCGTACCTGACCGACACGCTCGGGGTGGCCGCCGGAGTGGCGGCCCTGCTGGTGCTCTTGCCGAAGGCGTGGGACGTGCTGGTCAACCCGGTCGCCGGGCGGATCTCCGACCGGACCCGGTCGAGGTGGGGTGCCCGCCGGCCGTACCTGCTCGTCGGTGGGTTGGCGTTGGCCGTGCTGTTCGGGTCGATCTTCGCCGCGCCGTTCGGCGCCGGACCGGCCGCCGGGGCGTACGTGGCGATCGCCTTCCTGGCGACGGCCACCGCGTTCGCCTTCTTCCAGGTGCCGTACGTGGCGATGCCGGCCGAGCTGACCGACGACTACGCCGAACGTACCCGGATGATGACCTGGCGGATCGCGGTGTTGGCGCTGGCCATCCTGGTCGCCGGTGCGGTGGCCCCGCTGGTCCGCGACGCCGCCGGCGGTGGCGTGCCGGGGCACCGCTGGATGGGCGTCTTCGTGGCCGCCCTGATCGCGGTCGGTGCCGTCGGCGCGTTCCTCGGCACCCGGTCGGCCCCGCAGGGCTCGGTCGGGGAGAGCGAGCCGAGCCTGCGTGCCCAGCTCACCGTCGCCGGTCGGAACCGGCCGTTCCGGGCGCTGCTGCTCTGCTTCGTGGTCCAGTCCGCCGGGGTGGCCACGATCCTCGCCGGGGTGCAGTACTTCGCCGACCAGATCCTGCGCGACCCGACGACCGGTCCGACCCTGCTGTTCCTCTGCTTCGTCGGACCGGCGCTGGTGGTGATGCCGCTGTGGTCGCGGGTGGGTGCCCGGCTGGGCAAACTGGCCGCCCTGGTGGCCGCGTCGCTGATCCTCTCCGCCGGTGGGCTGGCCCTGGTCGCCGCGCCGGTGCTGCCCGCCGTCGTGGTCTATCTGCTGGTGGCGGCGCTGGGCGTCGGGTACGCCGGTCAGCAGGTGTTCGCGCTGGCCATGCTCCCGGACTGCATCGCGTACGACACGGCGCGCACCGGCCGGCGGCAGGCGGGCGTCTTCACCGGCCTCTGGACGGCCGGCGAGACCTTCGGCCTGGCCCTCGGTCCGGGCGTCTTCGGTCTGGTGCTCGCGCTCACCGGCTACGTCTCCTCCACCACCGGCACCGCCGCGGTCCAGTCGGACACCGCCCGCCTGGGCGTCCTGCTCGGCTTCACCCTCCTCCCGGCCCTGCTGATCGGCCTGGCCACCCTCCTGCTCCGCCCCTACGACCTGACCCCCACCCTCCTGGCCACCCTCACCCCCCACGCCTCCCCCCTCCCCGACGCTCCCGACGCCCCCCGTGTCTCCGGCGTCGATCATGGAGTTGTCGCCGGGACGAATGCTGTTGAAAGCCACGGAAAGGGCACCACTACTCCATGATCGACGAGAGCGGGTCGGCACTGCCGGCACACGGCGTACCGGCGGAACAGGTGTTGGCGGAGGTCCGCAGGCTGCGGGAGGCCGACCGGCCGACGCACGGCGGGCGACTGTTCGCGTACGTGTACGACGCGGCGGTCGCCGGGCTGGACGAGTTGGCGGCGGCGGCGTACGCCGAGAGCGCACACGTCAACGGGCTCGACCCGACCGCCTTCCCCTCGCTGCTGACGATGGAGAACGCGCTGGTCGGCGCGGCGGCGCGGGTCCTCGGCGGCGGGCCCGGCACGAGCGCGCCGGAGGTGGTCGGCAGTGTCACCAGTGGCGGCACCGAGTCGCTGATCCTGGCCGTCAAGGCGGCCCGCGACGCCCGGCCCGAGATCACCGCACCCCGGATCGTGGTGCCGGCCAGTGCCCACGCCGCGTTCGCCAAGGCCGCCCACTACCTGCGGGTGGCGCTCGACACGGTGCCGGTCGACCCCGACACGCTCCGCCCCTCGGTCGCCGACGTGGCCGCCGCGATCACGCAGGAGACCGTGCTGGTGGTCTGCTCCGCCCCCTCGTACGCGCACGGCGTGGTGGACCCGGTGGCAGAGATCGCCGAGACGGCCGCCGCCGCCGGGGTGCGCTGCCACGTGGACGCCTGCTTCGGCGGCTGGACCCTGCCCTACCTGCGTCGCCTCGGCGCCGACCTGCCCGCGTTCGACTTCGCCGTCACCGGGGTCACCTCGATCTCGGTGGACCTGCACAAGTACGCCTACGCGCCGAAGGGCGTCTCGGTGCTGCTGCACCGTGATGCCGGGCTGCGCGCACCGCAGTACTTCGCGTACGCCGACTGGCCCGGGTACACGATGGTCAACCCGGTGATCTCCTCCACCCGGTCCGGTGGTCCGATCGCCGCCGCGTACGCCACCCTTCGCCATCTCGGCGACGACGGTTACCTGGAGCTGGCCCGCCGGACCCGGGAGGCGGTACGGGTACTGGCCGACGCGGTGCGCGGCGTCGACGGGCTGCGGCTGGTCGCCGAGCCCGAGTCGACCGTGGTCTGCTTCACCGCCACCGAGTCCGGCCCCGACCTGTTCGTCCTGGTCGACGAGTTGGCCGCGCGGGGTTGGCACACCCAGCCCCAGCTCGCGTACGCCGGTATGCCGTGCAGCGTGCACCTGACGGTGACCGCGGCGGTCGCGCCGACGGCGGCGGAGTTCGGCGCCGACCTGGCCGAGGCGGTCGCGGCGGCCGAGGCGGCCGGCCCGGTCGCGTTGCCGCCGGACCTGCTCGCGTTGGCCGGGGCGCTCACCCCGGAGGCGCTCACCGCCGACCTGGTCGCCGGGCTGGCCGCCGGACTGGGCCTCGGTGGTGGCGGTGGACTGCCGGACCGGATGGCACCGGTGAACACTCTCCTGGACGCCGCCCCACCCGCGCTGCGGGAGCGCCTCCTGGTGGAGTTCGTGAGTCTGCTGCAACGCCCGTCGTTCTGAGCGCTTTCTTGTTAGGAGGGGGCCCTTCATATACACGAGGCGTTAGCAGGGGACCCCTCCTTACCGAGCGGCCCGGCCGGGCCGGACGGGCGCTGTGGTTGACTGTCGGGGACGGGAAGGGGACGGTCGTGCAGCTACCGGCGGTGCTCGGCGAGCCGATCCGGTTCGTGCTCAACTGGGGCCGGCGGTATTCGCTCTGGGTCTTCAACTTCGGGCTGGCCTGCTGCGCCATCGAGTTCATCGCGACCAGCATGTCCCGGCACGACTTCATGCGGCTCGGCGTGATCCCGTTCGCGCACGGCCCCCGCCAGGCCGACCTGATGGTGGTCTCCGGCACGGTCACCGACAAGATGGCCCCGGCGATCAAGCGGCTCTACGACCAGATGCCCGAGCCCAAGTACGTCATCTCGTTCGGCGCCTGCTCCAACTGCGGCGGCCCGTACTGGGACTCGTACTCGGTGACCAAGGGTGTCGACCAGCTCATCCCGGTCGACGTCTACGTGCCGGGCTGCCCGCCCCGGCCCGAGGCGCTGCTGCACGGCATCCTCCGCCTCCAGGAGAAGATCGCCGCCGAGCAGTCCGGCATCGGCGGCGTACCCCGCCCCGACCCGCTCGCCTCACCGGCCGACGCACCGTCCGCCGACGGCGCCCCACCGGCCGACGCGCGGCCCGCCGACGGCGCCCCACCGGCTGTGCCACCCCGCGACGCGGCCTCCCTCACCGCCCCGCCGGTACGCCCTCCGACCTCCTGAAACTCGCGGCGACGCCCGATCCGGGGCCAGCGGGGCACCCCGCTCGGCGCGGTAGCCGCCACGGTGGCGGCCGGGCGCTAGCGTGCGGTCATGACCGACTTCGCGGAGCCGCGCTCCGCCTTCATCGTCAAGGTGCTGACCGAGGAGTTCGGCACCCTGATGGCGCTCGACCCGGCCGCCTTCCGGCGCAAGTTCCGCAAGATGGCCGCGTCGCCGTTCGCGTTCTACCGGGGCAGTGCCAGCGTCTTCTATGCCGACCAGCGTGGCGACTTCGCCGACGAGCGGTTCCTCGACGAGCAGACCAGCCGGGTGTGGATCCACGGCGACCTGCACGCGGAGAACTTCGGCACCTACATGAACGGCTCCGGCCAACTCGTCTTCAACGTCAACGACTTCGACGAGGCGTACGTCGGGCCGTTCACCTGGGACCTGCGGCGCTTCGTCGCCAGCGTGGCCCTGATCGGCTACACCAAGGCGCTCTCCGACCGGGTGATCAGCGACCTGGTGACGGCGTTCGCCGAGCACTACCTGACCGAGCTGCGGGCCATCGCCGCCGGCGGTGACGACGCGATCGGTTCCATCACGCTGGACAACGCCGACGGCGTCCTGCGCCGGGTGCTCCAGCAGGCCCGCCTCAACACCCGGGTCGACCTGCTGCGCGAGCAGACCACCGTGGACCAGTACGAGCGGCGGTTCTCGCTGCGCGACGGCGTGTACGAGGTGGACGACGACGTCCGGGCGCGGGTCTGCGCCGCCTTCCAGGACTACCTGGACACGCTGCCCGCCAGCACCCAGACCCGGCCGGTGGCGGCGCAGATCAAGGACGTGGTGCTGCGCAAGGGGGTGGGGATCGGCTCGGCCGGGCTGCCGTCGTACAACCTGCTGCTGGAGGGGCACACCCAGGCGCTGGAGAACGACGTCCTGATCTACATGAAGCAGGCCCAGGTCCCGGCGGTCGCCCGCTACGTCGACGACGAGCGTGTCCGTGGCTACTTCCGCCACCAGGGCCACCGGACGGCCGAGTCGCAGCGCGCCCTCCAGGCGCACGCCGACCCGTGGGTCGGCTTCACCGAGCTGGACGGGGTGGGTCAACTCGTCGCCGAGGTCTCCCCGTACGCCGCCGACCTCGACTGGGCGGACGTCAACGAGCCCGAAGAACTGGCCGGGGTGCTGGCCGACCTCGGTCGGGCGGTCGCCCGGATGCACTCGGTCGCCGACGACGAGTCCAGCCACGACCTGGTCGACTATTCGACCGAGGAGGCGATCGTCGCGGCCGTCGACGCGGACCCCGCCGGCTTCGTCGCGCACCTGGTCGACTTCGCCCACGCGTACGGTGTGCGGGCCCGGCAGGACCATCAGCTCTTCGTGGACCTGTTCCGCAACGGTGAACTGCCGGGCGTGTAGCAGCTCCGGGAGGCCGGTCAGGCGCCGAAGTCGATGACGACCTTGATGTCCTGAGGGCCGGGGGAGTAGGCCGAGGCGTACTCCGACAGCGGCACCCGGCGGGTGATCAGCGCGCCGAGCCAGTCCCGGTCGGCGCGGGCCAACGCCTCGGCGGCGGCTTCCCAGTGCCGCCGGTTGGCGTTCACCGACCCGAAGACGACGTTGTTCTCCAGCACCAGGGTGCGGTTGAGCGCACCGGCGTCGAAGTCGATGATCCGGCCGCCGCTGGAGACCCCGGCCAGGCAGACGATCCCGGTCGGTGCGACCTTGCACATGGCCTCCAGGACGACCACCGGTGCGCCGGTGCACTCGACGATCACGTCCGGCTCGAAGTCGAGTTCCTCGACCGGCCCGGAGTGGTACGTGGCCCCGAGTGCACCGGCCAGCGCCGGTTTGGGTCCGTCGCTGGCCAGGTCGAGCACGTGCACCGACAACCCCCGCTGGCTGGCCAGCAGGGCGGCCAGCAGGCCGATCGGCCCGGCACCGGTGATCAGGGCGGTACGCGGCTGCCACTCCGCCCGCCGCCCGATCCGGTCGATGTGGTCCCACGCCTTGACCACCACGCTCGTCGGTTCGAGCAGGACGCCCACCTCGCCCAGCTCCGGGTCGAGGCCGACGGCGAACCGGGGTTGCAGCCGCCACCGCTCGCGGGCGAACCCCGGCAGTCCCTTGATGCCGTGTTCGGTGAACAGGCCGTTGCGGCACATGTCCCACTCGTCCACCGCGCAGTTCGGGCAGGGCAGCGGGTCCGGGTGCCGGACGATCCCGGCGACCAGGTCACCGGTCTGCAGCGTGCCGGTCGGATCCTCCAGCACCCGGCCCAGCGACTCGTGTCCGAGCACCAGCCGGTCGGCGCCGGGCGGCGCCTCGCCGTACTGCCCGTCGATGATCTCGATGTCGGTGCCGCAGACTCCCACCGCGACGGCCTCGACCAGGATCGCGCCCTCCTCGGTGGCGGGTTCCGGGTAGTCGTCGAGCAGTCGCAGCGAGCCGGGTACTCCCGGGGTCACGGTCACAGCGCGCACCGGCCCATCCTGTCGGGCGCCGACGGGCCGCCGCCGGCAAAGCCGGGATCTCCACCCGGCCGCGCACCACCGGCCGGGCCGTGGGCCGGGTCACCGACCGCAGGACCCGGCTCGCAGCCGGGCACGGGCGGCCGGACACGCCCTAGGATCAGCGGCATGACACCGGAAGAGGTCGGCCGGCGGCTCGTCACGCTGCTCGCCCCCGTCGAGGCCACCGCGACGCTCTCCGGGGGTCAGGCGCACTCCCGGGCCACCGTCGACGTACCCCCGCAGCAGTGGCGGGCGGCGTTGCTCGCGGTGCGGGACGACCCGGAGCTGGCCTGCGACTACTTCGACTGGCTCTCCGCGGTCGACGAGCTGGCCGACGGGTTCGACGTGGTGGCTCACCTCTGGTCCACCACGCACCGGCACGGGGTGCTGCTGCGGACCCGGGTGTCCCGGGCCACGCCCACGGTCGACTCGGTGGTGTCGGTCTACCCGGGTGCCGCCTGGCACGAGCGGGAGACCCACGAGATGTTCGGCATCGACTTCGCCGGGCACGCCGATCTGCGACCGTTGCTGCTGCCGCCGGAGTTCGAGGGCCATCCGCTGCGCAAGGAGTTCGTGCTCGCCTCCCGGGTCGCGAAGCCCTGGCCGGGGGCGAAGGAACCGGGCGAGTCCGAAGCCGGTGGCGGGCGGCGGCCGATCCGCCCGCCGGGCGTACCCGCACCCGGGGAGTGGGGCGTGGTGCCGACCCCGGCCGGGGCCGGTGGTGTCGGGGAGGGCCCCCGCGGCGGTACCCCGGCGCGGCCCGCTCGGGAGCGTCCGGCCCGACCGGCACCGGGTACGCGCCCACCGCGTACCCCCAGGGCCGCCGCCCCCGAGGCGGACCCGACGGAATCCGGACCCGCCCCCGCCGCGGACCCGGCGAAGTCCGGCCCTGCGGCGGATCCGGCGGAGCCCGGAGCCGGCGAGGAGGGTACGCCCTGATGCCGCTCTGGCTGGAACTGGTGATCCGCATCGGTGGGGTGGTGGCCGCCTTCCTCGTCCTGCCGCTGCTGGTGGGTCAGGCCGAGCACAAGGTGATGGCGCACATGCAGGGTCGGCTCGGCCCGATGTACGCGGGCGCGTTCCACGGTTGGGCGCAGCTCGTCGCCGACGGGGTGAAGTTCGTGCAGAAGGAGGACGTCACCCCCCGCGCGGCGGACCGGCCGGTGTTCCGGCTGGCCCCGGCGGTGGCCCTGGTGCCGTACCTGCTCGCCCTGCTGGTGATCCCGCTCGGCCCGAACGACCTCGTCGGTCAGCCGCTCGACGTGGGTCTGTTCTTCGTGCTGGCGGTGGTCGGCGTGGGGGTGCTGGCCGTGCTGATGTCGGCCTGGGCCTCGGCCAACAAGTTCAGCCTGCTCGGTGGGCTGCGGGGTGCCGCTCAACTGCTCGGCTACGAGCTGCCGCTGGTGCTGGCCGCCGCGTCGGTGGCGATGGCCGCCGGCACGTTGAGTCTCTCCGGCATCGTCGAGGCGTGGCAGCCGTGGTGGCTGATCTGGCAGGCCCCGGCGATGGTGGTGTTCTTCGTGGCGGGTCTGGCCGAGATCCGCCGGCCGCCGTTCGACATGCCGGTGGCCGACTCCGAGCTGGTGTTCGGGTACATGACCGAGTACACCGGACTGCGGTTCGCGTTCCTGCTGCTGGCCGAGTACGTCGGGATCGTGGTGATCGCCGCCCTGACCACCGTGCTGTTCCTCGGCGGATGGCAGGGGCCGTTCGCGGACGACCAGCTCGGTTGGCTCTGGACCCTGCTCAAGGTGGCCGCCGTCAGCTTCGTGATCATCTGGCTGCGGGTCTCCTACCCCCGGTTGCGGGAGGACCAGTTGCAGCGGCTCTGCTGGCTGGTGCTGGTGCCGACCGCGCTGGCCCAGCTCGTGCTGACCGCCGCCGTCCGGGTGGCCCTGTAAGGAGGGGACCCCTACTACCGTCTCCGGTATAGCAGGGGTCCCCTCCTAACACCTCTCACCGCCGCCGCACGGTCGCCGCCCGGCGGCGAGCCGCCGCCGCACGGCGGGCGGTCAGCGCAGGGGAGTGTGCGCGGGGTCGACCCGCTCGGCGGGCGGCGGGGGTGGCGGGGGAGTGCCGTCGCCGAACGGGCGACCGCCCAGCGCCTCCCGGTCGTGCGGGGTGAGCCAGTTCGACAGGTCGGGGCCGAGCGGCACCACCCCGGTCGGGTTGATGTCCCGGTGCACCTCGTAGTAGTGCCGCTTGATGTGGTCGAAGTCGATCGTGTCGCCGAAGCCGGGCGTGGTGAACAGGTCCCGCGCGTACGCCCACAGCACCGGCATCTCGCTCAGCTTCTGCCGGTTGCACTTGAAGTGCCCGTGGTACACCGGGTCGAAGCGGACCAGCGTGGTGAACAGCCGTACGTCGGCCTCGGTGATGGTGTCGCCGACCAGGTACCGCTGCCCGGCCAGGCGCTCGCTGAGCCAGTCGATCCGGTCGAACAACCGGTGGTACGCCTTCTCGTAGCCCTCCTGGCTGCCGGCGAAGCCACAGCGGTACACGCCGTTGTTGACGTCGCTGAAGACCAGCGCGTTGACCTCGTCGATCTCGTCGCGCAGGTGCTCGGGGTAGAGCTGCGGCGCGCCCTGGCGGTGGTGTGCGGTCCACTCGGTGGAGAGGTCCAGGCTCATCCGGCTGTAGTCGTTGGTCACCACCTGCCCGGTGGCCACGTCGACCATGGCCGGCACGGTGATGCCGCGCGGGTAGTCCGGGTAGCGGGCGAAGTACGCCTGCTGGAGCCGCTCGATGCCGAGCACCGGGTCACGCCCGTCCGGGTCGAGGTCGAAGGTCCAGCTCCGGGCGTCGTGGGTGGGCCCGGCGACGGCCATCGAGATGGCGTCCTCCAGCCCCAACAGCCGCCGGACGATGATCAGCCGGTTTGCCCAGGGGCAGGCCCGACTCACCGCCAACCGGTACCGACCCGCCTCGACCGGGTAGCCGTCCCGGCCGTCGACCGTGATCCGGGTGGTGATGTAGTTCTGGTCCCGGTTGAACTCGCCCTGCTCGACGTACTTCCCGCCGCTGTTCGTACCGCCCGCGCCCATGCCGCCCCCAAGGTGTCGCCACGTCGTCCTGCATCCCATCATGGCCGATCATGCGCGGGCCGGCGCGGGGAGCCGCCGGACGCCACGGTCGGGCCGTCGGTGGCGATCCTTCGGGTGGTGGTCGCGCGGGCCGTGGCCACAGGGCAGGATGTTGCGCATGAGCGAGCGAAGCGAGTCGGCCGGCGTACCCGGCAGCGGCCTGGTGAAGGGGCTGGCGGTCACGCTCAAGACGATGACGAAGCGCTCCACCACCCAGCAGTACCCGGACGTCGCGCCCGACCTGCCGCCCCGCTCGCGCGGGGTGATCGCGCTGATGGAGGAGAACTGCACGGTCTGCATGCTCTGCGCCCGCGAGTGTCCGGACTGGTGCATCTACATCGACTCGCACAAGGAGGAGGTGGCGGTGCCCGGCGCGGCCCGGCCCCGCCAGCGCAACGTCCTCGACCGGTTCGACATCGACTTCTCGCTCTGCATGTACTGCGGCATCTGCATCGAGGTCTGCCCCTTCGACGCGCTCCACTGGTCGCCGGAGTTCGAGTACTCCGAGTACGACATCAAGGACCTGCTGCACGACAAGGAGCACCTGGGCGAGTGGGTGGCGACCGTGCCGCCGCCGCCCGCGCACGACCCGCAGGGTGAGCCGGCCAAGGAGGAGACCGCCGCCGCGCGCAAGGCCGCGGTTCCCGCCGCGTCCGCCGCCCGGCCGACCGCCCCGGCGGTACGCCCCGAGCGCCGCCCCGCCGCCCGCCCACCCGCCGCCGAGCCCGGCGCCGCAGGTGCGGGTACGCCCGAGACCGATGCCGGGGAAGGCACTCCCGCGTGACCGGCGTGGACGCCCTGCTGCTCGCCCTCGGTGCGGTGGCGGTCGGGTCGGGGGTGCTGGTGGTGGCGACCAGCCATCTGGTCCGGGCCGGGCTCTATCTGGTGGTCTGCCTCGGCGCGCTGGCCGGGATGTACCTGGTGCTCTCCGCCGAGATGGTGGCCTGGGTGCAGGTGCTGATCTACGTCGGCGCGGTGGTGGTGCTGCTGCTGTTCGCGGTGATGCTGACCCGGGCACCGATCGGCGCCTCGGACGACCTGGACCGGCCCGGCTGGCCGGCCGCGCTGATCGGCGGTGGCGTCGGGCTCGGGCTGTCGGCCCTGCTCGTCGACGCGTACCGCTGGACCGCCGTGGAACTGCCCGGGCCGGGCAACGCCGAGCGCATCGGTGAGCAGGTCTTCGGAAGCTGGGTGCTGCCGTTCGAGGTGCTCTCCGTACTGCTGCTCTCGGCGTTGGTCGGTGCGATCGTGCTGTCCCGGCCGGACATCGGTCGGGCACCGCGTGACAGGGAATCGGCGTCCGGGGGCGGCGTGTCGGAGGGGCGGTCGCGGTGAGACCGGTCATCCCGTACGTCACCGCCGCCCTGCTGTTCGGCCTCGGCGTCTACGGCGTCCTGCGGCGGCGTAACGCGGTGCTGGTGCTGATGGCCGTGGAGCTGATGCTCAACGCGGTGAACCTGATCCTGGTCACCGCCGACACCACGGCCAAGGCGCTGCTGCCGCACGGCGGGCAGGTCTTCGCCCTCTTCGTGATCGTGCTGGCCGCCGCCGAGATCGGGGTGGGGCTGGCGATCGTGCTCCAGCTCTATCGGATGCGGGCCAGCGTGGCGGTGGACGAGATCCCGCTGGCCGAGCGCCCGGCCGACGAGCCGACGCCGGTCGTCGCCGGTCCGGCCGGTGACGTGGTCGCGGAGGGGGAGCGGTGAGCACCACGACGTTGCTGGGTGTGCTGCTGCCGGTGGTCCCGCTGGTCGCCGGCCTGACCGGCCTGCTGCTGCCGCCCTCGCCGCGCGGCTCCGCCCTCGGTGCCGATCCGGCCCGCCGGACCGCCGTCGCCCTCGGCGTGACCGGTGCGGCCGGTGCTCTCGCGTTGGCGGTCGCCCTGCTGGTCACGCTGGACGGCCCGGTGGAGGCGTCGACCACCTGGATCGACTTCGGCGGTCTCGCCGTCACCCTCGGGGTACGCCTCGACGGGGCCGCCGCGCTGGTCGCCGTCGCGGTCACCGCCGTCGCCCTGGCCGTGCAGGTCTACTCGACCGGTTACCTGAGCGGTGGCCCGCGCGAGGACGGGGACGTCGACCATCGCTACCCGCCGTACGCGGCCCAGATCAGCCTCTTCACCGCCGCGATGCTGCTGGTGGTGGTCTCCGGGGACCTGATCCTGCTGCTGGTCGGCTGGGAGGTGATGGGTCTCTGCTCGTACCTGCTCATCGCCCACGACCGGCGGCTGCCGGAGGCCCCGGCCGCCGCGATGAAGGCGTTCCTGGTGACCCGGGTCGGCGACGTCGGCTTCCTGCTCGGCATCGCGCTGCTCGGCGTCTCGGCGGGCAGCTTCCGGATCCACGACGTGCTCGCCCACTCCCACAGCACCACCACGCTCACCGCCGCCTGTCTGCTGCTGCTCGCCGGGGTGGCCGGCAAGAGCGCCCAGTTCCCGCTGCACACCTGGCTGCCCGACGCGATGGCCGGCCCGACCCCGATCTCCGCGTTGATCCACGCCGCGACCATGGTCGCCGCCGGTGTGTACGCGGTCACCCGGCTGTGGCCGCTGTTCGAGGCGACGCCGGTCGCGCTGGCCGTGCTCGGCGTGATGGCGTCGGTGACGCTGCTGCTCGGTGCGCTGGCCGCCACCGCACAGGACGACATCAAGCGGGTGCTGGCCTGGTCCACGGTCTCCCAGCTCGGCTACATGACCGGTGCTCTGGCCGTCGGCTCGCCGCCCGCCGCCCTGTTCCACCTGCTCACCCACGCCGCGTTCAAGGCGCTGCTCTTCCTCGCCGCCGGTGCGGTGATCCACAGCGTCGGCACCGCGCTGATGTCCCGGATGGGCGGGCTGCGGCACACCATGCCGGTCACCTTCTGGTGCATGCTGATCGGGCTGGGCGCGCTGGCCGGCGTACCGCCGCTCTCCGGGTTCTGGAGCAAGGAGGGCGTGCTGGCCGCTGCCGCCGACGCCGTGCTCGGTGGTGGCCCGGCCCCGAGCTGGGTGGGATGGCTGGTGCTGGTCTCCGGGCTGGTCGGGGTGGCGATCACCGCCTGGTACGCCACCCGACTGCTGCTGCGGGCCTTCTTCGGCACGCTGCGCACCCCGCAGCTCCCGCCGCACGATCCGCCCGCCGCCCTGCGCTGGCCGTTGCTGCTGCTCGCGGTGCCGGCGGCCCTGCTCGGCCTGGCCGGCTTCTCGCCCTGGTTCACCGACCGGTTGCTCTCCGGCGCTCCCGGCGGGCTGGGCGTGCCGGAGCTGGTGCACATCGGGCCGCTGATGCTGCTGCCGTTGGCGCTGCTGCTGGTCGGGGTGGCCCTGGCCTGGCGGCGTGATCCGGCGGTCGACCCGGCCACCACGCTGGGTCCGCTGCGGCCGGTCCTCGCCCGCGCGTTCCGGCTCGACGACGTCCAGGACGCCCTGGTGGTACGCCCGACGACCGCGTTGGGTCGGCTGGCCCGTACCGCCGACGAGCGGGTGGTGGACGGCGCGGTCACCGGCACCGGGCGGGCGGCCAGCGCGCTCGGCGGCGGGCTGGGCACCCTGCACCGGGCGGCACTGCCCCGGGCGGTCGTCGCGGTGCTCGCCGGTGCGCTGCTGCTCGGCCTGGCCGCCGTCCTGATCGGAGGAGCGGCATGACGTCCGGGGAAGTCCTGCTGGTGGCGGTGCTCGCGCTGCCGGCCCTCGGTGCCCTGGCGGTGGCGGCCACGCCGCACGACCGGGGCGCGCGGGTGCTGGGCACCGTCGTCGCCGCGCTGACCCTGGTCGCGGCCGTCGCGCTGCTCGCCGCCCGGGACGCCGGCTGGTCGGCGTACCTGCCGGACGGCACCGCCGGGGCGGTGCTGCCCTGGCACACCGTCGACCTGTCCTGGGTACCCGGCCTGGACCTGCGCTTCCACCTCGGGGTGGACGGCATCTCCTGGCCGCTGGTGGTGCTCACCGCCCTGCTCACGCTGCTCTGCTGCGGCTACAGCCTCTGGCGGGTGCCGACCGGCGGCAGCGGTAAGGCGCTGGTGGCGCTGCTGCTGGTGGTCGAGGTCGGCATCCTCGGCACCTTCCTCGCCCTCGACCTGGTGCTGTTCTTCCTCTTCTTCGAGGTGGTCCTGCTGCCGATGTACGCGATCATCGTCGGCTGGGGCGGCGACAGCGCCGACCTGGCGGCGGTCGACGCGCGGCGACGGGCGGCCCGGAAGTTCGCCCTCTACACGCTCTTCGGCTCGGTGCTGCTGCTGGTCGGCGTGTACGTCGTGGTGGCCGCCGCCGGGACCGCCGACATCGTGGCGCTGACCGGCGGCACGGGCCTGTCCAGGACCACCCAGCTCACCGCGTTCACCCTGTTCGCGGTCGCCTTCGCGGTGAAGAGCCCGCTCTGGCCGCTGCACTCCTGGCTGCCCGACGCGCACACCCAGGCCCCGACGGTCGGCAGTGTGCTGCTCGCCGGTGTGCTGCTCAAGATGGGCACGTACGGCCTGATCCGGGTCGCCGTCGGAGTGGCCCCGGAGGGGGCCCGCTGGGCGGCACCGGTGCTCGGCGTGCTCGCCGTGGCCGCCATCCTGGTCGGCTCGCTGGTCTGCCTGGCGCAGACCGAGCTGAAACGGCTGATCGCCTACTCCAGCGTGGGGCACATGGGTTTCGTGCTGCTCGGGATCGCCACGCTCACCGCCACCGGCATCCAGGCGGCGCTGATCGGCAACGTGGCGCACGGCATCATCACCGGCCTGCTCTTCTTCCTGGCCGGCGCGATCAAGGACCGTACGCACACCGGCGCGTTGAGCGAACTGTCCGGGCTGCGGGAGACCGCACCCCGGCTCTCCGGGCTGCTCGCCTTCGCGGCGGTCGCCTCGCTCGGGCTGCCCAGTCTGGCCGGCTTCTGGGGCGAGGCGTTCGCCGTGGTCGCCGCGATCCAGGTGGGCGGCGCACTCTGGACCACACTGGCGGTGCTGGCGGCGCTGGGCGGGGCGTTGACGGCGGCGTACCTGCTGCGGCTGTTGCGCCGGGTCACCCACGGCCGACCGACACCGACGGTGAGCGGCCTCGGCCCGGGGATCGCGGGGGCCGAGCTGGCCGCCTGGGTGCCGCTGGTGCTGCTGACCCTCGCCGTCGGGCTGGCCCCGACCCTGGTGCTGGGCGTCGCCGAGGCACCGGTGGCTGCCCTCGTAGGAGTGCTGCCATGAGCGAGCGTGAGCGAGCGAATCTTCGGTACAGCGCGGTGGTGCCTCGTGGCGGCACGCAGCGGAGCGGAGTGCCGGCATGAGCGAGCGTCAGCGAGTGAATCGTCAACGCGGCGCGGTGGTGCCTCATGGCGGCACGCAGCGGAGCGGAGTGCCGGCATGAGCGAGCGTCAGCGAGTGAATCGTCAACGCGGCGCGGTGGTGCCTCGTGGCGGCACGCAGCGGAGCGGAGTGCCGGCATGAGCGAAGTGCAGAGTGTGGACCACGTCGCGTTGCTGCCGGCGTACCTGGCCGCCGGGACGGCCGTCCTGGTGCTCCTGGTGGACCTGCTGCTGGCCCGTCCGGCGGCGACGGTGGCCTCGGCGGTCACCGGTGCGGTCGCCACCGCCGTGGGGGCGGCGGCGGTCGGCACCCTCCCGGACCGGCGGACGTTCTGCGTCGGCCCCGACTGCTCGTACGTCTTCGGCGGCCGGGCCGCTCTGGTCGCGGCGCTGGTGGCGCTGCTGATGGTCGGGGTGCTGGCGCTGTCCGGGCCGTTGCTGCGCGACGGGCGTACCCCGGTGGGGGAGTACTGCTTCCTGCTCGCCTGCTCGATGACCGGTGGCGTGGTGCTCGGCGTGGCCGGTGACCTGATCACCCTGATCGTGGCGGTGGAGGTGCTCACGCTGCCGCTGTACGTGCTGGTCGGGCTCCGCCGGGGCAGTCTGGCCAGCGCCGAGGCGGCGGTGACCTTCTTCGTGGTGAGCGTGGTGGCCACCACGCTGACGCTGCTGGGTGCCGCGCTGCTCTACGCGGTCACCGGCGCGCTGCACCTGGAACGGCTGGGCGGGCTTCTCGCCGACGGGGCACTACTCGACCTGCCGTTGACCACGGTGGCGGTGACGCTCGTGGTGGCGGGACTGGCGTTCAAGGTGGCGGCGGTGCCGTTCCACGTCTGGGCGCCGGCCACCTACGACGGCGCACCGCTGCCGGTGGCCGCGTACCTGTCGACGGCCTCGAAGCTCGGTGGGGTGGTGGCCCTGCTCGCCGTGGTGCAGCACGCGTTGCCGGCCGAGGTGACCGGTCCGGTGCTGGCCACGGTCGCCGTGCTGACCATGACCGTGGGCAACCTGGTGGCGCTGCGTCAGCGGCGTACGGTGCGACTGCTGGCCTGGTCCTCGGTGGCGCAGGCCGGGTACATCCTCGCTCCGCTCGGCGCGCTGGCCCTGGCCGATCCCGACGCGCGCACCGGTGCGTACGCGGCCGCCCTGGCGTACGCCGTCTTCTTCGTGCTGTTGGAACTGGCCGCCTTCGCCGGGGTGGTGGCACTGCGCCCGGCCGGTGCGGACGGCGGCACCCTGGACGACCTGCGGGGTGCGGCCCGCCGGCACCCGTGGATCGGTGGCGGCCTGGCGTTCGCGCTGGTCGGGCTGGCGGGCCTGCCGCCGGCGCTGGCCGGGCTGTTCGCCAAGGTGACGGTGGTCCGCTCGCTGCTCGGCGGCGAGGCGAACTGGCTCGCCCTGGTGGTAGCGGTGAACGCGGTCATCGGCCTGGCCTACTACCTGCGCGTCGCGGCGTTGCTCTACGGGCCGCCGGGGGAGACCGCCGCGCCCGCCGTGCGACCGGGACGCGCGGTGATCGCCGCGCTGGCGGTGGCGACGATCCTCGCCGTGGTGGTCGGGTTCGCACCGCAGGTCGTGCTGGATCTCGCCGGAGGCTGAACGCGACCGCACTCCTGGTCATGACTGCCGTTCAGGTAACTCTCAGTCATGAAGCGGATGGTTTACGGGTACCGGGTTGTTGTACCGGTCAGCGGATCCCGTCATCCGTGCACCGAAGGAGTGATCGTGCACCACAACCGTCTGAAGACCGCCGCGCTGCTCGGCCTGCTCACCTCGTTGATCCTGGCGGTGGGCTACTGGTTCGGCGGCAGTGGCGGACTGGTCGTCGCCGTCCTCGTCTCGCTGGCGATGAACGGTTTCACCTACTTCTACTCGGACAAGCTGGCGTTGCGCTCGATGCGGGCGCAGCCGGTCACCGAGGCGCAGTTCCCGGAGCTGTACCACATGGTGCGGGAACTGGCCGCCGAGGCGCGGCAACCCATGCCCCGTCTCTACGTGAGCCCGACCGCCCAGCCCAACGCGTTCGCCACCGGGCGTAACCCGCAGAACGCGGCGGTCTGCGTGACGCAGGGGATCGTGGAGATCCTCGACTACCGCGAGCTGCGGGGCGTGATCGGCCACGAACTGTCCCACGTCTACAACCGGGACATCCTCATCTCCGGCGTGGCGGCCGGTCTGGCCGGCATCATCACCATGCTGGCGAACCTCGCTCTGTTCATCCCGCTCGGCGGCAACAGTGACGAGGACGGCCCGAACCCGGTCGTACTGCTGCTCACCGTCATCCTGGGCCCGCTCGCCGCGACCGTTATCCAGCTCGCGATCAGCCGCAACCGGGAGTTCCAGGCGGACGCCTCCGGCGCCGAGCTGACCCGTGACCCGCTGGCCCTGGCCAGCGCGCTGCGGAAGATCCACATGGGGACCCAGCGTCGACCGCTGCCGGCCGAGGGCCAGCTCACCAGCACCGCCCACCTGATGATCGACAACCCGTTCAAGGGCGGCGGCATCTCCGCCCTGTTCGCCACGCACCCCCGGATGGAGGAGCGCGTGGCTCGGCTGGAGCAGATGGCCGCCCAGGTCGGCCCGGTCCGCTACCAGCGCTGACGCACCACCCAACCCCTTCGCCGCCCGCGCCGGAGCATCCGGCGCGGGCGGCGCGTCGGTGCGGCCTGTGAGCGCGATAACCATGTTGCGCGGCACCACCCGGGCGTTAGGGTCTAAACGAATCTGGCTCATTACATCTGCGGTGGGGGTGCACGGTGGTCGGGCTGCGCCGGTATCTGAGCGTCTGGCAGATCCCAGGTGCGCCGACCCTGCTGATCACCGGCATCCTCGGGCGGCTCGGGATCGGCATGACGCCACTGGCGCTGCTACTCGTCGTGGAGCAGGTCACCGGCCGCTACTCGCTGGCCGCCCTGGCCGGCGGCTGCTACGCCCTCACCGGTGCCGCGCTCAGCCCGATCGCCGGACGGATCGCCGACCGCATCGGTCCCACCCCGGTCCTGGTCGGCACCGCGATCGCCCATCCACTGGCGCTGATCGGGCTACTCCTGTCGGCCCGCTCCGACACCGTGCCCTTCGCCGTGGTGCTGGTGGCCTCGGCGCTGGCCGGAGGGTCGTACCCGCCGCTCACCGCCGCCATCCGAGGCGCCTGGAACGACCTGACCAGCGTCTCCTCGGGCCGTTACCACCTGCGCAACACGGCGCTCGCCGCGGAGACGACGCTGTTCGAGATCGTCTTCGTGCTCGGCCCACTGCTCGTCGCCGGCTTCATCCTGTTCGCCGACGCCGGAGCGGCCCTGATCGGCGCGGCCGTGGTCACCCTCGTCGGCACCGTGGCGGTGGCGCTCGGCCGCACCATGCGCGGCTGGCAGCCGCACTCCCGTGAGCACCGCACCCGAGGGCTCGGCCCGCTGCGGGTCCCCGGCTTCCCGGCGCTGCTGCTCTGCGTGGCCAGCCTCGGCATCGCGTTCGGCGCGACCGGCGTGACCGTGCCGGCGTTCGCCACCCGCTACGCCGCCGACGACCCGGACAGCCTCGCCGGTGTGCTGCTGGCCGTCTGGGGGATCGGCAGCGCGATCGGTGGGTTCTGGTTCGGCCTGCGCCGTCCGGCCCTCAACATGACCCGCCAGTTCGCCTGGCTGTTGGGCTTGGTGGCGGGCAGCTTCGTGGTGTTCGCCGTGATGCCCACGGCGGGCGCGCTGGGCGTCGCCCTGGTCATCGGTGGCGCCGCCATCGCGCCCGCGTTGACCCTGGAGAACACCCTGGTCGGGCGGATCTCCCCGCTGGGCATGCTGAACGAGGCGTACACCTGGGTGGTGACCATGTCGGTCGGCGCGAGCGCGGCCGGTGGTGCCGTCGCCGGCCTGATCGTCGACCAGGCCGGCGGGGTGCCCTGGGCCTTCCTGTTCGCCGGTGCGGCGGTCGCCGTCGGGGCCGGGGTCGCGGCCCTGCCCGCCGGCCCCATCGCCCGCGCCGAAGCCGACGCGGTACGCCTCGAAGAGCCCGCCGCCGTCTGACCGTGTCCCCGGCACCCGCTCACGGTCCGGGGCGCACCGCGCGGAGCACGTGCGCGACCAGCGCGTCGGCGTACTCGTCGGTGAGTGGCCCGAGGCGGAGCAGCCACCGCTGGTACAGCGGCGCGTAGAGCAGTTCGAGCGTCAGGTCCAGGTCGGCGTCGGCGCGGATCTGCCCCGCCCGCTGCGCGCTGCGCAGCCGCTCCCGCTTGGCCTCGTCCACCGGAGCCGCCAGTCGTTCCCGGTACTGCGCGGCCAACTCCGGGTCGGCCGCGATCTCCAGGTTGAGCGCCCGGATCGGCGCCTCGAACGCCGGGTCGGCGAACTCCGCGACGGTGGCCCGCAGCACCGTCCTCAGGTCGGCCTCGATGTCGCCGGTGTCCGGCAGCCTCACACCGCCGGCCTCCTCGCTCAACGCCAGGAACGCGTCGAAGACCACGGCCCCCTTCGACCGCCACCACCGATAGATCGTCTGCTTGCCGACCCCCGCCCGCGCCGCGATGGCCTCGATGGAGAGCTTCGCGTACCCGACCTCGGAGACCAGTTCCCGCGTGGCACCCAGCACGGCCTGCCGGGACCGTTCACTCCGGCGTGCCGGGTCCGGACGCTTCGGTGCCGGTGCCGGTGCCGGTGCCGGTGCCTGGGCTGTGGCCTGGGCCTGGGTGGTGGCCAGGTCCTGGGTCGGGTCGGTGTTTCTCGGGGCCGGGAACATGGGCTTGAGCATATCGAGAGTGAGACGAGACGGTCCGTCTTGACGGATCGGTGTCGGCGGAGCAGACTCGATCCGTCAAGCGAGACGGTCCGTCTCGTCTCACTCGATCGAGGGAGGTGCGGGGTGGCAGATCCTCGCGTGTGGTTCGTCACCGGAGCCAGCCGTGGACTGGGCCGGGCGGTCACCGAGGCCGCCCTGGCCGCAGGGGACCGGGTCGTCGGAGCGGCCCGCGACACCGGACCCCTGGCCGAGCTGGTCGCGCGCTACCCCGACACCCTGGTCGGCCTGCCCCTGGACGTCGCCGACCGGGCCGCCGTCACGCTGGCGGTGGACCGCGCGGCCGAGACCTTCGGTCGGCTCGACGTCGTCCTCAACAATGCCGGCGGGATGCTGCTCGGCATGCTGGAGGAAGCCACCGAGGAACAGATCCGGCAGCACCTCGACGTCAACTTCTTCGGCGCCGTCTGGGTCACCCAGGCCGTCATCCCGCACCTGCGCGCCCAGGGCGGCGGTCGCCTGCTCCAGGTCACCTCGATGGGCAGCGGCGGCGGCGTCGCCTCCGTCGGCCTCTACGCGGCCGGCAAAGCCGCACTCGACGCGCTCAGCCAATCTCTGGCGATGGAACTCGCGCCCTTCGGCATCAGGGTCAGCATCGTGCAGCCCGGCGGCTACGACACCGGCCTCTACACGTCGGGCATGACCGCTACCGAACCCCGGCCGGCGTACGCGCCGCTGCGGGCGCAACTGGCCGAACTCTGGGGCGACGACGCCGGCCCGCCGCCCGAGACCGCCGCACCGGTCATCATGACGCTGGTCGACCTGCCCGAGCCGCCGCTACGCCTCATCGTCGGCAGCAACTCCTACGACATCGTCAGGCAGATGGAGCAGGCCAGAGTCGACGAGTACCGAGCCTGGGAGGACCTCAGCCGCCAGGCACCCGGCTGAGCCGTGCGTACCCCGCTCGCACCGGCTCGGCGCAGACGCCGCCCGCCGGCCGCCCCCGGTATTCCTGGGGGGCGGCCGACCGCGGGGGCCGCTGCCTCAGCGGTAGTTGTTGAACTGCAGGGCGACGCCGAAGTCCTCGCCCTTGAGCAGCGTGATGACGGCCTGCAGGTCGTCCTTCTTCTTGCCGGTGACCCGAAGCTGGTCACCCTGAATCTGCGCCTGGACTCCCTTGGGACCCTCGTCGCGGATCTTCTTGCTGATCGCCTTGGCCTTCTCCTGGTCGATGCCCTGGATCACCTTGGCGTCGATCTTGAAGATCTTGCCCGACGGGCGCGGGTCACCCGCGTCCAACGACTTCATCGAGATGTTGCGCTTGACCAACTTCTCCTTGAAGACGTCCAGCGCGGCCTTCACCCGCTCCTCGGTCTCCGCCTGGAGGCTGATCGCCTCCTCACCCGACCAGGAGATCTCCGCGCCGGTCCCCCGAAAGTCGAACCGCGTCGCGAGCTCCTTCTCCGCCTGGCGAAGGGCGTTGTCGACCTCCTGGCGGTCGACCTTGCTGACGATGTCGAACGACGGGTTCGCTGCCATGCTCATGCTCCTGCTGTCCGGCTGATTTGTGATCCTTTGCCCCCGATGCCCAGGGGTACGACTCCCTGACGGTACCCGGTTGCGCCGGAGCCGGTGGTAGCCGCTATCCTTGCTTCCGCTGCCGCGCCACGGTGCGGTGGTACGCCCTGGCGGGTTGCCCGAGCGGCCAATGGGAGCGGACTGTAAATCCGTCGCGAAAGCTTCAGAGGTTCGAATCCTCTACCCGCCACCAGGTGCGACAACGGCCCCTGAACAGCAGAGATGCTGATCAGGGGCCGTTCTCGTTGAGCTAGCTCCGTCCGGCTGAGTCCAGCCCGTTGCGCTCCTGAGTGACTTCCTGCGCCGAGTCCCTTGCCGTCGGGGATTGATGAGGGCTGTCAGGATCCTTGTGAGGGCCGATGCCCGCGTGCCGTCGGTCCGGCGCTGTAGAAGGCGGGGCAGCCTGTCGGCGGCTGGCTCGCCGTGAGGTCGAGGAGGTTGCGTGAGCACTCGGTTCGTCCGAGCGGGGATGGCGGGCGTCCTTGTCGTGACACTCGCCGCCAGCGGCTGCGGTTCGCCGTTCTTGGCCTCTGACCAGCTTGGCGATGACGTGTTTGCCCAGACGAGTAGCTACGGCTGGGGAGGGTCCTTCGCTGTCGGTTATCGACTCACGGACGGCGTCACAATCGTTCGGATCGACAAGGGGCCGGTGACGATCAAGAGCATCGAGCCGGTCATGCACGGTGGTTCGACTCGTCTGCTCGGTGCTCAGGTGCGGTTGCTGACCGCGTCCCGAGGGTCACCCGTGGTGGACTCCGAGGGCTGGCCGCCGACTCACCGTGACCTTGACGGTGCGGAGGATGCGGCCGGGTTCGTCATTCCCGATCCTGGAGCCGTTGACCCGGTCGATCATCCTCACGGCACCGTGCACATCGAGATTCTGCTCGGTTACGAGTTCGTCGGGGAGGGCCGGACGGTCCGACGCGGACTGAACGTGAAGTACGAGACCGGCGGCCGACAGCGGAAGGTCTTCCTGGGGAGCTACATGGCGGTGTGCGCGCCTGCGGCAGTGCCATGCCAGCACGAGGACGAGAACGGGCCGGTGCCACTCGCGGCTCACGTCACCCAGGCGGGAATCGGCTACCTGTAGTCGTCGGGTTGCTCTGCACTGTCCCGGCGAGGAGTGGTGGTGCCCATGATCCGCTCGGCCTTCGGGGTGTGTTCTCCGGGTGGCAGTCAACGCGAGTTCGGTCCAGCGTGCCCGGCAGCGAACGGCATAAGGCTGTCGACCCGTACGCGACTCCGCGCCTTTATCGACTACGAAATCGGGGTCCGATAATGCGGAAGCCGTCGGTACCTTCAGCCGGTCGAGGTCGGGTAGCGGTGAACCGGGAAGGTCGCATTCTTCGTCCGGCCGCTGGTCGGCGAGGACGCCGAATGTCTCGGACGGCGGGAGCGGGTACCCGACAGATCGGCCGTCGGCGCTGTTGAGCAGCGCCTTCGTGTAGGTTGGCACGATTCGGCCATCCATGGGGGTGACTGCGATGGTGTGTTCGGCCTACTCTGGGTTCGTGCGGCTCCACACCGTCGCCGATGGGGTGTCGGCCCGGCGGTGCTCTACCTGGTGATCCGGCTGCTGTCCGCCACGCGATGGAGGACGCGGGTCGGCGCGGGGCAGGCGGAAGAGTGGTCGCGGACGCGGGGTAACTGATCGC
This sequence comes from Verrucosispora sp. NA02020, assembly GCF_013364215.1. Classification (NCBI taxonomy): domain Bacteria; kingdom Bacillati; phylum Actinomycetota; class Actinomycetes; order Micromonosporales; family Micromonosporaceae; genus Micromonospora; species Verrucosispora sp. NA02020. Next base: position 6,397,935 of record NZ_CP054923.1, on the reverse strand, counting down.
TTACGGTGGCGTGATTGGAGGTCTTCCGCCATTCCGCATTATCCGGTCAAAAGTATTCTTCGCCATTGTCCGCTAGATCCGCTACGCCGCCTTAGTAGGGAATGGGTGGTTGGTGTCTTCTTCTTCAGTGGCACCGGTGCTGCCAGCGCTGACCTGCCCGGACGTTGTACGCGACGGGTACGTACGTGTCGTGCGGCACGACAACCGGACCAACATCAGGTCTGTGAACTTTCCACCGGCCGACTCGCTGTGGCACCATCGGGGGACCTCCATCGCGTTCCCTTCACCCCACTCAGGAGCACAGATGTCTGCTCGACGTTTGGGCCGGCTACTCGGCTCCCTCTTGCTGGTTTCCGGCCTGGTTCTCGCGACGAGCACGGTCGCGGAGTTCGATGTCAGGGCGAATGGTCTCGAGTGGAACATGCCGACCCTAGGGTCGCTGATCCCCTGACGGGCCTTCGCGCGTCCGGGCCCCTCCGGGATCCGCTGAGTTCAGGTCGCTAGGGGAGCCATGACGCCTCGCCCCCGCCCCATCCGACGGCGGACGGAGTACGCCTGGCTGGTCACCGGGCCGTTGGCGCTTGGTGCTGTCGTCTTCTCACTGATCCTCGGGCTGACGACGTCCCCCTCCCTGGGGGACTGGCCGATGACGTTGCTGCTCACGGCGGCGATGGTGGCCGCCGCACTGCCGACCATCAACGTCGTGGTGCGGCGTCAGGCGCTCGCCGCCACGCCGACCGAGATCCCGTTGGTCGTCGCCCTCTATCTGCTGCCGCCGCTGTCGGTGGTGCTGGCGTACACGGCCGCCGCCATCGTGGTGCAGATCCGCCGCAAACTGCTGCCGGCGAAGTTCTGGTTCAACGTCGCGCTCGCGGCGATAGCGACATCTCTGGCGACCGTGGTCTACCACGTGTTGCCGCAGCCGGGTGGCGTCGGTCCGGGTACCTGGGCCGTGCTGACCGTCGCCGTGGGTACGCACACCCTCGTCGCGTTGGCCGCCGTGGTCGCGGTGGTCTCCGTGGTGCAGGGCTGGCAGGCCGGGCGGGAGATGCTCCGGGCGGCGCCGCCGATGCTGCTCGCGGTCACGATCAACCTCGCCATCGGCCTGGTGATCATCATCGCGCTGGAGGGCACGCCCTGGGCGGTGTTCCTCTTCGCCGGTCTGGGCATCGCCTTCGCGCTGGTCTACGGCTCGTACGCCCAGTTCTTCCGGCAGCACCGCACGGTCGCCGAGATGTACGAGTTCACCAAGGGGATCACCGAGAGCGGACCGGACGGCAACCTGATCGACGCGTTGCTGGTCCGGATCCGCAGCCTGATGCAGGCGGAGTCCGCCACCCTCTGGTTGCCGGCCCAGGGCCGCCACCCGGAGGTGCTGCTGACCGCCCAGGAGGGCAAGCCCGGCCTGCTGGACTCCACGCACAGCCCGGCCGCGTTGCGGGACGTCGCGGTGGCCCGGCAGGAGACCGTGGCGGTCAGCAGTCGGCTGGGCGGCGACGACCTGGAGTTGCGCGACACGCTGGAGTCGACCTCGGTCAAGGACGTGATCGTGGTGCCGCTGCGGTCCGGCAAGGCGGTCATCGGCACCCTTGAGGTGATCAACCGGCTCGGCGACACCAACTCGTTCCGGGCCGCGGACGTGACCGTCTTCGAGACGGTCGCCGCCCACGCGGCGGTCGCGCTGGAGAACTCGCGCCTGGTCGACCGGTTGCGGCACGACGCGTACCACGACGGGCTCACCAAACTGCCCAACCGCCGTCGGATCCTCGGCGCGCTGACCGAGGCGGTCCGGATCCGGGCCCCCGGCGAGGTGGTGGCGCTGCTGCTCTTCGACGTCGACCGCCTGCGCCAGGTCAACGAGTCCCTCGGGCACGCCGCGGGGGACAAGGTGCTGGTCGAGGTCGCCGACCGGCTGCGTGGATGCGTACCGTCGGCGGCCCTGGTCGGTCGGGCCGGCGGCGACGAGTTCCTGGTGACGTTGCGTCTGGAGAGTGCCGAGGCGGCGGTGGAACTCGCCGGCCACCTGCGCGAGCAGATCCGGGACGAGATGGTCTTCGACGCCCTCACGTTGGACGTGGACACCGCCGTCGGCGTGGTGGTGCATCCGGATCACGGCAGCGATCCGGCGACGTTGCTGCAACGGGTGGACGTGGCGGCGTCGGCCGCCAAGTCAGTCCCCGGCAGCGTGCAGCTCTACACACCGGCCCTGGAGTCGCGTGCGCTGCACCGGCTGGGTCTCGCCGGCGACCTGCGCAGCGCCCTGGAGAACGGCGAACTGGAGATCTACTACCAGCCGAAGGTGACGCTGCGCGACCGGCGTCTGGTGGGAGTGGAGTGCCTGGCCCGGTGGGAGCATCCCACCCACGGCACGGTCGCCCCACAGGACTTCGTCGCGGTGGCCGAACACACCGGCCAGCTCGGGCGACTCACCGAGTTCGTGCTGCGGGAGGGGCTGCGCCACAGCCGTGACTGGGCGCACGGCGGCCAGTCGCTCGCCGTCGCGGTCAACATCTCCGCGCGTACGCTCAACGACCAGCACTTCCCGGAGCGGGTGCGCGAGTTGCTGGCGGAGTACGACGTACCGGCGCAGCTGTTGACCCTGGAGATCGAGGAGGCCGGGGTGCTGGACGGCACCGACCGGCCCATCCCGACCCTGCGCCGCCTGCGGGACCTCGGTGTACGGCTCTCGGTGGACGACTTCGGCACCGGCAGTTCCTCGCTGGCCCACCTGCGCCGGTTGCCGGTGCACGAGGTGAAGGTGGACCACTCCTTCGTCCAGGGCATGGCGACCGATCCCGGTGACCTGGCGATCGTCAACGCCGTGGTGACCCTCTCGCAACAGTTCGGCCTGACCGTGGTGGCCGAGGGAGTGGAGAGCGAGCTGACCCTGGAACTGCTCCAGGACATCGGCTGCGAGATCGGCCAGGGATTCCTGTTCAGCCGCCCGCTGCCGTACGAGCGGCTGGAGGCCTGGTTCGGCGCCCAGGTCGACCCGGAGTCGATCACCGACAACGAGCTGCCGCGCCTGCGAGTGGTCCCCTGAGCTGGGTGTCCGACGTCCCCGGGGATCCGATTTCACCAGCGCGGTAGGGCCGTGTACTCTTACCTCTGCCGCGGCCACCGAGTGATCGCGCAGGCCCCCTTAGCTCAGTCGGCAGAGCGTCTCCATGGTAAGGAGAAGGTCTACGGTTCGATTCCGTAAGGGGGCTCAGAGGGTCCGGCTGGGCCCACCACGGCGGTGTAGCTCAGATGGTAGAGCAAGCGGCTCATAATCGCTGTGTCGCCGGTTCAAGTCCGGCCACCGCTACTCTCGTCCGTCCGGAGCATTCCGGCGGTCGGTGGCACGGGCGCCTTGGGCGCCCGCTTTGCGTGTCCGCCCTTGTGGTGCGTACGCTGTAGCGCTGTAGTTGTATCCGTTAGCGAGGAAGGCACTCCGCCGTGGCGAAGGCGACCGATGTCCGGCCGAAGATCACTTTGGCGTGTGTGGAGTGCAAGGAGCGCAACTACATCACGCGCAAGAACCGCCGTAACGACCCGGACCGCATCGAGCTGAAGAAGTTCTGCCCCCGGGACGGTCGGCACACCGTTCACCGCGAGACCCGCTGACCCGTCCGGGCCGACTCGGCCCGGGTCGACGCGTACCACGATCGCCGGTTCGTGCGGCGGCGCGGCCCTCGGGCCGACGTCGACCGCGCGGATCGGCGTTCGTGCGTTGCGTGTAGGTTCGCGACATGTCCCTGGACCACTCCTTCGTCGGCCGCAGTTTTCCGCCGACCGCCCCCTACCAGGTGGGCCGCGAGAAGATCCGTGAGTTCGCGACGGCGATCGGGGCCACCGATCCCGCCTACCACGATCCGGAGGCGGCCCGTGCCCTGGGCCATCCGGACGTGGTCGCGCCGCCGACCTTCCCCGTGGTGATCACCATGGCCGCCAGCCGTCAGATCGTCGAGGACCCGGCCCTCGGCGTCGACTACAGCCGGGTCGTCCACGGCGACCAGCGGTTCGCGTACACCCGCCCGGTGGCGGCCGGCGACGAGCTGGTCTGCGTCAACGTCGTGGAGGACATCACCAGCCGGGGTGGTCACGAGTTCCTGACCACCCGGACCGAGGTCAGCACGACCGCCGGCGAGCCGGTGGTCACGGTCTGGTCCAAGCTCGTCGTACGCGGGGAGGCCTGACATGGAGCTGACCACCCAGACGTTCCGAGTGACCCGGGCGGACCTGGTCCGCTACGCCGGCGCCTCGGGCGACTTCAACCCGATCCACTGGAACGACAGGTTCGCCACCAAGGTCGGTCTGCCGGGCGTGATCGCGCACGGCATGTTCACCATGGCGCTGGTCGGCAGGGCCGTCACCGCCTGGGCCGGTGGACCCGACGCGGTGGTCGACTACAACGTCCGGTTCACCCGTCCGGTGGTGGTGCCGGACGACGACCAGGGCACCGAGATCGTGGTGACCGCAGTCGTCCGCGAGGTCACCGATGCGGGCCTGACCAGGCTCGACATCACCGCCACCTGTCAGGGCGAGAAGGTGTTGTCGCAGGCGCGGGCCATCGTGCGGACGACGGGCTGACCGGCACCGCTCGCCGCGATCGGCAGACCGGTTGGGAAAGTCGGGTCCCTACCCGTACACTGGTCCGCCGTGGGGCAAGTGACTCCTGCCTGGTCGTGTGACCGGGTGGGACGAACGTTGCCACACAGGGGTGTAGCTCAATTGGCAGAGCAGCGGTCTCCAAAACCGCAGGCTGCAGGTTCAAGTCCTGTCACCCCTGCGCCTCAGGCCTGACCGTTCCGTGGGTCGCGTCACCGCTCGGTGGCGTGCGGCCCGTGGTGGTGGCATCGGCGGAGAGGTTCCGAGGCATCGGGGCCCCTCCGGTTGATCCGCCGGCCGCGGCCCGTCCCGGGACGGTTGGTCCGGCCGGCGTGACCAGCGCCGCGTACGCGTACCGCGTGCGACCCCGACATCCCGCGACGGAGGGCGAAGTGGCCGACAACAAGCGGCGCGGCGAGGACGCCGACGACGACCGCCTGAACGACGAGGTGGTCAACGACGGTGACGGTGCCGACGACGACGCCACCGACGCGGACGATCTGGTATCGCGGGGCGGCACCGCCACCCGCGAACGGGCGAAGGCGGATTCCGCCGACAGCCGGTCGAAGACGCGTGCCGATGCCGACAAGGTGGGCCTGTTCGGCCGCGTCGCGCGTTTCATCCGCGAGGTCGTGGCCGAACTGCGTAAGGTCATCTGGCCGACGCGCAAGGAGCTGCTGACCTACACGGCCGTGGTGGTCGCATTCGTCGCGATGATGCTGACGATCGTGGCCGGCCTTGACTACGCCTTCGCGAAGGGCGTGTTGTGGGTCTTCGGCAACCCCAGCTGACCGGCTGACTGTGCCGATAGTGACGGAAGTGAGCAAGCGTGCCTGAGTACGACGAGACCGCCGAGACCCCGGACGAGCAGTCCACGGTGGCGACGGCGGCGAACGACGAGTCGGTCGAGGCCGCCAGCGAGCCGGAGTTCGCGACGACGGAGCCCGCACCCGACGAGGACTACGACCCGGTCGCGGAGCTGCGGCAGAAGCTGCGCTACGCGCCGGGCGACTGGTATGTGGTGCACTCGTACGCCGGCTATGAGAACAAGGTCAAGACCAACCTCGAGACCCGGATCACGTCCCTCGACATGGAGGACTACATCTACCAGGTCGAGGTGCCGACCCGGGAAGAGGTCGAGGTCAAGAACGGCAAGCGGTCCCAGGTCCAGGCGAAGGTCTTCCCGGGCTACATCCTGGTCCGGATGGAGCTGACCGCCGAGTCCTACTCCTGCGTGCGCAACACGCCCGGGGTGACCGGCTTCGTGGGTGCCACGGACCGGGCCGACCGTCCGGCCCCGCTGAGCCTCGACGAGGTGCTGAAGTGGCTGGCGCCGTCCGTCGAGACCGAGCAGAAGAAGGCCAAGCCGGAGATCAAGGTCCTCGACTTCGAGGTCGGCGACTCGGTGACGGTCACCGACGGCGCCTTCGCGTCGCTGCCGGCCACGATCAGTGAGATCAACGCCGACCAGCAGAAGCTCAAGGTGCTGGTGTCGATCTTCGGCCGGGAGACGCCGGTGGAGCTGAACTTCAACCAGGTCGCCAAGATCTGATCGCATCGACCGTCGGCGACGGCCCAGAGGGTCGTCGTCGGCGGTCGCCGTCGTTCGTCTGGCCCGTCCCGCCCCCGTCGGGCAACCTCTGTGGGCGGGTGGATTCCGACCTGCGCTACCCTAGAACGTCGCCGCCGTCCCACACGCGCTGACCGTGCGCGCTCGACGGCGACGTCGGTGCGAACAATTCCCAGTTCCAAGCCCCAGGAAGTGACATGCCTCCGAAGAAGAAGCTCGTCAAGACGTTCACGCTTCAGCTGCCGGCGGGCCAGGCCACCCCGGCGCCGCCGGTGGGCCCTGCGCTCGGTCAGCACGGCGTGAACATCATGGAGTTCTGCAAGTCCTACAACGCGCAGACCGAGTCGCAGCGGGGCGATGTCGTCCCCGCCGAGATCAGCGTGTACGAGGACCGGTCCTTCACCTTCGTGCTGAAGACCCCGCCCGCCGCCCGGCTGCTGATCAAGGCCGCTGGTGTGGCGAAGGGCTCGGGCGTCCCGCACACCCAGAAGGTCGGCTCGGTGACCCGCGCCCAGCTGCGTGAGATCGCCGAGAAGAAGATGGCCGACCTCAACGCCAACGACCTCGACCAGGCTGAGAAGATCATCGCCGGCACCGCCCGGTCGATGGGCCTGAACGTCACCGACTGATCTCGGTCACCAGCGACCCGTACGGATCGTGGGAGGGCGCGCGAGCACCGCGGCCCGCCAGAAACCACAGGAGTAGACAGAAATGCAGCGCAGCAAGAGCTACCGCAAGGCCGCCGAGGTCATCGACCGGTCGAAGCTCTACACCCCCGCCGAGGCCGTGAAGCTGGCCAAGGAGACGACCAACGTCAAGTTCGACGCCACGGTCGAGGTCGCCATGCGCCTCGGCGTCGACCCCCGCAAGGCGGACCAGATGGTCCGCGGCACGGTCAACCTGCCGCACGGCACCGGTAAGACCGCCCGCGTGATCGTCTTCGCCGCCGGCGCGAAGGCCGAGGAGGCCGTCGCCGCCGGTGCCGACGAGGTGGGTACCGACGAGTTGGTCGCCCGGATCCAGGGCGGTTGGTTGGACTTCGACGCGGCGATCGCCACGCCGGACCAGATGGCCAAGATCGGCCGGATCGCGCGGATCCTGGGCCCGCGCGGTCTGATGCCGAACCCGAAGACCGGCACGGTGACCATGGACGTCACCAAGGCGGTCGCGGACATCAAGGGCGGCAAGATCACCTTCCGGGTGGACAAGCACTCCAACCTGCACCTGATCATCGGCAAGGCCTCGTTCTCCGAGACCCAGCTGGTGGACAACTACGTGGCGGTCCTGGACGAGGTGCTGCGGGCCAAGCCGTCCGCGGCGAAGGGCAAGTACCTCAAGAAGGTCACCCTCACCACGACCATGGGCCCGGGCGTGCCGATCGACCCGAACCTGGTGAAGAACCTGCAGGAGGGCTCGGCCGACAGCTGAGCAGGACGAACGCCTCGAGGGGCCCCGCCACACGACCGTGGCGGGGCCCCTTCACCGTGACCGAGGTGGCAAGCTCGCCTGATGCGACTGGAGGACGTCTGGCTGCGGTACCGCCGTCCCGGTCCCTGGGTGCTTCGATCGGTGACGATCGAGATCGCGCCCGGCGAGGCGGTGGTGGTGCACGGGCGCAACGGCGCCGGCAAGTCGACGCTGCTGCAACTCGTCGCCGGGATCCTGCCGCCGTCCCGGGGGCGGGTGCGCGATCGACCGGCCGTGGTGGGCTGGGTACCGGAACGTTTTCCCGCCGACCAGCCCTTCACCGTCGAGGGATACCTCGACGCGGCAGCCCGGGTGCGTGGACTCGCTCGTGACGAGGCGGGCCGGGCGGTGCACCACTGGGTCGAGCGCCTCGGTCTCGGACCCTTCCGGGCCAGCCGGCTGCCCCAGCTCTCGAAGGGCACCGCGCAGAAGGTCGGTCTGGCCCAGGCACTGCTGCGCCCGCCGGGACTGCTCGTCCTCGACGAGCCCTGGGAGGGCCTGGACGCCGCTGCCCGCGAACTGGTCCCCGAGGTCGTGGGCGAGGTGCTGGCCGAGGGCGGTGCGGTACTGGTCAGCGATCATCGCGGTGAGACGGCCCGCCTGCCGGGTGCCCGGCAGTGGACCGTCGACGGTCAGACGGTGGCCGAGGGGCCGTGGGCCGGTGCGGAGGCCACCGTCGTGGTGGAGGTGGCGGTCCCGGCTGCCGACGTCGCCGACGCCGTGCGCCGGCTGCGCGCCGACGGTCACCGCGTCCTCCGGGTACGCGGACACGACGCGTCGTCGGAGGTCACCGAGTCGTTGGCCGGGGCGGCCTCCGAGGTGGCGCCGTGATCGCGCTGGTCCGGTTCCGGCTCGCGGGCTTCCTGCGTACCGGACGGGCGCTGGCACCGGTCCTGGCCGGCCTGCTCGTGTTGGGCATCCTCTACGGCGGTGGCCGCGCCGAGCCGGCCGAGGCCTACGGCGTGTCGGCGGTGGTCCTCTTTCCGGTCCTGGCCTGGCAGACCAAGATCCTGCTGGACGTGGAGCCGGACGCTCAGCGTCGGCTGGCCGTGGTCGCGCTCGGGCCGACGCGGGAGTGGGCGGCCGGACTGCTCGCCGCGGCGACCGCAGGTCTGGGTCTGATCGCGGTCGCGCTGGTGATCCCGTGGCTGCTCGGCGGGATGGCCGTGCCGACCGGACCGGACGACCGGTCCATCGTCGCCGGCCTGGCACTCGGCCTCTGGGCGCACCTGATCGCCCTGCCGGCTGCCGTGGCGCTCGGTGCCCTCGCCGGCCGGGCGGTCACGCGCAGCGCCGGGTACGGCGTCGCGGTGCTCGTCCTCGGTGTGGTCCTCGCCCTGGTGTTCGGCCGCGTCGACCCGGCGCTCCGGTGGCTGGCCCCGCCGTTGCTGACCACCGCGCGGGCGCTGGCGGGGTCCCTGTCGTGGGCGACCGGGGTGCTGGTGACCGCCTGGGCGCTCGGTTGGGCGGCCGTGCTTCTGGCGGGTTGTCGGCGTGCCCGCCATCGACGTGCCTGACGTTCACCGTCCGTGGTGACCGAGCGCACTCCGGGGCGATTTGGCGGCTACCGGGAGTAGGGCGTAACCTAGGCCGCGAAGTTCCACCCAGAGACCGCTGGTCACCGTGCTCCGGCACGGTCGAAGGTCCGCGAAGACGGGCGACCCGCGTAGGGCGGCAAGCGAAAACTGGCAGAGTCCCCGTGGTCCGCCGACTGCGATGATCTCCGCCGACCTCGCCCCGTGCGCCCTGCGCCGGGGCTTTTCTGTTGCCGCGATGCCTCCGTCCCCGTCACAGGCGCCTGTCTGCGACGGTGACCAGCCTCGAGTAACGAGAGAGGAGGGACATGGCGGACAAGCCGATCCGGGCCGACAAGGCCTCGGCCGTTGCTGAGCTGACGGAGAACTTCCGCAGCGCGGGTGCCACCGTGCTGACCGAGTACCGCGGTCTGACGGTTTCCCAGCTCACCCAGCTGCGGCGCTCGCTCGGCAAGGAGACCACCTACACCGTCGCCAAGAACACGCTGGCCAAGCGTGCTGCGGCAGATGCGGGTATCTCCGGCCTCGACGAGCTGTTCACCGGTCCTACCGCGCTGACTTTCGTTTCGGGCGACGTCGTCGAGGCGGCGAAGGGGCTTCGCGACTTCGCGAAGTCCAACCCGAAGCTCGTCATCAAGGGCGGCGTCTTCGAGGGCAAGGCCATTTCCGCGGCCGAGGTCACGAAGCTCGCCGACCTGGAGTCCCGTGAGGTGCTGCTGGCCAAGCTGGCCGGCGCGATGAAGGGCAACCTGAGCAAGGCCGCGGCCCTGTTCCAGGCCCCGCTGTCGAAGACCGCCCGTCTGGCGGCCGCCCTGCAGGACAAGAAGCGTGAGCAGGAGGGCGCCGAGGCGGCCTGAGGCCGCGCGGCGCACCCACGTTCTTAGTTAACCATTCAGAAAGGACGCCAGATATGGCGAAGCTCAGCACCGAAGAGCTGCTCGACGCGTTCAAGGAGATGACGCTGATCGAGCTCTCCGAGTTCGTGAAGCAGTTCGAGGAGACCTTCGAGGTCACCGCCGCCGCCCCGGTCGCGATGGCGGCGGGCCCGGCCCAGGGTGGCGCTGCCGCCGAGGCCGAGCCGGAGAAGGACGAGTTCGACGTCATCCTCGACGCCGACGGTGGCAAGAAGATCCAGGTCATCAAGGTCGTGCGTGAGCTGACCGGCCTGGGCCTCAAGGAGGCCAAGGACCTGGTCGAGGCCGCGCCGAAGGCGATCCTCGAGAAGGTCAACAAGGAGGCCGCCGACAAGGCCAAGGCCAAGCTGGAGGGCGAGGGCGCCAAGGTCACCCTCAAGTGACCTGAGCCTCACCCGGGCGTACCGGCTCACGTGAGCCGGGGCACACCCACATCGCGGCGGGCGACGATCCGGATCTCGGATCGGCGCCCGCCGTGTGGTTTCACTGCCCGGAACCGGTCATGAGCAGGGCGTGTGCATCGCGGCGGGCGCGGGCCCGAACGGCAGTGGTTTCGCCCGTGGGTGGGAAAGACCGTCGGATGGCGGCACCGGGCCTTGACGCGACCATGGACTCCCAGGCACGCTGACATCAGCAAGACCTTCCGCGCTTGCGACGGCCACCGGCTGGGTATGAAGCGGCAGCACCACCGCCGCAGACATCTGGGCGGCCCGGCAGGGACGTTGCGTTCCGAGCGGCCCGGTGTGACCCGTTTCCAGGGTCCCGAGGCTCGTTCCGCAACTTCCTGCGGGGTGGGCTGGACAGCGGTTAGCCTCTCGGCTACACTGCTAGTTTGCGCTGCCTTCCGACTTGACCCCTGCTCGGAAATGTCCGTTTGTGGATATTTTCTGGTGGGGTCATTGGAGTGCACGCGTACCAGCCGTTCTGCAGCACCGGTCCTCGGAAGGACGCATCTTGGCAGCTTCCCGCCCTGCGAAGACCAGTCGTACGTCGAGCGCATTCGCTCCCCGCCGAGTTTCCTTCGGTCGGATCACCGAACACCTCGAGGTCCCCAACCTCCTTGCCATTCAGAACGAGTCCTTCGACTGGCTCGTCGGCAACGAGGGTTGGCAGGGCCGGTCGGCGGACGACCCGCACGCACGCTCGGGTCTCGCGGAAATCCTCGACGAGATCAGTCCCATTGAGGACTTCTCTGGCACCATGTCGCTTTCCTTCTCGGCACCGCGCTTCGACGAGGTCAAGGCCTCGATCGAGGAGTGCAAGGAGAAGGACCTGACCTACTGCGCGCCGCTCTTCGTGACCGCGGAGTTCACCAACAACACCACCGGCGAGATCAAGAGCCAGACGGTGTTCATGGGTGACTTCCCGATGATGACGCCGAAGGGCACCTTCATCATCAACGGCACCGAGCGCGTCGTGGTCAGCCAGCTCGTCCGCTCGCCGGGCGTCTACTTCGACAAGCAGCCGGACAAGACCTCCGACCGCGACCTCTCCAGCGTCAAGGTCATCCCCAGCCGGGGTGCCTGGCTGGAGTTCGACATCGACAAGCGCGACACGGTCGGCGTACGCATCGACCGTAAGCGTCGGCAGGCCGTCACGGTCCTGCTCAAGGCCGTCGGATGGTCGGCCGAGCGGATCCGCGAGAAGTTCGGCTGGTCCGAGCTGATGATGACCACGCTCGAGAAGGACCACATCGCCGGCCAGGACGAGGCGCTACTCGACATCTACCGGAAGTTGCGCCCTGGCGAGCCGCCGACCCGCGAGAACGCCCAGACCCTGCTCGACAACCTCTTCTTCAACCCGAAGCGGTACGACGTCGCCAAGGTCGGTCGGTACAAGTTCAACAAGAAGCTCGAAGTGAGCGTGCCGATCACCACCGGCACGCTGACCGAGGACGACATCGTCGCCACCGTGGAGTACCTCTGCCGGCTGCACGCCGGTGAGGAGGGCTACGAGGCCGACGACATCGACCACTTCGGCAACCGGCGCCTGCGTACCGTGGGCGAGCTGATCCAGAACCAGGTTCGGGTCGGTCTGTCCCGGATGGAGCGGGTCGTCCGCGAGCGGATGACGACTCAGGACGTCGAGGCGATCACGCCGCAGACCCTGATCAACATCCGCCCCGTGGTCGCCGCGATCCGGGAGTTCTTCGGCACCTCGCAGCTGTCCCAGTTCATGGACCAGACCAACCCGCTGGCGGGCCTGACCCACCGGCGTCGGCTGAGCGCGCTCGGCCCGGGTGGTCTGTCCCGGGAGCGGGCCGGCTTCGAGGTCCGCGACGTGCACCCGTCCCACTACGGCCGGATGTGCCCGATCGAGACGCCGGAAGGCCCGAACATCGGTCTGATCGGCGCGCTGTCCACCTTCGCCCGGGTCAACCCGTTCGGCTTCATCGAGACGCCGTACCGGAAGGTCGTCGACGGTCGGGTCACCGACCAGATCGACTACCTGACCGCGGACGAGGAGGACCGGTTCGTCAAGGCGCAGGCCAACGCGCCGCTGCGGGCCGACGGCACGTTCGCCGAGGACCGCGTCCTGGTCCGCCGTAAGGGCGGCGAGACCGAGGACGTCGCGCCGGGTGCGGTGGACTACATGGACGTGTCGCCGAGGCAGATGACCTCGGTCGCGACCGCGATGATCCCGTTCCTGGAGCACGACGACGCGAACCGGGCCCTGATGGGCGCCAACATGCAGCGTCAGGCGGTCCCGCTGGTCAAGGCGGAGTCGCCGCTGGTCGGCACCGGCATGGAGTACCGTGCCGCGGTCGACGCCGGTGACGTGGTGGTGGCCGAGGTCGGTGGCGTGGTCGAGGACCTCTGCGCCGACTACATCACCGTCCACCAGGACGACGGCCACCGCCGGACGTACCTCCTGCACAAGTTCCGCCGCTCCAACGCCGGCTCCTGCGTCAACCAGAAGCCGGTCGTCTTCGAGGGTGACCGGGTCGAGGCCGGCCAGGTGGTCGCCGACGGGCCGTGCACCGACGAGGGCGAGATGGCGCTCGGGCGCAACCTGCTCGTGGCGTTCATGTGCTGGGAGGGCCACAACTACGAGGACGCGATCATCCTGTCGCAGCGCCTCGTACAGCAGGACGTGCTCACCTCGATCCACATCGAGGAGCACGAGGTCGACGCGCGGGACACCAAGCTCGGCCCGGAGGAGATCACCCGCGACATCCCGAACGTCAGCGAGGAGATGCTCGCCGACCTCGACGAGCGCGGGATCATCCGGATCGGTGCCGAGGTCGTCCCCGGCGACATCCTGGTCGGCAAGGTCACCCCGAAGGGCGAGACCGAGCTGACTCCGGAGGAGCGGCTGCTCCGCGCGATCTTCGGTGAGAAGGCGCGTGAGGTCCGGGACACCTCGCTGAAGGTGCCGCACGGTGAGACCGGCACGGTCATCGGCGTGCGTACCTTCTCCCGCGAGGACGGCGACGAACTGCCGCCGGGCGTCAACGAGCTGGTCCGGGTCTACGTCGCCCAGAAGCGGAAGATCCAGGACGGCGACAAGCTCGCCGGCCGGCACGGCAACAAGGGCGTCATCTCCAAGATCCTGCCGGTCGAGGACATGCCGTTCCTGGAGGACGGCACCCCGGTCGACATCGTGCTCAACCCGCTGGGTGTGCCGAGCCGGATGAACATCGGCCAGGTACTCGAGACCCACCTGGGCTGGGTGGCCAAGACCGGTTGGAAGGTCGACGGCGACGACGCGGAGTGGAAGCGTCAGCTCCAGGGGATCGGTGCGGACGAGTCCGAGCCGGACACCAACGTGGCCACGCCGGTCTTCGACGGTGCCCGCGAGGAGGAGATCTCCGGTCTGCTCGCGTCGACCCTGCCCAACCGGGACGGCAACCAGCTGATCGGTGCCAGCGGTAAGGCGCAGCTGTTCGACGGTCGCTCCGGCGAGCCGCTGCCGGACCCGATCGCGGTCGGCTACATCTACATCCTGAAGCTCAACCACCTGGTCGACGACAAGATCCACGCACGGTCGACCGGTCCGTACTCGATGATCACGCAGCAGCCGTTGGGTGGTAAGGCGCAGTTCGGTGGCCAGCGCTTCGGTGAGATGGAGTGCTGGGCGATGCAGGCCTACGGTGCCGCGTACGCCCTGCAGGAGCTGCTGACGATCAAGTCCGACGACGTCCTGGGCCGGGTCAAGGTCTACGAGGCGATCGTCAAGGGCGAGAACATCCCCGAGCCGGGCATTCCCGAGTCGTTCAAGGTGCTGCTCAAGGAGCTGCAGTCGCTGTGCCTCAATGTCGAGGTGCTCTCCAGCGACGGTGTGGCCCTGGAGATGCGCGAGACCGACGACGAGGTCTTCCGGGCCGCGGAGGAGCTGGGTATCGACCTTTCCCGGCGCGAGCCGAGCTCGGTCGAGGAAGTGTGACGTTGCGGTCCGGTGACGGGGCGGCCCCTTCGGAGGTCACCCCGTCCCGGGCCCGGACCCGGTCAGCTGCTAGCGCAACAAGCGACGTGTGAGGGAATGAACGTGCTCGACGTCAACTTTTTCGACGAGTTGCGAATTGGGCTGGCGACCGCCGACGACATCCGTCAGTGGTCGCACGGCGAGGTCAAGAAGCCCGAGACGATCAACTACCGCACCCTGAAGCCGGAGAAGGACGGGCTCTTCTGCGAGAAGATCTTCGGTCCTCAGCGGGACTGGGAGTGCTACTGCGGCAAGTACAAGCGGGTCCGGTTCAAGGGCATCATCTGTGAGCGCTGCGGCGTCGAGGTGACCCGCTCCAAGGTCCGCCGGGAGCGGATGGGCCACATCGAGCTCGCCGCGCCGGTGACCCACATCTGGTACTTCAAGGGCGTGCCGAGCCGGCTGGGTTACCTGCTGGACCTCGCCCCGAAGGACCTCGAAAAGATCATTTACTTCGCCTCGTACGTCGTGACGAGCGTTGACGCCGAAGCGCGTCACCGTGACCTCTCGACCATCGAGAACGAGATCCTGGCCGAGAAGCGGCAGTCCGAGAACAGCCGCGACTCGGAGATCGAGAAGCGGGCCGCCAAGCTCGAGGCCGACCTGGCCGAGCTGGAGGCCGAGGGCGCGAAGGCGGACGTCCGGCGCAAGGTCAAGGAGGGCGGAGAGCGCGAGATGCGCCAGATCCGCGACCGGGCCCAGCGCGAGATCGACCGCCTCGACGAGGTGCTGGACACCTTCCGCAAGCTCGACTCGAAGCAGCTGGTCACCGACGAGCTGCTCTACCGCGAGCTGCGTGACCGGTTCGGCGAGTACTTCACCGGGGGCATGGGCGCCGAGGCGATCAAGGCCCTGGTGCAGAACATGGACCTCGCCGCCGAGGCGGAGAACCTCCGGGAGACCATCCGTACCGGCAAGGGGCAGCGGAAGATCCGGGCGCTCAAGCGGCTCAAGGTCGTCGCGGCGTTCCAGAACACCCGCAACTCGCCGCTCGGCATGGTGCTGGACTGCGTACCGGTGATCCCGCCGGACCTGCGTCCGATGGTGCAGCTCGACGGTGGCCGCTTCGCGACCAGCGACCTGAACGACCTGTACCGCCGCGTGATCAACCGGAACAACCGGCTCAAGCGGCTGATCGACCTCGGCGCGCCCGAGATCATCGTCAACAACGAGAAGCGGATGCTGCAGGAGGCCGTCGACGCGCTGTTCGACAACGGCCGCCGCGGTCGGCCGGTCACCGGCCCGGGTAACCGCCCGCTGAAGTCGCTGTCCGACATGCTCAAGGGCAAGCAGGGCCGGTTCCGTCAGAACCTGCTGGGCAAGCGCGTCGACTACTCCGGCCGTTCGGTCATCGTGGTCGGCCCGAAGCTCAAGCTGCACCAGTGCGGCCTGCCCAAGCAGATGGCGCTGGAGCTGTTCAAGCCGTTCGTGATGAAGCGGCTGGTCGACCTGAACCACGCACAGAACATCAAGTCCGCCAAGCGGATGGTCGAGCGGCAGCGGCCGGTCGTGTGGGACGTGCTGGAAGAGGTCATCGGCGAGCACCCGGTGCTGCTCAACCGGGCGCCCACCCTGCACCGACTCGGCATCCAGGCATTCGAGCCGCAGCTGGTCGAGGGCAAGGCCATCCAGATCCACCCGCTGGTCTGCACCGCGTTCAACGCGGACTTCGACGGTGACCAGATGGCGGTGCACGTGCCGCTCTCCGCCGAGGCCCAGGCCGAGGCCCGGATCCTGATGCTGTCGTCGAACAACATCCTCAAGCCGGCCGACGGCAAGCCGGTCACCATGCCCACCCAGGACATGGTCATCGGGCTCTACCACCTGACCCACCTCACCACCGGTGAGCGCGGGGAGGGACGGGCGTTCAGCTCGGACGCCGAGGCACGGATGGCGTACGACAACGGCGAGCTGCACCTGCAGGCGCCGGTCAAGATCCGGCTGCGGAACGTGGTCGAGGTGGACAACGGCGTCGGTGGGCAGCCGTGGACCGCGCCCGAGGGCTGGGTTCAGGGTGAGCCGCTGACCGTGGAGACCACGCTCGGCCGGGTGCTGTTCAACGAGACCCTGCCGCAGGGCTACCGGTTCGTGAACTACGAGATCCGCAAGGGTCAGCTCTCCGCGATCGTCAACGACCTCGCCGAGCGGTTCCCCAAGGTGGCCCTGGCGGCCACCCTGGACGGGCTCAAAGAGGCCGGTTTCCACTGGGCCACCTGGTCCGGCGTGACCATCGGCATGGAGGACGTCATCGCTCCGCCGCGCAAGCGGGAGATCCTGGAGCGGTACGAGAAGGAAGCCGACCGGATCGACAAGCAGTACCAGCGTGGTCTGATGACCGCCGAGGAGCGTCGCGGCGAGCTCATCGAGATCTGGACCAAGGCGACCAACGAGGTCGCCAAGGAGATGGACACCGCGCTGCCGCAGGAGAACCCGCTGTGGAAGATGATCAACTCGGGTGCTCGCGGTAACCTGCTCCAGCTCCGGCAGATCGCGGCGATCCGTGGTCTGGTGGCCAACCCGAAGGGCGAGATCATCCCGCGGCCGATCAAGGCCAGCTACCGGGAGGGTCTGTCCGTGCTGGAGTACTTCATCTCCACGCACGGTGCCCGTAAGGGTCTCGCGGACACGGCCCTGCGTACCGCCGACTCGGGTTACCTGACCCGGCGTCTGGTGGACGTCTCGCAGGACGTCATCATCCGCGAGGAGGACTGCGGCACCGATCGGGCCATCCCGATGCAGGTGGGTCAGCAGCTCGACGGCCGGCTGGTGGTGCACGAGCACGCCGAGACGAGCGTGCACGCCCGTACCCTCGCCGACGACATCAAGGGGCCGGACGGCACCGTCGTCGCCGAGCGTGGCTCGGACATCAACTCGATCCTGGTCGACAAGATCGTCGCCGCCGGGGTCGACCACATCCGGGTGCGCAGCGTGCTCACCTGCGAGTCGAAGCTGGGCGTCTGCGGTGCGTGCTACGGCCGCTCGCTGCCGACCGGCAAGATCGTGGACGTCGGCGAGGCGGTCGGCATCATCGCGGCCCAGTCGATCGGTGAGCCGGGTACGCAGCTGACGATGCGGACCTTCCACACCGGTGGTGTCGCGGGTGAGGACATCACCCAGGGTCTGCCGCGTGTCCAGGAGATCTTCGAGGCCCGGATCCCGAAGGGTAAGGCGCCGATCGCCGACACCCCCGGCCGGATCCGGATCGAGGACGGCGAGCGGTCGCGCAAGATCGTCGTGATCCCCGACGACGGCAGCGACGAGATCGTGTACGACAAGATCTCGAAGCGGGTCCGGTTGCGGGCGCACGACGGCGACCACGTCGAGGTCGGCGAGAAGCTCACCGAGGGCACCATCGACCCCCACGAGCTGCTCCGTATCCTCGGCCCGCGCGCGGTCCAGGTCCACCTGACCCAGGAGGTCCAGGAGGTCTACCGCTCGCAGGGTGTGCTCATCCACGACAAGCACATCGAGATCATCATCCGCCAGATGCTCAAGCGGGTGACGGTCATCGACTCCGGCTCGACCGAGTTCCTGCCGGGTGTGCTGGTCGACCGGGCGCTGTTCGAGTCGGAGAACCGCCGACTCGTCGGAGAGGGCGGCGAGCCCGCCGCTGGGCGTCCGGTGCTGATGGGTATCACCAAGGCCTCGCTGGCCACCGACTCCTGGCTCTCGGCGGCCTCCTTCCAGGAGACCACCCGGGTGCTGACCGACGCGGCGATCCACGCCCGCAGCGACTCGCTGATCGGTCTCAAGGAGAACGTGATCATCGGTAAGCTCATCCCGGCCGGTACCGGCATCAGCAAGTACCGCAACGTCCGGGTCGAGCCGACCGAGGAGGCGAAGGCCAAGGTCTACTCGATGACCGGCTACCCGGAGACCGACTACGGTTTCGGGCCGGCCAGTGGCCAGGCGGTTCCGCTGGACGACTTCGACTTCGGGTCGTACCGCTAGGACCGTGTGACGTGGGAGGCCCCCGGCATCTGCCGGGGGCCTCCTCGTGTCCGTACCCGCCGCTGCGGCGCGCGGCGCGGCCCGGGCAGGCATCATGTGCTCATGACGATCGCACCCGGACCGGCACCGACCGAGTCGGCGCCACGTCATCCGCTCGACCCCGATCCGGTCCGGGCCACCAAGGCTCGCGCGGTGTTCGCGCTCGGGCTGATGGGGGCGATGACCGGCCTGCTGCTGGGCGGGGTGGTCCCCGCGACGGTCGCGCTGCACCTGGCCCGGCAGGCGCGCCGGGAGGCGTACGCGTCAGGTGGTTTCCTGACCGGTGCGGCCTGGCTGCGTCGCGGCGAACGACTGGCCTGGACGGGGTTGGTACTGGTCGCGGTGAGCGTGGTGGCGCTGCTGGTGATCGGTGTGGTCCGGCTCGCCGAGGCGCCCTACGGGCAGGACTTCGCTCCCACCGTCGACTGACCCGGCCCGAGGTGGCCATCGCGCCGGGCACGGTGGGCTGACTCGCGGCGGTAGCCTGACGGTGTCCGTCGCACGGCGGTGGACGCGGCCGATGAGGAGGAGATCCCGTGACCGAACCGGCGCGCGCCGAGGGCGGCGAGTCCGCCCAGCCCACGTCCGGGCACTCGGACGACGCGGCCGGGGCGGCACCGGGGGAGCAGCCACGACCCGGGCCCGCACCGGAGCCCCACGTCCCGCCATCCCCGTCCGGGTACGCGCCGACCGACGCCCCTCCGCCGCAGACTCCGCCGTCCGGACCGTCCGCTCACGGTGCCGCCCCCGACTCGTCGCCGGCGAGTCCGCCCGGACCGCCGACTGCCGGCGCCGACCCGGCCGGCTCGCCCGCTGTCGGCGCCGACCCCGGACCGGTTTCGGGCGGTTCCTCGCCCGGGTTCGGACCGCCACCGTTCGGACCGGCCTCGGGTGGTCCCACGCCCGGGTTCGGCCCCGCACCGTTCGGGCCGCCGCCCGGCCCTCCGTACGGGCACTCCGGCTTCGGCCCGCCGCAGTCGAGGCCGCCGGTCGGGGCCCCCGGGTTCGGCCCGCCCCCGTTTCCCGGCCCGCCGCCGGGCTGGGGTGGGCCGGCGGCCGGTCCACCGCCGCAGGAGCGTCCCCGGCCGCCCAAACGGGTGGAGCCGGTGCCCGGTACCCCGTTCGCGACCGTGCACCTGGACGTACCCCCGGTCACGTCCGGGCTGGCGGTCGGCTCGCTGGTGGCCGGCATCACCTCGATCCTGATCTCGTTCCTGACCATCTGCATCGGCGCGGTCGGGGGAGGCACGGGCGGGGGAGCCTGGGCCGCCGGTGCCTTCGCCGTGCTGGGCAGCCTGACCGGTGCCGGCGCCGTGGTGGCCGGCCTGCTCGGCCTCCGGCAGATCCGCCGCCCGGCCGCACCGCCGGCGGTCCGGTTCACCGGCCGTGGCGTGGCGATCGCCGGGATCAGCTGCGGTGGTGCCGGTCTTCTGCTCTGCCTGTCGGGCCTGGGGCTGGCGCTGCTGCTGACGCTGACCTGAGATCCGGCCCACGTCGGGTCGGGACGAGCGGGCGAGCGCCGGATACCGATCGGTCCCGCCCAGGGGCTACCGGTCCGGTTTCCGGCGGAGCCGGTACACTTGTCTCCGTAGGTGCCCATCACAGGCGTGAGGCGTGACGAGCCCGGCCGGCGAGCAGTGAGAAGTCCGGCGGGTCATCCGTTTTGACCTGCACGGCTGTGGTAGGTACTCTTTCCCCTTGCGCCCGGGCTTGCCCGGGCAACTCGTGCGTGCGCGGGATCCGGTGATACCGGCATCCGAACAGCGACACGACTGAGCCAGAAGACCCGGCGGCGGAGATCCGCGCGCCGGTGACACAACCCGGAACCTCCGCGTGAGCGTCGGAACCGGAACCGGGACCGTGCTCGGGCGACACGCCCGACCGCGGGTGCCGGGACCACCGCGAGGTGGACCTGGTCGGAATGTAGGAGGGTCGGTCATCAGGCCGACCGAGCGAGCGCGGCCGCGTGAGCGGCCGAAGGGAGCGGAGAAACCCGGTGCCCACGATCCAGCAGCTGGTCCGCAAGGGCCGACAGGCCAAGACGACCAAGACCAAGACCCCGGCGCTGAAGGGTTCCCCTCAGCGGCGCGGCGTGTGCACCCGTGTGTACACCACCACTCCCAAGAAGCCGAACTCCGCGCTGCGCAAGGTCGCTCGTGTGAAGCTCAGCAGCCAGATCGAGGTGACCGCCTACATCCCGGGCGTGGGTCACAACCTGCAGGAGCACTCGATCGTGCTCGTCCGTGGCGGCCGGGTGAAGGACCTCCCCGGTGTGCGTTACAAGATCGTCCGCGGTTCGCTGGACACCCAGGGTGTCCGTAACCGCAAGCAGGCGCGCAGCCGCTACGGCGCCAAGAAGGAGAAGAGCTGACATGCCGCGTAAGGGACCCGCTCCGCGGAAGCCGCTGGTCGCTGACCCGGTGTACAACTCGCCGTTGGTCACCCAGCTGGTGAACAAGATCCTCCTGCGCGGCAAGCGCCAGCTCGCCGAGCGCATCGTGTACGCGGCCCTGGAGGGCTGCCGGGAGAAGTCCGGCACCGACCCGGTCGTCACGCTCAAGCGCGCGATGGACAACGTCAAGCCGACTCTCGAGGTCCGCAGCCGCCGTGTCGGTGGCGCGACCTACCAGGTGCCGGTCGAGGTCCGTCCGGCCCGGGCGACCACCCTCGGCCTGCGCTGGCTGGTGACCTACTCCAAGGCCCGCCGGGAGAAGACCATGGTCGAGCGGCTGATGAACGAGCTGCTGGACGCGAGCAACGGCCTCGGTGCCGCCGTCAAGCGGCGCGAGGACACGCACAAGATGGCGGAGTCCAACAAGGCCTTCGCGCACTACCGCTGGTAACAGCTTGGTCCCGGTGCCCATCCGGCGCCGGGACCGCCACCAGTTGTGTCGAGACGACGATAAGTAGGGATTGAAGTGGCCGCCGCAGACGCGCTCGCCAACGTACGCAATATCGGCATCATGGCGCACATCGATGCCGGTAAGACCACTACCACCGAGCGAATCCTGTTCTACACCGGTATCACGTACAAGATCGGTGAGGTCCACGAGGGCGCTGCCGTCATGGACTGGATGGAGCAGGAGCAGGAGCGCGGTATCACCATCACTTCCGCCGCCACGAAGTGCGAGTGGAAGGGCCACACGATCCAGATCATCGACACGCCCGGCCACGTCGACTTCACGGTCGAGGTGGAGCGGTCGCTGCGTGTCCTGGACGGTGCGGTCGCGGTCTACGACGGCGTGGCCGGCGTGGAGCCGCAGACGGAGAACGTCTGGCGTCAGGCGGACAAGTACAACGTCCCCCGGATGTGTTTCGTCAACAAGCTGGACCGTACCGGCGCGGACTTCTTCCGCTGCGTGCAGATGATGATCGACCGGCTGAACGCCACTCCGCTGGTGCTCCAGATCCCGATCGGCGCCGAGAGCGACTTCATCGGCGTGGTCGACCTGGTCGAGATGCGGGCCCTCACCTGGCGTGGCGAGACCCAGAAGGGTGAGGACTACGCGGTCGAGGAGATCCCGGCCGACCTCGCCGACTCCGCCGCCGAGTGGCGCGAGAAGCTGATGGAGACCCTCGCCGACGTCGACGACTCGGTGATGGAGAAGTACCTGGAGGGCGAGGAGATCTCCGTCGAGGAGATCAAGGCCGCCATCCGTCGGGCCACCATCGGCGGCAAGGCCAACCCGGTCCTCACCGGCACCGCCTTCAAGAACAAGGGCATCCAGCCGATGCTGGACGCGGTCGTCGCGTACCTGCCGTCGCCGCTGGACATCCCGGCGATCGAGGGCACCGCCACCGACGGTGAGACCCCGCTGCTGCGTAAGCCGGCGGTGGCCGAGCCGTTCTCCGGTCTGGCCTTCAAGATCCAGACGGACAAGCACCTCGGCAAGCTCACCTACGTGCGCATCTACTCCGGCACGCTCGAGTCCGGCTCCCAGGTGGTCAACTCCACCAAGGACCGCAAGGAGCGGATCGGCAAGATCTACCAGATGCACGCCAACAAGCGGGAAGAGCGCGGCTCTGCCCAGGCCGGCGACATCATCGCGGTGCAGGGTCTCAAGCAGACCACCACCGGTGACACCCTGTGTGACCCGGCGAACCCGGTCATCCTGGAGTCGATGACCTTCCCGGAGCCGGTCATCGAGGTCGCCATCGAGCCGAAGACCAAGGCCGACCAGGAGAAGCTCAGCACCGCCATCCAGCGGCTGGCCGAGGAGGACCCGACCTTCCGCGTCAAGCTGGACGACCAGACCGGTCAGACGGTCATCTCCGGCATGGGCGAGCTGCACCTGGACATCCTGGTCGACCGGATGCGCCGCGAGTTCAACGTCGAGGCGAACATCGGTAAGCCGCAGGTGGCGTACCGCGAGACCATCCGCCGCAAGGTGGACAAGGTCGAGTACACCCACAAGAAGCAGACCGGTGGCTCCGGCCAGTACGCTCGGGTGATCGTCAGCCTGGAGCCGCTGCCGCTGGGCAACGACGCGCCGACCTACGAGTTCGCCAACGGCGTGACCGGTGGCCGCATCCCCCGGGAGTTCATCCCGTCGGTGGACGCGGGTGCGCAGGACGCCATGCAGTACGGCATCCTCGCCGGCTTCCCGCTGGTGGGCATCAAGCTCACCCTGCTGGACGGCCAGTACCACGAGGTCGACTCGTCGGAAATGGCATTCAAGATCGCCGGCTCGATGGTGATGAAGGACGCGGCCCGCAAGGCCGACCCCGCACTGCTCGAGCCGATGATGGCTGTTGAGGTCACCACTCCCGAGGAGAACATGGGTGACGTCATCGGCGACCTCAACTCCCGCCGCGGCATCATTCAGGCGATGGAGGAGCGCAGTGGCGCCCGCGTCGTCCGTGCTCTGGTGCCGTTGTCGGAGATGTTCGGCTACGTCGGCGACCTGCGGTCGAAGACCCAGGGCCGGGCTAGCTACAGCATGCAGTTCGACTCCTACGCCGAGGTCCCGTCCTCGGTCGCCAAGGAGATCATCGCCAAGGCGACGGGTGAGTGACGCTCACCTGAGCTGATCCGAGGTGGTCGCGGGAGGATTCCCCGACTGCGACC
Source organism: Verrucosispora sp. NA02020 (assembly GCF_013364215.1). Taxonomy (NCBI): domain Bacteria; kingdom Bacillati; phylum Actinomycetota; class Actinomycetes; order Micromonosporales; family Micromonosporaceae; genus Micromonospora; species Verrucosispora sp. NA02020. The sequence goes on along the minus strand of NZ_CP054923.1, from coordinate 6,374,376 downwards.
ACCTCGGTCGGATTGTGTGAATTCCGGGCCTGTAGGCTTCATCGCCGCAGAACCCACAAAGCTCTCCGGCCGTCAGGTCGGAAAGGCTGTCGACAGAGTCCTAAGCGCCGACCTGGCGCACCGGGGCGAACGAACCAAGAAGTCCACAGGAGGACACCAGTGGCGAAGGCGAAGTTCGAGCGGACTAAGCCGCACGTCAACATCGGCACCATTGGTCACATCGACCACGGTAAGACGACGCTGACGGCGGCCATCACCAAGGTCCTGCACGACCAGTACCCGGACCTGAACCCGTACACGCCGTTCGACGAGATCGACAAGGCGCCTGAGGAGAAGGCCCGCGGCATCACGATCTCGATCGCACACGTCGAGTACCAGACCGAGGCGCGGCACTACGCGCACGTCGACTGCCCCGGTCACGCCGACTACATCAAGAACATGATCACCGGTGCCGCGCAGATGGACGGCGCGATCCTGGTGGTCGCGGCGACCGACGGCCCGATGCCGCAGACCCGCGAGCACGTGCTGCTGGCCCGCCAGGTCGGCGTGCCGTACATCGTCGTGGCGCTGAACAAGAGCGACATGGTCGACGACGAGGAGCTCCTGGAGCTCGTCGAGCTCGAGGTCCGCGAGCTGCTCTCGGCTCAGGAGTACCCGGGTGACGACCTGCCGGTCGTCCAGGTCTCCGCGCTGAAGGCCCTCGAGGGCGACCCGGTCTGGACCGAGAAGCTGCTCGAGCTGATGAGCGCGGTCGACACCGCGATCCCGCAGCCGGAGCGCGAGACCGAGAAGCCGTTCCTCATGCCCGTCGAGGACGTCTTCACCATCACCGGTCGGGGTACCGTGGTCACCGGTCGCGTCGAGCGTGGCGTGCTGCTCCCGAACGAGGACGTCGAGGTCGTCGGCATCCGCGAGAAGGGCTTCAAGACCAAGGTCACCGCGATCGAGATGTTCCGGAAGACCCTGGACGACGCCCGCGCAGGCGAGAACGTCGGTCTGCTGCTCCGGGGCACCAAGCGCGAGGACGTCGAGCGCGGCATGGTGGTCGTCAAGCCGGGCACCACCACCCCGCACACGGAGTTCGAGGCGACCGTCTACATCCTCTCCAAGGAGGAGGGTGGCCGGCACACCCCGTTCTTCCAGAACTACCGTCCGCAGTTCTACTTCCGGACCACGGACGTCACCGGTGTCGTCACCCTCCCCGAGGGCACCGAGATGGTCATGCCTGGTGACAACACCACGATGACCGTGAAGCTGATCCAGCCCATCGCGATGGAGGACAACCTCAAGTTCGCGATCCGGGAGGGTGGCCGCACGGTCGGCGCGGGTCGCGTCACCAAGATCATCAAGTGAGCTGGGTAACCCCGATTAGACCCGCCGCCGGTCGTGCGGCATACTAGTCAGGTTGCGTAACGACAGTTCGCTGCCCGTGTTCGGCTCACGCCGAACCTCCGGGTAGGCAGAGCAGTCGGGCGTGGGGTGGTTGGCGGTCCGGCCGCCAACCACCCTCGCGCGGCGTTCAGGTCGCGGTAGCGCGATCGGCGCCTGGACCCACCGCGGTCAGGATCGCTCCGGATTCTCGGGGCGGAGCCTGGCCACAGGGCGCGACACGCCCGACCGCGGGGGTGGGCGAAGAGGGCTCGTACCAGCCGGTATGGGTACCCGCAACACAGCGGCATCGAGAGAAGGAACAGAAGCCACCATGGCGGGACAGAAGATCCGCATCCGGCTCAAGGCCTATGACCACGAGGTCGTCGACTCCTCGGCTCGGAAGATCGTCGAGACGGTGACGCGTACCGGGGCGCAGGTCGCTGGCCCGGTGCCGCTGCCCACGGAGATCAACCGTTTCTGCGTCATCCGCTCGCCGCACAAGTACAAGGACTCGCGCGAGCACTTCGAGATGCGTACGCACAAGCGGCTTATCGACATCATCGACCCGACCCCGAAGACGGTCGACTCGCTCATGCGCCTCGACCTGCCGGCTGGCGTCGACATCGAGATCAAGCTGTAGGGACCGGACACATGGACAGGCAAGTTAAGGGGATCCTGGGCGCGAAGCTCGGCATGACCCAGGTCTGGGACAACAACAAGGTTGTCCCGGTGACCGTGGTTCAGGCCGGCCCCTGCGTCATCACCCAGGTTCGTGACGCCGACAAGGACGGCTACTCCGCGGTCCAGCTGGCGTACGGGACGATCGACCCGCGCAAGGCCAAGCAGCCGCTGCGTGGGCACTACGCCAAGGCCGACGTGGCGCCGCGCCGGCACATCGTCGAGCTGCGCACCGCCGACGCCGGCGACTACTCGCTCGGCCAGGAGGTCACGGTCGAGGAGTTCCCGGTCGGCGTCTCGATCGACGTCACCGGCAAGACCAAGGGCAAGGGCTACGCCGGCCCGATGAAGCGGCACGGCTTCCACGGTCTGCGCGCCAGCCACGGTGTCGAGCGCAAGCACCGCTCCCCGGGCTCCATCGGGGCCTGCGCCACCCCGGGTCGCGTCTTCAAGGGCACCCGGATGGCCGGCCGCATGGGCGGCGTGCGCTACACCGTGCAGAACCTGACCGTCCAGGCGGTCGACACCGAGAACAACCTCCTGCTCGTCCGCGGCGCCATCCCCGGCCCGAAGGGCGCGCTGGTCCTGGTCCGCACCGCGGCCAAGACCAAGGCGAAGAAGGGCGGTGTGGCCAAGTGACCACCGTTGACGTCCTGAACACCGAAGGCGCCAAGAGCGGCTCGGTCGAGCTGCCCGCCGACATCTTCGACGTCCAGGCCAACGTCCCGCTGATGCACCAGGTCGTGGTGGCGCAGCTGGCAGCGGCCCGGCAGGGCACGCACAAGACCAAGACCCGCGGCGAGGTCGCCGGCGGCGGCAAGAAGCCGTACAAGCAGAAGGGCACCGGTCGGGCCCGGCAGGGCTCGATCCGCGCGCCGCAGTTCGCCGGCGGTGGCGTGGTGCACGGCCCGGTGCCGCGTGACTACAGCCAGCGCACCCCCAAGAAGATGAAGGCCGCCGCGCTGCGTGGGGCCCTCTCGGACCGGGCGCGCGCCGGGCAGGTGCACGTCGTCGAGGCGTTCGTCTCGGGTGAGAAGCCGTCGACCAAGGCCGCGCTGGCCACGCTCGCGAAGCTGAGCGAGGCCCGTCGGGTGCTGGTCGTGCTGAGCAGCACCGACGAGCTGAACTGGGTGTCGCTGCGCAACGAGCCGCGGGTGCACCTGATCGAGGCCGGCCAGCTCAACACGTACGACGTGTTGGTGGCCGACGACGTGGTCTTCACCAAGGAGGCCCTGGACGAGTTCCTGGGCGTTCCCGCCGAGACCACCGAGGAGGACGGCAAGTGAGCACGATCGCCGACCCGCGCGACATCATCGTGGCGCCGGTCGTCTCGGAGAAGAGCTACAGCGAGCTGAACCGGAACTGGTACACCTTCCTGGTGCACCCGGACGCGAACAAGACCGCGATCAAGATCGCCATCGAGCAGATCTTCAACGTCCGCGTCCTGACGGTCAACACGCTCAACCGCGAGGGCAAGCGCAAGCGGACCCGTACGGGGTTCGGCAAGCGCAAGGACACCAAGCGGGCGATGGTGAAGCTGGCTGAGGGAGACCGCATCGAGGCCTTCGGCGGCCCGGTCAGCTGAGGGGTGTAGACAATGGCTATCCGTAAGTACAAGCCGACGACGCCGGGCCGGCGTGGCTCCAGCGTCGCCGACTTCGCTGAGATCACCCGGTCGACGCCCGAGAAGTCGCTGCTGGCCCCGCTGCCGAAGAAGGGTGGCCGGAACGCCCACGGGCGGATCACCGCCCGGCACCAGGGTGGCGGCCACAAGCGGCAGTACCGGCTGATCGACTTCAAGCGGGTCGACAAGGACGGCGTGCCGGCCAAGGTCGCGCACATCGAGTACGACCCGAACCGCACCGCGCGGATCGCGCTGCTGCACTACGCCGACGGCGAGAAGCGCTACATCCTCGCGCCGAAGGACCTCAAGCAGGGCGACGCGGTGGAGTCGGGCCCGGGCGCGGACATCAAGCCCGGTAACAACCTGCCGCTGCGCAACATCCCGGTCGGTACCACGATCCACAACGTGGAGCTGCGTCCGGGCGGCGGCGCCAAGCTGGCCCGCTCGGCCGGCGTCGGCATCCAGCTGCTCGGCCGGGAGGGCGCGTACGCGACCCTGCGTATGCCGTCGGGTGAGATCCGCCGCGTCGACGTGCGCTGCCGCGCCAGCGTCGGCGAGATCGGCAACGCCGACCAGTCAAACATCAACTGGGGCAAGGCCGGCCGGATGCGGTGGAAGGGCAAGCGCCCGACCGTCCGTGGTGTGGCCATGAACCCGGTCGACCACCCGCACGGTGGTGGCGAGGGCAAGACCTCCGGTGGTCGCCACCCGGTCAACCCGCAGGGTAAGCCCGAGGGCCGCACCCGTCGTAAGGGCCAGCCGAGTGACCGGCTGATCGTCCGCCGCCGCTACGCCACGCGTAAGCGCGGCTGAGGGAGATAAGACATGCCTCGCAGCCTGAAGAAGGGCCCGTTCATCGACGACCACCTGCTCAAGAAGGTGGAGACGCAGAACGAGAAGGGCTCGAAGAACGTCATCAAGACCTGGTCGCGCCGCTCCACGATCATCCCGGACATGCTCGGGCACACGATCGCGGTGCACGACGGACGTAAGCACGTCCCCGTGTTCGTGACCGAGGCGATGGTCGGGCACAAGCTCGGCGAGTTCGCGTTGACCCGTACGTTCAAGGGTCACGAGAAGGACGACCGGAAGAGCCGCCGGCGCTGACGCCGCGGGCATACGGATAGAGGATCAAGGGGTTACAGCGATGCCAGGAAAGGGCGACGCTCCGGTGCTTCCGGGCGCGCGGGCGATTGCGCGACACGTGCGCATCTCGCCGATGAAGGCGCGCCGGGTGGTCAACCTCGTCCGCGGCCTGCCCGCGAAGGAGGCGCTCACGGTGCTGCAGTTCGCGCCGCAGGCGGCGAGCGAGCAGGTGTACAAGGTGCTCGCGAGCGCGATCGCCAACGCGGAGAACAACGAGCGGCTGGACCCCGACGCGTTGCTCGTCAGCGAGGCGTTCGTGGACGAGGGCCCGACGATGAAGCGGTTCCAGCCTCGGGCTCAGGGCCGGGCGTACCGGATCCGCAAGCGCACCTGCCACATCACCGTGGCGGTCGAGGCGGTCGCGCCGGCCGCGCCGAAGAAGTCGGCGAAGAAGACGGCCCCGGCCAAGCAGACCGAACCGGCCGAGACGCAGAGCAACACGGAGGGCGCCGAGTAATGGGTCAGAAGGTTCACCCGCACGGGTTCCGGCTCGGCATCTCGACCGACTGGAAGTCCCGCTGGTTCGCGGACAAGCTCTACAAGGACTACATCGGCGAGGACGTCAAGATCCGCCGCATGATGTCCAAGGGCCTGGAGCGCGCCGGCATTTCCAAGGTCGACATCGAGCGCACCCGCGACCGGGTCCGCGTCGACATCCACACCGCCCGGCCGGGCATCGTCATCGGCCGTAAGGGTGCGGAGGCCGACCGGATCCGCGGCGAGCTGGAGAAGCTCACCGGCAAGCAGGTGCAGCTCAACATCATCGAGGTGAAGAACCCCGAGTCGGACGCGCAGCTGGTCGCCCAGGGCGTCGCCGAGCAGCTCTCCAGCCGGGTCAGCTTCCGCCGCGCGATGCGCAAGGCGATGCAGTCGGCGATGAAGAACCCGATGTGCAAGGGCATCCGGGTGCAGGTTTCGGGTCGCCTCGGCGGCGCCGAGATGAGCCGCACGGAGTTCTACCGCGAGGGTCGGGTTCCGCTGCACACGCTGCGGGCCAACATCGAGTACGGCTTCTTCGAGGCCCGTACCACCTTCGGCCGCATCGGCGTGAAGGTCTGGATCTACAAGGGCGACGCGGTGCCGGGTCGGGAGACCCCGACCGAGGCTCCGTCGCGCCCGCGCCGGGAGCGCGGTGACCGCCCCGAGCGGCCGCGTCGTGGTCGGTCCGGTTCGTCCGGCACGACCTCCGGTGGCACCGAGGCCGGCCGCGCTGCCGCGACGACCGTCGCGCAGCAGGCCGAGACGCCGAGTGGCGAGCCGGTGGACGCGTCCGCCGTCGCCGCCGCGGCAGAAACGCAGCAGGAGGGCTGACAGATGCTGATGCCGCGCAAGCCCCCGAAGGGCTTCCGCAAGCCGCACCACCCGGACCGCAGCGGCGCGTCCAAGGGCGGCAACCGGGTGGTGTTCGGCGAGTTCGGGATCCAGGCTCTTGAGCCGGCGTACGTGACCAACCGGCAGATCGAGTCGGCGCGTATCGCGATGACCCGCCACATCAAGCGTGGCGGCAAGGTCTGGATCACCATCTTCCCGGACCAGGCCCTCACCAAGAAGCCGGCCGAAACCCGGATGGGTTCCGGTAAGGGCTCGCCGGAGTGGTGGGTCGCCAACGTCAAGCCGGGGCGGGTCCTCTTCGAGATGTCCTTCCCCAACGAGCAGATCGCGCGAGAGGCGATGCGTCGCGCGATCCACAAGCTCCCGATGAAGTGCCGCATTGTTACGCGCGAAGTGGGTGAATCCTGATGGCAGCGGGCGTTAAGGCCTCCGAGCTGCGTGAGCTCTCCGAGGAGGAGCTGGTCACGAAGCTGCGCGAGGCCAAGGCGGAGCTGTTCAACCTCCGCGTGCAGGCCGCAACCGGTCAGCTGGACAACAACCGGCGGCTGCAGGTCATCCGTCGGGAGATCGCCCGGATCTACACGATCATGCGTGAGCGCGAGCTGGGGCTCTCGGCCGCGCCGACTGAGGTGACTGCTTCATGAGCGAGAACACGACCGCCACCCAGCAGCGTGGCCGCCGGAAGGTCCGCGAGGGCCTCGTGGTCAGCGACAAGATGGACAAGACCGTCGTGGTCGAGGTCGAGGACCGGGTCAAGCACGCGCTGTACGGCAAGATCATGCGCCGTACCAGCAAGCTGAAGGTCCACGACGAGCAGAACTCCGCCGGCATCGGCGACCGCGTCCTGATCATGGAGACCCGGCCGCTCTCCGCCACCAAGCGGTGGCGGCTCGTGGAGATCCTCGAGAAGGCCAAGTAGCGAAGGCTCGAGCTCGGCCGAGATCGGTCGGGCGCAGGTTCCGCCAGGCTCCGGCCGCCCCGGCGGCCGGAGAACCGGCAGACATAGGAGATAGACGTGATTCAGCAGGAGTCGCGACTGCGCGTCGCCGACAACACGGGTGCCCGGGAGATCCTGTGCATCCGGGTTCTCGGTGGCTCCGGTCGGCGCTACGCGAGCATCGGCGACGTCATCGTGGCGACCGTCAAGGACGCGATCCCGGGTGCCGGTGTCAAGAAGGGCGACGTGGTCAAGGCTGTCGTCGTCCGTACCGCCAAGGAGCGGCGACGCCCGGACGGGTCGTACATCCGCTTCGACGAGAACGCCGCCGTCATCATCAAGGACGGTGGGGACCCGCGCGGTACCCGTATCTTCGGCCCGGTCGGTCGTGAGCTGCGGGACAAGCGGTTCATGAAGATCATTTCTCTCGCGCCGGAGGTGTTGTGACCGTGAAGGTCAAGAAGGGCGACACGGTCGTCGTCATCGCCGGCAAGGACAAGGGTGCCAAGGGCAAGGTCATCGCGGCCTACCCGCGGCAGGACAAGGTCCTGGTCGAGGGCGTGAACCGGGTCAAGAAGCACACCCGCATCAGCACCACTCAGCGTGGCGCCAAGACCGGTGGCATCGTCACCCAGGAGGCCCCGATCCACGTCTCGAACGTGATGGTCGTGGACTCCGACGGCAAGCCGACCCGCGTCGGTTACCGGATCGACGACAACGGCCAGAAGGTCCGCATCGCGCGTAGCACCGGTAAGGACCTGTGATGACCACGGCTACCGAAACCAAGACCATGCCGCGCCTCAAGGAGCGGTACCGCAACGAGATCGTGGCCCAGCTGCGCGAGCAGCACGAGTACGGCAACCCGATGCAGGTGCCGCGGCTGGTCAAGATCGTCGTGAACATGGGCGTCGGCGAGGCCGCTCGGGACGCCAAGCTCATCGACGGCGCGGTCCGCGACCTGGCCACCATCACCGGCCAGAAGCCGCAGGTCCGGCGGGCGACGAAGTCCATCGCGCAGTTCAAGCTCCGCGAGGGCATGCCGATCGGCGCGAAGGTGACCCTGCGCGGCGACCGGATGTGGGAGTTCCTGGACCGGCTGCTCTCCATCGCGCTGCCGCGTATCCGTGACTTCCGCGGCCTGGACGGGCGCAAGCTCGACGGGCACGGCAACTACACGTTCGGTCTGACCGAGCAGTCGGTGTTCCACGAGATCGACCAGGACAAGATCGATCGCCAGCGGGGCATGGACATCACGGTGGTGACCACCGCCACGACCGACGACGAGGGCCGGGCGCTGCTGAAGTTCCTGGGCTTCCCGTTCAAGGAGAACTGAGATGGCCAAGAAGGCGCTGATCCTCAAGGCGGCCGCGAAGCCGAAGTTCTCGGTTCGCGCCTACACCCGCTGCCAGCGGTGCGGGCGTCCCAAGGCGGTCTACCGCAAGTTCGGGCTCTGCCGGGTGTGCATCCGGGAGATGGCCCACCGCGGTGAGCTGCCCGGCGTGTCCAAGGCTTCCTGGTAATAGCCCGGCGCGCTTCGGCGCATCAGCTGGACTGTCTCTTCGCCGTAGGCCTGCGCGAGTCGCGGGAACCCCGGCGAGAAAGGTTGACGAGTTTTCATGACGATGACCGACCCCATCGCAGACATGCTCACGCGTCTGCGTAACGCCAACCAGGCGTACCACGACCGGGTGACGATGCCCTACTCGAAGATCAAGGCGAACATCGCCGAGGTCCTCAAGTCCGAGGGTTACATCGCCACCTGGGCGGTCGAGGAGCCCGAAGAGGGTGCCGTCGGCAAGCGACTGGTCGTCGAGCTGAAGTACGGCCAGAACCGGGAGCGGAGCCTGGCCGGTATCAAGCGCGTCTCCAAGCCCGGTCTCCGGGTGTACGCCAAGTCGGACGGGCTCCCGCGGGTGCTCGGTGGACTGGGCGTGGCGATCATTTCGACGTCCCAGGGGCTGCTTACCGACCGGCAGGCCCGCAAGCGGAGCGTTGGCGGGGAAGTCCTCGCCTTCGTCTGGTAACGGGAGACAGGTAGAAATGTCGCGAATTGGACGTAAGTCGATCCCGGTGCCCTCCGGCGTCGACGTGACGATCGACGGCCAGACCGTCAAGGTCAAGGGCCCCAAGGGCGAGCTGTCGCACACCCTGGCCACGCCGATCACGATCGAGCGGGCCGAGGACGGGCAGTTGAGCGTCAACCGCCCGAACGACGAGCGCAAGGCCAAGGAACTGCACGGCCTGAGCCGTACCCTGGTCGCCAACATGATCGTCGGGGTCACCGAGGGCTACCGCAAGAGCCTGGAGATCGCCGGTACCGGTTACCGGGTCACCGCCAAGGGCAAGGACCTGGAGTTCGCGCTCGGGTTCTCGCACCCGGTGCAGGTGCAGGCGCCCGAGGGCATCACCTTCACGGTGGAGCGGCCGACGCTGTTCCACGTGGCCGGTATCGACAAGCAGCTCGTCGGTGAGGTCGCCGCCAACATCCGGAAGATCCGCCCGCCGGAGCCCTACAAGGGCAAGGGCGTGAAGTACCAGGGCGAGGTCATCCGTCGCAAGGCTGGAAAGGCAGGTAAGAAGTGAGCGCCACGCTGCTCAAGCGCCGCCGCGGCGTCGCCGCCAAGCGTGCCGTCGGGCGTGCGCGTCGGCACTTCCGCGTCCGCAAGAACGTCAGTGGCACCGCCGAGCGTCCGCGCCTGGTGGTCACCCGTTCGCTGCGGCACATCGTGGCCCAGATCGTGGACGACACCAAGGGGCACACCCTGGCGTCGGCCTCGACGCTGGACGCCTCGGTGCGCGGCACCGAGGGCGACAAGAGCGCCCTCGCCGGCAAGGTCGGTGCCCTGCTCGCCGAGCGGGCCAAGGCCGCCGGCGTCTCCAAGGTCGTCTTCGACCGCGGTGGCAACCGGTACGCGGGGCGGGTCGCCGCGCTTGCCGACGCCGCCCGCGAAGCCGGGCTCGAGTTCTGACAATCCCCGTCACGAGAGAGAAGAGAGGCTGCTGATGCCAGGTCAACAGCGCCGTGGCGGCGGGTCCGGTGGCAACGAGGGTGGTCGCCGCGACAACCGCCGTGAGGGCGGCCGCGGAAACGCGCCCGCCGAGAAGACCCCGCACCTCGAGCGGGTCGTCGCGATCAACCGCGTCGCCAAGGTCGTGAAGGGTGGTCGTCGCTTCAGCTTCACCGCCCTCGTGATCGTCGGCGACGGCGACGGCACCGTGGGCGTGGGCTATGGAAAGGCCAAGGAGGTGCCCGCGGCGATCGCCAAGGGTGTCGAGGAGGCCAAGAAGCACTTCTTCAAGGTGCCGCGGATCGGTTCCTCGATCCCGCACCCGATCACGGGCGAGGACGCCGCCGGTGTGGTGCTGCTCAAGCCGGCCTCGGCCGGTACGGGTGTCATCGCCGGTGGTCCGGTCCGTGCCGTGCTGGAGTGCGCGGGCATCCACGACGTGCTCTCCAAGAGCCTCGGATCGTCGAACCCGATCAACATCGTGCACGCCACCGTGGCGGCCCTGAAGGGGCTGGAGTCCCCGGAGGCTGTCGCGGCGCGTCGAGGCCTGCCGGTGGAGGACGTCGCTCCGGCCGCCATGCTGGCCTCGCGGGCGGAGGTGGCTTCCTGATGGCACGTCTCAAGGTCACCCAGCTCCGGTCCGACATCGGGACCAAGCACAACCAGCGTGAGTCGCTGCGGTCGCTCGGTCTCAAGCGGATCAACGACGTGGTGGTCAAGGAGGACCGGCCCGAGATTCGCGGGATGATCTTCAAGGTGAGCCACCTCGTGAAGGTCGAGGAGGTCGAGTAATGACGATCAAGGTCCATCACCTGCGCCCGGCGCCGGGAGCCAAGACCGCCAAGACCCGTGTGGGTCGCGGTGAGGGCTCCAAGGGCAAGACCGCCGGTCGGGGTACCAAGGGTTCGAAGGCCCGGAAGAACATCCCGGCGGCGTTCGAGGGTGGGCAGATGCCCATCCACATGCGCCTGCCGAAGCTGAAGGGCTTCAAGAACAAGTTCAAGGTGGTCTTCCAGGTGGTCAACCTGGACCGCCTGGCCGAACTGTTCCCCAACGGCGGTCAGGTCGGCCCGGCCGAGCTGGTCGAGGCGGGCGCGGTCCGCAAGGGTCACCCGGTCAAGGTTCTCGGCACCGGGGACCTCGGCAACGTGTCGCTCCAGGTCACGGCGCATGCGTTCAGTGCGTCGGCCAAGGAGAAGATCGCTGCCGCCGGTGGTTCGGTCACCGAGCTGTAAGCAGCACGAACGATGGCGCCCGCCAGTTGATCCCAGCTGGCGGGCGCCATGGTCTCCACAGGGCCTGTGCGCCCGGTAATATCGGATTCGGTTTATGTAGCCGGGCACATCTGCCCGGACGGGGATCGGGCTGTTAGAGTCCCTTCCCAGCCATGGATATCGGGCACCTGCCCGGCACCCACCCCAAACCGCCAGGGACGACCGGCGGCCCGCCTCGCGCAGGAGGAAGAAGTTGCTGTCCGCCTTTCTCAGTGCGTTCCGTACGCCTGACCTGCGCAAGAAGCTGCTGTTCACAGTAGGCATCATCGCGATCTACCGGCTCGGCGCGACGCTGCCCAGCCCAGGCGTGTCATACGGCAACGTCCAGCAGTGCCTCGACACCATCGACGGCTCGACCGGGGTTCTGAACCTGCTCGACCTCTTCTCCGGTGGCGCACTGCTCCAGCTCTCGGTCTTCGCGCTGGGCATCATGCCCTACATCACCGCGTCGATCATCCTGCAGCTGCTGACGGTGGTGATCCCGCGGCTCGAGCAGCTCCGTAAGGAGGGCCAGGCCGGTCAGGCGAAGATCACCCAGTACACCCGGTACCTGACACTGGGCCTGGGCGTCCTGCAGGCGTCCGCGTTCGTCGCGCTGGCCCGCTCCGGACAGCTCTTCAACAACCAGTGCGACCAGTTCCCGATCATCCCTGAGGGCACCGGCATCCCGGACTGGCTGACGCTGTCCATGCTGGTGATGACGATGACCGCCGGTACCGGCGTGGTCATGTGGCTGGGCGAGCTGATCACCGACCGCGGCGTCGGCAACGGCATGTCGGTGCTGATCTTCACCTCGATCGCCGCCCGCCTCCCCAGCGAGGGCTGGCGCATCAAGGAGAGCCAGGGCTGGGCCAAGTTCTTCCTCGTCATCGCCCTGGTCCTGGTGGTCATCACCGCGGTCACGTTCATCGAGCAGGCCCAGCGCCGGATCCCGGTGCAGTACGCCAAGCGGATGATCGGCCGGCGGATGTACGGCGGCACGTCGACCTACATCCCGCTGAAGGTCAACCAGGCGGGTGTCATCCCGGTCATCTTCGGTTCGTCGCTGCTCTACCTGCCCCAGTTGGCGCTGCAGTTCTTCGACCAGAACGACCCGGGTCAGACGCAGGCGTGGATCCAGAACAACCTGGTCGACCCGACCAGCCCGATCTACATCGCGGTCTACTTCCTGCTGATCATCTTCTTCACGTACTTCTACGTCTCGATCACGTTCAACCCGACCGAGGTCGCGGACAACATGAAGAAGTACGGCGGCTTCGTGCCGGGCATCCGCCCCGGCAAGCCGACCGCCGACTACCTGGACTTCATCCTCAGCCGGATCACGCTGCCGGGGGCGCTGTACCTCGCGATCATCTCGATCCTGCCGAACTTCTTCTTCATCTGGCTGGACCGGCAGCAGTACCTCAACTTCCCGTTCGGCGGTACCGCTGTGCTGATCATGGTCGGTGTGGCTCTCGAAACCAGCAAGCAGATCGAGAGCCAACTGATGCAGCGGAACTACGAAGGGTTCCTGCGGTAGATGAGACTGGTTCTGGTTGGCCCGCCCGGCGCGGGTAAGGGAACGCAGGCGGAGTTCATCGCTGCGCACGTCTCCGTGCCGAAGATCTCGACCGGTGACATCTTCCGTGCCAACGTGTCGCAGGGCACCCCGCTCGGGGTCGAGGCCAAGCGCTACATGGACGCCGGCAAGTTGGTCCCGGACGAGGTCACCATCAACATGGTGCGGGACCGGCTCGCCGAGCCGGACGCCTCCGAGGGCTTCCTGCTCGACGGGTTCCCGCGGACCACTCCGCAGGCCGCCGCGCTGGACAAGCTCCTCGCCGACCTCGGCACCGCGCTGGACGTCGTACTGGAGCTGGTGGTCGACGACGACGAGGTGATCCGGCGGCTCTCCGGCCGGCGCACCTGCCGGGGCTGCGGCAAGATCTGGCACGTCGAGTTCGACCCGACCAGTCGGGACGGCATCTGCGACCGCTGCGGTGCCGAGCTGTTCCAGCGCGACGACGACAAGCCGGAGACCATCGCCGCCCGCCTGCGCGAGTACGCGGAGAAGACCGCGCCGCTGGTGGACTACTACGGCGCCCAGGGCAAGCTGGTCGGGATCGACGCCACCGGGCCGGTGGAGGACGTCACGGTCCGCGCGATCGACGCCCTGCGGTCCTACGGCGGCTGAGCTCGGCGTCATCGCCGGCCGGATAGAGTGCGAACAGCGGGGTACGCCCGGCGTGCCCCGCTGGTTCGGCAACGAAAGGTAGCGCCCCGATGCGTCGTCCCCAGCTGGACATCCAGCTGAAGACCCCCGAGCAGATCGAGAAGATGCGTGCCGCCGGGCTGGTGGTCGCCGAGGCGTTACGCCGGATGCGCGAGGCGGTGGCCCCCGGGGTCAGCACCGCCGACCTGGACGCGATCGCCGAGTCGACCATCCGCGAGGCCGGCGCGACTCCGTCGTTCAAGGGTTACCACGGCTTCCCGGCGTCGATCTGCTCCTCGGTCAACGAGCAGATCGTGCACGCGATCCCGTCGCCGGACCAGGTCCTCGCCGAGGGCGACCTGATCTCGATCGACTGCGGTGCGGTGCTCGATGGCTGGCACGGCGACGCGGCCATCACCGTCGGGGTGGGCGAGGTCGACCCGGCCCTGCTGCGGATGGCGACGGTGGCCGAGGACGCGATGTGGGCCGGTATCGCCGCCGCCGCCCGGGGTGCGGCCAGCGGCAAGGGCCGGCTGACCGACATCTCCCACGCGGTGGAGAACGCGGTGCGCAAGGGCGGCCGGTACGGCATCGTCGACGGCTACGGCGGCCACGGCATCGGCACCGAGATGCACCAGGACCCGCACGTGCTCAACCACGGGCGGCCGGGCAAGGGGCCGCGGCTGGTGCAGGGCATGGCGCTGGCCATCGAGCCCATGATCACGATGGGGTCGCCGCGTACCGCCGAACTGGCCGACGGCTGGACCGTGGTCACCCGCGACGGGTCGCGTGCGGCACACGTCGAGCACACCATGGCTCTGTTGCCGGACGGGGTCTGGGTGCTGACCGCCCAGGACGGCGGTCGAGCCCGCCTCGGTGAGCTGGTCACCGCCCGCCAGCCCGCCGCCTCGTCGGCCGGCTGAGTCGCCGAATCCCGGCATCCGGCCGACCGGCCGTTCGCATCCCAGGCGCTCGGCGCGGAGCCGTCGTGGCGGCGGCTCGGCAGCATCCGGCCACGAGGCATGTGACGTTCGACACGAGCGGCTCGTCGCGCTCACTGTCGGTGACCAGAACCGGGGCGAGCCGGTCGGTGTCGGCATGACGGTGGGGCAGGCCGCACGGCGTCGGTTAGTCGGGCTGGCGGCACGATGGCATGCTTGCCGACATGGACGGGCAGGACGGGATGCGGGCAGCGAACTCCGACCGGCAGGCCGTCGCCGAACGGCTCCGGGAGGCACTCGACGAGGGCCGGCTCGACCTGCACGAGTACGACGACCGGCTACAGCGGGCCTATGCGGCCCGGACGTACGCGGAACTCGACGCACTGGTGGGCGACCTGCCCGGGGCGGTGCCGGCCCGGCAGGAGGCCGACGCGCCGGTGTTGCCCGACGGCGGGCGGGGCGTGACCGCCCGTTGGCTCGTCGACGTCTGGGAGCCCTGGCTCAAGGCCGTCGGGATCGTCATCGCGATCTGGGCGGTCACCTCGTTCGCCGCCCGCGACCTGGTGTACTTCTGGCCCATCTGGGTGGCCGGGCCGTGGGGCGCGGTGCAGGTGGTGCGTACCGTCACCGGGCTGAGTACCGGCGAGCCGCAGCGCTGGGCGGCGCAGCAGGAACGCCGTCGGCAGCGGAAGGCGGAGAAGAAGGCCCGCAAGCGGGAGCGTGCCGCGCTCGCCGCCGAGCAGCCCGACGCGATCACCGCCACGGCGGCCGACGCGCCGTCGTCGCCGGGGCAGCCCTCGGCGTCGGCTGGCGGGCCCGTCACGCCGGCGGGGGCGGACCGGGCGGAGCGTGACGCGGCGGGCTGAACGCCGGCTTTGTCCACCCCGTCGGCGTACTCGGGCCGGTCGGTTTGGCGACGGCGTGCAGGCGGGCGTACACTTTCTGATCGGCGCACAGCGTCCACTCCGCCATGCCCACCAGCGCTTCGGTGGGACGCGGAGCCGCGGCTGGCGCGGGAAATCTGATCTTGATCAGTCACCCGTGTAAGACGTTGTGGGCCGTCCGGAGTAGTCGACGTCAGGACAGCGGAGGACATGCCGAAAAAAGACGGAGCCATCGAGATCGAAGGTCGGGTCATCGAGCCCCTGCCGAACGCCATGTTCCGGGTGGAGCTCGCCAACGGCCACAAGGTCCTGGCTCACATCAGCGGCAAGATGCGGCAGCACTACATCCGCATCCTGCCGGAGGACCGGGTCGTCGTCGAACTCTCGCCGTACGACCTGACTCGCGGGCGCATCGTCTACCGCTACAAGTAAGCCTGACGGCGGCCCGGAATCGTCCCGTGTCCGTCTTCGACGTCCGGTGTCGCGCCTCGTGGCGCCGGGCCAGATGGGAAGTAAGGCAACCGTGAAGGTCAAGCCGAGCGTCAAGAGGATCTGCAACAAGTGCCGGGTTATCCGCCGGCACGGCCGGGTCATGGTGATCTGCACCGACCCGCGCCACAAGCAGCGCCAGGGCTGAACCCAGCCCACACATCACACATGCTCGTCCCAGCCGCGAGCGGTGCGCAGCGCGTACTTTCTCGTGGTTGACCCCCGGTCGGAGGCCGGGGCCCGCTCGGGCAGCGACCATCCCGGTCGCCGGCGCACGTCGCGCCGGAAGGACGGGACGGCCGCGTAGCGGGGTGGGACGGGACCACACCTCCGGCAGAAGACCACAAGGAGTACGCCCGCAGATGGCACGTCTAGTCGGCGTGGATCTCCCCCGCGAGAAGCGGCTGGAGATTGCGCTCACCTACATCTTCGGCGTGGGTCGTACCCGCGCTCTGGAGACGCTCGCCGCCACCGGCATCTCGCCGGACAAGCGCGCCCGGGACCTCACGGACGAGGAGCTGGTCCAGCTCCGTGACCACATCGAGGCCAACTACAAGGTAGAAGGCGACCTGCGCCGCGAGGTCGCCGCTGACATCCGTCGCAAGGTCGAGATCGGCTGCTACGCGGGTATCCGGCACCGCCGGGGACTGCCCGTCCGTGGCCAGCGGACGCGTACGAACGCGCGTACCCGCAAGGGCCCGAAGCGGACGGTCGCCGGCAAGAAGAAGCCCGGCAAGAAGTAGTAGTTCCTCAACCGGAATTCTGGTCGTTCTCCGTCGAGGTAGGCCGGGCTCCCACCGGAACCGGTGTCTATCTGATCAACGGGGCGAAAAGCCAGAACCGATCGAGAACCAAAAACAGGAGCGCACAGACTTATGCCACCGAAGGCTCGTGCCGGAGCCGCTGTCAAGAAGGTCCGGCGCAAGGAACGCAAGAACGTCGCCCACGGGCAGGCGCATATCAAGAGCACCTTCAACAACACCATCGTGTCCATCACGGACCCGACCGGTGCCGTCATCTCGTGGGCCTCCGCCGGCCAGGTCGGCTTCAAGGGCTCGCGCAAGTCGACTCCGTTCGCCGCGCAGCTGGCCGCCGAGGCCGCCGCGCGTCGGGCCATGGAGCACGGCATGCGCAAGGTCGACGTGTTCGTCAAGGGTCCCGGCTCCGGCCGGGAGACCGCCATCCGTTCGCTGCAGGCGGTGGGTCTGGAGGTCGGGCAGATCTCCGACGTCACCCCGCAGCCGCACAACGGGTGCCGTCCGCCGAAGCGTCGTCGGGTCTGAGAGGTTAGAGAGAGATGGCTCGTTACACCGGTGCTGACTGCCGCCGTTGCCGGCGGGAGAAGATGAAGCTGTTCCTCAAGGGCAGCAAGTGCGATGGTCCGAAGTGCCCGTTCGAGTCCCGGCCGTTCCCGCCCGGGCAGCACGGCCGCGGTCGGACCAAGGAGACGGAGTACCTGCTCCAGCTCCGTGAGAAGCAGAAGGCCCGCCGGGTCTACGGCGTGCTGGAGAAGCAGTTCCGCGGTTACTACGAGGAGGCCGTGGCCAAGCAGGCCAAGACCGGTGAGGTCCTCCTGCAGATCCTCGAGTCGCGGCTGGACAACGTGGTCTACCGGGCCGGCTACGCCAAGTCCCGGGACATGGCCCGCCAGCTGGTCAAGCACGGCCACTTCATGGTGAACGGCAAGAAGGTCGACATCCCGTCGTACCGCGTCAAGGAGCACGACATCATCGAGGTTCGGGTGAAGAGCAAGGAGCTCACCCCGTTCATCGTGGCGCAGGCCGAGGCCGGCTCCAAGACGGTTCCGGCGTGGCTTGAGGCCATTCCGAGCCAGATGAAGGTGCTCGTGCACTCGCTCCCGGCCCGCCAGGTGATCGACACCCAGGTCCAGGAGCAGCTGATCGTCGAGCTCTACTCCAAGTAAGGGCTCGTTGCGGTGGCCCGCCCGGCGACGGGCGGGCCACCGGAACACGTTGTGTCGTGGACGTCATATAGCGGGCGTCCCGGAAGAGAAGAGAAAACATGCTCATCAGCCAGCGACCGTCTCTCTCCGAAGAGTCGATCAACGAGACCCGGTCCCGGTTCACCATCGAGCCGCTGGAGCCGGGCTTCGGCTACACCCTGGGCAACTCGCTGCGGCGTACGCTGCTCTCCTCCATCCCCGGTGCGGCGGTCACCTCGATCAAGATCGACGGTGTCCTGCACGAGTTCACCACGATCCCCGGGGTCAAGGAGGACGTGGTCGAGCTCGTCATGAACATCAAGGAGCTCTGCGTCAGCTCCGAGCACGACGAGCCGGTCAGCATGTACCTGCGCAAGCAGGGCCCGGGCGACGTGACCGCCGGTGACATCCAGCCGCCGGCCGGTGTCTCGGTGCACAACCCGGACCTGAAGCTCGCCACCCTCAACGGCAAGGGCCGGCTCGACATGGAGCTGACCGTCGAGCGGGGTCGGGGCTACGTCACGGCGGCGCAGAACAAGCAGGCGGGTGCGGAGATCGGCCGGATCCCGGTCGACTCGATCTACTCGCCGGTGCTCAAGGTGACGTACCGCGTCGAGGCGACCCGTGTCGAGCAGCGGACCGACTTCGACCGGCTGATCATCGACGTCGAGACCAAGCCGTCGATGGGCCCGCGTACCGCGCTGGCCTCGGCCGGTTCGACGCTGGTGGAGCTCTTCGGGCTGGCCCGGGAGCTGGACGAGACGGCGGAGGGCATCGACATCGGCCCGTCGCCGCAGGACGCGCAGCTGGCGGCGGACCTGGCCCTGCCGATCGAGGAGCTGGACCTGACCGTCCGCTCCTACAACTGCCTCAAGCGCGAGGGCATCAACTCCGTTGGTGAGCTCATCGGGCGTACCGAGGCCGACCTCCTCGACATCCGCAACTTCGGCCAGAAGTCGATCGACGAGGTCAAGATGAAGCTCGCCGGAATGGGTCTGGGGCTGAAGGACTCGGCTCCGAACTTCGACCCGGCGCATGTCGTGGACACCTTCGGCGAGGCCGACTACGACACCGACGACTACCGCGAGACCGAGCAGCTCTAGTCCGCGCTGCCGCCACACCTGAGGAGCACCAAGCATGCCCACGCCCACCAAGGGCCCCCGCCTCGGCGGCAGCCCCGCGCACGAGCGGCTGATGCTGGCCAACCTGGCCACCTCGCTGTTCCAGCACGGCAAGATCAAGACCACCGAGACCAAGGCCCGGCGGCTGCGTCCGCTCGCCGAGCAGCTGATCACCAAGGCCAAGCGGGGCGACCTCGCGTCGCGTCGGCGGGTGCTGACCGTGGTCAAGGACAAGGACGTGGTCTACGCCCTGTTCGACCAGATCGCGCCGCGGTACGCCAACCGCAACGGTGGCTACACCCGGATCGTGAAGACCGGTCCGCGCAAGGGCGACGCCGCGCCGATGGCGATCATCGAGCTGGTCGAGGAGCTTCAGGTCGCCGAGCCGAAGGTGAACCAGAAGACCGCCGCCCGCAAGGCCGCGCAGCAGGACAAGGTCGAGGCGCTGGCCCCGGCCGACGAGGCCCCGGAGAACCGGTCGGCCGACCAGGACGCCGAGCCGCCGGTGTCGGCGTCCGGTGACACCGCCGCTGCCCGCGAGGACAGCGACCTGGCCACCGAGGAAGGCAAGGCCTGATTCAGGCCGTCGTCGGGCCCGGCATCCCCTCGGGGGTGCCGGGCCCGACCCGTCGAGGAGGTACGACGTGGAGGAGCGCACCCGGCTGCGGCTGGAGGTCGCGTACGACGGGACCGGCTTCTCGGGGTGGGCCGCCCAGCCGGAGCGGCGCACGGTCGCCGGTGTGCTGGTCGAGGCGTTGGACCTGGTGCTCGGGGCCGGTGTCGCGGCCGGGCTGACGGTTGCCGGGCGCACCGACGCCGGGGTGCACGCCACCGGGCAGGTCTGCCACGTCGACCTGCCCGACGAGGTGTGGCGGGTACAGGAGAGCCGTCTGCTGCGTCGGCTGGCCCGGCTGCTGCCGGGCGACGTCCGGGTACGGGCGATGAGTGTGGTGCCGGACAGCTTCGACGCCCGCTTCTCGGCGACCTTCCGGCGCTACGAGTACCGGGTCACCGACGCGCCCTGGGGCGCCGAGCCGCTGCGCCGGCACGAGATCCTGGGCTGGCCGCGTGCGCTCGACGTCGACCGGCTCGCCGCCACGGCGGCCGGGCTGGTGGGGGAGCACGACTTCGCCGCGTACTGCCGGCGGAAGGAGAACGCCACCACGCTGCGGGAGGTGACCCGGCTGGACTGGCGGCGCGAGGCCGACGGCGTCCTGGTCGCCACCGTGCAGGCCGACGCGTTCTGCCAGGCGATGGTGCGCAGCCTGGTCGGCGCGATGCTGGTCGCCGGGGACGGGCGCCGGCCGGTCGAGTGGCCGGCCGGCCTGTTGACCCGGCGGGAGCGGTCCAGCGAGGTCACGGTGGCACCGGCGCACGGACTGACCCTGGTGGCGGTCGGCTATCCCGACGATCCAGCCGATTACGCCCGCCGGGCCGAGGCCACCCGTCGGCTGCGGGTGCCGGCGGAGACCTGAGCCGTGGTGGCCTGAGCCGCCTCCTCAGTTCCCGGTGTCAGGGTCCTGGTCGCCGGTGTCGTCGGTGGGCGTCGGGTCGGGCTGGGTGGCCGTACCGCCGGCCGCCCGCCGTTCCAGCACGTCGCGGTTGAGGTGCATCTCCAGCATGTCGAAGAGGATCTCGCGGACCGTGGTGTCGGCGGAACGGACCACCGCCCCGTCCGTGCGGGTCACCACCGCGTAGGCGAGGTAGTGGCCGCGTACCTGCCAGCCGACGCGGGCGGGCGCGGAGGTGACGACGTCGGTCCCGTCGCCGGCCGACATGCCCCGGAACCGGCCCTGCCGCGCGTCGAGCGCCTGCCGGATGCGGTCCCTGGCACGTTCGGCGCTGCTCCGGTCCGTCAGGTTGAACAGCCCGGTGGTGACCAGGTGCTCGCCGTCGGGCGTGCGCAGCGTGGCCCGGACCACCTGGTTGCAGCCGAGCAGGGTCAGCGACTCGGCGACCTCGCCGGTGGCCGCGACCGCGCAGCTCGCGCTGGACTGGGTCCGCAGCACCTCGTAGCCGGCGGTGCTGCCGTCGATCGTCAGGGTGCTGGCCGGGAAGACCTCGCGGGCGGTCAGCGGCGCGGAGTCGGTGTCCCGGGAGTCCAGGTCGCTGGCGGCGTCCTCGGTGTCCTGGGTGTTCTGCGGCTCGGAGGTGGGTGCCGCCTGCTGGCCGATGAGCTGCCCACCGTCCATCAGGGCGCCGGCGGTGAGGCCGCAGAGCCCGAGCAGGACGAGTGCGGCGGCACCGCCGATCAGCACCTGCCAGGTGCGGTTGCCGCCGGTGCGGGGCGACGGCGCACTCACCGGTGTGGACGGTGGGGCGGCGGCCGAGGTCGGCTCGTACCCGGTGAGGGAGGTCTGCGCCGGTGCGGCGGTGCTCGACGCGTACACACCGGAGGGCAGGACCAGGTCGGTCTCCGGCGGGTAGGGCGCCGGTGGGTCGATCGGCTCCGGTGGCGTGACCATCTCGGGCGGGGGCGGCGGATCCGTGGCGGAGCCCGCTGTCGCCGAGGGCAGCAGGATCTGGTTGGGGCGCGTCAGCGACGGTGTGGGAAAGCGCGACGGGGAGGGGCCGCCCGGGCGGCGGTCGTCGCCGGCCGGGACCACCTCCGCGTCGTCGTCGCCGTACTGGAGGTATGCGTCCTCATCAGAGTCGTACCGGTACATGGTGACCAGAGTAAGGATTTTTACCCCATTAGTGGGCATTTTGCCGGATGTGCTGGAGGCACTGCCCACTCCCGTCGGTCCGGCCCGTTCCGGCTCGGTGCGAGAATGGCCGGCGTGACCGGGGACCACTACTTCACCGCCGAACCGAGCACGCCCGGCCAGGCGCGCGAGGTGCAGTTCAGCGTCGCCGGCCGCGACTACGCCCTGGCGTCGGCGGGCGGGGTGTTCTCCGCCACCCGGCTGGACCCCGGCACCGCCGTGCTGCTGCGCAAGGCCCAACTGCCGACCCCGGCGGCCGTCGGACCGCTGCTGGACCTCGGCTCCGGGTTCGGGCCGATCGCCTGCGTCCTGGCCAGCGTCGCACCGCAGGCGACCGTCTGGGCGGTGGACGTCAACGAGCGGGCCCGGGAGCTGACCGCCGGGAACGCGCAACGGCTCGGTGTCGCGGATCGGCTGCGGGTGGCCACCCCCGAGGAGGTGCCGGCAGACCTCCACTTCGCGGAGATCTGGTCCAACCCGCCGATCCGGATCGGCAAGGAGGATCTGCACCAGTTGCTCGGCCGTTGGTTGCCGCGACTGGCCCCGGACGGGGTGGCCTGGCTCGTGGTGGCCCGCCACCTCGGCGGCGACTCGCTGCAACGCTGGCTGGTCGAGCAGGGCTGGCGGGTCGAGCGGCACGCCAGTCAGAAGGGCTTCCGGGTGCTTCGCGTCACCCGCTGACCGCCGGGACACGACTAATCGGTTGGCCGCCCGGCCCGGCTCCGGCAGGATGCCGGCGTGGGATACGTCGA
This sequence comes from Verrucosispora sp. NA02020, assembly GCF_013364215.1. Lineage (NCBI taxonomy): Bacteria > Bacillati > Actinomycetota > Actinomycetes > Micromonosporales > Micromonosporaceae > Micromonospora > Verrucosispora sp. NA02020. Next base: position 6,351,981 of record NZ_CP054923.1, on the reverse strand, counting down.
CGTGGCAGCGGCCGGACACGTACTACCGGACGGTCGTGAACTCTTCACCGACGTGTCGTTCCGGGTCGGTGAGGGTGCCAAGGTGGCGCTGGTCGGGCCGAACGGCGCCGGCAAGACCACTCTGCTGCGGATGGTCGCCGGTGACCTGCCGGTCCACACCGGCACCATCGCGCGGGCCGGTGGACTGGGAGTGATGCGCCAGTTCATCGGCATGATCGGCGACGACTCGACGCTTGCCGACCTGGCCCTGTCCCTGGCCCCGCCGCCCCTGCGCGACGCGGGACACCGGCTGACCGAGACCGAGGCCGCCATGCGCGCGGCCGAGCTGCGCGGCAAGTACAGCACCGCCGCCGGCAAGGCCCAGCTCGCGTACGCGGACGCGCTGGCCGCCTGGGGCGAGACCGGTGGGTACGACGCCGAGGTGCTCTTCGACACCGTCGCCACCATCGTGCTCGACCTGCCCTGGGAGACCGCCCGGCAGCGTCCGGTCCGCACCCTCTCCGGTGGACAGCAGAAGCGTTTCGCGCTCGAACTGCTGCTGCGAGGCCCGGAGGAGGTGCTGCTGCTCGACGAGCCGGACAACTTCCTCGACGTGCCCGGCAAGCGCTGGCTGGAGGCGCGGCTGCGGGAGTCCACCAAGTCGGTGCTCTACGTCTCGCACGACCGCGAACTGTTGGCGCACACCGCCGACCGGGTGGTCGCGGTGGAGGGCGGCAGCGCCTGGGTGCACCCGGGCGGTTTCGCCAGTTGGCACGAGGCCCGGGTGGCCCGCCACGCCCGCCTCGACGAACTGCGCAAACGGTGGGACGAGGAGCACCACAAGCTGCGCGAGCAGATGCTGATGTACAAGCAGAAGGCGGCGTACAACTCGGACATGGCCTCCCGGTACCAGTCGGCGCAGACCCGGTTGCGCAAGTTCGAGGAGGCCGGGCCGCCGCCCGTACCGCCGAAGGACCAGGACATCCGGATGCGGCTGGCCGGTGGCCGGACCGGCAAGCGGGCGCTCGTCTGCGAACAGCTCGAGATCGACGGCCTGACCTACCCGTTCGACCTGGAGGTCTGGTATGGCGACCGGGTGGCGGTGCTGGGCGCCAACGGCACCGGCAAGTCCCACTTCCTTCGGCTGCTCGCCCGAGGGGGCACCGACCCGGACCCGGCCAACGGCCCAGTCGACGGTGCGGCGGCGCTCGCGCCGGTGGCGCACGACGGGACGGCCCGGCTCGGCGCGCGGGTGCGTCCCGGGCACTTCTCGCAGACCCACGACCGGCCGGAGCTGATGGCGAAGACGCTGGCCGAGATCCTGTGGCGGGGCGACGAGCACCGCGCCGGCATGGACCGGCACGCGGCCATGGCCGCGCTCAGCCGGTACGAGCTCGCCGGGCAGGGCGACCAGCGCTTCGGCACGCTCTCCGGCGGCCAGCAGGCCCGTTTCCTGGTGCTGCTGCTGGAGTTGTCCGGGGCGACCCTGCTGCTGCTCGACGAGCCGACGGACAACCTCGACCTGGCCTCGGCCGAGGCGTTGGAGGCCGGGCTGGCCGCGTTCTCCGGCACGGTGCTGGCGGTCACCCACGACCGCTGGTTCACCCGGACCTTCGACCGCTTCCTGCTCTTCCGTGGTGACGGTGAGGTGGTGGAGACGCCGGAGCCGGTGTGGGAGGTCGGACGATCGACATAGGGTTGATCTCGTGACTGAGATGACCTATCGCCGGTTGGGCGACTCCGGGCTCGTGGTGTCCGTCGTGGGGATCGGCTGCAACAACTTCGGCCGCAAACTCGACCTGGACGGCACCCGCGCGGTGGTCGACGCCGCCCTCGACGTCGGGATCAACTTCTTCGACACCGCCGACATCTACGGCGAGCCGCACGGCGCGTCGGAGGCTCAGCTCGGCGCGGCCCTCAAGGGCCGTCGCGACGACGTGGTGATCGGGACCAAGTTCGGCATGTCGATGGGGGGTGGCAACGGGCGGGACTTCAGCGTGCGCGGCTCGCGGCGGTACGTCATCCGGGCGGTGGAGGCGTCGCTGCGCCGCCTGGACACCGACTACATCGACCTGTATCAGTTCCACGAGCCCGACCCGGGCACCCCGATCGAGGAGACGCTCACCGCCCTGGACGATCTCGTCCGTGCCGGCAAGGTGCGCTACCTGGGCAACTCGAACTTCGCGGGCTGGCAGATCGCGGACGCCGACTGGACGGCGAAGACCCGGGGGACCGCCCGCTTCGTCAGCGCCCAGAACCACTACAGCCTGCTCAACCGGGACGCCGAGATCGAGGTGCTGCCCGCCTGCGAGCGGTTCGGCCTCGGCATGCTGCCGTTCTTCCCGCTGGCCAACGGGCTGCTCACCGGCAAGTACAAGCGTGGTGAGGCCCCGCCGGCCGGTAGCCGCCTCGCCGGTGGCGGCCGGTACGCCCAGCGGCTCGCCGCCGCCGACTGGGACACCATCGAGGGCATCGAGGCGTACGCCGCCGAGCGGGGCGTGTCGATGCTGCACGTGGCGATCGGCGGGCTGGCCGCCCAGCCGGCGGTGACCTCCGTCATCGCCGGAGCCACCACGCCCGACCAGGTACGCGCCAACGCCGAGGCGGGCAACTGGCAGCCGGGTGAGGCGGACCTCACGGCGCTGCGCGCGGTGCTCGACCGGTAGGGGGCAGCGCACGCGAAGGGGCCCCGCCCGGCTGGTTGCCGGACGGGGCCCCGATCACCTGCGGAGAACGACCGTCAGCAGGACTGGCGGTCGCTCCTACAACCGGCGGCCGGGAGCGAGCCGGGTGGGATCGCCACCCAGTCGTCCCGTGCCGGCGACGGAATCACCGTCGTTGGCGCGTACGCCCGCCTTGCTGGCCGTGCCGCCGAGCCGGACGATCATGGCGTCGGTGTCCCGGACCAGCACGTCCCGGATCTCCGCCTCACCGACCAGGGTGGCGTCGCCGGCCAGCCCCCGGAACGCGGTGAGCTGGTTGATCGCCCGCTGGTCGTTACCGGCGGCCTCCGCCGTGCGGGCGTTGGAGAGCCGGTTCGACAGTTGGGTGTGTGCCCGAGCGGTGAGCCGACCCGTCGCCTTGAACCGGTCCAGCAGGTTCTGCATGTCCCGGAACGAGGTGGTGACGAAGAATCGGACCGTCGTGGTGGTGGCGTTACCCGCCTTGTCGGTCGCGGTCACCGTCAGCTCGTGCAGCCCCAGCGGCAGCTCGTACATCGCCTGGAGGGTGCCACTGACGTACGGGCGGTCGTCGAGCCGGCCGACCACGGTGGCGATCCCCGAGGTGGGGTCGACCGCCTGCCAGGACACCCGTACGTCCTGGCTGTCGCCGTAGAGCTGGCCGTCGGCGATGCCGGAGACCAACAGCGTCGGCTTGGTGCCGTCGATGCGAACCACCGCCGACTTGAGCGTCTCGGCGTTGCCCGCGTTGTCGGTGGCCCGGTAGAGCAGCTCGTGGGTCCCGTCGCCGCTGATCTCGACCGGCTCGGTGTACGGCGTCCAGTCGCCGCCGTCCAACGACCACTCCAGCGACCCGACCCCGGAACCGGCGTCGGTCGAGGAGAGCACCACCGGGATCGTGCCGTCGTGCCAGCCCGCGTCGTTCGCCGGGGCGAACGCCGCGGTGCTGACCGGCGCGGTGGTGTCGATCCGGACGTCGACCGTCCGGGTCTCCTCCACGTTGCCGGCCTCGTCGACCGAGCGGAACCGCAGCTCGTGCTCACCGTCCCCGGAGACCGCCACCGGCGCGGTGTAGGCGGTCCAGGTGTCGGCGTCGTCGAGCTGGTACTCGGTGCGGGCCACCCCGCTGCCGCCCTCGTCGGTGGCGGTCAGCGTCACCGTCGTCGGGCCGGTGTACCAGCCCTCCACCGGCGTACCGGCCACCTCGGCGGTGGTCACCGGCGCGGTGTCGTCCACCGTGCCGGTGCTCAGCCGGAAGTAGTCGAACGACACCTGCTTCGAGGCGGTCTGGTTGCCCCCGAGGGCGAACAGGCCCACCTTCGGGGTCGCCCCGACCGCCGCGTTGGTCAGCTCGGTCAGCGTCGTCCAGGTGGTGCCGTCCGCCGAGTACGACCCGGTGAAGGTGTCACCGGTGCGGGCCAGCCGCAGGTGCCACACCGACTCGGTCAGGCCCTCCGGGCCGGGCTGCGGGTTCTGGATCACCCCGTCGATCTCGCTGCGCAACTCGATCCGTCGCGACACCGGCGAGCCGGCCTGGTTGTCGACGACGAAGTCGAACTTGACGTAGTTGTCGTCGTCGCCGTACACGATCAACCCGCCCTGCTGGTACTGCTCGTCCAGCAGGCTGCCGTCGACCTTCGTCTCCAGCGTCCAGTCGCCGTCCGGCGCGTTCTGCAGGATGAAGTTCGTCGGCCCGGTGTTGTCGGTGCCGTAGATGTCACCGTTGGGTACGTCGATGCTCAACGCCCCGTCGGCCACCAGGTAGGCGGTGGCGTCCTCCCGGAGGATCGCGTTCCACCGGCACTTGTCCAGCGCGGTCCCGCCGAACTCGTCGGACGGGTCGACCGGTCCGGCCGGCTCGTCCGGCGTCACCTGGAACCAGTCGAACGCGGCGTCCACCACCGGCGCGGTCGTGCCGCCGTTGAGGGCGAACAGGCCGATCCGGGGGTTCTCGATGCCCTCCAGCGCTGCCGCCCGACCGACCGGGGTGAAGGTCAGACCGTCGGACGAGAGCGACGCCGTCAGGCTGGTGCCGTCGCTGCTGATCCGCAGGTGGACGGTGTCACCGGCCGGTGCCGCGGTGCTGTCGGCACCCTCGTTGCGAGGCGTACCCGCGGTCTCCCGGATGAACTCCACCCGCCGGCTGCCGTTGTAGAGCAGGTCCACCTTGGCGTAGTTGTCGTCGTCGCCGTAGACCAGCAGGCCGGCCTGCTGGTAGTCGGCCGTCACCGGCAGGGTCACCTTGGTGGTGGCCTGCCAGGCGCCCGACGGTGCCGGTTGGAGCACCAGGTTGGTGGCGTCGTTGCGGCTGCCGTACAGGTCGCCGGCCGAGGTGGGCAGGCGCAGTGTGCCGTCGGAGACGGACAGGAGCTGGTTCTCCCGCACCACACTGGTCCAACGCTCGCGGTCCAGGGTGGTGCCGCCGAAGTCGTCCGAACGCGTGCCGACGCAGGAGGTGTTCGGCGCGTCGACCCGGACCGGCACGGTGGCGTACGAGAAGGCGCCCCGGCTGTCGGTCACCGTCAGGGTCGCGGTGAAGTTGCCGGGCCGCTCGTACGTGTGCTCGGCCTGGAGCGTGTCGGCGGTGCCACCGTCACCGAAGTCCCACTCGTACGTCAGCGGGGTGTCGCCCTCCGGGTCGACGGCGGTGCCACCGAACGCGACGGTGACCGGCGCGGTGCCGGTGCCCGGCGTGGCGGTGGCGGTGACCGTCGGCGGGGCGTTGTCGGTGACGCCCTTGCCGACGAAGTCCGCCCAGTTGACGTTGAACAGCGAGCCGGAGCCGCCGCTCGGGTGCCGGGCCACGAAGAACAGAGATCCACTCGCCGGCCCGGTGACCGGGGCGGTGACGTCGGTGTACGTCTGCCAGTCACCGGTGCCCGGGACGGTGGCCGTGGCGACCACCGGTCCGTCGACCGCGCCGGCCCGGACCTCGATCACACCGCCCTCCACGCCGGAGGAGGCGCGGAACCGGATCTCGGAGATCTCGGTCAGGTCGGCCGGGTCCACCGACCACCAGTCGCCGTCCTCGATGAAGCCGATGTTCTCGCCACCGCCTGCGGTATCGCCGGTGGCCTCGCGCTGCACGCCGGGCTCACCGCCGCCGGTGCCGTCGGCCGTGCGTCCGGTGTCGCTGAAGTACTCGGCCTGCTTGCGCTTCGGCTGGAGGATCTCGATGATCCGCCCGGTCAGCGGGCTGGCGCCGCCGGAGCCGCCCTTGTCGGTGTAGGTCGCCTCCAGCACGGTGAAGACGTCCGCCTCGGCGCCGTGACCGGCGGCGAGCTGGGTCTGCACCGTGCCGCTGCACCCGGTGTGCTGCTCCAGCGGGTGCGCGTGCTCGTCGTGCCCGAGCAGCACCTGGAGCTGGACGTCGGCGCAGTCGATCTCGCCGTCCTCCGGGTCGGTCACCTTGATCGAGTACTTGACCTGGTCGCCCCAGTTGAAGAAGCCACCGTTGGGCGGGAACTCGATCTCCACCGTCGGTGCGGTGTTGCCCACGGTCACCGGGACGTTCGCCACCGCCGTACGGCCGTTGGGGTTGGTCACGGTGAGCTGGGCGGTGTAGTTGCCGGCCTCGGCGTACGTGTGGGTGGGGTTCGCCTCGGTGGAGGTGCCGCCGTCGCCGAACGCCCAGGAGTACGTCAGCACGCCGCCGTCCGGGTCACGTGACCCGGCGCTGGAGAACTCGACCGTCAGCGGCGCCGGACCGGAGGTCGGCTCGGCGGAGGCCACCGCGATCGGGGCCCGGTCACCGGCGATGTAGTCGATCCGGTAGACGCCGGAGTTGTCGTTGTTGCCGCCGAAGCCGCTGCCCCACTCGATCAGGTACATCGCGCCGTCGGGGCCGAACTCGAAGTCCATCGGACGGATGAAGGTCATCCCGGTGAGCAACTGGTTGATGTCGACCAGTTCCCGCCCGTCGGCGCTGACCTGCATCGTGTACATCTTGGACTGGTTCCACTCGCCGAGCAGCGCCTTGCCGTCGTAGTACGCCGGCCACTTGCGGTCCGAGTCGAGGTCGGCGTCGTACCGGTAGACCGGGCCGCCCATCGGCGCGCCACCGCCACCGATCTCCGGGAACCGGGGGTCACCGCTGTAGCCGTAGTCGACGGTGGCCGCGATGGCCGGTGGCAGGTTGGTCAGGCCGGTGTTGTTGGGCGAGTTGTTCACCACGGCGGCGCAGTCGAACTTCGCTCCGCTCGGGCCGGACGGGAACTGGTAGTCGTTGTACGCCTGGTTCCCACCGTGGCAGTACGGCCAGCCGTAGTTGCCGGCCTCGGCCACGATGTTCCACTCGACCAGGCCCGCCGGGCCACGGTTCGGGTTCGCCGAGGCGGCGTCCGGACCGTAGTCGGCGACGTAGAGGGTGTCGGTGGCCAGGTCGATGCCGATCCGGAACGGGTTGCGGAAGCCCATGCCGTAGATCTCCGGCCGGGTCTTCTCGGTGCCCGGCGGGAACAGGTTGCCCTCCGGGATGGTGTACGTCCCGTCGTCCTCCGGGTGGATCCGCAGGACCTTGCCGCGCAGGTCGTTGGTGTTGCCGGAGGTGCGCTGCGCGTCGTAGTCGGCGCGGCCCGGCCGCTCGTCGATCGGCGTGTACGCGTCCGACTGGAACGGGTTGGTGTTGTCACCGGTCGCCAGGTAGAGGTTGCCGGCCGAGTCGAACGTCATGGTGCCGCCCGCGTGGCAGCAGGTGTTGCGCTGGGTGTCGACCTGGAGGACGACCTTCTCGGAGGCCGCGTCGATCGCGTCACCGCTCACCGTGAACCGGGACAGCACGTTGCGCGCCACCCCGTCGTTCGGGGCGTAGTAGAGGTACACCCAGTTGTTGGTGGCGAAGTCCGGGTCGAGGCGGATGCCGATCAACCCGTCCTCGTTGCCGGTGAAGACGTCGAGGTCGATGGCGGTGACCGTGTTGCCGGTGTCCGGCTTGACGATCTGCACCCGGCCGTCGCGCTCGATGTAGAAGACCCGGCCGTCCGCGGCCACGTCCAGCTCCATCGGGTTGCTGGTGTTGCTGTCCAGCGTCACCTTCTCGAAGCTGGCGGTCAGCGAGGCGCCGCAGTCGGCGTCCTGCACCCCGGCCGCGGTCCGGATGCCGCCGAGCAGATGACCGAGGAACTGCGGCTCGGCGTACGACTCGTTGGTGTGGCCGCCACCGGTGTACCAGGCCCGGCCGCCGTCGTAGTCCTGGCACCAGGCGATCGGGTGGTCGTGACCCATCGCGCCGGAGCCGGGGGAGTAGCTGGTCTCGTCCAGCGTGGCCAGCACGTGCACCTTGCCGCGCGGGTTGGTGCGGTAGTTGTACCACTCGTCGAACCGGGACCAACGGTCCGGCAGGTCCGCGGTGGACGGGTGCGCCGGGTCCTCCACCTTGACCGTGGCCTGCTGGTTGGCCGGGTGGCTGTTGAAGTACGCCCCGACCAGGCCGCCGTACCACTCCCAGTCGTACTCGGTGTCGGAGGCGGCGTGGACGCCGGCGTACCCGCCACCGGCCCGGATGTAGCGCTCGAACGCCGCCTGCTGGTCGGCGTTGAGCACGTCACCGGTGGTGGAGAGCCAGATCACCGCCTGGTATCCGGCGAGGTTCTGGTCGGTGAAGGCGGTGCTGTCCTCGGTGGCGTCCACGGTGAACCCGTGTTCCGCGCCGAGCTGCTGGATGGCGGCGATGCCGCTCGGGATCGAACCGTGCCGGAAGCCGGCGGTCTTGGAGAAGACCAGCACCGAGAACGGGTCGGCCTCGGCCTGCGGGGCCGGCGCCTGGGCTACCGGAACGGGGGCGGCCTGGGCGGCGGGTGCGCCGGCGAGCGTGGTCGCGGCCAGTCCGAGGGTGAGAAGGGTGGCGGTCATGGGCACGCGCATACGGCGTGGTCGGAACACTCCGGTCTCCTTGATCCTTGCCGGACAGGGGTCGCGGGGGCCGGCTCGCCGAAGACCGTCCCTGATGGAGCCGCAGCCGGAGTGCCGTGCCAGGGCTTCCGTTGCGGCATTATGTCGAATCGCTGAACAAATTAATTCCGCTGAATCGATCCATGGCAAGGTTTCGATGGGTAACGTTTCGGTATCGGTGGGCTGTAATTACCGTTTTTATGTGTGAAGCACGCATTCCCCCTGTGCAAGGCGGGGTCCCCTGCTAACGCCTGCGGTAGAGGAAGGGACCCCTCCTAACGCCGGCGGCGGAGCAGGCCCCCCTGGCGGGACGCACCTTGGCAGGTCAGCGGATCTGTCGTACGGTGGCCACGCAAGTGACCCACGGGAGCCCGGTCGACCGGGCTGAGAGGGGGGCTGTGAGCCCCCGACCGTCGAACCTGATCCGGGTAATGCCGGCGCAGGGAGGAGAGTTGCCGTGCCGTCCCTGGGACGACTGCATCTGATCACCGACACCCGGCCCGGGCGGGATCCGCTCGCCGTGCTCCGGGCCGTACTGCCGGTGGCCCGTACCGAACTCCTGGTGCAGGTCCGGGTCGAGGACTCCGCGACCGACCGCGAGGCGTACGACCTGACCCGACGGGTCCTCGCCCTCTGCGCGCCGTACGCGGTCGACTGCCTGGTCAACGACCGGCTGCACGTGGCGTTGGCCACCGGCGCGGCCGGTGGTCACGTCGGCGCGGACGACCTGCCGGTCGCGGCGGCGCGGCAGGTGCTCGGCCCGGCCGCCGTGCTGGGGGCCACCGCCCGCGAACCGGCCTCGGCCACCGAGGCGGTCGGTGCCGGCGCGAGCTATCTGGGCGTCGGTCCGTGCCGGGCCACCACCACCAAGGACGGGTTGCCGCCGGCGATCGGCGTCTCCGGGCTGCGGGCCGTGGCCGAGGCGGTCACCGTGCCGGTGTTCGCCATCGGCGGGGTGACGGTGGCGGACGTGCCCGCGCTGCGCGCCGCCGGGGCGTACGGGGTGGCGGTGGTCGGTGTGCTCTCGGCCGCCGCCGATCCGGCTCGCGTCGCGGCGGAGCTGATCGGAGCGTTGACGTGTTAGCAGGGGACCCTTCCTCTACCGCAGGCGTTAGTAGGGGGCCCTTCCTTACACCCGACGTAGCTGTCGTGGGTGGGGGGCCGATCGGGCTGGCGATCGCCTGGCGCTGTGCGGCGCGCGGGTTGCGGGTGGTGGTGCACGATCCCGCGCCCGGCTCGGGTGCCTCGCACGTCGCCGCCGGGATGCTCGCGCCGGTGGCCGAGGCGTACTTCGGCGAGCAGGAACTGACCGCCCTGCTCACCGAGTCGGCCGCCCGCTGGCCGGCGTTCGCCGCCGAGCTGACCGAGGCGACCGGCGCCGACATCGGCTACCGCACCGAGGGCACGCTGATGGTCGGGCTCACCGCCGACGACCTCGCCGAGGCGCGTCGCCTCTGGGCGTACCAGCAGGGACTGGGGTTGCCGGTGACGCCGCTGCGCCCCTCGCAGCTGCGCGACCGCGAGCCGGCGCTGGCGGTCCGGGTCCGTGGTGGGGCGCTCGCCGCCACCGACCACCAGGTCGACCCGCGCCGCCTGGTGCCGGCACTGCGACTCGCCGCCGAGCGGGCCGGTGCGACGGTGGTCCCGGAGCCGGTGCGGACACCGGCCGACGTCCGCGCCCGGGTGACCGTGATCGCCGCCGGCTGCGGCGCGGCCGCCCTCACCGGGTTGCCGGTCCGCCCGGTGAAGGGCCAGGTGCTGCGGCTGCGCGCGCCCGACGGCGGTCCGCCGGGCTTCCGGCACGTCATCCGGGGGTACGCCGACGGCGAGCACGTCTATCTGGTGCCCCGCGACGACGGTGAGGTGGTCGTCGGGGCGACCGTCGAGGAGCGCTCCGATCTGGCGGTCGGTGCCGGCGCGGTGCTGCGACTGCTGCGTGCCGCGACCGATCTGTTGCCGGAACTGGCCGAGTACGACCTGGTGGAGGCGATCGCCGGGCTGCGCCCCGGCACCCCGGACAACGCCCCGATCCTGGGTCCGTTGCCGGGCCGGCCGGACGTGCTGGTCGCCACCGGTCACCACCGGCACGGCATCGTGCTCACCCCGGTGACCGCCGACCTGATCACCGACCTGGTGACCGGGGCGACCGTCGACACCATCGGCCGCCCGTTCCGCCCCGAGCGCTTCGCCGCCGACGCCGGACCGGGTGACCGGTTCGGCGCGTTCGTCGCCGACGCCGGACCGGGCGAGGGCTTCGGCACGTCCGCTGCCCACGTCGGACCGGGGGACGGCCTCGGCGCGTCCGGCGACGCCATCCGACCTGCGCAGTGAACGGAGGATGCCTGATGGAGTTGACGGTGAACGGTGTCGGACGCCATGTGTCGGACGAGGTCACGGTCGCCGAACTGGTCCGCGACGTGACCCCGCAACCGCGCGGCGTCGCGGTGGCGGTCAACGGCGAGGTGGTGCCGCGTACCGACTGGCCGGCGACGGTGCTGCGGGGCGGCGACCGGGTCGAGGTGCTCAGCGCCGCCCAGGGCGGGTGAGCGGGATGGACCGCACACCGTCGACTGACGGGCCCGAGGTGGACGCCGGCATGAAGGGCTTCGAGCTGGGCGGGGTCCGGTTCGGCTCCCGGCTGGTCCTGGGCACCGGCGGGGCCGCCAACCTGCACGTGCTGGAGCAGGCGATCCGTGCCTCCGGCACCGAGCTGGTCACGCTGGCCCTGCGCCGGGTGGACACCGTCGCGGTCGGCTCGGGCGGCCTGCTCGACCTGCTGGACCGCTGTGGCGTACGTCTGCTGCCGAACACGGCCGGCTGCTACACCGCAGGTGAGGCGGTGAAGGTGGCCCGGCTGGCCCGGGACGCGTTCGACACCGACTGGGTCAAACTGGAGGTGATCGGCGACGAGCGCACGCTGCTGCCCGACGGGGTGGAGCTGCTGCGCGCCGCCGAGGAACTGGTCGACGACGGGTTCACCGTGCTGCCGTACACGTCGGACGATCCGGTGCTGGCCCGGCGGCTGGCCGACGTGGGTTGCGCTGCGGTGATGCCGGCCGGCGCGCCGATCGGCTCCGGGCTGGGCGTCAACAACCCGCACCACATCCGGCTGATCCGTCAGGACGTGACGGTCCCGGTGATCCTCGACGCGGGCATCGGCACTGCCTCGGACGCGGCCCTGGCCATGGAGCTGGGCTGTGACGCGGTCCTGCTGGCCAGCGCCGTCACCCGGGCCGAGGACCCGGTCGCGATGGCCACCGCGATGCGGTACGCGATCGAGGCGGGCCGCCTCGCGTACGGCGCGGGACGTATTCCGCGTCGCTTCCACGCGCTCGCCTCCACGCCCGACGACGGTCGACCAGACCTGTGACCCGCCACGTCGCCGATCCTGGTGTTGACCCGCCCCTCCAGGAGACTCTTCGTACCAAGCTCCAGCTGGTCTCGGGTGTGGTGCTGTTGACGGATCGCTGGGCGGCGCGGGGGGACCTGCGCGATGTGGTGGCGCAGGCGGTCGCCGGGGGAGTGCGGTGCGTGGTGCTGCGCGAGAAGGACCTGCCGCGTGTCGAGCGCCTGGTGCTCGCGGCCGAGCTGCGACCGATCCTGGCCGAGGCGGGCGGCACCCTGATCGTCGCCGGCCCCGACCCGCTCCTGCCCGAGACCGAGCCCGCCCCGCGGATTCCCAGCACCTTCGGCGGGGCATTCGTCGCGCTCCACCTGCCGGCCGCCGGCCCGTACCCGCCACCCGTCGCCGACCTGGTCGGCCGCTCCTGCCACGACGAGGCGGAGCTGGACCGACTCACCACCGAGGACTACGTGACCCTGTCACCGGTCTTTCCCACCCGCAGCAAGCCCGGTTACGGCCCACCGCTGGGCCCCGACGGCCTGGCCGCCCTGGTGGGTCGCAGCCCCGTGCCCGTTCTCGCTCTGGGCGGCATCGAGACTCCCGCACAGGTCCGGGCCTGCGTGGAGGCCGGCACCACCGGTGTGGCCGTGCAAGGCGCCATCATGCGCGCCCGAGACCCCCACCAGGTCGCCACCACCCTCACCACCGCCCACCACGAGCTTCTCCAGAAGCAGCCCCCACCAGGTCTTCGACGGGCGCCCACGAAGCCCCACCCCGCCAGCCTCTCCCAAGGCAGGACACCCGAAGCCGCCACCTATCCGTCCCGACGGGCGACGCCCACCACGGGGCTGCGGCCGACCGTGCCCACGCAGGGATCAAGCCTGACCGCCCGGAGTGGGCACGGTCGGCCGCAGCCCTGAACCGCAACCCAGAACAAGCAAGAACCAAGCCAAGAGGAGACACGTGACAACCCCGACCACCGTGCTCACCGTCGCCGGCTCGGACTCCGGTGCCGGTGCCGGCATCCAGGCCGACCTCAAGGTCTTCGCCGCGCTCGGTGCGTACGGCACGAGTGTGCTCACCGCAGTGACCGCGCAGAACACCCGGGGGGTGGACGCGGTCCTGCCGTTGCCGCCGCAGATGGTCAGCGACCAGTTGGACAGCGTGTTGTCCGACTTCGAGGTGCGCGCGGTCAAGACCGGGATGCTCGGTACGCCGGCGGTGGCGCAGGCGATCGCCGAGGCGGCGGCGGCCGGTCGGTTGCCGCAACTCGTGGTCGACCCGGTGCTGGTCGCCACCAGTGGACATCGTCTCGGCGTGGTGGAGGCGGTGGAGCGGCTGTTGCCGTACGCCCGGGTGGCGACGCCGAACAGCGCGGAGGCCGCCGCCCTCACCGGGGCGCCGGTGACCGGCGTGGCGGAGATGACGGCGGCGGCGCGGGCGCTGGCGGCGGGCGGAGCCGAGTGGGTGATCGTGACCGGCGGTGACGTGGACACCGGCGATGAGGCGGTGGACGTGCTGCACGGTCCGGACGGCACGACGGTGCTGCGGGCCCCACGGGTGCCGACCCGGCACACGCACGGCACCGGTTGTTCGTTCTCGGCGGCGACCGCCGTGCGGCTGGCACTGGGCGACCCGGTGCCGGCGGCGGTCGCCGCCGCCAAGGAGTACGTCACCCGCGCGCTGGCCGGTGCGCGGGACTGGGAGTTGGGCGCGGGACGCGGCCCGATGGACCACTTCGGCTGGTCCGCTTAGGCGAGGGAGGCTGTCATGCAGGCACGTCGCAAGGTCTATGTCGAGGGTTCGCGACCGGACGTCCGGGTGCCGTTCGCGGAGGTCGAGCTGACCGGGGACAACCCGCCGGTCCGGCTCTACGACACCGCCGGGCCGGGCTCGGACCCGGAGGTCGGTCTGCCGCCGTTGCGGGGACCGTGGATCGCCGAGCGGGGGGACGTCGCCCCGGTACGCGGTGCCGGAACCCCGTTGGGCGGGGCGGACGGCAACCGTCCCACGCAGCTCGCGTACGCGCGGGCCGGGGTCGTCACGCCCGAGATGGAGTTCGTGGCGATCCGGGAGGGGATGGCCCCGGAGTTCGTCCGGGACGAGATCGCTGCCGGTCGGGCGGTGCTGCCGCTGAACATCAACCACCCGGAGTGCGAGCCGGCGATCATCGGCAAGGCGTTCCTGGTCAAGGTCAACGCCAACATCGGCACCTCGGCGGTGACCTCCTCGGTGGCCGAGGAGGTCGAGAAGTTGACCTGGGCGACCCGGTGGGGCGCGGACACCGTGATGGACCTGTCCACCGGCAAGCGCATCCACGAGACCCGCGAGTCGATCGTGCGCAACTCGCCGGTGCCGATCGGTACGGTGCCGATCTATCAGGCGCTGGAGAAGGTCGGCGGCGACCCGGTGAAGCTGACCTGGGAGGTGTTCCGGGAGACCGTGATCGAGCAGGCCGAGCAGGGCGTGGACTACATGACGGTGCACGCCGGGGTGCTGCTGCCGTACGTGCCGCTGGCGGTCGACCGGGTGACCGGCATCGTGTCGCGGGGCGGATCGATCATGGCGGCCTGGTGCCTGGCGCACCACGAGGAGAACTTCCTCTACACGAACTTCCGGGAGCTGTGCGAGATCCTGGCCCGCTACGACGTGACGTTCTCGCTCGGCGACGGGTTGCGGCCGGGCTCGATCGCGGACGCCAACGACGAGGCCCAGTTCGCCGAGCTGCGGACGCTGGGCGAGCTGACCCGGATCGCCTGGGAGTACGACGTGCAGGTGATGATCGAGGGGCCGGGCCACGTGCCGATGCACAAGATCAAGGAGAACGTGGACCTCCAGCAGGAGTGGTGCCACGAGGCGCCGTTCTACACGCTCGGTCCACTGACCACCGACGTCGCGCCCGCGTACGACCACATCACCTCGGCCATCGGCGCGGCGATGATCGGCATGTTCGGCACCGCGATGCTCTGCTACGTCACGCCCAAGGAGCACCTGGGGCTGCCGGATCGTGACGACGTCAAGGCGGGGGTCATCGCGTACAAGATCGCGGCGCACGCGGCGGACCTGGCCAAGGGGCACCCGGGCGCGCAGGCCTGGGACGACGCGCTCTCCAAGGCGCGGTTCGAGTTCCGGTGGGAGGACCAGTTCAACCTCTCGCTCGACCCGGAGACGGCACGGTCGTACCACGACGCCACGCTGCCCGCCGAGCCGGCGAAGACCGCGCACTTCTGCTCGATGTGCGGGCCGAAGTTCTGCTCCATGAAGATCAGTCAGGACCTCAAGGAGTACGCCGCCCGGGGCATGCAGGACAAGTCCGAGGAGTTCCTCGCCTCCGGCGGGCGGGTGTACCTGCCGCTGGCCTGACGACCGTCCCGGCTACTCCCGGTGGTGCCGGCCGGTCGGCCGCAGTCGGCGGCGGGTCTCCTTCGGCAGCGGCTCGTCCTCGATCGACGGGCGGCCGAGTCCGGCCACCCAGTCGACGTACTCCTCGTCCTGCGCGGCGAGCGGTTCCTCCTGCTCCGCGGGCTCGGTCTCCGCGGGGCGGGGCCGGCTGCGCCGGAACAGTCCCCGGCGGCCCTTCTCCCGCTCGTGCTCCGGCGCGGCAGGCTCGGCACGGGGGACGGGCGGTTTGGTGAACGCGGCCGTCAGGTCGCGGGCGGCTGCCGCCGGGTCGGTGGAGACCGCCGGAGCGGCACTGGCGAAGGCCGCCGAGACGTCCCGGGCGGCTGCCGCCGGGTCGGGCCCGGTGGTGGAGTCGACCCGGTCGGCGGCGTCGTCCGACGGTCCGTCGGTGCCCGATCCGGTCGGCGGCGCGGTCTCGTCGGCCGGGTCGGGGCGGCGGGCCGGTGCGAAGGCGTTCCAGGACTCCGTCGTGTTCAGGTCGGGCAACGGGAGGCGGTGTCGGGGCCAGGGTGCGGTCTCCGGCCCTTCCGCCGGACGGGCCGCCGGTGTCACCGCCGTGTCCGGCAGACCGCCGTCGGTCGGTACCCCGTCGTCGTGCGCCGACGCGGGATCGGCGCCCGGCGGCACGGGCACGGTGTCGGCGGAATCCGTACCGCCGCTCTGGTTCGGCCCGGCCCAGGGCGGCGGCGTGTACGCGCTCGGGCTCGGATCGTCGAACGGGCTCGACGACCGGGCCTGGTCGCCGGACCGGGTTGCCGGCACGGCCCGGTTCGGCGGTTCGGCGAGGGGACGTGGCGTGCGGGTACGCCCGGGTGCCCGGCCCGCCGTCGGGGTGAGGTCACCGCCGTCGCCGACCGGGTCGGGCCCACCTGACGACGGCCCGTTGATCGCGCCGGTCATCGGCTGGTCCGGACGTTCGGGACCGTTCGGCAGCGGGTCCGTCGCCTGGACGGCGAGGGCCGGTGTGCCGAGAGTGTCCAGGTCGACGGCGGTGGGCCGGGTGGCGCCGGGGCCGGCGTCGGTGACCGCGCCGTGGTCGGAGGTCGTGGTCGCGTCGCGGTCGGCCGTGGTCGCGTCGTGGTCGGTCTCGGGCGTCTCGTGGTCGGCACCGATGGCGGAATCGGGGGCCGCGTCGGAGACGTCGCCGCGAGCGGCGCCGACGGAGAGGGGACCAGCAGCGGTGGAGCCGGTGTCCGCGTCCGACTCGTCCGGTCGTCCGCTGCCCGACGGGGTGCCGCTGGTCGACGGGGTGCCGGTGGTCGAGTCCGCCACTGCGGCGGAGGAAGTCCCGTCGGCGGCCGATGCGAGGTCGCCGTCGATGGTCGGGCCGGCGGCGATCGGGACGCCGGGCCTCGGCGAGGTGCCGGTCGGCGGTCCGTCCGGCGTGGCGGGTACCGGGGGAGCGGGCTCGCCGGGCCAGTGCCAGTGCGGTGGCGACACGTCGCCCGTGGCCGACAGGCCGGGGCTGGTGGTCGGCAGGCCGGGGCTGGTGTGCGTACCGCCGGGTGGGTCGGCCACCACGACGGCCCCGGCGGCGGCCCCGGTGCCGGCCGGACGGTCGGCGGGACGCGCGGCCGACGTCGGCAGGGTGGGGGAGGCCGGCAGAGGTTGCAGGATCGCGGTCGGTTCGATGGCGGTCCCGGCGCTGTCGGCGGTGTCGCGGTCGAGGACGGCGAGGGGGAGCAGCGCGGCGGCGGCCGACCCGAGGGCACCGACCGCGACCGTGATCAGGGCGCCGTAGTAGGGCGCGAGCTGGTATCGATCGCTCGCGTCGCCAGGACCGGCGGCCAGGTAGGCGAACGCCACCAGGATCGGCCCGGCCACCCCGCTCGGGCCGCTGATCAGCGGCGGCTGCCCGCGCCACCGCGCCAGGGCGCCGGTCGCGGCACCGGCCAGCAGTCCGATCAGCGGCAGGAGCAGCAGGGTCAACCGCTGCGCCGCGTCGGCGGAGAGCCAACTCGGTTCCAGCACGCCGAGGCGTACCGGGGTCAGTGGCCCGGTCGCGGCCAGCGACGGTGCGACGGACAGCAGCGCCAGCAGCCACACCGCGCCGGCGATGCCGGCCATGTTCCAGGCGAAGGCCGGCCGGAGCAGGGCGGCCAGCGCGGCGCCCGCGCCGACCACCGCACCGAGGACGGCGCAGATGGCGACGGCCCAGACCGGGTCGACCGAGACGAGTTCGACGGCGCGGGCCGGTCGCATGCACAGCGGCGCCACCACGACGGCTCCCAGCGCGGCGCTGCACGCCACGGCCAGTTGACGATGCGTACCGGTGAGCCCACCGTGGCGCTCGGCGAGACGTTCGGTGAGTACGGCGCCGACGACGGCGGCGTTCGCCGCGAACCACCCGGCCCAGACGAGTTGGGCCGGCCACTGGTTGACTGTGGTGCCGGTGAAGGCGCCGGTGAGGCGGAGAATGCCGAAGCCGAAGGCGACGCCCAGCTGACCGGCGGCGGCCAGCAGGCTGACGCCGAACGCCGTGAGCAGTAGCCGGCTCAAGGTCCGATGGGCCATGGTCGGCACGTTACGGTCCGTGGCGGCCGATCGCCACCGGCGCGCCGTGGGACGGCTGCTACCTGCGTCCGGCGGGTCTACTTGAGCTCGACCAGGCGAGCCAGGTATGTCGTGTCCCCGACGTTGGTCAGCATGTGCACCGCGCCCGGGTCGCGGTAGACCACGCCGCCGGTCGGCTCGTCCGCGTCGATCGTGGTGCCGTCGATGGTCTGCACCACGTTCTTCGCACCCTGCACCGCCACCACCAGATAGGGGTGGTCGTGCCGGTGCAGCGGCTGCCGCTCGCCCGGCTCCAGCCGGATGTGCCAGACCCGGACCCGGTCGTTCTCGAAGACGACCTCCTGGCCCACCGGGCCGAGCGTGGGCAGGTCGAGGGGGGTCTCGGTCATCGGGTTCCCTCCAGTCGGGGCAGCACCTCGGCCGCGATCAGCTCCAGGTGGTCCAGGTCGTCGAGGTCGACCAACCGCAGGTGTACGCGGGCGGTGCCGACGGCCGCGAACTCGCCGATCCGGTCGACCAGTTGTTCCGGAGAGCCGACCACCGCCTCCTCGGGTGGGAGGGCGCTGGTCACGTGCAGTGGTGCCGCCCGTCGTCGGGCCTGGGCGTCGGTGCGTCCGATCGCCACCACGATGCCGGCGGAGAGCACCAGCGGTGCCCGGCCGGTGCCGGCGCGGTCGACCCGGTCGCACGCCTCGCGTACCCGCTCGTAGGACTCGGCGGTCCGGGCGACGTCGGTGAAGGGCACGTTGAACTCGTCGGCGAAGCGGGCCGCCAGGTCCGGGGTGCGCTTGGGACCGCGTCCGCCGATGATGATCGGCGGCCCCGGGGTCTGCACCGGCTTGGGCAGCGCCGGGGCGTCCACCAACTGGTAGTGGTCGCCGCTGTAGCTGTACGTGCTGCCCGACGGGGTCCGCCACAGTCCGGTGAGTACGTCGAGCTGCTCGGTGAGCCGGTCGAAGCGTTCGCTGGTGCCGGGGAACGGGATGCCGTACGAGGTGTGCTCGCGGGCGTACCATCCGGCGCCGATGCCCAGCTCGACCCGGCCGCCGCTCATCTGGTCCACCTGGGCCACCATCACCGCGAGCGGACCGGGCAGCCGGAAGGTCGCGGAGGTGACCAGGGTGCCGAGCCGGATCCGGCTGGTCTCCCGGGCGAGCGCGGCGAGCGTCAGCCAGGCGTCGGTCGGGCCGGGCAGCGCCGGCGCGTCACTCATCGACTGGTAGTGGTCGGCGCGGAGGAATGCCTCGAAACCGCCGTCCTCGGCGAGTCGGGCGAAGCGGAGCTGGTCGTCGTAGCTGGCACCCCGGTGCGGTTCGGTGAAGACAGTGACCCGCATGGTCACCGCCGCGTACCGGCGGTCGCGGGGTGGTCCCGCTCCATGAGCAGCTCGTGCAGGTCGGCGCTGACCTGGGCGACCTCCGCCAGGTGCGCGTGGCGGCCTAGGGTGCGGGGGCGGGGGATGGCCACGTCGACGATCTTGCGGACCCGGCCGGGGCGCGGACTGAGCACGATCACCCGGTCGGCCAGGAGTACCGCCTCGTCGATGGAGTGGGTGACGAAGACGACCGTGGCCCGGCTGCGCATGTGCACCCGCTGCAACTCCCCGGACAGTTCCTCCCGGGTGAGCGCGTCCAGCGCGGAGAAGGGCTCGTCCATCAGCATCACGCGGGGGTCGCCGATCAGGGACCGGCAGAGCGACACCCGCTGCTGCATGCCGCCGGACAGCTCGTGCGGCAGCCGCTTCTCGAAACCGGCCAGCCCGGCCACGTCGAGTAGTTGCCGGGCACGGTCCCGGTAGTCGGCGCGCTTCCAGCCGAAGATCTCCACCGGCAGCAGGACGTTGTCCAGCACGGTGCGCCACGGCAGCAGAGCCGGCCGCTGGAACAGCATGGCGATGTCGCGGCGCGGCTTGGTGACCGTCTCGCCACCCACGGTGATCTCGCCGGAGGTGACCGGGATCAGACCGGCGATCAGCCGGAGCAGGGTCGACTTGCCGCAGCCGGAGCGACCGAGGATGGCGACGAACTCGCCGTCGGCCACGTCGAGGTTGATGCCGCGCAGCGCCTCCACGCGGCCACTACGGCCGTCGAAGGTGCGCGAAACCTCGGACAGGCGGATCATCCGACGGCCTCCCTGAGTGAGTAGTCAGGATTCCGCCCAAAGGTTAGCGGTCTCCACCGTTATCTCACCGTCCGGGGTGGAGATGAGTTGTTTCCGTTCCGCAACCCGGTATGCCTGGCGTCGCAAAGGTGAGGTTCTCGTACGCTGTGCCCGCGAAGAGTCCCCTCGATACGCGGTGTCGGCTTCCGTCCCGGCTGCCGGTACCGCCCCAACATCCCCTCCCGGAGGCCCGCGACGCCTCCGGTGGGAAAGGACAAGGTGTACTGATGAGAAGGCTGACCCGTACGGTCGCCGCGGCCACGATGGCCACCGCGCTCGCCCTGGTCTCCGCGTGCGGCAGCGGCTCGGACGACGCTGACGACAACGTCGGCTCCTCGATGGAGCAGGTGACCTACCTCACCTCGTTCGGCAACTTCGGGCGTGACGCCTACGCCTGGGTGGCGAAGGAGAAGGGCTTCTTCAAGGACGCCGGCTTCGACGTGGACATCAAGCCCGGCCAGGGCACCAACGCCGTGATCCAGACGATCGTCGGCGGTCAGGCGCAGTTCGGCCCGATCGACCTGACCGGCGGTCTGCTCCAGCTCGGCAACGGCCAGGCCAAGGACTTCGTCGCGGTGGCGGCGATCCAGCAGCGCACGATGGCCGCCATCGCGACCGTCGAGGGCACCGGCATCAGCACGCCGAAGGACCTGGAGGGCAAGAAGCTCGCCGACACCCCCGGCTCGGTCGTCCGGAACCTCTTCCCGACGTACGCGCGGATGGCCGGCATCGACTACGACAAGGTGACCTGGGTCAACGGTGACGCCCAGACCCTGATGGGCACGCTGGCCTCCGGCTCGGTGGACGGCATCGGCCAGTTCGTCGTCGGTCAGCCCACCATCGAGGCGGTGACCAAGAAGAAGGCCGTCCTGCTGCCGTACAGCAACGTGATGCAGGACCTCTACGGCAACGTGCTGATCACCTCGAAGCAGGTCGCCACCGAGAAGCCGGAGATGGTCAAGCGGTTCACCGCGGCCCTGCTCAAGGGCCTGGAGTACGCCCTGGAGAACCCGCAGGAGGCCGCCGAGATCCTGGCCAAGAACGTCGAGGCCGTGGTGCCCGCCGCTGCCGCCGCCGAGCTGCAGCTGATGGCCGGGTACGTCCGGTCGAGCAACTCCGGTACCGCTCTGGGCACGCTGGACAGTGGCCGGGTGGCCAAGAGCATCGCGATCCTGCGCGGTGCCGGTGCGCTGAAGTCCGACCTCAGCCCGGACCAGATCATCGACTTCAACCTGGCCCCCAAGGCCTGAGGTCGACCAGTCCGTTCCAGTTCCACCGCGGGGTACGCCGTGCCGGCCAGCCGGTACGGCGTACCCCGATCCCGCGTCTGACCACCCGAACCGCAGGAGGATCCGATGACCGACGTCCGCTCACGGCAGCCGGAGGCGACGCCCGCCCCGGAGCCGGCCCCGGCCGCACCGCGTGGCCGGCGGTGGCGGCCGGGAGACCTGCGGGACGGCGCGACGTCCGCGCTGCTGCCAGCCGCCGGCCTGCTGATCGCCTTCAGTGTGTGGTGGCTGGTCGCCCGGCTGGAGCTGGTCCACCCGGCGGCCCTGCCGCCTCCCGGCGACGTGCTGACCGCGTTCCGCATGGGGCAGGACCGACTGCTCGAACACACCGTCACCACCACCGGCGAGATCCTGCTCGGCTTCCTGCTCTCGGCGGTGGCGGGTGTGCTGATCGGACTGTCGTTGGCCGCCTCGCGGACGGTCGAGCGGATGTTCA
This sequence comes from Verrucosispora sp. NA02020, assembly GCF_013364215.1. Lineage (NCBI taxonomy): Bacteria > Bacillati > Actinomycetota > Actinomycetes > Micromonosporales > Micromonosporaceae > Micromonospora > Verrucosispora sp. NA02020. Next base: position 6,330,288 of record NZ_CP054923.1, on the reverse strand, counting down.
CCCCGCTGCTGGTCGCCGTCAACGCGGTCCCGAAGATCACCCTGGGCCCGCTGCTGGTGGTGGCGCTCGGTTGGGGTCAGAAGCCCATCCTGACGATGGTCTTCCTGCTCTGCTTCTTCCCGATCGTGCTCTCCACCGCGACCGGCCTGACCACCACCTCGGCCGAGCTGGCCGAGCTGGTCCGGTCCTGGAACGCCTCCCGCTGGCAGGCGTTCCGTAAGGTCCGCTTCCCGGCCGCGCTGCCGCAGATCTTCGTCGGGCTCAAGGTCGCCATGCCGCTGGCCGCGATCGGCGCGGTGATCGGCGAGTTCCAGGCCGGTGAGGGTGGTCTCGGCTTCGTCATCCAGCAGTACGCGGGCATCGGTGACACCGCTACGGCGTGGGCGGCGATCATCCTCGTCGCCCTGGTCAGCATCCTGCTGTACACCGTGCTGGTGCTCGTCGAGCGTCGCAGCCTGCCCTGGGTGCGCGAGACCACCTCCAGCCGCTGACCCGGCTCAGCCGGCCAGACGCCACCGGCCGTTCCGGGCGACCAGCGTGGTGAGCGCCTGCGGCATCAGCCCGGAGTGGTTGTCCGGCGTCATCCGGATCGGTCCGGACAGGCCGTCCAACTGGGACGTCTCCAGCACGTCGCGGAGGCCGTCACGGTCGACCTGTCCGGCCGGGCCGCCGGAGCGCAGCTCGGCGTCGGCGATGAGCTGGACGGCGTCCGCCGCGAAGGAGGACGAGCCGTGGTAGCCGCCGAAGCGGGCGGTGTAGTCCTGGAACCACTGGCGGCGGGCGGCCTTCGCCGGGGTGGTCGCGATGACGTCGTCGATCACCATGGTCTGGGTGAACACCAGGGTCGCCCGCTCCACCGCCCGCGAGGCCGACCCGAGGAAGAGGTCACCGGCCGCGGCGGCGTCGAGGTAGAGCGCCCCGGAGAAGTTGGCCCGCTTCACCGCTGCGGCGGCGAGCATGGCCTGCTCCGGCGAGGTCCAGATGATGATCCCCTCCGGGTTGGCGGCGGCCAGCGTGCTGGCCTGCCCGTCCACCTCGGTGTCCGTGGCCCGGACCGAGGCCTGGGCCACCACCTGGATGCCGGCGTTGTCGAACTCGCGCTGCAGCGCGGTGACACCCTCCCGGCCGTACGTGTCCTCGGTGTGCAGAATGCCGATCGTGTCGATGCTGCGGCGGCGCAGTTCGACGGTGAGCGCGTCGGCACTGTCGGCTGCGTTCGGTGCCAATTTGAACACGTACCGTCGTTCTGCGACCGGACTCGTGATGGCGCCCGCCGCGGCGAGCGCGATGGTCGGGATCTGCTTTTCGTTGATGGTGCGCACCGCGCCGACCGCGCATTCGTTGCAGCCGCCCATGATGATGGCGCTGACCGCCGAATCGTTGCTGAAGTCCGCGATGTTTCGCAGCGACTCACTGGCGTCGGAACGATTGTCCTTCACCCGCAGATCGATCGACCGGCCGTTCAGCGCACCCGAGGCGTTCAACTGTTCGACCTTGAGTTCCAGTGCCTGCCGGTACGCCTTGCCGACCCCGGCCGCTGCTCCGGAGAGCTCCAGGTCGGCGGCGATGACGATCGGGCTCGTGTCCCTCGCCTCTCCGCCGAACTGGCAGCCGGCGAGCATGGAGGCCAGCAGGGTGGATGCGAGCGCCGTGGCGGTCGCGGAGCGGAAGGGGGTCAACTCAGTCCTCCTGGTGTGGCGCGGGCGGGGCCCGGTCACTGGTGTCGGCAACCGTCCACTGTGGATAATTGGGAAGGGTCTGCCGTACCGTGTGCGCGAAGCCTGCAAAACCTTGCCAATGCCGGGCGCTGCGGTCAAGCGGGACCACTGGAGGCGTTTCGGGACGCCGATCCCACATGTTGGGGTAACCAGATGTTTTCCGTTGCTCACTGTGGCGACATGCTTCGCCACTCTGGAGTTACATGCCCTGATCAGGGCGCTGTGGAAATGTAGGTATTAGTTGACCGGATCACGGGATGCGCGACGTCCGACCGATTCCTGCCCGCCTGCGGCTTCCCAAACACGATCTCGTCTGATGAAATCGCGGCCGTGCCGCGCGTGGCGCTGGCCGTCGCTCCATGCACGGATCGACGGGCCAGGCGTGGAGAAAACGACGGAGGCGATGTCGTGAGCACCGGACCGACGACCCTGCCCGCCAGCGGTGACGCCGTGCCGAAGGCGCCTCGCCGCCTGTTCCGGCTGCGTGACGCCCGGATCCGGTCCAAGCTGGCGCTGATTCTGGTCGTGCCGGTCGCCGCGGTCATCGCGCTGGCCACCGTCCGTCTCGTCTCTGTCGGCGAGGGCGCCTACGACGCCACCCAGGCCCGATCGCTGACCGCACTGTCCATCAACATCTCCGCGCTCACTAACGACCTGCACGCCGAACGGATGGCGGCAGCGGCCTACCTGGCCCAGCCGCAGCCGCAGGCCGACGCGTACAACCTGCGGGTCCGGCAGACCCAGCAGCGGATCGAGGCGTACCGCGCGGAGCGGTCCAAGGTCGGTGAGGTGCCCAGCGCGGTCGGCGACCGCCTACGGACCATCGACACGCACCTGGACACGCTGGACGGCACCCGGCAGGAGGTGCTCGACCGTTCGCAGATGGAGGTCGCCGAGGCGGCCCTGCGGTACGGCGTGGTCCTGTCCGACCTGGTCGCCTACGGCGACGGCCTGGCCCAGTTGCCGGGTGAGGAGCGGTTGGCCGACACCCGCCGCGCGGTGGCCGCCTTCGCCCGCGCGAAGGCCGCCGTCGCCGAGGAGGAGTCGATCGCCTTCACGGCGCTGACCCGTGGCCGGCTGGACAACGAACAGTTCTCCGCGTTCGTGGCCACCCTGACCGGCCAGCAGGAGGCGCTGCTGGCCTTCTCGCTGGCCGCCGACCCGGCCCAGCGGGCCCTGGTCGAGAGCACCGTCTCGGGTGACGCGGTGGTGCTGGCCGACCGGATCGCCACCGACATCAGCCGCTCGGTGGGCAACCGTTCGCCGGTCAGCGCGCAGGACGCCACCGCGGCGATCGGCGCGGTCAACGAGCTGATGCGCTGGGCCGAGATCGAGCTTCAGAACCAGTTGCTCGCCCAGGCCGAGCAGGCACGGACGGACGTCATCCGGCAGGCCATCGTCGAGTCGACGCTGGTGCTGCTCACCCTGATCATCGCGGTGACGCTGGCCGTGGTGCTGGCCCGTTCGCTGAACCACTCGCTGCGCCGGCTGCGTGAGGGTGCGCTCTCGGTGGCCAACCACGACCTGCCCGAGGCGGTGCGCCGCCTCCAGGGCATGGGCAACGTCAGCGACGGCAGCGTCGACGAGATCGTCCGCGAGGTACGCGACCCGATCCAGCTCAACAACCGCGACGAGGTGGGACAGGTCGCCCTGGCCTTCAACGTCGTACACCGTGAGGCGGTCCGGGTCGCGGCCGAACAGGCGGCCCTGCGGACCAGCGTCTCGGCGATGTTCCTCAACCTGGCCCGGCGCAGTCAGACCCTGGTCGACCGGATGATCGGTGAACTCGACGCGATCGAACGTGGCGAGGAGGACCCGAAGCGGCTCGCCCAGCTCTTCGAGCTCGACCACCTCGCCACCCGGATGCGCCGCAACGACGAGAACCTGCTGGTGCTGGCCGGCGCGGACTCGGCCGTGCCGCGTCGCGACGACGCGTTGCTGGTGGACGTGCTGCGCGCCGCGCAGTCCGAGGTGGAGCTCTACAACCGGATCGAGTTCGGCACCGTCGACACCGACGTCTCGGTGGCCGCGCACGCGGTCAACGACGTCGTGCGGCTGGTGGCCGAGCTGCTCGACAACGCCACCCGCTTCTCGCCGCCGAACACCACCGTGGTCGCCGACGGCCGCCGCATCCGCGACTACGTGCTCATCCAGATCGAGGACCGGGGCCTCGGGCTGAGCGACGAGCAGCTCGACTCGCTCAACCGCCGGCTCGCCGCGCCGTCCACCGTCGACGTGGCCGCCTTCCGGCTGATGGGTCTCGCGGTGGTCAGCCGCCTCGCGGCCCGCTACAGCATCCGGGTCGAGCTGCGCCGCAACGTCGAGGGCGGCACCGTGGCGCAGATCACCCTGCCGGCCTCGACGGTGATCCTGCCGAGCCTGCGGGGCCGCGACCAGATCACCCGGCCGCGTCAGCCGCTCGCCGTCGAGCAGACCCCGACGCCGCCGGCCCCCAGTGAGCCGCTCACCGGCACCGGTCGCACCAACCTCGCCACGTTGACCGAGCGGTGGCGCGACACCACCCCCTCGTCGGCGCCGTGGCCGACCGCGAACCCGGCCCCGACCCCGGAGCCGCCGGCCCCGCCGGCCCGTACCGCACCGCCCGCCTTCGCCGGGGGGTTCAACGCCGGCACGCCGACGGTCGCCCAGCCGTCACTCGATCCGCTGCCGCAGCGGAGCGCACCGCCCGCCGCCCGGCCCGACCCGGTGCTGCCGGCCGGTCCGGTCGCCGGGGCACCGATGAGCGCACCGACCGCGTTCGGTGTGGGTGCGACCCCGCAGACCGACACCCCCTTCCGTGGCCTGGGCGCCAGCCTGGCCGCCACGGCACCACAGGCCACCGCGCCGATCACCGCCCCGCCGGAACCCCAGGCCGAGGCGCCGATCTTCCGCGAGATGGAGGCGGTCTGGTTCCGTTCGCACGGCAACGACGCCACCGCCATCTTCAGCCGACCGCAGTTCGACGAGCCGCCGCAGCCGGCTGCCGGCCCACCCGCGCCGGCCGTCGAGCCGACTCGGGGACGGAGCCCGTTGCCCACACGTACACCCGGGGCGGCTGCCGCCGCGCAGCCCGCGCCGCCACCCGCGTACCAGTCGTCACCGGCCGCGTCGACCGCGACGACCGCCGCGACCACGCCACTGCCCACGGTGACTCCGCCCGCCGCGCCACCACCGGCGGCACCGCCACCGGCCACCTCGGCCACGCCGCCCCCGGCGCCGTCGCCGGCGGCCCCGCAGGCCTCGGAGTCCGACGCCTGGCGGACCGCGGCCGACGACGGCTGGACGCGGGCCAGCAAGGCGGCCGAGCCGACCCCGGCCGGCACCACCCGGTCCGGACTGCCCAAGCGGGTGCCGCAGCAGCAGCTCGTCCCCGGTGGGATCGAGCCCCGCAGCGGACGTGAGCGCAGCCGCCGTACGCCGGACGAAGTACGCGGTCTGCTCTCGGCCTACCACCGTGGCGTGCAGCGCGGACGGACGGCCGGAGCGAGCCAGGACAGCACCTCGACCAAGGAGACGAGCCGATGAACAGGCCAGCGGCCATGCAGGACATGGGTTGGCTGCTCACCAACTTCGCCGACAGCGTGGCGGGTATCGCCCACGTGGTGGCGGTGTCCGCCGACGGACTGCTACTCGCTTCCTCCCGTGACCTGCCGGGGGACCGGGCGGACCAGCTCGCCGCGATCACCTCCGGCGTGGTGAGCCTGACCGAGGGCGCCGCGCGGATGTTCAGTGCCGGCGGGGTGCTGCAGACGGTCATCGAGATGGACAGCGGCTACCTGTTCCTGATGTCGATCAGCGACGGGTCGTCGATGGCCGTGCTCGCGGCGCGAAGCTGCGACGTCGGGCAGGTGGGCTACGAGATGGCACTGCTGGTCGAGCGGGTCGGCGCGGCGCTGGTGCCGCTGCCCCGGGACGCGGTGCGGTCATAACAGGGACAGGACCGGCGCAACCCCGCGCCGGTACGGAGGAGATCCGGTGGCGACATGCCGGCGGAGGGGAGAGGAGGTGATCGCGGATGGAGCAACACCGACGTGACCCGCGTGGTGCACTGGTGCGGCCGTACGCGGTCACCCGGGGACGGACCGAGCCGCGGCAGGACATCGCCTTGGAAGCGGTGCTGGTCGCCAGCCCCACCCAGATCGCCGAGTCGCGGTTTGCCGGGCATGACAAGCATCGCATCGCCATGGTCTGCGAGAGCCGGCCCGAATCGCTGGCGGAAATCGCCGCGTACACCCGGCTACCGCTGGGTGTCGCCCGGGTGTTGGTCGCCGACATGGTGGCCGAGGGCCTGTTGACGCTACAGACGGCCGCTCCCGCCACAGGTTTCGAGGAGCGGATGGAAATGCTGGGAAGGGTGCTGAGTGGACTTCGCGAGCTATGACCCCGCCGGGGCCCGCCAGAGCCGGGGAATCATCTCCGCGAAGATCGTCGTCGCGGGTGGCTTCGGTGTCGGCAAGACCACGTTGGTCGGGGCGATCTCGGAGATCACACCGCTGACCACCGAGGCGGTGATGACCGCGGCGGGCGTCGGTATCGACGACCCGTCCAAGGTGCCGGGCAAGGAGACCACCACGGTCGCCATGGACTTCGGCCGTATCACCATGGCACAGGACCTGATCCTGTACCTCTTCGGCACACCTGGGCAGACCCGGTTCTGGTTCATGTGGGACGAGATCATTCGGGGCGCGGTGGGTGCCACGGTGCTGGTGGACACCCGCCGGATAACCGACGCGTTCGCTCCGCTCGACTACTTCGAGAGCCGCAAGCTGCCGTACGTGGTCGCGCTGAACCGGTTCGACGGCGCGCAGCAGTACGAACTGGAGGAGGTCCGCGAGGCGCTGGCCATCTCGCCGGACGTACCGCTGGTGCTGACCGACGCCCGGCAGCGGGACTCGGTCAAGCGGGTGCTGATGACCGTCGTCGAGCACGCCATGGCGCGGTTGCAGGCCGAACACGACCGGGGCTTTCCGACCCCGGTGGGCTGAGTGTCGGCGGGAGCCCGTCGGTGGACCTCCACCGGCGGGCTCCCGCGTACGGTCAGTCGACCCGGAGTCGGTACCCGCGTTTGACGACCGTCTGCACCACCCGGGGGGCCTTCAGCCCGGCCCGGAGCCGGGCCACCGCCATCTCCACCGCGTGCTCGTCGGCGCCACGCGGCAGGGTCCGCAGCAGGGCGGTACGCGACAGCACCCGACCCGGTGTCTGGGCCAGTGCCCGCAGCACCGCCATCGGTGCCGGGGCCAGCGGTCTCAGGTCACCGTCCATCACCGCCGCGTGGCCCCGCAACGTGAGCAGGTGTCCGGCGGCCTTGATGGTGACCGTCCGGCGGGGCAACTCGTCGACGATGGTGCGGACCAGCGCACCCAACCTCGCCCGGCTCGGCGCGCTCACCGGCACGCCCCGGCGTACCAGCGGCTCGGCGGTGACCGGGCCGACGCAACTGGCCAGCACGTCACCGCGCAGGGCCTCCAGCACCGTCTCCGTCCGGTCACCGGCGGCCCGCAGCAACGCCTCCGCGGCCGGTGCCGAGGTGAACGTGACCGCGTCCACCAACCGGCTGGCCACCAGGTCGACCAGCCGGTGCAGCGGGGCCGGGTCGGTCGGCGGGGCCCACCGGTAGACCGGGATCTCGATGACCGTGGCACCGGCGTCCTCCAGAGCGCGGGTGCACTCCGGTTGCCGCTCGCCGTGCAACTGCATGGCGATCACCTGCCCGGCGACTCCCCGCCGACGCAGGTGGTCCACCACCTCGTCGCAGCTCTCCGACTCCGGGGACCACTGGTCGTGCAGCCCGGCGGCGCGGATCGCCCCCCGGGCCTTCGGCCCCCGGGCCACCACGTACGCGCCGCCGAGCACGGAGCGCAGCGGCTCGGCCAGGCCCCAGCCCTCGGCCGCCTCCAGCCACCCGCGCATGCCGATCCCGGTGTTGGCCATCAACACGTCCGGTGGCCGGTCGAGGCAGGTACGGGTCGCCTCGCGCAACTCGGTGTCGTCGGCGAGCGGCACGATCCGCAGGGCGGGAGCGAGCACCACCCGGGCACCGCGCCGTTGCAGTAGCGCGGCGAGTTCGTCCCGCCGTCGGTCGGCGGTCACCCCGATGGTGAAGCCGGCCAGTTCCTCGCCCATTCACCCCTCCTGTCGCAGCCGCACCTCGACCATGCCGTTCCGGCAACGGATCTCGTGCCGGGCCACGGCGACGCCGGGCAGGTCGAGACAAACCCCCGTGCGCAGGTCGTACACCTGCTTGTGCAGCGGCGAGGCGACCGTCGGCACGCCCTGCCGGCTGCCCACGATGCCCCGGGACAGCACGTACGCCTCGGCGACCGGGTCGCGGTTGTCGATCGCGTACAACCCGTCTCCGGTGCGGAAGACCGCCACCTGCACCCCGTCGACGAGGGCGGCGACGCCCCGGTCCGGGTCCAGCCGGTCCAGCGGGCAGACCACGTGCCAGCGCAGCGTCGTCGCGATGCTCATCGCCGTACCTCCGGCAGGCCGAGGGTGACCGGCTGGCGGCCGTCGGGTGCGGGTGGTCGGCCGCCGACCGGGACGGGTTGTCCGCGTTCGGTGGCGAAGGTGATCGACGGATCGGGTACGTCCGGCGCGTTCACGAAGGAGGTGAAGCGGCGCAGCCGGTCCGGGTCGTCGAGCACGTCCCGCCACTCGTCCGAGTAGGACGTGACGTGTCGGGCCATCGCGGCGTCCAGGTCCGCGCAGAGGCCGAGCGAGTCGTCGACGATCACCGAGCGGAGGTGGTCGAGCCCGCCCTCCATCGCCTCGATCCAGACGGCGGTGCGTTGCAGCCGGTCTGCGGTGCGGACGTAGTACATCAGGAACCTGTCGATCGTCCTGATCAGCGCCTCGGTGGAGAGGTCGGTGGCGAACAGGTCGGCGTGCCGGGGCCGGAAGCCTCCGTTGCCGCCGACGTAGAGGTTCCAGCCGGTCTCGGTGGCGATGATGCCGAAGTCTTTGCTGCGGGCCTCGGCGCATTCCCGGGCGCAGCCGGAGACCGCCGACTTGAGCTTATGTGGCGCGCGGAGTCCCCGGTACCGCAGCTCCAGGGCGACGGCCAGTCCGACGGCGTCCTGCACCCCGTACCGGCACCAGGTGGAGCCGACGCAGGACTTCACCGTCCGCAGCGCCTTGCCGTACGCGTGCCCGGACTCGAAACCGGCGTCGACCAGCCGACGCCAGATCTGCGGCAACTGGTCGACCCGGGCGCCGAACAGGTCGATCCGCTGCCCGCCGGTGATCTTGGTGTAGAGCCGGAAGTCGCGGGCCACCTCACCGATCACGATCAGCTTCTCCGGGGTGATCTCCCCGCCCGGGATCCGCGGCACCACCGAGTAGCTGCCGTCCCGTTGCAGGTTCGCCAGGAAGTGGTCGTTGGTGTCCTGCAACGACGCCTGCTCGCCGTCGAGGATGTGCCCGTTGCCGAGCGAGGCGAGGATCGAGGCGACGACCGGCTTGCAGATGTCGCAGCCCCGCCCCCGGCCGTGCTCGGCGATCAGCCGGGAGAACGTCCGGATGCCGCGTACCCGGACGATGTCGAACAGCTCCTGCCGGCTGACGTCGAAGTGCTCGCACAACGCCCGGGACTGGACCACACCGGCCGCGTCGAGCAACTGTTTGAGCATCGGGACGCACGAACCGCAACTGGTGCCGGCCCGGGTGCACGCCTTCAGCGCCGGCACGTCCGCGCAGCCGCCCGCGATCGCCGCGTCGACGTCGCCCCGGGTGACCGCGTTGCAGGAACAGACCTGGGCGGACGCCGGCAGCGCGCCCGCCGTCGCGCCCGCCGCCTGCTCCGGGGCGAGCAACGCCAGCGGCGCGGCCGGCAACGGCCCGCCGACGCTGGCCCGCAACGTCGGGTACGCCGACGCGTCACCCACCAGCACGCCGCCGAGAAGCGTCGTCGCGTCGTCGGAGAGCACCAGTTTGGCGTAGACCCGGGTGGCCGGATCGGTCCAGGTCACGTCCAGGCAACCCGGCGTGGTGCCGTGCGCGTCACCGAAGGAGGCCACGTCGACGCCGAGCAGCTTCAGCTTGGTGGCGGTGTCCGCGCCCGGGAAGGTGGCCTCCCCGCCGACCAGCCGATCCGCCACCACCTCGGCCATCGCGTACCCGGGGGCGACCAGGCCGTAGCAGGTGCCCTGCACCGCCGCGCACTCGCCGACCGCGTAGATCCGCTCGTCGGAGGTGCGGCAGGCGTCGTCGACCAGCACCCCACCGCGCGGGCCGACCTCCAGTCCGGCCGCACGGGCCACCTCGTCGCGGGGACGGATGCCGGCGGCCACCACCACCACGTCGGCGTCGAGCAGCGTGCCGTCGGCCAGCTCCAGGCCGCCGACCGCGCCGTCCGGGCCGGGTCGCAACGCGGTGGTCGCCACCCCCAGGTGACAGGCCACCCCCAACTCCTCGACGTAGCGGCGCAGCATCGCGCCACCGGCGGTGTCGACCTGCACCGGCATCAGCCGGGGCGCGAACTCCACCACGCGGGTGGCCAGACCGAGCAGGCGCAGCGCGTTCGCCGCCTCCAGGCCGAGCAGACCGCCGCCGATCACCGCGCCGGTGCGTCGGCCCCGGGCGTGCTCGCGGATCGCCGCGAGGTCGTCCAGCGTCCGGTAGACGAACACCCCCGGCAGGTCCGTACCCGCCACCGGCGGCACGAACGCCGACGACCCGGTGGCCAGGACCAGCACGTCGTACGGGTGCTCGCCGGTCGCCGTGGACACCACCCGACGGGCCCGGTCCACCCCGGTGGCCGCCTCGCCGAGGCGCAACTCGACGCCGTCGTGCGGGGTGTGCAGGTTCAACTCGTCCACGTCGGCCCCGTCGAAGAACGCGGAGAGCCGCACCCGGTCGTACGCGGGTCGGGTCTCCTCGGCGAGGACGGTGACCCGCCACCGTCCCCCCGGGTCGCGTGACCGCACCGCGTCGACGAACCGTTGCCCGACCATGCCGTTGCCGATCACGACCACGTTGCCACCGGTCATCGTCCCACCTCCACCGGATCCGATCTGGACAACCAGTCGACGATGCCGGCGACCGCGTCGCGGCAACCGCCGCAGCCGGTCCCGGCCCTGGTCCGGGCGACGACCTCGTCGACGGTCCGGGCTCCGCCGCGCCAGCAGGCCACCAGCGCGCCCTTGCTGACCGTGTTGCACTGACACACCGTGGCCGCGTCCGGCATCAACGCCGGGGAGGCGGCCGGAGCCGCGACCGCACCACCGAGCGACCGGCCCAGCAGCAGCGCCCGTCGGTCGGCGGGGACCGGTTGACCCCGGTCGAACAACTGGACGACGGTGCCCACCGACGGGTTGTCGCCGAGCAGGATCGCGCCGGCCAGCCGCTCGTCGTGGATCCGCAACCGGGCGTACGTGCCACGGGCCGGGTCGGCGAAGGTCAGCTCCTCGCCCGGGCCGCCGGTCGGGTCGCCCATCGAGGCTAGGTCGATGCCGGCCGCCTTGAGCCGGGTCACCACCGGCCGGGGCCGGTACCGGGCCGACGGATCCTCGCCGGTCAGCAGGTGTGCGACCACCCGGGCCTGCGCCCAGGCCGGTGCCACCAGCCCCGTCGGCGCGGAGCCGTGCTGCGCGCAGTCGCCGATCGCCGAGACCCGTGGATCGCCGGTCCGCAGTCGGTCGTCGACCCGCACACCCCGGTCCACCGCCAGTCCGGCCGCCTCGGCCAGGGCGGTCTCCGGGCGTACCCCGCAGGCGAGCACCAGCAGGTCGGCGTCGAGGCACCGGCCGTCGGACAGCTCCAGGCGTACCCCGGAGGCGTCGGCCGCGAGCGCCGTCGGCGTGACGGCCAGATGGGTGGTCACCCCCAGGTCGGCGAGCGTACCGGCCAGCATCGTGGCGGCCACGGCGTCGAGCTGCCGCTCCATCAGGTACGGCACCCGGTGCACCACCGCGACGCCGAGCCCCCGGGCGGCGAGCCCCCGGGCCGCCTCCAGGCCGAGTAGCCCGCCCCCGAGCACCAGCGCCCGCCGGGCACCCCGGGCCGTCGCGATGATGCGTCGGCAGTCGTCCAGCGTGCGGAACGCGACCACCCGGTCCGGCAGGTGGGCCGCATCGAGACCGGGCAACGGCGGCACGACCGCCCGCGCACCCGTGGCGAGCACCAGATGGTCGTAACGGATCCGGTCGCCGTCGTCGGTGCGTACCTCCCGGGCGGCCCGGTCGACGGCCCGGACGGTGACCCCGGTGCGGACGTCGACCCCCCGCCCGGCCGCCTCCGCCAACTCCACGTCCAGCTCGCTGATCTTGCCGGTGAGCAGCGTCGACAACATGATCCGGTTGTACGCCCGATGCGGCTCCGCGCCGAGCACGGTGACCTTGAGGTCCCCGCCCCGCCCGCGCAGCTCGCTCGCCAACCGGGCACCGGCCATCCCGTTGCCGACCACGACCACCCGATCGCCGCTCATGGCAACACTCCGCTGCGCTCCGCGTCGCCATGAGGCTTGTCCGCACTGTGCTGCTGATTCGCTCGCTGGCGCTCGCTCATGCCGTCACTCCGCTGCGCTCCGTGTCGCCATGAGGCTTGTCCGCGCTGTGGTGCTGATTCGCTCGCTGGTGCTCGCTCATGGCAACACTCCGCTGCGCTCCGCGTCGCCTGGTGCGACCTTCTCCAGGCGGACGGCGCAGATCTTGAACTCGGGCATGCCGGAGATCGGGTCGACCGCGTCGTTGGTGACGGAGTTGGCCCGTGCCGCGCCGGCCCAGTGGAACGGCGCGAAGACGGTGTCCGGCCGGATCGCCGGACTCAGCCGGGCAGGCGCCCGGAACTCGCCTCGCCGGGAGACCACCCGGATCGGTTCGCCGTCGGCCACCCCGAGCCGATCGGCCAGATCCGGGTGCAGCTCCACGAACGCGTCGGGGGCGGCCCGGCGCAGCGCCGCCACCCGCCGGGTCTGTGTGCCGGACTGGTATTGGGCGAGTACCCGGCCGGTGGTGAAGTGCAGCGGGTACTCCGGACAGACCTCCTCGGCCGCCGGCCGGTGCTCCACCGGGTGGAACCGGGCCAGCCCGTCCGGGGTGGCGAAGCGGTCCGCGAAGAGTCGGGGCGAGTCCGGCCCGTCGCTGCGTGGGCAGGGCCAGAACACCCCGTCCGCCTCGTCGATGCGGTCCCAACTGATGCCGGCGTAGTCGGCGAGCCCGCCCGCCGAGGCCCGCCGCAGTTCCTCGAACACCGCCTGCGGATCGGCCTCCGGCACACCCGCTCCCGCGTCGTCGCTCGCGTCCGCGCCGGGTGTTAGGAGGGGACCCTTGCTATGCACGAGGCGATAGGAAGGGGCCCTTCCTTTCAGAAGGTCCTCGATGGCGGCGAGGATGGCGAGGTCGGTGCGGACACCGGTCGGCGGGGGGCGGAGCGCGCGTCGGCGCAGCACCCGTCCCTCCAGGTTGGTCAAGGTGCCGTCCTCCTCGGCCCACTGCGCCGTGGGCAGCACCACGTCGGCCAGCGCGGCGGTCTCGGAGAGCAGGAAGTCGGCGACGACGAGCAGGTCCAGGTCGCGCAGCCGGCTCTCGATCCGGGCCGCGCGCGGTGCGGAGACCACCGGGTTGGAGCCGAAGACCAGCAACGCCCGGGGTCCGTCCGCGGTGCCCAGTGAGTCCAGTAACCGGTACGCCGGCACGCCCGGACCGGGCAGCTCGTCCGCGGGTACGCCCCAGACCTCCGCGACGTGTGCCCGGGCCGCCGGATCGTCGATCCTGCGGTACCCGGGTAGCTGGTCGGCCTTCTGCCCGTGCTCCCGGCCGCCCTGGCCGTTGCCCTGCCCGGTCAGGCAGCCGTACCCGGAGCCGGGCCGGCCGGGCAGGCCGAGGGCGAGCGCCAGGTTGACGAAGGCGGTGACCGTGTCGACGCCCTTGGCGTGCTGTTCGGCGCCCCGGGCGGTGAGGATGATCGCCCGTTCGGCGGTGCCGAGGGCGCGGGCCGTCGCCTCCAGGTCGGCCACGGGTACGCCGGATAGCGCCTCGGCCCGAGCCGGCCACCAGCCCGCCACGGTACGGCGTACGTCGGTGAAACCGTTGGTGCGGGTGGCGACGTACGACCCGTCGACGTAGCCCTCGGTCAGCACGGTGTGCAGCAGTGCGTTGGCCACCGCCAGGTCGGTGCCGGGCAGGGGTTGCAGGTGCAGGTCGGCCTGCCGGGCGGTGGCGGTGGCGCGCGGGTCGACCACGATCAGCGTGCCGCCGCGTTCCCGCTGTTCGGTGAGCCAGCGCACCAGCGGTGGCATCGTCTCGGCCGGGTTCGCGCCGACCAGCAGCAGGGTGTCCGCCCGGCCCAGGTCGGCGAGCGGGAACGGCAGTCCCCGGTCGACGCCGAAGGCCCGCATCCCGGCTGCGGCGGCCGAGGACATGCAGAACCGTCCGTTGTAGTCGATGTGTCGGGTACGCAGCGCCACGCGGGCGAACTTGCCCAGTGCGTACGCCTTCTCGTTGGTGAGCCCGCCGCCGCCGAAGACGGCGACGGCGTCGCGGCCGTGCCGCTGCTGTACCTCGCCCAGCCCGGTGACGATGCGGTCCAGCGCCGCCTCCCAGCTCGCCGGTGCGAGTCGGCCGGTGGCCGGGTCGCGCAGCAGCGGGGTGGTCAGCCGGTCGGGGTGGTCGAGCAGTTCGGCGGAGGTCCAGCCCTTCTGGCAGAGGCCGCCCCGGTTGGTGGGGAAGTCCCGGGGGTGTACGGAGATCCGGTCCTCGTCCTGGCGCAGGGTCATCCCGCACTGGAGTGCGCAGTACGGGCAGTGCGTCGCCACCTCCCGGGGTGTTTCCCCCGATCGAGTCGCCGACCGTGCACCGTCTGTCATGTCGGCAAAGCGTGCCGTTGGGCGGTTTCCGGTCGGCGTCCCGTTTGTTTCGGCCCTGTCAAGAGCACCTCACACCGCACGTCGGCTGCGCGCGGGGTCGAGAGGTCTACAATATGGAACGAAAATCCTGTCATGTGGGAAGTGTGCGCGACGGCGACGGATCGGGGGGATCGACATGGATGTGGCTCAGGCGTTCGACGCGGTGGCCGGCAGCTACGACGCCGCGCGGCGGCGACTGGTGCCCTGTTTCGACGGGTTCTACGGCACGGCCGTCGAGGTCGTCGAGCCGGCGTTGCGTGCCGCCCGCGCCGCCGGGCGTACCCCCGAGGTCTTGGATCTGGGCGCCGGCACCGGTCTGCTGTCGTCGCTGGTCGCCGCCGCCGTGCCCGGAGTCCGACTGACCCTCGTCGACGCCGCGCCGAAGATGCTGGCCGTCGCCGCCGACCAGCTCACCAGCCGTGGCGTGCCGCACCGGGTGGTGGTGGCCGACCTGACCGACCCGCTGCCCGACGGGCGCTACGACGCGGTGGTCAGCGCGCTCGCCGTCCACCACCTCGACGACGCCGGAAAGCGGGACCTCTACCGGCGGGCCGCCGAGGCGCTGGTGCCCGGAGGCGTCTTCGTCAACGCCGAACAGGTCGCCGGCCCCACCGCCGAGCTGGACCGGCGTTACCACGAGGTCTGGCTGGCCCAGATCACCGCGCGCGGCTCCGACGCCGACGAGATCGCCGCCGCCGCGCAGCGGATGGCGTACGACCGGCCGGCGTCCGTGGGGGAGCAGTGTCGTTGGCTGTCCGACGCGGGGCTGACCGACGTGGACTGCTTCTTCAAGGCGTGGCGGTTCGCGGTCTTCGGCGGCCGTGCCCCGGGTGCCAACGGCCCGGCCGGCGACAGCTCGCGGTACTCGACGGATGACTGATGGTCATACCAGCGGGTAGTCTGACCGGCATGACAGCCAAGGTGACTCTGTCGTTCTCCGACGAGACGATCGCGGAGGCCAGGCGGTTCGCCAAGCGCGAAGGGCTCTCCCTGTCGGCCTGGATGGATCAGGCTGCCCGGGAGAAGGCCCTGCGTGAGGTCTTCGCGGCGCACGCCGCCGCGGTCGGGCGGGCCGGACTGGACCTGGAGTCGGCCTCGCTGGCCGACGCGCAGGAGGTGGGCATGGTCGACGACCTGCTCTTCGGCGGTCGCCCGCGTGCTGCGTAGGGGCGAGGTCTGGCGGATCGCCGGGGCTCGCGAGCGGCTCGGGCTCGTGATCAGCTCGGATGTCTACAACTCCACCGCGGTGCCCATCGTGATCGTCGCCGAGGTGGTCGAGGCGGCGCTGCTGCGCGACTCGCCCCTGGCGGTGCCGATGGGCGGCTGGGTGGTCATGCCGGACCGGATCTCGTCTCCGATGAAGAAGTGGTTCGCCGAGTGCGTGGACGTCGCCGACATCGAGACCATGCGCCGGATCGACCGGGCGCTGCGCATCCTCCAGCAGCTCTGACCGTTCCTCACCACCGGCGCGCGGCGCCGGTGCGCTCCCCGTTGCGCCGTCGACCCCGAGGGCGAACGCCACGGTAACGCTCGATTCCTAGCTTCGGCGCCATGACCACCACGAGCACGCGCCCCGAGGTTATCGAGGACACGCAGGACCTGGACCGCAGGCCCGGTCGCTGGATCGGGCACTGGACGCCGGAGGAGCCGGGATTCTGGCGTACCACCGGCAGTCGGATCGCCCGACGCAACCTCATCTGGTCGATCTTCGCGGAACACATCGGTTTCTCGGTGTGGCTGCTGTGGAGCATCGTCGTCGTCCGGCTCGGCGACGCCGGGTGGCAGTTGACCACCAGCCAGGCGCTCTGGCTGACCGCCGTACCGAGCGGGGTGGGGGCGCTGCTGCGGTTGCCGTACACCTTCGCCGTGCCGGTCTTCGGCGGACGGAACTGGACGGTCGTCTCCGCGCTGCTGCTGATCGTGCCCTGCGCCGGCCTGGCCTGGGCGGTCGAGCATCCGGAGATCGGGTTCCTGCCGTTGCTGCTGATCGCCGCCAGCGCCGGTCTCGGCGGCGGCAACTTCGCCTCCAGCATGGCGAACATATCCTTCTTCTACCCCGAACGTGAGAAGGGCTGGGCGCTGGGCCTCAACGCGGCCGGTGGCAACATCGGGGTCGCGGTGGTGCAGTTCGTGGTGCCGCAGGTGATCGTGCTCGGCGGCGGGCTCGTGCTGGCCCGCGCCGGACTGATGTACGTCCCGCTCGCGGTGATCGCCGCCGTCTGCGCGTACCTCTTCATGGACAACCTGGTCGAGGCCAAGGCCGACGTGGGGCCGGTCTGGTCGTCGCTGCGGCACCGGGACACCTGGATCATGTCCCTGCTCTACATCGGCACCTTCGGCTCGTTCATCGGCTACTCGGCGGCCTTCCCGACGCTGCTCACCTCGGTGTTCGGCCGGCCGGACACCGCGCTGGCCTGGGCGTTCCTCGGCGCTGCGGTCGGCTCGTTCTGCCGGCCCTTCGGCGGTCGCCTGGCCGACGTCGTCGGCGGTGCCCGGGTCACGGTGGTCAGCTTCGTGCTGATGGCCGCCGGTGCGCTGGCCGCCCTCTGGTCGGTGGAGCGGCGCAGCATGGGTGTCTTCTTCGCGGCCTTCCTGCTGCTCTTCGTCGCCACCGGGGTGGGCAACGGCTCGACCTACCGGATGATCAGCAAGATCTTCCGGGTCAAGGGCGAGGACCTGGGCGGTACGCCGGAGGTGATGCTGGCGATGCGTCGGCAGGCCGCCGGTGCGCTGGGCATCATCTCCGCGGTCGGCGCCTTCGGCGGTTTCCTGGTGCCGATCTGTTACGCCTGGGCCCGGTCGACCTACGGCGGGATCCAGCCGGCCCTGCGCTTCTATGTCGGTTTCTTCCTGGTGTTGCTGGCGGTCACCTGGGTGGCGTACCTCCGGCCGGGGTCCCGGATGGCGCGGGCACGGGTCTGAGGGGGTATTGTCCCTCCATCCGGCGCGCCCGCCGGACCCCCGTTTTGACCGGCCGACGGGGCTACGGGTATCGTTGCCTGCTGTTGTACGACATCTGTGGGCGTGCCGCCTGAGGTACGCTTGGTCGTTCGTGCGCGCTGGTCCGACCGGGAAGCCCTGGTCACCTCGGCGCGCTACCCCAGACCGACGACGAGACAAGGTAGACCTGTGCGTACGTACAGCCCGAAGCCGGGTGAGATCGAGCGTCAGTGGCACGTCATCGACGCCTCTGATGTCGTGCTGGGCCGCTTGGCCACCCACGCCGCCACGCTGCTGCGGGGCAAGCACAAGCCGACTTTCGCGCCGCACGTCGACACGGGCGACTTCGTCGTCATCGTGAACGCGGGCAAGGTCGCGCTGACCGGCAACAAGCGGCAGCAGAAGATCGCCTACCGCCACTCCGGCTACCCGGGCGGCCTGAAGCAGGTCGGTTACGAGGAGCTGCTCGCCAAGCGCCCCGACCGGGCCATCGAGCTGGCTGTCAAGGGGATGCTCCCGCACAACAAGCTGGGCCGTCAGCTGATCAAGAAGCTGAAGGTCTACGCCGGTGCCGAGCACCCGCACGGCGCGCAGCAGCCGGCGCCGTTCGAGATCAAGCAGATCGCGCAGTGAGCGCGGGCGAAGGAAGCAGCATGACCGACATCACCGCCACCGAGGTCGCCCCCGAGGCCACCGAGGCGCCGGCGCCCGTCGCCCGCGCGCCTCGTGGTGACCGCCCGATCCAGACCGTGGGTCGGCGCAAGGAGGCCATCGTCCGAGTCCGGATCGTGCCGGGCACCGGCAAGATCACGTGCAACGGACGCGACCTGGAAGCCTACTTCCCGAGCAAGGTGCACCAGCAGCTGATCAAGGACCCGCTGGTCACCGCCGAGAAGCCCGAGGCCTTCGACGTGATCGCCAACCTGCGGGGCGGCGGCACCACCGGCCAGGCCGGCGCGCTGCGGCTGGCCATCGCGCGGGCGCTGATCGTCAACGAGCCCGACGACCGCCCGGCCCTCAAGAAGGCCGGCTTCCTGACCCGTGACGCGCGGGTCAAGGAGAGCAAGAAGTACGGCCTCAAGAAGGCCCGTAAGGCTCCCCAGTACTCGAAGCGCTGATCTCCAGCCGCACCTTGTACTTCTGACGGACGGCCGGTCCGCCTCCCCTCGACCCGGGGAGGTGGACCGGCCGTCCGCTTTTCACCTGTAACGGCAGTTTCATCGGAGGTTGGTGGGTATGGGCCGGTTGTTCGGCACGGACGGCGTACGCGGGCGGGCGAACGTCGACCTCACCCCGGAGTTGGCGCTCTCGGTGGCCGTCGCGGCCGCCCACACCCTCGCCGAGTCGGATCGCAGTCACGCTCCGATCGCCGTGGTCGGCCGGGACACCCGCGCCAGCGGCGAGATGCTGGAGGCGGCCGTGGTGGCCGGACTGACCAGCGCCGGAGCGACCGTGGTCCGGGTCGGCGTGCTGCCCACCCCGGCGGTGGCGTTCCTCACCGCCGAGGCCAAGGCGGATCTCGGGGTGATGCTCTCCGCCTCGCACAACCCGATGCCGGACAACGGGATCAAGCTCTTCGCGGCTGGTGGGCACAAGCTGCCCGACGAGATCGAGATGCGGATCGAGGCGGCCATCGAGGCCAACGCCACCACCGCCTGGACGCGGCCGGTCGGTGCGGGCGTGGGCCGCGTACACGACCTGCTCGACGGCGCCGACCACTACGTGCAGCACCTGGCGGGCACCGTGCCGCACCGGCTCGACGGGATCAAGGTCGTGGTGGACTGCGCCAACGGCGCCGCCGCCGAGGTCGCCCCGGCCGTGTACCGCGAGGCGGGCGCCGAGGTCGTCGCGATCTACGCCGAGCCGGACGGGCTCAACATCAACGACGGGTGCGGCTCGAACCACATCGCCGCCCTGCAACAGGCCGTGGTCGAGCACGGCGCACACCTCGGTATCGCGCACGACGGCGACGCCGACCGCTGCGTGGCGGTCACCGCCGACGGCGACGAGGTCGACGGCGACCAGGTGATGGCGATCCTGGCGCTGGCCATGCGGGAGGCCGGCACGCTGACCGGGGACACCCTGGTCGCCACCGTGATGAGCAACCTCGGCCTGCGCCTGGCCATGTCCGCCGAGGGCATCCGGCTGATCGAGACCAAGGTGGGCGACCGGTACGTGCTGGAGGAACTGCGCGCCTCCGGGCTGGCGCTCGGCGGTGAGCAGAGTGGACACATCGTCATGCCCGCGTACGCCACCACCGGCGACGGGGTGCTGACCGGGCTGCACCTGATGGCCCGGATGGCCGCCACCGGCCGGACCCTGGCGGACCTCGCGGCGGTGGTGACCAAGCTGCCGCAGGTGCTGATCAACGTGCCGGTGGGTGACCGCACCGTCGGTGCCGCCGCGCCCGCCGTCCGCGCCGAGGTGGAACGCGCCGAGGCCGAGCTGGGCGAGACGGGACGGGTGCTGCTGCGCCCCTCGGGCACCGAGCCGCTGGTGCGGGTGATGGTCGAGGCGGCCACCGAGGCGACCGCACGGAAGGTCGCCGAGCGGATCGCCGAACAGGTCCGCACGGCCAGCCCGGCCTGACCGACGCGACGGCCGGTACACGCGGCAGGGCGGCCGTGGTGCCCCCTGCTCACCCGGTCGGCGGCGCGCCGTCGGGCCCGGACGCGCTGACCGCCGGGTCAGGCGTGCGCGCCTGCCCGGCGTAGCCGGGCCACCGCCTCGGTCAGCACCTCCGGGCGTTTGCAGAACGCGAACCGCACCAGCCGCCGGCCGGCCTCCGGGTCGTCGTAGAAGACCTGGGTGGGTACGGCCACCACGCCGCAGCGCTCCGGCAACGTCCGGCAGAAGTCGACGCCGTCGGTGCCGCCGAGGGCGGTGATGTCGGCGGTGACGAAGTACGTCCCCTCCGGCGTGAGCACGTCGAAGCCGGCGTCGCCGAGCCCGCTGATCAACTGGTCGCGGCGGGCCTGCATGCCGTCTCGGAAGTCGGTGAAGTAGGCGTCGGGCAGGGCGAGGGCCACCGCGACCGCAGGTTGCAGTGGCGCCGCGTTGACGAAGGTGAGGAACTGCTTGACCCGCAGCACCGCCGAGACGAGTGCCGCCGGACCGCTGACCCAGCCCACCTTCCAGCCGGTGCAGGAGAACGTCTTGCCGGCCGACGAGACGCGGAGCGTGCGCTCGCGCATGCCGGGCAGCGTGGCCAGTGGGACGTGCCCGGTCGACGCGTCGGTGAAGACCAGGTGCTCGTACACCTCGTCGGTGACCGCGTACGCGCCGTGCTCCTGGCACAGCTCGGCGATCAGCGACAACTCGGCCGGGGTGAAGACCTTGCCGGTCGGGTTGTGCGGGGAGTTCAGCAGCACCAGTCGGGTCCGCGGCCCGAACGCGGCCCGCAGGTCCGCCGGGTCGAAGGCGTACCGCCCGTCGTCGCCGGGCCGCAGCGTGACCGGTCGCCGGACGGCTCCGGCCAGCGTGACCGAGGCGGCGTACGAGTCGTAGTAGGGCTCGAAGCAGACCACCTCGTCGCCCGGCTCGCAGAGACCGAGGATCGCGGCGGCGATCGCCTCGGTGGCGCCCGCCGTGATCACGATCTCGCCGTCCGGGTCGTACTCCAGGCCCCAGAACCGGCGCTGGTGTGCCGCCACGGCGGCGCGCAGCTCCGGTACGCCGGGGCCGGGAGGGTACTGGTTGCGGCCGGCCCGCAGCGCCTCGGCGGCGGCGGCGAGCATCTCGGGCGGGCCGTCGGTGTCCGGGAAACCCTGTCCGAGGTTGACCGCGCCGGTACGCACGGCCAGAGCGGACATCTCGGCGAAAACCGTCGTCCCGAACGGGCGCATCCGGCTCACCAGCGGGTCGACATCGGTGCTCGTCACACGGTCAGGGTACGGCTGGGCCCGGTCGTCCTGCCCGCCCCCGCTTGCGTGCGAGGTGACACCGATCACCGTGTAGCGCTAATCGCTCAAATTCAGTGATTGTTTACCCGGCTTTCGCGCAGACATCGTGAGCGGATCTGGTTAGGCTGCCTCCCATGTGTGGAATCGTGGGGTACGCCGGCAGTCGGCCGGCGCTCGGTATCGTGCTCGACGGCCTGCGGCGGCTGGAGTACCGCGGCTACGACTCGGCGGGTGTCGCCGTGGTCTGCGACGGGCAGCTGCTGACCGAGAAGAAGGCCGGCAAGCTGGCCAACCTGGAGAAGGTGCTCTCCGAGCGTGCCGCCGAGGACCCGGCCGGCTGCGGAGCCAGCCCGATCGGCATCGGCGACGGCACCACCGGCATCGGGCACACCCGGTGGGCCACCCACGGCGGCCCCACGGACCGCAACGCGCACCCGCACCTGTCACCCGACGGCGGGGTCGCGGTGATCCACAACGGCATCATCGAGAACTTCGCCAAGCTCCGCACCGAGCTGGAGGACGACGGCGTCCAGTTCGTCAGTGACACCGACACCGAGTGCGCCGCGCACCTGCTCGCCAAGGCCCTGGCCGAGCTGCGGGCCGCCGGCCACCCGGACGGGCCGCAGTTGCTCGCCGCCGCCATGCGGGTGGTCTGCCAGCGGCTGGAGGGTGCCTTCACGCTGCTCGCGGTGGACGCCGGGGTGCCCGGAGCCGTCGTCGGCGCGCGTCGCAACTCGCCCCTGGTGGTGGGGCGCGGCAACGGGGAGAACTACCTCGCCAGCGACGTCGCCGCGTTCATCGAGTACACCCGCGAGGCGGTCGAGCTGGGCCAGGACCAGATCGTCCTGATCACCGCCGACACCATCGAGATCACCGACTTCGCCGGTCAGCCCGCCAGCGGCAAGGACTTCCACATCGACTGGGACTCCTCGGCCGCCGAGAAGGGCGGCTACGACTGGTTCATGCTCAAGGAGATCGAGGAGCAGCCCCAGGCCGTCGCCGACACGCTGCTGGGCCGGCTGACCGAGAGCGGCGAGATCATGCTCGACGAGGTCCGCCTCAGCGACCAGGACCTGCGCGACGTCGACAAGATCTTCATCGTCGCCTGCGGCACCGCGTACCACTCCGGCATGGTCGCCAAGTACGCCATCGAGCACTGGACCCGGATCCCCTGCGAGGTGGAACTGGCCAGCGAGTTCCGGTACCGCGACCCGGTGCTGGACCGCTCCACCCTGATCGTGGTGATCTCGCAGTCCGGCGAGACCATGGACACCCTGATGGCGCTGCGGCACGCCAAGGAGCAGAAGGCCCGGGTGCTGGCCATCTGCAACACCAACGGTTCCACCATCCCCCGGGAGTCCGACGCCGTGCTCTACACCCACGGCGGTCCGGAGATCGCCGTCGCCTCGACCAAGGCGTTCCTCACCCAGTTGGTCGCCTGTTATCTGATCGGGCTGCACCTGGCCCAGGTGCGGGGGATCAAGTTCGCCGACGAGGTGGCGGCCGTGGTCGATCAGCTCCACCAGGTGCCGGACAAGCTGCGGGAACTGCTCGGTCGGATCGAGCCGGTCCGGGAGCTGGCCCGGGAGCTGAAGTCCGCGCCGACGGTGCTGTTCATCGGCCGGCACGTCGGCTACCCGGTGGCGCTGGAGGGCGCGCTCAAGCTCAAGGAGCTGGCGTACATGCACGCCGAGGGCTTCGCGGCGGGTGAACTCAAGCACGGCCCGATCGCGCTGATCGACCAGGGCACCCCGGTGATCTGCGTGGTGCCGTCCCCGGTCGGTCGCGGACTGCTGCACGACAAGATCGTCTCCAACATCCAGGAGGTACGCGCCCGGGGCGCCCGCACCATCGTGATCGCCGAGGAGGGCGACGAGGCGGTCGTCCGCTACGCCGACCATCTGATCTACGTGCCGCGTACCCCGACGCTGCTCGCCCCACTGGTGACCACCGTGCCGTTGCAGGTGCTCGCGGCCGAGATCGCCGCCGCCCGGGGGCACGACGTCGACCAGCCGCGCAACCTGGCCAAGTCGGTCACCGTGGAGTAGCACGGGGCGCTCACCGGCCGAGCACCACTCGCGCCATACCGTCCAACGCGGGGTTGGCCGGATCCCAGTAGCCGGTGTGACCGTACCGGCCACTGGGGAACGTCCGACCTCCGAAACCCGGCTCGGCCGGGTCGCGCCCGAACCAGCGTTCGTCGTCCGACCCGGCCAGCCAGTCCAGGACCGTGCCGACCGGCGAGGCGCCGAGCACCGCCTGCCGGGCCAGCTCGTCCGGTGGGCGGGTCAGCCGGATCACGTCGTCCGGCGCGGTGCTGGCCCACACCTGCTCGGGCGGGACGCCCAGCTCGGAGGCGTGTCCCACACCGACGCCGGGCGAGCCGACGAAGACCAGCGCGTCCGCGGCGAGCCCATGGTCCCGGGCAGCGGTCCCGACCACCAGCGACCCGTAGCTGTGCCCGAGCACCGTCTGCCGGGCCGGTGGCCCGTCGTGGGTGGCCCGCAGTCCCTCCTGGAACCGGTGCAGCGCCTCGCCCGCGTCCCGGGCCTGCCCGTCCCGGGCCGCCTCGTGCAGGAAGTCCGGGGCGTCGTAGTCCAGCCAGAGCACCGCCGAGGTCTCCTGGCCCGGTGCCAGGTCGGCGCAGCGGGACAGCACCCGGGCCGCCCGGCCCAGCTCGCCGGTGGCGTCGTCCAGCCCGGCGGTCATCCCCGGCACGTACGTCACCACGCCGGTGGCGCGGTCCGGGTCGCCCAGCGCCACCACCGTGCGTCCTTCGCCGCCCACGTCCAACCCGAGCAGGTACGCCCGGGGTGACCCCGTCGCGTCGAGCCGGGTGGCGAGCGCGTCCAGCCCGGTCAGTGCGGCGTCCACCGCGCGCAGCCCGGCCACCTCCGCCGGACCGCGCGGCACCCGGGCCAGCAGCCGTTCCCACCGCGCCCGGAGTTCCTCCCGCCGGATGCCCAGCAGCGAGCGGTTGGCCTGGTCCCGGTCGGCGGCCGGCACCCCGTCGAGGCGACCGACCAGCTCCGGCTCGTGCAGCACCAACCAGCGACGCTGTGCCGTGCTGAGCCCGGTCCACCACTGGCGTACCCGGGCGGGGTCGGTGTGCGGGGCGGGTCGGCCCGGCGGAGGCGGGACCACCCAACCGGCGGCGGCGTCCCGCGACAACTGCCCGAGGCGTCCGGCGGCCTCTCGGTCGGCCGCCCCGGCCAGGTCGAGTGCGTCCCGCAGGCCGGTGGCCACCGGGGTAACCGTGGCGGCGGCCCGCTCCGGCGGCACCCGCGCCGGGTCGGGGCGCACCCGACCCGACCGGTCGATCAGCACACCGGTGGCGGCGGCCAGCGCCACGGCCGAGGAGAGCCGGGCCCGGGCCGCCGCGAGGCGGGCGGAGAACCCGGCGAGCACCTGGTCGACCTCGACGGCGGCCGGGACGAGCGCGGTCAGCTCGGTCCGCAGCCCGGTCAGGCGGGCCCCGGCCGAGCCGGCGGCCCGCCCGGACCAGCCGGTGCGCAGTGCCGCCGCACCGTCGGCGAGTTCGTCGGCCCGCCGCCCGGCGAGCCCGGCCAGGCCGGCCCACGCGGTGCCGGTGCTCCGCCAGCCGGCCGGGTCGGCCGTGGAGAGCTGGACGTACCCGACGGCGCTCGGCCGGGTCGGCGTCGCGCCGGTCACCGGGTCACCGCGGAGAAGCGGGTGGCGGCCCGACCGTCCACCGACTCGTACGCCCCGGCGGCGGCGCGGACCGCGTCCCCGGTCTCCGCCACCTCCGCGCCGAGCCGCCCGCACCAGGTGCGTACCGACGTCTCCAGTGCGGCCAGCGCTCCCGCCGCCGACCACTGGCGGTCCGGTGCCGCCAACCCCGGCACGCCCGCCGGCCCGTGGGCCAGCCGGTAGGCGGTGTCGCCCAGCGTCCGCCCCACCCGGTGCAGCGTCTCCGGCCGCACGGTCAACTCCTCCTGCGCCATCGGCCCCTCCCGTCCTCGACTCCCGCCCGGCGCAGACGCTAGGCGGGGCCGGGCCCCGGAGGCGGCCCCTGTGGACGACGGCCGGGTACGCCCGCCGCCGTCGTCCACAGGGGCCGTCGGGTATGTGGACAAGGGCTATCCTGCGGCCCGCCCGCCGGTAGGGTGGCCGCGTGATCGTCGGCACCGATCGCGTGCGGGACGCGGGAGACGGGGTGTGACATGCGGCCGGTCTGGCGGGTGGCGGAGGTCCGGGCGGCCGAGAGCGCACTGATGGCCGAGCTGCCTCCCGGCACGCTGATGCAGCGCGCCGCCGCCGGGCTGGCCCGCCGCTGCGCGTTGCTGCTCGCCGACCGGGGCGGGGTGTACGCGGCACCGGTGCTGCTGCTCGTCGGCTCCGGCGACAACGGCGGCGACGCCCTGTACGCGGGCGCCCGGCTGGCCCGGCGGGGTGCGGCCGTGTCGGCGCTGCTGCTCGCGCCGGACCGGGTGCACGCGGCGGGGCTGGCGGCGTTGCGGGCCGCCGGTGGTCGGGTCGTGGCGCGCCCGCCGGCAACGGTCGACCTGGTGCTCGACGGGATCGTGGGCATCGGCGGGCGCGGCGGGCTGCGGGAGACCGCCGAGCAGTTGGCGGCGAGCCTGTCGCGGCAGCACGGGCGCGACGGTGGTCGCGCGACTGTGGTGGCGGTGGACGTGCCCAGCGGCGTCGAGGTGGACACCGGGGCGGTGCCGTTGACCTCGTCCGGTCGCCCCGAGGCGGTGCGGGCCGACGTGACGGTGACCTTCGGCGCCTGGAAGCCGGCTCTGGCGGTCGGCCCCGCCGCCGCGCTCGCCGGGCAGGTGGAGCTGGTCGACATCGGGCTGGGGCCGTGGCTGCGGGGCAGCCCGGCGCTGCACGTCGTGGAGGAGCCCGACGTGGTCGACTGGTGGCCCCGGCTCGGCGCGGCCTCGGAGAAGTACACCCGGGGCGTGGTCGGGGTGGCCACCGGGTCGGCGACGTATCCGGGTGCGGGGGTGCTCTCGGTCGGCGGCGCGCTCGCCGGGCCGACCGGCCTGGTCCGCTACGCGGGGGGTGCCCGCGAGGAGGTGGTGCGCCGCTACCCGTCGGTGATCGCCACCGATCGGGTGGTCGACGCGGGTCGGGTGCAGGCGTGGGTGTGCGGATCGGGCCTGGGCACGGACGACCGGGCCGCCGCCGAGCTGCGGACGGTGCTCGCCGCGCCGGTGCCGGTGGTGCTGGACGCCGACGCGCTGACGCTGCTGGTCGACGGTCGGCTCGCCGACCGGCTCCGGCAGCGCGACGCGCCCATCGTGATCACTCCGCACGACCGGGAGTTCACCCGGCTCTGCGGCGAGGAGCCCGGCGCGGACCGGGTCGCCGCGACGCTGCGGCTGGCCGCCTGGACGAACGCCGTGGTGCTGCTCAAGGGGAACCGCACGGTGATCGGCACGCCGGACGGCCGGGCGTACGTCAATCCGACCGGCACCCCGGCCCTGGCCACCGGCGGCACCGGGGACGTCCTGGCCGGGCTGCTCGGTGCGCTGCTCGCGTCCGGCCTGCCGGCGGAGCGGGCCGCCGCGGCGGCGGCGTACCTGCACGGGTTGGCCGGTCGGGAGGCGGCGCGGGGCGGTCCGGTGGCCGCCGCCGACGTGGCCGACGCGCTGCGGCCGGTGCTGGCCCGGATCACCTGACCCGTCGTCGGGGACTCGCCCGACACCCCGTGCTCGGCCGGGGGCGACCCCGGGTGATCAGCGCGGAAGTAGGGTGGGGGGCATGTGGCAGGCCGAGGTACGCGTCGACCTCGACGCGATCCGGGAGAACGTGGACCGGTTGCGCACCGGCACCGGCGCCGAGTTGATGGCGGTGGTGAAGGGTGACGGCTACGGCCACGGCATGGTCCCGGCCGCCCGCGCCGCGTTGGAGGCGGGCGCGGACTGGCTCGGGGTCTGCACCCTGGACGAGGCGTTGGCCCTGCGGGCGGCGGGCATCGACGCCCCGGTGCTGGCCTGGCTGCTGGCGCCCGGGCTGCCGCTGCACACCGGCGTCGCGGCCGGCGTCGACCTGGGGGTGGCGAGCCTTCCGCAGCTCGACGAGATGGTCGGGGCGAGCCGACGCGCGGAACGTCCGGCCCGGCTGCACCTCAAGATCGACACTGGGTTGGCCCGGGGCGGCGCGACCGTCGCCGACTGGCCGGCGCTGCTCGACGCCGCCGCCAAGGCCCAGGCCGACGGGCTGGTCGAGGTGGTCGGGGTGTGGAGCCACTTCGTCTACGCGGACCTGCCCGGACACCCCACCACGGACCGGCAGTTGGCGGTCTTCCACGAGGGGCTGGCCATGGTCGAGCGGGCCGGACTGCGCCCGCGCTACCGGCACCTGGCCAACTCGGCGGCCACGCTGACCCGACCCGACACCCACTTCGACCTGGTCCGCCCCGGGCTGGCCGTGTACGGCCTCTCGCCGGTGGCCGGACAGACGTACGGGCTGCGGCCGGCGATGACCGCGCGGGCCCGGGTGATGCTGACCAAACGGGTACCGGCCGGCGCCGGTG
The DNA here is from genome assembly GCF_013364215.1 of Verrucosispora sp. NA02020. Classification (NCBI taxonomy): domain Bacteria; kingdom Bacillati; phylum Actinomycetota; class Actinomycetes; order Micromonosporales; family Micromonosporaceae; genus Micromonospora; species Verrucosispora sp. NA02020. The sequence goes on along the minus strand of NZ_CP054923.1, from coordinate 6,302,370 downwards.
TCTCCTACGGGCACACCTACCTCACCGAGCGCGACGCGACGCTGGCCGTGGTGCCGCTGGGCTACGCCGACGGGGTGCCCCGGCACGCCTCCGGCACCGGCCCGGTGCAACTCGGCGGCCGGCGGCGGACCGTCGCCGGTCGGGTCTGCATGGACCAGTTCGTGCTGGACTGCGGCGACGATCCGGTGGTCGCCGGTGACGTGGTCACCCTCTTCGGCGACGGCGCGGACGGTGCGCCCACCGCCGACGACTGGGCCGAGGCGGTCGGCACCATCAACTACGAGATCGTCACCCGCTTCGGCAGCACCCGGGTGCCCCGTGTCTACGACGGAGGGTCGGCGTGAGGGTCCCCCGACCGCGTACCGCCGCCGGCCGGGCCGCCGGGCTGGTCGGTGCGGCACTCGGCGTGGCCGCCGCCGGGCTCGCCGCCGGTGTCGCCACGGAACGGGCCCTGGTCCGCCGACTCAAGGCCGACCCGGCCGATCCGTACGTCGACGAGGTCTTCGGCGAGCAGCACTACGACGCGGCGCACCGGTTGGAGCTGCCCGACGGCACCGACGTGCACGTCGAGGTGGTCGAGCCGATCCGTCCGGTCGCGGGCAACCCGACGGTCGTGCTGGTGCACGGTTTCTGCCTGGACATGGGCACGTTCCACTTCCAGCGCAAGATGCTGGCCGGGCGGGGCGAGCACCGGATCGTGGCGTACGACCAGCCCGGTCACGGCCGTTCGGGGCGGTTGGAGGGCGGCGAGTACGACCTCGTCGCGCTCGGCCACACGCTGCGCCGGGTGATCGACGAGGTGGCACCGGACGGGCCGCTGGTCCTGATCGGGCACTCGATGGGCGGCATGACCATCATGTCGCTGGCCGAGCTGTACCCGGAGATGTTCGACGACCGGGTGGTGGGCACGGTGCTGATGGCCACCTCCGGCGGTCTGCTGGCGGAGACGAAGCTGGTCGCGCCCGCTCTGCTCGGGCGCGTCGGCGCGCCGGTGCTCTACACGGCCGGCTACGTCACCCGCTACGGCGGGACGGTGATCGACCGGGCCCGCAAGTCCACCAGCAACGTGGCCTGGCTGCTCACCCGCAGGTACGGCTTCGGCACCCGTAAGCCGAGCCCGTCGCTGGTGTCGTACGTGGAGGAGATGAACTCGCGTACCTCGGCCGACACGGTGACCCGCTATCTGCGTACGCTGGCGACGCACTCGCGGTTCCCGGCGCTGGCCGCGTTGGAGGACACGCCGGTGTTGGTGATCGTCGGAGACAAGGACATGATCACGCCGGTGACGCATTCCGAGGAGATCGTCCGGCGGCTGCCGCACGCCGAGTTCGTCAAGATCCACGACAGTGGGCACGTGGTGATGCTGGAGCACGCCGACGAGGTCAACATCGCGGTCAGCCGCTTCCTCGACTCGTGCGAGCGGGACCGCCCGTGACCCGTTTCGAGCTGCCGACCGTCGCGGACACGCACGCCTTCGGGCGGCGCCTCGCGCGGCTGCTGCGCGCCGGTGACCTGGTGCTCCTGACCGGGCCGCTGGGTGCCGGCAAGACCGCGTTGACCCAGGGGGTCGGTGCCGGGCTGGGCGTGCTCGGCGACATCACCTCGCCGACCTTCGTGATCGCCCGGGTGCACGGGCCGGACCCGGCGACCGGACGCGGGGTGGCGTTGGTGCACGCCGACGCGTACCGCCTGGGTGCCGCGAGCGACCCCCGGGCCGAGATCGACGACCTGGACCTGGACGCCTCGGTGGAGGACTCGGTCACCGTGGTCGAGTGGGGCGAGGGGCTGGTCGAGCAGCTGGTCGACGCACACCTGCGGATCCAGATGGACCGGCGTGACGACGACACCCGGGTCGTCGGGCTGGAGCCGGTCGGTGGCGACTGGGCGGCCCGGCTGGCCGAGTTGACCGTCCCGCGCTGACGGCCCTGCGCCGAACGCTGTCGTACCCACTGCCTACAGTGCCCGGAAACGTTCCGACCGGTGAAAGGCCGCCGATGCCCGACGACACCCCCGCCCTCGACCTGCCGGCCCTGCTTCCCGAGGCGTGGCGCGAGGTGCTCGCCCCGCACCTCGACCCGGCCCGCACCGCCGCGTTGGCCGACTTCGTCGCCGGGGAGTACGCGACCCAGACGGTCTTCCCGCCGGTCGAGGACCTCTTCTCCGCCTACCGACTCTGCGCGCCGTCGGCCTGCCGGGTGCTGATCCTCGGGCAGGACCCCTATCACCGGGTCGGCCAGGCGCACGGGTTGAGTTTCAGCGTGCGCGAGGGGGTCTCGGTGCCGCCGTCGTTGCGCAACGTCTTCAAGGAGTTGGGCGAGGACCTGGGCGTGCCCAAGCCGCGCAGCGGCAACCTGGACGGCTGGGCGGCACAGGGGGTGCTGCTGCTCAACTCGGTGTTGACGGTGCGGCAGGGCACTCCCGGCTCGCACGCCAACCGGGGGTGGGAGGAGTTCACCGATGCCACCATCCGGGCGCTGGACGCCCAGGAGTCGCGCGTGGTGTTCCTGCTCTGGGGTGGCTACGCGCGCAAGAAGGCGGCGCTGGTCACCAATCCGCAGCACGTGGTGCTGGAGGCGGGCCACCCCAGCCCGATGAACCCGCGTGGCTTCCTCGGCAGCCGGCCGTTCAGCGCGGCCAACAAGGCCCTCGCCGACGCCGGCCTGCCCACCGTCGACTGGGAGCGCACCGCCGGTTGAGCCGTTGGTGCGCTGAGGTGCCCCTTCACATCCCCGTGCGGCGACGTGAAGGGGCACCTCGGATCAGCCGATCCGGTACGCGCGAACCACCGTCTCGGTCAGGCTGGTGGCGCTACCTCTGGCCGTGACCTGCACGGACACGTACCCGGGGGCGGCCGGGTGGCGGACCGTACCGAGGAAGGTGCCGGCGCCGGTGCGGGTGACCGGGGTCGACTTCCAGGTGGCGCCGTCGTCGTAGGAGACCCGCAGGCCGACCGACGTGGCGTCGGCGCTGCTGATCGGGATGGTGAAGGACCGGCCGGCGGGTGCCGTGCCGGTGGCGTCCAGGGTCGGCGCCATGCGGACCGCCATGAGGCGCGACGCGGTCACCGGCCGGGTGAACGTCCAGTCGGCGGTGACCCGGGTGGACAGGCCGAACGAGGCCGCCCGGGTGGACTCGACGTGGAGCCGGTAACTGCCCGGTACGGGCGGCACGGTGAATCGGGCGTGACCGGGCAGGTCCGAGGTGGCCACCTCGGTGCCGTTGCGGTAGAGGGTGGTCGTACCGGAGAGGGTTTCCTGCTCGACGTGGCCGGGGTGGCCGGCGCTGTCGCAGTAGGGGGCGACCCGCACGACCAGTTGGTCGCCGGACCACCCGCCACCGGCGGTCGGGCAGGGCGCGACGATCGGGGCGTTCCAGGTGGAGGTGTAGGTCCGCCCGGGCCGGTAGGCGATCGCCGGTCCGGCCGTGGTGACGGTGTAGTAGTCGACGGCCTCGTCCGAGTACTGGAACACCCGCGAGGCCCACCTGATGCCGCCGTCGGTGTTGAAGTGGCGGGTCTGCGCCAGCGGCGTGGAGGCGTACGCCGGGGTCAGCGGATAGCCCGGCACGATCGGCGCCGACTGCATCGCGGCCGGGCCCTCCGGGGCCTGGGCGCGGGCGGAGGTCCGGTCCACGGCGAGTTCTCCGGCCGTGACGGACCTGGTGAAGCCGGTGGGCAGCGCGCCGGGCCGGTGCCAGGCGAGCTGGTACGCGTACCGGCTGGGGTCCGATCCGTCGGCGAACGCCGTGCCGATCACCGAGACGAACTCGTCCCGGCTGCCGGTCCCGCCGATCTGGGCCGTCCGCATCCGGGTCGACGCGTTGCTGCTGCCGCCGACGGTCACCCAGGAGTTGCCGGAGCGGACGCCCACCTGGACGGTGCTGTCGGAGCGGACCGCGTCGGCTGCCGGCACGCTGACCTGGACCGGACGCCCGACCCGTTCGTCGAGCGTGAGGTCGGTGTCGGCCCGCACGGCCAGGTTCGTGTGCGCCAGATAGGTCAGCTCCGGCAGGTGGGAGAACATCTGCGACACGACCGCGTAGCGCCCCTCGGGCACCCGGATGGTGATCTCACTGCCCTGCTCGTCGTCGTAGTGGTGGAGCGAGTCGTACGTGTACGGGATGTCCAGGCCCACGACGGTGGTGTAGAAGTCCCGGGTCTCCTGACCGTCCGCGCCGAGATGCCGCAGCGTCAGGGAGTGGGTGGCGGCCTCCCGGACCAACCCGACCGGCGTGGTCAGCCGCTTGCCGTCGCCGGTGCCGGCGGTCAGCCGCCCGGAGTACGGCCCGGCCGGTGCCGTCGTCGAGGCGGTGGCCGTGACGGTGGCATGGGCACTGCCGCCGGGCGGCACGGTCAGCGTCGACGGGTTCACCCGGAACATCCCGGAGGTGGGCGCCGTCTGCGGCCCGTCCACGGTCAGGCTCAGTCGTAGGGTCTGCGGCGTGGTGCCGGTGTTGCGGTAGGTGACCGTCCCGCTGGTCGGCGCGGCGCCGGTGTGCGGGAACGTGTGGGTGCCGAGGCTCAGGCTGGGCGGGTCGGCGAGGACCGTACCGGCGAGCGCGCCGGCCACGTCGACGCGCCCGGCGCCCTGAGCGAACACGCTGACGCCCGACGCCGGTCGGGCCGTACCCATCAGCGCGGCTTTGATCATGTCTCCGGTCCAGTCCGGGTGCTTCTGCTTGAGCAGGACGGCACTGCCGGCCGCGTGCGGCGCCGCGAAGGAGGTGCCCCACAGGCCGTCGGTGTAGGGGCCGGTGCCGTACGCGTCGGTGCTGCGGGCAGCGGTGACGTCGACGCCGGGCGCGGTGAGGTCGGGCTTGACGGCGTCGTCGCCGAGACGTGGGCCCCGGTTGGAGAAGGACGCCAGCCGGTCGTCGTGGTCGACCGCGCCGACGGCCAGCGCGGCATCGGCGGTTGCCGGTGACCCGACGTCGTAGTCCTGGGCGGCGTTCGGGTTGTTGCCGTTGTCGCCGCTGTTGCCGGACGCGACCACGAAGAGCGTGCCGTGCTGCTCGCTCAGGCGGCGCAGGGCGATCTCCAGGGGGTCGTCGCCGGGGGTGTCCGGGAAGCCGAGACTCATGTTGACGACTGCGGCGCGCTTCGGGCCGGCTGCCCACTCCATCGCGGCGATCACCGCCGACTCGGTCGAGTCCCAGTCACCGGTCTTGGCGTCGATGATCGTCGCCTCGGGGGCGACGCCCCGGTACCGGCCGGCCGAGGCGGCCCCACTGCCGGCGGCGACGGCGGCGACGGCCGTGCCGTGTCCCATCAGGTCGCGGACGTCGTCGCTGGTGGGTACGCCGCCCTCGGAGACCGGCGAGAAGTCGACCTGGGCGGCTACCCGGCCGACCAGGTCGGGGTGGGTGGCGTCGATCCCGCTGTCGATCACCGCGACGGTGACACCCCGGCCGGTCAGGCCGGCCTGCCAGGCGCTCGGGGCGCCGATCTGTTGGATACCCTCGGCGCCGCTGAAACGCCCGACGGCGTCCAGCCAGACCTTGCCCTTCGCGCCCTTGCGGGTCAGCCCCGACCAGAGCCGGTCGAGGCCCTGCTTGCGGGTGTGCATCGCGGTGGCCGGGAAGCTGGTCATCCGGTGCACGATCGTGCCGTCGACGCCACTGTCGGTGGAGGCGATGATCGGCAGGTCGGCACGTCGGTCGTCGTCGTACCCGTCGGCGAGCAGCCCGGTCACGTCGAACAGCCGTGGGTCGAGTCGGTCCGCCCGCAACAGCGGCAGCGCGTCGGCCGGCACCACCCGTACCCGGCCGGCGATCGTGCTGGTCAGCATCGGAATCTCCGACCGTCCCGGGCCCGGGACGACGCTGACGCCGCCGTCGGTGGTCACGGTGACCCGGTCACCGGTGATCAGCGTCGCGGTCCGACCGCCGCCGGAGGGCGCAGCCGCCCCGGCCGCGTCGGCCGCTGCCGGGGACGCCGGAACGAGACCGGCCGCGAGCAGCAGGGCCACGGCGGCCGGTAGGAATCTTCTGGGGCGCATGGACTCGTGTTCCTCCATTGTGGACAAATGAGGGACGGTGGCAGGCGACGGCGCCGTGCCCCCGGGGGCGGGGACACGGCGCCGGACGAGCGGGATCGTCGGTGTCGGCCAGGGGCTACCGCGCCTGGGGCACCGGGGTCCAGGTGAGTTCGTCGTTCACGTCGGCCACCTCGACCGACTCCGCGATCCTGGTCAGTTCCGCGACGGAGAGCCCGCCGGTGCCGAGCACCTGCACCTGCACCGCGCCGTCCGTGGTCCAGCGGTTGCAGAACGCGTCACCCGACGCCTGGTAGCACTTCGTCTTGCCGGCCTTCGCCCGCTGGTTGGAGGAGGAGGCGGGCATGACGTAGATGCTGACACTGCCCGGGATGGTGGCGCTCTCGTTGTCGCCGTACGGCGACGTCAGGCCGGTGGTCGACGGGGCCGGGTCGGCGTAGGTCACGCCACCGTAGTTGCCCGCGCGGGCCTGCGCGATGCCGACCAGGCCGGGCAGGGCGTGCGAGCCGGCCTCGACCGCAGTGTGGCCGGCGGGCAGGTAGCCGATCCGGAACGGCAGCGTGGCGGGCACCGCCGGGCTCGGCTTCAGGGCGGTGACCAGCGCCGACAGGTCCGCGATGGAGGGGTCGGGGGTGCTGGTGTACGCGGTCACCACGGCCCACGCGTCGTCGGCGTACTCCCAGGCCAACTGCCGGCCGGCCGGCTCGACGGTCGACTCGACGGCCTGGCGGCCGGCGATCGTCGACGAGGTGCCGCCGACGATCCCCGCCGGGTCGAACGCGCCCGGTCGGTAGAGCGTCAGGTAGGCGTACAGCGGTCGCTGGGTCGAGTCGGTGCCGGCAGCCGGGGGGCGCTTCCCATTCCGACGGACGGGCGTCTCGGAATCCTCGACCGGCCGGTCGTGGGTGACTCTGCCGTCCATGTAGACCGAGGCGATCTGATAGGCGGGGGAGACCACCACGGGGTCCTGCACGCGCAGCGGACCGGCGTCGAACGCGCGGAACGTGAAGCTGAACGGCGGCGCGTCCGACCAGGTGGCCTCCGCGCCTGGGGCGGCCCCGGCGACGATCGTGGTCGGCTGCTCCGGCGCACCCGGCGTCAGCGCGAACGTGCCGGCGACCACGGCCGCGACCAGGCCGGCGGCACCTGCGGAGGCGAATCCCGCCCGACGGCGACGTTCGGCCTTGCGGCCGGCCGTGACGATCTGGTCGACGGAACGCGACATGGGCGGCTCGTCCACGGTCACCGCCGCCACGATCTCATGCAATTGCGACATGCCATTCCTTGTCCTCGATGTTGTTGAGCCGGTCGGCTCCGAGTAGTTCGCGGAGCTTGGCGAGACCGCGCGACGTCTGGCTCTTCGCCGTGCCGACGGTGCAACCCAGGACCTGGGCCGTCTCCTCCAGGCTGAGTCCGAGGTAGTGACGCAGCACCACGGCGGCCCGTTGGCCGGTGGGTACGGCGTTCAGCGCCGTGCGCAGCCGTAGCCGCTCGTCGGTGGCGCCGTTCGGGTCGTCCACCGCAACGTCCGGAATGCCGTAGCCGGCCGACCGCTCCCGCCCCTGACGCCAGGGCCTGCGCGTCTCGTCGACGGCGGCCCGGTACACCATGGTCTTGGCGTACAGGTCCGGGCGCTCCACCTTGCGCCAGCGCGGGTACAGCTTGATCAGTGTGTTGGCCACCGCGTCATCCGCCGCGTGCCAGTCCCCGCAGGTCACATAGGCCAGCTTGCGCAGTGACGCCATCTCGGACGTCACGAACTCCCGGAACGCTTGCTCGTCTGCGGCCTTCAAATCGACATTCCTCCTCTGTCCGGAGGTGGGACGGTGGTGGCGGGAGCAGAAGTTGCTCGGCGAACGGAAGTACTTGCCCGATCACTGTCGGTAGCGACGGTGGCTGCCGGTGCGGGTGCTTCGATCGGGGGCGGGCGGGGCGCCACGAGGCGGTCGGCGGTGCGGCTAGGCTGGCTCATTGTGCTCGTACTCGTGGTGGACAGCTCGACGCCGGCGGTGACGGCGGCCCTGGTCGAGGTCACCGCGACGGCGGTGACGACCCGTGCGCACCGGTGCACCGTCGACGCCCGCGCGCACGGCGAGTTGCTCGCGCCTCAGGTCGACGCGGTGCTGACCGACGTCGGCGCCCGCCCGGCCGACCTCGACGCGATCGTCGCCGGGCTCGGCCCGGGGCCGTTCACCGGGCTGCGGGTCGGGCTGGTCACCGCCGCCACGATGGGTCAGGTGCTCGACATACCGACGTACGGTGTCTGCTCCCTGGACGCCATCGGATACCCGGCGGCGAACGGCGAGCCGGTGTTGGCCGCCGGTGACGCGCGGCGTCGGGAGATCTACTGGGCCGTCTACGACGGCGCCGGGCAGCGGCTCGTCGGGCCGGAGGTCGGTGCCCCGGCGGTCGCCGCCGAGCGGGCCCGGGAGCTGGGCGTCACGGCGGCGGTCGGTGACGGCGCGCACCGGTACGCGGAGACGCTCGGGCTGCCGCTGTGGCCGGAGCCGCGCTACCCGGACGCGTGCGCGCTGGCCGCCCTGGCCGCCGAACGCATCCGGGCCGGCGCGCCCGGCGAGACGCTGACCCCGCTCTATCTGCGGCGGCCGGACGCGGTGGCGGCCACCGCCCGCAAGACGGTCCTGCCGTGAGCGAGCGGCAACGCACCGATCCGGTGCGGCGTGAACTCGGGCGGCGTGACCCGGAGCAGCGTGACCTGGTGCGGCTCGGCCGGTTCCGGTGGTGGCACATCGACGAGGTGCTGCCGATCGAGGCGGACCTCTTCGGCGCCGAGCAGTGGTCCGCGGCGATGTTCTGGAACGAACTGTCGCACGGGCACTTCTATCTGGTCGCGACCGACGACGACGGCGCGGTGCTCGGCTACGCCGGGCTGGCGGTCGCGCCGCCCGACGAGGCGTGGGTGCAGAACATCGCGGTACGCCGGGACGCGCACCGCCGGGGCGTGGGGCGGGTACTGCTGGAGGCCCTGCTCGCCGAGGCCGCCCGGCGGCGCGTACGCAGCGTGCTGCTGGAGGTCGCGGCGGACAACGCGCCGGCCCAGCGCCTCTACGCGTCGTACGACTTCGAGCCGATCGGCGTGCGGCGCGGCTACTACCAACCGAGCAACACCGACGCGCTGGTGATGCAGCGCCACCAGGACTGAGCACCCATGGCTGACGAACCCCTGATCCTCGGCATCGAGACCTCGTGCGACGAGACCGGTGTCGGCATCGTGCGCGGGCACACCCTGCTCGCCGACGCGCTCGCGTCCAGCGTGGACCAGCACGCCCGGTTCGGTGGGGTGGTGCCGGAGGTGGCCAGCCGGGCGCACCTGGAGGCGATCGTGCCGACCATGCGGCGGGCGCTGACCGAGGCCGGGGTGACGATCGCCGACATCGACGCGATCGCGGTGACCGCCGGCCCGGGGCTGGCCGGTGCGCTGCTGGTCGGGGTGGCTGCGGCCAAGGGGTACGCGGTCGCCGCCGAGAAGCCCGTCTACGGGGTCAACCACCTGGCCGCGCACGTGGCGGTGGACACGCTGGAACACGGGCCGCTGCCCGAGCCGGCGATCGCCCTCCTGGTCTCCGGGGGGCACTCGTCGTTGCTGCTCGTCGACGACCTGGCGCACGGCGTCACCCCGCTGGGCGCCACCATCGACGACGCGGCCGGGGAAGCCTTCGACAAGGTGGCCCGGCTGCTCGGCCTGCCGTTTCCCGGCGGCCCCTACATCGACCGGGAGGCGCGGGCCGGCGATCCGGCGTCGATCGCGTTCCCGCGTGGCCTGACCGCCGCCAAGGACCTGGCCGCGCACCGGTACGACTTCTCCTTCTCCGGGTTGAAGACCGCGGTGGCCCGGTGGGTGGAGGCACGACAGCGGGCCGGTGAACCGGTGCCGGTGGCCGACGTGGCGGCGTCCTTCCAGGAGGCGGTCTGCGACGTGCTGGTCACCAAGGCGCTGGACGCCTGCCGCAGCAGTGGCGTGGAGACCCTGGTGATCGGCGGGGGAGTGGCGGCCAACTCGCGGCTGCGGGCGTTGGCCGAGCAGCGGGCCGCGCGGCACGGCATCCGGGTACGCGTACCCCGGCCGGGACTGTGCACCGACAACGGCGCGATGGTGGCGGCCCTCGGCTCGCACCTGGTCGCCTCGGGGGTCGCGCCGAGCCGGCTCGACCTGCCCGCGGATTCGGCGATGCCGCTGACCACGGTCAGCGTCTGAGGGAGGACGGCGACGTGATCGTACGGATGTGGGAGGCGCGGGCGGAGCCGTACGCGCTCGCCGAGTTGATCACCTGGGTGTGCGACAGCGCCCTGCCCGAGTTCGAGCACGACCCGCTGCACCTGTCCAGCGAGGTGTTCTCCTCCACCGACCACCGGGTGGTGGTGATCTCGAAGTGGCGCAGCAGTCCCCGGCCGCTGCCCGAGCCGCCGGTGATGCTGCTCGCCCGGCCGCCGCACTCCTGGGACTTCACCCAGGTCGACCGCTGAACCGGGCCACCACGGTCAGCGGATGGTCACCGTGGTGGTCGCGGTGGCCCGGTCGATGTCGCTGGTCCGGGCGCTGATCCGCAGCGTCCACTCGCCGGCCAGCGGGAACTGGATCTCGGCGCTGCCGTGGTGCGGTTCCAGGCTGAGCACGTCGATCGCGATCGGCTCGATACCCGCCTCCGGCAGGGCGGCGGTGACGCTCCACTCCGCCACCGGCAGCTCCTTGCCCGCCGGTGTGTAGACGTACGCGTGCAGGCTGTTCGCCGTGTTCGGGGCCGCCGGGTAGATGTCGAACTGCACCACGAAGATGCTTGTGGTCAACGACTGGGCGACACCGTCCCGGGTGACCCCGTCGGCGGTCGCGCCGTCCGTCCGCCCCGGCGGCGTCTGCACCAGCACGGCGGTCAGCACCAGGACCATCGCGGTCACCGCGAGTTCGACACCGGCCGCGCGGGCGACCCAGCGGGGCCGCCCGGCGGCGATCCGCCGCCGGATCAGGCGCCGCTGCCAGGCCGCGATCGCCAGCACGGCTGCGAGCAGTGCGGCCTTGGCGCAGAGCAGCCGACCGTACGTGGTGCCGAGCACTGCCGACGGCCGACCGAGTTCGATCGCGGCCTGGAGCACCCCGGCGGTGACCAGCCAGGCCACCGCCAGCGTGGCCCACTTCGACCAGGCCGGCAGGATGCGGGCGAGAACCCGCTCGTGGGTGCCCCGGAGCAGGAACACGGTGAGGGCGAGCAGCCCGCCCAGCCAGACCGCCACCCCGACGACGTGCACGGTGGTCAGCACGATGCTCACCGGCGGCACCGGTGCGGCGACCGGATGCCCGGCGAGCGGCCAGGTGACCGCCCCGGCCACCCCCACGACGGCCAGCGCCCCCGTCCGGACCCGCCCGGCGCGTCCCCGGGTGACCGCCGGCAGCAGCGCCGCGGCGACGCCGACCAGGGCCAGGCGTGCCGCCAGCACCAGGCCGATGTCGGTGTCGGCGACGGCGCGCAGGTCGGCGGGGGAGAGTTGCCCGACCGGCGCGCCGACCACCTGGGCGGCCTGCCCGACCCAGGTGCCGACGGTGGCCACGGCGACCAGGCCGAGCCCGACCAGCGCCGTCACCGTCGCACCCCGCCGGGACCGCCGGGGTGGCCAGAACGCCGCAGCGAGCAGCGGCGGACCGACCGCCAGCAGCAGACCGAGGTAGCCGAGGAACTTGGCGGCGGGCACCAGGACCCCGGCCGGTGACTCCGACTCCGCCACGGCCGGCAGGGGTGGGGCCACCGACGGTGCCCCGGCGGCGAAGGTGAAGCTGCCGGCGACCGGATGACTGTCCGCCGAGATGACGCGGTAACTGACCAGGTACGTGCCGAGCGGCCGGTCGGAGGCGCGCAGCATGATCCGCAGGGTCCGGTCGCGGACCTCCGGGTCACCGATGTTGATCCGCTTACCGTCCGGCGCGAGCACCTGCACCCGGCCGGACACCGGCGCGACCGACTCGCTGAAGGTGACCAGGACCTCGCGTGGCGCGTACGGGAGCACCTCGTCGCGCTGCGGCGTGGTGTCCACCACGACGGCGTGCGCCGCCGCTGGGCCGGCGGGACCCAGGGCGGCGCACAGGGTGGCCAGGACCAGCCCGAGGAGGGCGAGGGCCCGGGTACGGGGTGCCATCGGTGCGGGTCGGCTGGTTACCTGCGGCGCAACAGCCGATAGCTGAGGAAGCCGCCGGTGCCGATGGCAACGAAGAAGATGGCCCAGATCAGGGTGTTGCTGATGCCCACCGCCGGTGCGGTGTTGGCCGACGCGGCGGCGATCAGTCCGTCCTCGCCGGGCGCGGGCAGCACGGCGGGCGGCAGTTCGGCGTACCGCACCAGGCCGGTGCTCTCCAGCATCAGCATGTGGTCGCTGACGTACTTGTTGGTGGCGTTGGCCAGGTCGCGGATGACGTCGTTGCGGGTGCTGCCGCGGACCGCGGTGACGACCGGGAGGATCGAGCCGTGGGCGACCCGGAGCCGGGTGACGAAGATCTGGTCGAACCGGGCGCCGGTGGCGTCCTTCATCTCCTTCAGCCACTGCTGCTGCTGTGCGGACGGCACGGTCGGGATGGTCGCGCCGAGCTTGTTGGCGGCCTCCACGGTGAGTCGGTCCAGTTCCTCGTGCTGCCGGGCGATCTCCGCACCGACCTCGCGGACCACCGCCGACTGGCCCTTCTCGGCGGCCATCTGTCCGGCCGGCATCTCCCAGAGCCCGGCCAGGCGTACCCCGTCGAGCAGGGCCTGGTCGGCGGCGGCGAGTTGCTGGCCGGCGGGCGCGGCCACGGCGGCACCGGGATGCCAGACGAGAGCGGCGGCGATCGTGGTGAGCAGCACCGCCAGGCGACGGGACCGGGTGCCCTGCCGGCGACGAGCGGAATCCAGCGGTGCCATGTCTGCGGCGCCTCCTCGGACGAGAACCGGTCGACTACGTGACGGCGGCCTGACACGCCGGCCGCTCGTCCGCACAGTGGTACGGAATGAGTGGCCGATCAGTTCACCGGTTCCGAAACCGGTTCACGGTCTTGTCCGGTCGGGTCAGCCGACGTCGAGCGGGTCGGCCAGCAGCCGTTCGAAGGCGAGTTCGGCGGCGCCGACAAGCGGGGCGTCCTCGCCGAGTTTCGGCGTCCGCAGGCGTACGTGCTCCAGGCAGGCGGGCAGGCCGTTGGAGTTGAGCCGGCTGCGTACCTGGGCGGCGGCGGCCAGATAGAGGTCGCGCATGGTGCCGCCGAAGATGACCATCTCGGGGTTGAAGATGTTGACCAGGTTGGCGACACCGAAACCCAGCCAGTCGCCGGCCTGGCGTACCGCCGTCTGGGCCCGGGCGTCGCCACGGTCGGCGGCGTCGAAGACCGCGAGCATCGCCTCCCGGCCCCGGGCGTCGGAGCGCTCGGCGGCCCGCAGCAGCCCGTGCTCGCCGATCTCGGTCTCCCAGCAGCCCCGGTTGCCGCACTCGCAGCGCACCCCGTCGCGGCTGACCACCATGTGCCCGACCTCGCCGCTGTAGCCGCCGTGCCCGGTGAGGCGGCGGCCACCGGCGATGATCCCGGCGCCCACGCCGACGTCGCCGTAGAGATAGATGACGTTGTCGCAGCCGGCCGCCGCGCCCCGGGCGTGTTCGGCGAAGGCCGCCACGTCGGCGACGTTCCCCACGGTGACCGGGACGTCGACGCCGAGTTCGCTGCCGAGGGTGGTGCCGATCGGCTCGTCCACCCATCCGGTGGTCGGGCCGAGGCGGACCAGACCGTCGTCGCGGCGCACCATGCCGCAGACCGCCACCCCGGCCCCGACGCAGACCGCGTCCTGCGGCAGCCCGTGCCGCATCTCCTTCACCGCTCCGGCCAGCAGCGGGGCGGCCTCCGTCGCGGTCAACCCGCGCGGGCGGTCCAGTTCCCAACGGTCGAGCACCGCACCGCCCAGACCGACCCGCGCGGCCCGCAGCCGGTCCACCTCGATGCTGTACGCGTACGCGAAGACCCGGTCCGACTCGGGCCGGACGACCAGCGACGGTCGTCCGGCCCGGCCGGTCTCCTTCGGCGCCCCCTCGCTCACCAGTCCGGCGGCGGCGAGGTCGGCGGTGAGCGCGCCGATGGTGCTCCGGTTCAAGCCCAGCGTGTTCGTCAGCTCGGCGCGCGTGGTGGCGCCGTGCAGGTGCACGTAACGCAGCAGGGCACCGAGATTCTGCCGACGGATCTCGTCCTGGCTGGGTCCTACGCGCATCGAGGCTTGACTACTTTCGGTACAGCGGATCAGCGGTTGCCGGTGGCCGAGGCTCGTCGTCGCGACAACGCGTCGACACTCGCCGCGAGCAGCAGCACCACGCCGGTGACCACGAACTTCACGCCCGAGCTGTAGCCCATCAGCCCCATGCCATTGTCGATCACCGCCACCACGGCGCCACCGAGGACCGCGTCCAGGACGCGTCCCTTGCCACCGAAGAGGCTGGTACCACCGATCACCGCCGCCCCGACGGCGTACAGCAGCACGTTGCTGCCACCGGTGTTCGGGTCGACCGAGTTGGCCCGGCTCGCCGCCACGATGCCGCCGATCGCCGCCATCGTGGAGCAGATCACGAAGACCGAGATGCGGATCCGGTCCACGTTGATGCCGGCCCGGCGCGCGGCCTCCTTGTTGCCGCCGACCGCGTAGATGTGCCGGCCGTAGCTGGTGCGCTGGAGCACGAACGTCCAGGCCACGAGCAGGACGGCGATGATCGGCACCACGATCGGTACACCCTTGAGCGAGCTGATCAGCACGTTGCGGCTGCGCTCCAGGTTGAGTACGTAGACGGCGACGCCGAGGACCACGGCCAGGATGCCGATCCGGCCCAGCACCATGGCCAGCGGGTCGTTGATCAGGCCGCGTGCGGCACGCTTGCGGTACCGCAGCAACTGCACCGCGGCGAAGCCGGCGACCGCGAGCGCGGCCAGTGCCCAGCCGAGCGCCGGCGGCAGGTTGCGGTTGGCGATCGCCACCAGGACCGGGTCGCGGACCGAGATGTTCCGGCCCTCCTCCATCAGCAGCAGCACCACGCCCTGGAAGGCGAGGAAGCCGGCGAGGGTGACCACGAACGACGGGATGCCGACCTTGGCGACCAGGAAGCCCAGCGTGGTGCCGATGACCAGGCCGGTGAGCACGGCCGCGAGCACCGCCACGTACCAGGGGTACCCGAGGACGGTCACCACGTTGGCCAGCACCGCCGCGCAGACGCCGCTGGCGAAACCGGCGGAGAGGTCGATCTCGCCCAGCAGCAGGACGAAGACCAGCCCCATGGCGATCAACGTGACCGCCGCGCCCTGGGTGAACAGGTTGGCGAAGTTGCCCGCGGTGAGGAAGCTCGGACGCATGATCGAGAAGATCGTGCAGAGGACGAGCAGGCCGGCGACGGCGGGCAGCGCGCCGATGTCGCCGCCGCGTACCCGACGCCAGTAGCCGCGTACGTGACTGGCGACGGAGGGTGCCGGTGCCACGGCGGCCGGCCCGTCCTGCTTGACGGCGGTGGAACTCATGCCGACCCTCCGCTGCGCTGCGGGCCGGCCTCGGCCCGGAGTTGATGATTCGCTCGCTGCGGCTCGCTCATGCCAGCCCTCCTGTGTTGCTGCTGGCGGGTGCTCCACCGTTGCCGTTGGTGGCCGGTTCGGTGGCGAGCCCGAGCCCGCCGGAACGGCCTGCGGTGATCAGTTCGACGATCTGCGAGTGCGTGATGTCGGTGGTCCTCACCTGGGCGACCATCTGGCCGAGATAGAGCGCGGCGATCCGGTCGGAGACGGCGAAGACGTCGTTCATGTTGTGCGAGATGAGCACCACGGCCAGACCGTTGTCGGCCAGCCGGCGGACCAGTTCGAGCACCTGGGCGGTCTGTGCGACGCCGAGCGCGGCGGTCGGCTCGTCCAGGATCACCAGCTTGCTGTTCCAGAGCACCGCCTTGGCGATCGCCACGGTCTGGCGCTGGCCGCCGGAGAGGCTGGAGACGTGCTGGCGCAGCGACTTGACGGTGCGTACGGAGAGCCCGGCGAGGGTCTCCGCGGCCATCTGCTCCATCGTCGGCTCGTCCAGGACGATGCCGCTGCGCTTCTCCCGCCCGAGGAACATGTTCTGCACGATGTCGAGGTTGTCGCAGAGCGCGAGGTCCTGGTAGACGACCTCGATGCCGAGCGAGGCGGCGTCGCGGGGGCTGTTGATGTGCACCGGGCGGCCGTCGAAGACGAACTCCCCGGAGTCGGTGGGGTAGATGCCGCTGATGCACTTGACCAGGGTCGACTTGCCGGCGCCGTTGTCGCCGACGAGCGCGGTCACCTCGCCCGGGTAGGCGGCGAAGGCGACGTCGCGCAGGACCTGGACGGGACCGAAGCTCTTGTCGATCCCGCGTAGCTCCAGCAGTGGGGTCGCGGACACGGGGTTCTCCTTAGACACGGAGGGAGATCGGGACCCGTCCAGCGGCGTCGCGCCGCCCGGCACGGGGTTGCCGTGCCGGGCGGCGCCGCCTAGGCGGGTGGGTCAGCTGATGCCCGCTTCGGTGCAGAGCTTGGCGAAGTCGGGGGTGCAGACCTCTTCCTTGGTCACGTAGCCGTCGGCGATGACGTCCTTGACGTTCTCCTTGTAGATCGCCTTCGGGGTGAGCAGGACGCTGGCCACGTCCCGACCGCTCTCCGGGTCCTTGACCGTCTGGCCGGTCTCCTTGCGCTCGCCCTTGGCCAGCGCGATGGCCAGCTCGGAAGCGGCGTCCGCCTCCTGCTTGACGGCCTTGTAGACGGTCATGCACTGGTCACCGGCGAGGATGTTCTGCAGACCCTGCGGGTCGGCGTCCTGGCCGGTCACCGGGACCTTGCCGTTGAGGTTGTTCTTCTTGAGCACCGAGATGGCGGCGTTGCCCAGGCCGTCGTTCGCGCTCAGCACGCCGTCGATCTTGCCGCTGGCCTTGGTGAGCTGCTGCTCGAAGATGGTGGCGGCCTGCGCGTTGTCCCAGTCCGGCACCGAGTCGTCGGCGGCCTTGGTGTACTCGCCCGAGTCGAACTTCGGCTTGAGGACCGAGTCGTACCCGTTCTTGAACAGGGTCGCGTTGTTGTCGGTCGGCGAGCCGTTCAGGTACGCGATCGCCGGCTTCTCCACCTTGGCGTCGGTGAGGCACTTGACGAGGCCCTCGCCCTGGAGCTTGCCGACGGCCTCGTTGTCGAAGCTGACGTAGTACTCCGCCGAGCCGCCGAGGGTGAGGCGGTCGTAGTCGATGGTGGCGACGCCCTGCGACTTGGCCTTGTCGAGCACGGCCTTGCCGGTGCCGGAGTCCAGGTTGACGATCATCAGCGCGGTGACGCCGCTGGTGATCATCTGGTCGGCGATGGTCTGGAACGCGTTCTTGTCACCCTGGGCGTTCTGGATGTCGTACTGGACGCCGGCGGCCTTGAACGCCTCCTCCAGGAACTTGCGGTCCGCGCTCTCCCAGCGGACGGAGGACTTGCTGTCCGGCAGGATCACCCCGATCTTCGGGGTCTTGTCGGAACCGGCCTGGTTGCCGCCGGAGTCGTCGCCGCAGGCCGTCAGGGAGCCGAGGGTCAGGAGACCCACGGCGCCGACGGCGAGGAAGCCCTTGCGCATCTGCAGGGTCCTTTCGAGGGTGGGGGAAGGGTGTCGGTGTTTGTTTTGTTGTGTCCGGCAACGTATTGCGCCCCACACGCCAGCACAAGAGTGCGATCGCGATGAGTTTGTTGTCGGCGGTAACAATTCAGCAACGCCGACGACACCCGCCCGGTACGCGGCCGGGCGACGACGGATAAGTGGGCAGGTCGGGTGCGGTCAGCCGGTGGTCAGCGCGGCGGTGCTGGCCTCGGTGAGCGCCACGAGATCCGTGGGCGCCAATTCCACCTGGAGACCCCGGCGACCGGCCGACACGTACACGGTGGGATGCGCCAGGGCGGACTCGTCGATCACGGTGGGCAGCCGCTTGCGTTGGCCGAGCGGACTGATGCCGCCCCGCACGTACCCGGTGGTCCGCTCGGCCGCCGCGCGGTCGGCCAGCGCCGCCCGCTTGCCGCCCACGGCCGCGGCGAGGGCCTTGAGGTCCAACTCGCCGGTGACCGGCACCACCGCCACGGTCAGCGCGCCGTCGACCTCGGTGACCAGGGTCTTGAAGACCCGTTCCGGCGCGACCGCGAGCGCGGCGGCGACCACCGCGCCGTAGTTGGCGGCGTCCGGCGGGACGTCGTACGGGTGGGTGCGGTGCGTGATCCTCTGCTTCGCCAGCAGCGCGATCGCCGGCGTACCCCGTCCCGCCATGCCCGCCAACCTAGTCCTGCGCCCGGCGGGTCAGGTCACCGGCTGGCAGACCAGCACCGTCGGCGCTCCGGCGACCCGGGTCAGCACCAGGCTGGCCGGCTGGTCACCGGCCAACCGCAGGTCCCGCCGGAGCCGCTCCGGTTCCAGTGCGGAGCCCCGCTTGAGGATCTCCACCCGGCCGACCCGGCGTTCCCGCAGCAGCGCCCGCAGTCGCTTGAGCGAGAACGCCAGCACGTCGGTCACCTCCAGGCAGCGGGCGTACGGGGTGGGGGTGGCCCGGTCGGCATAGAGGTAGGCGATGCTCGGGTCGGCCAGCGTGGCGTCCAGGTCGGCGGCGAGCTCGGCGACCAGGTGTGCCCGTACCACCGCCGAATCCGGGTCGTAGACGAACCTGCGTACCGGCCCGACCGGCGCCTCCGCCGTCCCCCGCCCGGTGAGCTGATGCACGCGCACCCCATCGCCGGCATGTAAGGAGGGGACCCCTGCTATACACGAGGCGTTAGTAGGGGGCCCTTCCTTACACACGGTCGCGCGGCGGGGGTGTGCGGCGAGCGGGCCGCACCAGAGGGCCGCCTCCACCAGGTCGCCGTCGACGCCGACCCACTCGGCCTCGGCACCGGCCGGGATCAGAGCGTGGTCGAGACCCGGCGCCACCTTCACCACCGTGCGCGGCATCCGTTCGGCCAGCCCGACGACGAAGTCCCACGGCGGCGAGTACGCGTTCGGGTCGAAGACCCGGCGACCGGTACCGGCCCGGCGGCGGGCCGGATCGCAGAAGACCGCGTCGACCCGGGTCACGTCGAACGCGGTCGCGTCGCCACACTCGACGGTGACGAGGTCGGCCACCCCGGCAGCGAGAGCGTTCGCCTCGGCGAGCGCGGCGGTGAGCGGGTCGGCCTCCACCGCGTACACCCGGATGCCGGCACGGGCGGCGGCCAGCGCGTCGGCGCCCAACCCGCAGCCCAGGTCCGCCAGGGTGCCCACCCCGGCGGCCCGCAGTCGTCGGGCCCGACGGTCCGCCACGATCCGCCGGGTGGCCTGCTCCAGACCGGGCCGGGTGAAGAACATGGCGCCGGCCGCCGACCCGAACTTGCCGGTGGCGCGGCGGCGCAACTCCGCCTGGGTCAGTGCCGCCGCCGCCAGTCCGGCCGGCACCCCTGCCGCGCGGAGCGTGGCCGCCGCGTGCAGCGGGTCGCCGCCGGCCACCCGCCCCGCCGCGTCGAGCGCCGCCGACCCCTCGTCGGTACGCAACACGGCGAACTGCTCCAGATCCACCCGCCCATTGTCCGGGCCGCCACTCGTCCCCGCCCCGCCCGCCCCCGTCCCCGCCCCGACCGCCCCCGCCCCCGATCCGACCGCCCCCGCCCCGACGCCACCGCCCGGCGCTGGCCGACGCTGTCCGGTCCATGATCGTGCTCGATCCAGGATCGAGTGGTCTCGCAGTCGCCGGGATGCCACTCGATCCTGGATCGAGCGTGACCTTGACGCCGTTCGCGGCATCCCGTCCACCCGTCGGTCGTGCGGCAGCCCGCACCGTCGTCCTGCCGATCATGGAGTGGTGGCTCGGGCAATGCCCTGGATCGGGCGTTTCGTCGACCACAACTCCATGATCGACGGGCGACGGGCGACGGGCCGCGAGGCGACGGGGCGGCGGGGCGGCGGCGAGCGACGGGGCGGCGGCGAGCGACGGGGCCACGAGGTGGGGCGGCGGTGGCGGGGCGAGTCGCGGGTGGTGAAGCGTCGACTACGGCGGCGGGTGCTGGGTGGCAGCGCCAGCGTCAGTTACGGCGGCGGGTGCTGTGGGTGGCGAGAACGAGCGTCAGCGCCCGGGTGTGGGCGTGGGTGTGGGGGCGGTCAGCGGGTGGGGTGGTGGGTGTCGACGAAGGCGTGCCAGGCGGCCGGGGTGAAGGTGAGCGCCGGGCCGGTCGGGTCCTTGCTGTCGCGTACGGCGACGACGCCGGGCAGGTTGTCGGCTACCTCGACGCAGGCGCCGCCATTTTGATTGCTGCGGGAGGACTTGCGCCAGGCGGCACGGGTCAGGTCCATGAGTTCGCCACTTCCTCGATCAGGCGGGCGGACTGCCGGCGCGGCAGCGCCTCACCGGCCACAGTCTCCCAACGCCGTCCGAGGCTGGCAAGCTCGTTCGGGCTGTCCACGGTGTGCCCCCGGAGTTGGTTGTCCAGGTGGGCCACCTCGGTGCCGTCGGCGAGCCGGGCCAGGACGAACGGCCCGGCAAGTCCGCCGTACCACGGGGTCTCGGCCGGCACGATCCGTACCTGGACGTGCGAATGGTCGGCGAGGGCGCGCAGGTGCTCCAGTTGCTCGCGCATGGTCGTGCGCTCGCCCACCTGGCGACGCAGCGTCTGCTGATCGAGCACCGCGACGAGCTGTGGCGGCTCCTCGCGGGCGAGGATCTCCTGCCGTGCCATCCGGGCCAGCACCCGCTTCTCGATCTGCTCGTCGGTCAGCGGCGGCCCGGCCCGCAACATCGCCCGCGCGTACGCCTCGGTCTGGAGCAGGCCCGGCACCACCGCCGGGTCGTACCAGCGCAGCGCGACGGCCTGGCGCTCGATCTCGCCCCACGGTCGGAACCAGTCCGGCTCGGCGTGCAGCCGGATCAGCTCCAGTATCCCGACGAAGAGTCCGCCGGTCTCCAACACCTTGTCGAGCCGGGCCAGGTAGTCGGCGCTGAGCTGGTTCTGCCCGGTCTCCATCGCGCTCACCGCCGACGGGGAGTAGTTGACCATCTTGCCCAGTTCTTCCTGGCTGAGCCCGCGCATCTTGCGAGCCCGGCGCAGTTGGTCGCGCAGGAAACCCAGGGTTGGCATGTCCGCCATCTGTCCGCCCTCCGTCACGTAGTCGCGCCGGAGAGTAAGGATTGGTCGTTCGGGGCGGAAGCGAGTGTCGGCGTGTCGCGGTCAACCGTGGCGAACGGTGGAGAAAGAGTGGCGCAAGAGTGCGGAAAGAGTGGCGACACGGGGTGGCGGGTTGGCACTCTCCTTGACGGAGTGCTAGCCGAGGAATAACCTGCGATTAGCACTCTCACCCTGAGGGTGCCAACGTCCGGGCCCTGGTGCCCGGGGGTTGAACGCCAGGCGGACCGGCACCCGCGACGACGGTCCCGCCCGGTGGCATGTGGCAATTGACGCCGGTCGGCATGCCGATCGGTAACGAAACCAAGTACCCCAGGAGGGTATGCCCGTGACTACCGCGACCAAGGTTGCGATCAAGCCGCTCGAGGACCGCATCGTGGTCCAGGCGAACGAGGCCGAGACCACCACCGCCTCGGGCATCGTGATCCCCGACACCGCCAAGGAGAAGCCGCAGGAGGGCACCGTCCTCGCTGTCGGCCCGGGCCGGATCGACGACAAGGGCAACCGCGTGCCGATCGACGTCTCCGTCGGCGACACCGTCCTCTACTCGAAGTACGGCGGCACCGAGGTCAAGTACGCCGGCGAGGAGTACCTGGTGCTCTCCGCCCGCGACGTCCTCGCGGTCATCGAGAAGTAACCAACCGATCAGTGACGTTGCCCCGGTCCGGTTCGCCGGGCCGGGGCAACCTCGCGTCGAAGGGACATTCATGGCGAAGATCCTGAGCTTCTCGGACGACGCCCGGCACCTGCTGGAGCACGGTGTCAACGCGCTCGCGGACGCGGTCAAGGTCACCCTCGGGCCGCGCGGGCGCAACGTCGTCCTGGACAAGAAATTCGGTGCGCCGACGATCACCAACGATGGTGTGACCATCGCCAAGGAGATCGAGCTCACCAACCCGTACGAGAACCTCGGCGCGCAGTTGGTCAAGGAGGTGGCGACCAAGACCAACGACGTCGCCGGCGACGGGACCACCACCGCGACCGTGCTGGCCCAGGCCATGGTCCGCGAGGGTCTGCGCAATGTCACCGCGGGCGCCAACCCGGCTGGCCTCAAGCGGGGCGTTGACGCGGCCGCCGCGAAGGTCTCCGAGGCGCTGCTCGGCAAGGCCGTCGAGGTCGCCGACAAGAAGGCCGTGGCGCACGTCGCGACGGTCTCCGCGCAGGACGCCACCATCGGTGAGCTGATCGCCGAGGCGATGGAGCGGGTCGGCCGCGACGGTGTGATCACCGTCGAGGAGGGCTCCGCCCTGCACACCGAGCTGGACGTGACCGAGGGTCTCCAGTTCGACAAGGGCTTCATCTCGCCGAACTTCGTCACCGACGCGGAGTCGCAGGAGTCCGTCCTGGAGGACGCGTACATCCTGATCACCACGCAGAAGATCTCGGCGATCGAGGAGCTGCTGCCGCTGCTGGAGAAGGTCCTCCAGAACAACAAGCCGTTGCTGATCGTCGCCGAGGACGTCGAGGGCCAGGCCCTGTCCACCCTGGTGGTGAACGCGATCCGCAAGACCCTCAAGGTCTGCGCGGTCAAGGCTCCCGGCTTCGGTGACCGCCGCAAGGCGATGCTCCAGGACATGGCGATCCTGACCGGTGCCGAGCTGGTCGCGCCCGAGCTGGGCTACAAGCTCGACCAGGTCGGCCTGGAGGTGCTGGGCACCGCCCGGCGCATCGTGGTCGACAAGGAGAACACCACGATCGTCGACGGTGGCGGTCAGGGCACCGAGGTCACCGACCGGGTCGCCCAGATCCGCAAGGAGATCGAGGCGTCGGACTCCGAGTGGGACCGGGAGAAGCTCGCCGAGCGGCTGGCCAAGCTCTCCGGCGGCATCGCGGTGGTCAAGGTCGGCGCGGCCACCGAGGTCGAGATGAAGGAGCGCAAGCACCGCATCGAGGACGCCATCGCCGCGACCAAGGCTGCGGTCGAGGAGGGTACGGTCCCCGGCGGCGGTGCCGCCCTGGCCCAGATCCTGCCGGTGCTCGACGACGACCTGGGCTTCACCGGTGACGAGAAGGTCGGCGTCTCGATCGTGCGCAAGGCGCTGGTCGAGCCGCTGCGCTGGATCGCCCAGAACGCCGGCCACGACGGTTACGTGGTGGTGCAGAAGGTCATCGCCGCCGAGTGGGGCACCGGTCTCGACGCGGCCGTCGGCGAGTACGTCGACCTGGCCAAGGCGGGCATCATCGACCCGGTCAAGGTGACCCGTAACGCGGTCACCAACGCCGCGTCGATCGCCGGTCTGCTGCTCACCACCGAGAGCCTCGTGGTGGACAAGCCGAAGGAGGCGGAGCCCGCCGCCGGTGGCCACGGCCACGGGCACGGGCACGGCCACCAGCACGGCCCGGGTTTCTGACCCGAGGAGTACGTGGACGTGGGGCGCACCGTCGACGACGGTGCGCCCCACGTGTGTTCCGGCCCGGTCACACCGGGTCGAGGTGACTACCGGTCGGGCGTGCGGTCGGAAACACTGGACCGGTGAGCAGTACGACACCCCGGTACGCCGCCCTCGCCGGTATCGCCGCCGCAACGGCGGCCATCGGTGCCGCCGAGGTCGTGGCGGTGCTGACCGGCCCCCGTTCCGCCCCACTGGTGGCGGTCGGTGGGCTGGTCGTGGACGCCGCCCCCGAGCCGGTGAAGCGGTTCGGCATCGCGGTCTTCGGCACGTACGACAAGATCGCCCTGTTGGTCGGGACGGCGGTGCTGCTGGCCGGTTTCGCCGCCCTGTTGGGCGTGCTGGCCGTACGCCGCCTGGTGGTCGGCCTGGCCGGCATCGCGGCGTTCGCCGCTCTCGGTGCCGGGGCGGCGCTGACCCGGGCCGGCGCGGACGGCCTGGACGCGGTGCCGTCGCTGGTCGGCGCGCTGGTCGGCGGCGTGACGCTCTGGGCGTTCGTCGCCGGTCCGCTGGAACTCGATCCGTGGCCCTGGTCCCCGCCGACGGGCGAGCGCGCGCCCGCGCCGGACGGGGCAGGGCCGCAGCACCCACCCGAGCCGGACGGGACGGGTCCGCAGCGGCGGACCGATCCGGAGTCGCGGCGGCGCTTCCTCACCGGTGTCGGCGGGGTGCTCGGGGTGGCCGTCGTCGGCGGGGCGGCCGGACGGTGGTGGGCCGGTCAACGGGGTGTCTCCGACGCGCGGGCGGCGATCAGCCTGCCCGCCCCGGTCTCCGCCGCGCCGCCGCTGCCCGCCGGTGTCGACCTGGAGGTGCCGGGCCTGGCGCGGTACGTCACCGAGAACCGGCGCTTCTATCGCATCGACACCGCGCTCGTGGTGCCGCAGGTGGATCCGGAGACGTGGCGGCTGCGCATCCACGGCCGGGTGCGCAATCCGGTGACGCTGAGCTTCGCGGACCTGTTGGCCCGGCCGATGGTGGAGCGGTACGTCACGCTGGCCTGCGTCTCCAACGAGGTCGGCGGCGATCTGATCGGCAACGCGCGGTGGCTCGGCGTACCGATCCGGGAGCTGCTCGACGAGGTGCAGCCGCTCGACGGCGCGGACCAGGTGGTCGGGCGCTCGGTGGACGGCTGGACCTGCGGCACCCCGACGGCGGTGCTGCGGGACGGGCGGGACGCGTTGCTCGCCGTCGGTATGAACGGCGAGCCGCTGCCGGTGGCGCACGGATTCCCGGCCCGGATGGTGGTGCCCGGCCTCTACGGGTACGTGTCGGCGTGCAAGTGGATCACCGAGCTGGAGCTGACCAGCTTCGCCGACTTCGACGCGTACTGGGTGCCCCGGGGCTGGTCGGCCGAGGGGCCGGTGAAGACGCAGTCGCGGATCGACACGCCCCGCCCGCGTAACCGTCCCGCCGCCGGCCCGGTTACCGTGGCCGGGGTCGCGTGGGCGCAGCACCGGGGCGTACGCCGGGTCGAGGTCCGCGTCGACGGCGGACCCTGGCAGGAGGCGGAGCTGGCGCCGACGGCCTCGGTGGACACCTGGGTGCAGTGGTCCTGGCGGTGGGAGGCGACGCCCGGCGAGCACACGCTCCAGGTGCGGGCGACGGACAGCACCGGCGAGACGCAGACCGGGCAGCGGCAGGACGTGGCGCCGGACGGCGCGACGGGTTGGCACTCGGTCACCCTGACGGTCGAGTGACGCACAGACCGACGCCGCGCTTCCGGGGGGCGGGAGCGCGGCGTCGGGGGCGTTGGGTCAGGCGACGTTGCGTTGGGGCGGGAGGGCCGCCCGGTGGGAGCTGCCCAGACGGGCTTCCAACCGGTTGACGTCGACCCGGGTCTGCCGACGGTCGGCGAGGTCCTCCCAGCCGACCGCGAGCAGGCGCAGGCGCTCCGACTCGCTGAATCCACCCCACACGCCGTACGGCTCCCGCACCGCCAACGCGTGCGCGGCGCACTCGGCGCGTACCGGGCAGGCGCGGCAGACGTTCTTGGCGGAGGACTCCCGCCGGAGCCGGGAGGATCCGCGCTCGCCGTCGGGGTGGAAGAACTGTGCGCTGTCGCGGCCACGACAGGAGCCGAGGCGCTGCCAGTCCCACAGGTCGATGATCGGTCCGGGCAGTCTACGTACGTTCGACATCTGCACCCCTCCTCTCGCGCGGCACCGCGAGATACTTCGTGGCCGGCTGTCCGGGCGGCGGGCCGCGCAGGCGCACCGTTCCCGGCCTGAGCCCCTCGTTACCCAGCCCCTTCTCGGCTCACACGTGTGTGATCGAAAACGTTTGCCGAATTGGGGCATATGCCCTATCTGTCGGAAAAGTTGGAAGAGTTGCCGGGAACCTCCTCCCGACCCCACCCCGTCATGGTCTGCTCGTGTGCGGAGAGGAGATCACAGTGCGTACGGTTCTCGTGTGCGTTCGGACGCCGCTCGCGGCGCAGCACCTGACCTCAGCGGCAGCGCGGCTGGGGCTGTCGGGTGCGGTCCGGACGGCGGTCTCCGATCCGGAGGTGATGCTCCGGCTCGCCGAGCGCCCCGCCGACGTGGTGCTCGCCGACACCGCCATCACCCGGCCCGACAGTGCCGGTTTCGTCCGGCGGGTCCTGGCCCGCGCGCCGCAGGCCAGCGTGTTGCTGCTCGGCGCGGAGGAGTCCGAGGCGGCGGCGGCGACCATCAGCGCCGGTGCGCGCGGCCTGATCCAGGGCGTGGACCACGATCTCACCAGCGCGGTCGCCAAGGCGCTGCTGCTGCTGGCCGCCTCCGGCCGGGCCAACCGGCCCCGGATCGCCGACCCGGCACGGGACACCGCCGCCGTCGGTGGCTCCGGCCGCCCGGCCCCCGGTGCCCGGCCCACCACCGGCGAGGCCGCGTCGGCCTGGCCGGGCGGTGACGCGGCCGGCGGCCCGGCGATGGTGCCGGTGCAGCGCGGTGACGACCCGGCCGAGCCGGACGCCGCTCCCGAGTCCGGCAAGGCCGTTCCGGCGCGGGCCGACCGGTCCACCGTGGGCCTCACCGAACGGGAACTCCAGGTGCTGCTCGGCATGGCCGAGGGCAAGAGCAACGCCGAGATCGGCCGCGAGCTGTTCGTCTCCGAGGACACCGTGAAGACCCACGCCCGGCGGCTGTTCCGCAAGCTGGGCGCCCGGGACCGGGCGCACGCGGTGGCCGCCGGTTTCCGGGCTGGCCTGGTCGCCTGACACCGACTGGTTAGCAGGGGCCCCCTGCTAACGCCTGGTGTATAGGAAGGGCCCCCTCCTTACCGGCCATCGGACGGCGGCTGCGGCCCGGCGGCAGGCGGCGGGCGGGGGTCAGTCCCGGCCGGTGGAGTCGTCCTCGGTGCCCTCGCTGAGGGTGTCGTGCACGCCGTCGGCGTACCCCCGGGCGTAGTCCCAGGTGACGTAGTGGTCCGGGTCCGGGTCGTAGGCCGGCTCGTGCACCCGGGGGCGGCCGGAGCTGAGCAGGTGACGCAGGTTGCCCCGGAGCAGGTCCCAGTCGAAGTAGTGCGGTTCCCGGCAGTCCTCACACTCGATGACGAGCCCGCGTACGCCGATCGGCGCCAGCAACGCCTGGTAGATCTCCAGGTCGGCGAGGTCTTCCAGCACGTCCTGGCGTTCGACGTCGGTCAGCGGATCCAGCGGGGCGTCGCGACCGGGACCCTCCAGATCGGCCGACGGATCGGTCGGATCGCCGGTGAACGGGTCGATGGGCTCGTCGTGCACCCCCTCACCGTAGACCCAAGGCACGTCGGACGCCTGTCCCCCTTCGCGCAAGCCGACGTACCCCGGTGGGGGCGTCGCCACCTCGCCGCGCGGGCCGCCGGACGCGGGCACCACCCCGGCCACTGGGTACGATGGCCCTGACGCACCCTCGCCCGGCGCTCGCCGGTGCCCACCCGTGCCACCTCGCTGAAGCCCCGTTCGACCAGCTCAGGAGAGCAATCGTGGAGAATTCGCCCCGTTCCGACCTTTTCGCCGGCGCCGAGGGTGGCGAGCTGAGCGGCCATCTGCCCGAGCTGCCGGCCGGCTCCGCCCGGGTGGTGCCGCTGGGGCTGACCTTCGACGACGTGTTGCTCCAACCCGGCGAGTCGGACGTGGTGCCCAGTCGGGTGAACACCGTCACTCGACTGACCCGCAACGTGACGCTCTCCATCCCGCTGCTCTCCAGCGCGATGGACACCGTCACCGAGGCGCGGATGGCGATCGCCATGGCCCGTCAGGGCGGCATCGGCGTGCTGCACCGCAACCTCTCGGTCGAGGACCAGGCGCTCCAGGTCGACCTGGTCAAGCGCTCCGAGTCCGGCATGATCACCAACCCGGTGACCGCCAGCCCGGACGACACGCTGCGCGAGGTGGACCAGCTCTGCGGGCGCTACCGCATCTCCGGTGTGCCTGTGGTGGACGGGCAGGGCCAGCTCGTGGGCATCGTCACCAACCGCGACATGCGCTTCGTCTCCGACCCGGCCACCCCGGTGCGCGACATCATGACCCGCGCGCCGCTGGTCACCGCGCCGGTCGGGGTGAGCAAGGAGGACGCGCTCGACCTGCTGCGCCAGCACAAGGTGGAGAAGCTGCCGATCGTCGACGGCTCCGGCAAGCTGCGCGGGCTGATCACCGTCAAGGACTTCACCAAGAGCGAGCAGTACCCGAGCGCCACCAAGGACGACGCGGGCCGGCTGCGGGTGGCCGCCGCGATCGGCGTGGGCGAGGACTCGTACAAGCGGGCCCGCGCGCTCGTCGACGCCGGGGTCGACGTGATCATCGTGGACACCGCGCACGGGCACCAGCGGGCCGTGCTGGAGATGGTCAGCCGGCTCAAGAAGGACGTGGCGATCGACATCGTCGGCGGCAACGTGGCGACCTACGCCGGGGCGAAGGCCCTGGTCGACGCCGGTGCCGACGGCGTCAAGGTGGGTGTCGGCCCCGGTGCCATCTGCACCACCCGGATCGTGGCCGGCGTCGGCGTGCCGCAGATCACGGCGATCATGGAGGCCGCCCGGGCCGCCCGTCCGGCCGGTGTGCCGGTGATCGGTGACGGCGGCATTCAATACTCCGGCGACATCGCCAAGGCGCTGGTCTCCGGCGCCGACACGGTGATGCTCGGCAGCCTGCTGGCCGGCTGCGAGGAGAGCCCGGGTGAGCTGATCTTCGTCAACGGCAAGCAGTTCAAGGCGTACCGCGGCATGGGCTCGCTCGGTGCCATGCAGTCCCGGGGCCAGGCCAAGTCGTACTCCAAGGACCGCTACTTCCAGCAGGACGTGACCAGCGACGAGAAGTTGGTGCCGGAGGGCGTCGAGGGCCAGGTTCCCTACCGTGGACCGCTCGCCCGGGTGGCCCACCAGCTCGTCGGCGGCCTGCGGCTGGCGATGGGGTACGCGGGCGCGGAGAGCATCTCCGAGCTGCACGAGCGCGGTCAGCTCATCCGGATCACGGCGGCCGGGCTCAAGGAGAGCCACCCGCACGACATCCAGATGACCGTCGAGGCGCCCAACTACCACACCCGCTGATCACCCCCTCCACCCCCGAGACATCTGGAGTCCCCATGCGTGACGTGGTCGAGATCGGGCTGGGCAAGACCGCGCAGCGCGGCTACCACCTGGACGACATCGCGATCGTGCCGAGCCGCCGCACCCGGGACGTCGACGACGTCTCCACCGGCTGGCAGCTCGACGCGTACCAGTTCGGCATCCCCTGTGTCGGGCACCCCTCGGACGCGACGATGAGCCCGGCCTCGGCGGTCCGGCTCGGCGAACTGGGCGGTCTCGGCGTGCTCAACGTCGAGGGGCTGTGGACGCGGTACGAGAACCCGGCCAAGGTGCTGGAGGAGCTGTCCGACCTGGGCGAGGACGCCCGCGCCACCAAGCGCCTCCAGGAGGTGTACGCCGAGCCGATCCGCCCCGACCTGATCACCGAGCGGGTCCGCGAGCTGCGGGAGGGCGGCAGCACGGTGGCCGTCCGGGTGTCCCCGCAGCACACCCTGGCGTTGGCTCCGGTCATCCTCGACGCGGGCGTCGACCTCCTGGTCATCCAGGGCACGATCGTCTCGGCCGAGCACGTCTCGACCACCGACGAACCGCTCAACCTCAAGGAGTTCATCGCCGACCTCGACCTGCCGGTCATCGTCGGCGGTTGCACCGACTACAAGACCGCGCTGCACCTGATGCGGACCGGTGCGGCGGGTGTGATCGTCGGCATCGGCGGGGACGAGTGGTCCACCACCGAGTCGGTGCTCGGCATCCGGGTGCCGATGGCCACCGCGATCGCCGACGCCGCCGCGGCCCGCCGGGACTACCTGGACGAGACGGGTGGCCGGTACGTGCACCTGATCGCCGACGGCGACATCCGTACCTCCGGCGACATCGCCAAGGCGCTCGGGTGCGGGGCGGACGCGGTGATGCTCGGCGAGCCGCTGTCGCTCTGCGCCGAGGCGCCGGCCGGCGGTGCCTGGTGGCACTCGGCGGCCAGCCACCCGTCGCTGCCCCGAGGTGCGTTCGAGGTCGCCGGTGAGCCGCTGGGCTCGATGGAGCGCCTGCTGTTCGGCCCCGCCGACGAGCCCGACGGCCAACTGAACCTCTTCGGTGGCCTGCGCCGGGCCATGGCTAAGTGCGGCTACCGCGACCTCAAGGAGTTCCAGCGCGTCGGCCTGGTCCTCGACCGCTGACCCCACCCGTCACCCCGTCGTCCCCGGTCGGACCGTCGATCATGGAGTTGTGGCAGGCGACCCGTATTGGTTTGCCCGGTTCGCCGCCGCCACAACTCCATGATCGATGACGTGGGCGGCGGTAGGCTCTGGCGGATGAGCAGGGGTGCGGGGCGGCGGTGGCGGGCTGGCGTGGTGGCCGTGGTGGCCGCTGTGGGGCTGGTGAGCTGCACGGGGGAGCGCGAGCCCGCGGACCGCGACGGGTTCCGGGCGGGCAGCGTCGACCTGGCCGACCCGTACGTGCCGGGCAGCGGCAACGGCGGGTACGACGTGGACCACTACCGGTTGGTGGTGCGCTACGACCCGGCCGACGACCGGCTCGCCGGCCGGGCCGAGGTCAGGGCGACCGCGACCCACGGACTGTCCCGCTTCAACCTGGACCTGACCGGGCTGGCGGTCGACACGGTCACCGTGGACGGCGCACCGGCCGAGCACCGGCACGCCGACGGTGAACTGACCGTCACCCCGCGCCGGGGACTTCCCGAGGGCAGCCGGTTCACGGTCGACGTGACGTACGCCGGTGTGCCGCAGCCGATCGCCGACAACGTGTTGGGCAGCGGCGGCTTCCAGCACACCGACGACGGCGCGATCGCGCTCGGCCAGCCGCGCTCGGCGTCGACCTGGTTCCCGGTCAACGACCACCCCTCCGACAAGGCCACGTACGACATCGAGGTGACCGTCCCGGACGGCCTCGCCGCGTTGAGCAACGGGGTGCCGGGGGAGCGGACCAGCACCGACGGCTGGACCACCTGGCGGTGGGCCGAGCGGTCGCCGATGGCGAGCTACCTGACCACGCTGGTGATCGGTGACTACCGGGTCGAGACCGGCACCCACGGTGGCAAGCCGCTGGTCACCGCCGTACCGACCGGGATGCCGGCCACCGGTCCGCAGGCACGGTCACTGGCCCGCACCGGCGAGATCGCCGACTTCCTGGCCGGTCGCTTCGGGCCGTACCCGTTCGAGGCGTACGGCGGGGTGGTGGTCGACGACAGCCGCATCGGATACGCGTTGGAGACGCAGTCCCGGCCGGTCTACGGCCCGGGTTTCTTCCGTGACGGCGAACCGAATTACGCGGTGGTCGCGCACGAGTTGGCGCACCAGTGGTTCGGCAACAGTGTGGCGTTGGCCCGCTGGGGCGACATCTGGCTCAACGAGGGCTTCGCCAGCTACGCCGAGTGGCTCTGGGCGGAGCACGACGGTGGGCGTACCGCCCAGCGCAGTTTCGAACTCCAGTACGCCGACACCGACTGGTCGCGGCCCACCCTCGACCCCGGTCCGGGCCAGATGTTCAGCACCGCCGTCTACAAACGCGGGGCGCTGGTGGTGCACGCGTTGCGCCGTACGGTGGGCGACGACGCCTTCTTCGAGATCCTGCGCTCCTGGACCACCGAACGCCGGGACGGCACCGCCACCACCAGCGACTTCGTCGCCCTGGCCGAGCGGGTCTCCGGCCGGTCGCTGGGCACCTTCTTCGACACCTGGCTCACCGGCTCCACCCCGCCCGGCCTACCCTGACCACCCAACCCGCCCCGACCGCCTGTCTGCCGGACGGCGGAGGGCAGGGCGACAGACGGCAGGCCGCCGTGCGCCGCTCAGTCCGGCACGGTGAGCTTCGGGTGGTCGGCGAGGTACGCGTCCACCCGTCCGGCGCGCAGGGCGGCCAGGAACCGGCGACCGACGGTGGTCAGTTCCTCGCCCCGGTACGCGCCGCCCCGGCCGACCGACGCCCCGGGCAGGCCGACCAGCGTGAGCGTGTCCGGTGACAGCGTGCTGAGGGCGTACGCGAACTCCACGATCCGCCGCCCGCCGACATAGATCATGGCGTCGCCGAGCGCGGCGGCCACCTGCTCGAGGCGCTGCGGTTGCCGGCCCAGGTCGTCGGCGAGGATCCTGCCGATCAGCGCACGGATGAGTTGCTGCTGGTGGCGCTGCCGGGTGTAGTCGCCACCGGGCAGGTAGCGCTGGCGCGCGTAGTCGAGGGCCTGCCAGCCGTTGAGGTGCCGGTCGCCCGGCTCGTAGACCATCCTCGGCCCGACGTAACCCCCGACACCCGGGCCGGGCTGGCGGTGCTTGCCGTCCGGCTGGCGGTGCCGGGAGACGACGCGCTGGTCGACCCGGATGTCCACGCCGCCGAGGCTGTCCACCAGCTTGTCGAAGCCGCCGAAGGTGAGCACCGCGCCCGCGTCGATGCGCAGCCCGGTGTACTCGCTGACGGTGCGGCGCAGCAACTCGTACCCCTGGGCCGGGTCCGGTTCGTTCGGTCGGCCCGGCACCCGACTGCCGTTGCTCATCGCGTGGGTGAGCTTGGTCCGCCCGCCCCGGTAGTCGGCGTCCGGGAACGCCGGGATGTCCACCAGCAGGTCGCGGGGGAGCGAGAAGAGGTACCCCCGGGACAGTCCGGCCGGCACGTGCAGCACCAGGACGGCGTCGGCGTTCGGCTGCCAGCCGGGCACGCTGACCCGGGTGTCGATGCCGACCAGCAGCAGGTTGAGCGGGCCGGTGATGTCGGCGCCGGGTGGGGGCGTACTCGGGACGGGGCTGGGCGACGCGCTCGGCGAGGTGGCGACGTCGGTGGGCGCGGCGGTCGGCGTGCGGTCGTCGCCGACCGTCCGGGCCACCGCCACCGCGCCGACGGCCACCACCGCCACCGTGACCAGGCCGGCCACCGCCAGTGTCAGCCGTCTACGGTTTACTCCGAACGTCATCCCCCGCCTCCTCCTGCGATGCCGGGCCGCCGCCGCACGGCGGGCCGGGTTGCCACCGACCGGCCCGCGGGCGTCCGGGACGGCGTCGTGGCACGCGTCGGGCCCACGGCGGTCGGGTGCGCTGCATGATGGCGCGAAAACCGCGCCTGGCGCGAGATCTACTCGCGAGTAATGATGCGTGCATGCGGTACGACGTGGTCGTGATCGGGTCCGGCTTCGGCGGGAGTGTCGCCGCGCTGCGGCTGGCCGAGAAGGGCTACACGGTCGGCGTGCTGGAGGCCGGCCGGCGGTTCGCCGACGACGAGTTCCCCCGGACCTCGTGGCGGCTGCGCCGGTTCCTCTGGGCGCCCCGGCTGGGCTGCTTCGGCCTGCAACGCCTCACCCTGCTGCGGGCCGCCGACCGGCGACGTGGCGGCGGGGTGCTGGTGCTGTCCGGAGCGGGTGTCGGCGGTGGGTCGCTGGTCTACGCCAACACGCTCTACGAGCCGCTGGACGCGTTCTACGACGACCCCCAGTGGCGGGACGTCACGGACTGGCGTGCCGAACTCGCCCCGCACTACGACCAGGCCAAACGGATGCTCGGGGTCACCGCGTACCCGCTGGTCACCCCGGCGGACCGGGTGATGCGGCGGGTGGCCGAGCGGATGGGGGTGGGGCACACCGTGCACGCGACCCCGGTCGGCGTGCACATCGGGCGGCCCGGCGAGTCGGTCGCCGACCCGTACTTCGGGGGTGCCGGTCCCGCGCGCACCGGCTGCACGCACTGCGGCGCCTGCATGACCGGCTGCCGCCACGGCGCGAAGAACACGCTGGTCAAGAACTATCTCTGGTTGGCCGAGCGGCTCGGTGCCGAGGTGCGTCCGCTGACCACGGTGACCGAGGTCCGGCCGGTCGGGGGCGGGTACCGGGTGCACACCGAACGCACCGGGTCCTGGCTGCGGCGGCGTCGGCAGGTGATCGAGGCCGACCAGGTGGTCTTCGCCGCCGGTGCGCTGGGCACCCAGCGGCTGCTGCACGAGATGCGGGCCGTCGGCGCGCTGCCCGGTCTCTCGCCCCGCCTCGGTGAGCTGACCCGCACCAACTCGGAGGCGATTCTCGGTGCCTCGATGTCCCGCCGGCAGGCGCGGGCACGCGGTGTCGACCTCACCGAGGGGGTGGCGATCACCAGTTCGTTCCACCCCGACCCGCAGACCCACGTCGAGCCGGTCCGGTACGGGCGGGGCGCGAACGCGATGGGACTGCTCCAGACGCTGCTGGTCGAGGGCGGGCCGCACCGGGTCCGCCGCTGGCTGGGGCAACTGGTCCGGCATCCCGGCCGGGCCGTCCGGATGCTCTCCGTCCGTGGCTGGTCGCAACGCACCGTGATCGCCCTGGTCATGCAGTCGGTCGACAACTCGCTCACCACCCGCTGGAGGCGCGGGCCGTTCGGCGGCCGGCTGGTCTCCGGCCCCGGCCACGGCGTCCCGAACCCGACCTGGATCCCGGCCGGCCACCGGGCCGCGCGGCTGCTGGCGGAGGAGATCGACGGTACGCCGGGCGGCGCGCTGACCGAGCCGTTCGACATCCCGATGACCGCGCACATCCTGGGCGGCGCGGTGATCGGCGTGTCCCCCGCCGACGGGGTGGTCGACCCGTACCACCGGGTCCACGGCCACCCGGGGCTGCACGTGCTGGACGGTGCCGCCGTCTCGGCCAACCTCGGGGTGAATCCGTCGCTGACCATCACCGCCCAGGCCGAGCGCGCCACGTCGCTCTGGCCGAACCGGGGTGAGGTCGACCCGCGTCCGCCGCTCGGCGCGCCGTACCGGCGGCTCACCGCGGTCCGCCCGCACCGTCCGGCCGTGCCGCCGGGCGCACCCGGAGCGCTGGCTGACCAGGGCGGCTCGTGACCCGCCGAGGCCGGCCACGCGACGGGTGACGGGACCGCGCAGGGCGCGACCGGGGCGACCGGTGACTGTCGGTAGGCTTCGTGCACATGAGCCTGCCGCGTCCTGTCCTCGTGGTCGACTTCGGTGCCCAGTACGCCCAGCTGATCGCCCGCCGGGTACGCGAGGCGCGGGTCTACTCCGAGATCGTCCCGCACACCATGCCCGTGGCCGAGATGCTGGCCCGGAACCCGGCCGCGATCATCCTCTCCGGTGGCCCCTCCAGCGTCTACGAGCCGGGCGCGCCGCAGGTGGACGACGGGCTGTTCCACACCGGCGTGCCGGTCTTCGGCATCTGCTACGGGTTCCAGGCGATGGCCCGCTCGCTCGGCGGCACGGTGGCCCGCACCGGCAACCGCGAGTACGGCGGCACCCCGCTGCGGCCCCGCCTGCTCGACCCGGGTGTGCTGCTCCGCGACCTGCCAGCCGACCTGCCGGTCTGGATGAGTCACGGCGACTGCGTCACCGAGGCGCCCGAGGGCTTCACGGTGACCGCCGAGTCGGCCGGTGCGCCGGTCGCCGCCTTCGAGGACCTGGCCGGTCGGCGGGCCGGGGTGCAGTTCCACCCCGAGGTGGGGCACACCGCGCACGGGCAGGAGATGCTGACCCGCTTCCTGTACGACATCGCCGAGATCGAGCCGACCTGGACCGCCGAGAACATCATCGACGAGCAGGTGGCCCGGATCCGCGAGCAGGTGGGTGACAAGGAGGTCATCTGCGGGCTGAGCGGCGGGGTCGACTCCGCGGTGGCGGCCGCGCTGGTGCACAGGGCCGTCGGTGACCAGCTCACCTGCGTCTTCGTCGACCACGGCCTGCTGCGCGCGGGCGAGGCCGAGCAGGTGGAGAAGGACTACGTCGCCGCCACCGGCATCAAGCTCAAGGTGGTGGACGCCGCCGACCGGTTCCTCGGCGCGCTGGCCGGGGTGATCGACCCGGAGCAGAAGCGCAAGATCATCGGCCGAGAGTTCATCCGGGTCTTCGAGGCCGCCGCCCGTGAGGTCGCCGCCCACGGTGACGTCGAGTTCCTGGTGCAGGGCACGCTCTATCCGGACGTGGTCGAGTCCGGGGGCGGCACCGGCACCGCCAACATCAAGAGCCACCACAACGTCGGCGGGCTCCCCGACGATCTCAAGTTCGCCCTGGTCGAGCCGCTGCGCACGCTGTTCAAGGACGAGGTCCGTACGCTCGGTCTCCAGCTCGGACTGCCCGAGGCGATGGTCTGGCGGCACCCGTTCCCCGGCCCGGGCCTGGCCATCCGGATCATCGGTGCGGTCGACCGGGAGCGACTGGACCTGCTGCGCCGGGCCGACTTCATCGCCCGCCAGGAGCTCACCGCCGCCGGGCTGGACCGCGACGTCTGGCAGTTCCCGGTGGTGCTGCTGGCCGACGTGCGCAGCGTCGGTGTGCAGGGCGACGGGCGCAGCTACGGTCATCCCGTGGTGCTGCGCCCGGTCTCCAGCGAGGACGCGATGACCGCCGACTGGTCCCGCCTGCCCTACGACGTGATCGCCCGGATCTCCACCCGGATCACCAACGAGGTCGCCGAGGTGAACCGGGTGGTCCTGGACGTCACCAGCAAGCCACCGGGCACCATCGAGTGGGAGTGACGCCTCAGACGGCCGGTCGGTCCGGCGGCTGAGGTGACGTTCCGGGGGTCGGCTGTGGCCCGGCCTCCGGCCCCGATTCGACGATCGGCTCCGGCCCGACGACCGGCGCCTGCGGGGGTGCGTGCGGGGTGGTCACCGGGCCGGTGGGGGCCGCTCCCGGGGCCGGGAAGGGCCAGGCGGGGTGCGACGGGCCACCGGCCGGTCCGGGCGGCGGCGCGGCGTGGGGCGTCGCGTCCGCCGGGTGCGGCCAGGCCGGCGCACCGGCCGGCTCCTCGGGCATCAGGAACCACATGACCGGGTACGCGAGCGCGGCGATCCCGCCGGTCAGCAACGTGCCGACGGCGAAGGCGACGCGGACCAGGGTGGGGTCGACGGCGAAGTACCGGCCGAGGCCGCTGGCCACACCGGCGATCATCCGGTCGGTGGTCGGGCGGCGCAACTGCTTGTACGGGGCCTGCGATGTGGAAGTCATGACTCCACGGTCCGCGTCGCGACGCTCATCGACCTCGGTGATGGCCCGGAGTCTTACCCTGACCTGCCCCTCAGGGGCGAGTGATCAGTCAGGAATCCGACTCTTTTCCGCTGCGGTAACCGGACACGGGGAGAATTTGGCTCCGTGACCACCATGCTGGAGCCGCTGCGCAGGATCGCGGCATATGCAGTCTGTGCTGATTCGGTTGACCGAGTGTTGCTGGTCCGCGCATCGGAGCGCTCCGGCACACCCGGCACGTGGTCCCTGCCCGGTGGGGCTGTCGACCACGGCGAGGACCCGCACCACACCGTCGTCCGCGAGACCGCCGCCGAGACCGGGCTGTCGGTGGCCGTGGCCGGCCTCCAGGACGTCCTGGCCGACATGCGTGCCCTGCCCGAGCGGGGCATCACCATCCACACCGACCGGCTGCTCTACCGGGTCTCGGTCCGGGGCGGCTCGCTGACCGACCGGGTCGACCGGCCGACCGACCTGGTCCGCTGGGTCACCCGGGAGGAGGCGCAGCGCCTGCCGCTGCGCTCCTTCACCGCCCGTGCACTGGGGCTGCCCGCCTCCTCGGCGGACATCGTCCCCGACGAGGCGCCGGAGTTCCCCTCCTTCTATGCGGTGCCCGGCCCGGACGGGCTGCACCGGGCGCAGCGCTTCGCCGCGTACGCCGTCGTCACCGACCCGGACGGGCGGGTGCTGTTGACCCGGGTCTCCGACGGCTACCCGGGTGCGGGGTGCTGGCACCTGCCCGGTGGCGGCACCGACTACGGCGAGCAGCCGGGTGCCGCGCTGATCCGGGAACTGGTCGAGGAGACCGGGCAGGACGGGCGGCTGGTCGAGCTGCTCGGGGTCGCCAGCCACCGGGACGCCGCCTCGCTCGGCCCGGAGGGCTACCCGATCGACTGGCACGGCGTCCGTGCCTTCTACCGGGTCGTGGTCGACAAGCCCGCCCCGCCCACCGTCGCCGACGTCGGTGGTTCCACCTGTGAGGCCCGCTGGTTCGCGCGGGAGGAGTTGGGCGCCCTGCCCACCGACCGCCTCACCGAGGTCACGGCGGAGGCCGTGCAGGCGGCTCGACTGACCTGACGTCACCCGTCCGACGATCGTGGGGTTGGCGGCGAGCACCCGTCAACTTCATGATCGATCTAGACCGGTCCGGTGACCGCTCCGGACGCCGCACTAGGGTCGGGACGTGGAACAGCTGCGGCGGGTCGGTGCGTACGGGGTGCTGCGGGACGCCGAGCGGCGCATGCTTCTGGTGCGGGGCTCGGCGGAGGCGGACTTCCCCGCGGTCTGGTCGCTGCCCGGCGGTGGCCTGGAGCACGCCGAGCATCCCGCCGACGCGGTGGTCCGCGAGTGCGCCGAGGAGACCGGCCTGGTCGTCGAGGTGACCGGGCTGCGGGCGGTGGTCGCCGACGTGACGCCCTATCCGGACCTCGGGGTGGCCCTGCACACCGACCGGGTGCTGTTCGACGTCAACCCGCTGGGCGGGCGGCTGCGGGCCGAGGCGATCGGCAGCACCGATCTCGCCCGCTGGTGCAGCCCGGCCGAGGCGTCCGTGCTGCCGCTGCTGCCGTTCACGGCCGAGGCGCTCGGTCTGCCGGTGGTCCCGTTGCCGTCGGCGGCGCTGCGCCGGACGGCACCCTTCCCGCCTCCCGAGCCGCGCCGACGGCAGCGTTTCGGGGCGTACGGCGTGGTCACCGACCCGGCGGGCCGGGTGCTGCTGTCGTTGATCGCGGACGGCTATCCGGGTGCCGGCCGCTGGCACCTGCCCGGCGGCGGTACTGATCATGGCGAACAGCCGGTCACCGCGCTGCTACGGGAACTGGTCGAGGAGTCCGGACAACTGGGTCGGGTGACCGAGTTGATCGAAGTGGACAATCTGCACAATCAGGTCGCACTGGGTCCGGAAGGGTATCCGATCGACTGGCACGGGATCCGGGTCGTCTATCGGGTGCTGGTCGATGTTCCGACCGTTCCGGCGGTGACCGAACTGGCCGGCGGCTCCACCGCCCAAGCCGCCTGGTTCACCATTCCTGAGCTGCGAGAACTGCCGATGACGGAGATCGCCTCGCGGGCGCTCGACGCGCTCATGTGACGTTGGTCGCGGCACCCTCCGGGCTCCTGCTCACCGGGCCGGGGATGACCGGCTCCGGTACAGTCGAGGCAGCGCTGACACTGAATACGGGCAAGAATGTCCCGGGATGGGAATAAGACGGCGGTTTGCACGGTTGAGGCAGATATAAGTAGCGCCGGTAGCTATCGCCAATCCCCGTCCCCCTATGCAATGGTGTACTCCGCAAAACGGCTGCCGGGTCGAAGAGACCCGGCACGAGAGAGCCGGACGCCGGCCCCAGGTGGCGGCCAACGATCCGGTGATGGAGGAAGCGTGCCGAGAGCCCCATGGCGCCGGCGTCGTACCACTGACAGCCCGCGTCCCGCCGGACGCAACTGGACGGGCCCGCTGCGCCGCAGCGGCAGTCTCGCCCGCCAGGTCCTGTTGGTCCGCGTCGGTCGTCGAGGTGTGGAGGGGGGCGGCACGGCTGACGTGCTGCCCGAGCCGAGGTACCAGGACCGTCCGCGTCGCCGGTACGGCCTGCAGCGGTTCCACCGCACACGGATCGAGACAATCGCCCCGGTCAGCCCCGCCGTCGTGCCGGCTCCGGTGGAGGAGAGCGCCCAGACACCGATCCCGCTGCTCCCCGGTGAGCGGACGATGGCCCGGCGGATGAAGTTCGCCCTGGTCAACGCCTGCACACTGGCCAGCCTGGTGCTGGGCATCAACGCGATCTTCGTCGCCATGCGTGGCGACGTACAACTGGCGGCCCTGCTGCTCATCGCCTGCGTCGCCTTCGACGGCCTCGACGGCGCGCTGGCCCGCAAGCTCGGGGTCTCCAGCCCCTTCGGCGCGCAGATGGACTCGCTCGCCGACATGTGCTCGTTCGGTCTCGCCGCACCGGTGGTGGTCTACGCCTCGCTCGCCGGTGAGGTGCCGATGGCCGCCGCCGGGGTGGCCGCCGCACTGGTCGCCGCGTGCGCCGCGATCCGGTTGGCCCGCTTCAACGTCTCACCCCAGGACGGCCGCTTCTTCTGCGGCGTGCCGACCACCATGGCGGCGGCCGTGCTCGCCCTGATGGTCGTGATCGGCCTGCCGGTGCCGGGTCTGGTGCAGGTCGCCGGGGTGGCGCTGCTCGCCTTCACCATGGTCAGCAGCTTCCCGTACGCGAAGCTCGCGCGGCTGGTCAAGCTGCCGCCGTGGGTCTGGGTGGTCCCGGTGCTCGGTGCGCTGATCGACATCCGGGTCACGTTCGGTCTGATCGTGGTGGGTTACCTGGTCAGCGGTCCGGTGCTCTGGCTCCGCCAGCGCCGCACCCTCATCTGACCTGATCGACATGGCACGAAGAAGGGGCGTCCCGGCCGGGACGCCCCTTCTTCGTACCGCTCAGCGCCAGCGGGCGATGACGCTCGACCCACCGACGACCTTGTCGCCCGGCCCGACCAGCGGCTCGGCGGCCTCGGCCGGCAGGTAGACGTCGGTCCGCGAACCGAACCGGATCAGGCCGAACCGCTCGCCCCGGGCCAGCAGTGCGCCGATCGGGGCCCGCTGCACGATCCGCCGCGCGATCAGGCCGGTCCGCTGGGCCACCACGACGGTGCCGTGGGCGGTGTCCAGCACCGTGTACGCGGCCACGTTGTGCTCCGCGTCCGGCTTCATCGCGTTGACGAACCCGCCGTCGGCGACGAAGTAGTCCACCACCTTGCCCGCCACCGGCGAGCGGTTGACGTGCACGTCGAGCACCGAGAGGAAGACGGCGACCCGCAGGAACTCGCCGTCGCCGAAGCGCTCGTCGTGCAGGCGCTGCACGGACAGCACCTCGCCGTCGGCGGCGGCCACCACGGCCGACGGGTCCTCCGGCACGTCCCGCTCCGGGTCGCGGAAGAAGGCGGCCACGGGCGCGGCGGCCAGCGCGGGCAGCAACCAGAGCTTCGACTTCGGCCGGGCCAGGCGGGTCAGCGCGGCCAGACCGAGGGCGATGCCGGCGGCGGCCACCCCGTTGGAGTCGATGTGCATGTCGCGGGTCAGCGGCACGCTCGACGGCCGGTAGGCGGGAGCGAGACGCTCCGCCGACGCGGCGTCGGCCGGCGTGAAGCGGAGCCGGTACACGCGTACCGGCGGTGAGTTGCGCAGCACCAGGTCGGCCCCGACGCCGTGCAGCGCGCCCTGCCGCTCCAGCTCGGCGGCGGCGCCGGCGGTCCGGGCGACCGCCGTGGACACGGTGAGTACCCCGCCGTCGGCCAGGTACTTGGTCAGCTCCTCGACGGTGCTCCGGGTCTCGTCCGCGGTGCCGACGAACGGCTCACCGGCGACCACCACGGTGGCGGGCTCGGCCTCGGTGAGGCTGTCCACCACACGGACCCGGTCGGCGACCCAGCGCCCCTGGGCGGTGACGTGTTCCCGCAGCGCCGTCGCACTGACGCGCTCGGTGGGCACCAGGGTGAGGGTGTCGCCGGGCAGCAGCGCGTCGATCGCTGCGGCCAGCACAGCGGACTCCGGGGCAGCGCCCACAAGCAGGGCGGCCTTCGGGTCGTTGATCCGAGCGAGCTCGGCGACGAGAGTACGGGCGGCACGCTCGCCGAGGCGGACCGGACCGGACCGTCCGGGGACACGCACGGCGGGGGACTGGGTCATGTCGAACAGGCTCCTGACGGGGTAGAGGCGACTGTCGCGAGATCACCGCCAGTGGCGGGGCCGGGCCTGCCACGGACGGCCCGCGCGAGCCGGCGGCCAGCGCAGGAGGCCCTGCGGCGTGGCCGGCCGACGGAGGCGGGAGCACACCGGCCAGCATAGGCGGCTGCGGACAGGCGCCGCATGGTCAGGCGGCAGGCCCCCGTGGCGGCGTCGGCGACGTGTCGTCCCCGTAGGGGAGACCGAGGGTCCGGTCGTCCGTCTCCGCCCGGCCCGGCGCCGTCCCGGTGGCCGGGTCGCCGGCCAGGTCGGGCCAGGTGCCCGCCGGTGAGTCCGGGTCGGTCGGCCGGAACACGGTCGGTGAGTCCGGGTCGGTGGGCCCGGAGACGGTCGGCGAGTCGGGGCCGGTCGGCCCGAAGGCGGTCGGCGAGTCCAGGTCCGACGGCTCGAAGGCGGTCGGCGAGCCCAGGCCGGCGGCCGGGGGAGCGGCCGGCTCGGTCGGGACGGCCTCGTCCGCCGACGTCCGGCTGTGTCGGCTGGACCGCAGCGCACCGACCAGGCCGAACGCGCCGATCAGGATCAACCCACCGGCCAGGAACCAACCCACCGGCGGCAGCACCAGGCCGAGCACCTGGGCCAGTAGCCACCAGGCGGCGAACGACAGGAAGAGCAGCCCGAAGGCGAACGACACCAGGTCCGTGCGATGCACCCTCACCGGGTCACCTCCATGTGTCCGGCGTTGATCTGCAGGTTGAGGCGGAGCTTGCCGCCACCGACACCGTCCGCGCCGAGGTCGACGATCTCCGTGAGCCGGTTGTCCAGGCCGCCGGTGCGTTGGCCGAAGACGTTGGCGTCACCTGCGGTGACATGCGCGTTGGTCGTCACGTCCACGTTCGGCGGAACGACCACCGTGGCCTCGCCGAAGTTGATGACCACGGTGATCTCGGTGTCCTTCTGGTCGAAGTCGACCGCGCGCAGGTCGAGCACCGCGTCGGAGAAGCTCTGCTCGTACCGCACCGCGAGGTCGCGGTGGTCGGTGGGCGCCCAGGTCACGGTGCCGTCCACACCACGGACCCGGTCGTACGACTCGGCGACCGTGGCCACCCCCAGAGCGGCGGAGGCCACCAGACCGAGCGCGATGAGCCAGCGGGCCCGGCCGAACCAGGTGCCCACCAGCAGGCCCAGGGCGATCACGGCGAGAACCGCCGCGAAGTACGCCGACGCGCCGATCCGGAAGACGTCGAGCAGATCGAGGATGCCCACCGCGCCCAGCGCGACGAAGATCAGCGAGAAGGTCACCGCACCGAGTGCGGAACGTTCCCGGGGCTTCTTCGGCGGCTTCGGCGGCCTGGGCGGCGGTGCCACCGGGGTCTGCCCGGCGTACGGGCCGTGCGGGGCGAACGGGGCACGGTAGGTCGACGAGTGCGGCGGCACGGTCGGTGGCACCACCAGCGGCGTGGGGGAGCCCACCGGGGACCACGGTGGGGTCGGCGGCAGGAACCGGGTCGGGTCCTCGGCGCGCCCGGCCGGAGCGGGTGCCGATCCGGGGACCGGGGCGGGCGCGTGGAAGGCGGCCGGCGCGGTGAACGCCGGGACGGTGCGGCCGAACCCGCCGGGCGGCGGCGGATATCCGGCGGGGCCGGGATAGCTCACCGGCGGCACCGGACCCGGAGGTCCGGCGGGTGGCGCCGGTGCGCCGACCGGACCGCCCGCAGGATGCGGGCCGCGTTGCTGGTGGCGGTTGAGCAGCAGTGCGCCGCCGACCAGGATCGCCGCGCCGAGCAGCACCGCCCGGAAGGCGTCGGTGACGATGAAGCCGAAGCTGATCGCGACCAGGATGCTGAGCACGATCACGGTCACCGGGGACATGCTGGACCGACCCCGCCCGAGCATGGACTCGACAGGTGAGGCGGTGTCGCCCTCGCCCGGGATGATCAACCAGGCGGTGACGTAGAGCAGGATGCCGATGCCGCCGAAGAAGCCGAGCACGGCGAGCAGCACCCGCCAGAGCACCGGGTCGGTGTTGGTGGCGCGACCGACGGCGGCGCACACCCCGGCCAGGTAACGGCCGTCGCGGGGGCGGACCAGCCCGTACCGCGAGGTGAATCCGGCGCCGCCGAAGTGCGGCCAGGGACCCTCCGACGGCGGTGGTGCGCCGGTCCCCCCGGGTGGTGGTGCGCCGCTCCCGCCGGGCGGCGGGGCGGCCGGCGGACCCTCGGTGTACGCCGACCCGCCCGGCCCCCCCGGCCCGGCGGGTGGTGGCGTGCCGACCGGCGGGGGCGTCGCGTCCCACGCCGTCGATCCAGCCGGTGGCGGTGCGGCCGACGGGTCGGGACCGTCCGGAGCAGCGGCCGGTGTGTCGGGACCGTCCTGAACGGCGCCCGGTGTGTCGGGCGCGTCCGGTGCCGGGGCGTCGTGCCCCGGCGCCTTCTCCGTGGGCCCCGGCCGGTGCGGCTGAGCAGCGTCGTCGGTCATGTCTCGATACTGCTGCGCCACGGACCCGAGCGACCTCCGGAGACGACCCTGACCCCACCCTGAGATCGGTGGGCCGCCAATGTCCGGGGCGTCCCCGTGGTCGGCCGACCACCGCGCGTGTGACGATCGGACCAACGCCGCCGCATTCCTCCTTCACCGGCACGAGCCGTTCTGACCAGGGAGTACGTGATCA
Source organism: Verrucosispora sp. NA02020 (assembly GCF_013364215.1). Lineage (NCBI taxonomy): Bacteria > Bacillati > Actinomycetota > Actinomycetes > Micromonosporales > Micromonosporaceae > Micromonospora > Verrucosispora sp. NA02020. The sequence continues at coordinate 6,258,077 of NZ_CP054923.1, read as the reverse complement.
GTACCGTCAGCCAGCCACCGCGCCTCTATCGCGCCCCGGAGCACCGGATGGCCGCCGGGGTGGCTGCCGGCATCGCCGAGCACCTCGACGTTCCGGTACGCCGGGTCCGGGTCGCCTTCATGGTGCTGCTCGGGCTGAGCGGGCTCGGCCTGCTGCTCTATGCGGCCTTCTGGGCCGTCGTGCCGCTGCGTCCGGGAGACACCGCCGTACCGCCCCGGCGGGAGTTCGGGCAGCTGCTGCCCTTCGTGGCGATCGGGCTCGGCGTACTGCTGGTCCAGATGATGCTCTTCGACTCGGTGGGTGCGGCGGGCACCGCCGGCTGGCTGGTCGCGATCATCGCGGTGGGTGCCGGCGTGATCTGGCACCAGTCCACCCCCGAGCGGCGGCGGCAGTGGGGCGAGTCGCTGCCGGTGCCGTGGCTCGGCGCGGTGGTGGAGGAGAGCGACCGGCGGGCCTTCGTGCTCCGGTTCGTCGGCGGTGGGGTGTTGGTCGCCGTCGGCATCATCGGTGTCGCCGCCGTCTACTCCCCGGCGCAGAACCTGGACGCGGTGATCAACGGCGTGATCTTCGCGCTGGTCGGCCTGGCCGGTGTCGGGGTGGTGACGGCGCCGGTGCTCTGGCGGACCTGGAACCAGCTCCGCTCGGAGCGTGAGGGTCGCATCCGGGAACAGGAACGGGCCGAACTGGCGGCCATGGTGCACGACCAGGTGCTGCACACCCTCGCGTTGATCCAGCGCAACGCCAGCGACGTGAAGGCCGTCCAGCGGCTGGCCCGGGGCCAGGAGCGTTCGCTTCGGAACTGGCTCTACAAGCCGACCGCGTCGCCGACCGAACGGTTCGCCGCCGCGTTGGAACAGGCCGCGGCCGAGGTCGAGGACACCTTCGCGATCACCGTGGAGGCGGTGGTGGTCGGTGACCGGGACACCGACGAACGGGTCGGCGCGATCGTGGCCGCGGCCCGGGAGGCACTGGTGAACGCCGCCCGGCATGCCGGGGTGCAGACCGTCTCGCTCTACGCGGAGGTGGAACCCGACCAGGTCAGTGTCTTCGTACGGGACCGGGGGGCGGGCTTCGATCCGGATACCGTGGAGGATCACCGGCACGGTGTACGGGGCTCGATCATCGGGCGGATGAAGCGACACGGCGGCCGGGCGGAGATCCGCTCCGGACCGGGGGAGGGGACCGAGGTCCGACTGATCCTGCCGATCAGTCGGGACTCGGCCACGGCGGAAAGGGACAGATCATGACCGAGCAGTCGACGCCACCGGCCGAGCCGACGGGAGCCGGACCCGAGCGGCTGCGCGTGTTCCTGGTCGACGACCACGCCATGTTCCGCGCCGGGGTACGCGCCGAACTGGGCGCGCACGTCGAGGTGGTGGGTGAGGCGAGCACGGTGGCCGAGGCGGTCAGCAGGATCGCGGCCACCGGACCGGACGTGGTGCTGCTCGACGTACACATGCCCGACGGGGGCGGTCGCGCGGTGCTGGAGGCGATGCGGCGCAGCCACCCGCAGGTGCGGTTCCTGGCGCTCAGCGTCTCCGACGCCGCCGAGGACGTGATCGGGCTGATCCGGGCCGGTGCCCGGGGCTACGTCACCAAGACCATCTCACCGGACGAACTGGCTGCGGCGATCCGGCGGGTGGCCGACGGGGACGCCGTGTTCAGCCCCCGGCTGGCCGGGTTCGTGCTGGACGCCTTCGCGTCCCGCCCCGACGCCCCGGTCGCCGATCCCGAGCTGGACCAGCTCACCAACCGCGAGCGCGAGGTGCTGCGGCTGCTGGCCCGGGGGTACGCGTACAAGGAGATCGCCCGGGAGCTGTACATCTCGATCAAGACGGTCGAGACGCACGTCTCCAACGTGTTGCGCAAGCTCCAGATGTCCAACCGCTACGAGTTGTCCCGCTGGGCCGCGGACCGCCGGTTGGTGTGAGCGGACGGGGCTCGTACGGGCTCTCCGGCGGACGATCACCCGAGTAACGGGTTCGGTCTCCCGTCTGGAATTGACATCGTCTTTTCGGTTAGTATTCGGGGCGACGTGGCGGGATTCACCTCAGGTTTCCTGGTCGATGCTCCGGGGTGTTCCGGCCGCGCCGGCAATCGGCCAATCGGGCCCGAAAAAGCCGTTGACGGGCAGCTCATAGCATGCCTGTCGAGCGGCGTGGAGGGGGCTCCAGGTCGATGTCGAGGCCGTCCCGGGCGGGTATCGGGTTGATAACACGCCTTTCGGCTTGGGCGCATCGGGTGTCACAGTGGCAGGCACCTCACAACCCCCTCGTGAGCCGAGCGCCCTGAGGAGGCACTCCCATGCGCGGGAAATTCCTGAAGGTGGCGGTCGCGGCGACCGCCACCGCCATGTTGGCCACCGCCTGCGGCGGTGGTAGCGACAACGACAACGAATCGAGCGGCCAGGCCGGCGGTACGTTGCGCGTCTACAACGCGGAGCCGGCGTTCCTGACGCCCTCCGGCGGTGACGACGAGCCGTCGCTGTACGTGATCCGTTCGCTCTTCCGTGGTCTCGTCAAGTACAACGCCGAGAGCGCCGCGGTCGAGATGGACCTGGCCGAGTCGGTCGACTCGGACGACCAGAAGCTCTGGACGATCAAGATCAAGGACGGCTACACCTTCGACAACGGTGAGCCGGTCAACGCCGACGCCTTCATCCGTTCCTGGAACTTCGCGGCCTACAGCCCGAACGCCCAGAACAACGGTTACTTCATGAAGCGGATCGCCGGTATCAAGGACGTCCAGTCCGAGGACCCGGACGGCGACGGCCCGCAGAAGGCCCCGGAGCCGAAGGCGAAGGAGCTGTCCGGCCTCAAGAAGGTCGACGACCTGACCTTCACCGTCGAGCTGGAGGCCCCGTTCTCGGGCTTCCCGACCACGATCGGCTACCCGGGCTTCTTCCCGATGGCCGAGGCCTGCATCGCCGACATTGCGGCCTGCAACGAGAAGCCGATCGGCAACGGCCCGTACAAGATCGACGGCAGCTGGCAGCACAACGTCGCGATCAACGTCGTCCGCAGCGACAGCTGGAAGGGCGACCCCGGCAAGCCGGACCGCATCGAGTACCGGATCTTCGCCGACATCGACGCCGGCTACGCCGCCTTCCAGGCCGGCGAGCTGGACGTGCTCTACACCGTGCCGCCGGCCCGGTACAAGGAGGCTAAGGCCACCTACGCCGACCGGATGTACGAGCAGCCGGGTGACAGCTTCACCTACGTCGGTATGCCGCTGTACCAGGACAACTTCAAGGACAAGCGGGTCCGGCAGGCGCTCTCGCTGTCGATCGACCGCCAGTCGATCATCGACGCCGTCTTCGACGGCCGGTTCACCCCGGCCACCGGCTTCGTCGCCCCGACCTTCGAGGGTGCTCGGGAGAACGTCACCCCGTACGCCAAGAAGGACGTCGAGAAGGCCAAGCAGCTGCTCGCCGAGGCCGGCGGCTGGCCGGCCGGTGAGAAGCTGATCCTGTGGGCCAACGCCGGTGCCGGCCACGACCAGTGGCTGCAGGCGGTCGGCGACCAGATCAAGGAGGCCCTGGGTATCGACTACGAGCTGCGGGTGAACCTGCAGTTCGCCGAGTACCTGGAGACCGCCGACCAGAAGAAGTTCACCGGTGGGTTCCGCCTCGGCTGGGGTCCGGACTACCCGTTCATGGAGACCTTCCTCTACCCGCTGTACGCCACGGGCTCGGGCAGCAACAACTCGACCTACAGCAACCCCGAGTTCGACGCCGCCATGAAGGAGGGTGACTCGGCCGACTCGATCCAGGCCGCGATCCCGTCCTACCAGAAGGCGGAGGACCTGGTCGGTGAGGACCTGCCGGTCATCCCGATGTGGTTCAACAAGGTTGGTGCCCTTTACAGCGAGAACGTCGACCAGTTCGTCTGGAACTCCGTCTCGGACGCCGACTACGCAGCGATTTCGCTGAAGCAGAACTGAGCTTCAACCGCCTGATCCTGCCGTAACACGACGTGGCGGCAACGGTCTCCCCACCAGGGTGATCGTTGCCGCCACGTCAGCGCCGAGAGGAGACCCCGACATGGGGCGCTACGTCATTCGACGGTTGCTCCAGTTCATCCCCACCGTGCTGGGCACCATGTTCCTGCTCCACTACCTGACTTCACTGGCGATCCAGTTCAGCGGGAACCCGGTCCGCGCGCTGTTCGGGGACCGGACGCCGCCGCCCGCGCTGCTGGAGGCGATCACCGAGCGACTCGGCTACGGTGACCCCTGCCTCGACCAGAAGGGCAACCCCTGCTTCGGGATGTTCCTGGACCGGCTGCAGGGCATCTTCCTTAACTTCGACTTCGGCATCAACCTGCGCCAGCGTGAGGTCACCGACCTGGTGGCGGACGCCATTCCGTTCACGCTCAAGCTGCTGCTCATCGCCATCGTCTTCGAGGCCGTCGTGGGTATCGCCGCCGGTGTGCTCGCCGGTCTGCGGGGCGGCAGCTTCGCCGACTACACGGTGAAGATCAGCACGGTCTTCGTCATCTCGGTGCCGATCTTCGTGCTCGGCCTGATCGTGCGGGAGTTCGTCGGCGTCAAGTTCGGCAACGTCCTGCGCGGCCAGAGCTGGATTCCCGACGTGATCTCCACCGGCATGTTCAGCCCGGGATTCAAGCCCGACTACCCCTGGGCGAGTCTGATCATCCCGGGCATGGTGCTCGGTGCGACGTCGTTGGCGGTCACCGCCCGGCTCACCCGGACCAGCATCATGGAGAACATCCGGGCCGACTACGTCCGGACGGCGAAGGCCAAGGGCCTGACCACCAAGCGCGTCATCGGTGTGCACACGCTGCGCAACTCGCTGATCCCCGTGATCACCTTCCTCGGCGTCGACATCGGCGCCGCGATGGCCGGCGCGGTGGTCACCGAGACCATCTTCAACGTGCCGGGCATCGGCCGGCTGGTGACGATGTCGGCGCGTACCGGGGAATCCTCGGTGGTGATCGGCGTGGTGACCATGCTGGTGCTGGTGGTCCTGATCGCCAACCTGCTCGTCGACCTCCTGTACGCCGTGCTCGACCCGAGGATCCGTTATGAGTGACCGGACCGTGGTGACGATGCCGACGCAGGTTCTTCCGACCGCTCCCGGGTGCCGGTGGAGCGAAACGAGGTGTGGACATGAGTGAGCGTAGCGAGCGAATCATCAGGCTCAGTGTGTTGGTGCCTCATGGCGGCGCGGAGCGAAGCGGAGCGTCGGCATGAGTGAGCGTAGCGAGCGAATCATCAGGCTCAGTGTGTTGGTGCCTCATGGCGGCGCGGAGCGAAGCGGAGCGTCGGCATGAGTGAGCGTAGCGAGCGAATCATCAGGCTCAGTGTGTTGGTGCCTCATGGCGGCGCGGAGCGAAGCGGAGCGTCGGCATGAGTGACCTGAACAGTGCGGGCACCGCCGTCGGCGGGGCACCGGTGGGCGGCGACGGTCCCACGACCGATGCGCCGGTCGGCGGCAAGGAGCGCAGCGCCAGTCTCTGGGCGGACGCCCGGCGGCAGTTGCTGCGCGACCCGGTCTTCATGATCGCTTCCCTGTACATCCTCGTGGTGGGCTCGATGGCAGCCTTCCCGAAGCTCTGGACCAGCCAGGACCCGCGTGCCTGCAACACCGACCGGTCCCGGATCTCGCCCAGTTGGGAACACCCGTTCGGGTACGACATCCTGGGCTGCGACTACTACTCGCACGCGATCTACGGCGCGCGGCCGTCGATGGTCATCGCGGTCATGGCGACCGGTGGCATCGTGCTGGTCGGTGGCACGCTCGGCCTGCTCGCCGGCTACTACGGCGGCTGGGTCGACACGATCATCTCCCGGGTGATGGACATCGTCCTGTCACTGCCGTTCCTGCTCGGCGCGATCGTGTTCCTCACGGTCATCAAGCGGCAGAACATCTGGACGCTGACCCTGGTGCTGTTCCTGCTCGCCTGGCCGACCATCGCCCGGATCACCCGAGGTAGCGTCATCTCCTCGAAGGATCTGGACTACGTACACGCCGCCAAGGCGGTCGGTGCCCGCAACTCGCGGCTGATGTTCCGGCACATCCTGCCGAACGCGATCGCCCCGATGCTGGTGTACGCCACCATCGTGCTCGGTTCGTTCGTCGCCGCGGAGGCCACGCTGACCTTCCTCGGCGTCGGGCTCCAGCCGCCGGCGCAGTCGTGGGGCATCATGATCTCGGTTCACCAGGTCTACTTCCTGGAGGACCCGTGGCTGCTGCTCTTCCCCTGTGGTCTGCTGGTCGGCACGGTGCTGTCCTTCATCCTGATGGGTGACGCACTGCGTGACGCCCTCGACCCGAAGTTCCGGTGATCCGAATGAGTGAGCGAATCAATCGGCTCGGCGCGTTGGTGTCTCAGGCCGGCGCGGAGCGAAGCGGGGTGTCGGCATGAGGGAGCGGAGCGAGCGAATCATCAGGCTCGGCGCGTTGGTGTCTCAGGCTGGCGCGGAGCGAAGCGGAGTGTCGGCATGAGCAGTGATGTGAACGTCAAGTTGGACGCGCTGCCGGGCCTCGACCCGAACGCGTTGCCACTTCAGGTCAAGAACCTGCAGGTGGAGTTCCGGACCCGTAACGGCGTGGCTCGCGCGGTCAACGGAGTGAGCTTCGACGTGCGGGCCGGCGAGACCCGGGCGATCCTCGGGGAGTCGGGCTGCGGCAAGAGCGTGACCGCCCAGGCGATCATGGGCATCCTGGACAGCCCGCCCGGGTTCATCACCGGTGGGGAGATCCTCTACCGGGGTGTCGACCTGCTCAAGCTGCCGGAGTCCGAGCGCCGCAAGGTGCGCGCGAACCGGATCGCGATGATCTTCCAGGACGCGCTCTCCGCGCTGAACCCGGTCTTCACGGTCGGGTTCCAGCTCGGCGAGCTGTTCCGCAAGCACCGGGGCATGTCCCGCAAGGATGCCAAGGCCCGAGCCGTCGAACTGCTCGACCTGGTCAAGATCCCGGCGGCCCAGCAGCGGGTGAACGACTACCCGCACCAGTTCTCCGGCGGTATGCGCCAGCGCGTCATGATCGCCATGGCGCTGGCACTCGACCCCGAGGTGCTGATCGCGGACGAGCCGACCACCGCCCTGGACGTGACCGTGCAGGCCCAGATCATGGCCCTGCTCGCCGAGCTCCAGCGGGAACGGAACATGGCGTTGGTGCTGATCACCCACGACATGGGTGTGGTGGCCGACGTGGCGGATCGGATCTCCGTCATGTACGCCGGTCGGGTCATCGAGGAAGCCGGCGTGAACGACATCTACGCCACCCCGGCCCACCCGTACACGAAGGGTCTGCTGGAGTCGATCCCGCGGCTGGACCTCAAGGGCCAGGAGCTCAGCGCCATCAAGGGCCTGCCCCCGGCGCTGACCAACATCCCTCGTGGATGCGCCTTCAACCCCCGGTGCCGGTACACCCAGGACGTCTGCAAGCAGGACCCGGCGCCGCCGCTGTACCAGGTGTCGCCGAGCCGGACGGCTGCCTGCCACTTCTGGAAGGAGGTCAAGGGCGATGAGTGACGTGGTGTTGGAGACCCGTGACCTGGTCAAGCACTTCCCGCTGACCCGGGGCATCGTCTTCAAGAAGCAGGTCGGGGCGGTCCGCGCGGTCGACGGGATCAACCTGGAGCTGCGGCGCGGCGAGACCCTCGGCATCGTGGGCGAGTCCGGTTGCGGCAAGTCGACGTTGGCCCGGCTGCTCGTGGGTCTGGAGACGCCGACCTCCGGTGACCTGTTCGTGCAGGGCAAGAACATGGCCAAGGTCGGCTCCGAGGAACGGCGTCGGGGTCGGCGGAACATCCAGCTGGTGATGCAGGACCCGTACACCTCGCTGAACCCGCGAATGACCGTCGGCGACATCATCGGCGAGCCGTTCGAGGTGCACCCGGACGTGGTGCCGAAGGGCCAGCGTCGGCCCAAGGTGCAGGAGCTGCTGGAGCTGGTCGGCCTGAACCCCGACCACATCAACCGCTACCCGCACCAGTTCTCCGGCGGCCAGCGGCAGCGCATCGGGATCGCCCGTGCGCTGGCGCTCAACCCGGAGATCATCCTCTGCGACGAGCCGGTCTCGGCGCTGGACGTCTCCATCCAGGCTCAGGTGATCAACCTGCTGGAGAAGCTCCAGAACGAGCTGGGTCTGTCGTACATCTTCATCGCGCACGACCTGTCCGTGGTGCGGCACATCGCCGACCGGGTCGCGGTGATGTACCTCGGCAAGATCGTCGAGATCGGCACCGAGGACGAGATCTACGAGTCGCCCACGCATCCGTACACCCAGGCGCTGCTGTCGGCGGTGCCGGTGCCGGACCCGACGTTGCGTGGGCACCGTGACCAGATCGTCCTGACCGGCGACGTGCCGTCGCCGGCCAACCCGCCGTCCGGCTGCAGGTTCCGTACCCGCTGCTGGAAGGCGCAGGACGTCTGTGCGGAAGAGGAGCCGCTGCTGCAGGTCAGGGACAAGTCCGGCCACCCGAGCGCCTGCCACTTCGCCGAGGTACGCGACGTGGTGCACGCGACGGAGTAGCCACACAGACGCCGTCGTGGCCGGTCATCCAAACCGGGAGCGGCGGTGAAGGTAGTGCCTCCTCAGTGATTCGGGGCGTCGGCCGTCACCAGCGGCCGGCGCCCCGGTCCGCGTTCGGACCACCGTGCCCGGACTGCGTGTCCGGGCCGCCACGGTCGGCCCGGCGCCTGCTCATGGGGACGGTCGAACCCTGACGCGCCTCGCCGACGGACCCGCTCGGTCACAGTGGGCCGCGACCGGCCCGCAGCAGCAGCAGCGCCAACTGGGTGCCGTCGGCACCGAGAGCGACCCGGAAGCGCTCCAGGATCTCCTGCTCGCGGGAGAGCACCAGCCGGGTGCCGCCGGAGGCCATCCGGGTCGCGCCGACCTCGCGGGACAGGGCGGCCCGTTCCTGCCACAGCTCGACGATCGTGCGGTCGATCTCGTCGATCCGTACCCGGATCTCGGCGATGCGGGCGGCGGCGCCCGGTTCCGCGGTCCCGGTCTTCGGGGTGTCCAGGCCGGGGCTGGTGCCGCCCTCCGCGCCGGTGCCGTTCGGGGTCGTGCCGGACTCGCCTGGGACGCCGTTCTGCTCCATCACGTCTGTCATCTTCGGGTACCTCTCACGGTGTGGTGCCCGGTGCCCGGATCCCGGGACGACAAAAGCCCCGGACTCCGAGAGCCCGGGGCTTTTCGTAGGTCTTGTCGATCAGGCGCGACCTACGGCTGCCGGACTCCCGGGGCCGTAGTAAAAGTAGAAGCGCTGGTCGAACACGCCGTCGAGTATGCCGCCGCAGCCGCCGCCGCGCAAGGAAACCGGTAAGGAAGGGACCCTTCCTATACACGAGGCGTGAGTAGGGGGCCCTTCCTTACACCGGGGGCGGCGCGGGGCGGGGATGTCGGGGCGGCGGCATAGACTCGCCCTGCGATGCATCCTCTCTTCGACATCCCCGCGTCCCCGTCCGCGCCCGAGCCCGACCGGGCGTTGCCGCCGCGTCGGCCGGCTCCCGGCCGCCTCGACCCCGCCGATCTGGTGGAGGGCCTCAACGGCCCCCAGCGGGACGCGGTCACCCACGCCGGTTCACCGCTGTTGATCGTCGCCGGTGCCGGTTCCGGCAAGACCCGGGTTCTGACCCACCGGATCGCATACCTGCTCGCCGCGCGGGACGTGCATCCCGGAGAGATCATTGCGATCACCTTCACCAACAAGGCCGCCGGTGAGATGAAGGAGCGGGTGACCGCCCTGGTCGGTCCGCGCGCCCGGATGATGTGGGTGTCCACGTTCCACTCCGCCTGCGTCCGGATCCTGCGTGCCGAGCACGCGCACGCCGGGCTCAAGTCCACCTTCTCGATCTACGACGCCGACGACTCCCGCCGGTTGATGCAGATGGTCACCCGCGAGCTCGACCTGGACCCGAAGCGCTATCCGGCGCGGGGTCTGGCGGCCCAGGTCTCCAACCTCAAGAACGAGCTGGTCGACCCGGAGACCTTCGCGGGCCGGGCGTCGGGGCCGAACGAACGGGCGCTGGCCGAGGCGTACACGCTGTACCAGCGACGGCTGCGAGAGGCGCACGCGCTCGACTTCGACGACCTGATCATGACCACGGTGCACCTGCTCCAGTCGCACCCGCACGTGGCCGAGACCTACCGCCGTCGGTTCCGCCACGTGCTGGTCGACGAGTACCAGGACACCAACCACGCGCAGTACGTGCTGATCAAGGAACTGGTCGCCGGCACCGAAGGGCTGGCTCCGGCGGAGCTGTGCGTGGTCGGTGACGCGGACCAGTCGATCTACGCCTTCCGGGGCGCGACGATCCGCAACATCCTGGAGTTCGAACGCGACTTCGGTGACGCCCGCACCATCCTGCTGGAGCAGAACTACCGCTCCACCCAGACCATCCTGAACGCGGCCAACGCGGTGATCGACCGCAACACCTCCCGCAAGCCGAAGCGGCTGTGGAGCGATGCCGGGGCGGGCGAGCAGATCGTCGGGTACGTCGCCGACACCGAGCACGCCGAGGCGGACTGGGTGGGTCGGGAGATCGACCGGCTGGTCGACGCCGACGAGGCCAGGCCGGGCGACGTGGCGGTCTTCTACCGCACCAACGCGCAGTCCCGCGTCTTCGAGGAGGTGTTCATCCGGGTCGGCCTGCCGTACAAGGTCGTCGGCGGGGTGCGCTTCTACGAGCGCAAGGAGGTCCGCGACGCGCTCGCCTACCTGCGCGCGGTGGTCAACGACGACGACACGGTGAGTCTGCGCCGGATCCTGAACACGCCCCGGCGGGGCATCGGTGACCGGGCCGAGGCGTGCGTGGAGGCACTGTCCAGCCGGGACCGCATCTCGTTCGGTGCGGCGCTGCGTCGGGCCAAGGACGCGCCGGGCATCTCCACCCGCGCCGCCAACGGCATCGCCGACTTCGTGGCACTGCTCGACTCCGCCCGGGAGGTGGCTGTTGACGGCACCCCGGAGGAGGTGCTGGAGGCGGTGCTGACCCGCTCGGGCTACCTGAGCGAGCTGGAGGAGAGCCTGGACCCGCAGGACGCGGGCCGGGTGGACAACCTCCAGGAGCTCGTCAGCGTCGCCCGGGAGTACACCGAACGGATCGAGGCGACCGGCGCGGAGGGGGAGCGGGCCACGCTGGCCGGCTTCCTGGAGCAGGTGGCCCTGGTGGCCGACGCCGACCAGATCCCTTCGGACGATCCCGAGCACCAGGGCGTGGTCACGCTGATGACCCTGCACACCGCCAAGGGGCTGGAGTTCCCGGTGGTCTTCCTGACCGGCCTGGAGGACGGTGTCTTCCCGCACCTGCGCTCGCTGGGCGACACCCGTGAGCTGGAGGAGGAGCGGCGGCTGGCGTACGTGGGCATCACCCGCGCCCGGCAGCGCCTCTTCCTGTCCCGGGCGGTGACCCGGTCGGCGTGGGGGCAGCCGGCGTACAACCCGCCGTCGCGGTTCCTGGAGGAGTTGCCGACCGAGTTGGTCCGTTGGGAACGCACGGAGGGGTCGTACACCTCCTGGGGTGGCGGTGGCGGCGGCGTGGGTGGTCGCGCGGACCGGGTGGGCGGCGGCTTCACCGGGGGTACGCCCCGCGCGGTCCAGCTGGCCCGCAAGCTCGGCGTGGACGGCAGCCGGCTGGCCACCGCGAGCGAGCTGCCCCAGGGCCCCAAGGTCTCCGCCGGGGACCGGGTCAACCACCAGCGGTACGGACTCGGCCGGGTGGTGACCGTGGAGGGCCATGGTCCGGGTGCCCGCGCGCAGATCGACTTTGGCGACCAGACGTTGTGGCTGGTGCTGCGGCACGCCCCGATCGAGAAGATCTGACGGACCGGTGCACCGGCCCGGGTGGGACCGGTGCACCGGGCGATCAGGTCAGCACGCCACGTCGATGCCGCGGGCGCGCAGGAACGGCGCCGGGTCGATCTGGTTCCACATCTGACCCTGGTGTACCTCGAAGTGCAGGTGCGGCCCGGTGGAGTCGCCGGTGGAGCCCTCCAGTCCGATGGTCTGGCCGGTGCTGACCTTCGCACCCACGTTCACCCGGGTGGTGCTCAGGTGGGCGTAGTGGGTGAGGTAGCCGTTGCCGTGGTCGATGACGACCGAGATGCCGTACCCGTCACCGACGTCGCCGGCCTTCGTGACGGTGCCCTTGGAGGCGGCCCGCACCGGTGTGCCGGCGGGCAGTGCGAAGTCGATGCCGGCGTGCAGTGTGCCCCACCGGGGGCCGTAGCACGAGGTGACGGCGGCGCCGGCCATCGGGATGACCCAGTCGGGCTTCGACGCGGTGCTCGTGGTGGTCTTCGGAGCGGCCTTGCTGGCCCTGGTCGCCGTCGGGCGGGGTTTCGCGGTCGGGCTCGCGCTGGGTGTCCTGGTCGGGCTCGCCGTCGGGGTCGGTGTCGGGCTCTCCGGCGTGGCCGGGGCGACCGACTCGCGGGCCGAGCGGTCGGCGCGGTCGGCGGCCTCCGCGCGGGCGGCGGCTTCGGCGCGGGCCTGCGCGTCGAGTGAGACGGGGCTCGGGGTGGGGCTGTCGTCGAGATTGGTCACGACGACACCACCGAGTCCGAGTCCCAGCACGGCGACCGCGCCGACGGCCAGCCGACGGCCGCGCCGGCCGATCCGGCGGCGGTGCCGGGCGGGAGCGTGGGAGAGCGTGCGGTTCGGGGTGGAGCTGTCGTCCTGCACGGAGCGGACCTCACTGGATCGAGGGGTACGTGACCTGGAAATCCTGGTGTCGGTCGGGTGCGTGTCGGGTACCGGGGTTCGGCGGGTGGATGGTGGCGGCGGGACGGCCGCCCGGTTCTGTCCCCGGTTGCCACCGGATGACCGGGTCGGTGCGTCGGCTGTGGTGTGCGCTCCGCCACAAAGCAGCCTGTGGCCTGGGACACTTTGCGTTCGGGCCGCGCACGCAAAACCGCCCGGATCGATCGATCCGGGCGGTCAACGGGTGCAACGGGGTGTCAGGACTCCGTTACCTCGCTGTAGATTGCCTCGACTTGCAGCTTGATGTCCACTCCGCGCTCCTGGAGCCAGGGCACCGGGTCGAGCGGCTTGCCCTTGACATGGATCTCCAGGTGCAGGTGGACCCCGTAGGAGTGGCCGGTGTTGCCCACCAGGCCGAGCTGGTCGCCGGCCTTGACCTGCTGGCCTTCCCGGACGCTCAACGCCGAGGAGTGGCCGTAGATCGCCTCGCTGCCGTCCGGGTGCTGGACGATCACGGCGTTGCCGTACCCGCCGAACCAGCCGGCCTTGGTGACGGTGCCCTCGTGGATCGAGACGTACGGGGTGCCCTCCGGTGCGACCAGGTCGATGCCGGTGTGCAGCTTGCCCCAGCGCATGCCGTAGGGGGAGTTGAAGTCGTAGCCCTGCAGCGGCAGCAGCCAGACGCCGGAGTCCTCGACGCTCTCCGGGGCGCTGCGGCCGTCCCGGGAGGGCCGCTCGGCGGCGTCGGCGCGCTCGGCAGCTCCCTGGCTGCTGACGGCGGCCTGCTTCAGCTCGTCGAGCACCGACTGTTCGACGCTCTTGGCGTCCGGCAGTGCGCCGGCGCCCAGTGCCACCACGCCGGCACCGACGAAGGCGGTGGTGACGACTGCGGCGTAACGGCTACGTGGGGGGGTGGGTACGCGGCGGCGACCGCGATATCGATCGGGCTCAGACGACAGGCGCTGGCGCACGCACACCCTCCGTTGTCGGGGTTCCGAAGCGTTCGGCCGCCGTCCGGATCAGTGATCCGTCCGTCGGCTGGTCGCGTCGTCACCCGTCCGCAAACCTGATGACAACCGTGGACACGGTAGCCAACCGTCAGTCGCCCCACAAGCCGGAGCGCCGAACTCGTTGCACCTTTCTGTCCCTTTCCGTCCATTAATGTCATGGCTCGCGGCACTAGTGGGCTGCCCTCGTTATCGTCCGTTCGTCGCAGACCGTGACCGATCGGCGGAGTCGTCCTCCTTGACCCGAGCCGCGTCGGTCGTGCCTGTGTGTGAGGTCGTCGTGGCGGCGGGTCCGTCCTCGGGTCCCGGCCCCGGTTCCCCGGAATCCGTGGCGCGGGTTACCGTTCGTTCAGGTGAAAGCCCCGGAGCCGGTGAAAGGGATGCGCTGATGAGCTCTCGTGTTCGGGTCGTCGTCGCCAAGCCGGGCCTGGACGGCCACGACCGTGGGGCCAAGGTGGTGGCCCGCGCTCTCCGCGACGCCGGCATGGAGGTCATCTACACCGGCCTGCACCAGACCCCGGAGCAGATCGTGGAGACCGCCATCCAGGAGGACGCCGACGCGGTCGGTCTCTCGGTGCTCTCCGGCGCGCACATGACGCTGTTCCGCCGGGTGCTCGAACTGCTGGGCGAGCGCGACGCCCGGGACATCGTGGTCTTCGGCGGGGGCATCATCCCGGACGCGGACATCCCGGAGCTGGAGCAGATCGGCGTGGCCAAGATCTTCACGCCGGGCGCGACCACCCAGTCCATCGTGGAGTGGGTCCGTAGCAACGTCGCCCAGCCGGTGAGCTGACCCGGACGAGCGGACCCGGGGGCCGACGCGAGAGTCGGGTACGGGGACGTGGGGCGAATGCGGGCAAGGGGAGGGGCCGGACGCACCCCTCACACGTCCGGCCCCTCTATGCACGATGCCCCGCCGCCACCCCTCGACCGACAGGGCATCGGCCGCTTGCGTCCTCGCGCCGTTCAGCGCTCCGACACCTGACTCAACGAGGCCCTGCCAACCGGGTTACGCGCCGACGTCCGGTTCCCTGCCAGGCCCGCCGAGATCGCTCGAACGGGTGACATCGGGGCGGCCGCTGCGGCGTGGCGCACACCGGTGACACAGCGTCGGTGGTGGCTGTGGATTACCGCACACCCCGCACCCGCTCGGTTGCCGCCCGTGCCGACATCGTTAGGCTGCGCCCAATGGACCTCGCACCACCTCCGCCCACGGTCCGACGGATCCACCGGGTGGGTGCGGTGCGCGAGCGCCGTGCGGTTCGGGCCGTGCGAGGTTCAGCGGTCTGCGTCAACTTCGACTGATGTCAGGCACCGCACTGTTTACTTTCCATACGCTGGTGGCGGCGCGACGGTGCGCCGCGGAGACGGGACGGGACGCGCAATCGTGGACCTGTACGAATACCAGGGGCGGGACCTGTTCGAGCGGCACGGTCTTCCCGTGCTCGCCGGCGGCGTTGCCACCACCCCGGAGGAGGCCCGCGCGATCGCCGATCGCCTCGGCGGCCGAGTGGTCGTCAAGGCGCAGGTGAAGGTCGGCGGGCGAGGCAAGGCCGGCGGCGTCAAGCTCGCCGAGGGCGCGGAGGAGACGGTGGCCCGCGCCACCGACATCCTCGGCATGGACATCAAGGGCCACACGGTCCACAAGGTCATGATCACGGTGACCGCGGACGTGGCCGACGAGTACTACTTCTCGTACCTGCTGGACCGGGCGAACCGCACCTTCCTCTGCATCGCCAGCGTGGCCGGCGGCATGGACATCGAGCAGGTCGCCGCGGAGACCCCGGACAAGGTGGTCAAGGCCCCGATCGACGCCGTCAAGGGTGTCGACGAGGCCAAGGCCCGGGAGATCGTCACCGCAGCCGGCTTCCCGGCCGATCTCGCCGACCAGCTCGTCGACGTCGCGGTGGGGCTCTGGAAGGCGTTCGTCGCCGAGGACGCCACCCTGGTCGAGGTCAACCCGTTGGCCAAGACCGGTGACGGCACGCTGCTGCTGCTGGACGCCAAGATCTCGCTGGACGAGAACGCCGGCTTCCGGCACCCGGACCACGAGGCCCTGGTCGACCAGGCGACCGTGGACCCGCTGGAGCAGGCGGCCAAGGAGAAGGACCTCAACTACGTCAAGCTCGACGGCGAGGTCGGCATCATCGGCAACGGCGCGGGCCTGGTCATGTCCACGCTCGACGTGGTCGCGTACGCCGGTGAGCGGCACGGCGGTGTCAAGCCGGCCAACTTCCTCGACATCGGCGGTGGCGCGAGCGCCGCGGTGATGGCCAACGGCCTGGAGATCGTGCTCTCCGACCCGTCGGTCCGCAGCGTCTTCGTCAACGTCTTCGGTGGCATCACCGCCTGCGACGAGGTCGCCAACGGCATCATCCAGGCGCTGGCCCTGTTGGAGCAGCGCGGGGAGCAGGTCACCAAGCCGCTCGTCGTGCGGCTCGACGGCAACAACGCCGAAGCTGGTCGGGCGATCCTCGACAGCGCGAACAACCCGCTCGTGCAGCGGGTCGACACCATGGACGGCGCGGCCGAGCGGGCCGCCGAGCTGGCGGCTGCGGGGGTCTGACAATGGCTATCTGGCTGACCAAGGACTCGAAGGTCATCGTCCAGGGGATGACCGGTTCCGAGGGTTCCAAGCACACCCGGCGGATGCTCGCGGCCGGCACCAACGTCGTCGGCGGCGTGAACCCGCGCAAGGCGGGCACCACCGTCGACTTCGACGGCACCGAGCTGCCGGTCTTCGCCAGCGTCGCGGACGCGATGAAGGACACCGGTGCCGACGTCACCGTCATCTTCGTGCCCCCGCAGTTCACCAAGGGCGCGGTCATCGAG
The DNA here is from genome assembly GCF_013364215.1 of Verrucosispora sp. NA02020. Lineage (NCBI taxonomy): Bacteria > Bacillati > Actinomycetota > Actinomycetes > Micromonosporales > Micromonosporaceae > Micromonospora > Verrucosispora sp. NA02020. The sequence goes on along the minus strand of NZ_CP054923.1, from coordinate 6,241,555 downwards.
GCGATCGACGCCGAGATCCCGCTGGCCGTGGTGATCACCGAGGGCGTGCCGGTGCACGACACCGCCGCCTTCTGGGCGTACAACACGGGCAAGGGCGAGCGGACCCGGATCGTCGGGCCGAACTGCCCCGGCATCGCCTCGCCGGGTGCCTCCAACGCCGGCATCATCCCGGCCGACATCACCGGCAGCGGCCGGATCGGCCTGGTCAGCAAGAGCGGCACGCTGACCTACCAGATGATGTACGAGCTGCGGGACATCGGCTTCTCGACCTGCGTCGGCATCGGTGGCGACCCGATCATCGGTACCACGCACATCGACGCGCTGGCCGCGTTCGAGGCCGACCCGGACACCGACGCCATCGTGATGATCGGTGAGATCGGCGGCGACGCCGAGGAGCGGGCGGCCGAGTACATCAAGGCCAACGTCACCAAGCCGGTGGTCGGCTACATCGCCGGCTTCACCGCCCCGCCCGGCAAGACCATGGGGCACGCCGGTGCGATCATCTCCGGTTCGGCGGGCACCGCCGACGCGAAGAAGGCGGCGCTGGAGGCGGTGGGTGTCAAGGTCGGCAAGACCCCGACCGAGACCGCCAAGCTGATGCGCGAGATCATGTCCGCCGGCTGAGCCGGTACGACAGTCTTCGAGGGGCCGACCGGAAGGTCGGCCCCTCAGCGGTTCCAGTACGGGTAGTTGCCCGTGGCGGACAGGATCAGGCTGACCACGATGTTGACCACACCCAGACCGATCGAGACGTAGCCCAGCACCGGGGACTGCCGGTAGCGGCGCGCGTCGCGGATCGACAGCCAACCGAAGACGATGCCGAGGATGCCGCAACAGAGCACCCCGGTCACGATGCCCAGCACGCCCCACAGGGTGGTGCGGTCCCGGCCCGCCGGTGGCGGCGGGGGCGGTGGATACGGAGCGTTCACGGCTTCCCTCCGGACACTAACTGCCGCGACGTCGGCCACGGCTCTGAGCCGAGGCTAGACCGGAGCCCCTTGCCGGCACGGCGGATCAGGCGAACTCACCTCCGGACGGGGTGGTGTCGGACAGCCGAGGCGGCCCCGACATGCCAGAGTAGAGACGATGTCCTCCGTCACCCCTGACCAGCCCCGCCGGGCCACCGACGCCCGTGGGGTCGGCGCCCGGCCACCCGGTCGTGCCGGCCCGCCCCGTCGGGTACCGGTGCAACGGGGCACACCCGGCGGCCGCCGTCACCCGCCCCTCGCGGTCGCCGCGCTGGTGGCGGCCGGTGGGGCCGCGCTCACCTCCTGGTTGCCGGTGGTGCTCGTGCTCTGGTTGTTCCAGCTCAGCGAAGGCGCCGCCACCCCGCTGGGCGCGATCCGCGCGGGCGCGGCCGGTTGGCTGCTCGGGCACGGCGTACCGCTGGAGACCGCCGCCGGCCCCCTGGGCCTGGCCCCGCTCGCGGTCACCGTGCTGGCGATCTGGCGGCTCACCCGGGCCGGCGTGCACGCCAGCCGCGCGGTCGGCGCACGCGGCGACCGGTCCCCGGGCCGCACGGTCGCCGTCGCGGCGGCGGTCGGCGTCGGATACGCCCTGATCGGCCTGCTCGCCGCGCTGCTCGTCGATTCCGGTGGCACCGGTGTGTCATGGCCACGGGCCGGCGTGACGCTCGCGGTGCTCGGCACGCTCGCCGCGGGTCTCGGCGCGGCCCGGACCACCGGGCTGGCCGAGGTGCTCGCAGGGCAGCTGCCGGGGCCGGTACGCGAAGGGGTCCGTGCCGGTCTGGTGGCCGCGTTGGTGCTGCTCGGCGCGGGAGCCGCCGGGGCGGGACTGGCCGTGGCGACCGGCGGGGGCGACGCGGCCGACCTGATCGGCGCCTACCGCACCGGTGTGGCCGGGCAGGCTGGCATCACGCTGGTCAGCCTGGCGTACGCGCCCAACGCCACCGTCTGGTCCACCAGCTACCTGCTCGGGCCCGGTTTCGCCGTGGGCACCGACACGGCCGTCCGCACCAGCGAGGTCTCCGTCGGCGCGCTACCGGCGCTGCCGTTGTTCGCCGGGCTGCCGAGCGGGCCGGTCGACGGGCCCGCCTCGATCATGGTTCTCGCGATGCCGGTCCTGGTGGGTATGGCCGCCGGTGGGCTGCTGGCCCGCCGGTTGATCCGGTCGGCCGGGGCGGACCGCGCTCCGCTGCGCTGGCGGCGTCTGCTGGTGCCGGCCGTACTCGTCGGTCCGGTGGCCGGGGTGCTGCTGGGGGTGCTCGCGGAGGTCTCCGGCGGACCGCTCGGTGCCGGTCGGCTGGCCGAGGTCGGCCCGGTCGGGTGGCAGGTGGCGCTGGCCGCGACGCTGATCACGGGCGGTGGGGCGGTGCTCGGTGCGGGGGCGGTCCGCTGGCTCACCCGACGCGCCGTCTAGGCCTGCCGCAGGGCGGCCAGACCTCGACAGCGGGCCTGCTCACGACGAGGGGCGCCCCGGTCGTCCGGAGCGCCCCTCGCGTACTGCTGGTTCAAAGTCGCGGCACGGCGTAGTTCACCGCGATCAGCACGACATAGAGCAGGCCCAGCAGCAGGCCGATGCCGCCGCAGATCAGGCCGGTGAGTGCCTGCCCCGGGTTGCCGGCCAGGCCCTGGTCGACCTTCTGCTTGCCGAGCCAGCCGGTGATGACCGCGGCCAGACCCAGCGGAATACCGAGGTAGCAGCAGTTCAGCGGGATCGACGCGATGCCCAGGATCATCGCCACCAGCGCGAGGGTGTTCTGCTGGCCGCCGTGGCCGACGAAACCCGCGTGCGGGTACATCGGCGCGCCGCCGTACGGCTGCGGGGCGTACGGGTCCTGGTAGGGCTGGCCGTAGGGGTGCCCCGACGTCGGCGGCTGCCCGTAGGCCGGGGGCTGACCGTACGCCGGCTGTCCGGCGGGCGGTGCAGAGTACGGATCGTAGGGCTGCCCCGAGGTGGGCGGCTGCTGGCCGTACGGGTCGACCTGCTGGTACGGATCGACCTGCTGGTACGGGTCTGCCTGCTGGTACGGGTCGACCGCGGGCGTGTGCGGCTCCGGTGTGGCGTACGGGTTGGCCGGCGGAGGTGCGTAGGGATTGGCCGCCGGTGGCGCGTACGGGTTGTGCGGAGGTGGAGCTGTCGGATCCCCGTACGGCTGTTGCTGGCCGTACGGGTCCTGACCGGGGTTACCGGGTTGCATGTGGTTCCGTTACTCAGGCGTTCGAGCCGCTGAGCGAACCGAGGACGCCACCGCCCAGGCAGCAGAGCAGCACGATCACGAGCCACGCGACACCGACGATGATGGCCCACTTGGACCACTTCTTCGACTCGGCGGACGCGGCCTGGGCACCGGCGTAGTCACCCTGCTGGAGCAGCTGGTTGACCTTCGAGGCGTTGATGATGGCGGGGATCGCCAGCGGCCAGAACAGGAAGATGGCGACGATCGACATCGTCATGTTGTTGTCGACCTGCTGGGGCGGCTGGGACGGGTATCCGGGCTGCATGGTGACGAGCTCCTCACGTACGTGTCGCTGACGGGTGCGGGCCGGACATGCGCCGGTCCCAAGCGACCGGCAGCGTACCCGGTCTGTGCGACTTCGGTGGTCGGCGAAGGGTCGGCGGCCCATCGGGTGGGCACCGGACCAGCGCTGATTCGCCGCCGGATAGGGTGTGCCGGTGACCGAGCCCGCCCGCATCGTCGTCCTCGTCTCCGGCTCCGGCAGCAACCTGCAGGCGCTGCTGGACGCGACCGCCGACCCGGCGTACGGGGCCCGGGTGGTCGCGGTGGGCGCGGACCGCGACGGCATCGCCGGGCTGGACCGGGCCGCCGCCGCCGGGGTGCCGACCTTCGTGGCGAAGGTCAAGGACCACCCGTCCCGCGAGGAGTGGGACGCGACGCTCACCGAGCAGGTCGCCGCGCACCGGCCCGACCTGGTCGTCTCCGCCGGGTTCCTGAAGCTTGTCGGTTCCCGGTTCCTCGCCGCCTTCGGCGACCGCTACCTGAACACGCACAACACCCTGCTGCCGGCTTTCCCCGGCATCCACGGCCCGCGGGACGCGCTCGCCTATGGCGTGAAGGTCACCGGGGCGACGCTCTTCTTCGTCGACGCCGGAATGGACACCGGCCCGATCGTGGCGCAGGTGGCGGTGCCGGTGCACGACGACGACGACGTGGACACGCTCACCGAGCGCATCAAGGAAGCCGAGCGGCAGCAACTCGTCGAGCAGGTGGGCCGGCTGGTCCGCGACGGCTGGACGATCACCGGGAGAAAGGTCACAGTTCCGTGAGTTCCATCGAGGACGGGCGCCGCCCGATCCGGCGGGCACTGGTCAGCGTCTACGACAAGAGCGGTCTGGTCGACCTGGCCAAGGCCCTGCACGCCGCCGGGGTGGAGATCGTCTCGACCGGCAGCACCGCGTCGACGATCGCCGGTGCCGGCGTACCGGTGACCGCCGTGGAGCAGGTGACCGGCTTCCCGGAGATCCTCGACGGCCGGGTGAAGACCCTGCACCCGAAGATCCACGGTGGACTCCTCGCCGACCTGCGCAAGGACACCCACGTCGCCCAGCTCGACGAGCACGGCATCGCCGGGGTCGACCTGCTGGTCTCCAACCTCTACCCGTTCCAGCAGACCGTCGCCTCCGGCGCCAGCCAGGACGAGTGCGTCGAGCAGATCGACATCGGCGGTCCGGCGATGGTGCGTGCCGCCGCCAAGAACCACGCCTCGGTGGCCGTGGTGACCGACCCGGCCGCGTACCCGCTGCTGGTGGCCGCGCTCGACGGCGGTGGCTTCACCCTGGCGCAGCGGCGGGCGCTGGCCGCCCGCGCCTTCGCCGACATCGCCGAGTACGACGTGGCGGTCGCCGACTGGTTCGCCACGTCCCTGGCCCCGGCCGCCGACGGCGGGCCGGAGTTCGCCGGGCTGGCGCTGCGGCGGCAGGCGGTGCTGCGGTACGGCGAGAACCCGCACCAGGGCGCGGCGGTCTATGCGGACCCGGCGAGCCCGCCCGGCCTGGCCCAGGCCGAGCAGTTGCACGGCAAGGAGATGTCCTACAACAACTACGTCGACGCCGACGCCGCCTGGCGGGCCGCGAACGACTTCGCCGACCAGCCGGCGGTGGCCGTCATCAAGCACGCCAACCCGTGCGGGATCGCGGTCGGCGCGGACGTGGCCGAGGCGCACCGCAAGGCACACGCCTGCGACCCGGTCTCCGCCTTCGGCGGCGTCATCGCGGTGAACCGTCCGGTCTCGGTCGAGCTGGCCGGGCAGATCGCCGAGATCTTCACCGAGGTCGTGGTGGCGCCCGGCTACGAGCCGGGGGCCGCCGAGGTGCTCCAGGCCAAGAAGAACATCCGGCTGCTGCGGGCACCGGAGTTCCGTCCGCCGTCCACGGAGTGGCGGCAGATCACCGGCGGCGTGCTGGTGCAGGAACGCGACGCGGTCGACGCCGAGGGCGACGACCCGGCGACCTGGCGGCTGGCCACCGGTGACGCGGCCGACGAGGCGACCCTGGCCGACCTGGCCTTCGCCTGGCGGGCGGTGCGCGCGGTGAAGAGCAACGCGATCCTGCTGGCGCAGGACGGCGCCACGGTCGGTGTCGGGATGGGGCAGGTCAACCGGGTGGACTCGGCGCGACTGGCGGTCAGCCGGGCCGGTGCCGACCGGGCGCGGGGCGCGGTGGCGGCCTCGGACGCGTTCTTCCCGTTCGCCGACGGCCCGCAGATCCTCATCGACGCCGGCATCCGGGCCATCGTGCAGCCGGGCGGCTCGATCCGGGACGAGGAGGTGATCGCCGCCTGCAAGCAGGCCGGCGTCACCATGTACCTCACCGGCACCCGGCACTTCTTCCACTGACCCGCCGCCGCGCGACCGGCGGCGCCGTGTGCGCTTGCGGCTGTGATGTTAGGAAGGGTCCCCTGCTATACACCAGGCGTTAGCAGGGGACCCTTCCTTACACCGATCGCAGCTCGGCGAAATGACAGGCGGACGGGTGCGGGTCGGCGGCCCGTGGCACCGCCTGCGGATCCTCGACGGCGCAGATCTCCTGGGCCTTCCAGCAGCGGGTCCGGAAGTGGCAGCCGCTCGGCGGGTCGGCCGGGCTCGGCACGTCACCGTGCAACCGGATCACCGTCCGATGCTCCCGGGCGTCCGGGTCCGGCACCGGCGCGGCCGAGAGCAGTGCCTGTGTGTACGGGTGGGTGGCGCGCTGGTAGATCTCGTCCTCGGTGCCGATCTCCACGATGCGGCCCAGGTACATCACCGCGATCCGGTCCGAGATGTGCCGCACCACGGACAGGTCGTGCGCGATGAAGATGTACGACAGCCCCAACTCGTCCTGGAGTTGCTCCAACAGGTTGATCACCTGGGCCTGGATGGAGACGTCCAGCGCGGAGACCGGCTCGTCGCAGACGATCACCTCGGGCCGCAGCGCGAGTGCCCGGGCGATGCCGATGCGCTGCCGCTGACCGCCGGAGAACTGGTGCGGGTAGCGGTTGACGTGTTCCGGGTTCAGCCCGACCACGTCGAGCAGCTCCTGCACCCGCCGGTCGCGACTGCCCTTCGGGGCCGCCTCGGGGTGGATCTCGAACGGCTCGCCGATGATGTCGCCGACGGTCATCCTCGGGTTCAGCGAGGTGTACGGGTCCTGCATGACCATCTGCATGTTCCGGCGGATCCGGCGCAGCCGGGCGCCGGAGGCGGCGAAGAGGTCCTGCCCGGCCAGGGTGGCCCGCCCGGCGGTCGGGCGTTCCAGCCGCATCAGCAGCCGGGCCAGGGTGGACTTGCCGCAGCCGGACTCGCCGACGATGCCCAGCGTCTCGCCCCGGCGGAGCTGGAAGCTCACCCCGTCGACGGCCTTCACCGCGCCGACCTTCTTCTGGAACAGCACCCCCTGCGTGATCGGGAAGTGCTTGACCACGTCGTCGACGTCGAGGAGCGTCTCGCCGCGCACGGTGGTGGGCTCAGTCGGCGCGGTCATCACGTACCTCCTGCGCGAAGTGGCACGCACTGGTCCGGCCGTCGCCGAGGACCAGGTCGTGCGGTACCTCGTCCACACAGACCTGCTGCGCGTACGGGCATCGGGGATGGAAGGGACAGCCGCTGGGGATGCGCATCAGGTTCGGCGGCAGGCCCCGGATGGTGGAGAGCCGCCCGCCGCGCTGGTCCAGGCGCGGGATCGACGCCAGCAGCCCCTTGGTGTACGGGTGGGCAGGTGCCCGGTACAGCGACCGCACGTCGGCGTGCTCGACGATGCGGCCCGCGTACATGACGGCGATCCGGTCGGCCACGTCGGCGACCACGCCCAGGTCGTGGGTGATCAGGATCATCGCCATGTCCAGGTCCCGCCGCAGGTCGGCGAGGAGGTCCATGATCTGCGCCTGCACGGTGACGTCGAGCGCGGTGGTCGGTTCGTCGGCGATGAGCACCTTCGGTTCCATGGCCAGCGCCATCGCGATCATCACGCGCTGGCGCATACCGCCGGAGAACTGGTGCGGATAGTCGCCCAGACGTGCGTCGGCGGCCGGGATCTGCACCAGGTCCATCAACTCCACCGCGCGGCGACGGGCGTCGGCCCGGGACATGCCGAGCCGCTGGCGCAGCGTCTCACCGATCTGCCAACCGACCGGGAAGACCGGGTTCAACGCGGAGAGGGCGTCCTGGAAGATCATCGCGATCTCCTTGCCCCGCACCTGCCGGCGTTGCTCCTTGGGCAGGGTGAGCAGGTCGCGCCCCTGATAGAGGATCTGTCCGGAGCTGACGTGCGCCGGTGGGCTGTCCAGGATGCCCATCACCGCCTGCGCGGTGACGGACTTCCCGGAGCCCGACTCGCCCAGCACCGCCAGGGTCTCGCCCGGATCCAGGTGGTAGCTGACCCCGTTGATCACCTTGGCCACCCCCTCGCCGGTGCGGAACTCGATGTGCAGGTCCCGTACCTGGAGCAGGTGGCCGCCGGGCGGGGTGGGGGTGGCCGGGGTCGGTGGCGTCGTGGTCATGTCGGTCACCGCAGCTTCGGGTCGAACGCGTCGCGGATGGCGTCGCCCAGCATGATGAACGCCAGTACGGTCAGGGCCAGGAACGTCGACGGGACGACCAGCGGTGTCGCCGACTCCCGCATGTGCACCCGACCGTTGTTGATGTCGATGCCCCAGGAGATGGTGGGCTCCCGCAGGCCGATGCCGAGGAACGAGAGTGTCGCCTCGGCGGCGATGAACGAACCGAGCGCGATGGTCAGCACCACGATCGCCGGGGCGAGCGCGTTCGGCAGGATGTGCCGCCACATGATCCGGCCGTTGCCGGCGCCCAGCATCCGGGCGGCGGACACGTAGTCCTGCTCCCGAGCGGTGATCACCGACGAGCGGACCACCCGGGCGGCGGTGGTCCAGCCGAGCACCGCGAGCACGAAGATGACGGCACCGACGCGTACCGTGGCGCTGTCGCTGGCGACCCGCTTGAGCAGCACGATCGCGGCCAGCAGCAGGGGGATGCCGAGCACGATGTCGATCACCCGGGAGAGCACCGCGTCGACCCAGCCGCCGAAGTAGCCGGCGAGCATCCCGACGACCAACGCGATCACCCCGGTGAGCAGCGCCGAGAGGGCGCCGACCAGCAGGGACGCGCGGGCGCCGTAGACCGCGCGGGCGTACGTGTCGCAGCCCTGGAAGTCGTACCCGAAGATCGCCCCGCCGGACGGGGCGGCGTGCTGCCGGGACAGCACGCAGTCGCCCGGATCGTTGCCGGTGAAGAGCCCGGGCGCGGCGGCCATCGCGGCCACCAGCAGCACCAGGAACAAGCTGATCCAGAAGATCGGCTTGCGGCGCAGGTCGCGCCAGGCGTCCCCGGCCAGGCTGCGCGGCTTGCGGGGACGGCCGACCTGATCCGGCGCGCCCGGCTCACCCGACGGCCCCCGTCGCGCGGCCTGGTTCTCCGTCGCCGCGACGGTCTCGAAGTCACTCATGCCGTCCCCTCGCTGCGCTCGGTGCCGGCATTTCCGCTGAGCTGATGATTCGTTCGCTGGCGCTCACTCATGCCGTCCCTTCGCTGCGCTCAGTGCCGGCATTTCCGCTGCGCTGGCCGATTCGTTCGCTGCGCTCACTCATGCCGCCCCCTCGCTGCGCTCACACATAGCGGATCCTCGGGTCCAGGACGGCGTACAGGATGTCCACCACCAGGTTGGAGACCAGGTAGACCACGACGAGCACGCTGACGATGCCCACCACCAGCGGGCCGTCCTCGGTGCGGATGCCGCGGAACAGGTTGAAGCCGACGCCGGGGATGTTGAACACGCCCTCGGTGATGATCGCGCCGCTCATCAGGTTGCCCACCTCGACGCCGAGGAAGGTGATCACCGGGATGAGCGAGTTGCGCAGCACGTGCACGCTGACCACCCGCCGGTTCGGCAGGCCCTTGGAGCGGGCGGTACGCACGTAGTCGGCGCGCAGGTTCTCGGCCACCGAGGTACGGGTCAGCCGCAGCGCGGTGGCCAGCGAGAGCGAGCCGAGCACGATCCCGGGCAGCAGCAGGGAGCGGAAGTCGGGGTCGGCACCGGCGGTGGGTGGGAAGACCTGCCACCGGACGCCGAGGAAGTACTGCGCGAGCGGCGCGAGCACGATGGTCGGGATGCCGAGCACCAGCAGCGTCAGCAGCAGCGTGGCGTTGTCGAAGATGCTGGCCCGTCGGATGCCGGCGAGGACGCCCGCGGTGACTCCGAAGATCACGGCGACCGCGAGAGCGATCAGCGCCAGTTTGATGGTGACCGGCCAGGCGGTGGCGAGGATGTCGCCGATCGACCGGCCGGTGAGCGATTCGCCGAGGTCGCCACGGAGCAGGTTGGAGAGGTAGTCGACGTAGCGGTAGAAGAAGCCGCCGACCCCGGTCGCGTCGAGGTGGTACTTCTCGGTGAGGTAGGCCCGTTGGGCCTCGGTCACCGGACGTTCACCGGCGAGCGCCTGGATCGGGTCGCCCTGGCCGGCGAACATCAGCGCGTAGACGATCAGCGTGGTGCCGAAGAAGGCCAGGACCATCTGAAGCAGGCGCCGCACGATGAAGCGGAACATACTAGGCAGTCTCCCCAAAAAGGGCGAACCCCGTGGCGGGTCGGGTCACCTCGACCCGACCCGCGCCCGTGGTCGTTACGAGACGGCCTCGATCTGGATCAGGTCGACCCGGTCGAAGAGGTCCATCTCCACGTTCTTCACCTTGGTCGAGTGACCGAAGTTGTTCTGCCCGAAGCGCAGCGGCACCACCGGCATCTCCTCGGCCAGCAGGTCCTCGGCCGCCTGGTACTTCTCGATCGCCTCGTCCTCGCTGGGGGCGCTGGCGCCCTCGGCGAGCAGCTTGTCGAACTCCGGGTTGCGGTAGCCGTAGTAGTTCGACGAACCGTTCGAGCTGTAGAGCGGGCCCAGGTAGTTCTCCATGGACGGGTAGTCCATGATCCAGCCCATCCGGAACAGGCCGACCGGCTGCTTGGCCTTGACCTTGGTGAGCAGGTCGGCGAACTTCGGCTCGGCGTTGCCGACGCAGTCCACACCCAGGTTGGCCTTGAGCTGGTTGCAGGTGGCGTCGATCCAGTCCTTGTGCCCACCGTCGCCGTTGTACGACAGGGTGATCTGCGACGGCCCGCCTGCGGCCTCGTACAGCGCCCTGGCCTTGATCGGGTCGAACTCGCCCGGTGAGCCGACCGTGTTCTCCCGGTAGCCGGCGACCACCGGGGAGACGAACGAGCGGGCCGGCTGCTGCGAGTCCTTGAAGATCGACCGGGTGATCTCCTCACGGTCGATCGCCATCGAGATGGCCTTGCGGACGTCCGGGTTGCTGTACTCCTCCTGGAAGGTGGGGAAGGCCAGGAAGTGCAGCGACGACGCGGGACTCTGCTGGAACCGGTCACCCAGGTCGGTGGCGGCGGTGGAGAGATTCTCGGTCGGGATGGTCTTGATCACGTCGAGGTTGTCCGACAGCACGTCCGCGTACGCGGCGGTGAGCTGCTGGTAGATCCGGAACTCGACGCCGGCCACCTTCGGCTGCTCGCCGGGGAAGGCGTCGTAGCGCTCGACCTCGACCTTGGCGTCGTGCTGCCAGGTGCCCTTCATCTTGAACGGACCCTGACCGATCGGCGCCTGCTCGTACCCCTCGGCCAGCTCGCCGGGAGCGGAGAACGCGGCCTCCGGCAGCGGGTAGAAGGCGGTGTACCCGAGCATCGCGGTGAACTCGCTGTACGGCTGGGACAGCGTGACGGTGAAGGTGTCGTCGTCGACCTTCTTCAGCCCGCTGAGCGTGGTGGCCTTCGGGTCCTCGCCCTGGAGGTCGTCGTACCCGGCGATCTTCTCGAAGAAGTAGCTGGAGTTCTGCCCGTTCGGGGCGTACGCGCCGTAGTTCCAGGCGTCGATGTAGTTGTCGGCGGTGACGTCCTCGCCGTTGTGGAACGTGTAGCCGTCCTTCAGCGTGATCGTCCAGGTGGTGTTGTCCTCGGACGTGATCGACTCGGCCGCCACCGCGTACGGCTTGTGGGCCTCGTCGTAGTCGACGAGCGGGCTGAACAGGGCGGCGAGCACCTGGGAACCGCTCGTCTCGTTGGTGTTGGTCGGCACCAGGTGCTGCGGCTCGGCGATCTCGATCCGCACGGCCGCGTTGGGGTCGCTCTCACCGGAACCGCTGCCGCCCGAGCCGCAGGCCACCAGGCCCAGGGTCACCGCGAGCGGGAGGGCGGTCCAGGCGGCGAGCCTACGAACGCGCATTGAGCCTCCTCATCTCATTACGCTGCGCTATTGAGCCCGACATTGAGGTGACTCTGCGCAACGCTGGGCAACGGTAGGTCGTGCACCGGGACTCGGCAACGTGCCGGTCTCGAAGGGGTAACAGAACGAGGGCGTACAGGTTGGCGAGGGCTTGTCGGCGTGCTAAGTCGAACCGCCCAAAGCGTCGGCGGCGCGCGGATGCTTGCGACGGTTGAGGGGCGTGACGCAGTGGTCGACGCCTTCTCGGGGCCGGACGAATCGATCGTCGGGTTGCGGGTGTTCGTGCGCCCGTTGTCCGGAGCCGTCGTGGCCGGCGGCACAAGCCGTCACTCCGAGTGAGGAACGACACCTTACGGAAAGTAGTTTCGTGGTCCGCGTCGTCGGCCCGCCAGGTCGGGGGAGGCGACGGTGGTGGGCGTGAGACGATCAGGTCGTGACGGCGACGCTTCTGGACGGCAAGGCGACTGCGGCGGAGATCAAGGACGAGCTGCGGACGCGGGTCAAGGCCCTGGCGGAACGGGGGACCGTGCCGGGGCTGGGCACGGTCCTGGTCGGCAGCGACCCCGGTTCCCAGGCGTACGTCAACGGCAAGCACCGCGACTGCGCCGAGGTGGGCATCGCCTCGCTGCGGCGGGAGCTGCCGGCCGACGCGACCCAGGAGCAGGTCGACCAGGCCGTGGCGGAGCTCAACGCCGACCCGGCATGCCACGGCTACATCGTCCAGCTGCCGCTGCCGGCACACCTGGACACCCAGCGGGTGCTCGAACTGATCGACCCGGACAAGGACGCCGACGGCCTGCACCCGGTCAACCTGGGTCGGCTGGTGCTCGGCTACGACGCGCCGCTGCCGTGCACCCCGCGCGGCATCGTGGAACTGCTCCGTCGGCACGAGGTGCCGCTGCGCGGCGCCAACGTCGCGGTGGTGGGCCGGGGCAACACCGTCGGGCGTCCGCTCGGGCTGCTGCTGACCCGGCGCAGCGAGAACGCCACCGTGACGCTCTGCCACACCGGCACCCTCGACCTCGCCGCACACACCCGTGCCGCCGACATCGTCATCGTCGCGGCCGGCGTACCCGGCCTGCTCACCGCCGAGATGGTCACCCCGGGCGCGGTCGTGGTCGACGTGGGCATCACCCGGGTGATCGGCTCCGACGGCAAGGGTCGCTACACCGGCGACGTGGACCCGGAGGTCTTCGAGGTGGCAGGCAAGGTGGTGCCGATGCCCGGCGGGGTCGGTCCGATGACCCGCGCCATGCTGCTGACCAACGTGGTCGAGCGGGCCGAACGCGGCTGAGGTGACGGAAGGCCCATAACCGTCCGCCCCTGCCCTGCCCGGTGCCAGGATGGCTGATACCGTCCGGAAAACCGACTGGTAGCAGGGAGTGGGACGACCATGGGTAAGAAGGTCACTGTCGTCGGCGCCGGATTCTACGGCTCCACCACCGCGCAGCGCCTGGCCGAGTACGACGTCTTCGACACCGTCGTGATCACCGACATCATCGAGGGCAAGCCCGCGGGCATCGCCCTCGACCTCAACCAGTCCCGTGCGGTCGAGGGTTTCGAGACCAAGGTCGTCGGCGTCACCACCAGCCCGACCGGCGAGGGTTACGAGGGCATCGAGGGCTCCGACGTCGTCGTCATCACCGCCGGCCTGCCGCGCAAGCCGGGCATGAGCCGGATGGACCTGCTGGAGACCAACGCGAAGATCGTGCGCCAGGTCGCCGAGAACGTCGCCAAGTACGCCCCGAACGCCGTCGTCATCGTGGTCTCCAACCCGCTGGACGAGATGACCGCGCTGGCCCAGATCGCCACCCAGTTCCCGCGTAACCGGGTGCTCGGCCAGGCCGGCATGCTCGACACCGCCCGGTTCTCCAACTTCGTCGCCGAGGCGCTGGAGGTACCGGTGAAGTCGGTGAAGACGCTGACCCTGGGGTCGCACGGCGACACCATGGTCCCGGTGCCGTCGCAGAGCAGCGTGAACGGCAAGCCGCTGCGTGAGGTGATGCCGGCCGAGCAGATCGAGGACCTGGTCGTCCGCACCCGTAACGGTGGGGCCGAGGTGGTCGCCCTGCTCAAGACCGGTTCGGCGTACTACGCCCCGTCGGCCGCCGCGGCGCGGATGGCCAAGGCCGTCGCCGAGGACTCCGGCGAGGTCATGCCGGTCTGCGCCTGGGTCGACGGCGAGTACGGCATCTCCGGTGTCTACCTGGGCGTGGAGGCGGCGATCGGCGCCGAGGGCGTCAAGCGGGTGGTCGAGACCGACCTGGACGCCGACGAGCTGGCCAGCCTCAAGGAGGCCGCCGAGGCCGTCCGCGCCAAGCAGGCCGACGTCGTCAACATGTAACCCCGACCTTCCACCCAGCGCCCCACGCCCTCTCCCGGTCGTGGGGCGCTGCGCTGTCTCCACCCCCGGGTTGATCAAGAAGTTTGCGTCTCCGAATCGCTCTTCGGCAATGCAAACTTCTTGATCAACTCGACTGGTCGATGAGGGTGGTCAGGGCGTCCAGGATGCGGGTCAGGCCGAACGTGTAGGCGTGGTCGGGGTGGTAGGCGGCGTTCTGGGCGGTGCCGGCGGCGGCGCCGACGCGTACGGCGGTGGGGTATTGCTGTTCGTCGAGGACCTGGGCCAGGAGGGGGGCGTTCGCTGTCCACCACTGCTCGTCGGTCCAGGCGCTCTGCTGTCGAGCGGAGCGCGCCTCGGCCGCCGAGCGGGCCGCGGCCCGGACGAAGTCGAGGACGAAGGTCAACGCGGCGTCCCGGGTGACGTCGTCCAGGCCGGTGTCGTCGAAGGCGCGCAGCTCGTGCTCGTACTTGGCCATCAGGCCCGGCCCCAGCGGCGGGCGACCGGTGGCGACCTCGGCGGCCCAGGGGTGGGCGGTGAAGAGCTCCCGGTTGTCCTGCGCGAGCGCCGCCACCCGCACCCGCCACGGCTGGTCGGAGAGGTCCGGCCGGGGCATGTCCGCATAGATCGCGTCCAACATCAGGTCGAGCAGCTCGGCCTTGCCCGGCACGTACGTGTAGAGGGTCATCGGTGCCACGCCGACGGCCTGGGCGAGCGCTCGCATGGTCACCGCGTCCAGCCCCTCGGCGTCGGCCAGCGCGATGGCGGCCATCACGATCTCGTCCAACGAGCGGCCCTGGCGGGGGCCGCGGCGCGGGGGGTCGGCGTCGGGCTGCCGCCAGAGCAGGCGCAGCGTGTGGGCGGGATCGCCGCCTCCGGTGTGATGGTCGGGCACTCTCCGATCTTTGCAGGCCAAATCTCTGTACGCAGTACGATGTACAATGTACGGAGTAAGTTTCCGCAAGGTGGGAGAGCGCATGCAGATCACCGGTTCGGCCATCTCGCTCAACGTCGAGGACGTGACGACGTCGGCCGAGTTCGTCAAGCAGCACTTCGGGTTCCGGGAGGAGATGTCGGCCGACGGGTTCGTCTCGCTGGCCCGGGACGGGGTCGGCTTCAACCTGATCTTCCTGCGTACGGGCCTGGCCAGCCTCCAGCCCCCGAGCCTGAAGGATCAGCGGGCCGAGGGCCTGCTCGTCGTCTTCGTGGTGGACGACATCGACACCGAGTACGCCCGCCTCCAGGCCGCCGGTGTGCCGATCGTCACCGAGTTGCAGACCGAGCCCTGGGGGGAGCGGTTCTTCCAGGTCACCGACCCCAACGGGGTGATCCTGCAGGTGGTCCAGTGGCTGCACGGCACCGAGCAGGCCGACTGATCCACCGCGCATGCGCCGGGTCTGGCGGGGTAACTCCCGTCGGGCCCGGAGGCCGCGTCCGGCACCTGCCCGTCGGCGAACGGGTGGCCGCGATGTTTCCGCTCGGGGCGGATCCAGTACGCTCGTACTGCTTGAGCATGTGTCCCCTGAGAGGAGCGCCGGCCGATGGCGAAGATCAAGGTAAACAACCCGGTCGTGGAGCTCGACGGCGACGAGATGACCCGGATCATCTGGAAGCAGATCCGCGAACAGCTGATCCTGCCCTACCTCGACGTCGACCTGCACTACTACGACCTGTCGATCCAGCACCGTGACGCCACCGACGACCAGGTGACCGTCGACGCCGCGAACGCCATCAAGGAGCACGGCGTCGGCGTCAAGTGCGCCACGATCACCCCGGACGAGGCCCGGGTGGAGGAGTTCGGGCTGAAGAAGATGTGGCGGTCGCCGAACGGCACCATCCGCAACATCCTCGGCGGCGTCGTCTTCCGCGAGCCGATCATCATGTCCAACGTGCCGCGGCTCGTCCCGGGCTGGACCAAGCCGATCATCATCGGCCGGCACGCCCACGGCGACCAGTACCGCGCCACCGACTTCGTGGTCCCCGGCCCGGGTACGGTCACCATCACCTACACCCCGGCCGACGGGTCGGACCCGGTCGAGATGGAGATCGCCAACTTCCCGGGCGGCGGTATCGCCATGGGCATGTACAACTACGACGACTCGATCCGGGACTTCGCGCGGGCCTCGTTCCGCTACGGCCTGGACCGCGGCTACCCGGTCTACATGTCCACCAAGAACACGATCCTCAAGGCGTACGACGGCCGGTTCAAGGACATCTTCGCCGAGGTGTTCGAGAACGAGTTCAAGGCGGAGTTCGACGCCGCCGGCCTCACCTACGAGCACCGGCTCATCGACGACATGGTCGCCGCCGCGCTCAAGTGGGAGGGCGGCTACGTCTGGGCGTGCAAGAACTACGACGGTGACGTGCAGTCGGACACCGTCGCGCAGGGCTTCGGCTCGCTCGGTCTGATGACCTCCGTGCTGCTCTCGCCCGACGGCCGCACCGTCGAGGCCGAGGCCGCGCACGGCACCGTCACCCGGCACTACCGGCAGTGGCAGAAGGGCGAGAAGACCTCCACCAACCCGATCGCCTCGATCTACGCCTGGACCCGGGGCCTGGCCCACCGGGGCAAGCTGGACGGCACCCCGGCGGTCACCGAGTTCGCCAACACCCTGGAGGAGGTCATCGTCTCCACGGTCGAGAGCGGGCAGATGACCAAGGACCTCGCGCTGCTCATCTCGCGGGACGCCCCGTGGCAGACCACCGACGAGTTCATGAACACGCTCGACGAGAACCTGGCCCGCCGCCTGGCCGCCTGAGTTCCGTCCGTATCCGCGAGCCCGCCGGCCGACCGCCGGTGGGCTCGCGGCTCTCTGCGGCGGGCTCGCCGACGGTCGCCGGTGGCGGGCTAGCGGGCTCCGGCGGCGCGGCGCGGGCGGACACGCCGTGCGGCGTCACCCGCTCCGGCGCGCCTCGTTGACCAGGGTGGACGAGATGCCAGTCCCGTCCTGGAAGGTTGACCGTCGCCGCCGCGCGGCACGCGTGCCCAGCAGCCAGCCTTCCTCGGCTGTCACCGACAGCCAGCCGTCCCTTCCCCGCGGGGGGCCCTGTCCCGGGCCCCCCGCGCCCTGCTCTCCGCCCCGACGCGTCACCGCAGCAGGTCCCGCGCACGTCGCGGTCGACTCAGACGGCGCGGAGCCGGGCGGCGGCCTGCTCGGGGGCGATGTCGTTGCTGAACACGCCCATCGCGGACTCCGTACCGGCCAGGTACTTCAACTTGTCCGCGGCCCGCTTCACGCTGAACAGTTGCAGATGCAGGTGACCCAGCTCGCGGTCCACGCGTACCGGCGCCTGGTGCCAGGCGGCGATGTACGGCATCGGCGCGTCGAACAGGCCGTCGAAGCGGCGCAGCAGGTCCAGGTAGAGCGGGCCGAAGGCGTCCCGCTCGGCCTCATCCAACGCCGGGATGTCGGGCACCGGCCGGTGCGGGGCGAGGTGCACCTCGAACGGCCAGCGGGCAGCGGCCGGGACGTACGCCGTCCAGTGGTCGTTGGCGGCGACCACCCGCTCGCCGGCCGCACGTTCGGCGGCGAGCACGTCGGCGTAGAGGTTCCGGCCTCCGGTGCGCTCCGCGTGCCGGCGGGCCGCGCCCAACAGCGACCGGGTACGCGGCGTGACGAACGGGAACGCGTAGATCTGCCCGTGCGGGTGGTGCAGGGTCACGCCGATCTCCACCCCCCGGTTCTCGAAGCAGAACACCTGCTCCACTCCAGGCAACTCGCCCAGCGCGGCGGTCCGGTCGGCCAGCGCGTCGAGCACGGTACGGACCCGGCGCGGCGGTAGGCCGGCGAAGGAGCCATGGTGGTCGTCGGTGAAACAGACCACCTCGCAGCGCCCCTGCCCGGGCCGGACCGCCGTGAACGGCGTCATCTCGGTGGGCTCGTCGACCACGTTGCCGCTCAGGGCCGGGAAGCGGTTCTCGAAGACCGCCACGTCGTAGTCGGGCGCCGGGATCTCGCTGGACCACTCGTCGGTCGAGGGACAGAGCGGGCACTGGTCGGCCGACGGCAGGAAGATGCGCGTCTGCCGGTGCACCGCCAGCGCCACCCACTCGTCGGTGAGCGGGTCGTAGCGGAGCTGGGAGGCGGGTGGGGGAGGGGGCAGGTCGCGCCGGTCCGGATGGTCCCGGACGCCGTCGTCCCGTTCGTCGAAGTAGATCAGTTCGCGGCCGTCGGCCAGCCTGATCGCGGTACGCCTCATCGCGGCCCTCCTGGTCCGGTCGCCGGCACCACGAGCAGCTCACCGACCCGGTCGGCGAGCAGCCGGCGGGCCTCCGGAGCCAGCCGGTCGTCGGTGACCAGCACGTGCGCGTCCGACAACGGGGCGATGGCGGAGAGGCCGACCGTGCCCCACTTGGTGTGGTCGGCGAGCACCACGAGCCGATCGGCGGCGGCCACCAGGGCGCGGTTGGTCTCCGCCTCCATCAGGTTCGGCGTGGTGAAACCGGCCCGGTCGGTGACCCCGTGGACGCCGAGGAAGAGCAGGTCCAGGTGCAGGGACCGGACGGCCGCCACGGCCAGCGGTCCGACCAGCGCGTCCGACGGCGTCCGCACGCCGCCGGTGAGCACCACCGTCTGGTCGTCCCGGCCCTGGTCGTGCAGGATGTCGGCGACCGGCAGCGAGTTGGTCACCACGGTCAGGGACGGCACGTCGACCAGTCGTCGGGCCAACTCGGCGGTGGTGGTGCCGGCGGAGAGCGCGATCGCCGCGCCGGGGTGCACGAGTCGTGCCGCGCGGGCCGCGATGGCGGCCTTCTCGACCTGTTGGCGCACCGACTTGGCCTGGAAGCCGGGCTCGTCTGTGGAGCCGGCGACGGTGGCCCCGCCGTGTACCTTGGCCAGCAGGCCGCGCTCGTGCAGCAGGTCCAGGTCGCGCCGGATGGTCATGTCGGAGACACCGAACTCGACGGCCAGCTCACCGACGCGGACCCCGCCGGTCGCCCGGACCCGGTCCAGGATCGCCGCCTGGCGTTGTTGGGCGAGCATCGGCACCCTCCGCGCCCCACGTCAACGAACATCTTCGAACATGGGCAAACATAGCGCGGGTCGGCAACCTCCCGGAAGGGACGATCCCCGGGTCAGAGCGCGGGACGCGGCGGCTCGACCCAGCCGGTCTCGGTGAGCTGGTGCAGGACCGCGTGCACGGCGTTCTCCACCGCGAGATCCGTCGTGTCGAGCACCAGGTCGGCGTCGGTCGGTTCCTCGTACGGGTCGTCGATGCCGGTCATGCCGGTGAGCAGACCTGCCCGCGCCCGCGCGTACAGGCCCTTGCGGTCGCGCTGCTCGCACACCTCCAACGGCGTGGCCACGTGCACCAGGACGAAACCGGCGCCCGCCGCCGTGGCCATCTCCCGGGCGGTCGCCCGGGCCTGGGCGTACGGGGCGATCGGGCAGCAGATGGCGATGCCCCGGTGCCGGGCGATCTCGGCGGCCACCCAGCCGATCCGGCGCACGTTGGTGTCCCGGTCGGCCCTGCTGAAGCCCAGCCCGGCGGTCAGCTCGCGGCGCACCACGTCGCCGTCGAGCAGCGTCACCGTACGCTCGCCCTGCTCGCGCAGCGTGTCGGCGAGCCCCCGGGCGACCGTCGACTTGCCCGAACCGGAGAGCCCGGTGAGGAAGACCACCAGCCCACGGTGCCGCCGGGGTGGCCGGGCCCGCGTCAACTCCTTCGCCACCGCGGGCGGGGTGTGCCACTCGGGCAACGGGAAACCCCGGTCCAGCAGATCGTCGACCTCGGACTGGGTCAGCGCCAACCGGCGGTTGCGCGGCGGGATGTCCTCGCGCCAGCGCCACTGGCCGTCGCGGTTGTCGTACGCGAGCTCCCGGGGCACCAGCACCCGCAGCCCGGCGCCGGAGAGCATCTCACCGGTGGAGAGCAGGTGGGTGACGCCGTACGCGGCGGACACCCGGGCCCGCAGCAGGGCGTCGCTGATCTCGTCCCGCCGCCGGGAGAACGGCACCGCGACCAGGGTGGCCGGCGGCATCCGGTCGCGGGCGGCGAAGACGCCGCGCACCAGCGCCTCCGGCGGCATGCCCCCGGTGCCCTCCTCGCCCACCGGAATCATGATCAACAGGTGGGCGCTGAGTGTCCGGACGGCGTGCGCGATCTGGGCCAGTTGCGGGCGGTGCAGCGGCCGGTCGGCGACCACACCGAGCACCCGGCCGGGCGGCAGCATGGCCCGGATCTCCTCGGGCGGGCGGCGCAGCCGCTGGAACGGGCCCTGCCCGCCGTCGCCGAGCCGGCGGACCGTGCCGCCGACGCCGGCCACGCCGTCACGGACCTGCCAGGCGTCGGCCACCTCCAGCGCCGCCACCGGCGCTCCCTCACCGTCGGCGAGCACCAGCGTGCGGCGCTCCGGATCGTGCAGGTCGAGCCCCTGGACCAGCGTCGTGGGCACCTGGAGGGTCACCGCGACCGGCCACGGTGCGCCGTCGACGAGCCGACCACGGCGGCTGACGGAGACCAGGTCGGCCCGGGTCATGAAGCCGGTCAGCGGCGCGTACGCACCAGTGAGCAACAACTCCAGATCCGCGAGCTCGCCGGGACGCGGCGTGTACGTCGGCGCGTCCCGCAGCACCTCGTCGGGCAGCACCCAGCCGTTGCTCATCAGACCCCCAACTCCGGCGACCGGCACACAGTTTCGCAGCCGGTCGCCGATCGGTCGAGAGCGCCACTCCTCCCACGGCCCCACCGGCCCCGGCGGCCGTCCGAGGGTCAGGTGGCGCCGACCGCGCCGGGCCCGGTCGCGCCGGGACGGCGGCCGAACGTCCGCTGCACCCGTCGCCACAGGCCGACCTTCTCCGGCGGTGGCGGGGGAGTCGGGCTCGGGCGCTTGTCCACCACCACCGGGCCGTCGGCCCCGACCGACAACGCCAGCGGCACCTTCGCGTCCTTGGTCCAGCCGAAGCTGGACACCCGGGCCTTCAGTGCCCAGTCACCCGGGTCCGGACCGCCGTCGAGCGTGTCGACGTCGACCGTCGCCGTGCCCCGGTAGACCACGCGCAGGCCACCTGCGGGAACGGTGACGCGCTTCACCTCGAAGCTCACCGGCAGGAAGGACTCCGTGCCGTCCCGGGCGCTCCGGGCGAGGACGTCCAACCGGCCGTGCCGCAGCTCCTCGGTGCAGTCGAGCAGGTCGGTGGGGATCTCCTCGACCGGTACGACGAGCAGGTCCCGCCCGTCGACGTGGGTGAACGTGATCGGCCCGTCGCCGGTCCGTAGCTGACCGGTCAGGGTGACGACGAGCGTCGAGCCGGTCAGTTCGTACCCGGTCAGGCGGACGACGCCGCGGACGCCCGCCTCCCACTCGGCCAGGCGGTGCAGGTCCTCGACGCGGCCCTCGGCGGCGAGCGCGGTGACGGTCCGTTGCAGCGCTGGCAGCGCGGCGGCGACCCCCGGCGCGAACCGTTCCCGGATCGTCCTGCCGACCTCGTCGACGACCTGGTCGGCCCAGTCCCGTGGCGCGTCCCGCAGCCGCTTGCCGCGCAGCCGGGCGAGCATCTCGTTGCGTAGCCACCGCCGGTGCAGCCGGTCGCGCTGCGGACCCGGCGGCACGTGCGCGTCGACGATGTCCAGCACGGCGCGCAGACTGTCGAAGTACTCGGCCGGATCGAGTCGGCTGGCGGTCAGGTTGCCGCCGTCGGTCCGTTTGGCGTGGTGGTAGCAGGTGTAGCCGGAGAGCACGCTGACGCGGCGGGCGAGCAGGTACGCCCGGGTCACCAGATGGTGGTCCTCCAGACGTCTCCGGTCCTCCGGGAACCGCAGGTCGTGCTCCAGCAGGAAGGCCCGCCGGAACATCTTGTGGCAGGTCATGCTGTCGATGAGCGGGGCGTCGTGGAGCGTGGCGTCGGGGCGGTCGACGCGGAACAGCTCCCGGGGCACGGTCCGACCGTGACCGACCATCCTGCCGATCGCGATGTCCGCGTCGTGCCGCACCGCGTACGCGTGGAGCCGCTCCAGGGCCTCGTCGGCGAGCCAGTCGTCGTCGTCGACGAACTGGACGTACTCCCCGCGGGCCCGGGCGATCCCGAGGTTGCGCGGACGCGACGGCCAACCGGCGTTCTCGGTGTGCAGCACCTGGATGTGCGGGTGCGCGGCGGCCAGCTTGTCCAGCAGGGCCCCGGTGTCGTCGGTCGAACCGTCGTCGATGAAGACCACCTCGAACTCCGCCGCCGGCATGGACTGCCGCAGCAGGGAGTCGACGAGCGTCTGGATGGTCCCGGCCGCGTTGTACGCCGGCACCACCACGCTCACCTTGGGCCCGCCAGCCGTCATCGTCCTCCTGCCCGCCACTTCCGCCGGTTGTCGTGTCGCATGCTCCATGGTGTACCAAATGCCGCGATCACTGAGTGTGCGGGGTCGAATCCTCCTCTTCCGGCCCGGCGTACGCAACCGACTCCGGCGTGCCGGTGGTGGCGGGGATGCCGGCCCAGGTCCGGGACGCCTCACCCTAGGGGGCGGCCACCCGGGGAGGATCAGGGGAAACAGGGGCCCTCACCGGGGTCCGGAACATTGCCGACCCTCTCTAGGCTGTCGACGTGACACTGATCGCAACCGAGTCGTTGACGAAGGTCTACGGCGGCGGGGTCACCGCACTGTCCGAGCTGACGGTAGCGGTGGAGCCAGGAATAGTCGGGCTGGTCGGCGCCAACGGCGCCGGCAAGTCGACGCTGATCAAGCTCCTGCTCGGCCTGCTCGCCCCGACCAGTGGCCAGGTACGCGTACTCGGCCTCGACCCCACCACCGATCCCACGGCGGTACGCGCCCGGGTCGGCTACATGCCGGAGCACGACTGCCTGCCACCCGACCTGTCCGGCGCCGAACTGGTCACCCACCTCGGGCGGATCAGCGGCCTGCCGAAGACGGTCGCGCGGGAACGTGCCTCCGAGGCGCTGCGCCACGTCGGGCTGCACGAGGAGCGACACCGCCCGGTCGGCGGCTACTCCACCGGCATGAAGCAGCGGGTCAAGCTGGCCCAGGCGCTGGTGCACGACCCCGACCTGCTGCTTCTCGACGAGCCCACCAACGGTCTCGACCCGGCCGGCCGGGACGCGATGCTGGCCCTGGTGCACCGGATCGGCACCGAGTTCGGCATCTCCGTGCTGGTCTGCTCCCACCTGCTCGGCGAGGTCGAGCGGATCTGCGACACGCTGGTCGCGATCGACGGCGGGCGGCTGCTGCGCGCCGACCACATCGCCGCGATGACCACGGCCCTCGACGTGCTCGCCGTCGAGGTCAGCGAGGGCACCGACGAGCTGGCGACCCGGCTGACCGCGCTCGACCTGCCGGTGAACCGGGAGGGGCAACTGCTCCTGGTCCCGCTCGCCGACGACGGCACCTACGACCTGATCCTCGGTGCGGTGGCCGAGCTGGACCTGCCGCTGCACCGGTTGGACCAGCGCCGACACCGGGTCTCCGAACTCTTCTCCCGGAGGGAGAGCACCCATGCCTGAGCCGACCGGCGTCATCCACGACATCGGCTACCAGCGGTACACCGGTCCCCGGCTCGGCCGCCGGTACGTCTTCGGATCGCTCTACCTGCACGGCGTACGCACCGCCTTCGGTCTGGGGCGCAGCGCCAAGGCGAAGATCTTCCCCTGGCTGGTGGTCGGCATCGTGCTCATGGTGGCCGTCGCCGCCACCGCGATCCGCGCCCAGTTCGGCGAGGTCGTGATGACGTACGCGCAGTTCGCCGACAACATGAGCTGGCTGGTCCTGTTCTTCGTCGCGGTGGCCGCGCCCGAGCTGGTCTCGCGGGACCTGCGCAGCGGTGTGCTGCCGCTGTACTTCTCCCGGCCGCTGCCCCGCGCCGACTACCCGCTGGCCAAGCTGCTCGCCCTGGTCACCTCGCTCTGGCTGCTGCTCGGTGCGCCGCAGCTGTTCATGTTCCTCGGCGGCGCGTTCACGCTGGACGGTCCCGGAGCGGTCTGGGACGAGTTCGTGGACCTGACCGGCGGGCTGCTCTACGCCGGGCTCTGGGCGGCGGTCTTCGCCTCGATCGGCCTGCTGGTCGCCTCGCTGACCGGCAAGCGGGCCTTCGCCGCCGGTGGCATCGTCGCGGTCTTCCTGATGACCACGCCGATCGTCGGCACCATGTCGATCCTGCCCTCACAGGCGGCCAACCAGCTCTCCGGTCTCGCCTCGCCGTCCACCCTGGTGCAGGGCGTCGGCGTCTGGACACTGCGCGACCTGCTGATCACCGACCAGGACGCCTTCGTGCCCGACCTCGGCCCGTTCGGCCCGCTGTACGCCGTGGCCGCCGTCGCGCTCGTGGCCGGCTGCGTCGCCCTGCTGCTGGCCCGCTACCGGAAGGTGGCCGCACGATGACCACGACCTCCTCCGCCGCCGCGCCGACGGCCACCGCCACCAGCAGCCTCGACCTGGCCGGGGTCTCCCGCTGGTACGGCAACGTGGTCGCGGTCAACGACGTCAGCATGTCCCTCGGCCCCGGGGTGACCGGTCTGCTCGGACCGAACGGGGCCGGCAAGACCACGCTGCTGCACATGATGGCCGGATTCCTCGCCCCGTCGCGGGGCGCGGTCACCCTCGACGGGCGGCCCACCTGGCGCAACCCCGAGGTGTACCGCCGGCTCGGGCTGGTCAGCGAGCGGGAGGCGGTGCACTCGTTCCTCACCGCGTACGAGTTCGTGCTCGCCACCGCCAGGATGCACAAGCTGCCCGACCCGAAGGAGGCGGCCCGCCGGGCGATCGCCCTCGTCGAGTTGGAGAGCGCACAGGACCGCCGGATCGGCACGTACTCCAAGGGCATGCGGCAGCGGGCCCGGGTGGCGGCGGCGCTGGTGCACGAACCGCAGGTGCTGCTGCTCGACGAGCCGTTCAACGGCATGGACCCGCGCCAGCGGCTGCACATGATGGAGCTGCTGCACTCGCTCGGCGACGCGGGCCGCACCATCCTGTTCAGCTCGCACATTCTGGAGGAGGTCGAGCAGGTCTCCGGCACCGTGCAGGTGATGGTCGCCGGCCGGCTCGCCGCCTCCGGTGACTTCCGCACCATCCGCCGACTGATGACCAACCGGCCGCACGTCTTCGCGATCCGATCCACCGACGACCGGGCGCTGGCCGTCGCGCTGATGGCCGAACCCTCGGTCAGCGGCGTCGAGCTGGGCCGCAACGGGCTGACCGTACGCGCCGGCGACTACGGCTCGTTCACCCGGGCGCTGCCGAAGGTGGCGCTGGCCCGGGGCGTACGCGTCAGCCAGCTCGTGCCCGAGGACGAATCCCTGGAGAGCGTCTTCTCCTACCTGGTGGAGGCCTGATGTCCACTGTCTCCTGGATCACCGCGCGCGGGCTGTTCGGTCGCCGCCGGTTCCTGTTGCTGCTGCCGTTGCCCATCCTGCTGGTGGTGCTGGCCGTACTCTCCCGTGGTCTGGGGGTGAAGCCCACCGACTGGGGACCGCCGGTCCTGGTCGGCCTCGGCCTGGCCGTGGTGCTGCCGGTGATCGCGCTCATCGTCGGCACCGGCGTGCTCGGTGCCGAGATCGACGACGGCACGGTGGTGCACGTGCTCACCACGCCACTGCCGCGCTGGCAGATCGTCCTGCCCAAGCTGGCGGTGGCGGCCGGTGCCACCGCCGTCACCGTGGCGGTGCCGCTCTTCGTCGCCGGTCTGCTGGCCGACTCGGTCCGCCTCGGTCTGGCGCTCGCCGTCGCCGCGACGGCCGGTGCGCTGGCCTACTCGGCCTTGTTCGTGGCGAGCAGCCTGCTCACCCGGCGGCCGGTGCTGCTCGGCCTGGTCTACGTGCTGATCTGGGAAGGGCTGCTCAGCAACGTGGTGACCGGCACCCGGGTGCTGTCCATCCAGCACTACGTGATCGCCGTCGCCGACAGGCTGGCCCCGACCGAGCTGCTCAACACGACGGTCTCCGTGCCGGTGGCGGCGGTGATGATGGTACTGGTCAGCGTCGGCTTCACGCTGCTCGCCATCGACCGCCTACGGTCCTTCTCGGTGGCCGGCGAAACCAGCTGAGGTATGCAAGGAAGGGCACCTTGTTAACGCCTCCGGTATAGGAAGGGCCCCCTGTTAACGGTTCCGAAGGGCTCGTGCCGGCCGGTTGTTAGCAGGGGGCCCTTCCTATGCACCAGGCGTTAACAAGGTGCCCTTCCTTTCACCCAAGCGCTAGAAGGCGCAGGCGATGACGAGTTCGGTGGTGCGGTCCGGGAGCAGGTCGAGTTTGCCGATCCGGCCCGCCGCCCGCAGGTCGTCGGCGACCTCGGTGAGCTGGTCGAGCAGGGCCGCCGGACCGAGCGCCTCGGCCAGCGGCACCTCCGCCCTCATCGACAGCTTCCGCTCCGACTTGGCCCGTCGGACCTGCCCCAACGCGTCGGAGGCCAACCGCAGCAGCGCGGGATCACCCTCGCCCTGGACTGCCCGGTTCACCTCGTACGTGGTGGGCCACGGCGACCGGTGCACCGACCCGTAGCGCCACCAGGACCACACCTCCTCGGTCGCGTACGGCAGCACCGGCGCGAACAGCCGGAGCTGCACGGAGAGCGCGGTGGCCAGCGTCGCCCGGGCCGAGTCCGCCCCGGCACCGGTGCCGTAGGCGCGTTCCTTCACCAACTCGATGTAGTCGTCGCAGAACCGCCAGAAGAACGACTCGGCGGCCTGCAACGCGGCCGTGTGGTCGTACGCCTCGAACGCGGTGGTCGACGCCGCCACCACGGACGCCAGTTCGGCCAGCACCGCCCGGTCCAGCGGGGTGGTCGCCGGGGCGCGCAGGGCATCGGCGGCACCGAGCCCGAGCGCGAACCGCGACGCGTTGAGCAGCTTGGTGGCGAGCCGCCGCCCGACCTTGATCTGTGCCGGGTCGAACGCCAGGTCGGTGCCGGGCCGGCCGTTGGCCGACCAGTAGCGCACCGCGTCGGAGCCGTGCTGCTCCAGCAACGCCATCGGGGTCACCACGTTCCCCTTGGACTTGGACATCTTCTTGCGGTCCGGGTCGAGGATCCAGCCGGACAACTCGGCGGTGTGCCAGGGCAGCGTGCCGTGCTCCAGGTGGGCCCGGACCACGGTGGCGAAGAGCCAGGTCCGGATGATCTCCTGGCCCTGCGGGCGCAGGTCCATCGGGAAGATCTTCCGGAACAGTTCCGGGTCACGTTCCCAGCCGCCGGCGAGCTGCGGGGTCAGCGACGAGGTGGCCCAGGTGTCCAGCACGTCCGGATCGCCGACGAATCCGCCCGGCACGCCGCGCTGCGACTCGTCGTAACCCGGCGGGGCGTCCTCGGACGGGTCGATCGGCAGCGCGGAGTCCTCCGGCGTGAGAGGGTGGGACCAGTCCGGCTCGCCAACGTCGTCGAGCCGGTACCACACCGGCACCGGCACGCCGAAGAATCTCTGTCGGCTGACCAGCCAGTCGCCGGTCAGGCCGCTCACCCAGTGTTCGTAGCGGTGCCGCATGTGCTCCGGCACCCAGCGCATCTCCCGCCCCCGGGTCAGCAGCGCCTCGCGCAGGTCGGCGTCGCGGCCACCGTTGCGCAGATACCACTGCCGGGTCGAGACGATCTCCAGCGGCCGGTCGCCCCGCTCGTAGAACTTCACCGGATGCGTGATCGGTCGCACGTCGCCGACCAGGTCACCCGCGTCGGCGAGCAACTCCACCAGACGACGCCGGGCCCCGTTCACGGTCTGCCCGGCCAACTCCGCGTACGGGCCGCCGGGCACCCCGGACGGTGGCTCCGGCAGCAGCCGCCCGTCGCGGCCGATCACCACCCGGGTCTCCAGGTCCAGTTCCCGCCACCAGGTCACGTCGGTCAGGTCACCGAACGTGCAGACCATCGCGACGCCGGTGCCCTTGGCCGGGTCCGCCAGCGTGTGCGCGCGCACCGGCACCTCCACCCCGAAGACGGGGGTACGCACCACCGTGCCGACCAGGTCGGCGTACCGCTCGTCGTCCGGGTGGCAGACCAGCGCGACGCAGGCCGGCAGCAACTCCGGGCGGGTGGTGTCGATCAGCACCTCGCGCCCGTCCGGCCCGTGGAACCGCAGCCGGTGGTACGCGCCGGGGCGCTCCCGGTCCTCCAGTTCGGCCTGGGCCACGGCGGTGGCGAAACCGACGTCCCACAGCGTCGGCGCCTCCGCCTGATACGCCTCGCCCCGGGCCAGGTTGCGTAGGAAGGCCCGCTGCGAGGTGGCCCGGGCCGCCGGACCGATCGTGGTGTACATCAGCGACCAGTCCACCGAGAGCCCCAGCCGCCGCCACAACGCCTCGAACACCTGCTCGTCGGAGACGGTCAGCCGC
Source organism: Verrucosispora sp. NA02020 (assembly GCF_013364215.1). Taxonomy (NCBI): domain Bacteria; kingdom Bacillati; phylum Actinomycetota; class Actinomycetes; order Micromonosporales; family Micromonosporaceae; genus Micromonospora; species Verrucosispora sp. NA02020. The sequence goes on along the minus strand of NZ_CP054923.1, from coordinate 6,213,264 downwards.
TCGCACAACTCGATGAAGTTGCGTCGGGAGATCGGGGTCGGGTCCTTGCGGGCGGCGTCGTCCACCGGCGCCTGCGGTGCCTGCCACTGCGGGTCGTACGGCAGGCTCGGGTCGCAGCGCACGCCGTGGACGTTCTGCACCCGTCGCTCGGTGGGCAGTCCGTTGTCGTCCCATCCGATCGGGTAGAAGACCGTCCGCCCCCGCATCCGCTGGAAGCGGGCGACCAGGTCGGTGTGGGTGTACGAGAAGACGTGCCCCATGTGCAGCTCGCCGGATACGGTCGGCGGCGGGGTGTCGATCGCGTACACGTCCGACCGCTCCTTCGTGCGGTCGAACGTGTACGTGCCCTCCTCCTGCCAGCGGCGCGACCAGGTCTCCTCGAGTCCGTCCAGGGTCGGACGCTCGGGGACGCCGGTGCGGGCCGTCCTCGCCGTATCAGTCATCTGTCGATCGTAGGCGGGGGACCAGGGGGGCGGTCACCGGAATTTCTACAGCAGCGAGTCGCGCCACTGGCGGTGCAGCGCGGCGTACCGGCCTCCCTCGGTGACCAGTCGGGCCGGGGGGCCGTCCTCGACGATCCGGCCGCCGTCGAGGACCAGCACCCGGTCGGCGGTCTCCACCGTGGAGAGCCGGTGCGCGATCACCACTGCGGTCCGGTCCCGCAGGATGGTGCCGAGCGCGTGCTGCACCAGACGTTCGGTCGGGACGTCCAGCGACGAGGTGGCCTCGTCCAGGATCAGCACCGCCGGATCGGCCAGGAAGGCCCGCGCGAACGCGACCAACTGCCGCTGCCCGGCGGAGAGCCGGCCGCCGCGCCGGTGCACCTCGGTGGCGTACCCGCCGGGCAGCGCGGCGATGAAGTCGTGCGCGCCGATCGCCCGCGCGGCGGCCTCGACGGCGGCGTCGTCGGCGTCCGGCCGACCGAACCGGATGTTCTCCGCGACCGTGCCACCGAACAGGTGGGTCTCCTGGGTGACCAGCACCATCGTCCGGCGCAACTCGGTGTCGGCCACCTGGCGCAGGTCCACGCCGTCGAGGCTGACCGTGCCGCCGGTCGGATCGTGGAACCGGGCCAGCAGCTTGGCGACGGTGGACTTGCCGGCGCCGGTCGGCCCGATCAGCGCCACCGTCTGCCCGGCGGGAATGTCGAGGTCCAGGCCGGTCAGGATCGCCCGCCCGGTGTGGTAGCCGAACGACACGTCCCGGAACTCCACCGCGCCCCGGGTCGGCCCGCGCGGCAGCGGCACCGGCCGCGCGGGCTCGGCGACCTCCGGACGCTCGTCGAGCACCCCGGCGAGCTTCTCCAACGCGGCCGTGGCCGACTGGAGCGAGTTGTAGAACTGGCTCAGCTCCTGCATCGGCTCGAAGAACCGGCGCAGATAGAGCAGGAAGGCGGCGAGTACGCCCACGCCGGTCTCGCCACCCAGCACCCGCGCGCCGCCGTAGCAGAGCACCACCGCCACGGTGACGTTGCCGATCAGCTTGATTCCCGGGGAGTACGTCGCGATCAGGCGGAAGGCGTGCCGGCTGCTGTGCCGGTAGTCGTCGTTGACCGAGGCGAAGATCTGCTGGTTGCGCTCCTGCCGGCGGTACGCCTGCACCGCCCGGATGCCGCGCATCGACTCCACGAAGTGCACGATGACCAGCGCCATCGCCTCTCGGGTCCGGCGGTACGCAGCGGCCGAGGCGCGGGCGAACCAGCGGGACAACCAGAACAGCAGCGGGAAGGCGAGCAGGGTCGCCGCCGCCAGCGGCAGGTCCAGCCAGAGCAGGATGCCGGCCACCGACACGATCGTCAGAGCCGCCATCACCAGGCTCTCCACGCCTCCGTCGACCAACTCGGCGATCGAGTCGATGTCGCTGGTCAGGCGCGAGATCATCCGGCCCGAGGTGTACCGCTCGTGGAAGGCCACCGGCAGGCGCAGGAAGTGCGCGTACACCCGCTGGCGCAGGTCGAGCAGGACGGCCTGGCCGATCCGGGCGGAGAGGGCGAGGAAGGCGCGCCGGGCCGCGTACTCGATGCCGGCCGCGGCGGCGAAGGCCACCGCGACCGCGACCAGCGGACCGGGCCGGCCCTCGCGCAGCGGGTCGATGGCCCGGTCGATGCCGAGCATCACCAGGTACGGCCCGGACATGGCGGCGGCGTTCTGGGTCAGCAGCAGCGCCACCGCGGCGCCCAGCCGGGCGCGGTGCGGGCGCAGCACGTCGGCCAGCAGCGCCCGGCTGCGGGCGCGCAACCGGGCCACCGCCTCCGGGCTGGTGTCCTCGGCGAGGCTGCGGTCGGCGTGCGGGTCGGGGGCGATGCCGCGCCAGTGCGTCGGGTCGGCGACCGTCGGGCGGGAGGTCGTCGGTGCGGCGATCGTCGGGCCGGACAGCGCGGGATCGGCGGCCGTCGGTGCGGGGGCGGCCGGTTCGGGTCCGGCGGCGCCGGTCATGAGCGCACCAGCGGTGAGCCGTCGGGTGCCGGGTCGGCGGACGCCCGGGGCGGCGGTGCGACCGGTTCGTCCGGCCCGGCCGGGGAGACCGGAGCAGCCGGTCCAGCCGGAGCGACCCGTTCGGTCGGTTCGGCCGAGAGCACCGCCCGGTACGCCGGCACCGTGGCCAGCAGTTCGGCGTGCGGACCGATCGCGGTGATCCGGCCCTGCTCCAGCAACGCGACCCGGTCGGCGAGGGCGATCGTGGACGGCCGGTGCACCACCAGGAGCGCGGTGGTGTCGCGCAGCACCCGCTTCAGCGCCGACTCGACAAGCGCCTCTGTGTGCACGTCGAGCGCGGAGAGCGGATCGTCGAGGACGAGCACGGCGGGCCGGACGAGCACCGCCCGGGCCAGCGCCAACCGCTGCCGCTGGCCGCCGGAGAGGGAGAGCCCCTGCTCACCGAGCCGGGTCCGCAGACCCCACGGCAGGTCGTACGCGAACTCGGCCTGGGCCAGCGTGAGTGCCGCCCGGACCTCGTCCTCCCCGGCGTCGGGCCGACCCAGGGTGAGGTTCTCCCAGACCGACATGGAGAAGAGCGTCGGCTCCTCGAAGGCCATCCCGACCAGCCCACGCAACGAGGCCAGCCCCAGGTCCCGCAGGTCGTGCCCGTCCAGCGTGATCCGGCCGCCCGTCGCGTCGTGCAGTCGGGGCACCAGCGACAGCAGTGTGCTCTTGCCGCTGCCGGTGGCACCGACCACGGCGAGCGTCTCGCCCGGCTCCACGGTCAGGTCGATGCCGCGCAGCACGGCGGCGGTGCTGCCCGGGTAGCGGAACGTCACTGCCTCGAAGCGCAGCCGCCCGCGTACCGCCGGACCGGAGAGAGCCACCGCACCCGGCGCGTCGACGATGCCCGGTGCGGTGTCCAACACCTCCTGGATGCGGTCGGCGGCGGTGGCCGCCTCCTGCCCGTTGGCGATGATCCAACCCAGCGACTGCACCGGCCAGATCAGCATGAGCTGGAGGCTGACGAACGCGACGAGCTGACCGATGGTGAGCCGGCCGGTGGCGACGGCCGCCGCGCCCGCCACCAGCACCACGCCGAGCGTCAGGTTGGGCACCAGGTCGAGCAGGGCGGAGGTACGGGCGAGCAGCCGCCCCTTGCCCACCCCGGTGTCGTGCAACGCCCGGGTGCCACCCGCGAACCGGGCCGCCAACTGCGGTCCCCGCCCGTACGCCTTCATGGTCCGCAGCCCCTGCGCGGTCTCCTCGACCAGCGTGGCGACGTCGCCCTGCTGGTCCTGCATCCGTCGGGACGCGGTGTGGTAGTGCCGGCCGAAGCGGCGGGCGATCAGGAACAGCGGCACCGCGCTGGCCGCCACCAGCAACCCCAGGACCGGGTGCAGCCGGATCAGCAGCACCACGACGACCAGGTAGGTGACCAGGTTGAGGATGAGGAAGAACAGCCCGAAGGAGAGGAACCGGCGCAGCACGGACAGGTCGCTGGTGATCCGGGACAGCAGCTGACCGGACGGCCACCGGTCGTGGAAGCTGGCCGGTAGTCGTTGCAGATGGGCGTAGACGTCGGCGCGGATGGTCGCCTCCATCGCCACCGAGGACGACGACTGCACCCACCGTCGAATGAAGATCAGCACGGCTTCGGCCAGCCCGAGCGCCAGCGCGAGCGCGCCGAGCCTGAGCAGCCCTGGCAGATCCTGCGCGGCCACCGGACCGTCGACCACCCGTTGCGCCACCAGTGGCACGGCGATGCCCGCGCCGGTGGCGGCGAGCCCGGCCAGCATCAGCCAGGCGAACTCGGTGGCGTGTGGGCGCAGGTAGCGGCGCAGCCGCCACAGGTTCCGCAGCGGATGTCGTCCGACCTCACCCCGGTCGGTCGGGCCGCCGTCGCTCCCCGCAGCCACTACCCGACGGTAGCGGCAAACGCCGGGTCACCGGTGTCGGTTTGTTGTCAGCTATGTTGCCCTGTCGGACGGTTGTCCACAGGGGAGCGTCCGGGGCTGCGGGCAGCCACTCCGGCTGTCAGGATGGGGCGATCGCGGTCATCGAGAACCACCGCCTGCTGTTCCGCCGCCCGGGCCCCTTCCGCCAGCCGGCCGTCAGCACTGGCGCGGCTCGCGGCGAGCGGGTCGGGCCCGCGCCTCAACGGCCTCCCTCGTGCGCCAGCAGCCACTCCTTCACCGGCAGTCCCCAGCGGTATCCGCCCAGCGTCCCGTCGGTGCGCAGCACCCGGTGACACGGGACGAAGAGGGCAGCGGCATTACGGGCACAGGCCGCTGCGGCGGCGCGGATCGCGGCCGGGCGTCCGGCCAGTCCCGCGTACGCGGTGTAGGTGACCGGCTCACCCGGCTTCACCTCCCGCAGCACCTGCCAGGCGTGGGCCAGGAACACCCCGTCGGTGTACTGCTCGACCGGCACCGCGTCGATCGCGGTCAGGTCACCGTCGAGGTACCGGGTGACGGCGTCGGTGACCGGGCCGAGGTCCCGATGCTGCCGAAGGGTGCCCCGCAGGCGCGGATGGATCAGCGGCAACAGGAGTGCCGGGTCGGCGGTGAAACCGGCGGACCGTACCGCGCCGTCCGGACCGGTGAGGATGGTGAGCGGACCGGCCGGAGTGTTCACGGTGGCGTAGTCGACGGTCGGGTCGGCCGGGCTCTGCGAGGTGGGGTTCACACTCTTCTCCAAGGTCGGGTTCATGCTGCTCTCCAGAGTCGGATCACCGCGTACGAGCGCCAGGGGCGCCACGCGGTGGCGTACGCGTCGAGGGCCGTCGGGTCGTCGGGCAGGCCGAGGGCGGCAGCTCCCCGGCGGACCGCCAGGTCAGTGGGAAGGAACGCGTCCGGGTCGCCGAGCGCGCGCATCGCCAGGTAGCCCGCCGTCCACGGGCCGATGCCCGACGTCGCGGTCAACCGCCGTGCGGTCTCCTGCCGGTCGCCGCCGGGTGCCAGGTCGAGTCCGCCGTCGACGACCGCCCGGGCCACCCGCCGGATCGTCTCGCGCCGGCCCACCGGCATCCGGAAACCCGCGTCGGGCACCCGCAGGATCTCCTCCGCCGTCGGGAACCCGCGCAGCCAGCCCTGCCGCTCCCGCAGGCGCTCGACGGCGGGATCGCCGTCGCCCGCGCCGGCTGGGCCGTCGGGTGGGGCGTCGGAGATCGCGGCGAGCAGCCGGGTGAGCGTGGTGCGGGCCGAGGCGAGCGAGACCTGCTGGGTGGCGATCGCCCGGACGACCGTCTCGAAGCCGTCCACCGCGTGCGGGACACGGATGCCGGGCTCGGTAGCCACCGCGCCGGCCAGCGCCGGATCGGCACCCAGGGTCTGGTCGACCGCGACCGGGTCGGCGTCGAGGTCGAACAAATGCCGGCACCGGGCCACCGCCGGGGCGAGATCCCGCAGATCGGTCAGTCGCAGCGTGGCCACGACGTACCCGTCCGCAGGGGTCAACACGGCCTCGCCGGGGCCGTGGGGCAGCCGCAACCCCCGGCGGTACGCCCCGTCGCGCACCTCGTCCACCCCGGGCAGGGTCCGTTGGGCCAGGAAGCCGAGCAGTGCGGCGGCGTGCAGCGGCGGACGGTACGCCAACCGCACGGTGACCGTCCCCGCCCCGCCCGCGTCGGACCTGCGGACACTGCGCAACTGGGACGGGGGTACGCCGAAGACCTCGCGGACGGTGTCGTTGAACTGCCGGACGCTGCCGAAACCGGCGGCGAAGGCGATCTCGGCCAGGCCCAGTCCGGTGGTCTCGATCAGCGTTCGGGCAGTCTGTGCCCGTTGCGCCCGGGCCAGCGCCAGCGGCCCCGCGCCGAGTTCCGCCCGGAGCATCCGGTGCAGGTGCCGTTCGGTGTACCCGAGGCGGGACGCCAACCCCGGCACGCCGTCGCGGTCCACCACGCCGTCGGCGATCAACCGCATCGCCCGGCCCACCACGTCGGCACGGACGTCCCACTCGGGCGAGCCGGGGGAGGCGTCCGGCCGGCACCGTCGGCAGGCACGCAGTCCGGCCCGCTGGGCCGCCGCCGAGGACGGGAAGAACCGGACGTTGCGCCGCTTCGGGGTCACCGCCGGACAGGACGGCCGGCAGTAGATCCCGGTCGAGGTCACGCCGGTGTAGAACCAGCCGTCGAACCGCTGGTCGCGGCTGTCGACAGCCCGGTAGCACCGCTCGAAGTCCAGATCCACGTCACCGATGATGCGCCTCCCGCCGACCTCCGGCTGGCGGAATTCGGACCCGGTGCAAGGAGGGGTCCCCTACTAACGCCTCGTGTATAGGAAGGGTCCCTTCCTTACATCCATACCCGCTGCGAGCTGCGGCGAGTGGCGGGATGGTGGGCACGGGTGCGACGTGGGCGCGGGGAAAGTGTCGGTTGTGGTCGGTAGCGTGCGGCCACCAACTCAAGAAGGGGCGCGGTGATGGCGAGCGTGGCGGGTCGGGCATCGGCGTCGAGGCAGGGACACCCCCCGCTGGACGAGGCTGTCGTCCAACGCTTCTACGAGCGGATGCGCGTCGTCGCCCCGGCGGCGGTCGGCGCCATCGAGCGGGACCGTGCCGACGACCCGGGGCGCGCCTTCGGCGACACCGCCTGCGGGCGCCTGCTGCGGTCGCTGGACCACGACGGCGTACGGGCCCTGGGCATGTGGGTGCACCACTGGTGCATGCGCTTCTACGACGACGACACCCGCGCCGCACTGCGACTGCTCCGGGAGATCGCCACCCGGTCGACGTTGGGCTGGACGGCCGACGAGGTGCACTGGATGCTCGGCGAGTCGCACGGTGCCGACCCGACCGCGGACGCCCGGTTCACGCTGCCGCTGGCCGCTGCGGCCGAGCTGGCCCCGGGTTCGCTGCGGGTCGACACGCTGGTGCCCCGGCAGGCGGGCCCGAGCCGGCGAAGCTGACCCACCGCTGACCGTGGTCGGCGGGTAACGGCGTAAGCTGGCTCGTCGTGAGTCTCACCATCGGCATCGTCGGCCTGCCCAACGTCGGCAAGAGCACCCTGTTCAACGCGCTGACCAAGAACGACGTGCTCGCCGCGAACTACCCGTTCGCGACGATCGAGCCAAACGTCGGCGTGGTCGGGCTGCCGGACGAGCGGCTGGTCAAGCTCGCCGAGATCTTCGACTCGCAGAAGGTGCTTCCCGCGCCGGTGTCGTTCGTCGACATCGCCGGCCTGGTCCGGGGCGCCTCCAAGGGACAGGGGCGGGGCAACGCCTTCCTCGCCAACATCCGCGACGCCTCGGCGATCTGCCAGGTGGTGCGGGCCTTCTCCGACCCGAACGTGGTGCACGTCGACGGCAAGGTCTCCCCGGCCGACGACATCGAGACGATCAACACCGAGCTGATCCTCGCCGACCTGCAGACCCTGGAGAAGGCGCTGCCCCGGTTGGAGAAGGAGGCCAAGCTCCGCAAGGACCGGGCCGCCGCGGTGACCGCCGCCAAGCAGGCCGTCGAGGTCCTGGACGGCGGCACCACCCTGTACGCGGGCGCGGCGGCAGCCAAGATCGAGCTGGAGCACCTGCGGGAGCTGCACCTGCTCACCACCAAGCCGTTCCTCTACGTCTTCAACGTCGACGAGGCCGAGCTCAACAACGCCGAGTTCCTCGACGAGTTGCGGGCGCTGGTCGCCCCGGCCGAGGCGGTCTTCATGGACGCCAAGATCGAGTCGGAGCTGGTGGACCTGCCCGAGGAGGAGGCCCGCGAGCTGCTGGAGTCGATCGGGCAGTCGGAGCCGGGGCTGGACCAGCTGGTTCGCGTCGGTTTCCGCACGCTCGGCCTCCAGACGTACCTCACCGCCGGCCCCAAGGAGGCACGGGCCTGGACGGTCGCGGTCGGCGCGACCGCGCCGGAGGCCGCGGGGGTGATCCACTCCGACTTCCAGCGCGGCTTCATCAAGGCCGAGGTGGTCTCCTACACCGATCTGGTCGCGGCCGGTTCGATGGCGGCGGCGAAGTCGGCGGGCAAGGTCCGCATCGAGGGCAAGGAGTACGTGATGCAGGACGGCGACGTGGTGGAGTTCCGCTTCAACGTCTGATCCTGGTCCAACGTCTGCCACCTAGGCTTCGCTCCATGGTGAAGCTGAGGGCGGTGGCTGTGCGTTGGCACTCGGACGACTTTCCCGGCTGGGTCGAGGCGTCCGTTCGCGACGCCCGAGGGCGTCACCATCGCATCGTCGAGAAGGTGCCCGTCCTCACGACGCTCACCGTGACGGCGCGATCGCGTTTCCCGATCGAGTTCTGGATCGAGGCTGGTGCGGGGAGTGTCGACGGCGGCGAGATGGTCGTGATGCTGCCGGACGGGATCGAGACCACCGAGGGCGAGCAGAGCCTGGTGATCGCCTTGGCCGACGACGACCAGGCCCGCTACCGCCATGACCGCGAATGGCTTGACTACGTGGTTCACGAACTCCCGGCCGGGGTGCTGTGGGGTGCCGATGGCGCGACGCCCGCCCAGTGCGCCGAGATGATGATCGGCTTGGACGATTTCGCTCGGACATGTGCCCGCCTCGGGCTGGATGACCACACCGATTTCCTTGAGGACTGCCGGTGGCATTTCGACCACTACCCGCACTACCTGGGTCGCCGCCGCCATTTCTCGGACTACGCGACGTACATTCGCGACCGACGCGGGCCGTTGCGAGTCTCGGTGCCGCCAGTTCCGAGCTGGATGCGGCGTCGCTGACCGGCCGCGCCGCCTGACGGTGCCCGGTCACGTAGCCCGATGGACTTCCACGTGATTGCCTGAGTTCGGCCCGGATCGTGGCAGTGCAGCTGCTCTGGACCCGGCGTGTCGAACAGCCACACTGCCACGCTCTTCCAACGTGGCGATCTGTCAGTCTGCTTCGCGATCGAGTTGTGACAGAGGGTGATTGTTCGGCCTAGGGTCGCGAGTATGCAACCCACCCCAGGCGCCCTTCCGGCACCCCCACCCGCGCACCCGGGACTGACCGCGCGACTCCACCAGTTGGCCGGGACGGACCAGCTGGTCGCCGACGCCGTGGCGTCACTCGATGCCGGTCAGCCCGCGCCGCTGAGTGTCGGGCTTCTCGACACCCCGGTCGGCAGCGACTACCTCCCGGTTGCCAACATGATCGTTCTCTCCGTCACGTACGCAGGTCCGGCGCTCGGCGCCATCGCCGACAAGCTGATCCTCTACCGGCTGGCCGCCCGCCTGCACGAGCTCCCCGTGGATGTGGGCGACCCGGTCGCGCTCCAGGCGTTCAACACGCGACAGGGGCACCTGTGGCGGTTGGCGAATCCGGCACCGGCTCCCGCACCTCCGGGGATCTGCCGCTTCTACCAGGGCACCAACCGGGAGAACTTCTATTCCGGGCCCGGCAGCATCTCGGCTGTGGGACTCGACCCGGGCAAGGCCGGTGGCGGTATCGGCTGCAAGCGATGGGAGAAACACATCGTCGCTGCGGAGTACAAGGACCAGGGCTGGCACACCGTCACGCTCAGCTTCGAGGTGGCGCTCTCCTACGCGCGGCAGCACACCGAGTGGGCCATGGGAATGAAAGAACACGAGCCCGCCCTCCGGGACGTGGCGGAGTGCGGCGGCCTCGTCCTCAGCTTCGACGTGCCGGAGGCGAGCATCACCGGTAACGACCGGTGGCGCCAGGACAAGAGCGGTGACAGCAACAACTTTCAGACCCTGGAGGTGATCCCGCCGGGCCAGATCCAGGTGGTCGAGGAACTGGCCGTACCCGGACCGTTGACGAAGGTCGCGCCGCCGCCGATGGTCGCCCAGATCCCGGTGGCGCAGCGGCAGGCGACCGCCGCTCAGCAGACCGGTGCCAAGCGGCGCGTCTATCCGACGAACTTCTCCTGAGGCGCCGGTGCGGCGGCGTGTCAGCCGGCGCGTAGCGCGTCGTCGAGGGCGGTCTCGCGCTCGCCCAGGTGCACCGGGTCACGGCCGGAGAGGACGTCCACCGCCGCCTTCAGACCCGCGCCGTACTCGCGGGTCGAGCTGATCCGCCAGGTCCGGTTGTTCAGCTCCCGCATCGTCTCGTCGCCCACACCGTTGGCGTCGACGCCGAGGTGACGGCAGACCGTGACGGCCCGGTCTAGGTGGAACGACTGGGTGACCACGGTCGCGCGCTCCACGCCGAAGACCCGCTTGGCGCGGGCGCAGGAGTCGTACGTGTCGAATCCGGCGTAGTCGAGCACCACCTTGTCGGCGGGTACGCCCCGGTCGACCAGCCAACGTTGCATCGCCTCGGGTTCGTTGTAGTCGTGGCGCATGTTGTCGCCGGAGACGAGGATCGCCCGCACCTTGCCGGTGGCGTACAACTCGCGGGCGATCTCCAGGCGGGCACTGAGGAACGGCGACGGGGTGCCGTCCGGCTGGACCCGGGTGCCCAGCACCAGGGCGACGGGGGCCTCGGGCACCGCCTCGGCGGTGTACGTGTGCCCGTCGGCGCCGGAACGGATCCAACCGATGCTGGCCCAGGCTCCGGTCGTGACCAGCACCACGCCGGCCGTGCCGGCTAGCACCGCCCGGCGCAGCCAGCGGCCCCGGCCGTTCTCCCTGACCCGGCGCAGTCCGGCTGACACGGCGGTACGGATCGGCATGTGATCGATTATCCCAGCCCGTGGCGAGGCCACTCCCCGCGCCGGCATGTGGATGGCTGGTGCAGAGGGTGGCGTCGGTATAGGGATATGGACGCTGTCGAGCTGATGGCGCGAACGGATCACCGATCGGCCCACTCGGTGCGAGCCGCCGGCCTGGGTGATGCGCTGAACGGTTCAGCTCGACAGGGGCCGCAGGGGGCGAGCTTCCGGGCCCGACGTACCCGTCCGGACCGGTGGGTGGTGCGGGCACGAAGCGGCACGACGGCCGTCCCGTGCCCGCACCGGTCGTCAGCCGAGCCGGTAGACGGAGATGTGCGAGGTGCTGTCCGCCCCGAACGCCGAGCGGTCCCAGTCGGCGTACCGTTCGGCGAGGTGGAAGCCGGCCTGGGCCGCCATCTCGTCGATCTGCTCCGGCCACATGTACCGCATGGCGAACGGGTGCAGGTGTACTCCGGTGCCGTCGAAGGTGACGGTCTGCCGCAGGAACGTCTGCGCCGCACGGTCGTACCGGTGCAGCCGGATGGCGACCGAGTCCTCGGTCACCTCCCAGGGCTGGACCTGCTCGTCCCGGTCGATGCCCGCCGGGTCGGGCACGTACGTCTCGATGACGAACGTCCCGCCCGGTTCCAGCACCCGCGCGACGTTGCGGAAGCAGTCCGCCTGCCGTTCCGCGCGGGTCAGGTTGAACAGCGTGTTGAAGACCAGGAACACCAGTCGGTACGGCCCGGTGACTCCGGGTACGTCCGCCATGTCGCCGATGGCGACCGGGACGTCGGCGCCGCCCGGCTTGTCGCGCAGTTTCGCGACCATCTCGGGTGACCCCTCCACCCCCTCGACGGCGCAGCCGTGCGCGGCGAGCGGGAGGGCCACCCGGCCGGTGCCGATGGCGAGTTCCAGCGCCCGACCGTCACCGGCCAGGTCGGCGAGGAACGCCGCAGCCGGCATCGGGTCGGGCAGTCCACCGGGCAGGTCGTAGGTGTCGGCCCAGAACCGGCCGAAGTGCCCCGGGTCGTCGAAGACCGACATCAGCGGCCTCCGGTGCTGCTAGCGGCGCCGTGCGGCGCCTCGATCGTGGGAAACCACGTACTCACGAAGCCTCGTTTCGACGGAGTCGGTGACTGTGGGTCGCTGGACGTGCGTCGTGGCGTACCTCATGTCGGTCGCTCCCTTCGATCGGCTGAGGACCAGCCAAGCGGGCTCGATGGCGGCGGGCAACCCGTTTTCCGGCGCGTGGGTGCCGCGTCGGCCGTCGTCAGCTGATGTAGTGCAGGATCACGTTGTGCACGTGGTGGCTCTTCTGGTCGCCCCGGAACTCCACCTCGTAGGTGTGCGTGCCGACGTGGATGGCGATGGCGCCGGTGGAGAAGAACGAGCCGCCCCAGGACTTGTTGCTGACCACGCTCACGCTGGTGATCTTCGAGTACGGGATGCTGGTGATCGCGTACTTCTTGCCGATGAACGAACGGTCCTGGATGATCACGCGCCGGTCGGTCAGCCCGATGAACCCGGTGCCGGTGCCGACGGCGTCGTAGACGGCGATGATCTGTTCCCCGTCGAGCAGGCCACTCTGGATCTGCTGGAACTGCTCCTTGCGGTCGTACGTCGCGTTCGTCATGTACTCCACGGTAGGTGGCCGACGCCAACCACAAGATCCGGCAGGTCAGTCCGTCGGACCGTCCCGGACGCGGCGTCAGCTCAGGCGGTCCTCGCCCGGCTCCGCCACCGCGCGGTAGGCGTCCTCGATCCGGGCGGCCAGCAGGACCTCACCCTCGGTGAGGGGCTCGTCGTGGTGCCCGACCCGGATCTGGGTGTGGTCGGCCCGCCGGCTTATCTCCGGACGTAGGTGCAGCGCGTCAGCGACCACCTTGACCCGTTCGGTCAGGGCCGCGTGCTGCGTGTCGTCTATGACCAGAGTGCGCCGAATCTGGTCGCCCTCGCGCGTCCACCCGTTGAGTAGGGTGAGGGCGTCGCTGAGGTAGTCGTGCTTTGCTCGACCGCCGAACAGCGCACGCATCACCGCACCTCCCAGGCTTCGTTGCCGGCTTGTGGCCAAATCGTCGCCGCCCCGTGTCTTGTCGGTGCCTCTAGTCTTACGTCACTCGGATGGTGTGTCCACGCCCACACTTCTTGGGATTCCTGCCCTGACGGTCGACCAGGCTACCCAAACCGCCGATTGATCTGGCACGCTGGACGCCCGTGCGGACCGAACGGGCTAATGGTGGCGGGCAGGTTGCCCGCAGGGACCCGAAGGTGATCGTCGGGGCGGCCATCATCGAGGACGGGCGAGTGCTGGCCTGTGCCCGATCGGCCCCACCCGAGGTCGCCGGCATGTGGGAATTCCCTGGCGGGAAGGTGGAGCCGGGGGAGAGCGAGACGGCGGCGTTGGCCCGGGAGTGCGCCGAGGAACTCGGCGTACGCGTCGAGGTCGGCGACCGGGTCGGCCGCAGCGTCCGGATGGCACACGGCCGCTCGGTGCTCAAGGTGTACGCGGCCCGCCTGCTGCACGGTGACCGACCGCAGGCGTTGGAGCACTCGGGGATGCGCTGGCTCTCCGCCGCCGAGCTGGACACCGTCACCTGGCTGCCCGCCGACGCCCCCATCGTCGCCGCCCTCCGTCCGCTGCTCGGATCCGCCGACGCCCCGCCCGACGGGCCGGCATCCGAGAGGTAACCCGCCGTACGCGTCAGGTGTTACCGATGGTCAGACGATGGTGCCGAACGGTGCCAGTACGGAGACTGTGACTCCCGGTAGTCGAGAGCATGCGGAGCATTGATGAGCGGACGGCCCTCTCATGTCCTCCTGGTGGGTGGCGGCAACGGCGCGTTCCTGGCGCACCGCCCGCAGACCCGCACCACCTTCGTCACCTCCCGCGAACTCCTGACCTGGTTCGGCAGTCTCGGACACCACGCGCGCGTCCTCGCGATCCAGGGTGACGAGCCCGACGACCTGGTCGTCGAGATGGTCCGGTCCATCCACGCGTTCGACCCGTTCGACGCCGTCGCCTGCCTGGGTGAGCCGCTCACCGTGCTGGCGGCGCGCATCGCCACGGCACTCGACCTGCCCGGCGTGCCGCCGCTCTCGGTGGTCCGGCGCATCGTGGACAAGGAGTCGATGCGGACCCACCTGGCCGAGGCCGGCGTCGAGAACGTCCGGGCCCGCACCGTCGAGAGCCTCGCCGAGTTGACCGCGATCGTCGGCGCGGGGCACCCGGAGGCCGCCTGGATCGTGAAGCCGGCCGCCGGTTGCGGAAGCCTGGGCGTGTCGAAGGTGACCCGGGGCAGTGACCTGGCCGCAGCGCTACGACGGGCGTCCGACCAGGAGTCACCGATCGATCCCGACCGCGCCAACCGCCGCGTGATCGTCGAGCCCTTCCTGTCCGGGCCGCAGTTCAGCGTCGAGTCGATCAGTCAGCACGGAGTCACCTCGGTGCTCGCGATCACCCAGAAGTTCTCCCACCCGGAGACGTTCGTCGAACTCGGGCACGTGGTGCCGGCGCAGATCCCCGACGCGGAGGCCGAGGTGGTGCGCGCGTACGTCGTCAGGATGCTCGACGCCCTCGGGTTCACCGACGGTCCCGCCCACACCGAGGTCGTCCTGACCTCGGACGGACCCCGGATCGTGGAGGTCAACGCCCGTCTCGGTGGTGACGACATCGGGCGGATGGCGTCGATCGTCAGCGGGGTGGACATGTCGGCGGCCTCGATCGACCTGGTGCTCGGCGAGCCGGTGCAGGAGCGGCTGCGCAACGCCGAGCCGAGCGGCACCAGCGAGGCGATCTGGTTCGTGACCGCGCCGGAGGCGGGGATCTTTGCCGGGTTGGACGGTGTCGAGGACGCCCAGGCCCTGGGTCCGTCGGTCGAGGTCACCGCACTGGTCCAGGTCGGTGCCCCGGTGGAGCTGCTCTCCGACTCGGGTTCCCGGGTCGCGCAGGTGCGGGCCAGCGCCGCCAGCGCCGAGGAGGCGGTCGGTCTTGCCCAGCGGGCCGCGTGGAAGCTGAACCTGCGGATAGCGAAGCGGGTGCCGGCCGAGGTCGGTGCCGAACACGCGATCTGAGCCGACGGCGACCACGGCCGTCGAGGCGGAGATCGCATGGCCATGGCGCGGGAACGAAGCGGGGGGCCGTGGCGGATGCCACGGCCCCCCGGTCGAAACGGGTGTCAGTGCTTCTTGTCGTCCTGCTCCGGATGCGCGAAGTTGAGGTGCTCCGGGGGCAGCGGGAAGGTCACGTCGTCGCCGAAGGGCGAGGGGGCCGCCGCCCGGTCGAAGGTGAGCTCCGTCAGCGGCAGCTTGCCGCTCGCGTCGACCGCCGGGGCGGTCGGCCGGGGCACCTCGCGGTGCCAGTTGACGCCCTGCTGGGCCTGCACCTCGGCGTCGGTGTCGTGGGAGCCGCCCGCGTGCGAGTGCACGCCGTGGCCGCTGGCGCTGGAGCGCACGGCGCCCGGGGTGTGTTCGCTGGTCACGCTGGTCTGAGGCACCTGACCCCTCCGGAAGATCTTGCTACCGAGCCATACGAGTGGATCATACCTGCGATCGACGACCCGTTCCTTCATGGGGATGATCCCGTTGTCGGTGATCTTGATGTGCTCGGGGCAGACCTCGGTGCAGCACTTGGTGATGTTGCAGAAGCCGAGACCCTGTTCCGTCTGCGCGTACTCCTTGCGGTCGGTCCTGGTGTCCAGCGGGTGCATGTCCAGCTCGGCGGCCCGGATGAAGTACCTCGGCCCGGAGAACGCCGGCTTGTTCTCGTCGTGGTCACGGATCACGTGGCAGACGTTCTGGCACAGGAAGCACTCGATGCACTTGCGGAACTCCTGCGAGCGCTCCACGTCGACCTGCTGCATCCGGTAGTCGCCGGGGGCCAGGTCGGCCGGGGGTGCGAAGGCCGGGGTCTCGCGCGCCTTCTCGTAGTTGAACGACACGTCGGTGACCAGGTCCCGGATCACCGGGAAGGTGCGCAGCGGCGTCACCGTGACCGTCTCGTTCTCCTCGAACGTCGACATCCGGGCCATGCAGCTGAGCTTCGGCATCCCGTTGATCTCCATCGAACAGGAGCCGCACTTGCCCGCCTTGCAGTTCCACCGGCACGCCAGGTCGGGCGCGTCGGTCGCCTGCAGGCGGTGGAGCACGTCGAGGACCACCTCGCCCTCGTTCACCTCGATGGCGTAGTCCTGCAGGTCACCCCCGTCGGCGTCACCCCGCCAGATCCGGAAGTTGCGCTTCGTACCCATTCCTCAGCTCTCCTTCCCGGCAGCGTCAGCGGCGGCGACGGCGTCGAACTCGGCCAGTTCCTCGTCGGTCAGGTACTTGGCCAGCTCCGCGCGGTCGAAGAGGCCGATCAGTTCGGTCCGCATCTTCGGCAGCGGCTTGCGCTCCAGCCGGACGGTGTCGCCCTCCAGCGAGCAGACCAGGTTGACCCGGCGCCACTGCGGATCCATCGTCGGGTGGTCCTCGCGGGTGTGGCCGCCGCGCGACTCGCGGCGTTCCAACGCCGCCTTGGCGGTGCACTCCGACACGACCAGCATGTTGCGCAGGTCCAGCGCGAGGTGCCAGCCGGGGTTGTAACGCCGGCCGCCGGAGGCGCTGACCTTCGCCACCCGCTCGCGCAGCTCGGCCAGCCGGACCAGCGCGTCCTCCAGTTCGGCCTCCCGCCGGATGATGCCGACCAGGTCGCCCATCACCGCCTGGAGGTCCTGCTGGAGGGTGTACGGGTTCTCGCCGGTGTCCCGGTGCAGCGGGGCCAGCGCGGTCTCCACCGCGTGCTCCACCGCCTCCACGGCCACCCGGGGGCGCCCGCCGAGCTGGTCGAGGTAGGTGGCCGCGTGGCCACCCGCGCGCTTGCCGAAGACCAGCAGGTCGGAGAGGGAGTTGCCGCCCAGCCGGTTCGAGCCGTGCATCCCGCCGGAGACCTCACCGGCGGCGAACAGGCCCCGCACCGATCCGTGCGCGGCACCGCTGTCCGGGTCGACCTCGATGCCGCCCATCACGTAGTGGCAGGTCGGGCCGACCTCCATCGGTTCCTTGGTGATGTCGACGTCGGCCAGGCCCTTGAACTGGTGGTGCATCGACGGCAGGCGGCGACGGATCTCCTCGGCCGGCAGTCGGGAGGCGATGTCCAGGTAGACGCCGCCGGCCGGGGTGCCCCGCCCCTCCTTGACCTCGGTGTTGATCGCCCGGGCCACCTCGTCGCGGGGCAGCAGCTCCGGCGGACGCCGGTTGTTGTCCGGGTCGGTGTACCAGCGGTCCGCCTCCTCCTCGGTCTCCGCGTACTGCTTGCGGAAGACGTCGGGGACGTAGTCGAACATGAACCGCTTGCCCTCGGAGTTCTTGAGCACGCCGCCGTCACCGCGTACCGACTCGGTGACCAGGATGCCCTTGACCGAGACCGGCCAGACCATGCCGGTGGGGTGGAACTGGAGGAACTCCATGTTGATCAGGGTCGCCCCGGCACGCAGCGCCAGCGCGTGGCCGTCCCCGGTGTACTCCCACGAGTTCGAGGTGACCTTGTAGGAGCGACCGACGCCGCCGGTGGCGAGCACCACGGCGGGCGCCTCGAAGAGGACGAACTCCCCGGACTCCCGGTAGTAGCCGAACGCGCCGGCGACCCGGTCACCGTCGAGCAGCAGTTCGGTGATGGTGGTCTCGGCGAAGACCTTGATCCGGGCGTCGTACGAGCCGTGGTCGCGCTTGTCCTCCTGCTGCAGGGAGACGATCTTCTGCTGGAGGGTGCGGATCAGCTCCAGGCCGGTCCGGTCGCCGACGTGCGCCAACCGGGGGTACTCGTGGCCGCCGAAGTTGCGCTGCGAGATCTTGCCGTCCTTCGTACGGTCGAACAACGCCCCGTACGTCTCCAGCTCCCAGATCCGCTGCGGCGACTCCTTCGCGTGCAGCTCCGCCATCCGGAAGTTGTTCAGGAACTTGCCGCCGCGCATGGTGTCCCGGAAGTGCACCTGCCAGTTGTCCCGGCTGTTCACGTTCCCCATGGCCGCCGCGGCGCCGCCCTCGGCCATCACCGTGTGCGCCTTGCCGAACAGCGACTTGGAGATGATGGCGGTCTTCTTGCCGGCCAGCCGCGCCTCGATCGCCGCGCGCAGGCCGGCGCCGCCGGCCCCGATCACGACGACGTCGTAGTGGTGTCGCTCGATGCGGGTGGTGGTGCTCGGTCCGTGCTGAGGATTGGTCATGTCGGGGGCCCTTAGTTGATGAACCGCAGGTCGGAGATCCACCCGGCGGCGATCGACATGACGTAGAAGTCGGTCAGCGCCAACGTGCCGAGGGTGATCCAGGCGAGCTGCATGTGCCGGACGTTCAGCCAGGAGACGAAGCCCCAGGCCCGGTAGCGGACCGGATGCTTGGAGAAGTTCTTGAGCCGTCCGCCGATGATGTGCCGGCAGGAGTGGCAGGAGATGGTGTACGCCCAGAGCATCACCACGTTGCCGACCAGGATCAGGTTGCCCAGGCCGAAGCCGAAGCCCTCGGGACTGCGGAAGGCGGCGATCGCGTCCCAGGTATTGATCAACGAGATGATCGCGGCGAAGTAGAAGAAGTACCGGTGCGAGTTCTGCACGATCAGCGGGAACCGGGTCTCGCCGCCGTAGCTGGCGTGACCGTCGGGCACCGCGCAGGCCGGCGGCGAGAGCCAGAACGACCGGTAGTACGCCTTGCGGTAGTAGTAGCAGGTGAGCCGGAACAGCAGCAGGAACGGCAGGGTGAACGCGGCGTCCGGGATGATCCACCAGCCCGGCAGGTACTGCCCGAAGTGCGACGCCTCCGGAATGCACCGGTCGGTCACGCAGGGGGAGTAGAACGGGGTCAGGTAGTGGTACTCCTCGACCCAGTACCACCGGTGCATGAAGACCCGGACCGTCGCGTACGTGATCCATGCGCCGAGCCCGATGACGGTGATCAGTGGCGCGAGCCACCAACGGTCCGTACGCAACGTCTTCGCCGCGATGGCGGCACGTGCCCGCGCCCCCCGCGGTTTCGGTTTCGTTGCCGATGATGTCATTCGCGTCGTCTCCCTGACGGGGCCCTGTCACGGGCGGCGGAACACTTCCGGTCGGCAGGCGGACCGGTCATCCCGCGCCCACGTGCCACGTCATGCGCACACCAACGACCGCACCGGGTTTGTCGGCGCAGCTAAGTGACACACGTTACGCCGATCTAGGCGGGCCGTCCGCGCAAGGCAGTGTCCCGTGTGTCCCGAACTTTGGAAAGTCTCTCGCCATGATCAATATGTGAGCGTCCGAAAAAGATCGACAAACGGCCGATGAGCTGGTCAGCCGGACGCCCCGCCGGTGAAGTTCCACGCGGCCAACCGCAGCGACGGCGCCTCCCGCCAGACACCGTCGAAGCGGTCCGGCTGGCGTACCGCCCGGCGACCCACCTCCAGCACCCCGCCCGGCGCCAGCGCCCGGGGGTACGACTCGGTGAAGCGCAGGTCCCGGACCGCGCGGGTGACCTGACCCTCCTCGACCAGCCAGACCCCGTTACGGGTCAGCCCGGTCACCACGAGACTCTTCGGATCGAGCACCCGGGTGTACCAGAGGTCGCTGACCAGCAGGCCACGCCCCATCCGGGAGACCAGGGCCGCGGTGTCGGCGTCCGCCACCGCCCCGGTCGGCGGCACCGTCGCCCCGACCGTCTCCACCGCCTCGGCCCGACCGGACGGGACCAGCCGCAGGTTGCGCGGCATCGGACCGAACGTGGCGCTGCCGGGCGCGGCGTGACCGGTCGAGGTGGTGCCCGACTCGGCGGCGCTACGCCGGTCATGTGCCACCGCCGTGGTGGTGCCCGCGTCCACCAGGGTCACCGTGCCGGTCGGCGTGCCCTCCAGGTCGAACGGCAACCCGCTGGCGCCGAGCGGATCGTCGACGAGTGTCACCGCCGGGTCGAGCTGCGCCGTTCCGGGCTCGGCGAACGACTGCCGCTCGGCGTACCGCTTGCCGTTGAAGCCGTACCAGGCGAGGTTCTGCAACAGGTCCGCCACCGCGGCCGGCTCCAGCACCACCGGGTACCGCCCCGGCGCCAACTCGATCGGGTCCAGGGCCGCCCGGGCCTTCGCGGCGGCCCGTCGCCCGAGAGCGGCGCCGTCGAGGTCGGCCAGCCGGTCGACGCAGTGCCGGGCCATCCCGTCCGCGCCACCGGCCCGGGCGATCCCGTCCATCGCGGCCTCCGCCGTGCGACCCTGCGCCGAGTGTCCGGCCGAGTTGGCGAACGCCACCGACCGGTGGGCGGTGCGGCAGTAGCCGGCCGTCTCCAACCCGTCGGCCGCGTCGACGAAGGCCCGCACCAGATCGGCCCGCTCGTCCGGACCGGCGTCGGCGGTGGCGACGTCCCAGAGCGCCGGTGCCGGCATCGTCGTCGGCGGGGTCAGGCCGGGCCAGCCCCGGTCCGGCGGCGTGAAGCGGGTCGCCGCCACCACCCGCTCCACCAGCGCGCGCAACCCGTCGGTGCTGACCGCGCTGCCCACCCCGGTGGCGGTACGCCCCGCCAGGTGCAGCCGCAGCCGGACCTCCACGGCGGACTCGGCGACGTTCTGGTGGATCGCCGAGTTCGCGAACCGGGTCAACGCCAACTCGCCCCGGGACACCGTCACCTCGGCCTGGGCGTCCGTCCCGCCCAGCCGGGCGACCAACTCCACCACCCGCCCGGCCAGCTCCAGCTCGTTCATGACGCCACTCCGCTTCGCTGCGTGTCGTCATGTCGGCTGAGTCTGACGATTCGCTCGCTCATGCGCGCACTCCTACCCGGACGCCGCGGAAGCGGGCCGGTGCCGCCGGATGGCCGGTGTGGCCGGTCTGGCCCGGCTGGCCCTTGCCGCAGTTCGGGGTGCCCCAGGGGACGATCTCGGAGGAGAGCATGTCCATCGAGCGCCAGAACTGCGGCCCGATGCCGGTGTACGTGGGATTGCGGACCATCCGCCCGCGCCGGCCGTTGCGGATCTCCCAGCCGATCTCGCAGCCGAACTGGAAGTTGAGCCGCTTGTCGTCGATCGACCAGGACCGGTTGACGTCCATCAGCACCCCCTCGTCGGTGGCGGCGACGATCTCCTCCAGGGTGTGCGGGCCGGGTTCCAGGCCCACGTTGGTCATCCGCACCATCGGCAGCCGGGCCCAGCCGTCGGCGCGTACGCTGCCGCCGTAGTCCAGGCCCGCGACGGCGGCCGAGTCCCGGCCGGCCAGCACGCCCACCCACCGCCCGTCCCGGACCGCGTCACGCCGGACCGCCGGTGAGCCCTCGTCGTCGTAGCCGAAGCTGCCCAGCGCGCCGGGGATGGTCGGGTCGATGGTGATGTTCATCAGGTCGGAGCCATAGCGCAGCGAGCCGAGCCGGTCGAGGTCCAGCCAGGACGTGCCGGCGAAGGCCGCCTCCCACCCGAGGATGCGGTCGAGTTCGATGGCGTGCCCGACCGACTCGTGGATCTGGAGCGCCAACTGCTCGCCGCCGAGGATCAGGTCGGTCTCGCCGGCCGGGCAGAGCGGCGCGGTCAGCAGCGCCCGGGACTCCTCCGCGATGCGGGCCGCGTGCGCGGTCAGGTCCAGTGAGTCGACCAGTTCCCAGCCGGTGGTGCCGTACTGCCCGCGATAGCTCGGCCAGGACCGGCGCTGCGTCTCGCCGTCGCCGACCGAGGTGGCCGAGATGCCCGCACCGCACTCGCGGATGTGCTGGTCGATGCGGTGGCCCTCGCTGGAGACGAACCACTTCGAGGTGTCCCAGACCTGGTAGAGGCCCTCGGTCAGGTCGGCGCCGTGCTCGGCCATCGTGCGGGTCGCCGCCACCAGCAGGTCACCCTTGGCGGCCAGCGAGACGCCGAGCGGATCCACCTCGCACGGCGAGGCCCAGGTCGCCGTGGTCGGCGTCGACGGCACCAGGTCCACCGGGGGGCCGGGCACCCGCGCGCTCGCGGCGGCGATCCGTGCCGCCCGCCGGCCGGCGTCACGGGCGGTCGCGTCGGAGACCTCGGGTACGGCGTGGAAGCCCCAGCTCGACCCGACCAGCGCGCGGACGCCCAGCCCGATGCTCTCGTCCTGGGTCAGTGCCTCCACCTCGCCGTTGCGGGCCGTCATCGACTCGTAGCGCCGGTGCATCACGCGGACGTCCGCGTACCTGGCGCCGGCGTCCAGCGCGGCCTGCACGGCGACCTCGGCCGCGTCGAACTCGGTCATCCCCGCACCCCGTCGTGCTCGCTCATGGGCCGACCCTAGGCCAGCCGACCGACGTACGCGCGACGGACGGCTCGTGCCGTGCCGGGCCCTGAGATGTAAGGAGGGGTCCCCTGCTATGCACGAGGCGTTAGTAAGGTGCCCTTCCTTACACGGACAGGTGGGTGCGGAGGAAGTCGAGTTCCAGGCGCAGGAGGCGCTCGGCGAGCCCACCGGCGGCCATGTGCGTCGCACCGGTCAGCGGCAGCACCGAGTGCGGTCGGCCGGCGGCCAGCAGCGCGGCCGAGAACCGCAGCGTGTGCGCGGCCACCACGTTGTCGTCCACCATGCCGTGCACCAGCAGCAGCGGCCGGGCCTGCGCCGGGTCGGTGGGCGGCTCGGCGGCCGCCTCCACCAGCGAGTGATGGGCGTACACGTCCGGGCCGTCGTCGGGCAGGCCGAGATAACGCTCGGTGTACGCGGTGTCGTAGAGGGCCCAGTCGGTCACCGGCGCGCCGGCGATCCCGCACTTGAACAGCTCGGGGTGGCGCAGCACCGCGAGCCCGGCCAGCCAGCCGCCGAACGACCAGCCGCGTACCCCGACCCGGGACAGGTCCAGGTCCGGGTGCTTGTCGGCGAGCGCGGTCAGCGCCTCCACCTGGTCGAGCAGGATCACGTCGGCGAGCCGCCGGTGGATGGCCTTCTCGAACGACGGCGCGATGCCGGGCGTACCCCGGTTGTCGACCACCACCACCGCGAAGCCGGCGTCGGCCCACCACTGCCGTTCCAGCCAGGCCGCGCGGGTGGCGACCACCTCCTGGTGCCCCGGCCCGCCGTACACGTCGAGCAGCACCGGCAGCCGACGGCCGGTGACGTGGTTGTCCGGGTAGAGCACGGCCGAGGGCAGGCGTCGGTCGGTGACCCGTTCCAGCAGCGGCAGCGGGGAGTAGCGGGGCGTGGCCGCCAGCGACCGGAGCACGGCCACCTCGCGGTCGCCCTGCCGGACCGTCCACCGCACACCCGGGTGGTCGAGCGAGGCGACGCCGACGACCAGCACGTCCCCGCCGACCGCACCGTGGTGCCATCCCGCGTCGCTGGTCAGGCGGCGGGCGTCGACGCCGCCGCCGATGCTGGTGCGGACCCGGAACAGGTGCTGCTCGCTCGGTTCGCCGTCGCTCGCCTCGACCAGCAGGTCCGCCGGCCCGGTGCCGGTGGCCAGCCGGCCCACCACCCGGCGGACGTAGAGCGAGGGCGGGGTGAGCAGGGTGCCGTCGGCGAAGAGGCACCGCGCGTCGTACCCGTCGTGGGCGAGTTCGCCGCCGACCAGCACCCGCCCGTCCGGCAGGTGTGCGGGCGTACCGGCGATCGGCTCCACCCAGCGCGGGTCGGCCAGTTCGGCGTGCACCTGGGTCTCGCCGGTGCGCGGGTCGACGGCGAGCACCAGCCCGTGCTGCTGCGCGCGGCGCAGCACGGTGACCAGCGGAGCACCCTCGGCCCAGTGCACCGCGGTCAGGTACGGGTAGGTCTCCCGGTCCCAGTGCACGTCCACCCAGCCGCCGTCGAGGTCCAACAGGTGCAGGCTGACCTCCGCGTTGGGTCCACCGGCCACCGGGTACGCGACGCTGACCGGCGGGCTCGCCGGCTGCGACGGGTCGTGCAGGTGCCAGCGGGGCAGCCGGGACTCGTCGACCCGGGCGGCCAGCACCGACCGGCCGTCCGGTGCCCACCAGTAGCCACGGTGTCGGTCGAACTCCTCCGCCGCGATGTGCTCGGCCAGCCCCCACAGCACCCCGGAGTCCTCGCCGGCCAGGATCGTGTCGGTGCCGTCGACGTCGACGATCCGCAGTTCGCCCCGGCGTACCCCCTCGGCGGCGTCGGTGACGTACGCGAGCCGTTGGCCGGTCGGGTCCGGCCGGGGATCGAGGACCGGGCCGGCGGCCGGCACCTCGATCACGTCGCCGTGCACCAGGTCGGCCCGGAACAGCCGACCGGCCAGTGCGAACACCGCCACCCGGCCGGCGGCGTCCAGGGCGTACGCGCCGATGCCGGCGGCGGAGAGCCGCAGCCGCTCCCGTCGGGCCCGTTCGCCGGGGCTGAGCGCGGCCGGGTCGGCGTCCTCGCCGAGCAGCGCGACCGGGTCGGCGACCAGGTGTTCCTCGCCGCTCGCCACGTCCAGCTGCCAGAGCGCGTCGGCCGGGTTCTCCGGCCCCGCGGAACGCAGGAAGACCACCCGGGCCCCGTCGTCGGCCACGGAGACGGCGCGCGGCGCCCCGTGGCTGAACCGGCGGGTGCGGGCGGCCAGCTCGGGAAAGTCCACAGGCCAGATCGTATGCGGCGGCCGAGCGCGATGTGCCGGACCCGAGCGGACGCGTCGGGGCTGATCGGCGAGAACCGCCGGTTAGAGTGACCCTCGTGACGACGCTGCCCGACCGCCGCCTGTTGCTGGTCCACGCGCACCCCGACGACGAGTCCATCGGCACCGGTTCGACCATGGCGCACTACGCCGCCACCGGGGCCCACGTCACCCTGGTCACCTGCACACTCGGCGAGGAGGGCGAGATCCACGTGCCGGAGCTGGCCGGGCTCGCCGCCGCCGAGGCCGACCAGCTCGGCGGGTTCCGGATCGCCGAGCTGGCCGCCGCCTGCGCCGAGCTCGGCGTGACCGACCACCGCTTCCTCGGTGGCGCCGGACGCTACCGCGACTCGGGGATGATGGGCCTGGCCACCAACGACCACCCGCGCGCCTTCTGGCAGGCCGACCTGGACGAGGCCGCCGGCCAGTTGCTGGAGGTGATCCGGGAGGTACGCCCGCAGGTGGTGATCACCTACGACGGGAACGGCTTCTACGGCCACCCCGACCACATCCAGGCGCACCGGGTCGCGATGCGGGCCGTCGAGCTGGCCGCCGCCGAGGGGATCGCCCCGGCGAAGGTCTACTGGACGGCCATGCCGCAGAGCGTCCTGGAGGCCGGGATGACGCACTTCGAGGAGTCCTCGGACAACCCCTTCGCCGGCATCGAGAACGCCACCGACCTGCCCTTCTGCACGCCGGACAAGGACATCGCGGCGCGGATCGACGCGACCGAGCAGCACGCCGCGAAGGAGGCGGCGATGCGGGCGCACGCCACCCAGATCCCGGCCACCTCCTGGCTCTACTCGATCGCCGGCAACTTCGGCGCCGAGTTCATGGGCGTGGAGTACTTCACCCTCGCGGTGGGCGCGAAGGGACCGGGCAGCGGCCCGTACGGCTGGGAGTCGGACCTGTTCGCCGGGCTGGAGACCGCCGACGACCCGGATCGCACACCGGTCGGTACGGCCGGTCTCCGGTGACCGTGCCCACCGCGATGTCGGTCGCCCCGCCCGGACACCAGCCGCCACCGCCCGCGCGGGCCTGGCGGCGACCCGTGGACCTCGGCCTGCGGGCGCTCGGCGGGGTGGTCGCCCTGGTCGCCGGGGCGGTGACGGCGGTGCTGGAGTTGCTGCTCGCCCCGCTGCGGGTCGGTGGATACCTGATCGGGGCGGCGGTGCTGGTGGCCGTGCTCGCGAACATCGTGCTGAGCTGGTTCGCCATGGAGACGGTGGGGTCCCGGTGGGCGGTGGTGCTGCCGGCGCTGCCGTGGGTCGTGATCATGGTGGCGGCGGCCGACCGGACCACCGAGGGCGACGTGCTGCTGGTCGGCAACTGGGTGGGGCTCACGTTGGTGGTGGCCGGGTCGATGACCTTCGCGGTGATGGCGTTCCGGTCGATCCTCGCGCCGAACCCGCCGTCCAGGCGGTACTGACGCCACCCCGTCCCGGGTGATAGACATTCCTGCCAGGAGGCCCGCCACCGGGGCGGGCGGTACGGCGGGAGGCGTGCGATGGGGCAGCGGTGGCGCGCGATCGGAGTGCTCGCGATCGCGTTGTTCGCGGTCAACGTGGTCGCCCGACTGGTGATCCGGTTCGGCTTCGACGGTGACGAGGCCGCCGCCGATCGGGTGACCCTCGGGATGTTCGCGGTGATCGGGTTGATCCTGGCCGGGATGGCCTACTCGTGGGGCCAGTCGCGTCCGGTGGCCCAGTGGGGCCCCGAGCTGGCCGGCGCGATCGGCATCGCGCTCGCGCTGACCATGTTCGTCGGGCCGCTGCTGGTGGGCCGGAGCCCGTTCGCCGACGGCAGCGCCACCTTCTTCTGGCAGGTCGTGCTCTACCTCGTCGCGACCACCGTCGGCACGATCCTGGGTTACCTGCTGCTCACCACGCTGGGCCGCGACCACCGGTCGCAGAGCCTCCAGGAGTACGCCGAGAGCGGCTCGGGCAAGCCGCGTCGCAGCGTGCGTCGCTGACCGGGTACGCCCGGCACGGGCCGCGCCGTCAGCTCGGGGCGATCCGGCTCCGGTAGGTGTGGTGGGTGGTGAAGCCCAGCGTCCGGTAGAGCGTCACGGCGGGCACGTTGTGCTGTTCGACCTGGAGGAACACGTCGGTGGCGCCGGCCGTGCCGGCCCACTCGGCGAGCGCGCCGATGACGGCCACGGCCACCCCTCGGCGGCGGGCCTCGGGCAGCACCTCGATCAGGGACAGTCCGAGCCAGCGGCCCGCGCCGGTGACGGTGCCCCGGCCGACCCCGACCAGCGTGTCCCCGTCGTACGCGTGCGCGAAGCGGACCTGTCCGACGGCGGTGAGCACGTGCCGGGCGGCGGCCGGCAGCCCGCCCTTGCGGCCGGCGGCCACCGTGAGCCAGTCGTCCGTCGGCGCGGCGGCCAGTTCGACGGCGGGTGCGGCGGCGGTGGCCGCGCGGGTAACCCGGCCGTCGGGTGCGGTCAGGGCGGCCAGCGGCACGGTCTGCACCAGCACCAGCGGGCGGCTCTCCCAGCCGCGCAGGTCGAGTTCGGCGCCGACCGGTGCGGCCAGCGGCAACGGCGTGTTGACGATCGCCGGCCGGCCCCGTTCGGCGTACCAGCGCTCGACCGCGTCGAGTGCGGCCGGCAGCGGCCGGTCGGGGTCGCCGACCGGCAGCGCGGAGTTGGCGCGGCCGGTCCAGCCGTCGGCGGAGCGCAGCAGCCAGTCGCCGAGCCGACCCCGGACGGGCGCCGGCCACGCCTCGTCGGCGGCGAGTTCCAGCTCGACCACGGCGTCGGCGGTGGGCCGGCGGGTCGGCGGGACCCGTTTGGCGCGGTGCACCTCGGCGATCGGTACGCGCAGCCGACCCTGCCGGGTGGTCATCGTGAGGTGGGTCTCGGTCAGCTCGACCAGCTCGCCGAGGGCGTCGGTGAACACCGGCCGACCGGCGCGTGAGCCCACGATCCGCCGGACCACGATCCGGTGTCCCACATCCTGCTCTCGGAGCACGATCGACCTCCTCCCCGGCGAGATACTAGGCTCTTACCGTCGCGTGTGATCGCGACGAGTCTTGCGGAGGAGAAGACCGGTGACCTACATCATCGCCGAGCCGTGCGTGGATGTGCTCGACAAGGCATGCATCGAGGAATGCCCGGTCGACTGCATTTACGAGGGCAACCGGATGCTCTACATCCACCCCGACGAGTGCGTCGACTGTGGTGCCTGTGAGCCTGTGTGCCCGGTCGAGGCGATCTTCTACGAGGACGACGTCCCCGAGCAGTGGAAGGACTACACCGGCGCAAACTACGAGTTCTTCGAGGACCTGGGCTCGCCCGGGGGTGCCTCAAAGGTCGGCAAGGTGGAGAAGGACGCCACCTTCGTCGCCGCGCAGCCGCCGCGCGGCGAGGGGCACTGAACGCCCCCGCGCCGGTCTCGTCGCGGCTGCCCGAGTTCACCTGGGACACGCTGGACGCCGCGGCGACCCTGGCCGCGGCGCATCCGGACGGCCTGATCAACCTCTCCATGGGCACGCCGGTCGATCCGGTGCCCGAGGTGATCCGGCGTGCGCTGGCCGAGGCGTCGGACGCACCGGGGTACCCGCTCACCGCCGGTACCCCGGACCTGCGTGCGGCGATCACGGCCTGGGTGGCCCGGTCCTGCGGGGCGGGCGTCGACGGGCTCGGGGTGCTGCCGACGATCGGGTCGAAGGAGCTGGTCGCCTGGTTGCCGACCCTGCTGGGGCTGGGGCCGGGTGACGTCGTGGTGGTGCCGTCGGTGGCCTACCCCACCTACGAGGACGGGGTCCGGCTGGCCGGGGCCACCACGGTCCGCGCCGACTCGCTGACCGCGGTCGGTCCGACCTCCCGGGTACGCCTGGTCTGGGTCAACTCGCCGGGCAACCCGACCGGCCGGGTGCTGCCCGCCGCCCACCTGCGCAAGGTGGTGGACTGGGCCCGGGAGCGTGGCGCCGTGGTCGCCAGCGACGAGTGTTACCTGCCGCTGGGCTGGGACGCCGAGCCGGTCTCGGTGCTCTCGCCGGAGGTCTGCGGCGGCTCGTACGACTCGGTGCTGGCCGTGCACTCGCTCTCCAAGCGGTCCAACCTCGCCGGGTACCGGGCGGGTTTCGTGGCCGGCGACCCGGCACTGGTGGCCGAGCTGCTCAAGATCCGCAAGCACGCGGGGATGATCGTGCCCAAGCCGGTGCAGTCGGCGATGGTGGCGGCGCTGCACGACGAGGAGCACGCCACCGCGCAGCGGGAGCGTTACCGGGCGCGCCGGGAGGCCCTGCGGGCCGCGTTCACCGGGGCCGGGTTCACCGTCGAGCACTCCGAGGCGGGGCTCTACCTCTGGCTGACCCGGGGCGAGGACTGCTGGGACACGGTCGACTGGCTGGCCCGGCGCGGCATCCTGGTCGCCGCCGGTGTCTTCTACGGGCCCACCGCCGGGCAGTACGTCCGGGTGGCGCTGACCGAGTCCGACGAGCGGGTCGCCGCCGTCGCCGCCCGCCTCGCCGGCCCCTGATGCGCGCGGCGGTGGTCGGCACCGGCCTGATCGGCGGGTCGGTGCTGCTCCGGCTGCACGCCGCCGGGCTGGACGTGACGGGCTGGGACCCGGACGACGCGACCCGCCGCCAGGCCCGGCTGGCCGGCGTACCCACCTCCGAGCGGCTGACCGACGCGGTGGCCGGCCGGGACGTGGTGTTCCTCGGCGGGCCGCTGCCGACCCTGCCGGAGACCCTGGTCGAGGTGGCCGCGGCGACCGAGCCGGACTGCCTGCTCACCGACGTCGGCAGCACCAAGGCCGAGCTGGCCGCATTCGCCGCGACCCGGGGCCTGACCCACCGCTTCGTGCCCGGTCATCCGATGGCCGGCACCGACCGGGCCGGTCTCGGTGCGGCCCGGCCCGAGCTGTTCGCGGGCGCCGCCTGGGTGCTCTGTCCCGCGCCGGACGGGCTGGGCGCGTTCCGCCGGCTGGCCGCCCTGGTCACCGAGGTGATCGGGGCCCGGGTGGTGCCGATGGCGGCGGACCGGCACGACGCCGTGGTCGCGCTCTCCTCGCACGTGCCGCACCTGCTCGCCGGTGCCCTGGCCGGTGCCGCCCAGCGCTCGCCGCTGCGCGACGCCGTGCTGACGCTGGCCGCCGGCAGCTTCCGCGACGGCACCCGGGTCGCCGGCACCCCGGCCCCGCGCACCGCGAACATGCTGCGCGGCAACCGTGAGCAGGTGCTGGCCGCCCTGGCCGAGGTCACCGCCTACCTCGACGAGCTGACCGAGGCGCTGCGAGCCGGTGACGGTGACGCGCTCACCGCCCGGTACGCCGAGGCGGGTGCCGCCCGGGTCGCCCTCGCCGGACGGCCGTACCAACCGACGGTCCGCCCGTTCCCGGTCGACGGTGAGGCCACCGCCGAGGTCGCCTGGCTGACCGGGCTGGGCGCGGCGGGCGGTCACCTCAGCGGGTGCCGGGTCCTCGACGAGGTGGTCTCGTACACTGCGCAGCTCCCGCAGGCCGGCTGATCCGTCGGGCGGGACGCATCGGTGGGCGCGGTACGTGAGCCGCCGCTAGGGTGAGGGCATGGTGGACGGACCGGTGGTGACCGTACGCGGTGAGGCGTACCGGGAAGTCGCTCCGGAGGAGGCCCGGTTCGCGGTGACTGCGCTCGCGCGCGACCGGGAGCGCGAGCCCACGCTGACCCGGCTGGCCGAGCGGGCCGCCGCGATCCGGGTGCTACTCGACTCGTACGGGCCGACGATCGACCGCCGCGAGACCGGCGACCTGCGGGTGCGGCCCGAGACACGACGGTCCGGCGAGCGGGTGGTGGCCTGGCACGGCTCGGTGGTGACCACGGTGACGGTCAGCGACTTCACCGCGCTCGGCGAACTGATGCTGCGGCTGGCCGACCAGGACCAGGTGGCGGTCGCCGGGCCATGGTGGTCGCTGCGGCCGGACAGCCCGGCCTACCGGGAGGCCCGGCATGCCGCGATCGCCGATGCCCTGCTGCGCGCCCGCGAGTACGCCGAGGCGCTCGACGCGCGGGTCACCGACCTGATCGAGCTCGCCGACGAGGGCGGCGGGCAGCCGATGATGG
This sequence comes from Verrucosispora sp. NA02020, assembly GCF_013364215.1. NCBI lineage: Bacteria > Bacillati > Actinomycetota > Actinomycetes > Micromonosporales > Micromonosporaceae > Micromonospora > Verrucosispora sp. NA02020. Next base: position 6,182,720 of record NZ_CP054923.1, on the reverse strand, counting down.
CCCGGATGTCGTTCGACGCCGGTGGGGTCGAGTCGACCGCCGTGCCGGAGTTGGAGCTCGATCCGCAACCACAGTCGGTTCACGCGGCGGTGCGGGCCCGGTTCGCGATCACCCGGCCGGTCCTGTCCTGATGACCGAGGCCCGGGTGCTGCCCGTCGACGAGTTGGTGCGGCGGGCCCGCGCCCTGGCCGACGCGGGTCCCCGGCAACTGCTCGGCATCACCGGCGCACCCGGTGCGGGCAAGTCCACGCTGGCCGCCGAGGTGGTCGCGGCGATCGGTGCGTCCGCCCGGCTGGTGCCGATGGACGGTTTCCACCTGGCCCAGGCCGAGTTGCACCGGCTGGGCCGTGCCGCCCGCAAGGGGTCGATCGACACCTTCGACGCCAACGGGTACGTCTCGCTGATGCGCCGCCTGCGGCGCAAGGAGCCGACGTCGGTCTGGGCGCCGGAGTTCCGCCGGGAGCTGGAGGAACCGATCGCGGGCGCGATCGAGGTGCCGCCGGAGGTCCGGCTGGTGGTGACCGAGGGCAACTACCTGCTCGTGCCGGACTGGCCGTGGGACGAGATGCGGGCGTTGCTGCACGAGGCGTGGTTCCTGGATCTCGACGGCGACCTGCGACGGCGTCGGCTCGTGGCCCGGCACGTCGGGTACGGCCGGTCGGCCGAGGAGGCACGCGCCTGGGCGCTGGGCAGCGACGAGGTCAACGCCGCGCTCGTGGCCGAGACCGCCGTCCGGGCCGACCTGGTGGTCCGGCTAGCCGACGCCCCGCCGGGGTGACGGCACGGCCCGACGCAGCATCCACGCCACCCGGGAACGTTCCCGCTGGAACTCGACCGCCTCCGGGTATCCGCTGTGGCTCCGGATCGGCGGGTCGGCCACCTCGCCGTCGCTCGGGTGCAGTGCCTCCGGGTCGGTGACCGCGATGTCGCGTTCCCCGGCGGTGACCGGCCACCCGAGCGGGTCGGTGTCCCGCCAGAAGTTCGTCCACCGGGTCCCGGCCGAGGGGCGGGTCAGTGCCCGGGTCAGCACCGGCAGCCGGTCCGGGCCGAAGTACGCCGGGAAGATCCGGCCGTAGAGCCGGGTGAGCTGGCACCCGTAGGAGAAGAACCAGATCCGTTGCCGCCAGCGTTGCGGGATCTGGAGGATGACGGCGGTGCAGATGACGGTGCCCTGGCTGTGTCCGGAGAGGATGATGCCGTCCACCCGGCGGGGATCGTGTTCGGTCAGGGCGAGCAGCCCGGCGGTGCGGGTGAGCAGTTCCGGCACGGCCCGTTCGGCGTAGCTCGGTGGGGCGAGCGGGTGCGCGGCGCGCGGCCAGAACGTGCCGACGTCCCAGACCACGCCGACCGACCGCCGGACCGTGTCGTTGCGGTAGACCAGCAGACCGATCGCGGCGATCGCCAGAGGCAGCCACCCGAGCAGCCGGTCACCGACGTCGGCGACGACCCCGATGACGGTGCCGGTGGTGCCCGAGGTGAGATCGTGCGGGCGGGCGGGGGAGAGCACGACCATGCAGCCGAGCGCGGCGAGTGTCCCCGCGGTGCCCGCGTACCAGCCGATCAGGCGTAGTGCGTGTTCGCCGACCAGGCGGTGCAGGGCCTGGTGGGTGCTGACGTCCCGGGCGCGGCGCAGGTCGTGCGCGGAGAGACCGCCTTCTGCCCGCAGCTCGGCGTACTCCTGCCGGCGCAGTCGGCGGAACAGCACGACGGCACGGATCGCGACCAGGGCGAGCAGCAGCAGTGCCATGCCGAAGACCAGACCGGACCAGGTCACCGGGACCGGCGGCACCACCGGGGGACGTCCGCTGTCGGTGGCGTCCCGGTTGAGCAGGTCGCTGACCCAGTAGAGCAGGCCGGTGCTGTACGCGAGGCAGAGCAGCCACCCGAATCCGGCGATGACGGCCGGGCCGCGACCACGCCAGGCCAGGTCCGTGTAGGGCCCGAGGGGCTGGGTCACGTCGCTGGGTCGGGTACGCGGCATCAGGAGGCCGGCTGCGGCGAGGAGCAGCAGTGCCGGGACGACCTGCCACACCGCGAGCGGTGCCGGCGGCAGGAACGGCAACCAGCCCTGGCACCAGGCGGCGCCGACGGTGATCAGCACCGTGGCGGCGGCCGGTGTGGCACCGCCGCGCCGCCCGGAGCGGGCGGTCGCGCCGATCGCGATGAGTAGCAGCAGTTGGCCGGTGCCGAGCCAGGCGAGGACCCGGTCGAAGCCGGGCAGGGACCGGTCCTCCTGGCAGCCCGGCAGTGACGACGCGTCGCCGCAGCCGGCGGGTGGGCGGAGGGTGGCCAGCTGTGCCGCACCGCCCGCGCTGTCCGGCAGCATCAGCACCAGGACGGTGCCGACCAGCCCGAGGCCGGTGAGGACGATGACGGTGACGCTCCACGGGCCGAGTGGCGTCGCCCCGTCGCGCCGGGTCAGGAACGGCCGGCCGATCGCCACCACCGTGATCACGACGACCGCGACGAGCAACGCCACGGTGGGCCAGGCGATGACCGCCCGGGCTCCGTGCGGTGGGTGCAGGGCGAGGGTGGTACCGAGCGGGACGGCGACGGCGGCCACCGTACCGGTGCAGAGGTGCAGGACGGCGGCGCGGCGGAGCTGCCCCTCGCCCCACCAGAAGGTGGGATCTTCGAGTGGGTTGGCGAGCGGGCCCCGGGGTGGCTCGGGCGGCGACGGCGGCTCCTGTTCCGGCTGGCCGTCGGGCAGGTCGGCGTCGGCTGGTCCGGGTGGCTGGCGGACCGGCGGATCGGTCGGGTCGGCGGGCATCACCGCCTCGTACTGGTAGGTCCGCCAGGCGACCAGGCCGAGCACCACGATCAGGGCGAGCGGCACGAGCAGTCCGACCGCGAGCGCGCGGCTGCCCCGCTGCCACCAGGGGTCGGCGAGGAACTGCCAGGGCCCCGGGATCCGGCCCAGGCAACTGTCGTCGACGCACTGCCAGCCGATGAGGTCGACGCCGACGCCGGTGAGCGCCAGCACGGGTGTGGCCGTCAGCGTCAGGCAGAACAGTCGGATCAGCCAGGCGGTGATCCCGGACCGGCTGGCGAACCGTTCGCTGGTCGGGTCGGCCGGGATGCCGGGCCGGGCGTGCAGCGCCACGTTGGCCAGGGTGAAGGGCAGCAGCAGCGTCCACAGGGCCCGCTCCACGTCGCGCGCGGTCCGCGCGCCCGAGGTCAACTGCCCCCAGCTGTACGCCTCGACCACGATCGGGTCGCCCGTCGAGGTGCCGGGGGAGCGGTAGAAGCCGGTGACCGGTCCTCCGGCGACCAGTCGCGGCGGAGCGGGCTCGGTGCCCGGTTCGGTGGGCACACCCAAGGTCTCGGCCGGCGGCGTGTTCGACACGCCGTGTACGCGCAGTTCGAGGATCCGACCGCTCATGGCACGCCTCCCGGTGACGACTCTGTAACCCAGAGTGCCTGAACTGTGGAGGGAGTGCCATCCACCGCGAGGATGTTTTCGCAGGTAGGAACGTTTTTCGCGGAGATTGGTCCGGTCCGGACGGTGACCGAGTGTGCGCGGGTTATTGGTCCAGTTGGCGGACCGGGCGGGCCGGGTTGCCGACGGCGACGACGTTGGCGGGCAGGTCCTTGGTTACCACGGCACCCGCGCCGACCACCGTGTTCTCCCCGACGGTGACACCGGCCAGGACGATCGCCCCGCCGCCCAGCCAGACGTTGTCGCCGATGGTGATCGGCTTGGCCGCCTCCCACTTCGCCCGGCGCTGCTCCGGGTCCACCGGGTGGGTCGGGGTGAGCAGTTGTACGTTCGGGCCGACCTGCACGTCCGCGCCGATCGTGATCGGTGCGACGTCGAGGAAGACCGCGTTGAAGTTCACGAAGCTGCGTGGCCCGATCCGGATGTGGTAGCCGTAGTCGCAGTAGAACGGCGGGCGGATCCAGGTGTCCTCGCCGAGTTCGCCGAGCAGTTCCCGCAGTGCGGCGAGCCGGGCGTCGGGGTCGTCGGCGGGGCTGGTGTTGACGCGTTCCATCAGTCGGGCGGCGCGTTGGAGGTCGGCGAGGATCTCCGGCCCCTCGGCGAGGTACGGCTCTCCGGCCAGCATGCGTTCCTTCATGGATGCCACCCGCACGATCATGCCGTCATCCGCGACGCGCTGGTATCGACTTCGTCGAATTCTTGACTCCTTTGTGCATACTCGGTATGCAATCCTGGCAGGTGTCGATGTGACTCACATCGATAAGACACTCCAGAAGGAGGGTTCGGTTGCCTCGCAAAAGCAGACTGACCGCCATCGGGCTGGTGCTGGGCCTCGTGCTCGGCGCACCGGGCACGGCCACCGCCGGTCCGTCCCCCACCGCCGCACCGGGGTCCACCCCGTCGCCCGCCGCCCGTGCGGCGTCGGCCGGGAACACGACCGTCACCCTGATCACCGGTGACCGCGTCACGGTGAGCCCCTCCGGTGCGGCGAGCGTGCGCCCGGCCGAGGGCCGCTCGGGAATCCGCTTCCTCACCCAACGCCGGCAGGACCACCTCTGGGTGGTGCCGCAGGACGCCCTGCCACTGATCCAGGCGGGCCGCGTCGACCGGCGTCTCTTCGACGTGACCGGGTTGATCGCCGCCGGCTACGACGACCGCCACCGCAGCGACCTGCCGCTGCTGATGACGTACCCGGAGGGCGCCGCGCGGCGGACCGGGGTGCCCGACGGGGTGACCGTCACCCGTGACCTGGCCGCCATCGGCGGCGTCGCGGCCACCCTGGACAAGCAGGAGTCGAATCGGCTCTGGGCCGCCCTGGCCGGTGGCAGTGCGCGGATCGACGCGGCGGGGGGTGTCGAGCGGCTCTGGCTCGACGGCAGGCGACACCTGACTCTGGAGCACAGCGTGCCGCAGATCGGCGCGCCCGCCGCCCACCAGGCCGGCTTCACCGGTCGGGGCGTACGGGTGGCGGTGCTGGACACCGGCGTCGACGCCGCGCACCCCGACCTGGTCGGGCGGGTCGGCGCGGCGGAGAACTTCACCGAGGAGGAGAACCCCGGCGACATCGTCGGCCACGGGACCCACGTCGCGTCGATCATCGCCGGCAGCGGCGCCGCATCCGACGGCCGGAACCGAGGGGTCGCCCCGGACGCGACGCTGCTCGACGGCAAGGTCTGCGAGGAGTACGGCTGCCCCGACTCCGCCATCCTGGCCGGGATGCAGTGGGCCGCCGTCGACCAGCAGGCCGACGTGATCAACCTGAGCCTGGGCGGGACGGACAGCCCGCAGGTCGACCCGTTGGAGCTGGCGGTCGACACGCTGACCGCGCAGACCGGGGCGCTCTTCGTGATCTCGGCCGGCAACAGCGGCCGGGCCGGTTCGGTCGGTTCACCCGCCAGCGCGGACTCCGCACTCGCCGTCGGGGCCGTCGACCGGGACGACGACCTCGCCTTCTTCTCCAGCCAGGGTCCGCGAGTCGGCGACGACGCGCTGAAGCCGGACATCACCGCGCCGGGAGTGGACATCGTCGCCGCCCGGGGCGAGGGCACGCTGCTCGGCGATCCGGTCGGCGAACAGTACGTGTCGCTCTCCGGCACCTCGATGTCCGCGCCGCACGTCGCCGGTGCGGCGGCACTGCTCGCCCAGCAGCGCGGCGACGCCACGGCAGCCCAGCTCAAGGCCACCCTGATGTCCTCCGCCGCGCCCCATCCGGAGCTGACCGCCTATCAGCAGGGCGCCGGACGGGTCGACGTGGCGAGGGCGATCACCCAGCAGGTGACCAGTGAGCCGGCGAGCGTCTCGTTCGGCCGCACCCTCTGGCCGCACGCCGACGACGAGCCGATCACCCGCGAGGTGAACTGGCACAACACCGGGAGCACCGCGCTCACCCTGGACCTCGTCCTCGACGTCACCGGCCCGGACGGGACGCCCGCACCGGCCGGCATGTTCACGCTGGGCACGAGCAGCGTCGTGGTGCCCGCAGGCGGCACGGCGTCCGCCACCGTCACGACCGACACCAGCGTGGACGGCCCGGACGGTCACTACACCGGCCGGATCGTGGCCCGTGCCGGCGACACCGTGGCCCTCACCCCGTTGGCGGTCCACAAGGAGGTGGAGAGCTACACCGTGACGGTGCGGCACCTCGGGTCCGACGGTACGCCGACGGAGGACTACAGCACCTCACTGCTGGGCCTGGACGACTTCGTCGACTACTTCGCGTACGACCCGTCGGGCACCGCCGAGGTCCGCGTGCCCAAGGGCCGGTACGGGTTGAACAGCTACCTGTTCGACATGGAGACCGAGGAGTCCGCGTTCCTCGTCCGGCCGGAGCTGGCCGTCACGAGGGACACCACGGTCACCGTCGACGCCCGCCGGGCGAAGCCGGTGCGGATGACCGTGCCGCAACGGTCGGCGACTCCGGCCCTGGTGGACATCAGCGCGAACTTCCTCCTGGACGACGGCGGCGCCAGCTACGGCCTGCTCGCCTTCGACTTCACCGGCATCAGCACCGGGCAGCTCGGCCGCCCCGTCTCGCCGAAGAGGTTCCTCGGCACGGTGGGCAGTCAGTGGGCCGACGTGGAGGCGGAGAGCAGCTCCTACCTCTATGCCCTGGCGGAGAGCGTCCCGGGTCGGATGCCGACCGGGCTGATCCGGAACTACCGCAAGGGTGACCTGGCCACCGTCACGCAGAAGTTCCGCAGCGGGTACCCGGACACCGTCGCCGAACGGGCCGTCTATCCGGTCCACGAGGTGAACGTCGGCGGCTGGGCGATCATCCTGCCCACCGAGGCCCCCGGCAGCCGGGTCGAGTACTACAACACCAAGGGCATCCGCTGGAACGGTGACCTGACCTTCGGCGTACCGTCCGACGACGGGTGGCCGGTCGGGGTGGCCTTCCTCTTCTCGGACCCGACGGCCTACCGGGCGGGGAAGAAGTACCAGGACACCTGGAACAGCGCTCCCTACGGGCCGTCGTTCGCGGTGCCGCAGTGGCCGGGGGAGGGGCTCACCCGGCGGGGTGACGTGATCAGCCTGGCGGTGCCGCTGCACGGGGACGCCGCGGGGCACCACGGGGCTTCGGTGGCGGACACCTCGCGTACCGCGCTCTACCGCAACGGCAAGCTGGTCGGCGAGAGCCCGGACAACGGCTGGGGTGACTTCGAGGTGCCGGCCGGGACGGCGACGTACCGGATGGAGACCTCAGTGAAGCGCAGCTTCACCGACCTGAGCACGGAGGTCGCCGCCGCCTGGACCTTCCGGTCCCGGCACGTCCGGGGCGACGATCCGGTGGCGTTGCCCGCCTCGGCGATCAGGTTCACGCCTCGGCTCGACGGGGCGCACACCGCCCCGGCCGGCCGGTCCTTCGTGATCCCGGTCCAGGTGCAGCGGCAGCCCGGTGCGCCGTCGGCGCGGACCACCTCGGTGACCGTCGAGGTCTCCTACGACGGTGGCCGGACCTGGCAGCGGGCCCGGGTGAAGAAGGCCGGCAGCGGCTGGAAGGCCACCGTGCAGCATCCGAAGGGCACCGGCCACGTGTCCCTGCGGGCCGCCGCCCGGGACAGCGGCGGCAACACGGTGACCCAGCGGATCATCCAGGCGTACCGCCTGAAGTGATCACGTCGGTGGTGCCGGCACCGTCGGCACCGATGTAAGGAGGGGTCCCCTGCTATGCACCAGGCGTTAGCAGGGGACCCTTCCTTGCACGAGTCCGCGCGGAGGCGTCAGTCGTTCGCGTGCAGGGCGGCGTTCAGGGTGATGCCCTGACCGGTACGCGGCCGGGCCTCCAGCCCACCCGTGATCGAGTTGCGCCAGAACAGCAGCCCGTCGACTCCGGACAGCTCGCGGGCCTTGACCACCCGGCCGTCCGGCAGGGCGAGCTTCGAGGCGGCGGTGATGTAGCACCCCGCCTCCACCACACAGTCGTCGCCCAGCGAGATGCCGACACCCGCGTTCGCCCCGATCAGGCTGCGCTCGCCGATGCGTACCCTGTCGGTGCCGCCGCCGGAGAGCGTGCCCATGATGGAGGCGCCGCCGCCGATGTCGGAACCGTCGCCGACGACCACGCCCTGCACGATCCGGCCCTCGACCATGGAGGTGCCGAGCGTGCCGGCGTTGAAGTTGACGAAGCCCTCGTGCATCACGGTGGTGCCGGAGGCGAGGTGGGCGCCGAGGCGGACCCGGTCGGCGTCGGCGATCCGGACACCCGAGGGCACCACGTAGTCGGTCATCCGGGGGAACTTGTCCACCCCGTACACGGCCAGGTGACGGCCGGCGGCCCGCTCGATGACGCGCAGCTCGTCGACCCGCTCCGGCGGGCACGGCCCGGCGGAGGTCCAGGCCACGTTGGCCAGCTTGCCGAAGACGCCGTCGAGGTTGAGCTCGTTGGGCCGCACCAGGCGGTGGGAGAGCAGGTGCAGTCGCAGGTACGCGTCACTGGCGTCCTTGATCGGGTCGTCCAGCGAGCCGATCACGGTGATCACCTGGACGGTACGCAGACCCGGCAGGGCCCGGTCGCCGATCGCACCCGGCGGAAGGTCCAGCACGTCTGCCTGGTCCTCGCCGGGGACCAACGGCAGCTCGCCGAGGCCCAGCTTGCCGGTCGGATACCAGGTGTCGAGCACCTGGTCGTCGGCGGTCATGGTGGCCAGGCCGATGCCCCACGCGGATTCTGTGGACGTCACTTACTCACCTCTCGCTCGCATGCTGCGCTGGCTGCTGCTCGCGACTGCGGGGTGCGCGAGCTCACTCCTCGCGCGTCGTCGAAGGGCTCGCGGGCTCGCGTCTCGCGGTCGCCGGTTGTGACGGTACCGTGCGGACCATGGAGAACCCGCTTACCCCCGAGGTCCTCGCCGATCCGGTGGCGTTGACCCGCGCCCTGGTCGACATCGAGTCGGTCTCGCTCAACGAGAAGGCCATCGCCGACTGCGTCGAGGAGGTGCTGCGGAAGCTGCCCCACCTGGCCACCTACCGGCACGGGAACACGGTGATGGCGCGTACCGACCTGGGGCGGGCGTCCCGGGTGGTGTTGGCCGGTCACCTGGACACCGTGCCGTTGAACAACAACTTCCCGTCCACGCTGCGCGGCGACCTGATGTACGGCTGCGGCACCTCGGACATGAAGTCCGGGGTGGCCTTCGCGCTGCACCTCGCGGCCACCCTGCCCGACCCGCGCTACGACGTGACGTACTTCTTCTACGAGGCCGAGGAGATCGAGTCCCGGTACAACGGCCTGCGGCTGGTGGCCGAGGCGTACCCGGAGTGGTTGACGGCCGACTTCGCCCTGCTGCTCGAACCGACGCACGGGATCGTCGAGGCGGGCTGCCAGGGCACCATGCGGGCGAGGGCGGTCACCACCGGCGTACGGGCCCACTCGGCGCGCGCCTGGCACGGCGTCAACGCGATCCACGGTGCCGGTGAGATCCTGCGGCGGCTGTCGGAGTACCAGGCGCGGCGGGTGACCATCGACGGGTGTGACTACCGCGAGGGTATGAACGCGGTGCGGATCAACGGTGGGGTGGCCGGCAACGTGGTCCCGGACCGGTGCGAGATCGAGGTCAACTACCGTTTCGCGCCGGACCGTACGCCGGCCGAGGCGGAGGCGCACCTGCGCGAGGTGCTCGCCGGGTACGAGGTGACGGTGACCGACTGCGCGCCCGGTGCGCTGCCCGGCTTGGAGGCCCCACCCGCCCAGGAGTTCCTGGCGGCGGTGGGTGCCGCCCCGATCGGCAAGCTGGGGTGGACCGACGTGGCCCGCTTCGCGGCGATGGGGATCCCGGCGCTCAACTTCGGTCCGGGTGATCCCAATCTCGCCCACCACCCGGACGAGCACGTCGAGATCGGCAAGATCCGTGACGGTGCCGCCACGCTGCACCGTTGGCTCGCCTCCGCCTGACCCGGCGGACTCGCGCGTCCGGTCGTGCGGGCGGCGGTGCGGTGCCGCCGCGCCCGCCCGGGTGACCGGCGCGCGGGGCTCAGGCGCAGGGTGTCCAGGCCCCGCGCTACACGCGGGTGAGCGCCGTGTCGGAAGCGGGCTCCGCGGGCGGTTCGGGCGGGTCTTCGAGCAGCCGGGTACGGCGGCGCTCGGCCACCACGTCGCGGATGCGTCGCTGCATCTGACGCCTCATCCGGATCCGTTCGTTGCTACTGATCACGCTGTCTCCTCCCCCGAAGCCTGCGCGCCGGGCATACCCGGTATGTGAATAGTAAGACGTACGGGGAAGCGAATTGGTTGCACAAGATCACGAAGTGTTTGCCGGGCGCCCCGGCGGAACTCCACTACGGTTGCTCCCATGACTCAGAGCAACCGCCGCGAACCAGGACGGGAGCGGCACCGCGGCGCCGTCACACTGCGCCGCCAGGCGATCACCACCAGCACAGCGGACCAAGGGCTACTGGATTCGCGGACCCGCGCGGACTGGAAGACCAAGGACGCCTGGCGGGCGCTACGGATACTCTCCGAATTCGTCGAAGGCTTCGACACCCTCGCCGACCTGCCGCCCGCCGTCAGCGTCTTCGGTAGCGCCCGGAGCAAGCCGGACAGCCCGGAGTGCCAGCTCGCCGAGGCGCTCGGCGCGGCCCTGGCCCGTGCCGGCTACGCGGTGATCACCGGGGGTGGACCCGGCGTGATGGAGGCGGCCAACCGGGGCGCGAGCGAGGCCGGTGGGCACTCCGTCGGTCTCGGCATCGAACTCCCCTTCGAGCAGGGCATCAACGAGTGGGTCGACCTGGCCATCGACTTCCGCTACTTCTTCGCCCGCAAGACCATGTTCGTCAAGTACGCCCAGGCGTTCGTCGTGCTGCCCGGCGGCTTCGGCACGATGGACGAGCTGTTCGAGGCGCTCACCCTGGTGCAGACCGGCAAGGTGACCCGGTTCCCGGTGGTGCTGATGGGTGCCGAGTACTGGCAGGGGCTGCTCGACTGGCTGCGCGACACGATGGCCGCCGAGGGCAAGATCGGACCGGTCGACCTGGAGTTGATCTGCGTCACCGACGACGTCGCCGCGGCGGTCCGGCACATCGTGGAGGCCGAGGCCGCGCTCAATACCGAGCAGGAGGCGGTACGCGCCGACGCGGTGGCCCGTACCGCAGCGGACCAGCAGGCGGCAGCCGAGTCGGCCGAGCGGGCCGAGCAGGCGGAGCGCTGAGGTGGCGGCGATCTGCGTGTTCTGCGCCTCCTCCCGTACCCTCGACCAACGGTGGCTCGACCTCGCCGAGGCCACCGGCGCGGAACTCGCCCGACGAGGGCACACGCTGGTCAGCGGAGGTGGTCGCGTCGGCATGATGGGCGCGCTGGTCGAGGGGGCCCGCGCGGCCGGCGGCCGGACCGTCGGGATCATCCCGCAGGTGCTGGTCGACCTGGAGGTCGCCGACGTCGCCTCCGACGAACTGCTGATCACCGACTCGATGGCCAGCCGCAAGGTCCTCATGGTCGAGAAGTCGGACGCGTTCCTCACCCTGCCCGGTGGCTTGGGCACCCTCGACGAACTCTTCGAGGTCTGGACCACCGCCACCCTGGCCCTGCACCGCAAACCGATGGTGATGGTGGACACCGACGGGTTCTACACCCCGTTGATGGACTGGCTGCGCGCGGTCACCGACCAGAGCTTCCTCAAGCCCGCCGGCTTCGATCTCGTCCAGGTCGCCGACACCGTCCCCACCGCCCTCGACGTCATCGAGGCAGCCCTCACCTAGGCGGCGCCACCCACACCGCGCCTGACCCTTGCCGCCTGCCCCACGCGGCCGCGCTCACCGAGGGGCACCGGGCGGTGGCCCGGTGCCGCACGCCGGTGTGGTGATTCGCGCCGTCTCGGGTCGCGCCGTCTCGGGTTGAGCCGACTCCCGGGGTATACCTGCTCGCCGCCTTTGCTCTGCTTCACCCCGCGCAACAGAAGTTCGTCCGAACCGTTGCGTGGGGTGAAGCAGAGCAAAGGGCGACCAGCGGGGTACCGGTCGGGGTGGTGGCACGCGAACCACCGCACGTCACTGCCGGGGCCGGCGAGGGAGCGGCGACCGGGACCAGCGGACGGGACCGGTGAGGACGGGTGGGCGTCGGGTCGTCGGCGGGTGTGGCGCGTCGGGCAGTGTCGCAGGGCCGTGATGGGATGGCGGGATGCAGGCGTACCGGTTGGTGCGTCGGTCCGGCGGGCCGACCCAGGAGAACGACCCGGCCACCGGGCATTCTCCGGACCTGGCCGGCCCGCCGTCCGCACCCGCGCCCGCGTCCGCACCCGCACCCGCACCCGCGTCCGGCGGGGAGCAGACGTCGGCGGATCCTCGGCAGGCCGAGGTCGTGGCACACACCGACGGGCCGATGCTCGTCCTCGGAGGACCGGGCACCGGGAAGACCCACACGCTCGTCGAGGCGGTGGCCGCCCGGGTCGAGGAGGGGGTCGATCCGGAGCGGGTCCTGGTGCTCACCTTCAGTCGCCGGGGCGCAGTCGACCTGCGGCACCGGATCGAGGCGCGGATCGCCGCGAACGGGCGGCGGGTGGTGCGGGAGCCGCTGGTGCGGACCTTCCCGGCGTACGCCTTCGGGTTGTTGCGGCGGGCCGCCGCCGAGCGGGGTGAGCCGTCGCCACGGCTGCTCACCGGTCCGGAACAGGATCTGATCATCCGTGAGTTGCTGGACGTGGTGGGGGAGGAGCCCGGCGACGAACCGGGTGGCTGGCCGGAGGAGTTGCGACCGGCACTGCGTACCCGGGCGTTCGCCGCCCAGCTCCGCGACCTGCTGATGCGGGCGGCGGAGCGGGGCGTCGGTCCGGTCGAGCTGGCCCGGCTCGGCGAGCGGCTCGGCCGCGCCGACTGGCCGGCCGCCGCCCGCTTCCTGCGTGAGTACGTCGCGGTGCTGGCGCTGCGGGACGTCGCCAACCGGGGCTCGGTCGCGTACGACCCGGCGGAGCTGGTCCGGGCGGCGACCGGTCTGCTGCGCGACGACGCGGAGGTGCTGGCGTCCGAGCGGCGTCGTCTGGCGTACGTCTACGTCGACGAGCTGGCCGACACCGACCCCGCGCAGCTCGACCTGTTGGACACGGTCGCCGGGGGCGGCACGCCGCTGGTGGCCTTCGCCGATCCCGACTCCTCCACGTACGCCTTCCGGGGCACCGATCCGGCCGGTGTGACGACGTTCCCGCACCGGTTCCGCACCGCCTCCGGTGCGCCGGCCGCGCAGGTGCTGCTCACCACCAGTTACCGCGCGGGGGAGCGGCTGCTCGCTGCCGCGTCCCGGCTGGGTCGACGGTTGCGTGGTCCGGCGGCACACCGTCGGCTGCACCCGTTGCCCGACACGCCACCGGGCACCGTCGAGGTCCGGACCTTCCGTTCGGCCACCAGCGAGGCGGCCTGGCTGGCACACGCGCTGCGCGAGGCGCACCTGCTCGGCGGCGTGCCCTGGGCCCGGATGGCGGTGCTGGTCCGTTCCACCGGGCGGCAACTGCCCGGGTTGCGGCGGGCGCTGCACGCCGCCGGCGTACCGACCGTGGTGCACGGCGAGGACCTGCCGTTGCACCTGCAACCGGCGGTCGCGCCGCTGCTGCTGCTGTTGCGCTGCGCGTCGGAGCCGGAGCGGCTGGACGAGGAGGCCGCCGTCGCGTTGCTGCACTCGCCGCTCGGCGGTGCCGATCCGCTGGCGGAGCGCCGGCTGCGGCAGGGCCTACGCGCGCTCGCCCTGGCCGGCGGCGACCGTCGGCCCTCCGGCGAGCTGATCGTCGAGGCGTTGCAGGACCCGGCCGAGCTGGCCGGGGTGGAGCGGCGCTGGGCCGAGTCGGCGCAGACGGTGGCCGGGCTGCTGGCGGTGGCCCGCGAGACGGCCGGTCGACCGGGCGCCACCGTCGAGGACGTCCTCTGGGCGGTCTGGCAGGCCAGCGGGCTGGCCGAGCTGTGGTCCGCCGCGCTGGCCCGGGGACCGGCCGTGGCCGGTGAGGGCGACCTGGCCCGGCGGCGTCGGGCCGAGGCGGCCGACCGGGACCTGGACGCGGTGCTGGTGCTCTTCGACGCCGCCGCCCGGTTCACCGACCGTTTACCGGGCGCGCGGACCGAGGTCTTCCTCGACCATGTGCTCGCCCAGGAACTCCCCGCCGACACGCTCGCCTCCTCCGCCGACCGGGGCGACGCGGTACGCCTGCTCACCGCGCACGCCGCGAAGGGCCTGGAGTGGGATCTGGTCGCCGTCGCCGGGGTGCAGGAGGGCGTCTGGCCGGACCTGCGGTTGCGCGGCAGCCTGCTCGGCTCGGAACGGCTGGTCGACGTGATGACCGGCCGGGCGGACGGTGCCGGGGAGGTCGCCACCCTGGTCGGACAGACCTCCGCGTTGCTCGACGAGGAACGGCGGCTGTTCCACGTCGCGGTGACCCGGGCCCGGCGGCGACTGCTGGTCAGCGCCGTCGCGTCGGCGGCCGTCGGCGGCGACGACCACGAGGAGCAGCCCAGCCGCTTCCTCTACGAACTCGGGCCGACCGATCCACCCGGCGACGGACCCACCCCGAACCCCGATGGGCCACCGCCGCCCGCTTCTCCGGAGCCGTCGACGCCCGGAGCGGGCAGCGGAGCGCCGCAGGTCGACGACAGGCACGACGCTCAGCACCAGGAGGACGCTCCGGACCGGGACGATGCTCCGGACCGGGACGACGGGGTCGGGCCACGGACGCTGCCGTTGAGTCGGCCGCCCCGGGCGTTGACCCTGCCCGCGCTGGTGGCGGAGCTGCGTACCGCGGTGGCCGACCCGGCGGCGTCGACCGCCCGGCGGCGGGCGGCAGCGGCCGAGCTGGCCCGACTCGCCGCCGCCGGGGTCGCCGGCGCGCACCCGGACGACTGGTGGGGGCTGCGACCGCTCTCCGACGACCGGCCGCTGGTGGACGAGGGGGAGCCGGTCCGGGTGACGCCGTCGGCGATGGAGAGCGCGCTGCGGTGCAGCCTGCGCTGGCTGCTGGAACGGCACGGCGGGAGCCCACCGGCCAGCGCCGCCCAGGGGGTCGGCAACCTGGTGCACGCGGCGGCGATGCTCGCCGAGGACGCCAGCGCGGACCGGGGCGCGCTGCTGGACTACGTGGCTGCCCGGTTCGACGCGATCGAGCTGGCCGCGCGGTGGATGGTCGGGCCGGAGCGGACCCGCGCCGAGGCGATGGTGGACAAGCTGCTGCGCTGGCTGGCCGCCAATCCGCGCCGGCTGCTCGCCATCGAGCACGAGTTCGCGGTACGCCTGGACGATCCGCACCGGCCGATCGAGCTGGTCGGGCGGGTGGACCGGCTGGAGGTCGACGCGGACGGCCGGCTGGTGGTGGTGGACCTCAAGACCGGCAAGTCCACCGCCGTGACCGAGCGGGACCTGGCCGAGCACCCGCAGCTCGGCGCATACCAGGCGGCGGTGGAGGCGGGGGCGTTCGCCGAGTACGGCGACGAGCCCGGCGGGGCGACGCTGGTGCAGCTCGGCACCGGCGCGCGGGACGCCCGGGAGCAGGCGCAGGCCGCGTCGACCGACGGACCCGAGGCCGGCTGGGCGACCGCGCTGGTCCGGCGGACCGCCGATACGATGGCCGCCGCCACCTTCGCCGCGGTCGCCAACTCGAAGTGCCGGGTCTGCCCGGTGCGGACCAGCTGCCCGGTCTCCGGGCAGGGACGGCAGGTGGTCGAGCCACCGACCGTCCGGCGACCGGAGCACCAGGAGTGAGCGTGCCAGCTCCGAAGAAGGCAGCATGACCCAGCCCGCCCTGTTCAATCCCACGGCACCGGCGCCCCGGGCGGCCGCCGTCGGTCCCCGGTACACGCCGGTGGAGCTGGCCAAGCTGCTGAGGTTGCCGGCGCCGACCCGGGAGCAGGCGGCGATCATCGCCGCGCCGGTGGAGCCGCTGCTGGTGGTCGCGGGAGCCGGTTCGGGTAAGACCGAGACGATGGCCGCCCGGGTGGTCTGGCTGGTGGCCAACTCGTACGTCCGGCCCGAGCAGGTGCTCGGTCTCACCTTCACCCGTAAGGCCGCCGGTGAGCTGGCACACCGGGTGCGTACCCGGCTCGACCAGTTGGTGCGCCGGCTGGGGCGGCGCGGACGGGACCCGCTCGACGACCCGTTCGCGGGCGAACCGACGGTGGCCACCTACCACTCGTACGCGGGACGGATCGTCACCGAGCACGGCCTGCGGGCCGGCTACGAGCCCTCCACCCGGCTGCTCACCGAGGCGTCCCGCTGGCAGCTCGTGGACCTGATCGTGCGCAACTACGACGGGGACATGTCGGAGGTGGACCGGATGCCCAGCACGGTCACCGACGCGGTGCTGGCGCTCTCCGGTGAACTGGACGAACACCTGATCGACCCGGACTCCCTGGCCGCGTGGACCGGCCGGTTCTTCGCCGACGTGCAGTCCCGTCCCGGGCGGGTCTACGCCGACGTGCGCAAGGCCCTCGCGCTCCAGCAGACCCGGTTGAAGCTGCTGCCGCTGGTGCGCGCGTACGCCCGGCGCAAGGACGACTTCGAGGCGATGGACTTCGCCGACCAGCTCGCCCGGGCCGCCCGGGTGGCCCGGGACCATCCGGGCGTCGGCGAGATCGAGCGCGGGCGCTACCGGGTGGTGCTGCTCGACGAGTACCAGGACACCAGCCACGCCCAGGTGGTGCTGCTCGGCGCGTTGTTCGGCGGCGGTCACCCGGTGACCGCCGTCGGTGACCCCTGCCAGTCCATCTACGGCTGGCGGGGGGCCAGCGCCGGCACCCTGGACCGCTTCCCGACGGAGTTCGCCCGCACCGACGGGGAACCCGCCCAGGTGCTCGGACTGACCACCAGTTGGCGGAACCGGCCGGAGATCCTCGCCGTGGCGAACGCGCTCTCCACCCCGTTGCGGGCGGCCGGCGCCCAGGTGCCGGAGCTGCACGCCGCGCTCAGTGTCCGCGATCCGATCCCGCACCGCAGCGCGCGTGGCGCCGCCGCCGGGACCGTGCACTGCGCACTGCTGACGACGTACGCCGACGAGGCCGACTGGATCGCCGACAGTGTGCTGGCCGCCTGGCGTGGTGTGGCGCGGATGCCGGGTGTGCTGCCCGAGCAGATCCCGGTGACCCTGCGCCCGACCACGGCGGTGCTGGTCCGGCTGCGCAGCCAGATTCCGGCGATCGCGGGGGCGCTGCGGGAACGTGGCCTGCCGGTCGAGGTGGTGGGGCTGGGCGGGCTGTTGGACACCCCGGAGATCCGCGACGTGGTGTGCACGCTGCGGGTGCTCGCCGACCCGACCGACGGTGCCGCGCTGTTGCGCCTGCTGACCGGTGCCCGGTGGCGGATCGGGCCACGGGACCTGGTCGCGCTGCACCGTCGGGCCAAGGCCATCGCGGCGGCCCGTCGCCAGCTCGCCGACGACGGTACGGCCGAGATCACGCCGGACCGGCTGGACGAGGCGACGCTGGTCGAGGCACTGGCCGACCTCGGCCCCGCGCAGGCGTACTCGGCCGAGGGCTACCTGCGGCTGCGCGCGTACGCCCGGGAACTGGGTCTGCTGCGGTACCGGCTGGACCAGTCGCTGCCGGAGCTGATCGCGGACGTGGAGCGGACCACCGGCCTGGACGTGGAGGTGGCGGTACGCGCCGGCGGCGAGGGCGCCGGCGACGCCGGTCTGGCCCGCAGTCACCTGGACGCGTTGGGCGACGTGGCCGCGCGGTTCAGCGGGGAGACGCCGGGGGCCACGCTCGCCGGTTTCCTGGCCTACCTGGCCGCCGCCGAGGACGAGGAGCGCGGTCTGTCGCCGGGCGAGGTGGAGGTGGTCGAGGGGGCGGTGCAGATCCTGACCGCGCACGCCGCCAAGGGGCTGGAGTGGGACGTCGTCTCGGTGGCCGGGCTGAGCCGGGGGGTGTGGCCGGGACCGGTCCGCAACTCCGACCACTGGCTGGGCGGGCTGGGGGTGCTGCCGTTCCCGTTGCGCGGTGACGCCGACGGTCTGCCCGAGCTGGCCCTGGCGGACGTGGACGACCAGCGTGGCGTGGCCCGGGCGGTGGAGGACTTCACCGACGCCTGGCGGGCCCACGACGAGCGGGAGGAGCGCCGGCTGGCGTACGTTGCGGTGACCCGTCCGCGTCGCCTGCTGCTCTGTTCCGGCCACTGGTGGGGTGAGGGCACCAAGCGCCCGCGCGGCCCGTCCGGGTTGTTGCGCGAGGTGCACGACGCCTGCCTGGACGCCGGAGCCGGTCACCTGGTCGACGAGTGGGCGCCCGAACCGTCGCCGGAGGCGGTGAACCCGACGACCGAGGTGGTGATCCGGGCCGAGTGGCCGGCCGACCCACTGGGCGTACGCCGACCGACGTTGACCGAGGCGGCGGCGCTGGTGCGGCGTCACCTGACCGACGACGTGCCGGACACCCCGGACGACGAGGCGCGGGATCCGGAGGTGGACCGGTGGCGGCGGGAGACCGATCTGCTGCTCGCCGAGCGGGCGGAGTTGAGCCGGCTCTCCGGTCCGGTCGAGGTGACGCTGCCCGGGCACCTGTCGGTCACCCAACTGGTCGCGTTGCGCCGGGACCCGGCGGCGCTGGCCCGGTCGCTGCGTCGGCCGCTGCCGTCCGCACCGAACCCGTACGCCCGCCGGGGCACCGCCTTCCACGCCTGGCTGGAGCAGCGTTTCGGCGCGGACCGGCTGCTCGACACCGACGAGTTGCCCGGTGCGGCGGACGCCGACGCGGCCCCGGACGAGGTGCTGGCGGAGCTGCAACGGCGGTTCCTGAGCAGCGAGTGGGCGGACCGTACGCCGATCGAGGTCGAGGTGCCGTTCGCGACGGTGCTCGGCGGTGTGGTGGTACGCGGCCGGATGGACGCCGTGTTCCGCCGGCCCGGCGACCGCTTCGACGTGGTCGACTGGAAGACCGGTGCCCAGCCCTCGGGACCGGCGGCCGAGGTGGCCTCGGTGCAGTTGGCGGTCTACCGGCTGGCCTGGGCCGAGCTGGCCGGGATCCCGGTCGACCGGGTCGGCGCGGCGTTCCACTACGTGCGGGACGGGGCGACCGTCCGTCCGGCGGACCTGCTGGACGTCGACGGACTCTCCGCCCTGATCATGTCGTTGCCGGAATGTGGGCTGGACAGGTAGCGCGGGCCCGAATCCGTGGTACTGTGCCCGCGTTGCAGTTTTGGTTACCAGCTCTGTTTGCGCCTGGCGGATTGTGGCCCCAGGCGCTCTTTGTTATGTCCGGACCTCTCCGGGCGGGGCGACCAGCAGCGACAGAAGTTCCGGGAACCGCCCGGAGCTCTCACTCTTTCGGCCCCGCAACAGGTGCGGGTCCGACGTTCCGTCAAGGAGACGAAACAAGCATGGCTATTGGCACCGTCAAGTGGTTCAACGCTGACAAGGGCTTCGGCTTCATCACCCCGGACGGCGGCGGCGCCGACGTCTTCGCTCACTTCTCGGCCATCCAGAGCTCCGGCTACCGCAGCCTGGACGAGAACCAGCGGGTCGAGTTCGAGGTCGTCCAGGGCCAGAAGGGCCCGCAGGCGGAGAACATCCGTCCGCTCTGATCGCCGGGTTCACCCGCGCCGGCCGGGCCGCCTCCGTCACCCACTGGGATCGGAGGCGGCCCGGCCGTCCGCATGTCGGGCGCCGTTCGGCGGAACCTGAGTCGGTAATCAGCCGTCCAATCGTCGGGTGGACGACTGTCACCACCTCCCGGCCAGGGAACGCTGGGTGCCGGGGGATGAGCCGGGGGGATCGGCTCAGCTCGGGGAGGAACGACCATGGTGGGTTCGGCGGCGGTGCGGGAACTACTCCTGGTGGTCGCGGTGGCGGCCGTCGGACTGCTGCTGGCCACGGCCGTGGCGTTCGCTCCCTGGCCCGTCACGCCGGGCGGGGCGGCGCCGTCCGGCCTGGTGGACCTGCACGGCCCTGCCCCCGCGACCGCGCGGCCGGGCAGCACCGCCGGATGAAAGGAAGGGCCCCTTCCTAACGCCTCGGGTATAGCAGGGGTCCCCGGCTAACACCCGCCGCCCTTACCCGCCTCCCCGGCTCGGCGGAGGCGTTAGGGTCGGAGCCGTGCCGACGCGCAGAGCGAGAATCCCAGCCGCGAAGTACCCCGTCGAGCGGTTCACCCTCGACAACGGCCTGCGGGTGGTCCTGACCCCCGACCGCAGTGCTCCGGTGATCGGCGTGGCGGTGGTCTACGACGTGGGCATACGGTCCGAGCCCGAGGGACGGACCGGCTTCGCGCACCTCTTCGAGCACCTGATGTTCCAGGGTTCGGAGAACCTGGAGAAGCTCGCCCACTTCCGGCACGTCCAGGGTGCCGGCGGCACCTTCAACGGCTCCACCCACCTGGACTACACCGACTACTACGAGACCCTGCCGAGCAACGCCCTGGAACGGGCGCTGTTCCTGGAGGCCGACCGGATGCGCGGCCCTCGGCTGACCGAGGAGAACCTGCGCAACCAGGTGGACGTGGTCAAGGAGGAGATCCGGGTCAACGTGCTCAACCGGCCGTACGGCGGGTTCCCCTGGTTGACCCTGCCGCCGGTCATGTTCGACACCTTCCCGAACGCGCACGACGGGTACGGCTCCTTCGACGACCTGGAGTCCGCCACCGTCGCCGACGCGGCCGACTTCTTCCGGCGCTACTACGCCAGCGGCAACGCCGTGCTCGCGGTCAGCGGCGACATCGACACCGCCGAGGCCGTCGAGCTGATCGAACGACACTTCGGCGACGTGCCGGCCCGTCCGGCGCCGGCCCGCCCGGACTTCGCCGAGCCGGCGCCGACCGTCGAGCGGCGCACCGCGTACGACGACAGGCTGGCCCCGCTGCCGGCGGTGGCCTCCGGCTGGCGGGTGCCCGACCCGATCGGGAACTTCGCCGACTACCTGCCCTTCGTGGTGTTGGCCGAGGTGCTCACCGACGGCGACGCCTCCCGGCTGGTCGAACGGCTGGTGCACCGGGACCGCACGGTCACCAGCATCGGCGGCTACCTGGGCTTCATGGGCGACCCCTTCGACGTGCGCGACCCGACCGCCCTGCTGATCCAGTCGCACCTGCCGCCCGGCGGCGACGTCGACAAGGTGCTGCGGACCGTCGACGAGGAAGTGGACCGGGTCGCCACCGACGGCCTCACCGAGGGTGAGCTGGCCCGTACCCAGGCCCGGATGGCCACCCACCTGCTGCGCGACACCGACGCGGTGCTGGCCCGCGCGCTGCGGATGGCGGTGCTGGAACAGCAGCGCGGTGAGCCCGGCCTGCTCGGCGAGTTGCCCCGGCTGGTCGGTGAGGTCACCGACGACCAGGTCCGCGCCGCTGCGGCCACCCTGCGGCCGGAGCGCCGCGCGTCCGTCGAGGTGATCCCCGGAGGTGGCCGCTCATGAGCACGAGTACGCCCACACGAACGCTGCCGCCGCTCGGCCCGACCCGTCGGCTCACGCTGCCCCGGCAGGCCGAACGCACGCTCGCCAACGGGCTCACCGTGATCGTGGTACGCCGCCCGGCGGTGCCGCTTGTGGAACTGCGTCTCTGGATGCCGTTCGTCCGCGCCCACCTGGCCCGGGGGCACCTGCTGGCGCAGACCCTGCTCTCCGGCACCGAGACGATGAGCAGCGTGCAGATCGCCGCCGAACTCCAGCGGATCGGCGGCGGGCTCTCCGCCGGGCTCGACCCGGACCGGCTGATGCTCTCCGGCACCGCCCTGGCCACCGGGCTGGACCGGATGCTGGAGATCCTCGCCGACGTGGTGACCGGCGCCAGCTACCCGGCCGAGTGGGTCGGCGTCGAGCGGGACCGGCTGGTCGACGGAATCCAGGTGGCCCGCAGCCAGCCCGCCCATCTGGCCCGTACCGCGCTGCTGCGGCGGATCTTCGGCCGGCACCCGTACGCGGTCCAGACCCCGGAGCCCGAGCAGGTCCGGGCGGTCCGTCCGGCCGCCCTGCGGACGCTGCACGCCCAGCGGGTCCGACCCGCCGGCGCGGTGCTGGTGCTGGTCGGCGACGTACGCCCGGAGCGGGCGCTGGACGCCGCCGAGAAGGCGCTCGCCGGTTGGCAGGGCGGCGAGCACGTGGCCGAGGTGCCGCCGGTCCCGCCGCTGGAACCGGGCCCGCTGCTGCTGGTCGACCGGCCCGGTTCGGTGCAGTCGTCGATGCGGATGGCGTTGCCGGCGGTGCCGCGTACCCATCCGGACCACGCCGCGCTGCAACTGGCCAACCTGATCTTCGGCGGCTACTTCTCCTCGCGCTGGGTGGAGAACATCCGCGAGGACAAGGGCTACACGTACGGCCCGCACTCGATGGTCGAGCACTCGGTCGGTGGTTCGGTGCTGCTGGCCGCCGCCGAGGTGGCCACCGAGGTGACGGCACCGGCGCTGCTGGAGACCACGTACGAGTTGGGTCGACTGGCCACGGTGCCGCCCAGTCAGGAGGAGTTGGACCAGGCCCGCCAGTACGCCCTCGGCACGCTCCAGCTCGGCATCGCCACCCAGGCGGGACTGGCGTCGTTCGTCAGCGCGTACGCCGGCAGTGGGCTGCGACTGGACTTCCTCTCCGAGCACGCGACCCGGCTGGCGAAGGCGACCGTCGACGACGTCACCGAGGCGGCGGCCCGCTACCTCGCCCCGTCCCGCGCGGTCACCGTCGTGCTCGGGGACGCCGCACGGATCGAGCCCTCGCTGTCCACGCTGACCCCGGTCCAGACCACACCGGCCACACCGTGAGCGGGCCCACCGGCACGGCGCTGCCGTCGGACGGCTGGGGACAGCCGATCGACTGGGTACGCGGGGAGGCGGCCCCGCCGCTGGCCCGCTCCACGCTGGACCGGGCGGCGCATCGGCGTACCGACCCGCAGTGGTTGGCGGGGGCCTGGTCCGGCGCGCGGGTGCTGGTGCTCGACGTGGAGGCCGGCGGCCGGGCGCTGGTGCGGACCGACACCCCGGTGCCGGAGCTGGTCCTGGTGGCGGCGGACGACCTGCCGTCGACTCTGGCCGCCGACGCGGTGTTCCTCGGGGTGGAACCGGACGGGGTGCCGATCTTCTGCGTGCACACCGCGTTGACGGTGCTGCCGGACACCCGGTCTGCTCACCTGCGGGGCATCGGGCACCTGCTCGGTGACCGGGACGCCGGGCTGTTCACCACGGCGCTGGCGCTGACCAACTGGCATCTGCGGCACCTCTATCACCCGGTCACCGGCGCACCGACCCGCACCGACGAGGCGGGCTGGTCCCGGGTGGACGGCTCCGGTGAGCGGGTGTGGCCGCGTACCGACCCGGCCATGATCGTGCTGGTGCACGACGGTGTCGACGGCGTCGACGGGCGCTGCCTGCTGGGCAACAACGCGGCCTGGCCCAGCCCGAAGGGGCAGCGCCGGTTCTCCTGTCTGGCCGGGTACGTCGAGCCGGGCGAGTCGGCCGAGGCGACCGTGCTGCGGGAGGTACGCGAGGAGGTCGGCGTACCGGTCCGTGAGATCACGTACGCGGGCAGCCAGGCGTGGCCGTTCCCGGGCTCGCTGATGCTCGGCTTCCTGGCCACCGCCGACCCGGAGCACCCGGTCCGGCCCGATCCGGCCGAGATCGCGCAGGCCCGCTGGTTCACCCGGCACGAGATCGGTGCCGCGCTCGCCGGCCGGGACGTGGACGCCGGAGGCGACCGCCTGCTGTTGCCCCCGCCGTCGTCGATCGCGCTGTTCCTGATCCACCGCTGGTTCGACGGGCACTGCTGAGGTTGTAAGGAGGGGTCCCCTGCTAACGCCTGGTGCATAGCAGGGGACCCCTCCTTACACCCACGCCGAGCACGGCGGCGGGTGCGGCGGGTGCGGCGCGGGTGTGCGTGCCGGTGCGGGTGCGGGAGGTGCGGCCCCGACCCGTGGCCGTCGTTGCCGCGGCGGCCACGGGCCGGGGACACGGGCCGTCGTGGTCGGCTGGGTGAGGAACACGGCGGGGGAGCCGGCCGACCACGACGGACGTGGGGAGGTCAGGTGTCGGGTGGACCCGGGTGGGCCCGCCAGCGCTTCGGGTCGTCGAGCGGCAGCACCTTGACCCGCTGCTTACCGCAGCGCACAGCGCCGACGGTGGCGATGGCGCGGGCGAGGTGCAGGGCGGCGTCACGGTCCTCGGCGTGCACGACCTGGCGACGCGGCTCGGGCCGGGTGGTCTCGTCCCGCAGCCGGTGACCGCCGGCCCAGGCGGCCGTGATGTCGGTGTCGACGACGGCGCGGATGTCGGTGCGAACGATCAGGAACCGCATGTGGGTCTCCGATGTGCCGCGACGGGTGGAACCGTGGAAGTTCCACGTCAATACTCGGCCATCGTACGCCCGGCCCGCATCTCAGCAAGTGAAACACGGCGATTGATTTCAGCCCCGTCCGATCATCCGATGCCTGCTCACCGGGGTGGTCGGTGTGGACGACGACGGGGCCGCCGGTGGTGTGCCGACGGCCCCGCGAGACGTACCCGAGCTAGTTCAGGTCGAACTGCCCGTTCTTGGCGCCGGAGATGAAGCCCAGCCATCCGGCCCGGTTGAACAGCAGGACCGGGCCACCCTGGTCCTTGCTGTCGCGCAGCGCCACCGCGGCGGGACCGGTGCCCAGCGGTGCGACCTCCACGCAGTTGGAGGTCTGGCTGCGCGTGCTGGTACGCCAGGGGGCGTGCGCGAGCTGCGCGAGGACGGACGGCGTGGTGCGAATGTCGTTCATGGTTGAGCTCCTGACGTGGACCGATGGATCGAGCAGGGCCGCACGTGTCGGGCGCGGTCCCTTCTCGGTCACCGCTCCGTCAGGCTCCCGGAGGAACCACGGCGCTGGGCCGGCGCCGTTGCCGATCCATTGGCCACAATGGACGATGCTCCCGGACTGGTCAGCCGTTCCGACGACTTGACCAGCCAGGAGTGGGTATCCGTTGCGGAAAGTGCCGCCGTACGTAGCCACTCGAACACCACTTTATAGTGATTTAGGGCGATTACGTCGGTCGACATGACGTCGGTGAAGCCACCTTCGATGGCGAGCGTCTCCGGATCGAGTGGGTCGGCGAACCGATAGACCGAGAACGCGGTCGGTGGGAGGTACCACTGCCCGATCGGCGTGTCCCTGGGCAGGACGTGCAGCGTGACGTTGGGCAGCATGGCCAGCTCGCACAGCTGCGCCAACTGCTCCCGGAGCACCTCGGGCGGCCCGGCACGGTGCCCGAGCGCCGCCTCCTCCAGCACCGCCGTGTACCGGGGCGCGTCGTGCTCCCGGGTGAGCAGCAGTTGCCGGGCCTGCCGGGCCTTGACCTGGGTCTCGGTCTCCTCCTCGGTCTCCGGATCGCCGGCCTCCCGACCGACCTGGTACGCCGAGGAGAGTCGGACGCGGGCGTACCCGGGGGTCTGCAACAACCCCGGCACCAGCACCGGGTTGTACTCGGAGATCTCGACGCAACCGGCCTCCAGCTCGGCGAAGCCGCGTTGCTGCTGCGTCATCGCCGGGTAGTTCTTGAGCCAGCCGCGCATGTCACCGGCCTCGTCGGTGATGCCGAGCAGTTCCGCCCGCCGTGCCGTGTCGGCGTCGTAGAGGTCGAGCAGGTCCCGGACGTCCTGCGGGTCGGGTCGACTGCGGCCGTTCTCCAGCCGGGACAGCTTCGACGCGGAGGCCCAACCGACACGCTCGATGACCTGGTCACCGGTGAGTCCGGCGGCCTCGCGTAGCTGGCGCAGTTCGCGGCCGAGCCGCTGCCGACGCAGGATCGGACTGGGTGCGGCAGGAGGCACGGTGTCCTCTTTTCCGTCGACCGCCGCAGACGCGACGGTAACTGTATGAAATTCGCCCCCCACGGCCAGTATGGACGTCGCGACCGGCGCCGGAGGTACCGGCGGGGGCGTGTCATGAGAAATACGGACACCCGACACACCGGAACGAGACCGCCTTCACCTGCGTCCCCGCCCCGGACGGGTTCCCGACCGCGCCCGAGTCGCGCCACCCCCGGAGGGATCAATGCGAACCGTCCTGAGTCGCCCGGACTTCCGCCTGCTGTTCGGCGGACTGTTGGCCAGCATGACCGCGGAGTCGATCCTGCTGCTGGCACTCGCCATCTGGGTGAAGGACCTCACCGGATCGGACGGCCTCGCCGGTGCCACCATCTTCGTCATCCTCGCGCCGAGGACCCTCGCGCCGCTGGTCGGCTGGTTCGTCGACCGGTACCCCCGGCAGCCCTTCTTCGTGGTCACCCACCTCGCCATGGCGGTGCTGCTGACCCCGCTGTTCGCGGTCCGGGACGCGGGCGACATGTGGATCATCTACGCGGTGGCCGCGCTCTACGGCCTGTCGAACCTCACGGTCGGTGCGGTGCTCAGCCGGCTGATCCAGGAACTGGTCCCGTCCGACCTGCTCGGAGAGGCCAACGGCGCGTTGCAGACCGCACGGCAGGGCCTGCGGCTGGTCGGTCCGCTGGCCGGTGCGGGCCTGTACGCGGTGCTCGGCGGCTGGGTGCTGGCCGCGGTCGGGATGGTCGGCTTCCTGGCCGCCGCCGCCGTGGTCGGCACGCTCCGGATGGCCGAGTCGCCCGCGCGAGCGGCCGATCCGGAGGACTGCCCGACCGTCGCCGTCACCCGGGTACGACGCCTCTCCTCCGAGCTGGTCGCCGGGCTGCGGCACCTCGCCGGTGAGCCGGCGTTGCGGCGGGCGTTGGTCGGCTACGGCCTCGGCTCGCTGGTGATGGGCTTCACCGAGTCGCTGATCTTCGCGTACGTGGACTCGGGGCTCAGGCGGGACGCCACGTTCGTCGGCGTACTGGTCACCGTGCAGGGCATCGGGGGACTGGTCGGCGGACTGTGCTCCCCAGCCGTCCTGCGTCGGCTCGGTGAGCTGGGCACGCTCGCCGCCGGAGTGGCGTTCTTCGGCCCGGCGGCACTGGCGCTGGCGTACCCGAACCTGTGGCTCGGCTTCACTGCGGTGCTGCTGGCCGGTCTCTCCCTGCCGCTGACCCTGGTCGGCCTGCACACGCTGATTCAGCGGCGGACCCCGCCCGAGCTGATCGGCCGGGTCGCGGCGGCGTCGGAGGCGGTGATCCGGGGCCCGCAGGCGATCTCGGTCGGCGTGGGCGCGCTGATCGTGGGAGTGCTCGACTACCGGCTGGTCTTCGTGTCGATCGGCCTGGCCACCCTGCTCGCGGGCGGCTACCTCTGGGGCGGGCGCCGGCTGAGCCCGCCGGCCGGACCGGCGGCGCGTACCCGGGTGCCGGCACCACGCCCGGCCACCGAGGACCGGGACCCGGCGCCGGTCGGGACGCTGACCGGCCGGGGCGGTCACTGACGACGACGCGGCGGCCGGCCCCGGGTGGGGGCCGGCCGCCGCGGGTACGTCCTCGGTCAGACGGTGATGCTCGCCAGGTGCTGCTTGACCTGGTTGATCGACGGGTTCGTCAGCGCACTGTCGTCGGCGAAGCGCAGGGTGGGCACGGTCTGGTTGCCACCGTTGACCCCCATCACGAACTCCGCCGCCGCCGGATCCTGCTCGATGTCGACCACCTGGTAGGCGATCCCCTCCCGGTCGAGCTGCGACTTCAGCCGGTGGCAGTAGCCGCACCAGGGAGTGGAGTACATGGTCAGCATGGTGAGATCCTCCAACGTCATGCGCGCCTGCTCGCGCAGATCAGCACAGGCTAACCGCTGCAACGTCCGGGCGAGCTGCGACAATTCCCCGCTGTGGTGGTTAACTCCGCGTCCGAACGCGTGCTGACCGGGCTCGACCCGGAACAACGCTCGGCCGTGACCGCCGTGGCCGGGCCGGTCTGCGTACTCGCCGGGGCCGGCACCGGCAAGACCCGGGCGGTCACCTCGCGGATCGCGCACCGGGCGCTGAGCGGGGAGATCTCGGCGCGGCACGTGCTCGCCGTCACCTTCACCGCCCGCGCCGCCGCCGAGCTGCGGCACCGGCTCGGCGCGCTCGGGGTGGCCGGCGTCCAGGCCCGGACCTTCCACGCGGCGGCCCTGCGCCAGGTGCGCTACTTCGCGCCCCGGCTGCTGGCCGGGCGGGCCATGCCCGAGCTGCTGGACAGCAAGGTGCGCCTGGTCACCCTCGCCGCGGCCCGGGCCGGCCTGCGGACCGACCGGACCGCCGCCCGGGACCTCGCCGGTGAGATCGAATGGGCCAAGTCC
Source organism: Verrucosispora sp. NA02020 (assembly GCF_013364215.1). Lineage (NCBI taxonomy): Bacteria > Bacillati > Actinomycetota > Actinomycetes > Micromonosporales > Micromonosporaceae > Micromonospora > Verrucosispora sp. NA02020. The sequence continues at coordinate 6,154,745 of NZ_CP054923.1, read as the reverse complement.
TCGCTGGTCGAGCCGGGGGAGTACGTGGTGGCGGCGGCGAAGGCGCTGCGCGAGACGCCGCACGAGCCGGCCAAGGTCGCCGAGGTCTTCGCCGCGTACGAGAGGCTCAAGCGCACCGGAGGTGTGATCGACTTCGAGGACGTGCTCCGCGCCGCGGTCTGGGGGATCGAGGAGCACCCGGACGTCGCCGAACAGGTACGCAACCAGTACCGGCATCTCGTCGTCGACGAGTACCAGGACGTCAACCCGTTGCAGCAGCGCCTGCTGGACGCCTGGCTCGGCGGCCGGGACGACGTGACCGTGGTCGGCGACGCCAGCCAGACGATCTACTCGTTCACCGGGGCGACGTCGTCGTATCTGGTCGACTTCCCGCGCCGCTACCGGGGCGCCACGGTGGTCCGGCTGGTCCGTGACTACCGGTCCACCCCGCAGGTGGTCGGGCTCGCCAACGCGGTCATCTCACAGGCCCGTGGCACCGAGGCGAGGCTGCGCCTGGAACTGGTGGGCCAGCGTCCGCCCGGCCCGGAGCCGGAGCGGCGGATCTTCACCGACGAGCCGGCCGAGGCCGCCGCGGTCGCCGCGCGCTGCCGTGCCCTGGTCGACGCCGGCACCCCGGCACGGGAGATCGCCGTGCTGTTCCGCACCAACGCGCAGTCCGAGGCGTACGAGAAGGCGCTGGCCGAGGCGGGCGTGCCGTACCAGGTCCAGGGGGCCGAGCGGTTCTTCGAGCGGACCGAGGTGCGGCAGGCGATGGTGGCGCTGCGCGCGGCCACCCGGTCGATTCCCGGCGAGACCCCGCTGCCGGTGGCGGTGGTCGAGGCGCTCGCCGCCGTCGGGTGGGCACCCGACGCGCCCCCGCCCGGTGGGGCCGCCCGCGAGCGGTGGGAGGCGCTGGCCGCGCTGGTCCAGCTCGCCGAGGAGTACGCGGCCACCCCCGACCTGGTGCCGGTGGGCGTGGCCGCCACGGTCGAGCGCCCGGTCACCCTCGCCGACTTCGCCGACGAACTGGCCCGACGGGCCGCCCAGCAGCACGTACCCACGGTGGAGGGGGTCACCCTGGCCTCGCTGCACTCCGCGAAGGGCCTGGAGTGGGACGCGGTGTTCCTGGTCGGGCTCGCCGAGGGCACCCTGCCCACCACGTACGCGCGCACCACCGAGCAGGTCGAGGAGGAGCGCCGGCTGCTGTACGTCGGCATCACCCGGGCCCGTCAGTGGCTCTGGCTGTCGTACGCCTCGGCACGCTCCCCGGGCGGGCGGGCCCGGCGGCCGTGCCGTTTCCTGCCCCAACTCGCCCCGGGCGGGACGGAACGGGCGAGCGCGGGCGCCCCGGCGCGCGGCGCACAGCGGCGGGCGGCCACCCGGATCGTCTCCTGCCGGATCTGCGGGACCACCCTGTTCGCCGGGCCGGACCGGAAGCTGGGCCGCTGCGCCACCTGTCCGTCCGACATCGACGACGAGTTGCACGAGCGGCTGTGCGAGTGGCGGTCCCGGGTGGCCGGAGCCCAGCGTGTCCCCGCCTACGTGGTCTTCACCGACGCGACGCTCGTCGCGCTCGCCGAGCGGCGGCCGGGCCGGTCCGAGGAACTGGTGGCGATCGCCGGCATCGGCCCCCGCAAACTCGGCCTGTACGGGGAGGCCGTGCTGGCGCTGGTGGGGGGCGCGGCGGTCGATGAGATCTGCCCTCAGAAAACTTTCTGAATCTGACCGTTAATTCGTTTGCCCTCGCCCCACCGACCGTCATAGCCTCAGGACACACCTCGGCGAGGGGCCCTGTTCGGGCTGCTCACGGGGGATCTGTTCCGAGTCGATCGTTGAGTGAAGGTCTGGAGGTGGCACCGATGGAGAGCTACATCAACCAGCGTCCGACGGCGCTGCCCGTTGCCGTCGCTCCGCTGTCGGCTGCCCTGATCTCCGTCGTTCCGGCGACGGATGTTCGGGCGACTGTCGTCGCCACGCGACCGTGGGCTCCGCAGGTGCACCGGGTCGAGGTTCAGGCCGAGCTGATCCTCGCACCGAAGCCGAACGGGATCCAGGGGACCAGTGGCTTCACGGGCAAGGGCGTCGATGGCGCCAGCAAGCGGATGGACGTCCGCGGTGTTCCACCTCGAGGTAGACCGGTCTGACCAACAGACCACCGGCTCACCTCGAGGCCGCGGAACCCGCATACCGGGATCCGCGGCCTCAGTTTTTTTGCACCGCCGAGTACGTCGGAACAGCGATCCACGAGATCGAAGTGAGAGAGAGGTGACCGGGCGATGAGTCTGGCGTTGGCCCCACTTGACCTGAGCGTCGAGATGGAGGCGAACCTGCCCTGCCGGAAGTTCGACCCCGACCTGTGGTTCTCCGACTCGCCCACCGACCTGGAACTGGCCAAGTCGCTCTGCGGGGACTGCCCGCTGCGCGTCGAGTGCCTGGCCGGTGCGGTCGAGCGGGCCGAGCCCTGGGGCGTCTGGGGCGGCGAGATCTTCGAGCGTGGCGCGGTCGTCCCGCGCAAGCGGCCCCGTGGTCGCCCGCGCAAGGAGGACATCGCCCGTGACGCCGCCCTGCGGGTCGAGGCCGAGGCGCGACTGGCCGCCGACGGGCTCGCCCCGTCGCGCAACGCGGTCCGGCTGGCTGCCTGACATGTTCCCGAACCAGACCGACCCCGGCACTGCGCCGGCCGAGAGAGAGCTGACCACGATGCTGCACCTGCCGAACGGAACCACCGACATGTACCTACTCCACGAAGCGTTGGCGCGGGTACGAATGCTGCGGCCTCAGGCCGGCCGCACCACCACGAGCACTGAGGCAACCCGATCCGCCCGTACCGTCGCCATGACCGGCCGTACCCGGTCGGCCCGCGAGTTGGGCGTCCTGTAGGACCGACACCGCAGACGGCGGGCGGGGACCAAGGGGTCCCCGCCCGCCGTCGTCGTGTGGTGGGTCGGTGCTCAGCCGACCGGGGCGAAACCGGGCAGCCAGCGTTCCAGGATGCCCCGGTAGGGCGCCTTGGCCTCCAACTGGCACAGCACCCCGATCGAACCGAGCGTCACCCGGTGGACGAGCAGGTATGACGGGGGCAGGTTGAGGTGCCGGCTGAACTGGTAGGCGGGGGAGCGCGGGTTGGCCAGCCGGGTCGCCTCGGCGCGCAGCCAGGCCCGGGAGAACCGGAACTCCTCGACGGCGATCGGTTCCAGCATCGGCCGCAGGAACTCCAGCAGCGCGCGGGCGTCGATCGGGTCGTCGGTGCTGAGGAAGCCCTCCGAACGCAGCCCGGCCTCCACCCCGTCGGCGTCGCCCCGCAGGGCCAGGGCGGCGACGCGGCCGATCGGTTCCGGCGTACCCTCCGGCATCCGGGCCACGGCGCCGAAGTCGATCACCCCGAGTCGGCCGTCCGGCAGCAGCCGGAAGTTGCCCGGGTGCGGGTCGGCGTGCAGCAGCCCGGCCCGGGCCGGTGCGGAGAGGTGGAGCGTGGCCATCAGCAGGCCGGCCCGGTCCCGTTGCTCCTCGCTGCCTTCCCGGATGATGTCGGAGAGCGGCGTGCCCTCCACCCACTCGGTGACCAGGACCCGGGGCGAGGCGGAGAAGACCGCCGGGACGGAGATCTCGGGGTCGCCCTCGTACGCGGCGGCGAAGGCGCGTTGCGACTCCGCCTCCAACTCGTAGTCCAACTCCTCGGTGATGCGTTCCCGCAGCTCGGCGAGAAGCGGCTTGACGTCCAACCCGGGCTGGATGGCCCGGAACATGGCGCTCAGCCGGGAGAGCTGCTTGAGGTCGGCGAGCAGGGCGTCACCGGCGCCCGGATACTGGATCTTGACGGCCGCGTCCCGGCCGGTGCCGTCCGGCATCCGCCACACGGCCCGGTGCACCTGCCCGATGCTGGCCGCGGCGGCGGGGGAGTCGTCGAAGGTGACGAAGCGCTCACGCCAGGCCGGCCCCAACTGCTCGGCGAGGACCTTGTGCACGCTGGCGGCGGGCAGCGGCGGCGCGGCCTCCTGGAGCTTGGTCAGGGCCTGCCGGTACGGCTCGGCGACCTCCTCGGGCAGGGCCGCCTCGAAGACCGACAGCGCCTGGCCGAACTTCATCGCCCCACCCTTGAGCTGGCCCAGGACGCTGAAGAGCTGCTCGGCGGTGCGTTGCTGGATCTCGGCGGAGATCACGTCGGAGGCGAGCCCGGTGACACGTTTTCCCATGCCGAGGACGGTCCGCCCGGCGAAGCCGAGCGGCAGTGCGGCGAGCTTGGCGGTGCGGGACACGGCCCGGCGCGGGATGTCGGTCACGAGGTCATTGTTACCGACTCGGCGGGCCCGCTGCTGCTCTGCGGCCGGGCTGGCGCTCATCTTCGGTGTACGCACCGCACCGGCAGCGGGGGTGCGGTGGCCAGTGCCGGCGTCGGGCGACGCCCGAAGGACCGACCTCCACCGCCCCGCCGAGCGTCTCCGGTGTGCCGCCGTCGAGCTGCGTCAGCGCCTCGGTGACCGCGTAGGCGGTGGCCGCGAGCAGCGTGCCGGTGGCGCAGGTCGGGGTGGCGGGCGCGCGGGCGATCTGGGCGGCGAGCGCCGGCCAGTGCGGGTCCCGGTCGGCGCGGTGCAGGTCGAGGCAGCGCAGGCAGGGTCCGGTCGGCGGCTGGACCAGTGGCCCGATGACCGGTACGCCCTCCCGGACGTCGATCAGCAGGTGCGGTTGCCGACGCTGGGCGTGACCGGCCGCCACCAGGGCGGCCGGCCGGTCGAGGCCGAGCTGGATCACCAGGTCGGGCCGGGTCCGTCGCAGTGGGCCGGTGGTGGTGCCGGGTGCGGCGCGCGTCACGGCCGCCTGGACGGCCGCGTCGAGTGGCCGGCCGAGATCGGCGGCGGCGATACCGCTGCCGACCAGGTCGACGGGGCGTACCGGGCCGCTGAGGTCGGGTCGGACGTGCCCGACGCCGGCCTGGGCCAGGGCCAGGGTGACGGCGGCGCCGAGCGGCCCGGGACCGGTGACCGTCACCCGGGCGGCCAGGCGACGCCGGAGCACCTGCGCGGGAGTGCCGGGCAGCCGGGCGGCGGCCAGGGCCAGCGCGCCGGCCTCCGCGGCGAGTCGGCTCCGGCGGGGCTCGGCGAGATCCCGGGGCACCAGCGTGTGTGCCGGCACCACCAGGCCGGCCTCACGCAGCGCGTCGAGCAGGGCGCGGGCGTGTTCCGGACGGCCGCCCGTACCGGTCAGCACCTGCCGTTCGCTGCGGGTGCCGTCGAGCAGGTCGAGGAGCCGGACCGCCCCGGGGTCGGCGAACTCGACCAGGACGGCACGCTCCGGTGCCAGCCCGAGCTGGAGGGTGTGCCGGTCGCGCCAGAGTCGGCTGAGGCCGGGCAGCAGGGTGGGTCGGGGCGACGGCGGGTGGTCCGTGATCGGCGGCATGGGTACGAACAGTGACCGATTCCCTGCTGTCCGTCGATCGTTGTCCACAGGTGGCCACCCGCAGATCCAGGGCTGTCCACAGGATTTGGCGAGTTTTCCACAACTCGTCGGTAACCCTGTCGGTGGCCCGACAGTGAGCGGAAACGCCGCGAGGGGGTGGCCGACGGCCACCCCCTCGCGCGGACGCGTACGTCAGACCTTCGCCTTGCCCAGGATGCGGTTCACTGTTGTGCCACACACCGGACACTTGCCCTTGGCCATGTTCATGCCGGTCTTCGAAACCTCGACGCGGCCTTCGAAATCCCGCTTCTCCTTGCACTTGACGCAGTAACCGTTGTAGGTCTGGGCCTGGTCGGCCACGGTGTGCCTCCTCGTCTCGTCCGCCGGGTCGATGCCGGTCCGGCGGTTCTCCCGGCGCGGTCGCCTACGACGTCCGACATCGGGTCTTCTCCGTGGTCATCCACATGACCACCGGTTGGCGGACCCTACCCAGGTGCGGGTGGTTCCATGTCAGTTGCGCGTTGCCACTGTGAGCAAGGCGACGTCGAGAGTGTGCACGCCGAATTGCGCCAGATCAGTCCTTTTGGCGGGGACACGCCGACTGGAGGCCGCTAAATCCGCTGGTCGGGCGGTGCGGCCGGAGATTGGGACCCCGCTGGCGGGGTCGAGTGATGATCACTTACCGTGGTGCGGGTCGGTGCTGTGACACCTCACCGGCCGTCACGAAGGGTGATCGTGACGCCGCGCGATGCTCCGGCAAGAATTTTTTCGGGACTCCTGGCGACCAATCCCCATTTTCCGGGCGCGTGTCGGGGGGTTGACCCTTGCGGACCCCTGGTCACAACGCATTAGCTTGCCAACGTGACAGCAAACCGAGGCTGCGCGGTCCACTGATGGCGGGGGCGCGGAAGCCTGTCGTCGAGGTACGGCGCAGCCAGCGTCGGCGACGTACGGTGTCCGCCTACCGAGACGGTGAGCGGGTCGTCGTCCTCATCCCCGACCAGTTCTCCCGGGCCGAGGAGAGCGAGTGGGTCGACCGGATGCTCGCCCGGCTCGCCGCCCGCGAGGGGCGCCTCACCCGTTCCGACGCCGAACTGGTGGAGCGGTCCGGCCGGCTGATCAAGCTGTACCTGACCGAGTACGGCGACCAGGCGGTGCCGGCCAGCGTCCGGTGGGTGAGCAACCAGAACGGCCGCTGGGGCTCCTGCACCCCGGCGGACCGCTCGATCCGGCTCTCCCACCGGCTCCAGGAGATGCCGGAGTGGGTGATCGACTACGTGTTGCTGCACGAACTCGTCCACCTCATCGTGCACAGCCACAACGCGCAGTTCTGGGCGCTGGTCGGCCGGTACCCGAAGACCGAACGCGCCCGGGGCTACCTGGAGGGTGTCGCGGCGGTGGGCGGCGCGCCCTGAGCGGTCCGCCGCCCGGCGGTAGGGTCGACGCATGGCCCGACGTGTGGTGGTGGCGCTGCTCGCCCCGGTCACCTGGACGCCACCCGGCATCGACCCGGTGGACTGGCGGCGCGCGCTCGCCGAGGACGTGGTGGACCTGCTCGCCATGCTCAACGAGGTCGACACGGCGGTGGCGGTCACCCCGGCGGACCGCCGGCTGGCCGACGAGGTGATCTGGCCCGGCACGACGGTGTACGAGGTGCCCGAGCCGACGCCCAACGCCGTCTTCGCCGCCCTCGATGCCTCCGGCGACGGCTACGAGCAGGCGGCGGTGGTCGCCGGGGACGCCCCCGACCTGCCCGGACTCACCGTCGGCAAGCTCCTGCGCCCGCTCACCAGCCGGCCGGTGGCACTCGCCCCGGTCGAGGGTGGTGTGCCGGGACTGCTCGGGGCGGCGGTCCGGCTGCCCGTACCCTCCTGGCTGCCGGCGCTGGATCTGGACAGCGCCGTGCCCGCGGCCGTGCGCGCGGCGGCGCCCGAGCCGGGCGACCTCGCGGTCACCCCGTCCTGGCACCGGCTACGCGGCCCGGCCGACCTGGCCCGGCTCGACCTCGCGCTGGACGGCTGGGAACACACCCGGGCCCTGCTCACCGGCGCCGACCGGACCGGCTGACGCGCGACCCACACCGCCGGTCCGGCTGAGGCCGGACCGGCGATGCTCGCGTGCGGCGGGGTCAGGAGCGGCGGTCGTCGCCCTCGGTGTCGTCGGGGCGTTCCGGACCGTCCGGGCCCTTGCCCTCGACCTCGCCCGGGATCTTCTCCTCCGGGCCGCCCGGAGCGGAGAAGTCGAACTTCTCCAGCTCGGTCATCAGGTCCATGTCGGCCATGGCGAAGGCCACCGGGTCGGCGAAGTCGGCGTCGGACGGCAGCAGGTCGGGGTGGCCCCAGAGGGCGTCCCGTCCGGCGATGCCCCGGTGCTCGGTGAGCGCCGCCCAGAGCGCGGCGGCCTCACGCAGCCGGCGAGGGCGCAGTTCCAGCCCGACCAGGGCGGCGAAGGTCTGCTCGGCCGGTCCACCCGCCGCCCGCCGCCGACGGAACGCCTCGCCGAGCGAGACCACGTTCGGCAGCCGGCCGTCCGCAGCACCGTCCACCACGTGGCAGACCCAGCCCTCGACCAGGGCGAGAGCGGTCTCCAGGCGGGCCAGTGACGCCTTCTGTGCCGGGGTGTCCTCCGGCGTGAAGATGCCCTCCAGGGCGATCGCCTGCATCGACTCCGGGTCGGTCGGGTCGACCCGACCCATCGCCTCCTCGATCGCCTCCCGGTTGACCCGGATCCCGGCCGCGTACGTCTCCACGGCGGTGAGGACGTGCCCGCGCAGCCACGGCACGTGCTCGAAGAGTCGCTGGTGGGCCGCCTCGCGCAGGGCGACGTAGAGGCGTACCTCGTCCTCGGGCAGCTCCAGGCCCTCGCCGTAACCCCGGATGTTGGCCGGGATCAACGCGGCGGTCCCGGCGGGGCCGAGCGGCAGGCCGATGTCACCGGCGGAGAGCACCTCCGCAGCCAGCGACCCGAGCGCCTGACCGAGCTGACCGCCGAAGAGGGCACCGCCGAGGGTGGCCACCATCGACTGCATCGGGCCGAGCTGGGCGCGCGCCTCCGGCGGCACCAGGTCGCCCATCGCGCCGACCATCCGGCTTGCCACCGGGTCGCACAGCTTGCGCCAGACGTCCAGCGTCTTGAAGATCCACTCGTTGCGGTTCCAGGCCACCGTGGTCTTGATGCCGGAGGGCAGGGCCGACGCCGGCTCCAACCAGAGGTCGGCGATGCGCAGCGCCTCATCGACCGCGTTGCGCTCATAGGGCGAGACCGCCGGGTCGCCCGCCGCCGCGAGCTGGCTGGCCGCCACCTGACGGGCCAGATCCCAGTTGACCGGCCCGCTGCCCGGCGCGGAGAGCAGGTGCTGCAACTGCGACATGAACTGCTGCATCTGCGCGGGGTCGTTGGGGTCGGGCGGCTGCCCACCCGGGAGCGCGAAACCGAACGGAATATCAGGCACGAGCTCTACGGTACGCGCGCCGTGCCCCTGGTCGCCGTCACCGCAGTTGCGCTGAGGGCGAAGTCGTCGTCGTGCCGCCCGGAGGCCGAGAACCGGCTCGGTACGCTCTGGCGCATGAGACGACGTGGCGTGACCGTCCTCCTCGGTGCTCTGCTCACCGCTCTGCTCAGCATCGGGGTGCTCGGCGCGCCCGTCCCCTATGTCGTGCTCGGTCCCGGTCCGACGGTGGACACGCTCGGGCAGGAGGACGGCAAGGAGGTGATCCAGGTCACCGGCGGGGAGACCTCCGACTCGGCCGGGCAACTGCGGCTGACCACGGTGGGTGTGCAGCCGACCGTGAAGCTGCGCTCGGCCATCCAGGGCTGGCTCTCCGACGACCAGGCGGTGGTGCCGCGCGAGCTGGTATACCCGCCCGGCGAGACCCGCGAGGAGGTCGAGCAGCGCAACGCCGAGGACTTCCAGGTCTCGCAGACCAGCGCGGAGACCGCCGCGCTGCGGGAGCTGGGGTACGAGGTGCAGGTCGTGATCAAGACCGTCGCCGCCGACGGACCGGCCGCCGGAGTGCTGCGTCCCGGCGACGTGGTGACCTCGGTCGACGGGGAGCCCGTGCCGCTGGCCGGCCGGTTGACCGAGCTGGTCAGGGCGAAGCCGGCGGGCACCGCGCTCCGCGTCGGGTACACCCGAGACGGTGCCGCCCGCACCGACACCATCACCACCCAGGAGCAGGACGGCCGACCGCGGATCGGGGTCGAGATCGAGCAGCAGCAGCCGCACCCGTTCACGCTCTCCTTCGACCTCCAGGACATCGGCGGGCCCAGCGCCGGGCTGATGTTCGCCCTGGGGATCATCGACAAGCTGACGCCGGAGGACCTGACCGGCGGCCGGGTCATCGCGGGCACCGGCACCATCGACGACTCCGGCCAGGTCGGGCCGATCGGCGGCATCCCGCAGAAGCTGGTCGGCGCGAAGCGGGCCGGCGCCACGGTGTTCCTGGTGCCGGCGGCCAACTGCGCCGAGGCGGTGTCCAACCGCCAGCCGGACCTGCCGCTGGTCCGGGTGGGTTCGCTCGACGAGGCGCTCAGCGCGATGGAGACGCTGCGTGCCGGGGGCGAACCGACGCTCTGCTGACCGCCGGACCGACCCGGCGTCCCGCCGGGACCACGCTCTTGACCTGGGCCGACTTCGGGTCGGTGCGATCGCTCGCGGGCCGGGTGTCGGCTGCGCGGCGCGACCTGCCACAACGCATTCAGGAACACCCCGTACTCTGGGTGCCTGGTCGGAGCCGATCATAACGAGCGTGCGGAGCCAACAGTGGTCATGCGTAGCAGCAGCCCCCTGCCGAGGATGAGCCGACGCGGACGCGTCACGATCGGGGTGCTGATCGGAGTGTTCGTCCTGTTCACCCTGCTCGGCTGGGGGGTGCAGGCCTGGACCGACTGGCTCTGGTTCTCCGAGGTCGACTACACCTCCGTCTTCCGTGGGGTGATCGTCACCCGGTTGCTGCTGTTCCTGGCCGCCGCCGTCGCGATGGGTCTGATCGTCGGTGGCAACCTCTGGCTGGCGCAGCGGCTGCGCCCCCGGATGCGTCCGCACTCGCCGGAGCAGGCGACGCTGGAGCGCTACCGGATGCTGCTCGGCCCCCGGCTCGGGCTCTGGATCGCCGCCGCCGCCGTGGTGGTGGGTCTCTTCGCCGGCCTGTCCGCACAGAGCCGCTGGAACCAGTGGCTGCTCTTCCTGCACGGCGGTGACTTCGGCGTGCAGGACCCGGAGTTCGGTGTGGACGTCGGCTTCTACGTCTTCCAGCTGCCGTTCTGGCGCTTCCTGCTCGGGCTGGGCTTCACCGCGGTGGTGCTGGCGCTGATCGGTTCGCTGGCCGTGCACTACCTCTTCGGCGGAGTACGCCTGCAGGGCGTCGGCGACCGGATGAGCGGGGCGGCCCGCGCCCACCTGAGCTCGCTGGTCGCGGTCTTCGTGCTGCTCAAGGCCGTCGCGTACGTGCTGGACCGGCGGTCGATGCTGCTGGAGTACAACGACGGCGTCGGTGTCTACGGCGCCGGGTACGCCGACATCAACGCGCTGCTGCCGGCGAAGGAGATCCTCGCCTACATCTCCGTGGTGGTGGCGATCGCGATCATCGTCTTCTCCAACGCCTGGATGCGGAACCTGGTCTGGCCGGGCATCTCGCTGGCGCTGCTCGGCGTCTCGGCGGTGGCGATCGGCGGCATCTACCCCTGGGCGGTGCAGACCTTCGAGGTCAAGCCGAGCGCCCGGGACAAGGAGGCGCCGTACATCCAGCGCAGCATCGACGCCACCCGAGCCTCGTACGGGTTGGACATCGCCGAGAACTCGGCGTACTCGGCCAGCAACCTGACCCCGTCGGAGAACCTGGCCACCGACACCTCGGTGGTGCCCAACGCCCGGCTGCTCGACCCGCAGCTGGTCAGCGAGACCTACACCCAGCTCCAGCAGGTCCGTGGCTTCTACGACTTCGGCCCCAAGCTGGACATCGACCGGTACACGGTCGACGGCAAGACCCAGGACTACGTGGTCGGCGTCCGTGAGATCAACTACGGCGAGCTGACCGCCCAGCAGAGCAACTGGATCAACCGGCACACCGTCTACACCCACGGGTTCGGCGTGGTGGCCGCCCCCGCGAACCAGGTCGTCTGCGGTGGCCAGCCCTTCTTCGTCTCCGGCTTCCTCGGCGAGCGGTCGCAGGAGTCCTGCTCCTCGCCGACCGACCAGATCCCGGCCAGCCAGCCCCGGATCTACTACGGCGAGCGGATGCAGGACGGTGACTACGCCATCGTCGGCAAGCCGAGCGAGGACGCCAACCCGGCGGAGTTCGACCGGCCGGCCGGCGAGAGCGGCGAGGGCCGCGAGTCGTACTACACCTACACCGGTGAGGGCGGCGTGGACGTCGGGTCGTTCTCCCGGCGGCTGCTCTACGCCATCAAGGAGCAGGAGCCGAACTTCCTGCTCTCCGAGGCGGTCAACGACAACTCCAAGCTGCTCTACGTGCGGAACCCCCGGGACCGGGTGGAGAAGGTCGCGCCCTTCCTGACGCTCGACGGCGACCCGTACCCCGCCGTGGTGGACGGCCGGGTGCAGTGGATCGTGGACGGCTACACCACCTCGGCCACCTACCCGTACGCCGAGCGGGTCAACCTCCAGCAGGAGACCACCGACGAGCTGACCGGCCGGGGCACCATCCAGCTGGCCCGGGAGAACGTCAACTACATCCGCAACTCGGTCAAGGCGACCGTGGACGCGTACGACGGCACGGTCAGGCTCTACGAGTTCGACGAGAACGACCCGGTGCTCAAGGCGTGGAACAAGGCATTCGGCGGTGACCTGATCACGCCGCGCGAGGAGATCCCGCAGGCGCTGGCCGACCACTTCCGCTACCCGGCCGACCTGTTCAAGGTGCAGCGCAACCTGCTGACCCGGTTCCACGTCACGAACCCCGGCGACTTCTACTCCGGCCAGGACTTCTGGCAGGTGCCGAACGTGCCGGACGCGCCGGACAGCGGGGTCAAGCAGCCGCCGTACTACCTCTACACGCAGATGCCCGGGCAGGAGCAGCCGACCTTCCAGCTCACCAGCGCGGTCACCCCGAACGGCCGGCAGAACCTGGCCGCGCTGATCTCGGCGTCGTACCAGGACGGGCGGCCGAGGTTGCAGGTGCTGGAACTGCCCGACCAGACCCGGGTCTCCGGCCCGGTGCAGGTGCACCAGCAGATGACCAACAACGCCAACATCCGGCAGCAGCTGAACCTGCTCTCCTCGAACCAGGCCCAGGTGCAGTACGGCAACCTGCTCTCGCTGCCGTTCGGCAACGGCATGCTCTACGTCGAGCCGGTCTACGTGAAGAGCAACCAGACCGACGCGTACCCGCTGTTGCAGAAGGTGCTGCTCTCGTACGGCGACGGTGGTTCGTTCGTGGTGTTGGCCGACAACCCGGCCGACGGCATCCGGCAGCTCGTGGAGCAGGGCAAGCGGGCGGCGGCCGGCAACCCGCCGCCGGCCGCGGAGGAGCCGCCCGCAGGCGAGGAGCCGCCGCCGGGCGGCGAGGAGCCGGCGCCCACGCCCACGCCGACCGAGGCGCCGCCGCTCACCGGCGACCTGGGGGTCGCCGCCGACCGGGTGCGAGCGGCGATCACCGAGGTGCGCGACGCGCAGGCGTCCGGTGACTTCGAGCGGTACGGCCGGGCGCTCAAGACGCTGGACGAGGCACTGACCGCGTTCCAGCAGGCGCAGCAGGCGGCCGGGGCGAACGGTACGGCACCGACCGGCAGCCCGTCACCGACCGGCTGACGAAGCACGTTCCGACAGGGCCCGTGGGCCGGCGATCCGTCGCCGCCGCGGGCCCTTCGGCGTCCGGGCCCACCGGTCGCCCACGGTGTTCTGTGAGTCGTTTTGCGGCGGGGCGGGGTGGTGCGCTACGGTGGATCTACCGACGCGGGGTGGAGCAGCTCGGTAGCTCGCTGGGCTCATAACCCAGAGGTCGCAGGTTCAAATCCTGTCCCCGCTACTGCACGAGAAAGGCCCCGGGATCTCCCGGGGCCTTTCTCGTTGTCCGGAGTGCGGCGGCCCGTCCCGACCGGTGCCGGAACACCTTCTTCGGGGGTGGGTGGGGTGGTCGGTGCGGCTCGTACCGCATGGGGTAGGGTTGTCACATACCGACGCGGGGTGGAGCAGCTCGGTAGCTCGCTGGGCTCATAACCCAGAGGTCGCAGGTTCAAATCCTGTCCCCGCTACTGCACGACGAAGGCCCCGGGATCTCCCGGGGCCTTCGTCGTTTCCGATCCCTGCCGTTCCGGCCTTCGTCCGTCGGCCGGTGGGCCCGCCTCGGCGGTGCGCTGTTCCCCGGCAGGGGTTGCGGACCTCCGCGAGGATGGGGCCATGTCTTCAATCGGCAAGTGGTGGGGGCGGCTCGGCACGCTCCTGGGAACGGTCGTGCTGGCGGTGTTCGTGCCGGTCGCGGCGTGGGCCTCGACCGGCCCCGGGGAACTGGTCGTGGAGGCCGCCCGGCGGCGTGGGCGCGGTGGCGGCTTCTTCGGTTTCCTGGGCCTGCTCTGCTGCCTTGCGGTGGTGGCCGTGGTCGTCCTGCTGCTGGTGCGGCTCACCCGTAACCGGCGGCGCTGAACGGGTTCCGCAGCGCCTCCCGCGCGCTGCGGTCCCGGCACGGTGGTGCGTCCGGGGCGTGGTCTACTTGTCCGCGTGGAACTTCTGCACTCGGGCAAAGTGAGGGACGTCTACGCGGACGGCGACGACCTGATCCTGGTCGCCTCGGATCGCATCTCCGTCTACGACGTGGTGCTGCCGACTCCGGTCCCGGACAAGGGCAAGCTGCTCACCGCGTTGTCGCTGTGGTGGTTCGAGCAGCTCGCCGACCTGGTGCCGCACCACGTCATCTCCGCCACCGACGTGCCGGCCGAGTTCGCCGGGCGGGCGATCCGGTGCCGCCGGTTGCGGATGGTCCCGGTGGAGTGCGTCGCCCGCGGCTTCCTCACCGGGGGTGGCCTCAAGGAGTACCAGAGCACCGGGGCGGTGTCCGGCGTCGCGCTGCCGCGTGGGCTGGGCGAGGCGTCCATCCTGCCCGAGCCGATCTTCACCCCGTCGACCAAGGCGCCGATGGGCGAGCACGACGAGCCGATGACCTTCGCCGAGGTGGTCGACGAGGTCGGCGCGGAGACCGCCGAGCGGCTGCGGAAGCTGACCATCGACGTGTACTGCCGGGGCGCCGAGCTGGCCGCCGAGCGCGGCATCCTGGTCGCCGACACCAAGATCGAGCTGGGCTGGGCGGCGGACGGCACCCTGGTCCTCGCCGACGAGGTGCTCACCCCGGACTCGTCCCGCTTCTGGCCCGCCGAGTCGTACCAGCCGGGCCGTACGCAGTTCTCCTACGACAAGCAGTACGTGCGGGACTGGGCGGCGGGCAGCGGCTGGGACCGGCGCGAACCGGCGCCCGAGGTGCCGGACGAGGTGGTCGAGGCGACCCGGGCCCGCTACGTGGACGTCTACGAGAAGATCACCGGCAACCGCTGGGAGTGACCCCGGCGCCGGTCGTCACTCGCTGCGGTGCCGGCCGATGTGCTGCTCGGTGGGGAGGGTCGCGGAGGTGATGCGGACCGTGGTGCCCTCCGGGCCGGTCTCCACGTCCATCGCGTCGGTCAGCTCGCGGGCCAGCCAGAGTCCCCAACCGCCGGCGGTCTCCGGCGCCGGCCGGCTGCGGTCGTCGAGGCGCTGCACACTGATGCCCTGACCGTGGTCGGAGACCTCGCACACCACCAGTTCCGACTGCCGCCAGAGCCGGAGCCAGCCCCGCCCTCCGCCGTGCCGGACCGCGTTGGTGATCAGCTCGTTGACCGCGAGCACGAAGTCGTCGAGGCGGTCGTCGCGCAGCCCTGCGGCACGCACGCACGAGGCGACCGAGTGCCGCAGCTCGGTCACCTGTGCCTGGTCGAAGGCGTCGGCGATCAGGAGGGTGTGTTCGATGGGCACCACCGTACGCGGTGTGCGGGGTTCTGCGTTCGTCATGGCCCCGTCCCGACAGGAGATCGCAGAGCTTTAAGCGGCTTTTACCACCGTACGTCAGGATTCGTGGGACCGCATCGGCGAGGACCCGTCACACAGGCTGTGGCATGGTGACGGGCGTGTCCGCCCCCGGTGGTTTCGAACTCCCTCTCTGGCGGGCCGTCGCGGTCTTCCGGGTGGCCTCGCTGGCGTACGTCTGCGTGGTCGTGCTGCGCGACGCGGACCGCTACGCCCACCCTCTGCTCGCCGGGGTGCTGGTGCTGGCGATGGCGGTCTGGACCGGCGTCACCGCGATCGGCTACGCCGCTCCGGCCCGGCGCGGCTGGCCGCTGCTCCTGGCCGATCTCGGCGTCGTGGTGGCGATCCTTCTGGCCACTCCCTGGGTGATGGGCCGCGACGCGCTGGACGCCGGCCTGCCGACCATGGCGGTGGCCTGGTTGAGCGGCCCGGTGCTGGCCTGGGCGGTCTGCGGCGGACGGCGACGCGGCGCGCTGGCCGCTCTGGTCGTCGGCGCCACCGACCTGGCCACCCGGGGGATGGCCACCCCCACGGCGATCAACGGCGCGATCCTGATGTTGCTCGCCGGCGTGGTGGTCGGGCACGTCGCCCGGCTCACCGTGACCGCCGGGGAGCGGTTGCAGCGGGCGGTCGAGATCGAGGCCGCCAACCGCGAACGGGAACGGCTGGCCCGCGACATCCACGACTCGGTGCTCCAGGTGCTCGCCCTGGTGCAGCGGCGCGGCGAGCGACTCGACGGCGAGGCCGGCGAACTGGCCCGGCTGGCCGGTGAACAGGAGGCGGCGCTGCGCATGTTGATCTCCGGCACCGGCCCGATGTCCGTCGACGACGTGGACTCGCCGGTGGACCTGCGCGCGCTGCTCGGCCGGTACGCCACGGGCGGCGTGTCGCTCTCCGCGCCGGCCACCCCGGTGCCGCTGGCCCCGCCGGTGGCCCGCGAACTGGCCGCCGCGATCGGGGCCGCGCTGGACAACGTCGCCCGCCACGGCGACGGACGTGCCTGGGTGCTGGTCGAGGACGAGGGAACGGCGGTCACCGTGTCGATCCGGGACGAGGGACCGGGCTTCACCCCGGAACGACTCGCCGAGGCCGCCGCCCAGGGCCGGCTCGGCGTGACCCACGCGATTCAGGGCCGGCTCGCCGAACTCGGCGGGACCGCCCGGATCAACTCCACCCCGGGCTCCGGCACCGAGGTCGAGCTCACCGTGCCGAGGAGGGGATCGTGAACGGCGTACGCGTGATGGTGGTCGACGACCACCCGATGTGGCGGGAAGGGGTGGCCCGCGACCTCACCGAGGCCGGCCACGAGGTGGTCGCCAGTTGCGGGGAGGGCCGGCAGGCGGTCCGGGTGATCGCCGCGGCCCGCCCCGACCTGGTGGTGCTCGACCTGCAACTGCCGGACATCTCCGGTGTGCAGGTGATCCGGGGCCTGCGGGCGGAACGGCCCGAGGTGCGGGTGCTCATGCTCTCCGCCAGCGGCGAGCAGCAGGGGGTGCTGGACGCGGTGAAGGCCGGCGCCACCGGCTACCTGCTGAAGTCGGCCGGGCTGGCGGAGTTCCTGGACGCGGTCCGCCGGACCGCCGCCGGTGAGCCGGTCTTCACGCCGGGCCTGGCCGGGCTGGTGCTCGGCGAGTACCGCCGGCTGGCCGCCGTCCGGGAACAGGCTCCCGCCGGTACGCAGGACACCGCACCCCGGCTCACCGACCGGGAGACCGAGGTGCTGCGGCTGGTGGCCAAGGGGATGTCCTACAAGCAGATCGCCGAGCGGCTCGGACTGTCGCACCGGACGGTGCAGAACCACGTACAGAACACGCTCGGCAAGCTGCAACTGCACAACCGGGTCGAACTGACCCGGTACGCGATCGAACGCGGCCTGGACGAATGAGCGAGCGCAGCGAGCGAACCATCAGGCACAGCAGGTACGGCGGCACGCAGCGCAGTGACGTCGTGAGCGGGACTCAGACCGAGTGCGGCGGCCGGGTCTCGTGCACGGCCAACTCCTCCGCGCTGGCTCCGCCACCGGCCGCTCCCGCGTCGTACGCGATGGAGTCGGTCTCCTGGTCGGTGTGCGTGCCCTCGTCCGGTTCGACCAGTCGGCCCACCGTGGCGTCGGCGACGGTGCCCAGCCGGTCGTGGTCGTAGAGCGACACCGGGGAGTTCGGGTCGGAGGTCGGGCCGGGATCGATCACGTCGGCGTCGAGCTGCGCCTGCGCCGCCTGCTCCCGGCTGTCCGCCTCGGCCGCGATGTCCGGGTCGACCGGACCGGCCAGCGGGTCGTCGACCGGCAGTTCGAACCGCTCCCGGCCGAGCTTGTAGTCCAGCGACTCGCCGTCGAGCTGCTCCTCGGCGGTGGTGCCGAACTCGTCCACCGCCACCGGGGTCCGGTCACCGGGCAACTGGGCCGGCGCCGGGCCGTCCGCCTCCCGGCCGGTCAGCACGTCGTCACCGGCCGTCGAGTCGTCGTCGGCGGTGTCCGGCAGGCCGTCGGCCTCAGGGTCGGACAGGGGGGTCGGGTACTCGTCGTCGCGCATGACTGACCACTACCCGTTGCCCTCCGGCCGTAACCGGTCACGTCCGCGTCGTTCGGGCAGCCGCCGCTGGCGGGCCACCGCGGCGAATCGACGCGGGTGGTGGCGGGGTGCCGCGAACGGCGTCACGGTCGCGCTCGATGCAGGATCGAGTGGCTTCCGGTGCACGCCGATACCACTCGATCCGGGATCGGGCGTGATCAAGGGCCGCCCGTGGCTGGTGCCGTGGCGGTTCGGCGAGCTTTCGGGCGAGGGGCATTCCTCATCGGTACCCCCTGGTGTCCGGGTCATGCGCGCCGGACACCAGGGGATCTGCCATGTTTCGGCTCGTCGGAGCCCGGTTAATGGGACGCTCTGACCGGAGACCACCGCCCCATCCGCATGGAGGTGACCCATGCGCGTCGGCCTCGTCTGCGCCCACGCCGCTTCGCCGCCGTCCGGCGACGGTAACGTCGTCGGCACCTACCAGCACATCGCACGGGTCGCCGCCGAACTGGCGGGGAGAGGCCACGACGTCCGGGTCTACACCCGACGGGACGATCCGGAGGTCGCCGAGAGCGACCTCGTCGACGGGTACCGGATGGAACGGGCCCCGGTGGGTCCGATCACCCCGATCCCCACCGCCGAGCTGGTGCCGTACGTGCCGGCGTTCGGCCAGTGGCTGGCCGACCGGTGGTCCGGCGACTGGACGCCGGAGGTCGTGCACGGCCACTACTGGGTCGGTGGACTCGCCGCCGCGCAGGCGGTCCGGGAGACCGACATCCCGGTGGTGCAGACGTTCCACTCTCTCGGCATGGAGCAGCTCCGCCACCTCGGTTCGCAGTACGACGGGCCGGGCACCCGCATCCCGCTTGAACGGGCGCTGACCCGGGCGGTGGACATGGCCGTCGCCCAGTGCAACGACGAGGTCGACGAGCTGACCCGGATGGGTCTGCAACGCAGCTCGGTGGCGATGGTGCCGACCGGAGTGGACATCGACCGGTTTCAGCCCGACGGCGAGGCGGCACCCCGGGACCAGCGTTCCCGGATCCTCTCCGTCGGCGGGCTCTCCCCAGGCCACGGGCAGGACGACCTGATCCGCGCGATGCGCCTGGTCGGCGACGCGGAACTGGTGATCGCCGGTGGTCCGCCGGCCGAGGGGCTGGCCCAGCACACCGAGGCCCGTCGGCTGCGGGAACTGGCCGAGCGGATCGGCGTCGGGGAGCAGGTGCACCTGGTGGGCGCCGTGCCGCACGAGCAGATGGCCACCTGGTACCGCTCGGCCGACGTGGTCGCCTGCACCCCGCACTACTCGTCGGCCGGACGGGTGTCGCTGGAGGCGATGGCCTGCGGGGTGCCGGTGGTCGGCTACGCGATGGGCGGCATCGCCGACGCGGTGGTGGACGAGGTGACCGGCAAGCTGGTGTCGCCGGGCGACGTCCGGACGCTGGGGATGACGCTGCGTCGGGTGCTCACCGACAACGCGGGCCGGTTCGCGTACGGGCACGCGGCGGTGGACCGGGTCCGGTGCAGCTACACCTGGGAGCGGACCGCCTCCGCCCTGGAACGGCTCTACGAGCGGGTGGTCGGCCGGCGCAGGCCCGTCGAGGCGGCCTGAGCCAGACCGGAGCCGGTCGGGGAGAGCTGGGCGGCGGGATGCGGCATCGGCCCGTCCGTGCCGCCCGGGCGTGCCCGGCTCGGCTGCGGCCCGATCAGCGGCTTGCCGGCGACGACCGCCCGCGAGGTCTCCTGAGCGACGGCGTGGTGGTGCTGCGGCTCGGCGTACCGGGTGAGGCCGATGACCGAGGCGAGGGTGACCAGGAAACCGACTCCGGCCAGCCACTCCCGGCCGGGCCAGATCTTGTCGTTGAGCAGCAGTAGCCCGACGATCGCGGCGGGGACCGCCCCGGCGGCGTCCATCGCGGCCACCGCCGCCGTGGTGGAGCCGCGCTGCATCGCCAGGCCGAGCAGCAGCTGCCCGACCACGGAGTGCCCGACCAGCACGTAGAGCAGCGGGTCGGCGAGGAACGCGTCCCAGGTCGGTGCGGAGGCCAACGGGCGGGCGGCGATCGCGGCGGCGGAGAAGGCCAGCCCGGCCAGCGAGCCGAGCGCCACCGAGCCGGGAGCGCCGCGTAGCCGGACCGCGAAGAAACCCAGCACCGCGATCACACCGAGCGTCACCAGCAGGGCGATCATCCCGGCGGTGCCGAGGGGCTTGGACTGTGCCGGCTGGGCGGCGAGCACCAACGCGGTGATCCCGGCGAAGAGCAGGAGCAGCAGCACCACCTCGGCCACCGGCAGCCGCCATTTCAGCACCAGGACACCGAGGATCGCGGTGACCCCGAGCCCGGCCGCCACGCTGGCCTGCACCAGGAACAGCGGCAGGTCGCGGCGGGCCAGGAAGGCCAGCACGAAGCCGCCCACCTGGCAGACCAGGCCGATCAGGTAGGCGCGGTGTCCGGCCAGGCGCAGCAGCAGACCGGGATCGAAGGTGTGCTGCACTGTGGTGCGCGCTGCGGCGACCGACTGCAACAGGTTGGCAACGCCGTACGCGACGATCATCGCCGCGAGAAAACACCAACCCGAGGTAGCCACCTGGCGAGGATAGAGGTAACCGGACGTCAGTGCGCGGCGGGCCGACCGAGCCTGTCGAGGAGTTCGGCGTGCAGTATTCCGTTGCTGGCCACCGCGCTGTTTTCGCCTCCGGCGGGGGCCGGTCGACCGGCCAGATCGGTGAAGGTACCCCCCGCCTCGGTCACGATGGGTACCAATGCGGCCACGTCCCAGAGCGACAGCTCGGGTTCGACCATGACGTCCAGTGCGCCCTCGGCCAGCAGCATGTAACCGTAGAAGTCGCCGTAGGCGCGACTGCGCCAGGTGTCCCGCATCAGTTGGAGCATCGGCGCCAACCGACCGGCCTCCTCCCAGCCGCTGAGGGAGGAGTAGCAGAAGCTCGCGTCGGCCAGCTCCGCGACGGCGGAGACCCGGATCGGTTCGCCCGAGGCGGCGTCCGGGCCTGCGTACGCACCGGTGCCGGTCGCCGCCCACCAGCGGCGGCCCAGGGCCGGTGCGGAGACCAGCCCGGCGACGGGTCGGCCGTCCTCCAGCAAGGCGATCAGGGTGGCCCAGACGGGCACTCCCCGGACGAAGTTCTTGGTGCCGTCGATCGGGTCCACCACCCACTGCCGGGTGCCGGCGGCCGGCGACGCGCCGTACTCCTCGCCGAGCAGCCCGTCGTCCGGCCGGTGCGCGGTCAGCAGCGACCGGATCGCGCGCTCCACGGCGGTGTCCGCGTCGGAGACGGGGGTGAGGTCGGGCTTCGCCTCCACCCGCAGGTCGAGCGCGCGGAACCGGGCCGCCGAGATGGCGTCGGCGGCGTCGGCGAGCCGGTGGGCGAGAGCGAGATCGTCGGCGTACCCGGTCATGCCGGACACGGTAGCGAGGCCGGTCGCGGCCGGTCCCGCCGGGCCGTCGTGACCTGGGCGCGGCTCACTCCGGGTGCCCGCGCGGCTCGACCTCGCCGCGTGGCTCCAGGTCGCCGGAGCGGGAGGCCAGCAAGCGGCGGTACGAGGCCAGCCGGCGCGGATCCGCCCGCCCCTGCGCCACCCAGGCGTCCAGCGTGCAGTCGGCCTCGTCGGCGGTGTGCGGGCAGTTGGCCGGACAGTCGGCGGTGGCCTCGACGAGGTCGGGGAAGCCGTGCAGCAGGCTCTCGGCCGAGACGTGTGCCAGCCCGAAACTGCGGACGCCCGGCGTGTCCACGATCCAGCCCGGGGCGTCCGCGGCGCCCGGCAGGGCAGGCAGCCGCAACGCCACCGCGCTGGTCGAGGTGTGTCGCCCCCGGCCGATCGCGCTGACCGTGCCGACCGCCCGGTCGGCCTCCGGGACCAGCCGGTTGACCAGCGTCGACTTGCCCACCCCGGAGTGCCCGACGAGCACCGACACCCGGCCGGCGAGCAGGCTGCGGAGGGCGTCCAGCGGCGAGTCCGGCCGGATCAGCACGTACGGCAGTTCGAGCTCGGTGTAGTAGTCGAGCACCGCCTCGGGCCCGGCCAGGTCGGCCTTGGTCAGGCAGAGCAGCGGCTCGATGTCCGCGTCGTAGGCCGCCACCAGGCAGCGGTCGATGAATCCGGTACGCGGCGGCGGGTCGGCCAGCGCACTGACGATCACGAGCTGGTCGGCGTTGGCGACGACCACCCGTTCCAGCCGCCCCTCGGCGGTGCTGGCGTCGTCCTCGGCGGTCCGCCGCAGCACCGAGTGGCGGGGGGCGATCCGGACGATGCGGGCCAGCGCCCCGGCCGCGCCGGAGGTGTCCCCGACCAGGGCCACCCGGTCTCCGACCACCACCGACTTGCGGCCCAGCTCGCGGGCGCGCATCGCGGTGACGGTGGGGTCGTCGGGCCCGGCTCCGGTCAGCACGCAGGTGTAGCGTCCCCGGTCCACCGCGAAGACGAAGCCGTCCCGGGCGTCGGAGTGCCGGGGGCGGGTGCGGGTACGCGGACGCGAGGACTTGCCGGGCCGGACCCGGACGTCGTCCTCGTCGTACTCGCGTCGCTTGGTCGCCAGGTCCGCCCCTCCGTCGTCGGTCAGCTCTTGCCGGTCACCATCGCCGACCATAGTGCCGGAAACTCGGGCATGGTCTTCGAGGTGCACGCCACGTCGTTCAACTCGATGCCGGGGACGGCCAGGCCGGTGATCGCCGCGGCGTGCGCCATCCGGTGGTCATCGTAGGTGTGGAACACGCCACCCCGCAGCGGTCGGGGGCGGATCTCCAACCCGTCGGACGCCTCGGTGACGTCCGCACCCAGCGCGGCGAACTCCCGCGCCAACGCGGCCAGCCGGTCGGTCTCGTGCCCCCGGATGTGCTCGACGCCGGTGAACACCGAGGGGGAGTCGGCCAGCATCGCCAGCGCGGTCAGGGCCGGGGTCAGCTCGCTGACGTCCGAGAGGTCGGCGCGCAGCCCGTGGACCGTCCCGGTGCCGCGTACGGTGAGCCCCTCGGTGGTGAGCGCGACCTCCGCGCCCATCTGCTGCAACAGCGAGCGGAGCCGCTCCACCGGCTGTGCGCTGCTGCCCGGCCAGCCCTGGAGCGTCACCTCGCCGCCGGTGACCAGCGCGGCGGCGAAGAACGGCACCGCGCCGGAGAGGTCGGGCTCGATCTGCCAGCCGCGCCCGGTCAACGGGCCCGGTTCGACCACCCACACGTCCGGCGTGCTGTCGTCCACGGCCGCGCCGGCCGAGCGCAGCATCTGCACGGTCATCCGCAGGTGGGGCGCGGAGGGCACCGGCGGGCCGACGTGGCGTACCACCAGGCCCCGGTCGAAGCGCGGGGCCGCCAGCAGCAGGCCGGAGACGAGTTGGCTGGAGGCGGAGGCGTCGATCACCACCTCGCCGCCGGTCACCCGCCCGGTGCCGAGGACGGCCAGCGGCAGGCTGCCCGGACCGGTGGTGTCGATGCGGACGCCGAGCGAGCGCAGCGCCTCGATCAGCGGGCCCAACGGCCGGGTGCGGGCGTGCGGGTCGCCGTCGAAGGTGACCCGGCCGTCGGCAAGCCCGGCGACCGGCGGTACGAACCGCATGATCGTGCCGGCCAGGCCGACGTCGACGTGGGCCGGGCCGACCAGCGGGTGCGGCCGGACCAACCAGCGCTCGTCGTCGGCGATCGACACGTGCGCGCCCATCGCCCGCAGCCCACCGGCCATCAACTCGGTGTCGCGGGCGCGCAGCGGCGCGGCCAGTGTCGAGGGGCCGGTGGCCAGCGCGCTGAGCACCAGGGCCCGGTTGGTCATCGACTTGGACCCGGGCAGGCGTAGCGACGCCGACACCGGATCGCTGGCCGTCGGGGCGGTCCACGGCTGTAGCGGCCGGGTCGCGGTCAGGTTCCCCACGGTTCCCATTCTGCCGTGTGCCGGGCGTCGGCGGACCTCGCCGTTTCCCACTCCCGATGAACGGGACAGCCGCCCGGCCGGTGGCGCGCTAGCGTGTCGGACATGTGCGGGAGGTACGCCACGACCCGGAGCTCCGGTGACCTGAGCGGGCTGTTCGAGTCCGCCGACGAGACCGGTGGCGACCTGGCGGTCGACTACAACGTGGCGCCGACCGATCCGGTGCCGCTGGTGCGGGTCAGCTCCGAGGGGCACCGGGTGCTCTGTCTGGCCCGCTGGGGGCTGGTGCCGCCGTGGTCCCGGTCGCCCGCCGGCGCCGCACGCATGATCAACGCTCGCGCCGAGACGGTCGCCACCAGCCGGGCGTACGCGCCGTCCTTCGCCCGCCGTCGGGCCCTGGTCCCGGCCGACGGCTGGTACGAGTGGGTCCGTCGACCGGACGGCACCAAGCAGGCGTTCTATCTGACCCCACGCGACGGGTCGGTGCTCGCCTTCGCGGGCATCTGGTCGGTCTGGGGCGGCCCCGACGACCCGCTGATGACGTGCAGCGTGGTGACCACCGGCGCCCTGGGTGAGCTGGCCGAGGTGCACGACCGGATGCCGTTGCTGCTGCCGCCGGAGCGGTGGGCGACCTGGCTGGGCGGGGGAGGTGAGCCGGCGGAGCTGCTGGTCCCGCCGGCACCGGAGTGGCTGGCCGGGCTGGAGGTGCGCCCGGTGGGGCCGGCGGTCGGCGACGTCCGCAACGACGGTCCCCGGTTGACCGCCCGGGTGCCACTGTCGTCCCCGGCCGGCCCGGAAGAGGCGACCCTGTTCTGATTGCACCCCGCATATTGTCGGGAGTGATTTGCCGCAGTTGCGGGTGAAAGGTGCAGGGCTCTTTCTGGCAACTTCCCGGCAGACACTTGTCCCCGTGCCAGTAAATGCGATAGAACACAGCGCCGGTGGTGGGTGTCGTTCGCGTCCTGTGAACGATGCTCATCGATATTGCTGGTCCCACGGGGGAGGTGGGTGGATGACACGGGCGCGTATGCCCCGTCCGCACGAGGTGGCCGCCGCACGGCGTGATCCACGACTGTTGAGGGCGCTGCACGAGCGGCGACAAGACGAAGCCTGGCGTACCAGGGGGACATGCCAGAGCGTCGATCCGGAGACGTTCTTTCCGGCACCGAACGAGCCGGCCGACGCGGCGGTGGCACTCTGCAACAGCTGTGACGTGCAGGGTTCCTGTCTCGCCTGGGCGCTGGAAGTGGGCGACTGCCACGGCGTGTGGGGTGGCACCACACCCCGCGAGCGGCGGGCGATGTTGGTGGCCTGGCGTGACGAGGTCCAACCCGATCCGGACGCCGCCAGCGAGGCGGGTCCGCCGGTGCGTGATCGACTGCTCACCCTGGTGCCGCTGAGCTGATCGATGAGCCGGTCCGGAGCGGGACGCCGTGTCGTCGGACGCGACGGTCCCGCCCCGGAGCCGGCCAGATGGCGTCGGCGGGAACGAGGCACGCCGACCTGCGGACCGACCGGCGGTGGTGGTGCCCGGACGCCAGCCCGGCCGCCGGTGGCGCGGGCGGCGGCGTGACCGCCGGTGGCGCAGAGCGGGCGGCCCGCAGAATGGAGCCGTGCCGCACGACGACCTCATCGAGACCCCGCACGGCCCGGCGCGGGTGGACACCGACCGACCGCCCGGCCCGGCCGGCGCGCTCCTGGTGCTCGGGCACGGGGCGGGTGGCGGTGTCGACGCACCGGACCTGCTCGCGCTACGCGACGCGGCGGTGGCTGTCGGGTTGGTCGTGGCCCGGGTGACACAGCCCTACCGGGTCGCCGGTCGGCGGGCTCCGGCTCCGGCCGGACACCTCGACACGGCCTGGACCGCCGTGTCGACCGTGCTGCGGGGGCGTCATCCGGGCGTACCGGTGCTGGTGGGAGGTCGCTCCAGCGGCGCGCGGGTGGCCTGCCGGACGGCGCGTGGCGTCGGCGCCGCCGGGGTGGTCGCGCTCGCCTTCCCGCTGCATCCGCCCGGCCGCCCGGAACGCAGCCGGGCCGCCGAGCTGGACAGCGGGGTGCCGACACTGGTCGTCAACGGCGACCGGGACCCGTTCGGGGTGCCCGAGCCGGGCCCCGGCGTGCAGGTGGTGGTCCGCCCGGGCCAGCGCCACGACCTGCGTGGCGACCCACCCGGCACGGCGGCGTTGGTGATCGACTGGCTGCGCGCACACGGCTGGGTGCGGTCCTGACCGCCCGTCGTCCGCCCGGCCGGGACGCGGCCGCCGCGGTGCCGGTCGGGGCCCGCGCCGTGTCCGGTGGCCGCGCCGGGTCGTTGCATCCCATGGTGTCGCCCGCCCGGTCGGGGCGGTCGCACCGGGCTCCCAGGCCCTTCCTGGTCCCAGCCGTGTGATCCGCGCGGCCGGGACCAGGATCGGGAGTCGGATCCGGAATGCCCTGGCCTGCGGTGGGTGTTGAACCCCTCGGATGACCACTGTGCGAGGGGGTGACCGGTGCCGACCGAGATCCGGAACCGGGAACGCGACGAGCGGGACGCGCGGCAGCTACGGCAGCTGCTGGCGGGCCCGGACTGGCCGGCGACGGTGTCACCGGCCGAGGTGGCGACGGGCACACCCGTCGGAACCGAATCTGCCGGGAGGTCCGTGCGCGTATCCTCGGCGGGGAAGCATCCGACCCGAGGGGATGTGCGGTTGACCACCGAGAAGACGGACGAGCGCAGGGCCCGGTTCGAGCGGGACGCGATGCCATTCGTCGATCAGCTCTATGCGGCCGGCCTGCGAATGACGCGTAACCCGGCGGATGCCGAGGACCTGGTCCAGGAGACCTACCTGAAGGCGTACGCGGCCTTCCACCAGTTCGAACAGGGCACGAACCTGAAGGCCTGGCTGTATCGGATCCTGACCAACACCTACATCAACTCCTACCGCAAGCGGCAGCGGCAGCCGGTGCAGGCGCCCACCGACGAGATCACCGACTGGCAGCTCGCCGAGGCCGAGTCGCACACCT
The DNA here is from genome assembly GCF_013364215.1 of Verrucosispora sp. NA02020. Lineage (NCBI taxonomy): Bacteria > Bacillati > Actinomycetota > Actinomycetes > Micromonosporales > Micromonosporaceae > Micromonospora > Verrucosispora sp. NA02020. The sequence goes on along the minus strand of NZ_CP054923.1, from coordinate 6,127,971 downwards.
CCAGTGGGTTGCGCTCCGCCGAGACGGAGGCGCTCGACCGGCTGCCCGACAGTGACGTCAAGGAGGCCCTCCAGCAGCTGCCGGAGGAGTTCCGGCTGGCGGTGTACCTGACCGACGTCGAGGGGTTCTCCTACAAGGAGGTCGCCGACATCATGGGTACGCCGATCGGCACCGTGATGTCGCGGTTGCACCGCGGTCGTCGTAATCTGCGCAAGCTGCTTGAGGGCTACGCCGCGGAGCGCGGCTTCTCGGCCGCGCCGTCGACGGCCCGGAGTTCCGCTGCCACCGGCCGGGAGGTGTGACGTGAGCTGTGGAGACCCGCACGAGACGGATTGCCGCGAGGTCCTCGCCGAGGTCTACCTCTACCTCGATCTGGAGTGCGCCCAGGAGCGGCGCTCCCGGATCCGTCACCACCTCGACGAATGCGGTCCCTGCCTGCGGGAGTACGGCATCGAGCAGGAGGTGAAGGCGCTGGTGGCCCGCTGCTGCGGCAACGAGTCCGCGCCGGACGAACTGCGCGAGCGACTGCGGGTACGCCTCAGCGAGATCGTGGTGTTCGAGAGCACCGAGTCCCGCGAACTGGCCGACTGACCGGTCGGCGCGGGAGGGACGACGACGCCGGTGGCCCGGACGGGCCACCGGCGTCTCGCTGTCCGGTCCGCCGGGACCGGAGCGTCGTCGTCAGGAGTTGGGGCGCTTGCCGTGGTTGGCGGCGCTCTTCTTCCGGGCCTTCTTCTTGCGGGCCTTCTTCGCCATGGTGACCTCCTCGTGATGATCGTCTGCGCACGACCTCGACCCCGGGGCACGCTACCGGCCCTCCGGAGCCAGGGTCCGACCTGTTGATGCTAGTGCGGTCGGCGTCGACGCATCCTCGCCGGGGCTGCTGCTCGCCGCCCGGGGAGGACCGCCACATGATTGGATGTGGCGCAGGCAGTCGCGAGAGAAGGGGCCGGGAGATGGCCGAGGAGATCCGCGCCGAGATGGTGGCGAACGTCTGGAAGGTCGTCGCGTCGGCCGGGGACACCGTGTCCGAGGGGGACACGCTGGTGATCCTGGAGTCGATGAAGATGGAGATCCCGGTGATCGCCGAGTCCGACGGCGTCGTGCAGCAGCTCGCGGTCAACGAGGGCGACGTGGTGCAGGACGGTGACCTGATCGCGGTGATCGGTTGACCGGCGTCCTGGTCCGCGCGGCCGAGCCGGCCGACTTCGCCGCGGTGGCCCGGTTGACCGTCGCCGCGTACGAGGCCGACGGCCAGTTGAAGGGCGAGAACGGTTACGCCGAGGTGCTGGCCGACGTCAGTGGTCGGGCGGCACACGGCCGGATCCTGGTCGCCGTCGACCCGGCCACCGGTCAGGTGCTCGGCACGGTCACCTTCGTCCTGCCCGGCAGCAGGTACGCCGAGCTGTGCCGACCGGACGAGGCGGAGTTCCGCATGCTGGCCGTCGATCCGGCCGCACAGGGACGGGGTGCCGGTGCCGCCCTGGTCGAGGCGTGCGTGGCGGAGGCGACCGGGCGGGGCTGCACCGCGCTGGTGATCTGCGTACGCGCCGGCCACGCCGAGCCGGCGCACCGGCTCTATCGGCGGCGGGGCTTCGTCCGCGTACCGGAACAGGACTGGTCGCCGTTGCCCGGTGTCGACCTGCTCGCCCTGCGACTGACGCTGACCCCGGCCGGCTGAGCGCTCGGACCTCCGGCGGGCGTCGGCGGTCGGGCGGTCACGCCTCGGCCGGTACCGCGATCGCGGCCAGCAGCTCGTAGGCGACCTCCAACGCCACCCGCTTGCGGTCGGCGTCGGTGATGTCCGGCGTACGCAGAGCGAACCAGCTGCTGTGCACGGCGAACAGGGCCAGCACGGCGCGTAGCTGGGCACCGGCGCTGTCGTCGCCCCGGCACAGCACGGAGGCCAGCCGGAACATCCGCTCGCGCATGTCCCGACCGGCGGAGAGGTTCTTCAGTGCGGTCTGGTTCTGCTCGAAGAAGCGCATCACCGACGGCTGTTCGCCGCCGAACATCGCGTCGGCGTACCGCTCGATCAGCGCCCGGCGGGTGGCGAGCGTGTCCGGTTGGCCCTCGCCCCAGGAGATCAGCGTGTCCATCCGGCCCAGCCGGTCCTCGACGACGCTGGTGACGATCTCGTCCTTGCTCTTGAAGTGGTAGTAGAGGGCGGCCTTGGTCACGCCGAGTCGTTCGGCGACCTCACGCAGCGATGTCGCCTCGTAGCCCTGCTCGGTGAAGAGTTCCAGCGCGACGGCCTTGATCCGCTCCCGGGTGCCGCCTGTGCTCTGGCTCACCTGCACCACCTAATCCAGTTGACCGTCATCTGCTGTCCAACTTACCGTCCGGCTAGTAAGGTAGCTAGCCGGTCGGCAAGTAAGTGCGTCACGTCTCGGGGGGAGAGCTTACCGATGGCCTCACAACAACAGGCCGCCGTACGACCCAACATTCGCCTCGTCCTGTTCGGGCTGATGATCGCCATGATGCTGGCGATGCTCGACAACATGATCGTCAGCACGGCGCTGCCCCGCATCGTCGGCGAGTTCGGTGGGCTCAACCATTTCACCTGGGTGGTGACCGCGTACGTGCTGGGCACCACCGTCTCCACCCCGATCTGGGGCAAGCTCGGCGACCTGTACGGCCGCAAGAACGTCTTCCTCACCGCCGTGGTGCTCTTCCTGCTCGGCTCCGCGCTCTGCGGCATGGCCGGCTCGTCGGCCCTCGGCGGACCCGACGACGGGATGGTCCAGCTCATCGCCTTCCGCGCGGTGCAGGGCCTCGGTGCCGGTGGCCTGATGGTCGGCGTGATGGCGATCATCGGCGACCTGGTCCCGCCTCGCGAGCGCGGCCGGTACCAGGGCATGATCGCCGGCATCATGGCCATCGCCATGGTCGCCGGACCGCTCGTCGGCGGCTTCATCACCGACCACCTCTCCTGGCGCTGGGCGTTCTACGTCAACCTGCCGCTCGGCGGCGTGGCGCTGGTGCTGCTCATCGCCACCCTGCGCCTGCCCCGGTACCGCACCGAGCACCGGATCGACTGGCTCGGCGCCGCGCTGCTGTCGGTCGGCATCACCGCGATCGTGCTGATCACCACGTGGGGCGGCAACGAGTACGCCTGGCGCTCCCCGCAGATCCTCGGCCTCGCCGCCCTGGCGCTCGTCGCGCTGGTCGCCTTCGGGTTCGTCGAGCGGCGCGCCCCCGAGCCGATCCTGCCCCTGGGTCTGTTCGCCAACCGGAACTTCGCCCTGATCTCCACGATCGGCTTCCTGCTCGGCTTCGCGATGTTCGGCGCGATGAACTTCCTGCCGCTCTACCAGCAGACCGTGCAGGGCGCCTCGGCCACCAACTCGGGCCTGCTCCTGCTGCCGCTGATGTTCGGCATGCTGGTGGTCTCGCTGCTCGTCGGCCGGGCCATCACCCGGACCGGTCGCTACCGGATCTATCCGATCGTCGGTGGCGCGGTGATGGCCGTCGGGCTCGCCCTGCTGAGCCTGCTGGACGTGCACACCAGCAAGGTCCAGTCGTCGCTCTACATGATCGTGCTCGGCGTCGGGATGGGCTTCCTCATGCAGACGTCGATGCTGATCGCGCAGAACAGCGTGGAGCAGAAGGACCTCGGCGCGGCCAGCGGCGCGGCCACCTTCTTCCGCTCCATCGGCGGCTCGTTCGGCATCTCGCTGTTCGGTGCGATCTTCGCCAACCGGCTGGCCGGTACCGCCGCCGGGGGTGCCTTCAGCGGCGGCGGCGAGGCCGGGGCGGCGATGAACATCGACCAGCTCCGGGAGTTGCCGGCACAGGCGCGCGAGGCGGTGCTCGGCGGGTTGGCCGACGCGATCTCGCACGTCTTCCTGTGGGCGGTGCTCTTCGCCGTGCTGGTGCCGGTGCTGGCCTGGTTCATCCGCGAGATCCCGCTGCGCACCAGCAACGAACCGACCGGCACGCCCGAGGAACAGGCCGAGACCGCTCTGGCCCGCTCCCCGTCCGCGTGAGCCGCGTGAGCCGGGTGTGCCGGATGTTCCGGGTGTGCCGGATGTAAGGAGGGGTCCCCTGCTAACGCCTCGTGCATAGCAGGGGGCCCCTCCTTACGTCCGTGAGCGCGAGATGCGCGGATCAGGGTGGGCCGGGTAGGCGGGGGCGGAACGGGCGCAGCAGCCGGTGCAGCAGTGCGCGCAGCGGCGAGCGGTGCCCTCCGGCGGGTGCGCCGGCCAGGGTGCGCGCCAGGGCGACGCTGTCCGGGTCGAGATCCGGGGCGGCCAGCGCCAGGTGGGCCAGGGAGGCGGCCATCGGCACCGGGCCCTGCCGGGTCGCCTCGGCCACCGTGGCGAGTCGGGCGGCGACCAGCCCGGCCACGTCGGGCCGGACCGACGGGTCCACCCAGGCGGCGGTGACCAACGCGAACAGGGCCGCCTCGGCGACCTCCTCGGTGTCGGTCAACTCGGTGAGCACCCGCCGTCGCGTCGAGGCGGCCCACGGCTCGTCGGTGCGGTGGTGCAGCAGGCCGAGGCAGGCCCACACCTGGACGCAGCGCACCCAGAGCGCGGGATCCTGCCCGGCGAGCACCCGGCCCAACGCGGTCGGCGGAGCCTCCGGCGGGTGGGCCAGCAGGCCGAGCAGGTCCGACAGGTCGAGCGTGGCCAGGCCGACCGCCGTGTCGTACGCGGCCGGTGGGTGCGGCCAGGCGGGGTGGGCGAGCTGCTGGAGTCGCCGGGCCGCGTCCGCGGAGGGCGGTGGCGGTGTCGGGCGTGCCCGCTCCGCGGTGTCGGACGGCGGGCGGGCGGTGACCGGCGTCACCTGTCCCAGCCAGGGGCGGCCACGGCAGCACTCGGCGAGGTCGCCGTGCTCGTGGGAGTCGTCGGGATGGTCGCGGACGAAGTCGGCCAGCGCGACCAGGTGGCGTACGTCGGCGTCGCGCTGGAACCGCAGCCGGTGCGCGGTGTGCACGGCACAGTCGAAGGACGGGTTGCGGGTCAACGCCCGCTCGATCCAGACCAGCGCCTCGTCGAGCCGGCCGTGGTCGGCCAGCGTGCCGGCGATGTCGGCGTACACGGCGAGGTCGTCCGGGTCGTGGTCGACGGCACGGCGCAGCGCGACGAGCGCCTCCCGGGTACGGCCCGCGCTGCGCAACGCGTACCCGAGCCAGACCTCGCCGATCTTGGACGGTGCGGCGCGTACGCCCCGACTGGCCCAGCGGACCGCGAGCGGCACCTCGCCGACCCGCCGGGCCAGCGCGGAGGCCGTGCCCAGCAGCAGCCCGTGTTCCGGGTGGACGGTGACCGCGTTGCGGGCCAGCGTCAGGTAGGCCGCCAGGGCGGCCCGGTCGGACGCGGGGACCGGGTCGGGGGCGGCGGCGCAGACCTGCATCAGGACCCGGGCCGCCTGGTCCGGACCGAGGCGTTCGGCCAGGTCGGGTGAGGTGACCCAGGGGACACCGGCCCAGTCCGCTCCCGGTGCGTGCGCGGTGGCGGCCACCAGCAGGTCGAGCCCTTCGGCGGGACGGCCGGTGGCGGCGAGCAGGTGTGCCCGGGCGACGACCGCGCCGATGAAGGTGTGGTGTTGCAGAGGGAAGAGTTCCACCGGGTCGTCGCCGCCGGCCACGGCCAGTCGGGCCAGGGTCTCGTGCACCTCGGGCAGCGTCGGTGCCCGGGCCAGCGCAGCCGCCACGTGGTCAGCGGCGTGTGCCAGGTCGCCGGAGTCCAGGGCCTGCCGGGCCAGGGCCAGTTCCTCCGTCGCCGGCAACGCCCGATCGTCGGTTCCCTCGGCCACGTCGTCCTCTCGGTGGTAGGTACGGGTTGCGCGGTGAGGTCGGGTCAGCGTAGGTGACGACTCCTAGTTTTGGTGATCCACTGCGCAGTACTGCGCGTTCGGTTGCTCATACGTGAAGAATCCTGCAAGACTGAGCATCAAACGCGCGGGGACCGCGCAGGGGAGGAGTTCGCGTGACGCGCCCAGGAAGCGGCATGGCCGCCGACATCGACGAGCAGCCGGCCGGTTACGAGCGACTGCTCTCCGACGAGTACGCGGCACCGATCGCCCGGGTCGCCGCCGCCATCGCCGAGCGCCGCCCCCGGCACGTGGTGTTTACCGCGCGCGGCACCTCCGACCACGCCGCGCTCTACGGGGCGTACCTCGCCGAGATCCGTCTCGGCCTGCCGGCCGGGCTCGCCTCGCCCAGCGCCGTGACCCTCTTCGGCGCCCGGCCGGACCTCTCCGACGCCCTGGTCGTCGGCGTCAGCCAGAGCGGCGGCTCGCCCGACCTGGCCGAGGTGCTCCGGAGCGCCCGGGACTCCGGCGCACTCACCCTCGCGGTCACCAACGCACCGGACTCCCCGCTGGCCGGGACCGCCGAACTCTCCGTCGACATCGCCGCCGGACACGAGCGGGCGGTGGCGGCGACCAAGACGTACACCGCGGAGCTGCTCGCCCTGCTCCTGCTGGTCGAGGGGATCCGGTCCGGCGACGGCACGCTTCCGGACGACGAGCGCCGGGCACTGGCCGCGCTGCCGGCACTGGCCGCCCGGACCCTCGCCGACCCGACCGCCACCGAGCTCGCCCCCCGCTACCGCTTCGCCGGCCAACTGGTCACCACCGGCCGGGGGTACGCGTACCCGACCGCCCGGGAGGCCGCGCTCAAGCTGATGGAGACGTCGTACCTGCCGGCGTTGGCCTTCTCCGGCGCCGACCTGCTGCACGGCCCCCTCGCGATGACCGACCCGGACGTGCCGGTGCTGGCCGTGGTCGGCTCCGGGCCGGGCGGGCAGGCGATGCGCGAGGTGCTGCCCCGGCTCGGCGAGCGTCGGGCCGACGTGGTCGTGGTCGGCTCCGCCGAGGTCGAGGGGGCCACCCGGCTCGGCGTGCCCGAGGTCGACGAGCGTTACGCCCCGCTGCTGGACATCCTGCCGCTGCAACGGCTGGCGCTGGCCCTCGCGCTGACCCGGGGCGAGGACCCGGACGCGCCCCGGGGCCTGAAGAAGGTCACCGCGACGAGGTGACCCTCGGCGTGGCACGCTGGTCGGCGTGTCAACGCTGCGCGATCTCGCCGAGGAGCACACCCGTCTGCGTCCGGCCGACATCGACCACCTGCACCGCATCGCCGGTGACTGGCAGTTGCTGTCCGACCTGTCCTTCGCCGACCTGCTGCTCTGGGTCCCCGTGGACGGTGAGGGGAGCTTCCTCTGCGTGGCCCAGGTCCGCCCGACCACCGCGCCCACCGCGTACCAGGACGACCAGGTGGGACGCATCGTCGGCGGCCCGGAGGTGGCGCACCTGGACGTCGCCTACGGACAGGGCCGGATCTGGCGGGAGGGCGATCCGGTCTGGTACGGCGACGTGCCCGCCCGACACGAGGCGATCCCGGTCCGGCTGCGAGCCGCCGACGGGGAGTCCGACGAGGTGATCGCCGTGGTGGGGCGGGACACCAACCTGTCCACCGCCCGTACGCCCAGCCAGCTGGAGTTGAACTACCTGACCACTGCCGACGACCTGGCGCAGATGATCGCCGACGGCACGTTCCCGCCGCCCCGGCACCCCGGCGAGACCACCTCGGCGCCCCGGGTCGGTGACGGGCTGGTCCGGCTGGACGCCGGGGGCAAGGTCACCTACGCCAGTCCGAACGCGCAGTCCGCGTACCGCCGGTTGGGCTACGCCTCCCACCTGGTGGGCGAGGATCTCGCGGCGCTGCACCGCCGACTGGCCAACGACCCGCTGGAGGGGACCGAGGCCGGCAACGGCATCCTCGCCGCGCTGCGCGGCGAGGCGCCGCCCCGGCGCGAGATCGACGCGCGGGGCGCGACCATGCTCACCCGGGCCCTGCCGCTGATGCCCGCCGGTGTGCCGATCGGCGCGCTGGTCTTGGTCCGGGACATCACCGAGGTGCGCCGCCGGGACCGCGCCCTGATCACCAAGGACGCCACCATCCGGGAGATCCACCACCGGGTGAAGAACAACCTCCAGACCGTCGCGGCGCTGCTGCGCCTCCAGGCCCGCCGGGTCGGCATACCCGAGGCGCGGGTCGCCCTGGAGGAGTCGGTACGCCGGGTCGCCTCGATCGCGTTGGTGCACGAGACGCTCTCCATGTCCAGCGACGAGGCGGTCGAGTTCGACGGGATCGTCGACCGGGTGGCCAGTGCGGCGACCGAGGTGGCGGCGACCGAGGTGAGCGTCGGGATGCGACGCACGGGCAGCTTCGGCGTGCTGCCGGCCGAGATCGCCACCTCGATGGTGATGGTGCTCAACGAGCTGCTGCTCAACGCCGTCGAGCACGGCTTCCCGCCGACCGGTGAGGCCGAGGACGAGGTCGGTGTCGAGCCGGAGCCACCGGGCCCGCCCACCGCCGACGCGCCCGAGGTGGTGGTGTCGGCGCACCGGGCCCGCAAGATGCTGCACGTCACCGTCGCCGACAACGGTCGGGGGCTGCCGGACGACTTCGACGCCTCCGGCAGCGGGAAGCTCGGTCTGCAGATCGTCCGCGCCCTGGTCACCGGCGAGCTGCGGGGCAGTATCGAGCTGCGGCCCGGCGCCGAGGGCGGCACCGAGGCGGTCCTGATCGTCCCGCTGGCCCGCACCGCCCCGGAACGCCCTGGCGCCTGAGCGTGCCCTGGCGCCTGAGCGTGCCCCGGCGTCGACTGTGCCCCGGGCCGACCGGGAGTGTCGCCGGTCGCCCTCGGTGCCGCGCCCGGCGGGCGGTCAGCGGTCGTCGGCGGTGAGCAGGGCGACGGTGAGGCCGGGTCGGGGCCAGACCCGGGTGACGGTGTAGCCGCTCCGCAGCGCGTCTCCCTTGGCCCCGGGGACGGCGGCCAGCGGGTCGTCCGGACCGCCGGCGACCACCAGCCAGACCCGGTCCACCCCCGCCAGGCACTCCGTCGGCCGGTCGCACTCGGTGGCCAAGAGATCGCCCCGGCGCTGCGGGTCCGCCACCGCCAGTACGTCCCGGGGCGTCCGCTCGCCGAGGTGGTAGCGCAGCCCCAGGTCGAGGAAGAGCCAGCTCTCCCGGGGCGAGTAGACCACCGTGTCGTCGGGGCGCAGGTCGTCGGCGACGATCCGGGCCGCGCCCGCGTAGTCGACCGTGGCGCTGCGCGGCCACTCGTGGGTACGTCGCAACGCGGCCTGGTCCGGCAGACCGAGCAGCCCGGCCAGGGCCACCACGGCGAGTGCACCGGGCGCCCGGACCGTACGCAGAGCCGCACCGGCCAGCAGGCAGCCGAACGGCACCACGAAGACCAGGTAGCGGGGAACCCAGAGCGGGACGACGGACCCGGCGACGAAGAGCAGCAGCACGGGCAGCAGCACGCAACTGGCCGGCAGCAGCGCCCGCCGACCGGCCCGGACCGTACCGAGAGCGGCGAGCCCGACCAGGAGGCCGCCCACCACCCCGCTCTGTACCACCCCGCCGGGCAGCGCCGCCAGGTCCCCGGGCCGCGCCGCGTCCACCCAGTCCAGTTGCCGGGCCCGTTGCCCCCGGGCCCGCAGCGCCAACGGGGTGACCGCCGCGAACACCGGCACCAACGCGGCCACCCACCCCCACGCCACCCGTCGCCGGAACCGCCGCCGCCCCCCACCGGCCCCGAGGTCGCCCGGGGCCCGGGGCCCGGGGTCAGGGGTCGACGCCCGGTCCGATGACGCCGGGTCGGCGGCGGGCGGTGCGGTGGTGCCCGGTGAAGCGGTGCGGGGTGTGGCGGTGAGTACGGCGACGGCGTGTGCGGCGAGCAGGGTGAGGGCGACCAGGTGGGCGAGCCCGAGGGCGGCGGTGGTCACGGCGTACCCGGCCCAGCGGCGTGGACCGGGACGGTGCAGCGAGTCCACGAGCAGCAGGGTGCTCAGCACGGCCAGGGCGGTGGCCAGCGCGTACGGGCGGGCTTCCTGGCCGTAGCGGGAGGTGCTGGGCAGGACCGCGAACAGCAGCCCGGCGAGGGTGCCGACGCGGGCGTCCCAGAGCCGTCGACCGAGCGTGGCGGTCAGGCCGGCGGCGACGGCCATGGCCAGTGCGGACGGCAGACGCAGCGCGGCCACCGAGTCGCCGGCCACCGCCGTCCAGGCGTGCACGAGCAGGTAGTAGGGCGCGGCGGCGGCGTCGATGGTGCCGGTCAGCCGGAACAGGTCGGCCGCCGGCCGGGTGGCGGCGCTCCAGGTGGCCAACTCGTCCCGCCACGGCTGGGCGGAGTCCAACCCGGCCAGCGTCACCAGCAGGGTCAGGCCCGCCGGGAGCAGCCAGACCGGCAGGGCACGCAGGCGTACGCCGCTGAGCCGGACGCCGGTTCCGGCGACCGGGACCGACCTATCGGACAAATCCCCCACATTGCGAGCCTGCCACACGATCGCGCTCCGAGTGGCGGCAGCGACCGCCCGTGATGTGGGATGCGGCACGCAGTCATTGGCCGGCCCATACCCGGTGTGGCAACATGACGTTCATGACTGCCGCCGTCGTGCGCCGCTTCGTGGCTCGCCGCCACGTTGATTACGGCCGCGTGCGCAGCGCCATCTGTCCGGCCTACTGACGACGCCCGACCACCCTGCCTCGGGCACCTGGCGCGCCGGCCGTTCCTGACATCGCCGTCCACGGCCCCTTTCCGGGAGCCGATCGCGTCCGCTTACCCCAGCCGAGGCACAGCAGACAACGGAGGACGCCGCGATGGCGGTCAGCGAGATTCCGGCCCGACCCGGGGATCCCACGGCGCGCCCCGCGCGGGCTCCCCGCCGCCCCCGCGGCGAGGGCCAATGGGCGCTCGGATACCGCGAGCCGCTCAACCCCAACGAGCGCAGCAAGAAGGACGACAACCCGCTCAACGTGCGGGAGCGGATCGAGAACATCTACGCCCACGGCGGCTTCGCCTCCATCGACCCGGCGGACCTGCGCGGTCGGTTCCGCTGGTGGGGCCTCTACACCCAGCGCAAGGCGGGCATCGACGGCGGACGTACCGCCGTGCTGGAGCCGCACGAGCTGGAGGACGAGTACTTCATGCTCCGGGTGCGGGTGGACGGCGGCCAGCTCGACCTGGCGCAGCTGCGCACCATCGCGGAGATCTCCCGGGAGTTCGCCCGCGACACCGCCGACATCACCGACCGGCAGAACATCCAGTACCACTGGATCCGGGTCGAGGACATGCCCGAGATCTGGCGTCGGCTGGAGGCCGTCGGCCTGCAGACCACCGAGGCGTGCGGCGACTGCCCCCGCATCGTGCTGGGCAGCCCGGTCGCGGGTGTGGCCGCGGACGAGCGGATCGACGCCACCCCGGCGATCGACGAGATCGTCCGGCGGTACGTCGGCGACCGGGAGTACTCCAACCTGCCACGCAAGTTCAAGTCGTCGATCTCGTGGCTGGTGGACACCCCGTACCAGGCCAACGACATCGCCTTCCTCGGCGTCGACCACCCCGAGCACGGCCCCGGCTTCGACGTGTGGGTCGGCGGCGGGCTCTCCACCAACCCCATGCTGGCCCAGCGGCTCGGCGTCTGGGTGCCGCTGAACGAGGTGCCGGACGTCTGGGTCGGCGTGGTCGGCATCTTCCGCGACTACGGGTACCGCCGGCTGCGCCACCGAGCCCGGTTGAAGTTCCTGGTCTCCGACTGGGGCGTGGCCAAGTTCCGCGAGGTGCTGGAGAAGGAGTACCTCGGCCGGACGCTGCTGGACGGCCCGGCCCCGGACCTGCCGGAGCGGCCGGTCGACCACATCGGCGTGCACGCCCAGCGGGACGGCCGAAACTACGTCGGCGCGACCCCGGTGGTGGGGCGGGTCTCCGGCACCCAGCTCGCCCAGCTCGCCGACGTCGTCGAAGCGCACGGCAGCGGCCGGATCAGCCTCACCCCGTACCAGAAACTGCTCGTTCTCGACGTCCCGCAGGAGCGGACCGACTCGCTGGTCACCGCGCTGCGCGGGATCGGTCTGGAGGCCCACCCGTCGAGCTGGCGGCGCGGCACCATGGCCTGCACCGGCATCGAGTACTGCAAGCTCGCCATCGTCGAGACCAAGGCGCGCGGCGAGGAGCTGGTGGCCCGCCTGGAGCAGCGGCTGCGTGACTTCGACACGGACATCTCCATCCACATCAACGGCTGCCCGAACGCCTGCGCTCGCACCCAGGTCGCCGACATCGGGCTCAAGGGACAACTGGTGACCGGCCCGGACGGCCAGCAGGTCGAGGGCTACCAGGTGCACCTCGGCGGCGGGCTGGGCATGGCCGAGGGCCAGACCGCCGGGTTCGGGCGCAAGCTGCGCGGTCTCAAGACGACCGCCGACGAGCTTCCCGAGTACGTCGAACGGCTGGCCCGGCGCTACCTGGACGGCCGGACCGAGAACGAGACGTTCGCCAACTGGGTCGTCCGGGCCGACGAGGAACTACTGCGATGAGCGAGGTGACGCGATGAGCAGCGAGACCCGTGCCGCGCCGTTGTACTGCCCCTACTGCGGCGAGGAGGACCTGCGGCCGAGCGAGACCGGGCACGGCGCCTGGGAGTGCCACGGCTGCGCCCGAGTGTTCACGGTCCGTTTCACCGGTCTGCTCCCCCAGGCGGTGCGGCGATGAGCGCGCTGGTCTCCGCAGCCGGTCTGGGACTCGTCGACACCGCGCCCGCCCCGGCGGTCGCGCCGGCCGACCCGACCCGCCGCAGCCCCGAGCAGTTGCGGGAACTCGCCGACCGGGCGGGCCGGGAACTGGAGGGCGCGCCCGCGCTGGAGATCGCCCGGTGGGCCGCGGAGACCTTCGGTGACCGGTTCTGCGTGACCAGCTCGATGGCGGACGCGGTGCTCGCCCACCTCGTCTCCCGGGTGGCACCCGGGGTGGACGTGGTCTTCCTCGACACCGGCCTGCACTTCCCGGAGACCCTCGCCGTCCGCGACGAGGTCGCCCGCACCCTGCCGGTGAACGTCCGGTCGATCCGGCCCCGACTCACCGTCGGTCAGCAGGACGGCGAGTACGGGCCCCGGCTGTTCAACCGGTCACCGGACGAGTGCTGCCGGTTGCGCAAGGTGGAGCCGCTGGAACGGGCGCTGGCCGGCTACGAGGCATGGGCCGCCGGACTGCGCCGGGACGAGTCGCCGACCCGGGCCAACACGCCGGTGGTGGCGTTCGACCCGCGCCGGGGTCGGGTGAAGGTCAACCCGATCGCGGCCTGGAGCCAGGCGGACGTCGACGCGTACGTCGCGCGGTGGAAGGTGCCGGTCAACGAACTGCTCCGGCGCGGCTACGGTTCGGTCGGCTGCTGGCCGTGCACCCGCCGGACCACGGCGGGGGAGGACCCGCGCGCCGGCCGCTGGGCCATGTTCGAGAAGACCGAGTGCGGACTGCACCTCTGACCGAGGCGGCGGAAACCGACGGCGGCCCGATCCGCCCCGGCCCACCAGGGTCGGGGCGGGACCCGCTGCTCCTGGTCGCCCACGGCAGCCGCGATCCACGGGCCGCCGAGGCCACCCGGGCGCTGGCGCGGGCGGTGTCGGACGCCCGGCCCGGCACCCCGGTGCTGGCGAGCTGGCTGGACCACACCGAGCCCGGTCCGACCGAGGCGCTGCGAGGACTGGCCGCCGCCGGGCACTCCCGGGCGGTCCTGGTGCCGCTGCTGCTGACCGCCGCGTACCACCGGCGGGTGGACATCCCGGCGGCGGTGGCGGCCGCCCAGGAGTCCGGTCCGCCGATCGCGGTGACCGTCACCGACGTGCTCGGCCCGGTCGGCAACCGGGTGGACCGGTCGCTGCTGGACGCGCTGGGGCGGCGGCTGGCGGAGGCGGAACCGGGTCGGTTCGACGCGGTGGTGCTGGCGGCGGCGGGTACCCGGGACGCGTCCGCCCGCGCCTCGGTCGGCCGGGTGGCCCGGGAACTCGGTGCGGTCCTGGGTGCCACGACCCGGGTCTCGTACGCCTCGGCGGCGCCACCGGCCGTCGGCGCGGCGGTGGCCCGGTTGCGGGCGCGGGGCGCGCGGCGGGTCGCCGTGGCCGCGTACTTCCTGGCGCCCGGGTTGTTCCACGACGCGGTGGCGGTGTCGGCGCGGGAGGCCGGCGCGGTTGCCGTGGCGGCGCCGCTGACCGACGCGCCGGAGTTGGTGGGGCTGGTGCTGGACCGGGTGGACGTCCAGGCGCCCTCGACGCGCTGAGCGCCCTTGTGGATGTAAGGAGGGGTCCCCTGCTAACGCCTGGTGTATAGGAAGGGTCCCTTCCTTACATCCAGGTGCGGGTGGACAGCAGAACGCCCCGGCGGGCTGAGCCCGGCCGGGGCGTGTCGCTTCGGTGCGGTTGTGGTCAGGCGGAGTGAGCGCGCAGCACCCGGAGGCCACCGCGACGCTTGACAGCGCGGCGCTCCTCTTCGCTCATCCCGCCCCAGACGCCAGCGTCCTGACCGGACTCCAGCGCCCACTGCAGGCACTGGTCGGTCACGGAGCAGCGCCTGCAGACGGCCTTGGCCTGCTCGACCTGCAGGAGAGCCGGACCGGACGTCCCGATCGGGAAGAACAGTTCCGGGTCCTCGTCGCGGCAGACAGCATGGTGACGCCAGTCCATGGCGGCAACACTCCTCATTCTGGATGGGTGGCAGATGTTGCTTCTTCGTGCTTTTCCTATATGCATCCGCATTGCCGATGGTGACGGTTTGCGTTCGTCAATTCGGCAGTGCGTGAGCAGGCTGTTGGCCCGGGGGACCTGCTGGAACAGCTCAACCTGCCGAGCATGTCCAGGCAATGTCCCGGTAACTCAAGTTCGCTTGTGAATACTTTCACGAACTCTGGCGATGTCAAGGGTGACGCTTGGAAAAACTCCGGGCGGTGAGCAAGCCCACAACCCATTTGTCCCGGTTCCAGGGGGCACTGGCTTACCTGGCTTATCACAGTCGAGGATCAATATAGTACAGTCCCGCGCACATTGCCGACATTTCCGGCACGAGTCCCGGGTGTCGCAGTCGTCGCGTGTCGGGGGCGCGCCGACCTCTCCGCCCGGGGGTACCGGAGACCTAACAGATTACTCTGAGTGCGGCCGGAACGGAGGCGAATCCAACTTTTTCTCGTTCGCCAAGGTAGTCGCCGTCGAGCTGAAACGCCTGCGGACGGCTCGCTACCAGCGTGAACTCGGCAACATCGTGCCGACGAAGAACTTGGCGACCCTGCGGATCCGGCGTGGCGGACAGGAATTGCCTCACTGTCCGTGTCGTACTGGCGACGCCTAGCTGGCGAAGGGCCATCACGTCGAGGCCCAGATCGAAGGACGCCTCCGGGTTCGGGTTGGCCTCCCGGTCGCCGACGAACGTCCACGGGGCGGTGTTCTGGACGATCACCGTCGCCAGATCGCCCTCCGTGGTCTCGCCCGGCTGCTCCAACTGGATCGCCGGGTTGCGCCGCTCGGCACCGAGCAGGAACTGCGCGGTGAAGGCGCGGAAATAGAGCCCCGGCGAGGAGACCCGGCCCCGCCGACGGGCCTCCTCGACCCGATGGATGACCGCCGCGTCGAGCCCGAAGCCGGCGCAGAAGGTGAAGTAGCGGTCGTCGGCCCGGCCGAGGCCGATCGTCCGGTGCCGGCTCAGCCGCAGCCCCTCCAGGAGCATGCTGGCCGCCTCGGGCCACTCCTTGGGCAGGCCCAGCGCCCGCGCGAAGACGTTCGTCGAGCCGCCCGGCACGGTGGCCAGCGCGGGCAACCGCTCGGCGGTCGGTGCCGCACCGCCGGCACTGGTCGCCGTCATCAGGCCGTTGACCACCTCGTTGACCGTGCCGTCACCACCGAGGGTGACCACCACGTCGACGCCCTCCACCGCGGCCTCCCGGGCCAGCGCGGTGGCGTGGCCGCGGCGCCGGGTGTAGCGCACGGAGAGATCCACCTCGCTGCGCAGCGCTCGGACGAGCACATCCCGCGCACGCTCGCTGGTGGTGGTGGCCTTCGGATTGACCAGCAGGACGGCCCGCATGGGCGGCACTGTACCCCGACCCGCCACGGGTATCGTGACCGCGTGGCAATCGACTCCGACCCGACCCCGGTGACCCTCCGGTGGGCGGTCTTCCTCCTGCGGGGTCAGGCGATCGCCGTCGGGCTGATCGCGGCCTGGTTGGTCGTCGCCGACTTCACCGCCGCCACCACCGACCTGGTGTCGGCGCTGCTGGTGACGGCGTTCGCCATCGGCGCGGCGATCGCGCTCTGGGCGCTGGGCAGCGCGCTGCTGCGCCGTCGAGCGGGTGCCCGGGCACCCGCCATCGTGCTGCAACTCATGCTGCTGCCGATCGGCTGGTTCATGATCCAGGGCGGGTTGGGCTGGCTCGGCGTACCGCTGATCGCGCTCGGGCTCGGCGTCACCTGGCTGCTGGTGAGCCCGCCCACCACGCGGGCCCTCGGCTTCGAGTGAGCTCCGCTCACCAGCCGGAGGCGCGGCGGGTGAGCAGCGAGATGGTGGCCCGGCCGTCAGCCGCTCCCGCCGAGGCGGAGGTGGTCAACGCGGTCAGCACCTTCCACGCGAACGACGACTCCGCAGGGAGTCGGGCGCCCGGCACGGTCGGCACCGTCACCTCGACGGTCAACGCGTCCTCGGTGACCGCGAAGCGGCAGTCCAGTTCGGCACCCCGGGGCGCGATGGCGAGCAGCATGGCGCACGCCTCGTCCACGGCGATGCGTAGGTCCTCGATCTCGTCGAGGGCGAACTGGAGACGCGCCGCGAGACCGGCGGTGGCCGTACGCAGGACGCTCAGATAGCCGCCGTCGGCGGGCACGGTGAGGTGCACCACGTCGTCGTCGGTGGTCGGTTGTCCGGTCAGTTGAGTCACGACTCATCCCCCCGGTCGGGGACTCTACCCGCTCAGGCGGCGGGGCGGCGGAGGGCCGTCAGCGCGGCGGACGGCGAGCCGGGCGACCTGGTACGGACCGGGGCGCTCGACCGGAAACGCGTCGGCGACCGGCCCGCCCCGAGGGGCAGGGCCGGCCGCCGACGACAGGCGTGACCGGGTCACGTCACGCCTGCTTGGTCTCCCAGAAGATCTTCGAGATCTCGTCGATCTTCTGCAGCAGCTCGTCGGCCTTGGACGGGTCGGTGGCGCCCTTGGCGCCGGCCGCGCCGGCCAGCTTGGTGGCCTCGTTGAACAGCTGGTGCAGGTGCGGGTACTTCTCGAAGTGCGGCGGCTTGAAGTAGTCGGTCCACAGCACCCACAGGTGATGCTTGACCAGCTCGGCCCGCTGCTCCTTGATCAGGATGGCCCGGGTACGGAACTCGGGGTCGGTGTTGGCCTGGTACTTCTCGCAGATCATTTTCACCGACTCGGCCTCGATCCGAGCCTGCGCGGGGTCGTAGACGCCGCAGGGCAGGTCGCAGTGCGCGCTCGCGGTCACCCGGGGCGCAAGGATGCGTGGAAGTCGCATCGGGATCCTCCATGGGAAGTTTGCGATGATCCATGACGACATTACTCCTGGACGTGGTCCCCGAGGCCGCAGGAGGTGAAACCACATGCCGGTACCCCGTCTCCGGCGACCGCTCTCGGCCGTACTCGTGACCGGTCCGTCCATGGCGCCGACCCTGCGGCACGGCGACGCGGTGCTGGTCCGCCCGGGGGGTCGCGCCACCCGGCCGGGGGACGTGGTGGTCGCGGTCTTCCGCAGCCGCCCCGAGCTGCTCGTGGTCAAACGCGCCGTCCGACCCGTCGACGGCGGCTGGTGGCTGTACGGTGACAACGAGTTGGTGACCGACGACTCCCGGGCGTACGGGGTGGCCGACGTCCTCGGTCGGGTGGTGTTCCGCTACTGGCCCCGTCCCGGCCGATTGCCGCCGCAGCCGTTATGACCCTGCTCACCTCTGGCTGCCGGTGGCGTGACTATGCTCGAAAAGTGCCTGGGTGACCCCCCGCACTCGTGCCGCCGCTCGCTCGCCTCACCGTGCGCCCCGACCGGCCGGCCCAGCTGCTGAAACGACACTGGAGTCACCATGCCTTCGTCCACCGTGGACCCCGCTGATCCCGTCTTCCAACTGCACCGGGGCGGCAAGATGGCCGTCCTCTCGACCGTCCCGCTGACCAGCCGCGAAGACCTCTCCCTCGCGTACACGCCGGGCGTGGCACGGGTGTGCGAGGCGATCGCCGCCGACCCGTCGCTGACGTACGAGTACACCTGGGCGTCGAACACCGTCGCGGTCGTCACCGACGGTTCGGCCGTACTCGGCCTGGGCAACATCGGCCCGCGCGCTGCGCTGCCGGTGATGGAGGGCAAGGCCGTGCTGTTCAAGCAGTTCGGCGGCGTCGACGCGGTGCCGGTCTGCCTCGACACGCAGGACGTCGACGAGATCGTGGCGACGGTCAAGGCGCTCGCGCCGTCGTTCGGTGGGATCAACCTGGAGGACATCAGCGCGCCACGCTGCTTCGAGGTGGAACGCCGCCTCGACGAGGCGCTGGACATCCCGGTGTTCCACGACGACCAGCACGGCACCGCGATCGTGGTGCTGGCCGCGCTGCGTAACGCCGCGACCCTGCTCGACCGCAAGCTCGGCGACCTGCGGGTGGCGGTCAGCGGCGCGGGCGCGGCCGGCGTGGCGGTGACGAAGATGCTGGTGGCCGGGGGAGTGGACCCGCAGCGGGTGGTGGTCTGCGACTCCCGGGGCATCGTCTCCCGTCAGCGTGACGGCCTCACCGGCACCAAGGCCGAACTGGCCGAGCTGACCAACGCCGACGGCCGGCAGGGCGACATCACCGAGGCGTTGCGTGACGCCGACGTGCTGATCGGTGTCTCCGGCGGTCAGATCCCGGAGGCGGCGGTGGCCGGGATGGCGTCCGGCGGGATCGTGTTCGCGCTGGCCAACCCCACCCCCGAGGTGCACCCGGACGTCGCCGCCCGGCACGTCGCGGTGGTCGCCACCGGCCGCAGCGACTACCCCAACCAGATCAACAACGTGCTGGCCTTCCCGGGCGTGTTCCGGGGCGCGCTCCAGGCCCGGGCCACCCGGGTCACCGAGTCGATGAAGGTGGCCGCCGCCGACGCCATCGCCGCCGTGGTGGCCGAGACGCTCACGCCCGACGCGATCGTGCCCTCGCCGCTCGACCCCCGGGTCGCCCCGGCGGTGGCCGAAGCGGTCGCCGAAGCCGCCCGCCGCGACGGCGTCGCTCGCGCCTGACGTGTAAGCCTGACGTGTAAGCCTGACGTGTAAGGAAGGGTCCCCTCCTAACGCCTCGTGTCGAGGAAGGGACCCTTCTTAACGGCCGCTCAGCTTGTTACGGTGCGGATCATGCGTGCCGCCTTCGCCTCCCGTTTCGACGACGCCGATCCGCTCGCCGCGCTCACCGTGGGTGAGCAGCCCGAGCCGAGCCTGCCCGACGACGACTGGGTGACCCTGCGCGTCACGGCCAGTTCGCTCAACCACCACGACATCTGGTCACTGCGCGGTGTCGGACTGCGAGCCGAACAATTGCCGATGATCCTGGGCTGCGACGCCGTCGGTGTCGACCCGGAGGGCAACGAGGTGGTCGTCTACCCGGTGGTGCCCACCCCGGGTGACCCGCGCGGGATCTCCATCCTCTCCGAGCACTTCCCCGGCACGCTGGCCGAGCGGGTGGCCGTACCCCGGTGGAATCTGCTTCCGCTGCCCGCGGGCCTGTCGGCGGCGAACGCGGCGTGCCTGCCGACGGCTTGGCTGACCGCGTGGCGGATGCTTACCGCCAAGGGCCGGGTCGACGAGGCCGAGGCGGTGCTGGTCCAGGGCGCCGGGGGCGGCGTCGCCACCGCCGCCGTCGTGCTGGCCACCGCGATGGGCAAACGGGTGTACGCGACCAGCCGCGACGGGGCCAAGCGGGAGCGGGTCGCCGGGCTGGGGGCGACCGCGCTGGAGACGGGTGCCCGGCTGCCCGAGCGGGTCGACGTGGTGATCGAGACGGTCGGTGCGGCCACCTTCGACCACTCCCTGAAGTCGGCCGCGCCGGGCGCGCGGATCGTGGTCTCCGGGGCGACCGCCGGGCACGAGCCGGCCGTCAACCTGCGCCGGGTTTTCGCGATGCAGTTGGAGATCCTGGGTACCTCGATGGGTACCGAGGCCGATCTGGCCGACCTGCTGGCGTTCTGCGCCGAGCGGAAGGTACGCCCGGTGGTGGACAGCGTGGTGCCGTTCAGCCGGGTCGAGGAGGCGTTCGCCCGCCTGCACTCCGGCGACGCCTTCGGCAAGGTCGTGATCGACCACGCCAGCTGACGCACGGCACGCGTCGAGGCGCACGCGCTCAGTGCGAGGGCGTGCGGCGTTAGGGCGTGCGGCGTTAGGAAGGGTCCCCTGCTATACGCGAGGCGTTAGCAGGGGACCCTTCCTTACAACAAACCCCGGGAGCTAGAGGTTGCTGTCGAGGGTGGCGATGTCGTCGCGGGCGGCGGCGGTGGGGATGCGCTCCTTGGCCTCGGCGTCGCCGTAGAGCGTCCAGCGCAGGAACTCGGCGGTGGTGTTCGCCACCACGCCCAGCGACGTGTCGTCTCTCAGCAGCTTCCGGCCGTGGTCGCCCTCGGGCAGGCTGAGCATCGCCTTCGGCCAGGGCACCAGGTCGTAGACCGCCTTGCCGGCGGTGTACTGCACCACCTCGTCGGCCTCGCCGTGCACGAACAGTTGCGGTGCGGCGGCACCGGCGAAGGCGGTGCCCACGCCGAGCGCGGTGCCGGCGAAGACGATCCCGGCGGCCAGCCGCTCGTCCCGGCCGGCGGTGAAGAGCCCGATGGTGGTCACCCCGCCCGCCGAGTGCCCGGCGGCGGCCACCCGGTCGGTGGCGAGCCGGCCCCGCAGCACGTCGCCGTCGCGGGCGTCGAGCGCGAGCACCTCGGTCAGCGCGTACGAGACGTCGGCGGGCTGGTTGAGCACGTCGAGCACGTTGTTCTCGCCACCCGCCTTCGAGGTGTTCGGGAACGTCGGCGCGGCCACCACGAAACCGGCGGCGGCCCACCGGGTCAGTAGCGCCTGGTAGTCGGCGGGTCGACCGCCGAGGCCGTGGCTGAACATGACCACCGGGAACCGCCCCTCGGCGGCGTCCGCCGACGACTGCGGCTTCCCGCCGGCCCGACCGGCCGCCGGGTACCAGACGGTCACCGGCAGCGGTCGGTTGCCGTCGCGGTTGAGCTTGAGTTGCCGTACGCCGACGGCGAAGGTCTGCTCCGGCGCGGTGCCGGCGGGGATGTCCGGCGCCGACGCGGCCGGTGCGGAGGCGGTCGCCGAGGGGGCGGGCGCCTCGGCCCGCTCGTCCGGTTCGCGGTCGGCGGAGCAGCCGACCAGCAGGACGGCGGTGAGCGTACTGGCGAGCAGGAGAGGGAGGGCGCGGCGCGACATGACTCCGATTCTGCCTCGCCCGACGACCGAACCGTCCGGCGCTCCACGTGCTGCGCCCACGCCCTCACCTGACGTGCAGGTGACGCCGTCGGGCAGGTCAGCCCGCTGGTCGCGTCTCGAAGCTGGTGACGCCGGCCAGCAGCGCCCGGCCGGGCAGCCGCCGCCCGGCCTCCTGGTCGCCGTAGAGGGTCCAGCGCAGGAAGTCGGTGGTGGCGCCGAGGACCTGGGCGAAACCGGGCCGGCCGGGGACGAGGTACTCGCCGTGGCCCTGGCCGAGCAGGCTGAGGAAGGAGGCCGGTCCGGGGGTACGGCCGTACGCCGCCCGCCCCACGCTGAGCGGTACCACCGCGTCGGCGGTGCCGTGCACGAAGAGGATCGGGGCGCTCGGGCCGGCGAAGCTGCCCGCCATCCCGCCTCCGGCGATCACGATGCCGGCCCGCAGCCGGGACGGGTGCCCGGCGGTGAACATGCCGGCGGTGGTGAAGCCGCCCGCCGAGTGTCCGGCCGCCGCCACCCGCTGCACGTCGAGGTGACCGGCGAGCGGGTCGCCGGAGCGGCCGTCGAGCCGGACCAGGTGCCGGATCACCCGCCACCCGTCGGCCGGCTGGTGGCGGACGTCGGCCCGGGAGAACCGCTTCGCGCCGCGCCGGGTGTGCGGGTATGTCGGCGCGGCCACCACGAAGCCGGCGGCGGCCCACCGGGCGGTCAGTCCGGAGTGCAATTCGGGCAGGCTGGCCAGACCGTGGCTGTAGATCACCACCGGGAACCGCCCTTCGGCGACCCGGCTGCCCTGCGTCGGATACCAGAGTGTGACCGGCAGCGGACGTTCCGAGGCCGGGTCGACGGTGAGGGTGCGCACACCCACCGCGTACGGCACCTCCGGCGCCAGCCGGCCCCCGAGCGCCTGGCCGGACTGCTCGCCGCTCGCCGCGCAACCGGCTGTCAACGCCATCAGCAGCGCCGACACCAGTGCGGTGAACCCCCGTGCGATTCCCACGACATCACGGTAGGACCCCGGGTCACCCGTCCGGGTCCGGTTGACCGGTGCCGTACGCCATCCGTTCGGACGGCGCGCACGGACCGTCCGACTGGACTGCTTTCGCTAAGGTCACGGCATGACTGAGAACTACACCGATCCGAGCGGCAACACCGAGGCGTTCCGCGCCTTCGCCGGCACCCCGGACGCGCCCGCTGAGACGGCCTCCCGTAACGGCCTGATCATCGCTGCCGCCGTGGTCGCCGTGGTGCTGGTCGCGCTCGCGAGCTGGCTCGCCTTCGCCTGATCGGTTCGCCGCCGGCCGCCGACCCGATCAGGCGGTGGCCGCCACCACCGCGCGTGCCGCCCGGGCGATCTCGCGCTCCTCGTCCGTGCCGACCACGCAGACCGCGACCTCCGCGCCGTCCGGTGAGATGAACCGGTCACCGCTGCCCGTGTTGCGCTCGGGGTCGACGGTGATGCCGAGCCGTTCGAGCCCGGCCAGTGCCGCCGCGCGTACCGGTGCCGCGTGCTCGCCGACCCCGGCGGTGAAGGTGACCGCGTCGACCCGGCCGAGCAACGCGTAGTACGCCCCCACGTAGCCGGTGATCCGCCGGCAGTAGACGTCGAAGGCGAGCGTCGCCGCCTCGTCCCCGGCCGCCCGCCGGGACAGCACCTCCCGCATGTCGTTGACGCCGGAGAGCCCGAGCAGGCCGCTGCGGTGGTTGAGCAGGTCGTCGATCTCGTCCACGCCCAGTCCGCCCTCGCGGCGCAGGTGGAACACCACGGTCGGGTCCAGGTCACCGCTGCGGGTGCCCATCACCAGCCCCTCCAGCGGAGACATCCCCATCGAGGTGGCCACGCTGCGTCCCTGCGCGACCGCGCACGCGCTGGCACCGTTGCCCAGGTGCAGGGTGATCGTGTTGACCTCCGCGTACGGGCGGTCCAGCAGCTCGGCGGTGCGCCGGGAGACGTACGAGTGCGAGGTGCCGTGGAAGCCGTACCGCCGGACGCCGTACCGCTGCGCGACGTCCCGGTCGATCGCGTACGTGGCGGCGGAGTCGGGCAGCGTGTGGTGGAACGCGGTGTCGAAGACGGCGACCTGCGGCACCTCGGGCAGGACGGCGCGCGCCTCGGCGATGCCGGCGAGGTTGGCCGGGTTGTGCAGCGGTGCCAGCGGCACCAGGTCGGTGATGGCGGCCAGCACCGCGTCGTCCACCAGCGTCGGCGCGGTGAACCGCCGGCCGCCGTGCACCACCCGGTGCCCGACCGCGGTGAGCCCGGTCAGGTCCAGCCCGGCCAGGATCCGCCGGACCGCACCGGCATGGTCGGGCGCGTCGCCACCGGCCTCACCGATCCGCTCGACGGTGCCCTTGTCGAGCACCCGGTCACCGTCGTACAGCCGGTACTTGACCGAGGACGACCCGCAGTTGAGCACCAGCACCTTGTCGGTCATCAGGCACCTCCGGGTGCGGGAGCGTCGGTGAGGGCGGCGGCCTGGATGGCGGTGATCGCCACGGTGTTGACGATGTCTGGCACGGTGGCCCCTCGGGAGAGGTCGTTGACCGGCCGGCGCAGGCCCTGCATCACCGGCCCGACGGCCACCGCCCCGGCCGAGCGCTGCACCGCCTTGTAGGTGTTGTTGCCGGTGTTGAGGTCCGGGAAGATGAAGACCGTCGCGCGGCCGGCGACCGCACTGTCGGGCAGCTTCGTCGCCGCCACCGCCGGGTCGATCGCCGCGTCGTACTGGATGGGGCCCTCCACGGCCAGGTCGGGCCGACGCTCACGGACCAGCGCGGTGGCCGCCGCGACCTTCTCCACGTCGGCACCGGCGCCGGAACTGCCGGTCGAGTACGACAGCATCGCCACCCGGGGCTCGATGCCGAACCGGGCCGCGGTGTCGGCCGAGGAGATCGCGATGTCGGCGAGCTGGGCGGCGTCCGGGTCGCGGTTGACCGCGCAGTCGCCGTACACCAGCACCCGGTCGGCGAGCAGCATGAAGAAGACGCTGGACGCGACGGAGACGTCCGGCAGGTTCTTCACGATCTCGAAGGCGGGGCGGATGGTGGCGGCGGTGGTGTGGGTGGCGCCGGAGACCATGCCGTCGGCGTGCCCGGCCCAGACCATCATGGTGCCGAAGTAGTTCGGCTGGGCCACCACGTCGTACGCCAGCTCGACGGTGACGCCCCGATGGGCGCGCAGCTTCGCGTACGCCTCGGCGAAATCGTCCCGCCACCGGCTGGTCGCCGGGTCGACGATGGTGGCCCCGGTGATGTCGACGCCGAGTTCCCGGGTCCGGCGGGCCACGTCGTCGGGGCGGCCGAGCAGCGTGAGGTCGGCCACCCCCCGGTGCAGCAGGATCTCGGTGGCCCGCAGGATCCGGTCCTCGGTGCCCTCGGGGAGCACGAGGTGGCGGCGCTGGGCGCGGGCCCGGTCGATCAGGTCGTACTCGAACATCAGCGGGGTGACCCGCTGTGAGCGGGTGACCGCGAGCCGGCGGGCCAGTTCGTCGGTGTCCACGTTGGCCTCGAACGCGCCGAGGGCGGCCTCCGCCTTGCGGGTGTTGGCCGCGCTGGGCCGTCCCTCGATCCGGCTGGACGCCGCGACCGTGTCGTAGCTGTCGCTGGCGACGCTGAGGACCGCCAGGCCGGTGTTCAGTCCCTCGAAGAGGCGCAGGGCGCGCGGGTCGGGTTGTTCGCCGAGGGTGAGCACCAGCCCGGAGATCGAGACCTGGCCGGAGACGTGCGCGGCTCCGGCGGCCACCAGCAGGTCGTCCCGGTCGCCGGGGGTGATCACCAGGCAGCCGTCGGTCAGGTGCTCCACCAGCGTCGGCACGTGGGCTGCGCCGACCACGTAGTCGAGCACGTCGCGGCCGAGCGCCGCCTCGTCGCCGGTGAGCAGCGTCGCGCCGAGCGCGGCGGCCACCTCGGCCACCGTCGGCGCGGACACGGTCGGCACCTCCGGGATGGCGTACGCCGGCACCGGCAGGTCGGGCAGGTCCATCGGCTCGGGCACCCGGTTGGCGATGACCGCGAGCACCGTCGCGCCGAGGTCCACCAGGTCGTGGTACGCGCCCCGGGCCGCCGCCGCGATCGCCGCCGGTGACTGGCCCTGCCCGTCCACGACCGGCACCACCACGCTGCCGAACTCGGTGGCCAGCCGGGCGTTGAAGGCGAGTTCCCGGGGGGTGGTGCCGTCGCCGGAGTCGGCGAAGTCACTTCCGACCACCACGACGGCCGGACACTGCCGTTCGACCGCTCGGTAGCGCTGCACCATCCTGGAGATCAGTTCTTCCCGCCGTCCGTCCGATACCAGCGCCGTGGCCTCGGCATATGTGGCTCCGGACAGGTCGGACGGGTTAACCTGCACGCGATAGCGCTCGCTGAGCAGGGCGAGGATGTGGTCGGGTCCGTTCGACGGCACCAGGGGCCGGAACACGCCGATCCGTTCGACCTGCCGGGACAGCAGCTCGGCGAGACCCAACGCGATGGCGGATTTTCCGCCGCCGGATCCCACGCTGGTGAGGTAGACGCTGCGAGCCATGCGGCCCAACCTACTCGGTCCGGTTGGTTGTCCTCGGACAACCATCTAGGGTTGGTTGCGCCTGTTTTCGCATGTCAGATGGGACACTTGGGCGAGAAAGCGAGAGCTTTTCACGTTTAGACTCGCCCAGGTGGAGGGACCAACACAGATCATTCCTGTCGCCCCGGAACCATCCCCCGTCTTCGTCGATCCGAGTGGCCGCCGCAGGCGGTGGTTACGCCGGACCGCGTACGCCCTCGGTCTGGCCGGAGTGGCGTACACCATGATGGTCGGCATCAGCTTCGCCGGCGGACCGGTCCGCCCGGAGACGATCATCCCGTTCGTCGAGCCCGCCGAGACCTGGGAAGCGCCGCCGGTCTCCCCGACGCCCTCGCCCAGCCGCTCGACCTCGCCTGCGCCGCCGCCGACCCAGGTCACGCCGCAGCGCCCGGTGCTCCCTTCCTCCACGCCCGGCACCGGCACGACGTCGGCCAGTCCCACCCCCAGCCCGTCCCGGACGGCGCCGACCAGCGCCCGTCCCAGCCGGACGCCGTCGGCCAGCCCGTCCCGGAGCACCCCGCCCCGCAGCACGCCGCCGCCCAGCACCCCGCCCCCGACCAGCCCGACGCCCACGACAACGCCGTCGCCGGACCCGAACGACACGAGTGAGGCGACCGCTCCCTGATGAGCCACCCCTACCCGCCCGGCCGACCGACGCACCCACCCCCCAGCCGGACGCCCGAACAGCCCCGGCAGCACGCCCGACCCGGTCCGGCCGCCCGCGCCCGGCGGTTCATCCCCCGTCCGAGCTGGGCGGTCTACGCCATGGTCTTCGTACTGCTCGGCGGCATCCTCTTCGTGCAGGCGTACGCCAACGGCTCGTTCATCCCGGACTACCGGGCGGAGAACACCTTCGGCAGCGGCCAGGACGACGTCCCCGACGAGATCCTCGAAGGCGGCCCGATCGTCAACACCACCGCCGACCGGCCGCAGTCGTACCGGCTGCCGGCGCGGACCATCGCGTTGACCTTCGACGACGGCCCCGACCCGATCTGGACCCCGGCCGTGCTGAAGGTGCTGGAGAAGCACCAGGTCCCGGGCACCTTCTTCGTCCTCGGCAACCAGGTGGTGCGCAGCCCCGACCTGGTCCGCGAGCTGGCCGAGAAG
Source organism: Verrucosispora sp. NA02020 (assembly GCF_013364215.1). Lineage (NCBI taxonomy): Bacteria > Bacillati > Actinomycetota > Actinomycetes > Micromonosporales > Micromonosporaceae > Micromonospora > Verrucosispora sp. NA02020. Next base: position 6,101,088 of record NZ_CP054923.1, on the reverse strand, counting down.
GGGCACGAACTGGGCGTGCACACCTTCACCCACCCGCACCTCACCCAGATCCCGGGATGGCAGCGGCGGATGGAGTACACCCAGACCCAGCTCGTCATCGCCGGAGCCACCGGCCAGCGGTCCAACCTGCTGCGCTTCCCGTACTCGTCGCGGGCGGACGCCTTCGTCGACCAGGACTGGCCGCTGCTGCAGCAGGCCGGTGAGCTCGGCTACCTCAGCGTGGTCAACGACCTGGACAGCCGGGACTGGGAGCGGCAGGGCGTGGAGGGGATGATCGAGCGGACCGTACCGGAGGGCTACTCCGGAGCGGTCACGCTCTGGCACGACTCCGGTGGCGACCGCTCGCAGACCGTCGAGGCGCTGGACCGGTACATCCCGTTGATGAAGGAGCGGGGATACACCTTCACCACGATCAGTGGCGGACTGAACCGGGCGCTGGCCGAGGCCGGCGCCACCGGGACCACGGCCGGACCGACCGAGGCGACGTTCACCGAGCGCTGGCGCGGCCAGATGCTGATCATGGCGGTACGCGCCGCCGACGGCACCTTCGTCCTCTTCGGCGTCCTCTTCGTGCTGGTCGGGACGCTCACCATCGGGCGTACCGTGCTGCTGTTCGTGCTGGCGCGACGGCACGCCCGCAAACGACGCCGCAAGGGCTTCGCCTGGGGACCGCCGGTCACCGAACCGGTGTCGGTGATCGTGCCCGCGTACAACGAGAAGGAGGGCATCGCCGAGGCGGTCCGCTCACTCGCCACCGGCGACCATCCCGGCGGCATCGAGGTGGTGGTGGTCGACGACGGTTCGACCGACGGCACCGCCGACATCGCCGCCGGGCTCGGCCTGCCGAACGTACGGGTGGTCCGCAAGCCCAACGGCGGCAAACCGAGCGCGCTGAACACCGGCGTCGCGCTGGCCCGGCACGATCTGATCGTGATGGTCGACGGGGACACCGTCTTCGAGCCCGACGCCGTCCGTCGCCTGGTCCAGCCCTTCGGCGACCCGCAGGTGGGCGCGGTGGCCGGCAACGTCAAGGTCGGCAACCGGCGCAGCATGATCGCCAAGTGGCAGCACATCGAGTACGTGATCGGCTTCAACCTCGATCGCCGGCTCTACGAGACGCTGCGGTGCATGCCGACCATCCCCGGCGCGATCGGCGCGTTCCGCCGCGAGGCGCTGGAGTACGCCGGTGGGATGACCGACGAGACGCTGGCCGAGGACACCGACATCACCATGGCCCTGGGCCGCGCCGGTTGGAAGGTGGTCTACGAGGAGAGCGCCCGCGCCTGGACCGAGGCACCGGCCAGCTTCGGGCAGTTGTGGAAGCAGCGGTACCGGTGGAGCTACGGCACCATGCAGGCGATGTGGAAGCACCGCCGCTCGGTGCTCGACAAGGGCGCCTCCGGCCGGTTCAGCCGCCGCTGCCTGGCCTTCCTGACGCTGTTCGGGGTGCTGCTCCCACTGACCGCCCCGGTGATCGACCTGCTCGCCATCTACGGCCTGATCTTCCTGAACCGGACCGAGACGGCGCTGGCCTGGGCCGCCATGCTGGGGTTGCAGTTCCTGACCGCGATCGTGGCGTTCCGCCTCGACAAGGAGAAGCTCGGCGTCCTCTGGGTGCTGCCGTTGCAGCAGTTCGTCTATCGCCAGCTGATGTACCTCGTGCTGCTCCAGTCGGTGGTCACCGCGTTGACCGGCGGGCGGCTGGGCTGGCAGAAGCTCAAGCGCACCGGACTGGCGCCCGTCGGCCCGGCGGCTCCACCGTCACCGGTGCCCGCCCCGGTGGCCGCCACCGCCCGGCGGGGACGCCCCTGACCTGCTGACAGCCGGTACGCCCGGACGTCCCTCGCCCGAGAGTGTCAGCCGGCGCGTCGGGCGAGGCCGAGGGCGTACTCGGGCCACCAGGCACCGCTCTCCGGCTCGCCCGGGCGGCAGGCGCCGTCGGACTCGCCCGGGTACTTGACCCACAGCAGGGCGTCGACCCGCTCCAGGCCGGTGTCGGTGGTGGGGTCCGCGCCGAGTGCCCGGCCCGGCGGGTTGCACCAGCTCGGCGCCGACCGCACGGTCTCGCCCGGATACCGGCCCCGGCCGTTGCGGCTGGTGTCGATGACGAAGGTGGTGGTGCCGCCGAGGGCGTCGGAGATCTCGTGGCCGTAGGTGACGTTCTGCGGCGTACCGACGAAGTTGGCCACGTTGAGCGCGAAGCCGTCGGCCTCGGCGACACCGGCACGGCGCAGCGCCGCCGCCAGCCGGGCGCCGTCGGTGATCCAGCCGGGGTGCCCGGCGTCCAGATAGATCCGGGCGCTCCCGGTGCTGCCCAGCACCGTCACCGCGTCCCGCAGCAGGTCCAGTCGCTCGTCGACGTCGTCGACGCACCGGTCCACGGCGTCCGGCACCGCGCCCGGTTCCACCACGATGGTGACCGGGCGTCCCTGCACCCCGGCGGCCACCCGCCGGATCCAGTCCTGGTACGCCCCGGCCGACTCGGCGCCGCCCTGACCCTGCCGTCCGCAGTCGCGCTGCGGGAGGTTGTGGGTGACCAGCACCGGTGTCTGCCCGGAGCGGCTGGCACCGGCGAGGAACTCCGACACCTCCTCGGTGACCGTGGCGGAGTCGCCCACCAGCCAGCGGGCGGTGGGGCGGGTGCTGATCCGGCGCAGTGTGGCGGCGTCCTCGGCCCGTCCCTCCTGCGCCCACTCGGTGACCTGCCAGGACGCCGCGCCACGCGGGTCGACGTAGAAGGTCGGCGGCAGCGGCGGTGACGAGCGGTCGGCGCTGACGGTCTCCGTCGGTGGACGCTCGGGCGCCTCGTCGCCGCACCCGGTCAGCAGGAGCGTCAGCGCGATCCCCGCCACCAGGGCAGGGCGGCGGGAGCTGCGAAGCATGGCCGTCACCATACCCGCCGTCCCGGCCGGTGGGGACCGGGCCTACCAGGGCTTTTTCGTCGGCACCGACGCCCGGTGCCGGGGCGGTCCGGGCTGCGGACTACTCGTCGTCGGGGTCGTCGAGCCGGGCGAGCCAGGTGGCGAAGCGCTCGATCGGGGTCTCGAACTCGGGGTTGAGGTCGACGAAGTCCCGCAGCCGCTCGCCGATCCACTCCAGGGTGACGTCCTCGTCCCCCCGGCGCTGGACCAACTCCTCGATGCCACGGTCGGTGAAGTACATCAGGTCTCCTCGGACATGCTCACCGGGGCGGGCCACCGTCTCCGATGGCCCGCCCCGGTGTTCGCGGTCGGTGGGTCAGGGGCGGGGCAGCGCCGCCTCGATGAGCGCGTTCTGCTCCACCTCGTGCATCTTCGCCGAGCCGACGGCCGGGGCGGCGGCGGCGGGGCGGGAGATGCGACGCAGGCGGACCCCGTCGAGGTGCTCCAGCAGGTTGAGCGCGACGAACGACCAGGAACCCTGGTTGGCCGGCTCCTCCTGCACCCAGGCGAAGTCCTCCGCGTTCGGGTACTGGGCGAGCGCGGCCCGGATCTCCTCCACCGGCATCGGGTAGAGCTGCTCCAGCCGGATCAGCGCGGTGTCGGTGACGCCGCGCTCCTGCCGCGCCTGGAACAGGTCGTAGTAGACCTTGCCCGAGCAGAGCAGCACCCGCTTGACCTGATCGGCGGCGGGTGCCGCCTGGTCGGCCAGGACCGGTGCGAAGGTGCCGGTGGTGAAGTCCTCGACCGGGGAGACGCAGAGCTTGTGCCGCAGCAGGGACTTCGGCGTGAACACCACCAGCGGCTTGCGCTTCGGCGAGAGGGCCTGGCGACGCAGCAGGTGGAAGTAGTTCGCCGGGGTGGTCGGGATGGCCACCCGCATGTTGTCCTCGGCGCAGAGCTGGAGGAACCGCTCGGGCCGGCCGGAGGTGTGGTCCGGGCCCTGTCCCTCGTGGCCGTGCGGCAGCAGCAGGGTGACCGCGGAGCGCTGGCCCCACTTCACCTCACCGGAGGAGATGAACTCGTCGATCACCGACTGGGCGCCGTTGACGAAGTCGCCGAACTGGGCCTCCCAGCAGACCAGCGCGTTCAGGTTCTCCACCGAGTAGCCGTACTCGAAGCCCATCGCGGCGTACTCGGAGAGCAGCGAGTCGTGCACGAAGAGCCGGGACCGCTCGCCGTCGCCGGTCAGCGACTGCAACGGCAGGTAGTCGTCACCGGTCTCGGCGTCCACGATCGAGGCGTGCCGTTGCACGAAGGTGCCGCGCCGGGAGTCCTGTCCGGCGAGCCGGACGGTGACCCCGTCGTGCAGCAGTGCCCCGAAGGCGATGATCTCGCCGAAGCCCCAGTCGATGTTGCCCTCGACGGACATCCGGGCCCGCCGGTCGAGCAACTGCTGGATCCGCTTGTGCGGGGTGAAGCCGTCCGGCAGGTTGACGTGCGCCTCGCCGACGGCCTTGACCACCGACGCGTCGGTCGCGGTCTCCACCTGCGGCTCCGGCTCGTCCTGCCGGGCCGGGCGGCTGACCTGGCGCGGGGTGCTGGCCGCGTCGCGGGTGGCCTTGAAGACCCGCTCCAACTGCGCCTGGTAGTCGCGCAGCAGCTCCTCGGCGTCCTCGACGGTGATGTCACCCCGCCCGATCAGCTCCTCGGTGTAGAGCTTGCGGACCGAGCGCTTCGAGTCAATGATCTTGTACATCTGGGGGTTGGACATCGAGGGGTCGTCGCCCTCGTTGTGCCCGCGCCGCCGGTAGCAGACCAGGTCGATCACGACGTCCTTGTTGAACGTCTGCCGGTACTCGAAGGCCAGCCGGGCGACCCGGACCACGGCCTCGGGGTCGTCGCCGTTGACGTGGAAGATCGGCGCCTGGATCATCCGCGCCACGTCGGTGCTGTAGAGGCTGGACCGGGAGTACTCCGGCGCGGTGGTGAAGCCGACCTGGTTGTTGACCACCACGTGCACGGTCCCACCGGTGCGGTAGCCGCGCAGCTGGGAGAGGTTGAGCGTTTCGGCCACCACACCCTGACCGGCGAAGGCGGCGTCGCCGTGCACCGCCAGCGGCAGCACTGTGTAGCCCTCCAGCTTGAGGTCGATGCGGTCCTGCTTGGCGCGGACGATGCCCTCCAGCACCGGGTCGACCGCCTCCAGGTGCGACGGGTTCGCCACCACCGAGACCTTGACCGAGTGGTCACCGGCCGGCGTGGTGAACTTGCCGTTCTGGCCCAGGTGGTATTTCACGTCGCCGGAACCCTGGGTGGAGCGCGGGTCGAGGTGCCCCTCGAACTCCGAGAAGATCTTCTCGTACGGCTTGCCGACGATGTTGGCCAGCACGTTGAGACGACCCCGGTGGGCCATGCCGATCACGACCTCGTCCAGGTCGTTCTCGGCGGACGCCTCCAGCACCTCGCCGAGGAGCGGGATCAGCGACTCGCCGCCCTCCAGCGAGAAGCGCTTCTGCCCGACGTACTTGGTCTGCAGGAACGTCTCGAAAGCCTCGGCCGCGTTGAGCCGGTTCAGCACGTGCTTCTGCTCGTCGGCCGGCGGCTTCTCGTACTTGCGCTCGACCCGCTCCTGGATCCAGCGGCGCTCGGCCGGGTCCTGGATGTGCATGTACTCGATGCCGACCCGGCGGCAGTACGAGTCGCGCAGCACCCCGAGGATCTCCCGCAGCCGCATCCGCTGCCGGCCGTTGAAGCCGTTCACCGGGAAGGTGCGGTCCAGGTCCCACAGGGTCAGCCCGTGCTGGAGGACGTCCAGGTCGGGGTGCTTGCGGATCTTGAACTCCAGCGGGTCGGTGTCGGCCATCAGGTGGCCCCGGACCCGGTAGGAGTGGATCAGCTCGTGCACCCGCGCGGTCTTGTTGATCTGCCCCTCGCTGTCGACCGCGACGTCGCGCATCCAGCGCACCGGCTCGTACGGGATGCGCAGCGAGGTGAAGATCTGGTCGTAGTAGCCGTGCTCGCCGAGCAGCAGCTCGTGCATGACCTTGAGGAACTCGCCGGACTGCGCGCCCTGGATGATCCGGTGGTCGTACGTGCTGGTCAGCGTGATGACCTTGCTGACCGCCAGCTCGGCGAGGGTGGCCTCGCTCATGCCCTGGTACGGCGCCGGGTACTCCATCGCGCCGACGCCGATGATCGCGCTCTGGCCCTGCATCAGGCGCGGCATCGAGTGCACGGTGCCGATGCCGCCGGGGTTGGTCAGCGAGATGGTGGTGCCGGAGTAGTCGTCCATGGTCAGTTCGTTGCGGCGGGCCCGCCGGACCACGTCCTCGTACGCCTGCCAGAACTGCCGGAAGTCCATCTGCTCGCAACCCTTGATGGAGGGCACCACCAGGGTCCGGCTGCCGTCGGGCTTGGCCAGGTCGATGGCGATGCCCAGGTTGACGTGCTCGGGGCGGACCATCGCCGGTTTGCCGTCGACCTCGGCGAAGGAGTTGTTCATCTCCGGGTGCGCGACCATCGCCCGGACCAGCGCGTAGCCGACCAGGTGGGTGAAGCTGACCTTGCCGCCGCGCCCTCGGGCGAGGTGGTTGTTGATCACGATGCGGTTGTCGACCAGCAGCTTGGCCGGCACCGCGCGCACGCTGGTCGCGGTCGGCACGGCCAGTGAGGCGTCCATGTTCTGCACGATCCGGGCGGCGACGCCGCGCAGCGGCGTGGTCTGCGGCCCGGTGGCGGTCGGGGCCGACTTCGCCGGGATGGACTTCGTCGTGGTCGCCTTGGCCGGCTCGGACTTGGCGGCCGGCTTGGCCTTCGCCGGTGCCGTGGACTTGGCCGGCTCCGCCTTGGCCGCGGGTGTGGCCTTGGCGCTCGGCTCGGACTTGGCGGCACTCGGCTCAGTCTTGGCCGGGGCCTTCGGGGCGGACTCGGTGGTGGTCGCCGGGCCGTCACCGTCGGCGGAGCGGCCCTTGCCGGGGCCGGGCCGGTAGTCGGCGAAGAAGTCGTGCCAGGCCGGGTCGACGCTGCTGGGATCGGCGAGGTAGCGCTGGTACATCTCCTCGACGATCCACTCGTTCGGGCCGAAACCCGCCAGTGGGTTCTCCTGCGAAGTCTGCTGGGTCGACACGGCCGGTAATCGCCTCTTTCACGCGGGTTTGGTGTGTCACGCGGTGTCCGTCCGCGCCAGGACGAGCGCACACAGGACGGGTTCAAGGCTACGCCGTACTGATCGCTGAGGCATTTCCACCTCCGTCCCGTGGTCCGATTCACAGAAGATGCCAGAAGTTCCGTAAGCCCAGCGTGTCGCCCTGCTAGCTGCTATGACACGGGCCCGGCCCGACCGGCTCGTCGCCGATCGGACCGGGCCCGGCCCGGTCGCTCTCCGGGTCCGCGAATCAGGAGATGTCGCGACGCCGCGTAATCAGGATGCCGACCACGCAGCTCACCACGGCGTAGCCGATCAGCACCACGGCACCGACCCACCAGGCGGGCAACATCTCGTTCTCACCTGGGGTGATCATGATCTGGGAGGCCGCCGCGGGCCAGATCACCTGCCACTTGATCACGGCCATGTTGTCCAGCCAGTTCGACAGCAGGAGGAACAGCAGACCGACAACTTGTGTACCAATTAGGTAAAGCACCGACGCGGTGATCACCGCACCGAGCTGGCTGGTGATCAGCGTGCCGATACCCACGCCCAGCACGGTCCAGATGGCGTACGCCATCAGGTTGAGCAGCAGGGCCCGCTGGACCTCCCACTCGCCGAGCATCGTGCCGTGGTCGTTGAGCGTCAGGAACAGCGCTCCGGCACCCAGGTCGATCACGGTGGTCACCAGCCAGAACGCGAAGCCCAGCAGGCTGGCCGCGATGAGCTTGCTGACGATCACCGCGGTCCGCCGCGGGGTGGCCAGGAAGGTGGTGGTCGCCGTCTGGTGGAAGAACTCGTTGGTGACCATCAGGATGCCGATCAGCATCACGAACATCAGGCCGAGGTACTGACCCGAGGTGTAGATGTTCGCCGCCTGTGCCGGCGCGGAGGCGGCGTCGCCGGTGTAACCGAACTCCTCCCCGCCGCCGCTGAGCGTCTCGTTGGCCAGCCAGGCGTTGAACGGGAAGGCCATGGCGATCGACAGGAACGCCGCGATGGCCAGCCACCACCAGGTGCTGGTGGTGCGGATCTTGAGCAGTTCGGCGCGGACGAGGTTGCTCATCGGATGCCCGCCTTTCCGGCCGTCAGCTCCAGGAACACGCGTTCCAGGTCGGGTCGTTCGGTGCTCAGCTCGTGCAGCTCCACCCCGGCGGCCAGGGCTGCCCGGCCCACCGTCGGGGCGTCCACCCCGGCGATCAGCAGGGTGCCGTGCTCGTCGGTCTGCACGGTGGCCTCGCCGCCGGCCAGCGCCGCGGTCAGCGCGTCCGCCTGCGGGGTGCGGACCCGGACCCGGGCACCCTGCGCCATCGACCCGATCACCTGCTCGACCGGTCCCTGCCGGACGAGCTGCCCGGCCGCGATGATCACCACGTCGTCGGCGAGCAACTGCATCTCCGACAGCAGGTGGCTGGAGACCAGCACGGTGCGGCCCTCGGCGGCCAGGCCCTTGAGGAACCCGCGCATCCACCGGATGCCCTCCGGGTCCAGACCGTTGGCCGGCTCGTCGAGGATGAGCACCTGGGGGTCGCCGAGCATCGCCGCGGCGATGCCGAGGCGCTGCTTCATACCCAGCGAGTAACCCTTGAACTTGCGCTTCGCCGCCGGGCTCAGGCCGACCATGGCGAGCGCCTCGTCGGCCCGCTGCCGGGGCAACCCGGCCGCCGCGCAGATCACTCGCAGGTGGTTGATTCCGGTACGCCCCTTGTGCGCGCTGGACGCCTCCAGCACCGCGCCGACGTGCCGCAGCGGGTCGACCAGGTCCGGGTACCGGCGGCCACCGATGGTGGCGGTGCCGGCGCTCGGGGTGACCAGGTTCAGCAGCATCCGCAGCGTGGTGGTCTTGCCGGCGCCGTTCGGACCGAGGAAGCCGGTGACCCGGCCCGGCTCGATCGTGAACGACAGATTGTTGACCGCCAGCACGTTGCGGTACTGCTTGGTCAGACCGGAGACCACGATCTGCGCGTCGTTATTGGGGCGTGACTGCCCGTCGGACATCATTCTCCTCCCGTGGCGCCGGGGTGCGCCGTTGCACAGCGTGACGGTAATGGTCAGGCAAATCAATCGGGCGCGTTCCGGAGATCGTGCTCCGTCCCAGGCAGGAGCTGTCTCATCCCCAGGTACGACCCGATCGACGGTCGTCCTCCACCGCGATCCAGGTCGCACGGGCGTGGGCCAGCAGATCACCCTCCGGCGCGTACAGGCTGGTGTGCACCAACGCCTTGCGGCCCTGCGTGGTGATCACCACACCGGTCACCACGCACTCGGTGCCCGGCTCGGGCAGCGCCTCGACCCGCGCGGCGATCCGCCCGAGCAGGTACGGCCGGTCCGCGCCGAGCACCGTCCAGCCGCCCGGGCAGTCCAGCGCGGCCCAGACCGTCGGCACGCCCACCTGCGCCGGCACCCGCCACGGCGCGGCCGTCCGGCCCTCCGGCAGCGGTCCGGGAAAGATCCGCAGGCCGTCGGCGCGCTCCGGGCCGCAGACGAAGCAGCCGGGGAACGGGTGGTCCACCAGACCCGGGTACGCCGTCGAGGCGGATCGGGCGGTGGCCGAGTCCACCGGCGGCGCCACCACGTCGAACGGCTCGGCGGGACGGAGTTGCGCGACCACCTCGCCGGCCGGATCGTGCACCTTGCCCTCGGTCAGCGTCAGCGGCGTGTCCAGTGGCGGCGGTCGACGCAGAGTCACCTCCACCGGCCCGGACCCGCCGTACGCCGAGGCGAAGACGCCCGCGCTCCATCCGCCGTTTCCGGAGCCGGGCGGCCCGTGGTAGCGCGCCTCGATGATCATCGGACTCCTTCCGCCGCGCCCGGCCCCGTCGCCGGGCAGACCCCGGGCAGCCTCGCACGATCCCCGGGCCGGACCGGCCGGCAGGTCGGCCACCGGTCGCCCACCGGCGTTCACCGGATCGACACCGGTCGCCACCGGAGCCGGCAACCCGTCGGGGGCTACACAGAGGGCATGGCTGTTCTGTCCGCCGCGGACGTACCTATCACGACCAGCGGCTACACCCTCTCGATCGCCGACGGACCCCGCCAGGTCGAGGCCGCGCAACGCCTGCGTCACGAGGTGTTCGCCGGCGAGTTGGGCGCGACCGTCGCGCCGGACGCACCCGGCCTGGACACCGACGCCCTCGATCCGTACTGCGACCACCTGCTGGTGCGCCAGGAGCACACCGGGGCGGTGGTCGGCACGTACCGCCTCCTGCCGCCGGGCCGGACGGACCGTCGTTACGCGGCGGGAGAGTTCGACCTGGCCCCGCTCGACCCGCTGGACGGGCAGCTGGTCGAGGCGGGTCGGTCCTGCGTACACCCGGATCACCGGACCGGCGCGGTGATCAACCTGATGTGGGCGGGCATCGCCCGCTACCTGCACCTGCGCGGCCTGCGTTGGCTCGGCGGCTGCGCCTCGGTGCCGGTGGCCGACGGCGGCCTGGCCGCCGCCGCGGTCTGGGCGCAGGTGCGCGCCCGCCACCTGGCGCCGCCCGCGCTGCGGGTCCGTCCGCTGCGGCCCTGGTTCGCCGAGCCGGGCGTGCCGCGCGTGCCGGTGGCGGGTGCCGCCGGGCTGATCCCGCCGCTGCTCCGCGGTTACCTGCGGCTCGGTGCCCAGGTCTGCGGCGAGCCGGGGTACGACCCGGACTTCGGGGTGGCCGACTACTACGTGCTGCTCGACCTGGACCGGATGAACCCCCGCTACCGGCGGCACTTCCTCGGTGGTCGACCGTGACCGCGCTCGCCCACCCGCTGTGGCGACCCGACTCCACCTGCGGTCCGGAGTGCCTGTCCCGCACCGACGAGACCCACACCGTCCCGGTGGCCCGACGGCTGCTCCGGGCCACCGCCCTGCTCGGCATGCTCGGGCTCGGCGTCGGGGTGGCCGCGCTGCTCCCGCTGCTGCCCGCCCGCGAGTGGGCGGGCCTGACCAGCGCCTGGGCCCGCGCCACGGCCCGGGCCTGCGGGGTGCGTCTGCGGGTACGCGGGCGGCTGCCCCGGCGGCGGGTCCTGCTGGTCGCCAACCACGTCTCCTGGTGGGACGTGCCGGCGCTGCTGGCGGTCGCCCCGGCCCGGTTGGTGGCCAAGCGGGAGGTCGGTCGCTGGCCGCTGGTGGGCCTGCTGGCCCGGGCGGCGGGCACGGTCTTCGTGGACCGCACCCGCCCGCGCCGCCTGCCGGCCACCGTGGACCGGGTGGCGGCGACCCTGCGGGCGGGCCGCTCCGTCGCGGTGTTCCCGGAGGGCACCACCTGGTGCGGTACGCGTGCCGCCTGCCGCCCTCGGACCGGCTTCCGGCCGGCGATGTTCCAGGCCGCGATCGACGCCGGGGCGCCCGTGGTGCCGCTGCGGATCGGCTACCGGCTCGGGACGACCGGACCAGCCACCACGGCACCGGCCTTCCTCGGCGCGGAGAGCCTGCTGCGGTCGGTCTGGCGGGTGCTCGCCCTGCGGGAGCTGACCGTCACCGTGGAGATCGCCGCGCCGCTATACCCGACCCGTACCGCCGACCGTCGGGCGCTCGCCCGGGTCGCCGAATCGGCGGTGCACCTCGTACCGTCGTCGGCGGGTGTGCCGCCCACCGCGCCGGTGCCGGTACGGTCGCTGTGGAGGCCCCCGCAGCGTGTGGTCGGGCCGTCGCCGACCGGTACGACCGGACCCGAGATGCCGCTCGCCGCCTGAGCCGTCCGCTCACAGGGTTTTTTCAGTGACCGCCCAGCATGGGCGCAGCGACTGCGCGGATGATGGGCGGCATGGCGGCTACCCAGACCGAGGCCCGACTGCTCGTGGTCGAGGACGATCCCAACATCCTCGAACTGCTCTCCGCGAGCCTGCGGTTCGCCGGGTTCGACGTGGCCACCGCCACCAGCGGCAGCGCCGCGCTCAGCGCGGCCCGGGACCACCGGCCCGATCTGGTGGTGCTCGACGTGATGCTGCCGGACCTGGACGGCTTCGAGGTGATCCGGATGATGCGCGAGGGCGGCACCCGTACGCCGGTGGTCTTCCTCACCGCCCGGGACGCCACCGACGACAAGATCCGTGGGTTGACCCTCGGCGGCGACGACTATGTCACCAAGCCGTTCAGCCTGGAGGAGTTGACCGCCCGGATCCGGGCGGTACTGCGCCGCACCAGCACCGGCGAGCAGACGCCCGCCCGCCTCACCTTCGCCGACCTGGAGCTGGACGAGGAGACCCACGAGGTGTATCGGGCCGGTCAGCGGGTCCAGCTCTCGCCGACCGAGTTCAAGCTGCTGCGTTACCTGATGCTCAACGCCAACCGGGTGCTCTCCAAGGCGCAGATCCTCGACCACGTCTGGAACTACGACTTCCGGGGCGACGACAACATCGTCGAGTCCTACATCTCCTACCTGCGGCGCAAGGTCGACACCATCGAGCCCCGGCTCATCCACACCCTGCGGGGGGTCGGGTACGTACTCCGCAAGCCGGCGGCGTGAATCCGGTCCAGCAGGGCAAGACCCGACTCCGCTCGGTACCGCTGCGGGTCAAGCTCGTCGCGGCCGTACTCGCGTTGGTCGCGGCTGCGCTGCTGGTTATCGCCTCGCTGACCACGATCTTCCTCCGCAGCTACCTGGTCGGGCAGATCGACACACAGTTGCGAGGCTCGGGCCAGACGCTCGGTCCACTGGTCCCCCTGATGAAGACCGGCCGGGTGGGAGCGATGCTGCCCAGCGACTACTTCGTGGTGCTGGCGAACCCGGAACTCGGCCTCACCCGGCCGTACTACGACGACAACACCTTCGGTCCGCAGCAGTTGCCGCGCGTCCCCGACGACGTGCAGGGTTTCTCCGAGCGGGTGGGGGAGCCAAGGACCGTGACGTCGTGGGACGGGCACACCCGGTGGCGGATGTACTACGTCGAGGTGTCCGACGGCGAGGTGTTGGCGATCGGGCAGCACCTCACCGAGGTCGAGGCGGCGGTCAAGCGGCTCATCCTGATCGACATGCTGGTCGGTGGGGCGGTGCTGATCCTGCTCGCCTCGGTCGGCGCGGCCATCGTGCGGACCAGCCTGAAACCGTTGGTGGAGATCGAACGTACCGCCGCCGCGATCGCCGGGGGTGATCTCAGCCGCCGGGTGCCCGACCCCGAGTACGGGCAGCCCTGTCCCACCTCGGAGCTGGGTCGGCTGTCCCGTGCGTTGAACGCGATGCTCAGCCAGATCGAGATGGCCTTCACCGCCCGCGCGGCGTCCGAGTTCGCGGCCCGCTCCGCCGAGAGCGCCGCCCGGGAGGCGGCGGAGGCGGCCCGTGCCTCCGAGGCGCGCTCCCGGCGCTCGGAGGAGCGGATGCGCCAGTTCGTCGCGGACGCCTCGCACGAGCTGCGGACCCCGCTGACCACCATCCGGGGCTTCGCCGAGCTGTACCGGCAGGGTGCGGCCCGCGCCCCCGAGCAGACCTCCGACCTGCTGCGTCGGATCGAGGACGAGGCGTCCCGGATGGGTCTGCTGGTGGAGGACCTGCTGCTGCTGGCCCGGCTGGACCTGGAGCGGCCGTTGTCGCTCGCCCCGGTGGAACTGCCCGTGCTGGCCGCCGACGCGGTGGAGGCGGCCCGGGCGACCGCGCCGGACCGGCGGATCGAGCTGGAGATCCAGTCGGGTTCCGGGCCGTTGGTGGTGCGCGGCGACGACGCCCGGCTGCGGCAGGTGATCGGCAACCTGATGACGAACGCGCTGCGGCACACCCCATCGGAGGCGTCGGTGACGCTGCGGCTGCGCGCCGAACCCGGCGACCTGGCGGTGATCGAGGTCGCCGACACCGGGCCGGGGCTCACCGGCGAGCAGGCGGAACGGGTCTTCGAACGCTTCTACCGGGCGGACGCCTCGCGGACCCGACGCAGTGGGTCGTACACCGGTACCGGCCTGGGCCTGGCCATCGTCGCGGCGCTGGTGTCGGTGCACCAGGGCACCGTGGAGGTGACCGACACACCGGGTGGGGGTGCCACCTTCCGGATCCGGCTGCCGTTGGCGCCCGCCACGGACATCGATGACGAATGATTTTCAGCGAACGCTCAGGCCCGGCTAAGGCGGAACGCAGTGCGATGGGTAAAGGTAGAGGCATGAGCGAGTACGAGTCCGACCCGCGCCGGCCGGCACCGACCGACGCCGAGCCGTCGCATCCCGAGCTGTCCCGTGCCGAGTACGCGCGGACCGACTCTCCTGGCATTCCGGCCTCCGGCGGCGGTGCCGACCGGACCGCCGAGGCGCCGACCGTCCCGGTGCGGGCGGTCGACGCGCCGGGCACCCGTGGGCAGGACAACGAGCCCACGATGACCGGCCTACCCACCGCCGGCTCGGCTCCGCCGGCCTCCGGTCGACCCACCTGGTCGCCGTCGGGTGGGCAACCGCACCAGCCCGGCCAGCCGGTCTCCGCCCAGCCCGGCTACGGCAGCCCTGCCGGCTACGGCGCCCCGTCCGGCTACGCCGCGCAGTCTGGTTACGGCAGCCAGTCCGGTTACGGCGCGCAGTCCGGCTACGGCGCCCAGCCGGGCCAGTCCGGCTACGGCGGCCAGTCCGGTCAGTCCGGGTACGGGGGCCAGCCCGGTCAGCCCGGTCAGTCCGGCTACCCCCAGTCCGGTGCCGGCTACTCCGGCGCGTCCTGGTACCCGAGCCAGTCGAGCTGGAGCGGCGGCACCCAGAGCGGCGGCTCCGGGCATTCGGGTTACCCGGGTCAGCCGGGGGCACCCGGCGGCTACCCGGGCCAGCCCGCCCCGTGGGGACCGGCCCCGTCCCAGGGGTCCAAGCCGGGGCGGGTCGCCAAGTTCATCGGCGCCGGTGTCGCGGTCTTCGTGCTGATGCTCGGCAGCGGTGTGGCCGGCGGGTCGCTCGCGCTGATGCTGAACGACGGCGGCAGCGGGAACCGCACGTTCTCCGCCGCGCCGGTGATCGACGGTGCCGACCTGCCGCGGATCGCCGCTTCCGTGCAGGACAGCGTGGTGTCGATCAGCACCGACAGCGGCGGGGGCTCCGGGGTGGTGCTGAGCGCCGACGGTTTCGTGCTGACCAACAACCACGTGATCGCCAACGGCGGCGACAACGTCCGGGTGATCTTCGCGAACGGCACCACCGCACGGGCCGAGATCGTCGGCACCGACCCGAAGACCGACCTGGCGGTGCTGAAGGCGAACGGGGTCACGAACCTCCAGGCCGCCACGTTCGGCGACAGCGACGCCATGCAGGTCGGCGACACGGTGCTCGCGTTGGGCAGCCCGCTCGGCCTCCAGGGCTCGGTGACGGCGGGCATCCTCAGCGCCCGGGACCGCACCATCCAGGCCGGCAGCGGACAGCCCGGCCAGTCGGCCAGCTCGATCTCCGGGCTGTTGCAGACCGACGCGCCGATCAACCCCGGTAACTCCGGCGGTGCGCTGGTCAACACGCGGGGCGAGGTGATCGGCATCAACACCGCCATCGCCACCTCCGGGCAGGGCTCCAGCGGCAACATCGGCGTGGGCTTCGCGATCCCCAGCAACAAGGCCAAGGACGTCACGGACAAGCTGCGACGCGGCGAGAAGATCAGCCACCCGTCGCTCGGGGTGAGTGTGAACGCTGCGCCCGGCGGCGGTGCGATGGTCGGTTCCCTGCTTCCGGGCGGTGCCGCCGAGCGGGCCGGCCTGCAACTGGGCGATGTGATCATCCGCTTCGGCGACAAGCGGATCAACGACTCCACCGACCTGGTCGGGGCCGTGCAGGCCGGCAAGGTCGGTGACCAGGTCGAGGTGGCCTACGTGCGGAACAGCGCCGAGGCGACGGTGACCGTGACGCTCGCCGAGGCGTCCTGACGCACGGATCTGCTTCCTCCCTCCGGGGCGGTGGGTGGCGCGGCCAAGGGGGTTGGTCGCGGCACCCACCGCCCCTCTTCGTGGTCCCGGGACGGGTCACCCGCAGCAGGTGACCCGCGCTCACCCGGTATTCGGGCAGGCTCAGCGCTGCGGGAGCAGGTCAGGCGGATGGGGGACCCATGACCACGGCAGCGACGGCCCGGACCGACGACCGGGTCCAGCGGGACGTACTGGACGAGCTCGACTGGGATCCGCGGGTACGCGGAACCGACATCGGGGTCACCGTGCACGACGGGGTGGTGACGCTGACCGGTGCGGTGGACGGTGCGGCCCGCAGGTGGGCGGCGGTCGGCGCGGCCCGACGGATACGCGGCGTCCGCGCGATAGCCGACGAGATCGAGGTGCGTCCCGCCGGGCCGGACGGGATCACCGACGGCGAACTGGCGATCGCGGCCGCCCGGGCGTTGGAGTGGAACAGTTTCGTGCCGGCCGAACGCCTGGACGTCACCGTCGCCGCCGGTTGGCTGATGCTGCGCGGCGAGGTGGAGTTCGGGTGGCAACGGCGTACCGCCGAGCGGGAGTTGCGCCGGCTGCGGGGCGTACGCGGGGTGACGAACCTGGTCGGGGTGCGGTCCGCCGCCCCGCCCGACGGCGACCGGGTACGCCGCGACGTGCAACGTGCCCTGCTGCGCGGTATCGGCACGGAACGGGTGACCGTGCAGGTCAGCGGCGACACGGTGACCCTGACCGGGGTGGTGCGGTCCTGGTGGGAACGCGACCAGGCGGAACGGATGGCCTGGTCGGCCGAGGGGGTGTCGGTGGTACGCGACGAACTGATCGTGGGCGGCTGAGCCGCGATGTGGTGTCCCGTTTGCCGGCGGCGGCACCGGGAAACCGCTTCGATCCCCGGCCGCCGTACCGGGGATCGGGGCCAGCGGAGACGGACGGGGAGGGCTCGTGGCCGACAACGTTCCCTGGGAACGCCCACTACGGATCGCGATGGTGGTGCCACCCTGGCTGTCCGTGCCCCCGCCCGGCTACGGCGGGTTGGAGCAGGTGGTGGCGGGCCTGGTGGACGCCCTGGTCGACCGGGGACACGCGGTGACCCTGATGGGCGCCGGTGCGGCGCACGGCACCGCGGGCGACTTCCTCGCCACCCTCGACGAGTTGCAGTACGACCGGCTCGGCGAGTCACTGCCCGAACTGGCCCATCTGGCCCGGGTGAACCATCTGCTCAGCGCGGCCGACTTCGACGTCGTGCACGACCACACCACGATCGGTCCGCTGGTCGCCGGACGTCGCGCGGTGCCCACCGTGGCGACCGTGCACGGCAACCCGGTGGGCGAGTACGGCACCGTGCTCAGCGACACCGACCAGGGCGTCGGTCTGGTCGCCATCTCGCATGCCCAACGGCGGCTGAACCCGCGACTGCCCTGGGTCGGCACCGTGCACAACGCGATGGAGGTCGGCGGGTTCCCGCGTAAGACCGCAGCCGGTGACGGGCCGGTGCTGTGGCTCGCCCGTTTCAGTCCGGACAAGGGGCCGGACCTGGCCATCCGTGCCTGCCGGGAGGCCGGCCTGGCGTTGGTGCTGGCCGGCAAGTGCAGCGAGCCGGCGGAGCAGCGGTACTTCGACGAGGTCGTCCGACCGCTGCTCGGCCCGGACGTCACGGTGGTCCGCGACGCCGACCGGGAGGTCGCGCTGCGGCTGCTGGTCGAGGCGTCCTGCCTCATCATGCCGATCCAGTGGGAGGAGCCCTTCGGCATCGTCATGCTGGAGGCGATGGCCACCGGCACGCCGGTGGTGGCGTTGCGCCGGGGCGCGGTGCCGGAGCTGGTCCGGCCCGGGGTGACCGGGTTGATCTGCGAGCGTCCGGAGGAGTTGCCGGCGGCGTTGCGCGAGGCACCCCGCCTCGACCCGGCGGACTGCGTGGCGCACGTGGCCCGGACCTTCTCGGTGGAGCGGATGGCGGCCGGCTACGAGGAGGTGTACCGCCGGTTCCTGGCGGCGGCCACCCCACGGTCCGCGACACGGGAACCGGCTCGGGTGACCCGCGCCTAGGGCCTGTGTCGAAGTCCCTGGCCGGCCTGCGGCGGGCCCAGGCGACGACCGGCCGCGTTGGGAATTGGTCCGGATACAACACCGGTATCCGGACCAATTCCCGCCTTGCCGGACCGCAGCCTGGACTCCGCCTCGGCTCGACCGAGGACTTCGACACAGGCCCTAGACCCGTGACGGCATGGACCCCCTGCGTGGCCTGGACCTGCGCGGCGCCGAGCGGCGCGGACCCCGTGCGGCCTAGACCTGCGCGGCGCCGAGCGCGGTGATCGCCGCGTCCAGTTGCCGGGCGTACGCCGGGCTCAGCCCCTCCTCGCGCAGCCGGGTGGCGACCTTCTCGCGGAGCCGGGCGACCTCGGGCCCCAGTTCACCGTCGCCCTGGGCCACCGCCCGGGTGAGGTTGCGTAGTTCGTTGCGCAGGTCGAGGGCGACGTCGTCGCGGATGCCGCCGTCGGCGAGACCGGCGCCGATCACCCGGTCGAGCCGGTTCGCGGCCTCGACCAGGGTGTCCGGTCGGCTCGCCCGGGTGGGCGCGGCGCTGGTCGGGGGCGGCGCGGCCGAGGTGATCGGCGGTGCCACGGGTGGTTGCGCGCTGGCGGTGTCGTCCGGCGCGGTCGGCCCGGCCGACGCGCTCGGCTGGGGCGTGGGCAGCGCCGCAGGGGGCTCGTCGCCCTCCGGCAGCAGTGCCGGGACCAGCAGCGCCGCCCCGATCACCAGGATCGCTGCCGGGACCAGGACCGCCGGTCGCAGCAGCCGTCGGCGTCGTTCGGTCGGGGCGTCGTCGCCGGGGGAGCGCGTTCCCGGCTGGTGGCCGCCGGGCGTGGGTTCCCCGGCCGCCGTGGCCGTCGTCGGGGCACCGGCCGCTCCGCTGGCGCCGGGAACGACCGGCCCGACGATGGTGCTGTGGGCCGGACCGACGGCGGCGGTGGCGCGGGTCGACGTCAGCGCGGGGAGCGTGACGGTGGGGGAGAGCATGGTGGTGGCCTGTGGGTCGGCCGGGAGCATCTGGTCCCGCAGCACGGTGGCCACCTGGCGGGCGGTGGGACGGTCGGCCGGGTCGCGGGACAGGCACCGCAGGCAGACCTGGGCCACCGTCGGGGGAAGCCCCGGCACACCGTCCAGGGTAGGCGGTGCCCCCTCGGCCAGCGCGAGGCTGAGTTCCTCCCAGGTGTCCGCCGGGTACGGCACCCGGCCGGTGAGCATCTCGTGGATCAGCACCCCGAGCGAATAGACGTCGGTGGCGGGCTGGGTCGGCGCGCCGTCCAGCCGTTCCGGAGCCACGTACGCCGGGGTACCGAAGGTGCCGCCGTCCTCGTCGTCGTCGGGGGCGCCGATGCGGGTGGCGATGCCGAAGTCCAGCACCTTGGCGCCGACCTGCGTCATCATCACGTTGGCGGTGGTGACGTCGCGGTGCACGATGCCGAGCCGGTGCGCGGCGGCGAGCGCGTCCGCGACCTGCGCGCCGATCTCCACCGCCTCGGTCCACGGCAGCGGCCCCTCGGTGAGCCGGAACTCCAACTCCTCGCCGGTGAGCAGCTCCATCACCACGAACGACGTGATGGAGCCGTCCGGCGACACGGTCTCGCCGTAGTCGTGCACCGACGTCACGTGCGGGTGCACGAGCGCGGCGGCGGCGCGGGCCTCCTCGCGCACCATGTCGCGGAACCGGGCGTCGGCGGCCAGCGACGGGGCGAGCACCTTGAGTGCGACCACCCGGTCGAGCACCTCGTCGTGGGACCGCCAGATCACCGACATGCCACCGGCACCGATCTGGTCGATCAGCCGGTAACGGGTGGCCAGCAACCGGCCGGGCTGCAGTGCTGGCTTCACGGATCGCACCTGCCCTCATAGGTGGGAGCGGTATCAGGTTGCGCGAATGTTGCCGCCCTGTCAACGGTCGGTCGGGCAGCCCGTACCGGTTCGGACACGTTGCGTACGCAGGGGGGCCTGCTGTGCCGGGGTGAACGGGGTACGGCACGGACGTGCCAGGATGAACGGCATGGCTCGGGGACCGGTGGCGTTCGTGCTCGGGGGCGGTGGCGTCCTCGGCGCGGTCGAGGTGGGCATGCTGCGGGCCCTGTTCCGCGCCGGGATCCGCCCGGACATGGTGCTCGGCACGTCTATCGGCGCTGTCAACGGCGCACTCGTGGCGGCCGATCCGACCGAGGCGGTGACCGACCGGCTCGTCCGCCTCTGGGCGTCCCCCGAGGCCAGTGAGGTGTACGGCGACTCGGTGGCCCGGCAACTGCGGCGCTTCGCGGCGCGTACCCACCTGCACTCGCCCCGACCGTTGCGCAAGCTGCTGGAGAGCGAGCTGGGTGCGGAGACCACCTTCGCCGACCTCCAGGTCCCGTTCCGCTGCTGCGCCGCGAACATCGAGCGGGCCGCCGAGCACTGGTTCGTCAGCGGGGCGGTGGTGCCCGCCGTGCTCGCCTCCGCGTCGGTGCCGGGGCTGCTGCCGCCGGCCCGGATCGGCGACCAGCACTACGTCGACGGCGGCATCGTCAACTCGATCCCGATCGGCGAGGCGGTGGTGGCCGGCGCGGGCCGGATCTTCGTCCTCCAGGTGGGACGGATCGAACGGGCGCTGGCGCCGCCCCGGCGGCCCTGGGAGATCGCCCAGGTGGCCTTCGAGATCGCCCGCCGGCACCGGTTCGCCCGGGAGATGGCGGCCCTGCCCGACGGGGTCGAGGTGCACGTGTTGCCGACCGGCGGGCTGGAACCGCGCGACGACACCCCGTGGGCGTACCGGGACATGGCGGCGGTGGGGCGGCGGATCAGCCGCGCGTACTCGGCCTCCCGGCACTACCTGGCGAATCTGGAGCGTTGATGCCGCTACCGCACCGGTGGATCCGCCGTCTGCTGCTGGCGCCGGGAATGGTGCTGCTGGTGCTCCTGCTGGTGACCACCGTGCCGGTGTGGGCCGTGCTGGCCCTGGCCGTGTCCCCGTTCGTGCCGGGACGGCTGCGCCCACTGCGGGTGCTCTGGATCGGCTTCTGCTATCTCCTCTGGGACGCGGCGGCGCTGCTCTGTCTCTTCGGGCTCTGGGTCGCCTCCGGCTTCGGCTGGCGGGTCGGCTCGCCGGCTTTCCAGCGCGCCCACTACGTGTTGGCCGGCTGGTTCCTGCGGGTGCTGTTCTGGCAGGCGAAGTGGACGCTGCGGCTGACCATCGACGTGGTCGGCACCGACCCGGACACCGCGTTGCCCGGCCGTCCCGAGCTGGTGGTCTGCCGGCACGCCGGTCCGGGCGACTCGTTCATCCTGATCCACGCGTTGGTGAACTGGTTCCAGCGGGAGCCGCGCATCGTCCTCAAGGACTCCCTCCAGTGGGACCCGGCGATCGACGTGCTGCTCAACCGGTTGCCGAGCCGGTTCATCGCGCCGGGGCGCGACGGCCGGGGCTCGCTCACCGACCAGATCGGGCACCTCGCCGTCGGTCTGGACGACGACGACGCCTTCGTGATCTTCCCCGAGGGCGGCAACTTCACCCCGAAGCGGCGGTTGCGGGCCATCGCCCGGCTGCGGGACCGGGGGCACGAGCGGATGGCGGTCAAGGCCGAGGCGATGCAGCACGTCCTCGCCCCGCAGCCCGGCGGCCTGTTGGCGGCGCTGGACGCGGCGCCGGACGCCGGAGTGATCTTCGTGGCGCACACCGGGCTGGACCGGATGCTCACCGTCGCCGACGTGTGGCGCGAACTGCCGATGGACAAGCGGCTGGTGATGCGGTTCTGGTCGGTGCCGCCGGAGGAAATCCCGACCGGCCGGCAGGAGCGCATCGACTGGCTGTACGAGTGGTGGAGTCGGATAGACGAGTGGATCGCGGCCAATCGTGACGACGCCGCGTAGGGTTCCGGGATGGACCAGATCAGCGTGGTGACGACGGTGGTGGACGCGCGGTCGGTCGCCGATCTGCTGGCCGCCGCCGCGGTGGCCGGTCGACTGGCGGCTTGTGCCCAGGTCGGTGGCCAGGTGGAGAGCACCTACTGGTGGCGTTCCGGGGTGGAGACCAGCACCGAGTGGTCGTTGCAGTTCAAGACCGCACCGGACCGGGTCGACGCGCTGGTGGAGCAGATCCGCGCCAGCCACCCGTACGAGGTGCCGGAGATCCTGGTCAGCCGGGTGGACTGCGGCGACCCGGCGTACGCGACCTGGGTGTTCGAGCACACCCGGGCCTGAGTACCCGCACTCTGGTGCTGGTGGGGGTCGCCCGTCAAGGATGACCTGGTGGACAACGGCTACCCCTGCCCGGCCTGCGGCGCACCGGCGACTCTGAGTTCCGGGTGCACCGGTTGCGGTCGCCCGCCGCACGCCGCCGCCGCCGAGGTGATCCGGCTCGACCGGGAGATCGTCGTGCTCGGCGGCGAGGTGCAACGGGCCCGTCAGGCGTTCGAGGGGTTGACCGGCCGGTTGTCGGCGGTCCGTCGGCGTCGGGCCGAGCTGGCCGCCGCCGTACGCGCCGAGTTCCCGGCGGGTCCGGTGGCGGGTCGGCCGGGGGTGCCGGTCGCCGCGACGGCCGCTCCGGCCGCGCCGGTCCCCGGCGCACCCCGGGCCCCGATCCCCGGCGGCCCGCTGCCGGTCGGCCCGGTTCCTGGCGGCCCGGTTCCCGGCAGGCCGGTGCCGCAGGGGCAGATGCCCGGTGGATCGGTCCCCGGCGGACCGCAGCCTCAGGTGCCCGGCGCGGGGTGGACGCCGGTGCCGGCGATGGCGGCTGCGAACGCCGCCGGACCGGGCGGGGCGGAGGCCTCCACCAAGACGGTGCAGAATCTGCTCTTCGTCCTCGGCGGCCTGTTGCTCGGCACGGCCGCGACGGTGTTCACCGCCGTCGCCTGGGCGTCGGTCGGGGTGCCCGGCCGGGCGTTGATCCTGCTGGCGATCACCGCGCTGATGCTCACCGTGCCGTTCGTCGCCCGCTGGCGTCGGCTGTACAGCACCGCCGAGACGTTCGCCGCTGTCGGCCTGCTGCTGGTGGTGCTCGACGGGTACGCCGCCTGGACGGTGGACCTGTTCGGGGTCTCCAGTTGGCCGGGCAGCCGGTACGCGGGGCTGGTCGCGGTGGTCGCGACCGGGGTGGCCGCCGGGTACGCCCTGATCAGCCGACTGACCGTGCCGTGGTTCGCGGCGCTGCTCGCCGCGCAGCCGGTGGTGCCGCTGCTCGCCGCCGAGACCCGGCCGGGCGCGGCGGGATGGGCGGTGGCCTTCGTCGGGGTGGCACTGGTGGACCTGGCCGTGATCGTCGCGCTACGGCGCCGGACCGTCGTCGCGGGCGAGGGGGCCACGACGACTCCGGGGCCGAGGTTCGCCGGTCAGATGGCGGCCTGGGTCGGGTACGCCGTGGCGGTGCTGTTCGCCGCCGGGTGTGCCCTGGCGCCGCTGCTGGTCGGCGAGGCGGGCGGCAGCACGGTGCTGGCCGGCGGGCCGATGCTGCTGGTGGCGCTCACCCTGCTCGGGGCGTCGTTGTGGGCCGGTGGCCCGACCGGGCGGGCTTTGGCCGGCGCGTTCCTGGTGCCGGTGCTGGCCGGCGCGGTGCTCCGGCCCATCGCCGAGGTGGAGCCGTCGGTGTGGCTGCTGGCGGGGGGCCTGCTCGCGGTGGCGCTGGTCGGCGCGCTGGGGCTGCTGCCGGCCTCCTGGCGGCCCGGTCCCCGGGCGGGCACCATGCTGGTGGTCGCCGGGGTGGGGTTGCTGGTCACGTTGACGACCCTGGTGACGGCCGCGATGGCGGTGGGCAGGTCGGTGCCGCCGTGGCGGGGGGCTGCGGCGGGAGAGACGTTCGACCTGGGCTGGCAGCTCGCCGTGACGGTCGCCCTGGTCGCGGTCGCGGTGGGGTGGCTGCTGCCCCGGACGGCCCGTCCGGCGGTCGCGGCGGTGGGCGTCGGTCTGGCCGCGCTGGCCGTGCCGCTGTCCTGGGCCGCGCCGTGGCCGGCGCTGGTCGCCCTCGACCTGCCGGTGGGGGCGGCGCTGGTGCTCGTCGCGGTGGCCCGCCCGGCGACGCGGAGTGTGCTTCCGGTGGCGGCGGCGCTGACCGGCGTCGCGCTGCTCGGGCACGGTCTGCTGGTGGGGTTGGCCGCACCGGCCGGAGCCGGTGCGGCCTGCGCGGTGATCCTGGCCGTCGGCGTCGGCGCGGCCGTGCTGGGCCGGCGCGGCAGTGTGGTGCAGCGTGCCGTCGGTGGCGTCGGTGCCGCCCTGGCGGTGCTGGTGGTGCCGGCCGGCGCGGCGATCGCGCTGATCGGTGCCGGCGCAACCCCGTGGTGGCAGGCACGGGCGGCCCTGGCCGCTCTCGCCCTGCCGGTGGTCGTGTTGCTCGTCGTCCGCCGACTCTGGTCGGACCTGCACCCGTACGCCTCGGCGGGTCTCGCCGTGGCGGCCCTGTTGACCGGCCTCGCGCCGTTGACGGTGCCGGCCGACGAGCGGCTGGCGGTCTATGCGGCGGTCGCGGCGCTGCTGCTCGCCGTCTCCGTGGTCCGGTCCCGCCCGCCGATTCCGGCGCTGGTGGCCGGGGTGTGGCTGGCCGTGGCGGCGGTCCTGGCGGCGCTCCCGGTGACCGTGGTCGCGCTGGTCGCCCCGTACGGCCCGCCGCCCGTCCCGTGGTCCGGCGTGCCGTCGACGGTGGCCGCCCCGGGCGCGTTGCCGGTCGGCGTGGCGCTGACCGTGCTGGCCCTGGCGGCGGCACTGGCCACCTGGCCGGCGCACCGGGCCGGTCGGGGCCGGACGGTCGCGGTGCTGCTGCCGTTCGTGGCCGCCGCCGGGCCGGTGCTGCTGGTGGCCGCCGCCGCACCCTGGCCGCTGGTGCCGGCGACGGCGCTGCTCGGCGGGGTGGCCGCGTTGCTGGTCACCGCGTTGCGCGGTCGGTCCGGCGCGCTGCTCGGTGCCGGCCTGCCCGTCGGTCTGGTGCTGACCGGTGCCGGGCTGCTCAACCTCCAGGCCACCCGGGCGGGCACGCTGGCCGGTCTGGGCCTGCTCGTGGTGGCGGCGACGGTGGTCGGGGTGGCCGCCCGGACGGTCGCGGTACGCCTGGTCGGCTGGTTGGTCGCGATCGCGGCGGCGACCGGTCTCGCGATCACCTCCCCGCTGGCCGGTGGGCTGCCGCTGCGGGTGGCCGGGTTCACGGTGCTCGGTGTCGCGGTGCTGGTCCTCGCGTTGGCCGTCGCCCTGTCGGCGGTCCGCTCGGTGCTGGACGTCACCGCGCAGGCGGTGGCGCTGGTCGCGGTGCTGCTGACCGTCGGCTCCGGCCGGTACGCCGCGACGATCTGCGTGCTCTGGGGAGTGGCGGTCGGGGTACGGCTGCTGCGCCGGGGCGAGTCGACCGGACGACGGTGGGTCTTCGCCACGGTGGCCGGTGGCAGCGAACTCCTCGCCATCTGGCTGCTGCTGCGCTCCGGCGAGGTGCGGGTGGTCGAGGCGTACACGGTGCCGGCGGCGGTGCTGGCGCTCGTGTTCGGTGCGGTGGCGATGCGTACCCGGCCGGGGTTGAAGAGCTGGCTCGCCCTCGGCCCGGGCCTGGTCGCGCTGCTGCTGCCCAGTCTGGGAACCCTGCTGTTCGACGCCGACGACCAGCCGTGGCGCCGTCTGCTGCTCGGTGTCGCCGCGCTGGCCGTCACGCTGCTCGGGGCGGTCCGCCGCTGGCAGGCGCCGGTGGTGCTCGGCGGGTTGACCCTCGCCCGGCTCGCCCTGCACGAGGCGGGACGCAGCTGGGACCTGCTGCCCCGGTGGGTCTTCCTGGCCGTCGCCGGGTTGGCGCTGATCGGTCTCGCGGCCACCTACGAACGCCGCCGTCGCGACCTGGGTCGTCTCCGTGACGCCATGGGCCGGATGAGCTGATCGATGGCGCAGCCGCTGGTCGCGTCGCCGTCGGACGGCACAGGTAGGGTCCTTGCCATGGCTGACGTGCTCACCGCCGAGGCGGTGCGAAACGAGCTGGGTGGACTGGCGGACTGGTCGGGAGACCCCGCCGGGATCACCCGCACGGTGGAGCTGGCCAGCTTCCCGGCCGCCGTCACGGTCGTCGACCGGGTCGCCGTGGTGGCGGAGGAGCTGGACCATCACCCGGACATCGACATCCGGTGGCGGACGCTGACGTTCCGCTGTGTCACCCATTCGGCCGGCGGCGTCACCCTGCGCGACGTCGAGCTGGCCCGGCGGATCGACGAGATCGTGGGGGCGGCCCGATGAGGTTCGAGATCAGCAAGGTCCTGGACGCGATCGAGGGGCGGGTCTGCACCGGCCCGCAGCTCGTCCGTGCGGTGATCGACCTCGCCGAGGTCATCCGCTACCAGGACCTCGACGGCGGCCGACCGGCCAGCACGTTGCGCCTCGGCATGGTCTTCGACGCGCTGGCGCGCAGCCTGGAGGAGGACACCGTCCCGGTCTACGCGGTGGTGCACCGGGGGGTGCTCTCCGACGCCGACCTGACCTCCAACGAGCGAATGGTGGTCCGCCGCTGGGCCGACGACGGCCTGGTCGAGGTGCTGGACAATCCGGGTGACCGGATGCTTGAGGTGGCCGACCTGCTCGGCCTGCCGGTGCTCAGCCGGGTCCGCTTCGACGGCCTGCGCGGGCGGTTCCCCTGGCTGGTCGACCAGCCCGGCCGGGTGCTCGCCCCGGTGCCCGGTGCCGGTGGGCCGGTCTTCATCGCCCATGTCGGTGGCGGCCACATCCCGCTCACCGGGCCGCCGTCACCGGCCGGTGTCCAGTTGCTCGCCCGGCAGTGGCGCTGTTCCGAGTCGGGCTGCACCCTCTTCGGCGGTGCCGGCGGCGGGGGTGCCTTCGCCGACCTGGCCCGGATCGACCGCGCGCCGACCGGCCAGCCGCCACCGTCGCTGCGCGGTGGCGTACCCACCTGCCCCCGGCACGGCACCCGGCTCCGCGACGACGGCCCCCGGCCGCGCAGCGAGGTCCTGGCGGTACGCGTCGGTGGCCTGATCCGGCGTCGCTTCGTGCTCACCGAGGACCAGCCGGTCACGATCGGCCGCGCCCCGGAGAGCGCCAACGCGATCATGCTGGGCCAGTGGCTCAACGACGAGGCCCGGCGCTGGATCAGCCGCAGTCATCTGCGGCTTGAGCTGCGGGGCGGCGACATCGTCGCGACCGACGTGAGCACCAACGGCTCCGGCATCCGGCCGGGCGGCTCGATGGCCGAGTCGGACCGCCTGCCGCTGGCACCGCAGCAGTCCCGCGCCCTCGGGAGCGGGGACATGGTGGAGCTGTACCCGGGCGTGCAGATCGGGCGGCCGAGCGATCTGCCCTCGGGTGCGCCGTACAACCCCGACTCGGTGATGTCCGAGGCGCCGACCATGGCGATGCGCCTGCCCCGCTGACGCGGACGACGGCGGGCGCCGGGACCGTGGTCCCGACGCCCGCCCTGCGGGTGTCAGCCGGCCAGTACCGCCGTCAACTGGGCCACCGCGTGGTCGATCTCCTCCTCGGTGATCACCAGCGGCGGGGCGAGGCGGATGGTCGAGCCGTGGGTGTCCTTGGCGAGTACGCCGCGCTCCATCAGCCGCTCGCACGCCTCCCGGCCGCTCATCAGCGTCGGGTCGATGTCCAGCCCGACCCACAGCCCCCGGCCGCGTACCGCGACCAGGCCCTTGCCGATCAGTGCGCGCAGGCCGGCGTGCAGCCGCTCGCCCAGCTCGGTCGAGCGCCGCTGGAACTCGCCGGTAGCCAGCAGCCGGACCACCTCGGTGGCCACCGCGCAGGCCAGCGGGTTGCCGCCGAAGGTGGAGCCGTGCTGGCCGGGCCGGAGCACCCCGAGCACCGCCGCGTCGGCGGCCACCGCCGAGACCGGCACGATGCCGCCGCCGAGCGCCTTGCCCAGCAGGTACATGTCCGGCACCACGCCCTCCTGCTCGCAGGCGAAGGTGGCGCCGGTGCGGCCCAGACCGGACTGGATCTCGTCGGCGATGAACAGCACGGTGCGCTCGTCGCAGAGCCGCCGGACACCGGCCAGGTAGCCCTCCGGCGGCACCACCACGCCCTGCTCGCCCTGGATCGGCTCCAGCAGCACCGCCACGGTGTGCTCGTCGACCGCCTCGGCCAGCGCGGCCAGGTCACCGTAGGGCACGATCCGGAAGCCCGGCGTGTACGGCCCGAAGTCGGCCCGCGCGTCCTCGTCGGTGGAGAAGCTGACGATGGTGGTGGTCCGGCCGTGGAAGTTGCCGTCGGCGACCACGATGGTGGCCTGCCCGTCCGGTACGCCCTTGACCTGGTAACCCCACTTGCGGGCGACCTTGATGCCGGTCTCCACCGCCTCGGCGCCGGTATTCATCGGCAGCACGAGGTCCTTGCCGCAGAGCGCCGCGAGTTCCCGGCAGAAGTCGGCGAACTGGTCGTGCACGAACGCCCGGCTGGTCAGCGTCAGCCGGTCGAGCTGGGCGTGCGCGGCGGCGATCAGCGTCGGGTGCCGGTGCCCGAAGTTCAGCGCCGAGTAGCCGGCCAGACAGTCGAGATACCGCCGACCGTCCACGTCGGTGACCCAGGCACCCTCGGCGGAGGAGATCACCACCGGCAGCGGGTGGTAGTTGTGCGCGGTGTGACGCTCGGCGTCCCGCACCGCGGCCGGAGTCCGCAGCATGTCCTCGATCACTGGCTCGCCTTTCCCTGACGGAGTCGCAACGTGCAGCACTTCGGTCCACCGCCGGCCTTGCGCAGCTCGGACAGGTCGACGCCGATCGTCTGGTAGCCCCGGTCCCGCAGCGTCGCGGCCAGGCCGGTGGCCTGCTCCGGCAGCACCACGTGCCGACCGTCGCTGACCGCGTTCAGGCCCAGCACCTCGGCGTCGGCCATGGTGGCGTGCACCGCGTCCGGAAACAACCGGCGCAGCACGGCCCGGCTGCCGGGGGAGAACGCCTCCGGCAGGTACGCCACGGTCCGCTCGTCGAGCACGGTGAGCGCGGTGTCCAGGTGGTAGAAGCGCGGGTCGACCAGGTGCATGGTGACCACCGGGTAGCCGAACACCTCCTGCAACTGGGCGTGCGAGGCGTGCGCGGTGCGGAAGCCGGTGCCGGCGAGCACCACGTCACCGGCGAGCAGGACGTCGCCCTCGCCCTCGTTGACGTGCTTCGGGTCGTACACCTCGAAGCCGGCGTTCTCGAACCAGGACCGGTACGCGGGCGCCTCGTCGGCGCGCTGCGGGTCGCGGAACTGCACGGCCATCGCCCGGTCACCGATCACGGTGCCCCCGTTGGCGGCGAAGACCATGTCGGGCAGGCCCGGCAGCGGGGTGATCTCCTCGACGACGTGACCCAGGTCGCGGTACACCTGCCGCAGCCGCTCCCACTGCCGCACGGCACGGTCGGTGTCGACCGGGGCGGTCGGGTCCATCCACGGGTTGATCGCATAGTCGACGGCGAAGTACGTCGGCCGGCACATCAGGAAGCGCTGGCTGGTGGCGTCCATCGTCATTGTCCTGCTCCCAGGGCTCGGGCGCGCCCTGGCCACCGTCGGCCCACGGGCTGGCGCCGTTGCTCAACGTTATGCGCCGCCCAGCCGCATAATCCACCGCCGACCCTTGCGCAGTACGACTGATCGTTGCGTCTCAGGTGGCGGTGGCGGTTGATCGTTGCGTTCACGTCTCGATGGCCTCGTGCGAGAGGCCCTCGGCTTGCTCACCGTGCGTGGTCGTCTCGCCGCGCGGTCGATGACGTCCGTAGCGGGTGTGCGGCAGCCGGACGCTGCCTGGCTCCCTGGCGCTGATCGGTGCTCGCGGTGTCGGGGGTGCTGTCGGTGTCCTGGGTGCTTGCGGTGTCCTGGACACCGTTGGTCGGGTGGAATCGGCCGGAGCGGCCTCCGTTCGAGCGACCGGCGGACCAGCGAACCCACGGTCCCGTCAGCGCGACGCAGATCTTGGACAGTTTCCGTTAGCAGCTAACGGAAACTGTCCAAGATTGCCAGGCGAATCCTGCTCGGGGTGTGTTCGGAGGACGCGGTCACGTGACCTGGCCACCGCACGCCTCGCCCGCTCCGCCGGCAAGGCCCCAGTTCCCGCTTCTCGGCCCACAAGGGTCGCTCACACGCCGCTGCGTGGCCCCACGGACCTGCTCACGCCGCCGCACAGCCCCACGGCCTTACTCACGCCGCTGCGTGGCTCCACGGACCTGCTCACGCCGCCGCATCGAGAGGACTGTTCGAGGTGCTCCGGACACGCGTCAGGGGCGGCGAATCGCCGCCCCTGACGAGGGTGTGTGCGCCCGGCTGGTGAACCACCAGAACTGGTCGGGCTACGGCCGGTACCTCGCCGGCCGGGCGCCGGTGAACCACCGGCGGGCTGAAATGTGCCCTCTAGATGCGATCGACAAACTGTGAGTCAAGCCACTCGCGGAAGCGGGCCACGGTGTCGCCGTCGGTGGTCGGCCAGTCGTACTGGCCGGTCATCGCCAGGATGCCGAGGACCACCGCGCCGAGGCCGATGGCGATGCCGAACAGCGCGTCGGCCTTGCCGGCGATGTGCCGCCGCCGGGTGGCGATCAGGCCCAGCACGGCGAGGACCGCGCCGACCGCGCCGACCGCGATGCCGTATCCGGCGAGGGTTCCGGTGAGGACGAAGAGGATGCCGCCGACGCCGACGATCAGGCCCAGTGTGGCCAGCAGGCTGGCCCGGGGGCGCGGCCCGGCGGGCGCGGGCGGTGCGTCGGGAGCGGGAACGGTGTCCCGGTCGGCCGTCGTCTCCCGGCTGGCCACAGTGTCCCGGTCGCCCACGGTGTCGCGGTCGCCCACGGTGTCGCGGTCGGTCGTGGTGTCGCGGTCGGTGGTGACCGGGGCCCGGTCGGTACGCACGTCCGGGTCGGTCTCGGTGACCGGGGCGGAGCCCGTGACCGGGGCGGTGGTGCGGGCGCGGCGGGAACCGTCGACGCCGGAACGGGCGGTGACGGCACGCGCCACGGCAGCCCGCTCGGCGGCGGGAGCGTCGGTCGTCCGACCGGTACCGGCTTCGGTGGTGGTGGCCGCACCGGCGGCGTCGTCCCGGTCGGCGGCCCGCGCGGAAGCCGTGCGGTCTCGGTCGGTCGCACGGGCGGTGGCGGCGTGGTCCGCGTCGGCAGCGGTGCGATCTGCGGCTACGGCGCCGACGGAGCGATCCCGGCCGGTGTCGGCGCGGTCCTCGACGGCGGCGGGGGTGGCGGCCGTGCGGTCCCGACCGGTGGCGCGTCCGGTGGCGGCGCGGAGCCGGTCGGTGGCGCGCTCGGCGGCGGCGCGGTATCGGCCTGCGGCGCGCTCGGCGGCGGTGCGGTCCGGGTCGGTGGTCGTGGTGGTGGTCGCCGCCGCGCCCCGGTAGGTGGTGCCGTCGTCGGTGCGTTCCTCGACGCTCGGGCGGTCGGCGGGACGGGCCTCGGTGGCCACCGTGCCGGTGCGGTCGGCCTCGTCACCGGCGGCCGGGGGCGGCGCGGGCTCCTCCCGGCGGGACAGCGAAGGAAATCTCATGGGTTCACCTCCAGGTCATGCGTGGCCGGCGCCGCGACCCCGTTCATCGCCACTCCACGCGTCAACGACCCCGAGATACCCATCCCGCACTTTCCCGACACCCGTGTGGCATCGAGCCGACTGGATCCTGTGCGGGTCGGCTCGACGGCGAGGGCGGACCAGGCTCGACGGCGAGGGCGGACCGGCTCAGCGGTGAGGGGCGGGACGGGTCAGCGGCGGGGGCGGGTGAGGGGTGCCAGGAGGGTGGTGAGCAGGGCCGCCCGCCGGGGGCGGGAGACCAGGACGGGACGGTTGCGGACGCACCGGACGAGGACGTCCACCGCGCGGTCCACCGTCATCATCAGCGGCCGGACCGGGCCCTTGGCCATCTTGGTGTCGACGAACCCGAACCGCACGGTGGTCACGCTCACGCCCTGTCCGCGCAGCGCCGCCGAGAGCCCCAGCAGGTACGACGACAGTCCCGCCTTCGACCCGGCGTACCCGGGTGCGTCGCCGGAGACCATCCGGTCCGCCATGCTGGACAGCCCGATGAGGTGCCCGTCACCGGCGGCCACCATCCTCGGCACGACGGTGGCGACCGTGCGGGCCGCCCCGATCAGGTTGACCTCCAGGGTGCGGGTCTGCGCCTCCAGGTCGGCCAGGTCGACGGGCTCGCCGATGCCGGCGGCGTAGACGCAGAGGTCCACCCCGTCCAGCTCGTCGATCGCCTTCGTCAGCACCTCCGGGTAGTCGGGCGCGGTCACGTCGACGGTGTGGTGGGCGTACGTGGGGACTCCGATGCCGTTGTCGCGGCGGGACACTCCGGCGACCCGCCAGCCGTCGGCGAGCAGCCGTCGGGTGAACGCCAACCCGATCCCGTCACTGTTGCCGATCACCACTGCGCAGCGCATTCGTTCCGCCATGCCCCACCGTCCTCATCGCACCGATGGTGCCCGCCCTCCCGGCGGCCCGAGGCGCAATTGAACCAGAGTTTTCTGAGTACTCCCTACCAATGAGTAGAGAGTCCGGCCGGCTATCGGCGTACGCCTCGGGCCGGACTCCGTGTGGTGCGGGCGGAGGTCTGGCGGGGTGCGGCGCGGAGCAGGGTGAGGCCGGCGCGCTGGACGAATATCGACCGGCGGGTGACCGCGTGCCCCTGGATGTCGAGCTGGTATCCGTCCAGCCAGACCCACCCGTCGTAGGTGGTCCAGTCCAGTTCGCGGATCACCCGGAACATGATCGACCGATGGAACTGCACGCTGGCCCGACGGGTCACGCGCACCAGGTCACCGGCCCGAAGCTGACCGTCGTGCCCCCGCTCGGCCGGGACGCGGTCGGTGGGGAGGTGGCGGGTCACAGCCAGCCCAGGAAGCGGTGGTGCAGGGTACCGGCGGTGGCCCAGGACATGTCCTGGCTGGCGGCCACCAGGCAGGAGCCCAGATAGAGCCGGAGCGAGACGGGCGCCTGGTCGTACTCGGCGCGGAGTTCGATGCGGCGGCGGGCGCAGGGCCAGGGCCGGTCGCATCCGGCGCACATCCAGGTGGGCAGCACCGGGCCGTGGCGGGTCACCGTGCACCACGCGGGGAGTACGCGACCGTGCCGGTCGTGGTCGTGGAGGCTACGTGCATCGTGGTCCTCTCGGCGCGGCGATGATCGTCGGCAAGAAGTGCTCCGTTGCCTTTTCACGTCAATTCATGACGGCATTTCATTCAGCCCCGGACGGCCTCCACAATCCGTCTCCCGCCCGTCTTGCGCAACGTTCCGCACCGCCCTAATGTCTTTCGGTAATTGTGCGCGACGAATGGAAATGAATCGCGTGCGTCCGGAAACGCGATCGCGTGCGTCCGGGAACATCACGTGTTGCAGGAAGGAAAGCGGTGATGTTGCATGCTGGATGAAACAAGCGGGTCCACCGTGCCCCGACGGCAGCTCGGGCGACTCTTCACCGAGCTGCGGGAACACGCCACGATCACCCTCGACGAGGCGGCGCGGGCGCTGGACTGTTCACGACAGAAGATCTGGCGGATCGAGAAGGGCCTGGTGCCGGTCCGGCTGGTGGACGCCCGCGCGATGTGTGATCTCTATCGGGTGCCGGAGGAGATGGCGGCGATCGTCGCCGGGCTCGCGAAGGAGACCCGGGCCAAGGGGTGGTGGCACTCCTATGGCGACGTGGTCCCGTCCTGGTTCTCGCTCTACGTCGGCCTGGAATCGGCCGCCTCACTGATTCGGCGCTACGATTCCGAGTTGATTCCCGGGCTGCTGCAAACCCGCGCCTACGCCAGCGAACTCTTCCGCCGCAAGAACCCGACGATGACCCCCGAGGAGCGGGAGAAACTGGTGGCGGTGCGCCTGCAACGGCAGAGCATCCTGGTCCGCCGGCTGCCCGCCGCGCCCACTCTCAGGGTGGTGCTCAGCGAGGCCGTGCTGCGCCGCACCCTCCCCGACCGGCAGGCGATGGTCGAGCAACTCCGCCACCTGCTCGACGTGGCCGCGCTGCCGAACGTCTCGCTGCGGGTCCTGCCACTGGCCGCCGGCCCGCCGCTGGCCAGCGAGACCGGCACCTTCGTCGTGCTGGGCTTCCCGCAGGGGCTCGGCCGGGCCTCGACCGAGCCCACCACCGTCTACCTGGAGAACATCACCGGCGCGCTCTATCTCGACCGGCCGACGGAGGTGGCCGCCTTCGTACACGTCTGGAACGACCTGGAGTCACTCGCCTCCGGTGAGGCAGAATCAGAGAAAATGATCAACATGATCATCGAGGAGCATCATGACTGATCTGGCCGGGGCCGTCTGGCGCAAGAGCACCCGCAGCGGCGGGAGCGGAGGCGACTGCGTCGAGGTGGCCGACAACCTGCCCGGCGTGGTGGCCGTCCGGGACAGCAAGGACCCGTGCGGCCCGGTGCTCACCGTCACGCCGTACGCCTGGACGGCCTTCGTGCGGCAGGTGCGGCACCGCTCACACTGACCACGACGGCGGGCTGACTACGCTTGGTGTCGTGCCAGAGGGACATACGATCCATCGCCTGGCGGCTCGGCACGCCGAGCTGTTCGCCGGGGACAAGGTGCTCGCCGCCAGCCCTCAGGGCCGGTTCGCCGAGGGTGCCGCGCTGCTCTCCGGGAGTGTGCTGGAGGCCACCGAGGCGTACGGCAAGCACCTGCTGCACCACTACGCCGGTGAGCGGACCCTGCACGTACACCTCGGTCTCTACGGCAAGGTGACCGACGGTGACGGTGAGCCGCCGGAGCCGGTGGGGCAGATCCGGCTGCGGCTGGCCAGCGACCGGCACTGGCTCGACCTGCGCGGGCCGACCGCGTGTGAGCTGCTCACCCCGCCCGAGGTGGCGGCGTTGCGGGCCCGCCTCGGCCCCGATCCGCTGCGTGCCGATGCCGACCCGGACCGCGCGTACGACCGGATCCGGCGCAGTTCCACGCCGCTGGCCTCGTTGCTGCTCGATCAGTCGGTGGTGGCCGGCACCGGTCTGATCTTCGTGATGGAGGCGCTGTTCCGCGCCGGGCTGCCGCCGAGGATGCCCGGCCGGGAGCTGAGCCGTCCCGCCTGGGACGCCATCTGGGCCGACCTGGTCGAGCTGATGACGCTCGCCGTCGCCGCCGGTCGCATCGACACCGTTCGCGCCGCGCACCTGCCCGAGGCGATGGGCCGCCCGGCCCGCGTCGACCGGCACGGCGGCGAGGTGTACGTCTATCGCCGTGCCGCCCAGCCCTGCCACGTCTGCGGCACCGCCGTCAGCCGGGGCACCCTCGGCGCCCGCAACCTGTACTGGTGCTCGACGTGCCAGATGTAAGGAAGGGCCCCCTGCTAACGCCTCGCGCATAGCAGGGGGCCCTTCCTAACGCCCGGCGACGGTGCTCGCGCCCGCCGATCCGGGGTGGTGCTACTGCTTGCGCCAGTTCTGGTCGGCGTAGCCCTTGTCGGTGTAGATGATGAGCGGCTTGTTCGGGTCGGCCATGATCGTGTCGAGGACCTTGCCGTTCAGCTTGCTGACGATGCGGCCCTTCGAGTTCATCTGCCAGTGCTGAGCAGGGTTGCCGCTACAGGTGGTCGCCTGCACCACCGTGTTGTCCTCGGAACCACCCCAGGCGATGTCCATGCAGAGACCACGGGAACGGATGGTCCCGTCGCTGCGGAAGGTCCACCACTGCGCCGGATCCTCGGTGCAGGTGCGCAGCCTGAGCTGCATCCCGTCGCCAGCGCCGGAACTGACGCACCGCTTCGTCTGTACGTGGAGGATCTGCACCGCGTCGGCCGGGCGCGTCGGCTTCGGGTCGGGGGCCGGCGGCGTCGATGCGCCCGCGTTCGCCCCCGCCGTGCTGGGGCTGCTCGGGCTCGGGCTGCCGGAGGGGCTGGCGTCCGGACTCGGGCTCGGGGACCCGGACGGCGACGGGGTGGGTGAGGGGGAGGGGCTGGTCGGCAGGTTCGCCGTCAGCCGGCTGTCGAGCGCGTAGACGTCGGTGAAGGTCTTCACCGACCGCAGGAACGTCTCGGTCTGCCGGTCGATGGTGCCACCGTTCTGCCGTACCGCCGTGGTGCCGTTGCGGTACGCGGCGAGCGCCAACTGAAGCGGGTCACCCTTCAGGCCGGACAGCTCGCGGACCAGGCTGCACAGGGCGTAGCCCATGGTGGGGACGGCGACCTCCGGCTCCCACACCGAACGACCCTTCGGCCCGTACGACTGCCACATGTCCGACCGGAACTGCGCGACGCCGCGTTGACCGGTCGCACCGAGCCGGTTCGCGTCGAACCCGGACTGCGCCATGATGTGGGCGGCGACCAGTGGTGGGGTCACCTCCTGGCAGAGCGAACCCGCCCGGTTGATGTGCTGCACGTACTCGGCGGGAACCCCCTTCGCCTCGGCGGCCGGTGCCGTCCGGTCGGTCTCACCGGGCCCACCGAACTGCCGCAGCTTGCCGTAGTACCCGGCGTAGGCGCTGACCCGGTCGACGTAGGTCGTGGCGGCGTCGGGCACCCCGCGCACCTCGGCGACGGGGTTCAGCCCGACGTGGAAGGCCGCCACCGCGAGACGCCACTGGTCACCGCCGGCACCCGCCAGTCGGAGATGACCGGTGAGGTCACACATCTGGTGGGCGAGGGCCAGGATGTTCGCCGACATGTCGGAGCGTCGGGCGTCCGGCCACGGCTTCCACGTCTTCCACTTGTCGTCTTCGAGACCGGCGATGCCCTGACCGCCGGAGATGGTCGTCGCCGCCCGGTCGTCCAACCCGGACTCCGCCATGAGCTGCCCGGCGAGCCTCGCCGGCGTCAGCGTCGGGCAGGACCCGGCGGCAGCGATGAGCACCGTCATCTGCTTGTCGGTGACCGCGTCGCCGACAAGCACGTCGTCACGGGCGGAGGCGACGCCGAAACCGACGGCGGTGGCGGCGGAGAGGAGCGCCAGCGCGGCAAGGACGAACGCCACGAACCGGCGTGGCATCCGCTCCAGCTTGAGCTTCTTGAGGAGGAGGTCGCGTGTCACAGGTAGGCCATCCCTTTCGGCGTGGCGACACCAGTGGCGACGGATCCTGACCGCTTCGCGTTCACGACCTCGCCGACATACTTTTCCGGGGCACGGATCACGGTCGGATCCTACGGCGGACCGGGGGACGTCCTCCGCGCTCGGGGACCGTCTCCTGAGGACCGGCCGGCCGCCCTCAGGAGACAGGCACTAGTCGAGGAGCCAGCGGACGATCTCGATGTGGTCGGTGAAGACCGTGTCACCGGCGATGCTCCAGGCCATCGTGTGGCCGATCGTCCAGTCGCGTACCCGGCTCCGGTCCAGGCCCAGCTCGGCGCTGAGCCGGTCCAGTCGGCGGCGCACGGCTGCGGGGGAGTGGCCCAGCTCGGTGCCGCGCACCATCGGCACCGCCGAGAACTCCCGCTCGCCGACGAGCGGTTTCGGGTCGATCGCCAGCCACGGTTCGCGGGTGGACCGCAACACGTTGGAGGCGTGCAGGTCCTGGTTGACCAGCACCTGTTCGCCCTGGCTGGCGGCCAGCCCGGTGAGCAGGTCGAGGGCGAGGTCCACGAACCTCCGCTCGTAGGGTCGCCCGGCCCGTTCCCAGGCGGCCGGTAGCCGGACCGCCCAGCCCCGCACCGCCTCGGCCAGCGACAGGAACGGCCGATCTGCGGGCAGCCAGAGGCGCGGGAGCAGCGCCACCACCGCGTCCACCGCGTCGTCCAGGGGGAGTACGCGCAACGGCGTACCGGGATCGCAACGCTCGATCAGCAGCGCCCGCAGGTCGGGGTCGTGGGCGAGCAGCCGGACGGCACCGTCGCCGTCCCAGTGGTGCAGCGCGGTCGCCTCGTGTTCGCTCTCCGAGTCCGGGAACTGCAACTTGAGCACCGCGCGGGTGCCGTCGGGCAGGTCAGCGGGCACCACCAGCGAGGTCGTGCCGTGCCCGAAGGGCGGCCCGACCCGCAGCGACCAGTGCCGGGCGCAGGTGGTCAGCCGCTCCGGCAGCCCGGCCAACCACTCTGGACCGCCCGGCATCGAGCGCAACCAGGTCAACTCGTCAGGGATCCGCACCGGGTGGGTCATCGCAGGCGGCGGATGTCGCCGTAGGCGCGGTAGAAACCGCCCCGGCCGGACTCGCGGACCTCGGTGACCAGGTAGCGGGCGCCCGGCTGGCGGATGCCCTTGGGGAACTGCACCGACCAGTTCTGGTGGTAGCCGGCGGAGAGCACGTGCACCCGCAGCCGACCGCCCTGCTCGACGCACTCGACGATCACCCCGTCACCGCCGTCGGCGACCATCTCGACCTGGGTGACGGCCGCCGGCTCGGGCATCCGGGCCGGTGCCTTCACGTCGACCACGGTCGGCACGCTGCCCGCCTCGGCCGCCCGGATCGCCGGCTCGCTGGCGTCGATGCAGGCCAGATGGCCGCTGGTGGTCACCACGTAGAGGCGCTGGTCGTGATACTGCATGGAGTACGCCGAGCCGCAGCCCGTGCCGAGCTTCCACAACCGGGTGCCGTCCTCGGCGAAACAGTAGATCGAGGACTGGCTGTCACCGGCGAAGACGTACCGGCCGTCGGAGGCGGTGGCGCAGGAGAAGACCGCCGCGTCGGCGCGGTAGGTGCGGGCGTGCCGGCCGTCCTTGCCGATGCGGACCACCTCGCGGGTCGCGGTGCCGGCGAACACCGCGTCGCGCTCCTGCCAGCCGAACAGCACCGCGCCGGTGCGGGTGTGCCACAGCTCCTGCCCGGTGCGCCAGTCGTAGCCGCTGACCCCGGTCGAGTCGCCGTGGTAGACCGCGTCGCTGTCGCAGCGCACCATCCAGGCCGAACTGCCGCGCCCGCCCCGCCGCCAGAGGAACTCGTCCTCGTGGTCGACGGCGGCGATCCCGCCGTCGGCGTCGGAGACACCGAGCACGCCGTCGTGGATGTCCAGCCAGTAGATGTCGATGTCGGGGGCGATCGTGTACGCCACCCGGGGGATCTTGCCGGAGAGGTCGTAGACGTTGCCGTCGTCGCAGCCGGCGTAGATCCAGGCGTCGTCGGCGACGATGCACTTCACCCCGTCGGGCAGCCGGACCTGGTCCAGCACCCGGGCGTCGTGGTCGAGCGTGGTGATGACGCCCCGCTCGTTGCCGACCGTGCAGGTGCGGCCGTCGATGAAGATGCCGAACGCGGGAGCGCCGGAGTCGTATCGCCACAGCACCGGGGCGGTGCGGGCGGTCGAGCGGGTGCTGACGATCTGCCGCCGCGACACCGAACGCTTCTGGCGGACGCCCGGCACCGCCGGGGCGTACCCCTTGCGGACCTTCTCGCCGATCTTCTTCGCGGCGGCGGCCCGCGCCCGCACGTTGTCCGGGTAGCCGGAGGTCTTGACCTGACCCTGGTCGCCGATCCGGCCGTAGCGCACGGTCAGCGTGGTGTCGTCGACCACCACCTCGTAGAACTTGTGCGCTCCGTCCGTCTCGGACAGTTCGAGGTAGGTCGTCTCCTGCGACATGCGGGTCCTCCGAGGGGTCGGCACCGCCCCTGTCTGGGGCGGCAGGCACAACCTAGCCACCCCCACCGACAGAGATCCGAGCAGACCTCAGCGCGGGTCGAGCGCGTCGACGGCCTTGCGGGCCGCGACCAGCACCGGATCCCAGACCGGGGCGTACGGCGGGGCGTAGCCGAGATCGAGCGCGGTCATGTCGTCCACCGTCATCCGGTTCCACAGCGCCACGGCCAACGTGTCGATCCGCTTCGCCGCCTCGGTCCAGCCGACGATCTGGGCACCGAGCAGCCGCCCGCTGGGGCGTTCGGCGATCAGCTTGACCGTCATCGGCCGGGCGCCCGGGTAGTAGCCGGCCCGGTTGGTCGACTCGGCGATCACCGAGACGAACTCGAAGCCGGCCGCCAGCGCGTCCCGCTCCCGCAGCCCGGTCCGCCCGACCTCCAGGTCGCAGACCTTGGCCACGGCCGTGCCGATCACCCCGGCGAAGGTGGCGTACCCGCCGCCGATGTTGATGCCGGCCACCCGGCCCTGCTTGTTGGCGTGGGTGCCGAGGGGCACGTGCACCGGCATGCCGCTGACCCGGTGCAGGGTCTCCACGCAGTCCCCGGCGGCCCACACCCCGGGCACCTCGGCCACCCGCATCCGGCGGTCCACCCGGATGCCGCCGGTCGGCCCGAGCGGCATACCGGCGGCCTCGGCGAGTGCGGTGTTGGGGCGTACGCCGAGGCCGAGCACCACCACGTCGGTCGGGATCGGGCCGTCGTCGGTGACCACCTCGCTGACCCGGCCGTCGCGGACACCGAGCGACTCGACCTGCACGCCGGTGCGGATGTCCACGCCGAGGCCCCGCATCGCCTCGGTGACGAGCGTGGCCATGTCCGGGTCCACGGTCGACATCGGCTGCTCGTCGCGCTCGACCAGGGTCACCGACAGCCCACGTCGGACCAGTGCCTCGGCCATCTCCACGCCGATGTAGCCGCCGCCGACCACCACCGCGCGCTCCGGCCTCGGGTCGGACTCCAGCCACGTGCGCAGGGCCGCGCCGTCGTCGAGCGTCTGCACCCCGAAGACCCCGAGCGCGTCGGTACCCGCCCAGTCCGGCTTGGTCGGCACCGCGCCGGTGGCGTACATCAGGGTGTCGAAGCCCTCCCGGACCTCGCCGCCGCCGTCCAGATCGCGGGCGACCACCTCGCGGCGGTCCAGGTCGATCTCGGTGACCTCGTGCCGGAGTCGGACGTCGATGTCGTACTTCTCCCGGTGGGTCGCCGGATCCCGGGCCACGAGTTGCTGCGCGTCGGCGACGAGCCCGCTGATCCAGTACGGGATGCCGCACGCCGAGTACGAGGTGTAGTGCCCCCGCTCGAACGCGACGATCTCCAGGTCCTCCCGGCCGCGGCGGCGCCGCGCCTGGGCGGCAGCCGCCATGCCGGCGGCGTCCCCGCCGACGACGATCAACCGTTCCGCCACGGCCATCCTCCTCCTCAGCCGGGGATCTCGCCCCGGGTCTGTCGCGCCACGTCCGCCACCACGTCCTCCAACCGACCGGTACGCGCGAACACCGCACGCTGCCGCGTCGCGCCGGTGCCGTGCTCCCGCAGCCGGTCCAGCAGCTCGGTCACCTCGGCGAGGTCACCGTGCCGGTCCAGCGCCGGGCCGAGCCGACCGACGAGCTGGTTCAGCAGGTCCCACGCCGGGCGCAGCTCACCGGTGGCCAGGTCGACCGCGTCGCCCTCCATGCCGTCGTGCGCGGCCCGCCAGTGCGCGCCGACCAGCAGGTGGTGGTCGGCGGGCAGTGGCGGCCGTCCGGCGGCGATGTCGTCCAGCGCGGTCGCCACCAGCGCGCGGACCAGGCCGGCGACCAGGACCGCGTCGTCCACCGTCGGGCAGACGTCGCCGATGCGCAGCTCGACCGTCGGGTACTTGGCCGACAGCCGGGCATACCAGTAGAGCATCCCCTCGTCGAGCATCACCCCGCTGCCGATCAGCTGGTCGATCAGCCGTCGGTAGTGGTGGTGGGAGGTCAGGAACGGGGTCGGCGCCACCGACGGCCAGCGTTCCCACTCGATCGAGCGCCAGCTCGCGTACCCGGTGTCCTCGCCTGCGGAGAACGGCGAGTTGGTGGTCACCGCGTGCAGGATCGGCAGCCACGGCCGGACGTGGTTGAGCACCTGCACCCCGGTGTCCGGGTCCGGCACCCCGACGTGCACGTGCATGCCGTTGTTGCCCGGCCCCGGCACCAGCAGCCGGTAGCGCTCGATCATCCGGTCGAAGCGGGGCTTGTCCACCACCGGCGGCACCGGCCCGTCGATCGGCCCGGTGCCGATGGCGAGCAGCCGGGCACCGGCCCGCTCGGCGGCGTCGGCGAGCCCCGCGCGGAGCAGGGCCAGGGAGTGCCGGATCGAGGAGAGTTCCAGCCCGGGTGGGCTGCCGATCTCGATCTGGCTGGTCTGGAACTCGCGTTCGACCTGGCCGTGCAGTTCCGCCGGTACCTGTTCCATGACCGCCTCGACGGCGGGCACCGCGGCGCCGCCGTCCGGGTCGACCAGCAGGAACTCCTCCTCGACTCCCACCGTGAGCAGGTCGGTCTCCTCGACCGGCCGGGTCGGCGCCGTCGCCACCTGCCTGACCATCACTACCACCGTCCGCTTCTGCCGGGGCGGTACGTCCGCGCCGTCGGCCGGCAATTACCCCCCGTGGTGGTCCAGGGAAACCCGCCCTGCTCGGTGCAAGGAGGGGTCCCCTGCTAACGCCTCGTGCATAGCAGGGGGCCCCTCCTAACATCCGGCGGAACCGGAGCACCGTCGATCGACATTGACAACTGTTCGAGTGGGACGTACAACTCCTGAGAGAGCGCTCTCACACCTCCGTCCCGCAGAGAGGTACGTCCCATGACACCTGCCCCGGCGGCGCCCGCCGCCCTGCCCGCGCGACGCCGACTGCGGCTCGCGTTGGCCCTGATCACCGCCACCGTCACCGGCGTCGCCGGGCTCGCCGCGACCGCCGACGCCGCCGTGCCGACGCCCCCGTCCGGGTGGAGCCTGGTGTGGAGCGACGACTTCACCGGCGCCGCCGGCACCCTCCCGTCGTCCAACAACTGGATCATCGACACCGGCACCAGCTACCCGGGCGGGCCGCCCAACTGGGGCACCGGCGAGATCCAGACGTACACCAACA
Source organism: Verrucosispora sp. NA02020 (assembly GCF_013364215.1). Lineage (NCBI taxonomy): Bacteria > Bacillati > Actinomycetota > Actinomycetes > Micromonosporales > Micromonosporaceae > Micromonospora > Verrucosispora sp. NA02020. Next base: position 6,058,718 of record NZ_CP054923.1, on the reverse strand, counting down.
GCACCGCGAACGTCAGCCACGACGGCGCCGGCAACCTGCGGATCACGCCGCTGCGCGACAGCTCCGGCCGCTGGACCTCGGCCCGGATCGAGACGGTCCGCAGCAACTTCAAGGCCCCGAGCGGCGGCATCCTCGCCATCGAGGGACGCATCCAGATGCCCAACGTCACCGGCGCCGCCGCCTCCGGCTACTGGCCCGCCTTCTGGGCGCTCGGCGCGCCGTACCGGGGCAACTACCAGAACTGGCCCGGCATCGGCGAGTTCGACGTGATGGAGAACGTGAACGGGCTCAACACCGTCTGGGGCGTGCTGCACTGCGGCGTGGCGCCCGGCGGCCCGTGCGACGAGTTCAACGGCATCGGCGGCTCCCGCGCCTGCCCCGGCAGCACCTGCCAGTCGGCCTTCCACACCTACCGCTTCGAGTGGGACGCCTCGACCAGCCCCCAGCAACTGCGCTGGTACGTCGACGGGCAGCTCTACCACTCCGTCAGCCAGTCCCGGGTCGGCGAGCCGTACTGGTCGCAGATGACCAGCCACGCGGGCTACTTCCTGCTGCTCAACGTGGCCATGGGTGGCGCCTTCCCGAACGGGGTGGCCGGCAGCACCACGCCGACCTCGGGCACCGTGCCGGGGCGGCCGATGCTCGTCGACTACGTGGCCGTCTACAGCCGTGGCGGCAGCACCCCGCCCACCACGCCGCCGCCGACCACCCCGCCGCCGACCGGGGTGCGGGACGCGTACGGCACCATCCAGGCCGAGTCGTACAACGCGCAGAACGGCGTGATCGTCGAGGCGTGCTCCGAGGGCGGGCAGAACATCGCCGCGCTGCGCAACGGTGACTGGGTCCGCTTCGACAACGTCGACTTCGGCTCCACCGCGCCGCGCGACTTCGTGGCCCGGGTGGCCTCCGGCGCGGCGGCCGGCGTGAGCGGTCTGGTCGAGGTGCGGATCGGCAGCCCGACGAGTACGCCGATCGGCAGCTTCGCCCTCGCGAACACCGGCGGGTGGCAGAGCTGGCGTTCGGTGCCCGGCAACGTCACCTCGGTAACCGGCCGGCAGACCGTCTACCTGACGTTCAGCAGCGGCCAGCCGAACGACTTCGTCAACGTCAACTGGTTCCAGTTCCGCCGCTGAGCACACGCTGCCCGGCAGGGCGGTGCTCGTCGCGCACGCGGGTCCGTGCAAGGAGGGGTCCCCTGCTAACGCCTCGTGCATAGCAGGGGACCCCTCCTAACAACCTCACACCAACCCTGGACAGAAATAGTTAACAGTCTTAATAATGAGCGCCAGGTCGATGCCCATGGATTTCCGTCCGGTCTGGAGGCTCACATGAAACGGTCCAGAACCCTGGTGCTCACAGTGGTCGGCGCACTGGCCGCCGCACTCGGTGCGGTCTGGCTGGCGCCCGCCGCGTACGCCGCCGGAGTCACCGCCAGCTTCGCCAAGACGTCCGACTGGGGCTCCGGTTGGGAGGCGAAGTACACCATCACCAACGGCAGCAGCAGCACGGTCAACGGCTGGAGCCTCGCCTTCGACCTGCCCAGCGGCACCACGCTCGGCAGCTACTGGGACGCGTTGCTGACCTCCAGCGGCCAGCGCCACACGTTCACCAACCGCTCCTGGAACGGCACCATCGCCCCCGGCGCGTCGGTCTCCTTCGGCTTCCTCGGCAGCGGCTCCGGCGTACCCGCGAACTGCCGGCTCAACGGCGCGGCCTGCGCCGGCGGCACCACCCCGACCACCCCGCCGCCGACCACCCCGCCCCCGACGACGCCGCCGCCCACCACGCCACCTCCGACGACACCGCCGCCGACCAGCCCGCCGCCGGTCACCGGCCTGCCGAAGCACATCCTCACCGGGTACTGGCACAACTTCGACAACCCGGCCGTCGAGCTGCGGCTGCGGGACGTGCCCACCGAGTACGACCTGGTCGCGGTCGCCTTCGCCGACGCCACCACCACGCCCGGCGCGGTCTCCTTCGCCATCGACCCGGGCCTGTCCGCCGCCCTCGGCGGCTACACCGACGCCGACTTCTCCGCCGACGTGCGCACCCTCCAGAGCCGTGGCAAGAAGGTGATCATCTCGGTCGGCGGTGAGACCGGCCGGGTCGCGGTGAACGACGCGGCGTCCGCGGTGGCCTTCGCCGACAGTGTGTACGCGCTGATCCAGCGCTACGGCTTCGACGGCGTCGACGTCGACCTGGAGAACGGCCTGAACCCGACCTACATGGGGCAGGCGCTGCGTTCCCTGCGGGCGAAGGTGGGCAGCCGACTGATCATCGCGATGGCGCCGCAGACCATCGACATGCAGAACCCCACCACCAGCTACTTCAAGCTGGCGCTGGACATCAAGGACATCCTGACCGTGGTGAACACGCAGTTCTACAACTCCGGGGCGATGCTCGGCTGCGACAACAACGCCGCGTACGCCCAGGGCACGGTCAACTTCATCGTCGCGCTGGCCTGCATCCAGTTGGAGGCGGGACTACGGCCCGACCAGGTGGGGCTCGGCCTGCCGGCCGGTCCCGGGGCTGCCGGTGGCGGCATCGTCGCGCCCAGCGTGGTCAACGCCGCGATGGACTGCCTCACCCGGGGCACCAACTGCGGCAGCTTCCGTCCGCCGCGTACCTACCCCGGCCTGCGTGGCGCGATGACCTGGTCGATCAACTGGGACGTCACCCACAACAACTCCTTCGCCCGCACCGTCGCCCCCCACCTCCGCACCCTCCCCTGACCGCCTGAACCCGCCCCACCTCATTCCGTCGATCATGGAGTTGTGGCTCCCGAAGAAGCCGCATAAGTGGTCAGAACAAGAGCCACAACTCCATGATCGCGGGGGCTGACGGCGGGGCGGGACACTGCCGCGAGGTCAGCGGGAGACGGGGGTGCGGGGGCGGGCGCGGCGGCGCTTCTTCTTGATCGCCCAGGAGGCGATCATGAAGACGAAGACGGCGATGATGCCGTAGTCGAACCAGGAGCTGTAGCGGTCGATCTCGTGCCACTGCGAGCCGAGCGCGTAGCCGAGCCCGATGAACAGCCCGTTCCAGATGCCGCTGCCCAGCGTGGTCAGCGTGACGAACTCGACCAGCGGCATCCGGTTGGCGCCGGCCGGTACCGACACCAGGCTGCGGACCACCGGTGCCATCCGGCCGAAGAAGACCGCCCACCGGCCGTACCGCTCGAACCAGCGGTCGGCCTTCTCCAGGTCCTCCAGGTCCACCAGCGGCAGCCGGTCGAGCCAGCGTTTGAGCCGTTCCTCGCCGAGCGCGGCGCCGAGCCAGTAGAGCACCAGCGCACCGAGCAGGGAACCGGCGGTGGCCGCGACGGTCACCACGACCACGTTGAAGCGGCCCTCGCCGGCCAGGTATCCCGCCATCGCCAGCACGATCTCGCTGGGGATCGGCGGGATGATGCTCTCCAGGGCGACCAGCAGCGCCACGCCGACCGCACCGCCCGCGTCGATCACACCGGCCACCCAGCCGGTCAGTCCACCGATCTGGCTCGGGTCGACGTCCTGGGCGAGTGCCATCCGGTGCCTCCGCGAGGATCGGCGTAGAGGGAAGGCTCCTACCCGCCCGGAGCCGCTGCTACTCCTCGGGGTGCAGGGCGGCGTCGGCCGGGCCGAGTCGCCAGTCGGTGAAGCGCACGGTCAGCCCGCCCCGGCTGGGAGAGCAGCAGTACGGCCCGGCGGAGGCGACCGCGTCGGGCGCGAGCGGCGCGAGCCGGACCAGCCGCCACTGCTCGCCGGCCACCCGGGCGCGTACGGTCAGCGCGTCGCCGGTGCGGCTGACGCGTACCGTCACCTCGTGGTCGGCCCACTCGGGCACCGGGGCGACCGACCAGTCGGAGAAGTCCCGGGTGACCACGGCACCGACCTGCGGGTGGCCGTCGCTGACCTCCACCCCGGCCTTGACCCAGGTGCGGTCGTCCACCCACACGAGTACGCCGGCCTGGTCGAACTGCTCGGTGTAGTCGAGCGGGAAGTCCACCTCCATCGCGCTGCCCACCGGGAAGGGCGTGAGCAGGGCCGGGGCGTCGTCGTGCACGAATCCGTAGCTGGTGTGCCGCCACAGGTCGCTGCTCGCCCCCGGCTCGACGCTCAGGACGCCGGCCGGCTCCTGGGTCGTCCGCACCGGCTGCCCGTGCCAGGTCCCGCTGGACCAATCGATGCTCCGCATGACGGCACCGTACCGAGCAGCCGCCCCCCGGCGGGGCCCCGCCCGCGACCTCGGCGGGTTTGCCGGGCGAGCCGTACGGAGAAGGTTCCCGGGCATGTCTGACAGGTGGTACTCCGAGGCGGTCGTGTACTGCCTCGACATCGACACGTACGCGGACTCCGACGCCGACGGGGTCGGTGACATCCGGGGTCTGATCGGCCGGCTGGACTACCTGGCCCGGCTGGGCGTGACCTGCCTCTGGCTGCACCCCATCCACCCGTCGCCCAACGGTGACGACGGGTACGACGTGACCGACTTCTACAACGTCGACCCCCGCTTCGGCACCCTCGGCGACTTCGCCGAGCTGCTGCACCAGGCCGGCAACCGGGGCATCCGCGTGATCATCGACCTGGTGGTGAACCACACCTCGGACCAGCACCCCTGGTTCGTCTCCGCCCGGTCGTCGCCGGACTCGCCGTACCGCGACTGGTACGTCTGGTCCGACGAGGAGCCCGCGGACCGGCACCAGGGCATGGTCTTCCCCGGCGAGCAGCACGAGACCTGGACCTACGACCGGACCGCCAAGTCCTGGTACTACCACCGCTTCTACAAGTTCCAGCCGGACCTCAACACCACGAATCCCCAGGTACGCGCCGAGATCAAGAAGATCATGTCGTTCTGGCTCCAGCTCGGGGTGGCCGGGTTCCGGATGGACGCGGTGCCGTTCATCATCGAGCGCACCGAGCCCGGCGACCCGAACCCGGAGCTGGATTTCGAGTTCCTCACCGAGCTGCGCCAGCACGTGCAGTGGCGTCGGGGCGACGCGGTGCTGCTGGCCGAGGCGAACGTCGAGCCGGACCAACTGCCCGCCTTCTTCGGCGACCGCGGTGGCTCGGCGAACCGGGTGCACATGCTCTTCGACTTCATGCTCAACGGGCGGCTGATGCTGGCCATGGCGCGCCAGGACCCGGAGCCGGTGATCGAGGCGCTGCGCGACACCCCGGCCCTGCCCGAGGGCGGCCAGTGGGCCACCTTCCTGCGCAACCACGACGAGATCGACCTGTCCCGGCTCACCGCCGAACAGCGCAACCAGGTGTACGCGCAGTTCGGCCCGGACGAGAACATGCGGATCTACGACCGGGGCATCCGTCGGCGGCTCGCGCCGATGCTCGGCAACGACCGGCGGCGCATCGAGCTGGCGTACTCGCTCCAGTTCTCGTTGCGCGGCACGCCCGTGCTGCGGTACGGCGAGGAGATCGGGATGGGCGAGGACCTGGCGCTGCCGGGGCGGGAGGCGATCCGTACCCCCATGCAGTGGTCCTACGAGCCCAATGCCGGCTTCTCCCGGGCGGAGTCGGAGAAGCTCGTGCGCCCGGTCATCGACAAGGGTGAGTTCGGGTACGAGAAGGTGAACGTCACCCTGCAACGACGGGACCGCAACTCGTTGCTCGGCTGGTTCGAGCGGATGATCCGTACGCTGCGCGAGGCGCCGGAGATCGGCTTCGGCTCGACCACCCACATCGACGTACCCATGCCTGCGGGGGTGTTGGCGCACCGGGCCGACGGGCCGACCGGCACGATGGTCTTCCTGCACAACCTGGGCACCGACGACGCCGAGGTCGACCTGAGCCTGCTGGAGTCGGAGGCGGAGCTGCCGATCGACGTGCTCGCCGACCGCAACTACGACGACGTGGGCAAGCTGGACAAGCTCAAGATCGCCGGCCACGGGTACCGGTGGATCCGGCTCTGTCGATCCTGGTCCGTCTAGCCTCCCCACCGGATTCCCCGACCGTCGCCGGCCGGTCGGGGATCTCGGTGGGCCGGAGGTGGGCGCACGGTGGGTTAGGCTCCTGCCGTCGAGCGAGGTTACCGGGAGGTAGGCATGTCGGAGGGGCAGCGGGTCGCGATCGTGACCGGGGCGGCGCGGGGAATCGGCGCGGCCACCGCCAGGCGGTTGGCCGCCGACGGGCTGGCCGTCGCGGTGGTCGACATCGAGGAGTCGGCGACCGCCGAGACGGTGGAGGCGATCACGTCGTCCGGTGGCCGGGCGCTCGGCGTGGGCGCGGACGTGTCGGACCGGGCGCAGGTGGAGGCCGCCGTCGAACGGGTCGCCACCGAGCTGGGCGCGCCGACCGTGCTGGTCAACAACGCCGGGGTACTGCGGGACAACCTGCTGTTCAAGATGACCGACGCCGACTGGGACACGGTCATGGGCGTACACCTGCGGGGTGCGTTCCTGGTCAGTCAGGCCGCGCAGAAGCACATGGTCGAGGCCAAGTGGGGTCGGATCGTCAACCTCTCCAGCACGTCCGCGCTCGGTAACCGGGGGCAGGCCAACTACGCCGCCGCGAAGGCCGGGATGCAGGGGTTCACCAAGACCCTCGCCATCGAGCTGGGGCCGTTCGGGGTGACCGTCAACGCGGTGGCGCCGGGCTTCATCGTCACCGACATGACCGCCGCCACCGCCGCCCGGATGAAAATCGACTTCGAGGCGATGCAGAAGCACGCCGAGGGGGAGATCCCGGTCCGTCGGGTCGGGCGGCCCGAGGACGTGGCGCACACCATCTCGTTCCTGGCCAGCGAGGGCGCGTCCTTCGTCTCCGGTCAGGTGATCTACGTCGCGGGCGGGCCGCGCGACTGACCCGCTCCTGTTGGTGGTGGGTGGTGGGTGTTAGCAGGGGACCCTTCCTATACACGAGGCGTTAGTAGGGGGCCCTTCCTTACATCCGGGGGCGGGTGGACCAGAGCCAGACCAGGCCGAGGACCGGCAGCACCAGCGGGATGTAGCCGTACCCGCTGCCGAAACCGGACCAGACCGTCTCGTCCGGGAACAGGTCGGGGCGGGCCAGGCTGAACGCGCCCACCCCGACCACGCCGACCAACTCCACGAGGCAGCAGGCCAGGGCCACCCGACGACCGGTGTGCCCGGCCCGGGCCAGCCCCACCGCCGCCACGATGTAGACCAGTGCGGCCAACGCCGAGAGCAGGTACGCCAGCGGCGCCTCGTCGAACCGGGTGATGATCTGGAGGCCGGCGCGGCTGGTGGCGGCGATCGCGAAGAGCAGGTACACCGCGATCAGCAGACGGCCGGGGCCGGCGTTGGTCCGGGTCGTCCCGGCGGTCCGCGCCTCAGCCACCGAGCACCTCCCAGGTCTGCTGGAGCCGCACCACGACCACCGGCGTCACCAGGCAGACCGCGCAGACGATCGCCGAACCCCAGCGGGTCGGCTCCATCCGGGCCAGCACCGCAGCCAGCGGCGGCAGGCAGACCAGCGTCACCAGGTAGCCGAAGAACGCGCCCGGCTCGCCGGGCTGCTCGCCACCGGCGAGGGCCACCCCGGCCAGCACCGCCAGCCCGAGCAACGCCAACTCCAGCACGGCCAGGCCGATCATCTGTACCCGGTCCGGCGCGCGGTGGCGCAGCGTGGCCACCAGCGCCCACACGGCGACCAGCAGCGACAGCACGATGGCGACGGTCGCCGGGACGCCGTCGACCGGGGACCCGGCGACGGGCGCGGCGGTCACCGGGTCCGTCCGGTGCTCGTTCCGATCACCGGCCCACTCTACTAACCCCCGTAGTACAGGCGGCGGGGCGCCGGGCCGGACCGACCGGGGACTAGCGTGGACCCCGCTGCGGGTACGCGGCAGCCAGGCGAGACGGCGGAGGTACCGGTAATGCGGTTCGGGTTGTTCGGCACCGGCCACTGGGCGGCACAGACGCACGCGGCGGCGCTCGACGCGCACCCGAGGGCGGAACTGGTCGGCGTCTGGGGACGCAACCCGGATCGGGCCGCCGCGCTCGCCACCCGGTACGGCGTACCGGCCTTCGCCGAGGTCGAGGCGCTGATCGAGGCGTGCGAGGCGGTCGCCGTGGCGCTGCCCCCGGACGTACAGGCCGACATCGCCGTCCGGGCCGCCACCGCCGGGCGTCACCTGCTGCTGGACAAGCCGCTGGCGTTGACCGTCGCCGACGCCGACCGGGTGGTCGAGGCCGCCACCACCTCGGGCGTGGCCTCGGTGGTCTTCTTCACCGGCCGGTACCAACCGGAGGTCGCCGGTTTCCTCACGGCCGTCGCGGCGGCCGGCGGCTGGCACACCGCCAACGTGGTCCGGTTCGCGTCGGTCTTCCAGCCCAGCAGCCCGTACGCCCAGTCGCCCTGGCGACGGGAACGCGGCGCGCTCTGGGACATCGGCCCGCACGCGCTGGCCGTCCTGCTGCCGGTGCTGGGCCGGGTACGGCGGGTGGCGGCCGTCGACGGCCCCGGTGACCTGGTGCACCTGCTGCTCACCCACGACGGCGGGGCCACCAGCACGGTGTCGCTGACGCTGGACGCCCCGCCCGAGGCGGTGGCGGCGGAGTTCACCCTCTACGGCGACAACGGCGTCGAGCGGCTGCCGAACCCGAGCGCTTCCTCCGCGACCGCCCTCGGCGTGGCCATCGACCAACTGCTGGCCGAGGTGGACGGCGGCACCCGGGACCACCGCTGCGACGTCCGCTTCGGCCGCGAGGTGGTCGCCGTCCTGGCCGCCGCCGAGACCGCCCGGACCCGCTCCGCCACCGTCGACCTGCCCGCCTGACCCGCGTCCCGCGCTGACGTCGGCTCAGGTCGCCGCGCAGCGCACGCTGACGCCGGTCAGGTCACCACGGTGACGTCTGCTCAGGTCGCCGCGCGTAGGGCCTCGCCGAGGTCGGCCGGGGAGCCGAAGTGCGCCACCGGCAGCGCCCGGACCGCCTCCAACTGCTCGGTGCTGGCGCCGTTCTCCTGGCACCAGCGGATCAGGTCCTCGCGGGAGACGGGAAAGTCCAGCCCCGCGATCTGCTCCGGCAGGAGGGCACCACTGTCGGTCATGCTGACGGCCTACCCGCCCGAGGCGCCCGGCACACCCCCGGGTTTGCTGCCGGGGGTGCCGGGTAGCCGCAGGCATGCTGGTACAGCGGCTCGGCGCACCGAGCGACCTCGACCCGTTGCTGGAGCGAGTCCGGGACGTCCGGGTGGTGATGATCGGCGAGGCCACGCACGGCAGCCACGACTACTACCGCATCCGGGAACAGCTGACCCGGCGGTTGATCGCCGAGTGCGGGTTCAGCTTCGTCGCGGTGGAGGGGGACTGGCCGGACTGCGACCGGGTGAACCGGTCGGTGACTGCTGCGTCGGGTGGGGCGACGGAGCCGCAGACCGCGCTGGAACGCTTCGAACGCTGGCCGACGTGGATGTGGTCCAACGCCGAGGTGGCCCGGTTCTGCCGCTGGCTTCGAGCCTGGAACCTGGAACGGCCCGAGACGTCCCGGGCCGGGTTCCACGGGCTGGACGTGTACAGCCTCTGGGAGTCCATGCAGGCGATCTTCGACTACCTCGGCGAGGAGGACCCGGCGTCGCTGGAGGCCGCCCAGGACGCCTACCGGTGCTTCGAGCCGTACGGCAAGCAGGTCGAGGAGTACGGGTTGGCCAGCCGCTTCGTCTCCGCCCGCTGCGAGGAGGAGGTGGTGCGGCTGCTGGCGCGTACCCGCGAACACGCCGCCACGGACGGGCCGGGCGCCTTCTCGGCCTGGCAGAACGCGGAGGTGGTGGCCGGCGCGGAGCGGTACTACCGGGAGATGGTGGCCGGCGGGCCGGGGTCGTGGAACATCCGGGACGGCCACATGGCCGACACCCTGGACCGGTTGCTGGACCGCTACGGGCCGGGTGCCCGGGGTGTGGTCTGGGCGCACAACACGCACGTCGGCGACGCGCGGGCCACCGACATGGCCGACGACGGGATGCTCACCATCGGCCAGTTGGCCCGGGAGCGGTACGGACCGGACGGGGTGGCCCTGATCGGCTTCGGCAGCTATCACGGCACGGTGACGGCGGCACCGCGCTGGGGGTCCCCGGCGGAGGCGATGGTGGTGCCGCCGGCCCGCCCCGGCTCGCTGGAGCACCGGCTGCACGAGCTGATGCCGGACCGGGCGGTGCTGGTCTTCGGCGGCCCGGACCAGCCCGGCTGGGTCACCGACACGCTCGACCACCGGGCGATCGGCGTGGTCTACGACCCGTCGTTCGAGTCGTGGGGCAACTACGTGCCGACCCGGCTGGGGGACCGGTACGACGCCTTCGTCTGGTGTGACGAGGCCACCGCCCTGCATCCGCTGCCCGCGCTGACCACACCGGGCGAGATGGAGACCTATCCAGCGGGCGTCTGAACGCGCGCTCGCGCTGCGGGGTGGGGTGCGGGCGCTCGGGGTGCTGATGTTAGGAAGGGTCCCCTGCTATGCACGAGGCGTTAGCAGGGGACCCTTCCTTTCACGCATGCCGTCAGGTGTTGGCGTGCGCCTTGTCGTCGAGCTTGGCGCGCAGCTTCTCGCCCTCGATGTCGACGTTGGGCAGGATCCGGTCCAGCCAACGCGGCAGCCACCAGGCCACCTTGCCGAGCAGCGACATCACCGCCGGGACGATGGTCATCCGGACCACGAAGGCGTCGATGGCCACACCGACCGCCAGCGCGAAGCCCATCGACTTGATGACCGGGTCGTCGAGGAAGACGAAGCCGCCGAAGACCGACGTCATGATCAGCGCGGCGGCGGTGACCACCCGGGCACCGTGCCCCATCCCGTTGATGGTGGCCTGCTGGGCGGTGTCACCGTGGACGAAGTCCTCCCGCATCCGGGAGACCAGGAAGACCTCGTAGTCCATGGCCAGGCCGAACAGGATGCCGATGAGCAGGATCGGCAGGAAGCTGATCAGCGGGCCCGGGGTGTCCAGGCCGAGCAGGCCCGCCAGGTGCCCCTGCTGGAACACCGCCACCGTGAGACCGAAGGTGGCAGCCACGGTGAGCAGGAAGCCCAGCGCCGCCTTGACCGGCACCAGCACCGACCGGAACACCAGCATCAGCAGCAGGATCGACAGGCCGACCACCAGGCCCAGATAGACCGGCATCGCGTCGGAGAGCTTCTCCGAGATGTCGATGCCGATCGCGGTCACGCCGGTCAGCAGCACGTCGGCGCCCTGGACGCCGTCGACCGCCGTACGGATGTCGTGCACCATCGTCTCGGTGGCCGGGTCGGTCGGGCCGGTCAGCGGGATCACCCCGAGCAGCGCGGTCCGGCCGTCCGGGCTGAGCTGCGGCGGAGCCACCGCCAGCACGTTCTCGGTGTTCTGCACCAGGTTCGCCACCTGCGGCACAGCAGCGGCGGTGGCCTGCGCGTCGTCGCCGGCCACGACCACCGCGAGACGGCCGGTGAAGCCCGGCCCGAAGCCCTCGGTGATCAGGTCGTTGGCGACCCGGGGAGCCGAACCGGCCGGCGCGGTGCCGGCGTCGGGCAGGGCCAGACGCATGTCCGGCGCGGGCAGCGCGAGCAGGCCGAGACCGATCACGCCGGCCAGGATCACCGGGATCCGGAAGCGGGTGAGGAACGCCGCCCAGCGGAACCCGAACGTCGACCGGTCCTCGCCGGTGACGGCGGCCACGTCGGTGCCCGCACCGCTCTCGGTCGGCTCCGGCGTGCTCTGGTCGCCGTCGGCGGCCTGCGGTGCGGCCGTACGCAGCTTGCGGGGCAGCACCCGGCGGCCGGCGAAGCCGAGCAGGGCCGGTTGCAGGGTGATCGCCACCAGCACGGCCACGGTCACCGTGCCGGCCGCGGCCAGACCCATCACGGTCAGGAACGGGATGTTCACCACCGACAGGCCGGCGAGGGCGATGACCACGGTGGCCCCGGCGAAGACCACCGCCGATCCGGCGGTGCCGACCGCTCGACCGATCGCCTCGTCGGCGGGCAGTCCTTCGAGGAGGTTCTGCCGGTAGCGGGAGGTGATGAACAGTGAGTAGTCGATGCCGACGGCGAGGCCGAGCATCAGCGCGAGGATCGGCGCGGTGCTGGTCAGCTCCACCACGCTGCTGAGCGCGAAGAGACCGGCCATGCCGACGCCGACACCGATCAGCGCGTTGAGCATGGTCATCCCGGCCGCCACCAGCGAACCGAAGGTGATCACCAGAACGACCAGGGCGACCGCGACACCGATCGCCTCGGTCGAGCCCACCTCGGGCTCGGCGTTCAGCACCTCACCGCCGGGCGCGACCTGCCAGCCCTGGCCTTCGGCCTGGGTGCCGACCTGCTCGTACGCCTCGCGCTGCTCGTCGGTGATCGCGTCGGAGCCACCGCCGAACTGCACCTGGATCAGGGCGTACCGGCCGTCCGGCGACACGGCGCCGACCTGGAACGGATCGACGGCGGCGAGGACGCCGGGAACCGCCGTGGCCTCCTGGGTGATCGACTGGACCACCGCCTGGCCTTCGGGTGTGCCGAGTTGTCCCTCCGTGGGCGCCTTGACGGCGATCGTGCCGGTGGCACCGGATGCGGCCGGGAACTGCTCGGCGAGCAGGTCGAGAGCGCGCTGCGACTCGGTCCCGGGCATGGTGAAGTTGCTGGCCGTCGGGCCGCGCAGGGTCGCTGCGGCCAGGCCGAGCCCGACGAGTACGACGAGCCAGATCGCGGCCACGAGCCGCCGTCGGCGCATCGAACCCCGGCCAAGCCGGTAGAGCAGGGTCGCCATGAGGTCCTTTCCCTCGGTTCAGTGAATGGTGGAACGGGTCAGTGAACGGGCTCCAGCGCCCGTCGCAGCAGGGCGAGCAGGGCGGCCCGCAGGTCCTCGTCGGACACCTCGGCGAACTGTCCGCAGGTCTCCGCGATGCCGGCGAGGAGCACCAGCGCGCAGATCCGGGCCGAGTCCCGGGACGAGCGTCCGGCCAGGGCGGCGATGAGCCGCTCGGAGATCTCGTGGATGTGCGCGAAGTCGGGTTGTTGCAGCAGCTCGGGGAACTCGCCGCGGAGCAGGGCGATCTCGCCACGGAACCGGACGGCGAGGTCGACGAAGCCCTCGGTGGCGACCTGCTGGGCGCGGGCGGGGTCGGCCTGCGCCGCGATCCGGTCGTCCAGCGCCTGCAACACCTCGACGGCGGGCGCCATCAGTTCGGTGAGGATCGCCTCCTTGTTGGCGAAGTGGTAGAGCACCGCCGCCTTGGAGCAGCCGACCTCGCGCGCGATGTCCTGCAACGAGGTGCCCCGGTAGCCGGTGGCGGCGAACCGCCGGGTGGCGGCGGCCAGGATCTCGTCGTGGGTCTGCTGGGTCGGGCGGGCCATGGCAGCCAGCATGCCTGACCGATCGGTCAGAGGCTGACCGATCGGTCAGATCAGTGGTCTTCGCCACAACCACCCGGGTGTGATTGGCTCTCGGGCTCCCGCCCGTCCGATGCCCAGAATCGCGCTATGACCTCTACCGCGATCGATCGGGCGGCGGCACTGCGCGCGCTGCATCGTCCCGGTGAACCACTCGTCCTGCCCAACGCCTGGGACGCCGGCTCGGCTCGGGCCGTGGCCGACGCCGAATTCCCCGCTGTCGCCACCGGCAGCGCCGCCGTCGCGGAGTCGCTCGGCTACGCCGACGGCGAGCGCACCCCACCGGCCGAGATGTTCGCGGCGGTGGCCAGGATCGCCCGTGCGGTGACCGTGCCGGTCACCGCCGACCTGGAGCGGGGGTACGGCCTGCCTCCGGCGGAACTGGTCGAGCGCCTGCTCGACGCTGGCGCGGTCGGGCTCAACCTGGAGGACTCCGAGCCGGCCGGCGGCGCGATGGTGGACACCGAGAAGCAGGCCGACCTGCTGGCCGAGATCCGGGCGGCGGCCGGATCTGCCGGCGTACCGGTGGTGCTGAACGCCCGGGTGGACGTCTTCCTCCAGCAGGCCGGCGACCCGGCCCGGCGACTCGCCGAGGCGATCCGCCGGGCCCGCCGCTACCTGGCGGCCGGTGCGGACTGCGTCTATCCGATCGTGCTCGCCGACGCCGCCGACCTGCGGACGTTCGTGGCGGAGGTGCCCGGACCGGTGAACGTGCTGGCCCGCCCGGCGGCACCGACGCTCGCCGAACTCGCCTCGCTCGGCGTGGCCCGGATCAGCTACGGCTCCGCTGTGTACGCGGCGATCCGTGCGCACACCGCCCGACTGCTCGCCACGGTCGCCGCCGGCGAACGACTGGCCTGAGCGGGTGAGCTGGGCGGAGCCGGGTGCCCCGTCCCGCGGGTGAGTCGAGCCGACCGTCCGCGCCCCAGTGCGCCAGTGCGCCTTTCGAGCTGAGTGCGTAGGCGGATCGGCGCGTTCCGGTTGACCGCGTGTCGCGGCGGCGGGATGGTGGGCGGATGAGTCGGGGGGACGAGACCAGGGACGGCGTGGCGCTGACCAACCTCGATCAGGCGCTCTTCGACGGGTCCGGCGCGATCAAACGGGACCTGGTCGACTACCTGGACGCGGTCGCCGACCGGCTCGTCCCGCACCTGCGCGGACGGCCGCTGTCAGTGGTCCGGGTACGCCCCGGGCAGCCGCCGTTCATGCAGAAGAACCTGCCCCGCTACACCCCCGACTGGGTACGCCGGACGCCGGTCTGGGCCGAGGCGTCCCACCGCGAGATCGCGTACGCGCTCTGCGACGATCGCCGTACCCTGCTCTGGTTCGCCAACCAGCGCGCGGTGGAGTACCACCCGACGCTGGCGGTGGTCGACGACCTGAGCCGTCCCACGCACCTGGTGCTCGACCTCGACCCACCCTCCGACGGCGGCTTCGGCGCCGGGGTGGCCGCCGCCCTGCTGGTCCGCCAGGCCCTCGCCGACGCCGGGCTGACCGGTGCGGTGAAGACCAGCGGCGCCAAGGGGGTACACGTCTTCGTGCCGATCGCGGCCGGTCCGGACGCCGAGGAACTGGCCGCCGCCACCCGGGCCCTCGCGGCCCGTGCGGAACGGCTCGACCCGGCGCTGGCCACCACCGCGTTCATCCGGGAGGACCGGGCCGGCAAGGTCTTCGTGGACCCGACCCGGTCCGGCGGAGCCACCGTCGTGTCCGTCTACAGCGCCCGGCTGCGGCCCGGTGTGCCGGTCTCCTTCCCGGTGCCCTGGGCCGACCTGGAGTCGGTGGCCCCGGCGGACTTCACCATCCGGACGGTGCCCGGCCTGCTCGCGGACGGTGACCCGTGGGCCGAGGCGATGCCGTCCCCGCAGCCGCTCCCGGCCGACCTGGTCGAGGAGGGGCGGACCATCCCGGTACCCCGGGTGCAGGCCATGCACGAGGGCCGGCGCCGGGCCCGCGCCCGGCGCGCCGAGGGCGGCTGAGGACGGTGTGACGGGCCGGCGCGCCGAGGGCGGCAGCAGAGGACCGACGCGCCGAGGAACCCGTTCCGGAGAGTCGGGCTGAGGTCCGGTCTGCCCGGTGCGGTGCGGTGCGGGTCCGGTCCGCCTGGTGCTGTGCCGGGTCCGGTCCGCCGGAAGACGGTGCGGGTTCGTCGACAGGTGCCGACACGACGCCGGGCCGGACCCTGGAGGCGGTCCGGCCCGGCGTCGGTCGGGGCGTCAGATCATCCAGCGGTGCCGCTGCACGAAGGGCAGGCGGGCCCAGATCCGCCCCAGACCCCAGGTGTGTCCGGCGTACGCGGCGGCGAGGGCGATCAGCGCCACCGCGTAGATCAGGTGGTAGTCGACCAGCGGGTTGGTCGAGCCGGTCGGGTCGCCAGCGGCGGTGAACCGGGCAAGCGGGAACTCGGCCAGCCACATCAGCGCCATCATCACGGTGCCCGAGGCGGCGGCGACGCGCAGCCCGACACCGGCCACCAGGGCGACGCCGATGGCGGCCAGACCGACCATGAACAGCACGTTGGCCCACCAGGTGCCGGCGATCGTGTGGGAGATCGACTGCAACGGGCCCACCTCCACGTTGGCGAGGAAGCCCCGGGTGGGGGAGCCACCGTTGATCCAGGCCCGCTCGGCCGGGGTAGCGTACCCGAAGCCGAAGGTCTTGTCGAGGAAGGCCCAGAGGAAGATCAGGCCGGTGGCGACCCGCAGCACGGCCAGCGCCCGCGCGGCGGTGACGGTGAGCATGGCGCCGGGCATCTCGGCGTGCTCCAGCGGCCGTTCGATCGATCGTCGGGTGCCGTGGTGGATGGTCATCGTCGCCTCCGCAGTCAGCTTCTTACGGGATCACCATCCCCCGCGCCGGGGCTCCGGCACCCGGGCCGGAACACCTGAGCCGGGCAGGACCAAGGTCCCGTCCCCAACAGGCCCCTCGGCGACCGGCACGTGCGCGGACCCGGCCCTCGCGGAGGCACCGGGCGAGGTCAGCCCTTGATGGTCCAGCGCTGCTTGGTGACCCATTCGGCGCCCGGTGCCACGGCCAGCTCGCGCCACTCGATGACCAGGAAGTCGGCACCCGGCACCCGGACCGGCTGGGCCAGTTCCAGGACGGCGAAGTGGTTCGGTTGGTTGTGCTCCAGTTCGTGCTGGCTGACTCCGGTGCTGCCACAGCCGGAGACGATCAGCGGGCGGGGCGTCACGCTGGAGTCGTTCTGCGGGATCCGCACCAGCGTCTCGCGCAGTTGCGGCTTGTGCTTGTGCCCGTGCAGCAGCAGCGAGAAGCCGAGCCGCTCCAGGCGCTGCTCCACCAGCCCGGCGTCGCGGACGGTGGACAGGTCGAGCACGACCGCGTCACCCCGTCGCGGCTCCAGCGGTTCGGGGAAGGGGTGCAGGTGGTGGTGCATGACCGCGACCCGTACGTTCTCCGGCGGCTCCTGCTCCAGCAGGTCCTTGACGATGTCGAGCTGACGCTTGCCGATGTAGCCGTAGTGGTTCTGGTCGTCCTCGAAGATGCAGGAGTTCAACCCGACGACGGTCATCGTCCGGTCGGTACGCCGATAGACGATCTCCCTCGCCTCCGGCCGGGTGCCCGAGGTCCGCAGGTCCCACTCGATGCGGGGATAGACCTCGTGGAACAGTTCCTCGCCATAGAACTGGTGCGCGAAGGTGAGGTAGTTGTCGAAGCGGTTGGCCCGGTTCGACTTGGTCTGGAGCCAGTCGATGTCGTGGTTGCCGGGGACCAGCACCACCTGGCTGCGGTCCATCCCGGTGTTCTCGCACAGCTCCGTGAGGAACTGCCGGACCAGGTCGAACTCGTCCTGCCGTCCGGTGTAGGTGGAGTCGCCGGAGACCACCAGGACGGCGTCGGAGGCGGCGCAGCCCGACCGCTTGAGGGCGCCGTGGAACTCCCGGGTCAGCTCGACGCTGAGCCGGTCGGAGTTCTCGGTGTCGGCGAACCGGTGCACGTCGATGCGGCTGCCGCCCTCGGTGATCGATCCGAAGTGGACGTCGGAGATGTGGAAGATCATCCGACGGGGGAAGTCCGGATCGGTCGCCGGTGCGCCCCGCTCCTCCACGGTCGTGGACGCCGGATCCCTGGCCCCGTCAACCAGCCAGCGCGCGAAACCGTCCGCGTCGCGCAGCGGCAGGCCGTTGGCGTGCAGCATGAGAATCTGGTCGGCGGTCGACTCCAGGTGCAGCCGTTCCGCGCCGTACCGGACCGCCGCCCGCCCGAAGCGGCGGGCCGCCTCCACGTCGCCCAGCACGAAGTGTGCCTCGGCCCGGACCAGGTTCGCCCAGGAGTCGGTCTCCTGCCCGGGGCGGGAGTCGATCTCGTCGAGCAACTGCCGGTACCGGGCGAGCGCCGGTTCGGGGTTGCCGGGATCGGCGATGGCCAGCATGCCGGCGCAGGCCACCGCGAGGTACAACGAGGTGGGGGAGAGGGTGGCACCCTGCTGGTAGAGGCGCAGCGCCTCGGCGTACCGGCCCTGACGTTTCAGTGCGCCGCCGAGCATGCCGAGCGTCTCCGGGTCCGAGGGGTTCAGCTCGTACGCCCGGTTCAGCGCCACCTCGGCCGCGTCGAGCCGGGTCAGCTTGCGCAGGTAGAAGCCGCGCTGCCGGTGCACCTCCCAGTCGCCGTCAGCCTCAGGGAAGGCGGCGTCGAGGACCTGCACCGCGCTGGCGTAGTCGCCCTCGGCGGCCAACCGGTTGCTCAACGACAGCAACGCCCCGGTCGGCAGGTCACCCGACTGCCGCGCCCAGTGCCAGACCGCGAGCAACTGCTCGATGTTGCGGCTCCGCTCGATCTTGTGGTGCAGTTCCTGCTCGAAGGCGACCCGGTCGGTACGCGGATGGAAGTTCAACCCGAGGTCGCTCAACGCGTCCCGGACCGGATTGTGGACGTGCGGGCTGTCCGAGATGAGCGCCTCGCGGTACGCGAACCGGAACCGTGGATCCTGGTCGAACTGTGGGCTGTAGAAGAGCACCCGCTGGCTTTTCAGATCGAACGGCAACTCGGTGCCGTGCACCGCGACGAGAATCGTCTTGCCCGGCGAGATGGCCTGCCGCACGCCCAACTCGTAGTAGACGCTGCCGTTGGGCGAGCTGATGTCGGCGACCACCACGTCGGCGGCCTGGAGGTGCCGGAACGCCTGGTTGACGATGGTGCCCGGCTCGGTGATCTCGTCGGCGCGGAACACCGACCACCCGGCGTCCTGAGCCACCGGGCGGAGGATCCCGTGATAGAAGCGGTCGAAGTCGTGCATCAGGCCGGAGGGCAGCCGCTTCAGACCGAACGGCATGATGACGAAGAGTTTCTTGGCGCCCGAGATGTTCGACATCCACGTTCCGATCGTGCTGGTCAGGTGTGGCTCTCGAAAAGGCCCTTGCCGTTGACCCGGACCAGGGTCGCCAACTCGCTGAAATCAGCGTATTCGTAGACCCGGATCCGGGGTATGTCCGGATGATTGGAGTTGGCCGCTCCCCGGAGGAGGAACGGCAGCACCGCGGACGTGTGTCTGAAATAGATGGACGGTGTGCGCAGGGCGATCGCCACCCCGGCCTCGACAAGCGCGCTCGACGGATTCGACACGGGCAGCACCAGCAGGAAGTGTCGACTGTGGGTCAGCGCCCGCAACTCGTCCCGGAACCCCAGGTCGACGGCGGGGAAGTCGGCGATCTCGGGACGGTCCCGTCCGGCGTAGTAGCAGCTCAGCCCGGCGCGCTGCTCGATCTCCCGGATCAGCGTCATGATCTGTCGGCGGTGGGCCGGGTACTCCGACTTTGGCAGGGAGGCCATCGGCGTCGAGACGAAGACGTCGAACTCCGGTCCGTCGCCGGCCAGGGATCGTCGGCGTACGGTGGCGACCACCGCGACCGTCGCGCCGGTGACGGCCACCCCGGCGAGGAACGACACCACCGCGACCGCGATCGTACCGCCCTGCCCGGCGAGCAACGGCACCGCGCCCTGCACGACCGCCACCGCCACCGTGGCCGAGGCCGCGATCGCCGCACCACCGTAGGACGCCTTCTCGGTGGCCGAGATCCGCGACCACCGTACGTTCACCCGGGGCACCGGCAGCCCTTCCGCAGAGTGGCGAGGTGCTCACAGCATAGTGTCGGCACGCATCCCCGTACTGACCGCCGATCGGGGGTCGTCACGGCCCGGAAGGGCGATCCAGCCGTGGTCGGTGCGTGTCCGGTGCTGCCCGCTGGGCGCGAAAAAGGCCGCTGACCGGGAATCTCTGGTCAACGGCCTTGCTCGTGCTGGTCTGCTCTGGTGCCCCCGGCAGGATTCGAACCTGCGCCCCCGCCTCCGGAGGGCGGTGCTCTATCCCCTGAGCTACGGGGGCTCAGCGACTGGAGAAGACTAGCAAACTCACCCTTCGATCGCCGAACCGGCACCCCGACCCCACCCTTACACCCACCCCCGCGTCGTCCGGTTGATCAAGAGGTTTTGGTACTCGACGGGCTATTCCGAAGGCCAAAACCTCTTGATCAACGCAGCGAGAGGGGGCGGGGACGGGGACGGGGTGGGGTGGGTCAGGCGGCTTGGGTGCGGCCGCAGCTGGGGAGGGGGTGGGGCACGATGCGTCGGGGGAGGCGGCGGGGCCACTCGTTGCGGGCCCAGGAGCCGTCCACGATCAGGTGCACGGTGCGCTGCTCGGTGCCGCTGAGGCGGAGCACGAAGTCCCGGGGTAGTGCCGGATCCACCGACGGCGTGGTGACCATGAACCGCACCCGGCCGCGCGAGGAGACCGCCGAGATCACGTCGGCTGCCGGCATGGTGCCCCGGAGGCGTACCCGGCCGAGCCAGTAGACCTCGGCGAGGTGCTCCTGGGCGGCCCGGGTGATGGCCGGGTACTCGCCGCGTACCCACCGCTCGACCGCGCCGACGCAGAGCCCGCAGGCGCGCTCGCGCGGCTCGCGGGGGCCCAGCCCCCAGGCCCGCAGGTACGCCCCGACGACCCCGGCGTCCAGGGTCAGCCCGAAGTGCTGCTCGATCAGGGTGTGCAGACTCTGGCGAGTCCAGAGTTCCTCGTCCAGCCCGAACTCGTCGGGGTGGACGCCCCGCAGGGTGTCGATGAGTTCCAGCTCCTGCTCGCGGCTGAGCGCTCCCGACTCGCTCTGCCGCTGTCCGCGACGGACGGCTGCCACCGTCCCGTCACCGCCGATGGTGTGGCGTCGGCACCAACTGGTGACCGAACGCCGTGCGTCTCTGAGTGCAACCCCCACGTCCTGCGCAACGAGCCCGAATCCCAACTGGTCACGATATGTGGGGAGAAAGGTTGTCAAGCTCGGTAATTAGTTCAGAAAGTACTAAAAGTGTCTATCGGACAAGTGGGGCACGCTCGGGGCTGACCTGCGGACGGGCGAGGGGCCCGGCCGGTGTTCCGGCGGGGCCCCTCTCCGGTCGTACACGTGTTGCGGCGGTCGCGGACCGTCCCGGTATCAGCCGGCGGCCTGCTGGAGTTTCCGGAGCTCGTTGATCTCCTTCTGCTGCGCCTGCTTCATGGCCTCGGCCATCCGGACCACCTCGGCCCGGTCGGACGTCTTGAGGAGCCCGTCGACCATGTGGATCCCGCCGAGGTGGTGCTTGATGATCAGGTCGATGAAGAGACGGTCGACCTCGGCACCCTGGGCCTCGTGGAGCTGGGTGATCTGCTCCCGGGTGGCCATGCCGGGCATCAGCCCGTTCGCGTCCACCCGTACGCCGTCCGGCATCCACTCCATCGCCGGCCGGGTGCCGGTGGGCAGCAGGTCCCACTCCTGCAACCAGCGCTGCATGTGCCCGATCTGCGCCTGCTGGGTGAGGGCCATGTCGTACCCCATCTGCCGGATCGCCGGATCCTGCCCCTTGGCGTACGCGAGCATGGCCATCTCGACCGCCTGCGCGTGGTGCCGGGACATGTCCCGGGCGAAGCCGGCCTCGGCCGACTCCTCACCCGGCGTCCGCCCGGCGGCCAGCGTGGCAGCCGTCCACCCGACGGCGAGCAGCATCAGCGCGGTCACGGCCAGCGTCAGGTACCGCAGGGTCCGGGAGGCCGGGCGGGGTGCTGCCCCGCCCGTCTGCTCGGTCACCGGTGGGTCCTGCACGGCGGTGGGCATGTCAGCCGCCCTGCGTGGGCTGCATCTCGCGCGGCTCGGTGCCGGTGCCGGTGGTGTAGTTGCCGGAGGAGCAGGGCACGCCCGGCTCCATCGAGGCGTTCTGTGCCAGCACGGTGGCGAACTCCTTCAGCCGGGAGTCGCCGGCGTCGTCGACCTTGAGCTGGTAGCCCCACGCCTGGATCGAGACGGGCTTGTCGAGGCCCTCGTAGGGGCTCATCAGCATGAAGTCGTTGCCGCGGATGATGTCGGCGAGCTTCGCCACGTCCGCCTCGGGCAGGTCGGGGCGGTAGGTGATCCAGACCGCGCCGTGCTCCAGGCTGTGCAGCGCGTGCTCGTTGGCGATCGGCGCGGTGTAGACGTCACCCTGGCAGCGCTGCCACGTGTTGTTGTGCGGGCCGCCGACCGGCGGGCTGTGCGGGTACTCGATCTTGCCGGCCCGGTGCTCCTGGTTGGCGATGCTCTCCGGGTCGCTCTCCCGGAAGTTGACGACGCCGTCGATCGCCGCAGCCTTGTCCTGCCACGACTGGCTGCCCTTGAAGGTCGCCCAGGCGCCGAAGCCGATGATCGAGGTGGCGAGCACGCCCACGGCGACGAAGAGGGCGATCGGCCCCCAGGAGCGCCCCTGGCTGACCTTCACCGGGGTGATCGGCTTGCGGGGGCCCTTGCCACCGCCGGAGCGGGGGGTCGCCGGCTTGCCGGACCCGGTCTTGTCGCCGGTCGGCTTGTCGCCGGCGGCCGGCCGACCAGCCGCCGGCTTCTTACCGGTGCTGACCACGGTCGGGCGGCGCTGCGGGCCGCCCGGGGTGCTGATGCTCATCGTGCCTCGTCAGGTCGGTCGGTCAGAGGAGTCCGGCGGCCCAGCCCCCGATGCCGGGTCGCCGCCGCGGGGACCGAGTCTACCCCCGATAACATGGTTCGGTGACTCCCGCTGAACTCGCCGAAGCCGTCCTGGCCGCCGCTCACGCCGTCTTCACCGACCGGGGGCTGGACCGCTCCGCGCTGCCGGAGCACACGACGGTCGAGCGGCCCCGCAACCCCGAGCACGGCGACTACGCCTCCACGCTGGCGCTCCAGCTCAGCAAGAAGGTGGGCGTACCGCCCCGCGAGCTGGCCACCGGGCTCGCCGCCGCGCTGGGCAGCACGGCGGGGGTCAAGTCGGTGGAGATCGCCGGCCCCGGCTTCCTCAACATCCGGCTGGACGCCGCCGCCGCCGGCCAGCTCGCCCGGAGCATCGTCGAGGCGGGCGAGGAGTACGGCCGTGGCGACCGGCTCGCCGGCCTGAAGGTCAACCTGGAGTTCGTCTCGGCCAACCCGACCGGACCGGTGCACATCGGCGGCGTGCGGTGGGCGGCGGTCGGCGACGCGCTGAGCCGCCTGCTGCGGGCCGCCGGTGCCGAGGTCGGTACGGAGTACTACTTCAACGACGCCGGTTCCCAGATCGACCGGTTCGCCCGCTCGCTGCTCGCCGCGGCCCGGGGCGAGGCGGCGCCGGAGGACGGCTACGGCGGGGCGTACATCGCGGAGATCGCCGCCGAGGTCACCACCCGGCGGCCGGAGGTGCTGTCGCTCGACGAGACCGCCGCCCAGGAGGTTTTCCGGGTGGAGGGCGTCGCGCTGATGTTCGAGGAGATCAAGTCCTCGCTGCGCGACTTCGGGGTGGAGTTCGACACCTACTTCAACGAGAAGGACCTGCACGACCGGGGTGAGCTGGAGCACGCCCTGACCCGGCTGCGCGAGCAGGGGCACGTCTTCGACGCCGACGGCGCGACCTGGCTGCGCACCACCGACTTCGGTGACGACAAGGACCGGGTGCTGCGCAAGTCCAACGGCGAGTGGACGTACTTCGCCGCCGACTGCGCCTACTACCTGGACAAGCGGGAGCGCGGCTTCGACCGGGTCGTGATCATGCTGGGCGCGGACCACCACGGCTACATCGGCCGGATGAAGGCGATGGCCGCCTGCTTCGGCGACGAGCCGGAGCAGACCCTGGAGATCCTCATCGGCCAGCTTGTCAACCTGGTGCGCGACGGCGCCCCGGTGCGGATGAGCAAGCGCGCCGGCACCGTGATCACCCTGGAGGACCTGGTCGACGCCATCGGGGTGGACGCCTCCCGGTACGCGCTGGCCCGCTACTCCAGCGACTCGCCCATCGACATCGACATCGAGTTGTGGACCCGGGCCACCCGCGACAACCCGGTCTACTACGTGCAGTACGTGGCGGCCCGGACGGCCAACGTCGCGCGCAACGCCGCCGAGGTCGGGCTGACCCGGGGCGACACCGGCTCGTTCCGGCCCGAGCTGCTCGACCACGACAAGGAGAACGAGCTGCTCAAGGCGCTCGCCGAGTTCCCCGCCGTGGTGGCCGCCGCCGCCGAGCTGCGCGAGCCGCACCGGGTGGCCCGCTACCTGGAGGACCTGGCCGGGGCGTACCACCGGTTCTATGACAACTGCCGGGTCCTGCCCCGGGGCGACGAGCAGATCACCGACCTGCACCGGGCCCGGCTCTGGCTGAACGACGCCACCCGGGTGGTCATCGCCAACGGCCTGCGCCTGCTCGGCGTCTCGGCCCCCGAGAGGATGTGACCGATGCGCGCTCACGAGGCCGGTGCGCTGCACGGTGACATCGGCAACCGGGGGCCGTCGTGGCTGCGTGCCCCGGCCGACGTCAACGCCCTGGTGCCGCGCCTGTGGCCGCGCACGACCCGGCGCGGCGACGACGGCGCGCTGGTCGTCGCCGGCCTGGACGTCCGCGACCTGGCCGCCCGGTTCGGCACCCCGGTGTACGTGCTGGACGAGGAGGACCTGCGGTCGCGCTGCCGCGACTTCCGGGACGCCTTTCCGGACGAGGACGTCTACTACGCGGGCAAGGCGTTCCTCTGCCGGGCGGTGGTCCGGATGATCGCCGAGGAGGGCCTCTTCCTCGACGTGTGCAGCGGCGGGGAGCTGGCCGTGGCGCTGGCCGGCGGGATGGATCCGGCGCGGATCGGTTTCCACGGCAACAACAAGTCCGTGGCCGAGCTGACCCGGGCGTTGGACGCCGGGGTGGGCCGGATCATCGTCGACTCGTCCGCCGAGATCGACCGGCTCACCGCGCTGGCCCGCGAGCGGGGCGTCCGGCCCCGGGTGATGATCCGGGTCACCGTCGGCGTGGAGGCGCACACCCACGAGTTCATCGCCACCGCGCACGAGGACCAGAAGTTCGGCTTCTCGCTGGCCGGGGGCGCGGCGAGCGCGGCGGCGCTGCGCATCCTCGACGAGGACGTGCTGGAACTGCGCGGCCTGCACTCGCACATCGGCTCGCAGATCTTCGACACCAGCGGCTTCGAGGTCTCCGCCCGCCGGGTGCTCGCGCTCCAGGCGCAGATCCGCGACGCCCGTGGCGTCGAGCTGCCGGAGCTGGACCTCGGCGGCGGCTTCGGCATCGCGTACACCACCCAGGACGCCCCCTCGACCCCGCACGAGCTGGCCAAGCGGCTGCGCCGGATCGTCGACGCGGAGTGCGCGGCGGAGCGGCTGGCCGTGCCGCGCGTCTCGATCGAGCCGGGTCGGGCGATCGTCGGCCCGGCCGTGTTCACCCTCTACGAGGTGGGCACCGTGAAGTCCGTGCTGGTCGGCGCCGGTGGTGACGCGGCCGACGGGCACCGTGCCTACGTCAGCGTCGACGGGGGGATGAGCGACAACATCCGGACCGCGCTCTACGACGCCGCGTACTCGGCGACGCTGGCCTCCCGGGCGACCTCCGCCGGGTCGATGCTCGCCCGCGTGGTGGGAAAGCATTGTGAGTCCGGGGACATCCTGGTGAAGGATGAATTCCTGCCCGCCGACGTGCAGCCCGGAGATCTTGTCGCGGTGCCGGGCACCGGTGCCTACTGCCGCAGCATGGCCAGCAACTACAACCACGTGCCCCGCCCCCCGGTGGTCGCGGTGCGGAACGGCCAGGCCCGGCTGATCGTTCGACGGGAGACCGAAGAGGACCTGCTCGCCTTGGATGTGGGATGAATCAACCTGTGCGCCTGGCCCTGCTCGGCTGCGGCACCGTCGGCGCCGAGGTGGTGCGGCTGCTGCACGTGCAGTCCGCCGACCTCGCCGCCCGGATCGGTGCTCCGCTGGAGATCGCCGGCATCGCGGTACGCCGGCTCGGGCGTGACCGTGGTGACCTGCCGGTCGATCCGGCCCTGTTCACCACCGACGCGCTCGGGCTGATCAAGCGCGACGACGTGGACGTGGTCGTGGAGGTGGTCGGCGGCATCGAACCGGCGCGTGGCTGGCTGGTCGAGGCGCTGCGGGCCGGCAAGAGCGTGGTCACCGCCAACAAGGCGCTGCTCGCCGAGGACGGCGGCACGCTGCACGACGCGGCGGCCGAGGGCGACGCGGACCTCTACTACGAGGCCTCGGTGGCCGGGGCGATCCCGCTGCTGCGCCCGCTGCGCGAGTCGCTGCACGGTGACCGGATCACCCGGGTCACCGGCATCGTCAACGGCACCACCAACTTCATCCTCTCCGCCATGCACGCCACCGGCGCCGGCTTCGCCGAGGCGCTGGAGGAGGCCACCGAGCTGGGGTACGCGGAGGCCGACCCGACCGCCGACGTGGAGGGCTTCGACGCGGCGGCCAAGGCGGCGATCCTCGCCTCGCTGGCCTTCCACACCCGGGTCGGTGCCGACGACGTGCACCGTGAGGGCATCACCGAGGTGACCGCCGCCGACGTGGCCAGCGCGAAGGCGATGGGGTGCACGATCAAGCTGCTCTGCATCGCCGCGCGCGGTGCCGACGGGCAGGGCCGCGAGACGGTCAGCGTCCGGGTCCATCCGGCGATGATCCCGCTGAGCCACCCGCTGGCCGGCGTCGGCGACGCGTTCAACGCGGTCTTCGTCGAGGCCGACGCGGCCGGGCAGTTGATGTTCTACGGCCGGGGCGCGGGAGGGTCGCCGACCGCCAGCGCGGTGCTGGGCGACGTGGTCGCGGTGGCCCGCAACCGGCTGGCCGGGGTCCGGGCGGCCAGCGAGTCCGCCTATGCCGACCTGCCGGTACGCCCGATGGGCGAGGCGCTCACCCGCTACCACATCAGTCTCGACGTGGCCGACCGTCCGGGTGTGCTGGAGGCGGTGGCCGGGGTGTTCGCCCGCCACGACGTCTCGATCGCCACCGTGCGGCAGGGGCCGGCCGGCGGCGGTACCGGGGGAGCGGGCGAGGCGATCCTGGTCATCGTGACCCACGTGGCGCCGGACGCGGCGCTCGCGGCGACCGTCGACGAACTGCGCGGGCTCGATATCGTCCGTTCGGTGGCGAGCGTGCTGCGGGTCGAGGGGGGCTCGTGAGCGGGCGGACCGGATGGGTACGGCTCCCGGCCGGTGGTGACCGGTGACGGGTACGAGAGGCGAGGAGAGCGGCATGTGGCGGGGTCTGATCGAGGCGTACCGGGACCGGCTGCCGGTCACCGACGCCACGCCGGTCGTCACGCTGCACGAGGGGAACACGCCGCTGCTGCCCGCGCCGGTGCTCTCCGCGCGGCTCGGCTGCGACGTCTACCTCAAGGTGGAGGGCGCCAACCCGACCGGTTCGTTCAAGGACCGGGGCATGACGATGGCCGTCTCCAAGGCGGTCGAGGCGGGTAACAAGGCGATCATCTGCGCCTCCACCGGCAACACCAGTGCCTCCGCCGCCGCGTACGCGGCCCGCGCCGGGGTGACCTGCGCGGTGCTGGTGCCGCAGGGCAAGATCGCCCTCGGCAAGCTGGCCCAGGCTCTGGTGCACGGCGCGAAGCTGCTCCAGGTCACCGGCAACTTCGACGATTGTCTGGCACTCGCCGCCAAGCTCGCCCAGGACTACCCGGTGGCGCTGGTCAACTCGGTCAACATCGATCGGCTGCATGGTCAGAAGACGGCCGCGTTCGAGATCGTGGAGGCGCTCGGCGACGCGCCGGACATCCACTGCCTGCCGGTCGGCAACGCCGGCAACATCTCCGCGTACTGGATGGGCTACGGCGAGGACGCCGCCGCCGGCAACGCCACCCGCACCCCGAAGATGTACGGCTTCCAGGCCGCCGGTGCCGCACCGATCGTGACCGGGCAGGTGGTGCCCGAGCCGTCCACGATCGCCACCGCGATCCGGATCGGCAACCCGGCGAGCTGGACGAAGGCGTTGGACGCCCGGGACGCCAGCGGCGGCCTGATCGAGTCGGTCACCGACCGGGAGATCCTGACCGCGTACCGCCTGCTGGCCCGGGAGGTCGGCGTCTTCGTGGAACTGGGCAGCGCGGCCAGCGTGGCGGGTCTGTTGCAGCAGGCCGCCGCCGGGCGGGTGCCGGCCGGTTCCACCGTGGTCTGCACGGTCACCGGGCATGGTCTGAAGGATCCGGAGTGGGCGATCACCACGGCTCCGGCGCCGGTCACCATCGCCAACGACCCGCTCGCCGCCGCCCGTTCGCTCGATCTCGCCTGAGGCAGCCAAACCGACACTTGCTCCTTTATGGGCATTTTGGTCGCAAAGGCGTCTTCTGGCGGTACAACTATGGGGTGGCTACCGACCCGGTGGCTGCCGAGGCTCGGCGGACACCCGACGCGACAGGCGTCGCGCCCGTGGTGGCCGCGCAGTCACGGACCTCCTACCTGGACCTGCTGCGCGCTGCGGCACTGGCCCGGGTGCTGCTGTACCACGCCACCGGGTGGCTGTGGCTGAGCCTGCTGGTGCCGGCGATGGGCGTCATGTTCGGCGTCGCCGGCGCGTTGCTCGCCGCGTCGCTGGACCGGTACGGCACCCGTGCCGTCGGCCGTCGGATGCGGCGGCTGCTGGTGCCGTTCTGGGCCTTCGGCGCGACGGTGCTGGTGCTGGTGGCCGTCGCCGGTCAGGTCTCCGGCACGCCGAGCGGGTTCGGTTGGGGCGACGTCTGCTGGTGGCTGCTGCCGCTGCGGGTGCCGTCGGCCGGCGCGATGTCCTGGGGGTGGGCGTTCACCGTCGGCCTCTGGTACGTCTCGACGTACCTGTGGCTGACCCTGCTCTCACCGCTGCTCCTGCCGTTGTACCGCCGCTGGCCGTGGCCCGTGCTGGCGGCGGCCACCGCCCTGCCGGTGTGCGCTCATCTCGCCGGGGTGACCCAGTTCTACTTCGTCGTGTCGTACCTGCCCTGCTGGCTGCTCGGTTTCGCCTACCACGACGGACTGCTGCGGCGGGTGCCGGCCCGCCTCTACCACGGTCTGGTCCTGGTGCTGGCCACCGTCGGTGGCACCTGGGTGCTGCTCGCCGCCACCACGGGTGCGCCGGGCGAGCTCAACCACATCCCGGCCGGTTCCACCATCTGGTCGATGGCCTGGGTCGCGGCGCTGTTGCGGTGGGCCCCCCGGTCGACCGCCGTTGCCCGGTCGACCGGGGAGGTCCGGCCGACGCGGGGCGGCGGGCTGCTGCGCCTGGTCAACGCCCGGGCGCTCACCGTCTATCTGTGGCACATCCCGGCCAGTGCGGCGATCACCGCCCTGCTCATGCCGTGGCTCTCCTTCGACTCCGTCGCCCACGTGGGGATACGGCTGGTCGGGATGGTCCTGCTGACGGCCGTCGCGGCGCTGGCCGTCGGGTGGATCGAGGACCTCGCCGCCCGGCGGCGTCCACGGCTGCTGCGGGTGGGCGCCCCGGCGGTGTCCCGCTCGACGCGCCGTGGTGGTGCGGGCGTGCCGCGTGGACGGACCGCCGTCGACGGGCCGATGCCGCCGGTCGGGGCTGAACGAGGGTGAGCCGGCGGAGGGTCAGCCCCGGGGTGCGACAGCGCCGGCGACGGTCCGGATGACCAGGCCGAGGGCCTCGTGCCGGGAGACCTCGTGGGAGGCCAGGTAGCTCCAGCCGGCGTAGAGCTGGGACCAGAGCACCGACTGCACCCACGGCGCGGGCAGCGCCGGGTCGATGCTGCCGTCGGCGTGGCCGCGCGCGATCATCGCGTAGAAGTCGTCGTCGCAGACCTCGGTGCCCCAGATCGGGTCCTCGATGATCGTCGGCTCGGCGAAGACGAGCGAGAGCAGGTCACCCAGGTCGAAGTACTCCGCGCAGAGACGGAGCAGCGCCTCGGCGCCGGTGCCGTCGGCCAGGCGGGCGCGTCCGGTGGCTTCGTTGAGCCGGTTCGCGCCCTCGGCGGCCACGGCGGCCAGCAGGTCGGAGCGTTCGGCGAAGTAGCGGTGCAGGGTGGTCCGGCCGACCTGGGCGGCGGTGGCGATCTCGCTCAGGCTGGCGGCCTGGTTGTGGCTGAGCACCTCGATCGCGGCCTGCAGGATCGCCTGCCGGGTCCGCGCCCGGCTGCCGCTCTCGTCGGTGGTCATCACGCCGGACAGGTTACCAACGTACAGATTCGGAATATTGCTTGCCCGTAGTGGAACAGTGGTGTTCCATTGCCGGGTGACTGTGACCGCCGTACCCGCCGCGACCGAATCGGAGCCGACCGCCCCGAGGGCCCGGACCCGGCTGCTGCTGACCTACCTCCGGCCGCACTGGCCGGCCATGCTGGTCGGGCTGCTGCTCGGCCTGGTCGCCAACGCGGCCGGGCTGGCCACCCCGCTGGTGACCAAGTGGGTGCTGGACACCCTCGGCGCCGGTGAGTCGCTGGCCCGACCCGTCGCCGTGCTGCTGGTGCTCGTGGTGGTGGGTGCCGCCATCTCGCTGTGGCAGTGGATCCTGATGGGCCGCATCGCCGAACGGGTGGTGCTCGACGCCCGCACCGGGGTGATCCGCCGTTACTTCGCTGCCCGGATCGACCAGCTCACGCACCGCTCCGGCGGTGAACTGGTCACCCGGGCCACCTCCGACCCTGCGTTGCTGCACCAGGCGTCCGGCAGCCTGGTGGGCCTGACCAACGGTGCGTTGGCGCTGGTCGGAACGCTCGTGCTGATGGGTGCGCTCGACCTGGTGCTGCTCGGTGCCACCATGGTCGCGGTGGTCGTGGTGGCGGTCCTGATGGGATACCTGCTGCCCTCGATCGGCCGCGCCCAGGAAGCCGCCCAGGAATCCGTCGGGCGGTTCGGCGGGGCCCTGGAGGGTTCCCTGCGCGCCATCCGGACGGTCAAGGCCAGTCGCGCCGAGCAGCGCCAGACGTCGGCGCTCACCACGCACGCCCGCGAGGCCGCCGAGCACGGGCTCCGCGCGGCCCGCCGCAGCGCCCTGGTGTGGACCATCTCCTGGACCGGCATCCAGCTCGCCGTCATCGTCATCCTGGGCGTCGGCGCGGCACGGGCCGAACGCGGCCTGATCGAGGTCTCCACCCTGATCGCGTTCCTGCTCTACGCCTTCGGGCTGATGGGGCCGATCGGCGAGCTGACCCAGAACCTCACCGCCATGCAGGCCGGGATCGCGGCGGCCGGTCGGCTCCGTGAGATCGAGGCGGTCGAGGCCGAACCCGGTTCGTCGCCGACCGTCACCGCGTCCGCCGCGCCGGAGCCGGTACCGCCGGTCGTCACCGCCGGCCACCGCGACCGCTCCGGGCCGGTGCTGACGCTGCGGGGCGTCACCGCCCGGTACGCGCCCTCCGCGCCACCCGCCGTGCGCGACATCGACCTGGAGATCCCCCGCGTCGGCCACACCGCGCTGGTCGGGCCCTCCGGCGCCGGCAAGACCACACTCTTCTCCCTGCTGCTGCGCTTCCTCGAACCGGAGCACGGGGAACTGCTGCTCGACGGCCGGCGCTACCCGGACCACACCCCGGCGCAGATCCGTGGGCGACTGGCCTACGTGGAGCAGGAGGCGCCGGTCGTGCCCGGCACCATCGGGGACAACCTGCGCTTCACCCACCCCGACGCGAGCGACGACGAACTCTGGGCCGCGCTGCGGGCGGTGAACCTGCACGAGAAGGTGAGCGGGCTGGAACTCGGGCTGGACACGCCGCTGGCGGCCACCACCGTCTCCGGCGGCGAACGGCAGCGCATCGCGCTGGCGCGGGCGGTGCTGCGGACGCCGGACGTGCTGTTGCTCGACGAGGCCACCTCGCAGGTCGACGGCCTGACCGAGGCGGTGGTGAGCCGGTGCGTCCGGCAGCGGGCCGAGGAAGGGGCGGTGGTGACGATCGCGCACCGACTCTCCACCGTGCTCGACGCCGACCAGATCGTGGTGATGGAGCGGGGCCGGATCCGCGCCGTCGGGGACCACGCCACCCTGCTGCGCACCGACGAGCTGTACCGGGACCTGGTGGCGTCGCTGCGGATCGGCACCGCCGAACCGGTGCCCGCCGGGCCCGCCCCGGACACCGACGGGCGAATCGGGTCGGGCACACTGCTCGTGCCCTTCGAACGTCTCCCCCAGGAGTGAGCCACGCCGATGTCGCTGCTCGCCAGATTCAGCCTCGCCAACCGAGGGCTGGTCGCCCTCATCGCGGTGGTGACCACGGCGTTCGGTGCGTACGCCGTGCCGTCGCTGAAGCAGCAACTCCTGCCCTCGTTGGAGTTCCCCGCCGCGTTCATCGTGGCGTCCTACCCCGGTGCCGGACCCGAGGTCGTCGAGTCCCAGGTGACCGTCCCGATCGAGAACAGCCTGCGGGGCATCCCCGCGCTGGACAGCGTCACCTCCACATCCCGTGAGGGCCTGAGCACCATCCAGGTGCAGTACGAGTTCGGCACCGACCTGGACGACGTGGTCAACCGGATGCAGACCGCGCTCAACCGCACCCGGTTGCCCGACGACGTCGAGCCGCAGGTGATCGCGGGCAGCACGGACGACCTGCCGGCCGTGGTGCTGGCCGCCAGCGGCGGTGACGACGAGCGTGCCCTCGCGGCCAAGCTGCGGGACACGGTGGTGCCCGAGCTGGCGGCCATCGAGGGCGTACGCGGTGTCGAGCTGACCGGCGTCCGTGACGACCTGGTGGTCATCACCCCCGACCCGGCCAAGCTGTCCCGGGCCAAGGTGCAGCCGACCGCGATCGGCACCGCGTTGCAGGCCAACGGGGTGTCGGTGCCCGCCGGGGCGGTCCTGGACGGCAACCGGGCGCTGCCGGTGCAGGTGGGCTCGCCCCTGACCACGCTGGACGACCTGCGGGCCGTCATCGTCGCGCCGCCGAAGGGCAAGACCGGTCCGGTCCGCCTGGGTGACGTCGCCACCGTCTCTGAGCAACTCGCCCCGGCCACCGCGATCACGCGTACCAACGGTCGCGAGAGCCTCGGCATCACGGTCACCGCCGACCCGGACGGCAACGCGGTGCAGATCTCGCACGAGGTGGCCGACCGGCTCGACGGACTGCGGGCCGCCACCGGTGCCGAGTTGACCGTCGTGCTCGACCAGGCCCCGTTCGTGGAGAAGTCGATCAAGACGTTGAGCACCGAGGGTCTGCTGGGCCTGATCATGGCCGTGGTGGTCATCCTGGTGTTCCTGCTGTCGATCCGCTCCACCGTGGTCACCGCGGTCTCCATCCCGCTGTCGGTGGTGGTCGCGCTGCTCGCCCTCTGGATCGGCGACTATTCGCTCAACCTGCTCACCCTCGGCGCGTTGACGGTCGCCGTCGGGCGGGTGGTGGACGACTCGATCGTGGTGCTGGAGAACATCAAACGGCACCTGACGTACGGCGGGCCGAAGCGGGAGGCGATCCTCACCGCCGTCCGCGAGGTGGCCGGAGCAGTCACCGCCTCCACCCTGACCACGGTCGCGGTCTTCGCGCCGATCGCCCTGGTCGGCGGCTTCGTCGGCCAGCTCTTCGCGCCGTTCGCGATCACGGTCACGGTGGCGCTGCTGGCCTCGCTGCTGGTATCGCTGACGGTGGTGCCGGTGCTCGCGTACTGGTTCCTCAAGCCGGTGACCGGCGCCCACGGGGCGACCGTGCGCCGCGCCGCCGAGGAGCGGGAACTGCGCAGCCCGTTGCAGCGGGCGTACCTGCCGGTGATCCGGTTCGCCACCGGCCGGCGGGCGTTCCGCCTGGCCACCCTGGCGGCCGGTCTGGTGGTGCTGCTCGGCACGTTCGGCCTGGCCCGGCAGTTGGAGACCAACTTTCTCGACGACTCCGGCCAGGACACCCTGAACATCCGGCAGGAGTTGCCGGTGGGCACCGGGCTGGGCGGCACCGATGCGGCGGCCCGCCGGGTCGAGGCGGTGCTGGCGGAGACGCCGGGGGTGCGGTCGTACCAGGTCACCGCCGGTGGCGGCGACTCGCCGTGGGGTGGTGGCGCCGGCAACAACGTGGCCAGCTACGCGCTGCTGCTCGGCGAGGGGACCGATGCCAAGGAGATGCGCGGCATCCTGCGGGACCGGATCGGCGCGCTCGGCGCCGACGCGGGCGAGATCACGTTCCCGGCGGGCCAGGGCGGCGCGTCCGCGAACGAGCTGGCCGTGGTGGTGCGGGCCGCCGACCCCGAGGCGCTGACCCGCGCGGCCGAGCAGGCGCAGGCGGTGCTGACCCGCCTGCGGGGCGTCGAGGACGTCTCGTCCACCCTGACCGAGCAGGTGCCACGGGTGGAGGTGACCGTCGACCGGACGGCCGTCAGCCGGGCCGGGCTCACCGAGGCCGCGGTCGGTCAGCTCGTCGCGCAGGCGTTCCGGGGTACGCCGCTGGGCCAGGTGAGCCTGGACGGCGGTGCGCGCGACGTGGTGCTGCGGCTCTCCGCGCAGCCGCCGACGACCGTGACCGAGCTGCGCGAGATGCGGGTCGGCGCGGTCAAGCTGGACGACATCGCCGAGGTCACCGAGACCACCGGACCGCAGCAGGTGCGACGGATCGACGGTGAGCGCAGCGTCTCGGTCACCGGCACGGTCACCGGCTCCGACCTGGGGGCGATCAGCGCCGAGCTGCAACGCGAGCTGGACGCGATCGACGTACCCGGAGCGACCCTGACCATCGGTGGCGTCAGCGCCGAGCAGCGGGACACCTTCGCCGATCTCGGTCTGGCCGTGCTGGCCGCGATCGCGATCGTGTTCCTGATCATGATGGCGACCTTCCGCAGCGTCGTACAGGCGCTGATCCTGCTGGTCTCGATCCCGTTCGCGGCCACCGGCGCGGTCGCCCTGCTGCTGGCCACCGGCACCGCGTTGAGCGTGCCGGCGCTGATCGGCGTGCTCATGCTCGTCGGCATCGTGGTGACCAACGCGATCGTGCTGCTGGACCTGGTCAACCAGTACCGCGCCCAGGGGATGGGCGTGCGGGAGGCGGTGGTCGAGGGTGGACGCCACCGGCTCCGCCCGATCCTGATGACCGCCATCGCGACCATCTTCGCGTTGACGCCGATGGCCTTCGGGCTCACCGGCGAGGGCGGGTTCATCTCCCGGCCCCTGGCGATCGTGGTGATCGGCGGTCTGCTCAGCTCCACCCTGCTCACGCTGATTTTGGTGCCCACGCTGTACGCCATGGTGGAGGACACCAAGGAGTCGGTGCTGGCCCGGCGTCGGGGCCGGTCCGGCCCGTCGTCCGAGGACGAGCCGCGCGACGCCGACCCGGACGACGCGCCCGGCGACGAGCCGGCCGGACGGGAGGCGACGGCGACCGCGCCGCCCGCCGAGGAGCGCAGACCGGAGAGCCGGCCGGTGCCGGCGGCACCCTCCGGCGCCCTGATCGAGAGCACCGACCAGTTCGAGGTGCTCCGGCTGCCGAAGACCCGCAACTCACCGTTCCCACCCACCGAGTGAAAGGAGGGGTCCCCTGCTATGCACGAGGCGTTAGCAGGGGACCCCTCCTTACATCCGGGTGTCCGCGCCCCGACTCACCGGGGGAGTACGGCCGGGTAGGGTCCGGCTCGTGGCGTCCACCGTCGGGGTCATCACCCGCAACCGGAACTTCCGCAGTCTCTTCCTGGCTCAACTGGTGGTCTTCGGCGCCGACTGGTTCGTGATGGTGCCGCTGTTGGTCCTGTTGCCGCAGCTCACCGGCAGTGGCGTGTGGGGCGCGCTCGTGTTGGCCGTGGACACCGGCATCGTGGCGCTGCTGCTGCCGTACACCGGGACCGTCGCCGACCGCTTCGACCGTCGTACGATCATGATCGCCGCGAACGTCGCCGCGCTCGTCGGCGCCCTGCTGCTGCTCGGCGTACGCGATGCCGGCACGGCCTGGTTGGCGATGCTCGGTATCGGCGTGATCGCGGTGGCCAAGGCGTTCTACTCCCCGGCCGCGCAGGCGGCCCTGCCGAACGTGCTCGACGCGGACGAGCTGGCGGCGGGCAACGCGGTGGCCGGGTCGGCCTGGGGCACCATGACCGTCGTCGGTGCCTCCCTCGGCGGGGTCCTCAGTGCCGCCGCCGGGCCGTACGTCTGCTTCTGGGTCGCCGCGGTCGCGCTGGTGCTCGCCGCGCTGCTGGCCACCCGCATCCGCCGGCCCCTCCAGGCGGCGCGCGAGCAGGACCAGGCACCGCCGCAGACCTGGGCGGCGATCCGCGAGGCGCTGGGCTACATCGCGCACCGCCCACGGGTGCTGGCCCTGGTGACGGTGAAGTCGGCGGTCGGCCTGGGCAACGGCGTGCTGACCGTCTTCCCGTTGCTGGCCGGGGTGTACGGGGTCGGCGCGCTCGGCACCGGCCTGCTGTTCGCGGTACGCGGCGCGGGCGCGCTGGTCGGCCCGATCCTGATGCGCCGGGTACTGACCAACCGGGCCTGGCTGCTGCCCGGACTGGCACTGTCCATGTCGGCGTACGGGCTGGCCTATCTGGGCACTTCGGTGGTGCCCTGGTTCCCGCTGGTGCTGGTGCTGGTCTTCGTGGCGCACTTCGCCGGCGGCAGCAACTGGGTGATGTCGAACTTCGCGTTGCAGGGCGAGGTGCCGGACCGGTTACGGGGCCGGGTGTTCGCCACCGACATGATGCTGGCGACCCTGGCGATCTCGGTCAGCCAGCTCGCGGTCGCCGCCGTGGTGGACGTGGTGGACGAACGGATCGTGCTGGCCAGTTGCGGCCTGGTCACGTTGACGTACGCGATCGGTTGGCGGGTGGCCACCCGACGGCTCTCGCTCGCCGCCCCGGCGCCGACCGTCGCCGAGACCGGGACCCGGTAGACCCGCCCCGTTAGCGCGTGACGGTGGGCGGCCGGTACGGGTCCGCCGAAGGTCCGTACGGGTCGGCCGGCGGCTGGTACGCGTCCGCCGGAGGTCGGTACGCGTCGGCTGGCGGCGGACCCCAGGCCGTGGGGGCGCCCGGTGCGGCGGCGCCCGGTGCCGGCGCCCTCCGGTGGCCGACCAGCGCGGCCGCGATCAGCAGCCCGACTCCGGCCGGGAAGAGCAGTGCGTTGATCACCCCGACGACCAGGGACAGCGCGCTGAACCGGGCGGTACCCCCGGTGACCGCCCAGGGCAACGCGACCGACCACACGAGGCTGATCAGCGTGGCGGCCAGCAGGACGGCGAGCCCGGCCAGCAGCAGACGACGGGCCGCTCCCGGCAGCCGCCCCCGGGCGGACGTCGCCAGCACGCCTCCGGTGATCAGCACCATCAACGTCGGCAGATCCATCGCCACCTGCACCAGCAGATATCTGACGTCGCTCACGCAGTCCTCCCGAAGCCGTCGGTCTGGGCAGACTAGGACCTGTGGGCAAGGGTGCCGGGCGCGAGGTGCGTCCCAGGGGGCGGGCAGCGCGTCGGGCGTCGCCGGTGGGGCCCTAGCATGGGCGGCGTGCCGACCACATTCGCCGCCGGCCCGGTCCGGGTCCGGGTCCCCGCCACCAGTGCGAACCTGGGTCCCGGCTTCGACGCCCTGGGCCTCGCCCTCGCGCTCTACGACGACGTCGCCGCCGAGGTGACGGCGGGTGGCGTGACCGTGTCGGTGGCCGGTGAGGGCGCCGACGACCTGCCGGTCGACGACGGACACCTGGTGGTACGCGCCATGCGGGCGACCTTCGACGAGCTCGGCGGCCAGCCGTCCGGGCTGGCGTTGGAGTGTGTCAACCGGATCCCGCAGGCGCGTGGCCTCGGTTCCTCCTCGGCCGCGATCGTGGCCGGTGTGCTGCTGGCCCGTGCCCTGGTGGTCGACGGGGAGCAGCGGCTCGACGAGGACGCCGCGTTGCGGTTGGCCGCCCGGATCGAGGGGCATCCGGACAACGTCGCGCCCTGCCTGCTCGGCGGGTTCACGCTGGCCTGGACGGAGTCCGGCGGTGCGCGGGCGTTGTCGTTGCCGGTGGCCGAGGGCGTACACCCGACGGTGCTGGTGCCGACCGAGCGCGGACTGACCGCGTCGGCGCGGGCGGCGTTGCCGGCGACCGTGCCGCACGCCGACGCCGCGCTCAACGCCGGACGGGCGGCGCTGCTGGTGCACGCGTTGACCACGGAGCCGGGTCTGCTGCTGCCGGCCACCGTCGACCGGTTGCACCAGAGTTATCGCGCATCGTCGATGCCGGGTACGGCCGCAGTGGTCGAGGAGTTGCGTGCGGCCGGTGTGGCAGCCGTGGTCAGTGGTGCCGGACCGACCGTGCTCGCCCTGTCTGAGCTGCCGGAAGGCTTCGACGCGGGAACAGAATGGCAGATTCTGCGGTTGCCGATAGACGTGCCCGGCGCGCAGGTCGAGCAGGGTAGACTCGGACACGCGGAGCGGGACCCTGTTGCCGCAGGTCGGAAGAGTTGATTACGCTCTAGACTTAGCACAGCCGCGAAGCATGCGATCTCCTGCGGGTCGGCGCACCCCCGAAGCTCTCGGCGGTAAGCCCGTCACCCCTGCCTAGGCACACGCCGCACCGCAGTCTTCACTGGTCGCCGCAGACGGCGAAACCCGCTCACCAGCTTCCTGGTGGGTCGGGCGACCGACCGGCTGCTGTGTCACAGACTCCCGCGAAGCGTCATGCGAGGCGGGTGCACCGAGGCCGCCCGGCCACCTGTTAGTCGATTCCGGGCAGTCCCGGCCTTATCGAGGGAAGGAATCCATTGAGCGACACCACCGACGTGACGTCGGATGTTTCCAACGTCGCTGGCGATGCCACCACCGCTGCCCCTGCCCGGCGTCGGCGCAGCGGCACCGGCCTGTCGGCGATGCTGCTGCCGGAGCTACAGAGCCTGGCCGCGTCGCTCGGCATCTCGGGTACGGCTCGTATGCGCAAGGGCGAGCTGATCAGCGCGATCTCCGAGCGCCAGGGCAGCGCCGCCGGGGCCCCTCGACCACGGGCCGAGGTCGCGGCGGCCGCCGCACCGGTCCGCGAGGAGGTTCACGCGGAGGTCCGCGACGCGGGTGAGCGGCCGGAGGCCGAGCGCCGCACCGAGCAGCCGGCGGCGAGCGTCGAGACCGAGGGACGTAGCCGGACCCGGCGCAGCCGGACCGCCGCTGCGGAGCCCCGGACCGAGGAGCCCCGGACCGAGGAGCCCGCCGCCGAGACCGGCGAGCGCACCGAGGGCCGGTCCGGCCGCGAGCGCGGCGCCGAGCGTGCGGAGCGGAACGACCGCGCCGAGCGTGGCGACCGTGCGGAGCGGGGCGAGCGCAACGAGCGCGGCACCGACCGCGCGGAGAAGACCGACCGCGCCGAGCGTGGCACCGACCGCGCCGAGCGTGCGGAGCGGGGCGACCGTGGCGACCGCACCGAGCGGGGCGAGCGCACTGACCGCACCGAGCGGGGCGAGCGCACCGAGCGGGGTGACCGCGGCGAGCGCACCGACCGTAGTGACCGGGGTGACCGCAACGACCGCAACGACCGGGGTGACCGGGGTGACCGGGGCGAGCGCGGGCAGCGGGTCGATCGGGACAACGACGGTGACGACGACGAGGGCGGCGGTCGGCGTAGCCGGCGCAGCCGCTTCCGGGACCGCCGACGCGGTCGTGGCGACCGTAACGAGGGCGGCGGCACCGACAGCGGTCGTGAGCCGCAGGTCAGCGAGGACGACGTACTCGTCCCGGTGGCCGGCATCGTCGACGTGCTCGACAACTACGCCTTCGTCCGGACCACCGGCTACCTGGCCGGTGCCAACGACGTGTACGTCTCGATGTCCCAGATCAAGAAGTACGGACTGCGGCGTGGTGACGCGATCACCGGCGCGGTCCGCGCGGCACGCGACGGCGAGCAGCGGCGGGACAAGTACAACCCGCTGGTCCGGCTGGACACCATCAACGGGATGGAGCCGGACGAGGCCAAGCGTCGGCCGGAGTTCTACAAGCTCACCCCGCTGTACCCGCAGGAGCGGCTGCGGCTGGAGACCGAGCCGCACATCCTCACCACCCGGGTGATAGACCTGGT
Organism: Verrucosispora sp. NA02020; assembly: GCF_013364215.1. Taxonomy (NCBI): domain Bacteria; kingdom Bacillati; phylum Actinomycetota; class Actinomycetes; order Micromonosporales; family Micromonosporaceae; genus Micromonospora; species Verrucosispora sp. NA02020. Next base: position 6,019,238 of record NZ_CP054923.1, on the reverse strand, counting down.
CATGCCGATCGGCAAGGGCCAGCGGGCACTCATCGTCTCGCCGCCGAAGGCGGGTAAGACGATGGTGCTCCAGGCGATCGCGAACGCCATCACGCACAACAACCCGGAGTGCCACCTGATGGTGGTGCTGGTGGACGAGCGGCCCGAAGAGGTCACCGACATGCAGCGGTCGGTGAAGGGCGAGGTCATCGCGGCCACGTTCGACCGTCCGCCGCAGGACCACACCACCGTCGCCGAGCTGGCGATCGAGCGGGCCAAGCGCCTGGTCGAGCTGGGTCACGACGTGGTCGTCCTGCTCGACTCGGTGACCCGGCTCGGCCGGTCGTACAACCTGGCGGCGCCGGCCAGCGGCCGGATCATGTCGGGTGGTATCGACTCCACCGCGCTGTACCCGCCGAAGCGGTTCCTCGGCGCGGCCCGGAACATCGAGAACGGCGGCTCGCTGACCATCCTCGCCACCGCGTTGGTGGAGACCGGTTCGATGGCGGACACGGTCATCTTCGAGGAGTTCAAGGGCACCGGTAACGCGGAGCTGAAGCTGGACCGGAAGATCGCCGACAAGCGGACCTTCCCGGCCATCGACATCCACCCGTCCGGTACGCGCAAGGAGGAGATCCTGCTCGCGCCGGAGGAGCTGGCCATCGTGCACAAGCTCCGCAAGGTGCTGCACTCGCTGGACTCGCAGGCGGCGCTCGACCTCCTGCTGGACCGGCTCAAGCAGTCCCGCACCAACATCGAGTTCCTGATGCAGATCGCCAAGTCGACGCCGGGGGAGTGACCTCCACCGGGTGACACTCGTCGAAGGGGCGCGGCCGACACGGTCGCGCCCCTTCGACGTACCCGCCGGGGTTCTCTCCTGCGCCACGGCGGCCCCATCGACCTCTCGCGTACCGCCTCCGGCAGGTCGGAATGCGCGAGCCCGCGCGGGGAATGCCGGGGACGGGTCCGGCGTTGACCTGGTCGATCAGCCGGTACGGCCCGCTTCGCGGGTCTGCCGGGCCCCATGGCAGACTGGTCAATCGGCCACCGGTTCCGGTTCACGCCCCGTTCGCGCGTACTGGCGCGCGAGGGCGACCCGGCGACCACGACGAGAGGACCGAGGCGAGATGAAGTCCAACATCCACCCGGAGTACGTGACCACGAACGTCACCTGCTCCTGCGGCAACACCTTCACCACCCGCAGCACCGCGAAGGGCGGCGCGATCCACGTCGAGACGTGCAGCGCCTGCCACCCGTTCTACACGGGCAAGCAGCGTGTCCTGGACACCGCGGGCCGGGTCGCGAAGTTCCAGCAGAAGTACGCCAAGGTTCAGGCCAAGAAGGCCAAGTAGCTCCTGGTCCGACGCCCGCGTCCGGTTTCTCCCGGACGCGGGCGTCGTCCGTCTGTCGTCCGGTCTCACCGCCGTCCAAGGAGCGATCCGCAGCATGAGCAGCGAGCGCCTGGCCGCCCTCCTCGACGAGTACGCCGAGTTGGAGAAGCGCCTGGCCGACCCCGCCATCCACGCCGACCAGGGCACCGCCCGTCGGGTCGGCCGCCGGTACGCCGAACTGGTGCCGCTGCACAAGGCCGCCGGGGAGTTGGCGCAGGCCCGGGCCGACCTGGTAGCGGCACGGGAGTTGGCCGCCGAGGACGCGTCGTTCGCGGCCGAGGCGGAGACGATCGCGTCGACGCTGCCGGCCCTGGAGGAACGCCTGGCCGAGCTGCTCATCCCGCGTGACCCGCACGACGCCAAGGACGTCATCGTCGAGATCAAGGCCGGTGAGGGCGGCGAGGAGTCGGCGCTGTTCGCCGGTGACCTGCTGCGGATGTACACCCGGTACGCGGAGCGGCGGGGCTGGCTCACCGAGGTGATCGATGCCCAGGACTCCGACCTCGGTGGGGTCAAGGACGTCTCGCTGGCGATCAAGACCAAGGGCGTACCCGACGGGGGCAACGGCGTCTGGTCCCGGCTCAAGTGGGAGGGCGGCGTGCACCGGGTGCAGCGGGTGCCGGTGACCGAGTCGCAGGGGCGGATCCACACCAGCGCGGCCGGCGTCCTCGTGTTGCCGGAGGCCGAGGAGGTCGACGTCACCATCGACCCGAACGAGCTGCGGATCGACGTGTTCCGGTCGTCCGGTCCCGGTGGCCAGTCGGTCAACACCACGGACTCGGCGGTGCGGATCACCCACCTGCCGACCGGCATCGTGGTCTCCTGCCAGAACGAGAAGTCCCAGTTGCAGAACCGGGAGCAGGCCCTGCGGATCCTGCGCGCCCGGCTGCTCGCCGCCGCCCAGGAGCAGGCCGACGCCGCCGCCTCGGACGCGCGTAAGGCGCAGGTCCGCACGGTGGACCGCTCGGAGCGGATCCGCACCTACAACTTCCCGCAGAACCGGATCACCGACCACCGGATCGGCTACACCGCGTACAACCTGGATCTGGCCCTGGCCGGCGACCTGGACGGCGTGCTCGACGCGCTCAGTGAGGCGGACCGGGCCGCCCGCCTGGCCGGCGACCCGGAGCTGACCCGCCGCTGACGCCGCTCAGGCGCTGCGCGGCCGGACCTTGGCCTGCAACATCTCGCGGTCGGCGGCCTCGAACGCGGCGCCGAGCGCGTCGCGGTGTCCCGGCCCGGCGGCGCCCACCTCGGCGAAGCCGATGCTGACGCCGACCGGCGTGCCGGGCACCAGCGACTCCCAGTCCTCGGTCCGGATCGCGGCGTCGATCCGGCGCGCCACCTCGGCGGCCTCGGACATCCCGGCACCGGCCAGCACCACGACGAACTCGTCGCCGCCGTAGCGGGCCACGAAGTCGCCCCGGCGCATCACCCGGTTGATCACCCCGGCGACGCGCTGGAGGACCAGGTCGCCCGAGTGGTGGCCGTGCCGGGTGTTGACCGCCTTGAAGCCGTCCAGGTCGCAGACGCCGATCACCACCCGTTCGCCCCGGGCGACCACCGCGGCGATGTACCGCTCCAGACGGCGCCGGTTCGGCAGCCCGGTCAGCGGATCGGTCAGCGCCTCGCCCTCGAACCGGGCCGCCTCGCGACGCATCTCCTCGTGGTCGATCCGGGCGGCGATGCCGTCGATGTAGACGTCGCGGAGCCGGTCGTGTCGTTGCGCGGCGAGCCGGAAGGCCAGCCGGTCGGCGCGGTGTGCCGCCGCGTGGTCACCGGCGCGGGCCAACGCGATGCTGCGCAGGCGTGCCGGTTCGGCCGCGCCCAGCGTCTCGGCGGAGACCTGGACGGCGTCCAGGCGGGTGACCGCCTCGATCGGCCGACCGGCCGCCACCGCCAGGCATGCCTGGCCGAGTTGGCGCATGTCGCGGGCCCGGGCGCTGTCCGCGCCGTGGCCGAGCAACCGGGCCGGGTCGGCCCCGGACGGCGAGTCGATCACGTCGCCGAGGGCGGCCCGGCGGGCCGCCGCGTAGCCGTACGCGGCCAGGCTGCTCGGCCGCAGCCGGTCGGCGCGGCCGGCGGTGACGAACCGGTCCAGGTCGGTGGCGACGTCCCGCAGGACCCGCAGGCACCCGTCGCTGTCGCCGGTGTGGTCCAGGGCGACCGCGTTGCGCAGCCGGATCCCGGGGGCGGCGAAGGTCTCCTCCGGGATTCCGGCGGCGGTGCCGAGCTGACGGGCCCGTTCGATCGCACCGAGCGCGTACCCGTGGAAGCTGAGATAGGAGTACGCCATCGCCAGGTCGTGCCAGCCCCAGGCGGTGTCGCGGTCCGGGTCGTCGACCGCGCCCAGCGCCCGGGCGGCCTTCACCAGGTGCGTCACGCAGCGGTCCAGCGCGCCCTGGTGGTGGGCGGCCAGCGCGGCCAGCGCGTTGAGGTGGCCGTGCAGGTACGGCTCGGCGAGGTCGCGGACGGCGGCGGAAGCCTCCTCGATCGCCCGGGTGTACTCCGCCGTACGACCGAGATTGATCAACGCCGAGAGCCGCTGGACGAGCGCGTCGGCGCGGACCCGGGAGTCGCTGCTGGTGCACAGCACCCGATCCAGGAGCGCGGACGCCTCGGCCGAGCGGCTCACCTCCTGCAACGCCCGCGCCTTCGTCAGGGCGTCAACCTGGTCATCGACCCGGTCGAGCCAGCCCACCCGCGACCTCCCGTCGGTGTGTCGCCGGATGCACCCGCTTATGCACGTGCACCGCGACGACTCATGATTATGGCGTGACCTCCGTGCCGCAACACCCGTCCGAAGGGACGAGACGTGAGCGCCCCACCGTCGTGCTGGCGTGGGCCGCCCGTGCGCTGGCCGACGCCGGGGTGCCCTCGGCCCGCGTCGAGGCGGAGATTCTGGCCGCGTACGTGCTGGCCGTGCCCCGGGGACGGCTGGCGCTCGCGGACGGTCTCACCGACGAGCAACGCGACCGTTTCGAGGCGTTGGTGAGCCGGCGTTGCCGGCGTGAACCGCTGCAACATCTCACCGGGAGCGCCGGCTTCCGGCATCTGGAACTGGCCGTCGGGCCGGGCGTCTTCGTGCCCCGCCCGGAGACCGAGCTGCTCGCCGGCTGGGGTGTCGAGCGGGCCGCCGAGCGGGTGGCCGACGGGGTGACGCCGGTGGTGGTGGACCTGTGCAGCGGGTCGGGGGCGATCGCGTTGGCGGTGGCGCAGGAGGTGCCGACCGCCCGCGTGGTGGCGGTGGAACGTGCGCCTGCCGCGCTGGCCTGGCTGCGTCGCAACGCGGCGACCCGGGCGGCGGCGGGGGACCGGCCGATCGAGGTGCTGGCGGCCGACGTGACCGCACCGGACCTGCTGGCGGAGCTGGTCGGCCGGGTGGATGTGCTGCTCTGCAACCCGCCGTACGTGCCGCTCGCGGTGGTCGTACCGCCGGAGGTGGCCGGGCACGACCCGGCGGAGGCGGTGTTCGGCGGGGACGACGGTCTGACCGTGATCCGTCCGGTGCTGCGGCGGGCGGCGGCCCTGCTGCGGCCCGGTGGTGCGCTCGGGGTGGAGCACGACGACACCCACGGCGCGTCGGTGCCCGACCTGCTCGCCGCCGACGGCCGGTACACCGCGATCACCGCGCACCACGACCTCGCCGGCCGCTCCCGTTTCGCCACCGCGTTCCGTCGCACGGACCACCGGCGACCCGCGACGTCCGACACGTGGCAGACTGGCTCCTCGTGATGCTCTACGACTGCCGGTCCCTCGCCGACCGGGACCGCGGCATCGCTGCGGCCATCGAGGCGGTGCGCAACGGCGAACTGGTCGTCCTGCCGACCGACACCGTGTACGGGGTCGGTGCCGACGCCTTCACGCCGTACGCGGTGAAGGCGTTGGTGGACGCCAAGGGTGGGACGCAGGCGTCGCCGCCGGTGCTGATCGGCTCCCGACACACCCTCGACGGTCTGGTCTACACGCTGCCGCAGGCCGCCCGGGATCTGGTGGAGGCGTTCTGGCCGGGGGCGCTGACCATCCTGGTGAAGCACTCGGCGAGCCTGCGGTGGGATCTCGGTGACGACAGCGGGGTGGTGGCGGTCCGGATGCCGCTGCACCCGGTGGCGCTGGAGGTGCTGCGGGAGACCGGGCCGATGGCGGTCGCCTCGGCCAACAAGATCGGCCGTCCGGCGGCGCAGACCGCCGACGAGGCGCGGGAGCAGCTGGCGTACTCGGTGCGGGCGTACCTGGAGGCCGGACCGGCCGTCGACCCGCTGCCCAGCACGATCGTCGACCTGACCGGCGAGGTGCCGACGATGGTCCGCGAGGGCGCCATCGACCTGGCCCGGCTGCGCGACGTGGTGCCGGAGCTGGTCGAGAGCCGGGTGGCGTGAATGCCTCCGTTCACCGTCCTGCACGTCTGCATGGGGAACATCTGCCGCTCGCCGATGGCGGAGCGGCTGCTCACCCTCGCGGTGGGCCAGCGACTGGCCCGCCGTGACCTGGACCCCGGCCGGGTGGAGGAGCTGCTGCACAGCCACAGCGCGGGCACCGGGGGCTGGCACGCCGGCGAGGAGATGAACCCGCCGGCGGCCCGCCAGGTGACCACCCGGGGCGGCACCGTGAGCGGCTTCGCCGCGCGGAAGCTGCGTTCCGACCACATCGACGCCGCGGACCTGGTCCTGACCGCCACCGCCGACCAGCAGGAGTACGTGGTGGCGTTGCGCCCCGACGCCGCCGCGCGCACCTTCGTGCTGGGTGAGTTCGGTCGGCTGCTGACCGCGCTGGACCGCGACGGGCTGCCCCCGGTCGAGGCCACCCCGGACGCGGTGTACGCCCGGGGCGTGGCGGTGGTGGAGGCCGCGAACGTCGCCCGTCAGGGCACGTCGTTGCTGCCCAGCGACGACCTCGACGATCCGTGGGGACGCGGCGACCAGTGCTTCAGCCGGGTGGCGGACGAGATCGAGGAGACGATCCATCCGCTCGCGGCGATCCTGCTGCCCTGATCGGTGAATTACCTCCGGGTTTGAGCAAAACCGAGGCGTAAAGGGTGGTTAGCGCCATTCTGGGAGGGTCCTGACGGCTCCTGCGGGGAGAGCTGATGACCCGGGCGTTCCTGCCGAAAGTGTTCACCGTTCTGCTGGCCGGCACGCTGGCCGGCCTGGCGCTGGCGGTGGCGGCACTGCCGGCCGCGCTGGTGTTCGGGATCGGCTTCTCGGCGGTGGCCGAGCCGTACACCGAGCTGCCCAACACGCTCCGGACGCCACCCACGGCCCAGCGGTCCAACCTGTACGCCAAGGACGGCACCACCCTGATCACCTCCTTCTATCAGGAGGACCGGGTGGACGTGCCGCTGGACGAGGTGGCCCCGGTGATGCGCCAGGCCATCATCGCCGCCGAGGACGTCCGGTTCCACGAGCACAGCGGCGTCGACCTGCGGGGCGTGGCGCGGGCCTTCGCCGCCAACCAGGGCTCCGGCGGCACCCGGCAGGGCGCCTCCACGCTGACCATGCAGTACGTCCGCAACGTGTTGAGCACGGACCCCCGGTTGACCGAGTCGCAACGGGCGGCGGCCACCGAGGTGAGCACCGCCCGCAAGATCCAGGAGATGCGGTACGCGCTGGCGCTGGAACGGGAGCTGACCAAGGACCAGATCCTGGCCCGGTACCTCAACATCGCGTACTTCGGTGCCGGGGCGTACGGCGTCGCCGCCGCCAGCAAGCGCTACTTCTCCACCTCGCCGGACCGGCTCACGCTGGCACAGGCGGCGATGCTGGCCGGGCTGGTCCGTTCCCCGCACACCGACGACCCGATCAACGGTGACGCGGACGCGGCCACCGCCCGCCGGGGGTACGTGCTGGACCAGTTGGTCGCCACCGGTCAGGTCACCGCCGAGGTGGCGGACGCGGCCCGGGCGGAAGCGCTGAACCTGCGCCCCAGCGAGACGCCGAACGACTGCACGGCGGTGCCCTCGGGACACAACGACTGGGGCTTCTTCTGTGACTGGTTCACCCGCTGGTGGAACGAGCAGAAGGCGTTCGGCGGCACGGTCGACGAGCGGCAGCGCACCCTGCGCCGGGGCGGCTTCACCATCGTCACCTCGCTCGACCCGAGCGTGCAGCGGGCCACCACCGAGCAGGTGCGGCGGGTCTACTCGGTGGACGAGCCGCATGCCATGCCGACGGCGGTCGTCGAGCCCGGCACCGGTCGGGTGCTCGCCATGTCGGTCAACCGCAACTACAGCGTCGCGGCCAACCCGCCCGGCCAGACCAACTACCCGAACACGGTCAACCAGCTCGTCGCCGGGGGCGGCACGATCGTCGGGTACCAGGCCGGTTCGACGTTCAAGCTGTTCACCATGCTGGCCGCGTTGGAGGCCGGGATGCCGCTGCGGACCGTCTACGACGCGCCGACCCGCATCCTCACCGACTACCGGATCAGCGGCGAGACGAACTGCGGCGGGTACTGGTGCCCGTCGAACGCCAGCGCCTCGATGCGCGGCGAGCACGACATGTGGTCCGCGTTCGGCGAGTCGGTCAACACGTACTTCGTCTGGCTGACCGAGCGGGTCGGCGCGGACCGCGTGGTGGAGATGGCCGAGCGGCTCGGCATCGTGCTGCGGGCCGAGGACGACGTCCGGCTGGCCCGGCACGGCGCGCGCGAGTGGGGGCCGTTCACCCTGGGGGTGGCCGCCACCACCCCGCTGGACCTGGCCGGGGCGTACGCCACGCTGGCGGCCGAGGGGACGTGGTGCGCGCCCACCCCGGTCACCTCGATCGTCGACGGCACCGGCCGCCGGGTGACCGCCGGCCAACCGGACTGCCGCCAGGTGCTCGACGTGGACGTGGCCCGCGCGGCGGCGGACGCCGCCCGCTGCCCGGTCGGGGACCAGTCGATGTACCAGGGCTGCCACGGCGGCACCGCCACCGCCCTGCGCGGACAGCTCGGTCGGCCGGTGGCCGGCAAGACGGGCAGCTCCGAGCGGTACGCCACGGAGACCGTGGTGGCCTTCACCCCGCAGCTCGCGGCGGCGGCGATGGCGGCCAACCCGGACGATCCGCAGGACGCGGTCGGCCGGGCGGTGCAGAGCCGGATGGTGGAGGGGGTGGGGGAGATCCTCGCCTTCGCGCTGCGCGACGTGCCGTCCCGGGACTTCGTGCCGCCCAGCGAGACGACCGCGTGGCGGTACACCACCACCCGCAGCGGCGACTGAGCGAGCGGGCGACGGTCAGCGCGCCGCCGGTGGCGCCTCGACGGCGGTCCGCTCGGCGTCGGCGGCGATGTTGCGGGCCATCCCGCCGAAGACCACCGCGTGGAACGGCGCCACCGCCGCCCAGTACGCGTGCCCGGCCAGGCCCCTGGGAATGAAGACGGCCCGCTGGCGGTACCGGACCTGCCCGTCGTCGTCGCGCCGCACCTGCATCTCCAACCAGGCCCGGCCGGGCAGCCGCATCTCGGCCCGCAGCCGGAGCAGCTCACCGGGGAGGATCTCCTCCACCCGCCAGAAGTCCAGCGCCTCGCCCACCCGCAGCCGGTGCGGATTCCGCCGCCCCCGGCGCAGCCCGACGCCGCCCACCAGCCGGTCCAGCCAGCCGCGCACCGACCAGGCCAGCGGGAACGAGTACCAGCCGTGCTGGCCGCCGACCCCCTCGACGACCCGCCACAGCGCCTCCGGCGAGGCCGCCACCGGCTGCTCCCGCACGTCGGTGTAGACGCTGCCGCCGCTCCAGTGCGGGTCGCTGGGCAGCGGCTCGGCCGGGGCGTCCCGGCCCGCCGCCGACGACCAGCGGGTCTCCACCTCGGCGTCGCGGACCTTGGCCAGCGCCAGATCGACCGCCCGGTCGAAGCCGGTCAACCCCTCCGGCGGGTCCGGCAGGTACGCCGCGATGTCGTGCTCGTGCGCCACCGCCTCGTGCACCAGACTCTCCACCAGCGGACGGGCGAGGGCGTTCGGTACCGGGGTGACCAGACCGACCCAGTGCGAGGAGAGCCGGGGCGTCAACGCGCGGACCGGCAGCAGGACCCGGCGGCTCAGTCCGGCGACCCGGGCGTACCGCTGCATCATGTCGCCGAAGGTGAGCACGTCCGGGCCGGCGATGTCGAAGGCCCGGTTCACCTCCGGCGGCAGGCCCACGCAGCCGACCAGGTAGCGCAGCACGTCCCGGACGGCGATCGGCTGCACCCGGTTCGACACCCAGCGCGGGGTGACCATCACCGGCAGCCGTTCGGTCAGGTAACGCAGCATCTCGAACGAGGCCGAGCCGGAACCGATGATCACCGCCGCGCGCAGCACCACCGTGGGCACGCCGCTGCCCAGCAGGATCCGGCCCACCTCGGTCCGCGAGCGCAGGTGCGCCGAGGAGGCGTCACCGGCCGCCGGTTCCGGCCCCCCGAGATAGACGATCCGGCGTACGCCCGCCGCCTGGGCCGCCGTCGCGAAGGCCGACGCGGCCTGCCGGTCGGCGTCCTCGAAACCGGCCTGCCCGAGCGAGTGCACGAGGTAGTACGCGACGTCGACGTCGTCGAAGACCCCGGCCAGGCTCTCCGGCCGGCTCAGGTCCCCCTCGGCGATCTCGACCTGCCCGGCCCACGGCACGTCCCGCAGCCGTCCGGCCCGCCGGGCCAGGCAGCGCACGGTGTGTCCCTCGGCCAGCAGGTGCGGCGCCAGCCGCCCGCCGATGTAGCCTGTCGCACCGGTCACCAGACATCTCACGGCCTCCAGTCTGCGGCCGAATAGACTCGGGCGCTGTGGAGACCGGTAAGGGCACCTTCTGGGGGCCCGACTTCGAGCAGCTCAGCACCACGGATCCGGAGATCGCGGAGGTGGTGCTCGGCGAGCTGGACCGGCTGCGCGGCGGTCTGCAACTGATCGCCAGCGAGAACCTCACCTCCCCGGCGGTGCTGGCCGCGCTCGGCTCGACGCTGACCAACAAGTACGCCGAGGGCTATCCGGGTCGGCGCTACTACGGCGGGTGCGCCCAGGTGGACCGGGCCGAGGAACTCGGCATCGCCCGGGCCCGGGAGCTGTTCGGCGCCGAGCACGCCAACCTCCAGCCGCACTCGGGCGCGAGCGCCAACCTGGCCGCGTACGCCGCGCTGGTGCAGCCGGGTGACACGGTGCTGGCGATGGAGTTGCCGCACGGCGGGCACCTGACCCACGGCAGCCGGGTGAACTTCTCCGGCAAGTGGTTCGACACGGTCGGCTACACCGTCCGGCGGGACACCGAGCTGATCGACTACGACGATCTTCGTGACCTGGCCCGCACGCACCGACCGAAGATGATCATCTGTGGCGCGACGGCGTACCCGAGGCTGATCGACTTCGCCCGGTTCCGGGAGATCGCCGACGAGGTGGGCGCGTACCTGATGGTGGACGCGGCGCACTTCATCGGGCTGGTCGCCGGGCAGGCCATCCCCTCCCCGGTGCCGTACGCCGACGTGGTCTGCGCGACCACGCACAAGGTGCTGCGCGGTCCACGCGGCGGGATCATCCTCTGCCGCGAGTCGCTGGCCGAGCGGATCGACAAGGCGGTCTTCCCGTTCACCCAGGGCGGACCGTTGATGCACGCGGTGGCGGCCAAGGCCGTCGCGTTGCGCGAGGCGGCGCAGCCGGAGTACCGCACGTACGCCGCGCAGGTCGTGGCCAACGCGCAGGCGCTCGCCGACGGGTTGGCGGCGGAGGGGATGCGGCCGGTCTCCGGCGGCACCGACACCCACCTGGCCCTGGTCGACCTGCGGGAGACCGGGGTGACCGGAGCGCAGGCGGAGGCCCGCTGCGACGCGGCGACCATCACACTGAACAAGAACGCCATCCCGTACGACCCGCAGAAGCCGATGGTCGCCTCCGGCATCCGGGTGGGCACCCCGAGCGTCACCACGCAGGGCATGGGCGAGCCGCAGATGCGCCAGGTCGCCGAGCTGATCGCCCGGGCGGTACGCACCGACCCGGCGGCTCCGGGTGGCACCGACGAGCTGGCCCGCGTCGCCTCCGACGTGGCCGAGCTGGTCGCCGAGTTCCCGGCGTACGCCCGATGACCGCGCCTCGTGCGGGGGAGCCCGGCGCCATCCGTGCCCGCCTGCCGCACCTGCGCCTGCCGCTGCTGGCCTGTGCCGGGCTGGCCGTGGTCGGCGTGCCGGTCGCCGCGCTGCTGCGGGGCCCGACCGGCGCGGCCGGGGTGGCCGCCGGGATCGGTCTGGTGATGGTGAGCTACCTGGTCTCCGGGTTCTCGGTGGCCTGGGCGGACGCGGTGAGCCCGAAGATGGTCATGCCGGTGGGGCTGGTCACCTACGCCACCAAGATGGTGTTCCTGGGCGTGGTGATGGCCGCCGTGGCGCAGGCCGGCTGGCCCGGGCTGCCCGACATGGGGGTGGCGATCATCGCGGGCGTGCTGGTGTGGATCGTCGCGCACACCACCTGGGCCTGGCGCTCCCCGCTGCCCACCGTCGACCGGGCGTCGGGTCACTGACCGTACGGCCGGTGTTCGCCCGGCGTTTCGCCCCCCTTCCCGGCGGGCCGTGCAGGAGTAAGCTGAGCGCGGCTGAGGCGCCGTATCGATTGCCCGCACGCTGCTCGCAGTGTGGGGGGTGCCGCACACTCGCGAAACCCCCGGCTGATAAAGTTCGCCTCGTCATGGCCGACAACCCTCATCGCGGAAGCTCCGACGAGCACTCGTCGGAAGGCGTTGCCGGAGCCGTTCTTGGCTACCTGCTCGCCGGCATCCTCGTGTGGGGATTCCTCGGCTGGTTGGCGGGGACGCTCCTCGGCCTGCCGACCGGCATCGGGATCGGCGTGGGCATGATGCTCGGCGCAGCCGGAGCGATCTACCTGATCATGAAGAGGCTCGGTGCCTGAGTTTCGGCACGCGCGGGTCTGTCGAGTGCGGAGGATGACACGGTGAGCGCACAGCTTGTCGCCGCTGAAGGGCTGCCCTGGCCCCCGGGGGTCAAGGACTTCTACCTGCCGGAAGTGGCCGGCCCATTCGTCACCAAGTTCACCCTCATGATCTGGCTGGCCGTCGGCCTGCTGATCATCTTTTTCATGGTCACCTATCGGAACCCGAAGCTGGTGCCGACCAAGGGCCAGTGGATGGCGGAGTCGATCTACGGCCTGGTCCGGGACAACATCGCCAAGGAACAGATGGGCAGCGCGGGCGTCAAGTTCGCGCCCTATTTCACGGTGCTCTTCTGTTACATCGCGTTGACCAACCTCTTCGGCATCATCCCGGGGTTGCAGATCTCGCCGAACTCGCACATCGCCTTCCCGATCGTGCTCGCGGCGATCACCTACGTGATGTACATCTACATGGGCATGCGCACGCACGGCGTGGGCGGCTACCTCAAGCAGAGCCTGATCCTGCCGGGCATCCCGTGGCCGATGCACATCCTGCTGATCCCGATCGAGTTCCTGCAGACCTTCATCAACCGGCCGGTCACGCTGGCGGTGCGTCTCTTCGCCAACATGTTCGCCGGTCACCTGATCCTGCTGGTCTTCACCATCGGTGGCTTCGTGCTGCTCGCCTCGGACAACATCTTCATCCAGGCGACCTCGATCTTCTCGTTCATCATGGCGATCGTGATGGCCTTCTTCGAGGTGCTGATCGCGCTGTTGCAGGCATACGTCTTCGTCACGCTGAGCGCCAACTACATGGGATCGGCGCTCGCAACCGAACACTGATCCTTTTCGCGGGGCACCCGCCCAAAGCTTCAGGTACGACCGGTACGCGTGAGATCTCACGTGTCAAACAGGAGGAATACCCGCAATGACTGTTCTTGCCGAGATCAGCGGTAACGTCAACACGATCGGCTACGGCCTCGCCGCTGTCGGCCCCGCGATCGGCGTGGCCCTGATCTTCGTTGCGTACATCAACTCCAGCGCCCGTCAGCCCGAGTCGGCCGGCTACAACCGGACCTGGCTGGTCCTGGGCTTCGCCCTGGTCGAGGCGCTCGCCCTGTTCGGCCTGGTGCTCGCCTTCGCCGTTAACTGACCGTCCGCTTCCCGACCCGGAGGTCTGAAATGTTTGTCGCCGCCGAAGGTGTGGAGCACCACCCGCTCGTGCCGCTGTGGCAGGAGCTGGTCATCGGGACGATCGCCTTCGCCCTGCTCTGCTTCGTGCTGCTGAAGTTCGTCATGCCGCGCATCGAGGCGATGTACCAGGCGCGGGTCGAAGCGATCGAGGGTGGCCTCAAGCGCGCCGAGGCGGCGCAGGCTGAGGCCAACCAGCTGCTTGAGCAGTACCGGGCCCAGCTCGCCGAGGTGCGTACCGAGGCGGCACGGATCCGGGACGACGCCCGGGCCGACGCCGAGTCGATCCGCACCGACATCCTCGCCAAGGCGCGGGAGGAGTCCGACCGGATCATCGCCGCCGGCCGGGACTCGTTGGCTGTGGAGCGTGAGACCATCGTGCGCGAGCTGCGCGCGGAGGTCGGCGGTCTCGCGGTCGACCTGGCCGGCCGGATCGTGGGCGAGTCGCTCGCCGACGAGGCCCGCCGCAAGGGCACCGTCGAGCGGTTCCTCACCGACCTCGAGAGCGCGGGGGCCCGCTGATGCAGGCCGCCAGCCGGGAGTCCTACACCGCCGTGAGTCAGCGGCTGGAGGAGTACGTCCGGGGCGCCGATTCGACGGCTCTCGCCACCACCGGTGCCGAGCTGCTCGCCGTGGCGGACCTGCTGCGGCGGGAGGTCCGGCTGCGTCGGGCTCTCTCCGACCCGGCCCGTTCGGGTGCGGACCGCAGCGGCCTGCTCACCTCGGTGCTCTCCGGCAAGGTCGGCGCGGACACGCTCGACCTGCTCGGTGCACTGGTCGCCGGCCGGTGGTCGGCACCGTCGGAGCTGCTCGACGGTGCCGAGCGTCTCGGTGTGCAGGCGCTGCTCGCCAGCGCGGACCGCGCCGACGAACTCGGTGAGGTGGAGGACGAGCTGTTCCGCTTCGGCCAGGTGGTCGCGGCGGACCGGCGGCTCTCCAACGCCCTGTCCGACCCGGCGGCACCGGTGGCCCAGCGGGCCGAGCTGATCGGGATGCTCCTGACGGGCAAGGCACGGCCGGTGACGGTGCGACTGGTGGAGGCGGCACTGGCCGGCTTCGGCGGTCGGTCGTTCTCCGCCGCGCTGTCCCGGCTGGTGGAGCTGGCGGCCGAGCGCCGTGACCGTCAGGTCGCGTACGTGACCGTCGCGGCCCCGCTGACCGCCGAGGAGGAGAGCCGGCTCACCAACCAGCTCTCGGCCATCTACGGCCGGGCGGTCGCGGTGAAGCTTACGGTTGACCCGACGATCCTCGGCGGAGCGAGCGTCCGGGTGGGTTCGGACCTGTACGACGGGACGATCCTGCGTCGCCTCAACGAGACCCGCAACGCGCTCGCGAAGCGCTGACCAGCACCCCGCGAAGCGCCCGGAATAACAGTCGACCCGAGGACCGGTCGGTACTAGGTATCCCGGGCCCCTGATACTTAAGGAAGCAGAGGATGGCCGAGCTGACCATCTCGACGGAGGAGATCCGCGGCGCCCTGGAGCGCTACGTCTCCTCCTATTCGCCCGACGTCTCCCGTGAAGAGGTCGGTACCGTCGCTGACACCGGCGACGGTATCGCCCACGTCGAGGGCCTGCCCTCGACCATGACCAACGAGCTGCTCGAGTTCGAGGACGGCACGCTCGGCGTGGCGTTGAACCTCGACGTCCGCGAGATCGGTGTCGTCGTCCTGGGCGACTACGCCGGCCTCGAAGAGGGCCAGCGGGTCAAGCGCACCGGCCGGGTGCTCTCCGTGCCGGTCGGTGACGCCTTCCTGGGGCGCGTGGTCAACGCGCTCGGCGCCCCGATCGACGGTCTCGGCGAGATCGCCGACGAGGGCTACCGTGAGCTGGAGCTCCAGGCCCCGAACGTGATGGCCCGGCAGTCCGTCTCCGAGCCGATGCAGACCGGCATCAAGGCCATCGACGCGATGACCCCGATCGGTCGTGGCCAGCGGCAGCTGATCATCGGTGACCGGAAGACCGGCAAGACCACGGTCGCCCTGGACGCCATCCTCAACCAGCGCGAGAACTGGGCCTCCGGCGACCCGACGAAGCAGGTCCGCTGCATCTACGTCGCCATCGGCCAGAAGGCCTCCACCATCGCCTCCATCAAGGGGCAGCTGGAGGAGGCGGGCGCGATGGAGTACACCACCATCGTCGCCTCCCCGGCCTCCGACCCGGCCGGCTTCAAGTACCTCTCCCCGTACACCGGCTCGGCCATCGGTCAGCACTGGATGTACGGCGGCAAGCACGTCCTGATCGTCTTCGACGACCTGAGCAAGCAGGCCGAGGCGTACCGGGCCGTGTCGCTGCTGCTGCGTCGCCCGCCGGGCCGTGAGGCGTACCCGGGTGACGTCTTCTACCTGCACTCCCGTCTGCTGGAGCGCTGCGCGAAGCTCTCCGACGAGATGGGCGGCGGGTCGATGACCGGTCTGCCGATCATCGAGACGAAGGCCAACGACATCTCGGCCTTCATCCCGACCAACGTCATCTCGATCACCGACGGTCAGATCTTCCTGGAGACCGACCTGTTCAACCAGGGCGTCCGGCCGGCGATCAACGTCGGTACCTCGGTCTCCCGGGTCGGTGGCGCGGCGCAGGTGAAGCCGATGAAGAAGGTCTCCGGTTCGCTGCGGCTGAACCTGGCCCAGTACCGCGAGCTGGAGGCGTTCGCCGCCTTCGCCTCGGACCTGGACAAGGCCTCCCGCGCCCAGCTGGATCGTGGTGCCCGCCTGGTGGAGCTGCTCAAGCAGCCGAACTACTCGCCGTACTCCGTGCAGGAGCAGGTCATCGCGGTCTGGTCCGGCACCGAGGGCAAGCTGGACGACGTTCCGGTCGGCGACGTGCGGCGCTTCGAGACCCAGTTCCTGGAGCACCTGCGGCGCAAGCACAACGCCACGCTGCTGGCGATCGCGGACAACAAGTGGGACGACGAGATCATCGCCACCCTCGACGCGGCCGTCGCGGAGTTCAAGCAGGGCTTCCTCGGCCGGGAGGACGAGCGCACGATCAACGAGGCGCCGGCGGCGCCGCTGGAGGGCGAGGCCGAGCAGGAGACGGTCACCCGCTACAGCGCAGCGCCGGCCCAGAAGCGTTAGGGCCGGGCCATGGCGGCGCAGGTACGTGTTCTTCGTCAACGCATTCGCTCGGCGAAGGGGATGAAGAAGATCACCAAGGCGATGGAGCTCGTGGCGACGAGCCGGATCGCCAAGGCCCAGGCCCGGGTGGAGGCGTCCCTGCCGTACGCCCGGGCCATCACCGGCGTGCTCACGGCGCTGGCGTCCAACGCGTCGGTCGACCACCCGTTGCTGACCCCGCGCGAGCGGGTGCGGCGGGCGGGCGTGCTGCTGGTAACCGCCGACCGGGGTCTGGCCGGCGGTTACAGCTCCAACGCCATCAAGACGGCGGAGTCGCTGGTCGCGCGGCTCAAGGAGGACGGCAAGGAGCCGGTGCTCTACGTCGTCGGTCGCAAGGGCGTCTCGTTCTACCGGTTCCGTAACCGGCCGATCGAGGCGAGCTGGACCGGCTTCTCCGAGCAACCGTCGTTCGCCGACGCCCGCGAGGTGGGCGAGACGCTGGTCAAGGCGTTCTCGGCCGGCGCGGACGACCTCGACGGCGGTCCGGGTGCGGACGGGGTGCTCGGGGTGGACGAGTTGCACATCGTCTTCACCGAGTTCAAGTCCCTGATGACCCAGACGCCGGTGACCCGGATCATCGGTCCGCTGCAGGTGGAGGAGCGGCCTCGGTCGGAGGCGGCCCCCGGGCTGCTGCCCGACTACGAGTTCGAGCCGAACCCGGAGGAACTGCTCGACGCGTTGCTGCCGAAGTACATCAACACGCGGATCTACGCGGCGTTGCTGGAGTCGGCGGCGAGCGAGTCGGCGGCCCGGCGGCGGGCGATGAAGAGCGCCACCGACAACGCCGAAGAGATGATCGACAAGTACACGCGTGAGATGAACTCGGCCCGCCAGGCCGGGATCACCCAGGAGATCAGTGAGATCGTCGGCGGCGCCAACGCGCTGGCCGCGTCGGGAAGTGAAGTGTGATGACTGTTTCCACTGCTGGAGGACCAGCCGAGACCACGACCGCCACCGGTCGCGTGGTCCGGGTCATCGGCCCGGTCGTCGACGCCGAGTTCCCGCGCGACGCCATGCCGGACCTCTTCAACGCCCTGCACGTGAACGTGTCCCTCTCCGGTGGCGAGAAGACGCTGACCCTGGAGGTCGCCCAGCACCTGGGTGACAACCTGGTCCGCGCGATCTCGATGCAGCCGACCGACGGTCTGGTCCGGGGCGCCGAGGTGCGGGACACCGCCTTCCCGATCCGGGTGCCGGTCGGCGACGCGGTCAAGGGCCACGTCTTCAACGCGATCGGCGAGTGCCTCAACCTCACCGAGGGCGAGACCATCTCCGCCGACGACCACTGGGGCATCCACCGCAAGGCCCCGGCCTTCGCGGACCTGGAGCCGAAGACCGAGATGCTGGAGACCGGCATCAAGGTCATCGACCTGCTCGCCCCGTACGTCAAGGGCGGCAAGATCGGCCTGTTCGGCGGTGCCGGCGTGGGCAAGACGGTGCTCATCCAGGAGATGATCACCCGAGTCGCCCGGAACTTCGGTGGTACCTCCGTCTTCGCCGGTGTGGGGGAGCGGACCCGTGAGGGCAACGACCTCATCCACGAGATGACCGAGTCCGGCGTCATCGACAAGACCGCGCTGGTCTTCGGTCAGATGGACGAGCCGCCGGGCACCCGGCTGCGCGTCGCGCTCTCCGCGCTGACCATGGCGGAGTACTTCCGTGACGTGCAGAAGCAGGAGGTGCTGCTCTTCATCGACAACATCTTCCGCTTCACCCAGGCCGGGTCCGAGGTCTCCACCCTGCTGGGCCGGATGCCCAGCGCGGTGGGTTACCAGCCGACCCTCGCCGACGAGATGGGCGAGCTCCAGGAGCGGATCACCTCCGTCAAGGGCCAGGCCATCACCTCGATGCAGGCGATCTACGTGCCGGCGGACGACTACACCGACCCCGCCCCGGCCACCACCTTCGCCCACCTGGACGCCACCACCAACCTGGAGCGGTCCATCTCCGACAAGGGCATCTACCCGGCGGTGGACCCGCTGGCGTCCTCGTCGCGGATCCTCGCCCCGGAGTTCGTCGGCCAGGAGCACTTCCAGGTGGCCAGTGAGGTCAAGCGGATCCTCCAGCGCTACAAGGACCTGCAGGACATCATCGCCATCCTCGGTATCGAGGAGCTCTCCGAGGAAGACAAGATCACGGTCCAGCGGGCCCGTCGGATCGAGCGCTTCCTGTCGCAGAACACCTACGCGGCGGAGCAGTTCACCGGTGTGCCGGGCTCGACGGTCCCGATCAAGGAGACCATCGAGGCGTTCCGGAAGATCAGCGAGGGTGAGTACGACCACTTCCCCGAGCAGGCGTTCTTCATGTGCGGTGGGCTCGACGACCTGGAGAAGAAGGCCGCCGAGCTGATGAAGGGCTGACCCTTCGGTTCGAACGAAGAAAGGCCGTCCCGGTTCACGCCGGGACGGCCTTTCGTTCATCTACGGGACGTACGATCCTGGCTGCCCGGTTTCCCGTGCTCGGCGATCACGCCGTGCCCGAGATACCGTCTAGTGCAGCTCAGGCGCGGATGAGCGGCGAACGACTTAAACCTTTCGGCTACGCGGACCCGTACACCTCCCGGGGACGCGACGAACGGAGAAGCTTGTGGGCAAGGCCGGCAGGGGCGGTACGCGCGGCACGCGTGGTGGCAAGAAGACGTCGATCTGGCGGGGCGTACCGCTGTGGGCGAAGCTCTGCACCATCTTCGGTGTGGTGCTGATGATGGTCAGCGGCACGTCGCTGGTGGGGGCCGAGGCGCTGATGGCCCGTTACGAGGGAGCGATCGGCAAGGCCGACCTCTTCGGTGACCAGGCGGCGGGCGAGGCCAAGAGCGACATCGAGGGCCCGCTCAACATCCTGCTGGTCGGCATCGACCCGGTCCGGGACGACCGGCCGCCGCTGAGCGACGCCATCATGATCCTGCACGTGCCGAAGGAGATGGACCGGGCGTACCTCTTCTCGCTGCCCCGGGACCTCTACGTCGAGATCCCCGCGTTCCCCAAGGCGAACTTCAACGGCAGCACCACCAAGCTGAACGCGGCGATGTCCTTCGGCAGCCGGGTGCCCGATGGGAAGCCGGACGCCGCGCGCGGCTTCGAGCTGCTCGCCCTCACCGCGCAGAAGGTCACCGGCATCGAGCGGTTCGACGCCGGTGCGATCATCAACTTCTCCGGCTTCCAGAAGATCGTCGACGCGATGGGCGGCGTCACGATGAACATCGAGCGGGAGGTCCGTTCCCGGCACCGCCAGCCGGACGGCAAGCACCGTGAGGGCCGGCCCGGCGGTGGGGGCTACATCGGGCCGCAGGCGATCTATCCGAAGGGCAAGCAGCACCTGCAGGGGTGGCAGGCGCTGGACTACGTCCGCCAGCGCTACCCGGAGAACGGTGTGCCGGACGGCGACTACGGCCGGCAGCGGCACCAGCAGCAGTTCGTCAAGGCGATGGCGGGTCAGGCGCTCAGCGCCGACGTGGTGACCAACCCGGTGAAGCTGGACCGGGTGCTGCGGGCGGCCGGTGAGTCGTTGATCTTCAGCGGCCGGGGGCACAGCGTGATCGACTTCGGCCTCGCGCTCAAGGACATCCGGCCCGGCAACATTCAGATGATCAAGCTGCCGGGTGGCGGGATCCTGCAGAACGGCAACTACCTCGGCGAGCGGTTCGAGCCCGAGGTGGACGACTTCTTCGTCGCGTTGGAGCGGGAACTCCTGGACCCGTTCCTGCTCGAACATCCCAAGTTCGTCAACAAGGGCTGATCGCGGCGTGGCTCCCGGCACCCGCATGAAGCACAGGTCAGGGCCGCGACTAGACTTTCCCCAATCCGCCGCCTCAGCAAGGAGACAGCGTGGCACAACACCTTAACGTCCAGCTCGTGGCCGTCGAGGAGAAGGTCTGGTCGGGCGAGGCCGAGATGGTCATGGCCCGTACGACCGAGGGTGAGCTGGGTGTGCTGCCGGGGCACGCGCCCCTGCTCGGCCAGCTCGCCGACTCCGGCCAGGTCCGCATCAAGCTGCCCGGCGGCGAGCAGGTCGTCTACGAGGTGGCCGGCGGCTTCCTCTCGGTGAACGAGCGGGGCGTGACTGTGCTGGCCGAGACCGCGACCCGGGCCTCCGCCGCTCAGGGCAACTGAGCCGACCCGCCGATGGAGATCGTCGAAGGGGTCGGAATCGGCGTCGCCGTGATCCTCGGCGCGATCCTGGTCCTCTTCGCCCGGCGGGCGCTGGTGACCCGTAGCGGAGGGATCATCCGGCTCAGCGTGCGGACCTCCACCATGCTCGACGGCCGTGGTTGGGCGCCCGGCTTCGGTCGCTTCGCCGGTGACGAGCTCCGCTGGTACCGCCTGGTCAGTTTCGCGGTGCGGCCCAAGCGGGTGCTGTGCCGCGAGGGGCTGACCGTGGATCGACGGCGCCTGCCCGAGGGGCAGGAGCGAATGTCCATGCCCTCGGACTGGATCATCCTCCGGTGTAGCAGCGGACATGCTCCGGTCGAGATCGCCATGGCGCGATCCACCGTCACCGGATTCCTCTCCTGGCTCGAGGCCGCCCCTCCGGGGGCGGCCTCGCCGCGTCTGGCCTCGTCGCAGGACTGGCCCGCCGCCTGATCGATCTCGTGTCTCAACGGCACGCACCGGGTGTGTGCCGTGTCCGGCCGTGTCCCGGTGTGCCACTCCCGCCCGTCTGACCGGTCCCGGTAACCGACCTCAGCGCCACCACCGTGCCCGTGCGGTGGTGGCACATCCGTGCCAGATCTCGCCCGGGTGTCCGGTGGAATCGCCTAGAGATCTTCCCTTCATCGATATCTAGTGATATCAATCTCCGAACGTCCCCCTGCTACCCCGGAGTAACGACGTGCGGAGAACTCGTCTGGCGACGCTTGCCACAAGCATGGTCGTCGCCCTCGCCACCACCCTCAGCCTGACCGCCGCCCCCGCCCAGGCGGCACCGAGCGACCACTACGTGGCCCTCGGCGACTCGTACGCCTCCGGAGTGGGCGCCGGCAGCTACACCTCCGAGAGCGGCTCCTGCCAACGCAGCACCGCCGCCTATCCGGCGCTCTACGCGACCCGTGTCGGCCCGGCGTCGTACCGCTCGGTCGCCTGCTCGGGCGCCACCACCACCAGCGTGGTCAACACCCAGCTCTCGGCCCTGGCCAGTCGGACCACGCTGGTCAGCGTCACCGTCGGCGGCAACGACGTCGGCTTCGGCACCATCATGAGCACCTGCGTGCTCCAGGGCACCACGGAATGCGTCGCCGCGGTCGACGCGGCACAGGCCAAGGCCCGAGCCGACCTGCCGAGGCTGCTCCGCGCCGTCTACGACGGGATCAGGAGTCGGGCGCCGTCGGCCCGGGTGGTGGTCACCGGCTACCCGGTCTTCTATCAGCTCGGCACGATCTGCGCGGGACTCAGCGCGACCTCCCGCACGAAGATCAACGAGGGCATCAACCTGGTGAACGACATCATCCGCACCGCCGCCCTGGCCGCCGGCTTCGCGTTCGCCGACGTCCGCTCCCAGTTCGTCGGCCACCAGCTCTGCAGCTACGGCGAGAAGTGGCTGCACGCGCTGAACTTCGCCAACATCGGCGTCTCCTACCACCCGACGGCGGCCGGCCAGTCCGGCGGGTACTACCCGGTCTTCCGCGCCGTGGCCGGCTGAGCGAGGCTCGTCCCGGCCGGCCGGGCGGGGGTCACGAGGTGGCGGCGACCAACTCCACCTCGTACCCCTGCCCGTCGGTCAGGTAGGCGGCGTACGTGTCGGGGCCACCGGCGTGCGGGTGGCGGTCCGGGAACAGCAGCGTCCAGCCGTACCCGGGAGCCTCCTCGACCAGGCGGTCCACGGCGGCCGGCGGGCCGGCGTGGAAGGCCAGGTGGTTCAGGCCGGGCGCGAGACGGTCATGACGCCGCCCGGAGAGCGCGGGGGACTCCTCCAGGACGAGGTACGTCGGGCCGAGCCGCCAGGACCGACCGGCCGGCCACTCCTGGAAAGGGGTCCAGCCCAACTGGCCGAGGAGCCAGCCCCAACTGCGCATCGAGACGCCCAGGTCGGGTACCCAGACCTCCACGTGGTGCAGTGCTCCGAGCGTCAACGACCTCCGCCCGGAACCCATAGCACGTCTCCGTCCGGATTTGCCGTTCTTGCCAGAATAAAGAGTAGATCCGACAACCGGTTGAGATACTTTGCCGGGAGATGGCTGGTCCGGTCGGGGTCGTGTGCGACGAGGGCCCATGCCGACCGCTCGGCGCGCCGGGCGACGGTCCGCGCCGCGTGCAGCAGTGCCGCACCCGCGGTACCGCCGGGGAGGATGAAGGAGTCGAGCTTGCTCAGGCGCCCGTTGTACTCGTCGCACCAGCCCTCAAGGCGCTCGACGTACTCCTCGGTCACCCGCAGGGGCGGGTACTTCGGGTCCGGTTCGACCGGGGTGGACAGATCCGCCCCCACGTCGAACATGTCGTTCTGGATCGGCCCCAGCACCGCTCGCAACCCGTCGTCGAGCCCGCCCAGGGCGAGCGCCATGCCGATGGTGGCGTTGCACTCGTCCACGTCGGCGTACGCGGCGATCCGTGGATCGTTCTTCGGCACCTGCTCGTTGTTGCTCAGCCTGGTCATGCCGGCGTCGCCGGCCTTGGTGTAGATGCGCGTGAGGTGGACGGCCATGACGCACAGCCTACGGATACCGGACCTGACGATCCCGACCCGGCCGACAGCCGGTACGGGCTGGTCCAGCGGGGTCGGCCCGGGTGACGCGGGTGACGCGGCGGTCGCCGACGTCGACGTCATCCGGGTACGCGGCGGAGCCCGGCTCGCCGGCACCGTGCACGTGGTGGGGGCGAAGAACTCCGCGTTGAAGCTGATGGCCGCCGCGCTCCTGGCGCCGGGCCGGACGGTGATCACCAACGTGCCCCGGATCACCGACATCGCCATCATGGGCGAGGTGCTGCGCCGACTCGGCTGCGGCGTGCGCTTCGACGCCGACGAGCCGGTGGACCCGATGGTCGCCGTCGGCGGGGTGGCCCGGTCCCGCTCGGTCACCATCGACGTGCCGGAACAGCCCGGCGTCGAGGCCGACTACGACCTCGTCCGCCGGCTGCGGGCCTCGATCTGCGTACTCGGGCCGCTGCTGGCCCGGCGCGGCTACGTCCGGGTGGCCCACCCGGGCGGCGACGCGATCGGTTCGCGCGGTCTGGACATGCACATCTCCGGGCTGACCCGGATGGGCGCCGACATCTCCGGCGAACACGGCTTCGTGATCGCCGCCGCGCCGGACGGCCTGCGGGGCGCGGAGATCACGCTGGACTTCCCGAGCGTCGGCGCGACCGAGAACCTGGTCATGGCCGCGGTGCTGGCCGAGGGCACCACCGTGATCGAGAACGCCGCCCGCGAGCCGGAGATCGTGGACATCTGCACCATGCTCCAGCGGATGGGCGCGGTGATCGAGGGGGAGGGGACCTCCACGATCACCATCGTCGGCGTACCCCGGTTGCAACCGGTCCGGCACGCCACGGTGGGCGACCGGATCGTCGCCGGGACCTGGGCCTTCGGCGCGGCGATGACCTGTGGCGACGTGACCGTGACCGGTCTCGACCCCGGCTTCCTGGAGGTCGCGCTGGACAAGGTCGTCGCGGCCGGCGGCCTGGTGGAGACGCGGCCGGACGCCTTCCGGGTACGCATGGACGACCGCCCCCGGGCGGTGGACGTGGTGACGCTGCCCTACCCGGGCTTCGCCACCGACCTGTTGCCGATGGCGATCGGGCTCGCCGCGCTCAGCGAGGGCGCGTCCCTGATCACCGAGAACATCTTCGACGGCCGGTTCATGTTCGCCAACGAGATGATGCGACTGGGCGCGGACATCAAGACCGACGGCCATCACGCCGTCGTACGCGGACGCGAGCAACTCTCCGGCGCACCCGTGCGCGCCACCGACATCCGTGCCGGCGCGGGACTGATCATCGCCGGGCTCTGCGCCGACGGGGTGACCGAGGTGTCGCACGTGCACCACGTCGACCGGGGGTACCCCGACTTCGTGGCCGACCTGCGGGCGCTCGGCATCGAGGTGGAGCGGGCCACCGCGCCGGAGGAACCCGAACTGACCATTTGAGCCTCCTTAGCCTTCGTTCAGGCTCGCCGACTAGGGTGCAGGAAGACACTCGAAATCGCAGCGAGGGAGTATCAGATGGCGGGTCGACTCGCGGTCGTGGGCGCCGGGCTGATGGGCTCGGGCATCGCACAGGTGGCGGCACAGGCGGGCTGGCAGGTGGTGCTGCGGGACCTGGACGACGCGGCCACCCGGCGCGGTCTGGACGGCATCCGTACGTCGCTGGGGAAGTTCGCGGAGAAGGGCCGGATCTCCACCGACGACGCCGAGGCGGCGCTGGGACGGATCACGGCCACCACCGACCTGGAGGCGGCGGCCGACGCGGACATCGTGGTCGAGGCCGTCTTCGAGCGGCTGGAGATCAAGCACGAGGTGTTCCGCGCGCTGGACAAGATCTGCAAGTCCGACGCGGTGCTGGCCACCAACACGTCGGCCATCCCGGTCACCCAGATCGCGGCGGTCACCGAACGGCCCGAGGCGGTCGTCGGCACCCACTTCTTCTCGCCGGTGCCGATGATGAAGCTCTGCGAGCTGATCCGGGGCTACAAGACCAGCGACGCCACGCTCGACACGGCGAAGTCGTTCGCCGAGGAGATCGGCAAGACCGTGGTGGTGGTCAACCGGGACATCGCCGGTTTCGTCACCACCCGGCTGATCACCGCACTGGCGATGGAGGCGGTCCGGCTGGTCGAGACCGGCGTGATCTCCGCCGAGGACCTGGACACCGCCTGCAAGCTCGGCTTCGGGCACGCCATGGGGCCGCTCGCCACCGTCGACCTGACCGGCGTGGACGTGCTGCTCAACGCCACCCGCAACATCTACACCGACACCGGTGACGAGAAGTTCTTCCCGCCGGAACTGCTCCAGCGCATGGCCACCGCCGGCGACCTGGGCCGCAAGACCGGCCAGGGCTTCTACTCGTACTGACCGGATGAAAGGAGGGGTCCCCTGCTAACGCCTCGTGCATAGCAGGGGACCCCTTTTAACGGCGCTGCCCGTCGAGGGCTGCCGGGCTGTTAGCAGGGGACCCCTGCTCTACCGCAGGCGTTAACAAGGTGCCCTTCCTTGCACCTCAGCCGTCGCGGCGGGTGGTCCAGCGGAAGGTGGTCAGGCAGAGCACCAGGCCGATCACGCACCAGGCGCCCAGCACCAGCGCGACCCGGGTCAGCTCGAACGAACCACCCGGTTCGTTGGCGCCGAAGCTCTCCGGCAGGAACACCGCCCGCAGCCCCTGGCACATCCACTTGAGCGGGAAGATGGCCGCCACCTGCTGCATCCAGCTCGGCAGGTTGGTGAAGACGAAGAACACCCCGGAGATGAACTGGAGCACCAGGGCGACCGGGGTGACCACGGCCGAGCCGCTGCGTGCCGTACGGGCCAGGGACGAGATGGCGATGCCGCAGAGGGTGCAGGCGGTGATGCCCAGCGCGCTGACCCAGCCGAAGGTGACCCAGGCGGTCGCGGTGGTCGGCAGGTTCAGGTCGAACAGCAGCACCGAGACCGTGAGCAGCAGTGCGGTCATCGCCACGCCGGTCACCAGCACCATGATCACCTTGCCGGCGAACCAGACCCACTTCGGCATCGGCGTGCCCCGGTACCGCTTGAGCACGCCCCGGTCCCGCTCGATCGGGATCCAGATGCCGAGGTTCTGGAAGCTGACCGTCATCAGGCCGGTGGCGATCATTCCGGTGATGAAGTACTGCGTGTAGCTGACACCCTCGCCGAGGTCGCCGTCGAAGATCGACGCGAAGATCAGCACCATGATGATCGGGAAGCCCAGCGTGAAGACGACGGACTCCCGGCTGCGCAGGAACTGCCGGATCTCCATGCGGCCCTGGCGCAGGGCGAGACCGCCGGGTCCGGGGCGGCGGGTGGCGGGGGCGGCGACCGGGGCGTCCGGTCGGGTGGTGGTGGTCATGAGTGTCCGATCATCCGCAGGTAGATGTCCTCCAGCGTGGGCCGGGTGACGGTCAGGCCGGGCACCTCGCCACCGAAACGCGCGGCCAGTTCGGCCACCAGCGCCGTCGGCGTCGCGCTCTGCGCGCTCTCCGACGTGCCCTCCGGGGTACGCCAGGAGACCGTGGCCAGCGCGTCCTGCCGGTTGCCCAGCTCGGCGGGTACGGCGACCTCGACCAGCCGGCCGCCGGCGATGACGCCCACCCGGTCGGCGAGCGCCTCGGCCTCGTCCAGGTAGTGCGTGGTGAGCACGATGGTGGTGCCGGCCGCGGAGAGGTCCCGGATCAGTTCCCAGAACTCGCGGCGGGCCTCCGGGTCGAAACCGGTGGTCGGCTCGTCGAGGAAGAGCAGTTCGGGACGGCCGATGATGCCCAGCGCCACGTCCAGGCGACGCTTCTGCCCGCCGGAGAGGGTGTGCGTACGGGCGCCGGCCTTGGCGGTCAGCCCCACCCGGGCGATCACCTTGTCCGGGTCGTCGCCGTCGGGATAGAAGCCGGCGAAGTGGTGCACCACCTCGGCCACGGTCAGCTCGTCGAACTCGCCGGTGCCCTGGAGCACGATGCCGACCCGACCCCGCCAGTCGCGCACCGAGCGGCCCGGCGCGCGGGATCCGCCCGACCGGGAGCCGTGGGCGAAGGAGGGGTCGGTGTCCAGTACGCGCACCTCACCGGCGTCGCGCTGCCGGTAGCCCTCCAGGATCTCCACGGTGGTGGTCTTGCCGGCGCCGTTCGGGCCGAGCAGAGCGAACACCTCGCCCCGCTGGACGTCGAGGTCCAGATCGGCCACGGCGACGTTGTCGCCGTACGCCTTGCGCAGGCCCCGGACGTGGATCGCGACGTCGTCACTCATGCCGTCAAGTGTGCGGGGCGCCCGGGTCCGCCGTCCGCACCGGGGGGTGGTGGTTCCTCCCCGTCACGGGCGACTCGGACCCGGGCGTCACCGTCGTTCCGCTGTGCGGTTCTGCACAGTTCCGGGTCCGTCCGCCCGGCGGACGCCACCCGGAGGTCGATCAGCGGTGGCTGTACGTCATGCAGTCGGCCATGTCGGCGTCCGGGCCGACCTTGATCGACGGGGCCTGGCACTCCAACTGCTGGTTGTGCCGACAGTCGGCCCGCTGGCACGCGCCCACCTGGGCCACCTGGCCGTCGATGCCGGCGCGGACGGCCGGCATCTCGATGAACGTGTGGCAGTGCGCGTGGTCCATGCTGCCGATCGTGATGGCGAAGGCGTTGCAGTCGCCGGTGTGGTTGTACGCGCAGGCGGACACCACGCACTCCTGGACCCGGGGCATCTCCATCGCTGCGGTCATGACCCACCCTCCTCCGTTGATTTGCCCTAATTTTAGGCTTTCGGAGGGCTGGGCTGGACCGATTCGCCGGTCCTCAGGGGCAGACGCGCCACTCGCCGTCCTCGCGGAGCAGGCTGATCGACTCGTTCGTCTCGCCGTTGGCCGTCTCCAGGCGTACCGACGCGGCCCCGGTGGTCCGGCCGTTGTTGGTGGAGACCCGCATCCCGGTGATGTCGTACTCCACCAGTTTCGGCATCGCCTGCCGTTGCCGGGCGAACTCGTCCGCCGTGACCTCGTCGCGTTGCCGCTGGCAGAGACGGTCGTAGGCGCGCTGGTGGTCGCCGTCCCGGAGGGCGTCCAGATACTCGCCGGTGGCGCTGCGGGCCGGACCGACCGCGTCCTGCACGGTCTGGTAGAGGAACCAGCCGCCGACCGCACCGCCCAGGCAGCAGAGGGCGACGACCACCCCCACCACGACGAGCACGATCCGCAGCGGGCGGTTGTTGCGGGGCGGGACCGGAGTCGGGTGGTACGTCATGCGGGGCAGCGTAGATCCACTACGCAACCGGTCTGCCCCGCGTACCTGAGGATCAGACCCGGAAGCCGGCGTCCCGGGCGGCCTGGCGTTCCCGGCGTCGGTCCGCGCGTCGGCGCAGGAACCACGGCAGATAGAGGGCGAACGCGACCAGGAACACCAGCACCAGCACCGGCAGCACGATCGCCACCAGGGACATCACCACGCTGGTCGCGTCCTCGGCGGTGCTCGCCACCGGGGCGCCGAAACCGGCCGTGGTCGCGTTGATGACCGGCCGGGCGGCGGACTTGAGCAGGTGTACGCCGAGCGCGATCAGCACCCCGACGACGACCGGTAGCCACTGGCCGCCGTCGGTGAAGAAGCTGTCCGGGTCGCTGACCGTCACCGTCTCCGAGGCGGAGCCGGCACCGAAGGCCAGCCCACCGGCGGTCGGCCGGACCACCGTCTGCACCAGGTCGTTGACGTGGTCCACCACCGGCACCTTGTCCGCGACGACCTCGACGACGAGCAGCACGGCGAGGATGCCCAGCACCCAGTCGTTACCGAGCCACTGCCAGCCGCCGGGCAGGTCGATGACGCTGGTGAAACGGGCCAGACCGCCCATCAACAGCAGCGGGATGTAGGCGTTGAGCCCCGCCGAGGCGGCGAGGCCGGTACCGGTCAGCACTTCGAGCACCATCTCAGCATGGCACCGGCGCGCCAGTGCCGCTCGGCGGCGATGCCCGGCCTCTCCGCTACCCTCGTCGGGTGCGGTTGGTGATTGCGAAATGCTCGGTGGACTATGTCGGACGCCTCTCGGCCCACCTGCCGCCGGCCACCCGGCTGCTCATGGTGAAGGCGGACGGCTCGGTGTCCATCCACGCCGACGACCGGGCCTACAAGCCGTTGAACTGGATGAGCCCGCCCTGTCGGCTGGAGGAGGCGCCCGGGGTGTGGCGGGTGGTCAACAAGGCCGGTGAGGAACTGCGGATCACCCTGGAGGAGATCTTTCAGGACACCTCGTACGAACTCGGCGTCGACCCGGGGCTGCGCAAGGACGGGGTGGAGGCACACCTGCAGGAGTTGCTGGCCGCCAACCCGGAGACGCTGGGCGAGGGGTACACGCTGGTCCGCCGCGAGTACATGACCGCCATCGGGCCGGTCGACCTGCTCTGCCGCGACGCCGACCAGGGCACGGTCGCGGTCGAGGTGAAGCGCCGGGGCGAGATCGACGGCGTCGAGCAGCTCACCCGCTACCTCGAACTGCTCAACCGCGATCCGTTGCTCGCACCGGTGGCCGGCGTCTTCGCCGCGCAGGAGATCAAGCCGCAGGCGCGGGTGCTCGCCCGGGATCGCGGCATCCGGTGCGTGGTGGTCGACTACGACCGGCTGCGCGGCATCGAGCGCGACGAACTGACCCTGTTCTGAGGGTCGGCGGCGCGGTCAGGTGGTGCGTTGGCGGGGGATCGTGGTGCGGACCGCGATCAGCGACTTGGGCAGGCCGCCGACCCGCTCCACCAGGATGCGGGACTGCGGGAAGTAGTGCCGCATCTGGGACCGGTCCAGCAGCTCGGTCCAGAGCACCTGGTGGATGGCCGCGTCGTGGGAGTGGGTGGCCTTGTGCCCGAGCGGCCAGCGCCGGGCGACCGCGGTGCGCAGGCGTACCGGCAGGAACTGCATGCCCGGGGCGATCCAGTGCGGCTCGATCGGGAAGTAGCGGTACGGCGTCTGCACCCAGTGCCGCTCGGCCAGCGTGTGCACCGCCTCGGCGAACCGCAGCCGGCGCTCGTGTCCACCCACGTGTTCCAGCACCGAGTTGGAGAAGACCAGGTCGTAGCGGCGCCCGGTGATGTGGGCCGGCAGGTCGCAGGCGTCGGCCTGGTCGACCTCGGCCCACTCGGGCACGTCGACGGCGGGTCGCTCCAGGTTGACCACGTGTACGCGGGCCGGCCGGACGGCCGCGCGGGTCCAGGTGCCGAGGCGTCCACCAAGGTCGATCACGTTCATCTCGGACAGCCGGGGAAACGTGCGGACCAGCCATTCGGCGCGGCGTTGGCGTTGCCGCGCGGCCCATGAGCCGTCCTTGTCGACGAGATGGAATCGCAATCGATGGGGGCGCATTTAACGGAATGTACCGTCGCGGCTACCGACGCTAAACCTCTGTCCCGTATCGAAGCCGACGATGATCGGCTTTCCGACAGTGGCGGCTTTCGGACCGCCTGCTTACCTGCCGTAGAGCATCTTGACCGCTTTGACGAGACGGGCCACGTCAGCAGGGGTGCGGTCGAAGGTGGTCGACGGCAGGAGCGTCCGGCCCCGGCGACGGGTCACCGCCTTGGCCCGGCCGAACTCGCGCAGCCCGTCCTCGCCGTGGATCCGGCCGAACCCCGACTCGCCGACCCCGCCGAAGGGCAGGGTGGACATGCCGGCGAAGGTGAGCGCCGAGTTGATCGACGCCATGCCGGACCGGAGTCGACGGGCGATCGCCACCGCCCGACGCCGCCCGAAGACCGAACCGCCCAGACCGTAGGGCAGGGCGTTGGCCCGGGCGAGCGCCTCGTCCGCGTCCCGCACCCGGTTGACGGTCAGCGTCGGGCCGAAGGTCTCCTCGCGTACGGCCGCGGAGTCCTCGGGCACGTCCACCAGCACGGTCGGGTGCGCGTACGGCGGCCGGACCGCGTCCCGGCCGCCGAGGGCGGCGCGTCCGCCCCGGGTCAGCGCGTCGTCGATGTGCCGTCGGATGACGTCGAGCTGGCTGGGCATGGTGATCGGGCCGACGTCGGCGTCGTCGGGGCCCACGGTGAGGCGGCCCGCCCGCTCGACCACCTTGTCGACGAACGCGTCGAAGACCGGCTCCACCGCGTAGACCCGCTCGATGCCGATGCACGTCTGCCCGGCGTTGGTCATCGCACCCCAGACGGCGGCCTCGGCGGCGGCGTCCAGGTCGGCGTCCGCGTCGACGATCATCGCGTCCTTGCCGCCGGCCTCCAACAGCACCGGGGTCAGCGACTCGGCGCAGGCCGCCATCACCTTCTTCGCGGTGGCGGTGGAGCCGGTGAAGGCGAGCTTGTCGACGCCGGACCGGCACAGTGCCGCGCCCACGTCGGCGAGGCCGTGCACCGCGCTGAACACCGGCTGCTCGGGCACCACCTCGGCGAACGTGTCGACCAGCCACTGCCCGACCACCGGGGTGTACTCGCTCGGTTTGAGGACCACGGCGTTGCCGGCGGCCAGCGCGTACGCGGCGGAGCCGATGGGGGTGAAGACCGGGTAGTTCCACGGCCCGATCACCCCGACCACCCCGTACGGCTGGTACTCCAGGTGGGCCGAGAACTCGGCCAGGATGAGCCGGGACCGGACCCGGCGGGCGCCGAGCACCCGGCGCGCGTTGTTCGCCGCCCAGTCGACGTGCTCCACCGCGGTCACGATCTCGACCAGCGCGTCCGCGATCGGCTTGCCACCCTCGGCGTGGACCAGCTCCGCCAGCGTCTCCATCCGCTGCGCGAGCAGCCGCCGCCAGCGCAGCAGCCGTTCCCGCCGCCCGTCGAAGCCGAGACCGGCCCACCACAGGCCGGCGGCGCGGGCGTTCGCGACGGCGCGCTCCACCTCCACGCCGGTGGCGACCGGTACGCGTCCCGCCTCGTCGCCGGTGGCCGGGTTGGTCGAGATCAGGTGGCCGCCCTCGATCGTCGGGGTGCCGGGGCGGTGGGGAGCCGTCATGACGGGATTCTAGACCCGAATATTACTCACAGGTAGGGAGTGGTGCGGGGCCGAGCGGGCTGGGCGGCGGATGGTTGAATCGGACTGAGCAGCAGTTTTCGCCGGAAGGCAGGTGCCCTGTCCACCGAAAGGGTCGAACGGAAGGTGTCCGGCCGGTTACTCGGTGATGACTGGCCGGGTGGTGGAGGTGGCCGCCCGGTGGTGGCAGGCTGACGCGGGGGTGGCCGCGCGGGGTGGAGGTCCGACTGTCCATGGAGGAATATCCGCAACTGATGCCGCTGCTGACAGTGGCCGCCGGGCCCATGCGCGGGCTCGGGTTCCGGCTGCGTCGTCAGCCGCAGGTGATCGGCCGCGATCCGGCGGTCGACATCGTCGTGCACGACCCGCATCTGAGTCGTCGGCACGCCGAGATCTGGCTGGCCGGCGAGGGGGTGTCCCTGGTGGACCTCGGCTCGACGAACGGCACCTGGGTGAACGAACGTCGGATCACCGAGCTGACCCGGCTCAGCGACGGCGACGTGGTCCGGATCGGTCGTACCGACCTGCGGTTCTTCGACCCGGGGGTGGCGCTCACCGACCCGGTGGGCTTCAGCTTCGGGGTGCCGCGCCAGGAGCGGCGACCGACGCTGCCGCTGCCGGTCGCGCCCTCCACACGCGCCATCACCGGCGGCTCCTGACCTGTTGCACCCGGCCGCTGGCCTGAGCCCGACCGCCGACCTGTGCCCGGCGCGGTGACAAACCCCACCGCGTCTGGACAGGCCCGCGCCACGTGGCAGACTCGCGCGCATGACCTGAGCGACCGTTAAAGTCCGGTCGCCGGTTCCGCGGACAAGGGGAGGCCGGGCGTGGCGCGCGAGTTCACCAGCGTGGGTGTGGTGGGTCTGGGCACCATGGGTGCCGGCATCGTCGAGGTCTTCGCCCGCAGCGGCGTCGACGTGGTGGCCGTCGAGATCACCGACGACGCCCTGGACCGTGGCCGGGCCACGCTGACCCGCTCGACCGACCGGGCCGTGGCCAAGGGCCGGCTCGCCGCCGCCGACCGGGACGCCCTGCACGGCCGGGTCACCTTCGCCGTCGGGCTGGACGCGCTGCACGCGGTCGACCTGGTGATCGAGGCGGTACCCGAGCGCCTCGACCTGAAGCGGCGGCTCTTCGCCGACCTGGACCGGATCTGCAGGCCCGAGGCCGTCCTCGCCACCAACACCTCGTCGTTGAGCGTCACCGAGATCGCGGTCGCCACCGGCCGGCCCGAACAGGTGATCGGCATCCACTTCTTCAACCCGGCACCGGTGATGAAGCTGGTCGAGGTCGTGCGCACGGTCGTCACCGCCGACGACGTGGTGACCGACGTGGAGGCGCTCTGCGGGCGACTCGGCAAGGTCGACGTCACCATCGGCGACCGGGCCGGCTTCGTCGCCAACGCGCTGCTGTTCGGCTACCTCAACCACGCCGTCACGATGGTCGAGGCGGGGTACGCGACCCGCGAGGACATCGACGTCGCGATGAAGCTCGGCTGCGGACTGCCGATGGGCCCGCTGGCCCTGATGGACCTGATCGGGCTGGACACGTCCTACGAGGTCCTGGACACCATGTACCGCCGTGGCGGCCGGGACCGCCGACACGCCCCGGCGCCACTGCTGCGCCAGATGGTGACCGCCGGGCTGCTCGGGCGGAAGTCCGGCCGGGGCTTCTACACCTACGAGCGGCCCGGCTCCGGCACCGTCGTGCCCGACGCACGGACGCCGGCACCGGCCGGCGAGGCACCCACCGACCCGGTACGCACCGTCGGCGTGGTCGGAGCAGGCGCGTCGGCGCACCGGCTCGTCGCGGTCTTCGCCGCCGCCGGATACCAGGTCGTCGCGGTCGGCCCCGGATTCGGGGATCCCACGACGGCCGGTGCGGCGGTGCGGACCGCACTGGACGAGAACGTCTCCCCCGACCGGTTGAGCGAGGCCGACCGTGCCGCCGCCCTCGGCCGGATCACCTGGTCGACGGCGTCGACGGCGCTGGCCGACGCGGACCTGGTGGTCGAGGCGGTGGCCGACGATCTCGACGTCAAGAAGGCCCTCCTCGCCGAGGTGGCCGCAGTCTGCAAGCCGGGCGCCGTGCTGGCCACCACCACCTCCGCGCTGCCGGTGATCGACCTGGCGATGGCGACCGGGCGCCCGGACGACGTGGTGGGCCTGCACCTCGTGCACCCGGGCACCTCGACGCCGCTGGTCGAGATCGTGCGGACCATCCGGACCTCGGACCAGGTGGTGGACACCGCGCGGGCGGTCTGTGCCACGCTGGGGCGGACCGCAGTGGTCTGCGCCGATCGGGCCGGTTTCATCGTCAACGCGCTGCTGTTCCCGTACCTCAACGACGCGGTGCGGATGCTGGAGGCCGGCTACGCCGGCACCGACGACGTCGACCACGCCATGAGGCTCGGCTGCGGTTACCCCGTCGGCCCGTTCGCCCTGCTCGACGCGGTCGGTCTGGACGTGGCGCTGGCCGTCCAGCGGCGGTTGTACGGGGAACTGCGCGATCCGGGCTTCGCCCCGGCTCCACTGCTGGAGCAGTTGGTGACCGCCGGTCACCTCGGCGACCGCACCGGGCGCGGCTTCCGCTCGCTGCCTTCGTGAAAGGAAGGGCACCTTATTAACGCCTGCGGTATAGGAAGGGTCCCCTGCTAACCGCAGCGCCGGCCAGCCGACGCGAAGCACGGTGCCACCCGGCCTTACGCTGGGTGATGTGAGCCCTCGTCGCAACCGTCCCCGCCGTGACGACGACACGCGTCTGGACGCCGAACGTGCCCGGCACGGAGTCGCCTCGGTGCAGCAGTGGCGG
The DNA here is from genome assembly GCF_013364215.1 of Verrucosispora sp. NA02020. Classification (NCBI taxonomy): domain Bacteria; kingdom Bacillati; phylum Actinomycetota; class Actinomycetes; order Micromonosporales; family Micromonosporaceae; genus Micromonospora; species Verrucosispora sp. NA02020. Next base: position 5,984,365 of record NZ_CP054923.1, on the reverse strand, counting down.
GACGGCGACTGGCAGGTACGCGCGATCAGCGGCGGTGGGTCGACCAAGACGTACCGCTGTCCCGGCTGCGACCAGGAGATCCGGCCCGGCGTGGCGCATCTGGTCGCCTGGCCGGCCGACGACCGGGGCGACCTGACCGACCGGCGGCACTGGCACACCGGCTGCTGGCGCGCCCGGGACCGGCGGACACCGGGGATCCAGCGCGGCCGCAGCGCCCCCCGCCACGGCTGAACGCCGGCGCACGTCCGTCGTCGGCCGCCGGGTCGCCAAGTCGCCCGTCGCCCGTCGCCGGGTTGCCGGTCGCCGGTCGCCGGGTTGCCGGTCGCCGGTCGCCGGGTTGCCCGTCGCCGGTCGCCGGTCGCCGGGTCGCGGGTCGCCGGGTTGCCGAGTCGCCCGTTGCGGCGGCGCGGGCAGCCTGTACCCGCCTTCCGGCGATCTTTGTCACCTGCCCGCGCGGCCGGGCCGTTGGGACGGGAGGATGGGGGAGTGAGTGCACCCATTCGCGCGTCGTCGATCCTGCCCGGCCGCCGGGAGGACATCGAACTGCACACCGCGGACGGACTGCGGCTGGTCGGTGAGCTGGCCCGCCCGGCCGACCGCGAGCCGGTGGCCACCCTGGTCTGCCTGCATCCGCTGCCCACCCACGGCGGAATGATGGACAGCCACGTGTTCCGCAAGGCGGCCTGGCGGCTGCCCGCGCTGGCCGACCTGGCCGTGCTGCGGTTCAACACCCGGGGCACCAGCAGCGTGCGCGGCACCAGCGAGGGCAGCTTCGACTCGGCCGTCGGCGAGCGGTACGACGTGGCCGCCGCCATCGAGTACGCCGAGTTCCACGAGCTGCCGAACATCTGGCTGCTGGGCTGGTCGTTCGGCACCGACCTGGTGCTCAAGTACGGCGGTGACCCGGCCGTGTCCGGCGCGATCCTGCTCTCCCCGCCGCTGCGCTTCTCCGAGCCGGCCGATCTGGCCAACTGGGCCGAGTCGGGTCGACCGTTGACCGCGCTGGTGCCGGAGTTCGACGACTACCTCCGCCCCGAGCAGGCCCGCGAGCGGTTCGCCGCGGTGCCGCAGGCCGAAGTGGTCGGGGTACCGGGGGCAAAGCACCTCTGGGTCGGAGACGCCGAGACGGTGTTGGACGAGGTGGTCCGGCGGGTCAACCCGGCGGTGCCGGTGCCGCTGCCGACGACCTGGGACGGTCCGATGGAGACCGGCGACGCCAGCGCGTACGCCGACCGCACGGTGGCCGCCTTCGCCGACACCCCGGTCACCGGCCCGGAGCAGCGTCGCGCCGACTGAGTCCTGCCGGTCAGCGGCGATCCTGGCGGGGGATCACCACCTCGCGCAGGACGATCTGGATCGCGGCGACCGTCGGGATGGCGATCAGCGCGCCGATGACCCCGAGCAGTGATACCCCGAGGAGCGCGGCGACCAGTGCCGCCACCTCGTTGACGTGCACCGACCGACGCATGATCTTGGGGTAGAGCAGGTAGTTCTCGATCTGCTGATAGATCACGAAGAACACGATGCAGGCGATGCCGACGGACGGCTCGGTGGCGAACCCGACCAGGCTGACGACCACCGCGCCGAGCGTCGCGCCGATCTGCGGGATGAGGTCCGTGATCGCCACGACCACGGCGAGCGCGAACGGGTACGGCAGGCCCACCGCGAGCGCGAAGACGAAGGCGGCGACACCGGCCAGCACGGCGATGGAGAGCGCGCCGACCATGTACGCGCCGACCTTGGTCAGCATCTCGTCCCCGATGAGCTGCACCCGCTCCCGACGCGAGCGCGGCACCAGGGCGTACGCGAGGTCGCGCATCCGGTCGAAGTAGACCAGGAAATAGATCGTCAGCACCAGCACGGTGAGCACCCGGAACAGCGTGCCGAAGAGGAACTGGGCACCGCCGAGCACACCGCCCAGCGCCCGACCGACCACGTCGGCGCTGGCCAACTCCTGCGCCCGCCGCATCAGGTCGAACTGTTCCACCAGATCGTTGACCGTCTCGTTGCGACGCAACGACTCCAGGTAGCTCGGCAACTGGTCGATGAACTGCGTCGTCTGGGTGACGATCGGCGGCACCAGGGCCAGTACGCCCGCACTCAGCAGCGCCACCACGACGAGCGCCACGAGTGCCACGGCCAGGCCGCGCGGCACCCCCCACGACCGCAGGCGCACGACCGCCGGGTGCAGGCCCACCGCGAGGAACAGCGCGATGACCACCAGCACGACCATCCCGGCCGCGTTGCGCAACCCCAGATAGACGGCGTACGCGAGCAGCACGCCGAGCGCACCGGTGAACCCGACCAGGAAGCTGTTGCGCCGCAGCGGTCGCCCCGGCGTACCGAACCGACCCGCCTCCGCTCCGGCCGGACCGTCCATTGCCCCGGAGGCCGACGCTTCCCTGGCCATCTCGGCAGTCGACGAGCTCTCGTGGTCGGAGCTCACCGCCATCGCCCTGGGCCGCCCCGCCGTAGGCTGTTCCCCGGCACGCTGGCCCGCTCGGGGCTGGTCCCTGTCGTCCTGGCTCGCGCTGTCGTGCTGGCCCGCCCTTGGTTGCTCACGTTTGGGTTGCTCTCGTTCGGGCTGCTCCGGCCCGTCCTGCGCCATTCGGTCTCCCCGCTCTGGCCCGGGCTGATCGCTGCCTGAGCCGTGTCGGTCCCGCCCAGCCTCGCTGGCCGTCGGATCCTGCTCGGCAGGGTAATGCGGGGTCGGCGGACCGAGCCAGCAGATGCGTCGTATCGGGGGCTGCTGAGCCGCCCGACCGCTCGTGGGCCGGGATGACTCGACCAGGGCGGTGGGGCTTTGCTGCTGGTCACCGACCCGCGTGGTCGCTCACCCTCGCGGTTGCCACCGGCTCAGCGCTGTTTGATCTGCCGGATGAACGAGCGCCAGATCTGCGGGGCGAATGCGAGCACCGGGCCCTGCCGGTCCTTACTGTCGCGGACCGCGACCACGCCGGGCAGGTTGTCGGCCACCTCCACGCAGTCGGTGTTGCCGCTGCGGCTGGCGGTGCGCCAGGTCGCGCCGTTCAGGTCCATGACTTCGCCACCCTGTCGAGGAGTTCGATCGACTGCTGGCGAGACAGCGCCTCGTTGCGCACCGTCTCCCAGCGCGCCAACAGCGTAGCCAGGTCCGTCTCGCTGTCGGTCGGCGTGGCGGTCAGTTGGTTCTCCATGATCGCCACCCAGCCGCCCTCCTCGCTGCGGGCCAGCGAGAACGGACCGGAGAGCCCGATGTGCACCCCGACCCCGAGCGGGACGACGTGGATGCTGACCTGGGTTCGCTCCGCCCAGGCGATCAGGTGCTCGATCTGGTGCACCATGACAGGCCAGAAGCGCTCCTCCCTCCGATGCAGGACGGCCTCGTCGACGACCGCGATGAGTTGCGGCGGCTCCGGCTGGGTGAGGACGGTCTGCCGGTCCAGCCGGGCGGCGACCCGCCGGTCCACCTCCTCGTCGCTGAGCAGGTCGTCGCAGCGGATCACCGCGCGGGCGTAGCCCTCGGTCTGCAACAGGGCCGGGATCAGCGTGGGCTGGAAGACCCGGAGTTGCCGGGCCATGCGTTCGGCGTCCAGCCACGGCAGGAACCACGAGGGCTGTCCCTCCCGTTCGGCGATCCGCTGCAACGCGACCAGCAGACCGCCGGAGCGCAGCACCTCGTCGGCGCGGGCGAGCAACGACCGGTCGTACGGTCGGCTGCCGGTCTCGACGGCCGAGACCATCGACGGCGAGTAGTGCACCTGCTTGCCGAACTCCTCCTGACTGAGCCCGGCGGCCACGCGCAGTCGGCGAAGCTGGGCCCGGATCAGGTCCGCCGTCGTTCCCTCCACAGTGCCTCCACAGTCTGCGCCCGAGAAACGCTCGGGATTTCCGGTCGGGGGCGGGACTTCGCAGCGGTACGACGACCAGCCTCGATGCCTTCCGACAGTAGTGGTTTGCTCAGCAGACTGTCAGCCATGCCGGACTGGTTCGTAGCCGAGGGGGCGCGGGCTGGTCCAGGCCGGGGCCGCCCCCGCCTTCCCCCCCGCGTGGGCGGCCCCTCCCGCAGTCCTGGCCGCATCCGTCGTCGCGTGAGCGGCAGGTGTGTCCGGGCTTTCCCGAGGGAGGTCGATGTGCGCAGTCAGCGTTGCCAGTGCCCGACGAGGTGGCGGGCGAAGGGCAGTTCGCCGGGCGGCCTCTCATGATCACGACACGCCTGCCCGTACCGGGTGACGGTCCCCGTCCCGAGCGCCCCCGCTCCGTCGGCAGTCGGCCCCCGCACACCCCGCTCCGGCCGACCTGGTGTTGCCGCGCCGACGGGCAGCCGTGGCCCTGCGGAGAGGCCCGCCTGCTGCTCCGATCGGAGTACGACGCCAACAGCGCCGGCCTCACCATCTATCTGGCCGGTCTGATGTACGAGGCGATGCGGGACCTGTACCACCTGAACCCGCACGACGGCCCTGAACCCCGGACGCTGTTCGACCGGTTCGTCGCCTGGGGCGCGGCCCGTCGACCGATCGCCCACCGCCGCCCCGACTCACTCTGACCGCCGAGCACCGAGCACCGAGCACCGGGTGCCGGGTGGTAGGTGCCTTACCGGGTGCCGGAAGCCGGAGTTCGGGACGCGGCGCGGTGTTCAGCCCTCGGCGGGCCGGGGCAGGGCCGCGTCGCCCCGCATCCGGCTCAGTCCGAGGTGACCTTGCTCGGCTTGGCGCTGCGTTCGTCAGTGGTCGGCTTGGTCGGGCGCTTGCCGTTCTCGCCGGTGCTGGTGATCTTCGTCGGGGTGGCGCTGCGTCCGCCGGTGCCGGGCACCGCCGCCACCGTCGGTTCGCCGTCCACACCGGCGCTCGCCGTACTGCCGTCGACCGAGGTGGGCTCGGTGGCCGGCTTCGCCGTCGCGTCCTCGACCGTGGTGACCGGCTCCGCGACCGGCTTCGTCGCCGGCCCGTCGTCGTCCGTGATCGCCGACGTCGTGGCCAGTTCGTCGTCACCTGCGGTCGCGGGCTCCGTGGCCGGTCCGTCGCCACCCATGGCCGCCGACCCGTCGTCACCTGAGGTCGCGGGCCTGGTGGCGGTGTCGGCCGCGCCACCCGGTCCGCCCGCCGCACCGACGACGCCGTTGATCGGGCGGTTGCCGTTGACGGCGACCGGCGCCGTGGCGGAGGCAGCCGGGACAGACGCGGTGGTGACGGAGGCACCCGTGGTGGAGGCGGCCATGGCGGGCGCGGCCACGGTGGCGGGAGCACCCGGACCGTCGGGGCCCGCCGCCGCCGTCAGCCGCAGGTCGAGCAGCTTGCGCTGCAGTTCGTCGGACTCCTGCCGGGACTTCCAGGTCTCCTGACGCAGGTCGGCGAGCTGCTGCTGAGCTTTGGCGATCTCCAGCATCACCTGGGCGAGCTGCTGGCGGCTCGCCGCCGCCTCCTGCTGCGTCGCGGCCAGGTGCTGTTGCGTGGTGGCCAGGTGCTGCTGGGTGGTGGCGGCGTACTCCTCGAACTGGCGGCGGGAGGAGGCGACGTACTCGTCGGCCTCGCGGCGCGCACCGGTGACGTGCTCGTCGGCCTCGCGGCGGGTGACGGTGGCGTACTCGTCGGCCTCGCGGCGCTTGTCGGCCGCCTCGGTGCCGGCGTCGCGCAGCAGCGCGGTGGCCCGCTCCTCGGCCTCGGCGCGTACCGTCGCGGCCTCCTCCTCGGCGGCCTGGCGGATCGCGTCGGCGCCCTGCTCGATCTCGTTCTTCCGGGTGGTGTACTCCGATTCGAGCTCGGTGCGGCGGGTCTCGAAACCCGACTCCAACTCGACGGTACGGGCCCGGAACTGCTCGTCCAGCTCGGCGTTGCGCGTCGTGTACTGCTTCTCCAGCTCCTCGCGACGGCCGGTGAACTCACGCTCGGCGGTCGCCCGTCGCTCGGCCAGCTCCCGGTCCGCCGCCTCCCGCCGGCCGTTGACCTCCTTCTCCACCCCAGCCCGCCAGGCACCCAGTTCCTGCTGCGCCTGGGCGCGGGCGTGCTGCACGTACGCCTCGGTCTCGGTGCGCATGCGCTGCGCGTACGCCTCGGTCTCGGTGCGGGTGCGACGGGCGGCCTCGGTGGTCTGCGCGGTCAGCCGATCGGCCTCCTGGCGAGCCTTGTCGCGCGCGGCGCGACCGGCCGTGGCGGCGTCGTCGATGATCTGCTTGGCCTCCTGCTGGGCCTTGGCGTGCGTGGCGCGACCCGCCTCGGTGGCCTGGTCGACCAGTCGCTTGGCCTCCTGCTGGGCCTTGGCGTGCACCTCCTTGGCCGCGTCGCGGAGCTGGGTGGCCTCCTGCTGGGCGGTGGCGTGCACCTCGCGGGCCGCCTCGCGGAGCTTGGTCGCCTCCTGCTGGGCCCGGGTGTGGATCTCCTTGGCGGCGTCGCGGAGCTGGGTTGCCTCCTGCTCGGCCTTGGCCAGCGCCTCCTGGGCGACCTTGCGCAGCCGGGCGGCCTCCTCGCGGGCGGCCCGGGCGGCGGCCTCGGACTCCGCCTTACGGGCGGCGGCCTGGCGCTCCTCCTCGGCCCGCCGGGTGGCCAGCGCGATCTCGAAGTCCTTGAGCGCCTTGGCGGCCTCGGCGCGCGCCTCGTCGATGATGTGTTCGGCGGTGGCCCGGCGCGCCTCGATCTCCTCGTGGGCGGCACCGAGAATGTCCTCGGCCTGCTCCTCGGCCAGAGCGAGGATCTGCTCCACCCGGGGGCCCAGATGACGGAACGCGGCCCGGTCGACCACGCCGACCTGCTTACGGACCTGGGCGAGGTCACGCTGGAGCACCTCGACCTGACCGGCCAGCTTGTGGATCTGGGTGTAGGCCTGTTCCCGTTCGGCCGCCAACGCCGAGATCTCGTGCTCCGCACGAGCGACATACCGGTCGACCTGCCGTTTTTCGTACCCTCGCAGGGCGGACTCGAAGCTGGGCTCCGTGGTCACATCCCCGCCGAGAGAGAACAGTTCCTCGCCGTGCGACATGCTCCCATCCTCACACGCAACGGCCACTCCTGGGGCGATACGGACGCCCCTGTTGGGAGCTACTTCACGTGCCGGGGGAGCGGGATGCCGACACGTCCCGCGTATGCAGGGCGGCGCGGGGTGGCACCGTCACCCGGTGTCACCCCGCGCCGTCGATCATGCCCCGATCCGCCGGATCAGCTGGTGGTCTCCGCAGCGACCTTCTCGTCGGCCTCGTCGGCCTTCTTGGCCGCCGGCTTGTCGGCTGCGGCGGCGTTCGCGTTGTTCGGTACGCCCGGCACGATGCCGGCCAGTCCGGAGAGCATCTGCCCGAGCTGCGAGGTGACCGCGTCCTTCTGCCGGGTGAGGTCCTCGACCTCGCGGCGGGCCGCCTGGGTGGTCAGCTCGGCCTCGGTGCGCGCCTCGTTGAGCAGACGCTGCGACTCGGCGCGAGCCTCGCTGAGGGTCCGCTCGGAGAGCGCCTTGGCCTTCTCGATCGTCTCGGTGGCGTTGCGCTCGGACTCGACCCGCCGGGCCTCGGCGCGCTGCTCGATCTCCTTGGCGCGCTCCTGCGCGGCCCGGGCACGCTGCTCGGCCTCGCTGACCAGCTTCTGGGTCTGCGCGACCTGGGCGGCGTGCCGCTCGGACTCCTCGCGCTCTGCCTTCTCCCGCCGCTCGGCGAGCTGCAGCTCCAGCGCCTGAAGGTCCTTGTCGCGCTTGTCGCGGGCGTCGGTGAGCAGCTTGGTCGCCTCGGCGCGCTTCTCCTCGGCCTCACGGGCGGCCTTGGCCCGCTGCTGGGTGATCTCCCGCTCGGCGGTGGCCCGCAGCGTGGCAACCTCACGCTCGACGGTCGACTTCAGCTCGGCGACCTCGTGCGCGGTCACCGTACGCAGCTGCTTGGTCTCCCGCTCCGCGTCGGCGCGCAGCGTGTCGGCCTCCCGGCGGGCCTGCACCCGGACCTCGGCCGCCTCGCGCTCGGCGGCGGTGCGGACGTTGCCCGCCTCCCGCTCGGCGCTGGCCTTCATGGCCGCGGCCTCGGCGCGGGCCTTGTCGGTGATCTCCCGCGCCTCGAGGCGGGCGGCGGAGAGGATGCCCTCCGACTCGCGCTTGGCCTCGTTGCGGTGGTCGTTGGCCTGCTCCTCGGCGAGCCGGAGGATCTGCTCGACCCGGGTGCCGAGACCGGAGAGCGTCGGGCGGCTGTTCTCCTCCAGCTGCTTGCTGGTGTCGGTGAGCTTCTGCTCCAGGGCGGTGAGCCGCTGCTCGGACTGCCGGAGCCGGCGCTGGGCGTCGTTGAGCGCCTGCTCGGCGTCAGCGCGATCCTTGTTGGCCTGGCTCAGGGCGGCGTTGAGCCGGCCGATGAAGTCGTCGACCTGACCGGTGTTGTATCCGCGCAGGCCAACCGTGAAATCGGGCTGCGAGTTCGCGTTATCGAAGAACGCGAGAGGGGAGGACTGCTGCTGGGGCATTGGGACATACTGGCAGACCCCCCGGGGTGCTTCGCAAGAGCGTGCCGCCCTTTGCCGTCCTCATTACATGGTCAACTCGACAGCGCGCCGGACCGCCGGGGGAAGTGGCGATCTTGCCAGCTCCGAGGCGAGCGTGATGGCACGCAGCGTGACGCGGAAAAGGGGCCCGGTGTCCTTATGTTTCCGGCCGCCCCCGTCCCACTCGAATGGGTGTCGGCGTACCTCTGGGAAAGCCAAAGGCGGTTCACCGAATGGCCACCGGGACCTCGTCCGTGAGGTCAGCCGTCGCGTCCGCTCCGCCGTACCCGGGCACAGCGACCGCCCGCACCCGAGCCGCGTCGTCCCGGCGAGCTGCGGCTGCATCCGCTGCGCTGCGTGTGCGTACGGGCGAGCTGCGCGAGGGTACGGCGCGGCTCGGGTGTGGGTGAGGGCGAGCTGCGTATGCGCACGGCGCACTGCGGGTGCGCACGGCGCACTGCGGGTGCGCACGGCGCGGTGCGGGTGCGCACGGCGCGGTGCGGGTGCGCACGGCGCGGTGCGGGTGCGCACGGCGCGGTGCGGGTGCGTGCGGCGCGGTGCGGGTGCGTGCGGCGCGGTGCGTGCGGCGCGCTGCGTGTTAGGAGGGGACCCCTGCTATGCACGAGGCGTTAGCAGGGGGCCCTTCCTTGCACCGCACCCCCGGCGTCGGGCCTCGACACGGCGCGCTCGACCACGGCGCGCTCGACGTCGGGTACTCAGGCGGGTTGGACCAGCTCGATCAGGACGCCGCCGGCGTCCTTGGGGTGCACGAAGTTGATCCGGGAGTCGGCGGTGCCGCGTCGGGGCGTCTCGTACAGCAGGCGTACGCCGCGCTCGCGCAGGGCCGCACAGGCCACGTCGATGTCGGCCACGGTGTACGCGACCTGCTGCACGCCGGGGCCGTTGCGGTCGAGGAACTTCCCGATCGTCGACTCCGGGGTCAGCGGGGCGAGTAGCTGCACGCACCCGCCCTCGGCGGTCGGCCCGACCGTCAGCATCGCCTCGCGTACCCCCTGCTCGGCGTTGACCTCGGTGTGCACGCAGCGCATGCCGAAGGTCCGTTGGTAGAAGTCGATCGCGGCGTCGAGGTCGGCGACCGCGATCCCGACATGGTCGATGCGGCGTAGACCGATGTCTGTGACATAGTCGGCAGCGGGCTCGGCGGGGGAGTTCTCAGGCATGACGCTAGTCTGGCCGAACGATAGTTAAGGCGTACAGGTCGGCACCCCCTCGGAGGCAGTCATGGCTTCGGTGATCGTCAGTGGCGCGCGGACCCCGATGGGGCGCCTGCTGGGCAACCTGAAGGACCTACCCGCGACGAAACTGGGCGGTATCGCCATCTCCGCGGCACTGGAACGTGCCGGCGTGGCCCCGGACCAGGTCCAGTACGTGATCATGGGGCAGGTGCTCCAGGCCGGTACCGGCCAGATCCCGGCCCGCCAGGCGGCGGTGGAGGCGGGCATCCCGATGTCGGTGCCCGCGTTGACCATCAACAAGGTCTGTCTCTCCGGCCTGGACGCGATCGCGCTGGCCGACCAGTTGATCCGGGCCGGCGAGTTCGACGTGGTGGTGGCCGGTGGCATGGAGTCGATGACCAATGCCCCCCACCTGCTGCTCGGTCAGCGGGGCGGCTACAAGTACGGCGACGTGGTGGTCAAGGACCACATGGCGCTCGACGGGTTGACCGACGCGTGGGACTGCTGCTCGATGGGGGAGTCCACCGAGCGCCACGGCGCCGAGCGGGAGATCAGCCGCGAGGAGCAGGACGCCTTCGCCGCCGCCAGCCACCAGCGGGCCGCCGCCGCGCAGAAGAACGGTCACTTCGCCGACGAGATCACCCCGGTCGTCATCCCGCAGCGCAAGGGTGACCCGCTGGTGGTCAGCGAGGACGAGGGCATCCGTCCGGACACCACCGTCGAGACGTTGGGCAAGCTCCGTCCGGCCTTCGCCAAGGACGGCACCATCACCGCCGGCAGTTCGTCGCCGATCTCCGACGGCGCCGCCGCGGTGGTCGTGATGAGCAAGGCGAAGGCCAAGGAACTCGGGCTGACCTGGCTGGCCGAGGTGGGCGCGCACGGCAACGTGGCGGGCCCGGACAACTCCCTGCACTCGCAGCCGTCCAACGCCATCCAGCACGCGTTGCGCAAGGGCGGGCTGGGCATCTCCGACCTCGACCTGATCGAGGTCAACGAGGCGTTCGCCCAGGTCGGTATCCAGTCCACCCGTGATCTCGGGATCAGCCCGGACAAGGTCAACGTCAACGGTGGCGCGATCGCGCTGGGGCACCCGATCGGCATGTCCGGCGCCCGGCTGGTGCTGACCCTGGCGATGGAGCTGAAGCGGCGTGGCGGCGGCACCGGCGCGGCGGCGCTCTGCGGTGGCGGTGGCCAGGGCGACGCATTGATCATCCACGTCCCCGCCCCCACCGAGACCGACCTGTGAGCACGAGGAGCACGCCGATCCGGCGAGCCCGGCAGTCGGGAACGACGAGTGGCGCGGTGCGCGGGCGGGTCGTGCGGTCGAGGGCGGCTGCATGAGCGAGGCGACGGGGAGCGCGCCGGCCGCGGCTGGTTCGGTGCGACGCAGTCGGGACGTACCGATGCTGGTCGAGCGGGCCCGCGAGGGTGACCCGCGCGCGGTCGCCCGCCTGATCACCCTGGTCGAGTCGGGTGACGAGACGCTGCCGCGCATCGCGGCGGCGCTCGCACCGCACACCGGCCGGGCCCAGGTGGTCGGGTTGACCGGTTCGCCGGGGGTGGGCAAGTCGACCACCACCAACGAGCTGGTCCGCGCGCTGCGGGCGCGGGGGCACCGGGTCGGCGTGCTGGCGATCGACCCGTCCAGTCCGTTCACCGGTGGGGCGATCCTCGGTGACCGGGTACGGATGCAGGACCACGCCACCGACCCCGGTGTGTACATCCGGTCGATGTCCAGCCGGGGTCACCTGGGCGGGCTGTCGGCGGCCACCCCGCAGGCGGTGCGGGTGCTGGAGGGCGCCGGCTGCGACGTGGTGCTGGTGGAGACCGTCGGGGTCGGGCAGGCCGAGGTGGAGGTGGCCTCGCTCGCCGACACCACGCTGGTGCTGCTCGCGCCGGGCATGGGCGACGCGATCCAGGCGGTGAAGGCCGGCATCCTGGAGATCGCCGACATCTTCGTGGTGAACAAGGCCGACCGGGACGGCGCCGACGCGACGGTCCGGGACATCCAGGGCATGATCGCGCTCGGTGAGCGCGGCCCGGGGCAGTGGCGGCCACAGGTGGTGCGGGCGGTCGCCGTGCGGGGCGAGGGCATCGACGACGTCGCCGCCGCCGTCGACAAGCACCGTGACTGGTTGGTCGCGCACGACGAGCTGCGCCGCCGCCGGGAGGCGCGGGCCGCCGCCGAGGTCGAGGCGATCGCGCTCGGCGCGCTGCGCGCCCGGATCGGCTCGCTTCGCGACGGTACGCAGTTGCCGGCGCTCGCCGCCGAGGTCGCCGCCGGTGCGGTCGATCCGTACGCCGCTGCGGACACCCTGCTGGCCCAGCTCTCCGGCTGAACGTAGTCCACTGCGGACCGTCTCCGGCGGTTACGCTCGCACCGCCTTCGCAGAGCGCGTGGGGTGGTGTGACGGCTGCTGGAGAGAGATGGACCACGAGATGACGCAGGAGTTGCCGATGACGCCGGACGCGGTGCCGGGCGGTCGTACCGACATCTCGGACGAGGTGGTGGAGAAGATCGCGGTGGCCGCGGCGAAGGCCGTGCCCGGTGTGGTCGAGCTGGGCGGTGACATGGCGCGGTTCTTCAACGCGGTGCTCGACCGGGTCGGGCTGGACCAGGTGGGTGACGCCCGGCGCGGGTGCTCGGCGCACGTCACCAACGGCGCGGCGGTGGTCAACCTGGTGATCGTGATCGACGCCGGGCACGCGGTGCCCGAGGTGACCTCGGCGGTGCGGGTCGGGGTGACCCAGGCGATCGAGGCGTACGGCCTGGGGGTCGACGAGATCAACATCCGGGTGGACGACGTCGCCATCGGTGGTCCCGCCGTCTGAGGGCGGTTCGACATTACCGACCGGTAGGCGTTTCCTTAGCGATCGTTCAGGTAAGGGCTCTACACTCGACGTGCTGTCGAGGACTCGAGGAGGAGCCCGGGGATGAACGCCGACGAGATCGCCGCCGGACGGGCCCGCTGGCAGGCCCGGTACGACGCCGCGCACAAGCGGGACGCGGACTTCACCACGCTCTCCGGGCTGCCCGTCGAGCCGGTCTACGGGCCCCCGGAGGGTGCCGCGTACCCGGGCTTCGACCGGATCGGCTGGCCGGGCGAGTTCCCGTACACGCGGGGCCTGCACCCGACCGGCTATCGCGGGCGGACCTGGACCATCCGGCAGTTCGCCGGGTTCGGCAACGCCCGGCAGACCAACGAGCGCTACAAGATGATCCTCGGCGCGGGCGGCGGCGGTCTCTCGGTCGCCTTCGACATGCCCACCCTGATGGGCCGCGACTCCGACGACCCGCAGTCGCTCGGCGAGGTGGGCCACTGCGGGGTGGCGGTGGACAGCGCCGTCGACATGGAGGCGCTCTTCGACGGCATCGACCTGGCGGCGGTCACCACGAGCATGACCATCTCCGGTCCGGCGGTGCCGGTCTTCTGCATGTACCTGGTCGCCGCCGAGCGGCAGGGCGCCGACCTGTCGACGCTCGACGGCACCCTGCAGACCGACATCTTCAAGGAGTACATCGCGCAGAAGGAGTGGCTCTTCGACCCCGAGCCGCACCTGCGTCTGATCGGCGACCTGATGGAGTACTGCGCCCGGGAGATCCCGCGCTACAAGCCGCTCTCCGTCTCCGGCTACCACATCCGCGAGGCCGGCTCGACCGCCGCGCAGGAGTTGGCGTACACGCTGGCCGACGGGTTCGGCTACGTCGAGCTGGGGCTCTCGCGCGGGATGGACGTCGACGTCTTCGCCCCGGGGCTGAGCTTCTTCTTCGACTCGCACGTCGACTTCTTCGAGGAGATCGCCAAGTTCCGCGCCGCCCGCCGGATCTGGGCCCGCTGGCTGCGCGACGTCTACGGCGCCACCAGCGAGAAGGCGCTCTGGCTGCGCTTCCACACGCAGACCGCCGGGGTGTCGCTGACCGCCCAGCAGCCCGTCAACAACGTGGTGCGTACCGCCGTCGAGGCGCTCGCCGCAGTGCTCGGCGGCACCAACTCGCTGCACACCAACGCGCTGGACGAGACGCTGGCGCTGCCCACCGACTCCTCCGCCGAGATCGCCCTGAGGACCCAGCAGGTGCTGATGGAGGAGATCGGGGTGACCAACGTCGCCGACCCGCTCGGCGGCTCGTGGTACGTCGAGGCGCTGACCGACCGGATCGAGGCGGAGGCGGAGGAGATCTTCGCCCGGATCCGCGCGCTGGGCGGTGAGGGTCCGCACACCATCGGTCCGATGACCTCCGGAATCCTGCGCGGCATCGAGGACGGCTGGTTCACCGGCCAGATCGCCGAGTCGGCCTTCGTCTACCAGCAGGCGCTGGAGAAGGGCGACAAGAAGATCGTCGGCGTCAACTGCCACACCGGCACGGTCGCCAAGGAACTGGAGATCATGCGGATCTCGCACGAGGTGGAGCTGGAGCAGCGCCGGCTGCTGGCCGCGCGCAGGGCCGACCGGGACGAGGCCCGGGCCAGGACGGCCGTAGAGGAGATGGTGGCGGTGAGCCGTACCGGGGAGAACATGATCCCGGCGATGCTCGACGCCGTCCGGGCCGAAGCCACGCTCGGCGAGATCTGCGACGCGCTGCGTGCGGAATGGGGCGTTTACCGCGAGCCCGCCCGGTTCTGACACCCGCTCCGGCGGGGGTGTCTGGGCAGGGGCGACAGCGGCAACCGCACGGGCGGTGGCTGCACCTGAGTTCGGCAAATCGCGTGCGAGACTAGGTAACCATGAGCGACCCACGGATCACCTCGTCGATCTTCACCCGCGGCGCGGTCGACCTCAGCGCGTTGCGCCCCGCCGCGCCCAGTCCCACCCCGGCACCGGCCCAGTCCGGCCCGCCCGCCGCCGCGCCCGGCAACCCCGTCGGCGGCGGCGTCACCGTCATCGACGTGACGGAGGCGACCTTCCAGTCCGAGGTGCTGGAGCGCTCGCTGACCACACCCGTGGTGGTGGACTTCTGGGCCGAGTGGTGCGAGCCGTGCAAGCAGCTCTCCCCGGTGCTGGAGCGGTTGGCGGCGGAGGGCGGCGGCGCCTGGGTGCTCGCCAAGGTCGACGTGGACGCCAACCCTCGACTGGCGCAGATGTTCCGGGTGCAGGGCATCCCGATGGTGTACGCGGTGGTCGGCGGGCAGCCGGTCGACGCCTTCTCCGGCGTGGTCCCCGAGGCGCAGCTCCGCCAGTGGATCGGGGCGGTGCTCAAGGCCGGCGGCGTGGCCGTCGCCGAGCCGGAGGACCCGCGTCTGGACGAGGCGGACGACGCCCTGATGACCGGCGACCTGGACGCCGCCGAGCAGGCGTACCGCAAGATCCTGGCGGAGACGCCGGCGGACGCGGCGGCGGCGGCCGGGCTGGCCCAGGTCGGGCTGGCCCGCCGGGTGGCCGGCGCGGACCCGCAGGCGGCGCTCGCCACCGCCGCGTCCGACCCCGACGACGTCGACGCGCAACTGCTGGCCGCCGACATCGAGGTGCTCAGCGGTCTGGCCGAGCAGGCGTACCAGCGGCTGGTCTCGGTGGTCCGGCGGACCACCGGGGAGGACCGGGAGAAGGTACGACAGCACCTGGTCGGCCTCTTCACCATCGCCGGTCCGGAGGATCCGGCGGTCGCGTCGGCGCGTCGGGCCCTGGCCAGCGCCCTGTTCTGAGTCACTTACCACGCCAGCGCGGGCCGGCGTGATGCCGGCCCGCCCGACATCGGAGGACGGGAGCCCATGTGAGCGCGAGCAGTGAGCTTGCGAGCCCCGCAGTCGCGAACGAAAGCGGTCGATGATGCGTCGGATCGCCGTCCTCGACGCGCCGAGCAACCTCGGTCTGCGACCACCCACGCCGACCTCGGTGCCGGGCTGCGGCAAGGCGCCCGGCGCACTGCGTGACCAGGGTCTGCTGCCCCGGCTGCGGGCCCGTGACGCCGGTCATCTGACGCCGCCCCGGTACGACGCCGGGGACTGGCGGCCGGGCGACGGGGTGTGCCACGCCCGGGAGATCGCCGACTACTCGGTGGGGTTGGCCGACCGGATCGGCGCGATCATCGACCGGGGTGAGTTCCCGGTGATCCTGGGTGGCGACTGCTCGATCCTGCTCGGCTCGGCACTGGCCATGCATCGGCTCGGCGAGGCGGTGGGCGGCCGGATCGGCCTGGTCTTCGTGGACGGGCACTCCGACTTCCGGCATCCGGGCAACGCCTCCTACGTGGGCGCTGCGGCCGGTGAGGACCTCGCCCTGGTCACCGGCCGAGGTCAGGCCGACCTGGCGGCGATCGAGGGGCGACGCCCGTACTTCCGGGACATCGACGTGGTGGTGCTCGGCATCCGTGCCCAGGACGAGTACCGGTTGGACCTCCAGGCCGCCGGGATCCTGACCCGGCCGGTCCCGGCGCTGCGGGCCGAGGGCGCCGCCCGCACCGCCCAGTGGACGCACGAGCAGCTCGCCGACTGCGCCGGTTACTGGGTACACGTCGATGTGGACGTCCTCGACCCGGCCGTGATGCCGGCGGTCGACGCGCCCGACCCGGGTGGGATCGCCTTCGCCGAGCTGGAGATCCTGCTCGCCGGGCTGGTCGACACCCCGCACTGCCTCGGCGTCGAGCTGACCGTCTTCGACCCCGACTACGACCCGGACGGCGCGTACGCGGCCGAGATCGTCAACACGCTGGTGGCCGGGCTGCGCCCGGTGACCGCGCCCGGCTCGGTGCCGCCCCGGCTGCGTCCCGAGCCCGTCGAGCGTCCCGCTCCGGCCCCGCGCCGGGGCCTCGACCCGGTCGACCCGCCACCGGCCGGACCGCTCCTGCCGGTGGTGCCACCGGTCGCCGCTGCCCCGCCGACCGACGAGCGCCGGGGCGAACCCGAGCGGGACGCCCGGACCGACCGGGAGCCGGAACCGGACGGCGCGTACCCGACGTCGGAACCGGACGGCGCGTACCCGGAGTCGGAACCGGGCGTCGTCGACTCCGACGAGGCCGAAGTCGACGACGTCGACCCGGCCGACGACGTGACCCGGCCCGCGTCGGCACCGGGCGGTCTGACCGCCTGAGCCGTCAGCGGGACAGCGCGCGCAGGAATCGCTCGGCGATCGGCACGGCGGTGCCGCTACCCGAGCCGCCCTTCTCCACGAAGACGGCGAAGGCGACATCGCCCTGCCAGCCGACGAACCAGGCGTGGGTGTTCTTCGGGTCGTCGTCGTACTCGGCGGTGCCGGTCTTGCCGTGCACCGGCCCGCCCGGGGCGTCCTTCAACGCGCTGCCGGTGCCGCTGGTCACGACCTCGCGCATCATCCCCCGAACCGCCGCCACCGCCTCGGCGTTCAGCTCCGGTCCCGGCGCGGCCGTCGCCTCGGGCGCGGGGTCCAGCACCAGCTTCGGCGGGGTGAAACCGCCCTTGGCCACCGCTGCGGTCGCCGCCGCCATGGCCAACGGGCTGACCAGGGTCGTGCCCTGGCCGATCGCGGCGGCGGCCTGCTCGGTGGCGCCGCCGTTCGCGGAGACCTTGCCGGTGAAGGCGTCGAGCCCGACCGTCCACTGGCCCTCCAGGCCGAGCGTCCGGCCGGTCGCGGCCAGTCCGTCGCCGCCGAGCTGCGGTGCCAGGGCAGCGAACGTGGTGTTGCAGGACCGGGCGAAGACGGTGCGGAAGGGCACCTCGCCGAGGGCGAAGTCGTTCGAGTTCTTGAACGACCGGCCGTCGACGACCTGGGTCTTGGGGCAGTCGACCCGGGTGTCCGGGGTCACCGCGCCGCGTTCCACCAGCCCGAGCGCGCTGACCATCTTGAACGTGGAGCCCGGCGGGACCTGGGCGGTGAAGGCCAGGTTCTCCCCGGCGGCACCGGGGCCGTTGGCGGAGGCGAGCACCGCGCCGTCGCCGATCCGGACGGCGACGAGGGCGGAGCGTCGCCGCTCGCCGCGCAGCGCCTGGTCGGCCGCGTTCTGGGTGGCCACGTCGAGGCTGGTCCGCACCGGCTCGCCGGGCTTCGGGTCATGCCGGAACAGTTCGGTGCCGGTGCGTTCCACCGTGCCGGTCGCCGACGCCCGGGTGACCACCACGGTGAGGCCCGGCACGCCGCGGAGCCGTTCGTCCCAGCGGCCCTGCAAGCCGCCGTGCCCGACCATGTCGCCAGGGGAGTAGCGGTCCGGGAACTTGGTCAGGTCGTCGGCCTGGGCCGGGTCGACCGTGCCGAGCACCGCGCGGGCGAACTCACGGGTGGGGGCGAGATCCAACTCGTCGTTCTGGGTGATGGCCCCGGGCAGGCCGTCGATCCGTGACTTGATCTGCTGGAACGCCTCGTCGCGCAGCGTGACCACCTCGACGAACGCGTCCGGCTTCGCCTCGTCGAGTCGGTCGGCCAGACCGGACAGGTCGACCGGCGGGGTGATCGCCGGGCGGATCGCCCGGAACGCCGCGTCCAGGTCGCGGGTGACGGCCTTCACGTCGGTCACCGCGCGGGGTTCCAACCCGACCCGGACCACCGCCCGGGGGGCCACCAGCGGTGCGCCGGCACCGTCGAGCAGCCCGGCGCGGGGTGCCGGGTCGCGCCGCAGACCGAGCCGGTCGCCGCGGGTGAGCTGCTCGGCGAGGACCTGCGGCTCCCAGATCACCTGCCAGACGTCGTCGCGTCCCTTGACCAGCCGGACCGGCCGGTCGTACGTCCACGTGACGTCGCCGGGCAGCGTCCACTCGACGCGGACGGTGCTGGTCGCGGTCTCCTGTTCCACCGTGGGCTTGCCCTGTCGACTCAGCTTGGGCGGCGTCTCGGCCAGTTCGCCGGAGAGCTCCTTGATCTCCCGAGCGACGTCGGCGGCGGCCAGCCGGCTGCCGGTCGGGTCGACGAAGCCGACCGCCTGGAGATCACCCGTGGGCCAGCCGGAGAGGAAGGCGTCCACGCTGCGTTCCGGGCCGTCCTCACCGGAGCAGGCGACCAGAGTGGCCGAGATCACGAGGCAGGCGGCGACAGCGGCCAATCGTGACGAGACGTGACGGTTGCGGTACGCACGGTGCATCAGCCTGGGGTCCTCCTGCTCGGGCTGCCCTGCACGCTAGTACGCCGCGGCACCTGGGGTTGCCCCGTGATGTCCCAGGTGGGCGAAAGACGGGGCCGCGCCGGTGTGATGAACAACATCTGGCGGGGTACTCCTGACCCGGCCGAACCTCGTACCGCAACGGGCGAAAGGACGACGTCACGCACCGGAAGTCCGGCTGGTGGTACGCCGACGGGGCGACCGGTCGGTCTGGCCTAGGCTGGGCGTCGAGAGTGACCCACAACGCGGTGGGTCGAGGGGAGTGGCACCGAATGGACCGGCGTCCGGCGATCAAACCGGGACCCGACCTCCGGCAGGCTGACACCGGCCGGGACGACAGCTTCGACACGGCGACCGACGGAGACGGCTACGGCCGACTCGACACAGGAACGACCGGGATGACCGGTTCGAGCATCGACACCCTCTACGACCTGGGTCTGCCACCAGAGGCGCTGGCGGACGACGTGGAGGACGCCGAACTCGACGAGCCGGTGCCCAACGCCGAGCGGTTGGTGGCCCAGGCGGTCGCCCTCGCCGGCGACGACCACGACGCGGCGACCCTGGTGGGTCGGTTCTGGCGGTTCGCGCCGGACGAGGAGCTGATCGGCTTCACCGCCGAGGAGATGCTCGACGCCGCACGCGCCCACCGCCAGCTCGCCGACCAGCGGGTGCCGGGCGAGTTGAAGCTGCGGATCCACTCACCCGACGCGGAGCAGCACCACAGCGTCGTCGAGATCGTCACCGACGACATGCCGTTCCTGGTCGACTCGGTGACCGCCCTGCTCAACAGCCACCACCTGGACGTGCACCTGCTGGTGCACCCGCTGGTCGTGGTGCGCCGTGAGCCGCTGGGACGACTGGTCGAGGTCGCCGCCGACGTGGAGCCGGACGACGCGATCGACGGTGACCTGGTCGAGAGCTGGATGCGGATCGAGATCGACCCGGTCCGCGACCAGGAGGTACGCGACAAGCTGCGCCGCGAGTTGCAGCGGGTGCTCACCGACGTGCGCGAGGCCGTCGAGGACTGGCCCAAGATGCGCCAGCGGGCCCTCTCCCTCGCCGACGAGCTGGCCGCCGCGCGGACCAGCGACAACCGGCCGCCGGTGCCGGAGAAGGACATCACCGACTCGGTCGAGCTGCTGCGCTGGTTGGCCCACGACCACTTCACCTTCCTCGGGTACCGCGAGTACCGGCTGGTGCAGAACTCGGCCGAGAGCGGGCCGGCGCTGGAGGCGGTGCTCGGCACCGGGCTGGGCATCCTGCGGCAGGACTCGCCGGAGGCGCGGGCGCTGTCGTCGATGACACCCGAGGCGCACGAGAAGGTCACCGAGAAGCGCCTGCTGATCATCACCAAGGCGAACTCGCGGGCCACCGTGCACCGCTCGGCGTACCTCGACTACATCGGCTTCAAGATCTTCGACGCCGACGGTCGGGTGGTGGGCGAGCGGCGGTTCCTCGGGCTCTTCTCCACCGCCGCGTACCGGACCAGCGTGCAGGAGCTGCCGGTGGTGCGACGCAAGGTCGCCGAGGTGCTGGACCGTTCCGGACTGAGCCAGCGCAGCCACTCCGGCAAGGACCTGTTGCAGATCCTGGAGACGTACCCGCGCGACGAGCTGTTCCAGATCAAGACCGACGACCTCTACCACGCGGTGATCGGCGTACTGCGGATGGCGGGTCGCCGGCAACTGCGGGTGTTCCTGCGCCGGGACGCGTACGGGCGGTTCATCTCCTGCCTGATCTATCTGCCCCGGGACCGGTTCACCACCCAGAACCGGCTGCGCATGCAGGACATCCTGCTGCGCGAGCTGAACGGGGTCGGGGTGGACTACACCACCCGTGTCACCGAGTCGATGCTGGCCCGGGTGCACTTCATCGTGCGTACCGACCCGAGCAGCCCGCCCGGGGACATCGACGCCGACCTGCTCGCCGAGGAACTGGCCGACGCCACCCGGCTGTGGGACGACGACTACCGGCTGGTGCTGGAACGCAAGCTCGGTGACGAGCAGGCCAAACACCTGTTCGCCCGGTACGCCGACGCGTTCCCGGAGGGCTACAAGGACGGGCACACGCCGTACGAGGCGATGAAGGACCTGGCCAAGCTGGAGCTGCTGGAGGAGTCCGGCCAGCTCGAGATGCACCTGTTCCGCAAGCAGCCGTTGCCGCGGGCGGTCGTCCGGTCCGATGTCGACGAGTCGATGGACGTCCGGTTCAAGGTCTACCGCTACGGCGAGCCGATGATGCTCTCCGCGGTGCTGCCGGTGCTGCACTCGCTCGGCGTGAAGGTGGTCGACGAGCACCCGTACGAGGTGGAACGCGTCGACGGCCGGATCTGGCTGTACGACTTCGGGCTGCGCCTGCCCGAGGGCCACCAGGAGCTGGCCGAGGTCCGCCCGCACGTGGAGAACGCCTTCGCGGCGGCGTGGCGGGGCGAGGCCGAGGTGGACGGCTTCAACGAGCTGGTGCTGCGCGCCGGGCTCACCTGGCGGCAGGTGGTGGTGCTGCGCGCGTACGCGAAGTACCTGCGTCAGACCGGCACCGTCTTCTCCCAGGACTACATGGAGTCCACGTTCATCGCGTACCCCGTCATGGCCACACTGCTGGTGCGGCTCTTCGAGGCGCGGTTCGAACCGGGGTCGCTCACCGCCGAGCAGCGGGAGGAGCGGGCGGCGGAGCTGGTCTCCGAGATCGACGCCGCGCTCGACGACGTGGCCAGCCTGGACCAGGACCGCATCCTGCGGGCGTACCTGAACCTGATCCAGGCCACCCTGCGGACCAGCTTCTACCAGAAGCCGGTCGGCGGGCGGCCCAAGTCGTACGTGGCGTTCAAGCTCGACCCGCAGGCCATCCCGGACCTGCCGGCGCCCCGGCCGAAGTTCGAGATCTTCGTCTACTCGCCCCGGTTCGAGGGTGTGCACCTGCGGTTCGGGCCGGTGGCCAGGGGCGGGCTGCGCTGGTCCGACCGGCGGGAGGACTTCCGCACCGAGGTGCTCGGCCTGGTCAAGGCGCAGATGGTCAAGAACGCGGTGATCGTGCCGGTGGGCGCCAAGGGCGGCTTCGTGCTCAAGCAGAAGCCGGGCGACCGGGACGAGGCCGTGCTCTGCTACAAGGAGTTCATCTCGGCGCTGCTGGACGTCACCGACAACATCGTGGCCGGTGACATCGTGCCGCCCGACGACGTGGTCCGGCACGACAGCGACGACCCGTACATGGTGGTGGCGGCCGACAAGGGCACCGCGACCTTCTCCGACATCGCCAACGAGATCTCCGTCGCACACAACTTCTGGATGGGCGACGCGTTCGCCTCCGGCGGTTCGGCGGGGTACGACCACAAGAAGATGGGCATCACCGCCCGGGGTGCCTGGGAGTCGGTCAAGCGGCACTTCCGCGAGCTGGGCCACGACACCCAGAGCCAGGACTTCACCGTGGTCGGCGTCGGCGACATGTCCGGCGACGTGTTCGGCAACGGGATGCTGCTCTCCGAGCACATCCGGTTGGTGGCCGCCTTCGACCACCGGCACATCTTCCTGGACCCGAATCCGGATGCGGCCACCTCGTTCGTCGAGCGCAAACGGCTGTTCGAGCTCTCCCGTTCGACCTGGGAGGACTACCACACCGAGCTGATCTCGGCGGGCGGCGGCGTCTACCCGCGTACCGCGAAGTCGGTGCCGGTGTCGCCGCAGGTCCGCGCCGTGCTCGGGCTGCCCGACGACGTGACGCAGATCAGCCCGCAGGAGTTGATGAAGGCGATCGTCACCGCACCGGTCGACCTGTTCTGGAACGGCGGCATCGGCACCTACGTCAAGGCCTCCACCCAGACCAACGGCGAGGTGGGCGACAAGTCCAACGACGCGATCCGGGTGGACGGGCGCAGCCTGCGCTGCCGGGTGGTCGGCGAGGGCGGCAACCTGGGCTTCACCCAGCAGGGCCGGATCGAGTACGCCCAGTCGGGCGGCCGGATGTACACCGACTTCATCGACAACGCGGCCGGGGTGGACTGCTCCGACCACGAGGTGAACATCAAGATCCTGCTGAACACGGCGGTGGCCGACGGCGAGTTGTCCGTCCCCGAGCGGGACGACCTGCTGGCCCGGATGACCGACGAGGTCGCCGAGCTGGTGCTGCGGGACAACTACGACCAGGCCCGCGCGATCAACAACGCCCAGACGCAGGCCGCGTCGCTGCTGCCGGTGCACCGGCGGATGATCACCCACCTGGAACGCTCCGGCGAGTTGAACCGGGCGCTGGAGGCGTTGCCGCCGGACGAGGAACTGGCGGTACGCGCCGAGTCCGGGCTGACCGCGCCGGAGTTCGCGGTGCTGCTCGCGTACGTGAAGATCGCCCTGGAGAAGGAGATCATCGCCGAGGGGTTGGCCGACGAGGAGTGGACCAACGAGGTGTTGGTCAACTACTTCCCGACCCCGATGCGGGAGCGGTTCGCCGACCGGATGGACCGGCACCGGCTGCGTCGCGACATCGTGACCACGGTGCTGGTCAACGAGGCGATCAACCGGGGCGGCATCTCGTTCGTCTATCGGGTGGTCGAGGAGACCGCCGCCACCGCCGCCGACGTCATCCGGGCGTACGTGGTGGTCCGCGAGGTGTTCGGGTTGCGGGAGGTCTGGGACGCCATCGAAGCCCTGGACAACCGCGTCGACCCGGAGTTGCAGACCAGCGCCTACCTGGACACCCGGCGGCTGCTCGACCGGGCGGTGCGCTGGCTGGTCACCAACCGGCGTTCGCCGCTGGACGTGCCGGCCGAGATCGCCCGGTTGCGGGAGGGCGTGGCGGAGCTGCTGCCGAAGCTGGAGACGCTGTTCTACGGCACCGAGCGGGAGGGCATCGCGGCGCACATCGACTCGATGACCGAGCGGGGCGTGCCGCGTGAGCTGGCCGAGCGCAACACCCGCCTGATGTACAGCTTCGGTCTGCTGGACGTGGTGGAGACCGCGGCCGGCAGCGGGCGGAACGTGAGCGAGGTGGCCTCGGTCTACTTCGTGCTCTCGAACCGGTTCCGGGTCGACTCGCTGCTGTCGAAGATCTCCCTGCTGCCTCGCGAGGACCGCTGGCAGACGCTGGCCCGGATGGCGCTGCGCTACGACCTGTACGCCGCGTTGGCCGCGCTCACCGGGGAGGTGCTCGACTCCACGCCGGGTGACCTTTCGCCGTCGGAGCGGGTGCAGCAGTGGGAACAGTCGAACGCCACCTCGATCCACCGCGCCGAGCGGGCGATGGGGGAGTTCGACGAGTCCCGCGCCGACCTGGCCGCGCTCTCGGTGCTGCTGCGGCAGATCCGGACGCTGGTGCGGACCTCCTCAGCCAGCTGACATGTAAGGAAGGGCCCCTTTCTAACGCCTCGTGCATAGGAAGGGGCCCTTCCTAACGTCTCGGTCAGCTCATCAGCGAGGCGAAGACGATCACGTTGTCCGGGTAGTCGCCCTTGACCTCGTCGAACTGGCCGCCGCAGGTGATCACGCGGAGCCCGGGTCGGTCGGAGGGGCCGTACACCTGCTCGGTGGGGAAGGCGTCCTTGGGGTGGGCGGACACCGAGTCGACCCGGAAGTCGACGGAGCCCCCGTCGGCCCGGCTGACCGTGATGACGTCGCCGGACTGCAGCGCGCCGAGGGAGAAGAACACCGCCGCACCGATCGCCGCGGAGTCCACGTGCCCGACGATCACCGAGTTGCCCACCTCGCCCGGGCTGGGACCCGGCGAGTACCAACCGGCGAGCATGGCCTGGTCCAGCGGGGGGACCTCCACGGTGCCGTCAGCATTGGTGCCGAGCATCATGATCTTCGCGTTGACGCCGATGCGGGGGATGGTGATCGTGGTCGGCGCGGACCGGGGCAGCCCGGTCGCGGGGCGGGTCGTGACGGCATCACCGTCGTCGAGGTCCGCGTCGTCGAACGGCTCGGACGCGCGGGGCTCGGGGGTACTCGGACCGGCCTGCGCCAGGGGCTGCGGTGGGCGTACCGGCTCGACGGGCCGCAGCGACGCGCCGATCAGCCCGGAACCCACCATGGCCAGCAGCACGACGACGGCGGCGCCGACGGCGCGCCACGGAGAACCGTGACGGCCGCCGGCCCGTCTCGCCGTCGCGTCAGGCCGCGAACTCATCGACCCGGCGCCGACGCATCAGCACGAGGCCACCGAGGGCCGCCGCACCGACCATGCCCGCTCCGGCGGTGGCCAGGCCACCGTTGGCGCCGGTGGCGATGCCACCGTCTCCGCCGTCGACCCCACCGTGCGGCAGGACCACGATCTCACCGACGCCGCAGGAGCCCTTGAGCTCGTACGTGCCGGGCTTGGCGTCCTTGGCGACGCGGGCTTCGCCGTAGTAGACGAAGTCCTTCTCGTGCTCCCAGCGGTCGCCCGAGTCGTCCTTGCCGCGCTCGCCCGACCAGTCGCCCTCGCTCGACCAGTCCTTCTCGCCGGACCACTCGCGCTCGGCCTCGCTCGACCAGTCCTTCTCGCCGGACCACTCGCGCTCGGCCTCGCTCGACCAGTCCTTCTCGGACTTCGCGCCGTGCTCCTCCTCGGCGGACGGGGCCTTGTGGTCCCGCGCACCTTCCGCGTCCTGGCCGTGCTCCTCGGCCTTCCAGTCGCGGTCCTTGCCTCCGGCGTCGGCCGCGTCGGCCGCACCGCCACCGGCGCCCTTGGACTCCGGCGCCGACTCGGCCTCGCCCGACCAGTCCTTGCCCTCGGAGCGGTCCTCGCCGCCGGGCTGCCAGTCCTTGCCGTCCTGCGAGTCCCCACGGTCCTGCCAGTCCTTGTTGTCCTGCCAGTCCTTGTTGTCCTGCCAGTCCTTGCGGTCCTGTTTCCAGTCCCGGTCGCCGCCCTGGTCACCCTTGTCGCCGCCCTTGTGGGCCGCTTCGAGCTTGACCTTGCCGGTGACCTTGGACCAGACGAAGGGGTGCTCCTGCGCCTCTTCGCAGATCTGAACGAGCTTGACCTCGTCGCCGGGCTTCACCGCGTGCGGCTTGGCGAAGACCTTGCCCTCGTCTTCGGGAGCGTGGCCGTCGGCGAGCGCGACCCCGGGCGCGAACACCAGCAGGGAAGCACCGCCGAGGGCGGCACC
Organism: Verrucosispora sp. NA02020; assembly: GCF_013364215.1. NCBI lineage: Bacteria > Bacillati > Actinomycetota > Actinomycetes > Micromonosporales > Micromonosporaceae > Micromonospora > Verrucosispora sp. NA02020. Next base: position 5,958,682 of record NZ_CP054923.1, on the reverse strand, counting down.
CGCAACGACCTTCCCCAGCATCTTCTTAGCCATGACCTGTGTCACTCCATCCCTGTTGTCCTGCGGCCCGCACAACCGAGCCAGAACTGACGTTAGACCGTTTCATGACCTATGCAGGGAAAGATTCGTGTTCTGGCATTCATGCGTTTTACCCGATCGGTCGGCTTCTGCTGAGAGACGCGTGCCGGGGCGTCCCGGGTGGGGTGGTTCACGCCCTGTGGTCGGTGGACGTCACCCCGGTGGCGGTGTGTCACGGGCGGCGCCAGAAATGCCGGGTTAAGCTTTCGAAAATATCGAACCATTGCCATGGAAGCGCTCCCATGCAAGAATCGCTGCACGCGGTGATCGGAGCCACACCGCGCAGGCAGGTGTCGAGGGCAGCCGGTGTCACCGGACGACCACCGTGCCGTCGACCGGGTACCCCGGTCGTGCACCACCACCAACGCCCGCCCGGGTCGGGCGCTCCCGAAGAATCCCGTTGGCATCGGCGGTCGTCCGCGTAGGACGTCCCTCGGACGCCACGTGCCGGGCCGTACGCGGATCCGGTCTCGCCCAAGGAGATCAGTGGCATGAATGTGTGGAGAAGGCTGTCCAGTCGACGACGGACCGTCGCGCTGGCCGGCGCGAGCGCGCTGGTCGCGGGCGGTCTGGTGACGATCCCCGTCACCGCGGCGCACGCCGCGACGCAGTGCGACGTCGCGTACACGACCAACGACTGGCAGGGCGGCTTCACCGCCAACATCACCATCCGGAACATCGGTGACCGGCTCACCAGCTGGACCCTCGGCTTCACGTTCCCCGACGCCAACCAGCGCGTCCAGCAGGGCTGGTCGGCCCGCTGGACCCAGTCGGGCCGGAACGTGACCGCGCAGAACGAGTCCTACAACGGCAACCTGGCCACCGGTGCCAGCACCAGCATCGGCTTCAACGGCGCCTGGAGCGGCAGCAACCCCAAGCCCACCTCGTTCACGGTGAACGGGGTCGCCTGCAACGGCGGCACCACGCCGACCACGCCGCCCCCCACCACTCCGCCGCCGACCACCCCGCCGCCCACCACGCCTCCGCCGACGACGCCTCCGCCCACCACCCCGCCGCCCACGACGCCGCCGCCCGGCACCAAGGTCGACAACCCGTACCTGAACGCCCGAGGCTACGTGAACCCGGAGTGGAAGGCCCGGGCCGAGTCGGTCACCGGCGGCAACCGGGTGTCGAGCATCTCGACCGCCGTCTGGATCGACCGGATCGCCGCGATCGAGGGTACGGACAACAGCCAGTCCAACGGCCCGATGGGCATCCGGGACCACCTGGACGAGGCGCTGCGGCAGAACGCCGAGTACATCCAGTTCGTCATCTACAACCTGCCCGGCCGTGACTGCGCGGCGCTCGCCTCCAACGGTGAGCTGAAGGCCGACGAGCTGCCGAGGTACAAGGCGGAGTACATCGACCCGATCGCGGCGATCATGGGTGACGCGAAGTACCGCAACCTGCGGATCATCAACGTCATCGAGGTCGACTCGCTGCCGAACCTGGTGACCAACACCTCCAACAACCCGGGTGGCACCGTGATGTGCGACACGGTGAAGGCCAACGGCGCGTACGTGCAGGGTGTCGGCTACGCGCTGGCCAAGCTGGGCGCGCTCTCGAACGTCTACAACTACGTCGACGCCGGGCACCACGGCTGGCTCGGCTGGGACAGCAACTTCGTCCCGAGCGCCCAGGTCCTGAAGCAGGCCGCGACCGCCTCCGGCAGCACGGTCAACCACGTGCACGGCTTCATCACCAACACGGCGAACTACTCCGCCCTGATCGAGCCGTACGCGAAGATCAGCGACACGGTCAACGGGCAGACGGTGCGCCAGGCCAAGTGGATCGACTGGAACTTCTACAACGACGAGCAGAGCTTCGCTCAGGCGTTCCGGCAGGAACTGGTCCGGCAGGGCTTCCCGAGCGGCATCGGCATGCTGATCGACACCTCCCGTAACGGCTGGGGCGGCAGCGCCCGGCCCACCGGCGCGGGCCCGACGACCAGCGTGGACGCCTACGTGGACGGTGGCCGGGTCGACCGTCGCATCCACAAGGGCAACTGGTGCAACCAGGCCGGTGCGGGCATGGGCGAGCGGCCGAAGGCCGCGCCGGCGGCGGGTATCGACGCGTACGTCTGGGCCAAGCCCCCGGGCGAGTCGGACGGCTCCAGCCGCGAGATCCCGAACAACGACGGCAAGGGCTTCGACCGGATGTGCGACCCGACCTACACCGGTAACGACCGTAACGGCAACAGCCGCAGCGGTGCCCTGGCCGACGCCCCGATCTCGGGCGCCTGGTTCTCGGCGCAGTTCGCCGAGCTGATGCGCAACGCCTACCCGCCGTTGTCCTGACGGTCAGGCATACCGGCCGCCAGCAGTAGGTGAGGCGCTGCGGCGGCGGGTTCCCCGGGCCCCTGGTCCGACCGCACCGGTCGGACCAGGGGCCCCTCTCGCCGCGCGGCGCGGGTCCACTCGAACCGGGTGGGCCCGTACCGTGCTCAGGGCACCGTCTTCTCGATCGCCGCCCGGCCGGTCTCGGCCAGCTCACGCCGGGCGCGCTCGATGTTCTCGGGGGTGAGGTCCTGGCCTCGGGCCATCACCAGGTCCTCCGGGTCCCACGGCTGCTCGGCACCGGTACGGATGTCGGCCGGGGCGGCTCCGGTGCCGGTCCCGGTCGCGCCGGTGCCCGCCGCGTACGGGTCGGCGATGACGTCCTCGGTGGGTGCGTCGAGGTCGATCCGCTCACCCGGCCCGGCGAAGGCCGGGGTGTCCCGGTCGGCCCCGCCGCCGGTCATCAACTCGGGCACGCCGCTGTCGTCGTCCACCGCCGCGGCCACCTCGGGGCGCTCCTCCAGCGGTCGGTCGCGATCCGTCATCCTGCCGCCCTCCTGTCCGCCGCACGGTTCCTCCGGCCCCCTGCGGGTACCCGCCGGTCACCGGGCCATGCCTGCGACGACACGACGAAGGCGGGCGTCCCGTCCGGGGACACCCGCCTTCGACGGTGATCAGCGGCCGAGCACCCGGTCGAGGAAGTCGCGGTAACCGCGGACCGCCACCCGGAGCTGCTCGGTGTCGGGCGAGCCCGCATCCTGCCACCCGCCGAGCTTGCTCTTGTGCTCCGCCAGCGCCGCGGACAGCGCCTGCATGGCCTCGTCGACGAGCGACTGCGCCTGACCGGCGGCGGCCTGCGGGTCGTCCACGAAACGGAGCTGGACGTCACGCCAGCGGTCCCGGAAGCCCTGTGCGGTCGACTCGTCGAAGAGGGTCGCCGCGCCGGCCGGAACCGTCGATCCGGCGTCGGTGCCGCCGGCCGGCGACTGCCCGTCCGGGTCGACCATCGTCGCGGTGGCGCTGCCGTAACCGGGGCCGCCAGCCGCTGCCACGTCGGTGGTGTCGACCGTCGACGCGTCACCGGGGAGGTCCCGCGACTCGATCCGCCCGTCGAGGTCGTCGGCCCGGTGGCCGCCCGGCCCACGGTCGACGGCCGTACCAGTGTCGTCGAGTTCGTCGAGGTCGTCGCCGCTCCGGTCGAACTCGGCGGTCGGGTCGGCCCGCAGCCCCTCCCGCTCACCGTCGACCGCGCCGTCGCCCGGCGCCGCGGTGCGCTCCTCGCGCGGGTCGATCTCGTCCTCCGGGCGCGGGCTGGCCAGCGCGGACGCGGCCACCGCGCCACCGACCGAGGTGGCGCCGAAAGCGGTCGGCACCGGAGCGGGATCGGTCACCTCGTCGGCACGGTCGTCGTCGCCCGGCCGACCGTCCCAGGGGCGGTTGCGGTCGGTGGACTCCACCCGGTCGCGGTCCGTCGGCTCGTCGGTGTGGTCGAGGTCGTCCGGTACGTCCCGGTGGTCACCGTTCGGCGGCACTGCCACCGGGGCAGACCGGACGGCCTCGGGGTGGTCGTTGTTGAGCTGCTGCTCGTCTTGCCGCATGGTGCTCTCCTCAGCGGTTCGTGGCGTCATGGGCGGCCTCGGGGTGGCGCTGCTCCGGGGTGGTGGTCGACGCGACCGGTTCCTCGCCGAGCAGGTCGGCGAAGAGGGCGCGGTAGTGGACGACGGCCTGGCGAAGGTCCTCGGTGCCGGCCTCGCCCCGCGAGTTGCGCAGGTGGATCTCGTGCGCGTCCCGGTAGTGGCCGAGCGTCCGGGCGTGCTCGACGGAGAGGTGGGCGAGCTGGTCGGAGAAGTCACCGGTGGGGTAACCCCGCTCGGCGACGAGTCGCGTGACCAGTTCGTCGGCCTGACCGACGGTCTCGGCGGGGGAGTCGATGAAACGCACCTGGAGTTCCTCCCAGGCGGCGGCGTACCGGGCGCGGGACTCGGGGTCCAGCGGGACGAGTTCGAGATCCGCGTGCCGGCGTTCCCGGTCCCGCAGCTCGCGCTCGGCGTCGCTGCGACTGTCCCGCTCGGCGACGACGTGGTCGTACTCCGGGCCGAAGCGTTGCCGTAGCGAACGGCGGCGGCCGGCCACGACGACGGCCGCGGCCACGGCGGCGACCACCAGGATGACGAGGACGGTGACGACTATCTGCGTGGGCGACATGGCTCCTCCTTCGCTTCAGGTATTCCCTCCTGGCACTGATCGCCAATCCCGTTCCGGGGCACTTTCCTCATCCGGATCGGTGGTGGCCAGGGCGGAACGTCGTCCGAAGGGGGCGAAGGGCGGACAGTCACATCGACCGAGGCCGGGACCGGGACGGGCACCGCACGGTCGCCCGTTGCGGGCGGCAGGGGCGTCCTCGGTACGTCCGGCACCGTATAGGTAGTCTCGACAGACGGTAGTGCGTCCGGCGGGGATTACGTATCCTGCCCAAGGCGCCCGAACCCCGGCGCCCCGGCGGGCAGCCGAGGCGCGTGTCGGTGACGGTGCTGCCCGGCCGTGCCGGAGCCCTTCCAGCCACCCTCCCGGGCGAGGTCCGATTGAACACCCGCGACTGGCCGATCCGCTCCAAGCTGACCGCGCTGGTCGTGGTGCCGGTGACCGCGCTGCTGGCACTGTGGATCTTCGCGACCACGCTCACCTTCGGCCCCGCACTGGATCTGCTCGCCGCCCGGACCCTTCTGTACGACCTGGGCCGGCCGGGCGAGACGGTGGTGGCCGAGCTGCAACGGGAGCGGCGGCTCTCGGTTGTCCATCTCGGCTCGCCGCGCACGGTCTGCGGTCAACCACCGACCAACTGCGTACTGCCGGAGCTCGTCGCACAGCGGGACCGCACCGACATCGCGATCGCCGAACTCCAGCGCCGGGTCTCCGGAGAGCAACTGCGCGACGCCGCCGGTGAGCTGCTGGAGACCCGGCTGGACCGGCTCCTCGGCGAACTGGAGGCGCTGCCGTCGGGGCGTGCGTTCATCGATCGCCGGGACCTCGACCGGGCCGGGGTGATCGGTCTCTACAGTGGCATGATCTCGTCCGCGTTCCACACCTTCTCCGCGCTGGCGAACCTGCCGGACCAGGATCTCAACCGGGAGGCGCGGGCGCTGACCGACATCGGCCGCTCGCGGGAGCTGCTCGGTCAGACCGACGCGCTGCTGGCCGGCGCGTTGATCGGCGGACGACTCGCCGAGGGCGAGCACACGCTGCTCGTGCAGGGCATCGCCAACCAGCGCTTCCTGGCCGAGAGCGCGGTGGCCGACCTGCCGGAGCCGGACCGTGTGGCGTACCAGCGGTTGACCGAGCAGGACGAGTTCACGCAGTTGCGGCAGATGCAGGACGAGCTGGTCGCCGCCGATCCCTCGGCCCGACTCCGGATCGACCAGCAGGCCTGGCAGACCAGCTACGACACGGTGCAGCGGTCGCTGCGCGACTTCGAGCTGACCCAGGCCGACGGTCTGGCCGACCGCTCGGTGCCGATGGCGGTGCGCACCCTGGTCCGGCTGGCCGCCGCCGGGCTGCTCGGTCTGGTCGCCGTCGTGCTCTCGCTGGTCGTCGCGCTGCGGGTAGGCCGGTCGCTGGCGAAGCGGTTGACCCAGGTACGCGGCACCGTCAAGGAGGCCGAGGAGCGCCTGCCCGAGGTGGTGGAGCGGCTGCGCCGGGGCGAGCAGGTGGACGTGGCCCACGAGGCGCCGCTGGCCGACCGGGGCGCGGACGAGATCGGCCAGGTGGCCCAGGCGTTCACCGAGGTGCACAAGGCCGCGATCCGGTCCGCCATGGTCGAGGTGAGCCTGCGTCGCGGCCTCAACGAGGTCTTCCTGAACATCGCCCGACGCAGCCAGGGCCTGGTGCACCGGCAGCTCACCGTGCTCGACCGGATGGAACGCGACGCCGAGGATCCGGACCACCTGGCCGAACTGTTCCGGGTGGACCACCTCGCCACCCGGCTGCGGCGGCACGCCGAGGACCTGGTCATCCTCGCCGGTGCGGCACCCGGGCGGGGCTGGCGCAACCCGGTCGCCATGGTGGACCTGATCCGGGGCGCGATCTCCGAGGTCGAGTCGTACGACCGGGTGGACATCGTCAACGTCCAGGCCGCCGGCACGGTGGGTCGGGTCGTCGGCGACGTCATCCACCTGCTCGCCGAACTGATCGAGAACGCCACCGCGTACTCGCCGCCGGACTCCCGTGTGGAGATCTCGGGCGAGCACGTCGCCCACGGGTACGCGCTCTCCGTCACCGATCACGGGCTCGGCATGACGGCCGCCGCCATCGAGGAGGCCAACCGCAAGCTCGCCCGGTCACCGGACTTCGACCCGGCCGAGACCGCGCGGCTGGGGCTGTTCGTGGTCGCGCGGCTCGCCGCCCGGCACGACGTACGCGTGCGGTTGCGGGAGTCGGACGGGACCGGGCTGACCGCCGTGGTGCTGATCCCGGGGGCACTCATCACCGCCGAGCCGTCACCCCTGCCCGACCTGGACACTCCCGCCGGAGACGACCAGGCCACCACCCCGGAACAGCGCCGGCTGGCCCGGGCCACCCGGTTGACCACAGTGCCCCGGCAGACCACGCGATCACAGGCCGAGCCGGAGAAGCCGACCACCACCGAGGCGGTGCCGGCGAGCACGACCGGTGGCCGGGGCGGTCCCACCTTCGGCTCCACGGTCGGCCCGGCCGAGGCGGACGGTCTGCCCCGCCGCATCCGTCAGCGGGGCCCGGCCGCCACCACGCCGTCGGCCGCCACCGCGTCGCCAGACACCGCCGTACCCTCCGCCGCCACCTCATCCCCGGTCGCCGACGCCGCCGGACCGGCGCCGGTCGGGTCGACGCCCCCAGTGGCCTCCGGCACCGGTCCGTCCGGCAGCGGTGCGTCCAGTGACGGGTCGTCCGGTCCGGCCGGGCACCGGGCGGCACCGCGCCGTGCGCAGGACGGCCTCGACGCGCCGACGGTGCAGATGCCGGCGGTGTCCTCGGCGATCGACGGGCCGACGATGCGGCAACCGGTGGTGGTCCCGCGCGGGCCGATCCGGCCGCTCGGCGAGCCGACCCCACGCAGCCCGGAGGAGGCCCGTCGGTTCATGTCGGCACTCCAGGCGGGCACCGCGCGGGGCCGACGCGCCGCCGTCGCGCCTAACGACGACGCGGGGTCCACCGGACCGTCCACCGGAGACGCGGTGCGTACCGGACCGCCGAACGGCGAGGCGGGGCGATCCGGTGCGACCTCCGCCGACCACGAGCAGGACCGAGACACCGAGCCGGCAGGGCCGCCGGCCGGTGACCCGGCGACTGTGCAACCCCCGACCGCGACTGAGAGGGACGCCTGATGCATTCGACGAGGCAGAGTGCCGATCTCGGCTGGTTGTTGGACGACTTGTTGGAGCGGGTACCGACCGCGCGGCAGGCGGTGGTGCTCTCGGCGGACGGGCTGCTCCTCGGCTGCTCCACCGGGATGGACAAGGCCGACGCCGAGCACCTCTGTGCGCTGGCCTCCGGACTGTCCAGCCTGGCCCGGGGCGCGAGCCGCCACCTCACCGGCGGGCCGGTGCGTCAGACGGTGGTGGAGATGGAGGACGCGTACCTCTTCGTGACGGCGGCGGGGCAGGGTGCCTGCCTCGCTGTCGCCAGTGACGCCGATGCCGACATCGGCCTGGTGGCGTACGAGATGGCGATGCTGGTGACCCGGGTGGGCGAGAATCTCGGGACACCGACCCGGGCGTCGGTGGGTGCCGCCGATGCGCACTGACTTACCGGGGAACCAGCACGAATGGCTCGACGCCGATGCCGGGCCGGTGGTCCGGCCGTACACGCTGACCGGTGGCCGGGTACGGGCCAGCGCGGACGCCTTGGACCTGGTGGCGTACGTGCTGGCGAAGCCGGACCCGGACCTCGGCGCCTACCCGGAGCTGTACCCGGAACACCGGCTGTTGGTGGAACTCGCCGGTCGGGGAACGCCGGTCGTGGAACTCGCCGCCGACCTCAATCTCGCCATCGGTGTGGTCCGGGTACTGCTCGGCGATCTACTCTCCCGGGGACTGGTCGCCGTGCACCAGCCGCCACGTGCCACGTACCTGCCCGACAACGACATCCTCAAGGCGGTGGTCGATGGACTCCGTGCGTTATGACGGCGAGCGGCGGGAACACGGTATCCCGATCGCGCTGAAGATCCTCGTCGCCGGTGGCTTCGGCGCCGGCAAGACGACGTTGGTCAGCGCGTTGAGCGAGGTCCGGCCGTTGCAGACCGAGGAGATCCTGACCGGGGCGGGCATCGAGACCGACGACCTCTCCGGGGTGGAGACCAAGTCGACCACCACGGTGGCGATGGACTTCGGCCGCATCACCATCAACGACGACCTCCAGCTCTACCTGTTCGGTACGCCCGGGCAGGACCGGTTCTGGTTCCTCTGGGACGAGCTGGCGTTCGGGGCGCTCGGCGCGGTGGTGCTGGCGGACACCCGGCGGCTGGCCGACTGCTTCCCGTCGATCGACTACTTCGAGCAGCGTGGTATCCCGTTCGTGGTCGGCGTCAACTGCTTCGACAACTCGCAGCGGTTCAGCCTGGAGGCGGTCCGCCGCGCTCTCGACCTCGACGGCAACGTGCCGATGGTGCTCTGCGACGCCCGCGACCGGCAGTCCGGCAAGACAGTGTTGATCTCCCTGGTCGAGCACGTGGCCCGGCAGCGGGGCGAGCCGGTGCCGGCCGCCTGACCCGGTCCCGGAGGCGGGCCGGGGCCGGGCTGCTCCGGGAAGGACCGGAGGTCCGTCGCGGATTCCAGGTCTAACCGGCCCGCATCGGGGCAAGGCTTCTGGTGAGATCGACACGACATTCGGCAGGGAGGCGGAACACGGTGGCGGTTCAGGGCGAGATCGTGCACATCGGCGGCTACACGGCGTCCAGCGGCGGCCGGGCCACCGGCATCGTCGCGGCCCGCCGGGATCCGCACACCGGCGACCTGACGTCGCTGGGCACGGTCGCGGTCACCGCGTCGCCGTCCTTCCTCGCCCGCCACCCCCGACTGCCGATGCTGTACGCCGTCAACGAACTACCCACCGGTGAGATCAGCGCCTGGCGGGTGGGGGCCGACGGAGAGCTGGACGCCGCCGGCACGCAGCCGACCGGTGGCGCGGATCCGTGCCACCTGGCAGTCACGCCGGACGGCGGGCATCTCGTGGTGGCCAACTACAGCAGCGGCAGCGTGACGGTGTTCCCGCTCGACGCCGACGGTGTCCCGGGCGCGCGTACCGACGTGGTGGCCCACCAGGGGCACGGGCCGGACCCCGAGCGGCAGGAGCAGGCGCACGCCCACATGGTCGTGCCCGGCACGGACGGCGCACCGCTGTTCGCCGTCGACCTGGGCACCGACTCGATCTACCGGTACGACCTCGACGCGGCGGGCGCACTGTCGCCCCGGGGTGCCCGGGTACGGACCGCCCCGGGGGTGGGCCCGCGGCACCTGGCCCGGCACCCGGACGGCCGGCGCTGCTACGTCTCGGGCGAGTTGGACGGCTCGGTCCTCACGTACGAGGTGGCCGGCGACGGTGGGCTCCAGGAACTCGGTCGGGTCGAGGCCAGCAGCAGGGGCGGGCACGTACAGCCGTCGGAGATCGCCGTGGGTGCCGACGGGCGTTTCCTCTACGTCGCCAACCGGGGAGTGGGCACGATCACCGTCTTCGCCCTCGGCGCGAAACTTCCGGAGCAGGTCGCCGAGGTGGACACCGGCGGCGAGTGGCCGCGCCACTTCGTCATCATCGGCGAGCACCTCTATGTCGCCGACGAGCGGGCGGATATGGTACGCATTTTTCTCCTCGATCGGGAGACCGGCGTACCGGCGCCACTGGGGGAGCCGCTGGTGGTCGCGAGCCCTACCTGCGTTCTGCCCTGATCGTGGGCCTGAGACATAGATGCATCCACATTGCGCCGTGACTTCGTCACGCAAAGTTATCAAATCGAGGGAAACTGTTTCTCCTCTGTAACTTTCGACCGAACGGCCATGGCAGTCCACCGGCGGGATACGCAAGATGGTCTGCGTGTCAGCAGGCCGCCATCGCATGCGTTCAGGTTTTCACGGCGCCGCCGCCGCGGCGGCGGTCGGCGTTCTCGTCGTCACGGCCGGGGGATGGGTCGGCTATCGCCAACTCGCGGGTCAGGACTGCTCGGGCAAGATCGAGCTGTCCGTCGCCGTGGCCAACGAGATCGCTCCCGCGGTGGACCAAGCGGCCACCGAGTGGGAGGAGAAGGGTGCCGCCGTCGAGGGGACCTGCATCGACGTGACGGTCTCGGCGGCCGACCCGGTCGAGGTGGCGGCGGTGGTGGCGGCCAAGCACGGCGCGACCCTGGCCGGCGTCGGCCAGGCCAGTGGCACCGCGGTGAGCCCCGATGTCTGGATCCCGGACTCCTCCACCTGGCTGCTGCGGCTCAAGACCGGTGGCGCGGCGGCCTTCGAGCCGGGCAACGGGGCGTCGATCGCCAGCAGCCCGGTGGTCGTCGCGATGCCCGAGCCGATCGCCGCCCGGCTGGGCTGGCCGCAGAAGGAACTCGACTGGACCCAGTTGCTGGCCCGGGTCAACAGCGACCGGCCGCTGCGGACCGGGATCGTGGAGCCGACCCGGGACGCCGCCGGGCTGTCCGGCCTGCTGTCGCTGATGACCGCGGCGTCGTCCACCGGTGGTGCCACCGCCGAGCAGGACCGGGTCGGCGCGTTGCGGGCGCTGGCGTCGGGCGCCTCGGCGCTGCGTCAGGACCTGCTCGCGAAGTTCCCGACCTCGACGGACAACACCACGCTCGCCAGTGCGCTCGGTGCGGCGGCCCTCTCCGAAGAGGACGTCATCCAGTACAACGCCCGCAAGCCTCCGGTGCCGCTGGCGGCGCTCTATCTCAAACCGGCGCCGCTGCCGTTGGACTATCCGTACGCGGTACTGCCCGGTATCGATCCGGCCAAGGCGTCCGCCGCCCGTGTGCTGTTCGAGGCGCTGACCACCTCGTCGTTCAAGGACAAGCTGGCCGCGCAGTCGCTGCGCGGGCCGGACGGGAACTGGGGGAGCGGCTTCGCCGCCCCGCAGGGCGCGCCCTCTCCGGCCGGTGGCGACGCCTCCGCAGCGCCCCCGCCGCAGGGCGGGGTGGCCGCCGGCGGACTGGCGCCGGACGCGGTGGAGCGGGCGGTGTCGAGTTGGTCGATCGCGACCCTGTCCGGCCGGATGCTCTGCATCATCGACGTCTCGGGCTCGATGAAGAAGACCGTGCCGACGGCCAACGGGGCAACCCGGCAACAGGTCACCATCGAGGCGGCCCGGCGCGGCCTGAACCTCTTCGACGACTCCTGGTCGATCGGGCTGTGGGTGTTCTCCACCAAGCTGGCCGGGTCGCGGGACTACCGCGAGCTGGTGCCGATCGGGCCGCTGTCACGGCAGCGCGGCACGCTGGAGCGGGGACTGGACACGGTCACCTCGTCCAGCGGTGACACGGGGCTGTACGACACGCTGCTGGCCGCCTACAAGGACGTCCAGCGCAACTGGGAACCGGGCAAGGTCAACTCGATCGTGCTCTTCACCGACGGCAAGAACGAGAACCCGGACGGCATCTCGCAACGTGATCTGCTCGCCGAGCTCGATCGGATCAAGGACCCGGAGCAGCCGATCCAGGTCATCATCGTGGGTATCGGCACCGAGGTGAGCAAGTCGGAGCTGGACACCATCGCCGGTGCAGCCGGTGGCGGGGCGTTCATCGCCGCCGACCCCACCAACATCAGTGACATCTTCCTCAGGGCGATCGCCCTGAGGAAGGCGCCGGCCTGAGCGAATGCACAGGGACGGGGTCTGCGGTACCGGAGAAAGCGGTACGACAGGCCCCTTTCCGGTCGTCCTCCACCCCGGAAAGTGACGGCAATACGTCCGAAGCAATCGGCCGTCATAGTTATCAAGGCAGGATGTTCTCGTGCACCGGCAGATCTGGCCTCCGTCCCGGCCGGTCCCGGGCCGTCTCCGAGTGAAGTGTGGGAGGGCTGGTGACCTCGGCGACGCTGTTGACCCCCGCCAGATCGTCATCGCGATCGGGTGACACTCCGCCATCGAGCGGGTCGGTGCGTGGCGACCAGCGGACGTACGTCCGTACCCTGGTCGTGCTGGACGCCACCGTCCTGTCCGTGGCGGTGCTCATCGGTTACGCGGCTCGATTCGGCGAATCCGTGCCACGTGGTACCCACGTGCCCTACGTCCTGTTCGCGCCGGCCCTGGTGCTGGCCTGGTTGGTCTCCCTGAAGGTCCTGCGCTGCTACGACGACCGGGTGGTCGGCTACGGCGCGGACGAGTACCGGCGGGTGAGCATGGCCAGCCTCCGGCTGGCCGGCGCCGTCGCGATCCTCGGGTACGTCGCCGACGTCGGCGTGTCCCGTGGCTTCCTGGCGATCTCGTTCGCGGTGGGCACGATCGGGCTGGAAGTGGCCCGGTTCGCCGCGCGCAAACGTCTGCACCGAGCCCGGTCGCGGGGGACGGGCTGGTCTCGGCGGGTGCTGGTGGTCGGTGACACCGCACACGTGTTGGAGCTGGTGCACACGCTGCGCCGCGAGCCGTACGCCGGCTACCAGGTGGTCGGCGCCTGCATCCCGGACGCACTGTTGGCTCCGGTGGCGCAGCGGCTCGGTGACGTGCCGGTGGTCGGCTCGTTCCGGGGCATCCCGGAGGCCGCCGACGCCATCGGCGCGGACACGGTCGCGGTCACCGCCTGCGGGGAGCTGACCGCCACCCGGCTGCGCCGACTCGGGTGGCAGCTGGAGGGAACCGGCATCGACCTGGTGCTGGCCCCGGCGCTGACCGACGTCGCGGGCCCGCGCATCCACACCCGCCCGGTCGCCGGGCTGCCCCTGATCCACGTGGAGGCACCCGAGTTCCGTGGGGTGCGCAAACTGGTCAAGGGGCTGGTCGACCGTTCGGTCTCGCTGGTGGCGCTGACCCTGCTGCTGCCGCTGCTGGCAGCCATCGCGCTCGCGGTGAAGGTGAACAGCCGGGGGCCGGTGCTGTTCCGGCAGACCCGGGTGGGTCAGGGCGGGCGTGAGTTCGGCGTCTTCAAGTTCCGCACCATGGTGGTGAACGCGGACGCCCTGCTGGCCGAGTTGACCGTGCGCAACGAGACCGACGGCCTGATGTTCAAGATGCGGGACGACCCCCGGGTGACCCGGGTCGGTCGGCTGCTGCGCAAGTGGTCCCTGGACGAGCTTCCCCAGTTGGTCAACGTGCTGCTGGGGCAGATGAGCCTGGTCGGGCCCCGGCCGCCGCTGCCGTCGGAGGTGGCCCGCTACGACGGCGACGTGGCCCGCCGCCTGCTGGTCAAGCCCGGAATGACCGGTCTCTGGCAGGTCAGCGGCCGGTCCGACCTGAGTTGGGAGGACGGCATCCGGTTGGACCTCTACTACGTGGAGAACTGGTCGCTCGCGGCCGACCTGACCATCCTCTGGAAGACCTTCGGCGCGGTGATCAACAGTCGGGGCGCGTACTGACCCGAGGTGGCTACGGCTGCGGGCCGGTCCAGTCCAGGCACACCACGACCGCGTCGTCGGTCAGGTCGCCGGCGACGAAGGCCCGCAGATCGCCGAGGAGGGAACGGACCGCGTCCAGCGGAGTCATCGGCGCGGTACGGCGCAACATCCGGTCCAGTGCGGTCTCGCCGTACCGGATGTTGCGCCCGGTGGCGTCGATCACCCCGTCGCTGATCATGAAGAGGCGGTCGCCGCGCTGGAGCTGGATGTACTGCTCGACGTAGGTCGTCCCCTCGAACATGCCGAGCGGGAACTGCGCCTCCAGCGGCTGCACGGTGACCTGGCCGGCCCGCAGCAGCACCAGCCGGGGCGAACCGGCGTCGACGGCGGTGAGCAGGCCGGTCCGCAGGTCGAGTTCGAGCAGCAGGGTGGAGAGATGTTGCTCACCCCGGTGCAGGTCGTAGATCGCCTGGTCGGCCAGGGTCGCCTGGTCGGCCAGCGGGATGCCGGCCCGTCGGGCGTTGCGCAGTGCGCAGGTGGCCAGCGTGGTGAGCATCGAGGCGGCCACCCCCTCGCCCATCCCGTTGATCGTCGCGGTCCAGACCCGCTCACCGTCGTCGGACCAGTCGAAGCTGTCGCCACGCACCGCGTACGCGGGTTCGAGCTGGCCGGCCAGGCTGAACGAGGGCCGGGTGCGGCTGCGCCCGGGGAGGAGTTCCCACTGCACCTCGGCCGCGAGCGTGAGCCGTCGGGTACGCCGGGCGATGCGGTACACGTCGGTGCCGGGGTCGACCGCGGTCAGCTCGTGGGCCAGGGACGTGGCGATCTCCAGCAGCTCGCCCAGCAGCCCGTCGTCGGCCAGCGGCGCGACCCGGAGCACTCCGCGCCGTTCACCGCGCATGTTGACCGGCAGGTAACCGGTGCCGTCCGCGTACACCGGGGTCTCGTGGTCGAAACAGCGCCAGGCGGGGTGACCGGGGCTGGTCACCTCGTCGCCCCCGGTGAGCGGGAGCAGCGCGGCCAGGCGGTAGTCGACCTGGAGCAGCTCGGTCTCGGTGATGCCGTACTCCCGCTCCAGCAGCTCCGCGACCCGCCGGACGAGCAGGTCTGCCGGGGCCGCCGTGAGTGTGGCACGGGCCTCGTCGACCGGCTCGCTCATCGTCTCTCCTTGATCACAAGCCCATGCGGCGACAGAATCGGAGTACGCTCAGGCCCACCATGGCGGAACTGCATGGTCCACCGGGACCTGAGACGAGTATGGCTGCCGAGCTGGATACCGCGGCAGGCGCCCTGCTGACCGTCTGGGACGGTGCACGGGAACGGACGGCCAACCGGATCTCCACCGCCCAGCTGCGAGCCGTCATGCTCGTCGAACGGCAGGACGGGATCAACCTGCGCCGGTTGGCCGCCGGGCTGGACATGCTGCTCTCCTCGGCCAGCCGGCTCTGCGACCGGCTGGTCGCCGCCGGGATGCTGGAACGCGAGCCCGGCCGTGCCGACCGCCGGGAGATCTCGCTGCACCTCACCGCCGAGGCCCGCCGGCTCCTCGCCGAGCTGCGCGAGGACCGCCGTCAGCATCTGGCCACGATCCTCGCTGCGATGGCCCCGGAGGCCCGGGAGGCGTTGCTGCACGGGTTGCGCGAGTTCGACGCGGCGGCCCGGGCGCGGGTGATGCGGCCGGTGTCGCCGCTGGTGCCGCAGCAGGAGACGCACCCGGAACAGCTGCCGGCGGGGCTGACCGCCGTGGAGCACGTCGCCGAGCCGCCGGCACGGGGCTGGTCCGCGGGGGAGACCTCGGTCTCCCGCACCGCCTGACCGGCGGCGCTCAACCGTGCCCGGCCGGGCCCACCGCCAGCATCGCCACGTCGTCGTGCCGGTGCCCGCCGCACCACTCGTCGACCAACCGGAGCACCCGGTCGACCAGCGCCGACGGTGACGACCCGGCGACCTCGACCAGGGCCCGGTGCAGCCGCCGCTCGCCGAACATCTCGGTGCCGTGCGGCCCGCCCCGGGCCTCGGTGACCCCGTCGGTGCGGGCCAGCAGCAGCTCACCCGGCCGCAGGCGGATCTCGGCCTCGTCGAACCGCGCCCCCGGCACCGCACCCACCGGCATGCCGCCCACCTGGACCGGGGTCACCGTCCCGGCAGCGTCGACCAGCAGCGGCGCCGGGTGCCCGCCGCCGGCCACCCGTACCCGTAGCCCGCCGTCCGGCTCCGGATGCAGCGCGCCCAGCAGCAGGGTGGTGAACTGGCCGCGACGGGTCGCGTCCGGGATGTCCAGCAGAGCCCGGTCGAGCAGGGCGAGCAACTCCCGGGGCCGGTGTTCGACCAGCCGCAGCGTCTGCAACGACTGCCGGACCCGGCCGGTCAGCACGGCCGCGCCGACGCCCTTGCCGCTGACGTCGCCGAGGGCGAAGAGCGCGCCCCCGTCGGTCGGGAGCACGTCGTAGAAGTCACCGCCGATGCGCAGGCTGTCGCCGGCCGCCCGGTACCCACCGGCGAGCCGTACGCCGCCCACGGCGGGCAGGCCCGGCGGGAGCAGGCTGTTCTGCAGGACCCGGGCCAGGTGGATCTGCGCGTCGTAGAGCTGCGCGGTGGCCAGGGCGGCACCGGCTCGGGCGGCGAACTCCCGGACCAGCTCGACGTCGCGCCGGTCGAACCCGTCACGTGCTCCGGTCCGCACCAGCACCAGCGCGCCCGCCGTCCGCCCGGCCCCCGGCATCGGGCTGACCAGCAGCGTCGCGGCCGGATCGAGATCGTCGGGGATCAGCGGCCCGGCTCCGCCGCGCTCGGTGACGGGCCAGGGCCGTGGGACGCCGGTCTCCCCGTCGAGCGCCTCGACCAGCCCGGGTACGGCGCTGACCGCGTCCCAGCCGGCGGCGCCGAGGGCCGGCGTCGATCCGTGGCCGGAGTGCCGGATCCACTGCGGTTGGTACTCGACCGTCCCGCTCGGCAGGTACACGACCAGGGCCAGGTCGGCGAGGTACGGCACCGGCAGCGTCGCGGCGGCCTGGAGCGCCTGCTCGCGCTGTAGTGCCAGGCCGAGACGGCGTCCGGCCTGGGCCAGGAAGTCGGTACGCCCCCGTTCGGTCCGCAGCGCCTCGGCGCGCAGGTGGTCGTCGGTGACGTCCCGCACGTACCACGCCGACCGGTCACCGGCCAACGGGCGGCGGATGCCCCGGAGCCGCCGGTCCCGGTGCTCACCCTCGACGTCGTCCGCGCCGGTCGCGTACGCCTGCGACAGCATCGTCACCGGGGAGCCGGGCAGGGCGACGCCCGGGTGCAGCTCCGGCAGCAGCGCGCTGGCCGTGGCGTTGACCAGGAGAACCTGCCCGACGCTGTCGGCGATCAGCACCGCCTCGGCGAGCCCGTCGAGGAGTTCCCGCGCGAGATCCGGGTCCACCGAGGGGGCGGAGCCGAGGCGGCCGGCTCGCCCACGGCCGGTGGCGCCGGCGGCCGGGCCCCGTCGGGTCCTGGTCACCGGCGGTCGCCCTGCGCCACGCGCTGTCGACCTGTACGCATGCCGGTGCTCTGCTCCTCGGGTCCACGGGTTTGTTGCCTGGGGGCAAGGGTACCGAGGTCCTCCGAGGGCCGTCCGTCCAGGAACGCCGGGGGCCTAGAGCCGGGCCAGCCATCCGGCGGGTCGGGCGATGATCCGGCGCACCACCGAGCCCGCCGCGCCCACCGCGGCGGCCGTGGCGCCGAGGGTCGCCGGTCGTACGGTCACCGGTGACCAGGCGGCGGTGAGTACCCGACGTTCGATCTCGGCGAGCACCGGCGGCCGGATCCAGGGGGCGAGCGGGGCGTAACCACCGCCGAGTACCACGGTGTCCAGGTCCAGCAGGTTGATCACGCTCGACACGGTGATCCCGATGGCCGTACCGGCCTCGTGCAGCGCGTGCCGGGCGGTGGGCTCACCGGCCTCGGCGAGTTGGGCCAGCCGCACCGATGCGGTGTCGGCCGGCAGGTCGGCCCCGGCCAGGCCGGCGGCGGCGAGGATCGCCTCCTGTCCGGCGTAACGCTCCAGGCAGCCCCGGCCGCCACACCGGCAGGGCGGTCCGTCCGGCCGCACCGGGATGTGCCCGATCTCGCCGCTCCAGCCCCGGACGCCCCGGAACAACGCGCCGTCGAGCACGATCCCGGCACCGATGCCGACCTCGCCGGAGAGGTGCAGGAAGCTGCCCGGTCCGGCGCCGGCGTGCAGTTCGCTGAGCGCGGCGAGGTTGGCCTCGTTGTCCACCACCAGCGCCGGTACGCCCTCGACGGTCTCGGTGAGCGGCGGGAGCGCGGCCAGCAGTTCCGGCACCGGCACGTCCCGCCAGCTCAGGTTCGGCGCGAGGCGGACCCGGCCGGTGTCGTCGACCAACCCGGGTACGCCGAGGGCCGCGCCGGCCAGGGTGAGGCCCTGGGCGTCGGCGTCGGCGCGCGCCTGGGCGGCGAGCCGGGCCAGCCGGGCCAGCGCGTCGGTGGGGGAGACCGGGCGCAGGTCGGCCCGGTGCACGGTGTGGTGCCGGACCTCGCCGGAGAGGTCGACCACGCAGGCGGCCAGGTAGTCGACGTTGATCTCCAGCCCGAGCCCGGCCGGGCCGTCACCGGCGAGCACCAGGCCACGGGCGGGTCGCCCGGCACCGGAGCGTGGCGTCGGCTCGGCCTCGGTGACCAGTCGACCGGCGACGAGGTCCTCCACCACGGCCGAGACGGTGGCTCGGGTCAGCCCGGTCTCGGCCGCCAGCGCGGCCCGGGAGGGCGGGCGGTCGGCCGCGGCGATCCGGCCGAGGACGAGGGCGAGGTTCAGCTCACGCAGGCTGCCCTGGCGTACGCCACCGGCCGGGGCTGCGAGTCGGGTCACCCCTTGACACTGCCACATCGCGGCCATTTAATTCAACCACTGAACAAATAGCGGACGACACCACCGGAGGTCTGTAATGGCATCCCGTCCCACCCCCGTCGACAAGTTCTCCTTCGGCCTCTGGACGGTCGGCTGGCAGGGCCGAGACCCGTTCGGTCACGCCACCCGACCGGCCCTGGACCCGGTGGAGTCGGTGCACCGGCTCGCCGAACTGGGCGCGTACGGCGTCACCTTCCACGACGACGACCTCGTGCCGTTCGGTGCGGACGCCGCCGCCCGCGACGGCCAGATCGCCCGGTTCCGCAAGGCGCTCGACGAGACCGGCCTGGTGGTGCCGATGGTCACCACCGACCTCTTCCAGCAGCCCGTCTTCAAGGACGGCGGCTTCACCAGCAACGACCGCGACGTCCGGCGGTACGCGCTGCGCAAGGTGCTGCGCAACGTCGACCTCGCCGCCGAGCTGGGCGCGCAGACCTTCGTCATGTGGGGCGGCCGGGAAGGCGGCGAGTACGACGTCGCCAAGGACGTGCAGGCCGCGCTGGACCGCTACCGCGAGGCGGTCGACCTGCTCTGCCAGTACGTCGTCGACCGTGGCTACGACCTGCGTTTCGCGCTGGAGCCCAAGCCGAACGAGCCGCGCGGCGACATCCTGCTGCCGACCGTCGGGCACGCGCTGGCCTTCATCTCCACGCTCGCCCACCCCGACCGGGTCGGCGTCAACCCGGAGGTCGGCCACGAGCAGATGGCCGGGCTGAACTTCGTGCACGGCATCGCCCAGGCGCTCTGGCAGGGCAAGCTGTTCCACATCGACCTCAACGGCCAGCGCGGCATCAAGTACGACCAGGACCTGGTCTTCGGCCACGGTGACCTGCTCAACGCGTTCGCGCTGGTGGACCTGCTGGAGCACGGCGCCCCGGGTGGCGGCCCGGGGTACGACGGGCCGCGCCACTTCGACTACAAGCCCTCCCGCACCGAGGACATGGACGGGGTGTGGGTCTCCGCCGCCGCGAACATGCGGACCTACCTGCTGCTCAAGGAGCGGGCCGCGGCGTTCCGGGCCGACCCCGAGGTGGTCGAGGCACTGGCCGCCGCCAAGGTCGGCGAGCTGGGCGTACCGACCCTGGGCGAGGGTGAGGGCTACGCCGAGCTGCTCGCCGACACCAGCGCGTTCGAGGGCTACGACGTCGACGCGGCCGGCGCCAAGGGCTTCGGCTTCATCCGGCTCAACCAGCTCGCCGTCGAGCACGTGCTCGGCGCGCGCTGAGGCGACGGCATGCCGCTCGTCGCGGGGGTGGACTCCTCCACCCAGTCCTGCAAGGTGGTCGTCCGGGACGCGGACACCGGTGACCTGGTCCGCCAGGGCCGGGCCCCGCACCCGGACGGCACCGAGGTCGACCCCTCGGCCTGGTGGTCGGCCCTCCAGACGGCGATCGACGCCGCCGGTGGGCTGGACGACGTCGCCGCCGTCTCCGTCGCCGGCCAGCAGCACGGCATGGTCTGCCTGGACGAGTCGGGCGAGGTGGTGCGGCCGGCGCTGCTGTGGAACGACACCCGCTCCGCGCAGGCCGCCGCCGACCTGGTCGAGGAGGCCGGCGCCGGTACGGCGGGCCGGCAGTTCTGGGCTGACGCGGTGGGCAGCGTGCCGGTGGCGAGTTTCACCGTCACCAAGCTGCGCTGGCTGGCCCGGCACGAGCCGGCCAACGCCGACCGGGTGGCCGCCGTCTGCCTGCCGCACGACTGGTTGACCTGGCGGCTGTCCGGATCGTCCGACCTGGCGGCGTTGCGGACCGACCGCAGTGACGCCAGCGGCACCGGATACTGGTCGCCGGCCACCGGCGAGTACCGCCCCGACCTGCTGGAACGGGCGCTCGGCCGGACGGTACGGGTGCCGACCGTGCTGGGTGCCGCCGAGGCGGCCGGCGCGCTGCCCGGCGGTGCGCTGCTCGGACCCGGCGCGGGGGACAACGCCGCCGCCGGGTTCGGGGTCGGCGCCGGACCCGGCGACGTGGTCGTCTCGATCGGCACCTCCGGCACCGTGTTCAGCGTCGCCGACGCCCCGGCCGCCGACCCGACCGGGATCGTCGCCGGCTTCGCCGACGCCAGCGGCCGGTTCCTGCCGCTGGTCTGCACCCTCAACGCGGCCCGGGTGCTGGACGCCGCCGCCGGGATGCTGCGGGTCGGCTTGGACGAGTTGGCCGAGCTGGCGCTGTCGGCACCGCCCGGTGCGGACGGGCTGGTCCTGGTGCCGTACCTGGAGGGTGAGCGGACGCCGAACCGGCCGCTGGCCACCGGGGCGGTGCACGGGCTGACCCTGGGTACCTCGACCCCGGCCCACCTGGCCCGGGCAGCGGTGGAGGGCCTGCTCTGCGCGCTCGCCGACGGGCTGGACGCGCTGGCCGCCCACGGGGCGACCGTCCGGCGGGTGATCCTGGTCGGTGGTGGGGCCCGCTCCGCCGCCGTCCGCCGGATCGCCGCCCAGGTCTTCGGCAGCCCGGTGGTCGTCCCACCCCCCGGCGAGTACGTCGCCGACGGGGCCGCCCGCCAGGCCGCCTGGCTGGCCCTCGGTGGTGCGGAACCGCCGTCGTGGTCACCGTCCGGCACCGAGGAGTACGCCGCCGAGCCGGTGCCGGCCATCCGGGAGCGTTACGCCGAAGCCCGGGAGCGTCACCTGGACCGCCTGACGGCCGGATAGCGCACGCGTTCCGGGCCGGGGTGCGACACCGCCCCGGCCCGGATCCCGCCGCCCAAGGTCGTGCTCGCCCCAAGGTCGTGCTCGCCCCAAGGTCGTGCTCGATCCAGGATCGAGTGGTCATTGCGGCGCCGGGATGCCACTCGATCCAGGATCGAGCGTGATCATCGCGACGCGGGCGACGCGATCCGCGGGCCGGATGAGGGCGTCGGACCTCGTCCGGTCGGTCGGAGTCGTGGCATGTTCGGCAGGTCGGCGGCCTGGGTGGATCGGTGGCGCGGGTTCGGACCGGTCCGCCCGTCGCGGTGACGGGATGGGTGGACCCGGTGACCAGGCCGATATCCGGTCCTGGTTGGCTGCCGGCATGACCTTGCGCACGGGCCGATCCGCGCGGGTGTGGGGCGGGAGCGCCACGCACCGGATCTACAGCGTCGTGGTCTTCGTGCTGCTCGCCTCGCTGGACAACGTGGCGATCGGGCTGGTGCCGCCGCTCTACGGCGCGATCGCCGACTCCTTCGCGGTGCCGCAGCGCCTGCTCGGCCTGGTCACTGCGATCAGCTTCCTGGTCAGTGCCGTCGCGGCGGTCGGCTGGGCGTATTTCGGGGACCGCACCAACCGCAAGCCACTGCTCATGATCGGCACGCTGATCTGGGCGGTCGGCACCGGCGGCAGCGGTCTGGCCGACAACTACCCGACGTTCCTCGCCGCGCAGCTGCTGGCGGCGATCGGGCTCGGTGCGGTCGGATCGGTCGGCTTCTCGGTCGTCACCGACCTGATCTCGCCCCGCCGCCGTGGCCTGGTGATGAGCTTCTGGGGACTCTCCCAGGGCATCGGCACGCTGGCCGGCACGCTGGTCGGCGGGCTGCTGGGCGCGGCCGACTGGCGACGCCCGTTCCTCCTGCTCACCGTCGTCGGCCTGGCCGCCACCGCGGCGTACCTGTTCACCTACGACATCCGGCGCGGGCAGAGCGAACCGGAACTGGCCGCCGCGCTCGCGACCGGTGCCGAGTACGACCACCGGATCAGCCGCTCCGACCTGCCGGTCATCCTCGGTCGGCGGACCAACCGGTGGCTCGTCCTGCAGGGCCTCACCGCACAGGCCGCGTTCGGTTCGCTGGTCTGGCTGCCGGTGCTCTTCACCGAGCGGGCACGCGACCAGGGCTACTCACCGGCGACGGCGATCGTGGTGGGCAGCGTCTTCGCCACCCTGTTCCAGCTTGGCGGCGTGTTCTCCATCGTCGGCGGTCTGATCGGCGACGCGCTGCAACGGCGTACGCCCTCCGGCCGGGCTCTGGTCGCCGCGGTCGGCATCCTCGCCGCGGTCCCGCTCTACCTGGTGCTGTTCTTCGTGCCGATCCGCATCGACGTGCCCGACGGCGCTGGTACCGGCGCGGTGGTGGCGGCGGTGGTGGGCAGTGTGTTCACCGAGCCGACGGTCGGGCTGAGCCTGCTCACCGCAATGCTGGCGTTGGCGTTGACGTCGGCGAACTCACCGAACTGGTTCGCGTTGATCGCCGACGCCAACCCGCCCGAGCACCGGGGCACCGTCTACAGCCTCGGCAACCTGGTCAACGGGGTGGGGCGGGCGGCCGGCAACGGGCTGGTCGGCGTGGTCTTCCACGCCCTGCGGGCGGCCTTCCCGCCGCCGCTGAACTACGCCGTCGGGCTGGCCGCGTTCCAGCTCTTCTTCATCCCCACCGGGATCATGTACTGGTTCGCCGCCCGGACGTCGCCCAAGGACATCGCCGACGTCCGCGACCTGCTGCACACCCGCGCCGAAAAGCTGTGACAGATGTAAGGAAGGGCACCTTATTAACGCCTCGTGCATAGCAAGGGCCCCCTGTTAACAAACGACCGCCAGCCGGCGGGCCGCACGGGACAGCCCCGGCCGGCGGCTGCTCGCCTTGCCGCAGTCCGCGACGGGCGGTGTTAACAGGGGGCCCTTCCTCTACCTGAGGCGTTAATAAGGTGCCCTTCCTTACACCCAGCCCCGGCGCACGGTCAGGGGGTGTGGAGCCAGACGGTGACGTCGGTGGGGAGGGAGCCGTCCTCGTTGAGCGGGGCGCTGCTGTGCAGCACCTCGCCGTCGGGCACCGGCACGGACTCCGGGCCGAAGTTGGTCGAGACGACCAGGTCGCCGTTGCGGAAGGTCAGCACGTCGTCGCCGGAGGAGAGCCACTCCAGGGTGCCCCGACCCAACCCGTGCGTACGCCGCAGCCGCAACGCCGTGCGGTACATCTCGTACGTCGAGCCGGGCACGTCGCGCTGGCGGTCCCGGGCGTACTCGGCCCAGACCGGCGGCTGCGGCAGCCAGCTCGCGTTGGTGGGCCCGAACCCGTACGACGGGGCGTCGGCCTCCCACGGGATCGGCACCCGGCAGCCGTCGCGGCCCCGCTGGGTGTGCCCACTGCGTTCCCAGGTCGGGTCCTGCCGGGCCTCGTCGGGCAGGCTGGTGTGCTCGGGCAGACCCAACTCCTCGCCCTGGTAGAGGTAGGCCGAACCGGGCAGACCGAGCATCAGCAGGGTGGCCGCCCGGGCACGGCGCAGCCCGAGCGCAGCGTCCGGCTGCTCGTCGCCGACGCCGATGCCGTTGGGCCGGGCGGTGCCGACCGGCAGCCCGAGCCGGGACGCGTGCCGGACCACGTCGTGGTTGGAGAGCACCCACGTGGTGGGTGCGCCGACCGCGTCGGTGGCCTCCAGAGACCGGGTGATCACCGCGTACTGGGCGGGGGCGGTCCAGGAGGCGACCAGGTACTCGAAGTTGAACGCCTGGTGCATCTCGTCGGGGCGGACGTAGCGGGCCAGCCGCTCGGCCGGCTCCACCCACGCCTCGGCGACCAGGACGCGTTCCCCGGGGTAGCCGTCCAACAGCCGCCGCCACTCCCGGTAGATCTCGTGTACGCCGTCCTGGTCCCACATCGGCGGGCGGGGCTTGTCGGCCTCCTGCCCGGAGAGGATCTCCTGCGGCTCCCGCCAGTCGGCGAGGTCGGCCTGCTTGACCAGCCCGTGCGCGACGTCGACGCGGAAGCCGTCCACGCCCCGGTCCAGCCAGAACCGCAGCACGTCCAGGAACTCGGTGCGTACCTCCGGTGCGTCCCAGTTCAGGTCGGGCTGGGCGGTGTCGAACAGGTGCAGGTACCACTGCCCGTCGGGGACCCGGGTCCAGGCCGGTCCGCCGAAGACGCTCTGCCAGTCGTTGGGCGGCTCGGTGCCGTCCGGGCCCCGGCCGTCGCGGAAGACGTACCGCTGCCGTTCGGGGCTGCCCGGCGCGGCGGCCAGGGCGGCCTGGAACCACCGGTGTGCCGACGAGGTGTGGTTGGGCACCAGGTCGACGATCACCCGCAGCCCCCGGGCGCGGGCCTGCGCGATCAGCTCGTCGGCGTCGGCGAGCGTGCCGAACAGCGGCTCCACGTCCCGGTAGTCGGCCACGTCGTAACCGGCGTCGGCCTGCGGCGACGGATAGAACGGGGAGAGCCAGACCGCGTCGACCCCCAGTTCGGCGAGGTGGTCGAGGCGGGCGGTGATTCCCGGCAGGTCGCCGATCCCGTCGCCGTTGGCGTCGGCGAACGAGCGCGGGTAGATCTGGTAGATCACCGCCTCGGTCCACCAGCCCGTGATCGGGGCGGAGGGCGTGGTCTGCTGCGTCGCGTTGTCGTTCAGGACGGACTCCCGTAATCGAGCCGGCCCGGCGGGTCGCCGGACGACGATGGTGACTGGTCGTTAGTGTGCCCGCGCCGGTGCGGTCGATTCCCGCACGACGAGCCGAGTGTTCAGGATCACCGGCGACGTGGCCCGGTGCGGTCCGGGCTGCCGGGGCGGTCCGGCGAGCGGGTCGAGCAGCAGTTTCGCGGCCAACCGGCCCTGCTCGGCGGCGGGCTGGGCGATGGTGCTCAGCCCGAGCACCCCGGCGAGCGCGTGGTCGTCGATGCCGATCACGCTGACGTCCTGGGGTACCCGCAGGCCGGCGTCGCGTAACGCGGTCAGCGCGCCCATCGCCATCTCGTCACAGGCGGCGAAGATCGCGGTGGGCGGGTCGCCCCGACGCAGCAGTTCCTCGGTGGCCCGGGTGCCACCGGCGATGTCGAACCGGGACTCCACGTCGAGGCTCGGGTCGGGTGACAACCCGGCGGCGCGCAGCGCCTCCTGATAGCCCCGGCGCCGGTCCAGGTGCGCGGTGAAGGCGAGCTCGTCGTCGGGGTCGCCGGAGATGTGGGCGATGCGTCGGTGGCCGAGGTCCAGCAGGTGCCGGGTGGCGGTCCGCGCGGCAACCACGTCGTCGATGCGTACGCAGGGCCAGCCCGGTACGTCGGTGCCGGAGCTGACGGTCACGCCGGGCAGGTCGAGTGCGGCGAGGGCGCTCAGCTCGGGTGCCCGCAGCGGGGTGGCGACCAGCATCACCGCGTCCACCCGTTTGTGCAGGTTGGCGGGGTGCAGCAGCCGTTGCCGGTTCTGCTCCCGGCCACCGAGGTTGTGCAGCAGCAGGTCGTAGCCCGCCTGGTGCAGGAAGTCCTCGACCGCTTCGACGACGACGCCGAAGAACCACCGGGTGATCCGGGGGACGACCACCGCGACGGTGCCGGTGCGTCCGCCGGCCAGCCGGGAGGCGCTCGGCGACACGGCGTACTGCAACTGCTCGGCGGCGGCCAGCACCCGGTGTCGCGTGGCGGCCGACACGGTCGGCAGTCCGCGTAGTGCCCGGGAGACGGTGGCCGTGGAGACTCCGGCCAGCCGGGCGACGTCGTCGATCCTGGTCACGCTTACCCCGCTCATGTCCCGGGTGGTGCCGCCGTCGCCGTCGACGGCGGCACCACCCGGGGTGTCAGCCCTTGACGCTGCCGGCGAGCAGCCCTCGAACGAAGTAACGCTGCAACGACAGGAACACGATCAGCGGTACGACGATCGAGACGAACGCCCCGGCGGTCAGCCGTTGCCACTCGTTGCCGCGCGTACCGGCCAGTTCGGCCAGCCGGACGGTGAGTGGTGCGGTGACGTCGCTGCCACCGGCGAAGATGAGCGCGACCAGCAGGTCGTTCCAGACCCAGAGGAACTGGAAGATGCCGAACGCGGCCAGCGCGGGCGCCACCAGCGGCAACACGATGGTGCGGAAGATCCTGGGATGGGTGGCCCCGTCGACCCGCGCCGCCTCCATCAGGTCCTTCGGTAGCTGCGAGATGAAGTTGTGCAGCAGGAACACGGCGAAGGGCAACGCGAAACAGGTGTGCGCGAACCACACCTGGGCGAAGTTCTGCGCGCCGTCGAGGTTCCAGGCGGGCATCAGGGTGACGCCGCCGATGCTGACTCCGCGCGAGAAGAAGCTCAACAGTGGCACCAGCGCCATCTGCAACGGCACGATCTGGAGCGCGAAGATGCCGATGTAGACCCAGTCCCGGCCGCGGAAGTTGATCCACGCCAGCGCGTACGCGGCCAGCGCGGCGAACGCGAGCGGGAACAGTACCGACGGCAGGGTGATGACCAGCGAGTTGACGAAGTAGTTGGCGAGTTGTCCCGAGCCGGATGCCTGTCCGAACAGCACGTCCTGGTAGTTCTGCAGGGTGAACTGCGGGTCCCGGAAGAACGTCCACCAGCCGGTGGTCTTGAGTTGGGGCTCCGGCCGGAACGAGGAGACGAGCAGGCCGAACGTCGGGATGGTCCAGACGACCGCGATGACGATCGCGACCACGGTCGCGGTACGGCTGTTCAGCCGCTTGCGTACCCGGGACGCCCGCGTCGACGGGCCGTTGGTGTCCTGGGCGCCGGCGGCGACCGGGGGAGTGGTGGTGGTCATCTCAGCCCTCCCGTCGCTGCTGACGCAGGTTCCGGATCTGGAAGATCACGATCGGTAGCACCAGGATGAAGAGGAAGACCGCGAGGGCGGATCCCTGCCCGTTCTGGCCGTACCGGAACGCCTGGTTGTACATCTCGTTCGCGATCACGCTGGTGTCGTAGTTGCCGTTGGTCGTGGTGCGGACGATGTCGAAGACCTTCAGCGTGGCGATCGAGATGGTGACCACGACGACGATCATGGCCGGCCGGATGCTGGGCACGGTGATCTGCCGGAACATCTGCCAGGGGGTGACCCCGTCGAGGCGGGCCGCCTCCACGATGTCGGCCGGAATGGACTTGATCGCCGCGGAGAGCACCACCATGGCGAATCCGGCCTGGATCCAGACCATGATCACGATGAGCAGCAGCGTGTTCAGTGGTGAGTCGAGCAGCCACTGTCGGGGTTCGCCGCCGAGGCTGACGACGATCTGGTTGAGCAGACCGATCTGTTCCTGGCCCTCACCCCGATAGGCGTAGACGAACCGCCAGATGATGGCGGCGCCCACGAACGAGATCGCCATCGGCATGAAGATCAGCGACTTCGCCAGCGACTCCAGCCGGGCCTTGTCGACCAGCACGGCGTAGAGCAGGCCCATGCCGGTGGCGACCAGCGGGACCAGCGTCACCCAGACCAGCGTGTTGATCAGTACCCGGACGATCGCGTCCTCGGCGAACATCCAGCGGTAGTTGTCCAGACCGACCCAGTTCTGGCTGCCGCCGTCCATGAAGGACAGGAGCGTGGTGCGGATCGCCGGGACGACCAGGCCGATCATCAGCAGCAGTACGGTCGGCAGCAGGAAGAAGAGAGCGAACAGCCCCTCCCGGGGCTTGGTCCGGCGGGGCAGGGGCACGCCGCCGCCGGCGGAGGCCGCGACGAGTTGCGCCTCACGGCGCCGGGCGAAGAACGCCGGTACCACGTCGAGCAGGATGAGCAGGCCGCCGACCACCACTGCGAAGGCGACCAGCCCCCACAGCAACATCATCAGTTTCGGCGCCTGTGCGGCGAAGTCGAAGTTCATCAACCCTCCCAGAGGTGTCGGCAGAGCCGGTGGGCCGGCCCGCGCTCGCGGACCGGCCCACCACTGGACTTACTTGGGCCAGCTGCTCTCGATGCCCTGGAGGACCGTGGCGGTGTCCCGCCCGTTGATCCACTCGACCATGCCCTTCCAGAAGGTGCCGTTGCCGACGGCCGCCGGCATCAGGTCGGACCCGTCGAAGCGGAAGACCGAGCTGTCGTCCTGGAGAAGCTCCACGGACAGCTTGTCGATCGGGTTCGCGACGTTGGCCAGGTCGAGCTTGTTGTTGGCCGACACCCAGTCGCCGATCTTCGCGCGGCTGTTGGCGTGCTCACCGGAGGCGAGGTACGTCTGCACCGCCTGCACCTCGGGACGGTCGCTGAACGCCGTCACGAACTCGCCGCCGCCCAGGACCGGCTTGCCCTTGGCCGGGTCGATGGCCGGGAAGTAGAACGCGAACACGTCGCCGTCCTCGGCCACCCGCGTGCCCTGCGGCCACTGGTTGGCGTAGAACGAGGCCTGCCGGTGCAGCGCGCACTTGCCGGCCGTGATCGGAACGCCCGCCTCCTGGAAGGAGGTGGTGGCGATGCTGCGCACCCCGCCGAAGCCGCCGTTGACGTACTTCTCGTTCTTCAGGATGGTGCCGGCGCGGTCGAGCGCCTCGGCGACCCGGGGGTCGTTGAACGGGATCTCGTGCTTGGTCCACTGGTCGTAGACCTCGGGAGTCTGCGTACGCAGCATCAGGTCTTCGATCCAGTCGGTGGCCGGCCAGCCGGTGGCCTCGCCGGACTCGATCCCGGCGCACCACGGCTTGGTGCCGCTGTCCGCGATCGTGTCGCTGAGCTTGATCATCTCGTCCCAGGTGGTCGGGACGGCCCAGCCCTTCTCCTGGAACATCTTCGGCGAGTACCAGACGAAGGACTTCACGTTCGAGCCGAGCGGCGCGCCGTAGAAGGTGCCGTTGACCGTGCTGTACGTCAGCCAGTCGGCCGGGTAGTTCTCCTCGGCCATCGCCTTGGTCTCGGCGCCGGCGGCCTTGATCTGGTCCCGCTCGGCGAACCGCTGGATCAGACCGGGCTGGGGGATGAACGCCAGGTCGGGGGCGTTGCCGCCGTCGACGCGTACGGGCAGCTGCGCCTCGAACTCACCACTGCCCTCGTGGTTGATCTCGATGCCGGTGCACTCTTCGAACTGCTTCCACGACTCGTCCAGCCGGTCGGCCTCGATGTCCCGGATCGACGAGTAGATCGACACCTTCTTGCCGTCGTGGCCCTGGTACTTCTCGTACGGGGCACACTCGGCGGAATCGGCGTTGGTGTTGTTGCCGCTACTGGTGCTGCTGCCGGTGCCGCAGGCGGTGGCGCCGAGCGCCAGTCCGAGCGCGCCGGCGATCACGAGGGCCTGGCGTGGCCTGGCAAAGACTGCCATGCCGTCCTCCTTCCTAGCCGGCGCCGGCCGGGATCGCATCCGGTGACCTGGCGCCGGTCCGATGGGCGTTTTCACATGTAAGCGCTTGCATCTCGCGCGGTCCAGCCCTGGGACGGACACGACCGAGTAACAATCCGGAAACCTGTCGTCGCTGCGTGGGTGCGCTCCCAGCGTCGGCGATCACCCTCGTCGATCGGCGTCCCCGACCTCCAGGCCCGACGGACCACCCCCCGGACAAGCCCACGCTCACGCCCGCCCCACTCCCAAGGGCCGCCGATTGTCATGGCGCGACCTGCTGCCGCCGCCCCACTCCCAATACCCGGTGCACTGTGACAGGGCGACCCGCCGCCGGTCGACCTATTCCCGACGGCCGACCCACGTCGACGGTCGACCGCACCCTCAACGGGTCGGGTCCGCAGGAGTTGACCAAGAAGTTTGCACCCTGAGTCGTCCCGCTCCGTGACCAAACTTCTTGATCAACACGGGCGGTCGGTGCGCGGATGCGGATGGCTGCCTCGGCACGATCGCGAAGGGTGCCGGACGTGGCCTGCTGCTGATCGGGGCGATCCGCCCGTCTGGTCGGCAGGGGCCGTCGGGCGGGTCAGCCGTTGAGTTGCCAGATCGAGTAGTTCAGCGCCGCCGCGAAGGTCACCCAGGCCCAGTAGGGCAGCAGCAGGACGGCCGCCGCGGTGCTGACCCGCCGGAACAGCAGGACGGTCACGCCGATCGCCAACCACAGCAGCACGATCTCCGCGAAGGCCAGGCCGTACCGCCCGGCACCGAAGAACAGCGGGGTCCAGGCGGCGTTGAGCGCCAGCTGTACCACCCAGGCGAGCACGGCCGGGCCGAAACCGACCCGGCGCCAGACGAGCCAGCCGGCCAGCGCGATGGTCACGTACAGCAGCGTCCAGACCGGGCCGAACAACCAGGACGGGGGTGCCCAGGAGGGCTGCTCGACGCTGCGGTACTCGTCCGCAGCGCCGACGGCGGCCAGGTTGCCGATGACCGCTGCCGCGATGACCGCCGCCGCGAACCCGGCCAACGCCCACCACTGCCGGGCGCCGCCTCGCCGGGTGTCGCTCGCACTCGTTCGCATGCTCACCTGCTTCTCCGTCGGTCAGGCCGGCAAACCCCACCGGCAGGGCGGGCTTCCGCCTCGGTGGATCGGCGGTATCCGCGGCCCGCGACGCGGACCGGGCCCGGACGCAAGCACGCCGGGGTCGCCGTGGCCGGTGACTCCTGTCGGGAGGACGGAGTTCCGGTCACGACGACCCCGGCGGGTCCGGGACAGGCGACGCGTTGCGCCGCCACGTCAACTGAAGATGCTCACACCACCCGGGCCCACGAGCAGGCCAACAACGATGAGGACGATGCCCCACAGGATCTGCCGGCGGAACAGCGCGAGGATGCCGGAGACCACCAGTACGACTGCGAGAATCCAGAGAATCAGCTCCATGTTTGCTGAATACCCCCCACTCCGACTCCGGAAACCTGCGGCTGATCAAGGTCTTCACCCAGATGGAAGACGCTGTACGCCTGCTTGATCACCGGGTGTGCGACGTTGCGGACGCGCACCCCGCCCGGCGTCGTGCCGCGCTCCGAGCCGTGGTGCGCGTGCCCGTGCAGGGCCAGCGCGGTGGGTGCCGAGTCGACCGCCTGCCCGAGCTGGTAGCAGCCCAGGAACGGGTAGATCTCCAGCGGCTCCCCGGCCAGCGTGTCCGGCACCGGCGAATAGTGGGTCAACGCCACCAACGTGTCGCAGTCCAGTGAGCGCAGCGCGGCACTCAGCCGGTCCGCGCTCTCGGTCGTGGTGCGGACGAACGCCTTCATCTCCGGTTCGCCGAAGTCGCTGGCGCACCGACCGGCGAACCCGCCGCCGAAGCCCTTCACCCCGGCGACGCCGAGTCGGCCGCCGGCGCAGTCCAGCACCACGCCGTCGCCCTCCAGCACGATGATCCCCGCCTCCTGCAACGCGCCGACCACCTGCGGCACCTGGTCGCACTG
The DNA here is from genome assembly GCF_013364215.1 of Verrucosispora sp. NA02020. Classification (NCBI taxonomy): domain Bacteria; kingdom Bacillati; phylum Actinomycetota; class Actinomycetes; order Micromonosporales; family Micromonosporaceae; genus Micromonospora; species Verrucosispora sp. NA02020. The sequence continues at coordinate 5,927,021 of NZ_CP054923.1, read as the reverse complement.
GTGGTCGTGGTTGCCGAGTACGGCGATGACCGGTACCCCCAGCCCGCCGAACTCCCGTGCCACGCACCGGGCCTCCGCCTCGGTGCCGTGCCGGGTCAGGTCACCGGCGAGCAGCAGCGCGTCGGCCTTGTCCGGCAGTTCCTCCAGGGCCGGCCGGAAACGGCCGACCACATCCTCGTCCACGTGTACGTCGCCCACCGCGGCGATCCGGATAGCCATCGCGCCTCCTCAGGGCAGTTGCTCGATCTCAGTGGGCGCCTGCGTGCGGATCACCCCGATGTCGCTGGTGACCGGCTCCTCGGGGAAGCGCTCGGCCACCCGGCGCAGGATCTCCTCCCGCCGGTGGGCGCTCTCCACCTCACCCCGGAGCACCAGACCGCGTTCCGTACGGATCACGGAGATGCCCTGCTCGGCGACGGCGGGATCCTCGGCGAGCAGCCGGTGGATCTCCGCCTCGACGTACTCGTCCGGCGGCCCGGCGCCGGGGTCGCGGTACGTGGTCACGGTGTTCCCCTCCCGTCGGCCGTGCCGCCGTCGGGCACGACGTCCAGCCTGTCCAGCAGCACCAGGAACGCCTCCGCGTACGGCGAGTGCTGCGTCTCCTTGCGTACCCGTTCCCAGTCGATCTGCTCCCGCAGCGACCGGGCCAGCGGCAGCCCTCGCGCGAAGTCGCAGTAGTGCTGGGAGAAGCTGAGCAGTTTGTGCACCATCAACTGTGAGGCGGACAGCACCGGCATGTGGATGGCGTCGACCGGCCGCACGACCGTGTCGGCGAAGGTCTCCTCGGTCACCGGGGTCTCGATCGGGCGGTGGATCAGGTCCACCATCCGGCCGCCGTCGTAGACCTTGACCAGCCAGTCCTCCGGGGGCCGCTCGGCGGTGAACCCGGCCGCCACCAGCGCCTCCAGGGCGGCTTCGACGTCGGGCTCACGGATGAGGAAGTCGACGTCGTGCTCGCTGGAGTGACCGCCGTGCGCGTACACGGCGAAGCTGCCGCCGAGTGCGAACGGAATGTCCGACTGCTTGAGCACGGCGGCGACCTTCTTCAGTGTGTGCAGGAGAGTCTCGTCGTCGCGCTCGGCCATGTCGCCTCTCCCGTCGAACTCGTTCAGTGCTACCGGTGGGATGCCGGATCGGTACCCGGCAATCCGGTCGCCCACACCTGTGCGGCGCGGGTAAGGGCGCGATCAACCACATAACGGGATGAACCTCCCGGCCGTGATGCGGGGCTCGGATATCCTGTCGAGAGTGGCCAGATCGACGGGTATTCGGTGCGGCACGGCCCGACTGCGCACCGTGGCCCTGATCGGCGTGGACGGCTCGGGCAAGACCACTCAGGCGCACCGGCTCGCCGAGGCGCTCACCGCGGCCGGCCACCCGGCCACCTATCACCGCAACGCCGGGGGGCGTCTCTGGTTGGGGCGAGCCGCGCACCGGCTCGGCCGACCGGACGCCCAGGGACTGGTCGGGCGCGACGGCATGCTGCTGCTGGAGTCCGTGCTGCGCTGGCTCGCCATCGCCATGGCCCTGCTCGGCAGCCTGTGCACCGGCCGGGTGGCGGTGATGGACCGGTACGCCGCATGCCAGTACGCGAGCCTGCGGGCACACGGGGGCCAGCGCTGGGAGCGGCTGGTCCGGGCCGCGTACCGGGTCTTCCCGCAGCCGCAGGTGACGTTCCTGTTGACGGTGCCGCCGTCCGAGGCGTACCGGCGGATCGAGCGGCGCGGCACCGACCAGGAGAGCCTGCCCTACCTGACCGCCGCCGACCTCGCCTACCGCACCCTGCCGGAGTCGCCGGGCTTCGTACCGGTCGACGGGGACCGGCCGGCGGACCTGGTGGCCCGCGAGATCCGTGACCATCTCGCCGCATGGCTTCCCGCCGACGACGAGCCGGACGAGCCGGGTCCACGGCGGGTCAGGCCGTGGCTGCCCGGTCCGGCGACCGCGCTGGTCCCGATCCAGGCCCTGCCGTGGGCGACCGGGCCGGTCGCGATTCAGGCCCGGCCGTAGACCGGCACCGCGGCGCCGCTGGTCGGCGCGGAATCGTCGGAGGCCAGAAAGCGGATCACCGAGGCGATCTCGGCGGGGACCACCCAGCGAGAGTGGTCGGCGTCGGGCATCGCGGTCCGGTTGGAAGGCGTGTCGATGACGCTGGGCAGCACCGTGTTGCAGCGCACGCCCGCAGCCTTGTACTCCACCGCCACAGCCGAGGCGAAACCGAGCACGGCGGCCTTGGCGGTCACGTAGCCGGCCACCCCGGGGAACGGCGCGAGGGCCGCCCGGGCCGCCACGCACACCACCGCGCCGCCGCCGGCCGCGACCAGGTGCGGCAGGGCCGCCCGGGTCACCAGGTGGGTCGGGCGCAGGTTGAGGGTGAGCATCCGCTCGAACTCCTCGATCGGGGTCTCGTGCACCAGGCCACCGCTGGCGTACCCGCCGACCAGGTTGACCACGGCGCGCAACGGCGCGTCGGGGTCGCCGGCGGCCACCTCGACGGCGCGGGCGACGTCCTGCGGGTCGGTGAGGTCCGCGACGGGTCGGACCGGTGCGTCGCCCTCGGGGTCGGCCTCCGGCGTCGACCGGTCGCGGTGCGGCGCGACCACCCGCCAGCCCGCCTCGGCGAACGCGGCGGTAACCGCCCCGCCCAGCCCGCCCGTGCCCCCGGTGACCAGCACACTGCGTCGCGTCATGGCTTCACGCTAGTGCCGCCGTCCGGTCGGCCCCCGGTCGGCCCCACCCGACCGGCCGGACCCGGCCCGCCGGAGGAGGCGGGCCCCTTCGGACGGGTGGCAGGCTGTGGTCGTGCGCCCGCTACGTGTCGTCCGTCGGGCGGGCGCGGCGTGGTTGACGCTCACGGCGTGTGAAAGTAAGTTTCATACGTGGGGAAGAGTCCGAAGATTTCCGCGAGTCAGGAGCCGGGTGGACTGATCGTCCACATCAGCGGCCTGCTCCCGTCGCTGTCACCGGCCGAGCAGCGCGTCGCCCGGCTGGTGGTCGCCGACCCCGCCGACGCGGCCCGGCGCACCATCACCGACCTCGCCACCACCGCCCAGACATCGGAGGCCACCGTCATCCGGTTCTGCCGCTCGGTCGGTATGGACGGCTACCCGCAACTGCGGATCCGGCTCGCCGCCGAGGCGGCCCGGCGGATCGAACCGCCGGACGCGCGGGTGGTGGGCGGTGACATCCCGCCCGGGGCCGACTTCGCCCAGATCATCGCGACCATCGCGTTCAACGACGCCCGTGCCGTCGAGGAGACCGCCGAGCAACTCGACCCGGCGGTCTGCGAGCGGGTGGTGGACGCCATCGTCGCCGCCGGACGGATCGACATCTACGGTGCCGGGGCGAGCGGATTCGTGGCCTCGGACTTCCAGCAGAAGCTGCACCGTATCGGTCGGACCGCCTTCTACTTCCCGGACGTGCACACCGCGTTGACCTCGGCGGCCCTGCTCGGCCGGGGCGACGTCGCGGTCGGCATCTCGCACACCGGCACCACGTCGGACGTGGTGGAGGTGCTGGAGCAGGCGCGGGGCCGAGGTGCCACCACGGTGGTGCTGACCAACTTCCCGCGCTCGCCGGTGACCGACGTCGCCGACCACATCCTGACCACCGCCGCCCGGGAGACGACGTACCGTTCCGGCGCCACCGCCAGCCGGATCGCCCAGCTCACCGTGGTCGACTGCCTTTTCGTCGGGGTGGCCGCGCGCAACCGTCCCCGGGCCCGCAAGGCGCTGGAGGCGACCGCCGAGGCGGTCCGGTCCCACCGGGTCGGGTCCGCCCGGAGGCGGGCATGACCGCCGGTGCGGTGGAGCCCGACGCGGTGGCCCCGGTCGCCGTCCGCCCGACGATCCGGGTCGGTGCGCCGACCGAGCGGCGCAACCCCCTCAGCGTCGATCTGGACCTGATGTCCACCCGGGACGTGCTGGCCGTGATCAACGAAGCCGACCGGCGAGTACCGGCCGCGGTGGCCGCCGCCCTCGACCGGATCGCCGAGAGCGTCGACCTCGCCGTCACGGCGCTGCGCGGTGGATGCCGGGTGCACTACTTCGGGGCCGGCACCTCGGGGCGGCTGGGCGTGCTGGACGCCGCCGAGCTGGCCCCCACCTTCAACTCACCCCGCCACTGGTTCTGCGCCCACGTGGCCGGCGGACCGGACGCCGTGTGGCGGGCGGTGGAGGACGCCGAGGACGACGACAACCGAGGCGTGGCCGAGGCGGCCGACTGCGTACGTAGCGGTGACGTGGTGGTCGGTCTCACCGCCAGCGGTCGCACCCCGTACGTCCTCGGGGCGCTCGCCGCGTCCCGGACCGAGGGCGCCTCGACGGTGCTGCTCTGCGCGAACCCGGACGCTCCGGCCGCCCGGTCGGTGGACGTCTTCATCGGCCTGGACACCGGGCCGGAGGTGGTCGCCGGGTCGACCCGGATGAAGGCGGGCACGGCCCAGAAGATCGTGCTGAACAGCTTCTCCACCGCGGTCATGGTGCGGCTGGGCCGGGTCTACTCGAACCTGATGATCGACATGGTGGCGACCAACGCGAAGCTCCGGGGGCGAATGCTCTCGATCCTGGTCGAGGCGACCGGCTGTGCCGAGGAGCGGGCCCGGCAGGCCCTCGACGAGGCGGACGGCGATCTGAAGACCGCCCTGGTCAGCCTCGTCTCGGGGGTGGGGGCGCCGACCGCGCGGGCGGCTCTGGCGCGTTCCGCCGACCAGGTACGCGGTGCGCTCGCGCTCCTCGCGTCCTGAATCCGACACGCCCACGGGCGCCCGACGGGCCGGGCATAGAAGCGGGGCACGGATTGTTCATCTGGGCGTGGGGTATTACCACCGGCGTGGATGAACCGACTGGTCCGCGTACGCGTATCAGCCAGTGACCAGGATCGCAGCACGGCGGTGACCCGGGTCGCTGTGTCGGTCGGCCGGGCAGTGTTGCCATGGACCGGGACGGACGGCGATCCGTCGATCCGTCGACCTCACGAGGTGCCTGCCGACCCCAGTCAGGCAGGGTGCTGACAGCAAACGTGGACCGCGCTCTCAGCGGATTATCAGGCATTCGTGACACTTTCGACCCACGACAAGGAATCCCTGACACGTCTCATCTGTTGTGTAGATGCCGGCTCCGGTGGGCACAGCGGAAGGCGCGGGGAGGGCCGATGGGCGTGGGGATGGCAAGGAACCGGGCAACCGGCGCGAGCGAGGGGACCGTGGGCAACGTGGACAAGAACATCGGAATGCGCACCGACGAGGTCGCCGAGGAGCGCGACCTGGTCGGAGTCTACCTGCACGAGATCTCCCGGACGCCACTGCTGGACGCCGCCAAGGAGGTCGATCTCTCCAAGGCGATCGAGGCCGGCCTCTATGCCGAGCACCTGCTCGGTGAGGACCGGATTCCCGACGGTGCCACCCGGGACGACCTGGCCCGGCTGGTCGCCGAGGGCGAGCGGGCAAAGGACCTGTTCATCCGGGCCAACCTCCGGCTCGTCGTGTCGATCGCCCGCCGTTACGTCCGCTCCGGGATGCCCATGCTGGACCTGATCCAGGAGGGCAACACCGGTCTGGTCCGGGCGGTCGAGAAGTTCGACTACGAGCGCGGCTACAAGTTCTCCACCTACGCGACCTGGTGGATCCGCCAGGCGATCAGCCGGGCCATCGCCCAGCAGGAGCGCACCGTGCGGCTGCCGGTGCACCTGGTGGAGGACGTCAACCGGATGCGCAACGTGGCTCGCCAGCTCACCCGCGAGTTGGGCGGCGACCCGGAGCCGGAGCAGATCGCCGCGGCGCTCGGCGTGACCGTCGAGCGGGTCAACGAGCTGGTCCGTTGGTCGCAGGACACCGTGTCGCTGGACACGCCGGTCGGCGACGACGGCGACACCAACCTGGGTGACCTGGTTGCCGACAGCGACGCGCCGTCGCCGGAGGAGATCGTGCTCACCGGGCTGGAGCGGCAGCGGATCGAGGGGTTGCTCAACCACCTCGACGACCGTTCGGCCGGGATCATGCGGGCCCGCTACGGGCTGGAGGACGGTCGGGAGCACTCGCTCACCGAGGTGGCCTCGCGGTTCTCGCTCTCCCGGGAGCGGATCCGGCAGTTGGAGATCCAGGCGCTCGGGCGCCTGCGCGAGCTGGCTCGCGCGGAGGGCCTACAGGCCGCCTGAGCTGGTATCAATGACGGCGAACGGCCGGCGTCCGATAGGGGGACGCCGGCCGTTCACCGTCTGCGGGCGCGCCGAACCGTCGACTCAGCGCACCCGTCCGTAGCCGTACGGGGGCATCAGGTCGACGGCACGTTTCTCCACGTTGCGGCCGAACGTGGGGGCGTGGATCACCTGACCGTCGCCCACGTAGATCGCCACGTGCCCGAGGCTGCGATAGAAGACCAGGTCGCCGGGGCGTAGCTCGCCACGGCTGATTTGTGCCACCTTGCCCCACTGCATCCGGGTGTTGTGTGGCAGGGACTTGCCCGCGGCCCGCCAGGCGGCCGAGGTCAACCCGGAGCAGTCGTAGCCGTTCGGCCCGTCCTGCCCCCAGGCGTACGGCTTGCCGAGCGCGCCGTAGGCGAACCGGACGGCCACACCGGCCTGCCCGGAGACCGAGGGCGCGTTGTCGGCGCCGCCGGAGTTGCTGGTCGGGCGTTCGGTCGCCCGGCCGTACGCCTGCCGGCGCATCTCGTAGAGCTTGGCCAGGTCCCGCTCGATCCGCCGTTTCGCGGCGGCCAACTCCCGGGACTGTGCGGCCTGTCGGCTGAGCGTGACGTCCAGCCGGGTCTTCTCGTCGAGCAGCCGCTGCTGGTCGGCGGTGTAGCTGGCCACGGTCGCCTGGCGTTGCCGGGTCAGGTGGTCCAGCGTGCCGAGCCGGTCGAGCATGGACGTCGAGTCGTCGGTGCGCAGCAGGGCCTCGGCGGCGCCGAGGTTGCCGGTCTTGTACGCGGTCACGGCCATCTGGCCGACGTCCGCCCGGCTCTGTTCGGCCTGCTGCTCCAGCGGACCGATCCGCTCCTGCAACCGGTCGACAGCGGTCCGGTTGTCCTTGATCTTTTCGCGCAGCTCGTTGTGTGACTCCACCACGTCCTGGAGTTCGGCGGAGGACTTGTCGATCCGCCGGGTCAACTCGGCGGTCGACGGCTCGGCTCGGGCCACCGTGGCGGGCGCGACAAGCGCCAGCGAGCAGGCGGCCACGGCCAGAGCGCGCAGCGTGTTCGTCAGGGACGACAAGAGCTCGATGCTCCTCTCCCAGGGCCGGCGCGGGCCTGCTGACGCTCCGCGACGGCACCGACCCGGTGCCGTCCGGGTGGACGGCGGTCGACCGGGCCGACCTGCCCAAGGTAGTACGGGAACAGAGTTACCGGCAGGGATTGTCGGGACATGTGAGGAGCGTGTGGCGAATCTGATTCACCCTAAGGGGGTATGTAGGGTTATCTGGGCAGATGCCGTACTGGTCGCTCTCGGCATATGACGTCGGATGCCTCGGCGCTATAACCGATAAGACGGACTTGGGCGGCTCTTTCCGGCATTGGCGGGCCGAGGAAGCGGCGTGACCACCGGAAACAGGCCGGTGAGGCTGGCGCGTCCGGCAGACAATGGGCGCACAGCCGGGATTCCCGTCAGCCCGGCACCGAGGATCGGTGACCGGTCCGGCGGTGCCCGGTGGTGGGGGAGGAGGTGCCGTGAATCCGGATGGTGCGAGGACACGACCACCACGCTCCGCGCCCGGGGGTGCCCGTCGGAGCCAACGGCTGCTCTACGCCCGACCCGGGATCGTCGTCACCGCCGACCGGTTCACCGTCGGGCGCAGCAGCTGGCGGGTCGCCGAGCTGACCCATCTGCACACCACCCGGGGGGATCACGACCCGGTGGCGGCCCGGGCCGTACTGGTCTCCGCCGTGGTGATCGGTGGCATCGGCCTGGTGCTCGGCTTCACCGGGGGACTGCACCGGCTCACCGCCGAGGCGTACCTGCTGCTGGGGGCGGTCTTCCTGGTGCCGGTGCTGCTCGCGGCGGCCGGGGACCGCTGGCGCCCGCCGCCGTACGAGCTGTGGGGACGTCGCGGCGATCGTGAGGAACTGCTGTTCAGCAGCGACGACGAGCAGCAGTTCGGCCAGGTGAGCCGGGCGTTGCGCCGGGCCCGGGAGATGCACAGCTACGGCGGGTGGGAGGACCCGATGGCGACCGCCGACCCGTGGCGACCGGGCCGGTGAGAGCCCGCCGCGCGGGGCGGGTGGTCAGCCGGCCACCGGCTCCGGCGTCTGCTGCTCCCGCTCCCGCTGCTCGGCCAGGTACAACGCGCTCACCCGGCGCTCGGCCCAGAAGGAGACGAACGGCACGGTGCCGGCCAGCATCACCAGGACCATCCGCTTGAGCGGCCAGTTGACCCGCCGGGACAGGTCGAACGCGGCGACCAGGTAGAGCATGTAGAGGAAGCCGTGCGCCTGGCCGACGGTCTCCACCAGGATCGGGTTGTCGAAGCCGTACTTGAGCGGCATGCCGATCACGACGAGCAGGATCAGCACCACGCCGACGATCCAGGCGATCACGCGGTAGCGGGTGAGGGCAGCGCGCACGTCCGTCAGTCCTTCCGGCCCGGGCTCAGCCGGGGTAGTCACCGGGCTTGGCGCCCGGATTGGCGTTCAACCATGACAGGTAGCGGTTGTAGGCGGCCAGGTCCGCGTCGTCGGAGACCTCCTCGACGGCGGTGGCGCGGGCCACCCGTACCGGGCGGCGGAATCCGGATCGCGGCCGGTCCGCCTCCGGCGTACCGGCGATCACTCCGGCCTGGTCGCCGCCGGCCGAGGTGTCGGGCGCCGTCGAGGTGTCGGGCGCTCCCGTGCTGTCGCCGGACTCGGCGGTCGGCTGCTCCCGCAGCGTGTGGCGCACCTCGCGCCACCACACGAAGACCACGAAACCCGCGAAGATCGGCCACTCCACGGCGTAACCCCAACTGATGGCGTTGCCGGCGGCGGCCCGGCTGACCTGCCACCAGCCGAGGCTGAGGAAGGTGGTGACCAGCACGACCAGGGCCACGTGGCGGGCGATCCACGCCGGGGTCCAGAGCCGCTTCATGGCAACGAGGGTACCGGGAGCGGCTCCGCTCTCCGACGCGGTGTCGTAGTGGCCGCGCTGGTTTGGCCGCACCCGGCGTGGGCAACCGTACAGATGCCAGCCCAGCACGGACGAGGGGGCGCGAGATGACCGGATCAGGACGATCGGACGGGTTTCCCGGCGGTGGCACCGAGGTGAGCCCCGAGCAGCGGATCCCCGAGTGGGGCGAGGACCGGACGACAGCCGGCCCGCTCGACGGGGACCTGCCCGGCGTCGACCCGGCCGAGCTGAGCGAGGACGACCTGATCCGTGAGGTGCAGAGCCTGCACCGCACCCGCCTGGACACCTTGCGCCACGCCACCGACTCGGCGTTGGCCAACCACCTGCGGCGCACCGCCGAACTCGAGACCGAGTACCTCGCCCGGCACCCCGGGCGGGAGGTCGACCCGAGCCGGCTGCGGGACGCGTGATGGCGTACGCCGAACGCGGTGTGTCCGCGCCCCCCGAGGTCGTCTTCAACACCGCGACCGATCCCGACCGGGTCGCCGCCTGGCTGCCCGAACCCCTGCGCACCGGCGACTCGTCCGACCAGGGCGACGGCGACCGGATGCGGGCCCGGTGGGCGGGCCACGGCACCGACTGGTGGGCCGAGCTGCGGGTGGAGCCGGTCGACGCCGGTGGTGCCCGGGTCCGCCTGGACATCTCCGGCGGCGGTGCCGAGACCGACCGGCTCGCCGACGAGGCCCTCACCAAGCTGGCCCGCGAGGTGGACGACAACCTCCAGGCCGGCTGACCCGCCGAAACACCGACCAGAGCCGCCCGGAGTCCGGGCGGCGATCTGGGCCGTCCCGGCCGGGACGGCTCACCCCCGCGTGAGACGAAGGAGGCCGGGTGAGCGAGCTGAAGCAGAAGGTGGCGCGGTTGCGTCAGGCGTACGCCCCGCACGAGCACCGCCCGCTGGGCGGTTACCTGGCGGCGATGGGCACCTACGCCGCGGTGACCGGTGCCATCGCCGGACTGGTCAAGGCGACCGGCCGCCCGGTGCCGGAGCGGCCCGCCACGTCCGACGTCGTGCTCCTGGCCATCGCCACCCACAAGCTCAGCCGGCTGCTGTCCAAGGACGCGGTGACCAGTCCGTTGCGGGCGCCGTTCACGCAGTACGACCGGCCGATCGGCAGCGGCGAGGTGATGGAGCAGGTACGCGACTCCGGCAGCTCCACCCGGCACGCCATAGGTGAACTGCTGAGTTGCCCGTTCTGCCTGGCGGTCTGGGTGGCCACCGGGTTCACCGGTGCGCTGGTGCTCACGCCGAGGCTGACCCGACTGGTGGCCACCGCCCTGACCGCGGTGACCGCGTCGGACTTCCTCCAGATGGCGTACGCGATGGCGCAGCGAGGTGCCGAGGGCGACCACAAGGAGTGACGTGGGCCCGGTGTCCCTCCGGTGGCGTGTGCCGCCGGGACACCGGGCCTCTCCGTGCGCGTGCGTCAGCGCCGCACGCCGGTCGTGTCAGCGCTGCATGCCGGACCAGCCGCGCGGCGACTCCGGTTCGCGTTCGCCCTCGTCGTCGCCGGTGATGATGTCCCGGTCCACGGCCGTGCGGTCGTGCTCGTTGGCGAAGTCCGGCTCGGGGAGGGTGTCGGTGCCCTCCGGGGGTTGGCCGAGCGCGGGCATCCGGTCGTCCTGGTCTTCCTCGGGCTGCGACATCGTGTTCCTCTTCTCGTCGCCGGCACCGGCCGGGTCGGCGCCGGACGTCACCCCGCCGTACCACCCAGCAGGTCGGTCACCTCGTCGACCGCGTACTCGCCCTGGGGCAGCGCGTTGAGCCGGGAGAGCAGCTGCGCCGGCAACTCCGCGGCGACCGCCCGCCGGTAGATGTCCACCTGACTGATCCGCTCCTGACCGTGGTAGAGGTCGTCGAGCAGATCGACGAGCGGCCGGGTCTCCACCTCCTCCGTCTCCACCTCGTCGGGTACGGCGGCAGCCGTACCGGGCAGGTCGGTGACGGCCGGGTCGATGCCCGCGGTGTCGACCACGGGCACGTCGGCCAGGATGGCGTCGGGCAGCCGCGCCTCGGTCGTCGGTGCCGTGGGCACCACGGGTGCCCCGGTCACGGGTACGTCATCGGTCACGTCCGCCACCTACCCCCACCCCACCCGGCCAAACTCCCCCTGTATCCGTGGCGATCATGAGGTCGGCGGCGTTCTCGCTGGTCGCGCCGCACGCCGACCTCCGATCGACGGGAGCAGGTCAGGCGGGAGTGGGCAGGGTCTGCGAGTGGTGGGCGCGGCGGGTGCGGACGGCGGTGGCCAGTGCGTCGAGCACCTCGTCGGTGCTGTCCCAGCCGATGCAGGCGTCGGTCACGGACTGCCCGTAGGTCAGCTCGCGGGTCGGGTCCAGGTCCTGCCGGCCGGGCTCCAGGAAGCTCTCCAGCATGATCCCGACGATGCCCTGCTGGCCGGCGGCGATCTGCGCGGCCACGTCGGCGGCCACGGTGGGCTGGTTGCGGTGGTCCTTGCCGCTGTTGGCGTGGCTGGCGTCCACCACCAGCCGCTCCGGCAGGCCGGCGGCCCGCAGCAGCTCCAGCGCGCCGGCGACCGACTCGGCGTCGTAGTTGGGCCGACCGCCACCGCCGCGCAGCACCAGGTGGCCGTCCGCGTTGCCCCGGGTGTGCATGATCGCCGGGGTGCCGGAGACGTCGATGCCGGGGAAGACGTGCGGTACGCCGGCCGCCCGGATCGCGTCCACCGCGGTGGAGATGCTGCCGTCGGGGCGGTTCTTCATGCCGATCGGCATGGAGAGGCCGGAGGCGAGCTGGCGGTGCACCTGGCTCTCCACCGTGCGCGCCCCGATCGCACCCCACGCCACCGTGTCGGCGATGTACTGCGGGGTGATCGGGTCGAGGAACTCGCAGCCCACCGGCAGCCCCAGGCGCAGCACGTCGAGCAGCAGCGCCCGGGCCAGCCGCAGGCCGGTGTTCACGTCACCGGAACCGTCCAGCCCCGGGTCGTTGATCAGGCCCTTCCAGCCCACCGTGGAACGCGGCTTCTCGAAGTAGACCCGCATCACCACCAACAGGTCGTCCGAGACCCGGTCGGCCGCCTCGCGCAGCCGGTGCGCGTAGTCCAGGGCGGCGGCGGGGTCGTGCACCGAGCACGGCCCGACCACCACCAGCAGGCGGTCGTCGGCACGGTCGAGGACCTGCCCGACGGCGCGTCGCCCGGACAGCACGGCCGAGGTGAGGCCGGCGTCCAGGGGCAACTCGTGCAGCAGCAGAGCCGGGGTGGTCAGCGGCACGACGCGGTCGATCCGCTGGTCGATGACCCGGTGGTTCTCCGGGGTCGTCACGGTGGGCATCCTTTCGCCGACCGCACCCGGGGCCGGTGCCCGGGTCGAGCCGGCTGCTCGTACGCGAAAGGGCAGGAACGAAAGCTCCTGCCCGGCCGGCTCGAATTCGGTGACGTCAGATCATGGTGAGGTCACCGGCCGAGCCGGCTGCCTAAACCATCGATACGACCGCGTCACGGCGGTAAGAGTACCTGACGGTGCGCGGATGCTCACCTTCTCGTCGCCGAAGCCTCGCCTCATGTTCACCCTCGTCGATGAAACGCTCGGTAGTTTCGGCGCGACCGACAGACGTCTCCCGAGGGGTTCCGATGGATCGTCGTACCGTTCTGCGTACCGCCGTCGCCGGTGGCGCCGCCGCCTTCTCCGGCGGTCTCTGGGCCGGCGCTGCCGTCGCCGCCCCTGCTCAACCCGGTGCCGGCCCGTACGGTCCGCTGCGCACCGCCGACGCCAACGGCATCATGCTGCCGACCGGATTCACCAGCCGGGTGATCGCCCGGTCCCGTCAGGCGGTGCCCGGCACGTCATACGTCTGGCACGACGCTCCCGACGGCGGCGCCTGTTTCGCCGCCGGCACCGGCTGGATCTACGTCTCGAACTCTGAGATCACACCGGGCGGCGGGGCCTCGGCGGTCCGGTTCCACGCCGACGGAAGCGTCGCGTCGGCGTACCGGCTCCTCTCCGGCACCAACCAGAACTGCGCCGGGGGCGCCACCGGGTGGGGCACCTGGCTCTCCTGCGAGGAGGTGAGCCGCGGGTACGTCTACGAGACGTACCCGCAGGGCGGCACCACGGCGGTGCGGCGGGCGGCGATGGGCCGCTTCAGGCACGAGGCCGCCGCCTGCGACCCGGACCGGCGGGTGATCTATCTGACCGAGGACGAGACCGACGGCTGCTTCTACCGTTTCCGGCCGACGAACTGGGGCGACCTCTCCACCGGCACGCTGGAGGTGCTGGTCGCCGGCAGCGGCACCAGTGGCCCGATCACCTGGGCGCGGGTGCCCGACCCGGCGGCGTCGAGCACGCTCACCCGCCGCCAGGTCTCCGGCGCCAAGGGCTTCAACGGTGGAGAGGGCTGCTGGTACGCCGACGGCACCTGCTGGTTCACCACGAAGGGCGACAACCGGGTCTGGGCGTACGACGCGGTCCGGCAGCGGATCGACCTGGCGTACGACGACTCGCTGGTCTCCGGCACCGCACCGCTGACCGGGGTGGACAACATCACCGGTGCCCGCTCGGGTGATCTCTACGTCGCCGAGGACGGCGGCACCATGGAGATCTGCGTGATCACTCCGGACGAGGTGGTGGCGCCGTTCCTACGGATCACCGGCCAGTCCTCCTCGGAGATCTGCGGGCCGGCCTTCTCGCCCGACGGCACCCGGTTCTACTTCTCCTCGCAGCGCGGCGCCAGCGGGTCCTCCTCGGGCGGTATCACCTACGAGGTCCGTGGGCCGTTCCGCGCCTGAGATGCAAGGAGGGGACCCGGGTACGACACGAGGCGTTAGTAAGGGGCCCTTCCTTACACGCGTGTGAGCAACGGGGTGGGGGTAAGGAACCGGCATGACGAACGCGCAGAGCGACCAGGAGCGGATCGAGTCGCGGGCCCACCTGCTGCCGGAGGAGGCGGCGGTCGGCAGCGACGACCCCCAGGCCCAGGCCGACGCGATCCTGACCGAGTCGGACCTCCGCGAGGCCGACCGCAACGCCGCACCGGACACCGTCCTGGAACGGCGTACCTCGGAGCAGACGGTGACCCCGATCGAGCCGCCGGACTGACCGTGTCGGGACGCGGACGCCCGCGACACGGGCGCCGCGTCCCACCCCCGCCCGGGCCGGGAGATCGGATAGCGTCGGGGCCATGCCCGACAGCGGTTATCCCTGGCCCATCTCGACGACCCGACTGGACAACGGCCTGCGCGTGGTGGTCAGCGAGGACCGCACCGCCCCGGCGGTCGCGGTCAACCTCTGGTACGACGTCGGCTCGCGGCACGAGCCGGCCGGACAGACCGGTTTCGCACACCTCTTCGAGCACCTGATGTTCGAGGGCTCGGTGAACGTCGCCAAGACCGAACACATGAAGTTGGTGCAGGGCGCGGGGGGTTCGCTCAACGCCACCACCAACCCGGACCGCACGAACTACTTCGAGACGGTCCCGGCCGAGCACCTCGAACTGGCGCTGTGGCTGGAGGCCGACCGGATGGGCGGCCTGGTGCCGGCGCTGACCCAGGAGACGCTGGACAACCAGCGGGACGTGGTCAAGAACGAGCGCCGTCAGCGCTACGAGAACGTGCCGTACGGCGACGCCTGGCTGCGCCTGCTGCCGCTGCTCTATCCGCCGGGCCATCCGTATCATCACGCCACCATCGGCTCGATGGCCGACCTGAACGCCGCCGACCTGGCCACCTTCCAGGCGTTCCACCGGACGTACTACGCACCGAACAACGCGGTGCTGACCGTGGTCGGTGACACGACCGTCGACGAGGTCACCGCGCTGGCCGAGAAGTACTTCGGCGCCATCCCGCCCCGGCCGGAGATCCCCTCCGCCCCGGACGGCCTGGTCGTCGCCGGTAGCGGCGAGCCGGTGGGGGAGACGGTGGTCGCGGACGTTCCGGCGCCCCGGGTGTACGTCGCGCACCGCACGCACCCCTTCGGCACCCCCGGGTACGACGTGGTGACGGTGCTCGCCACCGTGCTCGGCAGCGGTCGGGGCAGTCGCCTCTACCAGCGCCTCGCCGACGGTGAGCGGATCGCCCAGCCGGATCTGGTCGGGGCGTACGGGGTGGACCTGGCGCACGCGCCGGCACCGCTGATCGCCACCGCCACCGCCCGTCCCGGCGTGGACGCCGAGCGACTGGCCGCCGGGCTGGCCGAGGTGATCGACGAGCTGACCACCGTGCCGGTCACCGCCGCCGAGCTGGACCGCGCCAAGGCGCTGCTGACCACCGCCTGGTGGCGGCAGATGTCCACGGTGGACGGTCGGGCCGACGCGTTGGGCCGGTACACCACCCAGTTCGGTGACCCCCGGGTGCTCGCCGATCGGCTGCCGGGCTGGCTCGCGGTGACCGCCGAGCAGATCGCCGAGGTCGCCGCCGACGTGCTCGCCCCCGCCGACCGGGCGACTCTGACCTACGTTCCGGAGGACAACCGGTGAGCGCGAGGAGTGAGCGGCGCGGACCGGTTGGTGGCCGTGGCCTGGTGTGCGCGAGCCCCGCAGTCGCGAACGAAAGGAAAGCCCGGTGAGCGCGAGGAGTGAGCGGCGCGGACCGGTTGGTGGCCGTGGCCTGGTGTGCGCGAGCCCCGCAGTCGCGAACGAAAGGAAAGCCCAGTGACGTTGATTGCCGATCGTCCGGGACCGGGTGCGGCCCGTCCGTACCGGTTCCCGCAGGTGGTGCGTCGGAGCGTGGCGGGCGGGCAGGTCGTCGCCGCGCACCTGCCCGGGCAGAACCTGGCCGTCGCGTTGCTGCTGCTCGACGCGGGCGCGGGCCGGGAGCCGGTGGGCAAGGAGGGGCTGGGCGGCGTCCTGGCCAAGGCCCTGGAGGAGGGCACCAGCCAGCGGGACGCCACCGCGTACGCGTTGGCCATCGAGGCGCTCGGCACCGAGTTGGTGACCGGGCTGGACTGGGACACCTTCCAGGCCAGCGTGCAGGTGCCGGTGGACCGACTGGGCGCCGCCGTGGAGTTGCTCGCCGAGGCGGTGCGGACGCCGAGGCTGGACCCGGACGACGTACGCCGGGTCCGGGACGACGAGGCGACCGCGTTGCGGATGGACTGGGCGAATCCGGGTCCACGGGCCGACGCGGCGTTGCGCGCCGACCTGTTCGGTGGCGACACCCGGTGGGGTCGCCCGATGTACGGCGACCCGGATTCGGTGGCCGGGCTGGACGTCGAGGACGTCACGGTCTTCCACTCGGAGTGGTTCATCCGCCCGGGGACGCTGGTCGTCGCCGGTGACCTGGACCGGCTCGACCTGGACGCGCTGGCCGCGACGGCGTTCGCCGGCACCGGTGGTGGACCGGTGGACCGGGGCACGCCGATCGAGGTGCCGCTGCGCTCCGGCCGCCGGGTGATCCTGGTCGACCGGCCCGGTTCGGTGCAGTCCACGCTGCGGCTCGGGCATCCGGCGCCGCACCGGGCCCACCCGGACCACGTGCCGATCGCGCTGGCCGGCACGGTGCTCGGTGGTGCCTTCACGTCCCGGCTGAACCACCTGATCCGTGAGGTACGCGGCTATACGTACGGCATCCGGGGTGACTTCGCCTCGTCGCGCCGGTTCGGCCGGTTCGGGGTCAGTTCCGGCGTGCAGACCGCCGTCACCGCGCCGGCGCTGGTGGACGCGGTCGGGGAGATCGCGCGTACCCAGGCCGGTGGGGTGACCGAGGAGGAGCTGGCGGTGGCCCGGTCCTGGCGGGCCGGGCAGCTCTCGGTCGAGTTGCAGAGTCCCCGTGCGATCGCCGGTGCGCTCACCACGCTCGTGGTGCACGACCTGCCGGACGACTACCACGCCCGGCTGCGTGAGTCGTTGCTCGCCGCCGACGTGGCGGAGGTCTCGGCGGCGGCCGCCGCCCACCTGTTCCCGGAGTCGCTGACCCTCGTCGTCGAGGGCGACGCGGCGGTGATCAGGGACGAACTCGTGGCGGCGGATCTGGGCGAGGTGATCGACGCCACGCGTTGATCAGGCGATCGGACGGTCCGGGCGGTGGGAAAGCGTTCCCACCGCCACCGGCCCGCTGGGTAGCCTCGCGGGCATGAGGATCGGCATTGTGGGGGCCACCGGCCAGGTCGGTGGCGTCATGCGACAGGTGTTGGCGGATCGGGAGTTCCCGGCGGAGCAGGTGCGGTTGTTCGCCTCGGCGCGGTCGGCGGGGCGGACGCTGCCGTGGCGCGGCGAGGAGGTCACGGTCGAGGACGCGACCACCGCCGACTACTCGGGGCTGGACATCGTCCTCTTCTCGGCGGGCAAGGGCACCGCCAAGGAGCTGGCGCCCCGGGTCGCCGCCGCCGGGGCCGTGGTCATCGACAACTCGTCGGCGTTCCGGATGGACCCGGAGGTGCCGCTGGTGGTGGCCGAGGTCAACCCGCACGCCGCCACCGTCCGCCCCAAGGGCATCATCGCCAACCCGAACTGCACCACGATGGCCGCGATGCCGGTGCTGCGTCCGCTGCACGCCGAGGCGGAACTGGTCGGCCTGGTCGTCTCGACGTACCAGGCGGTGTCCGGTGCCGGGCTGTCCGGCGTGGCCGAGCTGGACGAGCAGGTCCGCAAGGTGGTGGAGACCGCGTCCGGTCTGACCTTCGACGGTGCGGCGGTGGAGTTCCCGGCCCCGCGCTCGTTCGCCCGGCCGATCGCGTTCAACGTGCTGCCGCTGGCCGGCTCGATCGTCGACGACGGCTCCGCCGAGACCGACGAGGAGCAGAAGCTGCGCAACGAGAGCCGCAAGATCCTGGAGATCCCCGAGCTGAAGGTCTCCGGCACCTGCGTCCGGGTGCCGGTGTTCACCGGGCACTCGCTCCAGATCAACGCGCGGTTCGCCCGGCCGATCAGCCCGCAGCGGGCCCACGAGCTGCTCGCCGACGCGCCGGGCGTGGCGCTCTCCGACGTGCCGACCCCGTTGCAGGCGGCCGGGCAGGATCCGACGTTCGTGGGCCGGATCCGCGCCGACGAGACGGTCCCGCACGGGTTGGCCCTGTTCTGCGCGAACGACAACCTGCGCAAGGGTGCCGCGCTCAATGCCGTGCAGCTCGCCGAGCTGGTCGCCGCCGAGCACTGAGCGTTACTGCCTGCGGTCGTGGGGTAGACACCGGGTTGCCCACACCGAGAGGGAGGCGCCATGACAACGGTCGGAGACTTCATGACGACCCGGGTGGTGACCATGGACGGCAGCGCCACGCTCGCCGCCGCCGCGCAGGAGATGCGGGATTCCGCCATCGGCGACGTGGTGGTGTGCGACGGCGACAACGTAGTCGGCATCATCACGGACCGGGACATCACGGTCCGGGGCGTCGCGGAGGACATGGACCCGAACACCGCTCAGCTCGACCAGATCACCTCGAAGGACGTGATCACGGTCAGTCAGTACGACGACGCCGTGGCCGCCGCCGACCTGATGCGGACGTATGCCGTACGCCGGCTGCCGGTGGTCGAGGACGGCCGGCTGATCGGTCTGGTCTCCATGGGTGACCTGGCCGTGGAGCGGGAGCCCCAGTCGGTGCTGGCCGACATCAGCGCCGACGATCCCAACAACTGACGCCTCCCCGCCCGTGCGACGCCGGTCCCCGCCTCGGGGGCCGGCGTCGACGCTTCCCGCCGCAGGCGTGCCGGCAGCGCCGCGCCGCCCGTCGGTCGCGGTGAGGATCCCGCTCAGCTCACCCGATCCGGGCGAGGTTGACCCCGTCGCGCATGGGGACCCGCCTTCCGGAGAGCACAGCGACCGGGAGGAGTGCGGTGATGTCGGACGCGACCACACGGTTCTTCGAGGACCTCGACCACCGGGGGTACGAGCCCCTGCTGGCGAAGTCGTCGGGCGCCCTGCGCTTCGATCTGCACGAGGGGCCCCGGACCAGCCACTGGCTGCTGCGCATCGACCGGGGGAACCTGACGGTCTCCCGGGAGGACCTGGCGGCCGACACCGTGGTCGGGACCAGCCCGGAGCTGTTCGAGGACCTGGTGACCGGTCGGGAGAACGGGCTGGCGGCGCTGCTGCGCGGGGACGTCACGGTCTCCGGCGACGCGCGCCTGGTCGTCCAGGTGGACCGGCTCTTTCCCGGGCCGCCGCAGGCCGAGGGGCCGCGTCGGTACCGCAAGGGGGTCCGCTGATGGCTCCCAGTCACACCGTACGGATCCTCGACGGCAGCACCTTCGTGGTCTGCGAGGCCACCGGCGACATCGAGGCGACACCGACCGAGCCGACCGGGTTGTTCTCCTTCGACACCCGCTACCTGTCGAAGTGGGTGCTCACCGTCAACGGTGAGCGGCTGAACGCGCTCTCCTACGACGATCTCCAGTACTTCGAGTCGCGCTTCTTCCTGGTGCCCGGCCTGGCCACGCACTACGTGGACGCGAAACTGTCGATCATCCGCGAGCGGGCCGTCGGGGGCAGCTTCCGGGAGAACATCACCATCCTCAACCACGACGAGAAGGCCGTCGACCTCCAGGTGCGGATGGACGCGGCGTGCGACTTCGCCGACCTGTTCGAGGTCAAGGACGAGATCTTGAACAAGAAGGGCGAGACGTACGCCGAGGTGGACTCGGACAAGCTGCGCATCGGCTACCGGCGCGGCAACTTCCGGCGGGAGACCGTCATCTCCTCCTCCGAGCCGACCCGGTACGACCGCAACGGCTTCTCGTACACGATCCACCTGGAACCGAACGAGCAGTGGCACACCACCATCGACGTGCAGACGCTGGCGCTCGGCCCGGACCACCGGGACCTGCGGATCGGGTTGCGGGTGCACGGCACCGAGCGGCTCGCCCTCCAGCACGACCTGGAGGAGTGGATCGCCAAGGCGCCGAAGGTGAACAGCGAGCACGACCAGGTCGCGGCGACGTACCGGCGGTGCATCGTGGACCTGGCCGCGCTGCGGTTCGCGCCGCTCTCGCTCGGCGGACAGACGCTGCCGGCGGCCGGCCTGCCCTGGTTCATGACCATGTTCGGCCGGGACAGCATCCTGACCTGCCTGCAGACCCTGCCGTTCACGCCCGAGCTGAGCGCCACCACGCTGCGGATCCTCGGCGCACTCCAGGGCACCCGGTGCGACGACTTCCGGGAGGAGGACCCGGGTCGGATCCTGCACGAGATGCGCTACGGCGAGAGTGCCGCATTCGAGGAGCAGCCGCACTCGCCGTACTACGGCTCGGTGGACGCCACCCCGCTGTTCGTGGTGCTGCTCGACGAGTACGAGCGGTGGAGCGGAGACGCGGCGCTGGTCAAGGAGTTGGAGCAGGAGTGCCGTCGGGCGTTCCGGTGGATGGACGATTACGCGGACCTCGTCGGCACCGGCTACATCTGGTACGAACGCCGCAACACCGACACCGGCCTGGAGAACCAGTGCTGGAAGGACTCCTGGGACTCCATCTCGTACGCCGACGGCAGCCTGCCGCCGTTTCCCCGGGCCACGTGTGAGGTGCAGGGGTACGCGTACGACGCGAAGATGCGCGGCACCCGGCTGGCCCGCGAGTTCTGGGACGACCCGGGGTTCGCCGACCAGTTGGAGCGGGAGGCGGCGGCGCTCAAGGAGCGGTTCAACCGGGACTGGTGGGTCTCCGACGGCGGCTACTACGCGTTGGCGCTGGACCCGGAGGGACGACAGTGCGACGTGCTCACCTCGAACATCGGTCACCTGCTGTGGAGCGGGATCGTCGACGAGGACCGGGCCGCGCAGATCGCGCACCACCTGGTCGGGCCGCGACTCTTCTCCGGCTGGGGGGTACGCACGCTGGCCGAGGGCGAGGTGCGGTACAACCCGATCGGCTACCACAACGGCACGGTCTGGCCGTTCGACACCTCGTTCTGTGCCTGGGGCCTGCGCCGGTACGGCTTCGCCGAGGAGGCGGCCGTCATCGCCAACGGCATCCTGGACGCCGCCCGCTACTTCGACGGGCGGCTGCCCGAGGCGTTCGGCGGCTACCAGCGTGAGCAGACGAAGTTCCCGGTGGAGTACCCGACGGCGTGCAGCCCGCAGGCCTGGTCGACGGGGGCCCCACTGTTGCTGCTGCGCACCATGCTGGGCCTGGAGCCGCACGAGGGTCACCTGGCGGTCGAGCCACGGTTGCCGGTGGGCATGGGTCGGATCGAGGTGTTGGACATCCCGGGCCGATGGGGCCGGGTGGACGCCTTCGCCCGTGGTCGGCTCGAACTGCACAAACTCGCCGACTGAGGGCGCGGTCATGGTGGCTGAGCAGCCCGGACGGGCGTCCTACCAGCGCGTAACCTACTAGGGGTAAAGTTACCGGATGCCGGAACTCGTGTATCCGCCCGTGATCGCCGCCTGTAAGACGATGTTCCGCGTACTCGACCTGAAGCTGGCCGTGGAGGGGGCGCACCACGTGCCCCGCACCGGTGGTGTGGTGCTGGCCAGCAACCACGTCAGCTACCTGGACTTCATCTTCTGCGGGTTGGGGGCGCTGGATTCCCGGCGACTGGTCCGGTTCATGGCGAAGGACGCGGTGTTCCGGCATCGGGTGTCCGGCCCGCTGATGCGCGGGATGCGGCACATCCCGGTGGACCGGCAGGCGGGTGCCGAGTCGTACGCCGCCGCCGTGCGCGCGTTGCGGGCCGGCGAGGCGGTCGGAGTGTTCCCGGAGGCCACCGTCAGCCGGTCTCTGACCCTGCGGACTCTCAAGAGCGGGACCGCCCGGATGGCCCGCGACGCCGACGTGCCGGTGCTGCCGGTGGCGCTCTGGGGCGGCCAGCGCCTCTGGACCAAGGGCCGACCGCGCACGCTGAGCCGGCGGCACACCCCGATCACCATCCTGGTCGGCGAGCCGATGCTGCCCGGCGCGTACCCGGACACCGCCGCGATGACCGCCGACCTGGCCGCCCGGCTCGGCGCGATGGTGGACCGGGTCCAACGGGAGTACCCGGACCAGCCCGCCGGGCCGGAGGACCGCTGGTGGCTGCCGGCCCACCTCGGCGGCACCGCGCCGACCCCGGAGCAGGCCGACGCCATCGACGCCGGACGGGGTGCCCGGAACCCCTGACCCGCCCGGCGCACGACAGACCGTGCCGATCGGACCGGCGCGGATCAGGGCTGTGCGGGTTCAGGTCGGCGGGCGGATCACCGTAGCCCGGAGGCCGCGTCGTACGGCATCGGATCGGAGTGCCGGGGCCGGTAGTAGTCGTCCCGGGAGTGGAACTCGACGGGCAGAGAGCCGGGCAGCACCACCCGCGCCGGACCGGCCAGCGGCGTACTGCGGGCGACCCGGGCCAGCGCGTCCCGCTCCGGCGGCGACAGGTCCACCAGCTCCGGCCGGGTGAGCCGAAAAACGGCCACCGCGCGGCGGATCTGCCGGGCCAGCTCACTCACCTCGCCACGCTGCCCGGTCAGGCCGAGCGCCGGCTGTCGGATGGTCCGCAACGCGTCGCAGACCACCAGCAACCGCATCTCGTCGTCGCCGGTGCCCGGCAGCCACTCCAGCCGGGACGGCCACTGCCAGCGGATCTGCCCGCTGACCAGGCCCGGGGTCCGGCCGCCCGGGCCGGAACGGGAACCGACCAGGGCGAGGTGCGAACGCGTCCCGACGTAGACCATGCGGAAATCGGTCACGGTGAGGGTGACCGGGGCGGGCAGCGTCCACGACCGGGAGGCGTCCGTGGGGCCGAGCAGGTAGCCCGCCACGTTCAGTCGGTGGCGGCCGAGCACCTGCTCGCCGGCCTCCGGCACCAGCTCGTGCCGGCGGTCCAGGACCGGGCCGGCGTCGTCGTGCACCGCGTCGAAGCGATGCGGGGCGATGAAGAACGGGGACGCATCATCGTGCATCGGGACGGAACCTCCGGTGCTGGCGGGGGCATCTGATCACGAGCCTCGCCCAATCCGACACTCCCTGTCATGACGCCCGTTAGGGGGTCGGCCAATCGGTCGACGCGTGCGACCGATAGATGCCTATTTCCTCTGGTCGGACTAGTCCGTCCTCGATCGCCCGGGCGAGCAGTGCCGCCTTGGTGGCCGCCGGCCGTCCGGCCCGGGTGTACTTGATCCGCGCCCGGTCGACGTACTGCTTGACGGTGTGTTCGCTGATCCGCATCCGGCGGGCCACCGACGCCTTGGACATCGACTGGAACCAGAGCAGCAGCGCCTCGCGCTCCTTGTCGGAGAGGACCGGCCGGTCCGGTCGGGGGTCACCGACCATCGCGCCCGCCAACGACGGGGCGACGTACGGACGGTCGCTCGCCGCGTCCAGCACCGTCGCCACGCAGTGCTCCCGCCCCTCGTGCTTGGCGAGGAAGGCCACCGCCCCGGCATCGAGCGCGGCGAGCATGGTGCGCGGATCGGAGTGTTCGGAGTAGACCACCACCCGCCGGCCCGAGGCGCAGAGCTCGGCGAGCTTGTCCAGCACCAGCCGGCCGTGCAGGCGCAGGTCCAGCAGCACCACGTCGGCCTCGGGCGCGGCGCGCAGCACCTCGTCGGGGTCGTCGCCGGTGGCGAGTACGGTCAGTCGCGGCTCGGTGGCCAGCCAGGCGCGTACCCCGTCGATGACCACCGGATGATCGTCCACAATGGCCACTCCGACGGGGCGGTGTGGCGTCAACGGCGCCACCGCGTCTGCGTCCATCTGATCTCCCCGTCCCGTTCGTGTACCTGTTCGACCTGCGCGTCACCGTCCTCCGGCGGCGGCCCGGTGGCCTCCGGGCCGCCCCGGTCCGGTGTGACCAGGCTGACCACCACCTCGTCGGGGCCGGCGACGACTGTCATCCGGGCCCACTCCCGTGCCTCGGCGAGGACGGCGATGAGCGGATCGGTCAGGCTCCGGCGGACCTGCACCGGCAACGGTGGCGGTGCACCAATTGTGACCAGGTCGATGGGCAGACCGTTGCGCTCCGCCAGGTCGGCTGCGGCACGAAGCTCGTGCAGGAGCGGATGCGGCACGTCGTCGGACTCGGCGATCAACCGACGCAACTGTCCGGCCGCGCGTACGCAGCGGCGCTGCACCTCCGGGTCGGCCGGATCGGCCCGGCCCTGCGCCAGCTCGGTCAACACCTCGCTGGCCGCCGCGCTGGCCAGCGCCAGCCGCTCCCGCCGCTCCCGTCGGGCGTGCTCGGCGGCCTCCCGTTCGGCCACCATCGCGTTCGTGGTCGCGACGGTGGCGGCCCGCTCGCGAGAGAGCAGCGACAGGGCCACCGCGCCGACGAAGACCGCCGCCGGCAGCGAGGAGGTGCCGTACAGCGCCATCGTGGAACGGGCCAGGTCCGCCGCGCCGGTCGCGCCGTACAACGCGACGGCGGACATCGCGATCGCCGCGTGCGCCACCAGCAGGGCGAGCAGCCAGCGCACCCGCTGCCCCCAGAGCACCACCAGGAAGAACCAGGCGAGCGTGCCCCAGACCCAGTTGGCGGGACTGAACAGGTGCACCCGGCCGACCGCCGCGAAGACCACCACGTCGACCGCCAGCAGCAGCCCGGCCATCGGCGCCGCCGGCAGCGGGTGGTCGTGCAGCAGGCGTACGCCGGCGGTCACCCCGGCCGCCGTCACCAGCAGCCAGCCGCCGAGCACCACCTGCGGCACCGCCAGCTCGGACCAGGCGGACAGCACCGCCGGCAGCCCGATCGCCAGGTGCCAGACCAGCGCGATGGTCACCGCGACGACCCGGGCACCCCGGTCGGAGATCCGCGCCACCGCAGCCGCCGCCCGGCCGGCGTCGGCACCGTCGACCATCCCGGGGGTACGCGCCGCAGGCCGCACCACCGCCCCGGGTGCCGTCCCCGCCTCAGCCGACATCCGACCACTCCAACCGGATCCGGGTGCCGTGACCGGGGGCGGAGTCCACCTCGGCCCGCCCGCCGATCGTGGCCATCCGGCCGTGGATCGACTCGCGCAGGCCGTACCGGTGCGCCGGGACGGTGCTGGGGTCGAAACCGGGACCGTCGTCGACCACCTCGACCGCGACGGTGCCGGTGATGCGCCGCAGCCGCACGGTGGTGGCGGCGCCGGGCGCGTGCCGGAGCACGTTGGTCAGCGCCGCGTGGGTGCTCTCCGCGAGCGCCTCGGCGACCGGCGCCGGTGCCGGGCACGGCGGCAGGTCGGCGTTGACCGGCAGTCCGGGCAGCCGGGCGAACACCGCCCGCAGCCGTTCGTCCACCCGGGCCGTGCCGCCCGCCGGCACCGACCGGGCGTCCGCCAGGGCGGCGAGGGTACGCAGATCGGTGGCGCACCGGTCGCGCAGGGCCGGCGACGGGCCGGGTACGGCACCCTGTCCGACCATGGTCAGCGTCGCCAGGACGGTGTCGTGCAGGTCGCGGTTCTGCTGCCGTTCCGACTCCCGCGAGGTGCGTGCGAGCAGCGCCTCCCGGGTGGCCTTCTGGCTCGTCACGAACTCGGCGTCGGCGCGGAGCATCCGGCGACGCATCACCGCGGTCATCATGGCGGTGCAGGCGATCTGTGCCAGCAGCGTCACCGAGTGGGCGCCGGCCTCGACGGGGTCCGCGGCCGCGTACGCGCCGACGGCGTAGCTCGCGGTGACCAGTAGACCGGCGGTGATCGACCAGCGCGCCGGAGCGGTCGCCTGGGCGTTGATGACCGTGGTGCTGGCCAGCACCGCGATCCAGCTCGCCTCGCCGGGCAGCACCTCCGGGGCGACCAGGACCGGCATCGCCAGGCACGCGACGGTGGTCAGGGCCACGTCCCCGGTGACCATGGCCGCACCGATGCCGTGCCGGAAGGCACGCAGCGAATACCAGACGGCCCAGGCGGTCAACACCGTCACGGCCGGGATCAACAACTCGACCCGGACCGGAGGGGTACGGACGGAGAGCGCCACCACCGCGACGAAAAGGCCGCAGGACAGTCGCAGCAATGCCGGTAACCGGGTGAAGATCAGCGTGAACGCACCGGTGGCGGGGCGCTGCACCGAAGTGGGTGGCGCGGTCGAAGCGGTGTGGACCGACATCGGGGGAGGGCGTCCTTTGCGACAATCGACCCGATCCGGGTCCGCGCTGCGGAGATCGACGCCGGAGAATAGCACGTGTCGGCGTTCTCGGTGACCGAGCGTGTCGAGGCTGTTGCTGCTGTGCGGGCGGCCGTCGCCGTCGTCTGGCGACCCGGTCTGGATCACCTGTGTTTCCTACCGTAGTCGATGCGAGTCCGAGACAGAAATATGAATTCTCCCCACCTTTTCCTGCTCCGTGGCTGTTGCTTCGGGGCGTGATCCCGCGCGTCAGGAATTCGCGCATGTTACATTGATAAACATCTCTATTTCGGGAGGTGGCATGAAAATCCGACTCAGGGTCGGGGCCGTACTCACCGCCGGGCTGGTCGCCGGTGCCGTCGGTGTCGGTGGTCTCGCCGGCGCGGTACCCGCCGTCGAACGCCCGTCCGCCGGCACCGCCGCAGCCCCCGGGCTGCTCGCCGTCGGCGACTTCGACTTCACCCGCCCGGAAACGGTCGCCACCGGGCTCCAGGTGCCATGGGGCATGGACTTCCTGCCCGACGGCAGCGCCCTGGTCGCCCAACGTCCCACCGGCCAGGTGGTCCGGGTCCGTCCCGGCCAGCAGCCCGTACCCGTCGTCACGATCTCCGGAGTGGCCGCGACCAGCGAGGGTGGCCTGCTCGGTCTCGCCGTCTCGCCGACCTACGCGCAGGACGGCTGGATCTACGTCTACTTCACCACCGCGACCGACAACCGCATCTCCCGGTTCCGGCTCACCGCCGTGCAGGACCAGCAACCGATCCTCACCGGACTGACCCGTGCGTCGATCCACAACGGAGGCCGGATCGCCTTCGGACCGGACGGCATGCTCTATGTCGGAGTGGGTGACGCCGGACAGACCGCGACTGCCCAGAACCCACAGAGCCGCAACGGCAAGATCCTGCGCATCCGACCCGACGGCACCGTCCCGCCGGACAACCCGACGGCCGGCTCACCCGTCTACAGCCTCGGCCACCGCCACGTGCAGGGTCTAGCCTGGGACGCCCAAGGCCGACTATATGCCAGCGAGTTCGGTCAGAACACCTGGGACGAGCTCAACCTGATCGTCGCGGGCGGCAACTACGGCTGGCCCACTGTCGAGGGCCGCGCCAACGACCCCCGGTTCCGCGACCCCCTGCTCGTCTGGGCGCCGGCCGAGGCGTCCCCGAGCGGCGTAACCATCGCCGGGAACCGCCTCTTCGTGGCCGGCCTACGCGGCACCCGGCTCTGGAACGTGCCGCTGAACGGCTCCGGTGGCGTCGGCACCCCCACCGCCGAACTGCTGGGCACCTACGGACGCCTGCGCACCGTCGAGTACGGCCCCGACGGCTGGCTCTGGGTCACCACCAGCAACCGTGACGGCCGGGGCACCCCGGCGTCCACCGACGACCGGGTGCTGCGCTTCCCGCCCCGCGACGGCACCACCCCGCCGCCCAGCACGCCCCCGCCGACCACGCCCCCTCCCACGACTCCCCCTCCCACGACGCCCCCGCCGACGACCGGCCCGGCTGCCTGCGCGGTGAGCTGGACGGCCAACCAGTGGAGCAACGGCTTCACCGCCGACGTGCGCGTCACCAACAGTGGGTCCGCCCTGACCAGTTGGACGCTGACCTGGACGTTCGCCGGCAACCAGCAGGTCACCAACGCCTGGAACGCCCAGGTCACCCAGTCCGGCCGGACCGTCACCGCGCGCAACGTGTCCTGGAACGGCAGCCTGCCGACCAACGGCACGGCCACCTTCGGCCTCCAGGCCACCTACTCCGGCACCAACGACCGTCCCGGCGACTTCCGCCTCAACGGCACGTCCTGCCAGCTGAGCTGATTGCCGTCGGCAGCACGTTGCGCCGGCTCAGCTGATTCCCGCCCGCGTCCCCGGGCGACCGGCGCCACGGCGCCGACCCGGGCAGCCCACCCGTCGACGGTGGGCTGCCCGGGACCATCCCCGTCGCCAGATGCCCGTCCGTGCCTGTGCCGGTGCCGCTCGTTGTGCATAGTGTCGGCACACCCCTTGCGGCTCATCATGATCCGCGCAACTTCACGGATACTGCTGCCTCAGGCGTGCTCGGAGACAGCAATATCGCTGAAGTTGTGCGGATCTTGCCCCGTCCAGCGCAAGCATCCCGCCCCCACGCCGAACCCCGGATCGATCAAGGAGTTTGGTCACGGAGGGGCAGGTCTGAGCGTGCAAACTCCTTGGTCATCTCCGGTGGCGCACACCGTCGAGGCGTGCGTCGCCCTCCATGGGGTCGGTCTGTGGGGGAATGATGCCCTGGCTGGGGAGGGTCGGTGGGGAGAGCGTCGGGTCGTCCGCCTGCGGCGCCGCCTCGTCCAGCCCCTGCCCGCGCCTGGCGCGTGCCCTGCGCCTGTACCCGTTCGGTGCTAGCGGAACAGGGGCTGTCGCCCCGTAGGGAGGTGGGTAGATCTGTTGTCGTCCGGACGACAACAGATCTACCCACCTCCCCGGGACTCACCAGCACACCACCACCCCTCCGGGCGCGTCCGACAGATTCGGCATCTTGATCAAGAGGTTTGGTCGCGGAGGGGGCAGGTCTGAGGGTGCAAACTTCTTGGTCATCTCCGGTGGGCCCGGGTCGTTGGGTGGGCGTCGATGAGCCGGGGAGTGAGTCGGGGGAGTGAGTCGGAGGGGTGTCGGTTTCGTACAAGACCGGTGGGGGCGGGGGCGATAGCGTCACCCGTGTGGCGCGGGGTGTGGGACCTTCGGGCCGAGGTGCAGGTGTGACGAGGACCGAAGCGGAGACAGTGGTGACGCGCGAACTGGTGTGGACCGGATTCATGTCGATCGACGGGATCGTCGACTCGCCCGGCGGTACGGTCGAAGGGCACCCCGCTGGGGGATGGGTGTTCCGGACCGAGTTCGACCCCGAGGCGTACTCGCTGAAGGAAGAGGAACTCGCCGAGACCAGCGCGCTGATGTTCGGACGCCGCAGCTACGAGGCGTTCGCACCGATCTGGCCGCAGTCCGAGGACCACGTGGCCTACCGGGATCTGCCGAAGTACGTGGTGTCCTCGACGCTCGGGGCGGACGCGCTGGTCGGTGACTGGGGTGATCAGCACGTTCTGCGGTCGACGGACGACGTGGCCGCGCTCGAGGAGACCGAGGGTGGGGCGATCTTCGTACACGGCAGCGCGGAACTCGCGCGGAGCCTGGCCGAGGCCGGGCTGGTCGACCGGTACCACCTGCTGGTCTTTCCGGTGTTGCTCGGTGACGGCAAGAGCGTGTTCCCCCGGCGTGAGCAGCGGGAGCAGCGGCTAGCGCTGCGCGACTCCGCTGCCTACGGCAACGGCGTGCTCAAGGCCGTCTACGACGTCGTCCGCTAGCGCCGTGAGCGCGGCGTCGTCGGCTGGCGCCGGGAGCGCGATCGCGCCGCCGGCGCCGCTGCGGAGTTGACCGGCGGTACGCCCCACGTACCGTCGCAACGCCCGCGCGAGATGCGGCTCGTCGTAGTAGCCGAGCCGGTGCACGACGGTGCTGACCTGGACGCCCGCCGACAGCAACTCCGCGGCGGCCCGGACGCGTCCGATCTGCGCGACGGTGCCCCGGGTGAGGCCGGTGGCGGCCCGGAAGCGGCGCTCCACCGTGCGGCTCGCGGTGGCCACCGGACTGCCGTCCAGTGTCGCCTGCACCAGCGGGTCGCGCACCAGCACGCCGGCGCGGACGAGCCTCGCCACCAGGGCCTCGGCGTCGTCGTCGACACGCGGCGTGTGCCAGCGCCCGCCGTCGAGCCAGAACCGCCCGGAGGTGGTGTCGGGCAGTTCGATTCCCGAGTTCAGCAGCGTCGACGTGGGTGCCGCCCGCAGGACGGTGCCGACCGCGAACTGGACGCCGACGAACCGGGCTTCCTGCGGTACGGGTGCCGAGACGGTGCGGTCCTCCGGGCCGACGACAGCGGCGAACGGCGTACCCCTGGACTCCCAGAACACGAGCCCCCAGGTCTCGCTGGCGACGGACGTCATCTGCGAGACCTGGGTGCTGTGACCGGTCCACACCGAGGAGATCCACGGTGAGTCCGAGGAACGCGACGTGTTCACCAGCCCCACGCCGGCAACACTACGACGTGGCTGTCAGTTCAGGTCAAGACGCCGGTCACTGCGCCACGGCCGGGCACCGGGTGCCCTGCGGGGGCGTCTTGACGTGGATCAGGTACCGCGTGGTGGCGTCGCCGACGCAGTCGCTGCCGAACGAGTAGACCCCGTGCCCCGCACCCTCGTAGGTCAGCAGGGTCGCACCCGACTGGCGCGCCACGTTCCGGGCCCACTCGTGCGGCGTGACCGGGTCGTACCGGCTGTTGAGCACCAGCACCGGCGGCACGCCCTTCCACCGCAGCGGCGCCTGCGGGTTGCGGACCTCGGTCGGCCAGCCCAGGCAGGCCATCGTCGAGCCCCACGCCTGGAGGTTGAGCTTCATCTCCGGTGCCACCCGGGCCAGTCGTTCCTGGTACGCCCGTAGCTGGTCGACGTCGCGCACCGGCAACCTCCAGTCCTGGCAGAAGATGGCGAGGCTCGGATCCTCGACCGGCTCCTGCCCCGGCTCTTGCTCCGGCTCCTGCTCTGTGATCGCCGTCCGCGCCGTGGTGGGGCGGGCGGCGTCCGTCGTGGGGCCGGGCTCGCCCGCCGACAGGCCCGCCAGCCGCTCCGACAACTGCGTCCAGTACGGGCCGAGGAACGTCCACTGGATGTCCTCCAGCAGATCGGTCGGGCTCATCGTCCGCGAGCTGCCCGGGTCGACCAGCTCACCGCGTTCGGCCTCGGCGTACAGGTCCCGGAAGACCGTGCGGGCGTCCTGGCCGTGCAGCGCACACTCGGTCGAGGTGCGGCACCACTCGACGTACCTGTCGAAGCTGTCCTGCGTCGCCTTCGTCTCGCTGCGCAGGAAGTCCCACGTGGTAGCCGCGCTGTGGTCCATCGTGCTGTCGAGCACCATCGCCCGCACCCGCTGCGGGAACAGCGTGGCGTACTGCTGTCCCATCATCGTGGCGTACGAGTTGCCGTAGAAGGTCAGCTTCTTCTCGCCGAGCGCGGCCCGGATGGCGTCCATGTCACGGGCGACGGTCCGGCTGTCGAGGAAGTCGACGTGCGGGCCGCTGTGCTCCCGGCAGCTCTCGCCGTACGCGCGGGTCCAGGCGCGCAGGCCGTCGAACTCCTCGGCGGTGGTGGGGAACAGTTTCGGCTCCGGGCCCTCCGGCACCTGACACCGGATCGGGTCGCTGCCGCCCACACCCCGAGGATCGAAGCCGACCACGTCGAAGCGGCGGCGGACCTCGTCACTGAAGCTGCCGCCGATGCCGCCGAGGATGGCGTCCTGCACCCCCGATGCACCCGGTCCGCCGGGGTTGGTGAGGATCGTGCCGATCCGGGCGGTCGGGTCCGTGGCGGTCCGGCGGGCCAGCGCGACGTCGATCGTCGGGCCGTCCGGATCGGACCAGTCGACGGGTACGGTCACGCTGCCGCACTCCGCCTCCGGCTCGTCGGCACACGGCTCCCACGCGATGCCCGTACCGGCGGCGGGTGCCTCGGTCCGTGGGTTCGCCTGGGCGGGTGTGATGCCGAGCGCCACCACGGTCGCCAGCGCGGCGGCCGCCGTCCCGGTCAGCGTCTGTCGTCTCACGTCACAGCCTCCGTCTCTCGCGGCCCGCCCGTGCCCACCGGAGTCCGACGGTGTCCGGGCCGCTATACACACAGGCTATACACACAGTGTCTAATCCGCGATTCGAGATCACGCCGGATCCGGGATCGAGTGGTTTCGGAGCGCGACGATAGCCACTTGATCCCGGATCGAGCGCGATCTCGTGGTGGATGCGAGAGCAAAGAGCGCGCGAGGCGGTTCCGATGTCCGCCATCGCCGCGATCCGGGTGTCGACTCGACTCGGCGACTAGCCGCTGAGCAGTGCGAACAGAGGTGCGCCCGGCAGGATTCGAACCTGCGGCCTTGGGATTAGAAGTCCCCTGCTCTATCCGCTGAGCTACGGGCGCGCTGTGGTATCGCGCGAGAAGGGTACCGCCGCACCGGCCCGGCGCGACGGAACGGGTGCCCGGTCAGCGTCGCACGCGCCATGGACCCCGCGCACCTGCGAATCCACGGCGTCGGCAGACCCGGGCGGACCCGGGGTCAGGCGAGACGGCGGCCCAGGCGGCCGATGGATCAGGGGGTGGCGTGCGAGGTGGACTCGCTGTCGGCCGGGCGGCGTGGGGCTGGTGGGGGAGGGGGCGTCGGTCCGGCGTCGAGGAAGGCGTCCGCCCAGCGGCCGACCTCGGTGAGGACCTTGTCGCGTACGGCGGGGCCGGACAACGTCAGGTCGTGCAGGCCGCCGTCGAAGCGGGCGAGCGTGACGTGCTGGCCGAGGCGGGGAGCCCAGCGGACCATGTGTTCGACGTCGAGGACGGCGTCGGCGAGGGTCGCCGAATCGTGCCACTTGACGCCCCGAAACGAGCGGGTCGAGCAGGCCAGCAGCACCGGCACCGGGATGTCGAGTCCGGCGCGCAGGCGTCGTTGGCCGGTGCGGACGGCGTTGAGCCAGCCGGCCCGGACGGGGAATCCGGCGAGCGGCTTCCAGGCCAGGTCGTAGCTCCATTCGCCGCGATGGTCGGCGTGCAGGCTCTCGCCGTACACGGTGCCGAGGCCGAAGGGGAGGACGCGGTGGGGTGCCCGACGGCCCAGGCGCGCGACGGCGGCCGCGAGGGGGCGACGCACGACCCAGGGGGCGTTGAGGTCGAAGAAGGGGCTGTTCAGGAAGATGCCGTCGACCAGCCCGGTGTCGCGGCGGGCGTCCGCCCAGAGCGAGACGATCAGCCCGCCGGTGGAGTGGCCCATGGCCAGCAGCGTGTCGTGTTCGTCCTCGGTGCGGATGATCTGGGCGGCGGCGTCCAGTTCGGGGAAGTAGTCGGCGAGGTCGCGGCAGAAGTTGGCGGTCTGGTGGGGGAGCAGGCTGCGGCCGTACTTGCGCAGGTCGAGCGCGTAGAAGTCCCAGCCCCGGGCGGCGAAGAAGTCGGCCACGTGGGTCTGGAAGAAGTAGTCGACGAAGCCGTGCACGTAGAGCACCGCGCGCCCGGTGGGTCGCTCGGCCCGGCGGCGGACCAGGGTCGCGACCACCGGTCCCTCGTCGTCGCGGCCAAGGTCGATGGTGTGCCGCTCGTAGGGCGGTCCCAGCACGTCGGGTTCCACCGGACCGACGGTACGCCAGGAAGCTACCGCACGGTAGTAGCCCCCGCCCAGCGTGGGCGGGGGCTACGACCGTGCGGCGGGTCAGTCGCCGTGGGCGTCGCGGTCGGTCGGTTCGTGCGAGGTCGAGGCCCGCCCACGATCCGGCCCGTACGGCGAGACCTGGTCCACCGGGACCGTCCGGTGCTCCTGCTTGGTCGCGGAGCCACCCCCCGGGATCGGTCCGTCGCTGTCCTGGACCAGCCGGGTCTCGCCGCTGCGGCGCATCTCCGGTTGCTGCACGTTGGGCATGCCGTTCACCTCTCCCTGTTCAGCGCCGCCGACCGGACGGGTGTCCGGACGGCGACACGGTCACCTCTCGTCGGTCTTCGTCCCGGCGGCGGCCAGTTCCTCGGCCAGTTCGTCGACCGGGGTCGGCTCGCCGGGCGGGGGCGTGACCCGCAGGTGCTTGTTGTTGCGCGGCTCCTGACGGGTCTTGGAGTCGTTGAGCTTGCGGCGCAGGTCGTCACGGGCGTCGTTGAGCGCCGCGCGCAGGTCCTCCTCGGAGGAGGTCGTGACGATCTTCTGTCGGCCGGCGATCCAGCACTCCAGCGTGACCCGCTGGCCCTTGGCCTCCCGGTCCTTGACCGAGAGTTCGAGTTCGGTGGAGTCGGCGTGGAAACCGGCCAGACGGGCGTCGAGCGTGGCGAACTGGACCACGATCCAGTCCCGGTCGGCCTGCGAGAATCCGGCGCCCATTCGCAGGCACTTGTCGACGGTGGCCGGGTTCTCGCTCATCGCCGCACCTGACCAGGGACGCGGGCGGAACAAGCGATGGTCATCATCATGATCGCTGACCTTTCGTTCGACGTCGCAGGTGCGGTTGGCGATTTCCTACCCAGGCGGACCGGTCCGGAACCTGACGGTTTCCTGTGCGATCCGATCGTCCGCCGCCGGGCCCGCGCCGGGCAGGGGCGGTCGGCCTAGCACATCGGGACCTTGATCAGGCGTTCGTCCACAGGCCGCCAGGTTGTCCACAGGTACGACCGGAGGGGCTGCTCGGGTGGGCCGCGTGGCGCGAGGCTGGGCGGCGAGTCGGTACCAGCCGACCCGGATCTCCGCTGGAGGAACGATGTTCGATACCTACGTGACGGTCGTCGGGAACGTGCTCACCGCCCCCGAATGGCGTCGCACCACGCAGAGCAACACGCTGGTGGCCAACTTCAAGGTCGCCTCCACCGCCCGCCGTCTCGACCGGGACAGCGGGCGCTGGGTGGACGGCAACAGCCTGCGCGTACGCGTCAACTGCTGGCGGAAGCTCGCCGAGGGAGTGGCCTCGTCGGTGATGGTCGGGGACCCGGTGGTGGTCTGCGGTCGCCTCTACACCCGCGACTGGACCGACGACGCCGGCAACCACCGCACTCTCTACGAGTTGGAGGCGGTGGCGGTGGGTCACGACCTGTCCCGGGGACGCGGGCGCTTCCTGCGCAACAAGCCGAACCTGGCGACCAGCACCGTGTCCGACGCCGAGACCGAGCAGCGGGTGCACGGCGAACTGACCGAGGCCGTGTCGGACGACGACGCGCCCGCCCTGCCCGAGGACGGGCCGCTGGACGACGACTTCGAGCTGTCCGAGTACGTCCCGGCGGGCACCGGATACCCACAGCACCTGGGCGGGACCGACCCCTTCGACGACCTGCCCGGCACGGGCGACGTCACCGGGACGGACGGCCACTCCGGCACGGACGGTCGCACCCGCACGGGCGGCCTCGCGGGCGATCCCCCGAGCACGGGCGACTTCTCGGCCACGGGCGAGATCCCGGGCACGGGTGACGGCACGCCGGGTGGGTCCGAGTCGGGCGAGCGGGGCGGCGACGCCGAGGAGTCGACGACGGCCTCGGCGGACGCTCCGGCGGAGTCCGGCAGCGGGGCGGCGGCGACCGGGCGTGGCCGGCGGGGGCGGGGTCGACTGCCGCAGCCCGTCTGAACTGGGCGGGGCGGTCGAGCAGCGGTTCCGGTGGCCGGGCTCGGCTAGGCTGGCCGGCCGGAGGTGGTGCGGGTGCGGCATACGGGCGCAGTGGCGAACGCGGCGGGACTCGTCGCCGGGTACGCGCTCGACGCGTACTTCGGTGACCCACGTCGCGGCCATCCCGTCGCCGGCTTCGGCCGGGCCGCCGCCGCCCTGGAACGTCGGCTCTACCGGCCCGACCGGCTGGCCGGTGGCACCCACACCGCGCTCTGTGTCGGCGGGCCGGTGCTGGCCGGGGCCGCCCTCGCGTACGCGACCCGGCGGCAGCCGCTGGCCCGTGCGGCGCTGGTGGCCGCCGGCACGTTCGCGGTGCTGGGCGGGCAGAGCCTGCGGCACGAGGCGAGGACCATGGGTCGGGCGCTGCGCGGCGGGGACCTGCCGGCCGCCCGGGCACGGCTCGGGCACCTGTGCGGTCGGGACCCGTCGACCCTCGACGAGTCGGAGTTGGCCCGGGCCACGGTCGAGTCGGTGGCCGAGAACACCTCGGACGCCGTGGTCGCCCCGCTCTTCTGGGGTGCGGTGGCCGGGCTGCCGGGCCTGCTCGGCTACCGGGCGGTGAACACCCTCGACGCCATGGTCGGTCACCGCAACGCGCGCTACGCCCGGTTCGGCACCCCGGCCGCCCGCCTCGACGACCTGCTGAACCTGGCGCCGGCCCGGCTGACCGGCCTGCTGACCGTCGCGCTGGCACCGGCCGGCAAGGGCGACCGGGAGCGGGCCTGGCGGGTGTGGCGTCGGGACCGCGACGACCACCCCAGCCCCAACGCCGGGCAGTGCGAGGCGGCGATGGCCGGTGCGTTGGGCGTCCGGCTCGGTGGGCGCAACGTCTACTTCGGCCGGTCCGAGGTGCGGCCCTTCCTCGGCGACGGTCCCCGTCCCGAGGCACGGCACCTGCCTCGGGCCGCCCGGATCTCCGGTGCGGTCGGACTGGCCGCGCTCGGCCTCGCGGCGGCGTACCCGCTGACCGCCGGCCGGCTGGTCGGCGCGGTGGCCCGACGCCTCACAGGCACACGGTGAGCGGTGGCCTGCTGGTCGCCGGGACCACCTCCGACGCCGGCAAGAGCGTGCTCACCGCCGGCATCTGCCGCTGGCTGCACCGCGAGGGCGTCCGGGTGGCACCCTTCAAGGCACAGAACATGTCGAACAACTCCGCCGTGGTCGTCGGGCCGGACGGCCGGGGCGGCGAGATCGGGCGGGCACAGGCGATGCAGGCGGCGGCCTGCGGGCTCGCCCCGGACCTGCGGTTCAATCCGGTGCTGCTCAAGCCGGGCAGCGACCTGAGCAGTCAGGTGGTGCTGCTCGGCGAGGCGGTCGACACGATGACCGCCGGTTCGTTCCGGACCCTGCGTCCCCGGTTGTCCGAGACCGCGTACGCGGCGCTGGCCGAGTTGCGGTCGGCGTACGACGTGGTGGTCTGCGAGGGGGCGGGCAGCCCGGCGGAGATCAACCTGCGCGACGGCGACTACGTCAACATGGGGCTGGCCCGGCACGCCGGGTTCCCGACGATCGTGGTCGGTGACATCGATCGGGGCGGCGTGTTCGCCGCCATGTTCGGCACGCTGGCCCTGCTCGAACCCGCCGACCAGGCCATGATCGCGGGGTTCGTGGTCAACAAGTTCCGGGGCGACCTCGGCCTGCTGGCCCCCGGGCTGGAATCGCTGCGGCAGCTCACCGGCCGCCCGACGTACGGCGTCCTGCCCTGGGCGCTGGACCTGTGGCTGGACGCCGAGGACTCGCTCGCCTACGGCCGGGTGCTGGGTCGCCCGGCCGCCCCGCGCGGCACCGAATGGCTCGACGTGGCCGTGGTGCGGCTGCCCCGGATCAGCAACGCCACCGACGTGGAGGCGCTCGCCACCGAGCCGGGCGTGCGGGTCCGGCTGACCGTCGAACCGGCCGAACTGGCCGCCGCCGACCTGGTCGTTCTGCCCGGCTCCAAGTCGACCGTCGCCGACCTGGCCTGGCTGCGTGAGACCGGCCTCGCCGACGCGATCACCGCGCACGTCGCGGCCGGACGACCACTACTCGGCATCTGTGGCGGCTTCCAGATGCTGGCCCGCGCCATCCACGACCCGGTGGAGAGCCGCCGGGGAAGCGTCGACGGCCTCGGACTGCTGCCCGTCGAGATCACCTTCGACCCGCGCAAGACCGTCCGCCAGGCGGCCGGCACCGCCGCCGCCGGGGAGCTTCCGGTCCGGGGCTACGAGATCCACCACGGGTACGTCTCGACCGCCGACCCGGAGTCGACGCCGCTGCTGCGGGACGCCGACGGTGCCGGTGAGGGCATGATGCGGGGAGTCGTGCACGGTACGCACTGGCACGGCACCTTCGAGTCCGACGAGTTCCGCCGCTGGTTCCTCGACCGGGCCGCCCGCCTGGCCGGTCGGACCGGCTTCCGGGTCGCCCCGGACACGTCCTTCGCCGCCGCCCGCGAACGCACCCTCGACCTGCTCGGCGACCTCGTCGAGGAACACCTCGACACCGCCGCCCTGCGTCGGCTCGTCGAGTCCGGGCCTCCCGCCGACCTGCCCTTCATCCCGCCCGGCGTCCCCACCTAGTCACCGGCCGGGCGTCAGCGCCTCGCGATGCCGGCGGTCAGGAACGAACGTCGGCGGTCAGTAGCGGACGTCGGCGGGGTGGTCGGAGAAGGCCATCCCGGCCGAGCGCCACGCCTCCACACCGCCGATCATGTCGGTCGCCTTGTGTAGGCCGAGCGCGCGCAGGCTCGCCGCCGCCAGGCTGGAGCTGTAGCCCTGGCGACACACCACGACGATCTCCATGTCGTAGTTGGTGGCCTCGGGGATCCGCCAGTCGCTCGCCGGGTCGAGCCGCCATTCCAGGACGGTCCGGTCGATCACGATGACACCGGGCAGGTCGCCCTGCTCCCGCCGCTGCCCGTCGGTACGGGTGTCGATCACCAGGGCACCCCGGGCGGCGGCCTGCACCGTCTCCTGTGGGGACAGCCGGTTCATGCCCGAGCGGGCCTGCTCCAGCAACGCCTCGACGCCGGGACTCATCACGGAATGGGACACGCCACGATCATGCCGTGTGGCTTCTCGGCAGGCGGTCCGAAGCCGTGCGGGACAACCCGATCGGTAACGTCGGTGTCCGTGGTGGCGGTCTTCGAGTCGTACGCCGGACTGGCGGGGCGGGTGCTGACGGCACCGGCCCGGTTGGGGCGTACCCGGTTGGTGGCCGTGGACGGGCCGAGTGGGGCGGGCAAGACGCTGTTCGCCGCGCGCCTGGCCGACGCCCTCGGCGGCATCGGGCCGCAGGCGGTACGTCCGCCGGTGGTGCACACCGACGACCTGCTCGACGGGTGGGACGACCAGCTCACCTTCTGGACGCGGCTGGAGCGGGACGTGTTGCGGCCGGTGCGGTCCGGCCGGGTCGGGTCGTACCGGTGCTACGACTGGGTGCGCCGGTGTTTCCGACCCGAGCCGGTGTCGGTGCCGGTGGAACCGGTGCTGATCGTCGAGGGGGTCAGCACGTCCCGGGCCGCCGCCGGGCCGGACCTGACGCTGGCCGTCTTCGTCACCGCGCCGCACCCGTTGCGGCTGGCGCGGGCGGTGGCGCGCGACGGCCCGGGGATCCTGCCGGAGCTGCGTCGGTGGCACGACACCGAGCAGGCGCACTTCGCCGCCGACGACACGCAGAGGCGGGCCGACCTGGTGGTCGACGGTGACCCCGGGTTGCCGCACGATGACCGTCACTACTATCTGGCTCGGCGGGGAACCGCAGGTGGGGGCGGCATACCATGCCGGTCATGAGCACACCGATCATGACCGAGTCCGAGTTGCGGGAGGCCCTGACCCGGGAACTGCCCGGCGTCCGGGCCGACCTGGAACGCCTCGTCCGTATCCCGGGCATCGCCTTCGAGGGATTCGACCACTCGCACGTGGAGCGCTCCGCCGAGGCGGTGGCCGAGCTGCTGCGCGGCTGCGGTCTCGACGTCGAGATCGTGCGGGCCGGCGGCCAGCCCGCGGTGATCGGCCGCAGGGCCGCCCCGCCCGGCGCGCCCACCGTCATGCTCTACGCCCACCACGACGTGCAGCCGGTCGGGGACCGGGCGCTGTGGGAGTCCGACCCGTTCGAGCCGGTCGAGCGGGACGGCCGGCTCTACGCCCGGGGTGCCGCCGACGACAAGGCCGGCGTCATGGCGCACGTCGCCGCGTTGCGGGCCTTCGGTGACCGCCTGCCCGTGGGCGTGGTGCTGTTCGTCGAGGGGGAGGAGGAGTACGGCTCCGACTCGTTGGAGCAGCTGCTCGCCGACCATCGTGACGCGATCGCCTCGGACGTCATCGTGATCGCCGACTCGACTAACTGGGACGTCGGCGTGCCGGCGTTGACCACCTCGCTGCGCGGCGTCGTCAACTGCTTCGTCGAGGTCCGCACCCTGGACCACGCGGTGCACAGCGGGATGTTCGGCGGAGCCGTGCCGGACGCGCTCACCGCGCTGGTCCGCTTGCTGGCCACGCTGCACGACGACGCCGGGAACGTGGTGGTGGAGGGGCTGGTCGGTCGGAACGAGGCAAGCGTCGACTACCCCGAGGACCGGTTCCGGGCCGAGGCGGGCCTCGTCGAGGGCGTACGCCTGATCGGCTCCGGCCGGATCACCGACCGGCTCTGGACCCGCCCCGCGCTGGCCGTGCTCGGCATCGACGCCCCGGCCACCGCCGAGGCGCCGAACGCGCTGGTGCCGGCCGCCAAGGCCAAGCTGAGCCTCCGGCTGGCGCCGGGCGACGAGCCGAAGCAGGCGTACCTCGCGTTGCGCGACCACCTGGAGCGGCACGCGCCGTGGGGCGCGCAGGTCGACGTCACCTTCGAGCACGACGGCGCACCGTGCGTCATCGACGCCTCCGGCCCGGTCTTCGACGCGGCGCGCGCGGCCTTCCGCGCGGCCTGGGACGGCACCGACCCGGTGGACATCGGCGTCGGCGGGTCGATCCCGTTCATCGCCACCTTCCAGGAGATGTTCCCGCAGGCGGCGATCCTGGTGACCGGTGTGGAGGATCCGCACGCGCGGGCACACGGGCCGAACGAGAGTCTGCACCTGGGCGAGTTCGCCCGGGTCTGCCTCGCCGAGGCGTTGTTGCTGGCCAAGGTGGCCGAGGCGGGCGTGGCCCCAACTCGGTGAATGGCGCGCGAATGGTGGCGGTTTCCGGCGTGTCGGACGCGTCACTGTTGTAGCCTCTCGAACATGCGTACGAACGAGGTGATGGCCCCGCTGGAGGCCGCCGTCAGCGCTCTGGGAGACGTCGACGTCTCCGCGTGGCCCGAGGCCACGCTCAAGGAACAGCTCGCCGAGCTGTCCGCCGCCCTGGTCGCCGTGGACGCGTCGTTGTCCCGTATCGCCGAGGAGGTCCGCGCGCGCGGCCTGCGGGTCGAGGAGCCGGTCCCGGCCTGACCCGCCGGAGCAGCTCCCGCGCAGGTGACACCCGTTGTCGGGGGTGGCTGGCAGGATGAGGTCGTGCGTTTCCTCGACCTGGCTGCCACCTCCGCAGCCGTCGGTGCCGTCAGTGGCCGACGGGCCAAGGTCGAGCTGCTCGCCGACGCCCTGCGCCGGCTCGACCCGGACGAGGTGGCGGCGGGAGCCGGTTGGCTCGCGGGCGAGCTGCGCCAGCGACAGACCGGCGTCGGCTGGGCCGCGCTGCGCGACCTGCCGCCACCGGCTGCCGAGGCGACGCTGACCGTGGCGGGGGTCGACGCGGCGATCGACGAGATCGCGGCGGTGCACGGCGCGGGCTCGCAGGCCCGCCGCCGGGACCTGGTGGCCGCGCTCTACACCGCCGCCACCGCCGAGGAGCAGCGCGTCCTGACCGGCCTCTTCCTCGGCGAACTGCGTCAGGGCGCCCAGGCCGGGCTGCTGGCCGACGCGATCGCCCGGGCCGCCGAGGTGCCGGTCGGCGCGGTACGCCGGGCCCTGCTGCTCGCCGGTGACCTGCGGGCGGTCGCGGTGGCCGCACTCGACGGCGGTGCCCCGGCGTTGGCCGAGTTCGGGTTGCGGGTCGGGCGACCGCTGGCGCCGATGCTGGCGCAGAGCGCCGCCACGGTCGACGAGGCGCTCGCCGCCACCGGCACACCCGCCGTGGTCGACGTGAAGCTGGACGGCATCCGCGTCCAGGTGCACCGCAGCGGCGAGGACATCGCCGTCTTCACCCGCAGCCTCGACGAGATCACCGGCCGGGTGCCCGAGGTGGTCGCCGCCGTCCGCGCCCTGCCCGCCCGCGAGTTGGTGCTCGACGGGGAGGCGATCGGGCTGGACGCCACCGGCCGCCCGTTGCCGTTCCAGCAGACGTCGAGCGCCGCCGCCCGCCGGGCCACCGGGGCATCCGTCGCCCCGGCGGTCCGTGCCGCCGCCGCACGGACCGGTGAGACCGTGCTCGTGCCGTACTTCTTCGATCTGCTGCACCTCGACGGCGCGGATCTGATCGACCTGCCCGGTCGCGAGCGGTGGGCCGCGCTCGCCGCGACCGTCGACGCGTCGGTGCTGGTCGGGCGGATCGAGGTGGACGGGCCGGAGCAGGCCGGCGCGGCATTCGCCGCCGCGCTCGACGCCGGCCAGGAGGGCGTCGTGGTGAAGTCGCCCGACGCGCCCTACGACGCGGGTCGGCGCGGTGCGGCCTGGGTGAAGGTGAAGCCCCGGCACACCCTCGACCTGGTGGTGCTCGCCGTCGAGTGGGGCAGTGGTCGGCGCAGCGGCTGGCTGTCGAACCTGCACCTCGGGGCGCGGGATCCGGCCACCGGCGGATTCGTGATGCTCGGCAAGACCTTCAAGGGCCTCACCGACGAGCTGCTGCGGTGGCAGACCGAACGGTTCCTGGAGCTGGCCGTGGAGCGCGGGGACTGGGTGGTGCGGGTCCGGCCCGAACAGGTCGTGGAGATCGCCTTCGACGGGGTGCAGACCAGCTCACGCTATCCGGGCGGGGTGGCTCTCCGGTTCGCCCGGGTGGTCCGCTACCGCGACGACAAGACCGCCGCCGAGGCCGACACCATCGACGCCGTACGCGCCATCCACGCCGGCCGCTGACCAGCGCAGACAGAGCTGGCCGGGGCGGGCTGCTCAGGCAGAGCTGGTCGGAGCCGTGCTGCTCGTCGCGGGGCTGCTCGGGGCCGGTTCGGCGGCCCGGTCGCGCGGGCGGTCGTCGTCGGGCACACCGGCCAACCGGCGGGCCTCCCGGCGGGCGATCCAGCCGTAGCCGAAGAGCGTCATCGCCGCGAAGATCCACCACTGCACGACATACCCGAGGTTCTGCCAGTTGTTGGCGTGCCCCACCGGCACCGCACGGAAGACCGGGTCGGCGGCCGGGGTCTGCTCGTCGAGCAGCACGTACGCCCCGTGCACCGGGTACGGCAACTGCGCGGCGAGCTGCGGTACGGCGACCCGGCGGGTCTCCAGCCGGCCCTCCCGTCGGGCCACGTTGCCGGAGCCGCTCTCGCTGGCGTGCACCCGGCCCTCGACGGTCACCTCACCGGCCGGCGCCGCCGGCACCTCGGGCTGGGCCATCGCGCCGCCGGGCGCCGGTGGGATCCAGCCCCGGTTCACCAGGACGGCGGTGCCGTCGGCCAGCACCAGCGGGGTGAGCACCTCGAAGCCGACCTTGCTCTCCACCGTCCGGCCCCGGACGAGGACCACGTTGTCGGTGTCGTACCGGCCGGTCGCGATCACCCGGATGAAGGTCCGGTCCTCGGCCGGTGCCGGGCCGACGCTGCCAGCGCCGCCGGTGGGCGCGGGCACCGCCTCGCGCAGCGGCATCGGGTCCATCCGCAACCCGGCGTCGATGCGTTCGTTGACCGCCGTCCGACCGTGGTAGCGGTCCAGTTGCCAGTTGCCGAGCATCACCATGATCGTGGCGAGGACCAGGGTCAGCGCGAGGATGCCCAGCCAGCGCGGCGTCAGCAGGAACCGGTACACGCCACGAGGCTACCCGTATGACCGTCGCCACTGCGCCGCCCCGCCCGTCGAGGTGACGGCCGGAAACCGGCCGGTCGACGACGGAGCGTGTCGGTGCCGGGGCGGTCCGCTCCGGTCGGGCGGATCGAAGTGGGTCGGGACGGCGGGCGGCGCCTACGGGCGACCGGCGTGGGTTATCGTCACGCGCACGGGGCGCGCCGACGGTCGGCACGCTCTCCGCTCGCGAGGAGTCGATGATGACCGTCGTGCCGCGTCTGGTGCTCAGTGCCCCCTCGTCGGGGCACGGCAAGAACGCGTTGGCGATCGGCATCCTCGCCGCGCTCGCCGATCGCGGTCTCGACGTGGCCGGATTCAAGATCGGCCCGGATCCGGTCGACGCCGCCTACCTCGGGCTCGCCGCCGGGCGACCCGGGCGCATCCTGGACCCTCGGCTGATGGGCACCGACCGGCTCGCGCCGCTGCTGCTGCACGGTGCCGCCGACACCGGGCTCGCCGTGGTGCAGGGCAGCATGGGCCTCTACGACAGCCTCAGCGGACGCTGCGAGACCGAGTCGACCGCAGCGGTCGCCACCGCCCTGCGCAGCCCGGTGGTGATGGTGGTCGACGTCGCCGCGATGGGCCAGTCGGTGGCCGCCCTGGTGCACGGCTTCCGGGCGTACGACGAGCAGCTCTGGATCGGGGGCGTGATCCTCAACCGGGTCGCCTCCGCCCGGCACGAGACGCTGCTGCGCGAGGCGCTCGACGACATCGGCATACCGGTCTACGGCGCGCTGCGCCGCCAGGACCTGCCGGCCGTGCTGCCGAGCCGCCGGCACGGGGTGATGCCGGTGCTGGAGAACGGCGGCGAGGCCGCGCGGGCGGTCCGCCGGCTCGGTGAGGCGGTCGCCGCCACCGTCGACCTGGAACGGCTGCTCGGGCTGGCCCGGTCGGCCCCCGCACTCGCGGTGTCGCCGTGGTCGCCGCACCCGGAGGGGGCCGCCGCACCGCCGGTGCCGGCCGGTGCCGGACGGCCGGTGGTAGCGGTGGCCGGTGGGCCGGGCGGCAGCTTCAGCCACGCCGAGACCGTCGAGCTGCTGCGGGCCGCCGGTGCCGACGTGGTCACGCTCGATCCCTTCGTCGACGAGGTGCTGCCGGTCGGCACCCGGGCGTTG
The DNA here is from genome assembly GCF_013364215.1 of Verrucosispora sp. NA02020. Lineage (NCBI taxonomy): Bacteria > Bacillati > Actinomycetota > Actinomycetes > Micromonosporales > Micromonosporaceae > Micromonospora > Verrucosispora sp. NA02020. The sequence goes on along the minus strand of NZ_CP054923.1, from coordinate 5,882,777 downwards.
GTGGTCGGCGGCGCGCTGCCCGAGTCGTACGCCGAGCAGCTTTCCGCCAACCGGCGGCTCTGCATCGCGGTGGCCGAGTTGGCGCGTACCGGCCGACCGGTCGTCGCCGAGGGGGCCGGGCTGCTCTGGCTGGCTCGGGAACTCGACGGGTTGCCGATGTGCGGGGTGCTCGACGCGATCGGCAGCATCCGGGACGGTCTGGTGGTCGGGTACCGCGAGGCGACCGCCCAGAGCGACAGTGTGGTGGCGACCCGGGGCGAGGTGGTGACCGGGCACAAGGAGCACCGCGCGGTGCTCACCCCCCGGGGCGGGCCCCGTCCGGCGTGGGGCTGGGCGGGTGGCGCGCCGGAGGGCTTCGTCTGGCGCGGCGTGCACGCCTCCCAGCTCGTCCCGCACTGGGCCGCGTACCCACGGATCGCCGGGCGTCTGGTGGCCGCCGCGGTGACCGAGCCGGCCGCGATCCCGGCCGGTCCCGACCTGGGTGTCCCGATCACGCCCGCCGGTGTGGTGGCGGCCGAACCGGCCGCCGGAGCACCGGCCTGAGCGGCGCTCCGGCGCGTGTCGGGAGTCAGCCGACGATGCGGTCCGACGGGGGTGTGAAGTCCCGCGTCGGGGTGCCCTTGAGGGCGTCGCGGAGCGTGTTCGAGACCGCCGCGATGGGGATCTGCGACTGGCCGTCGCCGACCGCGTTGAACGGGTTGTCCGGGTCGGAGATGAAGCTGGCCGCCGCCAGTTCCGGGGTGTAGCCGACGAACCAGGCCGACCGGGTGCTGTCCGTGGTGCCGGTCTTGCCGGCCACCGGGCGGCCCACCGTGCCGCGCACGCTGTCCGCGGTCGACCAGCCACCGCAGCTTCCCCTGGCCGGGGTGTCCCCGGTGGGGCAGCGGGCGGCGTCGGTCGCGGCCCGCGCCGCGTCGGCGTTGACCACCTGGCGGCAGCGCGGCTTGGCGATCTCGCGTTGGATACCGCCCGGGGTGGTGAACATCGCGGGCGTGCCGTCCCGGTTGTAGATGGCGTTCACCGGGATCGCCTCGCAGTAGCGTCCGTCGGCGGCGATCGCCGCGTACGCGTTGGCCATCTCCAGCGGGGTGGCGTCGGAGACGCCGAGCGTGAACGCGCCCCACTTGTTCGCCTTCGCCGGTGAGGCGTGGTCGCGGTCCACGTCGGTACGCCAGCGCAGCCCCAACTGCTCGGCGAGCCGGACGGCCTTCTCCGCCCCGACCTGCTCCTCCAGCCAGACGAAGTAGGTGTTCACCGACTTGCCGAAGCCGGACCACATGGTCTGCGTACCGCTCATCGCGCCGCTGGCGTTCGACGGCTGCCAGCCGTCGTAGACCTCGGAGCGGTAGCTGTGCGGGGCGTTGAAGCTGGTGTTCAGCGTCATGCCGGCGTCCAGCGCGGCCAGCATCGGGAACATCTTGAACGTCGATCCGGCCTGGTAGCCCGGCAGGTCACCGCCGCCCATCAGTGGGGCAACCGTGTTCGGGTAGTTGGCCCGTACGTTCGGGCCCGCCTCCGGGTTCGAGCTGAGCGGGTTCTCGTTCACCTCCAACGAGTAGGTGCGGTTCACCGCCATCGCCTTGACCCGCCCGGTGCCGGGCTCGGAGACCACGATGCCGTTGGCGAACGGGCTGCCGGTGTTGCCCTCGGTGCCGACGTTCTTCTCCGCCGCCTCCTGGACCTTCGGGTCCATGCTGAGCACGATGCGGTAGCCGCCCCGACGCAGCTTGTCCAGGCGTTCCAGGCGGTTCTTGCCGAACGCGGGCTGGGCGCTCCACCAGTTCTTCAGGTAGTCGCAGAGGAAGCCCCAGCTGTTCCACTTCTCCGGGACCGCCGCGCAGTCGTTGGGCGGGTAGGTCAGCCGCAGCCGGATCGGTTCGCCCTTGGCCGCCTCGGCGGAGTCCGGCGACAGGTAACCCAGCCGCGTCATGTTGTCGAGCACGTAGTTGCGCCGGGTGGTCGCGTCCTTCTGGTCGGAGCTGGCCGGGTCGTACTGCGACGGGGACTTCACCAGGCCGGCGAGGGTGGCCGCCTCGACCGGGGTGAGTTCCTTCGGCGTCTTGGAGAAGAAGATCTCGCTGGCCGCGTAGATGCCGTACGCGCGGTGCCCGAAGTACGCGGAGTTGAGGTAGCGCTCCAGGATGTCCTCCTTGCCCAGCTCCTTCTCCAGGTCGACCGCCATCCGCATCTCCTTGACCTTGCGGATCGGCGTCTGCGCGGTGGCCTCCTGCACCTCCTTGGGCGTGGTGGCGCTGTCCCGCAGCGCCATCCGCACGTACTGCATGGTCAGCGTGGAGGCGCCCTGGGAGACGCCGCTGGAGCGGGCGTTGGCCACGAAGGCGCGGGCGACGCCCTTCGGGTCGACGCCGTGGTGCTGGTAGAAGCGGTTGTCCTCGGCGGCGACGATCGCCTGCTGCATGTGCGGGGAGATGTCGGCCAGCTTGGTGTACTGCCGGTACTCCTCGAAGAACATGGTCAGCACGGTCTTGCCGTCGGGCGCGTACAGGTAGGAGGTCTCGGCGGGCAGGGCGGTGGCCAGCAGGCGGGTCTTGCTCTCCACGGCGTGCGCGGTGGCCTTGGCGCCGAGGCCGGTCACGGCGACCACGGGGTACGCGACGGCGGCGACGACGACACCGGCGATCAGCCCGGCGCGGAGGAGAGGAACGAGTCGACCTGCGGCGGCAAGGGGTCGATTACTCACACCGATAAGTTATGACATTTCCGATTCGCACATGAGAAATACTCATGAAGTGATCAGTGGTGATGCGGAGCACTCCACGGGCTGCTGTCGCCCGCGCCGCCTTCCCGGCAGGATCGCGGGCATGCACGGTCCGCTCACCGGAGCGTCCCACCCGACACCCGAACCCGACCTCGCGCACCACGGTGACGCGGAGGTCGGCGACGGCCTGGTCGACCTCGCCGTCAACGTCCGGCGCGCCCCCATGCCGGCCTGGCTGGGCGACCCGATCAGAGCCGCCCTGGACGACCTCGCCGGATACCCGGACCCGCGTCCGGCCCGCGCCGCCGTCGCCGCCCGGCACCGCCGCCCACCGGAGGAGGTGCTGCTCACCGCCGGTGCTGCCGAGGGCTTCGTGCTGCTCGCCCAGGCGCTGCGCGGAGTACGCCGACCCGTGGTGGTGCACCCGCAGTTCACCGAACCGGAGGCCGCGCTGCGGGCCGCCGGGCACACCGTGGAACGGGTGCTGCTCGACGCGGCCGACGACTTCCGGCTGCACCCGGAGCGCATCCCGGCCGACGCCGACCTCGTCATGATCGGCAACCCGACGAATCCCACCTCGGTGCTGCACCCCGCCGCCGACCTGGCCACCCTGGCCCGCCCCGGCCGGGTCCTGGTGATCGACGAGGCGTTCGCCGACACCACGGCCACGCCCGGCGTACCCGGTGAACCCGAGTCGCTGGCCGCCCGACGTGACCTGCCCGGCCTGCTGGTCGTGCGCAGCCTCACCAAGACCTGGGGACTGGCCGGACTCCGGATCGGCTACCTGCTCGGCGAGGCGACGCTGCTGGCGCGGCTGGCCGCCGTACAGCCGCTCTGGGCCGTCGCCACCCCCGCCCTGGCCGCCGCCTCCGCCTGCGCCACCGACGTCGCGGTCCAGGCCGAGCGCGCCATCGCCGCGCAACTCGCCGACGACCGCGCCTACCTGGTCGACCGGCTGTCGACCCTGCCGGGCGTACGCGTCGCCGGCCGTCCGGCCAGCGCCTTCGTCCTGGTGCAGCGGCCCGGTGCCGACCGGCTCCGCGCCGACCTGCGCGAACGCGGCTGGGCGGTACGCCGGGGCGACACCTTCCCGGGACTCGGACCAGACTGGCTGCGGATCGCCGTACGCGATCGGGCGACCACGGACGCGTTCATCGAGGTGCTGGCGGAGATCCTGGAGGCATGATGCTGGAGACCACCATCGCGGCGATCGGCCCGCTCGACGAGCCGGCGATGACCGCGGCCCGCCAGTTGCAGGCCCGGCTGACCAAGCCGGCCGGCTCGCTGGGTGCCCTGGAGGAGCTGTCCGTACGCCTCGCCGGCCTGGCCGGCACCTGCCCGCCACCGCTGCCGACCCCGGCCGCAGTGGCGATCTTCGCCGGAGACCACGGGGTGCACGCCCAGCGGGTCAGCCCCTGGCCGCAGGAGGTCACCGGGCAGATGGTCGGCAACTTCCTGGCCGGCGGTGCCGTGGTCAACGCGTTCGCCCGGCAGGCCGGTGCCTCGGTCACCGTGGTCGACGTCGGCGTGGCCACCCCGCTGCCCGCCCCCGACCCGACCGACGCGGACGACAACGGCGGGCTGCCCCGACTGGTCACCACCCCCGTACGCCGAGGCACCCGGGACCTGACCGTCACCGCCGCGCTGACCCGCGAGGAGACCACGGCGGCGATCGAGGTCGGCATCCGGATCGCCGGGGAACTGATCGACGCGGGCGCGAGAATCCTGCTCACCGGGGACATGGGCATCGGCAACACCACCCCCGCCGCCGCCCTGATCGCCGCCCTCACCGGGGTCGACGCCGCCGAGGCGACCGGTCGGGGCGCCGGCGTCGACGACCCGACGTACCACCACAAGATCGAAGTGGTGCGGGCCGCGCTGCACCGACACGCCCCCGACCCGGACGATCCGCTGGGAGTGCTCGCGGCCGTCGGCGGGCTGGAACACGCCGCACTGACCGGGTTCGTCCTCGGTGCCGCCGCGCGACGCGTACCGGTGCTGCTGGACGGCGTGATCGCGGTCTCCGCCGCGCTCGCCGCCGCGGCCCTCGCCCCCGACGCGGTCGGCGCGATGATCGCCGGTCACCGCTCCGCCGAGCCGGGCGCCACGGTCGCGCTGCGCCGGCTCGGTCTCGACCCGCTGATCGACCTCGGCCTGCGGCTGGGCGAGGGCACCGGCGCCCTGCTGGCCCTGCCCGTGGTCACCGGCGCGGCCCGCGTCCTGCACGAGGTCGCCACCTTCGACTCCGCCGGGGTGGCCGAGAAGTGACCGCGAACCCCTATCCGCTCGGACTGCGCCTGGCCGGCCTTCCGGTGGTCGTGGTGGGCGGGGGAACGGTGGCCACCCGCCGGGTACCCGCCCTGATCGACGCCGGGGCGGACGTGCTGCTGGTGACGCCCGAGATCAGTCCGGCCCTGCGCGCCCACGCCGACGCCGGACGGCTGCGCTGGGCGGAGCGTCGCTTCGTCCCTGAGGACCTCGACGGCGCCTGGCTGGTGCAGGTCGCCATCGACGACCCGGTCGCCGCCGCCACGGTCAGCGCCGCCGCCGCCGAACGCCGGATCTTCTGCGTACGCGCCGACGACCGTACGGCGGCGACCGCCTGGACCCCGGCGGTGACCCGGCACGGCCCGGTGACCGTCGGCGTCCTCGGCGGCGGAGACCCACACCGCGCCATGGCCGTCCGAGACGCCATCCGCACCCTCCTGCACGTAAGGAAGGGCACCTTATTAACGCCTCCGGTAGAGGAAGGGCCCCTTGTTAACACCCGGACGGGTCGGGGCGGCGCTGTCGCCCTCGTGGGTGCCGGGCCGGGCGACGCCGAGCTCATCACTCTGAAGGGATGGCGTCTGCTCACCGAGGCCGACGTCGTGGTCGCCGACCGCCTGGTGCCCGGCCTGCTCCTGGACGAGCTGCGCTCCGGCGTCGAACTGGTGGACGCCTCCAAGATCCCCTACGGACCGTCCCGCACCCAGGAGGAGATCAACCAGATCCTGGTCGACCGGGCGCGCGCCGGGTCCTTCGTGGTCCGGCTCAAGGGCGGCGACCCGTACGTCTTCGGCCGGGGCGGGGAGGAACTGCTGGCCTGCGCGGAGGCTGGCGTACCGGTCACCGTGGTTCCCGGCGTGACCAGCTCCATCGCCGCCCCCGCAGCGGCCGGCGTCCCGGTCACCCACCGGGGCGTGGCCCACGAGTTCACCGTGGTGTCCGGCCACGTCGCGCCCGACTCACCGGACTCGCTGGTGCGCTGGGAGGCCCTGGCCGGTCTCCGAGGCACGCTGGTGATCCTGATGGGGCTCAAGAACCTGCCGGCGATCACCGCCACCCTGCTGGCACACGGGCGACCCGCCGACACCCCGGCGGCCGTGGTCCAGGAGGCCACCACCGGCTCGGAGCGGGTCGTGCGCGCCACGCTGGGCGAGGTCGCCGCCGCCGTCGCCGACGCGGGACTGCGCCCGCCCGCCGTGGTCGTACTCGGTGACGTGGTCACTGCTCTCGACCTGTCCGAGTGAAGGCGACTGGCCGGCACCCCGAGTGGGATGCCGGCCAGTAGGTCGGTGTGCAGGTCGCCTCTCGGCGAGTGGCGCGACGCGGCTCCAGCCGAACTGGTATTCCGCGACGGCATTTTAGGTGAGGCCCGGGGACACTGGATCACACCGACGCCCGGTACAACCGCGCTCCACAGCTCGTTGTTCCCGGTCGCGCGGCGGATTCTGCTTGCCGGCTTGTTCGTGTGCTTGCTTGTTTTGTAAGGAGGGGTCCCCTGCTAACGCCTGGTGTATAGCAGGGGACCCCTGCTTACATCCCACCCCGCCGTACACCGCAAGTCGTGCGGGGATCCGGGGCGCGGAGAAGACGCTGCCGGCCGGTACCCGTGGTGGGTACCGGCCGGCGGCGTTCTTGCTCCCCCTTGTGCGAGGAAAGTCTGTTCGGTGTGGGGTCAGCTGTTCCAGTGCTCGGCGACGAGGTCGGCGGCCTGCTGCTCCCACTGGGCGTAGTGATCCGGGAACGCCGACACCTGGACGGTCTGGGCGGCGACGGTCAGGGGCATGTCCTGCCAACCGTCGACCTGCTTCAAACCCTTCAGAAAGGCGAGGGTGGAGTACTCGGGGTCGGTGATCTGCTCCACCGTGCCCCAACCCGAAGAGGGGCGCTGCTGGAACAAGCCCTGCGAATCATGATCGTTGCGGTCACCGAGGTGACCCAGGTTCTCCAACTTCGACTCCTGGAACGCCGTACCGATCGCGATCACGGCGGCACGCTCGTCCATACCGGCCTTCTTCGTCGCCGCGATGATCGCCTTCGCGTTGGCGACCTGCTCGTCGGACAGGTCGATACGCGACTGGGCACCCTGCACACCATGCGGAATCAACTTGCCGCTGTCGGGCTTGTCCGCCTGCACCGCCACCAGCGAACCCGTGACAGGGGTGGCGTCAGCCTGCATGGTCGGGCCGGCGAACACACCACCGGCAAACGCGAGACCGGCAACACCGAGAACGCTCTTACGCAGCAGCTTCGAGTTCATCACAAGCTCCATTCGGGGGTAGACGCCACCCACAGGGGGATCGAGAGTGACGCGAACGCCGTCAGGCGCTAGAAGAAGAGGAAATCCGACGGCAACACGGCCCGAGAAGGGATCAGCGGATCCGGCTTTGCGGCGTCGGGTCAATACACAACCACCTGGCAGCCCGCATCATTCCCCGGCCATCCACCAGCCTGTCGCGGCGCCGGGACCAGGTATAACCACCGACCGAGCCAGACCATTCCGACACCCGCCCGCCATCCTGCGCCGAGGCGAGAGTCGAACCGCCTGCGCGGGGTTGAGGTCCTGCGCGGTCAGCCACCCGATGACAACGCCCCCGACCCCACCCCGATTCCGCCCAGCACCGATCCGAATTCGACTCATAGCGGACACGGCCGCCATCCAGGCAGAAATCCCCGGCGCGCGCTGCCTCCCGTGCTGTCCCGCAGGGCCCGTCCGCGCCAGCCCCGCAAGGCCGACCCGCTGCAAGGTCAGTCGTTGATCAAGGAGTTTGGTGCGTATGGGCGGCGAATCCGGATTGAAACTTCTTGATCAACCGGGGGGTCATCCCCGAGCCATGCCCGAACCATCCCAGGGCGGGACTGGTGAGTGATATGCGGGGGAGGGCGGGGCGGGGTGGGGCCGGGGGGTGGGACGTAGCGCGGGCGGGGAAAGGGGTGTGGGGGTGAGACGTGGGAGAGAGTGCGGAGCGCTGGGGAGGACGCAGTGGGGACGGCGGAGCGGCCGGAGACCTTTGGGTCTCCGGCCGCCCGTGTGCGCGTACGTGGGCTACTGCTTGAGCATGTTGTCCAGCAGCAGCGCGCAGCGGATCACGCCGAGGTGGCTGTACGCCTGGGGGTGGTTGCCCAGGCCACGCTCGGCGAGCGGGTCGTACTGCTCGGGGAGCAGTCCGGTCGGGCCCGCCGTGTCGATCATCTGGAGGAACAGTTCCTCGGCGTCGGTACGCCGACCGGTGCGCAGGTACGCCTCGATCAGCCAGGACGTGCAGATGTGGAAGCCGCCCTCCCGCCCGGGCAGGCCGTCGTCCCAGTGGTAGCGGTAGACGACCGGGCCGCTGCGCAGGTCCGCCTCGATCTTGAGCACGGTGGAGAGGAAGCGCGGGTCGTCGCCGGGCAGCAGCCCGGACAGGCCGATCCACAGCGACGAGGCGTCCATGTCCTCGTCGCCGTACGCGACGCTGTACGCCTCGGCCTGCTCGTGCCAGCCGTGTTCGAGGACGTTGGCGCCGATCCGGTCGCGCAGTTCCACCCACTCGGCGCGGTCCTCGCCGCCGTGCTGGCGGGTGACGTGCAGTGCCCGGTCGACGGTCATCCAGCACATCACCTTCGAGAAGATGTGGTGCCGGGGAGGCAGACGCGCCTCCCAGATGCCGTGATCGGGCTCGTGCCAGCGGCGACGGACCGCCTCGACCATGTTCTCCAGGACCCGCCACTCCTCGGGGCGGACCGATCCTCGGGCGTCGGCGGTGGCGGCGATCAGGTCGGCGATCGGGCCGAACACGTCGAGCTGGAGCTGGTGGTTGGCGAGATTGCCGACGCGTACGGGCCGGGAGCCGGCGTAGCCGGGCAGCGTGTCGATGACCGCTTCGGCGCCCAGTTCGTACCCGTCGACGGTGTAGAGCGGGTGCAGCCGCTCGGGGTGTCCGCCGGTGCGCTCGACGCATCCGTCCACCCAGCGCAGGAACGCCTCGGCTTCGGTGATCGAGCCGAGGTCGACCAGGGCGCGGGCCGTCATCGCGGCGTCGCGCAGCCAGCAGTAGCGGTAGTCCCAGTTGCGGACTCCGCCCAGTTCCTCGGGGAGCGAGGTGGTGGCGGCGGCGAGGATCGAGCCGGTCGCCTCGTGGCAGAGCCCGCGTAGCGTGAGCGCGCTGCGGGCGACCAGGTCCCGGGCCGTGGTGGGCAGGCGTAGCGAGGCGACCCAGTCCTTCCAGGGCCGTTCCGCGGCGGCCTGGCGTTCGTGGATCGGCAGCCGGTGGTGTTCCAGGCTGTGCGTGCCGAAGCGCAGCTCCAGCACGACCTGCCCGCCGAGCGCCGAGAGGTCGACCACCGCCTTGGCGGTCGAGTACCCGCCGTCGTTGCCGACCTCCCACTGCACGCCGGGGGAGTAGAGCGCGATGGGTTCGTTGGAACCGAGCACCAGCAGGCCGTCGCCGACCGGCTGGAGCTGGACCGCGACCTGCGCGAACTCGGGCCGGGGAGCGAACTCCACGCGGACCCGACCGGTGCCGGCCAGCACCCGGATCAGGGTGGAGTCACCGGAGATGATCGCGGGACCGTCCGGTGTGGCCTTCGGGTCGGGCTTGTCGAGCCAGTCGGTGACGGTCAGCCCGGACCAGCGGGTCTCCACGGTCATGGTGCCGGACCGGTAGCGCTGGCCGAGCGGGATGCCGCCGCGTTCGGGGGCGACGCTGAAGTGACCGGCCGGGCTGCCGCCGACCAGGTCGGCGAAGATGGCCGCCGAGTCGGGCTTGGGGTTGCACAGCCAGGAGACCTTGGCGTCCGGCGTGAGCAGGGCGACGGTACGCCCGTTGGCCAGCATCGAGTGCCGCTCGATCGGCACCGCGCGCTCGCCGAACAGCCAGTGCCGTCGGGTCTCCAGGAGCAGTCCGAGCGCGCGGGCGGCCTCGATCGGCTCGTCCACCCGGTAGCCGGCCTTGGTCTCGCCGGGCCCGATCTTGATGCCGACGTCGGGGCCGTGCAGGTTGCCGAAGGCGTTCTCGTCGGTGATGTCGTCACCGATGAAGAGCACCGCGCTGGCGGAGAGCTGGGTGCGGAGCTGGTCGACCGCGGTGCCTTTGTGGGTGGCCACCACGGACAGCTCGATCACCTCCTTGCCCTGGGTGACCGTCACGTCCGGCCAGGTGGCGGGACCGTTGCGGACCGCCTCGATGGCCGCGCCGGCGATCTCGGGGGCCACCCCACGGGTGTGCACCGCGACGCTCGCCGGTTTGCGCTCCAGGCGTACGCCCGGGTGGGTCGCGGCGATCTCGCGCAGCGCGTCCCGCAGCCGGGTGCGGACCGCGATCAGCTCGGGGGAGAGCCGCTCGACGAACCCGATGTCGAACTCGGAGCCGTGGCTGCCGACCAGATGGACCTCGCTGGGCAGCCGGGAGAGCGCGGCCAGGTCGCGCAGCGCGCGACCGGAGACGACGGCCACGGTGGTCTGCGGCAGCGCGGCCAGGGCACGCACCGCCGCCACCGACTCCGGCAGCGGTACGGCCTTGCTCGGATCCTCCACGATGGGGGCGAGCGTGCCGTCGTAGTCGCAGGCGACGAGGAGCTGGGGGACCCGGGCGATCCGGCCGATGGCGGACCGGAGCTCCGGGTCCATGGTGCCCGCCGCCGGGGTGATGATCTCGTTTGAGCCGGCGTTCACGCCGCCTCCATGTCAGGCACACCTAGTTCGGTGAGGAAGGACTTCGCCCAGTGCCCCACGTCGTGGGTGCGCAGATGGCGTTGCATAGTCCGCATACGGCGACGAGCCTCCGGCTTCTCCACATGCACGGCCCGTAGCAGAGCGTCCTTGACCGCGTCGGGGTCGTGCGGGTTGCACAGGAACGCCTGACGCAGCTCGGTGGCTGCGCCGGCGAACTCACTGAGTACGAGCGCGCCCCCGTGGTCCGCCCTCGACGCGACATACTCCTTGGCCACGAGGTTCATTCCGTCTCGCAGTGGAGTCACCATCATCACGTCAGCGGCGGCGTACATCGCAGCCAGTTCGGTCCGACTGTACGACTGATGCAGATAATGCACCGCAGGCACACCGACCCGCCCAAATTCGCCATTAATCCGACCAACCTCGCGCTCGACCTTGACGCGAAGTGCCTGGTAGTGCTCGACCCGTTCGCGGCTCGGCGTGGCGACCTGCACCATAACGGCGTCGGGGACTGTCAACTTTCCGTCAGCGAGCAGTTCGCGGAAGGCCTTGAGTCGCAGTTCGATGCCCTTGGTGTAGTCGAGCCGGTCCACGCCGAGGATGATCGTCTTGGGATTGCCCAGCTCCTCGCGGATCTCCTTGGCCCGGGCCTGGATCGCCGAGTCGGCGGCCAGCCGCTCCATCTCCTTGGTGTCGATGGAGATGGGGAACGCGCCGGCCTTGACCTGCCGACCGTCCACCTGGATCATCTGGCCCTCGTACCGCAGGCCGAGCAGGTGGCGGGCGAGCCGGACGAAGTTCTGCGCGGCCAGCCGCTGCTGGAACCCGACCAGGTCGGCGCCGAGGAGTCCGCGCAGGATCTCGGTGCGGAACGGCATCTGCATGAACAGCTCGATCGGCGGGAACGGGATGTGCAGGAAGAACCCGATCCGTAGGTCCGGCCGGAGTTCCCGGAGCATGGCCGGCACCAGCTGGAGCTGGTAATCCTGCACCCACACCGTCGCGCCCTCGGCCGCGACCTCCGCCGCGGCCTCCGCGAAGCGCGCGTTCACCAGGCGGTACGCCTCACGCCAGCGCCGCTTGTAGGCGGGCGTCTCGACGGCGTCGTGATAGAGCGGCCAGATGGTGGCGTTGGACTGGCCCTCGTAGTACCGCTCCAACTCCTCGGCGCTCAACGGCACCGGGTGCAGGCGGATGCCCTCCAGGTCGAACGGTTCGGGGGCCGCGCCGGTGCCGCCGGCCCAGCCGACCCAGGTGCCCTGATGCTCGGCGAGGACGGGGTGCAGTGCGGTGACCAGCCCGCCTGGGCTGCGTCGCCACTGTCGGCCCTCAGGTGTGCTCACCTCGTCGACCGGCAGTCGATTCGCCACTACGACAAAGGAGCTACGGACGGTCACGATCGGCCACCTCCGGGTGCTGACGGGTCCACCGCGATGAGCGTACTGAGCGTAGCTGCGGCGTCTGTTCCCCCGTGCCGGAGTCACCTACCCTTCCCAGACTCCGTCAACCGTGAACGTGATCATGGTGACACGGCCCGCCGCCTGCCCCGACGGCCTGGGCTGCCGCGTGTCGGGCCGGTGGCCTACCCGATGGCGTCGGGCGGGGCGATGTGGGCGCGGGGCGGCGTACCTGTCAGGATTGACGATGGCGTGCGCGTGGCCGGCTTCCGGCCGGCGGCGGGCGGTCAACCGGCCCGCACCCGCACCACACGACATTCGGCGATCACCACCGACGGAGGGTAGCCCGTACCGTGGCCCAGTACATCTACGTCCTGGAAAAGGCGCGCAAGGCGCACGGCGACAAGGTCGTGCTCGACAACGTGACGCTGAGCTTCCTGCCGGGGGCCAAGATCGGTGTGGTCGGCCCGAACGGCGCCGGTAAGTCCAGCCTCCTCAAGATCATGGCAGGGCTGGACCGGCCGAGCAACGGCGAGGCCCGGCTGATGCCCGGCCACACCGTCGGGCTGCTGGCCCAGGAGCCGCCGCTCAACGACGCGAAGACCGTCCTCGGCAACATCGAGGAGGCGGTCGCGGACACCAAGGCCAGGCTGGAGCGGTTCAACAAGATCGCCGAGCAGATGGCGACCGACTACTCCGACGAGCTGATGGAGGAGATGGGCCGGCTCCAGGAGGAGCTGGACCACGCCGACGCCTGGGACATCGACTCCAAGCTCGAACTCGCCATGGACGCGCTGCGTTGCCCGCCGCCGGACGCCGACGTCACCACGCTCTCCGGTGGTGAGCGCCGCCGGGTCGCGCTCTGCAAGCTGCTGCTGGAGGCCCCCGACCTGCTGCTGCTCGACGAGCCCACCAACCACCTGGACGCGGAGAGCGTGCAGTGGCTGGAGCAGCACCTGGCCAAGTACGCCGGCACCGTGCTGGCGATCACCCACGACCGGTACTTCCTGGACAACGTGGCCGGCTGGATCCTGGAGCTGGACCGTGGCCGGGCCGTCGGCTACGAGGGCAACTACTCCACGTACCTGGAGAAGAAGGCCGCCCGGCTCGCCGTCGAGGGACGCCGCGACGCCAAGATGAAGAAGCGCCTCACGGAGGAGCTGGAGTGGGTCCGCTCCAACGCCAAGGCGCGGCAGACCAAGTCCAAGGCCCGGCTCGACCGGTACGACGAGATGGCCGCCGAGGCGGAGAAGACCCGCAAGCTGGACTTCGAGGAGATCCAGATCCCGCCGGGGCCGCGTCTGGGCAACACCGTCATCGAGGCGCACAACCTGACCAAGGGCTTCGGCGACCGGGTACTCATCGACAACCTGTCGTTCTCGCTGCCGCGCAACGGCATCGTCGGCATCATCGGCCCGAACGGCGTCGGCAAGACCACGCTGTTCAAGACCATCGTCGGGCTGGAGCAGCCGACCGACGGCTCGGTCAAGGTCGGCGAGACCGTCTCGCTGTCGTACGTCGACCAGAACCGGCAGGGCCTGGCCGGTGACAAGTCGGTCTGGGAGGTCGTCTCCGACGGGCTGGACCACCTCATGGTGGGCAAGGTCGAGATGCCGTCCCGGGCGTACATCGCCGCGTTCGGCTTCAAGGGGCCGGACCAGCAGAAGCCGACCAAGGTGCTCTCCGGCGGCGAGCGTAACCGGCTCAACCTGGCGCTCACGCTGAAGATCGGCGGGAACGTGATCCTGCTCGACGAGCCGACCAACGACCTGGACGTGGAGACGCTCTCCAGCCTGGAGAACGCGCTGCTGGAGTTCCCCGGCTGCGCCGTGGTGATCTCCCACGACCGGATGTTCCTGGACCGGGTCGCCACGCACATCCTCGCCTGGGAGGGCGACGACGAGAACCCGGCCAAGTGGTTCTGGTTCGAGGGCAACTTCGAGGCGTACGAGAAGAACAAGATCGACCGGCTCGGCGCCGAGGCGGCCCGGCCGCACCGGGTGACCTACCGCAAGCTGACCCGCGACTGATCGGGGCGGATCGTCGTGGCTGACCGGTTCGTCTACCACTGCACCCTGCGTTGGTCCGACCAGGACGCGTACGGTCACGTCAACAACGCCCGCTTCCTCACGCTCTATGAGGAGGCGCGGGTGGCGTTGATGTTCGCCGGTGCCCAGGCCCAGGGGATCGACTCGTTCACCAACGGCGTCGTGATCCGCCGGCACGAGATCGACTATCTGCGCCCGGTCGACTTCGCCCTGCACCGCGCCACCGCCGATGGTGCGCCCACGGTGCGGATCGACCTCTGGGTGGAGCAGATCCGTGCGGCCTCCTTCACCATCGGCTACGAGATGTACGACGGGGACCTGCTGGTCAGCCGGGCGCGCTCGGTCCTGGTGCCGTTCGACCTGGCCCAGCAGGCGGCCCGTCGGCTGACCGAGCAGGAACGGGCCTTCCTGCTCGGGTACGCCCTCGACGGCGGGACACCGTGACCGGATCGCGGGGCGACGCCGACGGTCACGGGATCGTCGACGTCGCCGACGCGGGGGCCTTCCTGTCCCGGCTGGTCCGGTTCGAGAGCACCGCCCTGGTCCGGTTGCGGCCGGCCGGTGCACCGGGCCGTACCGCCCTCTGGGCCCGGCTGCCGTGGGGCGTCCTGGCGGCGCGCACGGTGGCCGGCGCGGGTGCCGGAGACGTCACGGTGGCCGCCGGGAGTCTGCTGGCCGAACTGGCGGCCGGTGGGAGCGCGTTGCCCACGCGACAGGACGCGCAGTGGCGCTGGGCGTTGCCACCGGCCGGGAGCCGGTGGGTGGAGACGCTGCCGGGCGGGGAACTGCGCCGACTCGCCTCGGCGGCGGCGGGCACGCTGCGCGAGGCCGCCGCGCACGGGGTGGCCGGTCGGGCGGTCGGGCAGCGGGCCCTGCGGGACGCCCTACTGGACCACGTGGCGGTGGTGGTCACGCCGGACGACGAGCCTGGCCGTCCGGTGGAGGTGACCCAGCGATTGGTGCAGGGTCTGGTTCGGATGGGTTTCCTGGGTGCTGCCGGGGATTCGCCGGAATCGGGCGCGGTCCAGGTCCGTGCGGCTGGCCGATGGGTCGGGCTGGTGGGACCGTATGGAGCTGTCTGGTCGCAGAAGGCCACGGATCTGGTCGTACGGCCCTCCGTGGCTCATGCGAACGGATGACCCTCGGTCATCCTTCTGGGCTGGGGCTGCCGTTGGGGGGGTGCTTCGTTCCGGCTGTCCGGGTACCGTCCATCCTCGGATCCAACCCACCGTAGGCGACTGGATCCGCTGGGGAGTGAGGTGCGCGAGCGATGCCGTGGTGGTCATGGCGCCCCGGTCCCGCCAGTGGCGGTGACCCGGAAACTCGAAGCAGGATCACGGTGGAGGGCACGGTCCGGGTCGGGCCGCCTCCGCCCCGCCAACCGGGGGACGACCGGTCGGGCGGGGAGCATCCGTTGATCGCCGACATGCCGGCAACCGTCGAACCGGTCACCCTGGGCCGGGTCTGCGATGCGCTCGACCTGCTCGACGTGCGCTATCTCGCCGACGGCGACGGCAACCTGTTGGCCATGTGGGAGCGGCACGCGGTGCTGGTCACGCTGGAGGGGCCGGAGGACGAGATCCTCGTGCTCCGGGCCAGGCCGCACGCGACCGTGCCGCCGGACTGGGCGGACCGGGCCTACCGGGTGGTCAACGAGTGGAACCACACCCGACGCTTCTGTAAGGCGTACGTGGGTGACGCCACCGAGCGGGGCCAGTTGCCGATCTACGCCGAGTTGCAGGTGCCGCTCGCCGCGGGGGCCCACGACGCCCTCCTGGTCGAGCTGCTGGACTGCGGGGCGGCAGTGGCCACCAGCTTCGTCGACTGGCTGCACGACGAGGGAGCGCTGCTCTGAGCCGTACGGATGCGGCCCGCCGCCGGGCAGGTGGCGGGCACGCACCCCGTGCCGGGTGACCACGGCTCATGCCGGCGCGGCCGGGTCCTCCATCACGTTGACCATGAAGAGGGCCGCCCGCTCCAGGTAGGTCCAGAGTTCGGTCTCGATCGTCGGCGGCAGGTCGAGAGTGTCGACCGCCCGGCGCATGTGCCGCAACCAGGCGTCGCGTTCGGCGGCGCCGATCCGGAACGGCGCGTGCCGCATCCGCAGTCGGGGGTGCCCCCGCTGGGACGAGTAGGTGTTCGGGCCGCCCCAGTACTGCATGAGGAACAGCCTCATCCGGTCGGAGGCCGGGCCCAGGTCCTCCGGGTACATCGGCCGTAGCAGCGGATCGGTGGCGATGCCGGCGTAGAACTCGTCGACCAGCTTGCGGAACGTGGGCTCGCCGCCGACGGCCTCGAAGAGCGTGACCGTCTCGCCGTTGCGCTCGGACTCACCTGCGGGATTCACCGTTCCATCCTGCCAGGCCCCATCGACCGTCGGCCCGCCCGGGACGGCCGGCCGGGGGTGGTTCAGCTCACCGCGTGCTGCGGCCGCCCCGGACCCACCTGTTCGGAGCCGGGCGCCTCCGGCCCGGGAGCACCGCCCTGAGCGGGGGCGGCACCGGCTCGCCGGGCCGCCTCGACGGAGGCGGCCACGGCCCGGTGGTCGGGCCAGCGGAGCGCCACGATCGACATCAGCAGCACGCCCGCGACGCTCCACACCCCGACCACGACGGGGATCGGGAAGCGTTCGGCGAGCAGCCCGGTCACCAACACCGCGGCGCCCTGGATCACCTGCACGCCGGTGGCCATCACGCCGAAGGCGCGGGCCCGGAAGCCGTCCGGCAGGGCCTGCACGAAGAGTCCGTTGGCGACCGGCAGCATGCCGGCGACCGCGAAGCCGGAGACGGCGGCGAGCAGGGCCACCATCACCGGAGAGGGGTCGAGCAACGACGGCACCAGGGCCAGCGGCGCGAAGACGGCCAGCGGGCGCATCAGGGCCAGTCGACGGGCCGGCCCGACGAGCCGCGCGATCAGCAGGCCGCCGAGGATGAAGCCGAGCGGGTGCGAGGCCATGATCATGGCTTGCGCCAGGCCGGTGTTCATCCCGTCCGCGCTCTCGTTCGCCCAGGCGGCGGCGAGCCCCTCGGGCACGATCGAGAAGAGCATGGCGCTGAAGACCAGGACGGCGATCGCCCGCAGCACCGGCGTCCGGAAGACGATCCGGAACCCGTCGCCGGTCTCGCGCAGCAGGTGACTGCGGTGGGCGGTGCTCATCGCCGGGGCCCGGTCGCGGACGCCGACCCGGACGAGCAGCGCGGAGAGCGCGAAGGCGACCGCGTTCATCAGCAGCGCGGCGGTCGGGCTCGCCGTCGCCACGACGGCGCCGAGCAGATAGCCGACCACCTGGGCGGCCTGCCCCACGCTGGCGTTGATCGAGAGCCCGACGACGAGCCGGTCGCCGGGCAGGATCAGCGGCATCAGGGCGGACCGGGCGGCCTGACTCGGCGGGTTGGCCAACGTGGTGGCGAACAGCAACGCCAGGATCACCGGCACCGGGATGCCCGGGATGGCGATGAGCAGCATCAGCGACATGCGGATGAGGTCGCAGACGACCATCACCTGCCGGTACCGGTGTCGCTCGGCGATGGTGGCCAGCAGGGGCCCGCCGATCAGCCAGGGCAGGTAGCTCACCGCGAAGGCGGCGGCGGAGAGGGCGACGGACTGGGTCGTCCGGTAGACGAGGAGGGTGACCGCCGCCTTGGCGACGTAATCGCCGATCCAGGTCAGCGTGTTGGCCGCGAATACGGCGCGGTACTCACTCTGGGCGAAAACTTCACGGAAGGTGGCCGGCCCTTCCGGAGAAGGTCGCTCGTCGGACACCTTCGCCTCCATCGTTCCGGTGGCGGGTCACTCGTGATGACCGTGCCGGAACCATCGTCAGATCTGCAGATCAGCGAGGACGTGACCGCGCTTGGTAGCGCGTGAACCGGATTCTGCCCGATCGTCTGACAACTGGCTAGGGCGAACGGGTGGACGGTCGCATCTCCGACTGAACGAACGGACGATACCCGAGGGGCCACTCGGCCGCGACCCCCGTCACGCCGCTCAGGTGGCACCCCCCTGACCGGTCTCACTATCGGAACGAGTAGGTAGCCCGGGATAGAGCCGTCCCACCGCGATCCGCGCCGTGATGCCGGAGTTCTCCAGCGCCTCGGCGAGCCGGCGACGCAACTCCCGACCGACGGCGAACTGTCCCTCGGCGGTGGTCTTGACCACCGTCCGGATGACCGTGCCCTCCACCGTCACCTGCTCGACGCCGAGCACGTCCGGTGGCTCCACGATCGACGCGGCCAGCTCCGGGTCGACCGCGACCGAGGCGGCGGCGGTCCGCAGCACCGCCATGGCCTCCTCGGTGCCGGCGAAGCCGATCGGCAGGTCCACCACCACCAGCGCCCAGCCCTGGCTCTTGTTGCCGACCCGGACGACCTCGCCGTTACGGATGTACCAGAGCACGCCCCGACCGTCGCGCACCGTGGTCACCCGTAGCCCGACCGCCTCGACCACGCCGGTCGCCTCGCCGAGGTCGACGTTGTCACCGACCCCGTACTGGTCCTCGATGAGCATGAAGAGCCCGGCGAGCAGGTCCTTCACCAGGCTCTGTGCGCCGAAGCCGAGAGCCACACCGGCGATGCCCGCGCTGGCCAGCAGCGGTGCCAGCTCGAAACTGAACTCCTTGAGCACCATCAGCACCGCGATGCCGTAGATGAACGCCGTGCTGATGCTGCGCAGCACCGAGCCGATCGCCTCGGCGCGCTGTCGGCGACGTTCCGGCACGAACTCGCCGGGTGCGGCGGTCGCGGTCGGGATGCGCTCGCGCAACGGGCGGAGCATGGTGGGCACCCCGGCGTCGCTGGTGGTGCGGACCAGACGGCGGAGCGTACGGTGCACCAGCCACCGGGCGGACATCGCGAGCAGCAGGATCAACAGGATCCGCAACGGCTTGATCAGGATCCAGTAGCTGCCCTCGGCGAACCACACCGAGTCGGAGAACTTCCAGACCCAGTTGCAGACGACCTCGTCCAGACACTCCGGGCTGGGTGTCTCGTCCGGTTCCGACGGGGTCGGGGACGGCGTGGGGACGACGGTGCGCAGGATGCTGACAATCACCCTGTGTTCGTACCGCAACCGCCCGACGGGTACACCGCCGCCCCACCGGACGGTGACGTCGGACCTCGACCGGTCGGAAAGCCGCCCCGGCTACCCAGGATTAGTACGTGCATTCGCGGTTCCGATCAGGGACGATTGGCGCAACGGACGTCGGTGAACCGGCCGGCGTCGACATGGTGTAGGGCTGTGTCCGACACCGGTCGGCGGTGGCGAGTGTGACTGCCGCTTGACCGGGAGGGTGACGCGATGCCTGACATACGACCCACGGTGGGCTCCGGCGCGCTGGTTCTCAACGCCACCTACGAGCCGCTGTGTGTCGTGTCGGTCCGCCGTGCCGCGATCCTCGTGCTCTCCGCCAAGGCGGTCTGCGTCGCCGACGGCGAGGGCATCCTGCACAGCGCACGCAACGCGCTCCCGGTGCCCTCCGTCGTCCGGCTCACCCGGTTCGTCCGGGTGCCGTACCGCACCCACGTCGGTCTGTCCCGCCGGGCGATCTTCGCTCGGGACGGCTGGCGGTGCGCCTACTGCCGGGGGCCGGCCGAGACCATCGACCATGTCTTCCCGCGCAGCCGGGGTGGTCGGCACGCCTGGGAGAACGTGGTCGCCGCCTGCGCCCGCTGCAACCACAGCAAGGGCGACAAGACCCCCGCCGAGATGGGCTGGCGGCTGCACTCCCCGCCGGCACCGCCGCGCGGGATCGCCTGGCGGGTGCTCGGGCACCGCGCCCCCGACCCGCGCTGGGCGGACTGGCTCGACCTGCGCGAGCCCGAAGCCGCCTGAGCCGCGCCCCCGGCGACAGCCCCGAGCCGCGTCCGGCGCCGCCTGGGCGCGCCTCCGACGCGGCCCGGCCGCGAGGGCCGTCGTCGGCCGGGCGTCCAGGCGGGTCAGCGAGCCTGCACCAGCGAGGCGAAGACGATCACGTTGTCCGCGTACCCGGTGTCGCCGCCGACCCAGCGCCCGCCGCACGTGATCAGCCGCAACTGGGGCCGGCTGAAGTCGCCGAAGACGTCGTCGGCCGGCAACTGCTCCTTGTCGTACCGGCCGATGCGTTCGACCTCGAACACCGCGACCGAGCCGTCCGACCGGGCCACCTCGACCCGGTCACCGCCGCGCAGTTCCCGTAGGTCCTGGAAGACCGCCGGTCCGGTGCTGGTGTCCACGTGCCCGACGATGACGGCCGGGCCGTACTGGCCGGGGGTCGGACCCTGGTCGTACCACCCGGCCTCCTGGGCCCGTTCGGCCGGTGGAGCGGCGACGCTGCCGTCCGGCGCGATCCCGACGTTGTGCACCGGAGCGGTCAGGTCGATCTTGCTGATCTCGATGCTGACCGGCTCGCTCGCCGACAGCATCGGGTACTCCTTCGGCGGGCGGCCGAGCCCGGCGATGAACCGGTCCGGCAGCAGGTTCACCCCGGTCAGCCGCTCGACGCCGAGCATCGTGACGATCAGCAGCATCAACGCGCCGATCACCAGGACCGGCACCCCGGGAGTGGACCGGCCGTACCGGCGGTACCGGCCGAGCTGCCGACGGCGGGGCGGCACCGGCGGGGCCGCCGGGTCGGGCGTGCTGACGCTGGCCGACCCCATCTGCGTGGTGACCCGGCCCAGCCGGCCCAGCGCCGTGCCCACCACCCGACGCCAGGCGCGAGGCACCCGACGGGCGGTGGTCCGGCGCCGACCCGGACCGGGTTCCGGCGCGGGTACGCGAGAGCCGCTCATCGCGACAGCGGGTCAGGAACCGGCCCGACGCCGGCTGCTCACCAGCCCGAACACCACCACCGCGGCCACTGTTGCGGCGCCGCCGAGCAGCAGCATCGAGCCGGTGTCGCCGCCTGCGGTGCCGCCGCCTCCGGTCGCCGGTCCCTTGGTGGGCTGCTCCATGTTCAGCACGGTCAGCGTGGTGTCGGCCGTCTGACCGTTCTCGCAGTGCAGGGTGACCGGGTAGTTGCCGGCCTGCTTCTCGCTCGGCACGGTGACGTCCCCGGTGAGGAAGCCGTCGTTCGGGCGGAGGAAGACCTGACGGAACGCGTCCGAGGTCACCTCGGCCTGCCGGTTGTTGGCGTTGTCGCAGCTGGCCTTGAGGTGCACCCGGGAACCGGCCTGCACGCTGTTCGGCGTCACCTCGACGAAGGTGTTCTCACCTGCCCGGGCGGGCGCGGCGCCGACCAGGACGAAAGCCCCGATCAAGGCGAACGCGCCGAAGAGTCGGACGACGGTCGACGGGTACGGACGCAGACCCCGCATGATCCTCCCTCCCGGCACCGGTGCACCGGTCCTGCTGGGGTGACCCGCGGCGCATTCCCCCTGCCGGGGCGGCTAACCCGACAGCGGGGTGACCGGCTGCCAGCCCAGCGGCGTGGAGAGGACCATCGTGCTGGACGGCTGCCCGTACGGGGCGAGTCGGTCGATGACGGCCTCGAA
Organism: Verrucosispora sp. NA02020; assembly: GCF_013364215.1. NCBI lineage: Bacteria > Bacillati > Actinomycetota > Actinomycetes > Micromonosporales > Micromonosporaceae > Micromonospora > Verrucosispora sp. NA02020. Next base: position 5,861,226 of record NZ_CP054923.1, on the reverse strand, counting down.
CTCCCCGATCGACCCGGCCGCGACCTTCAGCACGCTGCACGCGTCGCCGGTGATCCGGTGGATCTCCAGGATCTCCGGCCAGTCGGCGACCTCGGGGACGTGCAGGATGCACCGGGCGCCGTAACAGGACATCCGGATCAGCGCCACCACGTTGCGACCGGCCCGGGCCAGGTCGACGTGGGCGTGGTAGCCGGTGACCACGCCGGTCTCCTCCAGCCGCCGGACCCGTTCGGCGACGGCCGGGGGAGACAGGTGCACCCGCCGGGACAACTCGCTGAACGACAGTCGCGCGTCGGCCTGCAGCTCACGGAGCAGGGCCCAGTCCATCTCGTCCACGCGGCGACCTTACGTCCGGCAAGCGAACTGCTGCCAGTGCCTTTCGTTCGGCAGGTCGACCTGCTGAACCGCCGTTGAAGAGGCATTCCGTCAGGCGATCCCACCGCGAGATCATGTCTGGACCGACGCCAGGAAGGAGCCGACGCATGGAGCAGACGGAACTGCGCCCCGGTGCCCGGGCGGCGGTGCGTCCGGTCACCGGCCGCCAGCGCGCGGCCCGTGCCGCGCGCAACGGCGGTGAGCCGACGCTGGAATTCGCCGAGCGGGTGCCGTACGACGCGTACGTGCAGGCCAGCACGCTGCACCGGTTGCAGCAGCCGCTGAGCGACGACCCGGGCGAGATGTCGTTCCTGATGGTCAGCCAGATCATGGAGCTGTACTTCGGCCTGACCTGCCACGAACTGCGCGACGCCGCCCGGCTGGTGCGCACCGACCGGGTGTGGGAGGCGCTCGCCCCGCTGCGGCGGGCCGCGCTGCACCTGGAAGGGCTCAACGCCGCCTGGCGGGGGCTGCGCTGGATGACCCCGGCCGACTTCAACCGTTTCCGCAACCTGCTCGGTGAGGGCTCGGGATTCCAGTCGGCCATGTACCGCCACCTGGAGTTCCAGCTCGGGCTCCGCGACCCGGCGCTGATCCGGCCGTTCCGCCGGCAGACCGAGGTGCACGCCGAGCTGACCGCCGCCCTCGACACGCCCAGCGTCTGGGACGAGGTGGTGGCCCTGCTCGCCCGGCACGGCCACGAGCTTCCCGCCGACCTGCTGGAGCGGGACGTGGCGGTCGAGCACGAGCCGCACCCCGCCGTCGAGGCGGCCTGGGTGCGGATCTACGCCGACGCCGGCCCGGACAACCACCTGCGGATGCTCGGTGAGGCGCTGACCGAGGTCGCCGAACAGTTCGGCGACTGGCGGCACCACCACATCAAGGCGGTGCAGCGCACCATGGGCGCCAAGGTCGGCAGCGGCGGTTCCGCCGGGCTGGCCTGGCTGCAACGCAGCATGGCCCGGGTGGTCTTCCCCGAGCTGTGGTCCGCCCGTACCGCGATGTGAGGCGACGATGACGACGAACGAGACCGGGGCGCCACGCCCCGGCGAGGCCGAAGCCCTCCGGCTGGACGCCAGCGACCCCGGACACCGGCACCTGTTCCACGTGCCACCGGCCGACGGCGGTGACCATCCCGAGTCGGCGTACCTGGCGGGCAACTCGCTCGGCCTGCAACCCCGGGCGACCCGGGACGAGTTGCTGGCCGACCTGGACGACTGGGGGCGGCTCGGTGTCGAGGGGCACCTGGAGGCGGAACGGCCCTGGCTGCCGTACCACGAGCTGTTGACGGCCCCGGCCGCGCGACTCGTCGGCGCCCTGCCCACCGAGACCGTGGTGATGAACTCGCTCACGGTCAACCTGCACCTGCTGATGGTCAGCTTCTACCGGCCGAGCGGCACGCGGACCCGGATCGTCATCGAGGACAGCGCCTTCCCCTCGGACAGCTACGCGGTGCGCAGCCAGGCCCGGTTCCACGGCCTCGACCCGGACACCACCGTGGTCCGGCTGACGCCGCGACCGGGTGAGGACACCCTGCGCACCGAGGACGTCACCGCGTTCCTCGCCGCCGAGGGGCAGACCGTCGCGCTGCTGCTGCTCGGCGGCGTCAACTACCTCACCGGCGAGCTGATGGACATCCCGGTGATCACCGCCGCCGGCCGGGCCGCCGGGGCGGTCGTCGGCTGGGACCTGGCGCACGCCGCCGGCAACGTGCCGCTGTCGCTGCACGAGTGGGACGTCGACTTCGCGGCCTGGTGCTCGTACAAGTACCTCAACTCGGGGCCGGGCGCCCTGGGCGGGGTGTTCGTGCACGAGCGGCACCACGGCGATGCGGACCTGCCCCGCTTCGAGGGCTGGTGGAGCACGGCGGCGGCCACCCGGTTCGAGATGACGCCGGTCAGCCGGCCGCCGTCCACAGTGGAGGCATGGCAGATCTCCAATCCGCCGATCTTCTCGATGGGGCCGGTGCGTACCTCGCTGGAGCTGTTCGACTCGGTCGGGATGCCCGCGCTGCGCGACCGCAGCCTGCGGCTCACCGGTTACCTGGAGCGGCTGCTGGACGAGGTGACCGCCGACCGGCCGCTGACCGTGATCACCCCGCGCGACCCGGGTCGCCGTGGCTGCCAACTCTCGGTCAGACTCGGCGAGGGCAGCGCCAGGGAGCTGACCAAGCGGCTCCGGTACGAGCACGGAGTGATCGCCGACGCCCGGGAGCCGGACGTCGTCCGGTTCGCCCCGGTGCCGCTCTACTCGACGTACCACGACTGCTGGCGGGTCGCCGACGCGCTGGCCGCGACCGTTGGGAGAGCTGGATGAACCGGGAACGCGACGAGATCGCCGTGGTCGGTGCCGGGCTGGCCGGCTGCCTGCTGGCCTGCTTCCTGGCCCGCCGGGGCTATGCGGTGGCGCTGTACGAGCGGCGGCCGGACCCGCGTACCGGGACGGTCGAACGGGGACGGTCGATCAACCTGGCGCTCTCCGAGCGCGGGCTGGACGCGCTGCGCCGGATCGGGCTCGACGAGCAGGTGATGGCCGACGCGCTGCCGATGCGGGGCCGGATGGTGCACCCGGTGCTCGGCGAGCCCGGCTTCCAGTCGTACAGCGTCTCCGGCGACCGGGCGATCAACTCGATCAGCCGGGGCGCGCTGAACAACGCGCTGCTGGAGGCCGCCGCGAAGCTGCCCGGCGTGCGGATCGCCTTCGACCACCGGCTGGTCGGCCTGGATCCGGACACCGCGCGGATGACCTTCGAGACCCCGCAGGGCACCGCCACCGCGGACGCCCGCGTCGTGCTCGGCACCGACGGCGCCGGTTCGGCGGTACGCGGACAACTGCTCGAACACGGCCTGGTCACCGAGAGCGTCGACTTCCTCGACTACGGCTACAAGGAACTCACCATCCCGCCGGCCGGCGGTGACTTCGCCCTGGACGAGGGCGCCCTGCACATCTGGCCGCGCGGCACCTCGATGATGATCGCGCTGCCCAACCCGGACCGCTCCTTCACCTGCACACTGTTCTGGCCCACCCACGGCACCGCGAGCTTCGCCTCGCTGGGCAGCAAGGCGGCGATCGAACAGCACTTCGCCGCGCACTACCCGGACCTGCTGCCGCTCGCCCCCGACCTGGTCGACGACTACCAGCACAACCCGGTCGGCGTCCTCGGCACGGTGCGCTGCGACCCGTGGCAGGTGAACGGACGCGTCGGTCTGCTCGGCGACGCGGCGCACGCCATCGTGCCCTTCTACGGTCAGGGCGCCAACTGCGCCTTCGAGGACGTGGTGGAGCTGGACCGCTGCCTGACCGAGTGCGACGACGACTGGTCCGCCGCGCTGCCGCTGTTCCAGCAGCGTCGGCAGGGCAACGCCGAGGCGATCGCCCGGATGGCGCTGGCCAACTTCGTCGAGATGCGCGACAAGGTCGCCTCGCCGGTGTTCCGGACCCGCAAGAAGGTCGAGCACGCCCTGGAGCGGGCGCTGCCCGGACGGTACGTCTCCCAGTACGAGATGGTCTCCTTCTCCACCGTCCCGTACGCGCAGGTGCGCCGCCGGGTCCGCCGGCAGTACCAGGTCCTCGGCGCGGTGGCCGCCGGTGTGCTGGCGGCGGTGGCCGGTGCGGCGGTGGCGATCGGGCGCGGGCGGCGTCGATGACCCGATGGGACCCCCGGCTGATGACCGGGCACGCGCCGGACGGCCCCGGCCTGCTGCGCAACTTCGTCGGCGGCGAGTTCCGCGACGAGGGCCCCCGCTTCACCCGCCGCAGCCCGGTCACCGGCGAACCGGTCTTCGAGGTGGTCGAGGCCGGTGCGTCGGTGGTGGACGAGGCGGTGGCGGCGGCCCGGGCGGCGCTGCGCGGGCCGTGGGGCCGGATGGGGGAGCGGGAACGCGCCGAGGTGCTGCGTCGGGTCGCCGACGAGCTGGAACGCCGCTTCGACGACCTGGTCACCGCCGAGGTGGCCGACACCGGCAAGGCCATCTCACAGGCCCGCACCCTGGACATCCCGCGTGGCGCGGCCAACTTCCGGGCGTTCGCCGAGATCGTGGCGACCGCGCCGACCGAGTCGTTCACCACGGTCACCCCGACCGGTGGGCGGGCGCTCAACTACGCGGTCCGCAAGCCGGTCGGCGTGGTCGCGGTGATCGTGCCGTGGAACCTGCCGCTGCTGCTGCTCACCTGGAAGGTCGCACCGGCACTGGCCTGCGGCAACGCGGTGGTGGTCAAGCCCAGCGAGGAGACGCCCGCCTCGGCCACGCTGCTCGCCGAGGTGATGGCGGCGGCCGGTGTGCCCGACGGCGTGTTCAACCTGGTGCACGGCTTCGGTCCCGGTTCCGCCGGGGAGTTCCTCACCCGGCACGCGGGCGTCGACGCGATCACCTTCACCGGGGAGTCCGCCACCGGCAGCGCCATCATGCGCGCCGCCGCCGACGGCGTGAAGGCGGTCAGCTTCGAGCTCGGCGGCAAGAACGCCGGGCTGGTCTTCGCCGACGCCGACCTGGACGCGGCGGTCGCCGGCTCGGTCCGGTCCAGCTTCACCAACGGCGGTCAGGTGTGCCTCTGCACCGAGCGGATCCTCGTGCAGCGGCCGGTGTTCGAGGAGTTCACCGAGCGGCTGGCCGCGCGCGCCGCCGAGCTGGCGTACGGCTGGCCGGCCGACGAGGCGACGGTGAACATGCCGCTGATCTCGCACACCCACCGGGACAAGGTGCTCGGTCACTACGACCTGGCCCGCGCCGAGGGCGCACAGGTGCTGGCCGGCGGCGGGACGCCGCAGTTCGGCGACGCCCGCGACGGTGGCGCGTACGTGCAGCCGACCGTGTTGACCGGCCTCGGCCCGGACGCCCGCACCAACCGTGAGGAGATCTTCGGACCGGTGGTGCACGTCGCGCCCTTCGACACCGAGGACGAGGCGTACGAGCTGGCCAACGGCACCGAGTACGGCCTGGCGGCGACCGTGTGGACCCGGGACGTGGGTCGGGCGCACCGGGCCGGCGCCCGGCTGGACACCGGCATCGTCTGGGTCAACACGTGGTTCCTGCGCGACCTGCGTACCCCGTTCGGCGGGGTGAAGGCGTCCGGCATCGGTCGCGAGGGCGGCGTGCACTCGCTCGACTTCTACTCCGAACTCACCAACGTCTGCGTGGATCTCTCATGAGCGAGCGTAGCGAGCGAATCATCGAAGCAGCCCGGGTTGAGGCTCATGGCGGGTCCGAGCGCAGCGAGGAGCTGACATGACCGTTCACCACGATCGAGCCGCCCGGGAACTGGTCGAGGCGCGGGAGAGCGGGAAGCCCTGCCCGCCGCTGCGGGGACGGCTGCTGCCCGAAGGGGACGTCGAGGCGGCGTACCGGGTGCAGCAGATCCAGGTCCGCGAGTGGCTGGCGTCCGGTCAGCGCCGGGTGGGGGCGAAGGTCGGGCTGACCTCCCGGGCGGTCCAGGAGGCTTTCGGCGTGTACGAGCCGGACTTCGGTGTGCTCACCGACGTCATGGCGGTGCCCGACGGGGCCGAGATCGCCCTGGACCGGCTGCTCCAGCCCCGCGTCGAAGCGGAGATCGCCTTCGTGCTCGGCGCCGACCTGCCCGACGCCCGGATCACCACCGTGGACGTGCTGCGCGCCGTCGACCACCTGCTGCCGGCCATCGAGGTCGTCGACTCGCGGGTGGCCGGGTGGGACATCTCCATCGTGGACACGGTCGCGGACAACGCCTCCAGCGGACTGTTCGTGCTCGGCACCTCGCCGCGCCGGGTCGGCGACGTGGACCTGCGGCTGGCCGGGATGGTGCTGGAGCACGCCGGGGAGCCGGTGTCGGTCGGTGCCGGGGCGGCCTGCCTCGGCAACCCGCTGCACGCGCTGGCCTGGCTGGCCGGCACCCTGGCCCGCGCCGGTGACCCGCTGCGCGCCGGTGACGTGGTGCTCTCCGGTGCGCTCGGACCGATGGTGCCGGTGACGGCCGGTGCGACGTACGAGGCACGTATCTCCGGGCTCGGTTCGGTCCGGGCCTGCTTCGCGAAGGAGGCGTCCTGATGGCCGGAGTGGCGGTGATCGGGTCCGGCAACATCGGCACCGATCTGATGATCAAGGTGCTCCGGTCGGGCGGTGACGCCGACGGTGGCCTGCGGATGGTGGCGATGGCCGGCATCGACCCGGCCTCCGACGGCCTGGCCCGCGCCCGCCGCCTCGGCGTGGCCACCACCGCCGAGGGCGTGGACGGCCTGGTCGCGATGCCCGAGTTCGCCGACGTCGACCTGGTCTTCGACGCCACCTCGGCCGGCGCGCACCGGCACAACGACGCCGTGCTGCGCCGCCACGGGCGCACGGTGGTCGACCTGACCCCGGCCGCCATCGGCCCGTACGTGGTGCCGCCGGTCAACCTCGACGAGCACCTGCACGAGACGAACCTGAACATGGTGACCTGCGGTGGACAGGCGACCGTGCCGATCGTTGCGGCGGTCCGCCGGGTCACCCCGGTGGCGTACGGCGAGATCGTCGCCTCGATCGCCTCGCGGTCGGCCGGTCCGGGCACCCGGGCCAACATCGACGAGTTCACCGAGACCACCGCGCGCGCCATCGAGGTGGTCGGCGGCGCGGAACGCGGCAAGGCGATCATCGTGCTGAACCCGGCCGAGCCGCCGCTGCTGATGCGCGACACCGTCTACTGCCTCTGCCCGGACCCGGACGCCGACCGGGCCGCCATCGCCGAGTCGGTCGCCGCTATGGTCGGCGAGGTGCAGGAGTACGTCCCGGGCTACCGGCTCAAGCAGGACGTGCAGTTCGACCGGGTGGACGGGTACGTGCCGACGCTGGGCCGGCAGCTCACCGGCGTACAGGTGACGGTCTTCCTGGAGGTCGCCGGTGCCGGGCACTACCTGCCCGCGTACGCCGGGAACCTGGACATCATGACCTCGGCCGCGCTGCGGACCGCGCAGCGCCTGGTCGCCCTGCGCACCGAGGGGGTGCGGGCGTGAGTACTGAGGACGGGACGGTCGTGGAGGGCGGTCCGATGACCGAGCTGTACATCCAGGACGTGACGTTGCGCGACGGCATGCACGCCGTCGCCCACCGGTACACCGTCGACCAGGTCCGCACCATCGCCGCCGCGCTGGACGCCGCCGGGGTGGCCGCGATCGAGGTGGCGCACGGCGACGGTCTCGCCGGTTCCAGCGTCAACTACGGCCACGGCGCGGCCAGCGACGCCGACTGGATCGCGGCTGCCGCCGAGGTGATGACCACCGCCAAGCTGACCACCCTGCTGCTGCCCGGAATCGGCACCATCGCCGACCTCAAGGCGGCGCGTGCGCTCGGTGTGACCAGCGTCCGGATCGCCACCCACTGCACCGAGGCCGACATCTCCGCCCAGCACATCTCGTGGGCGCGCGAGAACGGCATGGACGTCTCCGGCTTCCTGATGATGTCGCACATGAACGACCCGGCCGGGCTGGCCGCCCAGGCCAGACTGATGGAGTCGTACGGGGCGCACTGCGTCTACGTCACCGACTCCGGCGGCCGGTTGCTGACATCCGACGTGGCGCAACGCGTCGACGCGTACCGGCAGGTGTTGGAGCCGACCACGCAGATCGGCATCCACGCCCACCACAACCTCTCGCTGGGGGTGGCCAACAGCGTGGCGGCCGTCGAGCACGGACGCGTCGTCGGCGCCGACGCGCCCGGCCCGGACGCCCCGCACGGGCGAACCGTCCGGGTGGACGCCTCGCTCGCCGGAATGGGTGCCGGGGCCGGCAACGCGCCGCTGGAGGTCTTCGTCGCGGTCGCCGAACTGCACGGCTGGGAGCACGGCTGCGACGTCTTCGCGCTGATGGACGCCGCCGACGACATCGTCCGCCCGCTCCAGGACCGGCCGGTCCAGGTGGACCGGGAAACCCTCTCCCTCGGCTACGCCGGGGTCTACTCAAGCTTCCTCCGGCACGCCGAACGGGCCTCCGCCCGGTACGGCGTGGACGTCCGCTCCATCCTGGTCGAACTCGGCCGACGGCGGATGGTCGGCGGGCAGGAGGACATGATCGTCGACGTGGCGCTGGACCTCGCCGGGCAGGAGAGAACATGATCGGGCCGGACATCGCCGGGATCGCGGCGACGCTGGACCGGGCGGCCGACACGGCCACCGCCGTACCGCAGCTCGCCGCCGAGACCGGACTCGACGTCGACACCGCGTACGCGGTGCAGGCCGCTCTCGTGCAACGCCGGCTCGACCGTGGCGAGCGGCTGGTCGGGCTGAAGATGGGACTGACCAGCAAGGCCAAGATGGCCCAGGTCGGGGTGGACGAGGTGATCTGGGGTCGGCTCACCGACACCATGCGGATCCCCGACGGCGGCACGGTCGACGTGACCGGCTTCATCCACCCCCGGGTCGAACCCGAGGTGGCGTTCCTGCTGGACCGACTGCCCGAACCCGGCGAGCCGGTCGGCGACTTCACCGACGCGGTCCGCGCCGTCGCCCCGGCGATCGAGCTGATCGACAGCCGGTACGCGAACTTCACCTTCTCCCTGCCGGACGTCATCGCCGACAACACCTCGGCCGGCGCGTTCGTGATCGGCCCCTGGTCACCCGTGCCCGACGGGCTGGAGAACCTCGGCGTACTGCTGGAGGTCGACGGACGAGTCGCCCAGGTCGGCTCGACGGCGGCCATCCTCGGCGACCCGCGCCGGGCCCTGGACGAGGGCATCCGGCTGGCCGGACGGCACGGCGTACGGCTGCGGGAGGGGTGGGTGTTCCTGGCGGGGGCGGCTACGGCGGCGGTGCCGTTGCGGGCGGGGGTGCGGGTGCGGGCTGTGGTGGAGAAGCTTGGTGGGGCTTCGGTTCGGGCTGGTTCTTGATGTCTGTGCTTGTGCGTGGGTGCGTGGTGGGGGTTCCGGGCAGCCCGACCGGCTCCGGGCGGTCAGGCTTGATCCCTGCGCCGGTCGGGCTGCCCGGAACCCCTGACTCGGTTGGCGTTCGCGTTGCTCCGCCGGGTGGGGGTGCGGCTCAGGTGGTTGGCGCTTGTGTTGCTCGGCCGGGTGGTCGGGGTTCGTTGGTGGGGGTGTGGTGTGGGGAGTGACGGGGGGCGGGTGGTTGCGGGGAAGGCGGTGCCTCGGGGGGCCTTTCCGCACGTGAAGGTGGCCGGGGGGTTCGTGTTCGTGTCCGGGACGTCGTCCCGGCTGCCGGACAACAGCTTCGCCGGCGTGTCGGTGGACGAGTTCGGCACCACCGACCTGGACATCCGGGTGCAGACGCGCGCGGTCATCGAGAACATCGGTGACCTGCTGAGATCCGTCGGCGCCGAGTTGACCGACCTGGTGCAGGTGACGTCGTACCTGGTCAACATGAATGATTTCGGTGGGTACAACCAGGTGTGGGCGGAGTTCTTCGACGCCACCGGGCCGACCCGGACGACCGTGGCCGTGCACCAGTTGCCGCATCCCCACCTGCTGATCGAGATGCAAGCCGTGGCCCTGCTTCCCGGAGGAGGTAGTCGTGAGTGAGATCGCCGAGCCTTTCAGCTTTCCCGGCTGGATCGCCGACAACCAGCACCTGCTCAAGCCGCCGGTCGGCAACAAGGAGATGTTCCCCGGCTCCGACGACTTCATCGTCATGGTGGTGGGTGGACCCAACCAGCGCACCGACTTCCACGTCGACCCGTACGAGGAGTTCTTCTACCAGGTCAAGGGCAACATGCACATCAACCTGATGACCCCGGAGGGGCCGCGTACGGTGCACGTGCGCGAGGGCCAGATGTGGATGCTGCCGCGCAACACTCCGCACTCGCCGCAGCGTCCCGAGCCCGGCTCGATCGGCGTGGTGGTCGAGCGGGTACGCGCCGAGGGGACGCTGGAGAAGTTCCAGTGGTACTGCCCCGAGTGCGGGCACAAGGTGCACGAGGTCGAGTTGCAGGTCCGTGACATCGCCGCCGACCTGCCGCCCGTCTTCGGCGCCTTCTACACCGACGAGGCGGCACGGACCTGCGAGCGGTGCGGCACGCTGCACCCGGGTAAGGGCTGACGATGGCGACACCCACCGTGGTGGACGTGCACACCCACGTCGTACCCAGGGGATGGCCGGACCTCGCCGCGGCCTGCGGCGGGTCCGGGTGGCCCTGGCTGCGGGTCGACTCGGAACGCGCGGCCATGATCATGGTGGGGGAGACCGAGTTCCGGCCGGTCGGCGCCGAGTGCTGGGACGCGCCGACCCGCCTCGCCGACATGGCCGCCGACGGGGTGGACGTGCAGGTGGTCTCGCCCACGCCGGTGTTCTTCGGCTACGACCGCCCGGCCGACCAGGCGGTCCGGGTGGCCCGGATCTTCAACGACCTCACCCTGGAGGTCACCTCGGCCGGCGGCGACCGGCTGCTGCCGTTCTGCCAGGTGCCGTTGCAGGACCCGGACGCGGCCTGCGCCGAGCTGGACCGCTGCCTGGCGGCCGGGCACGTCGGCGTGGAGATCGGCAACCACGTCGGCGACCGGGACCTGGACGACGCCGGCATCGTGACGTTCCTGACCCACTGCGCCGAGGTGGGCGCGCCGGTCTTCGTGCACCCGTGGGACATGCCCGGCGGGCCCCGGCTCGACCGGTGGATGGCGCGCTGGCTCACCGGCATGCCCGCCGAGACGCACCTGTCGGTGCTGTCGATGATCCTCGGCGGGGTCTTCGACAAGGTGCCGCCGACGCTGCGGATCTGCTTCGCCCACGGCGGCGGCAGCTTCCCGTTCTGGCTGGGGCGCGCCGACAACGCCTGGCACCGCCGGGGCGACCTGGTACGCGGTGCCTCCGCCGCCCCGCCCAGCAGCTACCTGGACCGGTTCTACGTCGACTCGGTGGTCTTCTCCACCCCGGCGCTGCGGCTTCTGGTCGACACCATGGGCGTCGACCGGGTGCTGCTCGGCAGCGACTACCCGTACCCGCTGGGCGAGCGTCCGGCCGGACGGGTGGTCCACCAGGCCGACTTCCTCACCGACGCCCAGCGCGCCCGCCTGCTGGCCGGTAACGCCCTGCACTTCCTGCAAGGAAGGGCACCTTATTAACGCCTCGTGCATAGCAGGGGTCCCCTCCTAACACCACGTCCCGGCGCTCGGCGCTCGGCACGCAGCGCGCTCGGCACGCAGCCGCCTGGGCGCGTTCCGGCGCGTGACGGGTGCGAGCGGCGGGCCGGCGCGGCAGGATAACGACATGGCCGAGCCGCACGACCTGACCGCGTTGGAGCAGGCCGCCGCGATCGCCCGTGGCGAGCTGACCAGCCTGGAGACGGTCGAGCACTACCTGCACCGGGTCGACGCCCTCGGCGACACGGTGGGCGCCTTCGTCACGGTCACCGCCGAGGCGGCGCGCGAGGCGGCGCGGGCCGCCGACGCCACCCCGGCCGACCGGCGGGGACCGCTGCACGGCGTGGCCACCGCGATCAAGGACCTGACGTTGACGGCCGGCGTACCCACCAGCTTCGGCTCGGCCGCCTTCGCCGACCTGGTCCCGCCGGTCGACGCCGACGTGGTGCGCTTCGTCCGGTCGGCCGGTCTGGTCAGCCTCGGCAAGACCACCACCTCCGAGCTGGGCTGCTCGCTCTACTCCGAGGGGCTGGTGGCCCCGCCGGCACGCAACCCGTGGGACCTGGCGTACACCGCCGGCGGCTCCAGCGGCGGCGCGGCGGCTGCGGTGGCGGCCGGGCTCGTGCCGGTGGCCCAGGGCTCCGACGGCGGGGGATCGGTCCGCATCCCGGCGTCCCTGTGCGGCCTGATCGGCTACAAGCCGAGCCGGGGCGTGGTCTCCGGCGGCCCGCTCGGCTCCGGCGCGTTCGGGCTGCCCACCAGCGGCCCGATCGGCCGTACCGTCGCCGACGTGGCCGCGCTGCTCGACGTGTTCGCCGAGCCGATGCCCGGCGAGCCGTACCTGCCGCCACCGCCGCCGGCCGACGGCTACCTGGGCGCCGCCCGCGCCGCCGACCCCGGACGGTTGCGGGTGGGCCGGTTCACCGCGCCGATGCTCGCCGACGAGCCGGTCCACCCGGACTGCGTCGCCGCGGTGGACCGGGCCGTGACGCTGCTCACCGCCGCCGGTCACCAGGTGGTCGAGGTGCCACCGCCACTCGGGCCACAGGTCTGGCCGCTGTTCGAGGTCGTCTGGTACGTCCTCTCGCTCGCGCCGGTGCCGCCCGAGCGGGAGGCCGACCTGCTGCCGTTGACCCGCTTCCTGCGGGCCCGGGGCGGCGGGATATCCGCCGGTACGCTCAGCGCCACCCTCGGCGAACTCCAGGCGCAGGTACGCCTCGGCGCGCGCCGTACCGCCGACTGTGACCTGCTGCTCTGTCCCACGTTGGCGTCCCCGCAGGCACCCGTCGGCTGGTTCACCGAGGGGCGTACGCCGGAGGAGGACTTCGACCTGCAACGGCGGTTCTCCCCGTACTGTGCGGTCTTCAACGTCACCGGTCAGCCGTCGGTCTCGTTGCCGGTGGGGGTGACCGCCGAGGGGTTGCCGGTCGGTGTGTTGCTGACCGGTCGGTACGGCGACGACGCGAGACTGATCGCGACGGCTGCGCAACTGGAGGGTCTGTGTGGCGGGTGGGATCGCCACCCGCCGCTCTGGCGGGGCGTGGGCTCCGCTAACGTGAATGGCAGCGGAGTCGGGAGGTCACCACGGTGACCCGCCACCCGGCCCGGTCGAAGTTCTCTCTTTCCGCCTGGGGGCGTTGGGATTGTCTGTAACCGACACCTTGCTGGTCTTCGTCGGCATCCCGGCAGTCGTCGTGCTGGTGATCGCCGGCCTCGTCTACGCGGGCAGCCGCAGTGGTGGCGGCGGTGCCAAGCGGTACCGTCCGGGCCGACCCTTCAGCTTCACGCCGGTGTGGTTCCTCGGCAAGCCGGAGGAGCTGGCCGACTCGGCCGGCACCGCGCTGGCGGCGGGGGCACAGGCGCCCGCGCTGAGCAGCCGCAAGCAGGAACAGGCCGGTGTCGAGGCGCCGGCCGGTGGGACCGGAGGCGCAAGTGACCGTTGGTGAGAAGCAGCCCGAGACCACTCCGGGCACCCCGCCCGACGTGCTCGACGGTCCGTTCTCGACCCGCCAGCTGCTGCGCATCGACGAGGCGCTGCGCCTGGCCGACAGGACCACCGGCCTGACCTTCTCGGTCTTCGTGGGCGGCCTCGACGAGCCGGTCCGCGAGCACGCCGAGCGGTTGCACCGGCAGCTCGCCGACCCGGACCGCTCGGTGCTGATCGCGGTCTCGCCCAACCAGCGGCAGCTGGAGATCGTCACCGGCCGGCACGCCCGCAAGCGGGTGCCGGACACGTACGCCAAGATCGCCGCGCTGTCGATGGTGGCCTCGTTCGGCGGCGGTGACCTGGCCGGCGGCATCATCCAGGGGCTCGACCAGCTCTCCCGGTACGCCGGCACCGCCTGACCGTTCCCGTACGACGAAGCCCGGCCCCACCTGACGTGGGACCGGGCTTTCTCGTCTCCGTGTGGCCTTCCGTGTCCGTGCGGCGGGCCGACCGGCCCGCCGCACGGCGCGCGGGTCAGGCGCTGCGGGCGTCCCGGGCGCGGGCCGCGAGCGCCCGCACCACACCGTCGCGGCCCTCGGCCACCAGCCGGCGCAGCGGACCCGGGTGGCCCTCCTGCGCCAGCCAGGCGTCGGTGGCCTCGACCGTGTCGTCGTCGACCAGGTACGCCGGGTACACCAGCATGGCGAACTCCTGCGCCGGCTCGCTGTCCCGGCGCGCCCAGACCTGCCCGACCGTGTCGAAGTACCGGTCCCGGTAGGGCGTGATCAGTTCGACCTGGGTCGGGTGGGTGAAACCCTGCAACAGCGCCCGGTTCCGCCAGTTCGGCAGCGCCTCGGCACCGGTGAGCTGTGCCCAGACCGCCGCCTTGTTCTCCGCGGTGGGCAGCAGGGCGTGTGCGTACGCGGCCTCCCGCTCGCCGCTGGAGGTCTTGTCGCCGGCCAGCTCGGCCTCGATCTGCGGCCCACCCGCCACACCGTTGGCCACCAGGGACTGCAGCACGCTCCAGCGCAGCTCGGTGTCGATGGTCAGCCCGGCGGTCACCTCGGAGCCGTCCAGCCAGCCGCGCAGGATAGCCAGGTCCTCGGCGGAGCGGGCCGCGGAGACGTACGCCCGGGCCCAGGCCAGCTGGAAGCCGCTGCCGGGCTCGGCGGCGGCGAGCGCGGTCCGCGCGGTCCGGGCCAGGTCGGCCCAGCCGGTCGGCGCCCAGCTCGGGTCGGCGTAGAAGGTGATGGCGGTGCTGACCTGGCGCAGCGTGGCGGTGACCAGGTTGATGTCCCGCTCGGCCGGCAGCCCGGCCAGCACCAGCGCCACGTAGTCGCGGGTGGCCAGCTCGGCGTCGCGGGTCATGTCCCATGCGGCCGTCCAGCACAGCGCGCGCGCCAGCGACGACTCGAAGCCGGCGATGTGCTGCACCACCGTCGCCATCGACCGCCCGTCCAGGCGCAGCTTCGTGTACGTCAGGTCGTCGTCGTTGAGCAGCAGCACGTCGGCCGCCCGCACTCCGGCGAGCTCGGTCAGCTCGGTCGACTCGCCGTCGACGTCCACCTCGTACCGTTCGCGGCGCACCAGGCGACCGTCGGTGAGGTCGTAGAGGCCGACCCCGATCCGGTGGGTCCGCAGCGTCGGGTGACCCTGCGGCGCCTCCTGGCGGACCAGGACCCGCTGGTACGTGCCGTCCTCGCCGATGGTCAGCTCCGGCCGCAGCGTGTTGACCTGCGCCGTCTCCAGCCACTGGGTGGCGAAGGTGCGCAGCTTGCGCCCGGAGGCGGTCTCCAGCTCGGTGAGCAGGTCGTCGAAGGTGGCGTTGCCCCAGGCGTGCTTGGCGAAGTACGCCCGCAGACCCGCCAGGAACGGCTCCTCACCCACGTACGCCACGAGCTGCTTGAGCACGCTGGCGCCCTTGGCGTACGTGATGCCGTCGAAGTTGACCTCGACCGCCTCCAGGTCCGGCATCTCGCAGTACACCGGGTGGGTGGAGGAGAGCTGGTCCTGCCGGTAGCCCCAGTTCTTCCGGATGGACAGGAACGTCGTCCACGCCTCGGTGAAGCGGGTGGCGTGCGTGTTGCACCAGTGGCTGGCCCACTCGGCGAACGACTCGTTCAGCCACAGGTCGTTCCACCAGCGCATGGTGACCAGGTCACCGAACCACATGTGCGCCAGCTCGTGCAGGATCGTGTTGGCCCGCTGCTCGTACTCGTAGTCGGTCACCTGCGACCGGAACAGGTAGTACGACTCGGCGTGCGTGACGCAGCCGAAGTTCTCCATCGCGCCGGCGTTGAAGTCCGGCACCCAGACCTGGTCGTACTTGGGCAGCGGGTAGCGCACCCCGAACTGCTCGTGGAAGAAGTCGAAGCCCTGCGTCGTGATCAGGTTCAGGTCCTCGGCGTCGAGGTACTGCGCCATGCTGGCCCGGCAGAAGTAGCCCAGGTCGATGCCGTCGTGGGCGTACCGCACCTCGTGGTACGGCCCGGCGCAGATCGCGGTGATGTAGGTGCTCATCCGCGGTGAGGTGGTGAAGTGCAGGGTCTTCAGACCCTCACCCGCCGCCTCCTCGCGCTCCACCGGCATGTTGGAGACGGCCTTCCAGTGCTCCGGGACGGTGGCGTGCCAGGTGTAGACGCTCTTCAGGTCGGGCTGGTCGAAGCAGGCGTACGTGCGCTGCGCGTCGGCGGTCTCGAACTGCGAGTAGAGGTAGGTCTCGCCGTCGACCGGGTCGACGCTGCGGTGCAGGCCCTGCCCCGAGCTGGAGTACGCGAAGTCGGCGTCGACGACCAGCGTGTTCTCCTCGGCCAGACCGGTCAGCGTCAGCCCCTTCTCGGCCGACCAGTCGGACAGGTCGACCGGGTCGCCGTTGAGCGTCGCCGAGCGGATCGAGTCCGCGGCGACCTCGATGAACGTGCTGGCGCCCGGCTCGCTGCACCGGAAGCGCACCTCGGTGGTCGATCGGAAGGTGCGGCCACCGGCCGCGTGTACGGCACTGGACAGGTCCAGGTTGATGTCGTACCCGGTCACGTCGAGCAGTCGGGCCCGCTCGGTCGCCTCGACCTGTGTCAGGTTGCGCACTCCCGGCACGTTCGTCTCCATCCCACTATCGCCGCACGTCACGGTCACCTCAGTCGTCGACCGCTCGTGACGGCCGGTCCGGGCCTGAGTCTTCCATGCGTCAACACCCGTCGGTGGGCGAGGTCACGCGGCCCGTTACCGGCCGGTCGCCCCGATGCGGAGTAAAGATGCGTGATAGGCCGGTCGAATCGGCATCTCCGTTGCGAAGGGACCTAAACGTGAACGAGCGTGTCAGTGTCGACATGTGGTTCGACCCGATCTGCCCATGGGCGTGGATCACCTCCCGATGGCTGCTGGAGGTGGAGCGGGTCCGCGACATCGACGTCCGCTACCACGTGATGAGCCTGTCGGTGCTCAACGAGGGGCGGGAGCTGCCCGAGGCGTACCAGGAGATCATGAAGACCGGGTGGGGCCCGGTCCGCGTCTGCATCGCCGTCGGGCAGCGGTACGGCCCGGACGCCGTGCGGAACCTCTACACCGCCATGGGCACCCGGATCCACCTCGGCAAGGAGGCGCGTGGACCGGAGTTGTACGCCGCCGCGCTGACCGACGCCGGGCTGGACCCGGCGCTGGCCTCGGCGGCCGACGACGCGAGCCTCGACGCGGCCCTGCGGGAGAGCCACGAGGCGGGGATGCGTCCGGTCGGCACCGAGGTCGGTACCCCGGTCGTGCACGCTCCGGGTCCGGACGGCAAGCAGGTCGCCTTCTTCGGCCCGGTGGTCACCCCGGCACCCAAGGGCGAGGCCGCCGGCCGACTCTGGGACGGCGTGATGCTGGTCGCCGGCACGCCCGGCTTCTTCGAACTCAAGCGCAGCCGCGACATCGACCCCATCTTCACCTGACCCACCTTGGGTGTAAGGAAGGGCCCCCTGCTAACGCCTCGTGTATAGCAGGGGTCCCCTCCTAACACCGCTGCCGCCGCCGGACGCTGCCGCTACCGCCGTTGCGCGTCACCGCCCGCTCTGTGGCCTCGTTTGACCAGGTGTCCGCAGCGGCGATCCGGCGGCCCGTAGCCACGGCTGCCGACCGCACACCGCAGCTCGTGGAGGTGTAGCCATGGCCAAGCACCGTGCGCCCGTCGACGATGTCCCGTGGTGGGAGGAGCGCGGGAGCGGCGCGGACCGACCGGCGGTCGACCTGCGCTGGCCCGTCACCGGAAAAGGCCCTTCCGACGGCCTGACCCGGGTATCCGGGTCGGGTGTGGTGGGCGTGGCCCGGGTCCCCGTGACCTCGCGTCTGACCCCACCGGACCGGGACCTACGCGACCAGGGCCCACCGCCGGGACGGGTACGCCCCACCGCGCTGGTGACGCCTCAAGGCCCGCAGCACACACCCCCGGGCCAGCACCACACACCCCCAAACCCGCAGCACACGCCTGTCGGCTGGCAGCACAGACCACCCCCAAGCCGGCAGCACGGGCCTGTCGGCCGGCAGCACTCGCCCGTCGGCCGACGTCAGGCGCGCATCGAGCCGGAGTGTTAACAAGGGCCCCCTGCTCTACCTGAGGCGTTAATAAGGTGCCCTTCCTTGCGCGCCAACTGGTGGACGTCGTGCGGGTCGGCGGGAGGCGCGGTCATCGCCGCCGGTAGCGTCAGTGGACATGACGGTCGTGCACCCGATCAACCGGGCCTGGATCACCACGGGCGGCACCGGCGCCCAGAACTACGACGAGTTCGCCGACGACGCGGAGATCACCGCGATCATCGAGGCGAACCCGCAGAGCGCCCTCGGCATCGAGATGCCGCACCGGGCTCCGGAGAGCCTCGGCAAGTCCTTCGCCGACGCCCTGCCGGAGGCGGCGACCCGGCTGGCCGAGGCGAAGGCCGACGGCAGTTACACGCCGGCCGAGCAGGTGGTGGTGCTGTACCGCATCAGCGCACCCGGTGAGGACTCCGCGTACGGGCTCTGGGTGATGGTCGACACCGACCAGATCTCCACCCGCGCCGACGAGCCGGGTCTGGTCATCCGCAACGAGGACGTCTTCATCGCCAAGGTGCGCGAGCGCGTCGCGCTGGCCGAGACGCTGGGGCACCTGCTCTCGCCGGTGCTGCTGTTGCAGACCGGGCGGGGTGACGAACTGCACGCCGCGCTGGCCGCCGCCACCGAATCGGCCGGTGCGCCCGCCGCCACCGACACCGACCAGGCCGGGCGTACGCACGCCATCTGGCTGCTCGGTCCCGGGCCGCGCCAGGACGAGCTGACCGCGCTGGCCGGCGGCGGCGAGCTGGTCGTCGCCGACGGCAACCACCGCAGCCTGGCCGCCCAGACCGGTGGACTGCCGCGCTTCCTGGCGGTCGTCACCACGCCCGCCTCGGTGGCCATCCAGCCGTACAACCGGCTGGTCAGCGAGCTGACCACCACGCCCGACGAGCTGCTCGACCGGCTGCGCGCGGCGGGTGCCGAGGTCACCGACGTCACCGGTCCGGCCGAGGTCCCGGCCACCGGCGGCACCGTCGTGCTCCAGCTTCCCGGCCGGGCGTACGCGGTGACGCTGCCGCACACCGGCACCGACCGGCTGGAGAACCTGGACCACGCCCTGGTCGAGCGGCTGCTGCTGCGCGACGCCCTGGGGTTGGACCCGGGCGACAAGCGGATCACCTACGTCGGCGGTGACTACCCGGCGAGCTGGCTGACCGGTGAGGTCGAGGCCGGTCGGGCCGAGTTGGCCGTGCTCGTCGCCCCGGTGACCGTGGACGACTTCGTCGCGGTCAACCTGGCGCGGGAGAAGATGCCGCGCAAGAGCACCTGGTTCACCCCGAAGGCGCGGGGTGGCCTGGTCGTCGCCGAGCTGGTCGACCGCTCCTGACGTAGCCGCCGGCCCGCCCGTCGCCACGGGCGCGACCGACTTCGGCTCGCCGCCCGCCGTCACGCGAATCCGGCCCCGCCCCGCCATCACGGCCGGGCGGGGCCGGCGCGCGTTGCGGGCCGGCGGGCCGCCGGCACCGGCGAAGGAGGGCAGGCCCCCCGCAGCGGGCGGGGAACCGGTCCCGCGGTGAGCCGCGACACGGGCTCCCGCTCAGCGGGTCACCACACCGCCCCCGATCGGTGCGCCCCGGCGGGCCTGACAGACTGCCCGGTATGCGCGTCTACCTGGGATCCGATCACGCCGGTTTCGAGCTGAAGGTGCACCTGGCCAACCACCTCGCCAAGGAGGGCTACGAGGTGGTCGACGTGGGTCCGCACGCCTACGACCCGGACGACGACTACCCGGCCTTCTGCCTGCACGCCGGCACGCGGGTGGTGGCCGACGAGGGCAGCCTGGGCGTGGTGATCGGCGGTTCCGGCAACGGCGAGCAGATCGCGGCGAACAAGGTGGCCGGGGTGCGGGCGGCGCTGGCCTGGAGTGTGGAGACCGCGCAGCTCGGGCGGCAGCACAACGACGCCAACGTGGTCGCCGTCGGCGCGCGCCAGCACACTCTCGACGAGGCCACCGCGATCGTCGAGGCGTTCCTCACCACCGCCTTCTCCGGCAGCGACCGGCACGCCCGCCGGATCCACCAGGTGGCCGACTACGAGCGCACCCGCGAGCTGCCCGACCTGCCCTGAGCTGGTGCGGTGTCCAGAAACGTTCACCGGGCCGCGCCGGGTCCAGACGACGACCGGCGGCGTTGGAGTCGGGCCTGGATACAACACCGGTATCCAGGCCCGACTCCGCCTTGCCGGACCGCCGCCTGGACCTCGCCGCGACACCGCCAACGTTCCTGGACACCGCACTAGCGACCGGTCGGGTCGGCCGGTCGTACTCGCACATGCCCGCGGAACCCGGCCAGGCCCGGACGTGTCGCCGGGTGCGGTCAGCGGCGGGGCAACTCGTCGCGGGGGGTCCAGTTCCGGCGGACGATGACCATCCGGGCGGCCGCCTCGGCCAGGTCCTCGTCGGTGGGCCGGGCGGCGTCCCGGGCCCGCATCGCCGCGGTCACGTTCACCTGCGACGAGCCGGAGCCGACCAGCCCGCGCAGCCCCCGCTCACCCTCGTCGGCCGAGCCGCCGCCGCGCCGTCCGCGCGGCGGCGGCTCACCGCCGTCGTGCACGTTCGCGGTGGTCGCGGTGGGACCGCCGTCGACAGGAGTGTCCGGCCCGCCGTGGTGCCGGTGCCGTCGCCGTCGTCGCTCCGCGTCCGCCATCCCTTGACCGTACCCGTCGTCAGAACACCTCCAGGGCGGACGCGGCGCGGTGCCAGCCGAAGGCGGGTCCGGCGGCGGCCAGTGCCCCCGGGCGCAGCTCGCGTACCCGACCGGCGTCGGCCAGCGCGGCCAGGCCGACGCCGCCGAGGAACAGTTCGCCGAGGCACCGGACGTCGCAGGCGAGGTCCGCCGGATCGTCGGTACGCGTGCAGTCCGCCTTCTCCGGCCCGCCGTGCAGCCGCCAGCGGCCGGTGTTCTCGGGCAGCAGGTCGTCGTCCACCTCGATGACCACGTCGACGTCGGTGGCGTAGCGCCGGGCGGAGAGCGCGGCCGGCACGTCCACCACCCGTACCCAGAGCGCGTCGCTCACCTGGGCGACGAGCATGCGCGGTTCGTTCACCATCCGCAGCAGCGGCTCGTCCACCGCCGCCCGCCGGGACACGACCTGCCGGGTCAGGTCGATCGAGAGCAGCATGCGCCAGATCGCCCGGTACGCCTCCGGGGTGGCCGCCACCACCTCGTCGACGGTGGTCACGCCCTTCGGGCCGGCGTTGTTCCACTCGCCCTTGGTGCGGAACAGTCCGTAGCCGTCGACGCCGTCCAGGCCCTCGTGCAGCACCACCCGCAGCTCGGTGGCGCCGTCGCGCTGCGACTTCGGGTCCATCAGCACGTACCGCCACCAGCGTTCGTCCCGCGACGACCAGCCGGGCCGGTCGCCGCGCACCCGGTCGTAGACCGTCGCCAGGTCGGCCTGCCGGTCGGCGGGCCGCTCCAGGCGGAGCCGGCCCTCGTCCGGCGTCGGTGCCGGCAGGCGCAGCTCGGTCGTCTCGCCGTTGATCATCAACCGTTGGGCGGCCAGCCCGTACCCGAACCGGGGGTAGATCCGGCCCTCGCTGGCCCAGAGCACCGCGACCGGCTCCCGCCCGGCGTCGTGGATCTCCCGGAGCTGCCGGCGCATCATCGCGCTGAGCAGGCCCTGCCGCCGGTGGGTCGGCGCGACCCCGACCAGCGTGACGTGCGCGGCCGGCATCGCGCCGCCGGGCACACCCAGTTCCCGGGTGTACGCGGCGGCGCTGGCCACCAACTCCGACCCGTCGCGTACCACCAGGGCGCGTTCCGGCTCGAAGATCGCCCGTTCGGTCTCGTGGGCCTCGGAGTCGACCTCGTGGTGGAAGAGCACGCCGAGGAAACGGCCGATGTCGTCGTAGTCCTCGGGGCGGCCGGCGCTGATGGTGGGAGCGAAGGTGTTCACCGCTCGTGTCTAGCTGATCGACGCGGGTCGGGCGACCGATTTGCGCGCTCGTTACTCTCGAAGTCTCCAGCGGTGGCCGGTGGCCGCCGCCGGTCCAGGGGGAGGGAACGACGACATGGCCGACCAGACGCAGCCGTGGGCGGAGCGCACCGTCGAGGTGCCGCCGCAGTCCGATGCGGGCATTCCGGCCCAGCGTGACCCGTACCGGCGGGGTGTGGCCTCGGTCGGTGCCCGAGCGCCGCGCACCGAGCCGTTCCCGGTGGTGGACCACGAGCCGACCGGCACCGGCTGGCCGGGCGAGCCCGCGCCGCGCCGACCGCTGAGCTGGCACGTGGCCCAGCTCAAGCGGGGCGGGGAGTGGAGTGCGGCCGGCGCGCTGGTCGCATTCGTGTGCTGGGGGATCTGGGCGATCTCGGGCGGTGGTGACCTGGTCGGCCCGTTCCTGATCTTCATCCTGAGCCTGCTGGTCGGGGCCGGTCTGTTCGCGCTCACCCGGCTGATCGGTCGGCTGGTGCTGGAACGGCAGCTCGGCCGGGTACGCCGCAGCGCCCGGGGCGCGCACCTGGTCACGGCGATCTTCCTGACCGGTCTGGGCATCGCCTACCTGCAACAGACCCAGTGGATCGTGGACGCCTGGAACTGGCTGTTCAGCTAGCCCGACGCCGCGACGGGACACCGCGCGGACACCGGGCGGGCCGACCGTACGGCCGACCCGCCCGGAAGCGGTCGCGCAGCCCGCGACCGAGGTCGTCACTCCACCAGGACGGCGGCCTGCTTACCCGGCGTGACGCGGTTCATCCCCCGGTGACCGGCACCCGTCCGTGCTGTCCGCCCGCTGGGCCTGCGCGACCGGTCACCGGCCCGTCACGGGCCGCAGTAGAGCAGCCGGTTGGGGGTGCCGCTGCTCACTCCGCCGACCACGCCGACCGTGGCGCGCCCGGTCAGGTAGGCGGCGACCTGGGCCGGGCTCCAGCCGGGGTTGGCCTGTAGGGCGAGGGCGGCGCATCCGGCGACGTGCGCGGTCGCCGGTGACCCGCCGCTGAGGGTGGCGGTGGCGGTGTCCGAGGTGTGCCAGGTCGAGGTGATGTTCGCGCCCGGCGCGTACAGGTCGAGGCAGGAGCCGTAGTTGCCCGACGGCATCCGGGCGTCGGTGATCGTGGTGCCGGCGGCGGTCAGTGCGGCCGGCACCCGGCCGGGCGAGTAGGCGCAGGCGTTGCCGTTGGCGCTGCCGGCGGTCACCGCGTAGGTGATGCCCGAGGCGATCGAGGCGGTCACCGCCGCGTCCAACGCGCTGCTCGCGGCACCGCCCAGCGCCAGCACCGCCACCGCCGGTCGGACGGCGTTCGCGGTCACCCAGTCCACGCCGCCGATGACCTGGGCGATGCTGCCGCTGCCCGCACAGTTGAGCACCCGCACCGGGTGCAGCCGCACCCGCTTGGCCACCCCGTGCAGGGTGCCGCCGACCGTGCCGGCCAGGTGGGTGCCGTGCCCGTTGCAGTCGTCCGCCGGCAGGCCGTCCACCAGGTCCACGCCGGTGCCGACCCGTCCGCCGAAGTCCCGGTGGGTGCCGCGCACCCCGGTGTCGATCACGTACGCGCGCACGTCCGGCGCGGTGTTCGGGTACGCGTACCGGCCGTCCAGGGGAAGGTTCCGCTGGTCGATCCGGTCCAGTCCCCAGGACGGCGGATTGAGCTGCACCCCCGGGTCGGCCAGCGTCACGATCCGGTTCTGCTCGACGAAGGCGACCGCCGGATCGGCGGCGAGTCGACGGGCGGCCGGCTCGCTCAGGCGTACCTCGAATCCGCGCAGCGCGGCGGTGAAGATCCGGTCGACGCGTCCGGCGTACCGGTCGGCCAGCCGGTCGGCGACGGCCGCCGGCGTGACGCCGGTACGCGCCGTGGACTCGTCGCGGAGCACGACGAGATAGCTGCCGGCGACGGCGGTGGCCGCGTCGGCGTTCCTGATCTCGCCGGTGGCCGGAGCCGCGGCGGCAGGGCCTCCGGTCAGCGGGACCAGGACGGCGGCGGTGAGCAGGACGGCGAGGGACGCGCGGGTGGCGGCCGGACGTCGCCGGAACGGACGGGGGAGTGGCATGGTTCCTCCTCCTGGCTGCGCCCCCGGCCGGGTTCTCCGGTGGAGGCGTCGACGGTAGCCAGGATGGTACCGAGATATCCACGAGAGTGGATTGATCCGGGAGGTTCGGCGCACACTCGATCCGTCACTCCGCCAGGTAGCCGGTCGCCGGATCGATCTCGGCGAGGAACTCCCGGATCGCCTGCACCAACTCGTCCCGGGTCAACGCGAGTCCGCCCGAGTTGGTGAGTCCGAAGCCGTAGTCGTTGCGCCCGTTGAGCCAGTCGAAGTTGTACGACCCCGGCCGACCGGCCTGCGTGCTCACCCGGAACTGCTCACCGTCGACGGTCAACAGCACCGACTCCCGGTCGTCGTCCTCCGGCCGCAGGTGCTCCGGCACCAGGCCCGGTTCCGGCTCGTCCGACATGCCCGCTCCTCCCCGCCGGAGCTGCTGCTCCGGCATAAACTGTGTCCAATGGACCAGGCGAGACCGCACACCGTCCAGTCGATAAGCGCCGACCTGCGTGCGCTCGGCGTCGACGCGGGTGACGTCCTGATTCTGCACTCGTCCAACCGCAGCCTCGGGTTCGTCGCCGGAGGCATCGAGGCGCTGGTGCGCGCCCTGCTGGCGACACTCGGTCCGGACGGCACGCTCGTCGTCCCCACGCACACACCCCACAACACCGACCCGGCCGGCTGGCAGCATCCGCCCGTACCGGAATCGTGGTGGCCGGTGATCCGCGAGCAGACCCCCGGCTTCGACCCCGCCCGCACCCCGAGCCGGTGGATGGGCGCCGTCCCCGAGGTGGTGCGTACCTGGCCGGGCGCCCTGCGCAGCGACCACCCGCAACTCTCCTTCGCAGCCCTCGGCGCGGACGCCGCCGACATCGTCGCCGGCCACCGCCTCGACGACGCGCTCGGCGAGACCTCACCGCTCGGCGCGGTGTACCGGCGCGACGGCAAAGTCCTTCTGCTCGGCTGCGGCCACGACTCCAACACCTCGCTGCACCTGGCCGAGTGGCGGCACCCGTCGTCCCCACGCGCCGCCACCGGCTCCTCGGTCCGCCAACCCGACGGCATGAGCCGCTGGACGACCTGGGTGGACGTCGTCACCGACGAGAGCGACTTCATCCGACTGGGCGCCGACTTCGAGGCCACCGGCGCGGCGACGATCGGCCGCGTCGGCAACGCCACGGCCCGGCTGATGTCCCAACGTTCGCTTGTCGACTTCGCCACCACCTGGATGGCCGCCCACCGTGGTTGACCGGCTGGGGGAGACCGTCACGGAAGATCGCCGTAGAAGTCCTCGTCATCGTCGTCCGGCGGCAGCGGCGTCTGCCACCACAGGTCGACGAGGAACGTCTGGGCGTCGCCGTAACCGCTCCGATGGACCCGGACGCCGTACACCCCGGCATCCTGCGGAAGAGCGACCTCCGCCGCCGCTCCGGCAGTGATCTGCTCGACGAGCAGCTCACCGGTCGGGCAGTGCAGATCAAGCTGTCGACACTCGTCCCACGAGCCACGATCGGGCTCGGGCTCGCCGCCCCAGACCCGTAGCTCAAGGCCCACACTCCGTGGATCCGCCGGCGCCCGCACGACGATCTGGTACGTCGACGCACCGGCTACGTGACCCTCCGAATCCCGGTACGACTCCCTGTCGTCACCGGCATCGCACCACGCGTCCCGGAGAAGAAAATGCCCGTAGAGGATGCTGACCACGATGTGACGCACGGCGAGAGGCTGCATACGGTCAAAGGCTGGCACCACCGTCCGACACTCCTGTGTGAACGCTCTTCCCCAAGAGTCACTGCACAGTGGCCGGCGGAGCTCGTCGAGACCAAACCTCGCCCGCTTGGAGGTAGGCCGTCCTGGGTCGCTACGCCGAGCCCATCGACTTCACTACGATGGCCCTGCCCTTGGCCGGCACGTCCCCCACGCTGTTGAATCGGCCCGTGCGCTCAATGCTTCAGCTGCCCATCTGGGTCTACTACAGCGGCGTCCTCCTGTTCACCGGCCTACCAGTGGTCGCGTTTCTGTTACTGGGCAGTCATAGCCTCGTGATGCTCACCCTCGCTGGAAATCTCTACGCTGCCGGCTTGGGCCGTAAACTACTGTGGGAGCGCCTTGGGCGTCCGGAAATCCCGCCCAGGGCGGGCCACAACGCCAACCGGTAGCATCCGCAGCGATCAGCCGGGGAGCCACTGAAGATCGTCTACCGCTGTTTCGGTCATCGCTTGCCGGCCGGAGGCCGCCAGCAGGCCGAGCGCGACGGGCGCGCCTCCGCCCGAACCCATCATTCCCCGGTCCTGGTCATGCCTGGCAGCCGCCGCGAGATCGAAGACACCTACGCCGTGTCCTGACTGGGCCGCTGTTCGTACAGCATGGACCTTGCTTCATTCGTGACCTGCGCAAGCTGGCCGGCGGTGAGGCGCCTGGCGTCCCAGATCAGTGAGGCCACGTCTTCTACGGCTGGGTTGACCATTGTCGTTCCGCCGGCTTCGAGGCCGGTCAGAGCGGCCAGGTCGTCGGCGGGTACGGCCAGCAGGGCGGCGAAAGCGGCGACCAGGTCGGCGGTCAACTCCTTCTCGCCTCGGCCGATCCGCCCGATTGTGGAGGCGGCGAAGTAGTGGGGCGTGACCTGGGCAAGACACTTGGCCGCTCCCATCCAGCCGAGGTTCCGGTTGTGGAGCATCCGCAGGATCATGGCGCCGGGACCTGGTGGATACCGCTCATAAGGCGGCGGGGGTGGGGACGGCTGAAGGCGGTCCATCTGGGGCAATGAACGGAGGCTCTCACGTAGCCCGGTTCGCTGTTGCGCCGGAAGCCGTACCGCCGCTGAGACCAGAGACACGACCCCACTACGGGCCTCTGCATCCAGGGGCGTCAAATCATCCGGCACTGGCAGGCCCGCGATCACGAACAGGTCTGCGGTGTGCAGGTCGAGCGCGGGCGCCAGGCGCCGGAGCAGTACGGGGCTCGGTGCGTCGCCGTCGATGACGGCACGAAGCTCCACGTCCTATATGCCAGCCTGTTGGGGCGGGGCGCAAGGAGTCAGGTTCCGGTGATTCAACAGGCGGGTCAGCGGTGACGTCTGGCTTGACCTGCTGCTCATTCGGCCATGCTAGGACGCCTCCCAGGTCCGGAGTCGGCTGCTGTCGGACTAGGACTCTCCGTATCGCGCGAGAGGCTCACATTCGACCTTGCTCCTCACGAGCGGGACCGGATCGCCATAAAGAACGGCCCAGGCTGGGCGAGAACGCCGCTGACCTGGGCCGGTGGTGCTGGAGCGGGCGACGAGAATCGAACTCGCACCGTCAGTTTGGAAGACTGAAGCTCTGCCATTGAGCTACGCCCGCGTTACGCCCCGACGGATCAGGGCGCGCCGACAGCGTACCCAATGCGCGTCTGCCCCGCGCGGCCGTATCCGGTGCGGCGTCCGCGCGGTCGTCGGCGCGGCGGTACGGATGGCCGGGGATGGTGGGTAACGGCCGCGATGTCCTGTTCATCCCGTTCGGCGCGTTGGGTGACGCCCCGGCATCCCTTTGTCGGACCGACGGCATAGACTGCACGTCGCCACGGGGTGTGGCGCAGCTTGGTAGCGCACTCGCTTTGGGAGCGAGGGGCCGTGGGTTCAAATCCCGCCACCCCGACTGCCGCTCGCGGCCGGGTCGACCCGGGCGCCGGTCACCGTTCCGGGTCCTGCCGTTCGTGCGGTTCCCGGGCGCTGCCGGCCCGCCGTGCCGGCTCGCCTACACTCTATGGGCTGTAAGAGCGCCCCAGAGACAACCGAGATCCGTCAAGGAGTACGCCTGTGAAGAGCACCGTCGAGACTCTGAGCCCGACGCGCGTGCGGCTCGCCATCGAGGTGCCGTTCGTCGAGCTCGAGCCGAGCCTCAAGAAGGCGTACCGGGAGATCGGTCAGCAGATCCAGATTCCCGGCTTCCGCCGGGGCAAGGTCCCGTCCGCGATCATCGACCAGCGGGTCGGCCGGGGCACCGTGCTCAACGAGGCGGTGCAGGAGGCGATCCCGCAGAACATCCTGAGCGCGGTGCGCGAGCACGACCTCAAGACCCTGGGTCGCCCCGAGGTCGAGATCACCGAGTTCAACGACGGTGACTCGCTGAACTTCACCGCCGAGGTCGACGTCCGGCCGGAGATCACCCTGCCCGACCTGGCCAGCATCGAGGTCACGGTCGACGAGCTCAAGATCGACGACAGCGAGATCGACGAGCAGGTGAAGAGCCTGCGCGAGCGCTTCGCCACCCTCAAGACCGTGGAGCGGCCGGCCGCCGAGGGCGACTACGTGCAGATCGACCTGCGGGCGACCGTCGACGGCGAGGAGGTGCCGGGCGGCTCGGCCAGCAACATCTCCCACGAGGTGGGCAGCAAGCAGCTCCTGCCGGGCCTGGACGAGGCCGTGGTCGGCCTCTCCGCCGGCGAGGACACCACCTTCACCACCCAGCTCGTCGGCGGCGACTTCGCCGGTCGGGACGCTGACGTGGCGGTGACCGTGCGGACGGTCAAGGAGAAGGAGCTGCCCGAGCTGGACGACGACTTCGCCCAGCTGGCCAGCGAGTTCGACACCATCGGGGAGCTGCGCGACGACCTGCGTGAGCGGGTCACCCGGGGCAAGCGGGTCGAGCAGATCTACGCCGCCCGGGACAAGGCCCTCGAGCAGCTCGTCGAGGTCGCCGACGTGCCGGCGCCGGAGGGCGTCATCCGCGACGAGGTGGAGAGCCGCAAGCAGGCGATGGTCGACCAGCTCGAGCGCATCGGCGCCTCGATGGAGGACTACCTCTCCGCCGAGGAGAAGACCGAGGAGCAGATCGACACCGAGCTGACCGAGGCCGCCACCCAGGGCGTCAAGGTCCAGCTGCTGCTCGACACGCTGGCCGACGCCGAGGACACGCAGGTCTCCGACGACGAGTTCGGCCACGAGATCGTGCACCGCGCCCAGCGCGCCGGCATGGCCCCCCAGCAGTACTACGACCAGCTGGTCCGCTCCGGCACGGCCGGCGCGGTCTACGGCGACGTGCGGCGGGGCAAGGCGCTCGCCTCGGTCATGGAGCGCGTCAAGATCAAGGACTCGGCCGGCAACGAGGTGAGCCTCGACGCTCTCCGTGAGGCGAGCGAGCAGGAGCACGCGCACGAGCACTGATCGCGGGGGTGGGCCACCGTCCGCCGGTAGCGGTGGGTGGTGGCCCGATTCCTTTGCCGGGTACGCCTCTCAGGGGTCCTGCGCTGAGAGCGAACAGTGCCCGGACCGGGGCTCTGCCGCCCGGCGCAGCGGTTAGTGTCGGACACGACGGTACGGAGAGCGAAGGGCTGCCATGACCGACATGCACATCCCAGCGAAGCCGCTCCGGGCGATTGACGCCCGTGGCGGTGACACCATTGGCAACCTCGACGACTCGGTCTACAACCGGTTGCTCAAGGAGCGGATCGTCTTCCTGGGCAGCGAGGTGACCGACCAGGTCGCCAACCGCATCTGCGCGCAGCTGCTGCTGCTCGCTGCGGAGGACCCGGACCGCGACATCAACCTCTGGATCAACTCGCCCGGTGGCTCCGTCTACTCGGGTATGGCCATCTACGACACCATGCAGTTCATCGACAACGACGTGTCGACCGTGGCGATGGGCATGGCGGCCTCGATGGGCCAGCTGCTGCTCTGCGCGGGCACCAAGGGCAAGCGCTACGCCCTCCCGCACGCCCGGATCATGATGCACCAGCCCTCCGGTGGCATGGGCGGTACCGCGGCCGACATCGCGATCCAGGCCGAGCAGATGCTCTACACCAAGCGGATGTTCCAGGAGCGGGTCGCCTCCCACACCGGCCAGTCCCCGGCGCAGATCGAGGCGGACTCGGACCGTGACCGTT
Organism: Verrucosispora sp. NA02020; assembly: GCF_013364215.1. Taxonomy (NCBI): domain Bacteria; kingdom Bacillati; phylum Actinomycetota; class Actinomycetes; order Micromonosporales; family Micromonosporaceae; genus Micromonospora; species Verrucosispora sp. NA02020. Next base: position 5,831,487 of record NZ_CP054923.1, on the reverse strand, counting down.
GGTTCACCGCCCAGGAGGCCGTGGACTACGGCTTCATCGACAAGGTGATCACCGGGGCCGCCCAGGTTCCCGAGGGCGCCGGGACCCTGAGCTGATCGAGGAGCAGACGATGACCGACCTGAGCCTGCCGCCACAGTTCGCGGCCGTGCACAACCGCTACGTCCTGCCGTCGTTCGTGGAGCGCACGTCGTACGGGGTCAAGGAGTCCAACCCGTACAACAAGCTCTTCGAGGACCGGATCATCTTCCTCGGCGTCCAGGTGGACGACGCGTCGGCCAACGACGTGATGGCCCAGCTGCTCACCCTGGAGGGGACCGACCCCGACCGGGACATCATCATGTACATCAACTCGCCCGGTGGCTCGTTCACCGCCATGACGGCGATCTACGACACCATGCAGTACGTCCGGCCGGACATCCAGACCGTGTGCCTGGGTCAGGCCGCGTCCGCCGCCGCCGTGCTGCTGGCCGCGGGCACGCCGGGCAAGCGGATGGCGCTGCCGAACTCGCGGATCATCATCCACCAGCCGGCCACCGAGGGCGGCTACGGGCAGGGCTCGGACATCGAGATCCAGGCCCGGGAGATCCTGCGGATGCGGACCCAGCTGGAGGACATGCTCTCCCGGCACTGCAACCGCGCGGTCGACCTGGTCCGCAAGGACATCGACCGCGACAAGATCATGACGGCCGAGGAGTCCCGCGAGTACGGGCTGGTCGACACGATCCTCACCAGCCGCAAGAAGGGACTGCTGGCCGCCAACTCGGCCAGCTGACCGTTACCAGGCCAGAGGCCGGCGGGGTCTGTTGCCCGCCGGCCTCTGACACACCCGTTTTGGGGGTCGGAGAAAACTCCGACAGCGGGTAACGTCGGGTCCGTACCACTTAGCCGGGCGACCGGCGGGGTAAGAAGACGGGCGGAGCGTAAGCGTCCGCAGGTCGTGGCCGGGGCTCCGGCCGATGAGTGCAGGGAGAACGTAGGTGGCACGGATCGGTGACGGTGGCGACCTACTCAAGTGCTCCTTCTGCGGTAAATCGCAGAAGCAGGTCAAGAAGCTCATCGCGGGCCCTGGGGTCTACATCTGCGACGAGTGCATCGATCTCTGTAACGAGATCATCGAAGAGGAGCTGGCCGAGTCCGGCGAGGTGAAGTGGGAAGAGCTTCCCAAGCCGATGGAGATCTGCCAGTTCCTCGACAACTACGTCGTGGGGCAGGAGCAGGCCAAGAAGGCGCTCGCCGTCGCGGTCTACAACCACTACAAGCGCATCCAGGCCGAGGCGGCCGGTGCGCCGGGCTCCGGTAACGACGGCGTCGAGCTGGCCAAGTCGAACATCCTGCTGCTCGGTCCGACCGGGTGCGGCAAGACGCACCTGGCCCAGACGCTGGCGCGGATGCTCAACGTCCCGTTCGCCATCGCCGACGCCACCGCCCTCACCGAGGCCGGCTACGTCGGCGAGGACGTGGAGAACATCCTCCTCAAGCTGATCCAGGCCGCCGACTACGACATCAAGCGTGCCGAGACCGGGATCATCTACATCGACGAGGTCGACAAGATCGCCCGGAAGTCGGAGAACCCGTCGATCACCCGGGACGTCTCCGGCGAGGGCGTGCAGCAGGCGCTGCTGAAGATGCTCGAAGGCACGGTCGCCAACGTTCCCCCGCAGGGCGGCCGGAAGCACCCGCACCAGGAGTTCATCCAGATCGACACCACCAACGTGCTGTTCATCTGCGGTGGTGCCTTCGCCGGGCTGGACCAGATCATCGAGGCGCGTACGGGTCACGGCGGCACCGGCTTCGGTGCCCGTCTCCGGGCCGTCTCCGAGCGGTCCACCGACGACATCTTCAGCCAGGTCATGCCCGAGGACATGCTCAAGTTCGGGCTGATCCCCGAGTTCATCGGCCGGCTTCCGGTGATCACCAGCGTGCGCAGCCTGGACCGCAGCGCGCTGGTCCGCATCCTCACCGAGCCCCGCAACGCGCTGGTCCGTCAGTACCAACGCCTCTTCGAGCTGGACGGCGTCGAGCTGGAGTTCGAGCACCCGGCGCTGGAGGCGATCGCCGACCAGGCGATGTTGCGTGGCACCGGTGCCCGTGGTCTGCGGGCGATCATGGAAGAGGTCCTGCTCTCCGTGATGTACGAGGTGCCCAGCAACCCCGACGCCGCCCGGGTGCTCATCGGACGCGACGCGGTGCTGGAGAACGTGAACCCGACCATCGTCCCGCGCGAGTTCACCGGCCGTCGGGCGCGGCGCGAGCGCGAGGAGAAGTCGGCCTGATCGGGCCGGTGCCAGGTGCTCGCGCTGCCGTCCACGGCAGTTCGGTCGTACGCTGGCAGGCATGCGCGTCGCTGTCTGCCAGCTGAACTCCCGGGACGACCGTAAGGCGAACCTGGTCGCCGCCGAGGCCCTGATCGATCGGGCGGCCGACGCCGGCGCCGACCTGGTGCTCCTCCCCGAGTACGTCGACTACCTCGGCCCGTCGAAGGGGATGCCTGCGGCGGAGCCGGTCGACGGCGAGGTCGGCCGGTTCTTCGCCGACGTCGCCCGTCGACGGGGTGTCTGGCTGATCGCCGGCTCGTTCCACGAGTCCGGCCCGGACCCCGAACACACCTGGAACACCACGCTGGTCTTCGACCGGTCCGGCACCCTTGCCGCCAGCTATCGCAAGATCCACCTGTACGACGTGGAGATCCCCGGCCGAGTCTCGTACCGGGAGTCCGCCACGGTGGCACCCGGTGACCGTCCCGTGGTGGTCGACGTCGAGGGCGTACGCGTCGGCCTGTCGATCTGTTACGACCTCAGGTTCCCGGAGCTCTACCGGCAGCTCGCCTCCGGCGGAGGCGCCCACCTGCTGGTGGTGCCGGCGGCGTTCATGATGCACACCGGCCGCGACCACTGGGAGGTCTTGTTGCGTGCTCGCGCGATCGAGAACCAGTGCTTCGTCGCGGCGGCCGGCCAGACCGGCGACCACGAACCCGCCCGCACCTGTTACGGCCGGAGCATGGTGGTCGACCCCTGGGGTTCGGTGCTCTCCCAGGTGCCCGACGGTCCCGGATTCGCGGTGGCCGACATCGACCTGACCCGGCTGGAACGTATCCGGGAAGAGCTGCCGAGCCTGGCCAACCGGCGGATGTGAACGGCGCTACCCCTGTAGCAGGACGCCCACCAGTGCGAAGCCGGCGATGGCGGCGGCGGTCACCAGTAATGCCGTACTCATCCGCGACGGGCCGCGCTTGATCAGACGTCCGATCGAGGCCACCACCGCGAAGAGCACGAACGCACCGATGATCAGTTGCCAGAACGGCAGGAGAAGCCCGAGTAGCGCGTCCTCGGCGAGGACCGGACTGGCGGGCCGGGACACGTCATCCATGCCAGACACTCTGGCACGTCCTGGTCTGTCCCGGTCGTCGCCGACAGGACAGGTTCCACCGCAGGGTGGTCGAGTGCCGACGGGGGGAGACCCGGGGAGACTGGCATTCGCCTTCGCAGCCCCCGGCCCGGCCCGACTGGCCCCACGGACAAGACCATCGACGGATCCTGATTTGCCTTCTCCGGGACGTCCGCGTAACTTTCTCTCTGCACGAGGGAGGCCGGGGCAAACCGGCCGAGAACGGGCGCCAGGATCGAGTCGACACCGTCGACCTGAGACTGAGACCGGGTGGTGCGAGAGACTCCCTAAGACGGAGTTGCGATCGCGAAGCCAACCGGGTAGAGTGCTGAAGCCGGCAGGGAGCCGGGTGGGTCGCCAGAGATGGTGATCGCCGGTCTGCCGCTTCCCGCGACAGAAACGACCGCCCGATGGGCGTGCGTCAGCGCGGGTCCCGAGCAAGCTACAGAGTAAAAGTCTGATTCTTCAGGTTGCACTCCGAGAGCGGCTCAGATAGTTTGGAGCGGTTGCCCCAGACGCGGTCAGGCAGAAATGCAGGATCGTGGTGTGGTGTGTGGTTGTTCTTTGAGAACTCAACAGGGTGCTTGATAAGCCAGTGCCAAATTGTTTTATGATGCCCCGTGCCAACTTTCGGGTTGGTGGGGATTCCTTTGGCAACAACATTTTGTTGCTGGGGTTTGCTTTTCCAATAGGTTTTTGTTGGCCTTTCTAAGGAGCACCATCCGGCGAAAGCTGGTATGGAGCCCGCGACCTGCGAATGTCGGGTCGGGGTGCTCAATTGGCGGAGACACTGGCGAGTTTTCTTTCGGCAACGGCCGGCAGGTTCGAGTGGCCGGCCCCCGTGTGGGGGGCCGGCCGTTGGGGTGTCAGTGGGTGGTGGCGTAGCCGCGGGTGGCGATCCAGTTGGCGAGGTCGTTGATGTGGAGGTCGTAGCGGGCGTGGTCGGGGTTGGCGGAGTCGGCGATGGTGACGGTGTTGCCGTTGTCGGTGTAGCCGGTGACGCTGATGTAGTGGCCGCCTTCGAAGCTGTGGGTGGTGCCGGTGGTGTCGGTGGTGGTGCCGGCGATGTTGGCGACGACGGCGCGGCCTTCGTCGATGGTGCGGATGATGTCGTCGCGGAGCTTGTCGGTCTGGTGGTTGTCGGCGGTGGGGGTGTTGATTTCGACGGACTTGTAGGCGTCCTTGCCGGTTTCGCGGTTGAGGACGGGGGTGATGTCGTTGATGCTGTCGGTGCCGTTCTCGGTGGTGCCCATCTGCGTGGCCATGGTGTGGACGTCGATGTTCTTGCCTTGGACGCTGAGGGCGTTGCGGGCGGCGGCGGGGCCGCAGTAGTAGAAGTTGGGCTGGGCTTCGTAGCGGACGTCGAGCTGGCGCTCGCTGTGGCCCTTGCGGTCGGCCTGCACGACGGCAGCGGCCTGGACGCCCGGGGTGGCCTGGGCGGCGATCGCGGGTGCGGCGATGCCTCCGGCGGTGGCGGCGGCAGCGGCGATGGTCAGAGCGGTCTTGCGCAGCATGGTGGTACGCATGATGATCTGAACCTTTCGTCGGGGGTGTGCGGCGATCTCCCGTGGGGGACGGGTGTGCCGCGGGGGGATGTCCCGGGTTCGTCGGCGTCCGCGCGGTGGGGACTGCTCACGACGTCCGAGCCAGGTGTAACGCCGGGGGGTGCGGGGTCATTCCGACCCGGGTCCCGGGGGGTGCGGCGCCGGGGGAGGCGTCGCGGTCATGCCATGTACAACCCTCGGCCCGGCCCGATGATTCCGCGATCGCCGCGGCCACGGCCCACCCACGAGCGGGCACGAACCAGACATCAAGGTACGAATCTCCAGCGGCAAACCGGATGATCCGGCGTTAGATTGACGCGTCCTCGCGCCCGGACCGTCCGGCGTCGAACCCCCGACATCACCTGCCCCGTCGCGAACCCGCCCACCGCGCGGGGGCGATGTTAGGAGGGGTCCCCTGCTATACACCAGGCGTTAACAAGGGGCCCTTCCTTGCAGGGGGGATGGTTGCGTGGGGCGGCCAGGGGATGTCGGGTGCGGAGTGGAAGGTGACGCCCGCCCGCGTCCAGCGCGGGCCGTGCCCGGCCAGCCGTCGACGGAAGGCGTCCCAGTCGTGGGTACGGCGGGGTGACCAGCCCAGCTCGGCGATCGCGGGCAGGCGGGGCAGCAGCATGAACTCGATCTCGTCGAGGCTCGTCACCGACTCGGTCCAGAGCGGCGCCTCCACCCCGAGTACGGCCTCGGCCGGCACGCCGGTCAGGTGCGTGCCGGGATCCCACTCGTACGCCCGACGTACGTCGATGAGACCGGCCCAGTCGTGTCCGAGCGGCGTGTCCGGGGCGTACTTCATGTCCAGGTATGCGTGGTTGCCGGGGGAGAGGATCACGCGGGCGCCCCGACGGACCGCGTCGGCGGTCTGCGGGTCGTCGCCGTTCGTGCCCCACCACTGCAGGATCCGTCCGTCGATGTGCCCGGCCGGGGCGATCTGGTGCCATCCGACGACCGTCTTGCCGAGCCCGGCGACGATCCGCTGCACCCGTTCGACGAACCCGGCGTAGACGTCGGCGGGCACCTTGAACGCCTCGTCGCCGCCGATGTGCAACAACTGGCCGGGGGTGAGTGCAGCGAGTTCGCCGAGGACGTCGGCGACGAAGTCGTACGTCCGATCGTGTGCCGGGTCGACGTAGCTGAACCCGACCTCGGTGCCGGTGTACGGCGGCGGAGCGGTCCGGTCCGGGGAGAGTTCCGGGTACGCGGCCAATGCGGCGTTGGTGTGCCCGGGCAGGTCGATCTCGGGGATGACGGTGATGTGCCGGGCCGCCGCGTACGTCACGATCCGGCGGTAGTCGGCCTGGGTGTAGTACCCGCCCGGCCCGCCTCCGACCTCGGTGGCCCCGCCGACGGTGCTCAGGTCGGGCCAGGAGTCGACGGCGATCCGCCAGCCCTGGTCGTCGGTGAGGTGCAGGTGCAGCCGGTTGAGCTTGTACCGGGCCAGGTGGTCGATCATCCGCAGCACGTCGGGTACGCCGAAGAAGTGCCGGGCCACGTCGAGCATGGCGCCCCGGTGCGGGTAGCGGGGCCGGTCGAGGATCGATCCGCCGGGCAGCACCCAGTGCCGGTCGACCGGGGTGGCGCTCTCGATGTCGGCGGGCAGCAGTTGGCGCAGCGTCTGGACCCCGTGGTGCAGGCCGGCGGCGGTGCCGGCGGTGAGGCGTACCCCGGCGCGGGTGACGTCGAGCCGGTAGCCCTCCGCACCGAGGTCGGCATCGCCGGTCAGGTCGAGGGCGATGCCGCCGGCCGGGGCGGGCTCGGTGGTGTCGGTGACCGGCAGTGGGTACCCGGTGGCGGGGCGCAGCAGCGCGGCGAGCTGCTCGGCGACGGCGAGGGCGGCGGGGTCGGCGCTGACCCGGATGACCGTGTCGGCGGTGAGCAGATGGTCGGCGCTGGCGTCCGGGGTGACGTGTTCGGGGGCCGGCACCACGTCGTCGAGGGGGACCGGCGCCGGCCGGGCGAGCTGGGTCGCCGCCTCCCGCGCCGCCGTCTCCGCCAGCTCTCCGGCGGTGCGGACCGCGTGGCCGGCCGGATCGGCGGCGGCGACCGCTGGAGCGGCGACCGCGTTGACGGCGGTGGCCTCCGGGGCGGCGGGTGGCGTGCGGTCCGCGGTGGTGCCGGTCCGCGCGGCGGGTACGCCGGCCGGGCCGGTGCTCTCGGGTGGCTGCGGGGCGGTGGTGGGGGGCGTGGACACGACGACGGCTCCGAGGGGTGTAGTCGCGGCGGTTCTGGCAAAGGTGCGAGCGTGACGCTGCGTGCCGTCAAGAGTACGGGGAGACCGGCTGTTGCGTATTCGTGCACGTGGAAACGTTCCCAGGGACCGTGGCGAGCGCGACCGATGGTGATTGCTGTGCCCCTTGTCACCGAATGTTCCCGGGGCTCGCGACGTTCGCTTAGCCTTCGCCCACCGATCGGAAAAGTCCCTTGGATTAGCAGTGGTCGATCCCGGGGAAATCGAAAACTGAACCTTCGTTAAGTGTCAGTCCGGGCGCGTGGGAGGCTTTGGTGACGCAGGAAACGGTCGAACACAAGTACGTCTACGACTTCGCCGAGGGCAACAAGGACCTCAAGGATCTGCTCGGCGGCAAGGGTGCCAATCTGGCCGAGATGACCAATCTCGGCCTGCCGGTTCCGCCCGGCTTCACCATCACCACCGAGGCGTGCCAGGCGTACCTCGCCACCGGCGCGGAGCCCGACGGGTTGGCCGACCAGATCGCGCGTCACCTGGACTCCCTGGAGCGGGGCATGGGCCGGCGGCTCGGCGACCCGGACGATCCGCTGCTGGTCTCGGTGCGCTCCGGGGCGAAGTTCTCCATGCCCGGGATGATGGAGACCGTCCTGAACGTCGGGCTCAACGACCGCTCCGTGGTGGGCCTGGCCCGGCAGGCCGGCGCCAACGCCGACTCCGCCGACCCGGCCGCCTCCGGCGGCAGTGACAGGTTCGCCTGGGACTCCTACCGCCGACTGATCCAGATGTTCGGCAAGACCGTCTGCGACGTGCCGGGGGAGGAGTTCGAGCAGGCGCTCGACGACGCCAAGCGCGCCCGGAACACCACCGACGACCTCGACCTGGACGCGGACGACCTGCGGGGACTCGTCGACACGTACAAGAAGATCTTCCGGAAGCACACCGGGCGGGACTTCCCGCAGGAGCCGCGCGAGCAGCTCGACCTGGCCATCCGCGCGGTCTTCGACTCGTGGAACGCGGAGCGGGCGGTGGTCTACCGGCGGCAGGAACGCATCCCCGCCGACCTCGGCACCGCCGTCAACGTAGTGGCGATGGTCTTCGGCAACCTCGGGCCGGACTCCGGCACCGGGGTCGCCTTCACCCGCGACCCGGCCAGCGGCGCGCAGGGCATCTACGGCGACTACCTGGCCAACGCCCAGGGCGAGGACGTGGTGGCCGGCATCCGCAACACCGTGCCGTTGCAGGAACTGGAACGGATCGACCGGACGTCCTACGACGAACTGCTCGACTACATGGCCCGGCTGGAGCGGCACTACCGGGACCTGTGCGACATCGAGTTCACCATCGAGCACGGCAAGCTCTGGATGTTGCAGACCCGGGTCGGGAAGCGGACCGCCGCCGCCGCGTTCGTCATCGCCGGTCAGCTCGTGGACGAGGGGCTGATCGACCTGGACGAGGCGCTGCACCGGGTCAACGGCGCCCAACTGGCCCAGCTGATGTTCCCCCGCTTCCAGCTCGACCACGAGTTCCAGGCGGTCGCCACCGGCATCGGCGCCTCGCCGGGTGCCGCCGTCGGTGCGGTCGTCTTCACCTCGACCCGTGCCGTGGAGCTGGCCGCCGAGGGCCAGGACGTGATCCTGGTCCGCCGGGAGACCAACCCGGACGACCTCAACGGCATGATCGCCGCACGCGGCATCCTCACCTCGCGTGGCGGCAAGACCAGCCACGCCGCCGTGGTGGCCCGGGGGATGGGCAAGACCTGCGTCTCCGGCGCCGACGAGCTGGACATCGACGTACCCGGCCGGCGGTTCACCGTGGCCGGGCGAACGGTCACCGAGGGCGACGTGGTCTCCATCGACGGCACCACCGGCAAGGTGTACCTGGGTGAGGTGCCGGCCACGCCCTCCGAGGTGGTGCAGTACTTCGAGGGCGAACTCGACCCGGAGGCCACGGACGACGCGCTGGTCCGGGCCGTACACCGGATCATGTCGCACGCTGACGCCGCGCGGCGGCTGGCGGTACGCACCAACGCCGACACCGCCGTCGACGCGGCGCGGGCCCGGCGCTTCGGTGCCGAGGGCATCGGGCTCTGCCGCACCGAGCACATGTTCCTCGGCGACCGCCGTGAGCTGGTCGAACGGCTCATCCTGGCGCGCGAGGCGGACGAACGGGAGCAGGCCCTGGCCGCGCTGCTGCCGTTGCAGCGGGCGGACTTCGTGGAGATCTTCCGGGAGATGGACGGGCAGCCGGTCACCGTCCGGCTGATCGACCCGCCGCTGCACGAGTTCCTGCCCCCGCTGGAACAGCTCGCGGTCGACGTGGCGGTCGCCCAGGAACGCGGCGAGGACGTCGCCAAGGAGGAGGCGCTGCTGGCCGCCGTACGCCGGATGCACGAGGAGAACCCGATGCTGGGGCTGCGCGGCGTACGCCTCGGCCTGGTGATCCCCGGCCTGTTCGCGATGCAGGTGCGGGCGATCACCGAGGCGGCGGTGGAGTGCACCCGGCAGGGCGTACGGTCCTGCCCCGAGATCATGGTGCCGCTGGTCGGCGCGGTGCAGGAGTTGGAGACGGTCCGCGCGGAGGCGGAACGGATCATCGGTGAGGTGGTCGGCGGCAGCGACGTCGAGGTGCTGATCGGCACGATGATCGAGGTGCCCCGGGCGGCGCTGACCGCCGGGCAGATCGCCGAGGCGGCCGAGTTCTTCTCCTTCGGCACCAACGATCTGACCCAGATGGGCTGGGGTTTCTCCCGCGACGACGTGGAGGGCGCCTTCTTCTGGCGCTACCTGGAACTGGGCATCTTCGGCATCTCACCGTTCGAGTCCATCGACGCCGACGGGATCGGCCGGCTGGTGCGGATCGCCGCCGAGGAGGGACGGGCCGCCCGCCCCGGGCTCAAGATCGGCGTCTGCGGCGAACACGGTGGTGACCCGGACTCGGTGCACTTCTTCCACTCGGTCGGGCTGGACTACGTCTCCTGCTCGCCGTTCCGGGTGCCGGTGGCCCGGCTGGAGGCGGGGCGGGCCGCAGTGGTCACGGCGGGCTCGGACAGTCGCTGACGGGTACGGGCCGGTGGACGCGCATCCACCGGCCCGGTGCCGGTGCCGTCGGGCTTGGTGCCGGACTCACATCGGCGGTCGACGCCAGGTGATGTAGGGGTCGCGATGCGGACGCCGGCTGGGCAGGGTGGCCATCGGGGTGCGTACCGCCAGTGGGGCGTGCGGGTCGGGACGCTGCGTCGGCAACGTCGGGCGGTGCCGGGCGGCGAGCGCGGCACCGGCCCGGGAGACCAGGCCCCGGGCCTCCTCGCGCAGCGCGACCAGGTCCGCGCCCGGCTCGGCGACCAGGGTCAACAGGGCGTCCCGGCCGGCGGGGTAGGTGACCACGCAACCGGCGGCGGTGTGCACCACGGATTCGTGGAACTCTCCCCGTCGGACCGTGGTGGCCATCCGGTGACCGAGTCCGAAGCTGGCAGCGGCCAGGGCGGCGAGGTGGGTGGCATCGGTCGTGGGCAGGTCGCTGGAGATCAGCAGGCCGTCCATGCCGGCGAGGACGACGCCGGCGATCTCGGGGCGGCGGCGACGCAGCCCGCGCAATTCGGTGCCCATCATCGTTTCCGCGTTCACGAGCGTGTCTCTCCCACCGGTCGTGTCTCCGCCTCAACAGGTGACGTTCCGCAGTGGCGACGCTACCTGTCGGCGTCAAATTAGGCGATCCCGTGACCGTCGGCAATCGGTCGGCAACTCTCGACTGATCGGAGGATGTGACCACGACAGGGGCACGTCGTGGCCGGGCCCCGGCGGCCGGGCGGGCGTAACCTGGGCTCGCCCGTGGACCGTCGTCGCGAAGGGTGGCCGGATGGAACCGCGTACCGCACTGCTGGGAAGTCGTGCCGACGGCCGGCCGGTGGTGCCGGCATGACCAGCGTCTGGACGCATCTGACCGTGGACGCGCGCGACCCGGGCCGGCTCGCCCGCTGGTGGGCCGAGGCGCTCGACTACCAGGTGGTGCGCGAGCTGGCGCACGAGGCGGAGATCCGGCAGTCCGCCGACCGGCTGCCCGGCATCCTCTTCGTGCGCGGGACCGGGATCAAGGAGGGCAAGAACCGGCTGCACCTCGACCTGCGCCCGGCCGACCGGGAGGCCGAGGTGGAGCGGCTGGTCGACATGGGAGCCCGGCACGTGGACGTCGGCCAGGACGGCGACGACTGGACCGTGCTCGCGGACCCCGAGGGCAACGAGTTCTGCGTCCTGCGGCAGGCGGGGGATTGAACGCTGACGGCGCCGAGGCGCGCTGGGTGGCGGAGCCGGCCAAGGACGCCGGTCACGGCCGGTCGCCGTACGAGCGGGACCGGGCCCGGGTGCTGCACTCGGCGGCGTTCCGCCGGCTCGCCACCAAGACCCAGGTGCACGCGGCCGGCACCGACGACTTCCTGCGTACCCGGCTGACCCACTCGCTGGAGGTGGCGCAGATCGCCCGCGAGATGGGCGCGCGGCTCGGCTGCGACCCGGACGTGGTGGACACCGCCGGGCTCGCCCACGACCTGGGGCACCCGCCGTTCGGGCACAACGGCGAGGCAGCGCTGGACGTGGTCGCCGCCGACTGCGGCGGCTTCGAGGGCAACGCGCAGACGCTGCGCGTACTCACCCGCCTGGAGGCCAAGGTGTACGCCGCCGACGGCACCTCCGCCGGCCTGAACCTGACCCGCGCCGCGCTGGACGCCGTCGGCAAGTACCCGTGGACGCGCCGACCGGGCCAGCGCAAGTTCGGCGTGTACGCCGACGACCTGCCGGTCTTCCACTGGCTGCGGGAGGGGAGCCCGGCCGGCGAGCGGCGCTGCCTGGAGGCGCAGGTGATGGACTGGGCCGACGACGTGGCGTACTCGGTGCACGACGTCGAGGACGCCATCCACGGCGGGTACCTGACCCTGGAGCCGTTGCGGGTCGACGCCGACGAGCGGGCCGCGCTCTGCGCCGACGTGGCCGCCGTCTACTCCACCGAGTCCCCCGACCACCTCGGTCAGGTGTTGCTGGACCTGCTGGCCGACCCGGTGTTCGCGCCGCTGGCCGGTTACGACGGCAGCCATCGGGCGCAGGCCGCGCTCAAGGCCACCACCAGCGTGCTGACCGGCCGTCTCGTGGCGACCGCCGTGTCGGCCACCACCGACCGGTACGGCCCCGGGCCGCACCGCCGGTACGAGGCCGACCTCGTCGTACCCCGGCCGCTGCGGGCCCGGTGCGCGCTGCTCAAGGGCATCGCGTTGCGGTACGTGATGCGCCGTCCCGGCGCGTCGCAGCACTACCAGCGGCAGCGGAAGATCCTCACCGACCTGGTGGCGGCGCTGGCACGGCGGGCGCCGGATCTGCTCGACCCGGTGTTCGCGCCGTGGTGGCGTTCCGCGCCGGACGACGCCGCCCGGTTGCGGGTGGTCATCGACCAGGTGGCGTCGCTGACGGATCCGGCGGCGCTCGCCTGGCACGCCCGCCTGCTCGGCAGCGCTGCGATGTAAGGAGGCGATGTAAGGAAGGGGATGTAAGGAAGGGTCCCCTGCTAACGCCTGGTGTATAGGAAGGGACCCCTCCTAACACCACACCCCGTCGCGCGCCGTCGGGGGCGGTCGGGGGTGGGGATCGGGTACCGGGGTGGACGACCACCGGGCTAGTTAGGTTAGCCTAACCAGATGACGGAGCGCCCGATCAAGGTCACCACCGCCCGCGTGCTGCGCACCGGGCGGCCCACCGCGCACGTGATCCGGCTGGTGCTGGGTGGGGAGGAACTCGTCGGGCTGCCGCTCGGCGAGTACACCGACACCTACATCAAGATCGTGTTCCCGGTCGACGGGGTCGACTACCCGCGCCCGATGGACCTCGCCGCGATCCGCCGCGAGCAGCCCCGGGAGCACTACCCCCGGCTGCGGGCGTACACGGTCCGGAACTGGGACGCGGTGGCGGGGGAGATGACCGTGGACGTGGTGCACCACGGCGACGAGGGGCTCGGCGGGCCGTGGGCCGCGGCTCTGCGCCCCGGCGACGAGGTGCTGTTCGTCGGCCCCGGCGGGGCGTACGCGCCGAGCCCGGAGGCGGACTGGCACCTGATGGTCGGCGACGAGAGCGCGATGCCGGCGATCGCCGCGTCGCTGGCCCGGCTGCCGGCCGGCGTGCCGGCGTACGTCTTCCTGGAGGTTGACGGCCCGCTCGACGAGCAGCCGCTGCCCAGCCCCGGCGCGGTGGCGGTGACCTGGCTGCACCGGGGTGCCCGGCCGGTGGGCGAGGCGCTTGTCGACGCCGTACGCGGGCTGGACTTCCCGCCCGGTGCGGTGCAGGCGTTCGTGCACGGCGAGGCGGGTTTCGTCCGCCAGTTGCGCAAGCTGTTGCGGGTGGAACGGGGTGTGCCGCGCGACGCGCTCTCCATCTCCGGCTACTGGCGGCGGGGCCTGGACGACGAGGGCTGGCGGGCCAGCAAGTCCGACTGGAACCGGCAGGTCGATCTCGACGAGCAGGCCCCGGTTCCGGTCCCGGTCGGTTGATCAAGGTCTTGACGAGCCTTTTTCCTCGGATCCTGTTAGCGTCATGATCCAATAGGGTTCGAGGTGCCCGAACTCTCCGTTAGTGCCCCGTTTGTCGGCGATCATCAGCAGTGTGTCGCCGAACTCCTGGTCACACCAGGGTGATTCGTGCTGATTGCGGCACGCGGCGGCGCGGGAACCGGAGGATTGGTTCGGGGTGACCATGAGCGACGAAATACCGCAGCAAACCCGCCAGCGGGCGGGCGAGATCGACCGGGTCGTACTCGGGCTCGGCGTCGGTGGGGTGCTGGCCGTGGTGGTCTGGGGAGTACTTGCCCGCGATTCGCTGGCGAGCTTCGGTGAATCCGGCCTGGGCTGGGTGATCGACACGTTCGGTTGGTTCTTCGTCGTCGCGGCCAACGCGTTCCTGGTGCTCGCGGTGGTGATGGCGTTCTCCCGGTTCGGTCGACTCCGGCTCGGGAAGGACGACGAGGAGCCGGAGTTCAGCGCCCTGGCCTGGATCGCCATGATGTTCAGCGCCGGTATGGGTATCGGCCTGGTCTTCTTCGCCGTCGCCGAGCCCATCCAGCACTTCACCACCCCGGCACCGGCGAGCGGCGTCGAACCGCAGACCGAGGCGGCTGCCGGGGCGGCAATGCAGTACACGCTGTTCCACTGGACGCTGCACCCCTGGGCGATCTACGCGGTGGTGGCGCTGGCGCTGGCGTACTCGACCTTCCGTAAGGGCCGGAAGGGCACCATCTCGGCCGCGTTCCGGCCACTGATCGGCGATCGGGCCGACGGCGGTCTCGGCCGGACGATCGACCTGTTGGCCGTCTTCGCCACCGTCTTCGGCTCGGCCACCAGCCTCGGCCTCGGCGCTCTCCAGGTCGCCGCCGGCCTCGACCTGGTGGTGGGCGTCCCGGACAGCACCGCCGTCGAACTGGTGGTGATCGGCGCACTCACCCTGGCGTTCGTGATCTCCGCCTTCACCGGCCTGCACAAGGGCATCAAGTGGCTCTCCACCACCAACGTGCTGCTCGCCCTGGGGCTGATGTTCTTCGTGTTCGTGGTCGGCCCGACCGTCTACACGCTGGAGGTGCTGCCCGCCTCGATCGGGAACTACCTCGACGACCTGGTGGTGATGTCCACCCGTACCGGCGCCTTCTCGGACCCGGCGTGGCTCGGTGACTGGACCATCTTCTACTGGGCGTGGTGGATTTCCTGGGCGCCGTTCGTCGGTACCTTCATCGCCCGGATCTCCCGGGGCCGTACGGTCCGGCAGTTCCTGATCGGCGTCCTGCTGGTGCCCAGCGGCGCCAGCGCCGTATGGTTCGCGATCATGGGCGGCAGCGCGCTGCGGATCCAGAGCACCGGCACCCGTGACCTGGTGGCCGACGTCGCCGCGAGCAGCGAACAGGCGCTGTTCGGCCTGCTCGACGCGCTTCCCCTGGCAGCGTTGACCAGCGTCCTGGCCATGGTGCTCATCGCGCTGTACTTCGTCACCAGTGCCGACTCGGCCTCGTTGGTGCTCGGCTCGCTGACCTCGCGGGGCTCGCTACGGCCGCACCGGGTGCTGGTGGTCTCCTGGGGTGTGCTGATCGGCGCGGTCGCCGCCGTGCTGCTGCTCGCCGGTGGACTGGACGCCTTGCAACAGGCCACCATCATGATCGCCCTGCCGTTCGTGGTGGTGATGCTCGGGCTGGCCGCCGCGCTGGTCAAGGACATGTCCGACGATCCGCTGCTCGCGCCGCCGTTCCGTACCCCGCGATCCGGCCTGGCGGCCGCCGTGCGCACCGCCCGTTCGTACGAGGAGGAGGACCCGCCGCCCGTCCGGCGCTACCTCCGCCGTCGTCCCCGCTGACGCTTGGTGGGTGTGAGGAGGGGACCCCTGCTATACCGCAGGCGTTAGCAGGGGGCCCTTCCTTACACCGTCGGTGGGGCAGGGCAGGATGTAGCCCGAGGGGGTGGCGACATGGCGGGGCGGATCCGGGACGAGGACATCGCGTTGGTCCGCGAGCGGACCTCCATCGCCGAGGTCATCTCCGACACGGTGACGCTCCGATCGGCCGGCGGCGGCAACCTCAAGGGGCTCTGCCCGTTCCACGACGAGAAGTCCCCCTCGTTCAACGTCTCACCCGCCCGTAACGTCTGGTACTGCTTCGGCTGCGGCGCGGGCGGCGACGCGATCAAGTTCCTGATGGACGCCGAGCACCTCAGTTTCGTCGAGTCGGTGGAGCGGCTCGCCGAACGGGCCGGTGTGCAACTGCGGTATGTCGAGGACGACCGCTCCACCCCGCGTACCCGCCCGCAGCAGGGCCAGCGGCAGCGGCTCGTCGCCGCGCACGCCGCCGCCGTGGAGTTCTACACCGCGCAGCTCACCACCGCCGGGGCGCGTACCGCACGGGAGTTCCTGGCCGAGCGGGGATTCGACCGCGCCGCCGCCGAGCGGTACGGCTGCGGCTTCGCCCCGGAGGGCTGGGACCCGCTCACCAAGCACCTGCGCCAGCGCGGGTTCACCCACGACGAGCTGGTCACCGCCGGGCTGTCCCGACCGGCCCGCTCGGGCAGCCTGATCGACCGCTTCCGGCGTCGGCTGCTCTGGCCGATCCGCGACCTCACCGGCGACGTGATCGGCTTCGGTGCCCGCAAGCTGTTCGAGGACGACGACGGCCCGAAGTACCTGAACACCCCCGAGACGCCGATCTACAAGAAGTCGCACGTGCTCTACGGCATCGACCAGGCCAAACGGGAGATCGCCAAGCAGGGCCGGGTGGTGGTGGTCGAGGGGTACACCGACGTGATGGCCTGCCACCTGGCCGACGTGCCGACCGCCGTGGCGACCTGCGGCACCGCGTTCGGCGCCGACCACATCGGCGTCCTGCGTCGGCTGCTGCTGGACACCGACGCGGTGGCGGGCGAGATCATCTTCACCTTCGACGGGGACGCCGCCGGCCAGAAGGCGGCGCTGCGGGCCTTCGAGGACGACCAGCGGTTCGTCGGGCGTACCTTCATCGCGGTCAGCCCGGACAACATGGACCCGTGCGAGCTGCGCCTGGCAAAGGGCGACCTGGCCGTACGCGACCTGGTGGCCCGCCGCGAGCCGCTCGTCGACTTCGCGCTGCGGCACATGCTCAACCGCTTCGACCTGGACACTGTGGACGGTCGGGTGGAGGCGATGCGCCGCGCCGCCCCGCTGGTGGCGAAGCTCAAGGACCAGGAGAAACGTCCCGAGTACGTCCGCAAGCTCGCCGGGGACCTCGGCATGGAGATCGAGCCGGTGCAGCGGGCGGTGCTGGCCGCCGCCTCGGGGCGTCCGGCGGAGGCGCCGACGCGTACCGCCCGTGCCGAGCCGACGGTGGACAGCCCGCAGTCGATGGTCGAGCGCGAGGCGCTCAAGCTCGCCCTCCAGGAGCCGGCGCTGGCCGGGCCGATGTTCGACGCGGTCGAGGCGAGCGACTACCGGCACCCGGTGCACGTGGTGGTCCGGGAGGCGGTGTCGGCGGCCGGCGGAGCCGCGTCGGCGGCCGGTGGCGCGGTGTGGATCGAGTCGGTCCGGGACGCCTGCACCGACCTGGCGGCCCAGGCCCTCGTCGGTGAGCTGGCCGTGGAGCCGTTGCGGATCGACGGCGAGCCCGACCCGAGGTACGTCTCGATCACCATGGCCCGCCTCCAGTGGGGCTCGGTGACCGCCCGCATCCGGGACCTCAAGTCGCGGATCCAGCGGATCAACCCGGTCAACAACAAGGACGAGTACTTCGCCACGTTCGGTGAGTTGCTGTCGCTGGAACAGCACGCCCGCGCGCTGCGCGAGCAGGCGGCAGGAGGGTTGTAGAGATGGGACTGTTCCGCCGCCGACCGAAGCTGCCACCGGCCGACCGGCCACCGCTGGAGCGCGACGAGCGGGTGCTGGCCTGGTCCGCCGCCGGCAACGGCGAGGGAGACGGCGTGGTGGTGGCCACCAACCTCGGGCTCTGGCTGCCCGGACGCGGCCACCGGGTCGGTTGGCACGACATCGTCAAGGCGGTCTGGTCGGGCCGGGAGTTGACCGTCACCCCCGGCGAGCAGGTCGCCGAACGGGACGGGTACGTGGTGGTCGCCGACTGTCCGGCCGAGCGCTACCTGCTGCTCGACCCCGGTGAGCTGCCGCACCAGATTCGGGCCCGGGTCACCAAGTCGGTGGCGTACACCCAGCACCACGCCGTGCCCGGCGGCGCCGGTCGGATCGTCGGCCGGCGGGTGTCCGGCGTCGACGGCCTGTCCTGGATGGTCCGCTACGACCCCGGCACCCCCAGCGACGACCCGGCCGTGCTCGCCGAGACCGATCACCTCGTCGCCGCCGCCCGCGCCGCCACCACCCCCACCGACCTCTGACCCGCCCGGCCGCCCTACTCCGGCGGCCGTCCGCCTCGCCGTCCGCCTCGCCGTCCGCCTCGCCGTCCGCCGCGGGCGCCCGTCACGCCGATCATGGACTTGTGGCGAGGACGAACGAGGGCAAAACACATCCTTCCGGGTGCCACAACTCCATGATCGACGTGCGGGTCGGGTGGTGCGCGGGGGTGGGTGATGTGGGGGTCGGGCGGGGCGGGGTGGGTCAGCGGGGGCGGGCCCAGGTGAGGAAGCGGGCGGCCAGCGTTTCGGGTGGGCAGGTGCCGGCCAGGTCGTCGGCGGCGTCGTACATCATCGAGCCGAGATAGACGAGCAGGCCGGTACGGTTCTCCCGGTATTCGCCCAACAACGCCAGCCGGGCCGCCGAGCACGGCCAACGGGCACCGCACACCCGGCACCGCCAGGACGGTCGGGCCGCGACGTGGGGGCGGTAACGGGCCGTCACCAGTCCCGGTCCCCGGGGAGCGGGATGGGGGTGGCCGGGGACGGACATCGCCGGAACGGGAATCGCATGGGTGGGCCTCCGTCGAGGTGAATGGGGCGCCGGCCGAGTCGGGTACGCCGACGCCCCGGCCTGGTTCCGCCCGCCGTCCGATCCCGTGAGCGGTCCCGCTGCGTGACAGTCTGGTGAGGACGCGACTACGGTGGGAGGCTTGGCGCGGTGACGACGCGCGCGTCCCGGGCCGATCTCAGGCGGTACGACGATGTACGGAGGGTGTCCGTGGACCGCTCGTCCATGCTGGAGCACTTCGCGGAGGAACTGCGGCTGGTCCGGTCCGCTGCCGACATGTCGCAGACCGCGCTGGCCGAGGCGCTCAGCTACTCGGCCGCGCTGGTGGCGAAGGTGGAGACCTGCGAGCGGAAGCCGAGCCTGGACTTCGCCCGCCGCTGCGACACGGTGTTCGCCGCCGACGGCCGTTTCGAGCGCATCCAACGCCGACTCAGCCGGGAGATCCTGGTGCCGTGGTTCCGGGACTGGCCCGGCATCGAGGCGGAGGCCACCGCGCTGCGTTCGTTCGAGCCGCTGTGTGTGCCGGGGCTGTTGCAGACCGAGGCGTATGCCCGCGCGTTGCTTGCCGGCGGTGGGCTGTTCGCGCCACACGAGGTCGAGCAGCAGGTGACGACCCGGTTGGACCGGCAGACCGTGCTGACCCGCGAGCGTCCGCCGATGTTCACCGCCGTCGTCGACGAGTACGTGCTGCGTCGGCGGATCGGTGGACCGGAGGTGATGCGGGAGCAACTGCGCCACCTGGTGAAGCTCGGCGCGACGGTGCCCAGGCTCCGGATCCAGGTCGTGCCGCTCTCGGTCGGCGCCTATCCCGGGATCAACGGCCCGTTCGTGATCGCCACGCCGCCGCACGGGGAGGACGTCGTCTATCAGGAAGGACAGCTCCACGGGCAGGTGGTGGACCGTGCCGACTATCTGCGGCAGATGGTCGAGGTTTGGGAGTCGATCCGGGGTGAGGCACTATCGCAGCAGCAGTCCCTCGATCTGATCGCGGAAGTGGCGGAGACATGGAATTGACCGGCGTCCGGTGGCGCAAGAGCATCCGCAGTAACGGCCAGGGTGGCAACTGCGTGGAGGTGGCCGACAACCTGTCGGGTGTGGTGGCCGTACGCGATTCCAAGGATCCGGCTGGGCCGGTGTTGGTCTTCGGTCGCGGCTCCTGGCGTGCGTTCGTCACCCGGCTCTCCGAGCGCCCGTAGCGGACGCCGGCCGCGACCCGTGGCCGGTGCCGTCCCAAGGCGAGACAGCGCAGCGACGGTCAGCCGCCCTGGTAGTAGCGGGCAGCGCCGGGGTGCAGGGGGATGGGGTCGGTGGAGGCGGCGCTCTGGCGGTCGAAGTTGCGGGCCTCGGGGTGTGCCACGGCCAGGTCGGTCTGGTACGTGAAGAGGAGCCGGGTCAGGTCGTACGCCAGTTGATCGGGCATGTCGGCGTTGACCAGGATCACGTTGGCCACCGTGACCGTGGGAGTGCCGTTCGGCGTGTCGTAGGCGTCCTTGGGCAACTCGGCGGTGGTGTAGACCGAGCCGTGTTCGGCGTTGAGCGACTCGACCAACTCGGCGATCGGCAGCAGGGCGAACCGGCCCGGTGCGCCGCTGAGCATGTCGGCGATGCCGGGGGTGGGCAGGCCGCCGGAGAAGAACATGGCGTCGAGCGTCCCGGCGCGCATCCGGGCCACCGTCTCCGGCAGCGACAGCCGGGCCCGGCGTACGTCCCGTTCGGGGTCCAGCCCGGCGGCGGTGAGCAGCCGGGCGGCGATGACGTCGGTGCCGGACTTGGGGGAACCGGTGGAAACCCGCTTGCCGCGTAGGGCCGCGAGGCCGGTGAACTGGGCGTCGGCTCGGACGATGACGTGGGTGTAGTTGCTGTAGACCCGGGCCAGGGCCCGGACCGGTTGGGGTCGGCCGGCGAACGCGCCACGGCCGGCGCTGGCGTCGGCGGCGGTGTCGGCCAGGCTGAACGCGATCTCCATGTCGCCCTCGACCAGGCGGGTGATGTTCTCGCCGGAGGCTCCGGTCGGTTCGGCGCGGGCCTCGTAGCCGGGCAGGTGCCGGCTGATGATGTCGGCGTACCCGCCGCCGAGCTGGTAGTAGACGCCGGTGGTGTTGCCGGTGGCGAGGAAGATGCGTCCGTCGTGCCACGGGCGCGGCTCCGGGCTGGCCTCGGCGCCACAACCGGCGACCAGCGCGACCGCCAGCACGGCCGCCATCAGACGCCGACCCCGCCCGGCCACGCCGACACCTCGCGCGCGAACCGCCGAGCTTCGTCCACCGACGCCCGCACCCCACCCGCGAACCGCCGAGCTTCGTCCATCGACGCCGGCACTCCGGCCGGTCACGCCGGCACCCCGCCCTGTTCCGCCCAGGTGCGCATGGCCGGTTCGAGGGCCTCGGCCACCCGCTGGACCAGGGTGGCCGTCTCGTAGCCGATCTGGCCCAGGTCGCACCCGGCGGAGGCGAGGACCCCGATCAGGGCGCGGTCGCCGACCGCCATCACCAGCAGCACCCCGCCGTCCATGTCGACGATCTGCTGGCGTACCCGGCCGGCGGACATCAGCCGCGCCGCGCCGACGGTCAGGCTGGCCAGCCCGCTGATCACGGCGGCGAGCTGGTCCGCCTGGTCGGTGGAGAGGTGGGGCGAGGCGGCCAGTCGCAGCCCGTCGCCGGAGACGGCGAGGGCGTGCGACACGTCCGGGACCTGCTCGGCGAAGTTCGCCAGGAGCCAGTCCAGGCCGGCGCTGACGTTGGGCATCATTCGGGTCTCCCGCTGTGTCTGGTCTGCTGGTTGCGTCGCATCGCCTGGGCCACCCCGGCCGACAGGGCGGTGAGTCGGGCCCGGACGACCTCGGGGTCGAGCAGGTCGGTGCCGGCCGGTGGGGGTGGGGTGTCGTGCAGTTCGGACTGCAGGCCGCCGCCACGGGTCCGCCGGGGCAGTCCGCTGGCGGTCGCCGCGCCGGCACCCGACCAGCTCGGCGGTGCCTGGCCCGCGCCGGCACCCGACCAGCTCGGCGGTGCCTGGCCCGCCCCGGCTCCGGCGCCCGACCGGCCGGACGATCCGTTGACGGCGGTGCGGACCACCGGCAGCGTCATCGTCGGGGCCCGGTGGACGTTGAACTGCTCCGGTGCGGTGCCCATCTCCACCCGGGGCCGCGGTATCCGGAGGCCGCCCGGCTCGCCGTCGTGCGAGCGGAACCAGGCGGCACCGGGGGGCGTGGCGCGGGGCGCGGCGGGCGGCCGTCCCTTGACCTCCTCGACCCGGGTGAGGATCTCCTCGGGGACCTCCACCTGGGCGACCGTGCCGGCACCGGCGCTGTGCAGTCGCACCTGCACGCCGTGCCGCGCGGCCAGGTGGGCCACCACGTGCAGGCCCATGCTGCCGGCCGCCGCGCTGGACAGGACGGCCGGCGCGCGCAGCCGCTCGTTGATCTCGGCCAGGCGGCCTTCGCCGATGCCGATGCCCTGGTCGTGTACGCGCAGCGTCAGCCCGTCGACTGTCCGTCGACCGTCCACGTGCACCGGGGCGTGCGGCGGGGAGTAGGCGGTGGCGTTCTCCAACAGTTCGGCGAGGAGGTGGACGAGGTTGCCCACCGCCGAGCCGTGCACTGCGGCGGCCGGTACGTCGATCTCGACCCGGGCGTACTCCTCGATCTCCGACGCGGCGCCCCGGACCACGTCGGCCAGCAGGTGCGGGCCCTCGTGCGAGCGGCCCGGTTCGCCACCGGCGAGGACCAGCAGGTTCTCGCCGTTACGCCGCATGCGGGCGGCCAGGTGGTCGAGCGCGAACAGCCGGGCCAGCGCGTCGGGATCGGTCTCCTCCTGCTCGAACTCGTCGAGCAGGCGCAACTGCCGGGTGATCAGCGTCCGGATCCGTCGGGCCAGCGCCTCGACCATCCGGGTCACGTCCATGCGCAGCTCGGCCTGCTCACCGGCGAGCCGCAGGGCGGCCCGGTTGACCGTGTCGAACGCCTCCGCCACCTGGGCGATCTCGTCGCGTCCGCGACTGATCCCGGCGGTGATCTGGGAGGCCGGACCGGCACCGGAACTGCTGTCGCCGGCCGAGATCGCGGTGATCCGCTCGGGCAGTTCCCGGTGCGCCATGGCCAACGCGGCCACCCGCAGCCGCCGTAGCCGGCGGCTGGTGCGTACCGCCAGCATCGCGGCGGCGACCAGCGAGGCCAGCGCCAGCCCGCCGGCGGAGCCGCCGGTGACCAATGCCCGCTGGCGGGCGTCGGCGGCCAGCGCGGCGGACCGGCGGTCGAGGTCGTCGGAGAGTTCGCGGCCCAGCAGGTTGAACCGGCGGATGGTGCCGCTCTGCGCCACGAACCAGGCGTCGCCGTCGGTGCCGAGCGCGGCCGGCTCGCGGTCCGCGTTCAGCGCGCTGTCGCGCATCCGCCGGGCCGTGGAGACGTCACTGCCGGCCAGCAACCGGGTGTACGCGGCCGTGGCGTCCGCCCCGGCGATGCGGGAGAACTCGGCCTGGCGTTGTTCGGCGGCGCCCCGCAGCCGGCCCAGCCGGACCAGTTCACCCTCGGCCAGCTCGCCCCGGACGAAGACGGTCCGCAGCAGGTCACGTTCCAGCGACGCCAGGTGCTCCTGGGCGGCGACGGCGGCCACCTCCCGGGCCCGGTTGGCCAGCTCCGGGTCGCGTACCTGGGCGGGCAGCGCGTCGGCCACCGTGAGCAGCGACTCCACCAGCGCCACGTAGGTCGGGTCGGCGGTCGCGGAGCCCAGTGCGGCCACCCGTGCCTCGTCGAGCTGGACGAGGTGTTCGTCCACGCCGTCCAGGGAGCGGCCCAGGTCGGGAGCGGCCCGTCGGGCGTCGCCGCTGGCCGACCGGTACCGCGCCACGGCCTCGTCGACCCGCTGCCGCTGGGCGTCGACCAGTTGCCGGCCGGAGGTCCCGCCGCGCTGGCGCAGGGCGGCCGTCTCGCCGAGTTCCCGTTCCACCTCGTGCACCAGCGACACGGTGGCGGTGGCGGTGCCGGCCAGTACCCGGGCGCGTTCGGCGTCGGTGGTGGCGGAGAGGGCGTTGCCGGTCTGGATCGCGCCGAGGGCGAGTAGTCCGGCGGTGGCGACGAGGATCGGCGCGAGGAGCTGCGTACGCACCGACCACAGTCGACCGGTGTGATCGGACGGACGGTTGTGCCGGCGTACGCGCGCCAGTGAGGGCAGCGGCACGGGGGTCTCCCGAGGTAGTGGTGGCCGGGCCGGGCCCCCACGGGAGGCACCGGCCCGGCCGGGTCGGTCAGCTCGCGCCGAGGTCCTGCAACGCCTTGTCCGCACCCCGGTGCAGACCGACCGGGTCGGTCTTGCGGGCGGTGTCCAGAGCGATGCCCTTGGCGGCGGGGTTGGCCTGGGCCAGCGCGTCCTTCTTCTCGAACACCGTCCGGGTGATCGCACAGGCCACGTTGGCGTCCAGGTCCTTGCGGACGAGCAGCACGTTGGGAACCACGATGGTCGGGGTGTCCGCCACAGTGGAGTACACGTCCTTGCCGATCGTGCCGGCCTGGTACGCGGGGTTCAGCTCGCTCATCTTAGGCAACAACGGCGTGATGTCGATGAACTTGACCTTGTCCCCGGCAGTGGTGAAGAGATCCGTCACACCGCCGGTGGGTACGCCGCCGGACCAGAAGAAGCCGTCGAGGCTGCCGTCCTTGACGCCCTCGACCGTCTTGGTCAGGTCCAGACGCTGGGCCTGGATGTCGGCGGCCGGATCGAGTCCGGCGGCCTCCAGCAGGCGGTTCGCGATGACCTCGGTGCCGGACTTGGGGGAGCCGGTGGAGATCTTCTTGCCCTTCATGTCGGCCACGGAGTTGATTCCCGCGTCGGCCCGGACGACCACCTGGGTGTAGTTGTCGTAGATCCGGGCCAGCGCCTCGACCGGCTGCGGAGTGGTGAAGGTGCCCTTGCCCTGCACCGCGTTGACGGCGGTGTCGAAGAGCGAGAACGCCACGTCGTACTGGCCGCCGACGAGCTGTTCGATGTTCTGCACCGACGCGCCGGTCTCGGCCGCCGTGCCGGTGAGCCGGCCGGCGGTGCTGTTCGAGAGCTGCCCGGCCAGGGCGTTGCCGACCACGTAGTAGACGCCGGTGGCGTTGCCGGTGGCGATGCCCACCCGGGTGTTCTCGGCCACCTCGCAGGTGACGGCGTTCGCGGTGTCGTCCGTGGCGGCGGCGCCCTGACGGCCGCCGCAACCTGCGGTGCCGGCCGCGACGAGGGCGAGTGCTCCCACTCCCGCCACGAGCCGCACGTTGATCCGTCCCACTCTTGCTCCTTCCGCGTTCATGCCGGTGATCCGGCTCGCGTCCCGCCGGAGGAGCCGGCGGATCCGCGTCGTACGAAAACGCCCACCGCCATGGCGCCGGCCAGTACGGCACCGATCGCGACGGGTACGGGTTCCAGCCAGAGCAGCGTGAGCCCGGCGATCGCGCCGAGCATCCGCTCCGGTACGCCCGCCGGGCCGACCCCGGGCAGCCAGCCGCCCGCCGCCACGGCCAGCACCGCCACGCTGAGCGCGGTGACCGTGCCGGCGACCAGGATCCGTTGTGGACCGCCCATGCCGAGCAGGCCGAGCCCGGTCGGGGTGGCCACGAAGGCGAGCGGGATGAGGTAGGCCGGCAGCGCGTACCGCAGGGTGTGCCACATGGTCGGTACGACGCGGCCGCCGGTGACCGCGGCGGCGGCGACCGCGGCGAGCGCGGTCGGCGGCGACACCTCGGACAGCACCGCGAAGTAGAAGACGAACATCGCCGCGGCGGGGGCGCTGACGCCGAGGTCGAGCAGGGCCGGACCGATGATCACCCAGCCGATCACGAAGGACGCGGTGACCGGGATGGCCAGGCCGAGCAGGCTCAGCGCGACGGCGGCGAGCAGCGCGGTGAGCGCCAGCACCACAGCCGGATTCGAGCTGACCATGCCGGCGGCGTCGATCAGCAGCGCCGCGGCCTGTGGCCCGAGCCCGGTCTTCGTGGTGGTGGCGGTGATGATCCCGGCCGCCGCGCAGACCACCGTGACGGCGAGGACCCCGCGTGCGCCGCCGGAGAACGCGTCGAGCAGCCGGGGCGGGGTGAGCCGGTGCCTGCGGTCCAGGTAGGACAGCACGATCGCCAGCAGGGTGGCCAGCACCACCGCGCGGGTGGCCGAGACGCCGACGGCGAGCAGGCCGACGATCGCGAACAGTGAGGCGAAGTGATAGCCGGAGCGGGCCAGCAGCCGCCAGGCGGAGGTGGCCGGCATGGCTGCCGCGCGTACCCCGGAGCGGCGCGCGTCGATCTCCACCGAGAGCACGATGCCGAGGTAGTAGAGCACGGTCGGCACCATCGCCCAGCCGAGCACCTGGAGGTAGGAGACGCCCAGGTACTCGGCGATGATGAACGCCGCCGCGCCGAGCGTGGGCGGGGAGAGGATGGCGCCGACACCGGCCGCCGCGAGCATGCCGCCGGCCCGTTCCGCCGGGTAGCCGGCGCGGCGCAGGATCGGCCAGGTGACCGCACCGATGCTGACGGTGGTGGCGGCGCCCGAGCCGGAGACGGTGCCGAGCAGGAAGCCGGAGGCGACCGCGGTACGACCGGCGGCGGTGCGGGACCGGCGGAACGCGGCGGCGGAGAGGTCGACGAAGAACCGGCCGGCGCCGGAGCGGTCCAGCACCGCACCGTAGATGGTGAACAGCACGATGTAGGTGGCGGCCACGTCCAACGGGGTGCCGTAGAACCCGCTGTCGGAGTTGTAGAAGGCGTCCACGATCTGCCCGAAGTCGAGCCCGGCGTGGGCCACCGCCCAGGTCTGCGGCAGCAGTCCGCCGTAGTAGCCGTAGCCGAGGAAGACCAGGCACACCACGGGCAGGATCCAGCCGGTGGTGCGTCGGCACGCCTCCAGCAGCAGGAGCAGCAGGACGGTGCCCATCGCCACGTCGGTGCCGACGAGCAGGCCCTGCCGGTCGAGGAAGGCGTCGTAGCCGCCGCCACCGCCGGCCAGCGCGACCGGCAGCACCGGGTAGAGACAGGCGGCGAGCGCGGCGACTGCCAGTGCCCAGTCGACCCCGCTCGGCCCGGTGCGTGGCGGGCGGGCCCGCGCCGGGGGCGTGGCACGTCCGTCGGTGTTCGCGTCACGGTCGCGGCGCAGCCGGGGCAGCCGCAGGTCGGCCGGGTACGCGAGGAAGACCAGTGGGAGTACGCCGGCCAGGAAGAAGATCAGGTAGTACTTGCTGCCCTGGGCCAGTGGCCGGAACACCTGCCAGAGGGCGAGCAGCGCGACGGCCAGGGTCGCGGCGGTCAGCAGGACGGCGACCGGCCCGGTGAGCGTACGGCCGGGCTTCTCGTCCTCGAACTGGGCGGCCAGTTCCCGCGCGTCCACCTCCGGCGGCGCGTCGGTGTCCCCGGCACCGGTGGGTCGGTCACCGGGTGGCGTGTTCGGGCCGGTGGCGGGCTCGGGGCCGGGTCGTTGCCGGGGGATGGTGGCCGGAACGGTCCCGACGGCGCGCGGATCGGCCTCGGGGTCGGCCTCCGCCACGCGGGCACGGGCGCGATTGCCCTCGGGTCCGGAATCATCGGTGAATCGGATAGCCGACACGAGGGGGGACGATACGCGAATTGACACATCGATGGGAACATTGTCGATCGTCGTTTCCCTGAGTGACTTTCATTTTGTTTCAGTCACTCCCCGCTGCGCTTGTTTCAGAATCAGTTTCGCGACCGGCGCGGGACGTGCGCGTTAGTCTGCCGGATGCGCGACGCGAGCACGCGTAACTGCGTCCGTTTTTCACCTTCTGGGGCATTGGGCTGTCACATGTCGGCGTCGAAATGCCAGCGAATCCATTACTCTCCGTATAGATGCTGACGGAGGGTGGCGGCGTCGATCGGGTCGGTCGTCCGGGCCGGGGCGGTGGTTCGGCGGCTACCGGTGCGGGTGCCCGACCTGATCCGGTCGGCGCGTCACGGTTGACAGCGGATCCCCGACGAGTCGCGCTCTGCGCCGGTGCACGCGCCATTCCCGATCGCCTTTCCGCCATGGCCCGGGCCGGACGCGCGGCACCGGTGGCGCGACGGTGCGGTCGGCGGCACGACGGTGTGGTCGGCGGCACGCCGTGTCCGCGGTCCACGCGGAGGGCCGGCGGGTGGTTACCCGAGCGCACTGGCGGGGCATGTCTCGGGCGAGAACATCGAGGTGAGGGGAGGGGCGATGGCCTCCGAGAAGTCTTCCCGTCCAGACCGGGCCGACGCGGTGCGGCAGCCCGCCGACGATCCCCACAGCGGTGCGGAGCGCCTGCCGGCCGACCGGGACACCCCCGACGGGCCGACCCGGCTGTCCCGCGACGAGTGGGTGGCGGCGGCGCGGCGGACCGTCCGGGAGTTCAGCTCCGACGGCCTGACCGACTGGGCCGCCGCCCTCACCTACTACGGTGTGCTCTCCATCTTCCCCGGCCTGCTGGTGCTGGTCTCGCTGCTCGGTCTGCTCGGCCCGAGCGCCACCCAGGGCGTGCGCGACACCGTCGGCCAGGCGGTGCCGGAGCAGAACATCCGCCAGATCATCGACGCGGCCATCGACCAGGCGCAGCAGAACGGCGGTCTCGCCGGCCTCGCCGCCGTGATCGGTCTGCTGGCTGCCTTCTGGTCGGCCTCCGGCTACGTCGCCGCCTTCATGCGCGCCTCCAACATCATCTACGACGTGCCGGAGGGACGCCCGATCTGGAAGACCCTGCCGATCCGGGTGGGCGTGACCGCCGTGATCGGGGTGCTGCTGCTGGCCAGTGCGGTGATCGTGGTGTTCACCGGCCGGTTCGCCGAGCAGGTGGGTGACGCGATCGGGGTCGGCAGTACGGCGGTGACGGTCTGGGACCTCGCCAAGTGGCCGGTGCTGCTGATCCTGGTCAGCCTGATGTTCGCCATCCTCTACTGGGCTTCTCCGAACGCCCGGCAGGGCGGCTTCCGCTGGGTCAGCCCGGGCGGGGTCCTCGCGGTGGTGATGTGGCTGCTGGTCTCCGGCGTCTTCGCGCTCTACGTGGCCAACTTCGGCTCGTACAACAAGACCTACGGTGCGCTCGCCGGTGTGATCATCTTCTTGGTCTGGCTCTGGCTGAGCAACGTCGCGATCCTCTTCGGCGCCGAGTTCGACGCCGAGCTGGCGCGCGGCCGGGCCATCGCGGGTGGCCTGCGTCCGGTCGACCGGGAGCCGTACGTCGAGCTGCGCGACGACCGCAAGCTGCGGCAGGAGGACGAGACGGAGTGAGTTCGGCTTCTTAGCCGATCAGAGGCACCCTGGGTCCGAGCGCCGGTCATCGGCGCTCGGGCCGAGGCTCGTTCTGCCCGGTCGGATGCGCGTCGTCAGGCTCCGGCCGGTTCGGCCACCTCCCGCCCTCGGGCGGCATCGGCAGGCCGGCGGCCACCATCTGCCACGGCGCGGACCGGATGAGCAACCCTTTCCTTGATCCACTCGAAGCTTTTGTCTGCTCGGACAAAAGTTGGTGGAATGTCGGCCGAAGATCTGGACAGGCAGCTCGGAAGGCGCTTACTGTGTCGGACACAACACATCGGCGTTGCGTCGATGTGAATCGCATCGATGAAAGGGGTCCCGATGCGGACCGTCGAACCCCTGCACGTGCGCCTGTTGCGGTTGCTCCGCGACCAGGGGGCCGTCTCCCGGGCGGAGCTGGCGGACCGCCTGGAGATCCCCCGTCCCCGGCTGCTGGCCGAGCTGGAACGACTGGTGAGCCATGGCTACGTCGCCGAGGCCGGCATGGCCGCCTCCCGGGGCGGCCGACGCTCCACGCTCGTCGAACTGAGCCCGGACCTGCGGTTCGCGGCCGTCGACCTCGGAGCCAGCTCCATCGACGTCGAAGTCGTCAACGGCCGCCTGGAGCCCGTGGCGGCGTACGCGGAGACGGCCGACATCCGCTCCGGTCCCAAGGTGACCCTGCACCGCGTGAACGAACTGCTCGCCAAGGCCCGTGTGGACGGCGTCTACGACCGGCTGAACGCGGTCGGCATCGGGGTGCCCGGTCCGGTCAGCTTCCGCGACGGAGTGCCGGTGTCCCCGCCGATCATGCCGGGATGGGACCGCTTTCCGGTCCGTGAGCTGCTCACCCGCGAGCACGGCTGCCCGGCGGTGGTCGACAACGACGTGAACATCATGGCGATCGGCGAACGGCACGGCGGGGTGGCGCACTCGGTCGACGACTTCCTCTTCGTCAAGATCGGCACCGGGATCGGGTGCGGGATCTACCTGAGTGGCGAGGTCTACCGGGGCACCGACGGCTGCGCCGGGGACATCGGCCACATCCAGGTCGACGGGCACGGGCCGGTCTGCTCGTGCGGCAACGCCGGCTGCCTGGAGGCGCTGTTCAGCGGCGCCGCGCTGGCCAAGGAGGCCACTGCCGCAGCGCGTACCGGTGCCTCACCCGCGCTGGCCGAACGCCTGCGCGTGCAGGGGTCGGTCACCGCCCAGGACGTCGCCGCCGGTGCCGTCGAGGGCGACGTGGCCTGCATCCAGCTCATCCGCGAGGGCGGCCGACGCCTCGGCAGCGTCCTCGCCGGACTGGTCAGCTTCACCAACCCGTCGATGATCGTCATCGGCGGTGGACTCGCCCAACTCGGGCACGTCCTGCTCGCCGAGATCCGCAGCGTCGTCTACCGGCGTTCCCTGCCGCTGGCCACCGGCAACCTGCCGGTCGTGCTCTCCGAACTGGGACCCCGCGCCGGTGTCGCCGGAGCCGCGGTGCTCGCCAGCGACCTGGCTTTCCTGGAGGCAGCGTGAACACCGACGGCGACGTGAGCGACGCGCCACTGGTCGAAGCTCCGGACGACACCGTGGCCGGCGAGGTGGTCCTGCGTCTGACCGACGTGGTCAAGACCTTCCCGGGCGTACGCGCGCTGGACGGCGTGCAGTTGGAGGTCCGGGCCGGCGAGGTGCACTGCCTGCTCGGGCAGAACGGCGCCGGCAAGTCGACCCTGATCAAGGTGCTCGCCGGAGTGCATCGACCGGACTCGGGGCTGGTCGAATGGCGCGGCGAGCCGGTCACCTTCGCCAACCCGCAGGCTGCCATGCGAGCCGGGATCGCCACCATCTATCAGGAACTCGACCTGGTCGACGACCTGTCGGTGGCGGAGAACGCCTTCCTCGGGCACGAGCCGCGTCGCATCGGCTTCGTCCGCCGGGGGCAGATGGCCCGGCGTACCCGGCAGATCCTCGGTCGGCTCGGGCACGCGGAGATCCCGCCGGGCCGGGTGGTGCGAGCGCTGCCGGCAGCCGGCAAGCAGGTGGTCAGCATGGCCCGCGCGCTCTCCCACGAAGCCCGGCTGATCATCATGGACGAACCGAGTGCGGTGCTCGCCCACGACGAGGTGGAGAACCTCTTCCGGATCATCCGCGAGCTGACCGCGCAGGGGATCGCGGTCATCTACATCTCGCACCGGCTGGAGGAGATCCGCGAGATCGGTGACCGGGTGACGGTCCTCAAGGACGGCCGGACCACGGCCTCGAACCTGGCGGCCCGGGACACCCCGACGCGTGACCTGGTCTCCCGGATGACCGGCCGGACCATCGAGTACGTCTTCCCGGATCGCCCCGACAGCACCGGTGTCGGCGACGAACTGCTCCAGGTCGACGGGTTGACCCGGGCCGGGGAGTTCGCCGACGTCTCGCTCTCGGTCCGGGCCGGGGAGATCGTCGGCATCGCCGGGCTGGTCGGTTCCGGCCGGTCCGAGCTGCTGGAGACGATCTACGGCGCCCGGCGGGCCGAGTCCGGCTCGGTGCGGATGTCCGGTCGGGCCCTGCGGTCGGGCAGCGTCGGCGCGGCGGTCCGGGCCGGCATGGGCATGGCCCCGGAGGAACGCAAGAGCCAGGCCCTGCTGCTCGGCGAGCCGATCTACCGCAACGTCACGCTGGCGACCTTCAGCAGGTACGCCCGACTCGGGTTCACCGACGTCGGGAAGGAACGCGCCGAGGCGGACCGGATCGCGGAGAAGCTGGAGATGCGCCCGCGCGACGTACGCCGGGCGGTGCGCACGCTCTCCGGCGGCAACCAGCAGAAGGTGGTGGTCGGGCGCTGGCTGCTCGGCGACACCAGACTGCTGTTGCTCGACGAACCGACCCGGGGCGTGGACGTGGGCGCCCGCGCCGAGCTGTACCAGGTGATCCGGCAACTCGCCGCCGAGGGTGTCGGGGTGCTGCTGGTCTCCAGCGAGGTGCCCGAGGTGCTCGGTCTGGCCGATCGGGTGCTGGTCATGCGGGAGGGCCGGGTCGTGCGTACCGCCCCGGCGGGCGAACTCGACGAGAACACCGTGCTCGACCTCGTGATGGCGGGGTCTCTGATGGAAGGCGCACCGGCATGAGCGAGCGTCAGCGAGCGAATCATCGATACAGCGTGAAGGTGCCTCATGGCGGCGCGGAGCGAAGCGGAGCGCCGGCATGAGCGAGCGTCAGCGAGCGAATCATCGATACAGCGTGAAGGTGCCTCATGGCGGCGCGGAGCGAAGCGGAGCGCCGGCATGAGCGAGCGAGGGCCCTCGACGACACAGTTGCCGGCACAGTCGCCGCCGGTGGAGCCGGCACCGACCGGGGTGACCAAGCACGACCCGTCCGGCGGGTCGCGGGGCGGGCTCTCCTTCTGGAACGGCGAGGGCGGTGAGGGCGCCAAGCGGAACCTGGCTCTGATCGGGGTGCTGCTGGTGCTCTTCGTGATCGGCGCGGCCACCCGCTCCGACCTGTATTCCAACCCGGACTGGGTCTGGGCCAACATGCTCAGCATCCTCAAGCT
Organism: Verrucosispora sp. NA02020; assembly: GCF_013364215.1. Classification (NCBI taxonomy): domain Bacteria; kingdom Bacillati; phylum Actinomycetota; class Actinomycetes; order Micromonosporales; family Micromonosporaceae; genus Micromonospora; species Verrucosispora sp. NA02020. The sequence continues at coordinate 5,799,214 of NZ_CP054923.1, read as the reverse complement.
CGCCTCGGTGGTCGGCGTGGTCACCGTCGGGATGACCTTCGTGATCATCGGTGGCGGCATCGATCTCTCCGTCGGCGCGATCGTCGCGCTGGCCGGGGTCTGGTGCACCACGGTCGCCACGCAGAGCTTCGGCGCCGCCGGCATGATCTTCACCGCGATCGTGGTCGGGGTGGCGGTCGGCCTGGTCAACGGGACGCTCATCGCGTACGGGCGGCTGGTGCCGTTCATCGCCACGCTGGCCATGCTGGTGGCGGCCCGGGGACTGGCCGCCGAGATCTCCGACAAGCAGACGCAGATCTCGCAGAACGGCGTCATCAACGGGATCGCCAGCAACGACCTGCTCGGTATCCCGCTGCTGGTCTACATTCTGGCCGCCGTGGTCGCCGCCGGGTGGATGCTGCTCAACCGCACCACCTTCGGCCGGCGTACGGTCGCCGTCGGCGGCAACCCGGAGGCGGCCCGGCTGGCCGGCATCAACGTCCGGCTCCACACCCTGCTGCTCTACGCGCTCTCCGGCCTCTGCTGCGGCATCGCCGCGATCATGCTCACCGCCCAGGCCACCTCGGCCCAGGCGGCGATGGCCAACCTCTACGAGCTGGACGCGATCGCCGCCGTGATCATCGGTGGCACGCTGCTCAGCGGCGGGCGGGGCACCATCATCGGTTCCCTGCTCGGTGTGATCATCTTCGCCACCATCACCAACCTCTTCGCGATCAACGGACTCTCCACCGAGGCACAGAACATGGTCAAGGGCGGCATCATCGTCGCCGCCGTCCTGATCCAGCAGGTGCAGTTCGGCACCCTCACCCAGTTCCTCCGCCGCAACAACCGGGTCACCACCAACTAACCCTCTTCGCACCCTCCGCACCAGACCGGACCACCCGAGCAGACGACGGTGGTCGGGTCGCGCACACCCAATTTTCCTCCACCACATGACATCAGGAGGTCGTCATGACCCAGCACAGTCGCGACATGTCGCGGCGCCGGATGCTCTTCGGCGGGGCGGCCGTCGGTGCCGGCGTACTGCTCTCCGCCTGCACCAGCAACGAGCAGGGCACGCCCACCGAGGCACAGACCAAGGCGGCCGAAGGCGGCGGCAACGCCGAACCGGGCGAGCGGGTCACGATCGGGTTCTCCGCACCGGCCGCCGACCACGGCTGGATCGCCGCGATCACCAACAACGCCCGGGCGCAGGCCGGCGCGTACTCCGACGTGGAGTTCAAGACGGTCGAGGCGGGTGCGGACGCGGCGGCCCAGCGGGCGGCGCTGTCCACCCTGGTCTCGCAGAAGCCGGACGTGATCGTGCTGCTGCCGCACGACGGCAAGGAGCTGAACTCGTTCGGCCTGGAGGCGATGGCGGCCGGCATCCCGGTGGTCAACCTGGACCGGGCCTTCCCGGACGCGAAGGCGTACCGGTTGCAGATCAAGGGTGACAACTACGGCATGGGCGTGGCGGCGGCCACCTTCATCATCGAACAGCTCAAGGCCAAGGGCGTGAGCAACCCGGTGATCGCCGAGATCGCCGGCATCGACTCGCTGGAGCTGACCCAGGAGCGGTCGAAGGGCTTCGCGGACACGCTGGCCCAGGGCGGCCTGCGGGTGGCCAACCGGCGGGCCGCGGAGTTCACCGTCGACTCCGGTCAGCGCGAGGCGAGCCAGTTGCTCCAGGCCCTGCCGAAGATCGACGCGATCTGGAACCACGACGACGACCAGGGCATCGGCGTGCTGGCCGCGATCAGCCAGGCCAACCGCAACGAGTTCTTCATGGTCGGCGGCGCCGGGTCGAAGAAGGCGATGGAGGACATCCAGGCCGACAACACGGTGCTGAAGGCCACGGTGACCTACAGCCCGTCGATGGCCTCGTCGGCCATCTCGCTGGCCCGGCTGATCGGCCAGAACCGGGGCATGTCGGACCTGGTCGAGCTTCAGGTGCCCAAGGAGATCGTCCTCGCCTCCGAGACGATCACGAAGGAGAACGCGAGCGACTACCTCAAGCTCGGGTTCTGACACCACGGGGGGAGACCCACCTTGTCCACGACTGACAACCAACTGCGGGTCGGCATGGTCGGCTACGCGTTCATGGGCGCCGCGCACTCGCAGGCATGGCGGACCGTGAATCGAGTGTTCGACCTGCCGGCGCGGGCCCGGATGGTGGCCGTCTGCGGGCGTGATCCGGGAAAGGTGGCCGACGCCGCCGACCGGCTCGGCTGGGAGGAGCACACCACGGACTGGCGGGAACTGGTGACCCGCCCGGACATCGACGTGGTCGACATCTGCACACCGGGTGACAGCCACGCCGAGATCGCCCTCGCGGCGCTGGCCGCCGGCAAGCACGTGCTGTGCGAGAAGCCGCTGGCCAACACCGTCGCCGAGGCACGGGAGATGGCCGCTGCGGCAGCCACCGCCCGAGCCGGCGGGGCCCGCTCGATGTGCGGGTTCAACTACCGGCGCGTACCCGCGGTGGCGCTGATGCGTCAGCTGGTCGCCGACGGGCGGCTGGGGGTGATCCGGCACGTCCGGGCCAGCTACCTGCAGGACTGGATCGTGGACCCGCAGTTCCCGCTGGTCTGGCGGTTGCAGAAGGACCAGGCGGGCTCCGGCGCGCTGGGTGACATCGGTGCGCACATCATCGACCTGACCCAGCACGTCACCGGCCAGCGGATCGCCGGGGTCAGCGCGGTCACCGAGACGTTCGTCAAGGAGCGGCCGTTGCCGACCGGTTCGAGCGGGCTGGCGGCGCAGGCCGACGGTGCCGCCGCCACCGGACCGGTGACCGTCGACGACGCCGCGATCTTCGTGGCCCGACTCGACGGCGGCGCGCTGGCCACGTACGAGGCGACCCGGTTCGCCACCGGCCGCAAGAACGCCCTCCGGGTGGAGATCAACGGGTCGCTCGGCTCGGTGGTCTTCGACCTGGAACGCCTCAACGAGCTGGAGTTCTACGACGCCACGCGCCCCACGGCCGAGCAGGGCTTCAGCCGGATCCTGGTGACCGAGAGCGAGCACCCGTACCTGTCGGCCTGGTGGCCGCCGGGCCACATCATCGGGTACGAGCACTCCTTCACCCACCAGATGCGTGACTTCATCGAGGCGGTGGCGACCGGCGTCGACCCGTCGCCCTCGTTCGTCGAGGCGTTGCAGGTGCAACTGGTGTTGGACGCGGTGGTCCGCTCGGCCGATCTGGGGTCCGCCTGGACCGAGGTGGAGCCGACGTTGGCGACGGTCGCCGCCTGAACCGCCTCCGGTACCGACCGGCGAGGGCCGGCCGCGGTTGCGCCCCGCGGCCGGAACAGGGTCGGTACCGGAGGTCGTGTCACCGGCCACCCGGCCCGGTGACACCCGTTATGCGGTGCCTCCGGTGCGGCCGGACCGGGATTCCCCGGCCGCACCGGAGCACCGCCACCGGCGGCAACGTCGCCGCCGGTCAGGAGATCCCGCCGGGTACGCACCACCCGATCTTCCCCGCCTCTGGGCGGACCTGTTCGCCATGAGTCCTCCGGCCCGGTCACCGACGCCGGTGGCCGACCGGTTGCGGGGGAGGCAGGGGCGCGACGCCGACCGCCCCTGCCTGCTAGCCCCGTCCGTCCGCACCGCCCGAATGCCGGCCGGCGTCGTCGCCGCCGACCTCGACGCCAGCCGGTGAGCTTCATCGGGCGGCGCGGCGGACGGGGCGCATCCGCCCGAAGTGATCCGAAGGAGCGCTATGCGTACGGGTGTCTGGCTGGTGGGGGCGCGCGGCTCGGTCGCGACCACCAGCATCGTCGGGGCGCTCGCCCTGCGGGCCGGTCTGACCGGGCCCACCGGGTGCGTCACCGAGCTGCCCGAGCTGCGCGGACCGGCCCTGCCGACCTTCGCCGAGCTGGTGTTCGGCGGGCACGACGTGGTCACCACACCGCTCGCCAAGCGCGCCGAGGCGCTCGCCACCGCCGGGGTGCTGCCGGCCCGCCTGGTCGCCGCGTCGACCGAGGAACTGGCCACCGTGGAACGCGATCTGCGGCCCGCGCCGATCGGCGGCAGTCAGGCCGACCGGGCCGCCGCGACCGTCCGCGACCTCGTCGACTTCCGCGAGTGGCACGGGCTGGACCGGGTGGTGGTGGTCAACGTCGCGGCCACCGAGCCGACGCCCCGACCCCACCCCGGCCACGCTGACCCGGAGGCGCTGAGTGCCGCTCTCGCCGGCCCCGACGAGGTGCTGCCCCCCAGCTCCCTGTACGCGTACGCGGCGGTGACGGCCGGCTGCCCGTACGTCGACTTCACCCCGTCGACCGGGCTCCGGCTGCCGGCGTTGACCACGCTCGCCGACACGCACCGGGTGCCGTACGCCGGACACGACGGCAAGACCGGGGAGACGCTGCTCAAGTCGGTGCTCGCCCCGATGTTCGCGATGCGCCACCTCACCGTACGGTCCTGGTCCGGGCTCAACCTGCTCGGCGGCGGCGACGGCGCGACCCTCTCCGACCCGGCCGCCAACGCCGCCAAGGTCCGCAGCAAGCAGCGGGTACTCGGCGAGACGCTCGGCTACCTGCCGCAGGGCGACACCCGCATCGAGTACGTCGAGGAACTGGGCGACTTCAAGACCGCCTGGGACCTGATCACCTTCGCCGGCTTCCTGGGCACCGGCATGCGCCTGGAGTTCACCTGGCAGGGCTGCGACTCGGCGCTGGCCGCCCCGCTCGTGCTCGACCTGGCCCGGCTCACCGCCGCGGCACACACCGCCGGGGTCACCGGGCCGCTGACCGATCTCGCCTTCTTCTTCAAGGACCCGCTCGGCACCGCCACCCACTCGCTCGGCGACCAGTGGACCCGACTCGTCGCGTTCACCCGTCGTCTGCACGCCGGAGGTCACGATGCCGCGCGTGGCTGACCTCGCCGAGCTGGTCCGGGCACCGGCCGCGCTCTCGGTGCCCGGGGACGTGGTGGCCGGTGCCGCGGCGGCCGGTGCGCTCGGGCCGCGTACGCCCGTGCTGGCCACCGCGTCGGTGCTGCTCTACTGGGCCGGGATGGCCGCCAACGACTGGGCGGACCGGCGGCTGGACGCGGTCGAGCGCCCCGAGCGGCCGATCCCCAGCGGCCGGGTCCACCCCGGTCTCGCGGTCGGTCTGGCCGCCGGGCTGACCGTGGCCGGTGTCGGGCTCGCCGCGCTGGGCGGCGGCCGTCGCGCCACCGCCGTCGCGGTGCCGTTGGCCGCCGCCGTCTGGGCGTACGACCTGGCGGCCAAGAACACCGCCGCCGGGCCCGCGGTGATGGCCACCTGCCGGGGACTGGACGTCCTGCTCGGTGCCGCCGGTGGCCGACCGGCCCGGGCGTTGCCGGCGGCACTGACCGTCGCCGCGCACACCTGGACCGTCACCGCCCTGTCCCGCCGCGAGGTCACCGGCGCCGACCGGGCGCTGCCGAGACGTACCCTCGCCGGCACCGCGCTGGTCGCCGCGAGCGCCGCGTTGCCGTCCCGTCGGGGCGGGCCGACGGTCGCCGGCCGGGTGGCGGCGGCGCTGCCCGGGGTACTCGCCGGTTGGTACGCCGTCCGGTACGGCACCGCACAGGCGCGGGTCGCCGCCGACCCGAGCGCCGGCCGGGTCCGCGCGGCGGTCGGCGCCGGCATCACCGGGCTGCCCGCGTTGCAGGGCGCGCTGACCGCGCGGGCCGGTGCCGGCCTGCTCGGGCTGGCGGTCGCCGCCGCCGCGCCGCTGGGCCGGCGATTGGCCCGGAAGGTCTCACCGACATGACCGCCGCCGGCTCCGCGAACCCGGGCGGGCTGCGTTTCGGGTACGGCACCAACGGCTTCGCCAACCATCGGCTGGACGACGCGCTGGCGGTCATCGCCGACCTCGGCTACACCGGCGTGGCACTCACCCTCGACCACGACCACCTCGACCCGTTCGCGCCGGGGCTGGCCCGCCGGGTCGACGCCGTCGGCCGCCGACTGGCCGACCTCGGTCTCGGCCTGGTGATCGAGACCGGGGCGCGGTACCTGCTCGACCCCTGGCACAAGCACGCGCCGACGCTGCTGCACGACGACCCCGCGCTGCGGATCGAGTTCCTGCGCCGCGCGGTGGCGATCGGCGCGGACCTGGACGCCGAGGCGGTCTCGTTCTGGGCCGGTGTCCGACCGGAGTCGGTCCCACCTGCGGTCGCCTGGGACCGCCTGGTCGCCGGCTGCGCGCCGGTGGTCGCGGCGGCCGACGCCGCCGGGGTGACTCTCGGCTTCGAGCCCGAGCCGGGCATGCTGGTCGAGGACATCGCCGACTGGCAACGCCTGTACGCGGCCCTCGGCGCCCCGTCCCCACTGGGCATCACCCTCGACATCGGACACTGTCGCTGCCTGGAGCCGATACCGGTGCCCGACTGCGTCCGCGCGGTCGCCGCGCACCTGGTCAACGTGCAGATCGACGACATGCGGCGAGGCGTGCACGAACACCTGGAGTTCGGTACCGGCGAGATCGACTTCCCGCCGGTGCTGGCCGCCCTGCGCGAGGTCGGCTACCGGGGCCTGGTCGCAGTCGAGCTGCCCCGGCACTCGCACGCCGCCCCCAGCGTCGCCGCCCGCTCCCTGGACTTCCTGCGCGCCGCCGCGTCGCCTGCCGCCGCGTCGCCCGCCGCCGCGTCGCCCGCCGGTGCGGGCGGGGCGACCGTGGGTGTGGCCGGGATGGTGGCGGCGCCAGCGCCGCAGGCGACCGAGCACACCTCGGTGGGCGCCCTTTGCTCTGCTTCAACGGACGCAACGCCCGGCGTCCGATATCCGGACAGCGACCGTTGCGTGGGGTGAAGCAGAGCAAAGGGGCCGCACGGCAGTAGCGCGGGCGGCGCGAGAGCACCGGAAGCGCCGAACGGCAGGGCAGCGAACAGCAGAGCACCGGAAGCGCCGAACGGCAGGGCAGCGAACAGCAGAGCACCGGAAGTGCCGAACGGCAGGAGCGGAAGGGGTGCGGACGGCGATGACACCGGACGAACTGCGGGCGGCCCTGCGGGGCGTACCCGATCCGGAGTGGCTGGCGACGGCGCTGCGGCGCGTCGCGGCCGAGCCGGCCACGATCGCGCGGCTCTTTCCCGCCGCCGGTCGGCACTGCGGCCGGGCCGAGCTGCCCGACCTGCCCGGTTGGACCGCCGACGAGGCGGCCCGGGCGCTGTTGCTGACCGCCCTGGCGACCGGGCACGCCGAGCGGGCCGAGACGCTGTACCGGACCGGTGACGCCGCCGAGAAACGGGCGGTGCTCAAGGCGTTGCCGCTGCTGCCGATCGGTACGGCCGGGGTGCCGCTGCTACACGACGCGATCCGCACCAACGACACCCGACTCGTCGCCGCCGCACTCGGCCCGTACGCCCGCCACCTCGACGCGCCGGCCTGGCGGCAGGCGGTGCTCAAGTGCGTCTTCAGCGGCGTACCGCTGGCCGTGGTGGCCGACCTCGACGCCCGCGCCGACGGGGAACTGGCGCAGATGCTCGGCGCGCTGGCCGACGAGCGGCGGGCCGCCGGGCGGGAGATGCCCGCCGACTCCGTCGCGCTGCTGGACCGGCTGACCACCCACCACAGGGAGGTGTGATGCGGATCTTCGACCCGCACATCCACATGACGTCCCGTACCACCGACGACTACGAGCGGATGGCCGCCGCGGGGGTCCGGGCGGTGGTCGAGCCGGCGTTCTGGCTCGGCCAGCCACGGACCAGCGTCGGTTCGTTCACCGACTACTTCGACTCGCTGGTCGGCTGGGAGCCGTTCCGGGCCGGGCAGTTCGGCGTACGTCACCATGCCACGATCGCGCTCAACCCGAAGGAGGCCAACGACCCGCGTTGCCGGGAGGTGCTCGACGTGCTGCCCCGCTACCTGGAGAAGGACGGCGTGGTGGCGGTCGGCGAGATCGGGTACGACTCGATGACGCCGGAGGAGGACGAGGTGTTCGCCGCCCAGCTCGCGCTGGCCGTGGCGCACGAACTGCCGGCGCTGGTGCACACCCCGCACCGGGACAAGGCCCGGGGCGTCGAACGTACCCTCGCGGTGGTCGCCGAGTCGGGGATCGGGGCGGGGCGGGTGGTGGTCGACCACCTCAACGAGGTGACCGTACGCGCGGTGCGGGACAGCGACTGCTGGCTCGGGTTCTCCATCTACCCCGACACGAAGATGTCGCCGCCCCGGATGGTCGAGCTGCTCAGGGCGTACGGGACCGAGCGGGTGCTGGTCAACTCGGCGGCCGACTGGGGGCGCTCGGATCCGCTGCTGACCCGGGCCACCGGTGAGGCGATGCTGGCGGCCGGGTTCAGCGACGACGACGTGGACCTGGTGCTGTGGCGCAACCCGGTCGAGTTCTACGGCCAGTCCGGCCGACTCGACCTCAGCGACGTGGACGCCGAGCCGACCTTCGCCGGCAACTCGATCCTGCGCGGCGGCGGCTGATGCGGTTCCGTCATCCGGGCGGGCGCACCGTGCACCTCGGGTACTGCACCAACGTGCACGCCGCCGAGGATCTCGCCGGCATCGTCGCCCAACTCGACCGCTACGCGCTGCCGATCCGGGAGACGCTCGGCAGCGACCTGCTCGGCCTCGGCCTGTGGCTGGCCGCCCCGGTCGCCGCCGAACTCGCCGCCGACCCGGACGCCCGCCGTCGCCTGCGCACCGAGCTGACCGTGCGCGGGCTGGAGGTGGTCACCCTCAACGGCTTCCCGTACGCGGCGTTCCAGGCACCCGTGGTCAAGGGCGCGGTGTACCTGCCCGACTGGACCGACGCGCAGCGACTGCGGTACACCCTGGACCTGGCCCGGGTGCTGGCCGACCTGCTGCCCGACGACGCCGTGCGGGGCTCCGTCTCCACCCTGCCGCTGGCCTGGCGTACCCCCTGGGACACCGCCCGTGCCGACGCGGCCCGGCACCGGCTGGACCAGCTCGCCGCCGGGCTCGCCACGGTGGAGCGGGAGACCGGCCGGACGGTGCGGGTCGGCTTCGAGCCGGAGCCCGGATGTGTCGTGGAGAGCAGCGCCCAGGCGGTCACCGCACTGTCCGGCATGGACACCGAGCGCCTCGGCGTCTGCCTGGACCTCGCCCACCTCGCCTGTGCCTGGGAGGACCCGGCCGCCGCCCTCGACCGGTTGACCGCCGCCGGGCTGCCGGTGGTGAAGGTGCAGGTGTCCGCCGCGCTGGAGGCGGCCGACCCGGTCGGCGACGCCGCCGCGCTGCGCCGCTGGGTCGAACCGCGCTTCCTGCACCAGACCCGCTCCGCGAGCTGCGCCACCGCCAGCCCGGCGGGCTTGTCGTCGGCGGCGGGGGACCCGGCCGACCCGGCGTGGGCGGCCGACGACCTGGACGCGGCGCTCGACGCCGGGCTGCCCGGCCCGTGGCGGGTGCACTACCACGTGCCGCTGCACGCCCCGCCCGAGCCGCCGCTGGGCTCGACGCTGCCGGTGCTGCGCGCCGCGCTGGCCGGGCTGCTCGGTGGCGTCGACGCGGGCTGTGACCATCTCGACGTCGAGACGTACACCTGGGGGGTGCTGCCGGTCCGGCGGCGCCCGCGCACCCACGCGGAGTTGGCCGCCGGGATCGCCGCCGAACTGGCCTTCACCCGCGACGAACTGGTCGCCCTCGGGCTGACCCCGACCGAAGCGGTGGTGACGCCGTGACCGAGCCTGGAGGAGCGTCGTGAGCCGACCCCTGGTGGTGCTGGACGTGGTGGGACTGACCCCCCGGCTGCTGGCGCACATGCCCCGGCTCCGGGCGGTCGCCGACGCCGGTTTCCAGGCCGAACTGGGCACGGTGCTGCCGGCGGTGACCTGCTCGGCGCAGTCGACGTTCCTGACCGGGGCGCTCCCGGCCGAGCACGGGATCGTCGGCAACGGGTGGTACTTCCGGGACCTCGGCGAGGTGCTGCTGTGGCGGCAGCACCACGCGCTGGTCGGCGGGGAGAAGCTGTGGCAGGCGGCCCGCCGGGCCGAGCCCGGCTACACCGTGGCGAACGTCTGCTGGTGGTACGCGATGGGCGCGGACGTGAACTGGACGGTCACGCCCCGGCCGGTCTACCACGCCGACGGCCGCAAGGAACCGGACTGCTACACCGACCCGCCCGAGCTGCACGACCGGCTCACCGCCCGGCTGGGCACGTTCCCGCTGTTCACCTACTGGGGCCCGGGTGCCGGACTGCCCTCGTCACAGTGGATCTGCCGGGCCGCCCAGCAGATCGTCGAGGAAGAGGCCCCGGACCTGACCCTGGTCTACGTCCCGCACCTCGACTACGACCTGCAACGCTTCGGCCCCGCCTCGACCCGGGCCGCCGAGGCGGCGGCCGAGCTGGACGGCGTACTCGGGCCGCTGCTGGACGCCGCGCGGGACCGGGGAGCGACCGTGGTGGTGCTGTCGGAGTACGGCATCACCGACGTCTCCCGGCCGGTCGACGTCAACCGGCTGCTGCGGGCCGAGGGGCTGCTGCGCGTCTACACGCAGGCCGGGATGGAGTACCTGGACCCGTGGACGTCGCGGGCCTTCGCGGTCGCCGACCACCAGGTCGCCCACGTGTACGTGCGGGACCCGGCCGACGTCCCGGCGGTGGCGAGACTCTGCGCCGGGCTGCCCGGGGTGGCCGAGGTGCTCGACGCCGACGGCAAGGCGGCGTACGGGCTGGACCATCCGCGCGCCGGTGAACTGGTGCTGGTCGCCGAGCCGGACGCCTGGTTCACCTACTACTACTGGCACGACGACGCCCGCGCGCCGGACTTCTCCCGGCTGGTCGAGATCCACCGCAAACCCGGGTACGACCCGGCGGAGCTGTTCTTCGACCCGGCCGCGCCCGGTGCGGCGAAGCGACGGGCCGGGGTGGCCCTGGCCCGCAAGAAGCTCGGCATGCGGTATCTGATGAGCGTGGTCGGCCTGGACGCCGGGGCCGCCGCGGTGCGGGGTTCGCACGGCCGACTGCCCGCCGACCCCGCCGACGGGCCGGTGCTGCTCTGCTCCGATCTCTCGGCGGCGCGGGACCGGATCGCTGCCACGGAGGTGAAGGGGCTGCTGCTGCATCTGGCCGGGCTCCCGGTGCGGTGACCGTCGAGGTGCCGTCCGCCGACGCGGACGCGTTACGGGCCCGGTTCGACGCCGAGCTGACCGGCTTCCTCGACCGGCAGGACCCGGACTGGCCGGACGGCGCGCCCCGGGGCGTCTTCACCACCCTGCACCGGTTCGTGCTGGCCGGCGGCAAGCGGCTCCGACCGCTCTTCTGTTACTGGGGCTGGCGGGGGGCCGGTGGTCCGGACGGCACCCCTATCGTGACCGCCGCCGCGGCGCTGGAGCTGTTCCACGCGTTCGCGCTGATCCACGACGACATCCTGGACGGCAGCGACCGCCGCCGGGGTGAACCCTCGGTGCACCGGATCTTCGCCGACCTGCACGCCCGCTCGTCGTGGCGGGGCGACCCCGAGGCGTACGGGCGCAACACCGCCCTGCTCTGCGGCGATCTCTGCGCGGCCTGGTCGGACCAGATGTTCCACGAGTGCGGGCTGGCCGCCGAGGCGGTGCACCGGGGGTACGGCGTCTTCGCGCTGATGCGGACCGAGGTGATCGCGGGGGAGTACCTCGACCTGGTGTCCGGCGTCGGTGACGGGTCGGTGGCCAGCGCGCTCACGGTGATCCGGATGAAGGCGGCCCGCTACACGGTGACCCGGCCCCTGCAGATCGGTGCCACCCTGGCCGGCGCGCCACCCGAACTGCTCGCCGCGCTGGTCGAGTTCGGCGACCCGCTGGGGGACGCCTTCCAGCTCCGCGACGACGTGCTCGGGGTGTTCGGTGACCCGGCGGTCACCGGCAAGTCCGTCCTGGACGACCTGCGTGAGGGGAAGCCGACGGTGATGATGGCACTCGCCCGCGCCGCCGCCGACCGGTCGCAGAGCACCCGGCTGCGCGAGTTGTTCGGCAACCCGGACCTGGACGGTGACGGTGCCGCAGAGCTGCGGAAGATCATCGAGAGCACCGGTGCCCGGGACGAGATCGAGCGGATGATCCGACGGTGTGCCGAGGCCGCGCTGGCCGTGCTGGCGCACGTTCCGGTGACCCCGGAGAGCCGCGCCGCACTGAGTGCGCTGGCCACACAGGCAATCGACCGTCGGCACTGACCCGTAGCGCGGGCGACTTTCGATCAAACTGACGAAAGTCGATGCCGGTTCGGCGGAAGATATAGACACATCGACTTATGTCGCTTAGTGTTGGCGCCAGCACCGGATTGTTTCGTCGAGGTGAACCGGCGGCGCGGGAACCCACGACAGCACCACCGCACCCCTCCCGCTACGGCATCCGGCGCGACGGCGCGCGCCCCGCCCTGGCAGTCACTCGTCAGGAAGGGACAGGACACGCATGTCCACCCACCACCACCGCCACCCCGCACGGTGGCTCACCGGCGCCTCGGCGCTGATGCTGGCCCTCACGGCCGGCACGGTGGCCCTCGGCGCCGGACCGGCCGCCCTCGGCGGCCCCACCCCGGCCCAGGCCCACCCCATCGTCGCCACCGACTTCCAGCAGGTCACCCTCGCCAAGGGCGTGGCCGAGGTCGGCGAGCCGATGACCCTCGCGGTGCTGCCCGACCGCTCGGTCCTGCACACCGCCCGCAACGGCACGCTGCGCCGCACCGACGCGGCCGGCACCACCACCGTGATCGGCACCGTCCCCGTCTACACCCATGACGAGGAAGGGTTGCAGGGCGTCGGCGTCGACCCCAACTTCACCAGCAACCGGCACATCTTCCTCTACTACGCCCCGCCGCTGTCCACCCCGTCCGGCGACGCCCCGGCGACCGCCAGCGACTTCTCCGCCTGGCGCGGCGTCAACCGGCTGTCCCGGTTCACCCTCAACGCCGACTTCACGCTCAACCAGTCCAGCAAGGTCGACGTGCTGGACGTGGCCGCCGACCGGGGCATGTGCTGCCACGTCGGCGGCGACATCGACTTCGACGCCGCCGGCAACCTGTACCTCTCCACCGGCGACGACACCAACCCGTTCGACTCCGCCGGGTACTCCCCGATCGACGAACGGACCAACCGCAACCCGGCGTACGACGCGCAACGCAGCGCGGCCAACACCAACGACCTGCGTGGCAAGATCCTGCGGATCAAGGTCAACGCCAATGGGACGTACTCGATCCCGGCCGGCAACCTGTTCGCCCCCGGCACGGCCGGCACCCGCCCCGAGATCTACGCCATGGGCCTGCGCAACCCGTTCCGGATGAGCGTCGACAAGGCCACCGGCATCGTCTACGTCGGCGACTACGGGCCGGACGCCGGCTCCACCACCAGCCGGGGCCCCAGCGGCCAGGTCGAGTTCAACCGGATCACCGCGCCCGGCTTCTACGGTTGGCCGTACTGCACCGGCACCAACACCTCGAACGAGACGTACGCCGAGTGGAACTTCTCCAACGGCACCGCCGGCCCGAAGTACAACTGCACCGGCGGAGCGACCAACAACTCGTTCCGCAACACCGGCCTGACCACCCTGCCGGCTGCCAAACCCTCCTGGATCCGGTACGCCGGAGACGCCGGCAGCCCGCCGGAGTTCGGCAGCGGCTCCGAGTCGCCCGCCGCCGGCCCGGTCTACCGCTACGACGCCGCGTCCACGTCCACCACCAAGTGGCCGCAGAGCTTCGACGGCCAGTTCTTCGCCGGTGAGTTCGGACGTGGCTGGATCAAGCCGATCCACGTCAACAGCGACGGCTCGGTGGGCACCATCGACGCGTCCTTCCCCTGGAACGGCAAGCAGGTCATGGACATGGCCTTCGGGCCGGACGGCGCCCTCTACGTGCTCGACTACGGCACCGGGTACTACAACGGCGACGCCAACTCCGCGCTCTACCGCTACGACTACGTCGGCGGCGGCAACCGCGCCCCGACGGCGGTGGCGTCGGCGAACCGGACCTCCGGAATCGCCCCGTTGACCGTCAACTTCTCCTCGGCCGGGTCGTCGGACCCGGAGGGTGGGGCGTTGACCTACTCGTGGGCGTTCGGTGACGGCACCACCTCGACGGCCGCCAACCCGAGCAAGACGTACACCGCCAACGGCACGTACAACGCCACGCTGACCGTCCGCGACCCGCAGGGCGCCACCGGCAACGCCAGCGTGCAGATCCGGGTCGGCAACACCGCGCCAACGGTCACCATCAACGGCCCGGTCAACGGCTCGCTGTTCTCCTTCGGCGACACCGTGCCGTTCAGCATCACCGTCACCGACCCGGAGGACGGCACGATCGACTGCACCAAGGTCCGGATGACCTACGTGCTGGGCCACGACAGCCACGGCCACCAGATCACCTCGCAGACCGGCTGCTCCGGCTCCATCACCATCCCGGTCGACGGTGAACACGACTACGCGGCGAACATCTTCGCGATCTTCGACGCCGAGTACACCGACACCGGCGGGCTCACCACCCACACCCAGCACACCCTCCAGCCGCGCAGCCGGCAGGCCGAGCACTACAAGACCTCGTCGGGCATCACGGTCTTCGACAAGACCCCGGCCGAGGGCGGCAAGACGGTCGGCAACATCAACAACGGCGACTGGATCGCGTTCGAGCCGTACCGGATCAACAACGTGACGTCGTTCAGCGCCCGGGTCTCCTCGGCCGGCTCCGGCGGCACCCTCCAGGTCCGCGCCGGTTCGGCCACCGGCACCGTGCTCGGCTCGGCCACCGTCCCGGTGACCGGCGGTTGGGAGACGTTCACGACCGTGAGCGGCGCGATCACCAACCCGCCGAGCGGCACCACCACGCTCTATCTCACGTTCGCCGGCACCGGCACCGGAACGCTGTACGACCTGGACTCGTTCACCTTCACCACGGGCAGCGGGAACACCGGCGGCACCGGCCCGATCACCGGACTGGCGGGCAAGTGCCTGGACGTGCGGAACGCGGCCACCGCCGACGGTACGCAGATCCAGATCTACACCTGCAACGGCAGCACCGCGCAGACCTGGTCGGTGACGCCGAACTCGACGATCCGGGCGTTGGGCAAGTGCCTGGACGTCAACGGCGGCGCCTCGGCCGACGGTACGAAGATCCAGCTCTGGACGTGCAACGGCTCCGGCGCGCAGAACTGGTCGGCGCAGTCCAACGGGACGCTGCGCAACCCGCAGACGGGCAAGTGCCTGGACGTGTCGAACAACAGTTCGGCCGACGGTCAGGCGGTCCACCTCTGGACCTGTCACACCAACGCCAACCAGCGCTGGGTCCTGCCCTGATGAAAGCAGGGGTCCCCTGCTAACGCCTGGCGTCGTACAGGGGACCCCTGCTCACACCACGAACCGTAAGGAGAGCGACATGCGCACACTCCTCAGAAGACCCGCCGCCGGCCTGGCCACCGCGGTCCTCGCCGTCCTCGCCTGCACCGCACCGGCCACCCCGGCCAGCGCCGCCGACGCCCCGTACGACGTGCTGGTCTTCTCCAAGACCGCCGGCTTCCGGCACGACTCCATCGCGGTCGGCACCCAGGCCATCCGCGACCTGGGCGCGGCGAACAGCTTCACCGTCACCGCCACCGAGGACGCCGCCGCGTTCACCACCGGCAACCTCGCCCAGTACGAGGCGGTCGTCTTCCTCAACACCACCGGTGACGTGCTCAACGCCACCCAGCAGACCGCCTTCGAGTCGTACATCAACGCAGGCGGTGGATTCGTCGGCGTGCACGCCGCCGCCGACACCGAGTACGGCTGGTCCTTCTACGGCAACCTGGTCGGCGCGTACTTCCGCTCGCACCCGGCGATCCAGCAGGCCACCGTACGGGTCGAGAACCGCGCCCACGCGGCCACCGCACACCTGCCGCAGAACTGGGTACGCACCGACGAGTGGTACGACTTCCAGACCAACCCCCGCTCCGGCGCGCGCGTGCTGGCGAACCTGAACGAGTCGACGTACTCGGGTGGGGTGATGGGTGCCGACCACCCGATCGCCTGGTGCAAGACGGTCAGCGCCGGGCGGTCCTTCTACACCGGCGGCGGCCACACCCAGGCCTCGTACGCCGAGTCGGCGTTCCGGGCGCACCTGCTCGGCGGCATCCGGTACGCGGCCGGTCGCACCAAGGCCGACTGCCGCCCGGAGACCGGCTACACCGCCCTCTACAACGGCTCGACCACCGGCTGGTCCCAGGCCGGACCGGGCAGCTTCACCAACTCGGACGCCACGCTGACCTCGGTCGGCGGGATGGGCCTGTACTGGTACAGCGCGAAGCAGTTCACGAACTACTCGCTCAAGCTGGACTGGCGGCTCGCCGGGGACGACAACTCGGGCGTCTTCATCGGCTTCCCGCCGTCGAGCGATCCGAACTCGGCCATCAACAACGGCTACGAGGTGCAGATCGACCCCACCGACACCGCCGACCGGACCACCGGCGCGGTCTACGGCTTCAAGTCCGCCGACCTCGCCGCCCGCGACGCCGCGCTGAACCCGGCGGGGGAGTGGAACACCTACGAACTGCTGGTGGAGGGGGAGCGGCTCCAGGTCTTCCTGAACGGGTCGAAGATCAACGACTTCACCAACACCGATCCGGTACGGTCGCTCGCCGGCCACATCGGCATCCAGAACCACGGTACGGGTGACGACGCGTTCTTCCGCAACATCCGGATCAAGGAGTTGGGCGGCACGAACCCGCCGCCCACCGGAACCGGCCGGATCACCGGTCTGGCGGGCAAGTGCCTGGACGTACGCAACGGTGCCACGGCCGACGGTACGCAGATCCAGATCTGGACCTGCAACGGCAGCACCGCGCAGACCTGGTCGGTGACGCCGAACTCGACGATCCGGGCGTTGGGCAAGTGCCTGGACGTCAACGGCGGCGCCTCGGCCGACGGTACGAAGATCCAGCTCTGGACGTGCAACGGCTCCGGCGCGCAGAACTGGTCGGCGCAGTCCAACGGGACGCTGCGCAACCCGCAGACGGGCAAGTGCCTGGACGTGTCGAACAACAGTTCGGCCGACGGTCAGGCGGTCCACCTCTGGACCTGTCACACCAACGCCAACCAGCGCTGGGTCCTGCCCTGATGAAAGCAGGGGTCCCCTGCTAACGCCTGGCGTTGTACAGGGGACCCCTCCTTACACCCACCGCGCGCTGCGCGGCACCTTGCACAACCGCGCGGCACCTTCTGCGGCCGCGCGACACCTTCCGCAACGGTGCGGCACGCGCCTAGAGTGAAGGCGGCGACCGCGAGGTGGCCGGTGCACCGACGGGAGGCGCAACCCGTCGGTCCCAGGTGCTAGCGCGCCCACCGGCCCATCCCCTCGCAGGCCGCCACGTCCGGCCGCCCTCGCCCCGGTCACGCAGGTACGGAATCCCCACCACACGCACAGGGGAGAAGAACTATGGCGCGACCGATCACGCTGTTCACCGGCCAGTGGGCCGACCTTCCGTTCGACGAGGTGTGCCGGCTCGCCGCCGAGTGGGGCTACGACGGGCTGGAGATCGCCTGCTGGGGCGACCACTTCGAGGTCGACAAGGCCCTGGCCGACGACTCGTACGTCGACCGCAAACGGGAGACGCTGGCCAAGCACAACCTCCAGGTCTTCACGATCTCCAACCACCTCGTCGGCCAGGCGGTCTGCGACCACCCGATCGACGAACGGCACCAGGGCATCCTGCCGGCCAGGATCTGGGGCGACGGCGAACCCGAGGGCGTACGCCAGCGGGCCGCCGAGGAGATCAAGGACACCGCCCGCGCGGCGGCGAAGCTCGGCGTCAACACCGTCGTCGGCTTCACCGGCTCGTCGATCTGGCACACCCTGGCGATGTTCCCGCCCGTGCCGCCGTCGATGATCGAGCGTGGCTACCAGGACTTCGCCGACCGGTGGAACCCGATCCTGGACGTCTTCGACTCCGTCGGGGTCCGGTTCGCCCACGAGGTGCACCCGAGCGAGATCGCGTACGACTACTACACCACCAGGCGCACCCTGGAGGCGATCGGGCACCGGGAGGCGTTCGGGCTGAACTGGGACCCGTCGCACTTCGTCTGGCAGGAGCTCGACCCGGTCAACTTCATCTTCGACTTCGCCGACCGGATCTACCACGTCGACTGCAAGGACGCGAAGGTACGCACCGGCGACGGTCGGCGCGGCCGGCTGGCCTCGCACCTGCCCTGGGCGGACCTGCGGCGCGGCTGGGACTTCGTCTCCACCGGGCACGGCGACGTGCCGTGGGAGGACTGCTTCCGCGCCCTCAACGCGATCGGCTACGACGGGCCGATCTCGATCGAGTGGGAGGACGCCGGCATGGACCGGCTGGTCGGTGCTCCCGAGGCACTCCAGTTCGTCCGTCGCCTCGCCTTCGACGCCCCGTCCGCCGCCTTCGACGCCGCGTTCAGCAGCAAGGACTGATCCCGCCGCCTTCGACGCCGCGTTCAGCAGCAAGGACTGATCCCGCCGCCTTCGACGGCGCGTTCAGCAGCAAGGATCGATCCCGCCGACCGGGGGCCGACCGCCCCGGCCCCCGGTCGACACATCCCGGTCAGTCGACGGTGAAGACGTGCTCGCTGGCCAGCCGGGCCGCGCCCACCAGGCCGGCCCGGTCGGCCAGGTCGGAGAGGACCACCGGCATGGTGCCGGTGGCCGTCGGTGCCGACCGGCGGTAGACCACGCCCCGTACCTCGGCGAGCAGGATGTGCCCGAGCCCTTCCGGCGCGCCGCCGATCACCACGATCCCCGGGTTGAAGAAGCTGACCAGGCCGACGAGCACCTGGCCGAGGCGGCGTGCGGCGTCGCGTACCAGTGCCTGGGCCGTCGGGTCCCCGGCGAGCGCGGCGGCGGCCACGTCCGACACGGTCAGCGTGCCGGCGTCGGCCAACCGCGCGGCCAGCGGCGCGCAGCGGCCGGTCCGTGCCACGGCCGTCGCGGCCCGGGTCAGCCCGGCGTCGCCGCAGTACGCCTCCAGGCAGCCGACCTCCCCGCAGGCGCAGGTCGGCCCGTCCTCGGAGAGCGGCAGGTGCGCGATGTCGCCGGCGCTGCTGGTCGATCCGCGGTACAGCGTGCCGCCGAGCACCAGTCCGCAGCCGATCGACGTGCCCAGCTTCAGATAGAGGAAGTCGTCGAAGGTGCGGCCGATGCCGGCGTGCTGCTCGCCCAGCGCCAGCACGTTCGCGTCGTTGTCGACCAGCGCCGGGCAGCCCAGCTCGGCGGCGAAGGCGTCCCGGACCGGGAAGCGCTGCCAGCCGGGCAGCGCGGTCGGCGCGATGGAGGCGCCGTCGTCGACCGGCCCGGGCAACGCGACACCGACACCGGTGGGTTCGGCGCCTCCCGACTCGGCGCGGAGCTTGCCGGCCAGTTCGACGCACCGCCCGATCACCGGCTCGGGTCCCTGGCGGACGTCGGCCGGCTCGCTCGCCTCGGCCAGCACGTTCAACTCACCGTCGGTGACCGCCACGCTGATCCGGTCGGCCCCGACGAGCACGCCGACGAACCGCACCCCGGCGGCGAGCCGGAGCAGGGACGAGCGCCGTCCGCCCCGGGACGCGGCCGGGCCGGCGGTCTCGATCAGGCCGCGGGCGACGAGGCGATCCAGTTCGGTGGTGAGAGTGGTACGCGACAGGCCGAGCAGGTCACCCAGCTCGACCCGGGAACGCGGGCCCTCGTCGCGCAGCAACCGGACGAGTCGCGCCTGCTGCGGGTTCTCCGGCCGGAGAAGGGCCATCCCCACCACCTCCGGTCAGGAGTCTTCCACGACGGTGTTTCGGCACTGTGGCCGGAATCGTCCGCCCAGTGCCTGCGCTGTCCGGTCCTGGGCGCGCCCTGCTCTGTCCCGCTGCGCCCGGTCCCGCCCGCCCTGGTTCTCGACCTTCGGCCGGCACCTCCTGCCCTGGCCCGGGTGCCCCGATCCTGCGCGACCGGCACCTGTCCGGGCACGACGAGTGGGCGGCGAGGGGCGGGAGGTGCTGTGGGGACGGGGCGATCGTGAGGTGGGGAGATTTCTTGTCGCTCCAGCGACAACAAATCTCCCCACCTCGTCGCTCGGCTCAGCCGAGTGCGGCCGGACGTCGCGCCCGGAGCCTGCGTCGATCGGCGGATACACAGCGACGGGCCCGGCCGCCGAGGTGGCGGCCGGGCCCGTTCGCGTACGGCTCTAGAGAGTGCTGCCGTTGGTGCCGGTCGGCTTGCGGGGGGTGGCCGACGTCGAACTGGTCGCGCTCGACGAGCTGCCGCCCGCCTTGCTGCCCGCCGTCGCCGGAGTGCCGGCGTAGGTGTCGTCCGCCGGGGTCAGCCCGTGCTTGCCGTTGCTGTGCAGCTTCTCGCCCAGCTTGGAGTGCTCGAGCTTGTCCTTGCCCTCCTGGTAGAGGCGGTTGGCCTGGGCCTGCGCGACCCCGGCCGCCTCCTGGACCGTCGGGTGGTCGAGGACCTTGCGGCCCTGGATCACCAGCTCCTCGTACTTCTCACGGCCGGCACGGGCGCCCAGGACGAACCCCGCAGCCAGCCCGCCAAGGAACATGATCTTTCCGCGCATGGCGGCTCCTTTCGTACCTGGCGCGCTGTCTTCCGCCTCCCGGAGGCCGGGCGGTGGTCGATCGAACTCGCGCCTGCGTCATGTCGTCGGCAGTTATCTACCCATCCTCCTCTCCGCTCATACCTCCTTGGGCCGCGATGACGATTTATCCGTCTGCGTCCGGTTGGCGTCCTGTCCTGTGGATGGATAACCCCCTAGCCCACGACCCCCCGGAATCCTGTACTCTTGTGCCGGTCGCGCGGCGCGGAGAGATCCGCACCAAGCGGTGCTCGGTCCCCCGTAGCTCAATTGGCAGAGCAGCCGGCTGTTAACCGGCAGGTTTTTGGTTCGAGTCCAAACGGGGGAGCTCTCCTTACTCCCCGCAACGCCCACCGGCACCCGGTGGGCGTTCGTCGTCTCCGACGCCGGCCCCGGTCGAGCCGGGCCTGGCCGCACGGCGGCGGCGGGCAGCGAAAACGGGGACACCGGAGCCGAAGATGATCACTTATGATCCTCGCTGTGCCCGCACCCCTCCCGCCGGTGACCTTCGACGTCGCTGCGGCATATCCGCAGGTCGCGACCGGTCGGGATGCTCTGGCTGCCGGTGACTGGCCGACCCTGCGCGCGCTCGTCGACGCCCAGGACGCACACGGCCGGACAGTCCTGGTCGGCGAGATCGGCGACGTCCCCGACGCGGAGAGGTTCCTGCACGAGGTGTTCGCCGAACATCCCGAGGACCCGGTGGCCGGGGCGATGCTCGGCGCACACCTGATCCGGGCCGGCTGGCGCATCCGCACCGCGCGACGGGCCCAGCATGTCAGCCGCAAGCAGTTCGCCGACTTCTTCGACCACCTGCGCCGGGCCGAGCAGATCCTGATCGAGGTCACCGCCCGCCACCCGCAGGACGCGGCAGCATGGACCCAGCGGATCACCAGCGGCCGGGGACTCCAGGTGGGGCAGGCCGAGGCCCGCCGCCGGTACGACCGGCTCGCCGCCCACCACCCACATCACCTGCCGGCACAGGCGTCGTTGCTCCAACAGCTCTGCCCCAAGTGGAGCGGCACCTGGGAGAAGGCGCACGCGTTCGCCCACGAGTGCGCCGAGGCCGCACCACCCGGGGCCGCCAACGCGGTACTCGTCGTCGAGGCGTACCTGGAACAGGCCCTCGACCATGACCGGGTCTCCGCCGCGAGCGAGTTCCTGCGCGACCCGGCGGTGGCCGCCCGGATCCGCGCGGCGGCGGAACGCTCCGTCTGGCACCCCGACTACCGCGACGGCTGGGGTGGGGTGTGGGTACGCAGCACCTTCGCCCTCGCGTTCTGCCTGATGCAGGAGTGGCACCCGGCGGCACGGGAGTTCGCCGCACTCGGCGGTGTCGGCGACGAGTCGATGTTCGGCTACCTCGGCGACGGGGCGACCGAGTTCCTGCGGTTGCGCGCGAAGGCGTACGCGAAGGCCGGCCAGTCGTGATCGCGCACCTGGACACCGACGGGGTCCCCACGCTGCTCGCGCCGACCGGCGGGCCGATGCGGGCCGGGCTGACCTTCCGGGTCGGCACCGCCGACGAGACCCTCGCCCGGCACGGCATCACGCACCTGCTCGAACACCTCGCCCTCGCCCCGCTGGGCAGCGCCGACCACCACTTCAACGGCGCCACCGGACCGGTCTTCACCACCTTCCACATGCAGGGCTCCGAGCAGGACGTCGCCACCTTCCTGACCGCCGTCTGCGCCCACCTCGCCGACCTGCCCACCGGGCGGCTGGAGGTGGAGAAGGACATCCTGCGGACCGAGTGGAGCAGCCGGGGCAGCGCGGCCATCGACGACATCCCACTGTGGCGGCACGGTGCCCGCGACTTCGGGCTGGGCAGCTACCCCGAGTGGGGACTCGCCGCGCTCACCGCCGACGACCTGCGTCAGTGGGCGGCGCGCTGGTTCACCCGCGAGAACGCGGTGCTCTGGATCGCCGGTGACCGGGTCCCCGACGGGCTGACCCTGAAACTGCCCGGCGGCACCCGGCAGCCCGTGCCGGCCGCGTCGTCGGCACTGCCCGCCACGCCGGCGTACTTCGTGCGCGGCAACCAGGCCGTGGTGCTCGACGCGGTGGTGCGGCGCGGGCACGCCGCCGGACTCTTCGCCGACGTGCTGGAACGCGAACTGTTCCGCGCGTTGCGCCAGGACGCCGGCCTCTCCTACACGATCGCCGGCGGCTACGAGCCGCGCGGTGACGGCCACGCCGTCCTGCGCGCCCTCGCCGACGCGCTGGCCGAGAAGCAGGACGCCGTCCTCGGCGGCTTCGTCGACGTGCTGGCCACGCTCCGGGTCGGCCGGATAGACCAGGCCGACCTCGACGCCGCCGTGGCCAAGCGCATCGAGATGCTGGCCACCGCCGAGGCCGACGCCGCCAGACTGACCGGGTACGCCTTCAACCTGCTCACCGGCGAGCCCAACCTCAGCCTCGACGAGCACCGCGCCGCACTGAGGGCGGTCACCGTGGCCGACCTGCACGAGGTCGCCCACGAGGTGCACGCCTCGGCCCTGCTGATGGTGCCCGAGGGCACCCGTGCCGACTGGGCCGGTTTCGTCGCCGCCCCCACCATCTCCGAGGCGATCCCCGCCGGCACCGCCCACCGTTCCCGCGACGACGACGGCCAGCTCCGCGTCGGCCCCGACGGCATCAGCTACCTCGGTGACGGCGGCCCGCTGACCGTCCGGTACGCCGACTGCGCCGCCATGCTCGCCTGGCCCGACGGCGCCCGCCAACTCATCGGCCACGACGCGATCGTGCTGCACGTCGAGCCGACCCTGTACGACCTGCGCCCACCCGGCCTGGGCGTGTTGGACGCCGCCGTACCCGCCGACCGGCAGGTCGCCATGCCGCCCCGCGACCCTGAGCAGATCCCACAACCCGGCGGCGTACGCGACGACCGCGACCACGTTCCCCGCTCCCGGCGTGCCCGGCGGGAGACGTTGCTCCTGCTGCTCGGCGGCCTGGTCGTCCTCGGGCTCGGCGGCCGGGCCCTGCTGCTCACCATCGACGTGGTCCTCGAACCCCCCACCGGAGACGTCGGCGGGCGGTGGGGTGCGGCCGTCCGAGGCTGGCTGCTCACTGTTATCCTCGCGTTGCCCATCGTGCTGTTGGCGCGGGGGCGACGCCGGTGAGAAGCGGCCACCGATGCTGGCCGGTGATCGACTGGGCGGGATAAGATCCGCGCGGTGCCGGGGCGGTAGCTCAGCCGGTTAGAGCAGGGGACTCATAATCCCTCGGTCACGGGTTCGAGTCCCGTCCGCCCCACCAGCTACGGATACCCCAACAGAGGGTCCAAGGTCGCAGAACGCGGGCTACGGGCCGACGTCGCGCCAACCCGGTGGCCGGACTTCGTGCGGGGTGATGGATTCGTGGGTCAGTTCTGGCCGGGGCTTGCTACGGGCAGCCCTGCTTCCTTGGCACAAGCGAGCAGCCGCCGGTCGTAGGTGACGAAGGCGGTCAGTGCCGTGCCGGACTCGTTGGTCAGCACCTGGGCGGTGGCCAGGTGGATGGCGTCGAGGCTGCGGAGCGTCGGCTCGGCGAAGGCGGCCGCGGTGGCACGGATCGTGCTGTCGATCTCCAGTCGGAACAGTCGTCCGACAGCAGCCGGCACTCCGATCAACGCCTGCGGAGCCGATCGGCGGAGCGCTCTGGGTACTTCCACCTCGACGAGCGCGGAGGAGACCAGCGGCACGTCGTCGTGCTCGTTGAGCCAGGAGACGAGGTCGGTGCTGCATGCTTCCTGCCGCACCAGCTTGATGACGGCGGCGGAGTCGAGATAGATCACCAGCGCTCCTCGTCACGCATCGCCGTGAGCGAGGCGGCCACGTCCACACTCTCGTCGCCGAGCTGCGGAGGAAGTGGGACAGAGCCCCCACCGGTGGGGGCGACTGCCCGCCCTGCCGCTACCAGCTTGGCCAGAATCGACCTGTCGTCACCTACCGGAACAAGTCGGGCGATCGGGTGTCCACGATCGGTGATTTCGAGGGTCTCCCCACCACTCACTCGAGCCAACACCTGGCTCGTGTTCTGGTTCAGCTCCCGGACACCGATGCGTTCCATGGACCCGAGTGTAGAACCCGATGTTCTACGGAGCTAGCTCCTGGCGCAATCCGGGCTTTCTCTTCGCTGACCAGGGAGATCCACGAGGGTTTAGGTCATGGCGGCTGCCGGGCGGATCCAGCTGGTGATGTCGGAATCATCACGCACGACCCCGAGGTCCGTGGGCGGGCAGGCTCAGGGTCAGCGGAGCGCTGGCGAACGTGGCGGTGTGGTCCGCATGGTGGCGCCTCCGGCCCACCAGCTAAATCGAGGCTTCAGCCAGCCAGGGGTGCCACCAACCGAAGCCTGGGCTTCCTGTGGCGAAGACGTCCAGGACGGCCTGTTTGTTGGCCGTCCCGATGGTCTTTGCTGGCATGCCATGAAAGGGTGTTCCGATGAGCGCCACCTTAGCTGTGAGTCACCGGGTCGGCATCCTGGGTGTCGGCTACGAAGGCCGCTCCATCGGTGAGTTCGTGAGCGGCCTCGTGGACATGAACGTCACACGCCTGGTCGATGTCCGGATGACGCCGATCTCACGCAAGCGTGGTTTCAGCAAGTCGGCCCTTAGTCAGGCGCTCGCGGCGCAGGGGATCGTCTACGAGCACCGCAGGGAGCTGGGTAACCCGAAGGAGAATCGCCCCGGATTCGGTGGCAGTCCCGAGGAGTTACGCTCGGCGAGAGCGGCGTACGCCTCTTTGCTGCACCACGCTGAGCCCTCGGCGGCGCTTGACGCGCTCGCCGAGAGCGGGCAACGCGAGTTGGTAGCGTTGCTCTGTTTCGAGGCAGACGAAAGCCGTTGTCACCGCCAGGTCGTAATGCGCCTGCTCGAAGATCGCATGCCTATCGTTTCGGCCAGTACACGCCCAGCACGCTGAACACGTGCACGCGCTTGGCTTGGTTGCCTACATAAAAGGCGACGTCACGGTTCGGCGCGCACATCTCTCCGAGAAACTTGGTCTCCAACGCCTCCCGCAACGCAGCGTCTGAGTGACCAGCGAGTCGTCGTTGTAGCGCTACCAGCTCCCAATCGATCACATGCTGCTTGTGTCCGTTGCACCCGCGCTCGTGGCAGCGGTAGTGGTAGGCGGCCTTGAAACGGGGTGCTTCTAGCGGGGACCTGCTCCGACCGCTGAAGAGGTCGGGCTGGCTCGCGTACGCCTCGATCCTGCGCTGCTCGTCGATGGTCCAGCCGGGGTGCTGCGTTACCTTGAGGGCGCGGACTTCCTTGGGGCGCACGAGAGCCAGCGATTGTGCGTCCGCGTGATCCTGAGCTTCGCGGTTGAGTCGGCACATTGAATCCTGAATGGCCGGGTCAAGCAGCGGCTGTCGCGATCTCCAGCCGTCGAGATGACGCTCCTTCTGGATCCGGTCCATCACCGGCTTCCAGCTCTCGCGCCGTTGATCCTGCCGTGCCGGTTTGGCATCGACAGAAATGATGTCGTACTTCTTGAATGCCTCATCGCTGTCGAGGTGTCTGAAGTTGATCGGGTAGAGGCGGACCCACGTCGGCCTCAAAACGTCTGTCCGCAGCCCTGCCACGCAGACGGTCTCCCCGTACTTCTCCGAGGGGTTCGGGGCAGCCTTAACGGTGATCAGTAGTTGTAGCCGGACCGTTCGGTCGTCGGCGGGCTTCGGGTCAGGTCCGGCCTCGCTCGGACCGAATAGCGACATCTGGGCCATGAGCGCCTCCAGCTGCTGTAGCCGTAGGTAGCTGTCCGATCACACAGTGATTCAGGTTCTCATGGCATCGACGGGTCGGCATAGAGGTGTGCTGTCGCTTGTGGTGTCAAGCGAGGAGTGCTCCAAGTGGGTGCCGTGCTGTGAGCTGCCTCGACCGGGCTGCGGTTGCAGCCAGCGGTGGGTCTTTGCCGTATGGCCGTGCGGGTGCCGCCGGTGTCCGGGTCGGGACAGAGCGCGTCCGGGTGGCCGACGATGACGTCATCATCGTCGATATCCACCCCTCGCACGACTCGCGTCTGAACGGAGAAACGATGCGGACGCAACCCCGACTGCGGTCCATCGCCACACTGGCCGCCGCCCTGGTCGCCACGCTCACCGCCGCCCTGCTGCCGGCTGCGCCGGCTCTCGCGCTGCCCTCGGGCACCGGCTGGTCGGCTTCGTGGAACTACTACCACCCCACCGCCTACCAGTACTCCGGCACGCTGCCCGGGGTGCGCCTGACCGGGTACGCCACCGACAACGCCGGCATCTCGTCCACCGTCGGGACCATCGAGGACATCGCGGCGGACGGGCGTTGTGCCCGGGTGCTGCTCTACGCCGCCGGTGTCGGCTACATCGCCGACCGCACGGCCTGCGGCAACGGCACCTACCTGACCTACAACACCGGCACCTACAGCCAGGGTCTGCTGGTGGTCGTCTATCGGATGATCGACGGCACCACCACGTACGACAAGGGGTTCCATCTGTTCATCCCGGCCTCGGCCACGGACTCCGGGCTGCGGACGGTCGGCACCGGCGCGAGCTGGTCGTACTACACCTCGACCGCCTTCCAGTACGCGATCACCCGCGACGGCGTCAGCTCGGTGGGCTACGGCGCACACCAGTCCGGTGACCTGCGCTCCTCGGTGAGCACCGTGCAGAAGACCGCCGGCACGGCGGGCTGCGCCTCCGGCAAGGTCACCGGCGGTACGACGGTCAGCGGCAGCACCTGCGTCAACGGCGGTACGGCCTCGTTCCACCGGTTCGACCACAGCTACAACCTGGAGGCGTCCGCCTGCTACCAGCCGACCGCCGGCACCCAGCGCTGCCTGGCGGTGAACATCCCCGAGCCCTGGTGACACCGGCCGTCCGGCCACCGACATCGCCGCGACCGGACCGGGCCGACTCGGGTCGGCCCGGTCGACGGTGTCAGCGGCGGGTCTTCGGCAGGTCGAACTGGTCGGCGCGGCGGCAGTCCCGCTGGTTGCCGATCGCCTCGGGACCCAACCGGTCGAGGACCGCCCGGGCCCGGTCGCGGCCCCGGTTCCAGGCGTACCACGGATCCGGTTCGGCCAGGTCGTCGGCGATCCAGCTCAGGGTGCACCGGCGTACCGGGTCGGGCAGGGCGGCCAGGGCGGGCGTGGCGTCGGCGGAGAGCGCCCGCAGATACCAGGCGTCGATCCGGCCGGTCTCCTGGTAGCGGTCGATGTTGCGGCGGGCCACGTAGTCCTCGGGGTTGAGCGCCGCCAGCCCCAGCAGCATCACCACCGCGAGCGCCGTGGTGAGCCGGGGGATCCAGCCGCCGCGCCACCGGACGCCGGCCACCAGGACCATCAGGAAGACGGCTCCGAGCAGCACCTCGAACGCCATCACGAAGACGCGCTCGCCGGTGAAGCTGTAGACCTTCTGGTACGTCCACATCCGCGACAGCGCCGACACCACGATCACCACGCTCAACGCGCTGAGCAGGCCGAGCAGGATCCGCAGGAGTGCCCGGTCGCGCGGGGTGTCCCGGCGGGCCCAGCGGGTCACCCCGCCGAGGACCGCCAACGTCAGCACGGTCACCGCGACCAACTGCCAGAAGCCGCTGCGGGCGTACTCGGCGTAGCTGAGGCCGGTGGTCGACAGCACGTGCCGTTGCCCGCCGAAGAGAACGGTGAACTGCACCAGCACGAAGCCGGCGAAGAGAGTGGTGAGAGCGGCGATCGGCGGGGCCCACTCGACCGGCCCGAGCCGGCGGTCGGTCGGCCGGTCCACCAGGGACAGGTCCGGTGGCGCCGCGAGTGTGAAGAGTGCGGCCACCGCGATCAGGCCACCGACGGCGGCCAGGAACAGCCACCGGACCACCCCGCCGGCACTGACCTCGGGGACGAGGACGCCGAGTGCCTGGGAGAAGGCGGCGTCGGCGGAGGAGAGCAACGCACCGAAGACGACCAGGACGGCCACGGTGGCGGCGACCGAGCCGACGACACGGCGGGTGGTGCCGTCGCCGCCGGGCGCCCGGACGTGGGCGCGCACCCACGGCAGTCCGCGCAGCGCGGCGAGCGGGGCGGCGCCCAGGCTGAACAGGATCGAGCGCATCCGCCGTCCGCCGACTATCGCCAGGGCCGCGCAGCACAGCGCCGCGAGCACGCAGAACGTCACCAGCCACCAGGCGTTGCGGAAGGCCAGCACCGCGAGCAGCGCCAGGGCGGCACCGGCCCATCCGGCCCGGACCCACCGCTCTGCCTTCGGCAGGTCGGCGGTGTGCCGGCGGACCGCGACCAGCACTGCGGCGGTCAGCACCAGCCAGCCGAGGAACCAACCGACGCCGGTACGCCCCAACGGCACGAACGCGGCCACCCCGAGCGCCCCGGCCAGGACCGCCAGCGGGGTGGCCCGATCACGGGCCGGTGCGGGGCCGGGCCATGCCCGGTCCAGGAACGACGGTTGCAGTGGCCGTGGCCGGAATTCGTATGGCGAGCCGGTGGTCCGGTAGCCGGGCACTGGCGGCCCGGGAGCGCCGGGCGGTGCCGCCGAGAGTGCCGGACCGGGAGCTAACTGGCCCGGCGCTGCCGTCTCCGGGATCCGCTGCGCTGGTGGTGATGCCGCTGTCGAGACCGGCGCGGTCACCGCCGGAGCCGGGGAGACCGGGGGAGTCCCGGTCGGGAGCGTGGAGCCGGCCGGGGTGGACACGGTCGGGGGCGGGGTCGCCGGGGCGGCCACCGTCGAGGTGTCCGGGCCGGTGGCGGCCGGGTCGTCGTCGGCCGCCACCAGCGGGAGGAAGATCGCGTACCCCCGGGTGCCCGGCGGCACGGTCACCGGGATCGCCCAGGCGGGCTGGTCGGCGGCACCGGGCCAGACGATGGGCGACAAGCCGTCGGTGGGCGGCAGGACCAGCAGCCGGGGTGGCGTCCCGGTGGGATCGGCGTCGGATGGCACAGGGATGTCGCCGGGTTCCTCGGTCGGGGAACGCTCGGCGGGTGGCGGCTGGGACACCGCGCCCTCCTCGATGGACGAATTGCCGTCACTCTAAGCGCGGTACACCTCTGCGCGTTGTCCCCTCTGCCCGGGACGCGGCAACCCGGTCGACCCGGTTCAGCCGGGCGTGCCGGTGCCCCGGCCCCGGTCGTCCAGGACCAGCGGGGCACGGCCGCGTACGGCGTACCGGATGTGGGTGACCTCGGGGGTGGGCACCACCCGGGTGGGGGACATCTCGATCGCCTCGAAGTCGTCCAGGCCCAGGTCGGGGGTGAACAGGCGCAGACCGTCGCCGAGTACCACCGGCACCACGTGCAGTTCCACCTCGTCCAGCAGCCCGGCCCGCAGCACCTGCCGGACCAGGCTGCCGCCGCCGGCCACCGCCACGTTCCTGCCTCCGGCCGCCGCGCGGGCCTGTGCCACGGCGGCGGCCACCCCGTCGGTGACGTAGGTGAAGCTGGTGCCGCCCTGGCGCCGCAGCGTCGGGCGGGGACGGTGGGTCACCACGAAGACCGGCGCCCGGAACGGCGGCTCGTCGCCCCACGGCACCTCACCGCCGTCGGCCATCCGGCGGCCCATCACGTACGCGCCGGCGGCGCCGAACGACTCGGCGACGATCTCCGAGTTGACGTCGTGCTCGCCACCGGCGAACCCCTGCCGTTCGCGCCACGACGACGCGGCGGTGACCCAGCGGGTGACCCGGAAGAAGCCGTGGCTCTCCGCCGAGTGCATCCAGTCGCCGGTCCCGTCGTGCCGTGGGCCGGCGTAGCAGCCGTCCAGCGACACCGACAGTTGCGCGGTCACCCTGGTCATCTCCGTACCTCCACAGTCTGCGGCGGGCACCCGCCGCTCACCGGTGGATCGGAGCCGGACCGGCCGCTTCTACCGATCGGTGCTGTGATCCGGGTCACTCTCGCAGCGGGCCGCGCGACGCAGCAGGTGCCGCCGCTCGGGATCGTTTCCGGCGAGGTCGGCCGCCCGACGCCAGGCGACCGCCGCAGCGGCGCGGTCGCCGGCCGACTCCAGCAGGTGGGCGCGGACCGCGTGCCGGCGGTGGTGGTCGGCGAGCAGGCCCGACTCCACCTCGCCCAGCAGCGCCAACCCGGCCTGCGGCCCGTGCACCATGCCCACCGCCACCGCCCGGTTCAGCGTCGCCACCGGGTTGGGCGCCAGCCGCTCCAGCACCTCGTAGAGGGCGAGGATCTGCGGCCAGTCGGTCTCCTCGGTGTTCGGCGCCTCGGCGTGCACGGCGGCGATGGCGGCCTGCACCTGGTACGGGCCGGGCGGCGAGCTGGCGAGGCTCCGCGCGACCAGCGCGCAGCCCTCGGCGATCGCCGCCCGGTCCCACCACCGACGGTCCTGGTCGGCCAGCGGCACCAGGTCGCCGTCCGGGCCGACCCGGGCCGCCGCCCGCGCCTCCGTCAGCAGCATCAACGCGAGCAGCCCGGCGGTCTCCCCGTCGTCCGGCAGCCGCTCGTGCAACCGGCGGGTCAGCCGTAGCGCCTGCCGGGTCAGGTCGGCGCGACGCAGCTCGGGGCCGCTGCTGGCGCTGTACCCCTCGTTGAACATCAGATACAGCACCTGCCGGACCACGGCCAGCCGACGGCCCCGGTCCGCCGCCTGCGGCGGGGCGAACCGTGCGCCCGCCTCGCGCAACCGCTGTTTGGCCCGCACGATCCGCTGCCCCATGGTCTTCTCCGGCACCAGGAAGGCGGCGGCCACCTCGGCGGTGGTGAGCCCACCGACCGCCCGCAGGGTGAGCGCGAGTTGCGCCGGTGCGGGCAGTGCCGGATGGCAGCAGAGCAGGAACAGCTCCAGCAGGTCGTCGCGGGGCGGTGCGGTGGCGTCCGGCGGTGGGGCGACGAGCGCGTCCCGCGGCAGGGCGTCGTGGGCGTTCCGTTCCCGGCGGGTCCGAGCCGCCTCGGTGCGGACCTGGTCGACGTAGCGGCGGGCGGCCACGGTGTGCAGCCAGCCCGAGGGATGTTCCGGTACGCCCTCGCGCGGCCACGCCTCGACGGCGGCGACCAGCGCCTCCTGCACCGCGTCCTCGGCGGTGGCGAAGTCGCCGTAGCGGCGTACCAGGGTGCCCAGCACCTGCGGGGCGAGCCGGCGCAGCAGGTCGGCGGTGGCCTCGTCCAGGCTCAGTTCCCGGCTCCGTGGGTCATCAGCGGCCAGACCTCCAGACCGCCGCCGATCCCGGTGCCCATCCGCAGCCCCGGGTACGACCGGGCGATCTCCAGCGCACGCTGCTCACTGTCCACGTCGACCACGAAGTACGACCCGACGTACTCCTTGGCCTCCAGGTACGGCCCGTCGGTGACGACCGGCGCGGCGTCGACCATGCGGACCGCGCGGGGGCGGGTTTCCAGGCCCTGCGAGTCGACCAGTTCGCCGGAGTCGCGCAGCGCCTGGTTGAAGGCGTCCACCTCGCCGATCAGCGTGGCCAGGTCGCCGTCCGGCAGGCTGCCCCAGACCTCGTCGTTGCCGTAGATCAGCATCAGGTACTTCATGTGCCATCCTCATAAGAATCGATATGTCCGTAAATAGACAGGACGACAGGTCCTCTCCTGACGCACTGTTGTAGCAGGTGAAGCGGCTGCGGACGGCGGGCCACGTCCGACGGGCCGCCTGCGGGTCGGGCGGACGCCCGCCCCCCGCCCGACAGCGACGTCGCCACCGTCATCACGCCGGATCCTCCACCGGAGCGGACACCTGCCCGCTCCGGCCGCCGCCGCATCTCCCGCCGGGCCGACGGGGCACTCCGCCGGTCACGGCGATCGAGCCAGGAAGGCGCAGCCATGGCCGCTCCCACCGTCACCGCCGCCCTCAACGCGAGCACCTACGCCCCCGGGGCGCAGATGCTGCTCACCGTCACCTACGGCGACCCGGACACCAAGACGCTCACCGTCACCGTCGTGGTCACCGACGCGCAGGGCAACAGCAGCGCGCCGGCCAAGGTCACCGCCGTCATCGACCCACTCACCGTCGCCGTCACCGACAGCTCGGGCCGCACCTGGACGCGGGTGTCGGACAACGGCGCGGTGGCCGTGTACCGGGCGGTGGCGTGATGGCCCGGGTCACCGTCACCGTGCGCGACTCCACCGGGCAGGCCGCCACCGCCGCCGTCGACTACGCGATCACGCCGCCGGTGCTCGGCGGCTACTACCTGTCCGGGAACGCCGACCCGACCGCCGACATGGCCGGGGGCAACTTCCGGTCGCTGACCCAGTACCGCAGCTTCGCCGACAGCTACGTCTTCCCCGGCTACAACCGCCCGTGGCTGGTCACCCTCGGCCGGGGTGGGATCCAGATCAACATGGTGCTGGAGCTCAAGCACTACGGGGCGACCGACACCGGGGCGCAGACCTTCACCGTCGACGGGGTGCGCTACGTCGTGCCCGCTCCGGCGATGACCATCCAGCAGCGTCCCGGCGCGGTCTGGCCGAAGGCGTACGGCTACGGCCAGGTGCTCGCCGGGCAGTGCGACGGACTCTTCGCCCGGGCGCTGTCGCAGTACCGCACCATGGGGTTCGGGGTGAACATCCAGCTCGCCTCCGAGCTGGACACCGACCACGAGTTCGGCACCACCGAGTCCGGCCGGGCGTACACCTGGGCGGAGTCGGACGCCCGTGCGGTGCAGGCGATGACGTACATCGTGAACTGGTTCCGGGCCAAGGCGCTGCCGCAGGGGACCACCTTCTCGGTCGGTCTCGGCGGCTTCGACCGGCCCTGCTTCCAGCGCACCCACCCGGAGTCGCTGATGTCGCGGCTGGACTTCCTCCAATGGAACGTCTACGCCACCAGCGCCTCGCACACCGCACTGGACCGGTTCCGCCGGACGAAGGACTGGGCCGTGGCCGACCTCGGCCCGGTGGCCCTGTCCCGCCCGGTGCTCATCGCCGAGTGGGGGGTACGCGCCGCCGAGATCCCCGACCAGCCGGCCTGGATCGCCACCGTGCCGGCCGCCATCGCCCGGCTCAACGCCGAGCGCGGTCCGATCATCGCCCGCACCAACTACTTCAACTCCGGCTGGGGCACGCTCAGCCCGAAGGCACCCGGACTGGCCGCCCTCCGGGCCGCGTACGCCCGCCCCCCGTACGCCTGACCGCTACGGGGCGGGCGGCGGGCCGAGCAGGTCGGTGAGCGCGTCGAGCAACGGTGCGGTGACCTGCTTGTTGGCGCCGTAGAAGTGCCGGGCGCTGCGGCAGGGGATGTGCCGGACCCAGAACTCGGCCGTGGCACCGGTCGCGTCGGCCACGGTCAGCGTGTCGAACGCGGTGGGCGCGGGATAGCCCGGCCACCCGCCGCAGTCGCTGCTCATGGCCTTTCGGTCGAACGTGCCGTTGAGCACCGGGCGCAGGTCGTCGGCTCCCGCGCGCCGCCGCTCCTGCCGGACCAGTTCGGCGGTGCCGTCGTCCACCTCGTACCGACAGGCGGTGACCTCGACCAGCGGGGTCGGCAGGACCGTGTCGTAGGGGTCGCTGTTGTCGAGCCGGATCCGGTCCGGTGGCCCCGGGTTGGACGGCTTGTTCCGTACCCGGTCGGCGGGGATCGTGGCCGGGCAGTCCGGGCTGGTGATCGTGGCCGGGTCGGTGGTGGCGACGAGTTGTGCCCGGTACCGGTCGAGGAACGTCGAGAAGACCTCGGAGTCCAGCGCCCGCCCGTGCGTGGCAGTGATCGACACCCGGCAGTTCGCGTTCGTCCAGACGGTCACCGGCTCGCGGTCGGGGTAGCGCAGCACCAGGACGGTCACCTCGTTGCGCGCTGCGGCGTTGCACATCGGCCTGCCGTCGGGTGTCGCTCGCCCCCGTCCGTCGACCGGTTGAGGCGGCTGGGCGTTGAGCAGGCGGACGATCTCGTCCACCCCGGCGGTGAGGGTACGCGGGCCAGGGCGCTCGTGGACCACCCCAGCGGTCCCGACCTGCACCTCGCAGGTGGTGATCTCGACGGCTCCAGGCGGGACGAGTGGTTCGTCGTCGCCGTAGCGCACGGCGTCCAGGTCGGGCTCTCCGGCGAGGCTGGTCGGGCAGACGACCTCGCCGGTCGGGTCGGTGGTCTGCACCGGTGGGGCGGTCCGGTCCGGCCCCCACAGCGCGGGCAGGCCGACGCCGAGCGCCACGACCAGGGTGACGGCCGCCGCCGTGCCGGTGACCACCCGGCGACGGTGTCGGCGTACCCGGATCCCGACCTCGGCGATGCGGTCGTGCGGGGTGGGCAGCGGGGGGACGGCGTCGGCGAACAGGTGGCGGATGTCCTCGTCGTCACGGCTCACGACACGACCTTCCGTTGGGTGAACAGGTCCAGGTTCGGATCGGTACGCAGGCTGCGTAGGGCACGGGAGGACTGCACCTTCACGGTGTTGGTCGAGCAGCCCAGCACCTCGGCGGTGCGCTCCACGGAGAGGTCCTCGGCGTAGCGCAGCACCACGATCGCCCGTTGCTGGCGGCTGAGGCGGGCCAGCGCGCGGCGAAGCGCGTCCCGGTCGGCCGACTCGCGAGCCAGGTCGCTCGGGCCGGACTGTTCGGGCGGTGCGGCGGCCGGGACCTCGGCCCGCCACCGGCGTCGCCACCACGAGACGTACGTGGTGAACAGGGCGCGTCGCAGGTACGCCTCGGGATGTCCGGTGGACACCGTCGACCAGCGCTGCCATGCGGCGGCGAGCACGGTCTGCAACAGGTCCTCCGCCCGCCCGACGTCGCCGGTCAGCAGCCAGGCCGACCGGAGCAACGCGGGGGACCGGGCTGTCACGAACTCGGCGAAGCCCTCCGGCGGAGCCGGGTGTCCGTCGGTCATGCGCACCTCCCGGTACGTAGACGCGCACACCGGGTCGGAAGGTTAACGGACCGCACCGCGACTTGACAGCGACGCACCGAGGTTGCATGGTTAGTTACATGAGTAGTGAACCGGCCAACCAGGGTGGCGGGTGGCGGGCGTGATGGAGGACGGTCGGCCGATCTTTCTCCAGATCGCCGAGCTGCTGGAGAACTCGATCCTGGACGGGACGCTGGCCGAGGAGGCGCAGGTGCCGTCCACGAACGAGTTGGCGGCCTTCCACCGGATCAACCCGGCGACCGCCGCCAAGGGGGTCAACAAGCTCGTCGACGACGGAACGCTCTACAAGAAACGAGGAATCGGGATGTTCGTCTCCTCCGGCGCCCGCGCCACGCTGCGCGGTCGACGCCGTGACGAGTTCGCCCGGCAGTACGTGCAACCGCTGGTCGCCGAGGCACGCAAGCTCGGCATCGACCCGGCGGAACTCAAGAGCATGATCGACACCTGGGAGGGGGAGCGATGAGCCCCGTCGTCACCGTCACCGACCTCACCAAGAAGTACCGCGGCGTCACGGCGCTGGACCGGGTCAGCTTCTCGCTCGCCGGAAACCGGATCTACGGCCTGCTGGGACGCAACGGCGCCGGCAAGACCACGCTGATGCAGATCCTCACCGCGCAGACCTTCGCCACCTCCGGCGAGGTCGCGGTCTTCGGGCAGCACCCGTACGAGAACGAGGGCGTGCTGTCCCGGATCTCGTTCATCAAGGAGAGCCAGACCTACCCGTCGAACCTCCAGGTGCGGCACGTGCTGCGGGCCGCCGCCCTGATCCACCCCGGGTGGGACGAGGCGTTCGCGCAGCAGTTGGTCGAGGACTTCCGGCTGCCGCCGCGCCGCAACGTCCGCAAGCTCTCCCGGGGCATGCTCTCGGCGCTGGGCATCATCGTCGGGCTGGCCACGCGGGCACCGTTGACCTTCTTCGACGAGCCCTACCTCGGCCTGGACGCGGTGGCCCGGCAGATCTTCTACGACCGGCTGCTGGCCGACTACACCGAACACCCCCGCACGATCGTGCTCTCGACCCACCTCATCGACGAGGTCAGCGACCTGATCGAGCACGTGCTGCTGATCGACGCCGGACGGCTGCTGCTCGACGAGGAGGCGGAGGCCCTGCGCGGCCAGGTGCTCACCGTCGCCGGCCCGGTCGCGGCGGTGGACGAGTTCAGCCGTACCGCCACCGAACTGCACCGGGTGCTGCTCGGCGGCACGGCCCGCGCCACCGTACGCGGTGACTTCGGCCCGGCGGACCAGGAGCGGGCCCGGTCCCTGGGCCTGGCCCTGGAGGCCGCGTCGTTGCAGGACACCGTCGTGCGCCTGACCACCTCGGCCGACGGACACGCCGCCGGCGCGACCAGCACGGAGGCTGTCCGATGAACCGTGCCCTGACCGTCGCCCGGCTTCAGTTCGTCGCCTGGCCCAGCGTGGTCGGCTGGCCCTGGGGGATCCTCGCCCTCAGCTTCCTCATCAACCTGGCGCTCTTCAGCTCGATGAACGAGTCGACCGATTCCACACCGACCACGGGTGGACTGGCCAGCATCTACGTCGTGATGTTCGTCGCCTGCGTCAACAGCATCACTCAGGACTTCCCGTTCGCGATCGGACTGGGCATCTCGCGCCGCAACTTCTACCTCGGCAACGTGCTCACCTTCGGCGCCCAGGCGATCGTCTACGCGGCCGCGCTCTATCTGCTCGCCGTCGTCGAGGAGGCCACCGCAGGCTGGGGCGTCGGCCTGACCTTCTTCGGCATACCGTTCCTCTGGGTGGAGAACCCGGTGCTGCGCTTCCTCGGCTTCGCGATCCCGTTCCTGCTGCTCGGCTTCCTGGGGATCGCGATCGCTCTGGTGTTCAAGCGGTGGGGCGTCAACGGCATGCTCGCCCTGAGCACCGTGGCGCTGGTCGTGATCGGTGGAGCCGTGGTGCTGGCGACCTGGCGTGGCTGGTGGTCGGCGATCGGTGGCTGGTTCGCCGACCAGTCGGGCGCCGTCCTCCTGGTGGGCTGGCCGGCGCTGCTCACGCTGCCACTCGCCGCCGTCAGCTATCTGATCATCCGGCGCGCGACCCCCTGACCGTCGACGCGCCGAGGCCCGACCCGGTCGACCGGGCGGAACGGGGGCGGCCCCTCCCGACACGACGTCGGGAGGGGCCGCTGTGTTCGGTCGCGGTCAGCGCCAGGTGTCGGTCAGGGTGACCGAGCCGGTGGCGGTGGCGGTGCGGTTGGCGCCCGACTCCCAGACCACCTGGCCCGAGTCGGTGCGCTTGACGTACTTGTAGGAGAACGCGGTGCCGGTCGGCAGGTTCAGCCCGCCGGTCCAGAGCGGGTAGGCGGTCGGCGACAGGCGGACCCCCTTGGCCGGGTCCCAGCCGCCGAGCGCGGGCAGGTCGCCGACGACATAGAGGTGCTGGCCGAGCGTGGTGGTGGCGGTCGCCCGGAAGGAGACCGTGGTGGCGGCCGGCGGGGTGCTGACCGGCTGGTTCCAGGTGGCGGTCAGCGCGGTGCCGGCGGTGCCGGTGCGGTTGGGGTCGTTCTCCCACTGCACCGAGCCGTTGCCGACCTTGACCAGCTTCCACTCGAACGCGGTGCCCGCGGGCACCGACACCGAGCCCGTCCAGGTCGGATAGCTGCCCGAGGTGGTGGAGAGCTTCACCCCGTTCGCGGGGTTCCAGGAGCCGAGCGCCGGGATCGAGCCGACGACGTACACCTCCTGGCCGGGGTCGGTGGAGACGGTGGCGGTGAACCGGGTGGAACCGGCCGGGACCGTCGGGCTCGCGGTCGGGGTCGGCGAGCCGGTCGGGGTCACCGTCGGGGTGGGCGTGGCGCCGTCCAGTCGGGCCTCGACGTGCAGGGCGACCGCCTGGTCTGCGGCGATCGACGCGGTGAAGGCGCCACCGGAGACGGTCACCGCGCCGCCGGGGCAGGCCCCGGTGGACCGGTCGTACGCGCCGCGACCGACGTTGCAGTAGCGGCCGTCCGGCAACGAGGTGGCGAAGCTACGGCTCCAGGCGCTGGTGGTGGCGTTGAAGGCGGCGTACCCCCGGTTGCCCCGGGCGAAGGCCAACCGCCCGTTGCCGTCGGTGACCACCGATCCGATGCCGGTGCCGGCGACCGCGTTGCGGAAGCCCGGCATGCCCGCCACCCCCGCGTTGCGGTGCTCGCAGATCCAGGCGCCGCCGGTGCAGTCGGCGGCCAGCGTGGTGCCGTTGGACGAGCTGGGCGGGCCCTGCCCGTGCACGGAGCCGAACGCGTAGCTCGACATGAGCTGGGGCCGACCGTACGGGTGGGCCATCATGAACGTGTCCGCCAGGTAGTAGCGGGCGCCGCTCTTGTAGGTCAGCGTCGGGTTCTCACGCTGGGTGTCGTGGTTGTCGACGAAGACGACCGCCTGTGCGGCGGTGAGTCCACCGTAGTTCGGCAGGTTGCCCAACTGGGCGATGTTGCCGTCGCGGAACGCCGAGGAGACGGCGCGCTGGTAGTCGAAGTTGGTCACCCCGCCGTACGGCGCGTACGCGGTGTAGGGGATCGTCCCGTCGCCGTACACCTCGTGGAACAGGTCCGGTCGACCGCCGAAGCCGGGTACGTCCCGCAACCGGTTGATGATGTCGCCCAGGTGCGCCTCCTGGACGTGCTTGGCGGCGTCCACCCGGAAGCCGGCCACCCCCAGGTCGATGACCGCGTTCATATACTTGGCGATCTTGCGGCGTACCTCGGGATCTGCGGTGTTCAGGTCGGCCAGGTCGAGCAGCTCGCAGTCCTGGACCTCCTGCTTGTTGCCCCAGTTGCTGATCCGCCGGTAGCAGGGTGCGAAGTCGCCGTAGCCGTAGGCGTCGCCGGAGCCGTCGTTGAAGAGGTTGGGGTAGCTGTACTTGCCGTAGACGGTGCCGGCGCTGCCCGGACCGCTGCCCGCCGAACCGGTGCCGCTCATGTGGTTGAGCACCATGTCCACATAGATCTTCACGCCCTGGGCGCGGCAGCGCTCGACCATGTCGACGAACTGGGCCTTGGTGCCGCGTCGGGTCGAGTCCAACCGGTACGACACCGGTTGGTAGTCCTGCCACCACGGGTACGTGGCGCCTTCGGCGCTGGGCAGCACCACGTGCTCCTGCGGCGGGGAGACCTGCACGCCGCCCCAGCCCTGGGGCCCGAGGGTGCTCTCGCACTCCTGCGCGACGGAGTCCCACCGCCACTGGAACAGATGGACGATCGCGTCGCCGTTGGCGCGTACGTCGGCGGCGCTGGCCGGCGCGGTGCCGGCGGCGACGACGGTGAGACCGACCGCGACCAGTGTCGCGGCCAGTGCCGCGGGTATCGCGGCGCGGGGACGGGGGATTCGCACGGGCCCTCCTCGGGGGACGGTCAGGCAGACGTGGTGACAGCACGGCTTCCTGCAAGTTATGCAAGAAGTTGCGGTGATGGCGTGACCGTAACAGTGACGTCGATGCTTGGGAACCTCTGATTCACAAGTCGATCCGACTTGCCACCAGCATCTTGCGGACAGTTGTAAACGCTGCAAGAATTTGCGTCCACTTCGACCGGAACGGCCGGTGACTCACACCCGGGGACGGCGGCCGTCCGTGCCGAAGCGCAGATAGGCCAGCACCGCCAGCACCGCGCAGGCGGCCTGGGCGGCGACCCAGGCCCAGCCCGGTTGCACCGGACCCAGGAGGGCGACCACCGTGGGCGTCGCGAACAGCAGCACGTCCGTGCCGTTGAACAGCCACAGCACCGGGCCGGGCGAGAAGGCGCCCATCGGGGTGACGACCAGCGGCAGGGAGTGGTCGATCCGGCCCGCCTGCGCCCGCCGGACGGCCATCATCGCGGCCGTCGGGCCGAACGCCAGCCCCAGCGCCCACCAGGGGCCCGGCGGCAGGTCGCCGAGCAACCCCAGCACCGCCACGGCCAGACCGGACCAGGCCGTGGCCAGCACCGTCGGCACGACCAGCCGGATCGCGACCGCCCGTCGACCGGTCAGCCCGAGCAGCCGCAGCAGCGCCGGGTGGGCCGCGTCGCGGCGCAACGCGTCGAGGGTGACCCCGGCGGTGGTGACCGCCCCCAGCACCAGGGCGGTCGCCGGCATCCAGTCCGCACCGGCACTGAGCAACGCGGGCAGCGGAGTCGCCACGGCCAGCCAGCCCAGCCGCCACCCGCGTCGGCGCAACACCAGCAGATCCTGTTGCAGCGGCACCAGCCGGCCGAACCGGGGACGCAACGGCCGGGACCGCAGTGCCCGCCGCCGCCAGTACCGTCGCTCGCGCAGGTCGGCGAGGAACGACGGCTCGACGGCGTACGCGGCGTCCAGGTACGTGCCGACGGTCAACGACGGCTCGTGCAGCCGGACGTCGGGCAGGCGCGCCAGGTCGCGGACGGCCAGGGCGGTCAGGCCCGCGACGACGAGCAGGGCGCCGAGGGTGAGCGGGAGCGGCGGCGCCGCGACACCGGGCAGCGCCGGCAGCGGTCGTACCCGGGCGAGCAGCACCGTCGCGCCCAACGCCACCAGCAGCGCCGGCAACGCCACGTCCAGCATCCGGGCGTACCCGGGGCGACGCTGCGCGGTCACCGCGAGCAACGCCAGGAGCGCACCGACGGCCGTACCCAGGGCGAGCCAGGCGGCCAGGGCGGACCCGGCGACCGGGCGGACCGCCAGTCGGGCGGCGCCGACCAGCGCCAGCAGTGCGCCGATGACCGCCCCGACCGTGAGTGCCCGCACCAGCGCCGGCAGCAGCAGCCCCCGCCGGGGCACCGGCGCCGGCAGCAACCAGGTCAGCTCACCGCGCCCGAGGACCAGCGGGCCCGTCTGACGCAACAGCAGCATCAGGCCGACAGCACCCGCACCCAGCAGCACCAGCACCACGAGCCGGTCCGGCGGGGCCGCCCCCGTCGCCGGCCACATCGCCGACCCGACACCCGGACCGAACATCGCGACCGCGATCGCCACGGTCAGCAGCAGCAGGTACACGTTCTCCAGCGAGAGCGAGGGGGCCCGTTCGGCCCGCTGCCGGCGTACCCAGCGGCGCAGCCTGCGGGCGGTCGGCGGCGCCGGCTCCCGGCGGGTAATCGCCTCGCCCACCCGCGTCATGTGCCTGGTTCGGGCGCCGGTGACCCGGTGTGCAGCCGCAGGACCGGACAGTCGAGGGCGGCCACGAAGACCGGATCGTGACTGGCGAACAGCAGGCTCCCACCGGCGGCCAGGTGGTCGCCGAGCAGACCGGCCACCACCGGTCGGATCGCCGCGTCCAGCCGCTGCTCCGGCTCGTCGAGCACCAGCAGCTCCGCCGGGCGGGCCAGGGCGGCGGCCAGCAGCAGCCGCTGCCGCTCGCCCGAGGAGAGCCGGTCCGGGGTGCCGTCGCCGAGATCCCGCAGGCCCAGCACGGAGAGCAGTTCGTCCACCCGACCGTCGGCCGGGTCGTGGCCACCGGCCAACCGGACCAGCTCCACGTGTTCCCGGACGGTCAGTCCGGCGTACCAACTGGGCTGTTCGACGGTGGCGACCACCCGGCGCCAGAACGCGGCCGAGCCGTCGGGCGCGGCCCCGAACACCCGGACCCGGCCCGCGCTCGGGTCGGTCAGGCCGGTGACGCAGCGCAACACGGTGGACTTGCCCGCGCCGTTCTCGCCGACCAGGCAGAGCGCACCGCCCGCCGGCAGGTCGAAGCCGACGTCCCGCACCACGGTCACGCTGCCGAACGCGACGTGCAGGTCCGCGACGGCGACGACCGGTTCACCCACCGCACCACCCTAGATCAACGCCACAAGTCGGGCGGTACGGCTGTGGGCTTTCTATGCTCGGTCCATGGAACTGCGGATCTTCACCGAACCTCAGCAGGGTGCGACCTACGACGACCTGCTGGCCGTGGCCCGGCGTGCCGAGGAGACCGGCTTCGGCGCCTTCTTCCGCTCGGACCACTACCTCAAGATGGGGTCGGTCAGCGGCGAACCGGGCCCCACCGACGCCTGGACGACCCTGGCCGGGCTGGCCCGCGACACCCGCTCGATCCGGCTCGGCACGCTGATGACCGCCGCGACGTTCCGGCTGCCCGGCCCGCTGGCCATCACCGTCGCGCAGGTCGACCAGATGAGTGGCGGCCGGGTCGAACTGGGCATCGGCACCGGGTGGTACGACGCCGAGCACAGCGCGTACGGGATCCCGTTCCCGGCACTCAAGGAACGCTTCGACCGGCTGGACGAGCAGCTCGCCGTGATCACCGGTCTGTGGCGTACCCCGCCGGGGGAGACGTTCGCGTTCACCGGCCGCCACTACCAGGTCAGCGACTCGCCGGCGCT
Source organism: Verrucosispora sp. NA02020 (assembly GCF_013364215.1). Classification (NCBI taxonomy): domain Bacteria; kingdom Bacillati; phylum Actinomycetota; class Actinomycetes; order Micromonosporales; family Micromonosporaceae; genus Micromonospora; species Verrucosispora sp. NA02020. The sequence goes on along the minus strand of NZ_CP054923.1, from coordinate 5,756,742 downwards.
GCCCAAGCCGGTGCAGCAGCCGCACCCGCCGATCCTGCTCGGCGGCATGGGCGCGAAGCGGACCCCGCAGCTCACCGCCAGGTACGCCGACGAGTTCAACCTGCCGTTCGTCTCGATCGACGACACGGTCACCCAGTTCGGGCGGGTCCGTGCCGCCTGCCAGGAGATCGGCCGGAACCCGGACGAGCTGACCTGGTCCAACGCGTTGGTGCTCTGCTGCGGCAAGGACGACGCCGAGGTGGCCCGACGGGCCGCCGTGATCGGCCGGGAACCGGACGAGCTGCGCGAGAACGGGCTGGCCGGCACGCCCGCCGAGGTGGTCGACAAGCTCGGCCGGTACGCCGCCGTGGGCAGCCAGCGGGCCTACCTCCAGGTGCTCGACCTGGGCGACCTGGACCACCTGGACCTGGTCGCCTCGCAGGTGCTGCCGCAGCTCTGAGCGGTGCGGCTGCGCTGCGCGGTGCGGTGTCGACTCCGGCCTGTCAGGGGGCCGGGGTCCGCAGCACGGTCTCCAGCCGCCCGTCCCGGTCGTTGTCGAGATAGGTGACGTCCGGAATGCCGTCGCCGTCGAGGTCGTACTGCACCACGTCGGCCACGCCGTCGCCGTCGAAGTCGGTGACCACCGAGACCGAACCGTCCAGGTGCCGGCTGACTATCGACCGGGCGCCGCCCTCCATGCGAGGCGGCGGGCCGGGGGTCGGCACCGGCGACGGCGACGGTCCCGGCGACGGCTGCGGGGTCGGCTGGCCCGCCGGGTACGCACCGGCCGGAGCGCTGGCCGGGAACACCCCGCTGCCGGTCGGGTCGATCTCCTCCTCGGAGGGGTACACGTCGCCACGAGGGGCGGGATCACGGTAGCTGCTCATCGGCGTAGGGTTCCCCGACGGAGCCGACGGTAACCGTCGGCGCGGAAGGGGGAGGTCGCGTGTCGACGCAGCGCAACTGGGCGGGCAACATCCGGTACTCCGCGCGGGCGCACCACCGGCCGTCGTCCCTGGACGAGCTGCGCGAGCTGGTCGCCGGCAGCGACCGGATCCGGGCGGTGGGCAGCGGACACTCCTTCAACCGGCTCGGCGACTCCACCGGCGACCTGGTCGACCTCTCCGGGCTGCCGGACACGATCCGTCTCGACGCGCACCGCCGGACCGTCGACGTCCCGGCCGCGATCCGCTACGGCGACCTGGCCACCTGGCTGCACCAGCGGGGGTACGCGCTGGCCAACCTCGCCTCCCTGCCGCACATCTCGGTGGCCGGCGCGGTCGCCACCGGCACCCACGGTTCCGGCGTCACCGTCGGCAACCTGGCCACCGCCGTCGCCGGACTCGAACTGGTCACCGGCACCGGTGACCTGCACACCGTCGACCGGGACTCGGCCGACTTCGCCGGCACGGTCGTCGCCCTCGGCGCACTCGGCGTGGTCACCCGGGTCACCCTGGACGTGGTGCCCACCTACGACGTCCGGCAGTACGTCCGGCTGGACCTGCCGCGCGCCGCGCTGGACGAGGCGCTCGCCGCCGCGTACAGCGTCAGCGTCTTCACCGACTGGCGCTCCACCCTCGGCACCCAGGTCTGGCGCAAGCAGCTCGCCGACCAGCCGCCACCGCCCGCCGACTGGCTCGGCACGACGGCGGCCGACCGGCCCTGGCACCCGGTGCCCGGCATGCCCACGGTCAACTGCACCGAGCAGCTCGGAGTGGCCGGGCCGTGGCACGAGCGGCTGCCGCACTTCCGGCTCGGATTCACCCCGAGCAGCGGCGACGAGCTGCAGTCCGAGTACCACCTGCCGCGCGCCGACGCCGCCGAGGCGCTGGCCGCGCTGGACGAGGTGGCCCACCTGATCGCCCCGGTCTCGCAGACCAGCGAGCTGCGGACGATCGCGGCCGACCGGCTGTGGCTGAGCCCCCAGTACGACCGGGACACCCTCGCCGTCCACTTCACCTGGATCGCCGACACCACACAGGTGCTGCCGGTGCTCGCCGAGGTGGAGCGCGCGCTGGCCCCCTTCGCCCCGCGCCCGCACTGGGGCAAGGTCTTCACGCTGCCGCCCGAGACGATCGCGGCCACGTACCCCCGCTGGGCGGACTTCGCCGCGCTGCTCACCCGGCTGGACCCGGCCGGCAGGTTCCGCACCGGGGAACTGGACCGCCTCTTCCCCCGCTGAGCTGTCACCGGCCCACGTCGACCTGGTCGCGCATCGCGCCGCGCTGCACCGCGCGGCTGATGTCGCTGGGTGAGACGATGCCGACCAGGCGACCGTCGGTGACCACCAGCGCCCGCCCGTCGGCGCAGTCGCTGAGCCGGGGCAGCAGATCGGTGAGCTGCTCGTCGGGGGAGGCCAGCACCAACTCGTCGGAGCGGCAGGCCACCGACTCCAGCGTGGTGCTGCCGCGCGCGTCACTCGGCACTCCGCGTACCCGGTCGAGGGTGACCAGGCCGACCGGCCGACCGTCCTCGGTCAACGGCAGCGCCGTGTGCCGGTACGCGAACAGGTAGTTGTCCACGAAGTCGGCCACCGTCATCTCGCCCGAGGCGGTCTGCGGCTGCGGCGTCATCACGTCGGCCACCCGGATCCCCCGCAGGGCCGAACCCACCCGCGCCTGCCGCTCCTCCAGGCTGGCCGCGCCGATCAGGAACCAGCCGATCAGGGCCAGCCAGAGCCCACCCACACCGGCGCCGGTGAGGAACCGGAACAGCCCGAAACCGATCAGCGCCAGACCCAGCACCCACCCGGCCCGCGCCGCCACCACCGTCGCGCGGGTCCGGTCCCCGGTGGCCTTCCACACCGCCGCCCGCAGCAGCCGCCCACCGTCCAGCGGGGCGGCCGGCAGGATGTTGAAGACCGCCAGCAGCAGGTTGATCCCGCCCAGCCAGGCCATCACGCCCAGCCACAACCCCTGCACCCCGGCCAGGCCCAGCAGCATCGCGATCGCCCCGAAGAAGACGCCGATGATCAGGCTGACCAGCGGCCCCACCCCGGCGATGCGCAGCTCGGCACCGGGCGTACGCGCCTCGCCGCGCAGCTCCGCCACCCCACCGAAGAGCCAGAGGGTGATGCCGGTGACGCCCAGCCCGTTGCGCTTGGCCACCACCGCGTGCGACACCTCGTGCGCCAGCAGGCCCAGGAAGAACACGACGGCCGCCGCCAGCCCCGCCAGCACGTACGCGACCACCGACCGGTCCGGATACGACGCCGGGAACAGGTTGGCCGAGAGCCCCCACCAGATCAGCGCGAAGATGACCAGGACGCTCCAGTTGACCCCGACAGGTACGCCCACGACCCGGCCGAGCCGGAAACTCGCCCTCATGTGTCCGCTGATACCCCCGAAGACCGTGACCATGCCAACGGGGGCGAACACGGGCCGACTCCGGACCGTGCTCCGCGCCGCACGCGGCTGCCTGTTCGGTGAGCCGGTAGGCGAAGATCCCCCACGCGAGCAGCACCGGCATGCCGACTGCCGCGACGACCCAGTGCCGCCTGCGGCGTGCAGAGTCCGTTGGCGACACCGCCGACGTGCGGCGATGGCGATCACGACGCCGACGGGGCGCTACCGCCGGGCATGCCTCTGCGACCGCTTTAGAGCTGACGGCGTGAACGAATCACCGGCGTGGCTGGCGACTGGGCCGAGAGCACAGGCGGTTCAGCTCGACAGGAGGCGCGGTTCAGTCCGATGGGGCGGCACGTCACAGAGCCTGTCTGATCGACTCGATCTGGCTCCACAGCAACACTCCCGCCGTACTGATCAGCAGGGACGTCCCGACGAAGACCGGCCAGGATCTCGCGGCCCGGGAGCGTACGAAGAGGAGGGTGACTCCCACCGTGGCCAGCGAGACGCCCATCCCGGCCGCGATGAGCCTGCCGAGGAAGAAGGCGTCGAGGGCGCCCCACGCCCGGAAGGTCAACACGTCGTGGAGCCCTTGGCCGGCTAGCAGCCCCAGGGCCACCCCGGCGGCGACCGATGCCGGTAGCCGTGCACCGCGTCGGATGATCGAGCCCAGACAGCCCAGCACCACGCCGGCGGCGACCGAGGCGACGACCCACAAGGCGGTGTGGCGTCCCACCGACGCCAGGCCCGACGCGGCGGCAGAACTGCCGTCCGCCAACTGGCCGAGATGCCAACGCCGTCCGGCGATCAGGATCAGTCCGTAGTAGGTGACCGTGGCGAGGAGCAACAGCACGGTGGCGTTGACGGGTGCGACCTCGTGCCGTGTCGACGCGTAGCCCGCCAGCAGCGCCGCCATGCCCCAGGCGAAGCCGCTGCTGGCCAGTGTGAGGATGACCAGGCCCCACACTCCCGGCAGTTCGTCGCCGACGAAGGCGAACAGGCCGAGGGCTCCGCCGGCTCCGACTACCGGTACCCACGGCACCTTGCGGCGAATGATCTCGACGCCGGACCGGTGTAGCGCAGGCATCGTCACGGCTGTCACCGTAGGACACGACGCTCGTACCCGTCACGGACCGCGGCGTTCCCCGGTGTGGACCGGCGGCGTTCAGGCGGTCGAGGGCGGGGCGGGTAGTGCGTCGACGACCACCACGGGGCTGCCCTCGGGTACCTCCGTCAGCAGCAGTCGCTGCCCGCTGGGGGTGAGTCGGATGCAGCCGTTGGTGGTCTGCTGGCCCAGTTCACCGTCGTGGTGCCAGGTGTGGATGCCGATGTGGGCGCCGCGCAGCCCGTCCGGCACCGAGGCCGGGTCGTCGGGGACCGAGCCGAGGGCATAGATGTCCACCCCGCCGTAGACGCTCTCCGGCGGCGGGGTGCGGCCCAGGACGAAGGTGCGGCCCAGCGGTGTCTCCTGGCCGCGCTGACCCAGGCTGACCTGCCAGGTACGGCGGGCGACGCCGTCGCGGTACCAGGTGAGGCGGTACGGTACCCGCTCCACCACGATCTGGTCGCGCAGCGCGACGGTCCGGAAGCCGCCGGGTGGTAGCCAGGCCAGCTTGCGGTTGGCCGACGGCAGCAGGACGGCGGTCCAGCCCCGCTCGCGTCGGGCGATCGGCACGGTGAGCGGCACCTCGCTGATGGTGGGCATCAGGAAGGCCACCGGTCGCCCGCCCGGTCCGTCGTACGTGGCCAGTCGCCGGGTCGGCCGCAGCCCCTCGGTCAACGGGGTGGTGTCCAGGGTGTCCGGGTCGTCGGGGAAACCGGCCGGTGCCGGATCGTAGGCGATCTCGGGCAGGTCGTCCGGTGCCGGTGCCGCCGTCGGGACGGGCTCGTCGAGCGGTGGCAACGTCGTACTCGGGATCTCGGCCCGGTCGCTCGGTCGGGCGACCGGTGCCGGTCCCGCCGAGGGCGTCAGCGCCCACCCCGCGTACGCCGACCCACCCAGCAGTACGGCGACCCCGACCGCCGCAGCGACCCCCCGCCGTCCCCTGCGCCAATCCCCAATTTGCACAACTAACCCTAACAACCCAAAACCCTCAATAACCCCACTTCCCCGCACCGCCCCACCCCGCCCCCCGCCCCTGCCGGGTTGATCAAGAAGTTTGCGTCGGGTTCGGGCGGATTCCTGAACCAAAGCTCTTGATCAACACGGGCGGTGGGGGCCGGGCGGGGCCGAGCCGGGGGCGGGGTGGCGCGGGCGGTGGAGGTTAGGGGAGGCGGGCGTTGGTGTGGAGGGCTATGGCGTCGTGGGCGGGGACGGTGGCGGCGAACCAGCCGTTGGCGTCGACGGTGATGATCGGGCCGCTGCAGGTGCCGTTGGTGAAGGTGCCGTGGATGACGTCGCAGTAGCGGCCGGCGGGCAGCCCGGTCTGGTACGAGCGGCCGGTGATCGGGAAGTCCTCGTCGTTGATGGTGACGAAGCCCCGGCCGGTACGGCTGAAGGCGATGTGCTGGTAGCCGTTGTCGTACCAGTTGCTGACGCCGGTGCCCTCGGTGGCGTTGCGGAAGCCGACCATGTTCGCGATCACCGGCCAGCGGTGCTCGCACTCCCAGCCCGAGTAGCAGGTGGTGTTCAGCGTCCTGTTGGTGCCGTCCGAGGGCGGGCCCGCGTCGCGGTTGGTGATGGTGTAGCTGGACATCACCGTCGGTGAGCCGTACGGCCAGGCCAGCATGAAGGCGTTGGCCAGGGCGTACGTGCCCCGGTCGCGGTAGGTGAGCACCCCGCCGTCGTCGCGCTGGGTGTCGTGGTTGTCCACGAAGACCGACGACACCGAGCTGGGCAGGTGCCCCCAGCCTTCGCCGAAGTTGCGCAGGTAGGCGAGGCGTTCGGAGCGGAAGACCCGGGCCAGGTCCTTGCCGTAGCGGAACTCGTGCACGTCGCCGTTGCCGGTGTACTCCTCGGGTCGGATCGGCTCGCCGGCACCGTGGATGACCTCCTGCACCACGTAGGCGGGGCGGTTCAGGCGGCGCAGGATGTCGGCGATGTCGGCGGCGGGCATGTGCTTGCTGGCGTCCAGCCGGAAGCCGTCCACGCCGAGGGAGAGCAGGTCGTTGAGGTATCCGGCCAGCCGGGACCGGACGTACTCGGAGCCGGTCTTGAGGTCGGCGAGGTTGACCAGCTCGCAGGTCTGCACCTCGTACCGGTCGAGGTAGTTGACGATGTCGTTGTTGCCGTTACGGCCGCAGTAGTGGAAGTCCTGCGCCTGGTAGATGCCGGGGTAGACGTGATGCTGGTAGGTCGATCCGGCCCAGCCGGTGCCGCCGTTGGTCTGGCCGGACATGTGGTTGACGACGGCGTCGACGATCACCTTGACGCCGGCCGCCTGGCAGGTGCCCACCATGGACCGGAACTGGTCGCGGGTGCCCTTGCGGGACTCGATCCGGTAGCTGACCGGCTGGTAGGCGACCCACCACTGGTTGCCGCGTACGTGTTCCTGCGGGGGCGAGACCTGGACGTAGCCGTAGCCCTTCGGGCCGAGTGTGCTGGTGCACTCGGCAGCCACCGAGGGCCAGTTCCACTCGAAGAGGTTGGCGATGACCTTCTTGCCGCCTGCCGGGGCGGCGCTGGCCGGGGGTGCGGTCACGGTGCTGGGTGCGAGGAGGCTGGCGATCACGGCGAGGGCGATGATCGCCGGGCGGAGTCGACGTCGACGCATCGGGTGCTCCCGGGGGTGCCGGAGGACGGGGGAGGGTGGTGCGGCTGCCCGGATCTTGCAACCGGGACTGAAAATTTCAGCAAGGTTACAAGCGCATTTCATCACCTGTCAATGCATGGACGTCCGTCAGTGCGCCCGGAGGTGCGGTGGCGGCGTTACACGCGCCGGGCGGGGGGACGGTTCGACAACTCGTCGAGAAATTTTCGGTCGGATCTAATCCGACTGAACGCCGGAGACGTACTGGTGTGGGGAACAGGGTCGGCCGGCGGTGCGCCGCCGCGAGACGATCGAGGAGCACATGGCCCGGGCTACGCAGAACGAGAAGGCGCCTGCCGTCCGTACCAGCACCAGCACCAGAGGGATCCAGGTACGGTCCCGCAGCCAGATCCTGGCGCTGTCCGCGTCGGGGATCGCGGCGTTGTGGGCGCTGATGATGCTCACCAGCGCCGGTCAGCGGGCGTACGCGATGGGTTTCTTCTTCACCGAGTTCTTCGCCGGTGTGATCGCCCTGGTCGCGCTGAGTCTGACGGTGATGATGGGGCTGCTCGCCACCGACCGGCTGGTGCTGCTGATCCGGCACCGGGTGCTGTTGCAGTCGGCGCACCGGGCCACCGGCATCCTCGGTGTCGCCGGCCTGGTCTTCCACGTGATCACCAAGATCGCCAGCGGTCGGGCCGGGGTGACCGACGCGGCGGTGCCGTTCGTCGGTGGCCGGGGGCTCTACGTCGGCCTCGGCACCATCGCCGCGCTGCTCATGGTGGGTGTGCTCTGGACCGGCATCATCCGGGCCCGGTTCGCCGACGTCGGCCCCAAGTGGCTGTGGCGCGGCCTGCACTCGATGGCGTACGTGTCCTGGCCCTTCGGCATCTTCCACGGCCTCGGCGCCGGACGTGCGCCGGCCACCTGGGTCAGCCTCAGCTACTGGCTCTGCGTGGTGCTGGTCGTGGTGGCGCTGATGGTCCGACTCTCGGTCAGCCTCCAGCGGCGCAGCCGCGAGCAGCACCAGGCCGCCGCGCTCAACGAGGCGATGACCGGCGGCAAGAGCACCGAGGAGAGCCGGGGCAAGGGCCTGCTCGGCACCCTGACCGGCCGGCGCGCCGAGGGCGAGGACGGCCGGGAGAAGCGGGTCCGCCGCGACATGAGCTGGGCCGAGAGCACCTCCGGCACCTGGGCCAGCCCGACCATCCGGCGCAACGACCCGGAGCGCTTCACCGTGCCGGTGGTGCCCGAGCCGGGCAGCCTGCGTGAGCCGGTACGCCCCGGACGGGACCGCCTCGACGAGGAACTGGAGCCGGTGGTGCGCCGTCCCTCCCGTCGCGAGGAGGAGGAGTTCGAGCGGGCCATCCGCCGCGAGACCGAGCTGATGGAGCCGGTGTCCCGACGGCGTGACGAGGAGCCGGTCGGCCGGCGTACCGTCCGCCGCGACGACGAGCTGGAGTCCACCGGGCGGCGTGCGTACCGCCGCGACGAGGAGGACCTGGAGCCGGTCAGCCGGCGGGTCCGCGAGGACGAGGAGCCGGTCCGGCGGCGCGCCTCCCGCCGGGAGGAGGAGCGCGAGTCGGTGGGCCGCCGATCCGCGCGCCGCCGCGAGGAGGAACTGGAGTACGAGCGCGAGCCGGGTGGTCGGCGCCGTCGCGACGACGAGGAGACCGGCCGGTACCGCCGCTCCCGGGGGGACGCCGACGCCGGCACCCGCTACTCGTCCCCGCCGCGCTCCAGCATCGACGAGCCGGAGGAGCCCTGGGACAGCCCGCGTCGCTGGGAGTCGAACGCCCCGATCTCGGCCGGCCCGATCTCCGGCGCGCCCATCTCGGGTTCACCGATCTCCGGTACGCCCATCTCCGCCGAGCCCCGCAGCGGCGGCGGCCGGCACAGCGTGGACGACGACGTGCCCGAGGCGGAGAACGACTACTGGCGGCCGCCGGCCCGGTACGCCGCGGAGGACGCCGTGGACGACGACACCCCGACCCTGGTCGACCTCGCCTCCCGGCGCGCCCGCCGGGCGTCGGACAGCCGACGCCGCCGGGCCGACCCGGAGAAGGTGGACGGCGCGTACTGGGCCGGACTGCGAGGGGAGGCCAAGTGACGGAGCGTGCCGTGGTCCCGCCGGTGGCCTGCGTCGGCGAGCCCCGGCTCACCGCCGGGTTCGCCGAGTTCGGCCGGCTCGACCTGCAGGCCCACGAGATGGTGCACGGCCCGATCAGCCCGATGGAGCCGTCCAACCTGCTGCGTCTCGCGGAGGGCATCCAGCTCAAGGGCAAGGGCGGTGCCGGGTTCCCGTTCGCCAAGAAGCTCCGGGCGGTGCTGGAGTCCTGCGAACGCCAGGACCTGCCGCCGGTGGTGGTGGTCAACGCCACCGAGGGGGAGCCGGCGAGCTGGAAGGACAAGGTGATCCTCACCCGGGCCCCGCACCTGATCCTGGACGGCGCGGCGCTGGCCGCGTTCGCGCTTGACGCCGAGGAGATCGTGCTCTGCGTGGCCGACGACCTGGTCGGCCGGGACTCCCTCATGGAGGCGCTCGACGAGCGGCGGATGCCGGTGCCGACCAGCGTGGTGACGGTGCCGCACCGGTTCATCAGCGGGGAGGGCGGCGCGCTGGTCAACGGGATCAACGGGCTGCCGCACATCCCGCCCGGCACCAAGAAGCGCTCCAGCGACTCCGGCGTGAGCAACCTGCCCACCCTGCTCTCCAACGCCGAGACGTACTCGCAGCTCGCGGTGGCCGCCCGCCTCGGGCCGTACGAGTACGCGGCGCTCGGCACCGACGACGAGCCGGGCACCGTGCTGCTCAGCGTGACCGGCGCGGCGAAGCGGCACGCGGTGGTCGAGTGCGCGGCCGGCACCCCGCTGCGGGAGATCCTCGAACTCTGCGAGGTCCCCGACGGGCCGGGCATCCTGATGGGCGGCTACCACGGCAAGTGGATCACCCGGGAGGCGGCGGAGAAGGCCGAGGTCTCCCGCAAGGGACTCGCCGCGGTCGGCGGCACCCTCGGCGCCGGCATCATCGTGCCGCTCGCGAACGACACCTGCCCGCTCGGCGAGGCCGCCCAGGTGGTGCGCTACCTGGCCGGTGAGTCGGCCGGGCAGTGCGGGCCGTGCAAGCGCGGCCTGCCCGACCTGGCCCGCGCGGTCGACCTGGCGGTCTCCGGCAGCGCGCCGGTCGAGGTGGTCCGGGCCGCCGCCGGCGACGTCAAGGGGCGCGGCGCGTGCAGCCACCCCGACGGTACGTCCCGCTTCGCGCTGTCGGCGATGGAGGTCTTCGCCGACGACCTCAAGAAGCACACCACCGGCGAGGGCTGCGGCCGGCGGGTCAAGGGCATGATGGGCCTGCCCGGCGCCCCCGACCCGGACCCGCAGAAGCTGGTCCTGGACTGGTCCCGGTGCGACGGCCACGGCCTCTGCGCCCACGTGGTGCCGGACTTCATCCGGCTCGACCAGAACGGCTATCCCGCCTTCCCGCCGACCCCGGTGCCGACCTGGCTGCGGGAGGGCGCGTCGAAGGCGGTCAAGGTCTGCCCGGAACTGGCGCTGCGGCTGACCAAGGCTTGAGCGTGCCGCGACCGGGCCCGGCACCGGGCACGCGTGTCGCGACCGGAGCGGGGATGCGTGCGCGTGCCGTGACCGAAGCGGGACGGACGGGGCGGCCGGTGGCCGGACCAGCGAAGCGAAGGAGACACCGATGAGGCCGGTCCGACAGACGCGACGTGCCGTTTGTGCGGTCGCCGTTGTGCTCGCCGCCGCGCTGGCGGCCGGCGGCTGCGGTGCCGCGGGCTCGGTCGAGGAGGCGGCGGCCGTACCGGAGTCCGCACCCGCACCCGCCTCGGCGTCTGCGGAGCCCGCCGGACCGACGCCCGGTCCCACCACCCCGGTGCCGGTGCCCGACACCCTGCGGTTCACCGGGCAGACCCTGGCCGGTACGCAGTTCGACGCCGCCGCCCTGGCCGGTCGCCCGGTGGTGCTCTGGTTCTGGGCGCCCTGGTGTGCCACCTGCGCCAGCCAGGCGTGGACCATCGCCGAGATCGAACCCGGCTTCCGGGACACCGTGCCGATCATCGGCGTCGCCGGGCTCGGCGAACGCAAGGCGATGACCGACTTCGTCACCGAGTTCGAACTCGGCCCGATGCCGCAGATCGAGGACCGGCAGGGCACGCTCTGGAAGCGGTTCGGAATCGTCGAGCAGAGCACCTTCGTGATCATCGATCGTGAGGGCAAGGTCGCGCACAAGGGGTGGCTCGACGGGGAGGACCTCACCCGCCGGGTCACCGCGCTGGCCGCCTGATGGAGGCGCCGCTCCTGCTCGCGCTGACCGCGGGCATGCTCGGCGCGGTCAACCCGTGCGGCTTCGCGATGCTGCCGGCGTACCTGTCGCTGCTGGTCGCCGGGGCCACCGACACCCGGGGTGCGGTGGGCCGGGCACTCACCGCCGCCGCGGCGCTCACCTGCGGGTACGTGCTGGTGTTCGGCGCCTTCGGCCTGGCCCTGGCCCCGTTCGCGGGTTGGCTGCGTCCCCGGCTGCCGTGGTTCACCGTCGGGCTGGGACTGCTGCTCCTGCTGCTCGGTTGCTGGCTGCTCGCCGGACGACGGCTGCCCAGCCTGCGTCCGCTGACCCGGGCGCCCCGGCTGACCCGCAGTTGGCCGTCGATGGTGCTGTTCGGCATGGCGTACGCGACCGCCTCGCTGGGCTGCGCCATCGCACCGTTCCTGGCGATCGTGGTGACCAGCCTCCAGGCCGGGTCGACCGGGCGCGGGCTGGCGCTGTTCGGGGCGTACGCCCTGGGGATGGGGTTGGTGGTCGCGGTGGCCGCGCTCGGCGTGGCGCTGCTGCGCGGCGAGGTGGTGGCCCGGCTGCGGGGCGCCGGTGCCTGGGCCCCTCGCGTGAGTGGTCTGGTGCTGCTGCTCGCGGGCGGCTACGTCGCCTGGTACGGCTGGTACGAGGCGCGGCTGGCCGCCGGTCGGCGCGAGGCGCTCGCCGATCCGGTGGTGAGCGCCGCCGCCGGTGTCCAGCGGTGGCTGGCGGCGACGCTGGACAGCGCAGGTCCGGCGGTGCTCGTCGCGGCTGTCGGCGTGTTGCTGCTAGCCGGCTTGCTGCGAAGGAAGGGCACCTTGTTAACGCCTGCGGTAGAACAGGGGTCCCCTGCTAACACCGGACGGGGGCCGCACGCGGCTGACACCGGACGGGGGCCGCACGCGGCGACCCCCGACGAACCGGTCAGCGCGGGGTGAGTCGGTCGGTGCCGATCCGGTCGCGGAGCACCTCGGGCACCAGCACCGAACCGTCGGCCTGCTGGAACTGCTCCAGGATGGCCGGCAGCAGCCTGCTGGTCGCCAGCGCCGAGCCGTTCAGCGTGTGGACGAACCGGGTCTGCTTGCCGCCCGGCTCGCGGTAGCGGATCGCCGCCCGTCGGGCCTGGTAGTCACCGCCCCAGGAGACCGACGAGACCTCCTTGTACTTGCCGGTGCTGGGCATCCACACCTCGATGTCCAGCGTCTTGCGCATCGAGGCGCTGGAGTCGCCGGCCGCCAGCAGGCTGCGCTGGTAGTGCAGGCCCAGCCCCTCGACCAGGCTCTCCGCGTGGGCGACCATCTGCTCCAGCGCGGCGTCGGCCTGCTCGGGCAGGGTGAACTGGAAGATCTCCACCTTGTTGAACTGGTGGCCCCGGACGGTGCCGCGCTCGTCCGAGTGCGAGCCCGCCGCCTCACGGCGGTAGCAGGGGGTGTACGCGAACACCCGCAGCGGCAGCTTCGCGGTCTCCAGGATCTCGTCCTGGTATGCGCCGAGGATCGCCGTCTCCGCCGTCGGCAGCAGGAACTGCCCGCGCGGCGCGGACTGCTTGTCCAGGTGGTAGACGTCGTCGTAGAACTTCGGGAACTGGCCGGCGGCGAAGCCCGCAGTGTCCAGCAGCAGGTGCGGCGGGAGCAGGAACTCGTACCCGGCCTCGATGTTGCTCTCGATCAGCCAGTTGACCAGCGCCCACTCCAGGCGGGCGCCCAGACCGGTGTACATCCAGAAGCCCGACCCGCCCAGCTTGACCCCGCGCTCGTGGTCGACCAGGCCCAACGCCCGGCTCAACTCGACGTGGTCGCGGATCTTCTCGATCGCCGGGGGTGCGCCGAAGGTCTTCACCACCCGGTTGGCCTCCTTGCCGCCGGGGACCACGTCCTCGGCAGGCAGGTTGGGCAGTTCGCTCATCACGGTACGCAGCCGTGCCTGCACCTCGTCGAGTTCGCTCTCCAACTCGGCGATCTGCTTCCGGCCGACCTCGGAGGTCGCCTCCGGCTCGACACCGGCCCGCTTCGCCTGCGCGTACGCCCGGGCCTCGGCCTTGCGGCGCTGGCGTTCCCCGTCGATCTCACTGATCAGCCGGCGACGCTCCCGGTCGAGCTGCTGGATGTCGTCCAGCGCCCGGTCGACCTCGGCGGCTTCGAGCCGCTTCGCCAGCGCGGTCGCCACCGCGTCGCGATCCTTCCGGATCAACTCCATGTCGAGCATGCTGCTCCGTACGCCTCCGTCCGGAAGTCGGGTGGACTACCAGATGCTACCGCCGCGCCCGGATCGCCCCGACTCCCGCACCCGGCACACCGATCCTGCTCGGCAACGCGCTCGCGCGGAGCCGGTGGTCCGGTCCGCGCGGGCCCACTGCCAGAGGCAGCCGCCGGTGGGCGGGCTCGCGCGGAGCCGGTGGGCGCGCTCGGTCAGAGGCGGATCGGCATCAGGATGGAGAAGGCGCCCTCGTCGTCCGGGCGGCGGATCGCCAGCGGGGTGACCGGGCTGTCCAGTTCGAGCACCAACCGCCGGCCACCGGCCGCGTCCAGCGCGTCGAGCAGGTACTCGCCGTTCACGCCGACCCGCAGTTCGGCGTACTCGCGGTCAGCGTCCGGGCCGCTGTCGGCCGGGCCCCTGCCGTCCGGGCCGCTGTCGGCGAGGTCGGGCGAGCCGGGCAGGTCGGCGGCGTGGTGCAGGTCGTCGGGGCCGAGCAGGCGGAGTCCGTCGCCCGACCCCCACCCGAGTACGGTCACCGGCAGCGCAGCCCCGGCGTACTCGCGGGTCAGCGTGGGCCCGCCCGCCCGCAGCGCGCCGGCCAGCCACTCACCGTCCACCGTGATGCGGTGTGTCGGCCCGTGCGCGCCCGCCCGTGGCAGCAGCACGTGGTAGTCGGGGAAGTCGTCCGGCAGCGCCGTGGCGTGCAACTCCCGCCCGGCCACGTCGGCGTGCAGCCGGGACGCGGTCACCGTCAGCCGTACCTCGTGCGCGTCGATGTCCGGGTCGGTCACCAGTCGGCGCAGCCCGTCCACCGCCGGCAGCGGCAGCAGCGTACGCACCGCCGGGCCGTCCACCGCCGCGTGGACGGTCGCCACCGCCAGCCGGTGCCGGTCGGTCGCCACCAGTCGTACGCCTGTGTCGGTCACGTCGAACAGGACACCGGTGAGCGCAGGCAGGTCCGGATCGGTCCCGACGGCGAAGCGGACGGCGGCCACGGCGGCGGTGAGTCCCGCACGGTCCACGGTGAGCCGGGTGGCGGCCGTCGACTCGTCGAGCGGCACCAGTGCCCGGATCCGGGACACCTCGCGGCGCGCGTCGGCCAGTCCGTCGGCCAGTCGGCGCAGTTGGGTGTCGAGCAGCCGGTGCACGACGGCTGGTTCGGCGCGTACCGCCTGGGCGATCTCGGCGACCGGCAGGCCCACCCGGCGCAGTCCGGCGACGAGCCGGGCCGAGGCCACCTGCTCGTCGGTGTAGCGGCGATATCCGGTCACCGGGTCCACCCGCGCCGGCACCAGGACCCCGGCGGCGTCGTAGAACCGCAGGGCACTCACCGTCAGCCCGCTGTCCCGGGCCACCTCGCCGATGCTGCGCAGGTCACGATCCACCCCGCAGATCCTGCCGCCTCGACCAGGTCGAGGGTCAACCCGGCTCCCGACCACCGAAGCCCGACCCCCGACGGTCGTTCGGATGTTAGGAAGGGGCCCTTCCTATGCACGAGGCGTTAATAAGGTGCCCTTCCTTTCACCTCACCCGAGGATGCGGAAGGTGAGGCCGGCGGCGGTGAGTCGGGTCAGCAGCGCGTCGCCCATCGCGGTCACCGGCGTGACCTGGCCGGACGTGGCCGGCAGGTCGTCCAGGGCGAGGCAGAGGGCGGATTCGGCGAGCATCTTGGCGGTCTCGTCGTAGCCGGGGTCGCCGCCGGCCACCTCGGTGACCACCCGACGGCCGCCGCCGGTGCCCACGAAACGGACCCGGAACCACGATTCGGCCCGCTGCTCGGCGCTCGGGCCCTGGCCGGAGGAGAGCCGTCCGAGCAGCCAGCGCCGGGCCGGGGGCAGCCGGGTCAGCCCGGCCAGCGCGCCCAGGCCGACGCCCGCCATCAGCACGGTGGGCAGGCGTTTGACGGCCGCGAAGTGCCGGTAGCGGAAGTCCGGACCGTACTCGGGTCGGGCCGCCGCCGAGCGGCG
The DNA here is from genome assembly GCF_013364215.1 of Verrucosispora sp. NA02020. Lineage (NCBI taxonomy): Bacteria > Bacillati > Actinomycetota > Actinomycetes > Micromonosporales > Micromonosporaceae > Micromonospora > Verrucosispora sp. NA02020. The sequence continues at coordinate 5,741,258 of NZ_CP054923.1, read as the reverse complement.
GACCACCTGCGGGTCGATGGTCGGCAGCGGCACCGCCCAGACCGGCAGGTCCCGCGACCGGGCCAGCTTGCCCGGCACGGCGCGGACCCGGCGGTCGGTGGGTCGCGGTTCGGCGGCCCGCCGCTCGCGGGCCGCCCGGGACGTCTCGGCCCGCCGGGAGAAGGCGGTCAGCGCCGAGTGGTACGTGCCGGCGGAGAACCGGCCGCCGGCCCGTACGTAACCGTCGACGGTGATCGGCACGTCGGCGGGGAGTTGCTTGACGGTGAACCAGACGCCCAGGTCGTGCGGGATCGAGTCGAAGCCGCAGGCGTGCACCAGCCGGGCGCCGGTGCGGGTCGCCTCGGCGTGGTGCCGGAGGTACGTCTGGTCGACGAACTCGGGTTCGCCGGTGATGTCGAGGTAGTCGGTGCCGGCCGCCGCGCACGCCGCCACCAGCGGTTCCCCGTGGTGCACGTACGGGCCGACGGTGCTCGCCACCACCCGGGCCTGCGCGGCCACCTCCCGTAGCGACGCCGGGTCGGTGACGTCGGCGGTGAGCAGTGGCAGGTCCGCCAGGGCCGGCGTGATCGCGACCAGCCGGTCCCGGACGGCGGCCAGTTTGTCGGGGTTGCGCCCGGCGATCGCCCAGCGCAGTCCGGCCGGCGCGTGCCGGGCCAGGTACTGCGCGGTCAGCTCACCGGTGAACCCGGTCGCCCCGAACAGCACGACGTCGTACGTCCGTTCCGCAGCCATCCCGCGATGATGTCATCCACCAGGCCGGACGTCGATCGATGGCGGCTCGTGCGGGGTGAACACGGCCCGTACGCAGTCGTCGGGACGGTCGCGGAGGAGCGCGTACCCCTGGGCCGCCCGCTCCAGCGGGAAGTGGTGCGTGGCCAGGTGCTCGGTCCGCAGCTCGTCGCGGGCCATCCGGTCCAGCAGCATCGGGATGTACCGCTGGCCGTGCTGGCGCGCCCCGCGCACGGTGAGCCCCTTGTGCACCACCGCGCCGGTCGGGAACGCGTCGACGACGCGGGCGCCGCCGTTGAGCACGAAGACGGTGCCGCCCTTGCGGCAGGCGTGCACCGCCTCGCGCAGCGCCTCGGGTGTGCGGCGGCGTCCGGTGAAACGGTCCGCCAGCGACCGGGGTTCCTCGGCCGGGCCGCCGACCGCCTCCACGCAGACGTCCGGCCCCCGCCCGCCGCTGAGTTCGCGCAGTTCCGCCAGCACGTCGGTGTGCCGCAGGTCGAGGGTGTGGGCGCCGGTGTGCTGACGGGCCATCAGCAGCCGCCCCGGATGCCGGTCGACGACCACCACCCGGTCGGCGCCGAGCAACCCGGCCGCCCGGGCGGTCAACTGCCCCACGGCCCCGGCGCCCCAGACGGCCACCACGTCGCCGGGGCGGACCGCGCCCAGGTCGGCGGCCATCCAGCCGGCCGGGGCGGCGTCCGAGGCGAACAGGGCCCGGTCGTCGCCGACGGACTCCGGCACGGTGAACGCCCCGACGTCGGCGTAGGGCACGCGTACGTACTCGGCGTGGCTGCCGGCGAAGCCACCGGCGGCCCGGGGCTGGCCGAAGCAGCCCGCCACCGGGTGCCCCCACTCCGCCTCACCGGCGGCCGGCTCGGTGCTGCCGTTGTCGCAGCACGCCGGCAGCCCACGCCGGCAGTACCAGCAGGCGCCGCAGGCCACCGAGGCGCAGACCACCACCCGGTCACCGACCCGGTGCCGGCGGACTGCCGTACCGACCTCCAGCACGTCACCGAGGAACTCGTGGCCGAGTACGTCGCCGGGGGACGGGCCGGGTGTCCGCCCGGCGAGCAGCGGCAGGTCCGCGCCGCAGGTGGCGCTGCGGCGTACCCGGACGATCATGTCCTGGTCGTTGCGCAGCTCCGGGTCGGGGACCTGGCGCACGGCCAGTTCCCCGCCGGAGGTCACGCAGAGCGCCCTCATCCCGGCGGGCGCGCCGGACGGTCGGTGGGCCGGCGGTCGGCGCGCAACACCTCACCGGCCTCGACGAGCTGCTTGACCTGCCACAACGCCTGGCGCAGCAGGAGCTGCGGGTCGTCGCCGACCAGGTGCGCGGCGAACCCGGGCCAGGTGGTGTCGGGCAGTGCTCGGGCGGCCAGTTCGACGCCCCGGTCGCCGGGCGCGGCGCGCAGCGTGACGTCGACGGCGCCGTCGAGCCGACGCAGCGGCTCGGGCCAGCCGCGTGCCGGCAGGACCTCCTCCGCCGGGCGGTCGACCGTCACCACCTGCCAGCGCCCGGCGCGGGCACCGGCGGGCTCCCGGCCGCGTCCGGCCCACCGGCGCGCGACCACCACCCGGGCGGTACGGGCCGCCGCCGCACCGAGGACGCCGGCCACCGCGACGACCGTCCTGACCCGTCCCACTCGCACCTCCGGATCCGTGTCCGCCCCGATCGTCCGGATCGGCGGCCCGACCGGCGGACGGAACCTCCCCACGGTCGCCCGGGGTCAGGTGAACCCGACTCGCCCCGAAGGGGTGAACCGCTGCCGGTGGGGTAACCGCCCGCCGCAGGACCGGGGGAGGGATACGCGTCCGTGGGGGTGGGCCGGATGCCGGATGACCGCAGCACCGTACGGACCGCCGGGGCGGTCGGCGTACCGGCCGGCCCGCCCCTGCTGGCGTCGCGGCTGACGCCTGCCGTGCTGCCGAGACCGGTGGTGCTGCGTCCCCGGCTGGCCCGACTGCTGGACGAGGGGGTGGCGTCCCCGGTCACGCTGGTCCGTGCGCCCGCCGGTTGGGGCAAGACCACGCTCCTCGCGTCGTGGCGGCAGGCCGTGACCGAGGCCGACCCGGACGCCCCGGCACCGGCCTGGATCTCGGTGGAGGCGGGCGACGACATCGACCGCCTCTGGTCGTACCTGGCGGCGGCGCTGCGATCGGTCGCGGACCCAGGAGGGGACCCGGCCGCGACGCCGGTGCCCGACCGCGCCCCGCGCCCGGACGAGCTGGAGGTGCTCGCCGCCGCCCTGGCCGCCCGGGAGCGACCCGTGGTGCTGGTCCTGGACGACCTGCACCGCGTCACCGATCCGGCCGCCCTGGCCGGACTGGAGTTCCTGCTACGCCACACCGAGCAGCGGCTGCGGGTGGTGGCGGCCGGGCGCGCGGGCCTGCCGCTGGCGGTGCACCGGCTGCGGCTGGCCGGTGAACTGACCGAGATCGGTCCGGGTGACCTGGCCTTCACCGCCGACGAGGTGGCCGACCTGCTGACCGCGCACGGCGTGGCGGTGCCGGCCGCCGCCGTCGAGCGGCTGCGCGGGCGTACCGAGGGCTGGGCGGCGGCCCTGCGGATCACGGCGCTCGCGCTGCACGGGCAACCGGACCCGGACCGGTGGATCACCCAGCTCGGCGCGGACCAGCCGGCGGTCGCCGGCTACCTGCGTGAGGAGGTGCTCGCCGGGCTGGAACCGGCGGATCGGGACCTGCTGCGCCGCGCGGCGGTCACCGACACCGTCTGCGCCGGGCTGGCGGTGGCGCTGACCGGCGACACCGACGCGGAGGGGCGGCTCGGCGCGCTCGCCGAGGACGTCGGGCTGCTGCACCCCGACGGTGGCCGTCCGGTCTGGTACAGGTGCCATCCGCTCCTGGCCGACCTGCTGCGCCGCGAACTGGCCCGGTTGCCCGCCGAGGAACAGCGTGACCTGCACCTGCGCGCGGCGAGCTGGTATGCCGGCAACAGCCGACCGGCGGACGCGCTGCGGCACGCGCTCGTGGGCGGCGACTGGACGACCGCGACCGACCTCTTCGTGACCGGCTGGCCGGAGTTGGCGTACGACCGGGGTGGCCCGACCGGGCCGGTGCCCGCGCCGCCCCCGGCGGAGGCGGTGTCACGGGACCCGGAACTGGCGCTGGCCTGCGCCGCCCAGCGGGCCGTCGACGGCGACTCCGACGCGGCCCACCAGCACCTGCGCCTGGCCGCCGGGCACGCCGAGGCCCTGCCGGAGCCGCGCCGCAGCCGGTTCGCCCGGCTGGTCGCCGCCGTCGAACTCACCCTGGCCCGGCTGGCCGGCGACGTCGAGGCGGTACGCGCCACCGCCGCCCGCCTGCTCGCCACCCGCCCCGCCGCCGCATCGCCCGCTGTCGCATCGCCCGTCGCAACGTCCGCTGTCGCGGAGCCCGCCGTCGTGGAGGCCACGGCGGGGCGGCACGCCCTCGTCGCTCCGGACGGGGGCGCGACGGTCCGCGCCGACGACCCACGGGCCGGCACCGGGGACGACGCCGACGTGCGGGCGGTGGCCGGTACGGCCTCGGCTCTGCTCGCCCTCGACGCCGGTGAGCTGGCCGCTGCGGCGAGCGGGTTCGCGTCGGCGCTGGCGGCGGCCCGGACGGCCGGTCGACCCCGCACCGAACTGGTCTGCGCCAGCCGGTGGGCGCTGCTCGCGGCGCTGCGCGGCGAGCTGCGTGCGGCCGAGGAGGCGGCCCGCGCGGCGCTGGCCCTGCCGCCCTGCCGGGGCTGGTCGGCGCAGCTCGACTGCGGCTACGCCCATCTGGCGTTGGCACTGGTGGCGCTGCATCGGGACCAGCCTGCGGAGGCCGAGGCGAACCTGGCCCTGGCGGCACCGGCGGGCGAGGAGGCGGCAGCCGGCACGGTGGCGGCCTGGTGTCGGGCCCACCTGCGCGGCGACGAGGGGGATCTCGCGGTGGCCCACCGGCTGCTGGTGGAGGCCCGGAGTCGCTGGTCCGGCCGGGGCGGTGAGCTGGCTGTCCGGCTCCGGGCGGCCGAGGCGGACCTGCACGGCACGCGGGGTGACCTGCCGACGGCCCGGGACCTGGCCGGTGACCACGTGGATCCGCCGGCCGCCGCGCTGGCGGTGGCCGCCGCCCGGGTCGAGCTGCGGGCCGGCGACCTCCGCGCCGCCGCCCGCCTGCTGCCGGAGTGGTCCGCGCCGTCGTCGGCCGACTGGCCCCTGCCGGTACGCCTGGACGCCGCGCTGCTCGACGCGGTGCTCGCGGCCCGGAGCGGGGACGGGCGGCGGGCCGGCCGGACGGTGGAGCAGGCGCTCGACCTGGCGGGCCCGGACGGGTACCGGCGACCGTTCACCCGGGCCGAGCCGGGCCTGCGTGACCTGCTCGTCGCTCACCTGGACTCCGGCACGGCACACTGGCCGACGGTCAGTGACCTGGTCCGTGCCGTCGAGGTGCCGGACGAGCGGAGTCCGGTCGGCGCGTCGTCGGCGACACTGGACGAGCCGTTGACCGAGCGGGAGCTGACCATCCTGCGGTACCTGCAGAGCATCCTCTCCAACGTGGAGATCGCGGCCGAGCTGTCCGTCTCGGTGAACACCGTCAAGACGCATGTGCGCAACATCTATCGCAAGCTGGACGCCACCCGCCGTCGGGACGCCGTACGCCGGGCCCGCCAACTGCGCCTCATCTGATCCGGACAGCCGACGGTGGCGGGTCGGACGCTCACCCGCCACCGTCGACACCGCCCGGCCTCAGCCGGTGGCGTCGTCGACCACGGTCAGGAGGGTGCCCAGGTCGACGTCGCCGTCGTGGCGGTCACCGTTGACGAACAGGGTGGGGCTGGCGTCCACGCCGCTGCGGATCGCGCCGACGAAGTCCTGCCGGATCCGGTCACCACCGGCGTGCCGCCCGATCTCCGCGTCCACCTCGTCGACCGGCAGGTCGAGCTGCTCGATGCCGAGGGTCAGGTGCACCGGGTCGAGCTGGTCCTGGTGCTCGTAGAGCCAGTCGTGCATCTCCCAGAACCGTCCGCGCCGACCGGCGGCCTCCGCCGCCTCGGCGGCCCGTTCCGCGTACGGGTGGATGTTGGCGATGGGGAAGTGCCGGTAGACGAGTCGGACGCTGTCGGGCCGCTGCCGCAGGACCTCCTTGAGGTCGCGGTGGGCGGTGCCGCAGAACGGGCACTGGAAGTCGCCGTACTCGACGATCGTCACCGGCGCGTCCACCGGGCCCCGGACGTGGTCGTGCTCCGTGACGGGTGTGCGGAGCCGCGCAGTGACCTGCAATGGCGTGGTCAGCCGATCGGTCATACCCGCCAGTCTGCTGTCCGGCCGGGTGAGGCGGGGTCACCCGGCCGGGGTGGTTGCCGCAGGACGGCTCAGCCCAGCACCGGGGCCACCGCGATGTGGTTCTGCACCTCGCGGATGCCGGGAGCGGACCAGACGACCCGTTCGACCTCGGCGCGCTCGGGCATCGAGTGCACCAGTCCGCCCAGCAGCACCGTGTCGCCGTGTACGCGTACCGTGACCTGTTCGGCCTCGGTGGCCCGGTTGCGGGCCAGCGCGTCGACGATCCGCTCGGCCAGTTCGGCACCGTCGGGGCGTACCGAGGGCCGCACGACGAGACCGTCGCTCACCCCGCGTACGCCGCCGAGCTCGGCGACCGCCTGCTGGGCAGCCCGCCGTTGGTACTCCCACTCGACCTCGCCGTGCAGGGTGACCCAGCCCTGCGAGACCGTCACGTCGATCTGCTCGACCGGCACGAACGCGTGCCACTGGAGGGCGTGCGTCACGGCGGCGGCGATCTCCGGGTCGGTGCGCTCCGCACCGGTGGCCGTGTGCACGGCGAGGTCGTTGGCGACGGCCCGGACCTGGGCGACCCGGTGGGCGGCCTGTTCCGCCGCCCACTTCTTGGCGTACCCGTCCACCCGTCCGGTCAGCGTCACCACGCCCTCCGCGACGGTCACCCCGATCTCGTGCGGCCGGACCCGGGGCTCCCAGTCGAGTTCGTCGAGCACCGCGCTCCGGATGCGCTCGTCGGTGCGCTGGATCGTCGAGATGCCGACCATCTCCTCGCTCCTCTCGCGGTGGCGGCTGCGGACCGGTGCCGGTCCGCCGGGACCGAGCCTGGTCGAGGCGCGGGTGATCCGGCCTCACCCGCGTCGGGCGAGACGCCGCGCACAGGTGTTCTGGCGAGACGTCGCGCACAGCTGTTCTGGCGAGACGTCGCGCACAGATGTAAGGAAGGGTCCCCTGCTATGCACGAGGCGTTAGCAGGGGACCCTTCCTTACATCTCCGTCAGGTCAGCGGACCGGCGGGGGAGTCGGGGCGCTCGACGTCGACGAACTCGATGTCGTCGGTGGCCCGGTCCCGGCTGCCGGCGGCCCGCGCGGCACTGCCGGCGGCCCAGCCGATCGCGGCACCGACCAGGGCCGCGCCGATCAGCAGGGTCCAGGGCAGCGCGGGACGACGTCCGGCGAGCGCGTCGAAGGCCACGCTGGCCCGGTGCCGCGCCTCCTCGGCGGCCGATCCGACCAGGTCACCGGCGTCGTCGGCGAAGCCGGCCGAGGTGTGCCGGGCCGAACGGGCGGCGTCCCGGATGCTGTCGCCGGCCGAGACGAGGTGTTGCCACGCCTGGTCCGTGATCTGCTCCGGCTTGCTGCGACGGTCCAGCAGGTTGCTTCCGAACATGTGGTTCCCTCCTCGACAGTGCCGAAGCCGGTGGCCAGGTCAGACCTCGGACGTCGGCGGTTCGCCACCGACGCTGTGCCCCGCCGGACACCGCCGCAAACCCGCGTGCGCGTCGTCGGTGCCGCTCACGGTCGGCGCGCCCGGACGGTGCGGATCAGCTCGGGGACACCACCGCGACGACCGCCGCGCGGGCGAAGTCGTCGTCATCGTCATCGTCGTCATCGCCTCCGCCGCCGAACCCGCAGGCGAGCAGGAGGGCGAGCAGCGCGCTGACGCCGGCCAGACCGGCGAGCCTACGAAGCATCCGTCGTCCCTTCGTCGTGGTCGTCACCGGTGATGCTAGGCACACTCCGCCACCGGCACCGGACGGTCGCAGGTCAGGCCGCCGGATGCGGGGGCACGCCGGGGTGCCGGATATCGGACGGGCGAGCCTCGGCCCGCTACCCTGGTTCGTCGGTGCGAGCCCCGGTTCGCACCGAGTGATAGGACGTATAAGTTCGGATATGGGTGATTTGACATGCCGATGTCCGCGAATTGCTCATCCCGAGGGGTGGCGACCGAGGCCGTCGGAGGAATACTCTCGGTCGCGGCCCGCGTACTGATGAGGCGCCCGTCGTACGGGCGAGTGGAGGTGCTCGCGTGAGCCTGTCGATCCTGCAGACGGTTCGGCCCGGTGGTGTCATCGAGATCGCCCCTCGGGGCGAGATCGACGTCGACACCGCGTACGAGGTGAAAGAGGCCATCGCCGAAGTGCTGGCCAAGGGGCGGCCGGCCCGGATCGAGCTCAACATGCGGCTGGTCACCTTCATCGACTCGGTGGGCATCAGCGCGATGGTCGCCGGTTTCCAGACGGCTGAGGTCAGCGGCGTGAAGCTGATCGTCACCGAACCCAGCCGGTTCGTGCACCGACAGCTCTGGGTGACCGGGCTGCTCGGTCTCTTCGGCGCGCCGGAGCCGTACTACGCCGGCGCCACCGCCACCCCCGAGGTCCTTCCCGGCGGCTGACCGTCAGTCGCCGTCGAGGCCGGACAGGTTCACGTCGGACACCTCGGTGACGGCGCGGACCGCCGTCACCGTGGCGTACCCGTCGGCGAGCCACGCCAGGTCGGTCCCGGGCTGCACCGACTGACCGGGCTCCTCCAGCGCGGTACGCACGAAACCGTGGCCGGACTCGGCAACGGTCATCTGCACCTGGCCGAAGGTCGCCAGCCCCGCCCGGCGTACGCCCCGCAGCCGCTCCAGCGGCACGTCCGGCGAGTTGACGTTGAGCACGCTCTCCACCGGCCCGGCGGTCAGCCGGGGGAGCAGGTCCAGGGCCACGTGGGCGGCGGTGGCCCAGTTCCGTTCGGCGTCGCGTACCCGGGCTGCGGCGGCCACCGCGGCGCCTCCGCTGACGGCGGTCGCCTCACCGACGGAGAGCACGTCCAGCGACACCGCCAACGCCCGGCAGCCGTTGGCGGCGGCGGTGAACGCCGCACCCACGGTGCCGGAGTGCAACACCGCCCGACCGGCGTTCGCCCCCCGGTTGATCCCGGAGAGCAGCACCGACGGCGGGGGCCCGAACGCGCCGTGCACGGCGATCAACGCGATGAAACCGGGGGACCCGCCGACCCCGAAGGCCGGCACCCCGGCCAGCTCCGGCAGCGGATGCTCACGGACCACCACCTGCCCGTCCTGCTCCAGCGCGCTCATCGCGGCGCTGGTGCCGCTCGCCTCCTCCAGCGGCGCGGCGACCACCACGTCCAACCCCCGGTCGACGGCGGCCCGGGCCAGCGCCTGGATACCCGGCGCGGCGATCCCGTCGTCGTTGGTGATCAGCACCCGCAGCGTCATGCGCCACCCACCCGGTGGGCCAACTCGTCGGGGGTGGTGCGTTCCTGCCGGCGGACTCCGGCGGGCTCCAGGCGTACCCGGTCCACCAGCCCGGTGATCGAGTCGAGCCGCCCGGTGCCCAGCCCGTGCCGGGTGACGTTGAGCGCGCCGGCCGCCGCGCCGGTCCGGATCGCGGTGCGTACGTCGCCGCCGCGCGCCACCACGGCGGCCACGCTGGCGGTCATCGAGTCACCCGCACCGCGCGGGTCGGCCGCCTCCAGGCGCGGCATCCGCACCTCGAAGACCTCGCCGTCGACGAGGGCCAGCGCGGGCTTGTCGGCGCGGCTGACCACCACGTTCTCGGCACCGTTGGCGTGCAGGTCGTGCATCGCCCGGGTGAGCTGCTCCTCGTCGTCGTCGGTCGCGAGGCCGTCGGCGATCAGCTCCTCGTGGCTGACCTTGACGAAGAAGACCCCGCTCTCCAGCACCGCCGTCAGGTGGTCACCGCAGAGGTCCACCACCACCCGGCTGCCGTTGGCGCCGAGGTCGGCGGCGAAGCGGCGGTACAGGTCGGCGGGGACCAGCGACGGGTCGTTCGGGCCGCTCAGGATGCTCACCGCCGCGCGCAGTCCCTCGCCGAGCGCCAGGTTGTAGAGCTCGTCCAGCTCGTGCCGGCTCAGCGGCTGCCCGGTCACGTCGACGAGTTCCTGCCGGGTGCCGTCCCGGCGGTCGTGCACGTACCCGCCGCTGCCGCCAGAGTCCCGCGCCACCACCTTGAGGTCGACGCCCTCGCTGACGAGCAACGGCTCCAGCACCTGCCCGATCTCGCCGCCGAGCGCGGTGCAGAGCACCACGTCGACACCGTGGGACAGCACCATCCGGGCCTGCCAGACGCCCTGACCGCCGGGGTGCAGGTGCAGCTCCGGCGTCTCGTTGGGCTGGTCGATGGTGACCGTGAGCAGGGGGGTCGGCGCGAAGACCATCACATGGCCGGTCGCCGCGCTCACGACACACCGTCGCACTGGGTCCGCTGCGGTCCGCTCATAACCGTTCCTCCCGGTCGCCACGAAATGTCCGCTTCGATGTCGACGGTAACGAAGGTGGCGCGAGAGCGCGCGGCGACGGGCGGGTGGATTCGAGGCGGGCGCGTCGGGGTGCGGGAACGACGACGCCGGGTGGACCCACCCGTGAGGGCGGCCACCCGGCGTGTCGTGCGGGTCAGTACACCGAGAGGTGCACGTGGTTGGTGTGGTCGCTGGAGGGGTCGCCACGCGCGCCGCTGTACGTCCGCCAGCCGCTGCTGGGCAGCCAGATCTGCTTGTACCAGATCACGTAGAGCACGGCGAGACGGTCGGCGTTGTTGACGTAGAACGCCGCCAGGTTGTTGCCGTACGTCCGGTCGCCGCCGGTGGCGGCCCCGCCGAAGCCGTTCTTCTGCGCCGCGAAGTCGCAGGCCCGCCCCTTCGGGTGCTCACCCGAGCCGCCAGCGCGGTAGCAGGAGACGTACCGGGTGAAGCCGGCCGCCTTGGCCTGGTTGAGCGCGTGCAGGGTGCGCGGGGTGATGCAGCCGTTGGCCGGCGTGGGGTCGTTGACGCTGCACGACTCGGACGGCCAGGAGCCGTTGGAGTTGCGGGGCGCCGGCTTGGCCGTGGGGCTGCTGGAACCGCCGCTGCGTGCCGGGGCCCGACTGGCCCGCTCCTCCGCCGCGGCCCGCTCGGCTGCCCGCTCCTCCCGTTCCTCGGCCACCGTCAGCGAACGCTCGGCCTGCTCCTTGCGCTTGGCCATCACGGCCACCTGCTTGCGCTGCTCCTGCACCTCGACGTCGAGGGCCTGCTTGGTCTTGCCGACCTCGTCCCGGCTGGCCCGCAGGTCGCGCAGGGCGCGCTCCTCGTTGGCCGCCACCGCGTCCAGTGCCGCCGCGCGGTCCATGAAGCCGGCCGGGGATCCGCTGTTGAGCAACGCCGACGCGGCACCGAGTCGGCCGCTGCGGTACGCCTGCGCGGCGATCTCGGCGACCTTGGTGCTGCGTTCGGTGAGCTGGCCCTCGGTCGTGGTGAGCTGCTCGGCCAGCTTCTTCTGCCGGTCGACCGAGCGGTCCAGGGCGGTCTTGGCGTCGAGGTAACCCTTGCTGGCCGCCTCCAACTGGGCGCGCAGCGCCGGGGTGCCGCCCTCGTCGCCGACGTCACCGGGAGCCGCGGAGGCGGCGCTGAACGGCGCCAGCGCGGCGCCCAGGGCAAGGGCGAGCCCCGCGGCTATCAGGGCCGCCATACGGGCGGCCGGTCTCACGGTTGCCACTGCTGGCATGCACATGTCCTTCCGTCAGCCGCCGACCGGGTTAGCTGACGGGTTCGGGACGGAAGATCCCTACCGCTGGACGCGGATGCACCCCTGGAACATGGTTCCCCGGTTCGCCCTGGCGGGCGATTAGGCGGCGGTCACCGCCGGCACCGTCGAGTGCCGCCTGGCGGAGGCCGGGTCCGAGCCTACCGGTGCTGGTGGGACCCGTGCAGCCGGTGTGACTCCTGGTGTTCCCCTGATCACGAGTAAACCAGACATAAGGTATGTTTGTTGCTTTTTCGCCAAGCGAGGTCGGTGGCCTCCGGGCTCAGCCTGTCGGTTCGATAGTGGTCAGCCGCTGGGTGGCCCGGGACAGGGCGACGTAGAGCGTACGGACACCGGAGCCGGGATCGGCACGGATCTCGCCGGGGGCGACCAGCACCACGCCGTCGTACTCCATGCCCTTGGCCTCCAGGCTGGTCACCACCTGGAGACGCTCGCCGCCGAGCCCACCCAGCCAGGCCGCGACCTCGTCCCGACGCGGCACCGGCGTGATCACCCCGACGGTGCCCTCGACCTCGCCGAGCAGCGCGCTCGCGGCGGACGTCACGCCGGCCGCCAACTCGGCCGCCGGCACCACCAGATCCACCGGGTCGACCCCGGTGGTCCGCACGGCGGTGGGCAGGGACAGGTCCGGGTACGCCCGGCGGATCTCGGCCGCTGCCACCGCGAAGATCTCCGCCGAGTTGCGGTAGTTCGTGGTGAGCGTGAACCGGTGCCGCCGACGACGACCCAACGCCTGGTCCCGGGCCCGGGACAGCTCCTGCGGATCACCCGTCCACGCGGTCTGCGCCGGGTCGCCCACCACCGTCCACGAGGCCAGCCGACCGCGCCGGCCGATCATGCGCCACTGCATCGGTGACACGTCCTGCGACTCGTCCACCACCACGTGCGCGTAGTCGCGGTAGTCCTCCGGCCGCTCCCGCGCCGCCTGGCGGGCAGCCCGCTGCCGGTCGGCGTACGTGCTCAGCTCACGAACCCCACCGGCGAGCTGGAACGGGTCGCGCTTCTGGCGGGCCGGACGCACCGGCTTGCCGAGCAACGCGTCCAGCTCGTCGAGCAGCGCCGCGTCGGCCACCGTCGGACCCTCGGCGGCCAGCCCCCGGTACGCCTGCTCCAGCAGCCGGATCTCGGCGCGGGACAGCAGCCCGGCGGCGTACCGGCGCAGCCGTTCCGGATCGGCCAGCCAGCCGAGCACGTGCCGGGGATGCAGCCGGGGCCACCACGCCTTGAGGAAGTCCCGGAAGTCCGTCCGGTCGATCAACTCGTCCTCGAAGGCCCGCTGCTCGGGCAACCGGGCGACACCCAACCGGCGGGCCTGTGCCCAGAGCGCCGCCAGGACGTCGTCGAAGCCGGCCCGGCGTACCTCGTTACGCCGCGCGCCCCGGGCCAACGCCCGTTCCCGGATGGCGTCCAGCTCGGCCCGCTCCAGCCGCAGCAACTGCCCCCGGTAGAGCAGCCGCAGCTCGGGCGGGGAGTCGGGTACGCCGTCCCGGGCCGCCCGTTCCAGCAACCGGCGCATCCGCAGCGACCCCTTGACCGCCGCCACGTCGACCGGGTCGGTGCGGGTGGCGACCAGCCCGGGAAAGAGCGTGCCCAGCGAGTGCAGCGTGGCGGTCTCCTCGCCGAGGGACGGCAGGACCGAGGCGATGTACTCGACGAAGACCGAGGAGGGGCCGACCACCAGGATGCCGCCGCCGGCATACCGGCTGCGGTCGGAGTAGAGCAGGTACGCGGCGCGGTGCAGCGCCACCGCCGTCTTGCCGGTGCCCGGCCCGCCGGAGACCAGCGTGACCCCGGAACCGGGGGAGCGGATCGCCTCGTCCTGCTCGCGCTGGATGGTCGCCACGATGTCGCGCATCCCCCGGCCGGTGGCCCGGGACAGGTTGGCCAGCAGCGCGCCGTCGCCCACCACCGCCATCTCCGCCGGTGCGGCGTCCGGGTCGAGCAGGTCGTCCTCGATCCGGGTGACCCGCTCCCGGCTGGACTGGATCGTCCGGCGGCGTACCACGCCGAGCGGCTCGGCCGGGGTGGCCTGGTAGAAGGGGGCGGCGGCCGGGGCACGCCAGTCGACCACCAGCGTGGCGGCGTCCTCGTCGCGGATACCGAGCCGCCCGACGTGGAACACCTGCCCGTCGCGCAGGTCGAGACGGCCGAAGACGAGCCCCTCGTACTCGGCGTCGAGCACGTGGCGGCGCTGCGCGGCGTGGAACACCATCGCGTCCCGCTCGACCAGGGCGCCGAAGTTGCCGACCCGGGCCAGCCGGTAGCCGTCCCGCTCGGCGCGGACCGCCGCGCGTCGCAGCTCGGCCAGTCGTGCGTACACCCGGTCGAGATGCCGCTGCTCGACGGCGATCTCCCGGTCCAGGGTGCTCTGGTCCACCGCTTCGTTCTCCTCGTCACGCCGGCCCGGCCAACCGCACGAGATTACGCCCCACCTCGCGGGCGCGCGGAGGCACCGTGTCCGGGTGCGATCTCCAGTGCGGTGTCCAGAAACGTTCACCGGGCCGCGCCGGGTCCAGACGACGACCGGCGGCGTTGGAGTCGGGCCTGGATACAACACCGGTATCCAGGCCCGACTCCGCCTTGCCGGACCGCCGCCTGGACCTCGCCGCGACACCGCCAACGTTCCTGGACACCGCACTAGCGGCGGCGGGTACGGCCGGCGGCGGAGCGGCCACCAGTGCGTCCGGCGTCGGCGAGCACCTGACCCAGGACGCCGGAGAGGGCGCCGGTCACCTCCTCGGGACGCTCCATCATCAACATGTGCCCGGCGCCGGGGCAGACGGTCAGCTCGGTGGCCGGCAGCGCGGCGGCGATCGACTCCGCGCACGGCGGCGGGGTGAGCCGGTCCCGGTCGCCGACCAGCGCCGCTGCCGGCAGGTCCGCCAGCGCGGCCAGCGTCTCCAGCCGGTGCTGGGCGCCGAAGGAGGCCCGGAAGCCGCCGATCGAGCGCAGCGAGGCGCGCGCCACCGCCGAGGTGACCAGGCGGATGTCAGTCGGGTCGCAGCGGTCCCCGAAGAGCATCCAGCGGATGCTGGGCTGCAGCGCGCGCAGCAGGGCCCGGGGCGGACGCCAGGCCCCGCAGCGGGCGAGCACCCCGGCGCCGGTGGTCTCGGCCAGCCGGATGATCCGGGCGATCCGGGGCGACAACCCGTAGACGGTGTGCGTGTGCCCCTCGGCGGTGGTCGAGACGAAGACCAGGCCGGCCACCCGGCGGGCGAAGTGCCCCGGGTGCCGGTGCGCGTACTCCATGATCGTCATGCCGCCCATGGAGTGCCCCGCCAGCACCACCCGCCCGGTCGGCGCCACCGTGTCCAGCACGGCGGCGAGGTCGTCGCCGAGCTGCGCCAGCGTCGCCGTGGGCAGCGTCATGCAACTCGACCGACCGTGGCCGCGCGCGTCGTAGCTGACCACCCGCACCGACCGGTGCGCCGCGCGCAGCGCCGCCACCTGCCGGTGCCAGCTCCGCCCGTCCAGCGTCCAGCCGTGCAGCAACACCGCCGTGACCTCGGCATCCGCCGGTCCGTCGATGTCCACGTGCAGGCGTACGTCGTCGCCCAGTCGTACCTCGACCGGATCTGGCATCGCCACCTCCCCAGGCACACGCGGATGCGTAACACCGGGAATACCCGGTGGTAACACCGGCTACCCGTCATCAGACCACGCGAATCGGGGTGCTGAGAAGATCCCGGAACCGGGTACGTCGACGGGACGATGCGGTCACCCTGAGACCATGGCGATGCCACGGACGGCCGACCCCCGACCGGACGACCGGGCGGCCGGCGGGACCCCCCGGGCCGCCCTGGCCGACCTGCTCGCCGGCAACCGGCGCTTCGTCAGCGGCCAACCGGTGCACGGACACGACGTCACCGCCGCCGCCGCGAGCGCCTCCGGCGACCAGCAGCCGTACGCCGTCCTGCTCGGATGCATCGACTCACGGGTGCCACTGGAGGCGATCTTCGACCAGACCTTCGGCTCGATCTGCGTCATCCGCACCGGCGGCCACGTACTCGACCGCGCGGTCCTCGGCTCGATCGAATACGTCGTGGACGTGCTGGGCGTACCCCTGGTGATGGTGCTCGGCCACGAACGCTGCGGCGCGGTGGCCGCGACGGTCGACACGCTGCGTACCGGCCGTCGCCCGCCCGGTGCGCTGGCCCACCTGATCGACCGGATCGCGCCCGCCGTGACCGAGGTGGGGCTGGACGACCCGCAGGTGCAGCCACTGGCTGTGCGCCTGCACGTCCGGCGCACCGTGACGACCCTGCGCGCCGACCCGCTCCTGGCCCCGGCCGTGGCCTCCGGCCGGATCGCGGTGACCGGGGCGCTCTACACCCTCACCACCGGCGAGGTCTCCCTCCTGCCCGCCACTCCTTGACTGCGCGTGCCCTGTCCCGCGCTCCCGGCCCTGTCCCGCGCCCGCTCCTGTCCCGCGCCCGGCCCTGTCCCGCGCGATCATGGACTTGTGGTTGGAGTTTTGGGCTGATATGAGGTGTTTCGTTGCCGCCATGACTCCATGATCGGCGGGGCGAGGCGGGGGCAGGGCGAGGCGGGGGCGAGGCGAGGCGGGGCGGCCTGCCGGGCGGGGTGGGGCGGGTGGGGACGCGCGAACGCCCGCCGGGTGGGCCCGGCGGGCGTTCGTGGTGGTGCGAGGTGTGGTGCGGGGCTCAGCCCTCGAAGACGCCGGCCTCGACCAGGCGCTTCTCGGTGGCGTCCCAGCCGTCGCCCGGGTGGGCGGCGTTGAGGCCGTTGATCTCCGCCCGGATCTTGGTGGCGTGCCCGGCGGCGGCCAGCACCCGGATCTCCTCGACGAAGGCCTCGGAGTCGGTGCGCAGGTGCGCGGTCTTGCCGTTGGTCAGGTTCCGCACGTAGGCGTGCTTGCCGCCGTTGAGCGGGATGAGGTACTTGAACTCGCCCAGCACGCTGAGTGCGCCACCCTGGCCAGCCTGGCCGGCCCGGACTGACGCGCGCGCGGTCTTAGAGGTGTTGCTCGCCACGGAGGTACTCCTTGCAAGACGTACGGAGGACGGGAAACGTCCGGGGGCTGGTGCGGGAGCACCGAACGGGTGACCCGCAGAGGCTGTACGCGGCACAGGCCGCCGATGGAACTGTACACGAGCCACGATTCCGGCTGGTCGTCGCGGCGTCACGAGGTGGAACCGCAGTCACCTGTCCGGGTATTCCGACCGGCGGATTTCCCGATTCGCTGGCGCACCATCCGTCACAGGAGTCATCATGTGTTCCAGCAAAGCACCCGGTCCGGGTCGAGGTCGTAGGGGAAGACGCACCTCGCTCTCCGGGAGGTCACCGTGCCAACGCGTGGCGTCGTATACGTCCATTCGACCCCGCTCGCCGTGTGTTCACACGTCGAGTGGGCGATCGCGCGCGTCCTTGCCGCGCCGGTCAATCTGCAATGGACGGCTCAACCCGTCGATCCCGGCGTCCGCCGGGCCGAGTGCGGGTGGTCCGGTCGCCCGGGAACGGGCGCCGAGCTGGCTGCTGCCCTCCGGCAGTGGCCCATGATCCGTTTCGAGGTGACCGAAGAACCCAGCCCAGGTGCCGACGGCGAACGTTTCATGTACGTGCCGGGGCGCGGCCTGTTCCGGGCCACGGTCGGTGCCGCCGGTGACATCCAGCTCGGCGAGGACCGGCTGCGCAGCCTGATGGCCGCCGCCCGGGGACCGGAGGCGCTCGCGCACGCGCTGGACAAGGCGCTCGGCACCGCCTGGGACGCCGAGTTGGAGCCGTACCGCTACGCCGGGGACGGTGCGCCGGTGACCCTGCTCACCCGCGTCGGCTGAGCGAGCGGACCCGAGGCCCGCCACCTCCGGCGGCGTACCGGCACGTCCGTCCACTGGCTGACGGTCGAGTTGCCCCGATACGCGGTGAGCTGGTGGGATGGGCCGCGTGTCGACTACCCCTCGGCGCGTCGTCGCCGCGTTCGTCGCCGTGACCGCGTTACTCGCCACCGGCTGTTCGGGAGCCGGGCAGCGACCGGGGGCCGCCCCGTCGTCGGCCCCGGCCAGCGAACCGGCACCGCCGTCGAGCGCACCGCCCGACGGCCCGGCCACCCGGGCCGCCGCGCTGGTCGCCGAACTCGCCGACGAGGACCTGGTGGGGCAGGTGTTGATGCCGTACGCCTACGGTGACCAGGCCACCGAGGTCTCGGCCGGCTCGGCCGCCGGCAACCGCAACCTCGGCGGCGTGGACACCCCGGCCGAGATGATCGAGAAGTACCGGCTCGGTGGCCTGATCCTGGTCGGCTTCAGCGCCGACGATCCCACCCAGAGCAACCAGGCGACCACCAACGTCGACAACCCGAAGCAGGTCCGCCAGCTCACCACCGGCCTGCGCGAGGCCGCCGGCAAGCTGCCCGCCGGCACGGCACCGTTCCTGATCGGCACCGACCAGGAGTACGGCGTGGTCACCCGGATCACCGACGGGGTGACCATGCTGCCCAGCGCGCTCGCCGCAGGTGCGGCCGACGATCCGGCGTTGACCGAGGCCGCCTGGCGGGCCGCCGGCACCGAGCTGGCCGCCATGGGGATCAACCTCGACTTCGCGCCGGTCGCCGACGTCCTGGTGAAGCGGAGCACGGTGATCGGGTCCCGGTCGTTCGGCGCGGACCCGAGCCGTGCCGCCGGACAGGTCGGCGGTGCGGTCCGGGGGTTGCAGGCCTCCGGCGTGGCGGCCACCGTCAAGCACTTCCCCGGGCACGGGCACAGCGCCGTCGACTCGCACGAGGACCTGCCGGTGCTCACGCAGTCACGCAAGAAGCTCGCCGCCGAGGCGTGGCCCCCGTTCACCGCCGGCATCGAGGCGGGCGCCCTGGCCGTGATGTCCGCCCACCTCGACGTGGCGGAGGTCGATCCGGGAGTGGCCGCCACCTTCTCCCGCACACTGCTCACCGACGTGCTGCGCGGCGAACTCGGGTTCCAGGGCGTGGTCATCACCGACGGCATGAACATGCCGCCGGCCCGCCGCTGGGGGCCGGGTGAGGCGGCGGTACGCGCCCTCAAGGCCGGCAACGACCTGATCCTCATGCCGCCGCACGTCGGTCAGGCGTACGACGGGCTGCTGACGGCGCTGCGGGACGGTTCGCTGCCCCGGGCCCGCCTGGTGGAGGCGGCCACCCGCGTACTGACCATGAAGTTCACCCTGGCCGACAAGCCGGTGCCGGAGATGTCCACGCTGGGCGCCCCGGCGCACCGCGAGGCCGCTGATGCCCTGGCCGCCGGTGCGGTGACCGTGTTCAAGGGCCGGTGCGACACCAGCGGGGTGAAGGGCCCGGTCACCGTCACCTCCTCCGGCGGGCGGGCGCACACCCGCACCGCGCTGACCGAGGCGCTCACCGCGGCCGGGGTGCAGGTGGTGGCGAGCGGCGGCACGGTCGTGCACCTCGTCGGGTACGGCGACGGGGCCGGTGACCTGCGCTCCGGTGCCGCCGTCACCGTCGCCATGGACACCCCGTACGTGCTTGCGGGGGCGAGTTCGCCGACGCTGCTGGCCACGTACTCGTCGAGCCGGGCCTCGATGACGGCGCTCGCCGACGTCCTGGCCGGCAAGGCCGCGCCGCGCGGACGGTCCCCGGTGAAGGTCTCCGGACTGCCCGCCACCACCTGCGGCTGACCGGCGACGACCGGCCGGGGCCGACCGGGTCGGAAGACGCCTCGACCCCGCCGACGCGTGGTGCGTCGGCGGGGCCGAGGCGGTGCTGTCGCGGCCTGCGCCGCCCGGGGCGGCTCAGGCCCGGGTGAAGACGAGTGCCACGTTGTGACCGCCGAAACCGAACGAGTTGTTCAGCGCGGCGGGGACGTCCATGTGGCGAGCCTTGCCGGCGGCCACGTCGAGGTCGAGGCCGTCGTCCGGGTCGTCCAGGTTGATCGTCGGCGGGATCACGCTGTCGCGGATCGACAGGATGGTGGCGATCGACTCCAACGCGCCGGCCGCGCCGAGCAGGTGCCCGGACATCGACTTGGTGGCGGTCAGCACCGGGTGGTCACCCAGTGCCGCGTGCAGTGCCTTGATCTCGGCGATGTCGCCCACCGGGGTGGACGTGGCGTGCGCGTTGACGTGGCTGATGTCGGCCCGGTCCACGTCCGCGTCGGCGATCGCCTTCGCGATGGCCCGGATCGCGCCGGCGCCCTCCGGGTGCGGCTGGACGATGTCGTAGCCGTCGGAGGTGATACCGGCGCCAGCAAGCCGCGCGTACACCCGGGCGCCCCGGGCGGCGGCGTGCTCGGCGCGCTCCAGCACCACGATGCCGGCACCCTCGCCGAGGACGAAGCCGTCCCGGCCCTTGTCCCACGGCCGGGAGGCCCGCTCGGGCTCGTCGTTGCGGGTCGACATGGCCCGCATCGAGGCGAAACCGGCGATCGGCAGCGCGTGGATCACCGCTTCGGTGCCACCGGCCACCACCACGTCGGCCCGACCGGACCGGATCATGTCCAGACCCAGCGCGATCGCCTCCGCGCCGGTCGCGCAGGCGCTGGCCACCGAGTGCACGCCGGCCTGGGCGCCGAGTTCCAGACCCACCCACGCGGCGGGACCGTTGGGCATCAGCATGGGCACGGTGTGCGGGGAGACCCGCCGGGGGCCGGACGCCTCCAGGATGTCGTCCTGGTTGAGCAGGGTGACCGCGCCACCGATGCCGGAGCCGATGCTGACCCCGATCCGTTCCGGGTCCGCTCCGGCGTCGACCAGGCCGGCGTCGGCCCAGGCCTGGTGGGCGGCGATCAACGCGATCGCCTCGGAGCGGTCCAGCCGGCGCAGCTTCACCCGGTCCAGGACGGTGGAAGGATCGACCGCCAGTTGGGCGGCGATCCGGACCGGCAACTGACCGGCCCACTCCTGGGTGAGCGCACTCACCCCGGAGCGGCCGGCGAGCATGGCGTCCCAGGTCGACGCGACGTCCCCGCCCAGCGGGGTGGTCGCGCCGAGCCCGGTGACGACGACGTCAGGACGACTCATGATCAGGACTGCGCCTCGATGTAGCTCACGGCGTCCCCGACGGTCTTGAGGTTCTGGACCTCGTTGTCCGGGATCTTGACGCCGAACTTCTCCTCGGCCGCGACCACGACCTCCACCATGGAGAGCGAGTCGACGTCCAGGTCGTCGGTGAAGGACTTCCCCTCGGCCACGTCGTCCGGGTTCACCCCGGCAACCTCTTCGAGGATCTCGGCGAGGCCGGCGGTGATCTCGTCACGGGTCATTGCGGTGGATTCCTCTCATCGGGATTTCTCGACGGTCGGCGACGCCGTCCGTCACACCTCTGCGCCTGCGCGCCGAGGAGGTATCAGGGGCAGCGGACGACCTGACCTGCATAGGTCAGGCCACCGCCGAAACCGAACAGCAGCACCGGCGCGCCGGAGGGCACCTCGCGGCGCTCCACCAGCTTCGACAGGGCCAGCGGGATGCTGGCCGCCGAGGTGTTGCCGGACTCGATCAGGTCCTTCGCGACGATCGCCTGCGGGATCTTCAGCCGCTTCGCGATGCCGTCGATGATCCGGGTGTTGGCCTGGTGCGGGACGAACGCGGCCAGCTCCGACGGGTCGACCCCGGCCCGCTCGCACGCCTGCAACGCCAGCGGCGCCAGGGCGGTGGTGGCCCAGCGGAACACCGTCTGACCCTCCTGCGCGATGTACGGGCGCCAGCCCTCGATGCGTACCGCGTCGCCGCGCTCCGGCACCGAGCCCCAGACCACCGGGCCGATACCGGCCGGCTCGCCCTCGGGCGTGGCGCTGACCACCGCGGCGCCCGCCCCGTCACCGAAGATGATGCAGGTGGAGCGGTCGTTCCAGTCCATGAAGTCGGACAGCTTCTCCGCGCCGATCACGATGGCGTTGCGGCTGGCACCGGCGCGGACCGCGTGGTCCACGGTGCCCAGCGCGTACGCGAATCCGGAGCAGGCGGTGTTGAGGTCGAACGCCCCCGGGGCGTCGATGCCCAGCTTGGCCGCGACCCGGCAGGCCACGTTCGGGCTGCGGTCGATCGAGGTGCACGTGGCCACCACGACCAGGTCGATGTCGGCGGCGGTCAGCCCGGAGTTGGCCAGCGCCTTGTCGGCGGCGGCGGCGGCCATGTCGGCGACCGTCTCGTCACCGGCGATCCGCCGGCTGGCGATACCGACCCGGTCCCGGATCCACGCGTCGTTGGTCTCCACCAGCTGGGCGATCTCGTCGTTGGTCACCACCCGGGACGGCTGGTAGTGCCCCATGGACACGATGCGACTGCCGCTCATGACGAGCCCTTCCTACGGTCGATCTCGGCACGAGACTCGGACGGACTGAGGTGGACGGCGCTCACGCCTGACCTCCGGCGACGCGGGCGATCAGGTCGTGGGCGGCGGGCAGCTTGTCCGGGGTGTTCAGGGTCACGATCTCCGGCAGGCCGGGGCCTTTGAGCTCGCGCTTGACCAGGCCGGAGAGCGTGCCTGCGGGCGGCAGCTCGATCACACCGGTCACCCCGAGGTCGGCGAGGGTGGCCATGCACAGGTCCCAGCGGACCGGGGAGGTGACCTGGCGGACCAGCCGCTGGAGCATCTCCGCGCCGTCCCGGACGGCGGTGCCGTCGAGGTTGGAGAGCAGGATCCGCGTCGGGTCGCCGGTGGTGACGTCGGCCGCCACCGTGGCGAGCGCCGCCTCTGCGGGAGCCATGTACGGGGTGTGGAAGGCGCCCGCCACCTGGAGCCGGATGACCCGCGCCTGAGCCGGCGGCTCGGCGGCCAACTTCTCCAGGCCGTCGATCGCACCGGCGGCGACCACCTGCCCGGCGCCGTTGCGGTTCGCGGCGTGCAGCCCGTGCCCCTCGACCGCGGCGAGCACCTCGTCCGGGTCGCCGCCGAGGACCGCGGCCATGCCGGTCGGCTCCAGCGCGCACGCGGCGGCCATCTCCCGGCCGCGTACCCCGGCGAGGGAGATCGCGGCGTCCGCCGGCAGCGCGCCGGCCAACGCCGCCGCGCCGAGTTCACCGACGCTGTGCCCGGCGGTCAGCGCCACGTCCTGCAACGGCAGGTGCTCGGCGGCGAGCAGGGCGGCGGCGACCAGCAGCGGCTGGGTACGGGCGGTGTCCCGGATCTCCTCGGCGTCGGCGTCGGTGCCCAGGTGCACCAGATCGACGCCGGCCAGCGCGGACCAGTGACGCAGCCGCGCCTCGGCGCCGGGCAGGTCGAGCCAGGGAGTCAGGAAGCCGGGTTTCTGAGAACCCTGGCCGGGGCAGAGTACGGCGAGCACGTCTATGACTCTCCCGGATACCCACCGGTTGCGCTGTGCGGACCGGTACCAAACCGCACTAGGACCTTTGGAGAGATCCTACAAAGATTGGTGCTGGTCATCGCCAACCTGTGATCTTTTACCGGTCGGTGGGGCCAATGTCGGGGTCGGCACCACCGGGTCCAGTCGGCCGACGGTCAGCGCCACCCGCAGCGCGAAGGCGTCCCGGGGCGACAACGGGCTGAAACCGGTGACGTCGGAGATCCGCCGCAAGCGATAACGCACCGTGTTCGGGTGCACGTACAGCGCCCGTGCCGCGCTCTCCAGCGTGCCGCCTGCGGCGAAGAAGGCGTCCAGCGTCTCCAGCAGCTCGCCGCCGGCGCGCACCAGCACCGCGTACACGTCGTGCCGCAGCCGCCGGCGGGCCTCCGCGTCAGCCGCCAGGGCGCGCTCGGGCAGCAGGTCACCGGCGTGGACCGGTCGGGGCGCGGCCGGCCACGCCGGAGCCGCCCGGTACCCGGCCAACGCGGCCCGGGCCGACTCGGTGGCCTCGTCCAGGCTCGGTACCGAGGGGCCGACGACCACCGGACCGTCACCGAAGGCGGACAACAGTTCGGCGGTGGCCGCCACCGGATCCGCCGCCCCGCCGAGCACGATCACCAGTCGGTCCCCGTGCACCCCGCCGATCACCTCGACCCCGACCCGCCGGGCCTGCCGGTAGACCGTGTGCAGCACGGCGGCGACCTCACCGCCGGGGGAGGGGCCGACCGCCACCGCGACCGGCGGCGCGTCCGTCCAGCCGAGCGCGGCGGCCCGGCTGGCCAGTACGTCCGGCGAGTCACCTCGCAGCAGCGCGTCGACCAGCAGAGCCTGGAGGCGGGCGTCCCAGGAACCACGCGACTCGGCCGCCCGGGCGTACACCCGGGCCGCGGCGAAGGCGATCTCCCGGGAGTAGCGCAGCACCGCCTCGCGCAACTGCGCCGCCTCGCCCGGCGCGGCCAGGTCGTCGACCTGCTCCTCGACCACGTCGATGGTGACCTTGATCAGGGCGACGGTCTGCTGGAGGGTGATCGACCGGGCCAGCGCCTGCGGCGCGGTGGCGAACACCTCGTCGGAGACCTCCTGGGTGCCCTCGTGGGGGCCGCCGTCGGAGCGCAGCCACTGCACCAGGGACCGCGCGCCGGCCTGCGCCACCACCATCACCCAGGACCGCTGGTCGGCGGGCAGGTCCCGGAACCAGGGCAGGGTGTCGTCCATCCGCGCCACACTCGCCGTGGCCAACGCACCTGCTGCCCGCTCGATCCGGCGCAGCGTGGCCGACAGGTCCGTCCCGACCGACTCGCTCACCCGCCTAGCCTGACATGTCCTGAGCTGGACCTCGCCGGCAGGCGTCGGCAGTCCCGGGAGCACCCACCCGGTACGCGCTGCACGGACCGTCGGAGCCGGCCAGTACGGTAACGAGGCACGTCGGGTGGGCACCGGCGGGTGAGGGCGAGCGTGAGGAGACACCGATGGCGCACGGGGAGGCTGAGCACGGCTGCGCCCAGGGAGAGCCTTGCCGACCGGGGTCGCACGAGCAGCCGTTCCCCGCCAAACACCACCGCCGGCTCATCGGTCTGGCCCACCCGGGCGAAGCCGCGCCGGGACGGTCGGCCGAGCGTCCCGAGGAGGACTCCGCTCCGGTGCGCCCGCGCCCCGTCGACCCCGTGGTGCCGCGTCAGCGTACGGGCGAGGCCGTGGTCCCGGAGCCGGTCACCGGCGGCTGCCGCAGCGACCTGCCCGGCTGGGCCGGCGGCCATCGGCACGGCCCGGTCCGACCGGCACTGCGGGCGGTACGCCGGGAACGCCCCCCACGCCGCTGGTGCTGAGGAGCGGTTGCGGCGTCGCGTGGCGTGGAGGCCCGGCGGTGCTGGTCGCTGAGGTTCGGCGGGTCCGGCCGCGCTGGTGTCGCGAGGTGCCGCAGGTCCGGCGGCGCTGGTGCTGAGGCTCAGCGGGTCCGGCGGCGGACCAGCAGCGCGATACCGGCCAGCCCGAGGGTGATCACCAGCATCACCGCGACGTTCAGCAGGAGCAGGCGGCGCAGCTCGCTGAAGGCCTCGTTGATGTCCTGAGCGGGGTTGAGCGCGTCCTCCGGGATGATCCGCTCGCCTCCGCCGACCCCGCCGCTGACCGCCTCGTACGTCCGCTCCAGCGGCACCCCGACGGTGCGCAGCGTCTCCGACATGCTGATCCGTCCGAGGAACCAGGCCGCCGTGGTCTTGCGGGCGTCCGGCTGCTTTGCCGGCCGGTAGACGCGCGGCCCACCGACCGCCTTCGGATAGAGGTCGTAGGTCTGCTTCGGAGTGTCACCGGCCAGCACCACCACGGTGTACTTCGGACCGAGGTCGGCCTTCTCGGGCGCGCGCGCCGGTGCCAGGGAACGGCTCACCTGGTCGATGACGGCGGCGACCTGCTCCGGGTTGGCGTCGTGGCGCAGCCGCAACGGCTCGGCCAGCCCGTGTCCGGTGATGTCGACACCGGCCGGCGGCGCCTTCGGCGCGGCCTTGACCGGCTCGACGAAGGCCAGCGACAACACCACCGCAGCGACTCCACCGACCGCTATCGCGGCCAGTCGCCTCATCCGTCGGACCATGCCGCCTCCTCGCCCCGTCGATGGTCGGCTGTGCTGCAGGGGTCACGCGTTGGAGGGCCGACGTCGGTGACCATGCCCCACAGGACGGGTACCCACTTCAAAGACTCCGCGGAACGACGATTGGTTGCAGCTGGTGAAACACTAATTGGAACTATCTGTGATCGCGAATCGGCCGATGATCAGCCGTGCACACGCGGGGCGGATCTTACCTGTGCGCTGGCGGTGATGGGGGGCAGGGTAGCGCGTACGATGTGGTCCTGGGCAGTGGTGTTCGGCGTGGCGCTCGGTGTCGCGCTCGGTGTGTCGTTGCTCCTGCCGACGTGGACGCTCCCGGCGCACCACCGCGCCGCCCGCCAGCCGGCACGGATGTAAGGAGGGGTCCCCTGCTATGCACGAGGCGTTAGCAGGGGACCCCTCCTTACACACGGCAGCCCTAGAACAGGCGGGCGCGGGCGGCGCGGAGCCGGGTCAGGGTGCGCTCGGCGCCGAGCACCTCCAACGACTCGAACAGCGGCAACCCGACCGTCCGGCCGGTGACCGCGACGCGTACCGGTGCCTGGGCCTTGCCGAGCTTGAGACCGCGCGCCGCGCCGACCTCCTCCATGGTGGTCTTCAGCGTCGCCGCGTCCCACGAGGTCACCGCCGCGAAGGCGGCGATGGCGTCGTCCAGCAGCTCGCCCGAGCCCTCCTTCATCGCCTTGGCCCAGGCCGCCTCGTCGATCAGCGGGGAGGCGAGGAAGAGGAAGTCGACGTTCGGCACGATCTCGCTGAGTACCGCGATACGGGTCTGGGCCAGCGGCGCCACCGCCGCGAACGTGGCCGCATCGAACTCGTCGGGCTGCCACGGCGGCGGCGGGATGCTGCCGGTACCGGTCAGCCACGGCCCGCAGACCTCGACGAACTCCTCGACCGACAACGCCCGGATGTACTCGCCGTTGAACGCCCGCAGCTTCTTCTCGTCGAAGAAGGCCGGCGACGGGTTCACCTCGTCGAGCCGGAACTCGTCCTCGATCACCGACCAGGGCACGATCTCCCGGTCGTTGGAGGGCGCCCAGCCGAGCAGCATCAGGTAGTTGCGCATCGCGGCGGCGAGGTAACCCTCGTCCCGGTACGCCTCCAGCGCGACCTTGTCCCGTCGCTTGGACAGCTTCTGCCGCTTCTCGTTGACCACCACCGGCACGTGCGCCCAGATCGGCGGCTTCACCCCGAGCGCGTCCCAGAGCAGCTGCTGCTTCGGGGTGTTGGGCAGGTGCTCCTCGGCCCGGATCACGTGGGTGATGCCCATCGTCATGTCGTCCACGACGTTGGCCAGCAGGAAGACGGGCGAGCCGTCGCCCCGGGCGATCACGAAGTCCTCGATGAGCTTGTTCTCGAAGGTCGGCTCGCCCCGGATCAGGTCGACGACCACCGTCGTGCCCTCGTCGGGCGTCCGGAAGCGCAGCGCACGGCCCTCGCCGGGCGGCAGTCCCCGGTCCCGGCAGTACCCGTCGTAACCGGTGTACTGGTTACCGGTCCGGGCCTGCACGGCCTCCCGGGTGCAGTCGCAGTAGTACGCGCGGCCCGAGTCGTGGAGCCGTCCGGCGGCGGCCCGGTGCTCGTCGGCGTACGAGGACTGGAACCACGGGCCCTCGTAGCTGCCCCGCTCGATGCCGATCCAGTCCAGCGCCGACAGGATGCCCTCGGTCCACTCCGGCTTGTTGCGTGCGGCGTCGGTGTCCTCGATACGCAGCACGAACACCCCGCCCTGCTGCTTGGCGAAGATCCAGTTCTGCAACGCCGATCGGGCACCGCCGACGTGGAACATACCGGTCGGGGAGGGGGCGAATCGCACACGTACTGTCACGGCCCCCAGCGTACAGATGTAAGGAGGGGTCCCCTGCTGTCGCCTGGTGTCGTACAGGGGACCCCTCCTTACGTCACAGCGGGTCAGGGGACGGAACGGATCTTCAGCACCAGGATGCTGCCGAGGACGGTCACCGCGGCGGTGGTGGCGTACAGGGCGGGGTAGCCGCCCAGGTACACCACGATCGGGGCGGAGACGGCCGGCCCGAGCACCTGCGGGGCGGAGTTGGCGATGTTGATCACGCCGAGGTCCTTGGCCCGGTCGGTGGCCCTCGGCAGGACCTGCGTGATCAGGGCGGCGTCCACCGACAGGTACACCCCGTAACCGGCACCGAGCAGCAGCGCGGCGACGATCGCCATCGGCCAGGTGGGGGCGACGGCCAGCAGCAGGGCCGCGACCGCGATCACCATCCCGGCGACGATGACGAAGATCTTGCGTTTGCCCGTGCGGTCCGACAGTCGCCCGGCGACCACCGTGGTGGCCATCAGCCCGGCGGTGTAGAGCAGGATCAGCACCAGCAGGCCGCCCTCGGGGTCGGCCACCCGGACCTCGTCGGTGAGGAAGTACAGCAGGTAGAGGGTGCCGAAGGCGTTGCCGAGCTGCACCAGGAACCGGGTGATCCAGGCCCAGCCGAAGTCCGGGTACCGGCGCGGCGACACCCACATGCCGGCCAGCAGTCCCCGCAGCGGGGGTCGGTGCGTACGCGGCAACGGGTCGTCGGTGGTGCGCAGCGCGAACGGCAGCGCGAACAGCAGCACCGCGGCGGCGATCGCCAGGTAGCCGGCGGCGTTGCCGGTGACCACGGCGGTGACCAGGACGACGCCGAGCACCAGCCCGAGCGCCTGCGGGATGCCGACCCAGCCGGAGACGCCGCCGCGCTGGGCGACCGGGACCCGGTCCGGTACGGCGGCGGTCAGGCTGGCCAGCATCGCGTTGAAGCAGGTCTGCGCGGCGACCCAGCCGACGACCACGCCGAGCACGGTCTGCGCCTGGGCGAGCAGTGCCAGCGACAGCGCGCCGAGCACCGCGCCGCCGAGGGTCCAGACGTGCCGGCGGCCGAACTCCCGACCGCCGATCCGCAGGCAGGTCCGGTCCGACAGTGCCCCGACCAGTGGGTTGACGATCACCGCGGCGAGCGCGCCGATCCCGGTGACCACCGCCAGCATGGTCTCCTTGTTCGTCGGCGCGATCTGTCCGAGCTGCTGCGGCAGCAGCACCTGGATCGGGGTGAAGAACGCCATCCAGACGCCGAGGTTCGCGGCGAAGAGCAGCGCGATCCAGCCGCGCCGCACCGACACGGTCGGTTCCGCCAGCGCCGCCGGCAGCGAGGCCGGCGTCGGGTCGACGGTGGTCACCGCGGAGGTTCCCGCCGGGCCGCCGCGATGACCTCGCGCAGCCAGGAGTACGAGGACTTGGGCGTACGCGCTCCGGTGGCGAAGTCGACGTGCACCAGGCCGAAGCGCTTGGTGAAGCCCTCGGCCCACTCCCAGTTGTCCAGCAGGGACCAGACGAAGTACCCGGTCACGTCGACCCCGTCGGCCATCGCCGCGTGCACCGCGCGCAGGTGGCCGTCCAGGTAGGCGATCCGGTCCGGGTCCGGCACCCGGCCCTCGGCGTCCGGGGTGTCGTCGTACGCGCAGCCGCTCTCGGTGATCTGGATCGGGGGCAGGTCCGACCCGTACTGCCGGTGCAGCCAGCCGAGCAGGTCCCGGAGCCCGTCCGGTGCCACCGGCCAGTCGAAGGCGGTACGCGGGTACCCGGTGAGCGGCACCAGCGTGAACGGCAGCGGCGAGCCCTCCTCGGGGGCGCGTACGCCGCTGGGGTTGTAGTAGTTGACCCCGAGCACGTCGAGCGGGGCGGCGATGACGTCGAGGTCGCCGTCGCGGACCACGCTGGTGTCGAAGCCCAGCTCGGTCGGGTAGCCGCGGCCGAGCAGCGGGTCGGTGAAGAGCCGGTTGTGCAACGCGTCGTAGGCGTACCCGGCGGCGGCGTCGGCGGGGTCGTCGCCGAGCACGCGTACCGGCGAATAGTTGTTGGCGATGGCGACCGGACTGTTGCTGCGGGCGCGCAGCGCGGCGACCGCGAGACCGTGCCCGAGCAGTTGGTGGTGGGCGACCGGGAAGGCGTCGAAGAGCAGCGCCTTGCCGGGGGCGTGCTCGCCGGTGCCGTGGCCGAGGCTCATGTGGATGAACGGCTCGTTGAGGGTGATCCAGAGCTTGACCCGGTCGCCGAGGCGGGTGGCCAGCACGTCGGCGTACTCGGCGAACCGGTGCGCGGTGTCGCGGTGCAGCCAGCCGCCGGCGTCCTGGAGCGGCTGGGGCAGGTCCCAGTGGAACAGCGTGGCGACCGGGTCGATGCCGTGGCCGAGCAACTCGTCCACCAGCCGCTCGTAGAAGTCGAGCCCGGCGGCGTTGACCCGGCCGGTGCCGGCGGGCAGCACGCGGGGCCAGGCCACCGAGAAGCGGTACGCGGTCACCCCGAGCCCGGCCATCAGCGCGACGTCCTCGGCATAGCGGTGGTAGTGGTCGCAGGCCACGTCGCCGGTGCTGCCGTCGAGGATGCGCCCGGGGGAGTGGGCGAAGGTGTCCCAGATGGAGGGTCCGCGACCGTCCGCGTCGGCGGCGCCCTCGATCTGGTAGGCGGAGGTGGAGACGCCCCAGCGGAATCCGGTGGGGAAGTCGGGCATCGGAGCGGTCTGCATGCGCCCTCCCGGCGAAACGCGAAACGTGTTCGGAACTCTAGGGGTCGTGGGAGCGCTGCGCCATAGGGTGTCGATGCGTCGATGGCAATACCTTTCGGCGTGTCTTTGTTAACCCGTCCACATACGTCCGTTTTTGCGCATACAGTTCCGAATATTGTGGGATGTCCTCACTGGAGGAAGACGGAAATGATCCTCGTGGAACGCAGCGCGCACGTGACGGCACCGGTGAACGCGGTCTGGGACGTGGTACAGCGCGCTGAGCAGTTGCCGGCCTGGCTGGCCGGCGTCCGTGCGGCCGAGGTCCTCTCGGGCGAGGGCTTCGGCAGACGGCAACTGGTCCAGGCCGGGCGCGGTGCCGCACATGAGGCCGAAGTGATCGCCTACCAGGAACCGACCCTGATCGGCTGGCGGGAACGGGCCAAGGGCGCCGGTGCCCGAGCGGAGGCGCGCACCGAGATATACGTCCAGCTCACCCCGGACGAGGACGAGGGTGGGACGGTCGTGCGGCTCATCGTCGTACGCTGGCCGGCCGGCCCGGTCAAGGCCGCGCTTCTCCGGCTCGGCCTGCGCAGGGTCGGCGCCGACCTGGAGGACTCGCTGGCTCGGCTGACCGACCTGGCCGCCGTCGGCTGACCGACCACCTCCTGGCGTCACCCGCGATGCGGTGGCGGCCCCGGTGTCCCGACCAGGTGCACCCGGGCCGCCACCGTTTTCGACGCCGCCGGTGATCGCCCTACACGACGACGGTGAAGGCCGCGACGCGTACCTCGTCGAGGTGCCGGAACTCGAAGAAGAGGCGATAGGTGCCCGTCGACGGCACCGTGATGCCGAACGCCACCACCGAACTGGCCTGACTCGCCGCCGCCGGATGGACGTGCAGGTACGCCAGATCGCCCTGGCGCAACGCGACCAGGTGCCCGTACGCGCCCAGGTGCGGTTGCAGGTCGTTGACCGGCTGCCCGAGGCGACCGAGCCAGACGAGCACCTGGTGGGATTCGCCGGCCCGCAGGCCGCCGTCCAGGGTGACCGTGTAGTCGTCGACCAGGACCGTCTCCTCGGGCGGATCGAGTGGCCGTGCCGCGTACCGGCCGGGAACCGGCAGGTCCGTCCCGAGGGTGACCCCCGCCTGGGCGCCGAGCGGCCAGAAGTCGGCGATCACCCGCAACGGGCCGGGTGCCGACGGGGTGACCCGCACCCGCCAGGTGCCGTCGGGCGACATCTCCGGATGCAGGTGCTGATACCCGGAGAGGTCACGGCCGACCAGGATCAGGTGCATCCGGCGCTCGTGGTTCTCCTGGAACTCGGTCAGTGCGGCCCCGGTCTGGTCGCTGATCTGGAAGGCCAGCTCACCCGGCTCGCCGGCGGTCAGGTCCGGCGTGTGCAGCGCCAGAGACCAGCCGTCACGGGAGACCTCCAGCCCGCCCGGACCGTGGCCCGCGTGCCCGCCCGGCACGGCACCGGACGACCGGGCCGGAGTGCCGCTCGGGCCGCCGGCCCGCCCGGCGAAGAAGCCGACCGTCAGGGTCAGCGCGAGCACCAGCGCGATGGCCGCGTAGCGCGTCGGCGGACCCGACGTCGGTTCCGGAACGGGGGGACCGGTCGCGTACTCCCGGGTGGGCGGCACGGCGACGGAGCCGACGGCTTTCGCCGCCGGCCCCTGACTGGTCGTCGTCACGGCAGCCGGGGCTGCAACACGAACAGCCCCTGTTCGATGCCGCTGACCACGACGACACCGCTCGGGAAGTACGGGTAGGTGCTCCAGGCGCCGTTCATCGAGGAACTGTTGCTGGACGGGTAGACGTCGAAGTACCCGGCCTCGGTGGCGCGGCCGGCGGCCACGTTGGTC
Source organism: Verrucosispora sp. NA02020 (assembly GCF_013364215.1). Lineage (NCBI taxonomy): Bacteria > Bacillati > Actinomycetota > Actinomycetes > Micromonosporales > Micromonosporaceae > Micromonospora > Verrucosispora sp. NA02020. The sequence continues at coordinate 5,709,491 of NZ_CP054923.1, read as the reverse complement.
AGGTCCAGGATGCGCAACCCGGCCCGATAGTTGGCCTGGTAGCTGTACTTGCCCTTGACGTACTGGTTGTGGTCGGTGGCGGCGACGCCGGAGGGCGCGCTGTAGGTGCCGATGTGTCGAGGGGCGTCCAGGTCGGCCAGGTCCCAGATGTAGGTCTGCGTGTTCACCCCGCGACGGGACTCGTCCAACTCGTCGTCGAGCAGGAAGTAGCGCTGGTCCTCGGTGAACCAGCCCTGGTGGGTGTACGCCCGACCGGTGTACCCGATGCGGGCCAGCTGTCGAGGGGCGGACTTGGTGGTCACGTCGACCACGGTGACGGTGTCCTCGTTGGAGCTGACACAGATCTCCCGCCCGCTGTAGGCGGTGTCGGGACCCCGGTAGACCACGCACTGGGTGTCGTGGGTGTATCCGTCGTTGCTGACGCAGCCGGCCGACGTCGGGGACTTCGGGGTCCGGATGTCGACCATGTGCAGGCCGCCGCTGCAGGTGTTGGTGCCGACCGCGTACGCGAAGCCGGTCTGCTCGTTGATGGCGATGTTGTGCGAGTTGCCGAACTGGTTGTACTGCGCGTTCGTCGTCCAGGTCTGCGGCGTGGTGACGCCGCGCAGCCGCGTCAGGTCGAAGACCTGCATGCCGTGCCCGGAGACGTCCGCCACCACGTAGGCGTGGTCACGGTAGACCTTGATGTCCCGCCAGACGGCGGTGCGGTTCTGGTACGCGGGCAGGTTGCCGAGGTACACCGGCGCGGTCGGGTCCGAGATGTCCACGAACGAGGTGCCGTTGCGGCGGCCGACCAGCGCGTACTCCTTGCGGGTCTGCGGGTCGGTCCAACCCCAGATGTCGTTCGCCTGGCTGCCGCCGATGCCGGACAGCGGCATGAACGACAGCAGGTCCACGTTGCGGCAGGGGTAGCCGGCCGCCTGACCGTTCGTGCAGGCCGTCGCCGCGAGGGCAGCCGCCTGCTGGGTCGGTTCCCGTTGCGCCATGAACTCCTGCGCCGACGCCCGCCCGGCGGGTGTGGCGGGGTCGTGTGCCACCGAGGGCGAGCCCGGCCCCAGCGTCGACACCACCAGGGCGCCGACGGCCAGGGCCAGGCCGATCCGGACGATTCGCATCTGTGCTCCCTCTCGTCGCGCGGGGGCGGACGGCGTCCGAGCCGGCGGAGGACGGCGCGACAGGAGTCCACCGGGCCGGCGTGGTGCCCGTGCGGAGGTCGGATACCTATCGATGATTGTGGATCGGCGATGTTACGGGGGGAAGTCGCCTCCTGATATCGCCTGTGTCATACCGGGGCGGCGTCGCCGCCGTTCTCGGCGCTCGTGGAGCGGGTGCGCGCATGCGTGTTAGGAAGGGACCCTTGCTATGCACGAGGCGTTAGCAGGGGGCCCTTCCTTTCCCCCGACCCCAGCGTGAGAGAGGGCCCGGCGCGATGCGCCGGGCCCTCTCTCAGTGCGTGCGGTACTAGCTGTCGCCGCCGGTCTCGCCGACCGGGGCGGCGTTCACGTCGTCGATGGCGTACTTCTTGGCTGCCTCGGCCGGTACGTGCGCCGGTACGACGCCGCGCAGCGCGAGCTGCCGCAGCGTGGCGACCGCGATCGACTCGGCGTCGACGCGGAAGTGCCGGCGCAGCGCGTGCCGGGTGTCCGACAGGCCGAAGCCGTCGGTGCCCAGGGAGGTCCAGTCACCGGGCACCCAGCGGGAGATCAGGTCCGGCACCGCGCGCATCCAGTCGCTGACCGCGACCTTCGGCCCGTCGGCGTCGGCCAGCTTCTGCTGGATGTACGGCACCCGCTGCTCCGCGCCCGGGTGCAGGAGGTTGTACGCCTCACACTCGACCGCGTCCCGCCGCAGCTCGGTCCAGGAGGTCACCGACCAGACGTCGGCGGCCACCCCCCAGTCCTGGGCGAGCAGCTGCTGCGCCTTGAGCGCCCACTGCATGCCGGTGCCGGAGGCGAGCACGTTCGCCCGGGGGGCGTCACCCTCCACCGACGGGGCCGCCGCGTACCGGTAGATGCCCTTGACGATGCCCTCGGCGTCGACGCCCTCCGGCTCGGCCGGCTGGTGGATCGGCTCGTTGTAGATGGTGAGGTAGTAGAAGACGTTCTCCTGCTCCTCGCCGTACATCCGGTGCAGGCCGTTCTCCACGATGTGCGCGATCTCGAACGCGAACGCCGGGTCGTACGCGACGACGGCCGGGTTCGTGGCCGCGAGCAGCAGCGAGTGGCCGTCCTCGTGCTGGAGGCCCTCGCCGTTGAGCGTGGTGCGACCGGCGGTGGCGCCGAGCACGAAACCACGGGCCATCTGGTCGGCCGCCGCCCAGAAACCGTCACCGGTGCGCTGGAACCCGAACATCGAGTAGAAGATGTACATCGGGATCATCGGTTCGTCGTGCGTGGCGTACGACGAACCGGCGGCGGTGAACGAGGCGACCGAGCCGGCCTCGTTGATGCCCTCGTGCAGGATCTGACCGGCGGTCGACTCCTTGTACGACAGGAACAGCTCCCGGTCGACCGAGGTGTACCGCTGACCGTGCGGCGAATAGATCTTGGCGGTCGGGAAGATCGAGTCCAGGCCGAAGGTCCGTGCCTCGTCCGGGATGATCGGCACCCAGCGCCTGCCGAACTGCTTGTCCTTCATCAGGTCCTTGAGCAGCCGGACGAAGGCCATCGTGGTGGCCACCTTCTGCTTGCCCGAGCCCCGCTTCACGTCGGCGAAGCGCTCGCTGCCGGGGATGGCCAGGGGCTTGGCCTCGGTCCGCCGGCTCGGCAGGTAGCCACCGAGGTTCTTGCGCCGCTCGTGCAGGTACTGCATCTCGTCGGACTTCTCGTCCGGCCGGTAGTACGGCGGCAGGTACGGGTTGTCCTCCAGCGCCGAGTCCGGGATGTCCAGGTAGAGCCGGTCGCGGAACGTCTTCAGGTCGTCCAGCGTCAGCTTCTTCATCTGGTGCGTGGCGTTGCGGCCCTCGAAGTGCTGGCCGAGCGTCCAGCCCTTGATCGTCTTGGCCAGGATCACCGTCGGCTGCCCGGTGTGCTCCGTCGCCGCCTTGTAGGCCGCGTAGAGCTTGCGGTAGTCGTGCCCGCCGCGCTTGAGGTTCCAGATCTCGTCGTCGCTCAGGCCGTCGACCATCTTGCGGGTCCGCGCGTCCCGACCGAAGAAGTGCTCCCGGACGTACGCCCCGGACTCCGCCTTGTAGGTCTGGTAGTCGCCGTCCGGCGTGGTGTTCATCAGGTTGACCAGCGCGCCGTCGGTGTCGGCGGCGAGCAGCGGGTCCCACTCCCGGCCCCAGACCACCTTGATGACGTTCCAACCGGCGCCCCGGAAGAACGCCTCCAGCTCCTGCATCACCTTGCCGTTGCCGCGGACCGGACCGTCCAGGCGCTGGAGGTTGCAGTTGATCACGAAGGTGAGGTTGTCCAGCTCCTCCCGGGCGGCCACGCCGATCGCGCCCAGGGTCTCCGGCTCGTCCATCTCGCCGTCGCCGAGGAAGGCCCAGACGTTCTGGTCGGAGGTGTCCTTGATGCCCCGGTGCTGGAGGTAGCGGTTGAACCGGGCCTGGTAGATGGCGTTCAGCCCGCCCAGCCCCATCGAGACGGTGGGGAACTCCCAGAAGTCCGGCATCAGCCGGGGGTGCGGGTACGACGGGAGCCCGCCGCCGGGGTGCGACAGCTCCTGCCGGAAGCCGTCGAGCTGGTTCTCGCTGAGCCGACCCTCCAGGAACGCCCGGGCGTACATGCCGGGGGAGGCGTGCCCCTGGTAGAAGATGTGATCGCCGCCACCCGGGTGGTTCTTGCCCCGGAAGAAGTGGTTGAAGCCCACCTCGTAGAGCGAGGCCGAGCTCGCGAAGGTGGAGATGTGTCCGCCGACGCCGATCTCGGGACGCTGCGCACGGTGCACCAGCATCGCCGCGTTCCACCGCACGTACGCCCGGATCCGGCGCTCGATGTGCTCGTCACCCGGGAACCAGGGTTCGCGCTCCGGCGGGATCGTGTTGAGGTAGTCGGTGGTGGTCAGCGACGGTACGCCGACCTGGCGCTCACGGGCGCGCTCCAACAGGCGCAGCATCACGTATCGCGCCCGCTTGGTGCCACGATCATCGATGACACCGTCGAGCGACTCGACCCATTCGCTGGTCTCTTCAGGGTCGGTATCCGGAAGCTGGCTCGGCAGTCCGGCCGTGATCACCGGGCGCTTGCGTTCCGTAGCCACAGGCGTTCCCTCGGTTGTGTGTGGGATAGGTCTCTAGCGCCATCCTGCCCCGTCGCGGCACTCGCCGTCACGTCCACCCGGCCCAAGGGCGACGCGCGACACACGTACCGAACAGTAACTTCGCGTCGCCGCGCAGGCCCGGACGGGTAGTAGACGATCTTGCCAGGAAACGCCGCCGAGCGCGCCGGTACAAGGTTTCGTAACCGGGCAGAATGGGGGGTATGCGTAGTGAGGTGATCAGCATCCGGACCGGTTCCCGGCCGACCGTCCGGGACATCACCGCCGAGGCCGAGCAGTTCCTCGCCGGGCAGGGCGACGGGCTGCTGCACGTGTTCGTGCCGCACGCCACCGCCGGGGTGGCCATCATCGAGACCGGCGCCGGCTCCGACGACGACCTGCTCACCGCGCTGGACGCGCTGCTGCCCACCGACGACCGCTGGCAGCACCGGCACGGTTCGCCCGGACACGGCCGCGACCACGTGCTGCCCGCCTTCGTCGCCCCGTACGCGACGCTGCCCGTGCTCGGCGGCCGGCTCGCCCTGGGCACCTGGCAGTCGGTCTGCCTGGTCGACACCAACGGGGACAACTCCAGCCGGCAGGTCCGCTTCTCCTTCCTGCCCGGCTGACCACCACACCCGCCCGGCCGGCCACCGCGAGGCGACCGTCCCGGCGGCGCGCCGCCGACGTAACGGCGGAACTGCCCGAACGTGGCCGGATCGTAGAATGTCGACCATGCCGCGACCACCCGCCACCCTGGTCGGCCCGGGTGGGGCCGACCGGTCCCGGGTGGCCGGCGACACGGTCCGGCGGATCATGCACGTGGCCGCCGCCCTTCGGCACCACCAGGACAGCGAGATCGCCGCACTGGGGCTGACCCCGGCGGTCGCCCGCGCGCTCTACGAACTGGACCCGGACCACCCGCTGCCCGCCCGTGAGCTGGCCGGGCAGTTGCGCTGCGACCGGTCCAACGTGACCGCGCTGGTCGACAAGCTGGAGCGGGCCGGGCTGGTGGAGCGTCGTGCCGACCCGGACGACCGGCGGCAGCGGACCCTGGTGGTGACCGAGGCGGGCCGGCGGATGCGGGACCGGGTCCACGGGGTGCTGTCCGACTCACGACTGCTGGCCGGACTCAGCACGGAGGAGTTGGCGGCGCTCGGCGAACTCGTCTGGAAGGTCTCCGACGGCGGTTGCCCGGAGCGGCTCGGGACGTAGTCGGGCGCCGCGCCGTCCCAGGTGCGTGAAACGTGCTCAGGTGGGCGAGGCGTGCCTCGGTCGGTAATGCTGTCGGACGTGACCACCCCGCAGGATCTCGACGACCGGTTCCGGGAGGCCCTGGCCGCCCTCGCCGCGCCGGGGCGCCGCGCCGACCCGGCACAGCCGGTGGCCGACGGTGCCACGCTGACCGGCGCAGAGCTGTTGGACCTCTTCGACGCACAGGTCACCAGCCGCCAACTCGACCTCGCCGGACGCTGGCTCCGCGGCTTCGGCGAGGGCTACTACACGATCGGTTCGGCCGGGCACGAGGGCAACGCCGGGGTCGCCGCGGCGCTACGCCCCACCGACCCGGCCCTGCTGCACTACCGCTCCGGCGCGTTCTACTGCGTGCGGGCCGCTCAGGCCGCCCGCAGCGGGGAGCCCGACACCGGCCGGGACCCCGACGCGGAGCCGGCCGGCGACCACGGCGGCCCCAGCACCGACACGTCCGCGCCCGCCGGGCAGGCGACGGAGGTCGACCTCGACCCGGCCGAGGACGCGCCGCCGGTCGGCAGGGTCGGGCACGCCGAGGAGGGCCCCCGGGCCGCTGATCCGCTGGACGACGACGAGCGCCCGGCCGGGAAAGCGGAGGCCGCGGGCGACGAGCGGCGGGCGGTCGACCCGGTGTACGCGGACGCGGCCCGGGACGTGCTGCGGGGCATGGTGGCCTCGCGCGAGGAGCCGATCGCCGGAGGCCGGCACAAGGTCTTCGGTCGGGCCGACCTCGCCGTGGTGCCGACCACCTCCACGATCGCCTCGCACCTGCCCCGGGCGGTGGGCATGGGCCTCGCGGTGGAGCGGCTGCGCCGGCTGGACACGCGACCGGAGCCGACCTGGCCGGGCGAGACGCCCGTCGCGACGACGTGGGCACCGGACGCGATCGTGGTCTGCTCGTTCGGGGACGCCTCGATCAACCACGCCAGCGCCACCGCCGCCTTCAACACCGCCGGCTGGTACGACCACACCGGTCTGCGCATCCCGGTGCTGTTCGTATGCGAGGACAACGGCCTGGGCCTGAGCCTCCGGTCGCCGCAGGGCTGGGTGACGACGGCGCTGCGGTCGAAGCCGGGGGTGCGGTACTTCGCCGCCGACGGCACCGACCTGGTCGAGACGTACGAGGTGGCGGTCGAGGCGGCGGCCTGGGTCCGCCGCCACCGGCGCCCGGCCGTACTCCACCTCACCACGGTGCGGTTGATGGGGCACGCAGGCGCGGACGCCGAGAGCGCGTACCGGACGGCCGGGGAGATCCGGGCCGACCTGGACCGGGATCCGGTGGCGGCCACCGCGCGACGGTTGGTCGAGGCGGGCCTGGCCAGCGGTGCGGAGCTGCTGGAGCGCTACGACGAGATCGGCTGGCGGGTCCGCCGGCTGGCCGAGGGGGTGCTCGACGAGCCGAAGCTGTCCAGCCCGGCCGAGGTGGTCGCCCCGCTGGCGCCCCGCCGACCGTTGCGGGTGGCCCGTGCGGTGGCCGAGGCGGGCGACCGGGCGGCCGGGCCGGACGCGGGCGCACGGGTCGAGGCGTTCGGCGGCAAGCCGCCGGAGCTGGTCGGCCCGCTGACGCTGGCGCAGAGCATCAACGCCGCGCTCACCGACGGGCTGCTCGACCATCCGCAGATGGCCGTCTTCGGCGAGGACGTCGCCGCCAAGGGTGGGGTGTACGGGGTCACCAAGGGACTGCGGGACCGGTTCGGTGTCGCCCGGGTCTTCGACACCCTGCTCGACGAGACCTCGATCCTCGGCCTGGGGCTCGGTGCCGGGCTGGCCGGGATGCTGCCGGTGCCGGAGATCCAGTACCTGGCGTACCTGCACAACGCCGAGGACCAGTTGCGCGGCGAGGCGGCCACCATGGGGTTCTTCTCGCAGGGCGCGATGCGGAACCCGATGGTGGTGCGGGTGGCCGGGTTGGCGTACCAGGAGGGCTTCGGCGGGCACTTCCACAACGACAACTCGGTGGCGGTGCTGCGGGACGTACCCGGGCTGGTGATCGCCGTACCCGCGCGACCGGACGACGCGGCGGCGATGCTACGGACCTGCCTGGCGAGCGCGGCGGTGGACGGCAGCGTCTGTGTGTTCCTGGAGCCGATCGGGCTCTACCACACGCGCGACCTCTACACCGACGGCGACGGGGAGTGGCTGGCCGGGTACGCCGAGCCGGGCGCCTGGGCGGGCGCACACGTGCCGGTCGGGCGGGCCCGCGTGTACGGCGTCGGCTCGGCCGAGGACGTCACGATCATCACGTTCGGTAACGGCGTCCGGATGTCGCTGCGGGCCGCGTCGGCGCTTGCCGACGAGGGCGTCGGCACCCGCGTGGTGGACCTGCGTTGGCTGGCCCCGCTACCTGTGGCCGATCTCATCCGGGAGGCCACCGCGACCGGCCGGGTGCTGGTGGTGGACGAGACCCGACGCTCCGGCGGGGTGGGTGAGGGAGTGATCGCCGCGCTGGTGGACGCCGGTTATGTCGGTGCGGCACGACGAGTGGCCGCAGTTGACTCATTTGTGCCGTTAGGTCCGGCTGCCCGTCAGGTCCTGGTGTCCGAGGAGGCCATCACCCAGGGTGCCCGTACGCTGCTGGCACGGTAAATTTCGTTCCACCCGGTGCGCCACTTGCGCCGGAGGGCACAACTGTGTGGACTTTGCCTGACGGCGTTCGAGGGGACGCCGCGAACTCGCCACGAGATGAGGAGGCACGCGACAGTGAGCGCGACCGCTGGTCAGGCTGCCGACGGGGTACGCAGCCTGGCGGACCGGTTCGGCATCGAGCCGGGGATGGTCGTCATGGAGATGGGGTACGACGAGGACGTCGACTCCGATCTCCGGGACGCCCTGACCGACCGTTGTGGTGACCTGGTCGACGAGGACACCGATGAGGTGGTCGACGCGGTGCTGGTGTGGTACCGGGACGGCGACGGTGATCTTTTCGAACTTCTCGTGGACGCCCTCGGCCCCCTGGCCGACAACGGGGTCGTGTGGCTGTTGACGCCCAAGGCCGGCCGTGACGGGCACGTGGAACCGAGTGAGGTCTCCGAGTCCGCACCCACCGCAGGCCTCCAACAGACCTCCACCATCAACGCCGGCAAGGACTGGAGCGGGGCCCGTCTCGTGCTGCGCCGAGGTGCCAAGGGCAAGAAGTGACCCTGCTCAGCGGTGTGACAGGCTGAGGCCGACCCGACCTGACTCCCGAAGGAGCTCGCATGCCGATCGAGGTTGGCGCCGAGGCGCCGGACTTCGTGCTGAAGGACCAGAACAACCAGGAGGTCCGGCTCGCCGACTTCCGTGGCCGGCGCTCCGTCCTGCTGGTCTTCTACCCGCTGGCCTTCACCGGCATCTGCCAGGGCGAGCTGTGCGAGGTGCGGGACAACCTCGACGAGTACGTCAGCGACGACGTCCAGGTACTCACCGTCAGCGTCGACTCGGTGTACGCCCACAAGGTCTGGGCGGACCGCGAGGGCTTCCAGTTCCCGCTGCTGTCGGACTTCTGGCCGCACGGTGCCGTCGCCCAGGCGTACGGCGTCTTCAACGAGGTCGCCGGCATCGCCAACCGGGGCACCTTCGTCATCGACAAGAACGGCGTGGTCCGGTTCGCCGAGATGAACATGCCGGGCGAACCGCGTGACCAGCACGGGTGGCGCAAGGCCCTGGCCGAGGCCGGCGCCTGACCCGTCCCGAACGGTGGTAACCGTCCGGTAGGGCCGGTGGGCGGCAGGGTAGGCTTGCCAACCGCCGGCTCGCCGTACGGCGTTCCGGGCGCGTAGCTCAGCGGGAGAGCACTCGCCTTACAAGCGAGGGGTCGCAGGTTCGAAACCTGCCGCGCCCACCAGATCGAACAACGGCCCGGAGATCAGTTCTCCGGGCCGTCTCCGCATCGTTCTCCGGGCCGTCTCTGCATCGGCGGTCGTGGCGGTGACGTCGCCGTGGGATACGTCGAGGTCGCCGACGTGCGGTTCGGGTGCGAAAATGCGCGTCGGCGGCGACCTTCTTGGTTCCTACTTCGGCGCCTTTCGAGCTGAACCGTTTGCGCTATCGCAGATCCTCGGCACGGAGCGCCGGAGGCCGGGGCCGCTCACCGCGATCCGTGGACGCTTTCAGCTCGAAAGGGCCCGACGTGCTGTCGGTCAGGTCCCGAGCATCAGCCGAGCGCCCGCCGTACGGCAGCCCGGATGCGGACACGGGCGCGTCTTTCGTGGGCCGCGCGTGACGATGGGGGTGCGGTCTCCGGCAAACGGAGCCGAGCCGGACGGGTGCCGCGTACCGTCGTCGTCGGGTCGGTGCCGACGCGGACGGGGAGGGGCGCGAGTGGGCTACGCCGAGGTCGCCGACGTGCGGTTCTGGTACGAGATACACGGCTCCGGTCGGCCGCTGGTGCTGCTGCACGGCGGGTTCGGCGCGGTCGAGACCTTCGCCGCGATCCGGCCCGCGCTGGCGCAGCGCCGCCAGGTGATCAGTGTCGACCTGCCGGGTCACGGACGCACCGCCGACGTCGACCGTCCGATGCGGTACGAGTCGATGGCCGACGACGTGGCCGCGTTCATCGGTCACCTGGGTCTGGGTCCGGTCGACGTGCTGGGCTTCTCCCTCGGAGGCGGGGTCGGCCTGCGGCTGGCGGTCCAGCACCGGCACCTGCTTCGCCGACTGGTGGTGGTCTCCGCGCCGTGCCGACGTCAGGGCTGGTTCCCCGAGGTGCTCGCCGGGATGCCGGAGCCCGACGAGGCGGCCGGCGAGCGGATGACGGGCATCCCGGCGTACGAGCTCTATCGACAGGTCGCGCCCCGCCCCGACGACTGGCCGAAGCTCTGGGCCAGGACCGGCGAGCTGTTGCGCCGCGAGTACGACTGGTCGGCGGAGGTGGCCGCGCTGACCACCCCCACCCTGCTGGTCTTCGCCGACGCCGACTCGATCCGTCCCGCGCACATGGTCGAGTTCTTCGGCCTGCTCGGCGGCGGACACCGGGACGCCGGTTGGGACGGTGCCGACCGGCCGGACGCCCGCCTGGCGGTCCTGCCCGGGCTCACCCACTACGACATCGTGGACTCGCCCGCCCTGCCGGCGGTGGTCCTCCCCTTCCTCACCCACACCCTGAACACCCCGGTCTGAGTACTTCAGCCTGATCGCGCCGCCGGCACCGTGCCGGTCCATCCGGCACGTCCTTCACCGCGTGTAGTGCAGCATGATCACGCCCGCGCCGATGGGGGTGGCGTCGACCAGGCTGAAGTGCTGCAGGTCGAACGAGCGGTCGGCGAGCGGGATGCCGCTGCCGACGACGATCGGATTGACCTTGACCACCAGTTCGTCCACCTCCGGCAGCAGTTGGCCGGCGAGCTGGCCGCCGCCGCAGAGCCAGATGTCGCCGCCGGACCGTTGCTTGAGGTCGCGGACGAAGGCGACCGGGTCACCGGAGACGATCTCCACCGCCGGGTCGTCGGACGGCGGCAGCGAGCGGGCGAAGACGTACTGCTTCGAGCGGTTCGCCCCCGACGAGACGGTGCTGGCCGGACTGGCCGCCCGGGAACCCTCCACGGCCCTGCTCACCGACTACGTCCGGTACATCGTCGAACGGACCACCCGGCAGCCGGAACTCACCCGCGCCCTGATCGAGCTGCGCCTGGAGGCGACCCGCCGTCCCGACCTGGCCCGGATCCTCGGTGCGACCCTGCGCCGGGGCTACCGCGACGACGTCGCGCACCAACTGGCCGCCGGCCTGCCCGGTGGCGCGTTCGAGGTGACCCTGCTGCGCTACGCCGTGGACGGGCTCCTGCTCGACCTGCTCACCCCCTCGATCGACGCCGGGTTCGACCCCGACGACGTGGTCGTCGCCCTGGTGTCCCGGTTGACCGCCGAGCCCTCCTGACCGCCGACCGCCACCGGACGCCCCGGGTACGCGAGGACTGTTCGTCGGCGCAGCGGGAAGACGTCGATGCGGACGCACCTGGGGAGGAGCGACGGATGACGCGTGCCGGACTGACCATCGGTGTGCTCGGCTCGTACGGTGGGCGCAACCTCGGTGACGAGGCCATCCTCACCGGCCTGCTGGCCGACCTGCGCGAACAGGAGCCGAACGCCCGGATCATCGTCTTCTCACGGAACCCGGCGCACACCGCGTTGGCGCATCCGGATGTCGAGGCGGTGCCGTGGGAGGGGGTCAGCCGGACCGACTCCGCCCTCGTGCTCTCCCAGCTCGACCTGCTGATCCTGGGCGGCGGCGGCATCCTCTACGACAAGGAGGCCCGCCGCTACCTCCGCGTGGTGCGGGTCGCCCAGGAACGCGGCCTGCCACTGCTGACGTACGCGGTGGGGGTGGGCCCGCTCAGCGAGATGGTGGACACCGGCATGGTCCGGGAGACGCTGGCCGGCGCCACCCAGGTCACCGTCCGCGACCAGGAGTCGCGGATGGTGCTGGAGGAGGCCGGCCTGCTCAACCCGATCACGGTCACCGCCGACCCGGCGTTCCTGCTGGAACCGGAGGACTTCCCGGCGGCACTGCTGCGCGAGGAGGGCGTGCCGGCGGGCAAGCGGCTGGTCGGGATGAGCGTACGGGAGCCCGGCCGCGCCGCCGAACGGCTCGACGTCGACGGGTACCACCGGCTGCTGGCCCAGATCGGCGACTTCCTGGTGCACCGGATCGACGCGCACGTGCTCTTCGTCCCGATGGAGCGCGACGACATCCGGCACTCGCACGGCGTGCTCTCGCACATGACCGCCGCCGAACGTGGACGCATCCTGCACGGCACCTACTCGCCGCAACAGGTCCTCGGGCTGATGCGCCACTTCGACCTCGCCGTCGGCATGCGACTGCACTTCCTGATCTTCGCCGCGATGATGGGTACGCCGTTCCTGCCCCTGCCGTACGCCGGAAAGGTCTTCGACCTGGCCCAGCGACTCGGGGTGCCGGCGCTGCGCGGCGTGGAGCGGGAGGTGGAGGGGCCGCTGCTGGCCGAGGTCGACCAGCTCTGGGACGAACGTGACCAGCGGCGGGAGACCACCGCGCAGCGGGTCGCCCAGGTCTGTGAGGAGGCCCGGGGCACCTCGCGGGTCACCCGGGCGGTGCTGGAGAGCCTGCGCGCCCGGTCCCTGGTCGAGGTCGGCGCCTGACCGTCCGGTGGGCGGGCCGCGTCGTGTGCCGGGTGGGTCAGACGGCCGGGCCTCGCCAGCAGTAGCGCCACTGCTGACTCTTGGCGTCGACCGACTCCAGTTCGTAGATGTCCGCTCCGGCCAGGCCGGCCGAGCCCAGGTGGTGGTGGGTCAGCGGGGGACGGCCGTTGGGGTCCAGCTCGACGGTGACCTGCTGTCCGTCCGCCTCGCCACCTACCAGCGGGATCTCAACCGAGGATGCCATGCGCCCATCCTGCCCCGCCCGCCGTCGCCGCGCAGCGGATAGCCGCCCGCGCAGCGGACAGCCCGGGGCGTGCGGGACAGTCGGCGGGTCGGAACGGGACTAATCTCCCCTCATGGCGGAGATCGCGATAGACCCGACGCTCGGTCCGGTCGTCAACCGGGTGGCCGGCGAACGGGACGTCCTCGAATCGTTCCTCGACTTCCACCGGGCGGTGCTGCTGCGCAAGCTGCGGGGCCTCTCCGACCCCGACGCGGCCCGTCGGCTGCTGCCCTCGGCCACCACGATCGCCGGGCTGGTCAGACACCTCACCGAGATCGAACGCAACTGGTTCCACATCCTGCTCGACCCGGCGCCGGGCGAGGTGTTCCCCACCTCGGAGGAGGCGGCGCTGGCCAGCTTCACCCTGGACGAGGGCGACACGGTGGAGAGCCTGGCCGCCGACTACGAGCGGACCTGTGACCGGTCGCGGGAGATCGCCGCCCGCTTCGACCTGGACCACGTGGTGCCGCAACCGCAGCTCGGTGAGGTGTCGCTGCGCTGGATCCTGGTGCACATGATCGAGGAGACCGCCCGGCATGTCGGGCACGCCGACATCCTCCGGGAACTCACCGACGGCACCACCGGCGCACTCTGACCGGCGTTCTCATACCGGCGTTCTCGAACGGGCGCACGTTGACCGGCGCACGTTGACGGGCGCCGAGGGGCGGTCGTCAGGGGAGGGGAAGCAGCCCCGGCGGGTACTCCATGCCGTCGTGGGTGCAGGCGGCGGCGGCCACCCCGGCCGCGTACCCGGCGGCCTCTGCCCAGGTCGCGCCGCGTGAGCGGGCCGCGACGACCCCGGCGGCGAAGGCGTCCCCGGCACCGTTGGTGTCGACCACCGGGCCGGGCGGCACTGCGGCCGGCACCCGGTGCACGCGGCCGCCGAGGTGCAACTCCGCGCCGTCCGCGCCCCGCGTCACCAGCACCGGGCCCGGCGCGAACGTGGCGGCTGTCCCCGCCGCCCGGTCGCCCAGCGCCGCGCCGCTGACCAGGACCAGCTCGGCGATCTCGGCGAAGGGCCGGTGATAGGGGTTGCGCCCGTCCCAGTCGTGCAGGTCGGTGGAGCTGCTCACCCCCTCGGCGAGTACGTCGGCGAGGTCGGGCAGCAGGTCCCGGACCCAACCCATGATCGACAGGTGGACGTGGGTGGCGTCCTCGACCAGTGCCGCCACCCGCTCGGTCGGGAAGGGCGCGGGACCGTCCGAGTCGCGGGGGTCGTACAGCGCCATCCGGTGTCCGGCGGGGTCGACCAGGTTCACCGAGCGGCGGGTGCCGGCGGGGTCCTCGGCCAGCGTGGCGTGTACGCCGGTCCGGGCCAGCGCGGCGCGCACCACGTCCCCGGCCGGGTCGGCACCGATCGTGTCGATCACCGCCACCCGCAGCCCGAGCGCGTGGGCGGCGAGCAGCACCCCGGCACCCGTGTTGCCGATCCGCAGGTCGATCGGGTCGACGGTGACCGAGTCGACCACCGGCAGCGGCAATCCGGGCACCCGCACCCGTACGTCGACACCGAGTCCACCGATCACCAGAAGGTCGTACATGGCGTCGACGGTAGACGTCGGGTGGCGCCTAAGCTGTCCCGGTTGTTAGCAGGGGACCCTTGCTCTACCGGAGGCGTTAGCAGGGGACCCCTCCTTACTCGGCGAGGGGGCGTGCGTGCTGGTCGTGCACGGGGTGTGGCTGCCCGGTCGCGGCTTCGCCGTCTGGGCCGAGGACAGCACCCGAGAGCCGGAGGCGCCGCGCCGACCGGGGCGGGCACCCCGCGACCGGCCGCACCCGTTCGCCGCCGACCACGCCGCGTTGACCACCGTCATGGGCGAGGCCGCCGAGCCGGCCGACCTCGGCACGGTGCTGTTGAGCCTGCCCACCCGGGGCGGCTCGCCGATGGACTCGCCGGAACTGGTCCGGACCACCGTCGTGGCACCGCCCCGGGGCCGGGTCGCCCTGGCCGGATGGCGGGTGCCGGTCCTCGCGTACGGCCCGGACGCCACGCTGGCGCTGCTGCGCGGCATCGACCGCGTGTCCGCCGTACCGGGTGCCGCCCTGCGACACCTGGCCGAGGTGGCCGCCTTCGCCGTCGACCTGGCCGGTCGGGGCCGGGTCCTGCCCGGCCTCGCCGCCCCGACGTCCGCCGCCCCGCAGGCCCTCCACCCGAACAGCCAGGCCCACCGGATGCCGCACCAGCACCGGCAAGCCCACCAGCCCGACCAGCCCGACCAGGCCCACCAGCCCCAGCAGACCCGACGACGGTCCACCGCCCGGACCGGGTCGACGGCGGTCGGTGGCGGGCGACCGGAGGACGGCGTACCCGCGCGTGCGGTGTGGCGTCCGCTGCTGACCGGTACCGACGCGGCCTGGGCGCGGTCGTTGGCGTTGGCGCTGCCGCCGGTCGCCCGCGCGGTGGTCGAGGCGGACCTGCCCGCCCTTCCGGCGCCCGGCAGCGCCGTCCGTCGCACCGCACGCCGGCCGGGCGGATCGGCGCGCACCACCCGGCGTGGAAGTGAAGAGGGGTCCCCTGCTCTACCGGAGGCGTTATCAGGGGGCCCTTCCTTACATCCGGCCTTACATCCGGGTGGGGTGGTGGGGGACGCGCTGGATGTGCTGACCGATGCGGCGGTGCGCGCGGCCCTGCCGGAGACCGCACTGGCCCGAGGCGTACGCCCCGGCGCGGCGGTGGCGTCCTGGCTCGGCGCGCTGACCGGGCCGCACCGCGAGTTCACGGCCGACGCGGCAGCGCTGGACGTTCTCCGGTCCGAGCTGGACGCCTGGCAGCGGGACGCGGCGGGCGGGGCGGTACGGGCGAGCTTCCGGCTGGTGGAGCCGTCGACCGAGGAGGTGCCTGGCCCGGTGACGGTGGTGCCGCTCGACCTGGACGCGGCGGTGGGGGACCCGGGCAGGTGGCGGGTGGAGTTCGGTCTGCGGGCGGCCGACGAGTCGGGTCTGCACGTCGACGCCGGTCAGGTGTGGCGCGGCGAGGGCGGCACCGTCGCCGGGGCGCATCCGCAGGAGACGATGCTGGCCGAGCTGGGCCGGGCCAGCCGCCTCTGGCCGGAGCTGGACACGGCGTTGCGGACCGCCACCCCGGAGGCGCTGGAACTGGACGCCGACGGGGCGCACCGGTTCCTGCGCGAGGGCGCGCCGATGCTGCACGCCGCCGGTTTCACGGTGCTGCTGCCGTCCTGGTGGCAGCGCCCGGCGTCGCGGCTGGGCGCCCGCCTGCGGGCCGGGTCGCGGGCCGCGCCCGGCACGGTCAGCGGCCCGACCGACCGGGTCGGGTTGGACGCCCTGGTGGACTACCGCTGGGAGGTGGCGCTCGGGGACCAGCCGCTGACCGAGGAGGAGTTGGCCCGGCTGGCCGAGGTGAAGACGCCGCTGGTGCGGTTGCGCGGCCAGTGGGTCGAGCTGGATCCGAAGCGGCTCGCCGCCGGTCTGCGCCTGTTGCGGTCCACCGGCGAACTGACCGTCGCCGACCTGCTGCGGCTGGGGCTCGCCGACGGTACGCAACCGGACGCCCTGCCGGTGCTGGAGGTGACCGCCGACGGGGCGTTGGGTGACCTGCTCGCCGGGTCGGTGGAGCGTCGGCTCACGCCACTGGACCCGCCGCCGTCGTTCCACGGCACGCTGCGGCCGTACCAGCGGCGGGGGCTGGCCTGGCTGGCGTTCCTCCAGTCGCTCGGGCTGGGCGGGGTGCTCGCCGACGACATGGGGCTGGGCAAGACGGTGCAGTTGCTGGCGCTGCTGGCCGGTGATCCGGCCGGGTCCGGGCCGACGCTGCTGGTCTGTCCGATGTCGCTGGTCGGCAACTGGCAGCGGGAGGCCGCCCGGTTCGCCCCGGAGCTGCGCGTCCACGTGCACCACGGCGCGCAGCGGGCCCGGGGCGACGACGTCGGTGCCGCCGCGCAGGAGGCCGACCTGGTGCTCACCACGTACTCGGTGGCGGCGCGGGACGCGGTGGACCTGGCCGGGGTGGACTGGCACCGGGTGGTGCTGGACGAGGCGCAGGCGATCAAGAACGCCGCCACCCGGCAGGCCGAGGCGGTGCGGTTGCTGCCCGCCCGGCACCGGCTGGCGGTCACCGGTACGCCGGTGGAGAACCGGCTGGCCGACCTCTGGTCCATCATGCAGTTCGCCAATCCGGGGCTGCTCGGCCCGGCCGCGACCTTCCGGAAGCGGTTCGCCGAGCCGATCGAGCGGCACGGCGACGCCGACACCGCCGAGCGGCTGCGCCGGATCACCGGCCCGTTCGTGCTGCGCCGACTCAAGACCGACGCCTCGATCATCTCGGACCTGCCGGAGAAGCTGGAGATGGAGGTCGTCTGCAACCTCACCGCCGAGCAGGCGGCGCTCTATCGGGTGGTGGTCGACGACATGCTGGCCCGGATCGAGTCCTCCGAGGGCATCGAGCGGCGGGGGCTGGTGCTGGCCACGATGACCCGGCTCAAGCAGGTCTGCAACCATCCGGCGCAGTTGCTGCGCGACGGTTCCCCGTTGGACGGACGCTCCGGCAAGCTGGCCCGGTTGACGGAGATCCTCGACGAGGTCCTGGCGGCGGGGGAGAAGGCGCTGCTGTTCACCCAGTACGCCGAGTTCGGCGGGATGCTGCGCGGCCACCTGGCGGCCCGGTTCGGCCGGGAGGTGCTGTTCCTGCACGGCGGGGTCGGCAAGGCCGACCGGGACGAGATGGTGGCCCGCTTCCAGTCCGACGACGGGCCCGCGCTGTTCGTGCTCTCCCTCAAGGCCGGTGGGACGGGACTGACGCTGACCGCCGCCAACCACGTGGTGCACGTCGACCGGTGGTGGAATCCGGCGGTGGAGGACCAGGCCACCGACCGGGCGTTCCGGATCGGGCAGCGCCGCCGGGTCCAGGTCCGTAAGTTCGTCTGCGCCGGCACGGTGGAGGAGAAGGTCGCCGCGCTGATCGCCGAGAAGCGCGGCCTGGCCGCGTCGGTCGTCGGCACCGGCGAGCAGTGGATCACCGAGCTCTCCACCACCCAGTTGCGGGAGCTGTTCGCGCTGGAGGCCGGGGCGGTGGCCGAGTGACCGAGGGCCGGTTCGCCGAGTACGGTCCGCCGCGCCGGGTCGACGGCGGGCTGCGTGCCCGCAGCACCCGGGGTGCCATCGGGGTGTCCTGGTGGTCGCGGCGGTTCGTGGAGGTGCTGGAGTCGTTCGCGCTCGGCACCCGGCTGACCCGGGGCCGGGCGTACGCGCGCGCCGGCCAGGTGGTACGCCTCGACGTCCACCCCGGACGCGTGGACGCGGTGGTGCAGGGTTCACGACCCCGGCCGTACCAGGTCCGGGTCGCGTTGCCACCGTTCCCGGCCGACCTCTGGACACGGATCGAGACGGAGCTGGCCGCCCAGGCGTTCTTCAGCGCCCGGCTGCTCGCCGGTGACCTGCCGGCCGAGTTGGAGGAACTGCTCGCCACGCTCGGCGCACCGCTGTTCCCCGCCACGGTGACCGACCTCGAGCAGCACTGCTCCTGCCCGGACGCGGCGGTGCCCTGCAAACACCTCGCGGCCACGTTCTATCTGCTGGCCGAGGCGTTCGACGCGGATCCGTTCGCCCTGCTGCACTGGCGGGGCCGCAGCCGGTCCGACCTGCTCGCCCGACTACGCGAGCTGCGCGGCACCCCGAACGGGCGGGAGCTGCGCAGTCCACCGAGCGGGCGCGAGGTGCACGGCACCCCGAACGTCCACGTCGGTGATCCGGCCGTGGCGACCGGCGCCGCCCCACGAGCAGGCGACCCGACAGCACCCGGTCCGTCGTCGCCGGACGGTGCTGCCGACCGGTCGTCCGGCGGCGACGTGGCTCTTCCGGCGGCCGGTGCGGCACGTGTCCTCACCGACCTGCCGGCTCCGCCGCTCGCCGAGACGGTCGACCGGTTCTGGTTGCCACCGGTGCCGCTGCCGGACCGCCCACCGAGCCTGGCGAGCCGCCCCGACCTGCTGTTGCGGCAGCTCGGAGCGCCCGCGCCGGCGATCGGCGGACCGGGTCTGGCCGAGCGTCTGCGCCAGGCGTACCGGCAGCTCGGCGAGTGAGTGGACCGGTGGTCAGACCCAGCGGTGGCGGTACCGCCACATCAGGGCGGTGTTGACGACCAGCAGGACGGCGTACACCGCCCCGGCCAGCCGGCCGGCGAGTACGGTCGTGGCCGGCAGGGCCGCCCACAACACGATGGTCATCAACAGCAGCATCCGGCCGCGTCGCATCCGGGATCGGTTGTCGAGCCGGGCGAAGAACGCCGGATCGCTCTCCCGGAGATTGCGGGTGATCTGCTCGAAACGGCGCTGGTCCTCTTTGCTGAGCATGTGCCTTCCCCTCACGCGTTCAGCAACGGCGCGGCGGATTACCCCTGCGGCGACGGCTCACGCTCTCCTGCTGGTCCTACTTTGGCCGGTCGCCCGTCCGCACCGACCGGGAGTGCGGCCGGACAGCGCCGCCAGCGCGGCCGGAGAGCGCCAGCAGCAGGGCCGGACGGCGGCGGGAGCGCGACCGGACGCCTGAGCACTGCCTTACGCACGCCTTAAATCTGCCTGTGGGGTCGAACCGGTCCGCCGTCGACCGGGCGGGTGGGATTGTCACCTACGGTAGGCGGCTCGTGTCGTCCGCGCTGCTCGCGTGGTGCGTACCCGGGTGACCGGTGCGGTAGGCGACCTCCGCTCGCGTTGAGCGTTGCCTTAAGTCGCCCCGGGCGGGCGGGACGGCCCGTCTTGTCGGGTCAGATGCCGCTGACTACCTTGCCGGGGCAACCCCCTCCGGCAGCAGTCGTCGCACCTCACCACCCCCGCTCGGCCGTGAGCGCGACGCTGGGTAGAAACGGGAACGGTGTATGGCCGACCAGCATGTGCCACCCCGCCGCGACGAGCGCGGACAGGACCCCCGTCCGTACCCCCGTTCCCGGCAGCCCCACCCGCACTCTCGACCACACCCACACCAGACCACCCCACACCCACACCCGCCCAACCCACACCAGGCCACCCCGTACCCCCGACCTCAGCCGCACCCGGTCGAGCCCTACCCGCACGACGGCCGCCCGCAGTGGATCGGGCCGGACGGGCACGGGGTACCGCCGATGCCGGTGGGCGGACCGCCCGATCTGGACGGTGACGACGACGGCGGTCGCCGCGTCGGTCGCCGTCGGGCGCTCGCGGCGCTGGGCGGTACCGCCGCCGTGGTCGCCGGTGGCGCGGCCCTGGCGATGACGCCGCAGGTGCGTGGCCTCTTCGGCGGCGGCGCAGCGGTGGCCGGCGACGCCACCGGGACCACCACGACCGACGGTACGCCGGCACGTCCCAGCGGGCAGCGGCCGAGTACGGTCCGCACCTACACCGAGCAGAACGAGAGCTACATGGGCTCCCGCGCCGGTGAGGTGCTCAAGAAGAACGCCCCCAAGGGTGGTCGGGTCCACTCCGGCCCGGCGCAGGCCGCGGCGGAGACCAAGGTGACCGTCAAGACGGTGCTCAGCAAGGACCCGGCGGTGCACCTGGCCCGCCGGCTGACCTTCGGACCGACCGCCGCCGTGCTCGCCGAGATCAAGCAGCGCGGCATCGACGGCTGGGTGCGCTGGCAGTTGGAGCCGGAGAAAATCGCCCCGACCCGGGCGGAACTCAAGCTCGCCGAACTGCCCACCCTGAACCTCTCCGTCAAGGAACTGCGCGAGCAGCGGGACCAGCTCAACGAGCGGGGCGCCCAACCGGAGCGGGAGATGGTGGACGCCACCGTCGCCCGGCAGATCTGGTCGGACCGCCAGCTCTTCGAGGTGATGGTCGACTTCTGGAACGACTTCCTGCACGTCGCGGCCGAGTTCGACGGCGGCGAGGTGTACCGCAACTCGTTCGACCGGGACGTGGTCCGCAAGCACGCGCTGGGCAGCTACCCGCAGATGCTGCTGGCCGCCAACCGGCACCCGGCCCTGCTGCTCTATCTCAACCAGGTGGACTCCCGGGCGGACGCGGTCAACGAGAACCTGGCCCGGGAGAACCTGGAGCTGTACTCGGTCGGTGTCGACGGCGGCTACACCGAGGCCGACGTCCGCCAGGCCGCGCTGCTCCAGACCGGCCGGGGCGTCCAGGACGGCGCGTACGTCTTCCGTCCCGACCGCCACTACGTCGGCAAGGTCAAGATCCTTGGTTTCCGGCACGCCAACGACTCGGCGGACCCGAAGCGGGCCGAGGCGGCGATCGACGCGTACCTCACCCACATCGCGTTGCACCCGTCCACCGCGAAGTACGTGGCACAGAACCTGGCCGTCCGGTTCGTCTCGGACACCCCGCCGAAGTCCCTGGTGGACCGGCTGGCCAAGACGTACAGCGCGAACAAGGGCCAGATCAAGCCGGTGCTGATGACGCTCTTCAGCTCCTCGGAGTTCTGGGCGGCGGTGGGGCAGAAGGTGCGCCGCCCACTGGAGTACCTGGTCGCCACCTACCGCACCCTCGGCGTCTCCCCGGACGCGGCACCGCGCCACGACAACGGCGACAACCGCCGCACCCCGTACGCGCGAGGTCTGCGGCAGATCTCCGACAAGCTGCGCGAGCTGGGCCACCACCCGATGGGTCAGCCCACCCCGGACGGCTACCCGGACGTCTACGTGGCCTGGACGTCGGCGGGCACGATGGTCAACGGCTGGAACGAGGCGAACGAACTGCTCGCCGCCAACCGTACCGTGTTCACCTACACCCGGCCGGAGAAGCTGGTGACCGACCCGCCCGCCACCGCCGGGGCGTACGTGGACGCGCTGGCCCGACGGCTGGTCCGGCAGAAGCTGTCCGACCGGGAACGGGCGCTGATCCTCGACGTGGCCGGGGTCTCCGCCGGCACGAGGGTCGACGCGAACTTCGACGGGGCGATCACCGCCGTCGCGCGGGCGATCCTCGCCTCCCCCCAGCACCACCTCCGCTGAGGCCCCGATGGAGGAGCCCGTGTACTCGTACCACCTGCACCCGGAATGCCCCGACGTGCGGCGACTCGCCGACAACCCGGCCGAGGCCCTGCTGCGGGCCGAGGCCGACGTGGTGGCCGCCGAGAACGCCGCCGAGGCGGACCGCTACCGGCGGCTGGAGGAGTTGGAGGAGGCCCAGCAGGACGGGCGCGGGGTGACCCGGCGGACCTTCGTCGCCGGTGCCGCCGCCACCGCCACCGCCCTGGCCACCGCCCAGTTCGTCACCACCTCGGCGTCCTTCGCGGCCACCAAGACCGGCACGCTGGTGCACGTCTTCCTCTACGGCGGCCTGGACGGGCTCAGCCTGGTCGCGCCGAACGACGATCCGGTGCTCGACCGGGCCCGCCCGGACCTGCTGCTGCCCGACGACTCGTTGGCGCTCGGCCGGGGCTTCAAGCTGACCAGCGCGTTCCGGCCGCTGGAGCCGTGGTTGCGCGCCGGGAAGCTCGGTTTCGTCCCGGGCGTCTCCGACGAGCGCCTGTCCCGCAGCCACTTCCAGGCCGCCGACGCCTGCAACCTCGGCGGACTGCCCGGTGAGACCGGCGGCCGGGGCTGGCTGGACAGCCTGGTCGACGCGCTCGGCAAGGGCACCGCGTTCCGCAGCGTCGGTGTCGGCAGCACGCTGCCCCGGTCGCTGGTCGGCAACAACGGCGCCATCTCGCTCAACAGTGTCGGCTCGTTGCGCCTCGCCGGTGACGAGCGATACCGGGAGGCCACCGAGAAGGCGATCCGGGGCCTGTTCACCGGCATCAACCACCCGGTCGAGGAGGCGGTGCGCTCCGGGCTGGGCGCGCTGTCCACCGCGCGCCGGCTCTCCGCCGAGCCCTACCGGCCGGCCGAGGGGGTGGAGTACCGGGGCGTCGGCTTCGCCTTCCAGCAGCTCGCGCAGCTCATCAAGGGCGGCGCGAACGTCCGGGTGGCCACCGTCGGCATGGGCGGGTACGACACCCACGAGAACCAGGGCACCGGCGAGGGCGGGCAGCTCTATCGGCGGCTCAACGAACTGGCCGCCGCGCTGGCCGCGTTCTTCACCGACCTCGGTGCCGCCGCCGACGACGTGACCGTCATGGTGTCCAGCGAGTTCGGGCGGCGGGTCGCCTCCAACAGCGGCGGCACCGACCACGGCCACGGCGGCGTGGTGACCATCCTGTCCGGCCGCACACTCGCCGGTCCGCTGCTCGGCACCTGGAACGGATTGAACGCCCTCGACTCCGGAGACGTCCCCGAGTACAACAACATGTTCAACGTCTACGGCTCGGTGGCCCAGGGCCGGTTCGGGCTCACCAACGCGGAGGTGGACAAGATCTTCCCCCGGATGAAGTACGCCCCGATGAAGCTGTACGCGTGACCCACCACGCGTACGCCGACCGTCGGTCCGGGTCGCGGACCCACGCCGACGGTCGTCCGCCCGCGCCTCCTCCGCTGCCCGTGGCGGCCCGGCGCGGGCCCGCCGGCCGGCGGTTGCTGACCGGGTTGTTCCTGGTCGGCCTGGTCGCCAGCGTGCTGCCCTGGTGGCTCGACACCCCGGCCGGCTCGCTCACCGACGCCACCGCGACGACCACCGCCGCCGGCCAGATCACCGGCCTGCTCGCCGGTTACCTGCTGCTCGTGCAGGTGCTGATGATGAGCCGGTTGCCGGTGCTGGAACGGGTGGTCGGCGGCGAGCGGATCGCGGCGTGGCACCGGGACCTCGGGGTCACCCTGCTGGTCGCGGTGCTCGCGCACACCGCCTTCATCCTGGTCGGCTACGGCGGCCTGACCGGCCGCTCGCCGTGGGACCAGGCCGGGGTGATGCTGCGCGAATACCAGGACTTGGTCTCCGCGTTCGCCGCCGCCGGTCTGCTGGTGCTGGTCGGGTTGACCAGCGTCCGGGCGGTACGCCGGGCGTTGCCCTACGAGCTGTGGCACGCCACCCACCTGGCCGGGTACGCGGTCCTGCTGCTCGGCTTCGCGCACCAGTTCAGCAACGGCACCCAGTTGTTCCGTCCCGGCCCGGTCCGCACCGGCTGGATCGTCTGCTACGGACTGGTGGTCGCCGCCCTGGTGTGGGGGCGGCTGGTCGGGCCGCTGACGGTCAACCTGCGGCACCGGCTGCGGGTCGCCGACGTGGTGGCGGAGAGCCCGGACACCGTCTCGATCTATCTGACCGGCGTGCGGCTGGACCGGCTGGCCCTGCTCGGCGGCCAGTTCTTCCGTTGGCGTTTCCTGACCCGGGGCTGCTGGTGGCAGTCGCACCCGTTCTCGGTCTCCGCCGCCGCCAACGGCCGCTGGCTGCGGCTCACCGTCAAGGTGGTCGGCGCGTACACCGGGGACCTGCGCGACCTCGAACCCGGCGTACGGGTCTGGGCGGTGGGACCGTCGGGCACCTTCACCGCCGCGCACCGGGTCCGCGACCGCGCGCTGCTGATCGCCGGTGGCAGCGGCATCACCCCGCTGCGGGCGATGCTGGAGGAGTTGCCGCCCGGCGCGGCGCTGATCTACCGGGCCCGTACCCCGGCCGACGTGCTGCTGCACCGGGAGCTGGACTGGCTGGCGCAGGCCCGGGGCGTACGGATCTGGTATGTCGTCGGCTCCCGGAACGACCCCGGCCCACGCCAGGTGATGTCGCCGGACGGGTTGCGCCGGCTCGTGCCGGACGTGGCCCGGCGCGACGTCTACCTCTGCGGCCCGCCGGGCCTGGTCGAGCAGAGCCGACGGCTGCTGCGCCGGATCGGCGTGCCCCGCCGGCAGATCCACGTCGGCACCTTCGAGCTCTAGCAGAGGAGTACCGCCCCGATGCGTCGCGCGCTGTTCGCGATCACCGGCCTGGCCGCCAGCACCACCGCGATGGTGGTGCTCAAGGCCGCCCCGGGCACCGGTCAGGTCGCCCAGGAGCCACCCCCCGGCACGGCACCGACGACGGACGGGCCGACGCCGCCGGTGGACACCGAGGAGTCGCCGTCGGCGAGCCGCGAACCCCGCGCCACCCGGTCACCGAAACCCGCGCGCAGCACCGAGGCCCCGGCGCGCCGCACGGACTCGTCCGAGGCACCCCGGACCCCCTCGGCACCCCGCACCACCACCGCCGCGCCCCGGCCCGCCACCCGGACCGTCACCGGCCCGGTGGTCGGCAACGAGTACGGCAACGTGCAGGTGCGCATCACTCTCACCGGCAGCCGCATCACCGACGCGGTCGCGCTGGAACTGCCGGAGCGGACCGCCCAGTCCGAGCAGCGCAGCGACCTCGTCGACAGCCGGTACAGCGGCGTCGCGGGGCTGGTCGTCGCGCGGCAGAGCGCCGACCTGGACACCGTCTCCGGGGCGACCGCGACGAGCCAGTCCTACCGGCAGTCCCTGCAGGCCGCGATCGACCGGGCCCGCTGATGGCGGCCGGCACCGCGACCCGCCCCGGCCTGCGCCGGGTCGAACACGTCATGGGTACGCCGATCAGCCTGGACATCGCCGACGACCTGCCCGCCGCCGAGCTGACCCACCTCGCCGACGAGGTGTTCGGCTGGCTGCGCGAGGTGGACGCGCGATTCAGCACGTACCTCCCGGACAGCGAGGTGTGCCGCTTCGACCGGGGTGAGCTGCTGCTCTCCGAGGCGTCGGCGGACCTGCGCCGGGTGCTGGAACGCTGCGCCGACCTGTGGGGCGACACCGATGGGTTCTTCGACGCGTACGCCACCGGCGGGCTCGACCCGTCCGGGTACGTCAAGGGCTGGGCCGCCCAGGTGGCCTCGGACCGGCTGCTCGCCGCCGGTGCCGTCAACCACTGCGTGAACGCCGGTGGGGACGTGCGGGTACGCGGCCACTCGTCGACCGGACGACCGTGGCGGATCGGGGTGCGGCATCCGTGGGACCCGTCGGCGGTCTGCCTGGTGCTGACCGGCACCGACCTGGCGGTGGCCACCTCGGGGGTCTACGAGCGCGGCCACCACGTGCGTGACCCCCGGCGGGGCGCACCGGCGAAGGGCCTGCGGTCGGTGACCGTGGTCGGACACGACCTGGGGCTGGCCGACGCGTACTCGACTGCCGCCCTGGCCATGGGCGTGACCGGCATCGGCTGGGTGGACCGGCTGCCGGGGCACCGGCACGCGGTGGTCACCGAGGACGCCCGCTGCCTGCGCTCCACCGACCTGCCGCTGGCCGACTGACCGGTGCGGCAGACGATCAGGGCCAGCGGGCCGGCCGGTGCAGGATCGCCGGTCGGGAGCCGAGCGGCCGGGGACGTCCGGGGCGTGAACCCGGTGGTCGGGTGGCCGCCCAGCGTCGTCCGGGCCGGTGCCGGCGAGGCGGTTCGGCCCCGCCCTGGTGCTGCTCCGTGTGGTCGGTGGACATCGGATCCCCGCTCCCGGCGCGGGCGCGCCGTCGTGATGCTCAACGAGCACCGCCCGTCGGGCGTCGCTGTCGGGTACCGCACGGACTCCCCGGCCCGGCTCAGCGACCGCGTCGGGGCAGCAGCGGTCGGCTCTGCGACCGCGTCGGAGCCGCAGCGGTGGCTCAGCGACCGCGTCGGGGCAGCGGCAGGTGGCCGGGGACCAGCGCGGGGGTCAGCGTGACGCCGCTGGCCCGCAACTCGGCGACCAGGGTGTTCTGCACCAGGTACGAGTCGGGGAGCTGCCAGCGGGCCTGCTCCGGCGCGACCGCCCAGCGCACCGGCCCCTCGGGCAGCCGGGTGGGCGGTGCCGGCACCCACGAGCCGGGACCGTGCCGCACCACGTGGAAGCAGTGCTCCAGCTCGGGGCGGAGCGGATCACCGGGGCGGACCAGGAACATCCAGCGACCGGTCGGGGTGACCAGCACCGGTCCGCGTACGCCGGGGCCGACCGGGTGCGACCGGATCGCGTCGAGCATCCGTCGGCCCAGGTGGGCGGCGACCTCCAGCACGTCGAACGCGCGGCCGGTGGGCAGCAGGATGCCGTGCGGGCGGGACCGCCACCAGGTGGCCACCCGGGCCGGGTCGGCGCTGGCCGCGTGCTCCCAGTCCTCCAGCGCGGGGTGGCAGCCGACCGTCGGGCACCCGGCCCGGCCGCAGACGAAGCGGCTGCGCGCGAGGCAGGCGCCGGGGGTCACCTCCCAGCCGTGCAGCGCGTACCGCACCGCGACGCGGCGCAGCCGCACCCGCTCCAACGGCGACAGACGTGCCACGCTCGGTGCGACATTCCCCCACATTGGTGCCATCTCCCCTCGCCGGAACCGACCGGCACCAGCACATACGTCGAACAGCGTCACTGCCGTGGCCTGCGATCGTTTGTTTGACAAAGTGGCCTATGCAACTTGCACGAAAGTACGAGGATCGGCCGTACGGCTGACGCACAAGCAGTGCGACCAGCGGAAACCTGACGTACGGACGGATGGCCGCACCTGCGGATCAGCCCCCGGCTCCTGGCCAGGGCTCCAGCAGCAAGGGGAGGACCGGGGACATGGACGAACTGCCCATCGGGCGGCGGGTGGCCTACTGGCGCGGGCGACGCAAGATGTCGCAACAGGTCTTCGCCGACCGACTGGGTAAGTCCAAGAGCTGGGTCGACAAGATCGAGCGCGGCGTACGGCGGCTGGACAAGTTCTCGGTGCTCTACGAGATCGCCGACATCCTCCAGATCGACGTGCAGCTGCTGCTCGGCAAGGACCCGGAGCGGCGCACCGACACCATGAACTGCATCGACCAGGTCGAGGTCGAGGAGATCCGGGCCGCCCTGGAGCGGTACGACTCGATCAGCGCCTACTTCGACGCGAAGCCGGAACCGCCGCCACTGGTCGACATGGGCAAGGCCGTCACCCACGCCTGGCTCACCTACCAGTACGGCCGGTACGGCATGCTGACCCGGGCGCTGCCCAAGCTGCTGCGCGACGCCCAGGCGGCCGACGCCGCGTACGGCGGTGAACAGGCCCGACGCGCCGCGAACCTGCTCGGGCAGGTCTACCAGATCGCCTCCTCGGTGCTGCGCAAGCTGGGGGAGTGTGACCTGTCCTGGCTGGCCGCCGACCGCTCCATCGCGGTCGCCCAGCGCGCCGACGACCAACTGCTCGCCGGGATCGCCACCACCCGTGTCTGCAACGCCCTGCTCGCCATGGGACGCCCCCGCTCCGCGCTGGAACTGAACGTCCGCATCGCCGACCGGATCGCACCGGGCGGCGGCAACGACAGCAGAGCCGACCGGCTCTCGGTCTACGGGATGCTGCTGTTGCAGGGCGCGATGGCCGCCGCGCGTACCGGCGACACCTCCACCGTCGCGGACCTGCTCGACGGCGCCCGCGACGCCGCCCGCGAACTCGGCAGTGACCAGAACCACTACTGGACGTCGTTCGGGCCGACCAACGTCGAACTGCACCGCGCGGCGGCCGCCGTCGAACTGGGCGACGGCGGGCGGGCCGTGGAGATCCACCGCACCCGGATCGTCAACCTGCCGTTCGACGCCATGCTGCCCGAACGTCGCGCCCACCACCTGCTCGACCAGGCCCGCGCCTACTCCCAGATCGGCGACATGGCCAACGCCGGGGAGATGCTGCTGCGCGGCGACCGGCTGGCGCCGTCGGAGATCCGCTGCCGCCCGATCGCCCACGAGGTCATGTCCGAGGTCCTGCGTCGCACACGGGGTGCGCCGCCTTCTCCGATCGCGGAGTTGGCTGAGCACATGGGAGTAGGAGTATGAACTCGGAGCCGGCATGACCGGTTCGCACCGCCACGACGGGCACCAAGAGGTGCTCTACATCATCGCCTGCGGTTCGCCGTTGGCCCGAGACGTGGGCCGGCTCGTCGAGCTGGCCCAACAGGACGGCTGGGACGTCTGCGTGATCACCACGCCGGACGGCGCCAAGTTCGTCGACCGCACCGCGCTAGCCCGCACGACCGGCCACCCGGTGCGTACGCACTACAAGAACCCGGGGGACCCGGACGTCCTGCCGTCGGCCGACGCCATCATCGTCTGCCCGGCCACCGTCAACACGGTGAACAAATGGGTGGCCGGCATCGCCGACACCCTCGCCCTCGGGTTGCTGGTGGAGGCGCAGGGACGGGGCGTACCGCTGGTCGCCGTGCCGTACACCAACGCGGCGATGGCCGCCCATCCGGCCTTCCAGACCGGGATCGCCCGCCTGGCGGAGTGGGGGGTGACCGTGCTCTTCGGCGACGACGTCTTCCCCCTGCACCCGCCCGGGACCGGAGAACGCCACCAGCACGCCTTCCCCTGGGCCCTGCCGCTGACCGCCCTGCGCGACCAGCTCTGCCGGACCGGGTGACGTGAAAGGAAGGGCACCTTATTAACGCCTCCGGTAGTACAGGGGTCCCCTGCAATCACCCCGACACCGGATGCCGCAATCCGCAGCCCGGGCCGTGGCCACCGCCACGGCCCGGGTGACGTCCCGGAGTGGCACCGACGCCGGTAAGCTGGCGCGCCGTGAGCACAACCGCAGCCGTGCCGACCGTCGCCGACGTCGTGGCCGAGCTGGAGCGGCGCTATCCGCCCACCTGGGCCGAGGAGTGGGACAAGGTCGGGCTGGTGCTCGGCGAGCCCGGTGCCCCGGTCCGCCGGATCCTCTGCGTCGTCGACGTGGTCCCCGAGACCGTCGCCGAGGCCCTCGCCGCCCACGCCGACATGATCATCGCGCACCACCCGCTGCTGCTGCGGGGCGTCTCGTCGGTGGCGCCGACGACGTACAAGGGTCGCATCATCCACCAACTGATCAAGGCCGACGTCGCGCTCTACGTCGCCCACACCAACGCCGACGTCGCCGTACCCGGGGTCTCCGACGCCCTCGCCCACCGGCTCGGCCTGAC
Source organism: Verrucosispora sp. NA02020 (assembly GCF_013364215.1). Taxonomy (NCBI): domain Bacteria; kingdom Bacillati; phylum Actinomycetota; class Actinomycetes; order Micromonosporales; family Micromonosporaceae; genus Micromonospora; species Verrucosispora sp. NA02020. Next base: position 5,679,965 of record NZ_CP054923.1, on the reverse strand, counting down.
CGACCTGCGTCCGCTGCAACCGTCCCGGCCGGGCACGCCCGCCGCCGGTGAGGGCCGGGGTGCCGGGCGCATCGGCGAGCTGCCGCAGCCACTGACCCTGGCCGAGTTGGCCCGGCACGCCGCCGCCGTGCTGCCCACCACCGCCATCGGCGTACGCGCCGCGGGCGATCCGGACCGCATGGTGCGTACGCTGGCAGTCTGCGGCGGTGCGGGGGACAGTTTCCTGGCCGACGCGACCGCCGCCGGGGTGGACGCGTACCTCACCGCAGACCTGCGTCACCACCCGACCGGCGAACACCTCGCCACCGGTGGACCGGCGCTGCTCGACGCCACCCACTGGGCCACCGAACGGCCCTGGCTCGACGATGTGGCCACCGGGTTGCGCGCCACGCTGCCGGGCGTCGAGACCCTGGTGTCCGACCTGGACACCGACCCGTGGACCGTGCACGCCGCCTCACCCGCCGCCCCGGAGCGATCCGCAGCGGACGACAAGGAGCCCCGACCGTGAAGGCTGACCCCCAGGTCCAGCGCCGCCTGCTCGACCTCCAGGCGATCGACACCGCTCTCGCCAAGCTCGCCCACCGCCGCCGGGCGCTGCCCGAGCGCGCCGAACTGGAGGCTCTCGCCCGCGAGCTGTCGTCGCTGGAGGACGAGCGGGTCCGCGCCCAGGTGGCCGTGGACGACCTGGACCGGGACATCGCCCGGCTGGAGAAGGACGTCGACCAGGTACGCGCCCGCAAGAAGAAGGACGAGGACCGCCTCGCCGCCGGTGGCGGTCCGGCCCGTGAGCTGGAGGCGCTCCAGCACGAGCTGGTCTCGTTGAACCGCCGGCAGAGCGACCTGGAGGACGCCGAGCTGGAGTTGATGGAGCAGCGGGAGACCGCCCAGTCGACGCTCGACGGGGTGGAGCAGCGGCTGACCGAGGTGCGCGAGCGGCGGGCCGCCACCGAGCAGCGCCGCGACGAGGCCCTGGCCGAGATCGGCCGCGAGGAGGAGTTCAAGCGCTCCGCCCGGCAGCCGCTCGCCGGTGACCTCCCCGGCGACCTGGTGCAGCTCTACGACAAGATCCGTGCCGACACCGGCCTGGGCGCCGCGCTGCTGACCGCCGGCCGCTGCGGCGGGTGCCGCCTGGACCTCTCCGGTGCCGACCTGGCCCGGATCCGCAAGACCGATCCCGACGAGGTGGTCCGCTGCGAGGACTGTCGCCGGATCATGGTCCGCACCAACGAGTCCGGGCTGTAGCCGGTGGCGCCGCGTACCGTGCTGGTCGAGGCCGACGGGGGCTCCCGGGGCAACCCCGGCCCGGCCGGCTACGGCGCGGTCGTCCGTGACCAGGCGACCGGCGAGGTGCTGGCCGAACGCAGCGAGTCGATCGGCACCGCCACCAACAACGTCGCCGAGTACCAGGGCATGATCGCCGGTCTGACCGCCGCCGCCGAACTGGGCGCCAGCGAGGTCGAGATCCGGATGGACTCCAAGCTGGTCGTCGAGCAGATGTCCGGCCGCTGGCAGATCAAGCACCCCGGGCTGCGTCCGCTCGCCGCCCAGGCCGCCCAGATCGTCAGCCGATTCGACGCGGTCCGCTTCACCTGGATCCCCCGGGACCGCAACACGCACGCCGACCGGCTGGCCAACGCCGCGATGGACGCCGCCGCCACGTCGGGCACCGCCACACCGGTCGTCACGCCACCGCGTACCGTCGAGTCACCGCGCCGCCTCGGCGGCCCGGAACCGGCCGGCGGCGGCGCGACCCAGGTCGCCGCCCGCGCCGACGAGTCGCCCGGCACCGATCCGAGCAGCGCCCCGGTCTCCTGGGAGCCGCGCCCCAGCTTCACCGCCACCCGGCTGATCCTGGTCCGGCACGGCGAGACCGAGTACACCGAACAGGGCCGCTACTCCGGACGCGGCGACATCCCGCTCTCCGCGAAGGGCAAGGACCAGGTGCGGGCCACCGCCGCCCGGGTCGCCGCGCTCGCCCCCGACACCGCCGCCGTGGTCAGCTCACCGCTGTCCCGGTGTACGGCGACCGCCGAGGCCATCGCCGCCGCCGTCGGCGACATCCCGGTACGCCGCGACGACGAGCTGATCGAGTGCGACTTCGGTGCCTGGGAGGGCCGGACCTTCGCCGAGGTACGCGAACAGTGGGGCGGTGAACTCGACGCCTGGCTCGCCTCGCCCCGGATCGCCCCACCCGACGGCGAGTCCTTCGACGAGGTCGCCCGACGCTGCACGCGGGTGGTGGAGCGGCTGCTCGCCGCGTACCCCGGTCAGACCGTGGTGGTGGTCTCGCACGTCTCGCCGATCAAGCTGATGCTGCGCGACGCGCTCGCCGCCACCGACGCCTTCCTGCACCGCCTCTTCCTCGACGCCGCCGGCATCTCCATCCTCGACCGCTGGCCCGACGGCGGCATAGCCGTCCGCTCCATCAACGAAACCCCCTACCTCCCGTAGGCCCGGCCCGGGGCCGGCCCGCGCGGTTGATCAAGAGCTTTGGGTCACCGTTCGCCGGTGAATCACCACCAAACCTCTTGATCAACCACAGGGGGTACGGGTGGTGGGGGTGCTACTCGCCGAGGGGGCCGTTGGCTAGTTCGGTGACGATGTCCAGGTGGCCCAGGTGGCGGGCGTACTCCTGGACCAGGTGGAACAGCACCCGCTCCAGGGAGGCCGGGTCTGCGCCGTTCCAGCGGGGGCCGGGGGCGCCGACGGTGGCCAGGTCGGCGCTCTGCACCACGCTGCGGGTGTGGGTGCCCTGTGCGCGCAGCTCGTCCGCCAGCTCCGCCACACTCAGCTCCGGGGGTACGTGCCAGCGACCGTCGCGCCAGTCGCCCCACGGCTCCGGCACCGGTTGCCCCTGGAAGCCCCACTCGATCCAGCGCAACTCGACGAAGCGCAGGTGCCGCAGCAACTCCACCGGAGTCCAGCCCGACGGCAACCGGCTCGCCCGCGCCTCCGCCTCGGGCAGCGCCGACACCTTGGCCAGCACGCTCTCCCGGAAATAGTCGAGATAGCGCAGGAACACCTCGGCCCGCCCCTCGGCCGGGACCGTAGGCTCGGGAAACGGCGGCAGCGTCGTCATCGGCCCATTATGCGTACCCCCGAAACGACCCGGCGTGCGGTCCTGCCGGCGCAATAGGCGGCGACCCGGTGTCGTTAGGATGAGCGTGCGACGGACGAGTCGACCGGGCGGTCGCGTCGGCGGGCTGCGGCCCGTCGCCGAGGAACGTCCGGACTCCACAGGGCAGGGTGGTTGTTAACGGCAACCCGGGGCGACCCGCGGGACAGTGCCACAGAAAACAGACCGCCGACCCCCAACGGGGACGGTAAGGGTGAAACGGTGGGGTAAGAGCCCACCAGCACCCCGGGTGACCGGGGTGGCTCGGTAAACCCCACCCGGAGCAAGGCCAAGTAGGGCCGTCACCGCAAGATGACGACCTGCGCAGACGCTTGAGGGCGGCCCGCCCGATGTCTGCGGGTAGGCCGCACGAGCCTGTCGGCGACGGCAGGCCGAGATGGATGGCCGCCGCCGGTGCGAACCCCGCAAGGGGTACGCGCCGCGCACAGAATCCGGCGTACAGGTCGACTCGTCCGTCGCCCACCAGCTCAGAGCCTCGATCAAGGCTCTGAGCTGGTCCTGTGTCCGGGTGTCGATGGTCGTTCTTGGTCAACTTTGGCCGGCGTTTGACGCCCTGACGACGCCCTGACGCCCTGGAGACGCCCTGAGCGCGGGCTCAGTTGACCATGCTTCGGGCCGGGCCGGCTGCGCCATCGTGGAGCCTATGCGGGCCGGCCCGTGGGGTTCCGGGTAGGGGCCGGCGGCTGCGGGGGAGGTCGGGTACGTCCTGGCCGTGGAGCTGCGTGCCGCGACGAGATGAGCCAGTGGCAAGCCAGTCCCGGGGTTGGACTGGCGCGGCAGCCGGAAGCCCCGACCACGCGACCAGAGCAGCCCCGCCGGCTTCCGTACCGCCGTGCATCGACCGCGTTCAGCGCAGGTAGGCCCGTTCATCGATGCTCTGGTGTGGTTCGGTCAGGAAGACATCGACAGGCACCGGGCCGTGGGCGATGTTCAGCGTGTCAAGGCGGTAGAGCCAGTCTCCGGTGCAGTGGTCGGTGAAGCGGTAGTTGATCCGCCAACGCAGCCACTGGCCATGGGGGAGGCGTACGGCTGGCGGGCGGCGGTGTCGGCGGGGCATGCCCCAAGCCGTCGGAATCAGCTCGACGCGGACCTGGTCCTCGGCGTAGCGGAGTTGGACGGCGTCACAGGACGGTGCACCGTTGCGCAGGGAGATGACTGGTTGGAACTCGTCGCGCTCGTGCATCGTGACCTCGTGGGTGAGGGGCGCGGAGTGCTGCGGCAGCGCGAACGCAGTAGGTAGGGCGTTGCGGCGGGCAGCGTGGTGGCCTCCGCGTGACTGCTTGGTCCAGGAGACGCGGACCCACTGAGCGACGATGTCCACCCGGTGGATGGTTCAGGCTTCCTGGTCGCCTGGCAATTCTGATACCGCACCTCGTCAGGCGGTGTCCCGGCGGCTGTCGGTGGCTCACCGCCCCGGCGCCGTAGGCGGCCGGGGCGGCTTGCCGCCGGCCGGGCTTGCCGTCCCGCACCGCGCGGAGCGCGGTGCCTTGATCCCATACAGAGCTATTCGGCAGTACCCTGCTGGTAAGGCTGCCTTCGAAACTGCCACGACCAGGGAGACCAGATTGCGGAAGATCGCCCTATTTAACCACAAGGGTGGAGTTAGTAAGACGACTACGGTCTTTAACCTTGGCTGGATGTTGGCCAACCTTGGACATCGGGTCCTGATGGTGGATTCCGACCCGCAGTGCAACTTGACGGGGATGGTTCTCGGTTTCAAAGGCGCTGATGAACTAGAGGAGTTTTACGAGAAGCAGGGACAAAACACGTTCCGTTCTGGTCTGGTGCCTGCCTTCGAAGCGCAGCCGAAGGAAATTCAGGCGGTGAAGACCGTAGAAGTCGCGGGACGCCCAGGATTGCACTTGCTCGCAGGGGATCTTCGGCTATCAGAGTTCGAGGTCACTCTCGGGCTGGCACAAGAACTTTCGGCCGCAATTGGAGCGCTTCAGAATCTTCCAGGAAGTCTCTCGTTTTTGATTGACAAGACGGCTTCCGCTATTTCTGCCGACTATGTTTTGATTGATATGAGCCCTGGTCTTGGGTCGATTAATCAAAACTTGGTAGTCACCAGCGACTACTTGATTCTTCCTACCTCGCCGGATGTCTTCTCTGTAATGGCAATTGATTCTCTGGCTCGGGTTCTGCCACGTTGGAAGAAGTGGGCGGATCAAGCATCACGGCTCCCAGTGCTTCAGCAGGCAGCTTACCCTTTTCCTCCGCCCAGACTAAAGATTCTGGGAACGGTGGTGCAGAAGTTCCGCCCACGTAGCGGCAAGCCGGCAAAAGCCTTCCAAAAGTGGATTGATGAGGTAGGCGAAGCGGTCGGGAAAAGACTCAAGCCGGCGATGGCAGCCGAGCATATGCTTCTTGATGACCAGACTTACGCGGCAGCAGGCGTTGACGCTAGCCTAAACTTGGCAACAATAGGTGATTTTAATGGCCTAATTTCTCGATCTCAAGAATTCCTGACGCCAATCTTCGCCCTGACAGCACCCCAACTAAAATCCGGAGGTGCCGTGCTTGAGAACACCGAGGCGTCTCGCGATCGATTCTATGCGGATTTCGAGGCATTTGCGAATCGAGTCATCGCGATGACTGAGGATGAGGGTGTCAAGTAGGGATGCCGGCTGCCGAACTGGCACTCTTTAAAAAGAACCTTAGCTATGCGCGAGATTTAGTGTCAACGGCGATTGCGCTCTCGGCTCAGCTTACTGCTGCAATTAACACGGACGATTTGCTGCGGTCAGCCCTCGTGCAAGGCGTCAGTGCGCTTGACCACTTCGTGCACGAGGAGGTGCGTGCAAGAATGTTGTTGACGGAGCAGGAATTGCATGCCCCGGCGAAGGGCTATGAGCGATTCCGCGTCCGGATGTCTTCAGTCAGAATTGCTCTGTCGCAGCCCGGCATTTCTTGGCTTGATGCTGAGATTCGCGAGCAGCATGGGTACCTATCCTTCCAGAATCCGGACAAGATCGCGGAAGTCTACAAGCTGATTAGCGATGTGCCGATTTGGCAGGAGGTTGCCAAGCATCTCGGGGAGTCGCCTGATAGCGTGAAGCGGCGATTAAAGCTAATCGTAGATCGCAGAAATAAGATAGTTCACGAGGCTGATACGGACCCCACCATTCCTCCGACGCGCTACCCGATTAACGATCAGCTTGTCAGTGACAGCCTTGACTTCCTGGAATCGGTAGTTGATGCGCTTGGTGCGGTGGCTGTCTAGTGGAGCGTTATTGAGAAATGCAACACTCGGGCGGATGTTGGTGGGGAGGCTGGCGCATATCATGCCTTTAGGTGGTCTTGCAACATCCGGTAATCAATCTTTCTAGCGCTCAGTTAAGGCGCTTATGGGTTGTGTTTGCGGTTGGGTGTCTCTTGGAATTATTTGCTCTGCTTGTCCGCACTTCGAACAGGCTTTCGATACACTCGAACGACTGACGAAACGCGTCCATTTTCCTCTATGGCGGTCTCTTGTTCGGTAACCTGCTCTCCGAGAGTCACCCCTAGGAGCGCGGCTAGACGTGAATCGGCTAGGACCGTCCGCAGCGCTGTTCGAGACTGCCCTGAAGATCCCCAGACATGTATGGATGCGTAAGTTCCCCTGCCGTGATCGGTGACGGCTAACCCTTCCTCGCGAAGGGCGGCGAGTGCATGACGAATGGTGCCACGGCTTGCCCTGAACTCGGCGCAAAGTGTGCTTTCGGTCGGCAGTAGGGCGCCAGGTGGAATTACGCCGCTCTGGATGCGCTCTCGTAACTCGTCGGCGATGGCCCGGTAGCGGGGCTGTCCGTAGTGCGGGGTGGGCACCTGGTCACCGTACCTGGCACTTGTCTTACCAAGTGCCAAGCGGGTGTGTCGTTTTGATGTGTAGACAAGTCATCCACTTGTAGGTACGTTTCCGAGTGTGCGGCTGGGATGACGGCGCGTATCAGGTGTGGTGCTGCGTCGGCCTGGCCGTGCGTGAGGCGCGGCGTCCTGGTGGGCCGGTTGCGGTGGTCGCGTGCACGAGGTGGCTCGGCGATATCCGACCCGTCCGGTGTCGGACGGTGCGCCGTGCCCTCTGTCGGGCCGGCGGCCGATTGGTCCCCCTGGTCGGTCGCCGGCTCCCTACGTGTGGAGGTGCGATGCCTGGCTCTCATCGTCGACGTTCCTGGTTCTCGTCCTGGCGTTCACGCCGACGAGCAGACCGAACCGCTCCGGCAGCAGCCAGCAGCCGTGACGAGGTTCGTCCCGTCGCTACCTCCCGGAACTCGTCGCGTTGGTCGACGGAGTGGACGCGGGCGATGCCGACGCTGCGGCAGCCACCGTTCATGACCCCGGGGCAGGCGTACCGGGGCAACGGTGGGAGGTGGTCGAAGTGACTGCGCCGCACCGGCCGACGTGGCCGCCTGTGCATCCGGACTGGTGTGCGCCGGATCGGTGCGGCCATCTGGTCCCGCCGGTGATGGCGCACATGCCTCGGCGTCACCGGGGCGCGTCGTTGAAGGTCGGAGATGCCTGGGCGTCCGGGTCGGTCGTGTCGTACCTGGTCGGATCCGATGGTCAGGATCCGAGAGTCATGGTCCATGTGTCCTGCCGGATCGGTGGCCCCTGGGCGGAACTGCCGCTGCCTCAGGTCCGGCAGTTGGTGGAGCAACTGCGGTCGCTGCTGGCCCAGGTCGGACCTCATGGGGGCGAGGATGGCAATGCCTGACGAGCCGACTGGCAGGCGACCGGCTAAGGACGCCGAGTGTCCCGACTGGTGCCAGGGCTGCGGGCCGAGCGATCCGATGCATCGGGGGCTGCTCGCCACGGTCGGCACCGAACGCAGCGGATGGGTGAGTGTGCAACTGCTCCTGGACCGGTTTCGCCGCCGCGACCCGATGGTCAAGGTCGACGTCACCCGTTCCGGGGGAACCGAATCGGTGTTGTTGTCGCGGGTGCAGCTCGACCGGCTGATCTATGAACTGACCTATGTCCGGTGGCGAGTGATGACCAAGGGACGACCGTTGGAGGGCACCTATGACCGCGACTGATCGCCGCAACTCTCGCCGTACTCCTGCGGTGTCTCGTCGTCGTGGGCCGGTGGTGGAAGTACCGGCGGTGCCGGAGCGGCCGGCGGGTGGGACTACCTGGCAGTCGTTGGAACGTCTAGGGGGTACGGTGACCGGTGTGCATGGCCGGGACTGGCGCCCTCGTTACCTGCAACTCGCGGAAGAGTTGCGGGTCAAAATCACGAGCGGAGAACTCGCGCCCGGCACCCTGATGCCGTCGGAGACGGAGTTGGCCGAGACGTCGGGCCTGTCGCGCACGAGTGTCCGCAACGCCATCCGCCAGCTCCGCGAGTGGGGCCTGGTCCGCGCAGAGCAGGGGCGCGGCACCTACGTTCGGGCACCTCGCCAGCGGGTACGGCGTCGTAACGCGGAGCGGTACCAGTGGGAGAAGGACCGGGTGTTGCTCGACCAGGACGAGCGGCTCAAGACCGGCGCGACCGAGCATGACACCGGCCTGACCGTCGACGACCTCAAGTTCCACGCCGAGTACACCCGCGTCGAGGCCGATGCGGAGATGGCAGCGGCGCTGCGGGTCGAGCCGGGTACGCCGCTGCTGCGCCGGGTTTACTGGACCTCGTCCAGGCATGAGAACGCCCCGCTGACCATGTCGTACTCGTACCTGCCCTATGACCTGGTGGCCGCGAACCCGGACCTGCTCGACGCCAGCAACGAGCCGTGGCCCGGTGGCTCCCAGCACCAGCTCTACACGATCGGCGTCGAGTTGGACCGCATCGAGGACGAGGTTCGGGCGCGTCCGCCGTCGCCGGATGAGGCCGAACTCCTCGACATCGACCCCGGCGTCTCCGTGTTGACCGTGCGCAAGACGTCCATCGACACCACCGGCCGGGCCGTCGAGGTGGCCGACGTGGTGATGCCAGGGGACCGGACCGAGCTTGTGTACTCCCACAAACTGCAACGGTGGAAAACTTGACGCATCTCGTCACGGTCATCACTCCGGTCCATGCGCCCAGCGTCGAGTACCTGGCCGGTGCGTACGACTCGTTGGTCAAGCAAGACATGCCCGACGGGTGGGACTGGCAGTGGCTCGTCCAGGAGGACGGGCAGACCGGTGCGTTGGACGGGGTTCTGCCGGACGACCCTCGCATCAGCCTCGGCGGTGGTCGTTCCGGCGGCCCGGGTGTTGCCCGCACCCTCGCTCTTTCCCGTGTCACCGGCGATCTGGTCAAGGTGCTCGACGCTGACGACCAACTCACGGCCGGTGCACTCGCCCGCGACATCGCCGCCTTCGACATCCACCCGCAGATCGGCTGGACGACCTCGCGCGTCCTGGACCTGATGCCCGATGGGTCTACCGTCGGATGGGACAAGGATCCGGCCGGCGGACCCATCAGCCGCGGTGCCGTGCTCGCCTTCTGGCAGGCCAACGGTTACCGCGCCCAGGTCCACCCCGCCACTCTCTGCATCCGCCGGGATCTGCTCCTCGCCCTCGGCGGCTGGATGGCACTCCCGGCCTCCGAGGACACTGGCCTACTCCTCGCTGCCAGCGCGGTCAGCGAGGGTTACTTCACCCGTGAACACGGTTTGCTCTACCGCAAGTGGCCAGGTCAGGTCACGAGCCAAGCCGCGCACCGCGAACCCGTCGAGTACGAGGGCCGCATGAAGATCATCGAGGCCAGAGCCGTTGCCCTGGCCTCGATGCTCCCGAACGGGCTGCCGGTCACTTTTGCGGCGTAGCCTCATGTCCCGGCATGCCATGAGTGCGCCGACGCTCCTTCATCTCTGCCTCGAAGATGTGCCGTTGGCCGCCGGCAAGCGTCTCGCGGGCGTACCGCTCGACCTCCTGGAACGCGGCGTAGTACCCATCGTCGAACTCCTCCATGATCTGGAAGGTCCAGCGACCGGGTAGGACGTTCCGGCCCAGCAACTCCCGCTCTACCCGCTTGGCTACCTCGTCGTGGCCCGCTTGCCGTAGCAGCTCGACGACGCGGTCCAGGGTGAGGTCTGCGCCGCCGACGAGTTGGTGAGCGGCGTACAGGTGCCCACGCACCCGGTGAATCGTCTCCAACGCCTTGCTTAGCTCGCCGAGCGCCTCGACAGTCGGGTCATCGAGGCCGCGAGGACGCGCGTGCTCGCGCTCGGATGTTCTTGGAACACGGTCGGACATGACCGCCGGATACCCGCTAGGCGGTGATGCAGCACCCCGCTTCTCGGTGAACGAGGCCGGGCGGGACCCGGTGGTCCCGCCCTTGCCATCTGTGGTCCTCAGTAGATCCAAACGTTGCCGCTGACCACTACGACCGTCACGACGACGATGACGCGGATGATCACCTGACGCGAGATTCGTAGTGCGAAAACAAGCTCCATTCTCACCTCCCTCGGCATCGGTTTCGAGGGTAATGGAAACAGGCAGCTCGGCGTCGCCAGCCGTCTCTTGCTTGCTGGCTTGTGGCGGGTCGCCGGTGATTGCGGTGGTAATATTTGGAAGTCGCGCAACTTCGCACATGTTATTATTTGATTAGCGTTCACGTGGCTCCTGAGCAGGAAAAATGCGGTACCGAGGCAGGCTTTCTCGAATCGGTAATATGTGGCGCTAGATCGATTTGTCTGGAGTTCTGGACATTCTCCTTAGACCCCTTCTGTAACGTAAATCCGCTCTCTCGTTGGGCGTCTCGGACTGGCCTTCCAGTAATTAACGTCACACGCGCTCGCCGTGATGACTTCCGATGAGTGCAGCTTGCTGGTGGCAACCCGCGCCCGCGCCCGCGTCGACAGCGCAGCGCCGAGCCAACTTGTTGACTTGTCTGCCAAGTGCCGTCTACCTTGGACCTCGCAACTTGGCAGACAAGTCAACAAGTTGGAGGTTGGAGCGATGGCTCTGCGTGGCGGTACGAGGTTCGCCGTGCGGTTCGAGGACGTGTTCCCGGCGGGGTGCGCGTTGGTGCCCGAGTCGCTGGGTGAGGTCGAGGACTACGACGAGAAGACGGGTCGGCGGTCCCCGGCGAAGGACAAGCTGACTGGTCAGCGGGTGTGGCAGGTCCGGGTGATGGATCTTGACCCTGAGCTGGGCAAGCGCTCGCGGGAGACGACGGTGAAGATCTCGGCTGACTATCAGCCGGTGCCGCCGTCGGGTGCGCCGTTCGAGGCGGTGGAGTTCGACGGGATGACGGTGACGCCGTACGTGGCGAACAACGGTCGGATGGCGTATTCGCTGCGGGCGACCGGGCTGCGGGCTCCGGTGGTCGGTGGCAAGAAGGCGGCGGCGTAGCCGTTTCAGGTGGGGGCGGGGCTGTCTGGTCTTGGCGGACGGCAGCCCCGCCCCCTGGTGTCTCTTCCCCTGCTCTGTCGAGAGAGGTCGTGACGTGTCCAAGGGTAGGCGTCGGGCTGGCCGTGGTTGGCCTCGGTGTGTCGCGTGTCAGGTCCGGTTCGAACCATCCACCGGTGTTGACGGTCGGTGTGGGTGCTGCGCCGGGCAGCTCGTTCTTCCGTTCCCGCCGGTGCGTGACGCGGCGGGCCGGTTCGTGTCGCTGCGGGGTGCCTGATGTTCGGGCGGCCTCGCGGTGACGTGGTGATGACTTCGGCCGGGGACTTGGTGGTGTTCCGGCCGAAGCGGTTCGCGCTGCCTATGTGGGCGGTGCTGCTCGGCCTGGTGCTGCGCTGGTCCGGCCGGGCTGTCTGGTGGTGCCTGCGGCATCCGGTGGCCACCGGTACGGCGGTGCTGGCGTTGTGGCTGTTCGTCGAGTTCGGCTGGTCCGGGCTGGTGGTGCCGCTGGTGCTGGGGTCGGCGGCCTCGGCGGTGTGGCGGTGGCGGGACGAGTCGTCCTGGTGGACCTGGCTCGCCGGTCCGCTGCTCGGCTCGTTCCGGCGGGTGTTCGTGTACCGGCGGGTGTGGCGGGAGGCCATGACGCTGTGCGGGCTCGCCGACACCTACGACCTTCAGCCGGTCCTGCCGCAACTGTTGCGGGTGCGCTCAGATCAGGCGCTCGACGTGTTGACCGTCCGCATGGTGCGGGGCCAGACGCCGGAACAGTTCCAGGCGGTCAGCGCCAATCTCGCGTACGCGTTCGGCCGGCGGCACGTCCGGGTCTACTCGGAACGTCCCGGCGACCCACCGACCCGTACCGGCCATGGTGCGTGGCTGCTGCGCCTGGTGGATCGGGTGCGGTTCCGGGATCGGCCGACGCTGGTCTACCTGGCGGTGGTGCGGACCGACGCGCTGCGCACCGTGGTCCCGCCGTTCGACGTGCCGGCGGTGCCGGACTTCACCGCGCTGCCCCTGGCCCGTCGGGAGGACCTGCGTCCCTGGTCGCTGCACCTGCTTGCCACGCATGTTCTCGTGGGTGGGGCGACCCGCTCCGGTAAGGGGTCGGTGCTGTGGTCGCTGGTGCGGGTCCTCGGCGGCGGGATCGCCTCCGGCCTCGTCCGGCTCTGGGTGATCGACCCGAAGGGCGGGATGGAGTTCGCGCTCGGCCGTCCGATGTTCGCCCGGTTCGCCTGCAAGTCCTTCGAGGCCATGGCCGATCTCCTCGACGAGGCCGTCACCGTCCTCCGGGAGCGGCAGACCCGGCTTGCGGGCACGGTGCGGGTGCACACGCCGACGGAGGCTGACCCCCTGGTCGTGGTCGTCGTCGACGAGATGGCCGCACTGACCGCCTACCTGCAAGATGTCGAGCTGCGTAAGCGCATCGCCTCGTCGCTCGGGTTGCTGCTGTCCCAGGGGGCCGGGGTCGGTGTCCTGGTGGTGGCGGCGTTGCAGGACCCGCGTAAGGACGTGCTGCCGTTCCGGGACCTGTTCCCGACCCGCATCGCGCTCGGCCTGACCGAGGCGTCCCAGGTCGACATGGTCCTTGGCGACGGTGCCCGCACTCGGGGTGCCCTCGCTGACCAGATGCCGCGATGGGCCAAGGGCGTCGGGTACGTGATCCTCGACGGCACCCCCGACCCGATGCGGGTCCGCTTCTCGTACGTCTCCGACGACGACATCCGCGACATGGCCCGCCAGTACCCGGCACCCGGCGATGCGGCGGACATCCTCGCCCAGGTCCGGCGGGAAACCGCCCCCGAACCGGCCCGACCACCGCTGCCGCGTACGCCGTCCGGACCGCTGCTGCCCGAATCGCTGCGCAACCTCCTCGACCGCGACACCAGCGGTGAGGGCCGATGACCGCGCCCGGTCGCCGCTTCTACCGGCTGCGCACCCCCGACCCGGTCACCGCCGTGTCCGTCCGCGTCGACCCGGAGCGGCCCGACCCGTACCCGGTCTATCTCGCGGTCGGTGCGGGACGGCGACGGATGTCCCTGACCCCCGACGAGGCGTGGGCGCTGTGGCGCTGCCTCTCCGAAGCGGTCGCCTCGCTCGGCACCCCACCCGACTACATCCGCACCGACATCCGACCCGCCCGGAGGTAACCGCCGTGAACACCCTCACCCGCGTCCTCAACCGGCTCCGGCGTCCGCTGCACATCCGGCTCGTCGGCCCCGCCCACCAGACCGCCGCCGCCCTCCACGGCGTCGCGCAGATGCTCCACCGCCGCCCCGACATGGACGGCCGACGCATCCGCATCGACCTCACCATCCGCGAGACGCCATTGGAGGAATGGCGATGACCGCCCGCACCGAATCCGCGGTACGCCTGGTGATCCTGCTCGCCATCGGCACCATGGCCGGCGCCGCCGCCTTCACCCACGTCCACGACCTGTCCGTCGCCCACGGCCAACCACACTGGATCGGCTGGGCCAACGCCGTAGCCGTCGAACTGATGGCGATCTACCTCGGCCTGGAACTACGCGCCCGCCGTCGCGCCGGTCGCCCCGTCGGCCTGGTCGGCTCGCTCCTGGTGGCGTTCGCGCTGCTCTCCCTCGCAGCCCAGGTCGCGGGCGCTGAACCGTCGGTGTGGGGCTGGATCGTGGCGGCGGTGCCGTCGCTGGCGTTCCTCGCCCTGGTCAAGGTTGTCCTGTCCAACGCTCCAGTTACCGCACCGGCCGTCGAGCCACACCAGCCAATTGCGCACCGGACCGAGCAACCCGGCCCGGCCCCCGATGTCGAACCGGTCCGCGTGACCGAGCCTGCTGCGCCGGCTGTCCCGGTTCCGCCGGCTGTCCCGGCTCCGGCGGTGGTGCTGCCTCCGCGTGCCGTTCAGCCCAACCGGCCGCACGTCGTCGGGATCATCCGATGACCGCTGCCACCCTGCCCGGCCTCGAACCCGCCCCGACCCCGGCTGCCGCTCCTCGGCCGGGATCGCGGGCGGCCCGCATGGCACTGCCCCGCTCGGTCGACGTGCTCAAGGAGATCGCGGCCGAGTACGGCGTCTGCGTCCGCCCCCTCGCCATGCGGCGCACCGACCTGAACACCGGCCTGACCGAGGTCATCGACCTGCCCTGCGGCGCGACCCGGGAAGACAAGTGCGGCCCGTGCGCCAAGAAGAACCGCCGACTGCGACAGGCCCAGATCCGGGAAGGCTGGCACCGCAACGACGAACCCCTACCCCCACCAGAACCAGCGACCGAGGAACAGAAGGCGCTCATCCTGCTGCGCGGTCACCTGGAGTTCTCCCGCGACGAAGCATCCCGAGCAAGCCAATGGGACCAGGTCGAAGACCTCGACGACGCCATCCGCGAAATCGAAGACGCCATCACGGCCGAAGGACTCCGAGGCCGCGTCGCCCCACCACACCCGACCGGCGACGACGACCAGGCCGACGAGGACAACGGCCGCCGCCGCAAGCGCTCCACCCGCCGTCGACAGGACGCCCCCGAGCTACCTCGGCGCAAGGTCGAGCGACGCACCGTCGGCCGCACCTACACCGCCCCCGACGGCACCGCCTACCGGCCGTCGATGTGGCTCACGCTCACCCTCGACTCCTACGGCCCCGTCAGGCCCGACGGCACCCCGCTCAACCCCGACCGGTACGACTACCGCCGCGCCGCCTGGGACGCCGTCCACTTCCCCCGGCTGCTCGACCGGTTCTGGCAGAACCTGCGCCGCTGCGAAGGATGGAACGTCCAGTACGCCGGCTGCGTCGAGCCCCAACGCCGACTCGCCCCACACGCACACTTCGCCATCCGAGGCACCATCCCCCGCGACGTGCTCCGCACCGTGGCGTCGGCGACGTACCACCAGGTGTGGTGGCCCTCGGTCGACGTCCAGCGGTACACCCTCGACCGGCTCCCGCTCTGGGACGAGCAGGCTTCGGCGTGGGTCGACCCGGACACCCGCGCGCCGCTGACCGCCTGGACGGAAGCACTCGACGCCATCGACGCCGACCCCGACGCGGAACCGGTGCACGTCGTGCGCTTCGGCTCCCAGGTCGACGCACGCGGGGTCATGCCCGGCACCGACGACGCCGAACGCACCATCCGCTACGTCACGAAGTACATCACCAAACACACCGGCGACGTCCACAAGATCACCAGCAGCAGGCAGCGCGCACACCTCGACCGGCTGTGGCAGGAACTCCAGGTCACCCCGTGCACGGAACGCTGCGCGAACTGGCTGCTCTACGGCATCCAACCCCGCAAGGCCAACGCGAAACTCAAGCCCGGCCGTTGCAAGGGCAAAGTCCACCAACGAGACACCCTCGGCATCGGCGGCCGGCGCATCCTCATCTCCCGCGACTGGTCCGGCAAGACGCTCTCGGACCACAAGCACGACGTGCGGGCATGGGTGCGCGCACTGCTCGGCGTCACTGTCGGTCTAGAGGGCGTCGACGACCAGGGCGCCACCGTCGAACCCGTCCGCCACGCCTGGGAACTCGCCCGACCCGACGATCCCGACGTGGGTCCACTGGCGCATCGACTCCTGCGGGCCATCGGCGAACGCGCCCGCTGGCGCTCCGAACTCCTCGCCGCCAAGGACCGCGCCGCCCAGCTCCCCGACACCGAATCGACGTCGGGCACGAACGGCATGACGGGGGAGGGGCAGTGACGGTGGCGAACGATGGGCTCTGGACGATCCGGGACGTGTCGGCGTACCTGCGGGTACCGACCGAGACGCTGTACCGCTGGCGCAAGGTCAAGTACGGTCCGCCGGCCGCTCGGGTCGGTCGACACCTGCGGTACGAGCCGGAAGCGGTCCGGTCCTGGGTACGTGAGCAGGCTGCGGCCTGATGGGACACGTAGAGGATCGCTGGTATAAGACGGTTCACCACCCGGGCGGGCGACGGGAGCGGGTCAAGACGAACCTGTTCGGCAAAGGGCTGCGCTACCGGGTGCGGTACGTCGGGCCGGACGGCAAGGAACGGAAGAAGTCCTACCCCGACCGGGCCAAGCGCGAGGCTGAGGCGTTCCTCGTCTCCACCGAGACGGACAAGCTGCGCGGCTCGTACGTCGACCCGGTCGCCGGTCGGATGACCTTCGCCGAGTACGCCGAGACGTGGCTACGGACGCGCTCGTTCGACGAGTCGACCCGGGAGAGCACCGAGTTTCGGGTACGGAAGCACCTGCTTCCGTGCTTCGGCTCTCGAAAGTTGGCGGAGATCAAGCCGGGCCACATCCGGGAATGGGACGCGAGCATGGTCGGCAAGCTGGCTCCGGCTACCCGGGCCGTGGTCTTCGCCCACCTGCGGACCATCCTCGGCGCGGCGGTCGACGACGAACGGATCACCAAGAATCCGTGTTCGGCAAAGTCAGTAAAGCCACCGCGACCGGTGCAGCGCAGGGTGGTGCCGTGGCGGTACGAACAGGTTTCGGCAATTCGCGGTGGCCTCGCCCAGCGGTACCGCGCGATGGTCGACCTGGGCGCCGGCTGCGGACTGCGACAGGGGGAGATCCTGGGCCTCGGTGTCGACGACATCGACCTTGACGCGGGCTGGTTGCACGTCTCGCGTCAGGTCAAGCTCGTCCGCTCTCGGCTCGTCTTCGGGCTACCCAAGAACGACCGGGATCGCCGGGTGCCGCTGCCTGACTCCGTCGGCCTGGTGCTGCGGCAGCACATCGACGACTTCGCTCCGCTATCGCTCACCCTGCCGTGGGAGAACCCGGCGGACGACGAGCGGGTCACGGTGCCGCTGCTGTTCACCACCACCCGGCGCGGTGCGATCAATCGGCGCACCTTCGACAACAAGAGTTGGCGTCCCGCCGTCGTGGCGGCCGGCATCACGCCGACCCGGGCGACCGGGATGCACGCGCTGCGCCACTTCTACGCCTCGTCGCTGCTTGACGCGGGGGAGAGCATCAAGGCCCTCGCCTCCTACCTCGGCCACGCCGACCCCGGCTTCACCCTCCGGGTGTACACGCACCTGATGCCGGCCAGCGAGGAACGCACCCGCAACGCGATCGACAATCTGTTCGGGCCTGCGGCTGAGGTTCCGGGTCCGCGCCGGTGACAGCGTTGTGCCAGAAGACCAGACTCGTCCGGGTGGATCTCGTTGAGTTGGGTATGGTCGCTGCCCCATCCGGTGTCTTGGTCCTCGCGACGGTCGGGCACCTCGACTACATCTGGCCGAGCATCGGCGAGCGGCTTTCCGATCGTGCGGCGGCGGTCGCTGCCACTGGTGGTGGCCATATCCAGGAATGGCTGTTCGAGGCGGTCGCCGTACCTGTCGACCCAGACCGTCTCCTACCCGTGCTGGCGGCTACCCAGCCGTCCCCGTTCTTCGGCGAGGTCGCCATCACGATGCTTGAGGTTCGTCTGGGCGGAGAAAGCGCCGGCCGGTTGCTCGGTGACCTACCGGCCGACCGGTGCGGCATGGTCCTGGGCGACGCCGTCGCGCTCGATTCATGGGCCGGCCCATCCGTGGAGCCAGGTACTGACTACGACAACTTTCGCCGGTCCGCTGCCAACCATCCGCTGCACGTCGGGCCGGTCGAAGTTGCCGGCTGTCCCGTCCTCGGCATCGGCTGGAACGAGGGCGACCATTCGATGCGGCACCGGGGGGAGCGGGCGGCGGGTCACGTCTACCCGGTGACGGTTACCAGTGACCACTCATCCCGAACCGTTCTCCGGTGGGACGTTGATCCCGCCAAGGTGCGACCTCCGACGGCCTGAGGGTGGCCTGGTTCTCTCTGACGCCCTGGCGACGCCCTGAGCGGGTATCTGGCAAACGAATCGCCTGCTCAGGGCACTAATGAACTTCATAATCCGGCGTACAGGTCGACTCGTCCGTCGCCCACCAGTTCAGAGCCCCGATCAAGGCTCTGAACTGGTCCTATGTCCGGGCGTCGATGGTCGTTCATGGTCAACGTTGGTCGGCGTTTGACGCCCTGAGGGCGCCCTGACGGTCAAGAGGTGGCCCAGGAGTGCATCAACTGATCTCGGCGGAGCGCACCCGCAACGGCGATCGACGGTCTCTTCTTCTTGCCTGGTGATGCGGTGCGAGCAGCGCAGATGCAGTTGCTGAGTTGCGTTTTTAGCGTTTACGGCGCATGCTGGCAAGATGAGTGGGGAACTCCTGACCACTGGCCAAGCGGCCAAGTTGCTGGGGTCGTCGCGTCAGCAGGTGGTCAACCTGTGTGAACGTGGGGACCTGCCGTTCGTGCGGGTGGGTGCGCACCGCAAGGTCAGGCGGGAGCATGTCGAGGCGTTGTTGCGGCCAAAGCGGGCGTTGACCCGTGATCAGCTCAAGTCGCTGTGGCTGCACCAAGCGGTGGCGGGCGGCCTGGTCGTCGATCCGGACGAAGTGCTGGGTAAGGCTGCGGAGAACCTTGATCGACTGCTCCGACAGCATCGGGGGACTATGGCCGAGGTCTGGCTGAGGCGCTGGCAGGACAAGATCAACGAAGGCGTGGATTCTGTCCTGCGGTCGTTGACGTCGGAAGACCCGGAGGCTGTCGAGTTGCGGCAGAATTCGCCCTTCGCCGGCGTGCTCTCGCAGTCGCAGCGTCGGAAGGTTCTTGAGTCCTTCAAGCGCAGCGTCGGAGACCGGGCGGCATGAAGCGCGCAGAGCTGGAGCATGTCCTGAGATCGACGGGTCGGATTGTCGAGGACCGGAACGTCCTCATCATCGGCAGTCAGTCGGTGCTAGGGACGTTCCTGGAAGGTGATCTTCCGCTTGAAGCCACTGCCTCGATGGAGGTGGATGTGGCGTTCTTTGACGACCCGGACGATCAGAAGGCCGACCAGATCGACGCGTTCATCGGCGAGTTCTCGCCGTTCCACGAGACGTTCGGCTACTACGCCCAGGGTGTGAGTGTGTCGACTGCGGTGTTGCCTGATGGCTGGCGCGACCGTTTGGTGCTGGTGGAGTCCGACAACACCCAGCCGGGACGTGGCTATGCGCTCGATCCGCACGATTGTGTGGTGTCCAAGCTGGTAGCCGGCAGGGAGAAGGACAACAAGTTCGCTGACGCGTTGCTCCGAGCGGGACTGGTGAGACCGGACGTGGTCGCCGAGCGAATCGAACTCCTGGCCGACGTGCATCCTTTGGTGATGAAGCGCCTGCGGGACTGGATCGCCGCGTATCAGCCGGGGCCTGAAGCCGTCGGTTAAGACGGATCGCCCGAACCTGCTGCGATGCAGGACGGGGGGCGTCCGCTAACCGCTGGCCCTCCTGATCACTGCGACCGGAACTCGTGGATGACCTCGATCGCACCGACGATGTGCTTGTTGAACTCGTCCAGTTCCTCGGCGGGTACCCACAACTCCAAGATGGTGTCGCCGCCGACTTGGCGCACGGGGTAGCGGCTCAGGAACTCCGTCTCGACCTGGAAGCGGGTCACGTAACCCGTGCCGGAGGCGGGCACGTTCCAGTCCCGGGCGATCTTGATCGCGTAGTCCTCGTTCAACACCGGGTAGAAGATCGGCTGATCGGGCAGGCGCGGCGGCCACTGCCGCCACCCCGAGGCGCGGACAAGCTCCAGCTCCTGTGGCCCGGTCGGGCGCCACAACACCGTCGTACCCACGCCACTGCTCAACTCGACCCCGCTATTCCCGTCGATCGTGAGCCCGGACAGTACCGAGCCGCCCGCGACCGACACCACCGCATTCACCGCTGGCCCCGGTGAGCCGATAACGGCCCAAGTGCTGCCCGATCGCCTCGAACCTTGGACGGCGGCTCGCGCTGGCTGTCGGCGAGCAGAATTCCGCAGGCATCCAGCAGCGACCTAACCCAGGTCGATTCGATAGTCCAGGCTGACCCTGTCGGCGGGGATCGTGATGTCGGCGACCTCAAGGACGCGGTCCCCGGCATAGGTCTGCCGCGTGAGGACGACCACCGGCACGCCGCCGGGAATCCGCAGGGTGTCGACCTCGTCGGGTACGGGCATCCTCGCCCGGACCTGCTCCCGCACCGACGTGATCGTGTGGCCCAGGCTGTGAAGTTGCGCGGTGTTGCCGCCGGGCCACGGCTCGTTGGCGGGGTCGGCCACAGGGGTGCCGGTCACCATCTCCAGCAGCAGGTATGAGGTCGACATCTGCTGTGGCGTGCCGTGTGTCCGGAAGACGAAGCGGCGTTCGAGCAGCATCGTGCCCGGCTCGACGCCGAAGAGGTCGGCGATCGTCTCGCTTGCGGGCGTCTCGTGGAAGGTCTTGTCCAGGGTGTACGCCGACCACGGGATCTGCTGGTCCGCTGTGAACGACGTACCAAGTTCGCCGGAGCGGACCTGGTCGAGTTCCTTACGGTAGCGGTCGGAGCCGAGACGCCGTACGGGCATGGTGGGCCGTGCGTACGTCCCGCGTCCCATCTCGGTGACCACCAAGCCCTCGGCGCGCAGCAGGGCGAGCGCCTCCCGGACCGTTCCGCGCGCCACGGAGAACTCGGTCATCAAGGTCGATTCGCTGGGCAGTAGCGCCCCAGGCGGGATCGCGCCGGACATGATCCGGCGGCGCAGTTCTTCCGCCATCAACCGGTACCGGGGTGGCTCTGGGTGCGGGGTAGGCACGTCCGTCACCGTACCGCCGATCTTCCGGAGTCTCTTCTGCGCCGCACCCTAGGCGAGCCTGTCTAGACAGGTTGACTGGACGGGCTTAGGGTTGCAACGCAACCGGCACGGAGAGTGACCTAGGGGTAGGTGTGTCTGTGTCGGTTGCCCTACGACTTCCGGAGGCAACCAGTGACGCGGTCGAAGTGGTTCCAGAGGCCGGACGAGCCCATCGACGTCGTCTGGCAGGTGATCTCGGTCGACCAAGTGCGCGTCCGAGCTGGACTGGCGCACAGCGGGTCGACGAACCAGCGTCCCTACCACCGTCCGAGTTCTGACGAGAGGCCGGACGGCTCCGCCGATGACCCGGCCTGAGGTCCCGTTCCGTGTCGAACTCGCGTGGTCGGTCATCGACGCCCACCACAAGGGCGTCTGTACGCGCTGTCAACCGCACACCGCCTGCCCAAGGCTCGAAGACGCCGCAGTGACCGTCAACGCCTGGCGTACCTCGGTCGGGAGAACTGCTCTACCTCACCCGGGAGGCCAGTCCGCAGTTCCACAGACCGATCCACTTCCGACTGATCAGGGCTCTCGACTGGACGACGTTCGACGGCTGGATCTGGCTTGAGGGATACCAGATCGGCAACCGTGGTCAGGCCACCGAGCGGCGGTCGGTGTTCGTCCTCGTCGCCGGTCTCAGAAGGGCTTCCGGCTTGCCTGGGCGGCAGTCAGCGAGACGTCCTCGCGCGACGGGTGACTAGGGTGGTGGGCTCACCGCCATCGTGTGGCGAGGAATCACGCGCGGCGCGTGGCGCACACGATGGCGGTGAGCCCGGCTCGTGGCAGAGCGGTCATCCCTGCGCGAGCAACAGAACGGTCAGACCGCGCGACCAACAGAGCGATCAGACCTGCGTGAGCAGCAGCGGTCAGACCTGCGTGAGCAGCGCGGCGAGGCGTTCCGCGACGGGTGGGGCGTGCAGGTGGAGGCGGGCCACGTTGATCGCGTCGGCGCCGACCACGGAGAGCAGGGCCTGCGGGCCGACGGCGTACACGGAGAAGTAGCCGGCCTGGTTGCGGACGGTGGACTGCCGGAACTCGCCCTGGCCGAGTCGGAGGCTGACCTGCCGGCCGAGGCCGAAGGTCGCCGCCGCCATCGCGGCCAGGTCGTCGGGGTCCAGCGGTGGTGGTACGTCGTGGGTGATGCGCAGTCCGTCCACGCCGCCGAGGACGCTTCCCTGCACGCCGGGGATCTGTAGGCGCAGCTCGGCGAGTTCGGTGCCGATGGCCGGGTACGGCAGACGCGGGTTGCCGGCCAGGGACGGCGGGAAGGCAGGCGGCGGTGGGGCGGCCGGGCGTTGCGCGGTGCGGCGGGGTAGGAAGGTCTCGCTCACAGTTCGAGGCGCTCCTCGATGCTGCGCAGCTGGTGGCGGGCGAGAGCCAGGTTGGAGCGGGTCTTGCTGAGCATCAGGTAGAGGAACAGGCCCTTGCCGTTGGCGCCGGCCAGCGGCCGGATGATGTGGTACTGACCGCCGAGGGTGATCAGCATGTCCTCGATCTCGTCGTTGAGCTTGAGCATCTCGATGGTCCGCATCTTGGCGCGTACCACGTCGGTGTTGCCGGCGGCGGCGACGGTCAGGTCGATCTCCGGTGTGCCGCCCGCGACGCCGAGTGTCATCCCGCTGGTGTAGTCGACGAGCGCGACGCCGATCGCGCCGTCGATCGTCATGGCGTCCTTGAGGGCGGTGTCGAGGTTGGCCACGGTGCCTCCAGGTTCGACTGGCGTCCGGGTTCGCGCCAGCTCGTGGTCTTCCCGGGGGCCGGGCCCCGGGTGAGCAAATCTCGGACGAGGGTGGCACACCTGACCTGCGGTGTGCACCCGGGGGCAGCGCGATCGAACTGAGTGGGCCACGCTCGGTGACCGGCGGGCCGGTCGAGTTCGTCGCTGCGGCTGATGTCTCGGTGCCGACGTCGTCTGCTACTCAGTCTGCAACCTGGGCATCGTCGGTGGGTCGACGTCGTTTCGGAGCGGCGTCGGGTACCCGGGGACGCGCATGGAGTACCACCGACGGCACCGGGCACAGCCTGTCGGGTGCCCGGTGCCGTCGCGTCCATAGTGTGGGTGGCGCAGGGGAAGGAGACACCAGGTGCTGGAGCGACTCAACCAGGCCATGGAGCACATCGAGCGGCACCTGGACCGGCCGGTCGACGCCGGTGAGCTGGCGCGGATCGCGGTCACGTCGGAGCACCACTTCCGGCGGCTGTTCTCCGCGCTGGCCGGCGTTCCGCTCTCCGAGTACGTGCGGCGTCGCCGGCTCACGGTGGCCGGCGCGGAGGTGGTCGCGGGGGAGCGCACGCTGCTCGACATCGCGGTCCGCTGGGGGTACGGCTCGGCCGAGGCGTTCGCCCGCGCGTTCAAGGCGGTGCACGGGGTCGGACCCGGTGAGGCCCGGCGTACCGGCGCGGTGTTGCGGGCCCAGCCCCGGATGTCCTTCCGGCTGACCGTCGAGGGAAGCAGCAGCATGCGGTACCGCATCGTGCAGAAGGAGTCCTTCCGGCTGGTCGGCCGCAAGGCCCGGGTGCCGCTGGTGCACGGGGGCATGAACCCGGCCATCGTGGCGTTCGTCAGGAGCATCGAAGCGGCGACCCGGGACCGGATCGAGGCGCTGTCCGACCAGGAGCCGGCGGGCGTCGTCAACGTCGGTGCCGGCCTCGCCGACAGTCGCGCCGAGGGCACCGAACTCGACTACTGGTTCTGCGTGGCCACCGGCGCCGACGTGCCCGAGGACCTGGACGCCATGCCGGTGTCGGCGGGGACGTGGGCGGTCTTCGAGATCTCCGGGGCCTTTCCGGAGGCGGTGCAGCACCTGTGGCGGGACGTGTTCACGCAGTGGTTCCCGTCCAACCCGTACCGCTCCCGGCCCGGTCCGGAGATCTCCCGTACCCGGATCTCGGCCGACGGCGCTCACGCCGACGCGGAGCTGTGGATCCCGGTGGAGCCGGTTGCGGCCTGAGCGCTCAGGACGGCGTACCGGTGAGGTCGGCCAACACCCGGCGCTGGAAGGCGCGGGCCTGCGGGCCGGACGGGGGTGGGCCGCCGTCGCGGGCGGCGACCGACCGGACCACCAGGTCGGTGGTCGCGGCGTCGACGAGCGGTCCGGCCTCGGCCAGCAGCCGCCGGCCGGCGGCCACCTTGGGCAGCCACACCCCGTGGTGCAGGCGTACCCAGGACCGGCACGCGCCGAGCACGGCGTCCTCCGCTCCGGGTGCGGGCACGTCGCCGGCGGGCAGCGGCAGCGCCAGCCACCACCGCAGCGCCTCGACCACGAGCCGCCGCAGGTCGTCGGGGGAGAGGTCGGCGACGACGTCGGCGGCGGGCGGGCCGAGGAGGGCCCGCCCGCTCTGGTGCAGGATGCTGCGGTCCAGGCCGTACCAGAACAGGCCGTCGGCGGGCGGCCGGTCCGCCGGGCCGTACGACACCCGGAAGGCCATCCCCGCGCCGGTGTTCAGCTCCACCTCGAACCCCGGCTCGGGAGTGCCCGACCGGGCCACCTCCCACCGGTACACCACCAGTTCCAGCCCGCGCGCCGGGCAGGGCAGCGTCTCGTGTCGCAGCCGCGCCATCAGCTCACCGGCCGTCGTGCGGTCCAGCGGGCCGCCGCAGACCAGCGCCACGTCCACGTCACTGCGCCCCGGCTGGTACGCGTCCAACCCCACCGAGCCCGCCGCGTACGCCCCGCGCAGGTCGTCGCCGAGCACCTCGCGCGCGGCGGCGACCAGCTCGGTCAGGTAGCGCAGCAGCGCGTCAGGCATGCTCGAGTTCGCCCGGCGCGCCCCAGCGCATCCCGGCGGGCAGGAAGTACGCCGACACCTCGGTGCCCAGCGCGTGCCGGATCACCATCCGGGCGTGCTCGTCGAGGTCGGGCAGCCGCCCCGGGGCGAACCACCGCACGTCCGGCGACTCCTCGTTGTCGACCCGCAGGTCGCCGCCGAGCAGACGGCAGCGGAAGCCGAGGTTGAGGTACTCGCAGCGGTCCCCGTTCGGGTACGTGCGCGGATGCGTCACCGCGCTGCTCAGCCGCAGCGGCTCGACCTCCAGACCGGTCTCCTCCAGCACCGCGCGGACCACCGCGCTGGCCGGCTGCTCCTCCGGCTCGACGAAGCCACTCACCACCGACCATCGCCCGTCGTAGGCGAGTCGGGAGAGCAACAGCTCGCCCGCGTCGTTCCGGACCACCGCGCTGACGCTGGGTAGCCAAATCAGCTCGTGTCCGACGTGTTCACGCATCCTCAGGATGTATTCCGGTACGCCCATCCGGCGACCTTAGCCGGGTGCCGATCGGCGCTCGCATCCGGTCAGGACGATCCGGCCGGTGGCCCGATTTCCCTGGCAGGCTTGGATTTAGCGAGCCTCGGACGCGCTCGGTGCGCGCGCCGTCGCGGCGTGCCGACATTGTGCCGTCGGCGTCGACATCCGCCGTCGCAGCGACACCCTGTCGTGCACGGAGAGTGTTCGCACTACCTCGACATTTTGTGTTTTTCGCCGTTTTCGCATGTAAAGCCACAAGCAGGTCTACTGTGGAAAAGCCTGGTGACTTGCAGTGTTCCGGTGGCGGGCCGTCGTGTCCCGATGCACAGTGATCCCATGAACGACAGCGGACATGGGCGCTACTACTGGTGTACGCGACACCACCGGGTCGAGCACGAAGCCGACGTGTGCCCTGCCCGGCACGTCCTCGGCCCGTACGCCTCGGCCACCGACGCGGAGAACGCCCTGCAGAAGGTGCGGGAGCGCAACGAAGCGTGGGAAGCCGAGGACGCCCGTAGGGCCGAGGAGGACGGGGAGGAGAAGTAGCCGACGCGGGACGACCTCGCGTCGCGACACCACGTGCGCCGCGAGGGCGGCGGCACGTCCCCAAGGAGGAACCGAGATGGCCGAAGCACAACAGGCCACCCGACCGGCCGCGACGCGAACACCCGCCCGGCAGACTGCCGCCACGGACCGCACCGCCGGCCTCACCCGTACGCCGACCACGCGTCGCGCGAACGGCACCGCCCCGGCCACCCGTACCGCGTCCGGTGCTGCCGGCCGGGCCCCGGCCTCCCAGCGCACCACCGCCACGCCCCCGGCCGCCCGGCGCACCGCCACGGCGACCCCGGCCGCGAACGCGACCGCGTCAGCGGGCACCACGACGGCCCCCGCCCGCAAGCGCGCCGCCGTGAAGTCCCCCGCCAGTCAGATCACCGCGGCGACCCCTGCGGCTGCCGGTCGGAAGACCGCGCCCGGGTCCGCTACGGCTGCCACCGGCGTGAAGCCCACGCCTGCGGCTGCGGCGAAGAAGACGGCCGCTGCCGGTGCGGGGAAGAAGACCACCTCGGCGCGGGCTGCGGCGAGCGAGGGGCGCCCGGCTCCGGCGCGCACCACGACAGCGGCCAAGCGGGCACCGGCCAACAAGGCCACCACAGCGACGGCCACAGCGGCCCGGACCACGGCGGCGCGGACCACGGGTACCCGGAGCACGAGCACTCGGAGCGCGGCGGCCGGCAGTACAGCGGCCCGGGGCACGGCAGCGCGCACCACGGCCGCCAAGGCGTCCGCGAGCGCGGCGACCCCGGCGCGTAAGACCGCGCCCGCCGCGCGCAAGGCCGCGCCGGCTCGGAAGGCTGCTTCCGCCGTGGGCAAGGCCGCGCCGGCCCGGAAGGCTGCTTCCGCCGTGGGTAAGACTGCGCCCGCGCGCAAGGCTGCTTCCGCCGCGCGGAAGGCCGCGCCCGCGCGCAAGGCGACGATGGCGCGGGCCACCACCGCGCGCAAGGCACCGGCCACGAAGACCACGGCGGCGGCCAGCAAGGCACCCGCGCGCAAGACCACCACGGCGTCGACCCGGACCCCCGCCCGTACGACGGCGGCGAAGGCACCCGCGAAGAAGGCCCCGGCGAAGAAGGCGTCCACCGCCGCCCCCGCGACGAAGACGACGGCCGGTCGGACCGTTTCCGCGCGCAAGGCCGCTCCCGCGACGAAGACGGCTCCGGCGAAGAAGGCGGCGACAGGTCGGGCCGCTCCGGCTCGTAAAGCCGCTCCGACGAAGAATGCCTCGACTGGTCGGGCCACACCGGCGCGCAAGACCGCTCCGGCGAAGAAGGCGACAAGTCGCGTCGCTCCGGCGAAGAAGGCGGCTCCGGCGAGGAAAGCGGCGACAGGTCGCGTCGCTCCGGCCCGTAAGACCGCTCCGGCGAAGAAGGCGGCCTCGACCCGGCCGGCCGCGACACGCAAGACGGCGACCGCAGCGAAGAAGACGACGACCCGGGCCACGGCGGCTCGGAAGTCCGCCGTACCGGCGAAGAAGTCCACCGCCTCGGCGCGCACGTCGACAGCACCGGCCCGCAAGTCCACGGCGAGCGCGACGACCAGGGCGGCGGCCCGCAAGTCCACGGCCCCGGCGAAGAAGGCCACGACGAGCGCCGCGAGCCGTGCGCGTCAGTCCACGGGTTCGGCGGCGAAGTCCACCGCGAAGCGGACGACGACCTCGGCCCGCAAGGCCCCCGCCAAGCGAGCCACCGCCAAGTAGGCACCCCACTTCGACGAAGCAGGTCCCTACCCACGCGTTGCCCGTCGGTCACCCTCGCGCGCTCAAGGCCGGTCGGCCTCGCGCGATCATGGAGTTGTGGCCCTCCGCGAAAGCCGCGAAATTGGGCGAGGCGGGTGCCACAACTCCATGATCGACGCGTGCGGGCTCGCCGCACCCGCCACCGACGTGTGGTGGTGGGGTGGTCGGTCGGAGGAGGGCGGGGTGTGCGGGAGGCTGTCAGGATTGGCCCATGGTCATCCGACGGGTTGTCGCACCCCGCATCGATTTCGGCGGGCTACGTCGTGAGTTGGGGCTGCCTGAGGCGTACCCCGAGCAGGCGCAGCGGGAGGCCGACGAGGCGGTCGCCGCACCGCCCCGGCCGGCGGTGGACCGGACGGACGTGCCGCTGGTCACGGTGGATCCGCCGGGGTCGCGGGATCTGGACCAGGCGATGCACCTCAGCCGCCGTACGGGTGGGGGCTTCCGGGTGCGGTACGCGATCGCGGACGTGGCCGCGCACGTACGCCCGGGTGGTGCGTTGGAGGAGGAGACCTGGCGGCGGGGGCAGACGGTGTACCTGCCCGACGGCAACGTGCCGTTGCACCCGCACAGTCTCGGTGAGGGTGCGGCGAGCCTGTTGCCGGACGTGGACCGGGCGGCGGTGCTGTGGACCATCGACCTGGACGCCGAGGGCGCGACCACGGCTGTCTCGCTGGAGCGGGCGCTGGTGCGCAGCCGGGCCCAGTTGGATTATCCGAGTGTGCAGGCCGACGCGGACGCGGGCCGGTTGCCGGAGCCGATCGCGTTGTTGCCGGAGATCGGTGCGCTGCTGACCGCGCGGGGTCTGCGCCGGGGTGCGATCAATCTGCCGATCCCCGAGCAGGACGTGGAGGCCGACGGCGACGGGTGGCGGCTGGTGCTGCGGGCACCGGTGCCGATGGAGGAGCACAACGCGCAGATTTCGCTGCTCACCGGGATGGCGGCGGCGGACCTGATGCTGGCCGGCGGGATCGGGCTGTTGCGGACGATGCCCGCGCCGAAGGCGGAGGCGGTGCAGCGGTTGCGGGCGGCGGCGGGGCCGCTGGGCGTGGACTGGCCGGAGGGGATGAGCGTCGGGGAGTTGCTGCTGGGGTTGGACCCGGCGCAACCGAGGGCCGCCGCCTTCGTCGATCAGGCGGCGGAGCTGATGCGGTCGGCGGCGTACACGGCGTTCGACGGCGAGGTCCCGGAGCAGCCGGTGCACGGTGGGGTGGCGGCGGCGTACGCGCACGTGACAGCGCCGCTGCGTCGGCTGGCCGACCGGTACGCCACGGAGGTCTGCCTGGCCCTGCACGACGGCCGTGCGGTGCCGGACTGGGCCCGGGAGGCGTTGCCCCGGTTGCCGGCGGTGATGTCGACGACGGACCGGGCCGCGTCGGCGGCGAGTCGGGGTGCGATCGACCTGGCCGAGGCGGTGTTGTTGGCGCACCGGGTGGGGGAGACGTTCGACGCGGCGGTGCTGGACGTCGACGCGCCGCCGAACGGCAAGGGGCGCGCGAACCGTCCGCCCGGGGGCGCGGTGGCCCTGGACGATCCGCCGGTACGGGCCCGGTGCACCGGCGAGCTGACGCTCGGCACCCGGGTCCGGGTCCGACTGGTCGCGGCCGACCCGGCCACCCGCACGGTCACCTTCGCCCTGGCCTGATCCGGCTCACGGCGGTCTCCGACGGGCGGCGGGACCCGGCTCGCCGCGATCCTCGACCACCGGGACCCCGCAACGGTCGGCGGTGCGTAGTCGCGACGCTGCGGGCGGTTGCCGTCGGGCCTGCTCAGCGGGGTTTGTCACAGCTCAGAGCGCTGCTGCGGGGCCG
This sequence comes from Verrucosispora sp. NA02020, assembly GCF_013364215.1. Taxonomy (NCBI): domain Bacteria; kingdom Bacillati; phylum Actinomycetota; class Actinomycetes; order Micromonosporales; family Micromonosporaceae; genus Micromonospora; species Verrucosispora sp. NA02020. Next base: position 5,650,631 of record NZ_CP054923.1, on the reverse strand, counting down.
CAGGATTTGCGAGGATGACGACCATGGCATATGACGCGAGCGACCTGCCCGACGTTTCCGGGCTCACCGTCGGCATCATCGGTGGCACCGGTGACCAGGGCCGGGGGCTCGCCTACCGGTTCGCCCGGGCCGGTCAGACGGTGCTCATCGGTTCCCGTTCCGCGCAGCGCGCGGCCGAGTCGGCTGCGGAGATCGCGGCCCTGCCGGGCGTACCGGCGGAGGGCAGCGTGACCGGGGCGGACAACGAGGAGGTGGCCCGGCGCAGCGACGTGGTGATCATCGCGGTGCCGTGGGACGGGCACGCCGCCATCGTCTCCGCGCTCGCCGCACCGCTCGCCGGCAAGATCGTGGTCGACTGCGTGAACCCGCTCGGCTTCGACAAGCAGGGCCCGTACGCGTTGCCGGTGTCGGAGGGCAGCGCCGTCCAGCAGGCCGCCGCGCTACTGCCCGACTCCCGGGTCTGCGCCGCGTTCAACCACGTCAGCGCGCCGCTGCTGGCCGACCCGGAGATCGACCGGATCGAGCTGGACGTGCTGATCTGCACCGAGGAGCGGGAACTGGTCGGGATCGTCGGCGCGCTCGCCGCCCGGATCCCCGGCATGCGGGGCATCTACGCCGGACGGCTGCGCAACGCGCACCAGATCGAGGCGTTCACCGCCAACCTGATCGCGATCAACAAGCGCTACAAGGCGCACGCGGGCGTCCGCGTCACCGACGTCTGAGTGACCGTACGACGCAGCGGCCCGCCGGGATCCCGGCGGGCCGCTGCGTCGTACGCAGGGATCAGAAGACGACCTCGACGCCGGCCTTCTTGCAGGCGGCGGTGAGGTTCTCGCCGGCCTTGGCGAAGCCCGGGTTGTCGGCGGCGGCGGCCGGATCGGCGGCGGCTGCCGCCCGACCCGCCTCGGTGCTGAACTTGCCCATCGCGGCGGCCACCTTGCTGTCGCCGCCACCGCTGGCGGCGAGCTTCGTCATCTCCTTCTCCAACCCGCCCAGGATCTCCTTGAACACGGCCGGGGTCGGCTCGCCGCCGGACTGAAGGGCCTTGACGAGTTCGGCCCGCATCCCGTCACTGGCCTTCTTCGCCGACTGGCACAACTTCTTGTCGCCGACCACGTCGGCGGCGCTGGCCGTCGACGGCGCGGAGGCGGCGGGGGTCGGGGTGGCCGAGGGCGGCGCGACCGTGGCGGTGGGGGGTACGGCGGACGGGGCGGTGTCGGCGGCGGTGTCGGCCGAGTCCCCGCCGCAGGCGGTGAGCGCCAGCAGGCAGGCGCACGCCAGGGTCAGGACGGAGGTGTGCATTCGCTTCACGGGCCGGTACGTTAGCCGCCTTCCGCAGATCCCGCTGCCCGGTTCCGACGGTGCCGCCGCAGGGACGGGCAGGTCGGTGGGCGTGTCACGGCCCGTGCGTGCGTCCACGGGCCGTGACGGTCCGCTCAGAAGGTGTGTTCGGCGCCGGGGAACTCCCCGCCGCGTACCTCGTCGGCGAAGCGCCGGGTGGCCTCGCCGAGCACGCCCGCGAGGTCGGCGTACCGCTTGACGAACCGGGGCGTCCGGCCGGTGCGCAGCCCCGCCATGTCCTGCCAGACCAGCACCTGGGCGTCGGTCTCCGGGCCGGCGCCGATGCCCACGGTCGGGATGCTCAGCTCCGCGGTGATCCGTTTGGCGACCTCACCGGGCACCATCTCCAGCACCACCGCGAAGGCGCCCGCCTCGGCCACCGCCCGCGCGTCGGCGATCACGTCCTCGGCGGTGTCGCCCCGGCCCTGCACCCGGTAGCCGCCGATGGTGTGTTCGCTCTGCGGCGTGAACCCGATGTGCGCCATCACCGGGATGCCGGCGCCGACGACGGCGGCGATCTGGTCGGCGCAGCGCCGGCCGCCCTCCAGCTTCACCGCGTGGCAGCCGCCCTCCTTCATGAACCGCACGGCGGTCCGCAGGGCCTGGGTGGGGCCCTCCTCGTACGAGCCGAACGGCAGGTCACCGACGACGAGCGCCTGGCGGGTGGCCCGGACGACGGCCCGGACCAGCGGCAGCAGCTCCTCGGCGGTGATCGGGAGGGTGGTCTCGTAGCCGAACACGTTGTTGGCGGCCGAGTCGCCGACCAGCAGCACCGGGATGCCGGCGGCGTCGAAGATCGAGGCGCTGTACTGGTCGTACGAGGTGAGCATGGGCCACTTCTCGCCGCGTTCCTTGGCGGCGATCAGGTCGCGGGTGCGGACCCGTCGGGTGACCGGGCCGCCGTAGAGGGCGGTCACCTCGGTCGGGGTGGACTCCACCATGACTGTCTCCTTCCTCGAGGCCGCGTACGCGGTCCCCGGGCTCTGCCGCGATCGTCGCACCGGCGGCCCCGGTCGCGGCAGAGCGCAGTGGAGGATGTCACTCGCCGGTGGTCAGCCGTCCTCGCGCCACCGGTTGGTGATCGGCAGCCGCCGGTCCCGCCCGAACGCCTTCATCGAGATCTTCGCCCCGGGCGCGGACTGGCGGCGCTTGAACTCGGCGGTATCCACCAGCCGGAGCACCTTGTCCACCACCGCCGGGTCGTGCCCGGAGGCCACCAGGCCGTCGCGGCCCAGGTCGCCGTCGATGTAGCCGATCAGGATCGGGTCGAGGACGTCGTAGTCGGGCAGCGCGTCGCTGTCGAGCTGGCCGGGGCTCAGTTCGGCGCTGGGCGGCTTGCCGATCGAGTTCTCCGGGATCGGCGGCGTCCCGCCCCGCCGGGTCGCCTCGGCGTTGCGCCAGGTGGCCAGCCGCCAGACCAGTGTCTTCCAGACGTCCTTGATCGGGTTGAAGCCGCCGACCGAGTCGCCGTAGATGGTGGAGTAGCCGACCGCCAGTTCGCTCTTGTTGCCGGTGGTGAGCACCAGGTGGCCCTCCTGGTTGGACAGCGCCATCAGGATGACGGCGCGTACCCGGGCCTGGAGGTTCTCCACCGCCACCCCGGAGAGCGACATGTTCGCCAGGAAGGTGTCCACCATCGGTTGGATGGGCTCGACCCGGTAGTCCAGGCCGGTGCGCTCGGCCAGGTCGGCGGCGTCGTCGCGGCTGTGCCCGGAGGAGTGCTGGCTGGGCATGGAGAGGGCGACCACCCGGTCGGGACCGAGCGCGTCCACCGCGATGGCGGCCACCACGGCCGAGTCGATGCCGCCGGAGAGCCCGAGCACCACCGAGGGGAAGCCGTTCTTGTCGACGTAGTCACGCAGGGCCAGGACCAGGGCCTCCCACACCTCGGCCTCGTCGGCGACCGGCTCGACGATCCCGCCGTGGACCGGCGGGCCGTCCGGTGCCGGGGGCAGGGCGTCGATCGTGCCCCGCACCATCCGCAGCCCGCCGGTGAGCGCGGCGCCGTCGCGGGCACCGCCGAGGGTGGCGCCCGGACCGCTGCCCGTCTCCGGCAGCTCCACGTCGTGCACGAGCAGGTGCTCCACGAACTGCGGCGCACGGGTCAGCAGCGTGCCGTCCGCCGCGACGATCATGGAGTCGCCCTCGAAGACCAGCTCGTCCTGGCCGCCGACCATGTTGACGTACGCGATGGTCGCCTCGGCCTCGGCGGCGCGCCGGCGGACCACCGGCAGACGCAGGTCGTCCTTGTTCAGCTCGTACGGCGAGCCGTTGATGCTGACCACCAGCCCGACCCCGGCGTCGCGGGCGGCGGCGAACGGGCCGCCGGCCTGCCACAGGTCCTCGCAGATGGTCAGCGCCACGTCCACCCCGCCGAGCCGGACGACGGTCAGCGTGTCGCCGGGCACGAAGTAGCGGTCCTCGTCGAAGACGCCGTAGTTGGGCAGGTGGTGCTTGTAGTAGGAGACCACCACCTCGCCCCGGTGCAGCAGGGCGGCGGCGTTGCGGGCCCCCCGGCCCGGCTCGGCGTCCGGGCTGACCTGGGGCGGGCCGTCGGCGTCGAGGTATCCCACCACGACCGGCAGGTCTCCCAGCCCGTCGGCGGCCAGGTCGGCGGCGAGGCGGCGCAGCGCCGCCTGGGACGCCGCGACGAAGGAGCGCCGGAACACCAGGTCCTCGACCGGGTAGCCGGTCAGCGCCAGCTCCGGGAAGAGCACGAGTCCGGCTCCGGCGTCGGCGGATCTCCGGGTCCACGAGCGGATCATCTCGGCGTTGCCGGCGATGTCGCCGACCCGGGGGTTGACCTGGCACAGAGCGAGACGCAGGGTGGGCATGTCCTCATCTTGCCCACGGTGGGCGGACTCGACACGTGGTGTCCGCGCAGACCACGCCACCCGGCGACCGGGGGTCGGGACTGGGCGGGACGCAGTGGCCGCGGGTCGGTTAACGTCTGCGTAATCGGGTCGGTGGAGACTGGTCGGTCAGGTCGGGTAATCACCGTCCGAAGCCGGACATAGCGTGTCGCGGAAGGTTGGGGCAGTGGACCGTCAGCAGGAGTTCGTCCTCCGCACGCTCGAAGAGCGGGACATCCGTTTCGTCCGGCTGTGGTTCACCGACGTGCTCGGCACGCTCAAGAGCGTCTCCGTCGCCCCCGCCGAGTTGGAGGCCGCCTTCGAGGAGGGCATCGGGTTCGACGGCTCGGCGATCGAGGGCTTCGCCCGGGTCTTCGAGTCGGACATGGTCGCCATGCCCGACCCGACCACCTTCCAGGTCTTCCCGTTCGAGGGCGGGGTCAGCGGCGAGAGCGCCCGGATGTTCTGCGACATCCTGCTCCCCGACGGCGGGCCCTCCTGGGCCGACCCCCGGCACGTGCTGCGCCGGGCGCTGTCCCGGGCGGCGGAGAAGGGCTTCACCTTCTACACCCACCCCGAGATCGAGTTCTTCCTGCTGGAGAACGGCCCGATGGACGGCAGCGTCCCGGTGCCGGTGGACAGCGGCGGCTACTTCGAGCACACCACGCACGCGGTGGCCCGCGACTTCCGCCGCCAGGCCGTGCTGTCGCTGGAACGGATCGGCATCTCGGTCGAGTTCAGCCACCACGAGGTCGCCCCCGGCCAGCAGGAGATCGACCTGCGCTACGCCGACGCGCTGACCACCGCCGACAACATCATGACCTTCCGGCACGTGGTCAAGGAGGTGGCGCTCTCCACCGGCGTGCAGGCCACCTTCATGCCCAAGCCCTTCACCGACCAGCCCGGCAGCGGCATGCACACCCACCTGTCGCTGTTCGAGGGGGAGCGCAACGCGTTCCACGACGCGGGCGACCCGATGAAGCTCTCCAAGGTGGCCCGGGCGTTCATCGCCGGGCTGCTGGTGCACGCCCGCGAGTACACGGCGGTCACCAACCAGTGGGTCAACTCCTACAAGCGGCTCTTCCCCCAGGCGTTGCCGGACCGGGTCACCGAGAGCCCGGCGTACGTGTGCTGGGGGCACCTGAACCGCTCCGCGCTGGTCCGCGTCCCGGCGTACGGCAAGCCGAACTCGGCCCGGGTGGAGGTCCGCTCGCCCGACTCGGCGGCCAACCCGTACCTCGCCTTCGCGGTGCTGCTCGGCGCCGGGATGAAGGGCATCGAGGAGGGGTACGAGCTGCCGCCGGGCGCCGAGGACGACGTCTGGTCGCTGACCAGCGCCGAGCGCCGCGCCATGGGGTACGAACCACTGCCGGAGAACCTCGCCGAGGCGATCGACGTGATGGCCGGCTCGGAGCTGGTCGCCGAGGTGCTCGGCGAGCACGTCTTCGACTTCTTCCTGCGTAACAAGCGGGCCGAGTGGGAGCAGTACCGCCGCGAGGTCACCCCGTACGAGCGCCAGCGGTACCTGTCGCTGTAGGACCGCCACCACCGCCCGGGCGGGCGTTGCGCGGTGCCGCTATCGTCTCGATCACCGTGCCGGCGCCCGCCGGCCGCAGACGGTGGGGGAGGCAGTCGGTGCTGGAGGATCTGCTCAGCGGAGCCTGGCAGAGCGTGGTGTTCGGGGTGGTCGGGGTCGGGCTGATGGCCGCCGGTTTCGTCCTGGTCGACCTGCTGACCCCGGGCAAGCTGCGGGACCTGATCTGGATACGCCGCAACGCCAACGCCGGCCTGCTGCTCGCCGCCAACCAGCTCGGCGTCGCCGGGATCGTCTTCACCGCGATCCTGACCAGCTACAGCGACTTCGCCAAGGGGCTCGCCTCGACGATCCTGTTCGGAGTGATCGGCCTGGGCATCATGGCGCTGGCCTTCTTCGTGCTGGACCTGCTCACCCCCGGCAAGCTGGGCGAGGTGATCTGCGCCGACGAGCCGCACCCGGTCGCCAAGGTCAGCGCCGCCACCCACTTCGGTGCCGCGCTGATCGTCTGCGCCTGTATCGCCTAAGCCGACTCACACGACCGCGGGGCGGCATCCGGACGGATGCCGCCCCGCGCGCGGTGTCACTTCCCGGGGGTCCCAGCGGGGCCGCCCCGGCCGGCCCAGCCGCCCGGCCCGCCGAACACGCCGGCCTCCACGGCCGCGGTGATCGCGTCGGCCTGCTCCTGGGTGAGCTTGCCGTCCTCGACCGCCTTGGCCAACCGCTCGGTCAGCGCCTCCGTACGGTCCTCGGGAGAGCCCTTCGGCCCCCGGTCCCCGTCAGGACGCTCGCGACCCTCGCCGTCCGGGCGACCCTGCGGCTTGTGCTCCTCACGGAGCTTCTCCAGCGCCTCGGTGACCTTCTCGGTGGGTACGCCCAGCTCCTCGGCCAGGGACTCGGCGAACTTCGCCCGGTGCGCGCCCGGCTCCGGCCGCTTCTCGTCCTGCTGCTCGGCGCTCGCGCTGGCGCTGGGGGTGGCCTTGTCGTCGGCGAGCGCCACCGTGGGGGCGGCGATCCCCACGCCGAGGACACCCGCGGCGGCCAGCCCGGCCAGCAGGTGCTTCTTCGAGATCGTGCGGGACATCGGTCCTCCAACTCGTCGGTGATGCGATGACGTCACCGACAGTGACCAGCCTGGCTGGGGTCGAGCCGTGGCAGACCTGTCAGCGAGCTGGCAATCGCGCCGCGAATACCGGATGAACCGGACTTTCGGGTGGTTCAGTGGACAGCCGGGTCCACGGTCACCGTGCCGGCGTCGGCGTCGAGGACGGCCCGGGTGCCCACCGGCACACTGAGCTGACCGGGCCCGTGCCCGACCGGCAGCCCGCCCAGCACCGGTACGCCCAGGTCGCCCAGACGTTCGGTGAGTACGTCGGCGACGCTCACCGGCCAGCCGTCCGCGCAGTCGGTGAACTGGCCCACCGCCACCCCTGCCAGCCCGTCCAACGCGCCCGCCCGACGCAACTGGGTCAGCATCCGGTCGACCTTGTAGGGCGGCTCCTGCACGTCCTCCAGCAACAGCACCGCCCCGCTCAGGTCCGGCATGTCCGGGGTGCCCACCGAGGCCACCACCAGGCAGAGGTTGCCGCCCAGCAGTCGGCCGACGGCCCGGCCCGAGGTGCGTACCGGGAAGGTGTCCTCGGTCTCGACCGCGCGTACGGTCACCGGCGCGGTGGTGGTCAGCGCCGCGTGCAGGGACTCGGCCGACGCCAACGGCGTGCGCTCGTCCCGCCACGCCGCCCCCGGCCCGTGCACCCCGGCCAGCCGGGCGCCCCGCCACAGCGCCAGTTGCAGCGCGGTGATGTCGGAGAACCCGGCCACCACCTTGGGATCGCGGCGCACCGCCGCCATGTCGATCGCGTCCACCACCCGCTGTGCGCCGTACCCGCCCCGGGTGCAGATCACCCCGCGCACCGTCGGGTCGCCGAAGGCGGTGTTCAGGTCGGCCGCCCGCTGTGCGTCCGTGCCGGCCAGGTAGCCCTGCCGCGCGTACACGTGCGGGGCGGGCACCGGCCGCAGGCCCCAGCCGGTGAGCAGCTCTATGCCCCGGGCCACCCGTTCCGGACGGGTCGGCCCGGACGGCGAGACCAGCATCACCGTGTCGCCGGGGCGCAGCGCCGGCGGGCGTACGACGTGATCGGGTGCGGTGTGGTGGGACACAGCGGCAGAGCCTAGTGCGGTGTCCAGGAACGTCCACTGGACCTCGCCGCGACACCGCCGACGTTCCTGGACACCGCACCGGTCCCGCGCGCCGGGCCCGTCGGCCGGACCGGATAGCCTCGACGGCGTGGCTACCGCGTTGGTGATCGAGAACGACCCGACCGACGATGCGCGACGGCTCGGCGAGTGGCTGACCGAGGCCGGTCTGGAGCTGTCGGTGTCCCGCCCGCACGCGGGCGACCCGCTCCCCGCCGACCTCGACGGGTACGCCGCGCTGGTGGTGCTCGGCGGCGACCAGCAGGCCTACCCGGACCCGGACGGCAAGCCCGGCGCGTCCTGGCTGCCGGCGGTGGAGGGGCTGCTCCGCAAGGCCGTCCGGCACCGTGTCCCGACACTCGGGGTCTGCCTCGGTGCGCAACTGCTCGCCACCGCGCACGCCGGCACGGTCGAGCGCAGCCGCTCCGGGCCGGAGGTGGGGCCCGCCGTGGTCGGCCGGCGTGACGCCGCCGAGAACGATCCGCTGTTCCGGTACGTCCCGCTCATCCCCGACGTGCTCCAGTGGCACACCGACGAGATCACCGAGCTGCCGGCCGGTGCGACCCTGCTGGCCGCCTCCACCCGCTTCCCGCACCAGGCGTTCCGCCTCGGCGACCGGGCCTGGGGCCTGCAGTTCCACATCGAGTGCGACGCCGACATGATCGCCGAGTGGGCGACCGACTCGGCGGTGCTGGCCGAGCTCGACTACGACCCGGAGCTGGTGGTCGCCGCCTGCGCCGCGGTGCTGGCCGACGTGGAGGACGTCTGGCAGCCCTTCGCCGCCAGGTTCGCCGCCCTGGCCCTGGGCGAACTGGACGACAGCGGGTCGCGCCGCACCCTGCCGCTGCTCGGGCACTGATGGGCCGCCCGAGCAACGCCACCGGCCGGCTCGCCCGGTACGGCTTCGGCATCACCGACGACGACCTCGGCGCCCGCGCCGCCGACCTGCTCGGCCCGGACGGGCTCGACCTGTGGCGCCCGCAGACCCAGGAGCCCACCGGCGACCAGGCGCGGGAACTGCTCACCGCGCTGTCCCGGGCCGCCGACCCGGACCTGGCGCTGCGCCAACTGCACCGGATGGTCGAGGCCGAGCGCCGCGCCCTGGCCGGCACGAACGGCGGCACCGGTGCGGCGGTACGCCAGCGCGGCGCCGGACCGGGCCAGGCCACCGCCCCCGCCCAGGGGCAGCCGGTGGCCGCCTCGACCGGAGGCATCGGCGCCGGGTCGCCGCTGCTGGCCGCGCTGCACGACGACCCGGGGCTGCGCCGTCGACTGATCGCCGTGCTGGGCGCCTCCTCGGCACTGGGCGACCACCTCGTCGCCAACCCGGACCAGTGGACGGTGCTGCGCACCGAGTCGGACGGGCTCGCCCCGACCGCCGACGGGCGGCTGGACCTGACCGGCGAGGGCAACCCGGTGGCGGTGCTGCGTCGGGCGTACCGGCTGGCGCTGCTGCGCGTCGCGGCGGCCGACCTGACCGGCGGGCGCGGCCTGGAGCAGACCATGGCCGCACTCTCCACGCTGGCCGACGCCACCCTCACCGCCGCGTACGCGATCGCCGTGACCGAGCTGCCCGAGGGCGCCCGGGAGCCGCGCCTGGGCGTGGTGGCGATGGGCAAGTGCGGCGGCGGCGAGCTGAACTACGTCTCGGACGTCGACGTGATCTTCGTGGCCGCCGAGGACGACGACCTGGCGGCGGCCACCACCGTCGCCACCCGGCTGATCCACATCTGCGGGCTGGTCGCCTGGCCGGTCGACGCCGCGCTGCGTCCCGAGGGCAACCGGGGGCCGCTGGTGCGTACGCTCGCCAGCCACCTGGCGTACTACCGGCGCTGGGCCCGCACCTGGGAGTTCCAGGCGCTGCTCAAGGCCCGTCCGGCCGCCGGTGACCTGGCGCTCGGCCGGGAGTGGATCAATGAGCTGGCGCCGCTGCTCTGGCACGCCGCCGAGCGGCCCGAGGCGGTCGAGGACGTCCGGGCCATGCGTCGGAAGATCATCGACAACATCCCGGCCAAGGAGCAGGAACGCGAGATCAAGCGCGGTCCCGGCGGCCTGCGCGACATCGAGTTCGCGGTGCAGTTGCTGCAACTCGTGCACGGCCGGGGCGACGAGTCCCTGCGCGCACCCGGCACCATCCCCACCCTGCGGGCGCTGGTCACCGGCGGCTACGTCGGCCGGGCCGACGGGGAGGCGCTGCTGCGCGGCTACCGCTTCCTACGCGGCGTCGAGCACCGCCTGCAACTCCAGGGCCTGCGGCGCACCCACACCGTGCCGACCGAACCGGGCGCGCTGCGTTGGCTCGCCGCCGCGCTCGGCTACACCGCCACGCCGGGACGCAGCGCCGTCGAGGAGTTCCGCGCCGAGTGGGTCACCCACGCCACCGAGGTACGCCGACTGCACGCCAAACTGCTCTACCGGCCGCTGCTGGAGTCGGTGGCCCGGGTACCCGCCGACGGCCTGCGCCTGACCCCGGAGGCGGCCCGCAACCGGCTGGAGATCCTCGGATTCGCCGACCCGGCCGGGGCGCTGCGTCACCTCCAGGCCCTCACCGGCGGGGTGAGCCGCACCGCCGCCATCCAGCGCACCCTGCTGCCGGTGCTGCTCAGCGAGTTCGCCGACGCCCCGGAACCCGACCGTGGCCTGCTCAACTACCGCCAGGTCTCCGACTCCCTCGGCAGCACCCCCTGGTATCTGCGCCTGCTGCGTGACTCCGGCCCGGTGGCCCGCAGGCTGGCCCGGGTGCTCTCCTCCTCCCGGTACGTCGCCGACCTGCTGAGCCGGGAACCCGAGTCGCTGCGTCTGCTGGCCGAGGAGAGCGAGCTGACCCCCCGGCCCCGCGAGGTGCTCGGCGACGGGTTCGCCGCCGCGGCCGCCCGCCACACCGACCCGGTCGAGGCGATCCGGGCGGTCCGCGCGCTGCGCCGCCGGGAACTGCTCCGGCTCGCCTGCGCCGACGTGCTCAGCCACGCCGGCTCGCTGACCCCCACCCGCCCCGACACGGATCGCTCGACGCTCGGCGACGTCATCACCGTCGGCACCGCACTGGCCGCCGTCACCGACGCCACCCTGGCCGCCGCGCTGCGGGCCGTCCGCGCCGCCCAGCCCGCCATGCCCGACCTGACGTTCGCGGTGATCGGCATGGGCCGCCTCGGCGGGTACGAGTCGAACTACCTCTCCGACGCCGACGTCCTCTTTGTCTACGAGGCCCCCGAGGGCGTCGCCGAGAGCGCGGCGAGCGCCGCCGCCCACGCCATCGCCGAGGAACTGCGCCGGTTGCTCGGCATGCCGGCACCCGACCCGGCCCTCGGCGTCGACGCCGACCTGCGCCCCGAGGGCCGGCAGGGGCCGTTGGTCCGCAGTCTCGCCGCCTACCAGCAGTACTACGCCCGGTGGTCGCGGGTGTGGGAGGCGCAGGCGCTGCTGCGGGCCCGCTGCGTCTGCGGCGACGCCGACCTGGGCACCCGCTTCGAGCAACTCGTCGACCCGGTCCGCTACCCGGCCGACGGCCTCACCCGGGAACAGATCATCGAGATCCGCCGGATCAAGGCCCGGGTGGAGACCGAACGGCTGCCCCGGGGCGCCGACCCGGCCACCCACACCAAACTGGGCCGGGGCGGCCTCGCCGACGTCGAGTGGGCGGTGCAGTTGCTCCAGTTGCAGCACGCCGGTGCCCACCCGTCGCTGCGCGGCACCCGTACCCTCGACGCCCTCTCCGCCGCCCGCGACGCCGGCCTGATCGACCCGGCGGACGCCGAGGCGATGACCGCCGGCTGGACCCTGACCGCCCAGGTCCGCAACGCCCTCATGCTGGTCCGGGGCCGGGCCGGCGACCAACTTCCCCGACACGGCGTGGAACTGGCCGGCGTGGTCCGGCTGCTCGGCCGCGACGATCCGGGCGAGTTCCTCGACGAGTACCTGCGCACCGGCCGCCGCTCCCGCGCCGCCATGCAACGCGTCCTGGAGATGTAAGGAAGGGCACCTTATTAACGCCTGCGGTAGAGCAGGGGTCCCCTGCTAACACCCCGTCGAGAGCCCGAGGATCAACCACCGAGGGTGTACGTGCCGGCGCCCGGCACCGTGACCACCGTCCAGTCCCCGTCGGCGTCGACGGTGGCGCCGCCGGACGCGGTCAGCCAGCGGCTGTGCCGGACCCGCACCGGCACCGGGCCCGCGTCCGGGGTGCGGAAGGTCACCGAGGCGCCGTCGGAGCGGACCAGCTCGGCAGGGCCACCCACCAGCGGCGTCGGGTCGGTCACCGCGTACAGCCGCCAGTGGGGGTCGGACCACACCTCGGTCAGGTACGGCAGGCCGCCCGTGACCAGCTCGGCCTCGGCGCGGCCGACCCAGGACAGTGGTGCGTCGGGCACCGCGACGTACTGCACCGCGTACTCGTCGAGCCAGTCCCGGTAGCTGTCGGCGGTCAGCGGCACACCGGTGCCGGCCGCGCCGGGCACGGTGGTGAAGAAGAGCGGGTTGCGGTCGATGTCCGCCTGCCGCAGCCAGCCCCGGGCCAGCGGCACGTCACCCATCCGGGCGGCCTCCCAGTAGTTGCGGGTGGGCGGCACCTCCAGCCGGCCGGTCAGCCCGCGCCGGTCCAGCTCGGCCCGCAGGGGGGCGTAGTAACTCGGACGGCTGGTCGGGTCGCCGATGCTGCGCAGGTCGGCGGAGACCACCGGCGGCTGCCACCAGCACACCGCCGCCAGCAGCACAGCGAGCGCCACCGCCGCCACGCCCCGCCGCCTCGGCCGCGCCGACACCTCGGGTCGCCCGATGAGGTCGGGCCGAGTCGGGGGACTGGCCTGGACCGATCGGCCGGGCTGGGGCGAAGCGTCGGGTCGCGGTGCGATGCGGAGGTGGGCCGAGCGGGCCAGCCAGGCGGGGGGACGGGCGGCGGCGGCCAGGACCGGCAGGGCGAACATGGTCGCCAGCCGGGTGGCGTTCAGCCCGACCGGGGTGTGCACCAGCGCCGCCGCGACCACCCCGCCCGCTGCCAGCACCGCACCCGACCGCACCGGGCGGTAGCCGACCAGCGCGGCCACCAGCAGGGCGGTCACCGTCGCCCGGATCGTGTCGGTCCGGCTGATGTTCATCCAGCCGCCGTCACCGAACAGCACCGCGGTCACCCCCAGCGGCACCGCCGCCGCGACCGCGACGGTCAGCCCGTCGGCGTACCGGCCGGACAGCAGCACGGCGACCCCGGCGAGACCGACGAAGAGTCCGGCCACCGGACTGGCCGCCGAGGCCAGCAACGCCGCCGCACCGGCCAGCACGAGCGGTCGCCACGAACTGCGGCGCCAGGTGAGGGCGAGCAGGGCGGCGAGGCCGAAGGCCACCCCGAGGCCGTACGTCACCCGGCCGGAGACCAGATTGCCGGCGATGGTGACCACCCCGACCAGGCTGCCGAGCAGCGGTCGAGGCACTCCGGTGCGGACCAGTAGCGCGGCGAGGAGGGCCGCCGCCGCGACCACCGCGATCACGCCGGTGAGGCGTACCCCGAGCAGGGCCATCACCGGCTGGGTCAGCAGGCTGTAGCCGAACTGCTGGACCCCCGCGTACCAGCGCAGGTCGACCGGGGTCGCGCCGTGTGCGGCGAAGAAGTCGGCCCGGGCCACCTGCGCCGCCAGGTCCGAACCCATCGCCGGAAGGATGAGGTACGCCACACCGAGCGCCCCGGCGGACGCGGCGGCCAGCGCCACCACCCGACTGCCCCGCATGCCCACCTCCGTACCGCGCTCACGGTACTGGCAGCATGTCGGACGTGTCCCATCACCTCGTGCGCTGGACCGGACTGGCCGGATCGATCATGCTCGCCGTGGCGGCGTTCCTCGGCGGCGCCCTGCCCGACGGCGACCTGCGGCCCACTCCGCTGCGCATCTGGCAGGGGCCGTACGGGCCGCTGATCATCGCGTTGTGGCTGTTCGGTACCGCCGCGATGGCGTTCGCGTGGTGGACGCTGCGGGACCGGGTGCCGTCGGCACGGTGGGCGCTGGTCACCGCCGGGCTGTGGCTCGTGCCGTTCCTGTTCACGCCGCCGCTGGGCAGCCGGGACGCCTACGCGTACGCCTGTCAGGGGGCCAGCTTCGCCAACGGCATCAGCCCGTACGAGTACGGCGTCTCCACGTTGCCGTGTCCGTGGCTGGACACCATGTCGTTCATCTGGCGGGACACCCCGGCGCCGTACGGGCCGCTGTTCGTGGTGCTCTCCGGCGCGATCGTCGCCGCGACCGGCTCGCTGATCGCCAGCATCGCGCTGTTCCGGGTACTCGCGGTCGCCGGTGTGCTGCTGACGGCGGTGAGTGTGCCGGTGCTGGCCCGCCACTGCGGTGTGCCGGTCGGCCGGGCGCTCTGGCTGGCGCTGGCCGGTCCGCTGGTGGGCGTACACCTGATCTCCGGGGTGCACAACGACGCGTTGATGGTCGGGTTCATGGTGGCCGGCCTGGCGATCGTGGTCAGCCGACCGGCCCGGCCGTGGCCGCTGCTGGCCGGTGGCGTGGTGCTCGGCATGGCCGCCGGGATCAAGGTGACCGCCCTGGTGGTGGTCCCGTTCGCGGCGCTGCTGGCGATCGGCGGCGGCTTCACCCTGCGGGGGTTGCTGCGCCACGGCACCCCGGTGGTCGGCGGAGCGGTGGCGACACTGATCGGGGTGACCCTGGGCGCCGGGTTGAACCTCGGCTGGATCACCGGGCTGTCGCACGGCAACGAGGTGATCGCCTGGACCTCGCCGCCGACCGCCGTCGGGCAGACCGTCGGGTACGTGCTGCTGCCGTTCGGCCTGCACGTCGACGCGCTGCCGGTGACCCGGGGGATCGGCATGGTCGTGCTGGCGGCGCTGCTGGTGTGGTTGTGGTTCCGGGCGCGTCACCGGGAACCGCTCTGGCACGCCGCGCTGGCGCTGACCGCTACGGTCGCGCTGGCCCCGCTGTTCCACCCCTGGTACTGGTTCTGGCCGCTGGCGCTGCTCGCCGCCACCGCCCACCGCACCTGGTGGTTCAGCGCGGTCACGGTGTTCGCCGCGTTCCAGGTGCTGGCCGACGGCACCGGCCTGCCCCGGTACACCAAGACGGTCGGTGCGCCGCTGATGACGCTGTTCGTGATCTGGGTGGCGGTCCGCTTGGTACGGTCGGCTCGGGCGGCCCGCCGCCCGGTTCCCGTCGACTGAGGAGAGGCACGCCGGTGACCGAGACCGGCGTCCGACCCGCCTCCACCCGCGACCGCCGCGTCCGGTACGTCGGCCTGCTGGGGGCGGTGGCCCTCACCGTCGCCGCGTACACCGGTGGCGCCCTGCCCGACAGCATCACCACCCGGGCCGGCCACCCCTTTCCGGCCGTACTGCTGTGGCTGCTCGGCACCACCGCCATGGTGGGCGCCTGGTGGACCCTGCGCGCGGGCGCCCCGTCGACCGGGTGGGCGTTACGGACCGCCGCGCTGTGGACGGTGCCGCTGCTGGTCAGCGCACCGCTGGGCAGTCGGGACCTCTACTCGTACGCCTGCCAGGGCTGGGTGTACGCCGACGGCGGTGACCCGTACGCCACCGGTGTCGCCGAGGCGGGATGTCCGTGGCTGGACGCCGTCGCCCCGGTGTGGCGGGACACGGCGGCACCGTACGGCCCGTTCTTCGTCCTTCTCGCCGCGCTCGCCGTGGTCCTCGGCGGCACCCTGGTCGGGACGCTGGCGGTGTTGCGGGTGCTGGCGGTGGCGGGACTGCTGCTGGCCGCGTTCTGCCTGCCCGGCCTGGCGCGGGCGGCGGGGGTGCCGCCCGCGCGGGCGACCTGGCTGGTGCTCGCCTGCCCGCTGGTCGGGGTGCACCTGGTGTCCGGCGCGCACAACGACGCCGTGATGCTCGGTCTGCTCCTGCTCGGTCTGCTCCTGCTCGTCCGACGTCCCGCCTGCTCTGCCGGTGCGCTGTCCGGCGCTGCGGCGCCGCCGCCGGTCGGTGGTGTGCCGGATGCTGCGAGGGGGCACTCGGTCGCCGTGGTGCTGGTCGCCGGGGTGCTGCTCGGCCTGGCGGTCTCGGTGAAGGCGACCGCCGTGGTGGTGCTGCCGTTCGCCGCGCTGGCGGCCGTCCTTGGCCGGTACACGGTGGCGGCACTGCTACGCGACGGCGGCACGCTCGCCATCGGAGTGCTCGGCGCGCTCCTGCTCTCCTCACTGCTCTCCGGTCTCGGGCTGGGCTGGATCGGTGGACTCGGCAGCAGCGGCGACACCGTGCAGTGGACCTCGCCGCCGACCGCCGTCGGCATGCTCGTCGACTACCTCGGTGAAGCGGTCGGGCTGCCGCCCGTCGGTGTGCCGGTGGCCCGGATCCTGGCACTGACACTGCTGGCGGTCCTGCTGGTGCTGCTCTGGTGGCGTACCTGGTCGGCGCTGCGCCACCCCCGCCAGCCGGACCGAGGACAGCGCGGTGAGCACGGGGATGCCCGCGCCGCCGACGCCGCTCCATACGGCCCGCCTGCGGCCCGCGCGACCGGCAACGGCCCGCCTGCTGCGTTCGGTGTCAGCCCGTCGGGGGTGGGCGCGGGGGTGAGCCGGCACCGTTCGGTGCTGCTCGGCGCGGGCTTGGCGCTGGCCCTCACCGTCGTCCTCGCGCCGGTCTTCCACCCCTGGTACGCGACCTGGCCGCTGGCGCTGCTCGCGGTGACGGCGACCCGGACCATCTGGTTCCTGGTGCCGAGCGCGCTGGCGTCCTTCCTCGCCCTGCCGGACGGCACCAACGTGGCTCGGCTGGTGAAGGCACCCGGCGCGGTGGCGATGACCCTGTTGGTCTCTGTCCTGGCGGTCCGATTTCTGTCCCGGATCCGCCGGAACCGTGAGCCACACTGAGCCCAGTTGCCGCGAAGCCGGGTCGCACGCCGACCGCCGGCCGGAGGTGGGGAGATTTGTTGTCGCTCCAGCGACAACAAATCTCCCCACCTACCCGCACCGACACCGTCAGCCCCGGCTGGAGACGCCGCCATGATCCCTCGCGCCTGCCGCCAGCGCCTGCGCCAGCGCGGCCCGGCGTGGGCTCACGCCGCACAGCCGGCACGCTTGCCGATCTGGGCGGTATGCGCGGAGGGCATGGGGCGGAGGTAAGTGGGCGAGGGGCGGGGAGCGGGATGGAGGTTGTGGGCCCTGTGCGGGGGCGTGGGCTGGGACCGGAGTGTGGGAGTGGAGGCTGTGGGCCCTGTGCAAGCTTGTCGCCGGGAGTCGTGCCAACGCGGCCTGCTGCCGAGCCTCGGCGAAGCGTTGTGGCGTGCTGGGGGAGGTGGGGAGATTTGTTGTCGCTGGAGCGACAACAAATCTCCCCACCCTTCGCCGTGGGTTGGTGGCCCACCCTTCGCCGTGGGTTGGTGGCCCACCCTTCGCCGTGGGTTGGTGGCCCGCCCTTCGCCGTGGGTTGGTGGCCCGCCCTTCGTCGTGGGTTGGTGGCCCGCCTGCCCGTGACGCGCTCGGGCCGGCTCCGTGGTAGCGGAGCCGGCCCGAGTGGTGTTGGTGGGTGTCAGCAGTCGAAGTACATGGCGAACTCGTGTGGGGTGGGGCGCAGGCGGACGGGGTCGACTTCGTTGGCGCGTTTCCAGTCGACCCAGGTGGAGATGAGGTCGGGGGTGAAGACGCCGCCTTCGAGGAGGTAGTCGTGGTCGGCTTCGAGGGAGTCGAGGACGGCGGGGAGGGAGCCGGGGACCTGCTTGACGTCGCCCCATTCCTCGGGCGGGAGGTCGTAGAGGTCCTTGTCGATGGGGGCGGGGGGTTCGATTTTGCTCTTGATGCCGTCGAGGCCGGCCATCATCATCGCGGAGAAGGCGAGGTAGACGTTGGCGGACGGGTCGGGGACGCGGAACTCGACGCGTTTGGCCTTGGGGTTGCTGCCGGTGACGGGGATGCGGGTGCAGGCGGAGCGGTTGCGTTGGGAGTAGACCAGGTTGACCGGTGCTTCGTAGCCGGGCACGAGGCGGCGGTAGGAGTTGACCGTCGGGTTGGTGAAGGCCAGCAGTGACGGGGCGTGGTGTAGGAGGCCGCCGATGTACCAGCGGGCGGTGTCGGACAGGCCGGCGTAGCCGGTCTCGTCGTAGAAGAGGGGTTCGCCGCCGAGCCAGAGGCTCTGGTGGGTGTGCATGCCGGAGCCGTTGTCGCCGAAGAGGGGCTTGGGCATGAAGGTGGCGGTCTTGCCGTTGGCCCAGGCCTCGTTCTTCACGATGTATTTGAAGAGTTGGAGCTGGTCGCCGGCGTGTAGCAGGGTGGAGAACTTGTAGTTGATCTCGGCTTGGCCGGCGGTGCCGACCTCGTGGTGGGAGCGTTCCACGGTGAAGCCGGTGTCGATGAGGCGGCGTACGATGCTGTCGCGGAGGTCGGCGTAGTGGTCGACCGGGGGGACGGGGAAGTAGCCGCCCTTGTAGGCGGTCTTGTAGCCGCGGTTGCCGCCTTCTTCTTCGCGGCCGGTGTTCCAGGCGCCCTCGATCGAGTCGATGTAGTAGAACGACTGGTGGGCGGAGGTTTCGTGGCGGATCGAGTCGAAGATGTAGAACTCGGCCTCGGCACCGAAGTAGGCGGTGTCGGCGATCCCGGACGCGGCGAGGTACGCCTCGGCCTTCTTCGCGACGTTCCGCGGGTCGCGGGAGTAGGCCTCGCGGGTGAACGGGTCGTGGATGAAGAAGTTCAACGCGAGGGTCTTCTGCGCCCGGAACGGGTCGATGAAGGCGGTGGCGACGTCCGGGAGCAGGAGCATGTCCGACTCGTGGATCGCCTGGAAGCCCCGGATCGACGACCCGTCGAACGCGAGACCATCAGTGAAGAAGTTGTCGTCGACAGACTCCACCGGCAGATTGAAATGCTGCATCACACCCGGCAGGTCACAGAAACGTACGTCGACGAACTTCACGTCCTCGTTCTTGAGGTAGGTCGGGGGTGAAGACGCCGCCTTCGAGGAGGTAGTCGTGGTCGGCTTCGAGGGAGTCGAGGACGGCGGGGAGGGAGCCGGGGACCTGCTTGACGTCGCCCCATTCCTCGGGCGGGAGGTCGTAGAGGTCCTTGTCGATGGGGGCGGGGGGTTCGATTTTGCTCTTGATGCCGTCGAGGCCGGCCATCATCATCGCGGAGAAGGCGAGGTAGACGTTGGCGGACGGGTCGGGGACGCGGAACTCGACGCGTTTGGCCTTGGGGTTGCTGCCGGTGACGGGGATGCGGGTGCAGGCGGAGCGGTTGCGTTGGGAGTAGACCAGGTTGACCGGTGCTTCGTAGCCGGGCACGAGGCGGCGGTAGGAGTTGACCGTCGGGTTGGTGAAGGCCAGCAGTGACGGGGCGTGGTGTAGGAGGCCGCCGATGTACCAGCGGGCGGTGTCGGACAGGCCGGCGTAGCCGGTCTCGTCGTAGAAGAGGGGTTCGCCGCCGAGCCAGAGGCTCTGGTGGGTGTGCATGCCGGAGCCGTTGTCGCCGAAGAGGGGCTTGGGCATGAAGGTGGCGGTCTTGCCGTTGGCCCAGGCCTCGTTCTTCACGATGTATTTGAAGAGTTGGAGCTGGTCGCCGGCGTGTAGCAGGGTGGAGAACTTGTAGTTGATCTCGGCTTGGCCGGCGGTGCCGACCTCGTGGTGGGAGCGTTCCACGGTGAAGCCGGTGTCGATGAGGCGGCGTACGATGCTGTCGCGGAGGTCGGCGTAGTGGTCGACCGGGGGGACGGGGAAGTAGCCGCCCTTGTAGGCGGTCTTGTAGCCGCGGTTGCCGCCTTCTTCTTCGCGGCCGGTGTTCCAGGCGCCCTCGATCGAGTCGATGTAGTAGAACGACTGGTGGGCGGAGGTTTCGTGGCGGATCGAGTCGAAGATGTAGAACTCGGCCTCGGCACCGAAGTAGGCGGTGTCGGCGATCCCGGACGCGGCGAGGTACGCCTCGGCCTTCTTCGCGACGTTCCGCGGGTCGCGGGAGTAGGCCTCGCGGGTGAACGGGTCGTGGATGAAGAAGTTCAACGCGAGGGTCTTCTGCGCCCGGAACGGGTCGATGAAGGCGGTGGCGACGTCCGGGAGCAGGAGCATGTCCGACTCGTGGATCGCCTGGAAGCCCCGGATCGACGACCCGTCGAACGCGAGACCATCAGTGAAGAAGTTGTCGTCGACAGACTCCACCGGCAGATTGAAATGCTGCATCACACCCGGCAGGTCACAGAAACGTACGTCGACGAACTTCACGTCCTCGGTCGCCAGATAGCGCGGAAGCTCCTGCGGGTCGGTGAACATGGAGTCCTCCCACGGTGGTCCGGACATCGGCCAGGTCGGCGGCCTGACCTGCGCGGTCGGCGAGCCGTCACCTGACGGTACGACGACGTGCGGCGTCACGTCGGCCATCCGCCCGGCTTCGCCCGGGCTCAGCCGGTCACGGCGCTACTGGGCCGGTCACGGCGCTGCCGGGCCGGTCGCCGTCAATGGGCCGGTCACGGCGACGCCTGCGGGCCGGTCGTTCGACGGGTACGACTCAGACCCGGGTGGTACGCGGCGCGACGGCCGGGGGCCGACGGCGCGGGTACGGGGCGTCCGGCAGGCCCAGCAGGGCGGTGATCGCCCGCCCGCAGCGCCGGGCGGCGTGGCCGTCGCCGAAGGCCCGGCTCTGCATGGCCGGTGTCGGGTGGTCGAGCCGGTCGCGCACCGCGCGGACGATCCGGTCGGGGTCGGTGCCGACCAGGTCGCCCAGGTGCTGCGCGACGATCTCCGGCCGTTCGGTCGCGGCCCGGGTCACCACGACGGGTACGCCGAGGCTGGCGGCCTCCTCCTGCAGGCCCCCGGAGTCGGTGACGACCACCCGGGCGGCGCGGAGCAGGCCGATCATGTCGGGGTAGGGGAGCGGGTGCAGGAGGCGGACGTTCGACGCGCCCTCGACGCCGGCCCGCACCTGTGCGGCCAGGTGCGGGTTCGGATGGGTGATGAGGGCCAGCTCGACGTCGGTGTGTGTCGCGGTGACCCGGGTCAGCGCCCGCAGCACCTGGCTGATCCCGGTGCCCCAGTTCTCCCGCCGGTGCGCGGTCGCCACGATCAGTCGACGATCGGGGTCCACCCAGGACGGTACGCGGGCCAGGCCCTCGCGGAGCAGGGTGTGCACGGCGTCCACCACGGTGTTGCCGGTGACCACGACGCGGTCGGCGGGTACTCCTTCGGCCAGCAGGTTGTCCCGTGCGGTGGTGGTCGGGGCCAGGTGCAGCGCGGCGATCCGGGCGAGCATGGCCCGGTTGGCCTCCTCGGGGAAGGGCTGCGTGAGGTCGTGGCTGCGGAGGCCGGCTTCCAGATGGATCACCGGTATCCGGTTCCAGAAGGCCACCAGCCCGCCGACCAGCGCGGTGGTGGTGTCCCCGTGCACCACCACCGCGTCCGGCCGGTGGAGGGCGAACAGGCCCTCCACGGCGGTGCTCAACCCGGCGGCGAGCTCGGCGAGCGTGCCGGTGTCCCGGGCGACGCTCAGGGTGGCTGTGGCGTGGAGCCGGAACGGCGCCAACGCCTCGTCCACCCGGCCGGGTTGCTGGCCGGTGTCGACCACCGTCACCGTCAGGCGTGGGTCGTGACAGAGCAGGCGCACCACTGGCGCGATCTTGACACCCTCGGGACGGGTGCCGGCCAGGACCATGATCTGGCGGGGCCCCACTCTGTCACGACCCATCGGTCAGCTCCGGCGCGCGGCGCGGTGACGGCGCAGGAAGAAGCCACCGGCGCCGGCGACGACCGCGCCGAGACCGAGGGCGACCGGAGCGCCGGCCAGCGGGATCACCGGGATGGGCGGCGCCACGGCGTTGACGCCGCAGCTGGAGGTGCCGATGACCACCGAGGCGAGCGCGCCGCCCAGGGCGGACAGGTCCAGGGCGGTGACCGTCAGTTGCCCGGTCGTCGAGCTGGTCTGGCCGTTCAGGGTCAGGTTCAGCAGCCCCGGAACGCTCAACCCGGTGTTGGGCGCCGGGTTGGCGGGCAGGCTGAGCAGCGTCGTCGGGATGCCCAGCAGGGTCGAGACGATGCGCGCGTTGACCAGGGTCGCCGAGCCGCTCGCCGACGGGCTGCTGGTCGCGGTGCACTCGGAGTAGATGGCGTCCGCCACGAGGCTGATCGTGGCGAGCCCGTTGGTGCCCAGCGTGAGGGTCACCTCGGAGCCGGGGGTCACGATGCACGAGCCGCCGGCCCCGATGGTGATGGCGCCACCGGCACCGAGCACGCCGGCACAGGCGGCGGAGGTGCCGTCGTTGTAGGCGCGGACGGACTGCCCGAGCACACCGGCGGTGATGACGGTCTGACCGCCGAGCACGGCCAGCGGCGGGTTCGTGTTGCCCGAGATCGACTCCGTGGTGCCGTCGTTGGTGGCGCTCGCGGTGCCGGAACTCGCCAGACCGCCTCCGACGAGGCTGATCTGCAGTGCGGAGGCGCTGGACTGCGAGGTGTCGGCCATCGCTGGCGACGCGACGGCCAGGGCCATCACCAGACCACCGGCGATCGCCGTCGCAGCCCGGGCGACGCCGGACCTTACTTTGTGCATGTGAGATCTCTCTTTCTGCTTCTGACGGTGACGTCGGGGCGGTCGAACGGGGTGGGCTGCACCGGGGGTTGCGGCACGGAGACCGTGCCGCGCGGGCGGTAGTGCGGGCGCCGAACGGTGGCGGTGCCGATGGCGGTGCCGGAGCCCGTGACAGGGCCGGCGGCCGTGACAGGGCCGGCGGCCGTGACAGGGCCGGCGGCCGTGACAGGGCCGGCGGTCCTGGCAGAGCCCGTGCCGGTGGCGGCGGGTGCCGGTGGGGCGGCCACGTCGTCGGGGGCCGGGGTCTGGTCGGCGTCGCGGGCGGTCTTCTGCCACTCCGAGCGGGAGGTGAGCATCCGGGCGAAGGCGAACCAGACGGCCACCGACTGCACGTAGCTGTAGAGCCAGTGACTGACCCCGAGGCCGATCGCGGCGGAGACGGAGAGGTGTGGTTCGGAGCGGTTGCGGTAGACCAGGCCCCAGATCGCGAAGGGCAGGACCCCGAAGACCACGATCAGCGGCAGTACGCCCCAACCACCCGCCGTCCACCAACCCGTCAGGCCGCCCGGTGTCCGGGAGACGTACCAGCCGAGGACGGCGAGGCAGCCGAGGTAGACCGGGGTGCCGAGAAGCTGGAACCACGGTGCCGCGAGGAAGTGGGCGATCTCCAGGGTGGCCGAGTTGCTGACCCGCCGGGAGTGCAGCACGGCGGCGAGATAACGACCGCACTGCATCGAGCCCTGGGCCCAGCGGGTCCGCTGACGGATCAGGGGCCGGATCCTGGTCAGCGCCTCCTGGGCGACCCAGCTCTCCGCGCAGTACTCGGTGCGGCTGCCCTGGAGCAGGATGTGCAGGCCGAGTTCGAAGTCCTCCAGCAGGGCCCCGTGCCAGGGTGTGCCGTGCTCGGCGGCGAGCTGCTTGAGCAGCGACACCCGGGTGAACTGGCCGTTGCCGCCCATCGCCACGCTCGCGGTGTAGCGGCGCAGCGACTGCATCGCGGCGATCGGCGCCCGGAACTCCATGTCCTGCAACCGGACCAGCAGCCGGGCCAGGCGGCCCATTCCGGCGGTCGGGCGGGCGCACTGGATCATGCGGACCTCGACCTGGACGGCGGCGACCGAAATGGAGCCGAAGTAGCGCGGGCCGGCGAGCGCGGAACGGCACCGGGGGTCCAGGTAGCTGTCGGCGTCGAGGACACCGAGGATGACCCGTTCCGGGTCGACGTCCGCCGGCAGGTGGCGTTCGATCGTCTGCCACGCGGCGTTCAGCGCCGCGCCCTTACCCAGGACGGCGTCGGGCAACCGGCGGGAGACGACCCGGACGCGGGGATCGCCGGAGAAGGACTGCAGGACGGCGTCGGTGCCGTCGTCGGAGGCGTCGTCGACACACCAGACGGTGACGTCCGGCAGGTCACGCAGCAGCCGGTGCAGGGTGTCCGCGATGACACTGGCCTCGTTGCGGCACGGGATGACGATGTGCCAGTCGAAGCCGGTGTGGTCGCCGCCCTGGGAGCGCGGGGTCCGCAGGTGCAGCACCAGGATGCTCAGCACGTACGCGCAGAAGTAGACGCAGAGCAGGAACGCCGCCGTGTTCAGGACGGCCAGGGACTGGATCTCAACGGGCACCGGCGGACCTCCGTACCCGGCCGCCGCGTCCCACCAGGAAGAGGAAGACGATGGCGACGGCGATCAGCCCGACGGTGCTGATCGCCGAGCCGATCAGGACATGGCTGCGCTGGTAGCCGACCTCGAAGCCCCACAGCCGCATCGAGGCGACGACGGCGGCGAGGCGCATCTGGTTGACCACCACGAGCAGCCCGACGGCGAGTGCCACCGCGACCAGGCCCCGGGTCAGGGTCACCCGCCGGAAGCCGACCAGCAGTGCGGCCAGCACGAACGGCGGTATCAGCAACAGCGCCACCGAACATCCGGTGGAGACCAGGAAACCGACCCAGCGCTGGTCCAGCGGGAAGATGACGGCCGCGCCGATGGAGTCGGTGTCGGCGAGCCCGATCGCGGCGACGAGCCGCGCGTTCAGCCACGCCTCGACCACTGCCACGTCGTGCCACCGCTTGAGCAGCAGGGCGCCCAGGGCGACGCCGCAGACGGCGCCGAGCGCCGCCTGCAGCCAGCTCGCCACGGTGGACCGGGTGGTCGGCCGGTCGTTCATCTGGGTCGGCTCACGAAGGTGGCGAGCCACAGGGCGGCACCGAGCAGGACCAGCCCGATCCCCACGAGCAGCCAGGACTGAATCGCCACTCCGGTCGTCGCGAGACCTCCGCCGATCGCCGGACCTTTCGTCGGGTACATCCGCCGTCACCTCTCCGTTGGAACGCTGCCCCCAAGCGGGCCAAAGCGAACATATCGGACAGAACCGTACGTAGCGGATGTTCCTAGAACGTGACGAAAGCTCGGGACCGGGACGGGCTCCGGGCCCGATCGGCGGGGTGTGCGAAGCGGCCCGGGTCGGCGGCGCCGGGCGGCTGGGCCGGGGCAGCGCGTAGCGCCCGGCCACCGGCCGGCCGGTCGGGCCGCGCGGACGCGGGCCGACCGGCCCGGCCGGGCGCCGGGCGCTACGAGGTGACGGAGATCGGTGAGGCGGTGCGGAAGGTCAGTGGCCGACGCCCACCGGCTGGCCCTGGCGAGGCTGGTAGCTGCGCGGGGCGCCGGTACGCCGCCGCCGTGCCTCCCGCACGGTCAGCTGGACTCCCTCGGTCAGCCCGATGGTCGGACGCCAGCCCAGTTGGGCGAGGGCCTTGCTGCTGTCCAGCGCCATCCGGCGCACCTCCTGCGGGTGTGGATGCGGCGCGTAGTGCGGGTCGCAGTCCGCGCCGACCACCGAGCAGACCAGCTCGAAGAGGTCGTTGACGGTGGTCTCCCGGCCGGTGGCGATGTTGACCAGCCCCGCACCCGGGTAGTGGCAGGCGCGGGCCACCGCGTCGGCCACGTCCACGATGTGCACGTAGTCGCGGGTCTGCTGGCCGTCGCCGTAGATGGTGGGCGGTTGGCCGTTGAGCAGGGCCTCGGTCATCAGCGCCACCACGCTGGTGCCGCCTCCGGTCGGGCGCGGTCCGTAGACGTTGCCGAAGGCCAGGGCGGTGTACGACATGCCGTGTTCGCGCCGGTACCAGTCCAGGTAGCAGATCCCGACGGCCTTGCTGATGCCGTACGGGCTGGTGGCCGCCAGCGGCCGGTCCTCCCGGATGGGCAGGGCGTCCGAGGAGACGTTGCCGTAGATGGCGCTGCTCGCCGCGTGTACGAACAGCCGAACTCCGCTCCGGGCGCAGGCGTCCAGCACGTTGATCGTCCCGAAGGTGTTCACGTCGGCGTCGAACAGCGGCGACTCCCGGGCTGCCTGGAGGCTGCCCTGACCGGCGAGGTGCACCACGACCTCGGGCCTCCATTCGTGGATCACGTCGACTGCCTCGGCGGTGCGGATGTCACCCCGCAGGACATCCGACTGTGACAGCCCGCCGTACGCGGCGTCGGCGAGGTTCTCGACCCGACCGGTCGAGAAGTCGTCGAGCACTTTGACGTGGATCCCCATCAGCATCAGGCGTGCGACGACGTGACTTCCGATGAATCCGGCTCCACCGGTCACCAGCACGCGATTGGGAACCGAGCTGCCTTGCGCGGATGGCTCGGCTCCGTTCAGCGGAACTTCCATCGTGAACTCCTTGGCGGCGGGGTGGTCAGTTCTGGTGGGCATCGGCGGTGTGACCAGCCAATTCCCTACTATCAGCGGGATCATTCTGACATATCACCCGCAAAGGGATGTCGATTACGATAAACGAAAAAGCTTTGTTTTGCGGCAAATGAACTGTTTATGCTGCTGAATCGTTCATAGTGCTGTCGAGGGCATTCAGGGGGAGCGCTCCGCCGCGTGGCGAGGAGGAAAGCCACATGGAGAAACCGTCGGTCGCCGTCCCGTTCGACGAGGACCTGCGAACGGTGGCCCCGGAGCCGGTACGCCGACACGGCCGTGAGTTCCTGCTCAACGGTCATCGACGCGGCTCAGGGCAACATGCGGCACCACCGGCACGCGGTCGCGTCCGCGCGCTGGTGATCGAACCGGTGGAGACACCCGCGCGGCCGGACCGCCTCAACGACGAGTTCGACGTCGTCCTGCGGCTGCCCGTACCCGCCGACGTCGAGCAGCTCACCGCGGTCCTCCGGCGACTGCGGCCCAAACTCCTGCTGCTCAAGAACTCGCTGGACAGCATCGACGAGCCGATCGTGGCCGCCTGCCAGCAACTGGGCGTGGAGATCCTGGTGCTGGCGCGGCCGGTCTACGGGCTGCTGCCCACGCCCAGCCTGCGGCGCTTCGGCGGGCTGCCCTGGATCCGACTCCGGTCGGGACCGCACCGCCGCACCGGTGAACGCGTCAAGCGCTACCTCGACCTCGGCGTCATCGCGCTCAGCGCGATCCTGGTGCTCCCGCTGATCCTCGCCATCACCGTCGTCGTCTCGTTCACCGGGCCACCGTTCTATCGCCAGCAACGCGTCGGTGCGGGCGGGCGACTCTTCTCCATGGTCAAGTTCCGCACCATGCGACCCGGGGCGGAACGCGAGACCGGGCCGGTACTCGCCCAGCCGGACGACCCCCGGATCACCCGCGTCGGCCGCCTGCTGCGGCGTACCCGCCTTGACGAACTGCCGCAACTGTGGAACGTCGTACGCGGGGACATGAGCCTGGTCGGTCCCCGTCCGGAGCGGCCCGAGTTCATCGCCGAGTTCCGGCAGTTGCCGTACTACGACCTGCGCCACCTGGTCCGGCCCGGACTCACCGGGCTCGCCCAGCTCACCGGTGGCTACGCCGCCACGGTCGAGGAGAAGCTGCGCTGCGACCTGCTCTATCTCAACTGTCGA
The DNA here is from genome assembly GCF_013364215.1 of Verrucosispora sp. NA02020. Classification (NCBI taxonomy): domain Bacteria; kingdom Bacillati; phylum Actinomycetota; class Actinomycetes; order Micromonosporales; family Micromonosporaceae; genus Micromonospora; species Verrucosispora sp. NA02020. Next base: position 5,623,392 of record NZ_CP054923.1, on the reverse strand, counting down.
TCGCTGCGGGTGGACCTGACCCTGCTGGCGCTGACCGCCCTGGAGTTGGTCCGGGGATTCCCTCGTGGCTAGCGCGGCCGGCACGGTCGGCGCACGCCTGACCCGCAACACGCTGAGCATGCTGGGCGCCCGGATCGTCATGGCGCTGGCCGGCCTGGTCTCGTTGCCCGTCGTCTATCAGCACCTCGGGCCGGAGGCGTTCGGCGTCTGGGTGCTGCTGACCGGACTGCTCGCCGTCGTCGCCCTCTTCGACCTCGGGCTCGGCTCGGCGCTGGTCCGGGAGGTGGCGGCGGCCGAGACCGAGGCCGGCCCCTCCGACGTGCTGCGGCGGCTGCTCGGTCTCGGTCTGACCTGGGGGCTCGTCCTGGGCGGGCTCACCTTCGCCGCCCTCGCCGCCGGCTGGCCCTGGATCGCCCACCTGCTGCGGCTCGGCGAACTGACCCGCGACGCGTGGCACGCCACCCTGTGGCTGCTGCTCGGCGTGGTGGCCGGCGGCGTGGAACTGCCCTGGCGGGCGGTCCTGGAGGGAGTCCAGCGGTACGGCGCGCTCGCCCTGGTGAACGCCGTGACGGCGGTCCTCGGCGCGGTGCTCACGATCGCGGTGGTCCGCCTCGGTGGCGGTCTGGTCGCGCTCGCCGCCGCCGCCGCGTCCACCGGCGCGATCCGGACGATCCTGCTCGCCGCCGCCGCGTACCACCGGCACCGCGACCTGACGCCCCGCTGGGGCCGCCTGGCCGGACCCGACCTGCGCCGGGTCGGCGGGTACGGCCTGCGGGTCCAGGTGTCCAGCGGCGCCGCCGCGGTGAACGTGGAACTCGACCGGCTGGTGCTCGGCGGATTCTTCGGCCCGGCCGTCGCCGGTGACGCCGACCTCGGCACCCGCCTGCTCAACCTGCTGCGCCTGCCGCCCGGCTTCGCGTTGCTGGTGCTCTTTCCCGCGGCCGTGCGACGCGCGGTCACCGGCGGGCGGGCCTGGCTCGACACCTTCTACCTGACCACGGTGCGGTACCTGGCCGTCTTCCTCGCACCGGCCGGAGCGGCGCTGATGGTCAGCGCCGACCCGCTGGTGCGGCTCTGGCTCGGACACCCGGTCTCCTGGGCCGGGGCGACCATCGCCATCCTCGCCCCGGCGTACGCGCTCAACCTGATCATGGGTGCGGCCACCATCGTCGCCCGGGTCGAGGGTCGTCCCGGCCTCGAGACCCGCTACGTCCTGCTGTCGGTCGTGCTCAACGTGGCGCTGACCGTACCGCTGCTGATGCTCGCCGGCCCGCTCGGCGTGCCGACCGCGACGGCGCTCGCGGTGGTGCTCGCCACCGGGTACTTCCTGGCCCACTTCCACCGGGCCACGGGGCGTCCGATCCGGCCGGTGCTGCGCACGCTCTGGCCGCCGATCGCCGCCGCGACCGTGGCGGGCCTCGCCACCGCCGCATTGCTCGGGCATCTGCCGGACGGGCCGGGACGGGTGGGCGCGGCGCTCGCCGTGGCCACCCGCGCCGGCCTGACCCTGACGTTCGCCGCCGCGCTGCTCGTCGGCGGCGGATACCTGAGCACCGACGAGCGGGCCCGGCTGCGCACGCTTGCCCGGCGGGCTCGCGCGCTGACCCCGGGAGTACGCCGATGAGCCTCGACGTCCGCCCCACGGCCTGCCTCAACTGCGGCGACGACCACCCGCACCGGGGTGACCTGGACGGCGTGCTGCGCCGCTGCTCCGGCTGTGGACTCGGTTGGACCGTGCCCGACCCGCACGCCGCTCCGGCCCGCTACGACCTGGACTACTTCACCGGCGGCGGCTACGAGGACTACTTCCTGGCCGCGCCCCGCCGGTTCGAGGCGGGGCGGCGGTTGCGGTGGTTGTCGTCGGTGGTGGGGCCGTCGGTGTTGGTGGAGGCGGGGTGTGCGGGTGGTTATTTCCTGGAGGCGGCGCGGGGTGCCGGTTTCACGGTGACGGGGGTGGAGGTGTCTCGGGTGGCGGCGGCGTTTGCCGTGGATCACCTGGGTGTGCCGGTGCGGCAGGGGTATTTCGAGCAGGTCGCGCCGTCGTTGCGGGCGGATGTGGTGTGTGCGTGGCATGTGTTGGAGCACGTGGATGATCCGCGTCGGTTCCTGCGGGCGGCGCGGCAGGTGTTGACGCCGGGTGGGTGGTTGGCGTTGGAGGTGCCGAACATCGCCTCGCCCGCCGCCGCCCGCCTCGGTCACCGCTGGCCCGGCCTGCAACCGGAGTACCACCCCTGGCACTTCACCCCGACCTCGTTGACCAGGCTCCTGGCCGCCACCGGATTCGAGGTGGTCCGGCAGGACACCACGGTCTTCCGGTTCTACATGCCCGTCGCATACCGGATGCGACACGCGCGGCGGCTGCTGCCGCCGGACCTGATCACCCTGCGCTCGCCGCGCCTGACCCATCGGTGGCGGGGAGACCTCCTGCGGGTGATCGCCCGCAGACCGCGCGACGGACGGAACGGCTGATGAAGCTCAGAGACGACGAACTGACCACCTGCGCGTTGTGCGGCCGGGACGGGCACGCCGCCCCGGCGCTCGACGGAGTGCTGCGCCGCTGCACCGACTGCGACTTCCGGTGGACCGCGGAGGCCGCCCCGCCTCCCGACGAACTGTACGACGAGGACTACTACCTGACCGGCGGCTACCAGGACTACTTCGCCTCCGGCCGGCAGCGCCGGTTCGAGGCGGGGCGGCGGTTGCGGTGGTTGTCGTCGGTGGTGGGGCCGTCGGTGTTGGTGGAGGCGGGGTGTGCGGGTGGTTATTTCCTGGAGGCGGCGCGGGGTGCCGGTTTCACGGTGACGGGGGTGGAGGTGTCTCGGGTGGCGGCGGCGTTTGCCGTGGATCACCTGGGTGTGCCGGTGCGGCAGGGGTATTTCGAGCAGGTCGCGCCGTCGTTGCGGGCGGATGTGGTGTGTGCGTGGCATGTGTTGGAGCACGTGGATGATCCGCGTCGGTTCCTGCGGGCGGCGCGGCAGGTGTTGACGCCGGGTGGGTGGTTGGCGTTGGAGGTGCCGAACATCGCCTCGCCCGCCGCCGCCCGCCTCGGTCACCGCTGGCCCGGCCTGCAACCGGAGTACCACCCCTGGCACTTCACCCCGACCTCGTTGACCAGGCTCCTGGCCGCCACCGGATTCGAGGTGGTCCGGCAGGACACCACGGTCTTCCGGTTCTACATGCCCGTCGCATACCGGATGCGACACGCGCGGCGGCTGCTGCCGCCGGACCTGATCACCCTGCGCTCGCCGCGCCTGACCCATCGGTGGCGGGGAGACCTCCTGCGGGTGATCGCCCGCAGACCGCGCGACGGACGGAACGGCTGATGAAGCTCAGAGACGACGAACTGACCACCTGCGCGTTGTGCGGCCGGGACGGGCACGCCGCCCCGGCGCTCGACGGAGTGCTGCGCCGCTGCACCGACTGCGACTTCCGGTGGACCGCGGAGGCCGCCCCGCCTCCCGACGAACTGTACGACGAGGACTACTACCTGACCGGCGGCTACCAGGACTACTTCGCCTCCGGCCGGCAGCGCCGGTTCGAGGCGGGGCGGCGGTTGCGGTGGTTGTCGTCGGTGGTGGGGCCGTCGGTGTTGGTGGAGGCGGGGTGTGCGGGTGGTTATTTCCTGGAGGCGGCGCGGGGTGCCGGTTTCACGGTGACGGGGGTGGAGGTGTCTCGGGTGGCGGCGGCGTTTGCCGTGGATCACCTGGGTGTGCCGGTGCGGCAGGGGTATTTCGAGCAGGTCGCGCCGTCGTTGCGGGCGGATGTGGTGTGTGCGTGGCATGTGTTGGAGCACGTGGATGATCCGCGTCGGTTCCTGCGGGCGGCGCGGCAGGTGTTGACGCCGGGTGGGTGGTTGGCGTTGGAGGTGCCGAACATCGCCTCGAGGTCGGGGGTGAAGACGCCGCCTTCGAGGAGGTAGTCGTGGTCGGCTTCGAGGGAGTCGAGGACGGCGGGGAGGGAGCCGGGGACCTGCTTGACGTCGCCCCATTCCTCGGGCGGGAGGTCGTAGAGGTCCTTGTCGATGGGGGCGGGGGGTTCGATTTTGCTCTTGATGCCGTCGAGGCCGGCCATCATCATCGCGGAGAAGGCGAGGTAGACGTTGGCGGACGGGTCGGGGACGCGGAACTCGACGCGTTTGGCCTTGGGGTTGCTGCCGGTGACGGGGATGCGGGTGCAGGCGGAGCGGTTGCGTTGGGAGTAGACCAGGTTGACCGGTGCTTCGTAGCCGGGCACGAGGCGGCGGTAGGAGTTGACCGTCGGGTTGGTGAAGGCCAGCAGTGACGGGGCGTGGTGTAGGAGGCCGCCGATGTACCAGCGGGCGGTGTCGGACAGGCCGGCGTAGCCGGTCTCGTCGTAGAAGAGGGGTTCGCCGCCGAGCCAGAGGCTCTGGTGGGTGTGCATGCCGGAGCCGTTGTCGCCGAAGAGGGGCTTGGGCATGAAGGTGGCGGTCTTGCCGTTGGCCCAGGCCTCGTTCTTCACGATGTATTTGAAGAGTTGGAGCTGGTCGCCGGCGTGTAGCAGGGTGGAGAACTTGTAGTTGATCTCGGCTTGGCCGGCGGTGCCGACCTCGTGGTGGGAGCGTTCCACGGTGAAGCCGGTGTCGATGAGGCGGCGTACGATGCTGTCGCGGAGGTCGGCGTAGTGGTCGACCGGGGGGACGGGGAAGTAGCCGCCCTTGTAGGCGGTCTTGTAGCCGCGGTTGCCGCCTTCTTCTTCGCGGCCGGTGTTCCAGGCGCCCTCGATCGAGTCGATGTAGTAGAACGACTGGTGGGCGGAGGTTTCGTGGCGGATCGAGTCGAAGATGTAGAACTCGGCCTCGGCACCGAAGTAGGCGGTGTCGGCGATCCCGGACGCGGCGAGGTACGCCTCGGCCTTCTTCGCGACGTTCCGCGGGTCGCGGGAGTAGGCCTCGCGGGTGAACGGGTCGTGGATGAAGAAGTTCAACGCGAGGGTCTTCTGCGCCCGGAACGGGTCGATGAAGGCGGTGGCGACGTCCGGGAGCAGGAGCATGTCCGACTCGTGGATCGCCTGGAAGCCCCGGATCGACGACCCGTCGAACGCGAGACCATCAGTGAAGAAGTTGTCGTCGACAGACTCCACCGGCAGATTGAAATGCTGCATCACACCCGGCAGGTCACAGAAACGTACGTCGACGAACTTCACGTCCTCGTTCTTGAGGTAACGCAGGAGTTCCTCGGGATTGGCGAACACTCGTCCTCCTGGCAACGTCCACGGGGTAGCTAGGCTCCTGGCGACGCTATGGCCGTGCGGTTGCCCGGCCATGTCTCCAGTGTTTCTGCCGTGTTACGTCCCTCGCGTTGTGTCATGTTCCCTGGTGGGACCGACCCGATACGCGACGGACTGGTCCGGCTGTGCCAGTGTAGTGAAAATTGCTGCTATTGACCCTTTTCGGTATCACGTGCCGGACCTGCGCCGGGCCCGTGCCCGTGTGCTGGCTAGTCTTGTCCGCTGTGACGACCGAGCCCCACCACGCGCCGCCGCCCGCCACCGACCCCACCTTCGCCCCGGCCGACCTGGGCCGCCGCTTCGGGGCACTGGTCATCGACTGGGTGCTCTGCCTGCTCGCGTCGGGCCTGTTCGCCAGCCCCACCGGAGACCCGTGGGCACCGGTCGTCGTGTTGATCGTGATGTACGGCTTCTTCCTCGGCCTGTTCGCACAGACCCCCGGCATGTACGTCACCAGGATCCGCTGCGTGGCCTGGGTCGACGGCGGACGGATCGGACTGGTCCGGGCCCTGCTGCGCGGCGTCCTGCTGGCGTTGGTCGTCCCCGCACTGCTGATGGACCAGCACCGGCGGGGCCTGCACGACCGCCTCAGCGGCGCGGTCGTCGTCCCGGCCGTACGCGCCGGGCGCTGACCGCCCGACCCGACCTCAGCGGCCCCGGCTCTGCCGGAAGGCACCGCGCGGCGGGCGGAGGTTCTTCGGGATGGCGCCCTTGGGCATCTGCGGCCGGGCGGTGAGCGCCTTGAGTCGCTTGTCCAGCGAGTTGACGTCCTTGCCGCTGAGGTTGCGCGGCAGCCGCATCAGCGTCATCCGCAGCTTGCGGATCGGCAGCTCGCCCTCGTCCTGGCCGATGACGTAGTCGTAGAGCGGTGCATTGCCGATCACCTTGGCGAGCCGACGCTTCTCCTGGCCGAGCAGCCCGCGTACCCGCTGGGGGTTGCCCTCCGCCAGCAGGATCACGCCCGGCTTGCCGATGACCAGGTGGACCATGTCCATCTGGGTGGTCGAGCTGACCGCCGGGGAGACCCGCCAGTCGCCCCGCATGTTCTCCATGATCTGCGCGGCGGCGCCCGGCTGCCCCTCGGCCGCGTTCATCATCGCCCGGTTCGACCGCAGGTTGAGCACGATCAGCAGGGCGAGCAGGGCGAACAGGATGCCCAACGGCAACCACAGCCAGCCCCAGATCATGACCGCGACCACGGTCAGCGCGAGCGGAATCAGCACCGCGCCGGCCGCCAGTGGCGCGAACCACTTGTCCTGCTTGGCGGTGAACCGGAACACCAACCCGATCTGCTTCAGCCGCTGGCCGAACGAGACCTTCTCCTGGGGCTTTGCCATGCGCCCGAGTCTAGTGGTCGCTCGCCGCGCGGTTGATCCCCGGCCGGTCCCTGCCCGTCGGGCGCCGCTCGCCGGCCCGTCCTGGACCGGGGTTCGTGCGGTCGGTCGCCGACGCAGCCGGCGGAACCCTGTCGACGCCGGTCGGCTCAGCCGGCGACGGCGACGCTCTCGCGGGCGGCCAGGGCCTGCTGGTAGAGGCGGCCGGCGCGGTAGGAGGAGCGCACCAGCGGCCCGCTCATCACCCCGGCGAAGCCGATCTCCTCGGCCTCCTCGCGCAGCTCGACGAACTCCTCCGGCTTGACCCAGCGCTCCACCGGGTGGTGCCGGGGGGAGGGGCGCAGGTACTGCGTGATGGTGATCAACTCGCAACCGGCGGAGTGCAGGTCGCGCAGCGCCTGGGAGACCTCGGCGCGCTCCTCGCCCATCCCCAGGATCAGGTTGCTCTTGGTGACCAGCCCGGCCGCGCGGGCCTGGCTGATGACGTCCAGCGAGCGCTCGTAGCGGAACGCCGGCCGGATCCGCTTGAAGATGCGCGGCACCGTCTCGACGTTGTGCGCCAGCACCTCGGGCCGGGCGCCGAACACCTCGGCGAGCTGCTCGGGGACGGCGTTGAAGTCGGGGATCAGCAGCTCGACGCCACAGCCCGGTTGCAGGGCGTGGATCTGCCGGACGGTCTCCGCGTACAGCCAGGCGCCGCCGTCGGGCAGGTCGTCACGGGCGACGCCGGTGATGGTGGCGTACCGCAGGCCCATCGAGACCACCGACTCGGCGACCCGGCGCGGCTCGTCGGCGTCGAACTCGGCCGGCTTGCCCGTGTCGATCTGGCAGAAGTCGCAGCGGCGGGTGCACTGGTCGCCGCCGATGAGGAAGGTGGCCTCCCGGTCCTCCCAGCACTCGTAGATGTTGGGGCAACCGGCCTCCTGGCACACGGTGTGCAGCCCCTCGCGCGAGACCAGCCCGCGCAACTGGGTGTACTCCGGGCCCATCTTGGCCTTGACCTTGATCCACGGTGGTTTGCGCTCGATCGGCGTCTCGGCGTTGCGTGCCTCGATCCGCAGCAGTCGCCGCCCCTCGGGAGCGGGCGTCGCGGTACGCGCGGCCTGGCCGGTCGTTGGCGCGGAGTGCTCGATCGTCACAAAACGAGCCTACGCCGGATGGTGGCCGTCGATGAACAGGGGCGACGGCCGTCACCTCGGAAATCCTGTGACGCCGGACACCGAAGGCGGGAATCACGCGTCACAGGACGGCCCGATCGGGTGCTAGCGTGGTCGTTCGAGAGCGACGACGGAGCCGAGTAGCGCCCCGATCCGCCAGTTGAAGAGAGCCGCCGGTTGCTGTGAGGCGGTCTGGCGTCGGGCCGTGAAGACCCTCCCGAGCTGCGGGAAGAACGGCGTGTGATGTGTAAGGAAGGGCCCCCTGCTAACGCCTGCGGTAGAGCAGGGGACCCCGCCTAACATCCGCGCCCAGTAGAGCCCGCCCGGCTGGCCCCGGTGAAAAGGCGACGAATGAGGCCCCCGTCCCGACGGGGGCGAAGGTGTGGTGGCACCGCGAGGTTCCCGCTCGCCCACACCTCCCGGGGATCGCGTTGCGATCGACGAGGAGGTAACCGTGCAACGCATCCTGTCCGACCGACTCACCCCGCACACCGGCCGTACCGTCCGGATCGCCGGCTGGGTCCACCGCCGCCGACTGCTCAAGTCGGTGGCCTTCCTGATCGTCCGGGACGCCGCCGGCCTCACCCAGGTGGTGGTCACCGACCCGGCGGTCCGCGCCGAGATCGAGGCGCTGCCCGAGGAGAGCGTCGTCGAAGTCGACGGCACGGTGGTCGCCAACGCCACCGCGCCCGCCGGGGTCGAGCTGACCGACCCGGTGGTACGCCCGCTCGGGCCGCCCGCCGTACCGCCGCCCTTCGACCTGTACCGGCCGACGCTCACCGCCAGTCTGCCCACCCAGCTCGACCACGCACCCGTCGCGCTGCGCCACCCGAGCCGCTCGGCGGCACTGCGCATCTCGGCGGCGGCGGTGGCCGGCTTCCGGGCCACGCTGGACGCCCGACGGTTCGTCGAGATCCACACCCCGAAGGTCGTCGGCTCGTCCACCGAGAGCGGGGCGAACGTCTTCGCGCTCGACTGGTTCGGCCGTCCGGCGTACCTGGCCCAGTCACCGCAGTTCTACAAGCAGCTCATGGTCGGTGTCTTCGAGCGGGTCTACGAGGTCGGGCCGGTGTTCCGCGCCGAGCCGCACGACACCGTACGGCACCTGGCGCAGTACACCTCCCTCGACGCCGAGCTGGGCTTCGTCACCGACCACCGGGACGTGATGGAGGTCCTGCGGGACACCCTGGCCGGCATGATGGAGACGGTCGACGACCGGGCCGGCGCCGCGTTGGCCACCCTCGGCGTGCAGGTGCCCGCCGTACCGGCGCAGATCCCGGACGTGCACTTCACCGAGGCCCTGCGGATCGCCGGGGCACCCGCCGACGAACCGGACCTGGCGCCCGCCCACGAACGGGCACTGGGCGAGTGGGCGCAGCGGGAACACGGCTCCGACTTCGTCTTCGTCACCGGGTACCCGATGGCGAAGCGGCCCTTCTACACCCACCCCGACCCGGACCGGCCGGACTACTCGAACGGCTTCGACCTGCTCTTCCGTGGCCTGGAACTGGTGACCGGAGGGCAGCGGCTGCACCGGCACGCCGACTACCTGTCCGCCCTCGCCGCCCGGGGCGAACCGGTCGAGCCGTACGCCGGATACGTCGACGCCTTCCGGCACGGCATGCCGCCGCACGGCGGGTTCGCCATCGGTCTGGAACGCTTCGTCGCCCGGCTGACCGGAGCTGCCAACGTCCGCGAGGTCACCGCCTTCCCCCGCGACCTCCACCGCCTCACACCCTGACCCCGCCCGCCGCCCGATCGCGTCGATCATGGAGTTGTGGCACTGGAATCGCGGATGTATTTCCGTTTTGTTCCGACCACAACTCCATGATCGACGGGCGAACGGAGCGGGCGAACGGAGCGGGCGGGCGGAGCGGGTGGGCGGGCGGGGGTGGTGGGCCGACGGGCGGCGGGACGCTCAGGTGAGGTGGCGGAGTTTGGCGCGGGCGGCACGGCGGGCGATGGGGCCGAGGTCGTCGATCACCTCGACCAGGACGGCGAGTCGTTCCAGGGCGTCGAACGCGGAGCGCGCGCCGTCCGGGTCGACGCCGTCGTAGAGTTCCAGGCCGATGAAGGCGGCGCTGACGGCACGGGCCAGTCCGGTGGGGTCGACGACCGGGGCGATCGGTGAGCCGTCGAGCAGTCGCCGCAGCACCGACTCGATCTCGACCGTCCAGATCCGCAGGGCCGCTGCGGTGGACTCGGCGAGCGTGGGGTCGTTCTGTGCGCCGGCCAGCAGCTGGGCCAGCACCGCGAGGTTGCCCTCGGCCTGTTCCTGGTGGTGCAGGGTACGCCCGACGTCGAGCAGTTCGCGCAGGGACGACACCTCGGCGAAACGGGCCCGGTACGCGGCCACCCGGGTGCTGGTGACACTCCGGCACGCCTCGGCCAGCAGTTCGTCGACGCTGCCGAAGTGATAGAAGACCAGCGCCTGGTTGACGCCGGCCGTGGCCGCGATCGTCCGCGCCGACACACCGGCGATGCCGTGCGCACGGATCGCGGCGATGGCACCGTCGATCAGTTTGTCCCGGGTGGCCATGGTGTCCTCTCGTCTACTCCCGGGGATTCTCGCGCAGCGGGCGTACGGCGGCGGGCACCGGTGTCCGGTGCGACGGGACGTAGTCGACGGTGAAGCCGCCCTCGTAGCCGAAGAGCGGACCGAACCGGCGGTTGGTGACCCTGACCTCGATGCGGAACCGGTCGGTCCGGTCGTCGTACCACTCGCGTACGCGTGCCTCGCCGGTCAGCGCGGCGGGGCAGGGCAGCCCGTTCGGGAACCGCTGGACGCCACTGCGGATGGTCAGCCCACCGGCGGCGTCGACGGAGAGGTGCAGGTCGACGGCGAGGTGTTGGTGCGTACCGAGATAGTCGACCAGGACCCCGCGACGGGCGCTCCACACCATCGTGGCGTCGAAGCGTCGCCGCCGGTGTGGGGTGACCTGGAAGGTGCGGACGAAGGTCAGGGTGGGGCGGCCGTACGTGTCGGTGTAGGCGTAGTTCTCGATGGTGAACGGGATCTGCCGGCCGGTCTCCGGGAAGAGGATGTGGCGCAGGCTGCCGAGGCGCAGGAACGGCCCCGTGAAGGCGCCGCCGCGCCAGACCCGGTCCATCGTCCCGGTGCCGACGCAGCCGAGGTCGGGTTCGCCGTCGACCGCGAAGCGGCGGCGCAGGTGCGGGTGCAGACGGTCGAAGTCGTCGCCGAGGGCATGCTGGAAGACGGAGGTCACAGGTGCTCCAGGAGGCGGGGTGGCCGGGCGGCGAGGCGGTCCGGCGGGCGGCGCCGGCAGCGTCGGGCCGCCGGAGTGTGCGGATGCGGGGGTATCAGACAGGCGGCTGACGTGGCGACGACCAGCGCGAGGGCGGCCGACGTCCGGCCCGCGGCTCCGGCCGCCGCGGTGACCGCGACCACCGCGAGCAGCCGGAGGGCGACGTCGCGGACCGCGTTGGCCCGGGCACGTTCCGGGGGTACGCCGGCCGTCAACCAGAGCCGCAGCCGGTCGAAGGACCACGCGGTGGCCCAGCCGAACAGCGGCCGGAAGGCGAGGTCGGCGAGCCGACCCAGGAGACCCCACCGAGGGGTGTACGAGTAGCCGGTCAGGAACCGGACGCCGTGCGGCCCGGGCAGGTAGCGCCAGTGGCCGGAGCCGGCGGCGACCAGTGACCGAGGGTCGTCGGAGCCGAACCGCAGTGCCGAGGTGCGGGTGCCGTCGGGACGCTGCCGCTCACCGGCGTGGACACCCCACCCACGCACGGTGAGCCTGGGGAGCACGGTGGTGGCGTACCGGAATCGGGCGGGTCGGCTGCCCGGCACCGGGTCGATCCGGCTGAACCGCACGTCCCATCGACGGTGCTCCCCGGGATCCTGGGTCGCCCACCAGACCTGCTCCATCGGTGCGTCGATGAGCGTCTCGACATAAACAGACCGCATGTCCACCCCCGAGTTTGAGCGACCGCTTAAACGTAACCGAATTTAAGCACTCGCTCAAGAGGTGTCGGCGTGAAGGTGCGCTCCCCCGGTCGCGGCCTGGTGCACGCCGGGGAGTGCACCCGGGTCACGCGCCGCGATCATGGGCTTGTGGTGGGGACGAGTCTGGCGAATGCCCTCAAAAAGGAAGCCACAACTCCATGATCGGCGGCGTGGCGGGGCGCGGCGGGGCGGGGCGGGCGCGTGGCCGGGCGGTCCGTTCGTGGGCGACGGCCCCGGCGGTCAGGCGGTGGTGATGGTGGGCAGGTGGCGCTCGACGACGGGGAGCACCTCGGCCACGGTGACCGGGCGCCCCAACTCGGCCGAGAGCGAGGTGACCCCGGCGTCCCGGATGCCGCACGGCACGATCCGGTCGAAGTACGTCAGGTCGCAGTCGCAGTTGATCGAGAATCCGTGCAGGGTGACGCCCCGGGCGACCCGGATGCCGATGGCGGCCACCTTGCGGTCCGGGCCCCGGTCGTCAGCCGGCACCCAGACGCCGCTGCGACCGTCGACGCGGGAGGCGGTCAGGCCGAACTCGGCGCACACGTCGATCAGCAACTGCTCGACCCGCCGGACGTACGCGACCACGTCGACCGGGTCGGGCAGGCGCAGGATCGGGTAGCCGACGAGTTGCCCCGGACCATGCCAGGTGATCTTGCCGCCGCGATCCACGTCGACCACGGGGGTGCCGTCCATCGGCCGGTCCCACGGCTCGGTGCGCTTGCCGGCGGTGTAGACGCTCGGGTGCTCCAGCAGCAGCACCGTGTCGCCCCGCTCCCCGGCGACCACGGTCTCGTGCAGGCGGCGCTGCTCGTCCCAGGCGGCGGTGTAGTCGAGGACGCCGGCACGTACGGCCGTCAGGCCGGAGGTCGTCGCGGTCACGCGTACCAGCCTAGACCCGTACCCGCTGGTCACCTCCGGTGAGCCGGCTCACGGGCCGGGCGGCTCAGCGCTGCCCGACGCGCCACAGCCAGACGTCCTCGACGCGTTCCGGCTCGCCGAAGAGCAGCGTCAACGTCCGGCGTACCGCCTCCTCGTCGACCGGCCACTTGGCGCCGTGCACCTCGTCGGGGAGCACCACCGTCTCGATCCGCCAGTGCTCCAGGTCGACGCGTACCTCCTCGCGGGTGCCCTCGGTGACGATCGGCGGCAGGCCGCTGCGCGCGGCCTGGTCGAGCAGCGCGCCGAACGGACGCGGCACCGGCCCGATCCGGCCCCGGCCGTCGGGCCCGCCGGGGCCGAGGAAGAAGCCGGACGGGATGGCGAACTCACCCTGCCGGTTCGCCAACGCGTACGCCTGCCAGCGCTGGCCGTCCGGGTAGACGTCGAGGGCCAGCGGCGCCGGGGTCAGCACCCCGCCCGGGGAGACGTAGTCGCGCCACGCGCCGGAGGTGATGAAGCGCGGGATCGGTTCCCGTTCGATGGTGAGCAGCGGCGTCGGGACCAGCGGCACCAACGCGACCGCGAAGGCGGCCGTCCAGGCCACCGCCGCCGCCCGACCCGGCCGATGCTGGCGGAGCCGGTCCACGGCGAACGCCAACAGCAGCCCGATCACCGGCGTCACCACCAGCGCGAGTCGGGCCGGCAGCGCGGCGTTCACGACGGGGAGCTGCCCGAGCAGGTCGAACGGCATGGGCAGGTCGGTGCGGTGGCCGTTGACCTTCGCCACCGGCCCGAAGGAGAGCGCGGTGAAGGCCACCGCCACGACGCCCAGCCCCCACAGCGTGGCCCGGCGTCGTGGCGTGGCCGACCGCCACAGCAGGGCGAAGCAGGCGACCGTGAGCAGCAGCAGGGGCAGCCCGAAGAAGGAGTTCTCCTCGGTCGGGTTCGGCGCCAGCGAGGTGCCCAGTCCGGCCTCGCCGGCCAGCGATCGGCGCGGGTAGGCGGCGTACGCGGCGATGTCCTCGGAGTGGATCACCGAGTCGAATCCGGTGCCGTGGAAGCGTTGGGGCCCGGCGAAGTGCAGCCAGAGCGGGTACGCCAGCAGCACCCCGGCGACCACGGTGGTCACCGCGAGGCCGCGCAGGAACGACGGCAGCACGGACCGCGCCTCGACCCGGTTGGCCGGGTGCAGTGCCCAGACGGCGACGAACAGGCCGAGCGCCAGCGCGGTGAAGAAGAGTCCCTCGGCGGCGATGGAGAAGGAGATCGCGACGAGTACGCCGAGGATCGCCCCGTCGCGCAGCGGGTGCGCCGACCGGCGCAGCACGAACAGCCGCCACACCAGCAGCGGCACCAGCCAGCCGGCGGTCCAGTTCAGGTGGGCGTTGGCGTGCGAGACCATGCCGGGGGAGAAGCCGATGAACAGTCCGCCGACGGCGGCGGCGAGTCGACTGCCGACGAGGTGCCGGGAGAGCAGCCAGTACCAGGCGACGGCCGTCGCGGCCAGGTTCAGCGTCAGGATCACCAGGAAGGTGGCCGGCGGCCCGATCAGGTACGTCAGCGGGGCGAAGACCACCGCGTACACGGTGATCGAGGTGTTGACCGCGAGGTTGACGCCGTCCGGGACGTTGATCAGGTACGTGAAGAACGGGTTCTCGCCGTGGCTGACCGTGTGACCGCCGAAGGCCAGCAGCCACTCGAACAGTGCCTGGTCGCTGGAGTTGACCGTGATCGCGCGACCGTTCGGGTCTGACCACAGCCCGCTGGTCACCCAGACGGCGAGCGCCAGCGCGATCAACGTCACGATCAGGTCGGCGCGGCGGTCACGGGTGACGCGCGGCGGCGAGGTGGTCAGGGACGCCGAGGACGGGGAGCTGGGCACCTAGCGGACGTTACCAACCGCACCGGACACCTCAGGTCAGACCCGTCACCTCCGCCTGTAAGGAAGGGCCCCCTGCTAACGCCTGGTGTAGATAAAGGGACCCTTCCTAACATCTGGGCGCGGCGCGGCGGTGCCGAACGCACCAGGAGGGCAGGACGGGTGCGATCAGGCGTGCGGGACGGGTGCGGTCAGTCGTGCAGGGCGGCGTGCAGGGCCGTGGGCAGGTCGGGGTGGCGGAAGGTGAAGGCGGCCCGGTTGAGTACGCCGGGCAGAACCCGCGTGCTGGTCAGCGCCTCCTGGGCGAAGCCGCCGAGGACCGCCTTCAGGGCCAGCGCCGGGATCGGGATGACCGCCGGACGGCGCAACTGGCGGGCCAGCTCCCGGGTGAACTCGGCGTTGGTGACCGGTGCCGGCCCGACCGCGTTCACCGGGCCGTTCAGGTCGGCGCGGGCCAGCAGGAACGTGACCGCGTGCAGCCAGTCGGTCATCGAGATCCACGGGATCCACTGGCGTCCGCTGCCGAGCCGACCGGCGATACCCAGCTTGAACGGCAGCAACTGCGGCTTGAGCAGCCCGCCGTCGCGGTGCAGCGGCAGTCCGGTCCGCAGCCGCACCACCCGTACCCCGGCGTCCTCGGCCGGGCGGGTGGCCGCCTCCCACACCCGGGCCACGTCGGCCAGGAAGCCCTCACCGGCCGGCGCGTCCTCCTCGACCACCCGGTCGCCGGTGTTGCCGTACCAGCCGATCGCCGAGGCGTTCAGCAGCACCTCGGGCCGGTCGGCCTCGGACAGACCGGCGATGGTGATGGCCAGGGTGCTGGTGGTGTCCACCCGGCTGGCGCGGATGAGCTGCTTGTACTGGTCGTTCCAGCGGCGGTCGCCCACCCCGGCGCCGGCCAGGTTGACCACCGCGTCCGCCTCCGCGACCAGCGCCGGGTCGAGCTGCGCCGCCGACGGGTTCCACTGCCGCTCGTCCGGGCGGCGCGGTGGCCGCCGGACCAGCCGGGTGACCTGGTGCCCGTCGGCCACGAGCAGGTCGACCAGTCGGGTGCCGAGGAAGCCGGACGCACCGGCCATCAGGATCCGCATACAGACATCTTCGGGTACGCGCAGCCGTCCGGCTGGGTCGAGTCGGTCACGCCGATGTCTCGGCTGACCCGACGTGGGTCTGTCGAACGACGACGTCAGGGGCGGCGCACGTGCCGGACGTCGACCAGTTCCGTCAGACCGGCGAAGTCGTTCGGGTTGGTCGTGTAGAGCGGCAGGCGGTTGGCATGGGCCACCGAGGCGATCATGAGATCGGCGAGCCGACGGCGGGTGGTGCGGCCGGTGGCGAGGACGGCGCTGGAGATCATCCCGAACGCTCGGGCCGCCTCGGCGTCGAACGGTAGCGGGTCGAAGGTGGCCTCGGTGTGTTGGAGCACGCTGGTCCGGCGGGCTCGTTCAGCGTGATCGTCGGCGTGGTGCGGGCCGGCGGACAGTTCCGCGAGCGTCACGGCGCTGATCACCATCTCCTCCGGCAGTTCGTCCGGGTCCAGCGCGCCGAGGAGGATCACGATGTTCGTGTCGATCAGGCCCCGGGCCGTGGTCTCACCACTCACGATCGAATGGGTCCTGATCGACGGCGGAGTCGAGATCTCGGCGGAATCGCTCCGCGTCGAGCGGGGGCGCGGTGGCGAATGCGGCCATCACTTCGGCGCGCGGAACGAAGGTGCGCCGCCGAAGCGGGATCAGCTTGCCGATGGGGGTGCCGTTACGGGTGATGACGTAGGAGTCTCCGCGCTCCACCCCGCGCATGATCGCGCCGGAGTCGTTGCGCAACTCTCGCTGTGTGATCTCCCGATGGGCGTGCTCAGCCACCCGCCCATTCTAGCCATGGGTGCTACAGAGTGCTACGCATGTCACGGGTGCGGGTCGGGTGGGTTGTCGTGCCAGCGGGCGCGGTAGGCGGCCTCGGCCGCCTCGTGGGCGGTGCGCTCCTCGAAGACCGCCGCGCGCAACGCGTGCCGGGCCTCGGACATCACCACCACCTCGGTGACGATCATGCCGACCAGGATCACGGCGAGTACACCGAGCGCGAGCAGTCCGGGCAGCGGCATGGCGATCGGGATGCCCAGCGCGAGCAGGCCCACGGTGCCCAGCCGGAGCCAGGAGAGGGTGCGCAGGGTGCGCCACTGGAACAGCATGTTCCCGGCCAGATAGCAGAGCGCCCCGGAGAACAGCAGCGGCACGTCCGGTCCCTGGGCCGGCTGGCTGATGGGTACGCCGGGCTCGGCGATGTCGTGCACGATGCCCTCGGCGCCGAGGGCGAACAGCAGGATGCCGACGATCATCGGCAGATAGAGATAGGCGTACGCGTCGCGGGCCATCAGCACCCGGGGGCGGCCCTGGCTGGCGTGCAGCGCGATCCGCGCGGCCGGACCGATCACGTCGTAGTGGATCCACCACATGGCCGCGCTGAAGACGATGCCGAACACGGCGGCGGTCACCCCCGGCAGGGTGGGTGCCTGGCCGAGCAGGTTGCTGCCCAGGCCGATGGAGATCACCGACTCGCCGAGCGCGATGATCAGGATCAGGTCGTACCGTTCGGTCCAGTGCTCGGCCGACGTCACTCCCCAGCCCCAGGTGCGGGCCAGCAGCCCGGTGCCGTACTGGAGCAGCACGACGCTGATCCACAGGCCGTCCCGGACCAGCGCCGCCATGTCGTCGTCGGGCAGGTGACCGGGGAGCAGGGCGGCGACGAGCAGCAGCGCGGTGCTCAGGGTCAGCTCGGGGGCGTACCGGAGCAGTTGGCGGCGTTCCACCGGGTCGTCGCGGACGGCGTGCAGGAACAGCGCCAGGTGTACGGCCCGGATGACCACGTAGCTGACCGCCACCACGACCGGCCCGGCCTCGGTGCCGCCGCCGCCCATGAACGCCTGGGGCAGCGCGAGCGCGAAGCAGAACAGCGCGGCCATCCCGGCGACCATCAGGACGGGTACGAAGCCCTCGCCGATGCGTACCCGGGTGGCCACCACCGTGTGCACCACCCAGCACCACCACAGCACGGCGAGGACCAGCAGGGCGTGCAGCAGTTGCCGGTCGGTGATGTTCGCGGCGGTGGCCCGGGCGATGTTGAAGAAGGAGAAGACGAAGACCAGGTCGAAGAAGACCTCGAACTTGTCGACCCGGGCGCCCGGTGCGATCCCGACCGCCGGTCCCAGCCGGTGCCGTCGGCGCCGCTCGTCCACGGCCTGAGTGTGGCAGCGGCGCCGGTCGCCCGGGTGCGTTTCGGATCAGCCCCCCGGGCGGTAACGCAGCCCGTCCATCAGCAGGTCCAGCAGCCGTCGTGCCTGGTCGCGCTGGTCTCGGCCGCCTGAGGCGAGACTGACGCCGCTGAGTCCGACCAGTACGTCGGCGGGGTCGACGTCGGCGCGTACGGTCCCGGCTGCCGCGCCCGCGTCGAGCAGCAGGCCGATCGCGCCGAGGAGGCGGTCGCGGCTCTGGGCGTACGGGTTGGCGCCGGCGGCGATCACCAGCCGGAGCGCGTCGGCCATCTCCCGTTTGGTGGTGAGGTAGTCGATGAACCGGTCCATCCACTCCCGGATCGCCTCGACCGGTGGGAGGCGGTCGCGGAGTTCGGCCGCGGCGTCGCAGAGTTTCGCCAGCTCGTTGCGGTAGGCCGCCTCGACGAGCGACTCCCGGGTGGGGAAGTGGCGATAGAGGGTGCCGATGCCGACCCCGGCGTCCTTGGCGATCGAGTCGAGGGTTACCTCCGGGCCTGCCTGGGAAAACGCCCGGACGGCCGCGTCCAGCAGCCGTTCGCGGTTGCGCTGGGCGTCGGCGCGGAGCGGTCGGGGACCGGTCTGCGGCACGTCTCCTCCTGAACTGGGCCGGAACCCGGGTGGCAAGCGGAGGAGCCTCCGGTTAGTGTGGTGGTAACGGAGGAGCCTCCGCTTCTCATCGTAGCGGCGGTCCACACCCGCCGCGCCTCTGTCGACAAGGATGGATCATGGCCATCGGTACGCCTGTCAGCACCCCGTTCACCGCCGAGTCCACCGCGCTGGAGGTCGTCGCGGGCATCGACCTCACCGGTCGCCGGGCCGTCGTCACCGGCGGCGGATCGGGCATCGGGGTCGAGACCGCCCGTGCGCTCGCCGCCGCCGGAGCCGACGTCACCCTGGCCGTACGCCAGCCCGACCAGGGCCACCGCGCGGCCGAGGAGATCACCCGTACCACCGGCAACGACCGGATCACGGTGGCCGCGCTCGACCTGGCCGACCCGGCCTCGGTCGCCGCCTTCGTGGCGAACTGGGACGGACCCCTGCACATCCTGGTCAACAACGCCGGCATGATGGCCTCGCCCGAGATGCGGACGCCGCAGGGCTGGGAGATGCAGTTCGCCACCAACCACCTCGGCCACTTCGCGCTGGCCACCGGGCTGCGTCCGGCCCTTGCCGCAGCCGGGGGCGCCCGCGTCGTCTCGGTCAGCTCGGCGGCCCACCTGCGCTCACCCGTCGACTTCGACGACATCCACTTCGCGAAGCGCGCGTACGAGCCGTGGACCGCGTACGGGCAGTCCAAGACCGCGAACGTCCTCTTCGCCGTGGAGGCGAGCCGCCGCTGGGCCGACGACGGCATCCTGTCCAACGCGCTGCACCCCGGAGGGATCCGGACCAACCTCCAGCGGTACGTGGACGAGGAGGAGCTGGCCCGGCTGCGCGCCTCCAGCGGCCCGGCCGCGCCCTGGAAGACGCCCGAGCAGGGGGCCGCCACATCCGTGCTGGTGGCCACCTCGCCGCTGCTCGACGGTGTGGGCGGGCGCTACTTCGAGGACTGCCAGCAGGCCGGGCCGCACGAGCCCGGCACCCGGACCGGCGTCGCCGCGTACGCCGTCGACCCGGAGGCCGCCCAGCGGCTCTGGCAGGTCAGCGAGCAGACCCTGGCCGGTTGAGCCGGCCGGTGTCGCAGGTCGGGGTGCCGGCAGGTGCCGGTGGCGACCCGGTCGGCCGCACCGACGGACGAGGGCGCCCCGGTCACCTGACCGGGGCGCCCTCTCGTGCTGCTGACGGCGGTCAGAGGCCCAGCTCGGCCTCGAAGTTGCCGGCCTCCAGCCGCTCCTTGACCGCGACCAGGAAACGGGCCGCGTCGGCACCGTCGATCAGTCGGTGGTCGTAGGAGAGGGCCAGGTAGATCATCGACCGGACCGCGACGACCTCGCCCAGCTCCGCGTCGTTGACCACGACCGGGCGCTTGACGACGGCACCCGTGCCGAGCATCGCCGACTGCGGCGACGGCACGATCGGGGTGTCGAAGAGGGCGCCCCGGCTGCCGGTGTTGGTCAGCGTGAACGTCGCACCGGCGATCTCGTCCGGGCTGATCTTGTTGGTCCGGGTGCGCTCGGCCAGGTCGGCCACCCGCTTGGCGATGCCGCCCAGGTTGAGGTCACCGGCGTTGTGGATGACCGGCACCAGCAGGCCCCGCTCGGTGTCCACGGCGATGCCGAGGTTCTCGGCGTCCGGGTACGTGATCGTCCCGCCGTCGAGGTCCATCCGGGCGTTGACGATCGGGTACGTCTGGAGCGCCTCGATCGCGGCGAGGGCGAAGAACGGCAGGAACGACAGCTTGACGCCGTGCCGGGCCAGGAACGACTCCTTGGCCTGCGCCCGCAGCTTGGCGATCTTGGTGACGTCCACCTCGATCACGGTGGTGAGCTGCGCCATCTCGTGCAGCGACTGCTGCATCCGCTTGGCGATCGCCGAACGGATCCGGGGCAGCTTCTCGGTGGTGCCGCGCTTGGCGCTCGGCTGCGGCTTGGCGGCCGGCTTGGTCGGGGTCGTGGCGGCGGCCTGCGGTGCCGCGGCGGGCGCGGCCTGGGCGGCCTTGGCCTTCTCGGCCGCGTCCAGCACGTCCTGCTTGCGGATCCGCCCGCCGACCCCGGTGCCGTTGAGGGAGGCGAGGTCGACACCGTGCTCGCCGGCCAGCTTGCGGACCAGCGGCGTCACGTACCCGGCCGACTGCTCACCGCCGTTCGACGGTGCCGCCGCGCGCTGCGGGGCGGGAGCGGCCGGCTGGGCGGCCTGCTCGGCCTTGGCCGGCTCCGGGGCCTTCTCGGCCTCGGGTGCGGGCTCGTTGTACGAGGCACCCGGCGTCGGCTCGGAGACCTCCTGCTTCGGCTCGGGCGTGGCCTCGGCCTTCGGCTCCGCCTTGGGCTCCGGCGTCGGCTCGGGCTTGGCCTCGGCCGGTGCGGCACCGGCCGCACCGACGACGGCCAGCGTGGCGCCCACCTCGGCGGTCTCGTCCTCGGCGACCTTGATCTCCAGGACGGTGCCGGCGACCGGGGAGGGGATCTCGGTGTCGACCTTGTCGGTGGAGACCTCCAGCAGCGGCTCGTCGACCTCGACGGTCTCGCCGACCTGCTTGAGCCAGCGGGTGACCGTACCCTCGGTGACGCTCTCGCCGAGGGCCGGCATCTGGACCGGGGTGCCCTCGCCCGACGGCGCGGAAGCCTGGGCCGGCTGCTCGGCCGGCTCCTCGACGGCCGACTGCTCCGCCTCGGCCTGCGGCTCCTCGGCAGCCTCGGCGGCCTGCTCGGCGGGGGCCTCCTCCTCCTGCTTCGGAGCGGCCTCACCGCCGGTCGACTCGCCCTCGCCGGAGATGACCGCCAGCTCGCTGCCGACCTCGGCCGTCTCGTCCTCGCCCACCACGATCCGGGTCAGCACGCCGGCCGCGGGCGACGGGATCTCGGTGTCGACCTTGTCGGTGGAAACCTCGAGCAGGGGCTCGTCGACCTCGACGGTCTCACCCTCCTGCTTGAGCCAGCGCGTGACGGTGCCCTCGGTGACGCTCTCGCCGAGCCGGGGCATGGTGACCGATACCGGCATGTTCTCCAGACTCCTTCATTTCCCTGGTGGGGGGATCATCGCCCGTCGCCGGACGCCGCGGGTTGTCGTGGTCAGGCGTGCGCGTGCAGCGGCTTGCCGGCGAGGGCCAGGTGCGCCTCGCCCAGGGCTTCGTTCTGCGTCGGGTGGGCGTGCACCAGCTGGGCCACCTCGCCCGGGTACGCCTCCCAGTTGTAGATCAGCTGCGCCTCGCCGACCAGCTCACCGACCCGGGCGCCGACCATGTGCACGCCGACCACCGGGCCGTCGTCGACCCGGACGAGCTTCACGAAGCCGGCCGTCTTGAGGATCTGGCTCTTGCCGTTGCCGCCGAGGTTGTAGTTGTACGTCTTGATCTTGTCGGCGCCGTACTGCTCCTTGGCCTTGGCCTCGGTGAGGCCGACCGAGGCCAGCTCCGGCTCGGAGTAGGTGACCCGGGGGATGCCCGCCTCGTCGATCACGGCGGGGTTCTGGCCGGCGATCTCCTCGGCGACGAAGATGCCCTGCTGGAAGCCACGGTGGGCGAGCTGGAGGCCGGGCACGATGTCGCCGACCGCGTACACGTTCGGCACGCTGGTGCGCAGCCGCTCGTCGGTCAGGACGTACCCACGGTCGGTCTTGACGCCCTGCTCCTCGTAGCCGAGGTCGGCGGTGTTCGGGCCCCGGCCGACGGCGACCAGCAGCAGCTCGGCCTCGACCGTGTCGCCACCGGCGATGGTGAGCTTGACGCCGTTGTCGGTCTTCTCGACCTTCTCGAACGGCTTGCCGACCTTGAAGTTGATCTTCCGCTTGCGGAACGCCCGCTCCAGCGCCTTCGACGAATCCTCGTCCTCGGCGGCGACCAGGCGGGGCAGCGCCTCGACGATGGTCACGTCCACCCCGAAGGACTTCCACACGCTGGCGAACTCGACGCCGATCACACCGCCGCCGAGCACGATCGCCGAACTCGGGACGCGGTCCAGGGTCAGGGCGTGGTCGCTGGTGATGACCCGCTCGCCGTCGACCTCCAGGCCCGGCAGGCTCTTGGCGTACGAGCCGGAGGCCAGCACCACGTTGCGGCCGGTGTACCGCTTGCCGTCCACCTCGACCGCGTTCGGGGCGACCAGCTTGCCGGCCCCGGCCACGAAGGTGATGTTCTTGGAGCCGCCGACCAGGCCCTGCAGACCCTTGTAGAGGCGGGAGATCACGCCGTCCTTGTACGCGTTCACCCCGGCCATGTCGATGCCGACCAGCTCGGCCTTGATGCCGAACTGCTCCGACTCGCGGGTCTGGTCGGCGATCTCGGCCGCGTGCAACAGCGCCTTGGTCGGGATGCAGCCGTTGTGCAGGCAGGTCCCGCCCAGCTTGCCCTTCTCGACCAGCGCGACGTTCAGGCCCAGCTGGGCGGCGCGCAGGGCGGTCGCGTAGCCGCCACTGCCACCTCCGAGGATGACGATGTCGAAGGTTGCGTCGTTCGGCTCGCTCACGTCCAACTCCCAGGTCGCGTCGCTGCATCGGGGGTCACGGCGGGGTAACAGGGACACACCCCACCTCGGCCATCTTGTCACCACCGTGCGGAAGCCGCGTACCGAGGTGCCCAACGACACGTTGTCGCCACGTACCCTTGGCACTGCCTTCGACGACGGACGCGTGGGGAGACGGCTCGGTGGGACTGTTCCGGCGACGCAAGCAGGCACGCGCGGTTGACTCCGACCGTACGGCCAATCGCGCTGATCTGGAGCACTTGGAGAACTTTGTCCGGACCCGCAAGGGTGTCGAGGCGTTCATCGAACCCCGCACCACCGTCACCGAGACCACCGTCATCCTGATCGCCGACGACGGCGAGTGGACCCGGCGCCGCATCGACGGGCCGGACGGGGCACGCCGCTTCGCGTACCGGGTCAGCATCCCGGTCTACGACATCGCCCTGATGGGCTACCCGCAGCGGATGCGCGACTACAACGAGCGCCGCAAGCGCCGCCCCGAGCAGTACTGACCTCGCCACCGCGCGGACGCCGGCCGGACCTCACCGCGCGTCGCACCCCGCCGTGCCCGCGCTCGGCCGTCGCGCTGCTCCGGCTCGGGTGTTCGGATGTTAGGAAGGGTCCCCTGCTATGCACCAGGCGTTAGCAGGGGACCCTTCCTTACAAGCAGGTCAGCCGTTTGCGGTGACGTCGTCGATCAGGTGCAGCAGGGTACGGACCGGGACGCCGGTGCCGCCCTTGGTCCAGTAGCCGGTCGCCTCGCCCGAGTGGTACGACGGGCCGGCGATGTCGATGTGCGCCCAGGCGACGTCGTCGGTGACGAACTCGCGCAGGAACACACCGCCCTGCAACATGTGACCGGCCCGGTCCATGCCGGCGTTGACCTGCGAGATGTCGGCCACGTCCGAGTCCATGCCCTTGCGCACGTCGTCCGGCAGCGGCATCGGCCAGGCCGGCTCGCCGACCGCGTCACCGGCGTCACGGACCCGCTCGCACAGCTCGGCGGTGCCCATCAGGCCGGAGATCCGCTTGCCCAGCGCGACCACCTGCCCGCCGGTGAGGGTGGAGGTCTCGAAGAGGTAGTCGCAGCCGTCCGCGCAGGCCCGGGCCATCGCGTCACCGAGGATCATCCGGCCCTCGGCGTCGGTGTTGAGCACCTCGACGTTCTTGCCGTTGAACATGGTGATCACGTCGCCCGGCCGGTACGACGTCCCCGACGGCATGTTCTCCGCCATCGGCACGTACGCGGTCACCGTCACCGCCGGCTTCAGCTCCGCGACGGCCAGCATGGTGGCGGCCACCGCCGCCGCGCCGGCCATGTCGGACTTCATCTCCCACATGCCCTGCGCCGGCTTGATCGAGATGCCGCCGGTGTCGAAGGTGATGCCCTTGCCGACCAGTGCCACCCGCTTGCCGGTGCCTCCGCCGTCCGGGGTCCAGGTCAGCTTGACCAGGCGCGGCGGTGCCTCCGAGCCCTGACCGACCGCGATGATGCCGCCGTAGCCGCCCGCACGCAGGGCGACCTCGTCGAGCACCTCGACCTCCAGGCCCGCCGCCCGGCCGGCCTCGGCGACCGCGTCGGCGAAGACCGGCGGGCGCAGCTCGTTCGGGGCGACGTTGACCCAGTCGCGGGTCTGCCGGACCGCGGCGGCCACCGTGCGGGCCCGCGTCACCTCGGCCTGCGCGCCGGCGTCCGCGGCGTCCGGCACCGCGACCAGCACCTCGGCCACCGGCTCGCGCCGGTTCGGCTGCGGGCGGGTCTTGTAACCGGCGAAGCGGTAGCCGCCGAGCAGCGCTCCCTCGCCGACCGCGCGCAGCGCGGCAGGGCCGTCGGCGTCGTCCGGCAGCGGCAGCGCGAGCGCCACCCGGGACGCGCCGGCCAGCGCCCGTACGGCGGCCCCCGCCGCCCGCCGCAGGGTCTCCGGGGCGGGTGCCGCGCCGGTCGGCTCCGGTCCGAGTCCCACGGCGGCGACCAGCGGGGCGGTGACGGTGCCCAGGGTGGCCAGTTTGATCACCTCGCCCGGTCCGCCGGTGGCGCCGAGCAGCGCCAGCGTCTCGGTCAGCTTGCCGTCGAAGGCGGCGGCGATGCTCTCGGCGCCGCTGGCGAGCAGCAGGGTGCCGGCGAGGCCGCTGGTGGCGTCCTGCTCACCGGTCGTACTGTGCACGCCGATCACGATCGCGTCGACGGCGAGTTCGGCGGGGTCGGTGTCGACCAGGCTCAGGGTGGTGCTGGGCGATGTCACGGAAGCTGCTCCCGGGCGGGCCGGGCCGGCCGCGTGTGGCGTACCGGCGGTTCGGTTGGTGCCGGCGGATGAGGTACCCGTCGGACGTCGGTGCTGCCCCGCCGGTTCCTCCGGTGGGTCCCGCCGATGCTAACCAGACCCGTCCGCCCCGGTAAGTTCCCACCCATGACCGACGTGACCACCGACGCCGCCGAGACCCGGCTGCGTCGTTCTCCGCTGGCCGGGCGACACTCCGCACTCGGCGCCAAGTTCGCCCCGTTCGGCGGTTGGGAGATGCCGCTGGAGTACGCCGGTGGCGGAGTGCTGCGGGAACACACCGCGGTGCGTACCGACGTCGGCGTGTTCGACGTCTCGCACCTGGGCAAGGCGCGCGTGACCGGGCCGGGCGCGGCGGAGTTCGTCAACTCCTGCCTCAGCAACGACCTGCGGCGGATCGGGCCCGGCCGGGCGCAGTACACGCTCTGCTGCGACGAGGCCACCGGCGGCGTGGTGGACGACATCATCGCCTACCTGTACGCCGACGACCACGTCTTCCTGATCCCGAACGCCGCGAACACCGCCGAGGTGGTGCGCCGGCTGCGCGCCGCCTCGCCGGAGCAGGTCACGGTCACCGACGAGCACGAGGAGTACGCGGTCCTGGCGGTCCAGGGACCGCGTTCGGCGGCGCTGCTGGCCGGACTGCGCCTGCCCACCGACCACGGGTACATGAGCTTCTCGCCGGCCTCCCTCGACGGCGTCGCGTTGACCGTGTGCCGCACCGGCTACACCGGTGAGCTGGGCTTCGAGCTGGTGGTCCCGGCGGCCGACGCGGTCACCGTCTGGGACGCCCTGTTCGCCGCCGACCCGGCGCCGCGCGCCTGCGGGCTGGCCGCCCGGGACACCCTGCGCACCGAGATGGGATACCCGCTGCACGGGCAGGACCTGTCGCTGGACATCAGCCCGGTGCAGGCCCGGTCCGGCTGGGCGGTGGGCTGGGACAAGCCGGCCTTCTGGGGCCGTGCCGCGCTGCTCGCGGAGAAGACCGCCGGTCCGGCGCGTACGCTGCGCGGCTTGGAGGCCGTCGACCGGGCCATCCCGCGCCCCGGCATGGCGGTGTACCACGGCGACACCCGGGTCGGCACGGTCACCAGCGGCACGTTCAGCCCGACCCGCAAGCAGGGCATCGCGCTCGCGCTGGTCGACACCGCCCCGGCCCTGGCCGACGGCACCGAACTCCAGGTGGACGTGCGCGGTCGTCGCCTGCCGGTCCGGCTGACCCGACCGCCTTTCGTCGACCCCTCCGTGAAGTGACGCGGACCGGTGGCGTGACGCCGGCCTGACTCAGGGGCGGGGCGGCTCACCGGCGTCCAGGACCGCCTGGGTCCAGCCGCCCTCGACGACGCCGGAGGTGCCCAGGACGGCCCAGTCGACGATGTCGGTGGTCTCGACCTCCACCGGCGAGCCGATGCGGACCGAGGGGTCGGTGTTGGCGTCGCTGGCGCTGGCGCCGACGATCCGCTCCGGCGTCTCCCACGTGGTCACCCCGGCCCAGACGTACTCCGGGCCGTCGTCGCCGGGCAGCCCGTACTTGACCACGAGCTGCGTCTCCGACGGGAGCTGACCGGCGCGGAAACGGGCCCGGATGTCGCCCAGCCCGGCGCGGGCGGTGGCGACCGCCCGGCTCATCGCGTCGCCGGAGCGCGCGTACCGCACGTCGGGCTGGATACCGGCGAACAGGGTGCCGCAGGCGGCGGCGAAGTAGCGCCCGTCCGGGCCGGGGTGCCCGGCCGGTGGGCGCAGGCTCAGGAACGAGTCGGCCTCCGGGTCGGTGGCCGGGTCCAGCTCCAGCCGGAGCAGCACCGGCGCGGTCGCCCCGTGCTGCTCCGGGTTGCCGTACGCGACCGCGATGTCGTGGCCGGTGACCGTGGCCAGCACCGGCAGCGGCACGAACGCGGGCACCTCGTCGCCGGCCAGCCCGTCGGTCCAGTCCCGCAGCAGCCGCCGGGCGGCGCCGGTCATCACCGCGCCCCAGGCCCGGGTGAGGTGGTCCGGCACGCCCTGGGTCTGCAACTCCAGCAGACCGAAGCGGCGCAGTCCCTTGGTGGTGAACCAGAGACCCTCGGCGTCCGAGGAGTACGGCACCAGCACCCAGTCGACCAGCCGGACCCGGCCCTCGGCGTCCGGCAGCGACCGCAGCGCCGCCGCCGGGTCCAGGAACTGCAACCCGAACACGTCGACCACGTCGCCGCCGACCTCCTCGGCCACGGCGGCGGCCACCGCGCGGGCCGCCCACTCGTGGGCGGGCGGCCACCCCGGCCGGTACTCGGCCTGCACCACGACCAGATGGCTCGCGGCACCCAGCCGGTCGAGCTGCGCCTGCGTGGCCCCGAACGCGGTGAGCAGGTCCGGCGGCAGGGCGGGGAACTCGCCGATCGGGCGGATGTCGACGCTCATCAGCGGGCTGTCCAACATCTGCACGGCGAGCCCGTGCACCGGCTCGGCCAGCCGGCCGGCCAGCCTGCGGACCGCCGTGCGGGCGGTCACCGACGGCAGCCCCACCGTCGGCACCAGATAGGTCGCGGTGAGCGACTCCGGGACCGGTACGGGCAGGAAGTCGTCGGTGATGAGCATGTCGTCCCCAGGGTGGCCGCGCCGGTGCTGTCGACAAGGAACGCTACCCGCCGGTGGTCGCACGGCTCAGCCGGACAGCACCAGACCCAGGTAGACCAGCGTGGTGACCAGCTCCACGGTGGCGCCGAGCACGTCGCCGGTGATGCCGCCGAGGCGGCGTACCACGTGTCGCAGCAGCCCGGCCGCGACGGCCAGCGCGGCGAGCACGACCAGCGGCCCCTGCCACGGGCGGTCCGGCACGGCCGGCACTGCCGCCAGTGCCACGGCGGCCGTCGCCACGGCCAGCGTGACCGGCCCGACGGTGCCGGCGACCATCGCACCGAGTCCGTCCGGGCGGGCTGCCGGGACACCCCGCCGACAGGCCAGCGAGACCCCGAGCCGACCGGCCGCCAGGGCCGCCAGCACCGCCGCGAACGCCGCCGACCGGGACCGGCCGGCCAACTCCGCCAGCGCGGCGGCCTGCACCAGCAGGACGAGCACCAGGGCGACCACACCGAAGGGCCCGACGTCCGGCTTCTTCATGATCTCCAGCGCGGCCGGCCCCCGCCGGTACGACCCGAGGGCGTCCACCGTGTCGGCCAGCCCGTCCAGGTGCAGGCCCCGGGTGAGCAGGGCGCCCGCCGCGACGGTCACCCCGGCGGCGACCAGCGGTGCGGTGACCGTGCCGAGCAGCAGCAGGAGTCCGCCGAGCGGCACGGCCAGCAGGGCGCCGACCACCGGGGCGAGCGCCATCGCCGTACCGGCCGTGGTCCGGTCGATCCGGCCGGCGCGTACCGGCAGGATGGTGAAGGTGGTCAGGGCCAGCCGCGCCCCGTCGCCGAGCCGGGGCTCAGCCGGCATGCGTGCCCTGCTCCGCCGGTTCGGTGCTGGTCGGTCCCGGACCTGCCGGCTCGGGCTCGCGGAAGTCCGGCTCGTCCTCCTCGGCCGGATCCGGCTCGTCGGTCGCGTCCACGTCGCCGGCGTCGGCCGTGTCGTGCGACGGGCGCGGCGGCAGCGCGGCGGCCAGCGCCAGCGCCGAGCGCAGCAGCGGCAGCACGGTCAACGCGTTGGCCCCCTCGCCGAGGTCCAGCCGCAGCTGCGCGAGCGGGCTCAGGCCGAGCACGTCGGAGGCGAGCTTGACGGCCGGGTGCCCGCCGTGGTCGGCCAGCATGCACCAGTGCCGCGCCTGCCCGGCCAGGTCCCGACTGACCAGGCCGGCGGCCACGCCGACCGGCCCGTCCAGCAGCACCGGCGTGCGGCGCGCGGTCGCCCCCAGCAGGATGCCGGTGGCCACGGCGATGTCGCCGCCGCCGAGCTGGGCCAGCACGTCCTTGGCGTCGCGGGAGGCGCGCCGGGTGCGGTGCAGGGCGTCCCGGACGGCCGCGCAACGGGCCATCCAGGCCACGTCGTCGATCTCGCCGTTCTCGGTGATCACGCGGCCGAGCACGGCGGGCGCCTCGGCACCGGCGGTCGCGGCCAGCACTGCCGCCGCAGCAGCCTCGGTGCCGGCGCCGCACGCCGCCACCACCAGCAGTTGCACGCCGGCGTCCACGGCCTCCTCGGCCAGCCGCCAGCCGTACCGCAGCGCGGCGTCGACCTGCTCGGCGGTGAGCGCCGGGCCGTGCTCGATGGCGGCGGCGGTGGGCGCCTCCACCACCTGCAGACCTGCTCCGCTCTCGGCGGCGAGCCGGGCGAGCACGCCCTGACCGGCGCGGGCCGCCTCGGCGCGCCGGGCCGACTCCCCGGCCCGGGCTCCGGCGGCGCTCCCGCCGTCGTGGTCGCCGTGCAGCAGCAGCACCCGGACCGACTGCCAGGGTGCCGGGGTCGGGGTGCCCTGCGTGGCGGCGGCGAACGAGACCACCTGTTCCAGGACGCCGAGCCCGGTACCCGGCACGTCGAGCGTGGCGAGTCGCTCCACCGCCTGCGGACCGGCGTAGTCGTCGGGCATGGGCAGTTCCATGCCCGGCTGGATGACCAGACCGGTGTCGGCCACCGGCAGCGTCATGGTGGGTGCCGTCCACCCGGTGTCGTCGGCCGCCGGGACCGGCGCGGACGCGGCCGGTGCCTCCGGGGTGGTCACCGGCGGCGACGCCGGCAGCGCCGCGACACCGTCGACCGGCCGCGCGTCGTTCGGGCCGGCCTGTGCGGGCACCGCCGTGCCGTTGACGGCGGCGGTGGACCGCTCCGGCGAGGGCTCGGCGGTCGGTGCGTGCTCCGGCGCGGCCGGCTTCAACCGGACCGGCTGGCCGGCGACCACCAGCACCACGGCGTCGCAGGCGTCGGCGACGGCCCGGTTGACCGCGCCGAGCGCGTCGGTGAACGCCCGGCCCAGCGGCGTGGTCGGCACCAGGGAGAGCCCGACCTCGGGACTGACCAGCACCAGCCGTGCCGGGCAGTCCCGGACGGCGGCGGCCAGCTCGGCGACGGTGACGGTGTCGTCGGCCGGCTGGTGGGCCGGGTCGAGCAGCACCGTGACCCAGCCGCCGAGGTCGTCGACGAGCAACGTCTCGTCCGGCCGGGCGTGGGCGATCACGTCGGCCAGTCGACGCGGATCGTCCGCCGTCTCCTCGGTGCTCCAGGTCTCCGGCCGGCGCTCCCGGTGCGCGGCGATCCGTGCCGCCCACTCCGCGTCGTCGTCGCCTCCGCCGGCGGCGGTGGCCACGTACCGGACCGAGACCGCGTCGGCCACCAGGGCCTCGGCGAACTCCGACTTGCCGGAGCGGATGCCGCCGAGCACCAGGAGCGTGTTCCACCCGTCTAGGGACATGGCTCGTACCTTAACGGCCGGCCGGGCGGGAGCGGCATCGCAGGGCCACGCTCCCGCGCCAGCTCACCGAGGCTCGGGGGACTGGTACATGTAGTCGTTGGGGTTGACGTCCGCCGGCTTCGGGTCCTCCTGCCAGGCGCCCTCGCCGGGGCGGGCGACCAGGGCGTCGACCAGTTCCTCCCGGTCCATCTCCCGTGCGCCCTGGATACCGCCGCGTACCGCGATGTCGCGAAGCTGTGCCGTGTCCATCTCCGGGATGGGTGTCGTCATCGTCGCCTCCTGAAGATCCGGTTCCTCCGGAGATACCCGGCCCGGCGACGGTCAACCACCGTGCCGACCGCGCACCGCGACGCCCCCGATCGACGCCCGTGGCCGGGCGGTCGACCGTGCGGTGCGACTACGCTGGCGGAGGTCCCGTCCCCACGGGACATCAGCGGCGAGGGGAGACGCGCACATGGCGTGGAGCTGGCGGTACGAGGGCGCGAACGGCGAGTCGGTCGACGGGCCGGGGGAGTCGTTCGGCAGCCAGGCGGACGCCGAGTCCTGGATCGGCCAGACCTGGCGGGAGCTCGCGGCGTCCGGCGTCACCTCGGTCGCGTTGCTGGAGGACGATCGGGTGGACTACAGGATGAGCCTGCAACCTCCGGCGGAGTGATGTCGCCGCGGGACTCCGAGCCGCTGGTGCTGGGGGTGCCCCGGGCCGCGTTCCGGCCCAGCCCGGTGTTCCTCGCACTGGTCGCGTTGCTGGTCACCAGCGCGTTGCTGACCTGGCACGGCGTCGGCAACGTCCGCGTCGCGGTGTTCGGCTTCGTGGTCACCGGCTGGCTGGTCTCGCTCTGCCTGCACGAGTACGCCCACGCCGTGGTCGCGTACCGGTTCGGTGACCGGGGGGTGGCCCACCGCGGCTACCTGACGCTCAACCCGCTCAAGTACAGCCACCCGTTGCTCTCCATCGCGCTGCCGGTGGCGGTGGTGCTGCTCGGCGGCATCGGACTTCCCGGCGGTGCGGTCTGGGTGGACCGGCACGTGATCACCGGCCGACTGCGGCACACCCTGGTCAGCCTCGCCGGTCCGGCCACCAACGTGGTGTTCGCGCTGGTGCTGGTGGCGGTGCTGCGTCTCGGCTCGTCGGGCGGCGGGCCGGTGGAGTTCTGGGCCGCCGTCGCCCTGCTCGCCTTCCTCCAGGTCACCGCCAGCCTGCTCAACCTGCTCCCGGTGCCCGGACTCGACGGCGGCAACATGATCCAGCCGTGGCTGAGCCCGCCCTACCGGCGGATGTACGACCTCTTCGCGCCGTACGGCTTCATCCTGCTGTTCGCGCTGCTGTGGAATCCGACGATCGGCGGCTGGTTCTTCGACGCGGTCTTCGCCATCGGTGACGTCCTGGGCCTGCCGCCCTGGCTCTACGCCACCGGCCTGGACCTGGTCCGTTTCTGGCAGAGCTGAACCGCCGTCCCCGGCCGGGGCACGTGCCCGCCTCGGCCGGGGACGGGCCGGGTCAGGGCCGCTCGGCCGGCGACTCGGTACGCGCCGGGTCCCGCTCGGTGACCGGCTCGACGATCTCGTCGATCGCCTTGAGCAGACCGGCGTCGAGCTTCACCCCGGCCGCCTTCACGGTGTCGTGCACCTGCTCGGGGCGGGACGCGCCGACGATCGCCGAGGAGACGTTCGGGTTCTGCAGCACCCAGGCCACGGCGAGCTGGGCCATGGTCAGGCCGGCCTGGTCGGCCAGCGGCCGGAGCTGCTGCACCCGGGTCAGCACGTCGTCGGTGAGCCACTTGGCGATGAATCCGGCGCCGGACTTCTCGTCGGTGGCCCGGGAACCGGCGGGCGGCGGCTGGCCGGGGAGGTACTTGCCGGTGAGGACGCCCTGCGCCATCGGCGACCAGACGATCTGACCGATGCCCAGCTCCTCGCTGGTCGGCACGACCTCGCTCTCGATGACCCGCCAGAGCATCGAGTACTGCGGCTGGCTGGAGACCAGCGGGATGCGCAGCTCCCGGGCGAGGGCGTGGGCCTCGCGGATCTGCGACGCCTTCCACTCGGAGACCCCGATGTAGTGCGCCTTGCCGGAGTGCACGACGTCGGCGAACGCCTCCATCGTCTCTTCCAGCGGCGTGCTGTAGTCGTACCGGTGGGCCTGGTAGAGGTCGACGTAGTCGGTCCGCAACCGGCGCAGTGACCCGTTGATCGACTCCATGATGTGCTTGCGGGACAGGCCCCGGTCGTTGCGGCCCGGACCGGTGGGCCAGTACACCTTGGTGAAGATCTCCAGGCCCTCGCGCCGCTCCTGCTCCAGCGCCCGGCCGAGGACGTCCTCGGCGCGGGTGCCGGCGTACACGTCGGCGGTGTCGAAGGTGGTGATGCCGGCGTCGAGGGCGGCTCGGACGCAGGCGAACGCCGCGTCCTCCTCGACCTGCGAGCCATGGGTGATCCAGTTGCCGTACGAGATCTCGCTGACCATCAGGCCGGAGCGGCCCAGGTGTCGGAATTCCATGCCACGACCCTAGCCCCACCGGGGGTACGAACGGCCAGGGCGATCCTGGACGCATCGGTCGGCGTGGCCGCCCGGGGCGGCGGCGCCGCAGGCCGGTACGGGCCGCCGCACTCGCGCCGCGACGACCCGACCGTCCAGGTCAGAGCATCGGACTGGCGTCGCTGAGCAGTCCCTCGATCTCCGCCACGACCTCGTCCGGGTGGCGGAACACCGGGGCGATCAGCGACCCGCCGCGCCGGTCCAGCGCGCCCCACTGCCCGACACCGTTGGTGGCCAGGAACGCCACCGGATGGATCAGCAGCACCGGGTGGGCCGGGGCCACCAGCACCTGACCGGTCCGGTCCACCACACCCTTGCGCCCACCCAGGTCCACCACGGCCAGTCCCTCGTCGGTGAAACCGTCGACGTACCGACCGTCGGCGAGCGTGGTGTGGAAACCGTGGTAGCGGGTGGGCACCACGATCTGCCCCGTGCGGTCGACGGCACCCCACCCGTCGCGGCGGACCGCCGCCACGCCCCGGCGGAACGGCCGCACCTCGGCGAAACCGGGCGGCACCACCACCGCACCGTCGGTGTCCACCGCCAGCCAGCCGCTGTCGTCCCGCACCACCCAGGCCAGCCCGTCGGAGAAGGGCCGGGCCGCCAGGTAGGTCGGCTCGACCACTGTCTCACCGGTCAGGTCGATCAACGACCACCGGTCGCTCTGCGGGCCGCGTACCCAGGCCAGACCCTCCCGGAACGGCTGGGCCTCGGCGTACCGGGCCGGCACGACCATCTCGCCCTCGTCGTCGGCGTACCCCCACAGGCCCTCGTCGCCGTCGCGGGCGGGCGCCGGGGGCCGCTCCCGCTCCAGCACCTCGTCCCAACTCCGCGGGTACGGCCCGAAGCCGCCCTCCTCGGCGCGCGCCGCGATCGCGTCCAGGCCGACGCGTACCCGGGCCAGCAATTCGGCGTCCCCCTCGCCGCGTAGGTCGAGGGCGCGCTCGAAGTGGTGGCACGCCTCCATCAACCGGCCCTGGTCGTAGCAGGAGCGGGCGGCGTGCTCGTGCAACGCCGCGCGCAACCGGTCCGGCAACTCCACCGAGTTGGCCTCCGCGAACAACCGGTCGGCCTCGGCGAACTCGCCCCGCCAGCGCAACACGTGCGCCAGCCGGGCCTGCGCCAGCGCGGACCGCCGCAGTTCGCCGGTGGCCTCCGCGTAGGTCAGCGCCATCCGGCCGTCGTCCACCGCGTCGTCGAGATCGCCGAGTACGCGTGAGGCCACCGCCCGCAGGCTCAGCAACCGGGCCCGGGAACGGTTGTCCAGGGCGGAGTCGAGCTTGTCGGTGAGCCCCTGCCGGAGTTCCCGCAGTTCCTCCGGATCGTCGACCAGTTCGCGCAGCGTCGTCGGGTCGAGCCGCCAGGGGTAGTGCGCCAGCACCTGCTCCGGGTCGGCCGGTGCCTCGGGCTCCTCCTCGGGCTCGTCCTCCGGCTCGTCGTCCGGGGCCGCCGTGCCGGCGTGGGGTGGCGGGCTGCCGCCCTCGGAAAGGACGTCGTCGCTGTCCGACGACGGCAGCCCGTCGGTGAACGGCCCGCTCTCCGACGGCCCGGTACTGGGCGGCGTGGTGTCGTCTGCCGGCAGTTCCGGGATGTCCGGCGGTGCCGTCCCGGCGTTCGGCGGTGCGATAGCGTCCGGCGGCGCCGCCGGGATGTGCGGCGGTGCGGACACCGGCGCGGCGTGCGTCGGCGGGGCGTCGAGGTCCGGGCGGGTCCGCGACTCCGCCGAGGTGTCCGGGTCCGTGGTGCGCGTCCGATCCGACGAGGTGGCGGGCACTGCCGAGACCGGTGCGGCGGGAGGCGCGGAGACCGGCCGTGAGGTGTCCAGGACCGGCGACAGGGAGTCCAGGGCCGGCGGTGCGGAGACCGGCGCGGTCGGCGGGATGGCGAGCTGCGGTACCGGGTCCGCCGAGTAGGGAGTGGACGCCACCGACGTCTCCGGGAAGACGGGCGCGGAGACCGGTCGTGCCGGCGGTCCCGAGACCGGCCGTGCGGGTGGTCCGGAGACCGGGGTCGTGGGTGGTCCGGAGACCGGCCGGACCGGGATGTCGTCATCGGAGCGGAACGTCGGTGTCGACAGGGAGGGCACCGGTGGTCCGGAGACCGGCCGGTCCGTCTCGGTCTGCCCGGCGTTGAACCACGATGGCTCCGGCGGTGTCCCGGGGGAACCGTGACGGGCGGGCCGATCGGGGGTGACCGCCGGACCGGAACCGGCGGCACCGAACCAACCCGGTCCGCTCTCGGGCGGTGCCGGCGGCGGCGAGTACGCGGCCGGCTCGGCCGGCGGCGGGAGGAACCGGGTCGGCTTCCGGGCGTCGGGCCGAGGCGCCGACGTCTCCGGCACGGACCGCTCGACCGGTGGTCGCTCGGCCGCTGGTTGCTCGACGGGAGTGCGGTCGACGGGCGTGCGCTCGAACGGCGTGCGCTCGACGGGAGTGCGGTCGCCCTGTGGGCGGTCGACCGGTGACTGGTCACGTGGTGGGCGTGTCGGACCGGCGGTCGCCGGCGCGGGCGGTGCGGAGACCGGTCGGTGGCTCGGCGGTCCGCTGACCGGTCGGTGAGCCGGTGGTGCGGAGACCGGGGGCGGCGCGGCGGGGGCCGGTGGCGTCGGTGCGGCGCCGTGGGTGGGCGGTGCGGAGACCGGGCGGACCGGTCCGGCGGCGGGTGGTGCCGCCGCGACCGAGGGCGTCGGGGTCGGGGGTGGGGTGGCGACGACCGGCTGGTCGTGCAGGGGAGCGGGACGGACCTGGTGCTCGTGCAGCGGGGCCGGGCGTACCTCGTGCTGGTGCAGCGGGGCCGGCCGGACGGTCTCCCCGGCCTGCGTGCGGGGCCCGGCGGCTGCGGCGGGCCGGTCCGGGTCCGGGCGGTCGAGACGTTCCCGGTCGGGGCGGCCACCGCCGGGCCGGTCGCGGTCGGTGTCGTCGGGCCGATCCGGGACCGCGGCGAGCGGCCGGTCCCGATGGGTGACGTCGGGCCGACCACGCTCCGGTGCGGGGGAGACCGGCCGGGCGCGACCGGCGGCGGGCGACACCGGGCGATCCGAGTCCGGTGCGGGGGAGACCGGGCGGTCGGGGACCACCGACAGGTGCGGGCGGCCGGGCCGGAGCACGTCGTCGTCGGGGGCGGGGGAAACGGGCCGGTCCAGGTCGGGACGTCGAGCGGCCGGACGCTCCGCGTCGAACCGTTCGGGTCCGGCCGGCTCCGGGACGTCGGCGCGGCGACGGCCGTCCGGCCGGTCCCGCTCGGTGCCGGGTTCGGAGGCCGCCGGTCGCTGGTACTCGCGGTGGTCCCGTCCGGTGCTCGGGCGCAGCGGGCCGGGTGCGGGCCACGGCAGGTCGCCGCCTGCCGGCGCCGGATCCCGTTCCGGGGCCGCCGGGCGTTCCCACTCGTCGCGGGTGGTGCGGATCGGCTCCTCGTCGACGTAGCCGTCCGGGTACGGGGCGCTGTCCGGGTCGCCCTCGCTGAAGTCGTCGCGGTAGTCGTACCGCTCGACCGACGGCCGGTCGTCGATCGAGGGCTCGCCCGGGTGGCTGCTCCACTGGTAGCGGGGTCGCGACGGGGTGTCACCGGTCGACCGGCGGTCGACGTCCTCGGCCGGTCGACGCGCGGCGGGCGAGCGACGACGGTCCTCGTCCGACTCCCAACCGGGCCCGGGGCGTCCGGCAGGGGAGATCGGCACGTCCCGGTCCCGGCGACCGTCGCGCCCGACGGGTTCGGATCGGCGCGGAGGCTGGGGGTAGCGGTCCGTGTCGCGCTCGTCGCGTCGGTCCGGGCCACGCCGGGCAAAGCGCTCCGGGTCCCGGTCGTCGCGCCGGTCCGGGTCCCGTCGGGCGTAGCGGTCCGCGTCGCGCCGGTCGAGGTCCCGCCGGTCGAGATCGCGGCGGTCGAGGTCCCGTCGGTCCGGGTCGCGCTGGTCGGGGTCTCGGCGGTCCGGGGCGCGCCGTCCCGGGTCGCGTCGGGCGTACCGGTCGGGGTCCCGGTCGTCGCGGCGGTCCGGGTCGCGTCGGGCGTACCGGTCCGGGTCGCGCCGGTCCGGGTCGCGCCGGTCGGGATCGCGACGGTCCGCTTCGCGCCGGTCGGGATCGCGGTCGTACCAGTCGGCGTCGCGACGCTCCGGGGTGTCCCAGCCGACACGGCCGGGGTCGCGGCGATCCGGTTCACGTCGGTCCGCGTCGCGTCGGGCGTAGCGGTCCGCGTCGCGGCGGTCGGCCTCGGGCGGGGTGTGGCGGTCCGGGTCGCGTCGGGCGTACCGGTCGGCCTCCCGGGGGTCACGCCGGTCCGGGTCACGTCGGGCGTAGCGGTCCGGTTCCCGCTGGTCGCGGCGGTCCGGGTCGGGTGGGGCGTACCGGTCGCGGCGGTCCTGGTCCCTCGGCGGGTAGCGGTCGGGGTCGTACCGGTCGGGGTCGCGCTGGTCACGACGGGGCGGTGCACCGGTGGCGCCCTGGGCGCTCATCTCGGACCAGGTGATCCCGTCCCGTCCGCGCTCGGACCACCTGTCCTCGGCGCCGGGGCGCTCCGGACGTGTACCGGCGAACGACCGGTCGAACGGCGGCGCGCTGGTGGGGCCGTCGTGGCGTCGGGGCTCCGGGATCTCCTGCCGTCCCGGCCGACCGTCCGGCTCGTCGTCCCAGGACCGGCCCACGTACGTGCCGTCCGGGCGGGTCGGGGCCAGCGGCGGCACCTCGGCGCGACCGACGGCGCTGGACCGGCTGCGGGTGGGTGGCGGCTGGTGGTCGAGGCCGATGTCACCCGGGTATCGCTGGCCCGGGAACTGGGGTTCCCACTCGGCCGTCGGTTCGACGACCCAGGACGGATCGGCGGGGCCGGGCCACCGGTCGGCGTAGCCGCGACTCATCCGCCGGGCCCGTCGGTGCGGCCGGGACATCGCCGGGTGGCGGCGTGGGCTGCGGCACGGTGGTCGCGGGCCGGTCTGGCGGACGGGACGGCACCGGAACGCAACGTCGCGGCTGACCACGGGACCGACGTCCGCCCGCTCACGGGCGCGCCCCGGTGGTCGGCTCGCGTCCGCTCGCTCACGCCGATGTCACCTCGTCGGAAATGGTCGCGCTGGGCACCCCCGCAGGCCGGTCAAGTCGCTCGTGCCGGCACTGAATGGCTGCGCATGGAGGGTAGCGGCGCGGGCTCGTTCACCGCCACTGCGGCGCCCTCGTCGAACTCAAACGTTATCCTATTGATCAGGACATTTAGGTCTTTGGTGGGGTCGGACTTCCGGCGATCCGCCACCCTTGGTCGACTCGCCGTCGCGGCACCCGTGCCGGGTCAGGGGTGCTCCATCACCAGCACCGCGAAGGTACCGGGCGCGAGTGCCTCGTAGCGGTGCGGGGCGTCGCCGGGGAAGGTCGCGTAGTCGCCCGGGTCGAGCTCCACCTGGTCCCGCTCGGGGCCGCAGCGCAGTCGCCCGGAGCCCACCACCACGTGTTCCACGCTGCGCGGGGTGTGCGGGTCGGCGGTACGCACCCGGCCCGGCTCCAGCTCGATCAGGTACACGTCCCGACGGGCGTGGGCGGCTCCGGCGGTCAACAGCGTGCCGACGAAGTCGGCGTGCTCGGAGCGGATCCGGGGGCCGTCCCCGGCCCGGATCACCCGGACCGTGGTGGCCGGCGGCTCGACCAATCGACTGAACGGCACGTCGAGCGCCACCCCCAGCGCCCAGAGTGTCTCCACGCTGGGATTGCCGACGCCGGACTCCAGTTGCGACAGCGTCGACTTGGCGATGCCGGCCCGCCGGGCGAGCTCGGTGAGGGAGATGCCCACCCGCTGCCGCTCGTAGCGGAGGGCGGCGGCGATGGTGGCCAACGGGGGAGAGGGTTCGGGGGCCATGGTTCGCTCCGTCGGTCATGCTGTTCTATTTGACGAACATCAGCGGCGTGTTCATCATGATGAACCATGCGTACGCCAGAACGAACGCCGGGGGCGGGCGTACTCCGGGACGTCGCCGCCATCGCGGCGGCGATGGTCGCCGTGGGCGCCTCGTTCGGCGCGGTCGCCGTGGCCGCCGGGATCCCCGGCTGGGCCGCCGTGACGATGTCGGTGCTGGTGTACGCGGGCGGCGCGCAGTTCATGGCAGTCGGGTTGCTGGCCGCCGGCAGCCCGGTCGCCGCCGTCCTCGCCGGACTGCTGCTCAACGCCCGGCATCTGCCGTTCGGGCTGACCCTCGGTGACACGATCGGCCGTCGGCTGCGGCACCGCCTGCTCGGCAGCC
This sequence comes from Verrucosispora sp. NA02020, assembly GCF_013364215.1. Classification (NCBI taxonomy): domain Bacteria; kingdom Bacillati; phylum Actinomycetota; class Actinomycetes; order Micromonosporales; family Micromonosporaceae; genus Micromonospora; species Verrucosispora sp. NA02020. The sequence continues at coordinate 5,584,246 of NZ_CP054923.1, read as the reverse complement.
ACCTGATGACCGACGAGGCGACCGCGTTCACCCTGGCCCGGCCGCCCGCTGCCGACCGTCGCCGGGCGTTCTGGCTCGCCGGTGTGCTGCTCTTCCTGGCCTGGAACGCCGGCACCGTGCTCGGTGTGCTGGCTGGCGGGGTGGCCGGTGACCCGGCCGCGCTCGGACTGGACGCGGCCTTCCCCGCCGGCCTGATCGCCCTGCTGCTGCCCAGCCTGCGTGACCCCGAGACCCGGCGGATGGCGCTGGCCGGTGCCCTGGTGGCGGTACTCACCACACCGCTGCTCCCCGCCGGCCTGCCGGTGCTGCTCGCGCTGGCCGGGCCGGGGCTGCTGGCCGTCCGGCGCATCCGGGCACGCCCGACACCGGTCGACGCACCGGAGATGACCGCGCCGGGAACCACTCCGCCGGAGATCACGCCACCGAGGGCTGCGCCACCAGGGGCTGCCGCGGGGACCGATCCGGTGCCGGCCGGGCGAGGGGAGAAGGAGCCGTGCTGATCGCGGCGATCGTGGCGCTGGCCGTCGGGACGTACGCCTTCCGGGTCGCCGGGGTGCTGCTGCGGGACCGGCTCGACCTGCCGGCGTGGGCGCGGCAGTTGCTGCCGGTCGGCGCGGCGGCGCTGCTGGCGGCGCTGGCGGCCACCGCGGCGCTGACCGAGGCGGGCGGGTTCGCCGGCTGGGCCCGTCCGGCCGGGGTGTTGGTCGGGGTGGCGCTGGCCTGGCGGCGTGCGCCGTTCGTGGTGGTGGTCCTCGCCGCCGCCGGCACCGCCGCGGTGCTGCGCCTGCTCGGCGTGCCGTGACCGGTGCCGGCCGAAGGCCGGAGCGGTCGCCGTCGTGCGACGGCGACCCGACCGATCAGACCGGGTCGCCGAGGGCGACGCGGGGCTCGGGGGTACGCAGCTTGCGGAAGGTGATCGACCGCATGATCGCGTAGAAGTAGAGCGAGCCCATCCGCTGCTCGGTGCGGGGGAAGCGCTCCCGGACCAGTTTCTTGATCTTGCGCGAGATGAGGACGGAGTCGATCACCACGCCGAGCGCCAGCGCGCCCCAGAGCAGGTTGGAGGCGAGCCGGATCGCCGGGGGCATCGCCTGGTTGGAGCCGATCAGCACGACCAGCGCGCCGCCGAAGAACCAGGTGCCGACGGTACGCCGGGAGTCGACCACGTTGCGGGCGAGCAGCCGCTCCGGCCCCCGGTCACGGGGACCGCCCTCGCGCCGGAACTCCGCCGACGCCTCGGCCCGTCGCTGGCGACGCAGCGCCTTGGCCTCGTCCTTGCTCAGCGCCTTGGTCGCGCCCGCCGGCCGACGGCCGGTGGTGGGCCGTTTGGGCGTCTCCCGTCCCTTGCTCGGCGTGTAACCACGCGCACGAGTGGACTCCGACTCCTCCTCGGCCGGGGTCTCCGGCTCGGTGGCGGGATCGGCGAGGTCGGCGGACTTACGACGAAACAGCGACGGCACGCGGCAAGGGTAGCCAACGCCACGAGCCCGGTGCACATCGCGGTGCACCGGGCTCGTACGGAGGTGGTCGGGGTCAGGGTCGCTCGACGTGCGCGCCGAGGTCGGCGAGCTTCGCCTCGAAGTCCTCGTAGCCCCGGTTGATCAGGTCGACGCCGTACACCCGGGAGGTGCCCTCGGCGGCCAGCGCGGCGATCAGGTGGCTGAAACCGGCGCGCAGGTCGGGGATGACCAGGTCGGCGGCGTGCAGTTTGCTCGGCCCGGCGATCACCGCAGAGTGCTTGAAGTTGCGCCGGCCGAAGCGGCAGGGGGTGCCGCCCAGGCAGTCCCGGTAGACCTGGATGTTCGCGCCCATCGTGTTGAGCGCCTCGGTGTAGCCCAGCCGCTGCTCGTAGACCGTCTCGTGGACGATCGACAGGCCCCGCGCCTGGGTCAGCGCCACCACCAGGGGCTGCTGCCAGTCGGTCATGAAGCCCGGGTGCACGTCGGTCTCCAGGGCCACCGCGTTCAGCTCGCCGCCCGGGTGCCAGAACCGGATGCCGCCTTCCTGGCCCGGGTTCCCCAGCTTGGGCGGCCGGACGTCGGTCACCTCGTACTCGCCGCCGACCGAGCGGAAGACGTTCAGGAAGGTCATCATGTCGGCCTGCTCGGCACCGAGCACCTCGACGTGGCCCCGGGTGGCCAGGGCCGCCGCGGCCCAGCTCGCCGCCTCGATCCGGTCCGGGATCGGCCGGTGGGTGTAGCCGTGCAGCCGGGGCACACCCTGGATCTCGATGACCCGGTCGGTGTGCACCTTGATGATCGCGCCCATCTTCTGCAGGATGCAGATCAGGTCGATGATCTCCGGCTCGACGGCGGCGTTGCGCAGCTCGGTGACGCCCTCGGCCATCACGGCCGTGAGCAGCACCTGCTCGGTCGCGCCGACGCTCGGGTAGGGCAACGAGAACTTGGTGCCGTGCAGGCCGTTCGGGGCGGAGAGGTGCAGCCCCTCGGGCGTCTTGTCGACGGTGGCGCCGAACTCCCGCAGCGCCTGCAGGTGGAAGTCGATCGGCCGGGGCCCGATGTGGCAGCCACCCAGGTCCGGGATGAAGGCGTGCCCGAGGCGGTGCAGCAGCGGCCCGCAGAACAGGATCGGGATCCGGCTGGATCCGGCGTGCACGTTGATCTGGTCGGTGCTGGCGCTCTCCACGTTGGCCGGGTCGAAGACCAGCTCACCGTCCTCGAGGCCGTCGGTGACCTTGACGCCGTGCAGCCCGAGCAGGCCCCGGACCACCTCCACGTCGCGAATCCTGGGCACGTCGAACAACCGGCTCGGGCTGTCGCCGAGCAGGGCGGCGACCATCGCCTTGGAAACCAGGTTCTTCGCACCGCGCACGCGGATCCGCCCTTCGAGCGGGGTGCCTCCGTGTACGACCAGGACGTCGTCGGTCAACGCAACCTCCAGCGCGTGCGTGCTGCCGTGTCGATGTGGGTCACCGCGGGTCGCTACCCACGGCGCGGTCGCGGCCAAACGCACGCGCCCGCGTTCTCGTCCGCCCGGCAGCATAGCCCTCTGTGATGAGAATGGATCCGGTCACACTACCCCTGGGGGCATTTATCGGTGATCCGGCACTTTTGTGTGCGGCAATGGTTGCCGAGAGTGATCAGGCGCCGGGTAGCGCGAGCATCTGGTCCAGCGCCACCCGCGCGTGGTGCGCGGTGTCGGCGTCGACGGTGATCCGGTTGACCACCCGGCCGGCGACCAGCTCTTCCAGTGCCCACACCAGGTGCGGCAGATCGATGCGGTTCATCGTCGAGCAGTAGCAGACGGCCTTGTCCAGGAACATGATCTGCTTGTCCGGGTGCGCCAGCGCGAGTCGGCGGACAAGGTTCAGCTCGGTGCCGACCGCCCATGCCGAACCGGCCGGAGCCGCCTCGATCGTACGGATGATGTACTCCGTCGAACCGACCAGGTCGGCCGCGTTGACCACCTCGTGCCGGCACTCCGGGTGCACCAGCACGTTCACGCCGGGGACCCGCTCGCGGACGTCGTTGACGCTGTCGAGGGTGAACCGGCCGTGCACCGAACAGTGCCCCCGCCACAGGATCATCCGCGCGTCGCGCAGCTGCTCGGGTGTCAGCCCACCGCCCGGCTTGTGCGGGTCGTAGAGCACGCAGTCGTCCAGCGAGAAGCCCATCTCCAGCACCGCCGTGTTGCGGCCCAGGTGCTGGTCGGGCAGGAAGAGCACCTTCTCGCCCTGCTGGTACGCCCACTCCAGGGCCCGCTTGGCGTTCGACGAGGTGCAGACCACCCCGCCGTTGCGGCCGACGAAGCCCTTGATGTCGGCCGACGAGTTCATGTAGGTCACCGGGACGGTCCGGGCCGCGATGCCCAGCTCGGTCAGGACGTCCCACGCGCTCTCGACCTGCGGCAGCGCGGCCATGTCCGCCATCGAGCAGCCGGCCGCCAGGTCCGGCAGGATCACCTGCTGCGCCTTCGAGGTGAGGATGTCGGCGCTCTCGGCCATGAAGTGCACGCCGCAGAAGACGATGTACTCCGCGTCCGGCCGGGCGGCGGCCTCGCGAGCCAGCTTGAACGAGTCACCGGTCACGTCGGCGAACTGGATCACCTCGTCGCGCTGGTAGTGGTGGCCCAGCACGAAGACCCGGTCACCGAGCGCGGCCTTGGCCGCCGCCGCCCGGGACACCAGATCGGGGTCGCTCGGTGCCGGCAGGTCACCCGGACACTCGACGCCACGCTCGGTGGCGGGATCGCTGCCACGGCCGAGAAGCAGCAGCGCAGTCGCGGTGTTGGAGGGCTCAGTCCAGGTCGACGTCACGCTGACCATGGTCCCACAGCATGACCAGCGCGCCGCCTGTGCCGGTGTGGGCTGCCACACTGCCAGGCATGCGCGTACTGCTCTGTCCGGACAAGTTCGCCGGCACGCTGCCGGCACCCGAGGTCGCCGCCGCGGTGGCCGACGGCTGGCGGGAGATCGCACCCGGGGACGATCTGCTGGTCAGGCCGCTGGCCGACGGCGGGCCGGGCTTCCTCGACGTGCTCGCCGGCGCGCTGTCGGGACGACGGGTGCCGGTGTCGACGACCGACCCGTTGGGCCGTGCGGTCGCCGGTGAGATCCTGCTCACCGACGACGGCGCGACCGCCTGGCTGGAGAGCGCCCAGGCGTGCGGACTGCACCTGCTCGACCCGGCCGAACGGGACCCCAGGGCCACCACGTCGTACGGGCTGGGTCAGCTGATCTCCGCCGCGGTCGAGGCGGGCGCCCGGACGGTGGTCGTCGGGCTGGGCGGCTCCGGCACCAACGACGGCGGCGCCGGGATGATCACCGCGTTGGGTGCGGTCCCGTTGGACGACACCGGCAACGCCCTGCCGTACGGCGGTGCCGCGCTGGCCGCCGTCGCCACCCTCGACGGGGCGCCCCGGCTGCGCGACGCCCGCCTGATCGCCGCCACCGACGTCGACAACCCGCTGCTCGGGCTGCACGGCGCGAGCAACGTCTTCGGGCCGCAGAAGGGTGCCGACCGCGCCGACGTGCTGCTGCTCGACGCGGCGCTCGGACGCTGGGCCGAGGTGCTCGAACACGACCTGCCGGGCTGCCCGAGCGGGCTCGGCGCGCTGCCCGGCGGAGGCGCGGCCGGAGGCATCGGTGCCGCGCTGCTCGCCCTGGGCGGGCGGTGCGAGTCCGGCATCGGACTGGTCAGCCGGGCGATCGGGTTGGAGAGCGTGCTCGACGAGGTCGACCTGGTGGTCACCGGCGAGGGCAAGTTCGACCACCAGTCGCTGCGCGGCAAGGTGGTGGCCGGGGTGGCGGGCGCCGCGCGCGACCGGGGCGTACCCTGCGTCGTGCTCGCCGGCCAGGTCAGCACCGGTCGGCGCGAGGCGGCGTCGGTCGGCGTGACCGACGCGTACAGCCTGGTGGAGCACTTCGGCGGCGAGGAGCGCGGCGGGCTGGCGGCGGCGATGGAGCGTCCGGCCGAGGGGTTGCGGGAGCTCGGCTCCCGACTGGCCCGGCAGTGGAGCCGCTGACCGCAGGTCGTCCCCGGACCGCCCCGCTGTCCGGCGTGCGTCGGAGGGGCCGGTCACGCTGCCGGGTCACCCGGCCGTCGGCGGCCTACAATCAGAAGCTGGACCGCTGTGGGAATCGCTGACCGGCGAACGACGTTGGCCAGGGGAAGACCACTTCTTCGAACGCGCGCAGGGAGAATTCCACGTGACCACGCCAGCGCAGACCGAGTCGACCGAGGCCCAGGCCCCCACGTCCGTCGTCCTCACCGACGTCGCGGCGCAGAAGGTCAAGGCCCTGATCGAGCAGGAGGGCCGCGACGACCTGCGGCTCCGCGTCGCCGTGCAGCCGGGTGGCTGCTCCGGCCTGCGGTATCAGCTCTTCTTCGACGAGCGTTCGCTCGACGGTGACGTCGTCACCGACTACGACGGTGTCGAGGTGGTCGTCGACCGGATGAGCGCCCCCTACCTGACCGGCGCCACCATCGACTTCGCCGACCGGATCGACGCCCAGGGCTTCACCATCGACAACCCCAACGCAGGCAACTCCTGCGCCTGCGGCGACTCCTTCAGCTGAGTCTCCGACCTCCGACGGCGGAACGGCCCCCTGGGCCGTTCCGCCGTCGCGCATTCCCCCTCTCTCCCCGCCCCGCCCCGCCCCGCCCTGTCTGAGTTGATCAAGAGGTTTGGTCACCCGGGAGGCGGTCGGGAGGGCGAAAACCTCTTGATCGACAACGCGGTCGGTGCGGGTACGGGAGTGTGGTTGGTGGGTTGGCCGGGGGCGGGATGGTTTGGGGTGGTGGGTGGGTAAGTGGGCGGTGGGGGAGGTTGAGCGGGCTGGTCGCTCGGCGAGCGTGGGGCCGGTAGGCTGACCGCGCCCTGATCCCGACCCCGAGGGTTGACATGAAGATCGCCGTGACCGGCTCGATCGCCACCGACCACCTGATGAGCTTCCCGGGCCGGTTCGCCGACCAGCTCATCGCCGACCAGCTGCACAAGGTCTCGCTCTCCTTCCTGGTGGACGACCTGGTGCTGCGCCGGGGCGGCGTGGCGGCGAACATCGCGTTCGGCATGGGGCAGCTCGGCCTGCGCCCCGTACTGCTCGGGGCCGTCGGCGCCGACTTCGCCGACTACCGCTCCTGGCTGGAGCGGCACGGGGTGGACTGCGACTCGGTGCACGTCAGCGAGGTGGCGCACACCGCCCGCTTCGTCTGCACCACCGACACGGACATGTGCCAGATCGCCTCCTTCTACGCCGGCGCGATGAGCGAGGCGCGCAACATCGAGCTGCACCCCGTCGCGCAGCGGCTCGGTGGGCTGGACCTGGTCCTGGTCGGTGCCAACGACCCGGCGGCCATGCTGCGCCACTCCGCCGAGTGCCGTGAGCGCGGATACCGGTTCGCCGCCGACCCGTCCCAGCAACTCGCCCGGATGGAGGGCGAGGACGTGGTGTCGCTCATCGACGGCGCCGAGTACCTGATGACCAACGACTACGAGAAGTCGCTGCTGCAGAGCAAGGCCGGACTGAGCGACGCGCAGCTGCTGGATCGGGTCCGGATCCGGGTCACCACGCTGGGCAAGGACGGGGTGGAGATCGCCGGGCGGGACTTCGCGCCGATCCACGTGCCGATCGCCCGCGAGGCCCAGGCGATCGACCCCACCGGCGTCGGCGACGGCTTCCGTGCCGGTTTCTTCACCGCGCTCTCCTGGGGCGTCGGGCTGGAGCGCGCCGCGCAGGTCGGCTCGCTGCTGGCCGCCCTGGTGCTGGAGACGGTCGGCACCCAGGAGTACCAGGTGCGCCGCGACCTGTTCGTCAAGCGCCTCGCCGAGTCGTACGGCGACGAGGCCTCCGACGAGGTCCGCCCCCACCTGCTGCCCTGACCTCCGCACCGTCACGGTGTCTCGGCTCTCGATCCCGAGCGGTTCCGCTACGGCGGACGGGATCGAGAGCCGATCGTCGTGACGGTTACCCGAGATCGGTCGGTCGGCGACGCGTGCTGAGGTCGGTGACGAAGACCGACCATTGCCTGTACGAGAAGACGAGCACCGGGCCGGAGCGATCCTTGCTGTCCCGTACCGCCATCGCATCGGGCAGGATCGCGCACTCGACGCAGTCGCCGTTGTTGGCGCTGCGGCTGCTGGTGAACCAACGGGCGGCGGAGAGGTCGGGGGTGGACACGGTTGGCCTCCGGGGCTAGGCCGCGCCGGCCAACTCCCTGATCAACGCGCGCGACTCGGCGGGCGAGAGGGCGACCTGGCGCAGGTTGTCGGCCACCATTTTATAAGTCCGTACGCCGTCCGGGTCCTGCACGTACATCGCCCCGTCGAGGACCTCGGTGTAGGCGATCGGCCGGACGTGGGCGAAGTCCAGCAGAACGAACTTGCCCAACGGAGTAGCGGCATGCGGGCCGTCCTCGGGGCGCAGCACCTGCACCGTGACGTTCGGCAGCTCCGACATGGCCGCCAGGTGGACGAGCTGGGCCTGCCGCGTCTCGTCCCCGTTGACCCGCAGGCGTAGCGCGGCCTCGCCGACCACCGCGTGCAGGGTCAGCGGATCGTCGTCGGTCAACCGATGCGCCCGCGTCTGCCGGAACGACACGAAACGCTCGGCATGATCGGGACGGACGAAGCCGGTGCCGAGAGTCAGGGCCTGGGCGTAACTCTCTGTCTGAAGCAGGCCGGGGATCACCATCGACTCGAAGACGAACGCGCCGTCGGCGAGACCTTCCAGGCCGACGTACGTCTTGAACCAGTCCGGCATCACGTTGGCCCACGGTGCCCACCAGGTCTTCGCGTCCGACCGGGTGGCGAGCGCGGTGAGCCGGTCGATCGCAGGCTGGTCCCCGCCGCAGGCGCTCAACACGGCCGCGATGTCGTCAGGGAACTGCTGGTAGCGCCCGGTCTCCATGTGGCCGAGCTTCGGCTTGCCGATGCCGGTGCGGTCGGCCAGCTCGGTGAGTGTCATCGCCGCCTCACGCCGGTATCGGCCCAACTCCGCGCCAATCAACCACCGCAGCGCGGAGGGGTCGTTACGTGCTGCCATCGCTTGCCTCTCTTCGTGCGACACGAACATCATGGCGTAGGCGCTTCCATTGAGCAAGGCAAAGAGCTATACGTATAGCAACGCCTGTCGTAGGAGGTCCCGTGGGCGACTCACCACCCCTCGGCTCGCCCGAGGAGTTTCACCTGATGCTGGCCGAGATGGTCGACGAGTGCGCGCCACGACGGTTCGCGATCTGCGAGGAGTACGGCGACCGCGCCGACGGCGGCATCTTCGCCTGGGGCCTGGCGTTCCCTGACGGCCGTGCCCTGGTCTGTGGCGAGGACAGTGCCTTCACCGGGCGCTTCCGGAGCCCGGATACCGCCTTACGCATCTTCTCCCGCACCGGTCGTCGGCTGCGACTGCTCTGGATCGACGCGCCGTCGCAGTGTTAGTGCGGTGTTAGCAGGGGACCCCGGCTATGCACGAGGCGTTAATAAGGTGCCCTTCCTTTCACAGCGGCCGGTGGATGCCGCCTTTCACGCGGAGCGGCGGACGTCGTAGCCGGGGCCGGGGGCGGCGCCGAGGAACTCCTGCTGGCGCATCCGGCACCAGGCCGGGATGTCCACCGCCGCCGCCGGATCGTCGGCGAGCACCCGGATCACCGCGCCGACCGGCAGGGACGGCAGTCGGCGGGCCAGCGCGATCACCGGCAGCGGGCACCGCTGACCGAGACAGTCGAGCACCTCGTCGGGGGTCGTCACAGCCCCACCACCCCCGCCTCGGCCCGCAGGTCGGCCACGATCTGCGGCAACTCGGTGAGGAAGCGGTCCACGTCCGCCTCGGTGGTGCCCCGGTGCAGTGAGACCCGGACGTTGCCGTGCGACAGCACCCCCATCGCCTCCAGCACGTGCGACGGGCGCAACGTCGACGAGGTGCAGGACGAGCCCGACGACACCGCGAAGCCCCGCCGGTCCAGCGCGTGCAGCAGCGCCTCGCCGTCGACATAGAGACAGGAGAAGGTGACCAGGTGCGGCAGCCGGCGCACCGGATCGCCGACCACCTCCACGTCCGGCACGTCGGCCGCCACGCGGGCCCGGATCCGGTCCACCAGCGGCGTCAGCCGGGCCGCCTCGACGTCGGCGTCGGCCGCCGCCGCGCGCAGGCTCGCCGCCGCCGCGACGACCGCCGGCAGGTTGACCGTGCCGGGCGTACGCCCCGACTCGTGCTCGTCCGACGGCCACGGCGACTCCCAGCGGGTGCCCTTGCGGACCACCAGCAGCCCGACGCCCGGCGGACCGCCCCACTTGCGGGCACTCGCGGTCAACACCGACCAGCCGGCCGGCACCGGTACCCGCCCCACGACCTGGGCGGCATCGACGTACAACGGCACCCCGGCCTCGGCGCAGGCCACTGCCGCCTCCTCGACCGGCTGCACGGTGCCCACCTCGTGACTGGCGGCGATCAGCGCGGCCAGCGCCACCTCGGGCCGTGCCACCGCCGCCGACCAGGCCACCGGGTCCAGCCGGCCGGACCGGTCGACCGGCACCTCGCTCGCGGTGCCGCCCCGCGCCACGTGCTGCTCGGCCGCGTGCAGCACCGCCGAGTGCTCGATCGCCGAGTGCACCAGCCCCGCCCCGACACGTCGACGACCGGCCAGGCCGCCCAGCACGGCCGCGTGCGCCGCGCTCGTACCGCTGGGGGTGAAGGAGAGCTCGTCGGGGCGTACGCCGAGGGTGTCCGCCGTCGCCTCGCGGGCGGCGTCGAGCAGCTGGCGGGCGCGGCGGGCCTGGGTGTAGAGCCGATCCGGGTCGGCCCAACCGTCGTCGAGGGCGGCCAGCAGCGCCTGCCGGGCGACCGGATGCAGCGGCGCGGCGGTGGCCGCGTCCAGGTAGACCGGGGAAGGAATCACGTCTGCCCACGCTATCGCCTCGGTCGACGCAAGATCCCCCGTCCAGGGCGGAGAGTGACCCCAACCGGGTCGAGCCCGTCATGGTCGAGTAATCTGCGACCGTCGGTGACGCCTTTGCCGCTGGTGTGGTGGTTCCGCTCGGCGGAGCCGGCCCGACCGAGGAAGCACCGCGGCGCGCTAGGGAGGCAGGACCAGGTGGTCGCAAGGAGTTCGGAGGTACGGCCGACGGCCGTGCGGAGCAGCGCATCCCCAGGAGCCGTCGGGCGTCGGGGGCGTCGCGCCGGGCGTCTTGCCGGGCTCGGCTTCGGCGGGGCGGCGCTGCTGGTCCTGCTCACGGGCTGTGACGTCGGCGCGGCGTTCGGCGGCTTCGGTTGGCCCCAGGGCGGCATCACGCCGGAATCCCGGCGGATGTACGACCTGTGGATCGCCTCGTGCATCGCCGCGCTGGTGGTCGGCGTCTTCGTCTGGGGCCTGATCTTCTGGTGCGTGGTGCGTTACCGCAAGCGCGGCAACGAGCTGCCCGTGCAGACCCGCTACAACCTGCCGATGGAGTTCCTCTACACCATCGCGCCGGTGCTGGTCGTGGCCGTGCTCTTCTACTACACCGCGGTCGTGCAGACCGACGTGGTGAAGACCACGAACAACCCCGACGTCACCGTCGAGGTGGTCGCCTTCAAGTGGAACTGGCAGTTCAACTACCGCGACGGCCAGGGAGTGGACGCCGAGACCACCGCCTCGGTGCTGGGCACCAGCGAGGTCATCCCGATCCTGGTGCTGCCGAGCAACCGGTCCATCCGGTTCGAGGAGACCAGCCGCGACGTCATCCACTCCTTCTGGGTGCCGGAGATGCTGTTCAAGCGGGACGTGATGCCGGGCAGCATCCGTAACGTCTTCGAGGTCTCCTCGCTGGAGTCCGAGGGCGCGTACGTGGGCCGCTGCGCCGAGCTGTGCGGCAGCTACCACGCCTTCATGAACTTCGAGCTGCGGGTCGTCTCGCCGGAGAACTTCGACCGGTTCCTCGCCGCCAAGCAGGACGGGGCTTCGACCCAGGACGCGCTGACCGCCATCGGCGAGGAGCCGTACGCGATCACCACGAAGCCGTTCGAGACGCGCCGTACCCAGGACAACTTCAACCAGGCCAACACCACGGCCGGCGCGGGAAGCTGAGGTAACGCCGGATGAAGACCGAGTGGCGCATCTTCCTCATCATCGCCGCGTTCCTGCTCTTCGCGACCGCCCTCTACGGCGGCTGGACGTTCGCCGACTCGGGCGGTCGGGTCGAGTGGATCGGCACCGTGGCCCTGCTGCTGTCGTTCCTGCTCTGCTCGATGTGCGGCGGCTTCTTCTGGTTCGTCTCCCGCCGGATCGACCTGCGTCCCGAGGACCGTCCCGACGGTGAGATCGCCGACGGCGCGGGCGAGATCGGCTTCTTCAGCCCCGGCAGCTACTGGCCGTTCGGGCTGGCCCTGGCCGCCGCCATCGCCGGCCTCGGCCTGGTGTTCTGGCAGCTCTGGCTGCTGGTCGCCGGCATGCTCGCAGTGGTCCTCGCCACCTGCGGCCTGCTGTTCGAGTACTACAGCGGCACCCGGCGCACCGCCGAGCACTGACCGGCACAGCGACCTGGTGAAAGCCCGCCTCCCTGAGGGAGGCGGGCTTTCCCGTGTCCGTGTCCGGGGTCGGCCACGTCGGGCGGGGTGACGTGGGTGGGGTGTCAGGCGGCGTGGCGTGGGTGCAGCGCCCGGCGGGCGGGCGGCGTGGCCCGCGAGAGCGAGGCGTAGGGGGCGACGAAGATCGCCGTGCCGCATCCGGTGCAGAGGAGTTCGGGACAGTCGGGGCCGTGACCATCGGCACAGGGCGGCATCTCGAAGGCCCGCATGCCGTCGCAGGTCTCACAGTGCAGCTCACGTACCAACATGGGGCGTCTCCTCCCGCGCGTGCCGGCCGGCGGTCGTGTGGGGAACTACTCGACTGTAGTTTTCCACGGCCGTCCGACGTTTCCGCACTCGGCCGACCGGCCTGGACGGGGGTCGGGTCAGGCGGTGGCGACCTCGATCCAGCGGTCGAGCGTACGGGCGGCGTCGCCGGAGTCGATCGACTCGGCGGCCCGGTCCAGGCCGGCGCGCAGGGCGTCGGTCAGGTCGCCGTCCAGCGGACCCTGGGTGGCCAGGGCGGCGGCGGCGTTGACCAGCACGGCGTCGCGTACCGGCCCGGGTTCGCCGGCGAGCAGCCGACGGGCCACGTCGGCGTTGTAGGCGGCGTCACCGCCGCGCAGGTCGCTGAGGGTGGCCCGGGGTACCCCGAGCTCCGTGGCGTCCACCACGGTCTCCCTGACGGTGCCGTTCTGCGCGATCCAGAAGCGGGTGGGTGCGGCGGTGGTGAACTCGTCGAGGCCGTCCTCGCCGCGCATCACGATCACCGAGTCGCCCCGGGCGGCGAAGACGGCGGCCATCACCGGTGCCATGGACGAGTCGAAGCAGCCGACCGCACCGGCGCGGGGACGGGCCGGGTTGGTGAGCGGGCCGAGGAAGTTGAAGGCGGTGGGTACGCCCAACTCGCGGCGTACCGGGCCGGCGTGCCGCATGCCGGGGTGGAAGCGGGCGGCGAAGCAGAAGCCGATACCGGCCTGCTCGACGCAGCGGGCCACCCCCTCCGGACCGAGGTCCAGCGGGATGCCGAGGAACTCCAGCAGGTCCGCGGTGCCGCAGGAGGAGGAGGCGGCCCGGTTGCCGTGCTTGACGACGCGGACGCCCGTTCCGGCGACCACCAGGGCGGTCATCGTGGAGATGTTCACGGTGTGCGCCAGGTCGCCACCGGTGCCGACCACGTCCAGCGCGGTGGCGCGTACCTCCTCGGGCAGCTCGACCGGGACGGCCTGGCCGAGCATCGCCTCCACCAGCCCGGTCACCTCGGCCGGTGTCTCGCCCTTGGCGCGCAGCGCCACGGCGAAACCGGCGATCTGGGCCGGCGCGGCCGAGCCGGACATGATCTCGCCCATCGCCCAGGCGGTGTCGGCGGCGGAGAGTTCCTCGCCGCGCAGCAGCGCGGTGAGCAGGTGTGGCCAGGTCCGATCGCCCATGACGGGCCTCCCGAGCAGACGAGTGCGGGTGGGACGGGACCGGCGCCGGCTCGCCCGGCGCCGTGGCGGTGCCGGAGTCGGGCGTGCGTCAGGCGGGGGCGTGCGTCCGCAGGACCTCGGCCACCGTGGCGGCGGTGGTCACCGGGTCGAGCGGGTGGACCAGGGTGGCGTCGACCTCGGCGTACGCGGCCAGCCAGCGGTCGGCGGCACGGGCGATCACCACGCAGGTCGGCGGGGAGTTCTCGTAGTCGTCCTTGATCTGCCGGGCGATGCCGAGACCGCCACCGGGGCTGGCCTCACCGTCGAGCAGCATCAGGTCGATCTCGAAGTCGTCGACCACGCGGACGCACTCGGCGTAGGTGGACGCCTCGACGAACTCGACGCGCAGGTCGGACGCCGGGCGGGTGCCCACGGCGAGCCGCATCCTGTCCCGCACCTGCGGGTCGTCGCTGTAGAGCAGGACGGTGCACAGACGCTCACTCATGCCGACACTCCGCTTCGCTCCGTGCCGTCCGCTGGCACCACCGCACCGAGTCCGATGACTCGCTCGCGCTCGCTCATGGTCAGACTTGCTCCCACCTCGTAGCTGCGCCGCCGATCGTACCGGTCGTGCCGACCGCCGGGACACGCCGCCCCGCGTGCCCCGCCGACCGGCTCAGGTGGGGGAGCCGGCGGCGGTCTCCGCCGCACGTTGGCGGGCCTCCTGGCGGTCCAGTTCGCGGTCGACCCGGCGGGCCTCCCGTTCGGCCGAGCGCATCCACTGCACCACCAGGACGCCGAGCATCGTCACGCTGACGAACTCGCCGCCGGCCCAGAGGATGCCTCCGGCGAGCACCTGGTCGTCCCACGGGTCGGCCCAGGTCAGCCCGAGCGAGGGGTACCAGTCGCCGCCGAACAGGGTGCTGCTCTGCATGACGGTCAGTCCGAGCACGGTGTGGAACGGCACCGACAGCAGCATCAGCAGGGCCCGGCCAGGGTACGGCCAGCGTCCGGGCAGCGGGTCCAGGCCGACCAGCGGCCAGAAGAAGAGGCAGCCGGTCATGATGAAGTGGGCGTGCACCACCTCGTGCGCCCAGACGTTCTCCAGGGTGTAGCGGTACAGGTCGGTGAAGTACAGCGCGAACGGGTTCACCACGAAGATGGCGAACGCCACCAGCGGGAACGTCCAGATCCGTACGACCCTGCTGTGCAGCACCGCCAGGAGGCGCTTGCGGGGGCGGGTCGGCAGCGTACGCAGGGCCAGCGTCACCGGCGCGCCCAGCGCCAGGAAGATCGGCGCGATCATGGAGAGCACCATGTGCTGCACCATGTGCACCGACAGCAGCGTGGTGTCGTACGCGTGCAGTCCGCTGACCGTGACCGAGGCGATGCCGCCCAGGCCGGGCCCGAGGAAGAAGACCGTCCGGGCGATCGGCCAGCGGTCCCCGCGCAGCCGCAGCCGGTGCACTCCGTAGAGGTAGAGGGCGGCGGCGACGACCAGGACGACGGCGAGCCAATTGTCCAGCCTGGCCTCGGTGACCACGGCGGTGATCTGGAAGGGCGGCGGGCCGGCGTCGGCCGCGAGCCACCCGGCGCCACCCGTCACCGGGGCCGTCGCCGGGCTGATCGCGCCCGCCGTCAGCTGCGGCGCGGCCGATACGGCCAGCGTGATCGGGTCGGTTTCCAGCACGCCAATCAGCCTAGGTCAGGCGAACCGGACGGTACCGATCGGGCCACTCGGACCACGGGTTTCACCCCCCGCTGATCGCCGGCCGTGGTCAACGGCAATAATGACCGCGTGACTGCGGCCCCAGCCATTGACAAGAGCCGGATCCACTCTCTGACGCGGCCCAACATGGTCAGCGTCGGGACGATCGTCTGGCTCTCCAGCGAGCTCATGTTCTTCGCGGCGCTGTTCGCCATGTACTTCTCCATCCGCGCGGCGGCGCCGGAGCAGTGGGCGATGCACACCGAGGTCCTGAACATCCCGTACGCGACGACGTTCACGACGATCCTGGTGCTGTCCTCGGTGACCTGCCAGATCGGCGTGTTCGCCGCCGAGCGGGGTGACGTGCACGCGCTGCGGCGCTGGTTCACGATCACCTTCGTGATGGGCCTGATCTTCCTGCTCGGCCAGCTCAACGAGTACCGGGAGCTGGTCCACCACGGCATCAAGATCAACGCAGACGGCTACGGGTCGATGTTCTACCTGACCACCGGCTTCCACGGCCTGCACGTGGCGGGAGGTCTGGTCGCCTTCGTGATCTTTATGATCCGCACCACCATGGGCCGGTTCACGCCGGCCCAGGCCACCTCGGCGATCGTCGTGTCGTACTACTGGCACTTCGTCGACGTGGTCTGGATCGGGCTCTACGCCATGATCTACTGGCTTCAGTGATCTTGGCGTGTCTCGCGCCGTGCCGTTGCTCCACCCCCTGAGACAAGGTCCAACCGGTTAAGGACACAGGTCATGACTTCTGACAACGACCGCCGACGCGGCCTGCTCGCGCGGCTGCGCGGGCGGCCCGTGGCGCCCAGCAGGGGCCGCCGTCGGCTGGGTGCCGCGGTCCGGCTGGTCGCCGCGCTGATGCTGGCCGGCGGCGCCTACACCGTCCTCGCCCCGAGCGCGTCGGCGCAGGAAAACCCGCCGCTGAGCAGCGCCGCCGCGGACGGCAGGGCGCTGTTCGACGTGAGCTGTGTGACCTGCCACGGTCGCAACGCGCAGGGTGTCGAGGGGCGCGGGCCGAGCCTCATCGGCGTCGGCGGGGCCTCGGTCGAGTTCCAGGTCAGCTCGGGCCGGATGCCGATGGCCCGGCAGGAGGCCCAGGCGGCCCGCAAGCCCGCGGTGTTCACCCCGGACGAGATCGACCAGCTCGCCGCGTACGTCCAGGAGCTCGGTGGCGGCCCGGTCGTGCCGGCCGGCGACAACCTGCACTCCGACGGCAACATCGCGGTCGGCGGCGAGCTGTACCGGATCAACTGCTCGCAGTGCCACGCCTTCAGCGGCGGCGGCGGCGCCCTCTCCTCCGGCAAGTACGCACCGAGCCTCGCGCCCGCCACCGACCGGCAGATCTACGCCGCGATGCTGAGCGGCCCGCAGAACATGCCGGTCTTCGGTGACAACCAGATCACGCCGGAGCAGAAGGCCGACATCATCGCCTACATCCAGCAGACGCTGAAGTCGGACGGTGACCCGGGCGGGTTCAACCTGGGCCGGTACGGACCCTCCACCGAGGGCGTCGCGATCTTCCTGATCGGCATCGTCGCACTCGTCTTCGCCAGCCTGTGGATTGCGGGCAAGTCGTGACCGAGCGAACCAGCACCCACACCGAGCAGCCAGCCCACGCGGGCCGAGAGACGGTGGACGTGAACGACCCGGCACTGAGCCGGTTCGACATCGTCCGCGAGGGCGCCCGTCGGGACGACATCGAGATCGTCCACTACGAGGAGCAGGTCGCGCCGGGCAGCAAGGCCGAGCGCCGGCTGGTCCGTACGGTCGCCGGGATGTTCCTGGTCACCGGCCTGGCCGCGACGGCCTTCCTGGCGGTCTACATCTGGTGGCCCTGGGAGTACCAGCCGGGCCGTGGCGGGGACAAGTACTTCACCCCGCTGCTCGGCACGACCCTCGGCATCGCCCTGCTGGGCATCGGCTTCGGCATCCTGACCTGGGGCAAGAAGCTGCTGCCCAAGGAGGTGTCGATCCAGGACCGGCACGAGGGCGTGGTGGCCAGCGAGGACCGAACGATCACCGGGCAGACCATGCTCTACATGGCCGACGAGCTCGGCGTGAAGCGCCGCCCGCTGCTCGGCATGTCGCTGCTGGCCGGTCTGGTGCCGGTCGGTGCGGTCGCCGCGGCGCCGCTGGTCGGTGGCCTGATCTCCGACCCGCACGAGAACGACCAGATGATGACCACCGGCTTCGCCCCGCAGGACGGCCAGAAGATCCGCCTGGTCCGTGAGGACGGCCGGCCGATCCGCCCCGCCGACATCAGCGCCGGCGGCCAGATCACCGTCTTCCCGGGGATCGAGCACGGGGTCAGCAACCTGCACGCCGACTCGCCCACCCTGCTGATCCACCTGCGGGACGCCGACGCCGAGACCTCGCGCCGCAACAACGAGCGCGAGGGCCACGGCGACTACATGTGGGGCAACTACGCCGCCTACTCGAAGATCTGCACGCACGCCGGCTGCCCGGCGAGCCTCTACGAGCAGCAGACGAACCGCCTGCTCTGCCCGTGTCACCAGTCGCAGTTCCTGATCACCGACAACGCCAAGCCCATCTTCGGTCCGGCCAGCCGGCGGCTGCCGCAGTTGCCGATCGAGGTGGACTCCGAGGGCTACTTCGTGGCGACGTCCGATTACACCGAACCCGTCGGGCCCGACTTCTGGGAGCGGCCGTGAAGCGGCGCAAGTTTGACGTAGCAGCGGTTCCGGGCAACACCGCCCGGGCGGTCGACGACCGCTTCCAGGTGGCCACCCCCCTGCGCAAGCTGCTCAACAAGGTCTTCCCGGACCACTGGTCGTTCCTGCTGGGCGAGATCGCGCTCTTCTCGTTCATCGTCCTGCTGCTGACCGGTGTCTTCCTGACCTTCTTCTTCGAGCCGACGATGACCGAGGTCATCTACAACGGCAGCTACGCCCCACTGAGGGGTACGCCGATGTCGGCCGCGTACGCCTCGACGCTGGACATCTCGTTCGACGTCCGGGGCGGCCTGATCATGCGGCAGATGCACCACTGGGCCGCGCTGCTGTTCATGGCGGCGATCGTGGTGCACATGCTCCGGATCTTCTTCACCGGTGCGTTCCGCAAGCCGCGTGAGACCAACTGGATCATCGGTTCGCTGCTGTTCTGGGTGGGCTTCCTGGCCGGCTTCACCGGCTACTCGCTTCCGGACGACGGCCTCTCCGGCACCGGTCTGCGGATCGCCTCGGCGATCATGCTCTCCATCCCGGTGATCGGCACCTGGGTCACCGCCGCGGTCTTCGACGGCGAGTTCCCCGGCACGATCATCATCAGCCGGTTCTTCATCGCCCACGTGCTGCTCATCCCGGGTCTGCTGGTCGCGTTGATCAGCGTCCACCTCGGGTTGGTCTTCAAGCAGAAGCACACCCAGTGGCCGGGTCCGGGCCGGACGAACAACAACGTCGTGGGCGAGCGGATGTTCCCCCGGTACGCGATCAAGCAGGGCGGCTTCTTCATGGTCGTCTTCGGCGTGATCGCGCTGATGGGTGGCCTGATCCAGATCAACCCGCTCTGGCTGTTCGGCCCGTACGAGGCGTGGGTGGTCTCGGCGGCCAGCCAGCCCGACTGGTACGTGATGTTCCTGGACGGCTCGACGCGGTTGATGCCGGACTGGGAGATCAACATACCCATCGGCGACGGGTACGTGATTCCACCGCTGTTCTGGCCGACGGTGGTGCTACCGGGCATCCTGGTCGGGCTCTCCACGCTCTATCCGTTCATGGAGGCCCGCTACCTGAAGGACTACCGGAGCCACAACCTGCTCCAGCGTCCCCGCGACGTGCCGTTCCGGACCGGCCTGGGCGCCATGGCCATCACGTTCTACGTGATCCTGACGCTCTCCGGCGCGAACGACGTCATCGCCGACAAGTTCCACATCAGCCTGAACGCGATGACCTGGGCGGGCCGGATCGGTCTGCTGCTCCTTCCGCCGCTGGCGTACTACGTGACCTACCGGATCTGCCTCGGTCTGCAACAGCACGACCGGGAGGTCCTGGCCCACGGTGTGGAGACCGGCATCATCCGGCGCCTGCCGGACGGTCGGTTCGTCGAGGTGCACCAGCCGCTGACCGCACCGGACGAGCACGGACACACCGAGCTGGACTACGCGGGCTGGGTGGTGCCGAAGAAGATGAACCGGCTCGGTGCGCTCGGGCCGGCGATCCGGGGCTTCTTCTACCCGATCGAGAAGCCGGCCGAGGCGCCGGTGTCGCCGGGTCACCCGCCCGTCGAGCCGCGCGCGGAGCGCGAGGAGATCGGCAGCGGCGAGTCCCGCCGCTGAGTTCCGTCACCGCGTGACGTGGCGCCCGCCGGAGAGATCCGGCGGGCGCCACGCCCGTTGTGGGCCTTCCACCCCGCCGCCGGAGCTTCCCGCCCGTCGTCGGATCGCAGGAATAACCCCGGCCAGCCGGGTATCCGTGCGGTCCAACGTCTCAACGGGGAGGAAGCATGTTGGGTATCAAACGCCTCGGCCTGCTGGCCGCACTGGTGCTGGTGGGTGTCGCGCCCGCTGCGGCAGCGCAGGCGGCGGCGCAGCCTTCGGAACAGGACACGCAGTACCTGCAGGCGGTGCACCAGGTCAACCTGTACGAGATCGCCGCAGGTGAGCTGGCTCAGCAGAAGGCCGAGAACGAGCAGGTCAAGGAGCTGGCGCAGCAGTTCGTCACGGACCACACCGAGCTGGACCAGTCGGTGCAGGACGTGGCCGGGCAGCTCAACGTCCAGTTGCCGAACGAGCCCACCCCTGATCAGCGGACGGCTCTCGACCAGCTGAACAACGCCAGTGGTGAGGAGTTCGACCGGCTCTGGGTGACCCAGGGTCTGGCCGGTCACCTGCAGGCCATCCAGGCGACCCAGACGGAGATCTCGCAGGGCACCGAGCCGCAGGTGGTCCAGCTCGCGCAGACCGCGCTGCCGGTGCTGCAGGCGCACTACGACGCCCTGGTGACGCTGGCCGAGGAACTGGGCATCCCAGTCCCGCAGACCAGCGCCAGCGGTACGCCGGGCCCGGGTGGCACGGTGCCGGCTCCGGGTGGCACCACCCCGGCTCCGGGCGTCACCGAGGAGACCCCGGGTGGCACCACCGAGTCCCCGGCGCCGGGTGTCACCGAGGTCCCGGTGCCGCAGGAGAGCTGATCCGGCGGTGAACACGGCGAGCCGGTCCGTCCTCCGGGATGGACCGGCTCGTCCCGTCGTGGCAGGAAGCGGACCGCTCGGCTGAAGACTCCAGCTAGTTCTCTGTCCGGCCTTTGCTCTGCTTCAACCGACGCACTGCTCTTCGGCGCGAACCGTTGCGTGGGTTGAAGCAGAGCAAAGGGGCCGCGCAGGACCTCGGTCTCCCCAGCGCGAAGGGCCGCGAAGCACCTCGGCGCCGGGACCGGCAGCGTGGTGGCGCGTCAGTCGGTGGCGCCCAGGCCGATCGCGAACGCCTCCTCCAGGTCGTGCCGGGAGTACGCGCGGAACGCGATGTGCGACTCGGTGTTGAGCACTCCGGGCACCTTGGAGATGCTGCCGGCGATGATCTGCGCGATCTCCTCGAACTGGCGGACCCGGACCATGGCGATCAGGTCGACGTGTCCGGCCACCGAGTAGACCTCGCTGACCCCGGGCAGGTCGGCCAGCGCCTCGGCCACCTCGGGGATCGAGTCGGTGGCGCAGTCGATCAGGACGATCGCGGTGATCACGGCAGGTCTCTCCGTTCGTCGGCGTCGCTGCCCATGCTATGGCCTGCCTGCCGGACCCGCCCCGGAGTACCGCTGCCGCACGCTCCGATCGGGCGGACAGACCCGACCGATCCGACCGGCCCCGGGGAAGGAACCGGAGGAAGCAGGGTCAGGCAGCCGGGACGGTGAGGCCGGTGGCGGTGCGGATCACCTCGTGCAGGCGTTCACCGGCGTCGACGGTGGCGCCCGGCCAGACGACGCTGCGGGTCACCTCGCCGGCCACGGTGGCACCCGCGCCGACCACGCTGCGGTGGCAGCCGCCGGTGACGGATGCGGTCGGGTCGACCAGGCTGTCGTCGCCGGCGGCGTGCAGGTTGGCGGCGAGGTAGTCGGCCGGGGTGCCGGTGTCGACGAAGGTTCCCGGGTAGGGGACCACCGTCAGCCGGCCGTCGGCCTCGGCCGGTCGCCAGACCGCGCGGACCAGGTCGCCGAAGACCGGCGGCAGGTCCCGGACCAGCCGCCAGGGGAGCAGCGAGAAGCCGGTGAAGACGTGGCCGTCGAAGGTGCCCGGCGCGGTGAGGTCCGGCGCGGGTCGGCCGAGCAGGCGTACGGAGTCACCGTCCCAGTCGTGCAGCAGCGCGGCGATGTCCGGCCCGGGTGGTGCGGCCGGATCGGCCAGGTACGCGTCGGCGTTGCCGACCAGGACGCCCCGCCCGGCGATCCAGTCCCGCAGCCGGCCCACCCCACCGGCGGTGCCGAGCGGACCGTCGGGCTCGACGGAGAGGTGGGCGCGCGTACCGACCTGCTCGACGACCTGCTCGCCGAGATAGCTGGCGTTGACGGCGACCGTCTCCGGCCCGGTCAGGCCGAGACCGGCGAGCCGGGCCAGGGCCCGGTCGAGCAGCGGTACGTTGCCCACCGGGCAGAGCGCCTTGGGCACCCGCTCGGTCAGCGGGCGCAGCCGGGTGCCCTCGCCGGCGGCGAGCACCACCGCGCAGATCCCGCCCGCCGGTGCGCCGGTCGGACCGGCGTCCGGGCCGCTCACGGCGCGGTGTCGGGGAGTGGGGGCGGGAACCGGTCGGTCAGCGGGCCGATGCCGTAGTAGGCGAGCAGCCGGGCGGTGGGCCAGGTCAGCTTGGGCAGGTCGTCCAGCGGATGCCAGACGGCCTCGAAGACCTCCGCCCCGTCCACCTCCAGCGCGGTGGTCGACGCCGGCACCTCGGCGGTGAAGACCATGTCGACCCAGCCCTTGGCGTGCACGATCGCGTTCGGTGTGGCCGGGGTCAGCCGGGCCGGGGCGAGTCGGACGCCGGTCTCCTCGTGCAGTTCGCGGGCCGCACCCACCGCCGGGTTCTCGCCGCGTTGCAGCAGACCGGCGGGCAGCGTCCACCCGCGCCCCGGTGGCTGGCGCAGCAGCAGCAGCCGACCGGCACCGTCGGCCTCGCTGTCGCGCAGCAGTGTGACGGCGCCGACGATGTACTTGGGTACCGCCATCCGGACCAGTTGACGACGTACCGGCAGGGGCAGCCGGTAGAAGACCTGGTACGCGACGGCGCGTGCGGCGCGGCGCGAGCGGGGGATCATGGTTCCAGGCTAGTGGCCGTACGCCGGGCGCGCGTCGCGGGACGGCCGGCCGGTCACTGCCGGTGGTCGACCAGGTCGATGAGCTGGCGTACCACGGTGTCCGGTTCGATCACCCGGTCGAAGACCGCGACCAGCAGGGTCTCCAGGTCCGGGTAGCCGAGTTCCTCGGAGAGCCGCAGCAGCGGCAGGTCGCTGGCCAGGCCCCGGTTGTGCTGACGCAGGGCCAGCCCGATGGTGGCCCGGCCGAGGCGCACCTTGTCGCTGATCGAGATGCCGGGCTCGCTGTGGTCGGCGAACCACCGGTTGATCTGCATCTGCGCGTGCGGCGACTTGACGAAGCCGAGCCATTCCCGGCGGGGGCCGCGCGGGGCGACCTCGGCGTCCAGGCCGCTCTCCGCGTCGGTCTCGGTGAAGATCTCGACCACGTCGCCCTCCTCCAGCTCGGAGGAGAGCGGCACCAGCCGGCCGTTGATCCGGGCGGCCAGGCACCGGTCACCCCGGTCGGTGCCGAGTTCGTACGCCAGGTCGACCGGGGTGGCCCCGCCCGGCAGCACGACCTGTCGGCCCTCGGCGACCACCTGGATCTGCGCCTCGGACAGGTCGCAGCGCAGCGACTGGAGGAACTGCGCCGGGTCGGCGGCGTCCTGCTCCCAGTTGAGCACCCGGCGCAGCCAGTCGAGCTGCTCGGCGCGGGCACCACCGGAGCGCGGGAAGCGGAAGTCGGCCACCACGCCGTACTCGGCGGACCGGTGCATCTCCTCGGTGCGGATCAGCACCTCGACGGTGCGGTTCTTGGGGCCGCAGACGGTGGTGTGCAGGGAGCGGTACAGATTGTTCTTCGGCGAGGCGATGAAGTCCTTGAACCGGCCCGGCACCGGGCGCCACAGCCCGTGGATCGCGCCGAGGGCGGCGTAACAGTCGGTGGCCGGGCCGTCCACCACGACGGTGATCCGGGGCAGGTCGTACGGGACGGTGTGCCCGCCGGACACGGTGTCCTTCCAGATCGAGTAGAGGTGGCGGGGGCGAGGGGCCACCGTGGCGTCGACCCGGCCCCGGCGCAACGCCACCCGGGACTGGGTCACCACCTCGGCGAGGTAGCTGTCCCATCCGGGGCGGTCGTGCACGTGCCGGGCGATGCGGGAGTGCTCGTCCGGCTCCAGGTGCAGCAGCACCACGTCGTCCAGCTCCCGTTTCAGGGTCTGGATGCCGAGCCGGTCGCAGAGGGGTACCAGCACCTCCTGCGTCTTACGGGCGATCCGCTCCCGCGAGGCGGCCGAGCGTACGCCCAGGGTCCGCATGTTGTGCAGGCGGTCGGCGAGCTTGATGACCAGCACCCGGACGTCCTTGCCGGCTGCGATGATCATCTTGCGGATGGTCTCCGCCTCGGCGGCCTTACCGTAGAACGCCTTGTCGAACTTGGTCACCCCGTCGACCAGATGCGCCACCTCGTGGCCGAAGTCCTCGGCCAGCGCCTGCAACGTGTAGCGGGTGTCCTCCACCGTGTCGTGCAGCAGCGCCGCGACCAGGGTGGTGGTGTCCATGCCCAGGTCGGCGCAGATCTCGGCGACCGCGAGCGGGTGCGTGATGAACGGCTCCCCGCTCTTGCGGAACTGCCCCCGGTGCATGTTCTCCGCGATGGTGTACGCCCGGCGCAGCACGGCCGGGTCGGTGCCGGTGTGGATGGCACGGTGGGTGCGGACCAGATGGCCGACCGGCTCGGCCTCGGCGGTGGGCCAGGTCAGCAGTGAGCGGAGCCTACGGGCCAGGGGCAGCTCACTCGGCTGTGTCGGGAGCGCACCGCCCAGGGCTCCGCCATGTCCGGCGTCGACGTCCACCTGGGACACCCCCTGACGCCCACCCCGCGAGTGCCGGAGACCGGCAACCGGGAGCAGACCCTCGAAACGGGCAGGAATGCACTTCCTTAACAGAGTAAGTGAGCCGACGTAGTCCGATCGGACAGTTGCTCATGAGCGTTCGGACCAGAGTTGGTGAGATGCGCCGCTCTCGGCCTTCTCCAGCAGGTCCCGGAAGCGGCCCGCGCCGGCCACCGGGGAGGCCCAACTGTCCGACATCTCGACCAGCCGGGTCTCCGGACGTTCCAACCAGGACAGGATCCGTTCCGACTCCTCCGGGGTGGCCGCCGGGACCGGACCGTGACCGGGCGACACCGTCTCGGCGGTGGCCCGGATCGTGGCCAGCGTCGGTCGAGGGTGGACGCCGGCCGGGGAGACCCCGGCACCGGCCAGCCGGCCGTGCCGCACCAGCGCCAGCTCCCAGCCACCCCCGGCGGCCGGGTGGGCGGCGGCCAGCTCGGCGATCCCGCTCAGCGCGGCGAGCCGCTGCATCCGCACGGTGGCCCGGAGCACCGCGGCCAGCCGGGACCGCAGCGTCGCGGCCTCCTCGTAGCGCTGGGCGGCGGCGAGCGTCTCGATCCGGGCGAGCAGGGCGTCCACCACCGGTTGGGGGTCACCGGTGGTGGCGGTGGCGAACGGCTGCACCGCGCGGTCGTCGTACTCCTGAGGGGTGATCCGGTGCTCGCAGGGCGCCGGGCAGCGACCCAGCTCGGCCAGGGCGCAGGCGGGGGTGATCGTGCGCAGCGACAGCCGGTGGGTGCACTGGCGCAGCGGCACCGCGTCGTGGAAACCGGCGGCGGCCAGCTCCGCGGTGCGCCGCGAGGTGAACGGGCCGAGGTAGGCGCGGTCGCCGGGGGAGATCTCCCGGACCACCGACAACCGGGGGTACGGCCCGTCGGTCAGCTTCAGCCAGACCATCCGCTCCGGGTACTTCGACCGTCGGTTGTACGGCGGCGCGTGCGCCCCGATCAGCCGCAGCTCGCGGACCTCGGCCTCCAGCGGGTGCGCGCACTCCACCGCCTCGACGCGCTCGGCGGCGGCCAGCATCTCCGACATCCGGGCGCGTTTCTCGGCGGCCGTGAAGTAGCTGCGGACCCGGGTGGCGATGTCCCGGGAGGTCCCCACGTAGAGGGGCCGGTCGTCGGCGGCCCGGAAGATGTAGACACCCGGGGACCGGGGCAGGCCCTCGGCGAGGTGCCGTTTGCGGCGCTGGGTCGGGGTGACCGCGCGGGAGAACTCGATGGCGTCGCCGACGGTGTCGACCCGGTGGCCGCCGAGCCGGCCGATGAGCCCGTGCAGGACGTCCACGGTGGCCCGGGCGTCGTCCAGCGCGCGGTGGGTCGGCTGGGTACCGGCCCGGAAGTACGCGGCCAGCGTGGCGAGCTTGCGGTTGGGCACCTCGTCGCGCAGCAGCACCCGGCGCGCGAGTGCGGCGGTGTCCAGCACCCGGGGGTTCGGCCAGCGGTAGCCGTGCCGGGCGCAGGCGGCCTTGAGGAAACCGACGTCGTACGGCGCGTTGTGCGCCACCAGCACGGCGTCCGAGACGAACTCCAGGAGGCTCGGCAGCACCTGCTCGATCGGTGGCGCAGGCAGCAGCATCGCCTGGGTGATGCCGGTCAGCACGGTGATGAACGGCGGGATCGGGACTCCGGGGTTGACCAGGGTGCCCAACACCCCCAGCTCCTCGCCGCCGCGCACCTTGACCGCGCCGATCTCGGTGATCCCGCCGCCGTCCGGGGCACCACCGGTGGTCTCCAGGTCGACCACCACGAACGTCGTCGCGTACAGGGGCAGCGCCGGGTCGACGCCGTCGACGGTCGGGTCGAGCCCGGCCAGCGCCGGCTGGAGGTACTCCTGTTGTGCCATCGCCGGCACGCTAACCGCCCGGTGCGACACTCCGGTCCCGGGCGTCCCACGGGTCCCGTACGTCACCACCGGTCTAGGATGAGAGATCGGCTCACTCACCAGGCGGTGGGCCCGGTCGCGGTGGGAGACTTGCCACATGCCCCTCACCGAGCCGTCCGACGACAACCTCCCGCAGGAGGAGCAGGTCGTCACGGTGCCGGCCGCTGGTGAGGTGGGTTCTGCCGACGGGGCGGCGACCGCTGGAGAGCCGGCGGAGCCGGAGCCGAGCCTGCCCGAGCCGGTCCGCCAACGGATCGTCTCGCTCACCGCCGCCGTGCTCCCCAGCCTGCCCTCCGACGAGGTGCCCGTGCCGTTGCGCCGGGTCGCCAAGTTCGCCCCCAACCGCCGGGCCCGACTCGGCGCGCCCGTTATCGCCGCCCAGCTCGCCGCCGACCCGCTGTTCCGGCAGCGGGTCACCGCCCGGGTCCTGGCCGACGCCGGTGACCTCGGCACCGCCGTGGTGGAGGGGACCGCACCCGCCGCCGCCGACCCGGTCGAGGTGGCGGCCCTGGCCTATCTGGCCCGACCTCGCGGCTGGCGCGAGCTGATCGACGCCAGCGGCGCGGCGGTCCGGGCCGAGGCGGACAGCGCGGTCGTCGCCGAGCTGGTCCGCCTGGCCGAGCAACGGGCCACCCGCGCCGAGCACGACCGGGCGGTGGCCCGGGTCGAGGCCGACAAGCTGCGCGACGAGGTGGCCCGGGTCCGTGAGGAGATGGGCCAGCTCCGCGAGGAGGCCCGCCAACTGGCCCGTACGCTCCGGGAGACCCAGGCCCGCGAGCGCCGGGCGGCCGAACTGCTCGCCACCGAGCGGGGCCGCGCTGCCCGCGCGGCGGCCGACGCCGACGCCGAGCTGCGCCGGGCCCGGGCGCGACTGGCCGAGGCCGAGGCGGCGGCCGGGGTGGCCCGGTCCAGCGCCAAGGAGGCCCGTTCGGTCGACGACGCGCGGCTGTGGCTGCTGCTGGAGACCATCGGTCAGGCCGCCGTCGGGCTGCGCCGCGAGCTGGCCCTGGACCCGGTCGACAAACTGCCGGCCGACTTCGTCGCGGACACCTACGCCGACTCGTCGGCGGCCACCCCGGCCGGTGCCGCCGCCCGCGCCCAGGACACCGACGACCCGGGCCGGTTGGATCAACTGCTCGCGCTGCCCCGGGCCCACCTGGTCGTCGACGGCTACAACGTGACCAAGCGCGGCTTCGGCGAGATGTCCCTGGAGCAACAACGCAAGCGCCTGATCAGCGGCCTCGGCGGCATCGCCGCGCAGACCGGTGACGAGGTCACCGTCGTCTTCGACGGCGCCGAACGCATGCACGGACTGCCACCCACCCCGCGCGGGGTGCGGGTGCTCTTCTCCCGCAAGGGGGAGACCGCCGACGAACTGATCCGCCGACTGGTCCGCGCCGAGCCGCCCGGTCGCGCGGTGGTGGTGGTCTCCTCCGACCGGGAGGTCGCCGACGGCGTACGCCGTCACGGCGCGTACCCGCTGGGGGCCGACTCGCTGCTGCGGCGGCTGGCCCGCTCCTGACCCGGCCGGTCCGAGCGACCGCGCGCGACGGTGGGCCGGCTCGGTCTCCGCGGCGATGCCCGGGGGGCGCGGGCGCGGGCACGGCCCCGGTCCTCGGCGCGGGCGCGGCCCCGGTCGTGGCGGGCAATAGGATGAGCGCCCATGGCGACAGGAGCGGCGAGATGAGGCGCACGGTGGGCGTCGGGCCCGGTGCCGGCCGTGGTGACGGCGGGACGGCCCGGTGAGTCCGCGCGGCTGGGCGGTGCTCACCCTGGTCGTCCTCGGCCTCACCGTGGTGCTGGCCGCGCTGGTGCTGATCCCGTGGCATCGTCCGCCGGCCCCCCGCGCCGACCAGCTCGCGGCGCTGCGTGACCTGCCCACCGAACAGGTCGAGCGGGCCCGGGAGTTCCGGGCGGCGCTGCGCCCCGGCGGCTGGGCCGCGCTGGGCATCGGCCTGCTGGTGGCGCTGGCGCTCGGGTTGACGCCGCTGGGCAGCCGCCTGGTCGAGCTGGCCGGGCGCCCGTTCGGTGGGCACTGGACCGCCCAGGCGATCCTCGGCGGGCTGGCCGTGGTGCTCGTCGCCGACCTGCTGACGCTGCCGTTCGCCGCCTGGCGGCACAGCGTGCTCACCCGGTACGGGCTGGCCACCAACGGGTGGGGCGGCTGGGCGGTGGACCTGCTCAAGTCGTACGCGGTCAGCGCGGTGATCGGCGCGGTGGCCCTGCTCGGCTTCTACACCGTGATCCGGCTGGCGCCCCGCTGGTGGTGGGCGTTCGGCGCGGCCGGTGCGGCCACCCTGGTGGTGCTGCTCTCCTTCGTGCTGCCGGTGCTCGTCGAGCCGGTGTTCAACCGGATCAGTCCGATGGAACCGGGCCCGTTGCGCACCGAGCTGATGGAGCTGGCCGACCGCGACGGCGTACCCGTGCGCGACGTGCTGGTGGCCGACGCGTCCCGGCGCACCAACGCGGTCAACGCGTACGTCTCCGGGATCGGACCGACCCGGCGGGTGGTGGTCTACGACACCCTGCTGCGCGAGGCGACCCCGGCCGAGGTGAAGGCCGTGGTGGCCCACGAACTGGGCCACGCCCGCGACCGGGACGTGCCCATCTTCACGCTCACCGGCGCGCTGGGCGCGGCGGCGGCCGTGGTGGCGCTCTACCTGATCGGCTCCTGGCCGCCGCTGCTGCGCATGGCCGGGGTGGACTCGGTCGCCCAGCCCCGCGCGTTCCCGCTGTTGCTCGCCCTGGTCACGGTGGCCGGACTGGTGTTCACGCCGATGCAGGCGCTGATGTCGCGGCGGCTGGAGGCACGCGCCGACGCGCACGCGCTGGCGTTGACCGGAGACCCGGCCGCGTTCGAGGCGATGCAGCGCCGGATCTCCTCGGTCAACCTCGGCGACCCGGACCCGCCCCGCTGGGAGTACCTCTACTCCGCCACGCACCCGTCCACCGTGGAGCGGATCGCCGCCGCCCGCGCCTACGCCCGAGAGGCCGGCCGATGAGCCGCACGCTGTTGATCACGAACGACTTCCCGCCCCGGCCGGGTGGGATCCAGTCCTTCGTGCACAACCTCGCGGTGCACCAGCCCGCCGGCTCGGTGGTGGTCTACGCGTCGAGCTGGCCCGACGCCGACAAGTTCGACGCCGACCAGCCGTACGAGGTGGTGCGCGAACGCACCAAGGTGCTGCTGCCCACCCCGCTGGTCGCCCGACGGGCGGCCCGGCTGGCCCGCGCCTACGACTGCGACACGATCTGGTTCGGCGCGGCCGCCCCGCTCGGGCTGCTCGCCAACGGGCTGCGGCGACGGGCCGGCGTACGGCGGGTGGTCGCCCTCACCCACGGGCACGAGGTGGGCTGGGCGGCGCTCCCGGTGGCCCGGACCGCGCTGCGGCGCATCGGCCGGGGCGCCGACGTGGTGACCTACCTCGGCGAGTACACCCGCACCCGGTTGGCGCGGGCGCTGGACGGCCTGACCGACCTGCGCCGGCTCGCACCCGGAGTGGACGTGGACTTCTATCACCCGGCGGTCGACGGCAGCGGGGTACGCCACCGGCTGGGGCTCTCCGACCGGCCGGTGGTGGTCTGCGTGTCCCGGCTGGTGCCGCGCAAGGGCCAGGACATGCTGATCCGGGCACTGCCGCTGATCCGCCGCCGGGTGCCCGACGCCGCGCTGCTGGTGGTCGGTGGCGGCCCGTACCGGGCGACGCTGGCCCGGCTGGCCCGCCAGGCCGGGGTGGAGCGGGACGTGGTCTTCACCGGTTCGATCCCCGAGGCCGAGCTGCCGGCGCACTACGCGGCCGGTGACGTCTACGCGATGCCCTGCCGCACCCGCAACCGGGGGCTGGACGTGGAGGGACTCGGCATCGTCTACCTGGAGGCGTCGGCGGCCGGTCTGCCGGTGGTGGCCGGCAACTCCGGCGGCGCGCCCGACGCGGTCCGCGAGGGCGAGACCGGGTACGTGGTCGACGGCCGGGACCTCGCCGAGCTGACCGACCGGGTGGTCACCCTGCTCACCGACCGGGACCTGGCCCGCCAGTTCGGGGCGGCCGGCCGCGCCTGGGTGGAGCGGGAGTGGCGCTGGGAGACCCAGGCCCGCCGCCTGTCCGACCTGCTCACCGACCCGAGGTAAGGAAGGGCCCCCGGCTAACGCCTGGTGTATAGCAGGGGACCCCTCCTAACACACGAGCGCGCGGCACCGAGCGCGTGCGGCGCGACACCGAGTGCACGCGGCGCGGTGCCTCGGCGGACCGGGCGCGGTGCCTCAGCGGATGCGGGCGAGGATGTTCTCGGCGGGGGCGGGACGGCCGAAGTGCCAGCCCTGGCCGGCGTCGCAGCCGATCGCGCGCAGCCGCTCGGCCTGCCCGACGGTCTCTACCCCCTCGGCGGTCACCGTCAGGTCCAGGGCGTGCGCCAGCGAGACCAGCGAGGCGAGGATGCGCTCATTGGCCCGGTCGCCCGGTGAGCGCAACCCCCGGACGAACTCGCCGGCCACCTTCAGCTCCGTCACCGGCAGGTCACGCAGGTACGCCAGGTTGCTGTAGCCGGTGCCGAAGTCGTCGATGGCGATGCGGACGCCCAGGTCGGCCAGGGTGCGCAGGGCGCGTACCGGCTCCTCGGCGCTGCTCATCATGGTGCTCTCGGTGATCTCCAGTTGCAGCCGGTGCGGTGGCAGACCGGTACGCCGCAGCAGAGCGCTCACCTCCTCCACCAGCCCGGGACGGCGAACCTGGCGGACCGCGAGGTTGACGCTGACGTACGGCGGTGCGCCGGCGGCGGCCGTCCAGCCGACCGCCTCCCGGCACGCCTCGGCGAGGACCCAGGCCCCCAGCGGCACGATCAGCCCGGTCTCCTCGGCCAGCCCGATGAAGCTGTTCGGTCGCAGCACCCCCAGGTCCGGGTGACGCCAGCGCACCAGCGCCTCCACACCGAGCACCGAACCGT
This sequence comes from Verrucosispora sp. NA02020, assembly GCF_013364215.1. Lineage (NCBI taxonomy): Bacteria > Bacillati > Actinomycetota > Actinomycetes > Micromonosporales > Micromonosporaceae > Micromonospora > Verrucosispora sp. NA02020. Next base: position 5,553,152 of record NZ_CP054923.1, on the reverse strand, counting down.
CGTGCAGCGACGTCAGCGGCTGGTAGTCGAGGTAGAACTCGCCGCGCTCCAGACCGGCGGGGATCGCCGCGCTCAACGCCTGACGGGCCTGCTCGCGGCCGTCGCGTTCGGCGTCGTAGAGCGCCCAGCCGCCGCCACCGGCCGACTTGGCCCAGTGCAGCGTGCTGCCGGCGGCCCGCAGCAGGTCGTCGGGGGAGGTGTCGGCGGCCCGCCGTTCCACCACCCCGACGCTGGCGGTGACCGTCACGTCGTGCCCGCCGACCACCACCGGCTCGGAGAGCGCGGCGAGGGCCGCCTCGGCGACCGCGACCACGTCACCGGTGCCGGTGGAGCGCTCCACCAGCACCACGAACGCGTCCCCGCCGAGCCGGGCCACCAGGTGCGGCTCCACCGACCGCGACAGCCGCCGGGCCGCCGCCACGAGGGCCCGGTCGCCGACCGAGTGACCGTACGAGTCGTTGACCCGCTTGAAGCGGTCCAGGTCGAGGAAGCACAATCCGACCCGCCGCCCGGCGCCGACCGTGCCGCCGAGCGCGGCGACCAGCCGTTCGGCGAACAGCGTGCGGTTGGGCAGGCCGGTCAGCGGGTCGTGGGTGGCCTGGTGGCGGAACCGGGCCTCGCTGGCCCGCAACGCCCGCTCCGCGTCCACCCGGGCGGTCAGCGCGGCCCGGCGGATCGACTCCTGCTCGTCCAGCGTCCGGTCGTGCAGGGCCCGCGCGTAGGCGGTGGCGATCGCGGCCAGCAGCCGGGCCATCCGGTCCTCGATGTCGTCGGCGACCAGGTCGAGGTCGCGGACCAGCCGGAGCTGGATCACCTCGACGGTGCGGCCGAGCGCCTCGGCGGAGGCGATGTGCGCGGCGACCAACTCGTTGGCGACCCGGTGGCCCACCCGCAGGTCGAGCGGCTCCGCCCGCAGCGCCTCGGCGAGCTGGTCGGTGAGCTGCTGCAACAGCAGCTCCAACTGGGCGTGTGGCATCGGCAGGTAGCTGGTCCCGGAGACCGCCTTGGCCCAGGCGCGGGCGAACGTGCCGGCGCAGGAACGGCCGTCCGGAGGCTCAACCACCGAGCCGCCCGACCCCGCCCAGGAAGACCGCCTGCTCGGCGTTCTCGGCGCTCTCCGGGGTCTCCGGACGCCACTGCGGCACCCACACCACCCCGGGCTCGACCAGCTCGAAGCCGTCGAAGAACGCGGTCAGCTCGGCCCGGCTGCGCACCCACAGCGGGCTGTCGGTGCGCTGGTAGACCTCCTCGGCCTCGGCCCGCTCGGCCTCGTCGCGGCCGTCGTCGCTGGCCTGCGAGAGCACCAGGTGGCTGCCGGGGGCCAGCGCCTTCCGCAGCGTACGCAGCAGGTCGGCCGGGCGGTCGTCGTCCGGTACGAAGTGCAGCACCGCGACCACCAGCACGGCGACCGGCTCGGAGAAGTCGATCAGGGCGTTGACGTCGGGATGCGCGAGGATCCGCTCGGGATGACGGAAGTCCTCCTGGACGACCGTGGCCCGCTCGGTGTCGGCCAGGATCTCCCGGCTGTGCGCCACCGCCACCGGGTCGACGTCGACGTAGACCACCCGGGAGTCGGGGGCGTGCCGCTGGGCGATCTCGTGCACGTTGCCGACGGTCGGGATGCCCGATCCGACGTCGAGGAACTGCCGGACTCCGGCGGCGGTGAGGTACTGCACGGCCCGGCGCAGGAAGGCGCGGTTGGCCTGGGCCATCAGCGGAGCCTCCGGCACCAGCGCCATCATCGCCCGGGCCGCTGCCCGGTCGGCGGCGAAGTTGTGCGAGCCACCGAGATAGTAGTCGTACATGCGGGCGACGCTGGGTCGTTCGACGTCGATCGTCTCGGGTGACCAGTCCGGCCGCTGCATGCCACACCCCTTCGCGCCAGCCGGGGCGACACCGCCCCGGCCGGTATTCTGCCCCGCCTGGGCGCGGGAGGCCATAGCGCGATCACGGAGAGGGTCATTGACGTGCGGAGATGCGTTTTCCTGCCGAGGGGCGACCCGACGCCCCGACGCCCCGGCGGCGAGGACGGGCCTCGACGCCGGGAGTCGCGACGGATGGATCAGAACTTCGGCGCGTCCGGGGCCTCGAGCAGACCGAGCCGCAGCGCGGTCATCAGCGCCTGGGCCCGGTTGGCCGCACCCAGCTTCTCGTACAGCTTCGAGATGTGGGTCTTGGCGGTGGACTCGCTGACGAAGAGCTGCTTGGCGATGCCGGCGACGCTCATCCCGTCGGCGAGCAGGCGCAGCACCTGGCCCTCGCGGGGGGAGAGCTGCGGACCGGACGGGGCGAGCCGCCGCTTCATCGCCTCGGCCAGGTCGGCGGCGGTGAAGGCGCTGGGGGAGGAGGCGGCGTGCCGGGCGGCGGCGACCACCTCGTCGGCGGGCGCGGTCTTCGGCACGAAGGCGCTGGCCCCGGCCTCCAGGGCGCCGAAGAGCTGGTCGTCGCCCGCGTACATGGTGAGCACCACGATGCCCATGGTGGCGCTGGACTTGCGCAGCGCGCGGGTGGCCTCCAGGCCGCTGCCGTCGGGGAGTCGCAGATCCATGATCACCACGTCCGGCTGCAGCGCGCCGGCCTGCCGTACGCCCTCGGCCGCCGTCGCCGCCTCGCCGACGACCTCGAACTGCCGGTCACGCTCGAAGGCGTGGCGCAGGCCCTTACGGATCAGGTCGTGATCGTCGACAAGGAGGACCTTGGTACGAGTGGCCGGTGTCGGGCTTGTGGTCATCCTCGGGTTACTCCCCTTCTGCTGCTGCGCCGCTACCGCGAACGTTATCGCGCCGGGGGGACGACCCGACCACCACCGCTACGGTCGTCCCGCTGGGCTGTCGCGGCCTGATCTCCAACCGGCCTCGGATACGTTCCGCTCTCTCGGCCATGATCGCAAGACCATAGTGCCCGTCCGAGCGCTGGTCACCTATGCCGTGACCGTCATCCGACACTTCGATCTGTGCGTACGGGGGATCCACCTCGCAGGTGACCCAGAGATTGGACGCTCCCGCGTGCTTACGCGCGTTGGTGACCGCCTCCTGGGCGATGCGCAGCAGCTCCGCCTCGGTCGCGGCGGGCAGCCGCGCGGTGGACTCGTCCAGCGACAGGTGCACCCGCAGCCCGCCGGAGGCGCCGACCGTCCGCGCGTACTCGGCGATGGCGGCGGCCAGGCCGCCGTGCCGGTCGACCTCGCTGCGCAGCTCGAACAGGCTCAGCCGCAGCTCGGTGATGACCCGGGTGACCTCGTGGCGCAGCGTCCGCAGCGAGTCGGCGGTCTCCTCGGCGTCGTCGTGCACGGTGGCCAGGGCGTTGTCGATGCCGTAGCCGACCATCACGAGTTCCTGCGCCACCCCGTCGTGGATCTCCCGGGCCAGTCGCTGCCGTTCCTCGTTGGTGGCCAGCGACCGCACCTCGTCGAAGAGGAGCGCCGCCTCCAGGCGCAGCGCCGCCGGACCGGTCAGCGCGGTCACCTGGGACACCACCGACGGCGGGTACGCCTGCCCGGCGTCGGCCTCCAGCACCACCAGCCCGACCGTACGCAGCCCGGCGACCAGCGGCACGATCAGCGCGGAGACATCGTTGCCCCGGTGCGTGCGGGACTGCGAGCGGGCCGCGGTCTGCGGCTGCTGGCTGGCCCAGGCGTCGGCGATGGCCGAGTCGGCGTCGAGCGTGGTCTCCCAGTCGACCCGGTCGGCCCCGATCTGGGCGAGCACCACCAGCCGCCCGCCGCCACTGGCGGAGAGCACCGCACCCCGGTCGGTCCGGGCCACCGTGCGCAACTCCTCCAGCAGGTGCTCGGAGATGCCGCCCGGATCGAGGGTCGCCCCGGGCAGTTGCCGGGCCACCGTACGGAGCTGGGTGAGCAGGCGGGTCGCCTCGGCGTACGGCTGCGGTTTGCCCTCCTGCCGGACCTGCATCACCCGGTGCAGGGTGCTGGCCGCGTAGAGCCCGAGCGCGGCGAGGATCAGCCATTGGGCGCAGACCGCCAGGTAGCCGGGTTGGCTGAGCTGGCGTACCCCGCCGACCTCGGTCAGCGCCCCGGCGACCAGCAGGGTCCCGGCGACGACCGCGATCAGCGTGGCGCCCTCGCGGAAGCGTCGCCGCAGGGCGGTCACGGTGACCGGCACGGCGAGGTAGGGCAGCACCGCGGAGGCGCCCAGCCCGCCGATGTGGCCGCCGACGGTGGCGACCGCCGCGACCTGGCTCGCGGCCAGGCCGAGCACCATCACCTCGGCCACCCGGCTCAGCGGCCCGACCAGGCGGTGCTGGGGTGCCAGCAGCGCGGGCAGTCCGGCGATCGCCAGCAGGGCGATCCACCAGAGTTGGGCCACGTCGCGGGTGGCGAGCAGGGTGAGGACGGCGACCAGCGCGAGCACGACCACCCGCGCCGCCGCGGCGAGCGGGTGGGAACGGGCCAGGGCCGATGTCGAGGCGGGCACGTGACGGATCGTAGTCAGGCGCCGTAGATGTCGGCGATCTCCGCCGCGTACGTCTTGTGGACGACCTGACGCTTGACCTTCATCGACGGCGTCAGCTCGCCGGTGGCCTCGGTGAAGTCGCGGGGCAGGATCCGGAACACCTTGATCGCCTCGGCCTTGGAGACCGACTGGTTGGCCCGGTCCACCGCGGCCTGGATCTCGGCCCGCAACGCCTCGTTCTCGCGCAGCGACTCGACGTCGGTCCCGGCCGGCAGCCCGGCCGACTCCAGCCAGGCCGGCAGGGCCTCCTCGTCGAGGGTGACCAGCGCGGCGATGAACGGCTGCCGGTCGCCCACCACCAGGCACTGGCTGACCAGGCGGTGTGCCCGGACCTGGTCCTCCAGCACGGCCGGGGCGACGTTCTTGCCGCCGGCCGTCACGATGATCTCCTTCTTTCGACCGGTGATGGTCAGGTAGCCGTCGCCGTCGAGCGAGCCGAGGTCACCGGTGTGGAACCAGCCGTCGGCGGTGATCGCCTCGGCGGTGGCCGCGTCGTTGTGCCAGTACCCCTGGAAAATCAGCTCACCGGCGATGAGGACCTCGCCGTCGTCGGCGATCCGGATGGTCACACCGGGCAGCGGCCGACCGACGGTGCCGATGCGGGTGAAGTCCGGCAGGTTCGCCGAGGCGGCGGGGGAGGTCTCGGTCAGGCCGTACCCCTCGCAGACGGTCACCCCGACGCCCCGGAAGAAGTGCCCCAGCCGCGCACCCAGCGGCGCGCCGCCGGAGATCGCGTCCCGGCACCGGCCGCCCAGCGCGGCCCGCAGCTTGCCGTAGACCAGCTTGTCGAAGAGCGCGTGCTGCAGGCGTAGGCCCAGGCCCGGCCCGGACGAGGTCTCCAGCGCCTCGCTGTACGCGATGGCGACCGCCTCGGCCCGCGCGAAGATCTTGCCCTTGCCGGCGGCCTCGGCCTTCTGCTTCGCGCCGTTGTAGACCTTCTCGAAGACCCGGGGCACGGAGAGCACGAAGGTCGGCTTGACCTCCTGCAACTCGGCGACCAGGTGCTTGGGGTCGGCGCAGTGCGCCATGGTGACCCGGGCGTGCACCACGCCGATCTGGATGAGCCGGGCGAAGGAGTGCGCCAGCGGCAGGAACAGCAGGGTCGACGCGTTCGGGCGGAACAGGTTCGGCAGCACCGGGACGGCGTTGGCGATGTCGGCGTACATGTTGCGGTGGGTCAGCACGCAGCCCTTGGGTCGGCCGGTGGTGCCGCTGGTGTAGATGATCGTGGCGACGTCCGAGGAGCGCAGGTCCGCGCGTCGGCGGTCGATCTCGGTCGGTTCCACCGCCTGGCCGGCGGCGACCAGGTCGTCCACCCCGCCGAGGTCGATCTGCCAGAGGTGGGCCAGGTCGGGCAGGTCGTCGCGGACGCCGGCCACCAGGGTGGCGTGCGCGGTGGTCTCCACCACGACGCCGACCGCGCCGGAGTCGGCCAGGATCCAGGCGGCCTGCTCGGCGCTGGAGGTCTCGTAGATCGGCACGGTGACCGCGCCGGCCGCCCAGATGGCGTAGTCGACCAGGGTCCACTCGTACCGCGTGCGGCTCATCAGCGCGACCCGGTCACCGGGCCGGACCCCGGCCGCGACCAGGCCCCGGGCCACCGCCACCACCTCGTCGCGGAACTGCCGGCAGGTCACGTCGACCCATCCGCCGGAGCCGTCCCGTCGGACGAACTGGACCAGGTCCGGGGCGGCTTCGGCGTTGTCCCAGACCGGGTCGGTCAGGTTGGCGGAATCGCCGACCGTGACGATCGGCGGGACGGAGAACTCGCGCACCTGCACTCCCTCGTGCTCGCTGGCCGGGTCTGCCGCCTGGCGGCTGGAGTGAAACCTACCGTCTGACCGGCGTAGGAGCACATCGCAGGTGGGGCGGCGCGGCGCGGGCCCTGCACGGGACGGGTAGCCTCCCCCCATGGCGGACTCCTCCACCCAGTCGATCACCATCGGCGCGCCACCGGACCGGGTGGTGGCGGTGATCTGTGACTTTCCGAGCTATCCCGAGTGGGCCGAGGCGGTGCGGCAGGCCGAGGTCGTCGAGGAGTACGAGGACGGCTATGCCAGCCAGGTCCGGTTCGTCCTCGACGCCGGGGTGATGGCCGACGAGTACGTGCTCGAGTACGGCTACTCCGAGGACCTGTCCCACATCGAGTGGCACCTGGTGGCGCCCTCGAAGATGCAGAGGTCCCAGCGCGGCTCGTACGACCTGGTGGTCGACGCCGACGGGGGCACCACCGTGACGTACACGCTCGAGGTGGAACTCGCGGTCGGAATGCTCGGGATGTTCCGCCGCAAAGCCGAGAAGATGATCATGGATGCTGCGTTGAAGCAGCTCAAGCGCCGGGTAGAAACACTCGGTTCGGCGCAGTGACGCGTCCGGCGACCCGGTCGCCACGGTAGAGGAGCCCAGCATGGGTGCGACAGATCCGGGTACGGCCCGGGAAGAGGCGGAGCGGCTGGTCGCCACTCTGCTGGCCGGCGTACGGCTGGCCGCCGCGAACCCCGGCGCCGGGCCGTTCGGCCCGCTCGGTGGGATGGTGACCAGTGTCCTCGGTCACAAGGACGCCCCCGGTGACCGGGGTGGGCGCACCGAAACCGCCGGTGCCGGTTTCGCCACCGGTGCTGCGGAATGCTGCGTCTGTCCGGTCTGTCGAGGTATCAGCGCGTTGCGTGACCCGAGTCCGGAGTTCGCCGAACGGCTTGCCACCGGTGCCGGCGACCTCGCCGCCGGTCTGGCCAGCTTCCTGCGGGCCTTCACCCCGGCCGACCCGCGCTCCGACCCCACCGCACCGCCCTTCGCTCCGTCCCGTCCCGACCCCGACCCCGCCGGGTCCCCGTCCGACCCCCCGGCGCCCACCGCAGGCCCGTCCACGACCGCCGGGCGCAGCCCGGACAGTGATCACGTGTGGCGCGAGGCGACCCGTACCGGGCATGATTCTCAGCCGGCACCGGAGCGGGACGTCTGGTCCGCCGCCACACGGGCGGAGGACGGCGCCGCACCGGTCGCCACGCCCGTCGACGCCGCCGGGCCGGTCGGGCCGACCGCACGCCGCACGCCGGGCGACCGCCCGGTGGTGCCCGCCTCGCGGGTGCCCGACGGTACGCCCGCACCGGGTGGCGAGCCCGCACCGGAGGCGGAGGCCGTTCCGGGCAACGGGCCGCAGGGCGAGCCAGGCGACGGGGCCTGACCAGGGAGGACCCGTACCACCGGCGAGGGCAGGTGCGCGGGGTGGCACAGCAGAGGGGAGTGGCAGCGGTGACGCTGACCATCGGAGTCGACGTCGGTGGCACGAAGGTGGCCGGCGGTGTCGTCGACGACACCGGCAGGGTTCTCGTGCAGACCCGACGGGACACCCCCGCCGACGACGTCGGTAAGACGCGGGACGTCATCATCGAACTGGTCACCGAGCTCGCCTCCGGACACGAGATCCAGGCGGTCGGCATCGGCGCGGCGGGCTGGATCGACGCCGGCCGCTCGACCGTCCTGTTCGCCCCCAACCTGGCCTGGCGCGACGAGCCGCTGCGCGCGTACGTCAGCGCGGCCGTCGGGCTGCCGGTGATCGTGGAGAACGACGGGAACGTGGCCGCCTGGGCCGAGTTCCGTTACGGCGCCGCCCGGCAGGCCGAGGACTCGATGGTCATGTTCACCATCGGCACCGGTGTCGGCGGCGGCATCGTGCTCGGCGGTGAGCTGGTCCGGGGCGCCAACGGCATCGCCGCCGAACTCGGTCACATGCTCACCGTGCCCGACGGCCACCAGTGCGGCTGCGGACGGCTGGGCTGCATCGAGCAGTACGCCAGCGGCAGCGCCCTGGTCCGCTTCGCCCGCGCCGCCGCCCGGCAGGAACCGCACCGCGCCACCGCGCTGCTGGAACTGGCCGACGGCGAGGCCGAGGCGATCACCGGTCCGATGGTGACCGCCGCGGCCAAGGGCGGTGACCCGGTGTCGGCCGAGGCGTTCGCCCAGGTCGGGCGCTGGCTCGGCACCAGCCTGGCGGACATGGCGCAGATCCTCGACCCGCAGGTCCTGGTCGTCGGCGGCGGCGTCATCGACGCCGGTGACCTGCTGATGGGCCCGACCCGACGCTCGTTCACCGATGCGTTGGCGCAGCGCAGCCGGTTGCCGGTGGCCGACATCCGCCCCGCCGAGCTGGGCAACTCGGCCGGCGTCATCGGCGCGGCCGACCTCGCCCGACGGATCTGACATGGGTGCTCCCGGAGTGCCGGTGCGCGTCGTGTCGTACAACGTGCACGGCCAGCGCGACGACACCGCCGCGCTGGCCGAGGTGGTCCGCACGACGGCGCCGGACGTGGTGGTGGTCCAGGAGGGCCCGCGTCGCTTCCGGTGGCGGGAGAAGTCGGCCGCGTTGGCCGAGTCGTTCGGCCTGGTGGTCGCCGCCGGTGGGTTGCCCGCCCTGGGCAACCTGGTCCTCACCGACCTGCGGGTACGGGTGACCGACGCCCGGTGCCGGCGGTTCCCGCTCACCCCCGGGCGGCACCTGCGCGGCGCCGCGTTCGCCGACTGCGTGGTGGGCCGGTCCGCCCGGTTCACCGTGGCCGGCTCGCACCTGTCCACCGACCCGACCGAGCGGCCCGGCCAGGCGGAGCTGTTCCGGCGGGACCTGGCCGCCGCGCCGTACCCGGTGATCGCCGCCGCCGACCTCAACGAGGAGCCGGGCGAACCGGCGTGGCGGACCGTCGCGGAGGGGCTGACCGACACGGCGGTGGCCGCGGACCGCACCGACCGGCTCACCTACTCCTGCGCGAACCCCCGGCGGCGCATCGACGCCCTCTTCGTCGACCCCCGGATCACCGTGGTCGACTACGACGTGCTGGACACCCCGCTGACCCGCCGTGCCAGCGATCATTTTCCGATCCTGGTCGACCTGCTGATACCCGCCGCCGACTGACCGGCGGCGCTCCGGCGGGCTGGACATCCCGCTCCGGAGTGGAGAGGATTTCGCGCGACCCGGCACCCGTGCGGAGACGAAGGAGACCCCGGTGCCCACCCCCACCGAGCACCACGGTCGGTCCGAACCGGAGACGACCCCCCTCGCCCGCAGCCGTGACGGCAGTCCGGTCTCCGACCGGGGCGACACCGTCTGCGTCATCGGCGCCGGCGCCAGCGGCCTGACCGCCGTCAAGAACCTCGCCGAGCACGGCTTCGGCGTCGACTGCTACGAGCGTGAGACGGGCATCGGCGGTGCCTGGAACTGGCGGCACGACCGCAGCCCGGTGTACGCCAGCACGCACCTGATCTCGTCGCGGCCGTTCACCCAGTTCCCCGACTTCCCGATGCCCGACGACTGGCCCGACTACCCGCACCACAGCCGGGTGCTGTCCTACTTCGAGCGGTACGCCGACCACTTCGACCTGCGCCGGCACATCTGGTTCGGCACGGAGGTGGTGCGGGTCGAACCGGTCGGCGACGACCGCTGGGACGTCACCACCCGCAGCACCGGCGGGTACGGCCCGGAGCGCACCTCCCGGTACGCCGCCGTGGTGATCGCCAACGGACACAACTGGTCGCCGAAGCTGCCCCGCTACGAGGGGTTGGAACAGTTCCGGGGCGAGGTGATGCACGCGTCGTCCTACAAGGACCCGGCCCAGTTGCGCGGCAAGCGGGTGCTGGTGGTGGGCGCCGGCAACACCGGGTGCGACATCGCGGTGGAGGCCGCCCAACAGGCCGCACGCTGCTGGCACTCCACCCGCCGGGGCTACTGGTATGCCCCGAAGTACGTCTTCGGCCGCCCCGCCGACCAGGTCAACGACACGTTGCTGGCGTTGCGGGTGCCGCTGCGGGTACGCCAGTGGCTCTACCACCGCACGTTGCGGCTGACCGTCGGTGACCTGACCCGTTTCGGCCTGCCCCGGCCCGACCACCGGGTGTACGAGACGCACCCGATCGCCAACAGCCAACTCGTCTACTACGTCGGCCACGGTGCGATCGCGCCGGTGCCGGACGTGACCCGGTTCCACTCGCATTCGGTGGAGCTGACCGACGGTCGGCAGATCGACCCGGAGGTGGTCGTCTTCGCCACCGGTTACCTGCCGCGCTTCGAGTTCCTGGACGGAAAGCTCCTCGGCGACGACGAGGGCGTGGGTCGTCCCCGGTTGTGGCTCAACGCGTTCGTGCCGGAGCACCCCACCCTCGCGGTGACCGGCCTGGTCCAACCGGACTCCGGCGTGTTCGCCCTGTCGCACTGGCAGGCCGTGCTCTTCGCCCGGCTGCTGCGACTGCGGACCACCCGGCCGGACCGGGCGACGGCGTTCGCCGCACGGGTCCGGGCCGGTGCCGGTGAGCGTTACTCGGGTCAGGTCAAGGACTCGACCCGGCACTGGTTCGAGGTCGGCCACGCCGACTACCTGCGGGTGCTGGAACGCGCGTTGCGCGACCTGGAGGCCAAGTGAGCGAGCGAAGCGAGGCGGCGGCGTGAGCGAGCGTAGCGAGCGAGCCATTGGGTTCAGGGCGGGTGTGTCTCGCGCTGTCGGGGAGCGAAGCGAGGCGGCGGCGTGAGCGAGCGTGGCGAGCGAGCCATTGGGTTCAGGGCGGGTGTGTCTCGCGCTGTCGGGGAGCGAAGCGAGGCGGCGGCGTGAGCGACCGGGTGCGGGTGATGCGGAGCTGGGAGTGGGCGCGGCCGGTGCGTCCGGTGCGCCGTGAGGTGCTCGGCGCCACGCCCGAGTTGGAGGAGGGGCGGCCACCCCTGTTGTTCGTGCCCGGCTTCGGGCACGGTGCCTGGGTGTACGCCGAACACTGGCTCGGGCACGCCGCCGCGCGGGGGTTCCCGGCGTACGCGGTGAGCCTGCGCGGGCACGGCGACAGCGGTCCGGCGCCGGACGCGACGCTGCGCGCGTACGCCCACGACGTGGTGCAGGTGGCGGCGGGCCTGCCACGCCAGGCGGTGCTGGTGGGGCACGGTGCCGGGGCACTGGTGGTCGCGCACGCCCTGGCCCGGTATCCGGCCCGGGCGGCGGTGCTGGTGGCACCGGTGCTCGGCGGGTGGGCGACGTTCGGCGCCGCGCTGCGGCGCAACCCGCTCGGCACGCTGCCGGCGGTCTTCGGCGGTGGGCTGCGTCTGCACCGCCGCCAGTTGTTCAGCGACGAGCTGCCCGACGCCGACGCGCGGCGCTACACCGGTCGGTTGGGGCGGGCGGCCCGGCGGGCGCAGTGGCGGCTGCTGACCGGAGCCGAGCCGGAGCCGCCGGTGGGCCGCCCGCCGGTGCTGGTGCTGGGCAGTCCGGACGACCGGGTGGTGCCGCCGTCGGCGCTGACCGGGGCGGCCCGCCGGTACGACTCGGCACCGCTGCTCTTCCCCGGCATGGGGCACGACCTGATGCTCGACGCGCGGTGGCAGGAGCCGATCGACGCGATCCTGGACTGGCTGGACAAGGGCCCGGCCCGCGACGACCGTCCCTGAACGCGCGAGCTCCCGGCCCGGTCCGCGGGGACCGGGCCGGAGTCACCCGCCTCAGCCGCTGGTGAGGTGGGTGACCAGCTCGCCGCTCTGGTCCAGGGTGGAGAGATAGGACCGGGCCCAGGCCCGGATGTCGTGTTCGTGCAGGTGCTCGCGCATGGCCCGCATCCGGGCCCGGACGTCCGCCGGGTCGGCCCGCAGCGCCGCGAGCAGGCCCTGCTTGAGCCCTTCCAGGTCGTGCGGGTTGACCAGGTACGCCTGCGGCAGCTCGGCGGCTGCTCCGGCGAACTCGCTGAGCAGCAGCGCGCCCGCGTCGTCCACCCGGGCGGCGAGGTACTCCTTGGCGACCAGGTTCATGCCGTCCCGCAGCGGGGTCACCGCCATCACGTCGGCGACCCGGTAGAGCGCGGCCAGTTCGGCCCGGTCGAACGGCTGGGTCAGGTAGTGGATCGCGGGCTCGCCGACCCGGCCGAACTCGCCGTTGATCCGTCCGACCTCGCGTTCCACCCGGTCGCGGAGGATCTGGTACTGACCGACCCGCTCCCGGCTGGGCACGGCGACCTGCACCAGCACGGTGTCGCGGACCTTGACGTGGCCACCGGCCAGCAGCTCGCTGTACGCCTTGAGCCGCTGTTCGATGCCCTTGGTGTAGTCCATCCGGTCGACGCTGAGGATGACCTGGTCCGGGCTGCCGAGGTCGTGCCGCAGTCGCCGGGCCCGGTCCGCCACCGCCGGCCGACCGGCCAGCGCGGCCATCTCGGCGGTGTCGATGCTGACCGGGAACGCCCCGATGCGGACCACCCGGTCCTCGACCGCGATCCGCCGGTCGGTGGCCGGCAGGCCCAGCACCTTCGAGACCAGTTGGGCGAAGTTGTGCGCGGCCTGGGCCCGTTGGAAACCGACCAGGTCGGCGCCGAGCATGCCCTGGAGCAGTTCGGCGCGGCGGGGGAGCTGCATGAACAGCTCCGGCGGCGGGAACGGCACGTGCAGGAAGAAGCCGATGCGCAGGTCGGGTCGGAGCGTGCGGAGCAGCCCCGGCACCAGTTGCAGGTGGTAGTCCTGCACCCAGACCACCGCGCCGGTCTCGGCGACCTCGGCGGTGGCCTCCGCGAACCGCTGGTTGACCCGCTGGTACGCGTCCCACCACCGTCGGTGGTGTTCCGGCTGCTCGACCGCGTCGTGATAGATCGGCCAGAGGGTCGCGTTGGCGAACCCCTCGTAGTGGTCGCGCAGGTCCTCGCCGGTCAGCGGTACGGCGTGCATCCGCACCCCGTCGACGTCCGGCAGGCTGGGTGCGGGGCCTGTCCCGCCCGCCCAACCGACCCATGTCGCCGGGGTGTGTCGTAACAGTGGGTGTAGCGCACTCACCAGCCCGCCTGGGCTGCGGCGCCACTCACAGGCGCCGTCGAGCGCCACGTTGTCGTCGATGGGGAGGCGGTTGGCCACCACCACGAGAGAACTCTGTCGCATCTCGGGCATTCCGATCAGCAGGGGAGTGACCGCCCACGAGAACAGGAACAACCGGGCAGTCGGCGGGTGACGTGACGTACTGCGGTATTCCTACTGACAGTAAGTTACACCACTGTTACGCCCCCTGGTGTGGGCGTGCGCGTCCCGGTATCCGGGCGGCTACCGTACGCGGTCGGTGGGAGTTGCCGGTCGGCTCAGACGACCGCGCCGTCGTCCGGCCCCCGGTCCTCGGCGTCGCCGGGGCGCAGCCGCCACACCAGCGTGACGAATCCGGCCAGGATGCCGGTGAAGCCGAGCAGCGTCACGATGCTCGGGTCGGCGGGGAGCAGGTCCGGGAAGAGGAACAACACGAAGCCGAGCATCACGGCGAGGACGCCCGCCACGGCGTACTTCGACACCCGGGGCAGGGGCGGAGGCGGCGGCGGGACGTAGCGTTCGTCGTCGTCGGGGTGGTCCGGCAGGTCGGCACCGAACGTGTCCAGGCCCTCCAGCAGCGACGGACCGTCGCCGTCGCGCGGGCCACGGCCCACCGAGACGCCGGAGACGTCGGCGGCGTACGGCAGCCGGCGGACGTCGGTGGCGGTCGGTCCGGCCGGCTCCTCGGGCGTCGGCCGGGGGGTGGTGATCGTGCTGCTGCCCCCGTCGGGCTGGTCGTCCACGTTCTCGGCGGCGGGCCACGGGTGGTCCCCGCTGCCCGGCGAGTTGTGGAAACCGGCGACGATCCGTTCCCACTCGGCGTCGATGTCCGGTTCCTCGGCGCGGGCCGTGCCGGTCTCGTCGGCGAGCTGACTGAGGTAGTCCCGAGCGGTGCTCAGATGCGAACGGTCCACGTAGAGCCGGTCGACCGGCCGGGCCGGGACCGTGGTGGTGCGGGTGACCGGGTTCAGATCGGCCGAGGGTTGCAGATACGCGGCGATGCCGCCGGCGGCCAGCACGTCGAGCAGGTGCTCACCGACGCGCGGGTCGACATCGCCGGCGATGGCGTACTCGCTGGCGTCGAGCCCGTTGTCCCGCCGTCCCCGGCGGGCCCCACCCGCTGACACCGGACCATCCTCCTCATCGCGCCGCCGGCGCGCCCCGCGTCCAGCCCCTCGACGCACCCCCGCACGCCGTGCTCTGAATCGTGACACGTCCGGGGTCGGTTCGGGGAGTGCCTTGTGGCGTGGGGTACGAAGTCGGTGTCCGTGCCGCTGGTCGCGGCCGTGCCTCTATGTCCGTTCTTGCTCGGAGCGTGCCAGGGGACACGGGCGCCGACCACGCTCCGGCGGCGGGCGGGTCGCCCGCCGGACGTTGTGGCGGGCGGTGGAGCTTCGTAGGCTTCCTGCCACGACCGCCCGGCCCGGCCGTGCCGTCGCGACGACCGCCTCGCCGAAAGGACGCCGGTGCTGTACTGGCTCTTGAAGTACGTGTTCCTCGGCCCGCTGCTGAGAGTGATCTTCCGGCCGCAGGTGGAGGGCCTGCACCACGTACCGGCGACCGGCCCGGTGATCCTGGCCAGCAACCACCTCTCCTTCTCCGACTCGATCTTCACGCCGCTGATCGTGCCGCGGAAGGTCACCTTCGTGGCCAAGGCCGAGTACTTCACCGGCAAGGGACTCAAGGGCTGGCTGACCAAGATGTTCTTCGTCGGCACCGGCACCATCCCGGTGGACCGCTCCGGCGGCCAGGCCGCCCGCGCCGCGCTGGACACCCAGCTCACCGTGCTGCGCGCCGGCGGCATCGCGGGCATCTACCCGGAGGGCACCCGGTCACCCGACGGGCGGCTCTACCGGGGCAAGACCGGCGTGGCCCGGCTGGCGCTGGAGAGCGGCGCGCCGGTGGTGCCGGTGGTGATGCTCAACCTGGACGAGATCCAGCCACCGGGCACGCTCGTCCCGAAGCTCGCGCGGGTCCGCATCCGCTTCGGCCCGCCGCTGGACTTCTCCCGGTACGCCGGCATGTCCGGTGACCGGTTCGTCGAGCGCGCCGTCACCGACGAGATCATGTACGAGCTGATGGAGCTCTCCGGCCGCGAGTACGTCGACGTGTACGCGCAGAAGCTCAAGCCCGCGCCCACCCCGGCACCGGCGGCCCCGCTGGCCGCCTGAGCCGCCTGGCGTCGGTCAGGAGGCCAACGTCCGGGCGCCCGTCTCCGGTGGATGGGCCAGCCGGAGCAGGCCGGGCGCGCCGTTGCGGTGCGCGAACGCGCGTACCTCGGTCAGCGGTCCGCTGCTCGCCGCCGGGTCGTCCGCCGCCGTGAACTCCCGCACCGCGAAGGTCAGCGCCAACATCCGGTCGGTCACGTCGGGGATCCCGGCGTAGATCTCGGCGGCCGCCAGGTGCAGCTCGGCGGCGCGCCGGTGGTCGCCGTCGGCACCGGCCAGCGCGCCGCTCACGGTCCGCAGCGTCGCCTCCGACCAGGGCGTACGGTGTCCCACCTGGTCGAGCATGGCCCGGACCCGGGCCGCCGGCTTGCGTCCGGCCAGGGTGGCCGCCCAGCCGGCGGCGGCGATCCACTCCCCGCTGGCCAGCGCGGGAACGCTCGTCCACGCCTCGGCCAACTCGTCGACGAGCGCGGCGGCCTCGTCGGTGCGCTCCTGCAACGCCCGGCACAGCGCGCCCATCGCCACCATGGTCCAGTGCAGGCGATGGAAGCCGCTGCGTCGGGCGGTGTCCAGCGCGGCGGCCACGTCGTCGCCGGGGGCCTCGGTGGCGTCACCGGGCGGCCGGGTCGCCCCGGCGGCCGGCGGCACCGGCTGGCCCCGCAGCACCAGCAGGCACGACCGCAGCCCGCGTACCTGCATGTCCCAACTGCCCGTGGGGGTGTCGACGAACGCCTCGGCGGCGGCGAGCAGGCGCGGGAAGTCCCCCTCGAACCAGGCCCGCATCGCCTCACCCGAGTAGCTGGTGGTCAGCGTCTGTCCGCTGGCGGTGCGCGCCGGTGCCGCCGAGAGCAGCGCGTCCGAGCGCAGCCAGTCGCCCTCCTCACGCACCGCGTACGCGAGGTTCTGGGTGGCCCGGGGCAGTGCCAGGAGCTGCCCGGCGCGGCTGAACTCGGCGAGGGCGTGCAGGTCGTCCAGTCCGGCCCGGTCACCGGCCTGGTACCGGGCGGTGGCCGCAGTGATCCGCGCGTTGGTACGGATCTCGGCCAGCCCGAGCCGCTCGCCGATCTCGGCGGCCGTGGCCGCCGCCGCCACCGCCGGATCGCGTTCGTAGTTGAGCATGTGCAGCCGGCCCAACTCGGCGAAGGCGTCGGCCTTCTGGGCGCTGTCCGGCAGCGGCTCGAACAGCCGCACCGCCCGGTCCAGGCAGACCAGGGCGGCCTGCCGGTCGGCCCGCAGCCAGGCCGCCTGACCGAGCAGCGTCCAGGCCCGTGCCGCGCACGCCTCGTCGCCGCAGGCCAGCAGCCGGTCGGCGAGTGTCTGCACCTGCTCCGGCCCGCCGCCGGAGAGGAACGCGTTGCCGTCGCGGTAGAACGAGATCTCGGTGCTGAGCAGTTCCAGTTGCAGCCGGCCGACCGGATCGGAGTCGTCGGCGAGACCGAGCGCGCGGGCCGCGTGGCTGGCGGCGGCGTCCAACCCGTGCAGCGCGTACGCCCGGCGGGCGGCCCGGTGCAGCGCGGCCCGGGCCGGACCGGCGTAGCGGCGGGTTTCCAGGTCCAGGGATCGGGCGATCTCGTGCGCCGCCCAGCGGTGGTGGGCCAGCACCTCGGCCAGGTCGGTGTCCCGGCTCTGCGACAGGGTGTCCAGCCAGTCGGCCGTCCGGTCGTGCCGGGCCACCCGCTCGGTCCGCGGCAGCCGCTGGTAGCACACGTCGCGGACCAGCACGTGCCGGAAGCGGTACTCCGGCTGGCCGGCCATCGTGGACGCGGCCTGCTCGTGCACGAAGTCCCGCTGCTCCAGCCGGCGCAACGCGCGCTCGACCGCCTCCACCGGCTGCCCGACGGCGGCGGCCACCGCGCCGGGCCAGAACTGCACGCCCACCACCGCCGCGGCCAGCAGCACCGCCCGGTCCTTCGGGTCGAGCAGGTCGACCCGGTTGGCGATGACCGCGTGCACGCTCTCCGGCATCGGCAGGTCCAGGTGCTTCTCCAGCGACCAGCCGCGCCCCGACTGCCGCAACGCGCCCTGCTCGATCAGCATCCGGACGTACTCGTGCGCGTAGAGCGGGTTGCCGCCGGCCACCTCGATCAGCGGGGTCAACAGGTCGGCCGAGAAGGCGGCCTGGCCGAACATGTGCGCGTACAACGCGGCGATGCCGGTGTCCCGCAGCGGCGGCAGGGTGATGGTCACCGAGCCGGTGATCGTCCCCGCCCAGCTCGGATCGCGGTCGACCAGCTCGGGACGGGCGGTGCAGAGCAGCAGCAGCGGCACGTCCCGGGCGGCCGCGCCGAGCAGTTCCACGAAGCGCAGCATGGCGTCGTCGGCCCAGTGCAGGTCCTCGAAGACCAGCACGGTCGGTCGGCGGGCGGCCAGTGCCAGCAGGAAACGCCGCCAGGCCGACTCGGCCTCCTCGGCCGGCAGCGGCGTACCGGCCAGCCCGACCAGCGGACGCAGCGCGTCGGCGACCCGGTCGCGCTCGCCGGGACCGACCAGCTCGGCGACCGCCCCGGCGAGCCGCTGCGCGGCGCTGGTGGCCGGATCGGTGTCCAGGATGCCCGCCTCGGCCTTGACGACGTCGGCCAGCGCGGCGAACGTGACGTTCTCCCCGAACGGCGGGCAGCGGCCGATCCGCCAGGTCAGCGGCTCGTCCACCAGCCGGCCGGTGTGCCGGTGCAGCTCGCGTACCAGCCGGCTCTTGCCGATGCCGGCCCGGCCGAAGACGGTGACCACCTGCGGGCGGCGGTCGCGCAGGCTGCGGTGCAGCGCGTTGACGAGCATGCCCAGCTCGTGCTCGCGGTCGATCAGCGGCGTGGTGTCCGGCTCCCGGTCGGTGGCCTGCTGGCGTACCGCGGACAGGGCCAGCCAGACCTCGGTCGGTGCGGACCGGCCGCGCAGCGTGACCGGGGGCTGCTCGTCGTAGCGGATGGTGTCCCGGGTGAGCGCGTGCGTGGTCCCGTCCACCAGCACCCCGCCGGGCGGGGCGACCGACTGCAGGCGGGAGGCGGTGTTCACCACGTCGCCGGCGACGATCGCCTGCCCGCCGTCGCGGGCCGCCGCCACGTCGACGAGCGCCTCACCGGTCGCCACCCCGACCCGGAAGCGCAGGCCGTCGGTGCCGGTGGGGGTGAACCGGGTCAGCACCCGTTGCAGCTCCAGACCGGCGCGGACGCAGCGCAACGCGTCGGTCTCGGTGGCCACCGGTGCGCCGAACAGGGCCATCACCGCGTCGCCGATGTACTTCTCCACCACCCCGCCGTACTGCCCGACCACCCGGCGGGCGGCGGAGAAGAACCCGGTCTGCATGCCCCGGACCAGCTCCGGGTCGGCCCGCTCGACGTACGGCGTGAAATCGATCAGGTCGACGAAGAGGACGCTGACCCGGCGGCGGTCCTCCTGGGGGAGCGGGGCGGGGCGGTCGCTGCCGGCCCGGGGCGTGCCGCAGGAGGTGCAGAAGGCCACGTCGGCGGCGAGCGGGTTCAGGCAGTGCGGGCAGACGGCGCCGAGCTCCGCACCGCAGCCACCGCAGAAGCGGTCGCCGTCGGCGGCGGTGCGTCCACAGCGATCACACTGTGCGGCGATGACACCCTCCACTGGCGAGCCCCCGACGCCCGGGGGCGCAGGTCCGAGTATCGCTGCCCGGTGGACTGTCGGGTACCGGGCTGTTGGCTTGTGGACACTCCTCCGGGCGGTCCGACGCGTACCGAACGGCTAGATTCAGGCAGCCGATCAAGTGGACACGCTGAGCAGGGGGACAGCCTCATGGTGTACGTCATGTTGAAGAGTGACTGGACCGACGGTAACGGAGTCACCCATCCGGCCGGTGACTCGGTGGACGTGGACGCCGCGACCCTCGCGCTCCTGCAGGCGCAGGGCATCGTCGGCGAGGTGCCGGGGTCGGGCAAGGACGGCACCGACTGGGCCGGTCCGGGCGGTACGGACTGGGCCGGTCCGGGCAGCACCAAGCCCTGACCTGGACGGTGCACGGGCGGGGCCGGGGACGATCGTCCCCGGCCCCGCCCGTTCGTCGTGCCCGCGTCGTCGCGCTGGGTCAGCGGTCGCTCATGCCCGCCCGGCGGCGCAGGGCCGGCACGTCGGTGACGACGATCCGTCGACCCTCGGTACGCAGCCAGCCACGGTTGGCGAAGGACCCGATCGCCTGGTTGACGCTCTGTCGTGAGCCGCCGGCCATCTCGGCGAGCTGGCTCTGGTTCAGCTCGATGGTGATCATCGGAGCCTGACTCTCCCCGGCGAGCCGGACCAGCGTCTTGGCGACCCGACCGGGCAGGTCGAGGAAGACGTGGTCGGCGTTCTGCTCGGTGAGTCGGCGGATGAGCGCGCCCAGCGAGCGCATCACCGCGTCCAGGATGCGCGGATTGGAGTGCACCAGCTCCATGAAGGCGCCCCGGGACAGGGCGAGGGCGGTGCAGTCCTCGATCGCCTCCGCGGACGCGGACCGGGTGGAGGCGTCCAGCAACGAGACCTCACCGAGAACGTCCGGCGGTCGGATCACCGACAGCACGGCCCGTTCGCCGGTCGGCGCGGTGCGGAACACGGCCACGGCACCCCGTCGCAGCACGATGAGCGACTCGCCGGGGTCGTTCTCCACGAACAGCAACTGACCCTTGCGATACGTCCGGGGCACCGCAGCGGCGATGACCCGCTGACGCACCTCCGGCTCCAGCCCGGCGAACATCTCCACACCCGTGAGCGCGTCGCCCGGCTCCGGCAGGCGCATCTCCACGGCCCCACCCCTCCCCGGTAAAGGACCAAACTCGCTCACCGGGTGAGCCTGGCGGCCCTTGACGAGGTGTTCTGACACCCGTGCGGCGTCCGGCAGCGGTACACATCAGATCATGACGGTCCGGTCGCTTGCTGTACACCCCTCAAATCACTTCCGTGACAGCTTCGAGCTGCGGATGTCCCCCAATCGGGACGATTGGAAACGCTCCCGGGGTGGGTGACCCGGTCGAGCGGCCCCGTCGGGCGTCGGCGAGGATGGCGGGGATGGCCTACCGCTACTTCTACGACTGCGAATTCATCGAGGACGGCCGGACCGTCGAGCTGGTCTCGATCGGCGTCGTCGACGAGTACGACCGCGAGTTCTACGCGGTCTCCACCGAGTTCGACGCCAGCCGCGCCGTGCCCTGGGTCCGCCGCAACGTGCTGGACAAGCTGCCCTCCCCGGCGGACCGGGCGTGGCGCTCGCGGGAGCGCATCCGCGACGAGCTGTACGACTTCCTGGTCGAGCCGATCCGCGACCGGCCCGGCGAGGAACTGGAGCTGTGGGCCTGGTACGCCGCGTACGACCACGTGGTGCTGGCGCAGCTCTGGGGCGCCATGCCGGCCCTGCCCCGGGAGATCCCCCGCTACACCAAGGAGCTGCGACAGCTCTGGGACGAGCGGGGGCGGCCACGGTTGCCGAACGCCGACGCGGCCCGTCACGACGCCCTGGTCGACGCCCGGCACAACCTGGCCCGCTGGCGGGCGATCACCGGTTCGTAGCGCCGGTGTCCCCGCAGTGCGGTCGATCGGTGGTTTGGCCCGTTCTGCCCCGGGCATCGGTGTGGCCAACGGTGCCGAGGTGAGGGAGCGTGACGAGGTGTTGACCGTCCGGGACGCCCGGCGCCGGATCACCGAGTTGATCAGGGCGGCCGAAGTCTGCACGCTCACCACGACCTCCCTCGACGGCCGGCTCGTCGGCCGTCCGATGGCGCTGCAACGCGCGGACTTCGACGGCGAGTTGTGGTTCTTCGCGGACGCCGGGTCGTCGACCGTCCGCCAGTTGCGGGTCAACGCGGAGGTGGCGGTGGGCTTCCACGACCCGGACGGGCGGGTCTGGGTGTCGATGTCCGGTACGGCCCGGGACGACTACGACCGGGCGCGGGCCGAACGGTTGTGGCACCCGGGGCTCACCGGGTGGTTCCCCGACGGGGTGGCGACGAGCGGTTTGACGCTGATCGCGGTGCACGTCACCGAGGCCCGGTGCTGGGACGCCCGGGACGGCCGTTCGGTCGGCCTGCTGGGGCAGGGCGGCTCGGGCTCGGGCGGTGGTCCGGCGTCCGCCGGTGACGATACCTGCTGACTGGCGGTGACGACGCTTACTGGCTGGTAACCGGGGCGCGGTGTGAGGTGGGCCGGTGCGGCGACTACAGTTCGGGGGGACGGCCCGCCCCGGGCCGGCAACGGTGCCGAGGTCTGACCTGACACTTATCCTGGGGCTTGATCGGGCTTGACCGAATTGCTCCCAGGAGGATGAGCGGATCATGCGTATCGGCGTGCTCACCGGCGGCGGCGACTGCCCGGGTCTCAACGCGGTCATCCGGGCGGTGGTCCGTAAGGGCGTCGCCAGCTACGGCCATGAGTTCGTAGGGTTCCGGGACGGCTGGAAGGGCCCGCTGGAGGGTCTGTCCCGTCCGCTGGGCATCGCGGAGGTCCGGGGGATCCTGCCGCGCGGCGGCACCATCCTCGGCTCCTCGCGGACCAACCCCTTCAAGATCGAGAACGGCGTCGAGCGGATCAAGGACAACCTGGCCGCACAGGGCGTCGACGCGTTGATCGCCATCGGCGGCGAGGACACCCTCGGTGTCGCCACCAAGCTGCACGAGCTGGACGTCAAGGTCATCGGCGTGCCGAAGACCATCGACAACGACCTCGGCGCCACCGACTACACCTTCGGCTTCGACACCGCGGTGAACATCGCGATGGAGGCGATCGACCGGCTGCACACCACCGCCGAGAGCCACCACCGCACCCTGGTCGTCGAGGTGATGGGCCGGCACGCCGGCTGGATCGCCCTGCACGCCGGCCTGGCCGGTGGCGCCAACGTGATCCTGCTGCCGGAGCGGCAGTTCGACGTCGAGCAGGTCGCCGGCTACGTCGAGAAGCGCTTCCAGCACCAGTACGCCCCGATCGTCGTGGTCGCCGAGGGAGCCCAGCCGCTGGAGGGCCAGATGGTCCTGCAGAACCAGGAGCTCGACTCGTTCGGTCACGTCCGGCTCGGCGGCATCGGCCAGTGGCTGGCCGAGCAGCTGGAGGCCAAGACCGGCAAGGAGGCCCGCACCGTCGTGCTCGGGCACATCCAGCGCGGTGGCACGCCGACCGCCTTCGACCGGGTGCTCGCCACCCGGCTCGGCCTGCAGGCGATCGACGCCGTGCACGAGGGTGACTGGGGCAAGATGGTCGCGATGCAGAGCACGGACATCGTCCGCGTCCCGCTCGCCGACGCCACCCGCGAGCTGAAGACCGTTCCGCTGGAGCGGTACGCCGAGGCCGAGGTCTTCTTCGGCAGCTGATCGTCGTCCCGACGTCGCGGCGGACCAGCAGGTCCGCCGCGACGCCGGCTCCCGAAGGGGGTACGTCAGGTGTCAGCCGGGGTGCACACCGTCGCGGTGATCGGCGCGGGCAAGATCGGCGAGCTGATGCTCTCCGGCCTGCTGCGGTCCGGCTGGCCGGTGGACCGGCTGCTGGCCACCGCCCGGCGGCCGGCACGCGCCGAGGAACTCGCCGCCCGCTACGGCGTCCGGGTGGTGGACAACCTCACCGCCGTCGACGAGGCCGACGTGCTCGCCGTCTCGGTCAAGCCGCAGGACGCCGCCGCCCTGCTGGACGAGATCGGGCCCAAGGTGCCCGCCGAGAAGCTGGTCATCTCGCTCTGCGCGGGCCTGCCCAGCAGCTTCTTCAGCCGCCGGCTGCCCGAGGGCACCCCGGTGGTCCGGGTGATGACCAACACCCCGGCCCTGGTGGACCAGGCGATGACCGCCATCTCCGCCGGGGCGCACGCCACCGGCACACACCTGTCGCTGGCCGAGGAGATGTTCACGCCGCTCGGCGCGACGATCCGGGTGCCCGAGACCCAGCAGGACGCGGTCACCGCGCTCTCCGGCTCCGGCCCGGCGTACTTCTATCTGCTGGTCGAGGCGATGACCGACGCCGGCATCCTGCTCGGCCTGCCCCGGCAGGTGGCGCACGACCTGATCGTGCAGACCGCGATCGGCTCGGCGGTGATGCTGCGGGACTCCGGCGAACATCCCGTGAAGCTCCGCGAGGCGGTCACCTCACCCGCCGGCACCACCATCTCCGCCATCCGAGAGCTGGAGAACCACGGCGTACGCGCGGCGCTGCTGGCCGCCCTCGAAGCGGCCCGCGACCGGGCCCGCGAGCTGGCCGCCCAGGCCGAGTGAACGGCACCGCCGGTACGCGGTGACGACGCCCCGGCGGCGCAGGTCGGCAGCGGGCTCCTTCCGGCGACCGGCGTGCCGCATACTGTCGCGGTGTTCACACTCGCCCAGGCCCGGCACCTGGTAGCCACCCTGCGTCCCCGCATCGACGAACTGATCCGGGTCCGGGCCGACCTGGCCGAGTTGCAGACCGACCTGGCCTCCCACGGGCTGAGCGCGCTCGGCGGGCGCGCCGAGGTGAAGGCGCTGGAGGCCCGGCTGCACGCCACACTCGACGACATCCGGCAGCACGGCATCGAGATCAAGAGCCTCGCGCCGGTGCTGCTCGACTTCCCCGGCGAACGGGACGGCCGTCAGGTGCTCTGGTGCTGGTTGGAAGGCGACAGCGACGTGCGCTGGTACCACCGCGCCGACTGCGGCTTCGCCGGCCGCCGCCCACTGTGACCGGTGTGGCCCGGGCACGCCGTTGCCGGAGGCGTCTGCCCCAGCTCGCGCACATGCCATCGTCGACAGTGGTTGGTCATCGACCAGGGTGGACGAAACGGCGGCTGTTCGGTGGCGGTGTGTGCCGATGTGGGCGTTGCTCGCGCGGTAAGGCCGCAGGCGTCCGGGCGGTCGGCCCTTCTGCCGCCAGAGAAGCCGCCGAGTTCGCCGGAGCTATCGTTATTTCGTTTCGGTGGCTGGGGGCAGGACCAGGCTGGCTGGAGGACCTTGTGACGGTGGTGCCCGCAGGCGGGCTGGAACCCTGCGGTGAGGAGCTCCGGCGTTTCGCTCGGCGACCGCTCCGAGGACGGCGACTGCAACTCATCGTCGACGGGGCAGAGCCGGTCGACGTGCCAGAGGTGGTGAGCGAGGCTCTCGCCGTTCCAGTCGCCGCCTCGCACTGCATGACGTGCTCGCGTACAAGGAACGGCGGTCGAGGGCGCGTCGTGAGGCGTTGGACGAGTTGACCGCGGACGCGATCGACACGGGCGTCTACGACGAGGCGATCAGGCGCGGCCGCCAGTCGTCAGATGATCAACTCGGCGCGTGACCGGCCCTGCTTGGCCCCCGGCCCACACGGACCGTCGCGACGCAACGAGTGGAGGCACCTTGATGTTCGCCATCGCCCTGACCGGGGACGCGCAACTGCGTCCGCTCGATCCGTGGCACGCCGAGGAGTTCCTGGCCAACCTCGACCGGGCCCGGGAGCACATCGCACCCTGGGTGGGGCCGTCCTTCGTGGCGAGCGACCTGGACGGGGCG
Source organism: Verrucosispora sp. NA02020 (assembly GCF_013364215.1). Classification (NCBI taxonomy): domain Bacteria; kingdom Bacillati; phylum Actinomycetota; class Actinomycetes; order Micromonosporales; family Micromonosporaceae; genus Micromonospora; species Verrucosispora sp. NA02020. The sequence continues at coordinate 5,528,296 of NZ_CP054923.1, read as the reverse complement.
CGGCAGGTGTTGCAGCGCTACGCGGACCGGTGGGCCCGGGACGGCGGCGGGATCTGGGGGATCTGGCTCGGCGACCGGCTGGTCGGCGGGGTACTGCTGGTGTCGTTCGACGCGGCGACCGGGGTCTGCGAGGCGGGCTGCTGGCTGGAACCGGCAGCCGAGGGGCGCGGCCTGGTGACCCGCGCGGTCGAACGCATCATCGACTGGGCATTGGTCGAGCGTGGCCTGCACCGGGTCGAGTGGCGTACCAACGCGGGCAACGTGCGCAGCATCGCGGTGGCGCGTCGGCTCGGGATGCGGCGCGACGGCGTACTCCGGGAGGTGTTGTCCCGTCCGTCCGGGCGGGTCGACCTGGAGGTTTGGTCGGTGCTGGCGCCGGAGTGGCGGGCCCGCCGCGAGGGCGCGGCAGCTAGCGACGGATGAACCTGGAGCCGGGGCCGCCACCCGTGCCGGCGGCCGGCGGGGGCTGACGGGTCAGCCGGCCTGGGCCAGCGCCGCGCGCAGCTTGTCAGCGTCGCCGGGGGCCTCCTGCTGCCAGTTGGCCGGGTCGGCGGAATAGACCGTGCCGTAGGCCGGGGTGTCCGGCTGGAACCGCCAGCTCTCGGCGAGGGCGCCGGCGTCCACCGCGTCGTAGCCGATGCGGTCGAGGAACGCGGTGACGACGGCCTTGGCCTCGGCGTCGTCCCCGGCGATGGGCAGCGCGCTGCGGTCGGCCGCGCCGGCCGGTCGGGCCAGGGAGGACAGGTGCCTGAAGTGGATGTTGTTGAACGCCTTCACCACGCGCGACTCGGGCAGGTGACGTTGCAACAGCTCGCTGCTGGTGGCGGTGCCCTCGTCCAGTTCAGGGAACCGGCCGTCGCGCTGCGGATAGTAGTTGTTGGTGTCGATGACGACCTTGCCGGCCAACGGCGCGACCGGCACCGACCGGTACGCCTTGAGCGGGATGGTGACCACTACCAGGTCACCGGCCTCGGCGGCGGCGTCAGCGGTGCCCGCGCTGGCACCCGAGCCCAACTCGTCGACCAGGTCGGTCAGCGTCTCCGGTCCGCGCGAGTTGCTGACCACCACCTCGTACCCGGCGGCCACCGCCAGCCGTGCGACGGTGCCCCCGATGTGTCCGCTCCCGATCAGACCCACGACCGACACGCCAGATCCTCCCGCCACACGTCGACCCGTCACGTCCGAACCTACCCCCGCCGCAGGCCACCGACCCCGGGTTCGCGCCGGATCCGGTCCACCCCGCCGATCATGGACTTGTGGCGTACCCGAACCGGCACTTTCAAGGCATAACTCCTGCCGCAACTCCATGATCGCCGGGGCTGAGTGTATGACTGTGCGCGCCGGGTGACCTGTCCGCGCGTCTCAGGACCGTCCGTGCCTCCGGTGTCCCCGGAGAGGGTCCGCTCCCGTCCGCGGGCGCAAGCATCCCGCCCACACGCCGACCCCCGCGTTGATCAAGAAGTTTGGTCACGGAAGAGGCAGGTCTGAGCGTGCAAACTCCTTGGTCAACTCCGGTGACGCACACCGTCGGGGGTGGGGGATGGCGGGTCAGGGGGTGGGGAGGGTTTTCTCGACGGCGGCGCGCAGGGTGGGGTCGTCGGGGGTGACGGTGGGGGCGAACCGGGCGGCGACGGTGCCGTCCGGGGCGACCAGGAACTTCTCGAAGTTCCAGCGGACGTCGCCGGTGTGACCGTCGGCATCGGAGGTGTCCACCAGCGCCGCGTAGAGCGGGTGGCGGTCCGCGCCGTTGACGTCGACCTTCTCCGTGAGCGGGAAGGTGACCCCGTAGTTGACCTGGCAGAACTCGCTGATCTCGGCGGCGCTGCCCGGTTCCTGGCCGGCGAACTGGTTGCACGGCACACCGAGCACCACCAGCCCCCGGCCGGCGTACTCGTCCTGGAGTTTCTGCAGGCCGGCGTATTGCGGGGTGAGGCCGCAGCGGGATGCCACGTTGACCACCAGCAGCGTACGACCGCGGTACTGCGAGAGGTCGGCCGGACCGCCGGCGAGCGCGTCGATGGGGGTGTCGAAGACCGTCATGTCGCGAGGCTACCGCCGCCGGTGGCGGGGCCACGTGGGCCCCACCACCGCGGCGAAACGCTCAGTGCCGGGTCAGGAGGTGGCGGCGTCGACCGTGCCGGCGTAGTCCGGGTTGGCCTTCAGCCACTCCTCCACGGCCTTCTCCTCGTCGTCCTGGTGCACGTTGAACATCAGGTCTTCCAGCGAGCCGAGCTGCTGGTTGTCCATCTTGAACTTCTTCAGCATCTCGGCGACCTCGGGGAAGTCCGCGCTGAAGCCCTCACGGGCCAGGGTGTTGATCTCCTCGGTTGCGCCGAGGGTGCCCTTCGGGTCCGCCAGGTCCTTCAGCTGGTAGTTCGCGTAGGCCCAGTGCGGGTGCCACAGGGTCACCACGATCGGCTTCTGGGCCTTGATCGCGCCGTCCAGCGCGGCCAGCATGGCCGGGGTCGACGAGGTCTTCAGGCTCAGCTTGCCGGTCAGACCGTACTCCGGGATGACCTTGTCCTGGGTGGCGGCGGTCAGGCCGGCGCCAGCCTCGATGCCGATGATCTCGCCGTTGAAGGTGTCGGCGTTGGCGGCCAGGTCCTCCAGCGAGTTGACGTCGCTGACGTACTCGGGCACGGCGATGCTCAGGCTGGCGTTGTCGTACCAGACGCCGAGCTTCTCGAGCTTGTCGCCGTACTCCTTCATGTAGTCGGCGTGCGTCTGCGGCAGCCAGCTGTCGAGGAAGAGGTCGATGTCGCCGGTCGCCAGACCCTGGTAGACGATTCCGGCCTCGATATTCTTCAGCTCGACCTCGTAGCCCTTCTCCTCCAGCAGGTTCTTCCAGAGGTACGAGGCGGCGATGGCCTCGTCCCAGGACATGTAGCCGATGGTGATCTTCTTGTTGTCACCGCCGGCAGACTCGTCGGAGTTGCCGCAGGCCGCGGCACCGGTCAGCGCCAGGGCGGCGGTGGCCGCCAGCGCGACCCGGCGCACCAGTTTTCTGCTCCACATGTGGAGTTTCCTTCCCTCGTTGCTGTGCACCGGCGGAACTCGCGGTAGCGAGGCAGGGCACCGGCAACGGGACTTCCCTGCGTGGGTCAGGACGGGGGATCAGGCTCGTTGCATGGCGCGTTGCGCCTTCGCGGACGCGGTACGCGCGCCGATCGAATCGGTGAGACGGTCGAGCACCACCGCCAGGATCACCACGGCGATGCCGCCCTCGAAGCCCGCGCCGACCTGGGCCCGGAAGAGTGCCGTCGTGATCACCTCACCGAGACCGCCGGCACCGACCATGCCGGCGATGACGACCATCGACAGCGCCAGCATGATGACCTGGTTGACGCCGGTCATGATGGTGGGCAGGGCCAGCGGCAGCTTGGTACGCAGCAGGATCTTCCACGGCGAAGCGCCGAACGCCTCGCCGGCCTCGACGACCTCCCGGTCGACCTGGCGCAGGCCCAACTCGGTCAGGCGTACGCCGGGCGGCATGCTGAACACCACGGTGGCCAGCGCGCCGGGCACTACGCCGACGCCGAAGTAGAAGATGGCCGGGATCAGGTAGACGAACGCGGGCATCGTCTGCATCAGGTCGAGGATCGGCCGGACGACTGCCGAGGCACGGCGGCTCTCCGAAATGAAGATGCCCACGGGTATGGCCAGCAGCAGGGCGAGGCCGCTGGCCACCAGGACCAGTGCCAGGGTGCTCATGGTCTGGTCCCAGATCGGCATCCCGGCCACCATGCCGAGTCCGAGCAAGGTGCCCAGGCCGAACTTCCAGCTCCGCAGCCACCAGCCGAGGCCGGCGAAGATCAGCACCATGACGATCGCCGGTGGCGCGGTCAGTAGGTCGACGAGCGGCTCGACCAGCGCGTCGACGGTGGCGGCGATGCCGTCGAAGACAGCGGACAGATGTTCTCTCGACCAGTCGACGGCGGTCTTGAACGCGTCGCCGATCCGGATGTACGGCAGCATGTCGTCGAGGCCGTCGGCGCGGTTCACGCGGATCCTCCCGTGAGGCGGACCGATGGCTCGGCAACCACCTGGACCGGTACCTGCGGTGCGGTGTCGCTTCCGGGCGGCGTCGTGTCGGCCGTTCCGCCCGCCTGGACCGCGTCGGCGGTCGGCGTCGTCCCGGCGGGCTCCGGCGTGGCGGTGTGCTCGCCGATGTCAGCGCTGATGCTGCCCAGGGCGCTCAACAGCGTGACCCGTGGAATCACGCCGGCGAGCCGCCCGGCTGCGTCGACCACGGCGACGGGCGCCGGGCTCTCGGCACAGGGCGCGAAGATGTCGGCCACCGGCGTCGTGTCGTCGACCATTCGGGCGTACTCGGTCGACACGATCTCCTGGAGGTTGGTCATTCCGTCCCGGACCGCCCGGGTGGCGTCGTCGGCGGTCACGGTGCCCAGGTACCGCTTGTCGCGGCCGGTGATGTAGACGGCTGACGTCTGGGTCTCACGCAGCACGCGAGCGGCCACCCGCGGGCCGGAGTTCACGTCCACGACGCCGAGCGGCCGTTCCATGACCGCCGCCGCGGTGAGGATCCTGGTCCGGTCGACGTCGGCGACGAACTGGGCGACGTAGTCGTTGGACGGGTCGGTGAGGATCTCCTCGGCGGTGCCGATCTGGACGATCCGGCCGGCACGCATGACCGCGATCCGGTCGCCGAGGCGCATCGCCTCGTTGAGGTCGTGCGTGATGAACACGATCGTCTTGCCGAGCTCGGCCTGTAGTTCGAGGAGCTGGTCCTGCACCTCGCGGCGGATGAGCGGATCGAGCGCGGAGAAGGCCTCGTCCATGAGCATGATGTCGGTGCCGGCGGCGAGCGCGCGGGCCAGACCGACCCGCTGGCGCATGCCGCCGGACAGTTCCTGCGGCAGCTTGTCCGCCCACTTGTCCAGGTCGACCATCCGGAGCGCCTGCAGCGCCTTCTCCCGGCGCTCGGCGCGGGGCATGCCCGCGACCTCAAGCGCGTAGCCGGCGTTGTCCAGCACCGACCGGTGCGGCTGGAGCGCGAAGTGCTGGAAGACCATGCTGATCTTCTCGCGGCGTAGCTTGCGTAGCGCGGCGGGCTTGAGCGTGGTGATGTCGACCCCGTCGACCTCCACCGTGCCGTGCGTGGCGGGCAGCAGCCCGTTGAGCATCCGGATCAGGGTGGACTTCCCCGAGCCGGACAGGCCCATGACCACGAAGATCTCGCCGCGTCTGACCTCGAAGTTCGCGTCGACGACCGCAGCCGTGACCGGTAGACCTGCCAGTTCCTCGTCCCTGCCTGCGCTGTTCCTGAGGATTTCCATCGCCTTGTCGGCGCGGTTCCCGTAGACCTTGTACAGGGAGTTCACTCTGAGTGCGGACACGGTCTCCATCCAAAGGCATTGACAATCTTTCGCGCCGTGGGCTGGCCGAATTCAGGACAGTCCCAGATGAGCGAGCCTCGAGCCTACCCGGGCGACTTCTGTGGTCGGCAACCTCGTTGCCATCTCGTTGCCCACTGGGCGTACCGAGTGCGCACGGTTTAGCCGGCTGACTCGAGCATTCATGAAATCTACATGAGAACTTCATGAAACCGAGACAGATTCTCCATGGCATCTACATATCAGTCCCCGCCGAGCTGCGGGTCCGTCATATCCGTGTGGTCGCCCGTCATCAACCCCGCTCCACTTCGAAGAGCTGGGATGCCCTGGCGTTGATCCAGTTCAGAGCGTGGGAGCGGCGCAGCTGGCGGATGTCGAGGTCGACGTAGGGCACTCAGTGGCAAGCCCATTCGTCTAGCGAAATCAATGAATCTACTGTATAGTTCGTGATCATTCTAGATAGGGGTGCCGAGGCGTGAGAGCAGGGAACCGTGTGGCAAAGAATGGGGTGGATGTGGGTACCGGCCAGTCAGCTGCTAGTTTGCAAATTTCTACAACGTCGGTGGGGTCGATCGTAAGGAATCTAAGAAACTGCTCGGTGGTCGTGGCGCTCGCTGTCTCTATAGCACTCCTCGCGGCTCCACTAGCGCATGCTGCTAGTTATTACTACTATGCGAACCAATTGTCCACTGCGGAATTTCAAGTTCGCGACTCGGGGGTGCGACCTTCGATTACGGGCGGTTTCGCAGAGACAAGCTTCAGTGCTGACGGTGCTCCCGCAATCAACGTAATCGAAACGTACTACGCGCATCCTGGCTACCGAACAATTGGTCTTGCTAAATCAGCAGGAAACACCAGCATGACCCATGCTCGGGTGACAGACGCACGACAGAAGTGCTATTGGGACTGGCCTTTTACAAACCAAAACATCGGAAACTTGAAAATCACCTGCGCTTCCCGGAACTAGAGTTCCTCGAGAACACACGATTGGAATCCTCAATGAGAACTGCAACCACTATTGCAACGGCTGGTGTAGCGGGGTTGATCGTGCTGTCGACGGCGCTTCCAGCGATCGCAGGAGACGATTCTCGAACGAGTATCGAAGAAATGCTGCCGGTGCTCGCCGTTCAGCAATCCGTTCAAGATCGCGTGCCTGCAAGCGTTGAGCTCGACAAACTCGGTAACGTCTCGCAAGAATCAGTGCGGTATCTCGGGAGAGACGACGTTGCGAATTACTGGGTCGGTCGTGCTGGAACTTCGCAGGTATGTTTGATCCTCCAGATCAGTGGTGGCAACGAGGTGTCAGCATCAACATGCACTTACGTGACTGACTTCTACAAGAAGGGGCTGGGGCTCGTTGCTGGTGGCGACGGCCAGACTGCGGAGGCGTATCTGCTACCAGCCGATATTGATCCTACCGAGCTCGGTGCGGAGAGCTACGACCCCAGGCAGAAAGGGAGGGTCGTTCCAGGCGCGAATCTCTTGACCGTCCGCTCGAAGGCGACATCCGGCTGGAAAGGATCAGAAGTGCGGAGGAGCGACGGAAGTTCCTTCCGCTTTTCCCCTATCCCTTCCGAGGGGCGATAGGGTTCGCCGTGATGGATTCCCACCAGTACTCGTTCGACACCCGCCGCCCACAGATTATTGCACGGTTGGGAATATTCGTTACTCTGTTCTCCGTGGTGTCAAGCATCGCTATTCCTGCTGCGCATGCAGCGAGTTACCAGTATGCCAATAAGGTCAGGACCCCCGAATCGCAGCCTCGTTATTCTGGGCTTCGTTCGAGCATCACAGGTGGCCAAGTGGGTACGGATCTGGGCGTGGGGAGAAGTGTGATTGTCAGCTATTACGATGCCCCTGGATATAGCGAGGTTGGTCGCGCATCCGGCGACTCCCCTGCTTTTGTTTACCTCTCCCATCAGCGGTACTCCAGTCTATATAGCAAGTGCTACTGGACAGCCAGCGGTGTTGGCGGTTCAGCTCCTATCAGCTGTTGGGTATATTGGTGATGCAGTGAATAGCGATCACGGTCGTCGATGCATCGAAGAGGTTGCCGAGTGAAGAGTGCGGCTTGGGGCGCTTGCGGAATGGCCGTCGGGGCTGTGTTCATCTTTATTGTTGGCCTCCTCGGTATCCAAGTTATTGGATTGCAGGCAGGTGCAGTGTTCGATTTGAGGAATGTGGTAGTAGCCGTCAGCTCTCCACGTCTGCCGATCCTGCCGATGTTTGGGATCGCATCCTTGAGTAGCTTAGTCTTGTACTCACTCACCGTGGGGATACGAAAGCGTTCCCAGCGATCCAAGATGACGTACATCGCTGGCTTTATCTTCTCGGTCGCCTTGCTTGTCTCGTTGTCGTTTGCCATCGCGCCGAGCAATAATGCGGAGGTTAGCCTACCCATAGGAGTCATGCAGGGGTGGGGAGGTTGGCTCCATGAAGGAGGCAGTAGTCCCGCTGTCCACGTGGTCCTTTTGGTGGCGGTTGGTTCTCTGTGGTTCTTTGCGAGTCGGCATCAGCAGCGAGCGGCAGCTGTTAAAGGCGATGACGCAGAGCAGTTGAGGGAGGATGGGCATTCGAATAGTCGACTTGAACCTAACCGTATCGAGCCAAACGAAGCTTCAGCAGCCTAAACCTAATTTGAGGCTGTCCGAGTGACGGCTCTTTTGATCCGCCCCGAGTCTGGTGAAGGCCTGGGCTCTGACAGAACTTGCCGGCTGGGGTGATGAGCGCATTGGTTGGCTCGTTGGGCGGCAGGTAGGCCAGGTCCATGGCGGTTGTACCAGCCGCTCCATCGGTGGGACCGGTTCGAGCATCAAGCCCCGGCACCGTGCCCCGGCACCGTGCCCCGGCACCGTGCCCCGGCACCGTGCCCCGGCACCGTGCCCCGGCACCGTGCCCCGGCACCGTGCCCCGGCACCGTGCCCCGGCACCGTGCCCCGGCACCGTGCCCCGGCACCGTGCCCCGGCACCGTGCCCCGGCACCGTGCCCCGGCACCGTGCCCCGGCACCGTGGCACGGTGCCGGGGCTTGATGCTCGAACCGGTAGAGGCGATTGTGATCCAGCGGCATGTCGTTCGAGGGATTGCCAATCGTGCCGGTGCACGCGTCGATGAGGTGGCCCCGACTTCTTGCCTCCACCACGCCGCGCCTGCCGAATTAGCCCGCTCGACCGTAGTGGGGGTATTGGATGACTGAGCCATTTTCATCGTGATAGGCCTGGTCACGGTGGGTGTGGTGGAGGTAGGTGTCGACATAGGACGAGGCTCTCGGTAAGACAGCAGTCGACCAAGATCCGATGCCCCAACCGGGAGCCTCGCTGTGCTGTCTTACCCGTCTGCGGTCGCGTTGTCCAGCCGCACCCTGAGCCACCTTGCCGACCTCATCCGCGCCGAACGCACCCGCCGCCGAGGGCGGTGGTGGCGTCTCGACGCCGACCGGCAGGCCCTACTCGCCCTGGCCCATCTCCGCAACGGCGACACCATCGCTCGTCGGCCTGCGGCTTTGCGATCAGCGTCACCACGGCCTGGCGATACGTCCGGGAAGCCATCGACCTGCTCGCGGCACACGCCCAGGACCTGAACGCGGCCATCCGGCACATCGGCCGGCTCGCGTACGCGATTCTCGACGGCACCCTCATCCCCATCGACCGGATCGCGGATCAGCGGCCGTACTACTCCGGGAAACATAAGCGCCACGGAGTGAACGTCCAGGTCATCGCCGACTGCGCCGGACGTCTGATCTGGGCGTCGCCTGCCCTGCCTGGTGCGGCCCATGACCTGGCCGCCGCCCGCACCAACGGCCTAATCGACGCACTGAACAGCGCGAACGTGATGACCTTCGCCGACAAGGCGTACCAGGGCGCCGGTGACAGCATCCGCACTCCGTTCGAGCGGCACCGTCACCGGTCCCGACTGTCCCGTCGGCAGAAGACCGTCAACCGCCACCACGCCAAGATCCGGGCCGTCGGCGAACGCACCGTCGCCACCCTCAAAGGCTGGAAAGTCCTGACCAAACTCCGCTGCTGCCCGACGCGCCACCGCGATCATCCAAGCCATCCTCGCCCTGCATCACGTCCAGACCAGCCGAAACCCAGGATGAAAGAGCTCACTGTCGGCGCACTCCCGCCTGCTCCGGCCACGGCTGGCGCAGCTCTCCGCGTGACTCGTCGCTGGTGACGTAGCGCGCTGCCTGGCGTCAACCTCGGCCCGCCATGTGTGCAGCGTCTCGGGCCATCTCAAGCACGAGATCCAGCCCTGGGGGGTTCAGCCGGGGGCTTCCGTCCTCCGAAGATCGAAAGATGCACATCTTGACGAAGTGGTGTCGTGTGAGTAGCGTCTCCTCATCCTTTTGGAAAGTTTCCTAACTGTTTGGAGACGCCACATGAAGAGATCGCTCCGCCGGGCCCTCTGGGTCGGCGCCGTGGTCGCGGTGACCGTCGCCACGGTCCCGATGGCCTCGGCGTTCGGCGCCGGAAGCGTGACCACCTCGTTCAACCGGGTGTCGGACTGGGGGACCGGTCACGAGACGCGGGTCACCGTCACCAACGGCTCGACCGCCACCGTCAGCACCTGGCGCATCGAGTTCGAGCTGCCCTCGGGCACCAGCGTCAGCAGCTCCTGGGACGCCGACGTCACCCGTAACGGCAACCGCTACGTGGCCGTCAAGAAGAGCTGGGCCGGCGGACTGGCCCCGGGCGCCTCCTTCAGCTGGGGCTACAACGGCACCGGTGCGTACCGGGCGCCGTTGAACTGCACGGTCAACGGCGTGGCCTGCGGCGGTGGCACCCCGCCGCCCACCACGACGCCGCCCACCACCACCCCGCCGACCACCGCTCCGCCCACGACTCCACCGCCCACCACCCCGCCCCCGACCACGCCGCCGCCGAGCGGCCAGAAGGTGGTCGGCTACTTCACCCAGTGGGGCGTCTACGGCCGTAACTACCACGTCAAGAACATCCACACCAGCGGCTCTGCGTCGAAGCTGACCCACATCCTGTACGCGTTCGCCAACACCACCGGCGGCCGGTGCACCATCGGTGACAGCTACGCCGACTACGAGAAGGCGTACACCGCAGCGGAGAGCGTCGACGGCGTCGCCGACACCTGGGACCAGCCGCTGCGGGGCAGCTTCAACCAACTGCGCAAGCTCAAGAAGATGTACCCGCACATCAAGGTGATCTTCTCGGTCGGCGGCTGGACCTGGTCCGGCGGCTTCACCCAGGCCGCGCAGAACCCGACCGCCTTCGCGGAGAGCTGCTACAACATGGTCGAGGACCCGCGTTGGGCGGACGTCTTCGACGGCATCGACATCGACTGGGAGTACCCGAACGCCTGTGGCCTGACCTGCGACGCCAGCGGCCCGAACGCGTTCAAGAACGTGGTCAGCGCGCTGCGTACCCGGTTCGGTTCCTCGGCGTTGGTGACCGCCGCGATCACCGCGGACGGCAGCAACGGGGGCAAGATCGACGCGACCGACTACGCCGGTGCCTCGACCCACCTCAACTGGATCATGCCGATGACGTACGACTACTTCGGCGCCTTCGCCCCGCAGGGCCCCACCGCCCCGCACTCGCCGCTCAACTCGTACACCGGCATTCCGCAGCAGGGCTTCTGGTCGGACGCCGCCATCCAGAAGCTCAAGAGCAAGGGCATCCCCGCCAACAAGCTGCTGCTCGGCATCGGCTTCTACGGCCGGGGCTGGACCGGGGTCACCCAGACGACGCCCGGCGGCACCGCCACCGGACCGGCCCCCGGCACCTACGAGCAGGGCATCGAGGACTACAAGGTGCTCAAGAACACCTGCCCGGCCACCGGCACCATCGGCGGCACCGCGTACGCCAAGTGCGGCAGCAACTGGTGGAGCTACGACACCCCGTCCACCATCGGCGGCAAGATGACGTACGCGAAGAACCAGGGCCTCGGTGGCGCCTTCTTCTGGGAGCTCTCCGGAGACACCAGCAACGGTGAGCTGATCGGCGCCATCAAGGGCGGTCTCGGCTGAGCCGAAGGCCGACGTGTCACCCACACGACGGGGAGGGGCCGCACCGGCCCCTCCCCGTCCGCGCCGTCGGCGGCGTGATGGCGTGCAAGGAAGGGACCCTTCCTATGCAAAAGACGATAGGAAGGGTCCCTTCCTTGCACGCAGCGCGGGTGTGACAGACTCGCCGATCGACTGGTTGCGGATGGTGGGCGGAGGTCACGACAGCGATGCCGACGAGATTCCGGCGGTCGGTCGTCACCGCCGTGCTGCTCGCGAGCATGCCGGCCGCGCTGGCCGGCTGCGGCCTGCTCGGCGGGGAGGACGAGGCGGAGCAGCCCGGTCGGGCGCCCGCCGAGGAAGCCACGACCAAGGCCCGCGAGCGGGTGCAGGCGTACCTCGACGCGATGGCGGCCAAGGACGTGGCGGCCGGGCGCAGTCAGCTCTGCACCACGCTGCACGAGGCGTTCGACGATGCCGCCACCGGCCCCAACGGTGACTTCGCGGACCACTTCGAGGTACCCCGCTCCGAGATCGTCGACATCCGGCCCGGAGAGGCCGGGCAGGAGGTCAGCGTCTCGGTCACGGTGACCGCCGGTCGCCGCGAGGCCACCCGCGCGCTGCTGTTCACCGTCACCCGGGACGGGCTCGACTGGTGCATCTCGGCCGAACGCCCGGGTGGGAACAGCCCCGCCCCGGTGGCGCCGGACGGCAGTGCCCCGGCCCCGACCCCGTGACCTGCGTCGCCGTCTGACCCGTCCATCTGCCGGAACCCGGCCCCTCGCCGGTCGCCTGTTCGGTCGGTCGCCGTACGCTGGGATTCATGCGCCATGAGTGGCATCAGTTGAGCCATCCGTCGGTGGGCAGCCCGGTGTTGCAGACCAGCCGTCCGACCGTGAACTCCGCCGAGGACGAGGCCCTCGGCCTGGACCGCTGGCGGGAGCTGCCACGGGCCCAGACCCCGCCCTGGCCGGACCAGGCCCAGGTGGCCGAGGTCTGCAAGGTCCTCGACACGGTGCCGTCGGTGGTCGCACCGTACGAGGTCGACCAGCTCCGTCGGCGCCTCGCGCTGGTCTGCGAGGGCAAGGCGTTCCTGCTTCAGGGCGGTGACTGCGCCGAGACCTTCGCCGACAACACCGAGAGCCACCTGTTGGCCAACGCCCGCACGCTGTTGCAGATGGCGATCGTGCTCACCTACGGCGCCTCGCTGCCGGTGGTCAAGGTGGCCCGGGTCGCCGGGCAGTACACCAAGCCGCGGTCGCTGCCGACCGACGCCCGGGGGCTGCCGGCCTACCGCGGCGACATGATCAACTCGCTGGAGGCCACGCCGGAGGCGCGCGTCGCCGACCCGCAACGCATGATCCGGGCGTACGCGAACTCGGCCGCCGCGATGAACATGCTCCGGGCGTACCTCGCCGGGGGGCTGGCCGACCTGCACGCCGTGCACGACTGGAACAAGGGATTCGTGCGCAACTCCCCGGCCGGCGAGCGGTACGAAGCGATCGCCCGGGAGATCGACCGGGCGATGGCCTTCATCCGGGCCTGTGGGATGACCGACGACGAGGCGCTGCGTACGGTCACCCTCTACTGCTCGCACGAGGCGCTCGCGCTGGAGTACGACCGGGCGCTGACCCGGGTCTCCGACAACCGGGCGTACGGGCTGTCCGGGCACTTCCTGTGGATCGGTGAGCGGACCCGGCAGCTCGACGGGGCGCACATCGACTACATCTCCCGCATCGCCAACCCGATCGGCGTCAAGCTCGGCCCGACCACCACCCCGGACCAGGCCATCGAGTTGTGCGAGAAGCTCAACCCGGACAACATCCCCGGCCGGCTCACGCTGATCAGCCGGATGGGCAACCACAAGGTCCGGGAGGCGCTGCCGCCGATCGTGGCGAAGGTGACCGCCGCCGGTGCCAAGGTGGTGTGGCAGTGCGACCCGATGCACGGCAACACCCACGAGTCGTCCAACGGCTACAAGACGCGGCACTTCGACCGGATCGTCGACGAGGTGCTGGGCTACTTCGAGGTGCACCGGGGGCTGGACACCCACCCGGGCGGCCTGCACGTCGAACTGACCGGCGAGGACGTCACCGAGTGCCTGGGCGGCGCGCAGAACATCGCCGACCTGGACCTGCCCGGCCGGTACGAGACCGCCTGCGACCCGCGCCTGAACACCCAGCAGTCGTTGGAGTTGGCGTTCCTCGTAGCGGAGATGCTCCGTGGCTGACGCGAGGAGTGAGCTTGCGAGCCCCGCAGTCGGCGGCCTGGACGTGACAGTGGCTGACGCGAGGAGTGAGCTTGCGAGCCCCGCAGTCGGCGGCCGAAGGGAGAACCGTGGCTAGTGTGATCGACCTGCGGTCGGACACGGTGACCCGGCCGACCGCCGGGATGCGGGAGGCGATGGCCACCGCCGAGGTCGGTGACGACGTCTACGGTGAGGACCCGACGGTCAACGCGCTGGAGGCGGAGGTCGCCGCGCTGTTCGGGCACGAGGCGGCGCTGTACTGCCCGAGCGGCTCGATGGCCAACCAGATCGCCCTGCAACTGGTGGTGCCGCCCGGTGCGGAGCTGCTCTGCGACGCCGACGCGCACGTCATCACGTACGAGATGGGTGCGGCTGCCGCGTACGGTGGGATCACCTCGCGGACCTGGCCTGCGGTGGGCGCGGAGATCGACCCCGACGTGGTCGCCGGCATGGTCCGTCCGGACGGCTACTGGGCGGTGCCCACCCGGGCGATCGCCGTGGAGCAGACCCACAACCGGAGTGGCGGCGGGGTGCTCCCCCTGGACACGCTCCGCGCGCTGCGGGAGGTGGCCGACTCGGCGCAGGCGGCGCTGCACTGCGACGGCGCCCGGATCTGGCACGCGCACGTCGCCGACGGGGTGCCGCTGGCCGGGTACGGTGCGCTGTTCGAGACGCTGTCCGTCTGTCTCTCCAAGGGTCTCGGCGCACCGGTCGGCTCGCTGGTGATCGGCAGTGCCGAGCGGATCGACCGGGCCCGGTCGATCCGGAAGCGGATGGGTGGCGGGATGCGCCAGGCCGGCATTCTGGCCGCCGCCGGACGGTACGCCCTGGCTCACCACGTCGACCGGCTCGCCGAGGACCACGCGAAGGCGGCCCGGCTGGCCGAGGCGATCGCCCCGTTCGGGGTGCTGGCGAATGTCGCGCGGACCAACCTGGTGCCGTTGGATCTGACCAAGGCGTCCCTGGACGCCCCGACGCTGGCCGCCGCGGCCCGTGCCGACGGTGTGTTGATCTCGGTCCTCGGCCCGCGTACCGCCCGGCTGGTGACCCACCTGGACGTGAGCGACGACGCCGTGGACCAGGCGGCCACCGTGCTCACCCGCATCCTGCGTCGCTGACCCGCCCGCCGCCGCGTCCGCGCGGGACGAAGCGGCGGGTACGGCCGGAGACCGGGGGAGCCGGTCAGGCGGGGGCGAGGCGGCGCAGCGTGGCGATGTCGGCGGCGTGGCCTTCGTACCCCTCGGTGGGGGTCTCCACCAGGATCGGCACGCCTGCGGTGGCCGGGTGCCGCATCAGCTCGGCGAAGGCGGGCTCGCCGATCATGCCCTTGCCGATGGTCTCGTGTCGGTCGCGGGTGGATCCGCACAGGTCCTTCGAGTCGTTGGCGTGCACCAGCCGCAGCCGGTCCGCGCCGACGGTGGCCACCAGGACGTCGAGCGTCTCGGTCATCCCGCCCTCGGCGGCCAGGTCGTGCCCGGCCGCCCAGGCGTGGCAGGTGTCGAAGCAGACGCCGAGCCCGGGGTGGCGGTCCACCGCGTCGAGGTAGGGCCCGAGATGCTCCACGCGGCTGGCCAGGGACCGGCCGCCACCGGCGCTCGGTTCCACCAGCAGCATCGGCCCGCCACCGGCGGCGGCCGAGTCCAGCAGCGGCAGCAGCGACTCGCGTACCTGCCGCATGGCTGTCTCGGTGTGTCCGGCGTCGACCGCGCTGCCGGCGTGGAACACCACCGCACGCGCGCCGATCGCGGCACCCCGGCGCAACGCGTGGGCGAGGGTCTGCACCGAGCGCTCGACCGTGGCCTGCGTCGGCGACCCCAGGTTGACCAGCAACGACGCGTGGATGTACGCGGCCACGCCGCGTTCGGCACAACCGTCGCGGAACAGCGCGTCCTGCACCGGGTCACCGGTCGGTGTCGCCCAGCCCCGGGAGTTGCCGACGTAGACCTGCGCCACCTCGGAGCCGGCCGCGTCGACGTACGGCAGTGCCGCCTTCGCCAGCCCACCGGAGGCGGGCGTGTGCGAGCCGAGCGGCCGGTGGCCGGGGTGTGCGGCCGTCATCAGAAGCACCCGATGGTGATCTGGCTGCCGGGCGGCACCTGGGCGTTCTCGCTCGGGTTCTGGAACCGGGCGACGGCGTTCGGGTTGAACTGCACGGACACCTGGAAGCCCTGGCTCTCCAGCACCTGCTTGGCCTGCTGGCAGGGCAGGTCGACGACGGGGGGGACGGTCACCTGCGGTGGTCCCTTGCTGACCTCCAGCCGGACCTGGGCGCCCTTCTCCACTCCGCTGCCGTCGGCCGGACTCTGCCCGAGCACCTCGTCACGGGGCTTGTCGGAATCCTTGTAGGTGGGCTCGACCAGCACCAGACCGAGCTGGCCGATGATCCCGCGAGCCTCGTTGAGGCTCTTGCCGACCAGGTTCGGCACGGTGATCGGGGCCCGTCCCTTGCTGAGGAAGACGGTGATCTCCTGCCCCGGTTTGACCTCCTTGCCGGCCTCCGGCTTGGTGGCCACCACCATGCCCTCGGGCAGGCCGTCGTCGAACCGGGCCGCGCCCTTGACGACCTCGAGTTGTGCGTTGGCCAGGTCCGCCTCGGCCAGGTCGAAGTCCTTGCCGACGACGTCCGGCATCGGGAACCGGTCCGGTCCCAACGACAGGGTCAGGGTCAGGGTGCCGCCCTTGAGGATCCGGGCGGCGGAGGCCGGCTCCTGCGCCAGCACACCGTCGCGCGGGACCTCGCCGTCGTGCCGTGGCTCGGCGTAGCGCACCGTGAAGCCGCCCTGGGACGCCTGGGACTCCGCCTCGGCCTTGCTCATGCTGACCAGTTCCGGGGCGGTGGTGTACCGGCCGACCCCGAACCACCAGCCACCGAGCGCGGCGACCAGCCCGAGCACCACCACGACGGCGGCGATGGCCAGGCGTCCGCCGGAGTCCCCGCCGAACAGGCGGGCCCGCAGCGCGGCCACCTGGGCGGGCAGTCCGCTGCCGCCGCTCGGCGCGGCCCGGCGCCGGCCCCGTGGCGGGGGGCTGCCCTCGGGCAGCCGGGCCCAGGGCGGTCGCTCGGGCGGGCGGACCGTCGAGACCACCATCGTGGGCTGGGAGACCACCGGCCCGTCGGCGAGCGACGGCAGCATGGTGGTGTGGCTGTTCGCGGTGCCGAGCCCGTCCCGGGCCACCTGCACCTCGGCCAGCAGGGCGGCGGCGTCGGAGGGGCGGGCCGCCGGGTCACGCCGGGTGGCCCGGGCCACCAGGTCGTCGAGCACCCTGGGCAGGCCGGGGACCAGCGTCGACGGTGCCGGGACATCCCGGTCGACGTGCTGCCAGGCGATGTCGATCGGCCGGTCACCTTCGTACGGCACCCGGCCGGTGAGCATCTCGAACAGCACGATGCCCGCCGAGTAGACGTCGGTGCGGGCGTCCGCGCGACCGTCGCTGACCAGTTCCGGCGCGACGTACGCCACGGTGGCCATGAGCTGGTTGCCGTTGTCGTGGTCGGTGCTGGCCTCGACGGCGCGGGCCAGCCCGAAGTCGGTGACCTTGACAACCCCGTCGACGAGGTTGGCCGGACCACCGCTGGGTGCCTCGGCGACCAGCACGTTCTCCGGCTTGATGTCGCGGTGCACCAGCCCGGCCCGGTGGGCGGCGGCGATCGCCGCGAGCATCTGCTCGGTGATGGCCAGCGCCTCGTCCGGGTTGAGTCGGCGGCGCTCGGCCAGCACCTCGCGCAGCGTGCGGCCGCGCACGTACTCCATCACCAGGTAGGGCATGCCGTCGTGGGTGCCCTGGTCGTAGACCGCCACCACGTTGGGGTGGGTGAGCCGGGCGATGGCCTTGGCCTCGTCGGTGAAGCGGTCGACGAAACCGGCCAGTCCGGGGCGTGCCGGCGCGCCGGCGGTGGCGTGAATGGTCTTCAGCGCGACGGTGCGTTCGAGCCGCTCGTCGGTGGCGGTGTACACGGTCGCCATGCCGCCACGAGCCACGCGACCGCGGATGCGGTAGCGCCCGTCGATCAGCGAGCCCAGCAACGTGTCGGCGACCTGTGTGTCCATCGGCAGGGAGTCTATGTGTCCGGGGGAAGAAGATAGAATTTCTGTGTCCAGGTGGAGATAGAACTGGATGCTACCGCCGCAACCGCCCCCGTGGGGCCACCCTGCGTACTCAGGCTGTCGCCGCCCCTGCTCAGTGCGCCGACGGGAGGTCGTTGACCCGGGGGGAGGGTGGCATGGCAGGGTGGTCCGGTGACCGACTCCGTACCCGCCGAGGGCACCGCGCCCGAGGCCGGCCCCGCCGACTGGCTGACCCTGCCGGACGTCGCCGAACGGCTCGACCTGACGATCAGCAAGGTCCACCAGCTGATCCGGGATCGTGAGCTGATCGCGGTACGCCGCGACGGCGTCCGGCGGATCCCCGCCGACCTGGTGGCCAACCGCACCGTGCTCAAGCATCTGCCCGGCGTGCTCACCCTGCTGGACGACGCCGGCTACGACGACGAGGCCGCGCTGCGTTGGCTCTACGAGCCCGACCCGTCGCTACCCGGCGGCACCCCCGCCACCGCCCTCGGCGGCGACCAGGCCCGCGAGATCAAGCGCCGCGCGCAGGCTCTCGGCTTCTGACCCGCAGTCGACCCCTCACCCGGTCCGGTCCGGGTCGGGCCGGCGCGCGACCGAGCCGTCCGGCGTCCGACCCGCGTGCGCCCGGACCCTCCGCGTCGACCCCCGCGACCGGACCGCCGGCCCGGTCGCGGGGACGCGCCGTTCAGTCGGCCCGGCGGGTGGCGGCGATGGCCAGGTCCACCAGGGCCTGCCGGGCCTCGGTGTCCAGGTCCACGGCGACCAGCGCGGCGAGCGCCGCGTCGGTGAGCGTGACGATGCGCTGCTCGGTGCGGGCGAGCGCCCCGGTCGAGGAGATCAGCTCACGCAGCCGGGCCACGCCCTCGGTGTCCAGCTCGGCGTCGCCGAGCCCGGCCAGCAGCAGCGCGCGCCCGGCCTCGTCGGCCGCCTCCATCGTCGCCGCGACCAGGTAGGTCCGCTTGCCCTCGCGCAGGTCGTCACCGGCCGGCTTGCCGGTCTGCGCGGGGTCGCCGAAGACGCCGAGTACGTCGTCGCGCAACTGGAACGCCTCGCCCAGCGGCAGCCCGTACGCCGAGTAGGCGATGCGGACGTCGGCGGGCGCGTCGGCCAGCGCCGCGCCGAGCAGCAGCGGCCGCTCCACCGTGTACTTGGCCGACTTGTACCGGGCGACCTTGCCGGCCCGTTCCAGCGACGTGTCGCCGGTGGCCTGGGTGACCACGTCCAGGTACTGCCCGACGGTGACCTCGGTGCGCATCTCGTCGAAGTCCGGGCGGGCGCGGGCCACCGTCCGCGGGTCGAGCCCGGCGGAGTGCAGCAGCTCGTCGGACCAGACCAGGCAGAGGTCACCCAGCAGGATCGCCGCCGCGTCGCCGAACCCGTCGGGATCGCCACCCCAGCCGGCCGACCTGTGCCGGGCGGCGAACCGCCGGTGCACCGCCGGCTCACCCCGTCGGGTGTCCGACCGGTCCATCAGGTCGTCGTGGATCAGGGCGCTGGCCTGGACGAACTCCAGCGCGGCGAGGGCGGTCACCACCGGGTCCGTGTCCACCCCGCCGGCGCCCCGGAACCCCCAGTAGGCGAAGGCGGGCCGCAGCCGCTTGCCGCCGCCGAGCACGAACGCCTCGATCGCCTCGGCCACCGGCACCAGCGCGTCGTCGACACCGGTCATCCAGGTGCGGCGGGCGGCGAGGAAGTCGGCCAGTGCCTTGTCGACGCGTTGGCGCAGGCCGGCACGGTCGACGGGGGAGACAGGAGCAGCGTGGGTCACGTTCCCGACGCTAATGGGTCGGGGCCGGACACGGCGACCCACCCACCGTCCGGCGCGCCGTGGCTCACCTGCGTACCGGCCTCCCGGGGTGGGCATCGGTCACGTCCCCACCCCTGGGAAGGTGCTGGGGGTACGGGGGAGCGGCCGCTAGAGTCGGTACGTGGCGCTCGGACTTCCCTCGATCCTCCCGAATTCGCAACCGGCGATCGGGGAGTTGGTCCGCGACTGCCAGCCGACCTTCTCCTTCGAGTTCGGGCCGCCCAGGACCGAGCAGGGCGAGCGGCAGCTCTGGCAGGCCATCCGTGAGTTGGAGCCGTTGCGCCCCTCGTTCGTCTCGATCACCTACGGTGCCGGCGGGACGACCCGGGACACCACCGTCGCGGTCACCGAGCGGGTGGCCACCGAGACGACCCTGCTGCCGATGGCGCACCTGACCGCGGTCAACCACTCGGTGGCCGAGTTGCGGCACGTGATCGGTCGGCTGGCCAGTGTCGGGGTGCGCAACGTGCTGGCGGTCCGGGGCGACCCGCCCGGCGATCCCAACGGCGAGTGGGTGCCGCACCCGGACGGCGTGGACTACGCCGAGGACCTGGTCCGCCTGGTCCGCCGCTCCGGTGACTTCAGTGTCGGCGTCGCCGCCTTCCCGTACCGTCATCCGCGCTCGGTGGACGTCCAGACCGACACCGAGTACTTCGTCCGCAAGTGCCGGGCCGGTGCCGAGTTCGCGATCACCCAGATGTTCTTCGACGCCGACGAGTACCTTCGCCTGCGCGACCGGGTGGCCGCCGCCGGCTGCGACACGCCGATCCTGGCCGGCGTGATGCCGGTGACCAAGATCGGCACGATCGAACGCTCCGTGCAGCTCTCCGGGGCGCCGTTCCCGCCGGCCCTGGCGGCGCGGTTCGAGCGGGTCGCCGACGACCCGGAAGCGGTCCGTCGGCTCGGCATCGAGCAGACCAGCGAAATGTGCCGGCGACTGCTCGACGAGGGCGTCCCCGGGATCCACTTCATCACCTTCAACCGTTCCACCGCGACCCGGGAGATCTGGCAGAACCTGCGGGTGGGCGCCGCGACGTGACGCGGCGGGCGCGACACCTCAGCGCCGTCGGGTCGGTTGAACCGTGGTGGGCAGACAGCTGAACTGGAACGAGTACGCCGTCGCGTGGGCCCGGCTGCACGGCGGGTTCGACCCCCGGGCGGCCACCCCCGTGGTACGCGGCTGGCTCCGTTTCGCCTACCAGGTCGGTTTCCTGCTGGGCCGGCTCCGGGTCGGCCCGACCGCGGTCACCGTCTTCGGCGTACTGCTCTGCCTCTGCGTACCACTGTTCGCCGGGCGACCGGGCGACGGACCGTTCCTGGCCGCGCTGTTCGTGCTGCTCGCCTCGGTGGCGGACAGCGTCGACGGCGCGGTGGCGGTTGCCACCGGCCGCACCACCCGGCTCGGCTACGTCTACGACTCGCTGGCCGATCGGATCGGCGAGGCCGCCTGGCTGGTGGCGTTCTGGCTGGTCGGCGCGCCGGGTGGGCTGGTCGCCGCGGCGGGCGCGCTGTCCTGGCTGCACGAGTACGTCCGGGCCCGGGCGGTCGCCGCCGGGATGCGCGACATCGGCGCGGTGACGGTGGGGGAGCGGCCCACCCGGGTCTGCGTGGCCGTCGCCGGGCTGCTGCTGGCCGGCCTGACCGGGCTGATCGACCTGGACCTGGCGGCCGGCACGATCACCATGGCGACGGCGGTGTGGGTGCTGCTGGCCGCCTTCGGCCTGGGGCAGTTGCTCTCCGCCGTCCGCCGGGCCCTGATCGACGCCGAATGAGTCGTCGGCCCGCCGGTGTGCGCGTCGGCCCGCTGGTGTGCGCGTCGGCCTGCGGGGTGCGTCGGCCTGCGGGTGTTAACAAGGGGCCCTTGCTCTACCGCAGGCGTTAAGAAGGTGCCCTTCCTTACATCCCGCCCCCTACCAGGCGGGGCCGATCTCGTCGGCGACGATCTGCGCGGACAGGGCCACCATCGGCAGGCCGCCCCCCGGGTGGCTGGAGCCGCCGACCAGCCACAGGCCGTGCGCCGCCCCCCGGTTGGCCGGGCGGAGCAGACCGCCGGCCGTGCCGTAGATGGTCCCGCCCGGCGCGCCGGTGGAGTCGGCCAGGTCGGCCGGGGTGCGGATCTCGCGGAACACCAGCCGGTCCCGGACGTCCATGCCCCGTTCGGCCAGCACGTCCAGGATCCGGTCGGCGTACGCCGCCGCCAGCCCCGGCCGCCGCCAGTCCACCGCCCCGGGCGCGGTGCCGTGACGGGCGGCGTTGACCAGCACGAACCATGCCTCGTGTCCGGTCGGGCGGACCGCCGGATCGTCGGCCGCCGTGACGAAGACCGTCGGGTCGGTGGCCGGACGGGCGCGTACTCCCCGCCCCGGGGCACCGAAGATCGCGTCGAACTCGGCGTCGTAGTCGCGCGGGAAGAAGACGGTGTGGTGGGCCAGCCCGGAGTTGCCGCGTACGCCGAGCAGCAGCACGAAACCGGCCAGGCTGCGGTCGGTGAGCCCGGCCAGCCGACGCGGGTCGGGCAGCAGGTCCCGGTAGACGGTGAGCGCGTCGACGTTGGCCACCACCACGTCGGCCGGCACCGGGGCGGCCTGCCCGGCGACGCGTACGCCGTGCGCCCGCCCGCCCGCCGCGTCGATCCGGGTGACCGTGGCGCCGGTGCGGATCACCACGCCGAGGTCCAGACAGCGCGACAGCAGCGCGTCGGCGAGGCTGCCCAGCCCGCCGCGCAGATACCAGCCGCCGAAGGCCAGCTCCGCGTAGGGGACCGCGACCAGCGCGGCCGGCGCGCGGCGTGGATCGGCACCGGTGTAGGTGGCGTACCGGTCCAGCAGCATCCGCAGTCGGGGGTCGGACAGGTGGGCGCGACCCAGCCCGCGCAGGCTCTGACCGGGCCGGATGGCGGCCAGGTCACCGAGCCGCCAGGCCAGCCGGGTCAGGTCCCGGGGCGAGTCGACGCGGCGGCGCAGGATGTCGTGCTCGGAGGCCCGCCACACCCGGCCGGCGCGTCGCCACAGCCGCTGCCAGTCGGTCGCCGCCCGATCGCCGAGGACGGCGCCGATGCGGGCGGCGAACTCGGTCGGGTCGGCGCAGGAGTCCAGCACCGGCCCGCCGCCGGGGAAGACGTGCCGCACGATCGGGTCCAACGGGACCAGGTCGAGGTACTCGTCGAGCTTGGCCCCGGTCGCCTCGAACAGCTCGTGGAAGATCCCGGGCAGGGTGAGCAGGCTGGGACCGGTGTCGAAGTGGAACGGCCCGGAGGCGGTGTCGTGCGTGTACCGCCCGAGTTTGCCGCCGACCGTGTCGGCCCGTTCGAGGACGGTCACCTGGTGGCCGGTGACGGCCAGCCGGGCGGCGACCGCCAGTCCACCCACTCCGGCGCCGACGACCACGATCCGCGCCATGCGATGTCCTCCCAGAGTGGGCCTACCAGGGCCTAGCCGACCGGTCGGCCGCGCCAGGACAGGCGCCGCCGCTTGCGCAGATGGTACGACCGTACGGTCAACCAACCGAGGACCGCGACCGACACGGGGTGGCCCAGCGCGTCGGGCCAGGCCCGCCCACCGGTGGCGCGTGCGCTGACCACCCGCCCGACCACCCCCAGCAGGTACGCCGACAGCGCGAGCGCGGCCACCACCGGCGCGCCGGCCAGCAGCGCGCCGACGGCGACCAGCGGCGGCGCGGTGTAGAGCAGGAGCAGCAGGGACATGACCACGGCGGCGGCGAGCGGATGCCCGAACGAGGCCCAGAGCGACTTGGTGTAACCGTCGCGCAGTTGCGGCCAGTCGTCGTACATCCGGCAGACGGCCAGCCGGGAACCGTCGGCGAGGGCGATCCGGCCGCCGGACCGTTTCACCGCCCGGGCCAGCTCGATGTCCTCCAGCACCCGGTCGGCCACCGTTGCGTGCCCACCGGCGCGCAGGTAACCGGCGCGGTCCACGACCAGGAACTGACCGCCCGCCGCGGCCAGCGACGGCCGGGGCGAGCGCTCCATCGCGCGCAGCGGCAGGAAGGTCAGCCACAACCACTGCAACAACGGCTGCACCAGCCGGTCCGCCGCCGTGCGCACCACGATCCGCGGGTACGGCGACAGCAGCGCCGCCCCGGCGGCCCGCAGCTCGGTCACCGCCGCCGCCACCGCGTACCGGTCGAGCACCACGTCGGCGTCGACGAAAACCAGCGCGGTGGTCGACGCGTCGGCGCGGTCGGCCAGTTGCCAGCAGGCGTGCGGCTTGCCCAACCAGCCCGGTGGCGGCGCGATCCCGGTGACCAGGGTGACCCGGGGATCGTCGCCGACCACCGCGCGGACCACGTCGGCGGTGCCGTCGGTGGAGCCGTCGTCGAGCACCACGACCCGCAGCCCGGGTACGCCACGCTGGGCGAGCAGGGACCGCAGGCACGGGGTCACCCGGGCGGCCTCGTCGCGCAGCGGCAGCAGCACCGTCACCGCTTCGGTGACCTCGACCGGCCCCGACGCGGGACGGCGCAACCAGCGGCCGGCGTTGACCAGGGTGTGCCCGGTCAACACGACGAGCACCCCGAACACGGCGAGCGACAAAGCCTCACTCACGCCGGGGCTCGCTCATGCCGAGACGTCGGCGTGGGGTCGGGGCGCGGTGTCGGCGCGTCCCGTGCGGCGCTGCCGCAGCAGGCTGACCGCCAGCGGCACCGCGACGACCGCCATGCCGGCCGCACCCCACAGTGCCGAGGCGGGCAGGTCGAGGAAGACCGCGTGAGCCAGCACGCTGGAGCCGTACGTCCACAGGTAGAGCGCGTACAGCGGAGTGTCGGTGGCGTCGGTGGTGTCCACGGCCGGTCCGGCGAGCGGGCGCAGCGCGCTCATCATGAGCACCGCGAACAGCAGCCAGCCGAGGTAGTTGCTGATCGGGATGCCGGGCAGGCCGGGTAGTGCCGGGGTCGGGTCCCGCCACACCCAGTGCCCCTCGGCCACCATCTGCGGGTCGAGGAAGAGGTCCCAGGTGGCCAGGCCGAGGGTGGCCAGCGCGATCCGGGTCGGCCACCGCCAGCGACCCGCCGCCACCGTGATCCGCGTGGTGAGCCGGGTCGCCACCAGCCACGCCGGCCAGGCCATCCAGGTCCAGGCCAGCGGGATGATCAGCGGTACGCCGGCCAGCTTCGGACCGAGCTGACCCGAGTAGTCGTAGCTGCCGAACGGAAATCCGGTGGCGACGCCGAGCGCCTCGATGGCGAACCCGCCCCCGGTCGCCGTGGCGATCAGCGCCGCAGCCGTACGCGGCCCACGCGACAGCAGCGCGTGGCCGACCGAGAGCAGGTAGCCGAGGACGACGGTGGCCACGGTCAGCCGGGCGCGGGTCGTCCCGTCGGTCAGCGGGTAGCCGATCTGGGCCAGCACCAGCAGGACGAGCATTGCCCAGGCGTAGACCCGGGCACGGCGGGCGGACGGCGTCATGGCTGTCCGGGACGGGCCGGCGACGTCGGTCCCGGCAGGGGCAGGTCCCGACCGAGTACGCCGAACGGGCGCTCGTCGCCGGGGAACCGGAAGTCGCGCAGCACGTCGACGAAGCCGAACCGGCGGTACAGCCGCCAGGCGCGCGAGGTGTTCTCGTCGGCCTCCGGGGTGGAGAGCAGCGTGGTGCTGCCCTCGGCCATGGTGAGCAGGGCACGCAGTTGACCGGCGCCCAGGCCGTGCCCCTGCGCCGGGGGCCGGACGTGCAGCTCGACCACCTCGAAGCAGTCGGTCAGCCAGCGCTTCCGGTCGCCCTGCTCCAGTGCCCGCCAGACCTGGTCGTGCCACCACTGGCCGGGCCCGCCGACGTAGCCGTAGCCGAAACCGGCCAGGTGACCCTCGCTGGTCAGGCTGGCCACGGCACGGAAACCGGGTCGGCGTACGTGGGTGGCGATGTAGCCACGACGGGCCTCCAGCAGGTCGGCGCGGTATCCCATCGCCTCGCCGTAGACGGCGACCACGTCGTCCAGCCGCCGGAGGAGATCGTCCGGTGTCCACCGCACCAACCTCACGCCTGTCCACCCTTCGCCGGGTCGTCCGCGTCGCCGACCCACCCCAGTACCGTCCGGTCACCGACCACGTCACGTACCTCGAATCGCGCGAAGAGTTCCTCGGCGTACCACCGCTCGGTCGGGGTGCGGGTGATCGCGGCCCGGTGCTCCGGGTGACGGTACGCGAACGCCACCAGATCCGCCGGATCCCGCCACACGCTCACCGTGCCCTGCCAGCCCAGGGGCGCCTCGCCGACGCCGAAACGGGCCAGCAGGCCGGGCGCGGCGTGCAGGGCGGCGGCCACCGGTGGGACGGCCCGCCAGAAGGTGAGCGCCCGCGCCGGACGCAGCCGGGCCCGGGTCAGTGCCAGCACCGGGCCGTGGACCGGCCCGCCGGCGGGCTCGCCGAACGGCCGCCGACCGGACCACTCACCCCGGCTGGTCAGCGGACGCAGGTCGAGCCGGACTCCGGACCGGGCGATGTCGGCCCAGGCCCGATCCACCCGCGAGCCGGTGAACCGGGCCGCCTCGGCGGGGGAGTCCCACACCGTCAGCGCGGCCCAGCGGGTGAGGTCGGCGTCGCCCGGCCCGAAGCCGGTGCCGGTCCCGGTGCCGAGCAGCTTGCCGAACCGTACGCCGGGCAGCGCGCGCAACCGGCGCGGGTCGAGCGCCATCCGGCCCAGCGCCCGGCCCAGGGCGGCCCGGGGGATCCGCCACACGTGCAGGGTGACCAGTCCGGGAACGGTCTCGGTGGTACTCACGCCACGTCGGTCGGGGTCCCGTAGGTGACCCGCAGCAGCTCGGCGTACGTGGTGGGGAAGACCGCCTGCGGCACGCCACCGGCGGCCCAGACCTCGTCGTACTTCTCCAGCGCGGTGTCGACGAGCGTACGCAGCGGGCGCGGGTGGCCGACCGGGGCGACCCCGCCGATCACCTGTCCGGTGTGCTCCTTGACGAACTGCGGGGTGGCCCGGCGCAGCCGGGTGACCCCGAGCCGGGCGGCCAGGGCGTCGGTGTCCACCCGGTGCGCGCCGGAGGTGAGTACCAGCAGGGGTTCACCGTCGGCGTCGAAGACGAGCGAGTTGGCGATGGCGCCCACGTCGACACCGAGCGCCTCGGCGGCGGCCGCGGCGGTGTGCACCGCGTCGGGCAGCAACCGGACCAGGGCCCGCTTGCCGGAGCCGTTGCGGGTGTACGGACCGTCGAGCGCGTCCTGCACCGCCTCGACGTTCGGGTGTGACTGCATCCCGCCATTCTTCCCGGTACGCCGACGGCAGGCGCACCCGGCCACGGCATGCGGAACCGGTCGCCCTGACCAGGCGGGCGACGTGGCTGGCCCGGCGCGTCACACGTTGCGTTTTCGTCAGAGGGAGGGTGTACTGTCAGCAGTAGTTAGAACGAGTGTTCGATTGCTGGTGTCGCCGGCTAAATCGAACGTTCGTTCCAACCCCTCGGGGGCGGGTGTTTCGCGGCACCGGCTCCCGGACAGGTGCGGTGCCGCGGATCGCACCTGGGCTCCGGGCAGTCGCGAGTCCGGACCCGTCAGGCAGGCCGTCGGCCGCCGCCCACGACCCCCGGGCGGCGGCCGACGGACCCGCCGGTAACGCCGGCCGGGTGGGGTGTGGGGAAGCTCCGCACCCGGCCGGCCACCTACCTGGTGCGTCTTCCTCCGCACCGCCCGCCGCGGGCGCGTACCGCGCCGACGGGTCCACCCGTCGCGCGACCGCCCCGCTCGGCCCACGTGGAGGAGACCATGCCGACCAGTCCGGCCCAGGCGCCGACGGTGCCCGCGCACGTGTTGCCGCACCGCACTCCCGCCCAACTGCTCACCGTGGCCCGGCAGGGCCTCGCCGAGGCCGGCCGGACCGGCCCCGACGGCCTCCGGTACGCCGCCGCCCACCTCGCGGCGCTGCGCGCCGCCGCCGCGGTGCTCGCCGCCCGTGCCCGTCCCGCACCCACCCGCCGCAACCGGATCACCAGCGTCTGGGTGCTACTCGCCGTCGTCGCCCCCGAACTCGACGAGTGGGCCGCCTACTTCGCCCTCGGCGCCGGCAAGCGCGCCGCCGCCGAGGCCGGCATACCCCGGGTGGTCACCGCCCGGGAGGCCGACGACCTGCTCCGTGCCGCCGAGGAGTTCGTGACGGTGGTGGAGGCTGCGCTCGGCCTGGCACATCAGCCGGCGATCGACGGTCTCGTCGCCTGATCAGCACCATCCACCGGCGGGCACCCGGTGGCGACACGACGGGGGGTAGGTCCGATGGCGGGCCGCATGGTGGTCGGTTCCGCCGCGCTGGCCGGGTTGGTGCGTCCGGCCAGCGCACCCGACCCGGTGGGTGGTCACCGGATACTCCCCGTCCGGCCCGAGCTGACCGGGCTGCTGCCCGGTCGTGGACTGCGGCGGGGCAGCACCATCGCGGTCGGTCTCGGGCAGCCCCGGCACAGCGGCACCACCTCGCTGCTGCTCGCCCTGCTCGCCGAGGCGTCCCGGGCCGGTTCGTGGTGTGCCGTGGTCGGGATGCCGACCTTCGGCGCGGGTGCGGCGGCCGAGGCCGGGATCGCCCTGGACCGGCTCGCCCTGGTGCCGCAGCCCGGCCCCGAGTGGCCCACCGTCGTCGCCGCGCTCATCGACGGGGTCGACGTGGTGGTCACCGCGGTACCCGCCACCGTCTCCGCCTCGGTCGCCGTCCGGTTGGCCGCACGGGCCCGCCAACGCGGCAGCGTGCTCGTGCCGTACGGCCGGTGGGACGGGGCGGACCTGACACTCCAGGTGGTCCGGGGCACATGGGAGGGACTCGGGGCGGGGCGGGGGCGGCTGCGCCGCCGGGAGGTGACCATCTCGGCACACGGGCGGGGCGCGGCCGCCCGCGCCAAGGAGCTCACGGTGTGGTTGCCCGGTGACGAGCTGACCCGCGTCATCCCCCGCTCCGCCACCACCGCCGACCGGTCACCTCCCGCCCGGTTCCGCGTGCTGGCCTCCCCCCACCCGGCGGAGCACGCGACATGAGCGAGCGTCAGCGAGTGAGTCATCGGCTCCGTGGTGACTCATGGCGGCGCGGAGCGTCGACATGAGCGCGCCTGCTCGGACGTTGCTGCTCTGGTGCCCGGACTGGCCGGTGCTCGCCGCCGAGATCGTCGACGGGGTGCCCGCCACCGGGCCGGTCGCGGTGCTGCACGGCAACCGGGTGGTCGCCTGCTCCGAGCAGGCCCGGGCCGAGGGGATCCGCCGGGGGCTGCGCCGACGGGAGGCGCAGGGACGCTGCCCGGGGCTCACCGTCGTCGACCACGATCCCGGTCGGGACGCGCGGGCGTTCGAGCCGGTGGTGGCCGCGGTCGAGGAGGTGGCGGTCGGGGTCGAGGTGGTCCGCCCCGGGGCCTGCGCGCTGGCCGCCCGGGGTCCGGTCCGGTACTTCGGCGGTGAGGAGGCGGCCGCCGAACGGATCGTCGAGCACGTCGCCCAGAGTTGCGCGGTGGAGAGCCAGGTCGGTATCGCCGACGGGGTGTTCGCCGCCGGGCTGGCCGCGCGGGAGGGGCGGATCGTGCCGCCCGGTGGGACGCCGGAGTTCCTGGCCGCCCAGCCGGTCGAGGCACTCGGGCGGCCCGCCCTGGCTGACCTGTTGCGCCGGCTCGGAGTGCGTACGCTCGGGGACTTCGCCGCGCTGGCCGCCGGTGACGTGCTCGCCCGGTTCGGGTTCGACGGCGCGCTGGCCCACCGGTGGGCCAGCGGTGGCGACGACCGGCCGTTGGCGGTCCGGCGCCCGCCCGTGGACCTGACGGTCGCCGCCGACCTGGACGAGCCGATCGAGCGCGTCGACGTGGCGGCGTTCGCGGCCCGGACGCTGGCCGAACGGCTGCACGAGCGGCTCGCCGGGCACGGGCTGGCCTGCACCCGGCTCGGCATCGAGGCGGTGACCGCGCACGGTCAGGAGTTGCACCGGGTCTGGCGGCACGACGGCCTGCTCAGCGCGGCGGCGATCGCCGACCGGGTCCGCTGGCAACTGGACGGCTGGCTCTCCGGCGGTGGCCGGCGCGGTGGCGACCGACCGCCCCGGCCCACTGCGGGGATCGTCCGGCTGCGGCTGGTGCCGGACGGGGTGCTGGCCCAGGCCGGTCTGCAACCGGGGCTGTGGGGCGAGACCGGTGCGGAACGCGAGCGGGCACACCGGGCCCTGAGCCGGGTGCAGGGTCTGCTCGGCCCGGAGGCGGTGGTCACCGCCGTACTCGGTGGAGGTCGGTCACCGGCCGACCAGACGCGGCTGGTGCCCTGGGGCGACGAGCGGTCACCGGCCGGTCCCGGCGCCGGTGCGGCCGTACCGTCCTGGCCGGGGCGGCTGCCGCCGCCGTCGCCGGCGGTGGTGCTGACCACCCCGCTCGCCGCGAGCGTGCTGGACGCCACCGGCGTACCGGTCGTGGTGAGCGCGCGACTGGCGGTGAGCGCCCCGCCGACCCAGTTGATCATCGCGGTGGAGGGCGGTGCCCAGGTCGGCCGGATCAGCGCACCGGCCGGGACCGCCGGTGCGGGTGGTACGGCGGACGGCGCCGTCGGTCGGGGTGGCGGGTCAGCCGGGGGCGCCGGCCGGGGTGGTGCGTGGGCCGGGATCCCTGGCCGGGCCGGGGTGCCGGTCGAGATCGTCGGCTGGGCGGGCCCGTGGCCGGTCGACGAGCGGTGGTGGGACCCGGTCGAGGCGTGTCGGCGGGCCCGTTTCCAGGTCAGCCTGGCCGACGGCAGCGCCCTGCTGCTCGCCGTCGACGCCGGCCGGTGGCTCGTGGAGGCGGTCTATGACTGAGGCGGAAGTGAATCGTGGTGCGTTCCGTCCCCGGGGAGGGCCGGAACGCACCGGGATCTCGGTGGGCCGGGTGGGGCGGTGAGTTTCCACAATCCTCGGCTGCCCTGGTCGGAGCTGGAGCGGGTGCTCTCCGGGCGTACCGGGGAGGGTGAACGGCACCTGCGGGTGGTGGATCCCCTCGCGGTCGACGCCGACGGGGGTGACTCGCCGGCCTGGAGTCGGAGCCGGGAGCAGTACCGTCCGCCCGAGCTGGCCCGCCCCGACGGTGTGGTGCCGTACGCCGAGCTGCACGCGCACACCAACTTCAGCTTCCTCGACGGGGCCAGCCACCCGGAGGAACTGGCCGAGGAGGCCGTCCGGCTGGGGCTGACCGCGCTCGCCGTCACCGATCACGACGGCTTCTACGGCGTGGTGCGCTTCGCCGAGGCGGCCCGCACGCTGGACCTGCCGACGATCTTCGGGGCGGAGCTGTCGCTCGGTCTGCCCGGCCCGCAGCAGGGCGTACCCGACCCGCACGGCAACCACCTGCTGGTGCTGGCGCACGGCCACGAGGGGTACGCGCGGCTGGCCACGACCATCGCCCGCGCCCAGTTGCGGGGCGGGGAGAAGGGACGCCCGGTCTACGGGGAACTGGAGGAGGTGGCCGCCGACCTGCGGGACCACGTGTTGGTGCTGACCGGTTGCCGCAAGGGACACGTGCCGTCCGCCCTGCTCACCGAGGGGGTGGACGCGGCGGCCCGGGAGCTGGACCGGCTCACCGCGCTGTTCGGCGCGGAGACGGTGGCGGTGGAGCTGACCGACCACGGGCACCCGGTCGACGGCGACCGCAACGACGCGCTGGCCGAGCTGGCCGCCGCCGCCGGGCTGCCCACGGTCGCCACGAACAACGTGCACTACGCCACCCCCGGGCGGCGTCGGCTGGCCACCACCGTCGCTGCCGTGCGGGCCCGGCGCAGCCTGGACGAGATCGACGGTTGGCTGCCCGCCGCCGGCACCGCCCACCTGCGCAGCGGTGCCGAGATGGCGGCGCGCTTCGCCGCGTACCCGGGGGCGGTGGCCCGGGCCGCCGAGTTCGGTGCGGAACTCGCCTTCGACCTCCAGCTCGTCGCGCCCCGGCTGCCGGCGTACCCGGTGCCGCCGGGGCACACCGAGATGAGCTGGCTGCGGCACCTCACCGACGAGGGGGCGCGGGAACGCTACGGCCCGCGCGAGGCGCACCCGCAGGCGTACGCGCAGCTCGACCACGAGCTGAACATGATCGAGGAGTTGGGTTTTCCCGGCTACTTCCTGGTGGTCTACGACATCGTCGACTTCTGCCGGCGGGCGGACATCTACTGCCAGGGCCGGGGCTCGGCGGCGAACTCGGCGGTCTGCTACGCCCTGCGGATCACCAACGTGGACGCGGTGCGGCACCGGCTGCTGTTCGAGCGTTTCCTGGCCCCGGAACGCGACGGCCCGCCCGACATCGACGTGGACATCGAGTCCGACCGTCGGGAGGAGGTCATCCAGCACGTCTACGCCCGGTACGGGCGGGAGCACACCGCCCAGGTGGCCAACGTGATCTCCTATCGACCCCGGTCGGCGGTGCGGGACGTGGCCAAGGCGTTCGGTTTCTCGCCGGGGCAGCAGGACGCGTGGAGCAAGCAGATCGACCGGTGGGGCGACGTGGCCACGGTGGACGTGCCGGAGATCCCCGAGCAGGTGATCGCGTACGCCAACGAACTGACTGGTGGCTCGGGGAGGTGGGCGGGCTTCCCCCGGCATCTGGGCATCCACTCCGGCGGCATGGTGATCTGCGACCGGCCGGTGATCGAGGTCTGTCCGGTGGAGTGGGGCCGGATGCCCGGCCGCAGCGTGCTCCAGTGGGACAAGGACGACTGCGCCGCCGTCGGCCTGGTCAAGTTCGACCTGCTCGGCCTGGGCATGCTCTCCGCGCTGCACTACGGGTACGACATGATCGGGATGAGTCTGGACCTCGGCGACATGTCGCTGGAGGATCCGGAGGTCTACGACATGCTCTGCCGGGCCGACTCGGTCGGGGTGTTCCAGGTGGAGAGCCGCGCCCAGATGGCCACGCTGCCCCGGCTGCGGCCCCGGACGTTCTACGACCTGGTGGTCGAGGTGGCGCTGATCCGTCCCGGCCCGATCCAGGGCGGCTCGGTGCACCCGTACATCCGGCGCAAGAGCGGGCAGGAGCCGGTGACTTTCCCGCATCCGTTGATGCGCAACGCGTTGGAGAAGACGCTCGGCGTACCGCTGTTCCAGGAGCAGTTGATGCAGCTCGCCATCGACCTGGCCGGGTTCGACGCGGCCGGGGCCGACGAGTTGCGCCGGGCGATGGGGGCCAAACGGTCGGTGGAGCGGATGGCGAAGATCGCCGACCGGCTCTATCGCGGCATGGCCGAGCGCGGCATCACCGGCGAGCTGGCCGACGACGTCTACCGCAAGCTCACCGCGTTCGCCAGCTACGGTTTCCCGGAGAGCCACGCGATGAGCTTCGCCTATCTGGTCTACGCCAGTTCCTGGCTCAAGCGCTACCACCCGGGCCCGTTCCTGGCCGCGCTGCTCAGCGCCCAGCCGATGGGCTTCTACTCGCCGCAGACCCTGGTCGACGACGCCCGTCGGCACGGTGTGGAGGTACGCCGTCCGGACGTCAACGCCAGCGGCGCGAAGCCGGTGCTGGAGTCGACCCCGCAGACCCGCTGGGGCAGCCGGCCCGGTGAGCCGCCGCACGCCTGGGGGCTGGGCGGTCCGGCCGTACGGCTGGGGCTGTCCAGTGTGCGTACGCTCGGTGATCCGGTGGCCGAGCGGATCGAGGCGGAGCGGACGGCGCACGGGCCGTACCGCGACATGCCGGATCTGGCCCGGCGGGTGGGGCTGACCTCGGCTCACCTGGAGGCACTGGCCACCGCGGACGCCTTCGCCTGTTTCGGACTGAGTCGGCGGCAGGCGCTCTGGGCGGCCGGCGCGGCGGCGCAGGACCGGCCGGATCGCCTGCCCGGCACGGTGACCGGCGCGACGGCGCCCACCCTGCCCGGCATGGAGGAGGTGGACCGGCTGGTCGCCGACGTGTGGGCCACCGGCCTGTCCCCGGAGCACCACCCGGCCCGGTTCATCCGTCCCCGGCTGGAGGCCCTGGGCGCGGTGCCGATCGACCGGCTGGGGCGGGTGGAGCCGGGCCGACGGATCCGGGTCGGCGGCATCGTCACCCACCGGCAGCGCCCGGCGACCGCAGGTGGGGTCACCTTTCTCAACCTGGAGGACGAGACCGGCATGCTCAACGTCACCTGCTCCCCGGGGCTGTGGCAGCGGCACCGGCGGGTGGCCCGGACCAGCGCCGCGCTGGTGGTGCGCGGGCTGTTGCAGCGGCACGAGGGAGTGGTCAACCTGGTCGCCGACCGGCTGGACGCGATCGAGCCACCGGTCAGCCCCGCGTCCCGCGACTTCCGCTGACCGATCCGCCGCCGGCGGTGCGTCTCGCCGTCGGGCCCGCGCGTCGCCGGCCGCGTGTCCCGTCGTCGGCCCGCGCCGCCCCGACGGCGTGCCTCGCCGCACATGACCGGCCGGGCAGGCCCTAGGCTCGACCGGGTGGAACAGACCCCGAATCCGGCCGGGCCGCCGCTCACCCCCCGTACCGCCGTGGTCTGGTCGGTGCTCCGCGCCGAATTGGACCGCCGACCCGCCGCCGAGCTGACCGTGCTCGACGTCGGCGGTGGCACCGGTGGCTTCGCCGTGCCGCTGGCCCGGGCCGGGCACCGGGTCACCGTGGTCGACGCCAGCCCCGATGCGCTGGCCGCGCTCAGCCGCCGGGCCGCCGAGGCCGGGGTGGCACAGCGGGTACGCGCCGTGCAGGGCGACGGTGACGCGCTCGCCGGACTGGTCGAGCCGGCCAGCGTGGACCTGGTGCTCTGCCACGCCGTCCTGGAGGTCGTCGACGATCCGGCGCCGGTGGTGGCCGCGCTGGCCGGGGCGCTGCGGCCGGGCGGTGCGGCCAGCGTGCTGGTCGCCGGGCGGGCGGCGGCGGTGCTCGGCCGGGCGATGAACGGCCACCTGGACGTGGCGACGACGCTCGCCGCCGACCCCGACGGCACCGCCGGTTCCCGGGACACGCTGCGGCGACGTTTCGACGCCGACGGCGCCACCGCGCTGCTGGCCGCCGCCGGGCTCGCCGTCGAGGAGATCCACGGCGTACGCGTGCTCGCCGACCTGCTGCCGGCAGCCGTGGCGGACGGCCAGCCGGGCGCCCTGCTGGAGCTGGAACGGGCGCTGGCCGCCCGGCCGCCCTGGCGGGATCTGGCGGCGCAACTGCACCTGTTCGCCCGCCGTCCGGCATGACCGGCCCGGAGGGGTCGGCCGTGCGCCCCCCGGTGTTAGGAGGGGGCCCTTCCTATGCACCAGGCGTTAACAAGGTGCCCTTCCTTGCACCTGTCACGCCGGAGTACGGCGGGGGGAGCATCGCCGACGTGCTGCCCAGCGCGCTCGCGGTGCTCGGTGTGCCCGGTGCCGCCGATCTGCTCGACCTCGGTGCCGACCTCTCCGGCGTACGCCGGATCGCGGTGCTGCTGGTCGACGGGCTCGGGTGGTACCAGATCCCGACCGCCGCGCCGTACGCGCCGACCCTGGCCGGGTTGACCGCGGCGGCGGGTCGGCCGCTCACCTGCGGCTTCCCCTCCACCACCCCGGTCAGCCTGGTCACCCTGGGCACCGGGGCGGCACCCGGCGCGCACGGGGTGCTCGGGTTCACGTTGCGGGTGCCCGGCACCGAGCGGGTGCTCAACCACATCGAGTGGTCCGGCGACCCGTCGCCGCTGCGCTGGCAGCCGGTCGCCACCCAGTTGGAGCGGGCCCGGGCCGCCGGGGTGGCGGTGACCGTGGTCAGCCGGCCGGAGTTCGGCGGCAGCGGCCTGACGGTGGCCGCGAACCGGGGCGGCGACTACCGGGGCGCGGCCGGGGTCGACGCGGTGGCCACCACGATGCTGGCCGCGCTGACCGCCGGCCGAGGCCCCACCCTGGTCTCCGGGTACCACCCGGACGTGGACCGCGACGGGCACCTCAGCGGCGTCGACTCGGCACCCTGGCGGGCCTCGGTGGCCGAGGTGGACGGGATGCTGGCCCGGTTGGTCGACGGATTGCCGCCGGACGGGGCGCTGCTGGTCACCGCCGACCACGGCCAGCTCGACGTGCCCGCCGCGCACCGGTTCGACCTGGACACCGACCCTCGGCTGACCGACGGGGTGCGGGTCGTCGCGGGCGAGCCCCGGGTGCGGTATCTGCACACCGCGCCGGGTGCCACCGCCGACGTGGTGGCGGCCTGGTCGGCCGTGCTCGGTGACGCCGCCCGGGTGCTGGTGCGCGACGAGGCGGTGGCCGCCGGCTGGTTCGGGCCGGTGCCCGAGGCGCACCTGGAGCGGGTCGGCGACGTGGTGGTGGTCTGCAACGACACGTACGCCGTGCTGGCCAGCCGGTCGGAGAGCCCGATGGTCTCCCGGCTGGTGGCCTTCCACGGCGCGGACACCGCGGCCGAGATGACGATTCCGCTGCTGGTGCTGCGGGGCTGACCGGACGTCCTGTCCCACCCCGGGGTTAACCTGCCGGGGTGGGACGCAGCCAGTCGTTGCCCCGGGGTGGCGATCCCCGGTTCGGGCCGGACGCCGACGACGCCGGCTGTTCGATCCTGCACGTCGACATGGACGCCTTCTTCGCCTCGGTGGAGGTGCGGCACCGACCGGAGTTGCGCGGCCGGGCCGTCGTGGTCGGCGGGGTCGGCGCACGCGGGGTGGTCAGTTCGGCCAGCTACGAGGCCCGGCGGTACGGCGTCCGCAGCGCGATGCCGACGATGCGGGCCCGGGCGCTCTGCCCGCACGCGGTGTTCCTGCCACCGGACTTCAGCCGCTACTCGGCCGCCTCGCGGGCGGTCATGCAGATCTTCCGGGACGTCACGCCGCTGGTCGAGCCGCTCTCCCTGGACGAGGCGTTCCTGGACGTCGCGGGTGCCCGGCGACTGTTCGGGCCGCCGGCCGCGATCGCCCGCCGGATCCGCGAGCGGGTCGCCGCCGAGCAGGAGCTGACCTGTTCGGTGGGGGTGGCGTCGAGCAAGTACGTGGCCAAGCTCGGGTCGACCCGGGCCAAGCCGGACGGCCTGCTCGTGGTCCCGGCCGCCCAGGTCCTCGACTTTCTCCATCCGCTGCCGGTCGCCGCCCTCTGGGGAGTGGGGGAGCGGGCCGAGCAGAACCTCCTGCGGCTCGGGCTGCGCACGGTGGGCGACCTCGCCCAGGCCCCGCTGGGGATGGTGCGGACCGCCGTCGGCGCGGCGGCGGCCGGGCACCTGCACGAGTTGGCGTGGGGACGCGATCCGCGTCGGGTCAGCCCCGAGCACGCGGAGAAGTCGGTCGGCGCGGAGGTCACCTTCGACGTCGATGTCAATGATCCGACCGAGATCCGGCGCACCCTGTTGGCGCTCGCCGAGAAGGTCGGTGGCCGGTTGCGTGCCGGTGGGCTGGTGGGGCGCACCGTGTCGCTCAAGGTGCGGATGGCCGATTTCCGCACGGTGAGCCGGTCGCGCACCCTGGACGTGCCCACCGACGTGGCGCGGGAGATGTTCGACACGGCCTGGTCCCTCTACACCGCTCTGGCGCCTGGTGAGCGGATCCGCCTCGTCGGCGTACGCGCGGAGGGTCTGACCCCCGCGGACGAGACGCCCCGGCAGCTCGCGCTCGGTGCGCCCGAGCGGGGATGGCGCGAGGCGGAGGTCGCGGCGGACGCTGCGGCTGCCCGATTCGGGCGGTCCGTCATAGGACCGGCCAGTCTTCTCGGGGGGCGTGATCCCCGACGAGATGAAAATCCGACGCGGCCGTAGGTCGTCCCGCTTTCCGACGCGCGAGGGCCCTCGTAGACTTGCGGGTAAGCAGCCGGTTGGCTGCCACGGTCTGTCGGTCCGACCGGACCGACCAACGTGACCGGGGAGGAGTGCCGTGCCGCTCTCGGAGCACGAGCAGCGGCTGTTCGAGCAGATCGAGCGGTCGCTTGCCGAGGACCCCAAGTTCGCCTCGGCCGTGCGCGCCAGCGACCCGCGTTTCCACGCGCGGCGTCGCCTGCTCGTCGCTGCCGGCGTGATCGTCGCTGGCCTGGCGTTGTTGGTCTATGGCGCGGTGATCAAAACTCCGCCGTTGGCAGTGGCGGGATTCGTTGTCATGTTGGCCTCGGCGGCGTTCGCGGTGCAGTCGCACCGCCGGGCGCAGTCACCGGACCTGCACGTCGTCGGAGGCACGGCGAGTCGTCGCCGGTCCCGGGGACGGTCCGGTCGCCGGTCGGGGGGTTTCCTCGACCGGATGGAGGACCGGTGGCGTCAGCGCCCGGAGGGGCACCGCTGACCCGCTGTTCCTGACGGCGGGGCATTCGTCCCGGACCTGACCGGTCCGGGACGTAGCGGCGTGCGACGACGGATGTGTGCTCCGGGTGCCCTTCGGGCGCCCAGGGCGAATGCGGTGACGTGGCGCGCTCCGTGCTGCCCAGCGAGCGGCCGAGTGACGAGCACGACCCCCAGCAGGCGGCGAGCGACAGCAGACCACGACGGGCCGGGTACCGGTGGATGTCCACCGGCACCCGGCCCGTGTCGTCGTGCCCGGACCGTGCCCTGTCGTGCCCGGACCGGGTGGGCGGTCAGCGACTCGCGCGGTTCGCGATCAGCCGGCGCGGACTGAACCGCAGCAGCCGGTGGCGTACCTGACCGCCGGAGTTCACCAGCCGCGACGAGGTGTCCGCGACGGTGGTGCGCCAGCGTTGCAGCACCGACGGCGGCAACACGGTCGCCATCAGTCGGGTTCGCCGGTCGGCCCGCTCGGCCAGCGCACCGCGTACCGTGCGCAGGGCCGTGGGCAGCGGCTCCCCGGTCAGCGGGTCGCGCGCGTACCGGGCCCGCTCCTCGGCGCGACCGAGCAGACGGGCCGCCGTCCCCGCCCCGGTGTCCGGTGCGAGGGCCTCCCGGACCAGCCGGTCGGCGGTCGCCCGGGGGGTCTCCGTCCGGTCCACCCGGATCCGGAAGTCGACAAGCGTGTCGAGCAGTTCGTCCCAGGCGGCGTGCGCGTCCGCCCGTGCCCGGTCCGGGTCGGCGCCGACCGACACCGCCGGTCGGTGCTCTCCGGTGGCGGTGGCCTCCGTCGCGTCGACCGTCCGGATCACCGGTGCCGGCCGACCTCGGCGGTGGCGTAGCGCGAGCCGGCGCAGCGCCGGCACGGCGAGCAGCGCCAGCAGGGCGAGTACGCCCACGGCGAGCAGCCACGGCCAGCGCGGCGCCTGCTGGGTGGGCGCGCCCGGGGCGGCACCGACGGCCGGGTCGTCGCCCTCCTGGAACTGGTCCGGTCCGGCGTCCGGCCCGGCTGACGGGTCATCCGCGTCGGGCGCCTCCGTGGCGTCGGTCTGCGGGGTGTTGTCCTCCGGGGCGTCGACGTCCGGCGCCCACGCGGAACGGGCCGAGCCCGGCACGCCGTAGGTCGGGGTGGCGTCGAAGGGCACCCACCCGATCTGGTCGAAGTACACCTCGGTCCAGGCGTGCAGGTTCCGGTTGGTCAGGGTGAGGGTGTCGGCGGTACGCCGGCTGCCGTTGGTGAACCCGAAGGCCACCCGGGCGGGGATGCCGGCGTCGCGGACCATCCAGGCCAGCGCCGCCGCGTACTGCTGGCAGTAGCCGGCCTTGTTCTCCAGGAAGTCGAGGATCTCCTGCCCGCTGGTGCCCTGTTCGGTGCTGAGCTGGTAGGTGAAGCCGTTCTCCTCGGAGAAGTAGTCGTAGATCGCGCGCACCTTGTCGTACTCGGTGCGCTTGCCCCGGATCAGGTCGGCGACCAGGGTCCGCACCTCGGGCACGTCGGGGGTGACGGTCTGCTGGACCCGGCGGGGGTCGTCGGCGGACAACGCCCGGGCCGCGCGCAGGGCCTGCGGCGTGTACGTCGAACGGACGTAGTCGAACGAGTACGACTTCTCCCGGGAGTTCTCCCGGTTCGAGAAGACCACCTGCAGGTCCTGGTCGTAGAACCAGTTCCGGTTCAGGTCGGTGAAGTCGACCGGCTCGGCGTACACCGGCATCAGCGGCATGGCCAGGGCCCGGGTCACCTCGACGGTGGCCCGGTGCCGGGTCCGCTCGACCCCCCGTACCTGCTGCTCCGACGGGTCGGGCAGCTCACCGGTGACCCGGCTGCCGTTCGGTCCGCGTACCCGGAAGCCGTCGCCGCGCAGCTCGTCGGCGACGCCGAAGCGCAGATAGAACGGCTCCTCCTCGGTGGTGGTCACGGTGACCAGGTCGGTGGTCTCGGACTGGTTCAGCGTGCCGCTGAGCGCGGCGAACAGGTCGACGCGGCCGGGCGCGCCGCCGAAGCCCTGCCCGCCCAGACCGCTGCCGACGCCGGAGTTCAGGTTGTTCATCAGGCCGGAGGTCATGCCCGGTACGGCCAGCGGCACCAGGACGGCCAGCGCCAGGCCCACCACGGCCAGCCGCCGTCCGGCGGCGGCCAGCGGGGACGCCTCCCAGACGTCGACGTCGCGGCCGTCCCCGGTGAACCGCCGGCCGAACCGCCGGACCCGGTCGACGTTGTCGGTGACCAGCAGCCAGAGGAAGCCGGCGGCCCCGACGGCGAACGGCAGCGGCGGCACGCTGTCCACGTAGACCGCCACCGGCACCGAGTAGATGGCCAGCATCGGCAGGCCGGCCAGGGCGGGCCGGCGCAGCCCGACGCAGAGCACGTCGACCAGGACCGCGACGCCGCCGACGCCGAGCACGGTGATGAACAGCAGCGGGTCGGTGTCCGGCACCTTCACGCCGTGCGAGCGCATGTCGTCGACCGAGGTGCTGAGCAACTCGGCGAAGTGCCCGAAGGTGGCCGGCGTGGGCAGCACCGCGAGCAGTTCCTCGCCGCTGGGGAAGAGCCAGGTCAGGGCCAGGGTGAGGCCGGCGACCATGGCCAGGATCTGGGCCCACAGCGGGGTCCGGCCGAGCCGGGACAGGGCCGCCGCGGCGGCCACCGCGGCCACCGCGATGACCGACTGCACCAGCCAGGTCCACTGTTCGAAGATGGCCGACAGGGGCGCGGCGGCGAGCAGGGTCGCGGCGGCGGCCACCAGACCCAGGTTCCGATGGGCGATCATGAGAGGGACCTTCCGTTCATCGCACGCCGCCGGCCACCGTCTCGGCCATCGCGGCCCGCAGGGCGAAACCCTGCGAGCCCCGGCCGGCCTGCGGCCAGAGCGCCGGCAACCGGCCGCCGTGGTCGACGCCGATCACCCGCCAGCCGGACTGCATCAGGGCCAGCGCGGCGGTGTCGTGTGCCTGGGCGGCCTCGGTCCGGGCCTGCGCCGGCAGGTTCAGCCAGGCAGAGCTGTCCAGCAGGAAGCAGACGCAGGTGGCGCCGTTGGCCCGCAGCCCGGACAGCACCTCCGCCTCGGCGGTGCTCAGCGACCCGAAGACGCCGATGATCAGACCGCCGTCGGAGCGCTGCCGGACGTGTTGCACCAGGGCGGTGATCTCGACGCGTTCGTCCAGCCGGACCTCCGCGAGCTGGTCGAGGAGCAGACCGTCACCGGCGCCCTCGGTCGCGTTCACGTCCGCGCCGGAGCCGGTGACCAGCCGCAGCTTGTAACCGGCCTGACGCAGGTGCACGGCGATGCTGGCGGCGGCCGAGACGGCCCACTCGAAACTGGCCGTCGGGCCGTCGCCCTGGTGGCCGTACGCCCGGGTGTCCAGCAGGACCGTCGCGCGGCTCTCCCAGGGCTGTTCCTCCCGGCGCACCATCAGCTCCCCGGTGCGCGCGGTCGACTTCCAGTGCACCCGGCGCAGGTCGTCGCCGCGCCGGTACTCGCGGGTCGCCGCGTCGTCCTCGCCGTGCACCGCCACCGAGCGGGCCCGGCTCTCGCCGCTGCCGGCGTACTCACCGGGCAGCCGCACCGCCGGCAGCGGCACCACCTGCGGCACCACGGTCAGCGAGTCGGTGCCCGGGAAGGCCCGGCTCAGTTCGCACAGACCGAACGGGTCGGTCATCCGGACCACCAGCGGCCCCACCTCGTACCGGCCGCGCACGTCCGCCCGCACGGTGTACGCCACCGAGCTGGCCTGGTGCGCGCCGAGCCGTTCCAGCACCACCCGGGGCCGGCTGCCGAGCGCGTACGGCAGTCGATCCTCCAGCAGCAGGGTTCCGGTGGGCAACCGGGACAGGTTCTGCAACCGCAGCACCATCCGGGCGGTGGCGCCGACCGGCA
This sequence comes from Verrucosispora sp. NA02020, assembly GCF_013364215.1. Lineage (NCBI taxonomy): Bacteria > Bacillati > Actinomycetota > Actinomycetes > Micromonosporales > Micromonosporaceae > Micromonospora > Verrucosispora sp. NA02020. The sequence continues at coordinate 5,486,843 of NZ_CP054923.1, read as the reverse complement.
CCCGGTGCGGGTCCAGCGAGCGGTGACAGGCGAGCTTGTAACGGCTGCGGCCGACGTAGAGCGCGGCGAGCAGCGGGAGGACGGCCAGCAGCACGGCCACTCGCAGCAGGTCCTTCTCGCCGAGGATGCCGGCGGAGACGGCGGCCGCCAGCGCGGCGGCCAGGAAGGAGCGACCGCGGGTGGTCAGGCCGCGTAAGCCGTCACGCACGTCACGGCCTCCGGGGTTCGAACGGGGCGCGACCGTTGCCGGCCGGCGGGCGGCTGTCGTACGGCGAACGCTGGCGGTCGTGCGGCAGCGGCAGCCGGTGCACCAGGTCCGCCACGATCGCGTCGGTGGTACGCCGGGCGAGCTGGGCGTCGGCGGTGGGGATGAGCCGGTGCGCCAGGACCGGTACGGCGAGTACCTGGAGATCGTCGGGGAGGACGTAGTCGCGCCCGTCGAGGGCGGCCACCGCGCGGGCGGTGCGCAGCAGTTGCAGGGTGCATCGCGGGGACGCGCCGAGCCGCAGTTCGGGTGCCTCGCGGGTGGCGGTGACCAGGTCGATCGCGTACTGCTTGACCGCGTCGGCGACGTGCACCTGCCGGACGTGACCGATCAGCCGGCGCACGGTGTCGGCGTCGGAGACCGGGCGCAGTGCCGGCAGCGGGTCCACCGCGCCGTGGGCGTCGAGCATCGCCAGCTCGGCACTGGGGTCGGGGTAGCCCATCGCGATCCGGGCGGTGAAGCGGTCCCGCTGCGCCTCCGGCAGGGGGTACGTGCCCTCCATCTCGATCGGGTTCTGGGTGGCGATCACCATGAACGGGGTCTGCAACTGGTACGTCACCCCGTCGACGGTGACCTGCCGTTCCTCCATGCACTCCAGCAGCGCGGACTGGGTCTTCGGCGAGGCCCGGTTGATCTCGTCGCCGACGACCAGGTTGGCGAAGACGGCACCCGGCCGGAACTCGAAGTCGTGCGTCTCCTGGTTGTAGACGCTGACGCCGGTGACGTCGCTGGGCAGCAGGTCGGGGGTGAACTGGATGCGGCGGACGGAGCAGTCGATGGAGCGCGCGAGGGCCTTGGCCAGCTTGGTCTTGCCGACGCCGGGCACATCCTCGATGAGCAGATGCCCTTCGGCGAGCAGGACGGCCAGAGCAAGCCGCACGGTGGCGGTCTTGCCCTCGATGACCTGTTCGATGTTGGCCACGATGGCGTCGCTCGCTGCGCGGAACTCGTCGTGCGGCAGCAATCCGCCAACTTCGTCCCAGGTCTGTTGAGTCACGGGCCTCCTCCTCGTCGCCGTCACGGCAGCTCTGTACGGAGCACCTGGACCCGCCGTTGGGTTCGCGACGTGCGAGCCTCGTCTGCCGCAACAATCTCACTGGCCTCTCAGGCTAACCATGTTTCTCGCCAACGCCGACTGGCGCAGGTGTTTGGGTGCTTACTGACTGATTTGTGGTTCACGCAGCGCATGTCGTCGGTTCTGCCGGGTAAGCGGCGCCGGACGCCCCGACACCTGACCGAGGAGGGACATGCGCGACCGGACGCAGACCCCGTGGGGCCGCCCCGGCCCGGGGGCGTCCGGCGACCGTGCCACCGGGCGTTGACATGGCGACGGCACCGGCATCCGAGGTGCTCCCGGCCGGGCGGGCGGCGTCGTGATCCTCGCCGTGGCGCTCGCCTGGCAGCTCGGGCTGGCGGCCTGCGTACCGCTGCTGACCCGGCGCCTCGGGCGGAACGCCGGCTACCCACTGGCCGTCGGCTACCTGGTCGCGGCCGGTCTGCTGCTCACCCGGCTGCCGACGATCCTGGACGACCGGTACGTCACCCTCGGCTGGCGGTGGCTGCCCGGCCTCGGAGTCGACGCCGCGTTGCGGATGGACGCGCTCGGTCTGGTCTTCGCGCTGCTGGCGCTCGGCGTCGGCGCGCTGATCATGGCCTACTGCCCCCGCTACCTCAGCGTCGACGACGACGGGCAGGAGCGGGTGTACGTCACCATGACCCTGTTCGCCGCCGCGATGCTGGGCCTGGTGCTCGCCGACGACCTGCTGGTCCTCTTCGTCTTCTGGGAGCTGACCTCCATCCTCTCGTTCGTCCTGATCGGACAGGGCGGACGTCCGGCGGCCACCGGCCCGGCCGTGCAGGCGCTGCTGGTCACCGTGGCCGGCGGGCTCGCCCTGCTGACCGCGATCGTGCTGCTGGCGGTGCAGACCGGCACCACCAGCCTGGAGACGATCGTCGCCGAGCCGGAGCGGCTGCGCGGCGGCACCGCCTGGGCGGTCGGGGCCCTGATCGTGCTCGCCGCGATCACCAAGTCGGCCCAGTTGCCGTTCCACTTCTGGCTGCCCGGCGCGATGGTGGCGATCACCCCGGTGAGCGCGTACCTGCACGCGGCGACGATGGTCAAGGCCGGCATCTACCTGCTGATGCGCTTCTCCGCCGTGTTCGGCGGCACGGTGGTGTGGGACGTCACACTGATGTCGGTCGGGCTGCTCACCGCGATCGTCGGCGCGCTGCTGGCGCTGCGGCAGTACGACCTCAAGGCGCTGCTGGCGTACTCGACCGTCAGCCAGCTCGGGCTGCTGGTCGGCGTGATCGGCGTGGGCACCCCGGCGGCCGACGCGGCGGCGATCCTGTACACCGTCGCGCACGCGTTGTTCAAGGCGACGCTGTTCATGCTGGTCGGCATCATCGACCACCAGGCGGGCAGCCGGGACGTCCGGGAGCTGTCCGGCCTGCACCGGGTGATGCCGGTGACGGTCTGGCTCACCGTGCTGGCCGCGATGTCGATGGCGGGGTTACCGCCCACCATCGGGTTCGTCGGCAAGGAGGCGATCTTCGAGGCATTCGGCGATGCGCACGGCGTCGGCCGGCTGGGCTGGGTCGCCGCCGGGCTCGGTGTCCTCGCCTCCGTGCTCACCTTCGCGTACGCGGCCCGCCTGGTGCACGGGATGGTCGAGGGGCCGACCCGGCAGCGGCGACTGCGCGAACCCTCCTGGGCGTTCCTCGCCCCGGCGGCGGTCGCCGCGGTGACGGCGACCGTGCTCGGTCCGGCGGTGTCGGTGCTGAGTCCACTGGTGGAACGCGCCGCCGACGCGGCCCGGCCGGAGGGCACCCCGCCGTACCTGGCGTTCTGGCACGGCTTCACGCCCGCCCTGGGCCTCAGCGCCGCCACCGTGCTGCTGGGCACGCTGATGTTCCTCGGTCGGGTCCGGGTGGACCGGCTGCTGCGGGCCGTACCCACCACACCGCCCTTCGCCGAGCTGGTCGAACGCGGCCGGCGACGGTTGCTCCGGGTCGGCGCGCTGGTGGCCCGCCCGGCGCACGCCACCGGCCCGGCGCCATTCCTGGTCCGCCCGCTGCTGGCGGTGGTGGTGCTGGCGGCGGGCGCCGCGTTGCTGGCCGACGTCGCGCCCCTGCCGCACGTCGACCCGGCCCGCCCCGGCGACTGGCTGCTGGTCGGCCTGCTCGTCACGACGCTCGCCGGTCTGCTGACGGTGCGGTCCGCGCTGGCCGCGATCGGGCTGACCGGGGTGGTGGGTCTGCTGCTGTCGGCCTGGTTCCTGACGGTCGGCGCGCCGGACGTGGCACTGACCCTGATGCTGGTCGAGGTGCTGACCGCGGTCGTCGTGATGCTGGCCCTGCGCCAGCAGCCGGACCGGCTGGCCCCGGTCGGGCGGCGCTGGTCGGTGACCGCCGCCGCCGCGCTCGCGGTGGTGACCGGTGTCGCCGCGGCGGCCGGCACCGCCGTGCTGACCGGCCGGGGCGAACCGTCCGGTCCGGGACGGTGGTACCTCGACCGGGCGGAGGAGTTGACCGGCGGCGCGAACGTGGTCAACACCATCCTGGTCGACTTCCGCGCCCTGGACACCCTGGGCGAGGCGGTGGTGCTCGCGGTGGTGGCCCTCGGGCTGGTCCGGCTCGGCGCTGACCGCCCGGCCCGGCCCGACGTCGGCGACCCGGCCGACGACGACGTGGTGCTCACGTTCGCCTACCGGATGCTGGCACCGGTGATGCTGGTCGTCTCGGCGCTGCTGTTCCTACGCGGGCACGAGGCCACCGGCGGCGGATTCATCGGGGCGTTGCTGGCCGGTACGGCGGTCGGGCTCGGGCAACTGGCCCATCCCGGCGGGGCGCCCCTGCTGGGCCGGGTGCCGGCGGTGCCGCTGGTGGCCGCCGGGTTGCTGATCGCCGTCGGCGCCGGGGCGGCCCCGCTGGCCGTCGGCGAACCCCTGCTCACCCCGCTCGGCCTGAGCACGCCCGACCCGCTGCCGACGCTCTCCACCGCGCTGGTGTTCGACCTCGGCGTCTACCTGATGGTCCTGGCGTTGGTGGTGGCCGCCGTCCGGCGGCTCGGGCTGCCCTCGGGTGCCCCGCCCGCCGCCGCCCCACCCGTCGGCGCCGCCCGATGAGCGCCGCCGTGCTCGTCGGCACGCTGGTCGCCGCCGGGGTGTTCCTGCTGGTCCGGCCCGGACACCTGCGCGTGGTACTGGGTTTCGTCCTGCTCGGCCACGCGGTCAACGTGGTGCTGCTGGCCGCCGGCGGGCTCGGCCGCCGCACGGCGCCGGTCCGTGAGGTGGGCCCGGACACGGCGGACCCGCTGCCGCAGGCGTTCGTGCTGACCGCGATCGTGATCACCTTCGGGGTCACCGTGCACCTGCTCGGCCTGCTGCGTCGGGGCTCCGCGGACCCGGACGCCGACGCCGACGGCCCCGGCGGCGTCACCGACCCGGACGGCCCGGGCGAGACCGACGCCGACGAGCGTGCCGGGGACGGCGACCCCGAGAGTGGTCCGGCACCGACCGGACCGGACGGGGTACGGCGGTGACCCTGCTGCTCCTGTTCCCCGTCGCCGGGCCCCTGCTGGTGGCCGGTGGTCTGCTCGCCCTGCCGGGGCGGCTCCGGACGCACCGGGTCGCCGCACTGGTCACCACCGTCGCCGTGCTGTCGGCGGGCGTGGCGCTGCTGGTGACCACCACCGTCGCCGGGGACATCCCGGTGCTGAGGGTCGGCGGCTGGCCGCCACCGGTGGCCATCAGCCTCGCCGCCGACGCGTTCGGCGCCCTGCTGGTCACCGTGTCGGCGGTGGTGGTGCTCGGCTGTCTGGTGTCGGCCGTGGGCTCCGGCGACGACCGCCGCCCGTACTTCCTGCCGCTGGTGCTGGTGCTCTCGGCCGGGGCGTACGGTGCGTTCCTCACCACCGACCTGTTCAACCTGTTCGTGCTGATCGAGGTCATGCTGGTGCCCTCGTACGTGCTGTTGAGCCTCGCCGGGGGCATCGGGCGCGGCGGTGCGGGCCGGGTATACGTGTCGACGAACCTGCTCGGCTCCACCCTGCTGCTGGGCGGAGTCGCGCTGGTCTACGGCACCACCGGAGCGGTCGGACTGGGAGACCTCGCCGGGGCGGCCCGCGACGAGCCGGCCGTGGCGGTGGCCGGCGGCGTGGTGCTGCTCGCCCTGGGCGTCAAGAGCGCGCTGGTCCCGGTGCACGACTGGCTGCCCCGCACCTATCCGGTGGCCTCGCCGGTGGTGGTGGCGCTCTTCTCCGGCCTGCTGACCAAGGTGGGTCTCTACGCCGTCATCCGGATCTACGCGGTGGTGTACGACGGCGACCCGGCGTACCACTGGCTGCTCGGCGTGGTGGCGCTGCTGTCGATGGTGGTCGGCGTGCTCGGCGCGGTCGGCGAGGGCTCGATGCGCCGGATCCTCGTCTTCCACATGGTCAGCCAGATCGGCTACGTGCTGCTCGGCGTGGCGCTGTTCACCGCCGCGAGCCTGGCCGCGGCGGTGTACTACCTGGCCCAGTACGTGCTGGTGAAGGCGGCGCTGCTGCTCTGCGCGGCGGCGGTACGCGCCGGCCGGGGCACCGACCGGCTGGACGGCACCGGTGGCCTCGCCGTGCAGCGCCCCGCGTTGGCCCTGGCCTTCGCCGGCGCGGCGCTGTCGCTGGCCGGACTGCCGCCGTTCTCCGGCTTCCTGGCGAAGTTCCTGTTGCTGCGGGCCGCCGCCGAGGTCGACGCGTGGTGGGCGATGACGGTGGCGGTGCTGGTCAGCCTGGTCACCCTGCTCTCCATGCTGAAGATCTGGAGCGCGTTGTTCACCGGTGAGCCGGCCACCGACGCGGTCACCGGCCGGATCGGGCGGTCGCTGGTCGCCCCGCCGCTGGCCCTGGCCGTGCTCTCGCTGGTCGCGGGGCTGGCCGCGCAGCCGTTGCTGACGGTGGCGGAGACGGCGGCGGACGGACTCCGCGACCCGGCCGGCTACGTGCGGGCGGTGACCGGGCGATGAGCGCGACACCGGCGCTGGCCCGCCGGACGGTGGTACGCCTGGGCCGGATCCTGCGGTTCACCGGCTACTTCGCGGTCCGGCTGGTGCAGGCGAACCTGGCCGTGGCGTGGGAGATCCTCACGCCGGGGTCGCGACTGGAACCGGCGGTGGTGCGGGTGCCGCTGCGGGCCGGCACCGACGTCGAGGTCGCCGCGGTGGCCCTGGCGGTCAGCCTGACCCCGGGCACGCTGACCCTGGCGATCCGGCGGGAGCCCGCGACCCTCTGGGTGCACGGCGTGTACGCCGCCGACCCGGTCGCGTTCCGCCGCGAGGTCACCGAACTGGAGTGGCGGGTGCTCGCCGCGATCCGCCCGGCCACGCACCCGGCCGGCGGCGGCCGACCCGACGACGGCTCCTCCGACGACGGTGGTCCGTCCGAGAACGACCCGCCCGAGACGTGGAGGTCGCGATGATCCTGCTGGACGTGGTGCTGGTGGTCCTGGCGTGCGCGATGGCGGTGGTGATCGGCCGGCTGGTACGCGGACCGACCGACGCCGACCGGGCCGCCGCGCTGGACCTGGGCTTTTTCGTCTTCCTGGCCGCCCTGGCGGTGCTCGCCGCCCGGCTGGACGCGCCGGACCTGCTGGACCTGGTGCTCACCGGGACGCTGGTGAGTTTCCTGGCCACGGTGGCGATGGCCCGGCTGGTGCACCGGGGGCAGCGGTGATCCGCACGGCACTGGCCTGGGCGCTGCTGCTGCTCGGCACCGTCCTGATCTCGATCAGCGCGGTGGGCCTGGTCCGCCTGCCCGACGTCTACCACCGGATGAACGCGGTCGCCAAGGCTGCCAGCCTCGGCCTCAGTTGTGTGCTGTTCGGGGTGCTGCTGCTGATCCCGAGCGTGCGTACCGCCGTGGTGGTGCTGGTGGCGGTCGGCCTGCAACTGTTCACCGCCCCGGTGGGTGGCTACGCGCTGGCCCGCGCGGCGTACCGGGCCGGTGCGCCGCTGGCCCCGATCACCCGCTACGACGAGCTCGACGGCCGGGTCGGCGACGGTCGCCCCGACACCGGCTGACGGGGTACTGGGCGACGGTGCCCGAGGGGTCGCGGTACACTGCCGGTCATGGCCGGAGTCTTCCTGCTTCTTACCGAGCCGTGCTGATGCGCTGACGGCGCGACAGCACGGCGGCCCCTCCTGTGCGAGGGGCTTTTTCGTGCCCGCCGGGGCCCGGGGCGGGCCGCCGAGCACGGACACGAGACCAGCCAGCACGGAGAAGACCCCGCCGGTCGACGCGAGGAGAAGGCCATGACCGAGGCAGCCGCCAACGACACCCCACCGTTCCGGTACACCGCCGTGCTGGCCGACGAGATCGAACGCCGCTGGCAGGATCACTGGGAACGCGAGGGCAGCTTCCACGCGCCGAACCCGTCCGGCCCGCTGGCCGACCCCGCCCACCCGCGCTCCGGCGCCGAGAAGCTGTACGTGCTGGACATGTTCCCGTACCCGTCCGGCGCGGGACTGCACGTCGGGCACCCGCTGGGCTACATCGGCACCGACTGTTACGCCCGCTACCAGCGGATGGCCGGGCGCAACGTGCTGCACGCGATGGGCTTCGACGCGTTCGGCCTGCCCGCCGAGCAGTACGCGGTGCAGACCGGCACGCACCCCCGGACAACCACCGAGGCGAACATCGAGCGGTACCGGGAGCAGCTGCGGCGGCTGGGACTGGCCCACGACCAGCGGCGCTCGGTGGCCACCATCGACACCGACTTCTACCGCTGGACTCAGTGGATCTTCCTGCAGATCTTCAACTCCTGGTACGACCGCCAGGCCGGTCGGGCCCGCCCGATCAGCAAGTTGATCGCCGAGTTCGCCGGCGGTACCCGGCGTACCCCGGACGGCCGCCCGTGGGCCGAGCTGTCGTCCGCCGAGCGTCGCGCGATCGTCGACGACCACCGCCTGGCGTACGTGTCGCAGGCGCCGGTGAACTGGTGCCCCGGGCTGGGCACGGTGCTGGCCAACGAGGAGGTCACCGCCGACGGTCGCTCCGAGCGCGGCAACTTCCCGGTCTTCAAGCGCAACCTGAAGCAGTGGATGATGCGGATCACCGCGTACGGTGACCGGCTGCTGGACGACCTGGACAAGCTGGACTGGCCGGAGCCGATCAAGCTCATGCAGCGCAACTGGATCGGCCGATCCACCGGTGCGCACATCGACTTCCCGACCCCCACCGCGCCGATCCGGGTGTTCACGACCCGGCCGGACACCGTCTTCGGGGCCACCTACATGGTGCTGGCACCCGAGCACGAGCTGGTCGACGCGCTGGTGCCGGCGGCCTGGCCGGAGGGGACCCGGGACGCGTGGACCGGTGGGCACACCGATCCCCGGGCAGCCGTCGAGGCGTACCGCAAGGCGGCGGCGGCCAAGACCGACGTCGAGCGGCAGGCCGACACCAAGGAGAAGACCGGCGTCTTCATCGGCGCGTACGCAGTCAACCCGGTCACCGGTGGGCAGGTGCCGATCTTCATCGCCGACTACGTGCTGGCCGGCTACGGCACCGGCGCGATCATGGCGGTACCCGCGCAGGACGAGCGGGACTGGGAGTTCGCCGATCTCTTCGAGCTGCCGATCGTGCGTACCGTGCAGCCGCCGGAGGGCTTCGACGGCACCGCGTACACCGGGGAGGGGCCGGCGATCAACAGCGCCGCGCCCGACCGCGACCTGGACCTGAACGGACTGGGGGTGGCCGACGCCAAGGCCCGCATCATCGCCTGGCTGGAGTCCACCGGCGCCGGTCGGGGCGCGGTGACCTACCGGCTGCGGGACTGGCTGTTCAGCCGGCAGCGGTACTGGGGCGAGCCGTTCCCGATCGTCTACGACGCCGACGGTGCCGCGATCGCGCTGCCGGAGGAGATGCTGCCGGTCGAACTGCCCGAGGTGGACGACTTCTCGCCGCGCACCTTCGACGCCGACGACGCCGACAGCGACCCGGAGACGCCGCTGTCGCGCCGCCGCGACTGGGTCGAGGTCGAGCTGGACCTGGGTGACGGGCCGAAGCGGTACACCCGGGAGACCAACGTGATGCCGCAGTGGGCCGGCTCCTGCTGGTACGAGCTGCGTTACCTGGACCCGACCAACGAGGGACGGTTCGTCGACGCGGAGAACGAGCGGTACTGGATGGGGCCGCGCGGCGAGGGCGACTGCGGTGGCGTGGACCTGTACGTCGGCGGCGCCGAGCACGCCGTGCTGCACCTGCTGTACGCCCGGTTCTGGCACAAGGTGCTGTTCGACCTGGGGCACGTGTCGTCGTTCGAGCCGTTCCGCAAGCTGTTCAACCAGGGCTACATCCAGGCGTACGCGTACACCGACGCCCGGGGCGCCTACGTCCCGGCCGAAGAGGTCGTCGAGCGCGACGGCGACTGGTTCCTGGGCGACGTCCAGGTCAACCGCGAGTACGGCAAGATGGGCAAGTCCCTGAAGAACGTGGTCACCCCGGACGAGATGTGCGCCGCGTACGGCGCCGACACGTTCCGGGTCTACGAGATGTCGATGGGGCCGCTGGAGGTGTCCCGCCCGTGGGAGACCCGGGCGGTGGTCGGCTCGTACCGGTTCCTGCAGCGGGTCTGGCGGGCGGTCGTCGACGAGCAGACCGGCGAGTCGCGGGTCACCGACGAACCGGCCGACCAACAGACCCGCCAGTTGCTGCACCGGGTGATCGACGGCGTCCGGGGCGACATGGAGGGCATCCGGTTCAACACCGCGATCGCCAAGCTGATCGAGCTGACCAACGCGGTGACCAAGCTGGCGACGACCCCGCGCGAGGTGGCCGAACCGCTGGTGCTGATGGTGGCGCCGCTGGCCCCGCACATCGCCGAGGAACTGTGGCGGCGGCTGGGTCACCAGACCTCCCTGACGTACGCGGACTTCCCGGTCGCCGACCCGGCGCTGCTGGTCGCCGAGACCGTCACCTACCCGGTGCAGGTCAACGGCAAGGTCCGGGGCCGGGTCGAGGTGCCGGCCGACGCCGCCGAGGACGACGTGCGTTCCGCCGCGCTGGCAGCGGTGGCGGGGGTGCTGGCCGGCAAGGAACCGCGCAAGGTCATCGTGATCCCCGGCCGGATGGTGTCCGTCGTCGCCTGACGCTGTTGGCGAGCTGTCGGTGTAGGTGAGCTGTTGTTGGTGAAAGGAAGGGTCCCCTGCTAACGCCTCGTGCATAGCAGGGGACCCTTTCTAACGTTCGAACGCCGTGCTCGGTGCGGCGGCCGAGCCCTCCAGTGCACGGTATGCGGGCGCGCGTGCGGTGCGAGCCGGCGCTGCGGCGGGCACCCGTGGGGCCACGTGGGCGGGAAGAAGACGTGCCGCACGCTCCGGCGCTACGAAGGCGGCGTCTTCGAGTTCCCGGGGTGCGGCGGCTCGTCACAAGGTCGTGCTCGATCCGGGATTGAGTGGTCTCGTGCTGACACCGAGGCCACTCGATCCAGGATCGAGCGTGATCATGGAGCGCGATGCGGCGAGAGCGGGGGCGCGGCACGATCGCGCTTGCCGAGTTGTTAGCAGGGGTCCCCTGCTATACGCGAGGCGTTAGCAGGGGACCCCTCCTTACATCTGGGTGGTGCGGCGTCGGCGTTCGGCGAGCCACCAGCGGGTGAGCAGCACCGCGCTGGCGATGAAGCCGAGCGCGGCGGGGGTGGCGGCGAGCCAGTTGACCTCGCCGGGACTGGTGACGGCGGCGCCGACGGCGGCGTAGCCGAACGCCGACGGGGCGGAGGCGATCACGCTGCCGACGAGGAACGGCAGGATTCGCGCGCCGGTGGTGCCGTAGCCGTAGCTGACCAGGCCGTAGCCGGAGATCGGCAGCAGCCGCACGGTGATCACCCCGAGCACGCTCTGCCGGGTGAACCAGCGATCCAGTCGGGCCAACCGGCCCCGGACGCGCTCGGCGACGAACTCCCGCCCGAGCACCCGGCCGACGGTGAAGCCGATCGCCGCCGCCAGCAGGGCGGCCCCCAGCGCGTACGCGGCACCCTCCAGGGCGCCGAAGAGCGCGCCCGCGGCGAGCGTGATGAACGTACGGGGGACCAGTGCCACCAGCAGCAGCGCGCCGCCGAGGACTCCGGCGACCGGGGCGAGACCGCCCAGTCGGTCGCCGAACTGCGGCAGCGCCGTCGGGTCGGGGTGGGGGACCAGGATCAGGGTCACCCCGAACCCGGCGATCAGGAGTAGCAGCAGGCCGAACCGGACGACCGACGGTGTGGTGGCGACCGGCTGCACCGATCGCCAGTACCGTGCGAGCCGCCGGACGGCCGGGGTCATGCCCGGGCGGCGGCCACCGCGGCCCGACGTTCGGCCCGCAGCCGGTCGGCCCAGGTGTCGTCGAGCGGCGGAAGCTGCTGTGCGCCGGTGGCCCAGCGCAGCAGCAGGTCGGCCAGGGCCGGGTTGCGGGCCAGCGCCGGACCGTGGGAGTACGTGCCGAGCAGCTTGCCGCGCCACGCGCCCTCGGTGGCGCCGTCGTTGCCGATCCCGGCGGTGACCCGGGCCAGCGGGGAGACCTCGGCACCGAGACGGGTACGGCCGCCGTGGTTCTCGAAGCCGGTCAGCGGAGGCAGGCCGAGTCGGGCGTCGATGTCACCGGCCAGCTCGCCGACGGCCCGGGTCTCGCCCCGGTCGGAGGAGAGGTCGAGCAGTTCCAGGCCGCGGTACTGGGTGCCCTTGGCGAAGAACGACGTGCCGAGCAGTTGGTATCCGGCGCAGACGCCGAACACCACCGAGCCCTGGGCGACCGCCCGGTGCAGGCCGCCGTCGGTGAGCAGCCGCTGGGCGCCGAGCGCCTGCGGGCCGTCCTCGCCGCCGCCGATGAGGTAGATGTCGGCGGTGGTGGGCATCGGCTGGTCGGAGCGGACCTCCAGCACCTCGATCGGGAAGCCGCGCTGCTGTGCCCGCCGGGCCAGGATCAGCATGTTGCCCCGGTCGCCGTAGGTGGAGAGCAGGTCGGGGTAGATCCAGACGATGCGCAGGGTCTCAGTTGACACGGTCCAACTCCGCTCGGATGTCCTGGAAGGCGGTGTAGTTCGCGATGACCTCCAGCCGCCCCGGCGGCACCGCCCGGATGGCGTCGTCGAACGTGCGGACGTGCTGGAACGGCACGCCGTTGACGTCCAGCCGGACCGCCAGGTCGTACGCGCGGTCGCCGGTGATGAGCACCTGACGTCCGCGTAGCGGGGCGAAGTCGACGTCGAAGAGCCAGGAGGTGTCCAACCCGTCGGGGTCGCGGGCGTTGATGGAGAGCAGGGTCGCGGTGTGCTCGGCCATGTCGAACGCCTCCAGCCAGCTGGCCGGGTTCTTCGCCAGCAGCAGCCGGACCAGCCGACCGTCCCGCTCGACCTGGGCGTACCGTCCGGCGACCGAGGTGACGTCGCCGAGGCGGGGGACCGCGTCGAACGGGCGTACGCCGAACTCGGCGGCCAGGGCCAGCGCGGTGGCCGCGTTACCGATGTTGACCTTGCCGGGGAGCTGGAGCTTCACCTTGTACCAGGCGCCGGTGGGGTCGAGGACACCCTCGTCGTCGACCGTCCACTGCGGCTGCGGGCGGCGCAGCGGGCATCCGCTGCACCACCACTGCTCACCGGAGCGCTGGATGGTCGAGCCGCACTCGGGGCAGACCCACGAGTCGTCGTGCCACCGCTGACCGGCGGAGAACCAGGTGACGTGCGGTGGGGTGATCCGCTGGTCGTGGGCGGCCGGCGGGGTGGCCGCCCAGACCACCATCGGGTCGTCGGCGTTGGCCACGATGCGGATGTCCGGGTGGCGGACCAGGGCCGCGCGCCAGAGCTGCGCCATCATGGCGACCTCCTTGGCCCGGTCGAGCTGGTCGCGGGAGAGGTTGAGCAGCGCCACGACGTGCGGCTCGGTCGCCTCGATCACCTGCGCCAGGTAGTGCTCGTCGACCTCCAGCACCGCGTACGGGGTGCTGCCCGCCTTGGCCAGGGCCGAGGTGTGCCCGGTGGGCATGTTGGCGCCGAAGGAGTTGGTGGCGACCCGGCCGAGCACGCCGACGGCGGCGGCGGCCAGCCGGGTGGTGGTGGTCTTGCCGTTGGTACCGGAGACCAGTGCGATGGCCCGTCCGGCGGAGAGGTGCGCCAGCAGGTCCGGGTCGATCTTCAGGCCGATCCAGCCACCGATCACCGAGCCGTCGCCACGGCCCGCAGCCCGCGAGAGGGCTGCGGCGGTCCGTGACACGGAGCTGGCCACCTTCGCCCGTAGGGGCATCTTCGCGTCCGTCACGCGAGCGAGGTTACCGGACCAGACCACCCCTCAGATCGCCGCCGACGGTGTTCCGTTCTGTCCACTTCGTCGGTGAGCGGGGCGGTGGGCGTCCGGACCGGCCCGAGTGGATCTATGTCGGATAGCGGACCACGTCCGCCGCCCCGCCGCCCTCCACTCCGCTCCACCCCGGCTGACGTGCGGTTTTGTGGCGCGCGGCGACGCGCCGCGCGGTCGATTCTGGTTGCGGGTGGAGGGAAGTGGAGTAGAGTGGGGCGCATTGGTGGGGCCGGGAGGGGCCCACCGGCCCGGGGGGTCAACGGCGCGCGAACGCCGTTAAAGGGCGAGGGGGTTGGGCCGATGTTTCTCGGCACCCACACTCCGCGCCTGGACGACAAAGGCCGGTTGATCCTTCCGGCGAAGTTCCGGGATGAGCTGGCGGGGGGTGTCGTGATCACCAAAGGGCAGGAGCGCTGCCTCTACGTCTTTCCGACGCCTGAGTTCCAGCACATCGCGGAGCAGTTGCGCGCGCAGCCGATGACGCACAAGGCGGCCCGGGCCTACAGCCGTGTCTTCTTCGCCAGCGCGCACGACGAGATACCCGACAAGCAGGGCCGGGTGACCATCCCGGCACACCTGCGCAGCTACGCGGGGCTCGACCGGGACCTGGTGGTCATCGGCGCGAGCACCCGGGTGGAGATCTGGGACAAGGTCGCCTGGGAGACCTACCTCGCCGAGAGCGAAGACGACTTCGCCGACATCGAGGAGGGGGTGCTGCCAGGCGGTCTGTAGGGCGTGGCGACGCCCGACGTACTGCGAGATCTCCAGCCGCTTTCGAGTTCCTGGCATCCCTTCCCCGGTGCCAGGCGCACGAGTCGAGAGCGGATGGGGATCTGGCGGTACGACGGCACGGCGTCGTCCGACGAGCAGGACGCGACAACGAGACCGGTTCAACCAGTGGGGGGCGACATGGGGGAGCTACGCGGCACGCATGTGCCGGTGCTGCTTGAGCGGTGTCTCGAGCTGCTCGCCCCCGCGCTGGGTCGAGGCGGCCGTACGGTCCACGTCGACGCGACGCTCGGCCTGGCCGGGCACGCCGAGGCGGTGTTGCAGGCACATCCGGAGACGATCCTGGTGGGCCTGGACCGGGACACCGAGGCACTCGCACACGCTCGGGTACGGCTGGCCCGGTTCGCCGATCGCGTCCACCTGGAACACGCGGTCTACGACGAGTTGCCCGAGGTGCTGGACCGGTTGGGCTACCCGTCCGTGGACGGTGTGCTCTTCGACCTCGGTGTCTCCTCACTGCAACTCGACGCGCCCGACCGCGGGTTCGCGTACGCACAGGACGCGCCGCTGGACATGCGGATGGACCAGACCCGGGGGGTGACCGCCGAGGAGGTGGTCAACACCTACCCGCACCCGGACCTGGCCCGGGTGCTGCGGGTGTACGGCGAGGAGAAGTTCGCCGGCCGGATCGCCTCGGCGATCATCCGGGAACGGGACCGGGGCCGGATCACCTCGTCGGCGCGTCTGGCCGAGCTGGTGCGGGAGTCGATCCCGGCGCCGGCCCGGCGAACCGGGGGACACCCGGCAAAGAGAACGTTTCAGGCTTTACGGATCGAGGTAAACAGAGAACTGGCAGTGCTGGAGACGGCGCTGCCGGCCGCTCTGGACACACTTTCCGTCGGCGGTCGCATGGTGGTCCTGTCCTACCACTCGTTGGAGGACAGGCTCACCAAACAGGCGCTCGCCGGCCGGGTCCGCAGTACGGGCCCGGTCGACCTCCCGGTCGAACTGCCCGGGTCGGAGCCGACGTTCCGGCTGCTCAGCCGGGGCGCGGAGCTGCCCGGGGAGAGGGAGGTCGCCGCCAACCCGCGAGCCGCATCGGTGCGGCTACGGGCGGCGGAGCGGATCGACCCGCAGGCCCGGCACCAGGGGCGTACCGACCGCGAACGGTACCGGCGCCGGGTCAAGGCGATGCACCAACCGGGGACGGGGTCGGCCGCGGAAACCGGAGGGGGACCGCGGCGGACGCCGGGGGACACGGACGAAGAGGGGGAGGGAATATGAATGTGAGCAAGCGTCGGGACGTCGCCGGCGTCGGGCAGCGCACACCGCGGTCGGGGGGCCGGATCGCGGCGGAGCGGACCCGAGTAGCCGGGAACGACACCCGGCGGCAGGACCGGGTGAGCCGGCTGGACGACACTCGCGCCCGGGGGGCGCGCGAGTTTCCCGTCCAGGGCAGCGCCGCACTGCGTCCGGTGGAACGGGCCGACACCGGCAAGCCGGAGAGGGCCGAGTCGCCGCGGCTGCGGGTCGCCCCGCCGCCGCCGGTGCGGGTACCCCGGGCACCGTTCGCGGCGCTCGTGGTGGTGCTCGTCGTCGGTGGAGTGCTCGGCATCCTGGCCGTCAACACGAAGATCAACGAGAATGCGTTCCGGCTCGACGAACTCCAGCAGCAGCAGGCCAAGCTCGACGTGGAGCAGCAGCAGCTGAAGAAGCAGATCGCCGAGTCGGAGTCGCCGGGCAACCTGGAGGCCCAGGCCCGCCGTCTGGGGCTGGTCGAGTCGGGCGAGCTGGCGTACATCCGGCTGCCGGACGGCAAGATGATCGGCGTGCCGCAGCCGGCCAGCGGGCAGGTGTCGATCACCAGCCAGCAGGGCTCGGAGGGGTAGGCCGTGCCCTCGAGATCAGACGAACCGCGCCGGGACGCCACAGGCTCCCGGCGCGGTTCTTACCGTAACGGGGGTGCACCGGACGAGCGCGGCGGCGAGCCGGGTATCGGCGGCATCTCCGACGCCCGTGCGTACACCCCCCGGGGGCGCACCGTCCGGGACGGCGGCGGCCGGGCCGAGCAGCGGCGCAGCCCGCGCACCAGCCGGACCCAGGACCCGTTCCGCCCGGCGTTGCAGGTGCTCGACGGCGGACGCTCCGCCGCCACCCGCGCCGGTGCCCGGTCGGGTGCCGCACCCCGGCGGGAGTCCACCGCCGGCAGGACCACCGTGGTCCGGACCGTCACCGACCGCACCCCTCGGGGCGAGGCGCCGGCCGGGACGCCCCGGCGTCGCGTCGGGGGACGGGAACCGCGCCGGGGCGACCGCCCGGCCGCCCCGCGCCGCCCGGCCCGCAAGGCGCCGCGACCGCCCCGGCTCGCCGACCCGGGACGCCGGCTACGGCTGGGTACCGCGCTCGCGTTGGCCCTCTTCGTCGCCATCGGCGTGCGGCTCGTCGTGCTCCAGGCCGTCGACACTCCGGCGTACGCCGACGGCGGCATGGCCGACCGGCTGCGAACCGTGCCGCTTCCCGCGCCGCGCGGGGCGATCTTCGACCGCGACGGTGCCGCCCTGGCGCACAGCGTCGAGGCCCGGTACGTCTACGCCGACCCGACCCGGATCGAGGACATCCCGGCGACCGCGCAGACGCTCTCCCCGCTGCTCGGCATGCCCGCTTCGGACCTGGCCGAGAAGATGAAGCCCCGCAAGCGGATCAGTGGCGTCGACTCCCAGTTCGAGTACCTGGCGCGCGGGGTCACCGTGGCCCGGGCCCGGGAGATCATGGAGCTGGGTCTGCCGGGCATCGCCGTACACCGCGACGAGCGGCGCGAGGTCCCCGGCGGTGACCTGGCCGCCAACCTGATCGGTTTCACCAGCCTGGACATGGTCGGGTTGGAGGGCCTGGAGGCGCGCTACGACGACCTGCTGCACGGCGAGGACGGCCAGCGTGTCTTCGAGGTCGGCCTGGGCGCGTTGGCCGCGCCCATCCCCGGTGGCTACAGCCGCACCACCAAGGCCAAGCCGGGCAGCTCGATCGTGCTCACCATCGACCGTGACCTCCAGTACACGGTGCAGCGGATCCTCAGCGAGCGGATGAAGGCGGTGCAGGGCAGCACGGGTGCCGCGGTGGTGCTCGACGCGCGGACCGGGGAGGTGCTGGCCCAGGCCAGCCATCCCACCTACAACGCGGCGAAACCGCAGGCGAGCGACCCCACCGACCGGGAGGACGCGGCCACCAGCTTCATCGTCGACCCGGGTTCGGTGCACAAGGCGATCACGTTCGGGGCGGCGTTGCAGGAGGGTGTCATCACCAAGGACACCGTCTTCCCGGTCAGCAACGGAATCCGCAAGGGCGACACGTGGTTCCGGGACACGTTCCCGGCGGACGGGAAGCGGATGAGCGTGGCCGGGATGATGGCCCACTCCTCCAACGTCGGCACCATCCAGATCGCCGACCAGCTCGGCCCGGAACGGCTGCTCGACTACCAGCAGCGGTTCGGGCTCGGCAAGCCGACCGGTGTGGGCATGCCCGGCGAGGCGGGCGGGCGACTGCTGCCGGTGCAGGAGTGGAGCGAGTCGTCGCACGGCTCGGTGCCGATCGGGCACAGCGTGGACGCCACGCCGCTGCAGATGGCCGCCGCGTACGCCGCCATCGCCAACGACGGCACGTACGTGCAGCCGAGGCTGGTCAAGGAGACGATCGGGCCGGACGGGAAGCCGACACCGGCCGAGGAGCCGGTGACCCGTCAGGTGCTCAGCCCGAAGAACGCCGCCGAGTTGCGGCACATCCTGGAGGCGGTCACCACCGTGGACAACGCCACCGGACTGTCCGCGGCGGTGCCCGGTTACCGGGTGGCGGGCAAGACCGGGACCGGGTGGCGGCTGGTCGAGGGGAAGAAGCAGCCCGGCGAGGTCGCCTCGTTCATCGGGATGGCCCCGGCGGACAAGCCGCAGTACGTGATCGCGGTCTTCGTGCACAGCCCGAGTGGCGGCGGTGGCCGGGTCGCGGCGCCGGCGTTCAAGGAAATGATGACCTTCGCGCTGCGCCATTTCCGGGTGCCGCCGTCGAGTGATCCGGCCCCGAAATTCACCGTGTTCCCGTAACTGTCGTCGACGTCAATCCTCGGGTCACCGGTTCCGTCACCGGTGACCCGAGGAATTGACGTACGCGTATTCGCTGGTGTGCTTTCCGGCCTTTTCGTGGCGACCGTGCCCGGATGCGTCGTCTTTCCGTATCCGTCGTCGGCGGGAATGGTCGTCGACGCCGGAAGTCGTCTGGTCGCGTCCTAACGAGAAGGCGGGCGGTCGCCCTGGGGAGGCGGACGGTCGCCGGGACACCCGCCGGTCGGGTGCCCGATCGGGGCCGTCGGGCGTACGCCTGCCGCATCCACCGGTCGCCACCTGCGGTTCGACTTCGTGCGGCGGAGATTCAGGCGCGCCGTGCGGCCGGACCCGGGCGACCGGGTAGGGTCTGACGCCGTGCGCGGCAATCCTCGTCCCCGTACCGTGACCGGAATCCGGCTCGGTGACCTAGCCGCCCGGCTCGCCGTGGCGCCCTCTACCAGCGCCGATCCGGTGGTGACCGGGGCGACCCATGCCAGTCAGGAGGTCCGACCCGGCGACCTGTACGCGGCCCTGCCCGGCGCCCGCCGGCACGGCGCGGAGTTCGCCGCCGGTGCGGCCCAGGCCGGCGCGGTCGCCGTGCTGACCGACCCGGCCGGTGCCGAGTCGGCCGCCGGCACCGGACTGCCGGTCCTGGTGGTCGACGACCCGCGTGCGGCGCTCGGCCCGGTCGCCTCGACGATCTACGGCGACCCGACCGCGCACCTGCTGACGATCGGGGTGACCGGCACCGCCGGGAAGACCTCCACCGCCTACCTCGTCGAGTCCGGGCTGCGCGCCGCCGGCCACACCACCGGCCTGATCGGCACCGTCGAGACGCGCCTGGGCGACCTCGTGGTGGACAGCGTGCGGACCACGCCGGAGGCCACCGACCTGCACGCGATGCTCGCCGCCGCCCGCGAGCGGGGCGTCACCGCGGTGGTCATGGAGGTCTCCAGCCACGCCCTGGCGATGGGCCGGGTCGGCGGGGTGCGGTTCGGCGTCGGCGGCTGGACCAACTTCGGCTCCGACCACCTGGACTTCCACGCCGACGCCGAGGACTACTTCGCGGCCAAGGCGCGCCTCTTCGACGGGCGCTGCGCGGTGGAGGTGCTCAACCGCGACGACCCGGCGCTGGAACCGCTCTTCACCCCGGCCACGGTCAGCTACTCGGCGGCCGGTGACCCGACCGCCACGTGGTGGGCCGAGAAGGTCGACGGCGACGGGTACGCCCAGCGCTTCACCGTGCACGGCCCGGACGGGCTGACGCTGCCCGCCGGGGTGGCGCTGCCCGGCCGGCACAACGTGGCGAACGCCCTACTGGCCATCGCGACCCTGGTCGCCGCCGGAGTCGAGCCGGTGACCGCCGCCGAGGGGGTGGCCGCCTGCGGTGGCGTACCCGGGCGTCTGGAGTCGGTGGGCGTGGCCGGCGGGGTACGCGGGGTGGTCGACTACGCACACAAGACCGACGCCGTGGTGGCCGCGCTGGCCGCACTGCGCGGACTCAGCGCCGGCCGGCTGATCTGTGTGATCGGTGCGGGCGGCGACCGGGATCGGGGCAAGCGGCCCCTGATGGGTGCCGCTGCCGCGGAGGGAGCCGACGTGGTCGTGGTGACCGACGACAACCC
Organism: Verrucosispora sp. NA02020; assembly: GCF_013364215.1. Taxonomy (NCBI): domain Bacteria; kingdom Bacillati; phylum Actinomycetota; class Actinomycetes; order Micromonosporales; family Micromonosporaceae; genus Micromonospora; species Verrucosispora sp. NA02020. The sequence goes on along the minus strand of NZ_CP054923.1, from coordinate 5,466,831 downwards.
GCGTACCGAGGAGCCGTCGGCGATCCGCGCCGAGGTGCTCGCCGGTGCCCACCAGGCCGGTACGGCGGCCCGGATCGTCGAGGTGGCCGGGCGTCGCGCGGCGATCGACGAGGCGGTCCGGCTGGCCGAGCCGCAGGACGTGGTGGCGCTGCTGGGCAAGGGGCACGAACGCGGCCAGGAGATCGCCGGCGAGACGTACCCGTTCGACGACCGGACGGAGCTCGCCGACGCGCTGCGGGCCCGCTTCGGGGACCTGGCGGGGCAGCGGTGATCGCGCTCAGCCTGGCCGAGGTCGCCTCGGCCGTCGACGGTCGACTGGTCGACGCCGACCCCGACGCGCGGATCACCGGCAGCGTCGAGTTCGACTCGCGCAAGGTCGCCGCCGGTGGACTGTTCGTCGCGTTCGACGGGGAGAAGGTCGACGGGCACGACTACGCGGCGGCGGCCGTGGCGGACGGCGCGGTGGCGGTGCTGGGCACCCGCGAGGTGCCCGGCGTACCGATGATCGTGGTCGCCGACGCGTTGACCGCGATGGGTCGGCTGGCCCGGACCGTGGTGGACCGGCTGCCGGAGCTGACCGTGATCGGGTTGACCGGTTCCTCCGGCAAGACCACCACCAAGGACCTGATCGCCCAGCTCACCGCGCGCCTCGGCGAGACGGTGGCGCCGCCCGGCTCGTTCAACAACGAGCTGGGGCACCCGTACACGGCGTTGCAGGCCGGGCCGACGACGCGCTACCTGGTGATGGAGAAGGGCGCGCGGGGCATCGGCCACGTGCGCTACCTCTGCGAGGTGGCACCGCCGCGCATCTCCGTGGTGCTCAACGTCGGGGTGTCGCACATCGGGGAGTTCGGCTCCCAGGAGAACATCGCCGTGGCCAAGGGCGAACTGGTGGAGTCGCTGCCGGCCGACGGCCTGGCGGTACTCAACGCCGACGACCCGCTGGTCGACGCGATGGCGAGCCGTACGGTGGCCCGGGTGGTCCGCTACGGCGAGGCGGCGCACGCCGACATCCGGGCCGAGGACGTGACGCTGGACGAGCGCGGCCGGCCGTCGTACACCCTGGTGACGCCGGAGGGCGACGCGCCGGTGCGGCTCGGGCTCACCGGACGGCACCAGGTCTCCAACAGCCTGGCCGCCGCGGCGGTGGCCCGGGAACTGGGCATGCCGTTGACCGAGCTGGCCGTCGCGCTGGGCGCGCTCGGGCTGGTCTCGACCCGTCGGATGGACGTCTTCGAACGCACCGACGGGGTGACCGTGATCGACGACTCGTACAACGCCAACCCGGCGTCGATGGCGGTGGCGCTGCGTGCGCTCGCCGGCATCGGCAGCGGGAGGCGTACCGTCGCGGTGCTCGGCTACATGGCCGAGCTGGGTGACTTCGAGACGCAGGGGCACGCCGACATGGGCCGTCTCGCGGCCGAGCTGGGCGTCGCCCGGCTGCTGGTGGTCGGTGAGGCCGCGGCGCCGATTCACCACGGGGCGACATCGGTAGGTGACTGGGGAGGAGAGTCGGTGCTGCTCACCGATCAGGCGGCGGCCGTCGAGGTGCTGCGAAGCGAGCTACGGCAGGGCGATGTCGTCCTGGTGAAGGGCTCTCGGTACCGGACCTGGGAGGTGGCCGACGCGCTGCGCGTCGACGTGGCCGCAGACGGCGAGGGTGACGCTTCGTGAGAGCGGTCATCGTGGCCATCGGGGTGGCCTTCCTCGTCTCGCTGTTCTGCACCCCGATCGCGATCAAGGTGTTCACCCGGCTCAAGGCCGGCCAGCCGATCCGGGCCGAGGGCCCGCAGATGCACCAGGGCAAGAAGGGCACACCGACCATGGGCGGGGTGGTGTTCATCCTGGCCACCGTGATCGCGTACGTGGCCGGCCACCTGGCTCTGACCACCCTGCCGGACGCGCAGATCGCCCAGGTCGAGCCGACCATCACCGCGCTGGTGCTGCTGGGCCTGATGGTCTTCTGCGGCGCGGTCGGCTTCGTCGACGACTTCCTGAAGGTGCGCAAGCGGCACAGCGGCGGATTGAGCGCCCGGGGCAAGCTGCTCGGCCAGATCCTGGTCGGCGCGCTGTTCGGGGTCGTGGCGCTCTATTTCCCGTCCACCATGACCGACGCCAGCGGCGAGGTGACCAACACCGAGACCGTCGGCAGCACGACGCTCAGCTTCATCCGGGACATCCCGGCGCTGGACGTCACCAAGATCGGCGCGGTGGTCATCTTCATCTTCGTGGTGATGGCGGCGACCAACGGCGTCAACCTCACCGACGGCCTCGACGGCCTGGCCACCGGCGCCTCGGTGATGGTGCTCGGCGCGTACGCGGTGATCGCGTTCTGGCAGTACCGGCACTGGTGCGCCGACCCGTCGTACACCGCCAACCCGAACAACTACTGCTACGCGGTCCGGGATCCGCTGGAGATCGCGTTGATCGCCGGTGCCGCCGCCGGTGCCTGTGTCGGCTTCCTCTGGTGGAACACCTCACCGGCCCGGATCTTCATGGGCGACACCGGCGCGCTCGGCCTGGGTGGCCTGATCGCCGGCATGGCGATGTCCACCCGGACGGTGCTGCTGCTCCCGATCATCGGTGGGCTCTTCGTGATCATCACGATGTCCGTGGTGATCCAGATCATCTCCTTCAAGACCACCGGCAAGCGGGTGTTCCGGATGTCGCCGCTGCAACACCACTTCGAGCTGGCCGGGTGGAGCGAGGTCAACATCGTGGTCCGGTTCTGGATCATCGCCGGCATCGGTGTCGCCATCGCCCTGGGCCTCTTCTACAGCGACTTCCTCGCCAACATGGGCTGACCCCTCACCCCCCACCCCCGCCCCACCCGCCCCACCCCTCCCTCGCGGCCTTCCCCGCCGACCTCGCCCCCGCGATCATGGAGTCGTGGTATGGACGAATGCGTCCGTACCGGCATGGAACGCCGACCACTACTCCATGATCGCGGGGGCGAGCGGGCGGGCGCGGGCGGGCGGGGACGGGCGGTGGGGTGGGGAGGGGTGTGTGGGTGGCGGAGGGTGATCGGTGGGCGGCGGAGTGTGGTTGAACGCACGTTCGACACGCCGACCAGCCGGTACCGCCGGTGTCAGGTCCCCGGAGCGGCGATGATGGCGCTGTGGGGGAGGTGCGAGAAGACGACGGCGCGCGGTCGACCCGACGGTCGTCCCGGGTAGGAACCACCGGGGGATCGTCTGCGGCGGTCGGAACCGAGGACGCGGCGCGACCCGGTGGATCGGGAGCGGCCGGCGGCACGCGCGCGGCCGGGGCCGCGACAGCCGGGGCGGGTACCGGTCGTGCCGGCGGGTCCGGTGCGTCCGGCGAGACGCCGGGTGGTGGGCCGTGGCGTGGCCTGGACGCGGTGGGCGGACTCGCCGCGCTGCGTGGCCTGCTCTCCCGGCCGCTGGCCTCCTACCACCTGCTGCTCGCCAGCGCCGGACTGCTGCTGCTGATCGGCCTGACGATGGTCTTCTCGGCCACCAGCGTGCGCGACTACGCGCAGGGCGGCAGCGCCTCGACGTCGCTGACCAGGCAGGCGATCTTCGCGGTGATCGGCATCGTGGTGTTCTGGGCCTGCCAGCGGCTGCCCGCCAGCACCTACCGGTCGCTGGGTCGGCCGGCGCTGGCCGTCTCGGTGGCACTGCTGGTGGTGCTGAACCTGCTGGAGGCGTACGGGCGGTTGACCGACGGCGAGCCCCGGATCGGCCCGCTGGAGGCCGATCTGCTCTGGCTGTACGTGTTCGGGTTCGGCCTGCAACCCTCCGAGCTGGCGAAGTTCGCCCTGGTGCTGTGGGGGGCGTACGTGTTGGCCCGCAAGGGCGCGGCGCTGGGCTGGTGGCGGGAGCTGGCCACCCCGCTGTTCCCGGTGGTGGCCCTGATGTTCGTCCTGGTCGGCTACAACGACCTGGGCAGCATGCTCTGCCTGCTGGCCCTGGTGGTCGGCCTGCTCTGGGCGGCCGGAGTGCGGTTGCGGATCTTCGCCGCGCTCGGCGCGATCGGCCTGGCCGGCATCGGCCTGTTGGTCGCGGTGGCCTCGCTCGGCGCCGGCTCCGGCGTACGCGGTGAGGAGAACTACCGGCTCGCCCGGCTCACCGTCTTCTTCAACCCGCCGCCGCTGGACGACTGCCGCGACGCGCTCTGCTACCAGATGGTCCAGGCGCGCTACGCCATCGCCAACGGCGGCTGGTTCGGCACCGGGCTGGGGCAGGGGCGCACCAAGTGGGCCTGGTTGCCGGCGGCCGAGAACGACTTCATCTTCGCGGTCATCGCCGAGGAACTCGGGGTGGTCGGCTGCGCGGTGGTGGTGGTGCTGTTCGCCGTGCTCGCCTACACCGGCCTGCGGATCGCCCGCCGCGTGGACGACCCGTTCCGCCGGCTGGCCGCCGCCGGGGCCACCGCGTGGCTGGTCGGCCAGGCGTTCATCAACATGGGTGGCGTGATCGGCCTGCTGCCGCTGACCGGTGTGCCGCTGCCGTTCATCTCCGACGGCGGCAGCGCCCTGGTCGTCACGCTCGCGGCGGTCGGCATGCTGGCCTCGTTCGCCCGGGCGGAACCCGATGCGGCCCGGGCCCTGCATGCCCGTCCGCCGGCCCGGTGGGTCCGACTAGTGTGGGCTCCGTTGCCGCCGCTTCCCGGCCGACGCCGCCGCGCGGCGCCGCCGACGGCTGCCCGTGGGTCCGTACCCCAGGCACGCAAGCGGCGCAGTGACGACCAGGCCGCACCGCGTGGCACCCGGGAGGGCCGGGGCCGTGGCGGGTCGGCGGACGAGAGGAGACGTTGATGGGTCCGCTGCGTTCGGTGGTGCTCGCAGGAGGTGGCACCGGGGGGCACATCTACCCGCTGCTCGCCTTCGCCGACTGCCTGCGCCGACACGACCCCGGCGTCCGGATCACCTGCCTCGGCACACCCAAGGGCCTGGAGAACGAGCTGATCCCGCCGGCCGGCTACGACCTGCGCAACATCCCGGCCTACCAGCTGCCCCGGTCGGTCAACCTGAACCTGGTCCGTACCCCGGGCCGGATGTGGACGGCGGCCCGCGCGGCCGGCAAGGTGATCGACGAGGTGCGCGCCGACGCGGTGGTCGGCTTCGGCGGGTACGTGTCGGTGCCGGCGTACCTGGCCGCGTGGCGGCGGGAGCTGCCCATCGTGATCCACGAGGTGAACGTGCCACCGGGGGTGGCCAACCGGCTGGGCATGAAGTTCACCAAGCACATCGCGGTGGGTTTCCCGCACCAGCCGGCCCAGGCCGAGTCGCTGCGTGACGCCCGGGTGGTCGGGGTGCCGCTGCGCCGGGCCATCGCCGGGCTGGACCGGGCCGCCATGCGCAACGCCGCCCGCGCCCACTTCGGACTCCGTCCCGACCTGCCGGTGCTGTTCGTCGCCGGTGGATCGCAGGGCGCCCGCTCGATCAACCTGGCGGTGGCCGGGGCGGCCAAGGAGTTGGCCCGCAACGGCATCCAGGTGCTGCACGTGATGGGCGCCCGCAACGAGCCGGTGCCGGTCCCGACCGACCTCCCGGTGCCGTACGTGAGCCTGCCGTACCTCTCCGACATGGATGCCGGGTACGCCGCCGCGGACCTGATGCTGGGCCGGGGCGGGGCGATGACCTGTGCCGAGGTGGCCGCGATCGGCCTGCCGACCATCTACGTGCCGTACCCGCACAGCAACCAGGAGCAGAAGCGCAACGCGTTGCCGGTGGTGGAGGCCGGTGGCGGCCTGCTGGTCGACGACGCGGAGCTGACCCCGGACTGGCTGGAGCGGACGGTGATCCCGCTGGTCCGCGACCCGCAGCGGCTGCACGCGATGAGTGAGGCCGCCGCCGGGTACGGCCGGCGCGACGGCGACGAGGCGCTGCTGAACTTCGTCTACGAGGCGGTGAACCGGTGAACCGGCCGGAGTCGCGAACGAAAGGGTGGCTCCGGTGAGCGCGAGGAGTGAGCCGGGGTTGCGAGCCCCGGAGTCGCGAACGAAAGGTTGGCGCAGATGACCACGTTCAGCCCGGCCGGCACGCTGACCGCCGAGGACCTGGGCCACATCCACCTGATCGGGGTGGGTGGCGTCGGGATGAGCGGTCTGGCCCGGCTCTTCCTGACCCGGGGTCTGCCGGTCTCCGGAAGTGAGCTGCGGGAGTGGCCGTCCCTGGCGGGCCTGCGGGCGCTCGGCGGGACGATCCACATGACCCACGAGGCGACCAACCTGGACGGTGTGGACACCGTCGTGTACTCCTCGGCGATCCCCGCCGACCATCTGGAGATGGTCGAGGCACGGGAGCGCGGGCTGCGGGTGCTGCACCGGTCGGAGGCGCTCGCGGCGGCGATGACGGGCCGGCGCACGGTGGCGGTGGCGGGTACGCACGGCAAGACCACCACCACCTCCATGGTCACCATGGTGTTGCAGCGGGCCGGCACCGATCCGTCCTTCGTGATCGGTGGGGAGATCTCCGAGGGCGGCTCCGGCGCGCACCACGGCACCGGCGAGTACTTCGTGGTCGAGGCGGACGAGAGCGACCGCTCGTTCCTCATCTACCGGCCGTTCGTCTCGATCATCACGAACGTCGAGGCCGACCACCTGAACACCTACGGCGACCTGGCCACCCTGGAGGCGGCCTTCGCCGAGTTCGCCCGGCTCACCGACCCGGCGGGCTTCGTCATCACGTGTGCCGACGACCCGGGTGGTCGGCGGCTGGCGGACACGCTGCGCGCCGAGGGACGTCGGGTGTACACCTACGGCGAGGCCGACGACGCCGACCTGCGGCTGAGCGACATCGCGTCGTCGGCCCAGGGGGTGCGCTACCGGGCGCACATCGACGGTCGGTCGCTGGGCGAGTTCCGGCTGCCGGTGCCGGGTCGGCACATGGGGCTCAACAGCGCCTCGGCGGTGCTGGCGACGTACCTGCTGGAGCTGCCGTTGACGGCGGCCGAGGCGGCGCTGGCGGCCTTCCCCGGCGTACGCCGACGGTTCGAGCGCAAGGGCGTGGTGGACGGGGTGCTCGTCTACGACGAGTACGCCTACCACCCCACCTCGATGACGTTGGCTCTGCAGACGTTGCGGGAGGTGGCCGGCGAGGGGCGGCTGATCGTCGTCTTCCAGCCCTACCGGCTCTACCGCACCCGTGATCTGCAGGCGGAGATCGCCGAGGCGCTCGCGATCGCCGACGAGCTGGTGCTGCTGGAGGTCTTCGGCCCGGGGGAGCTGCGCGGCCCGGGCGAGGGGTCGGCGGCGCTGATCGAGGCGGTGGCGCTGCCGTCGGGGCAGAAGGTCTTCGTCGACTCGTGGGAGGACGCGCCGGTGGAGGTGGCCCGGCGGGCCCGCCCCGGTGACGTGGTGGTGACGATGGGCGCCCCGCCGATCTCGCTGATGGGCGACGAGCTGCTGGTCGTGCTGACCGCGCGGGCCGCCGGTCCGCAGGTGGCGGCCGGTGGTGGCGCGGTTGTCGGCGTGGACCGTACGGCGGAATGAGTCCCGGCCCGGCGCGCGGGCGCGGCACCGGTGTGGACGGCGGCGGAGGTCGCCGTCCCACCCGACGGTGGCAGCTGGTCCGGGCCGGCCGGGACGCGGTACCCGCCTCCACCCGGCGGTTCATGGCCCGGGCCCGGCGGCGGCGGATGCGCGCCGCGCTGCCCTGGGCGGTGGCCGGTGGCGTGCTGGCCCTCGCCGGTCTGGTCGCCTGGACGCTGCTCGGCACCGGCCTGTTCGGAGTACGCGAGATGCGGGTGGAGGGCGCCGAGCTGGTCACCTCCGTGCAGGTGCGGGACGCGGCCGCGGTGCCCGACGGCGCGCCGCTGGCCCGGGTGGACCTGACCGAGCTGGCGGCGCGGATCGGCACGCTGCCGCCGGTGGAGCGGGTCACCGTGCACCGGGACTGGCCGGACGGGCTGGTGGTGCGGCTGACGGAACGGACCGGTGTGGCGGTGGTGCCGCGCGGGCAGCAGTTCGACGTGATCGACGCGGCCGGGGTGGCGTTCCGGACGGTGCCGCAGCGCCCGGACGGCCTGCCGCTGCTGCGCCTGGCCGCCGCCGGGCCGGACGATCCGGACACCCGGGCGGGGCTGACGGTGCTCGGCGAGCTCACCCCAGAGTTGCGTGGTGAGCTGACCGAGGTCCGGGTGGAGGGGCTGGCCCGGATCAGTGTTCTGCTGCGTGACGACCGCACGGTGTTCTGGGGTGACGCGACACGCGGGGCGGACAAGGCCCGGGTCGCCACCGCGCTCCTACGCGAGGAGGCCGACCGGATCGACGTCAGCGCGCCGGACGTGGTCACCTTCCGGTGAGTGGCCGGTCAGGCTGTGAAGCGTCCCGCTCCACGGGCGACACGCCGGAACGGTCCTTGGCACATCGCTCGGCTGCGCTTACGTTGCCCGGAAGAGGATCAGTGGTTGACATAACTGTAACCCTCTAGTAGAGGGTGAGGGTTTGCCTCGCGACCTCGCTGGTGACAGCCGAGTCGACCGCAGGTCTGGCCACGCCGAAGCCGGTCGGGGAGCAGCCAATCTCGAGGGGAAAGGACCGGAGATGACACCTCCGCACAACTACCTGGCGGTCATCAAGGTCGTCGGCATCGGGGGCGGCGGCGTCAACGCCGTCAACCGGATGATCGAGGTTGGGCTCAAGGGCGTCGAGTTCATCGCGATCAACACGGACGCGCAGGCGTTGCTGATGAGCGACGCCGACGTGAAGCTCGACGTCGGTCGCGAACTGACCCGGGGCCTCGGCGCCGGGGCCAACCCGGACGTCGGCAAGAACGCCGCCGAGGACCACCGCGACGAGATCGAGGAGGTGCTCAAGGGCGCCGACATGGTCTTCGTCACCTGCGGCGAGGGCGGCGGCACCGGCACCGGTGGCGCGCCGGTGGTGGCGAACATCGCCCGTAAGCTGGGCGCGCTGACCATCGGCGTGGTGACGCGCCCGTTCTCCTTCGAGGGCAAGCGCCGTCAGGTGCAGGCCGAGGCCGGCATCGACGAGCTGCGCAACCAGTGCGACACCCTGATCGTCATCCCCAACGACCGGCTGCTGGCCCTCGGCGACCGCAACATCAGCATGATGGACGCGTTCCGCACCGCCGACCAGGTGCTGCTCTCCGGTGTCCAGGGCATCACCGACCTGATCACCACGCCGGGTCTGATCAACCTGGACTTCGCGGACGTCAAGAGCGTGATGAGCGGCGCGGGCAGCGCGCTGATGGGCATCGGCAGCGCGCGCGGCGAGAACCGCGCCGTGGAGGCCGCCGAGGCGGCCATCTCCAGCCCGCTGCTGGAGCAGAGCATGGACGGCGCGCGAGGCGTGCTGCTCTCCATCGCGGGCGGCTCCGACCTGGGGCTGTTCGAGATCAACGACGCCGCTCAGCTGGTCACCGACGCGGCGCACCCGGACGCCAACATCATCTTCGGTGCGGTGATCGACGACGCCCTCGGTGACGAGGTGCGGGTGACCGTGATAGCCGCCGGCTTCGACGGTGGCACTCCGGCGTACAAGGCGGCCGAGCCGACGCGCAAGACCAACCAGAACCAGCCGACGCAGCCGAGCACCCCGGTCGTGTCGCCCGCCGTGCCGGCACCACCGCAGTCGCCGCGTCGGGTGCTGTTCGACGACGTCGACGTGCCCGACTTCCTCAAGAACGGGTCCTGAGCGGCGCCGATGACCGACAGCCCCGCACTGGTGCGGCCCGACCGGCGCGCCGAGCTCGCCGCCGGGCTGGCCCGGGTACGCGCCCGCATCGCCGACGCGTGCGCAGCCTCGGGCCGGGACCGGGCCGACGTGACGATGATCGCGGTGACCAAGACGTACCCGGCCGCCGACGTGGTCGCGCTGGCCGGGCTCGGCGTGACAGACGTGGGCGAGAACCGCGACCAGGAGGCGGCCCCAAAAGCCGCCGAGGTCGCCGCGGCCGGCGCCGCGCCCCGCTGGCACTTCGTCGGTCGGCTGCAACGCAACAAGGTCAAGTCGGTGCTGCGGTACGCCGACATGGTCCAGTCCGTCGACAGCGTACGGCTGGCGTCCACGGTGGCCGCCGCAGCCGCCGGACGGGACCGGCCGTTGGAGGTGTTGGTGCAGGTCAGCATCGACGGCGACCCGTCCAGGGGCGGTGCGGTGCCCTCCTCGGCCGACCCGGACCTCGGGCTCGGCCCGGTCACCGAGGCGGTGGCCGCCGCCGATGGTCTGCGGCTGTCCGGGCTGATGGCGGTGGCGCCGCTGGGCTGGGAGCCGGAGCGGGCGTTCGCCCGGCTGGCCGACCTCGCCGCGGAGGTGCGCGCCACACATCCGGGTGCCACGGTGCTCTCGGCGGGCATGAGCGGCGACCTGGAGGCGGCGATCGGCCACGGCGCGACACATGTCCGCGTCGGGAGCGCGTTGCTCGGAATGCGTCCCACGCTGCGGTAGCCTGGCCGCGAGGGAAGCAAATTACATCAGTGTTGTTTGCGGGAACGGCCTTCCTCGCCACGGGGGGCGTGACGTGCAACGCGAATTGCGCGTCGGAGGATTGCCGTTCCGGTCCAGTGGGCAGGAACGGCCCACTCGCGACAGGCGACACGGCGGGGGCGTGTGCCGCACGGCGGACGGGAAGGGCGCGGGGATGGGTGCACTGCGCAAGGCGGGGGTCTGGCTCGGACTGGTCGAAGAGGACGAGGAGCGGGCCTACGACGACGGTGGTTACGACAAGGGTGGCTATCGCGAGTCGCGGTACCGGCAGAGCCGGTACGCCGAGGAGTTCGCCGACGATGACGACGACGAGGTGGAGGAGGCGCCCGCGCCCCGGCCGCGACTCGGCGACCGGGGGCGGTTGAGCGAGCGTGCCGGAGGTCGCCTCGGTGACTCCGAGCGGCTGGAGTCGGAGCGGCCGGAGCGGGCCGAGCGGTCCAGCGTGCGGTCGATCACCCGGGCGTCCGCCGAGTCGTCCGGCGCGAACGCGTACCACACCCGGGACAACCTGGCTCTGGCGCCGCAGGTGCAGCCGCGTGAGCGGGTGATGCCCGAGGAGGAACAGCGCTACCAGATCACCACGCTGCACCCGACCACCTACCGGGAGGCGCGGACGATCGGCGAGCACTTCCGGGACGGCGTACCTGTGATCATCAACCTCACCGAGATGGACGAGGCGGATGCCCGCCGTCTGGTGGACTTCGCCGCCGGGTTGGCGTTCGGGCTGCGCGGTACGATCGAGCGCGTGACCAACCGGGTGTTCCTACTCTCGCCGGCCAACGTCCAGGTCACCGCGGAGGACAAGGCCAAGATCGCTGAGGGTGGGTTCTTCAGCCTGAGTTGACCCGCCCGACCCGAGGGACGCCACAAGCCGTGTTGTCGATCTTGCTACAGGTTCTCTACCTGATCACGTATGTCTTTCTGATCGTTCTTTTGGCCCGTTTCGTGTTGAGCGCCGTCCTGCAGTACGGGCGGCGTTGGCAACCTGGTCGCGGAGCATCGGCCGGACTTGAATCCGTGTGGAGCGTCACTGATCCCCCGCTCTGGGCGTTGAGGCGTGTGATCCCTCCGCTGCGAATTGGTACCGTGAGCATCGACCTGGCCTCCCTTGTGCTCCTGGTTATCCTGTTCGTGCTGATGAGGTTTGTGTTAGAGCCGGCGATCATCAGGACCGCCTGATGACCGACGCGCTATCGCGGCCGCAACTGACCCGAGGAGTTTCGATGCCGCTGACCCCGGCCGACGTCCATAACGTCGCCTTCAAGAAGCCGCCGATCGGCAAGCGGGGCTACGACGAGGAGGAGGTCGACGCCTTCCTGGACGAGGTCGAGCGCGAACTCGCCCGTCTGATCGAAGAGAACAACGAGCTGCGCGCCCAGGTGGAGCGCGGCGGTCGGGGCGGTGCCCCGGCCGGCCCCGGTGGCGATGCCCGCCTCGCCGCCGAGCTCAACGACGTCAAGGCGCAGCTCGACCGCGTGCAGCGGGACAAGGCCGCCGCCGAGCAGGCCGCCCGCGCGATGCAGGCCGAGCTGGAGCAGACCCGCTCCGCCGGTGGTGCGGTGCCGGGTGGCGACGGCGAGCAGCAGGCGCTGCGGGTGCTGATGATGGCCCAGCGCACGGCGGACGACCACGTCTCCGACGCGCGCCGCGAGGCCGACCAGCTGCTCTCCGAGGCCCGTTCCAAGGCCGAGGAGGTCACCCGTGAGGCGCGGGCCAAGGCCGACGCGCTGGAGCGGGACGCCCGCCAGCGGCACCAGGAGGCCATGGGCGGCCTGGACGCCAAGCGCACCGCGCTGCAGAAGCACATCGAGGAGCTCAAGCAGTTCGAGCGCGAGTACCGCACCCGGCTCAAGGCGTACCTGGAGAGCCAGCTGCGTGACCTCGACGGTCGTGGGCAGGGCCTGGAGGCCGAGATGACCCGTGGGGACGGCACCCGGGCCGCCGGCAACGGCCTGGCCGCCGCCGGGCTCGCCGGTTCCTACGGCGGCGGTCGCTCCGGCGCTCTCGAGGCCGGTCGCTGAATCGGGCCGGTGACCGCCGTCGACACGGCGGTCGCCCGCCCTGCCTCATCGGTACGACGCGACGGGGGTGAGCGGTGATAATCATCAGTCTCGCGCTCATCCTCGTCGCCGTGGTGCTGCTGGTGCTCGGTCTGGCCGGCGGCTCCAGCCCGTTGCTGGTCGTCTCGATCGGCGCCAGCCTGCTGGCCGCCGTGGCCCTGGTCACCGGCGCCCGTCAGGCCGCCACCGGTCGCGCGGCGGCCCGTGGTGAGCGGGCGACGGAGGACGCCACCGGGCCGACCGTCCAGGAAAGCCCGTCGGGCATCCCGACGCAGCACGTCCCGCCGACCGTCGACACCGGCGACTCCGGGTGGCGGCAACCACCCGGTTCGCCGGTGACGGTCGAGGCGGAGGCGCCGGTCGAGGGCGCGGTGGTCGACGGGTACGACGACGAGCCGGCCGCCCAGGAGATCACGCCGGAGCAGGCCGCACGGCTGGCCCGGCTCCCGGACGAGGTCCGGGTGGTCGACGGTCGACCCCGCTATCACCTTGCCGAGTGCGTGCACCTGGTCGGGCGCGACCACGAGCCGCTGCCCGCCGCCGAGGCGGCCGAACTCGGCTTCACGCCGTGTGGGCTCTGCGCCCCCGGCACCGTCCTGCTCTCCGAGTCCGGCCGCCGCTGAGCCGTGGCCGAGGTGCTCACCGTCGCCGTACGGGTGAAGCCGGGGGCGTCCCGGGCCCGGGTGGGTGGCCGGTTCGACGGTCCGCACGGTCCCGCTCTGGTGATCGCCGTCAACGCCCGGGCCGTGGACGGACGGGCCACCGAGGCGGCGCGTCGCGCGTTGGCCGAGGCGCTCGGTGTCCGCCCGGCGGCCGTGTCGCTGCGGACCGGTGCGGCCAGCCGCGACAAACTCTTCCTGGTCGCCGCCGACGGGCCGGATCCGGTGTCGCGGTTGTCCCGGTTGCGCGACGGCGTGGGCCCGCCCGGCTGACCGGCACCCGCCGCGCGCGGACGCCGGATCCGGGGGTACGGGGACGGCGAACCGGCCGGCGACGTGGTCGCGATCTGCTAGCGTTCCCCCTGCCCCGGTAATGGCATGAAACGGGGCGGATGGGGCGATTCGGTGCGGCAGATTGTCGGACGCCTGTACGTTCCGTATCCTTGCCAACCTCCGGAGTGCGCGGCCAGGTCGCCGCGCGCCCGTTTTGTACCTGGGGCAGCCGATGTCGGCGGCCCCTGTTCAGGTGCCACGGATTTCCCGTGGCTCCGTGGCCGAGGGAGCGACTATGGCCAAGCCAGCCGACACCAGGACCGCGGGCCGTAAGCCGGCGCCGAAGTCCACCCGCAGTGCCGCGGAGACCGAGAAGATCCGTGCCGCGCTGGCGGCCCGTCATGACGAGTTGCGCGCCGAGTACGATCAGACGCTGAGCGAGATCACCGAGCTGCAGCGCGACCGGCTGACCGACTCGGCCGGGGACGACCAGGCCGACACCGGGACCAAGACGCTTGAGCGGGAGCAGGAGATCTCCCTCGCCAACAGCATCCTGGAACGGATCACGCAGGTCGAGCGCGCGCTGGAGCGGCTCGACGAGGGTGGTTACGGCTGGTGCGCGCGGTGCGGCAACCCCATCCCGGTGGAGCGCCTCGCCGCGTTCCCGTCGGCCACTCTCTGCGTGACCTGCAAGCAGCTGGAGGAGCGGCGCTGACGGCTGTCTCCCCGGCACTGGTGCGCGGCGGTGCGACAGCACCGCCGCGATCGTCGATGGGGAGCGAATGAGCGCAGCACCGCCCGCGGGACCCGGCACCGCCGCGCCGGGCACCGCCACGAAGTCGCGGCGCCGGCCGGTCACGATCCTGGTCAGCCTCGCGTTGTTCGCGGTGGCGGTCGACCTGTTCACCAAGCACCTGGCCCTGCAGGAGCTGAGCGACCGGGAGCCGGTACGCCTGCTCGGCGGCGCGCTGTACTTCTCGCTGACCCGCAACAGCGGGGCCGCCTGGAGCATGGGCTCGGACTACACCTTCATCTTCCCGGTGATCGCCCTCGGTGTCCTGGGCTGGATCGCCTGGATGGCGCGGACGCTGCGCTCGGTGCCGTGGGCGATCTCGCTCGGCCTGGTGGTCGGCGGCGTCACCGGTAACCTGATCGACCGGATCTTCCGCGCACCGGGCTGGTTCGTCGGGCACGTGGTCGACATGATCAGCGTCTTCGACCCGTACGGCCGGGTCTTTCCGATCTTCAATATCGCGGACAGCGCCCTGGTCTGCGGTGTCGTGCTCGCGGTCGGCCTGGAGTTCACCGGCCGACAGCGTGACGGCACCCGGGCCGTCGGCGAGGAACGGCCCGCCACGACGCCCGGGGACGACGACGCGACGCCCACCGGCGACGGCGCCGAGACCGGTCCGGGTCCCCGGGCCGGGACGACCGACGACGGACGGCGGGAGCGGGCATGACGGCCACCTTCGCCGCCGGCGGCGACCACCGCAGTCTGCCCGTCCCCGACGGCCTCGACGGGATGCGGCTGGACCAGGCCGTGGCCCGGCTGTTCGGTCTCTCCCGTACCGCCGCCGCCGCGCTGGTCGACGACGGCGCGGCACTGGTCGACGGTGCGGTGCGGCCCAACTCGCACAAGGTGCGGGCGGGCGCCTGGCTGGAGGTGACGCTGCCGCCGCCGGCCAGCGCGCCGGTGGTGGTGCCGCAGGCGGTGCCGGGCCTGCGGGTGGTCCACGCCGACGACGACATCGTGGTGGTGGACAAGCCGGTCGGCGTGGCGGCGCACCCGAGCCCCGGGTGGAGCGGCCCGACGGTGATCGGCGGGCTGGCCGCGATCGGGCACACCATCGCCACCAGCGGCGCGGCCGAGCGTCAGGGCGTGGTGCACCGGCTCGACGTCGGCACCACCGGCGTGATGGTGGTGGCCAAGAGCGAGCAGGCGTACAGCGTGTTGAAGCGGGCCTTCAAGTACCGCGAGGTGGAGAAGCGGTACCACGCGGTGGTGCAGGGTCACCTGGACCCGCTGCGCGGCACCGTGGACGCGCCGATCGACCGGCACCCGCACCACGACTACCGCTGGGCGGTGGTCTCCGGCGGCAAGCCCAGCATCACCCACTACGACACCATCGAGGCGTTCCCCGCGGCCAGCCTGGTCGACGTCCGGCTGGAGACCGGTCGCACCCACCAGATCCGGGTGCACTTCTCCACCATGCGGCACCCCTGCGTGGGTGACCTGACGTACGGTGCGGACCCGACGCTCGCCGCCCGGCTCAAACTGGATCGGCAGTGGTTGCACGCCAGAGAGTTGAGCTTCCAGCACCCCCGTACGGGGGACGAGGTCCGCTTCGTCAGCGACTACCCTGACGACCTGGGACGTGCGCTGGAAATCCTCCGCGACTGACGCGCCCCACCCGTGGAGACCGATCCGACGAGGGGGCTGCCCGTGCGTGCCGGCGACCTGCTGCGGCAGTTGGACCAGCGGCTGCTGCCCCGTCTCGCCGCCGCGGTGACCCGACTCGGCCAGGGACCGACCCGGGTCCCGCTGCTCGGATGGGTGGCGGTGCTGTCCTGCGCCGCCGTGCTGACCACCGCCGTGCTCGCCACCAACGGGCCGCCGGTGCCGGACCGCACCGTCGGCGAGGTGACCCGGGTGGGGGTCTCCGACGGCGACTCCATCCCCGGATACGAGCGCACCGCCGCCGCGGACCTGGCCGCGCTGGCCGGCACGTCCCTCGCCGACGGCACGTACGCGCTGGTCTCGTTGACCGAGTACCGCACCCCGGAGTCGCTCGCGGCGGTCGTCGGTGACATCGGCGTGGCGGTGGTCTTCGGCCGGGTGCCGTTGCCGGACCGACAGACCGAGATCGTCCGGATCCCCGCCCAACGGCTGCCGGAGGACGTGACCGCCGGGATGACCCGGCTGGCCGAGCGCAAGGAGCGGGAGGCGACCGACTACCGCACCCGGGCCGCCGCGCTCGGTGGCGGTGGTCCGCAGCAGCGCGAGTTGCGCGAGCTCTACGAGAGCGGCGCGCAGGTGGCGGCGGCGGAGGCCACCGCGTACCGGTCCGGCTGCGCCTGCCTCTACGCCCTGGTGGTGCGGGCCGCACCGGCGCAGTTGCGCGGCGTGGCGACCCGGCTGGGTGTGCGGGTGGTCGACCCGGCCCCGGAGGTACGGCGGTTGGAGCGCACCGTCTTCACCCCGCCGCTGCCCGAGCAGCAGGACGTGGTCCGCCCCCCGATCGACCACGGTCACACCGCCTCCCCGATGCCGACCGCCGCGACGGGCTCGCCCGTGCCGCCCTCGACTCCGGAGCGCGACCCGTCGGCTTCGCCGCAGGTGACGGATTCGTCACCATCACCGGCGGTTTCCTCGTCGGCACCGCCCGTCATCCCCCGCGAGACGCCCTCCACCTCGGTGGACAGCGCCGAGGAGAGCGAAGCGAGCCCGACACCGTGACGGTTGCGGACACATCGGTACGTCGCCCGGTGTGGCCTGAATAAGGTTTCGTTCGTAGCCTGTCAGACGGAAACCAAAGCGCGGGGAGGGCGAGCCGTGGACGGCAGCGAGACCGGTTGGGGACGTCCCGCCGAACCGGCACCGCGTTGGCGGGCGCTGCTGGATCGAGCCCGCCTGGGCGGTCGCGGCAGTGACCAGGCCGCCGAGCGGCACACCGACGAGGAACCATCACCTTCGACCGAGCCGTTGCCGCGTCGCGGCCCCGGTCCCGGCTACTCCGGGCGGGTCGCGCCGGTCGGACCCCCGCCGGTCGGACCCCCGCCGATGGGGCCACCGCCGATGGGGCCACCGCCGGTCGGCCCTCCGCCGCCGAACCGGCAGCCGTACGGTGGCGAGCCCGGTTACCGGGCCGAGGCGAGCTACCGGGTCGAGCCGCCGCGTCCCGCGCCGACGTACCCGGGACAGTCCGGCCCTCCGGTCGAACCCGGCTATCCGGGCGACCCGGGGTATCCGCCGCCGCCCGACCAGCGTCGCCCCGACCAGCGCCGTCCCGAACCGCGCCGTCCGGACCAGAGGGGTGCCGATCCGCGCCGTCCCGACCAGCGTGGTGCCGATCCGGGGGAGTCGCGGTACACGTTGCTGGACAACGGCTACCGACACGCCGCACCGCCGGTGGAGTCGCGGTACGCGCTGCTGGACAACGGTGGCTACCAGCCGCCCACGCCTCCCGCGCCGCCGGCCCCCGCGCCGCCGACGGCACCGCCCGGCCCGCCCCCGCAGGCGGTCGGCGGTCGTCCGGGACGTTTCGAGTGGCGGGCGCAGAACTCCGGCGGTGACCTGGAACGGGCCGCCGCCGTGCTCCGGCGGGACCTGGGCACCCCCCGGGTGGTCGCCTTCGCCAACCCCAAGGGCGGCGTGCACAAGACCACCGCGACAGTACTGGCCGCGGCCACCGTCGGCAGCGTACGCGGGCGGGGTGTGCTGGCCTGGGACGACAACGAGTTGCGGGGCACCCTCGGGCTGCGCGCCGGCAGCGCCCGGCACGCCCGGACGATCCGGCATCTGGTCTCCGACCTGGTGCAGATCGAGATCCGCGAGGGCCCGGAGCTGCTGGAGATCCTCGACGACTACCTGCGGCACGCCTCCGACGGCTCGTACGACGTCCTGGCCGGCGAGGAGAGCCCCCGGTTCGCCCAACGACTGGACCAGTTCACCGTCAAGCGGGTGCTCGAACTGCTGCGTCGCACCCATGACGTGATCTGCGTGGACACCGGCAACAACGTGGAGAGTCCGAACTGGCGCACCGTCATGCAGGCCGCCGACCAGCTCGTGGTCACCACCGTGCCGCGCGAGGACGCCGCGTTCAGCGCCGACTGGATGCTCGACCTGCTGCACGAGGAGGGGATGGGGGAGCTGGCCGACAACGCGGTCACGCTGATCTCCTGCCCGACGCCGGGCCGGCTGCCGTTGCAGGGCGACCTGGAGCGGCACTTCGCGACCCGGACCCGGGCGGTGACCGTGGTGCCGTACGACCCGGCGCTGGAGACCGGCTCCTCGATCGAGTACCACCAACTCCAGGGCGAGACCCGGCAGGCGTGGCTGCGGGCGGCGGCGGCGATGCTGGAGCCCTTCGGCCGTTGACGCGTCCGGGCAGCTCACCACCGACGGTCGTGGCGGAGTGGCGACACTGTGCACGGCGTCCGGCGGCAACTGCGAGGATCATCGGGTGAGCCCGGAGACCCCCGCCGCCGAACCGCCCGCACCGGCACCGCCGGTCGTCCCGCAGCCGCCGACCGGACCGCCGCGCCATCCTGCCCGTACGCTGCGGGTCGGCGCCCTGACGGTGCTCGTCATGGGCCTGCTGGGTATCCCGCTGGGGCTGCTCTGGGCGGTGCTCGCCCCGGCCACCCCGGTGATCAAGAGCGGCCCCACCCAGGCCGTCTACGGCCAGGCGCAGCCGGAGCAGCCGATCGCCGCCGACGGCTGGTTCAGCCTGCTCGGTCTCGGTTTCGGGGTGCTCGCCGCGCTCGTCGTCTGGCTGGTGCTGCGGCGCTACCGGGGACCCGTCGGCCTGGTCGTCGTGGTGGCCGGTGGCCTCGCCGCCGCCCTGGTCGCCTGGCAGGTGGGGCGGCGCATCGGGCTGAGCGGCTACGAGCGACTGCTGGACAGCGCGCCGGACGGCACCCGGCTGGCCAAACCCGCCGACCTGCGGGCCGGCGGCATCGAGATGGTGCTCGGCGTGCTGCCGGTGCCGCACGGCAATCTGCTGCTGGCGGCGTTCGGGGCCGCGGTGGCGTACACCCTGCTGGCCGGCTGGTCCCGGTGGCCGTCGCTGCGCCCCGAGCCGGAGCCCGACCCGGCCTGGTTCGTCCCGCCGACCGGCTACCCGGACGGCACCGCACGGCCGCCGCTCGACCACTCGGGCGGGACCGTGGCGTCGCCGGTCGGCTACCCGGAGGGTGCCGCGCCGCCGCCGGTCAGTTCGGAGCCGGCGGCGCCGTGGCCAGCTCCGCCAGCGGCACCGGCACCGCCCGCACCTGGCGCAGCAGAGCCGCCTCGCGGTTGAGCAGCCGCAGTTCGGCGCGGAGCCGGGCGGCGGTGTCGTCGATCGCCAGCAGCCGCTGCCGGTCGGCCACGGTCAGCGCGGCGGTCGCGGCCACCAGGTGGGAGAGCACCGTCGGATCCTCGGGCAGTTGCTCGCTGAGCTGCTCGGGCTCGGCCCGCATCAGGCCGAGGTACTGCCGGAACACGGCGGTGACCCGGGCCGCGAGCTGCGCGGCGGCCTCGTCCGGGCCGCTCGGCTCGGGTAGCCACTGCACCTCGGCGGTCAGGTACGGCGCGGAGGCGGAGTCGATCTCGATGACCCGGAACCGTCGCCGGCCCACCGTGACGATGTCGAATCCGCCGTCGGTCAACTCGGCGACCTCCCGCAGGTCGGCGGTGCACCCCACCTCGTGCAGGGTCACCTCGCCGGTGCCCGGGGTGATCCGGTCGGGTCCGGGCGCGACCTCCCAGCCGCTCCGGATCGCCACCACACCGAACTCCCGGGGCGTATCCGGCGGCAGGTCGACCAGGTGGCGGACCAGCGCGCGGTAGCGCTCCTCGAAGATGTGCAGCGGCAGCACCAGCCCGGGGAAGAGCACCGTGGTGAGCGGGAACAGCGGCAGCCGTGCGGTCACGTGATCGAGCCTAGCCCGACTCGCCGCCACCGGCGTGTCCCGGCTCACCGTCCCGGACAGCGGGCGGCGTCGGTCGGCCCGGTGGCGGGCCGCCTAGACTCGCAGGGGTGTTGAACCGGATCGACCTGCGCGGTGGCGAGCCCGACCCGCGCCACCTGCTGCCCCGTGCCCAACTCGACGTGTCGGTGGCCGTCGAGCGCATCCGCCCGATCGTGACGGCGGTCCGTGAGCATGGCTACCAGGCGGTCCGCGAGGCCAGTGAGCGGTTCGACGGGATCTCCCCGGAGGTGCTCCGGGTGCCGGTCGAGGCGATCGCCGCGGCGGAGGAGACCCTCGACCCGCAGGTCCGCGCCGCGCTGCTGGAGTCCATCCGCCGGACCCGCACGGTTCACGACGACCAGCGGCGCACCGATCACACCACCCACGTGGTGCCGGGCGGCACGGTCACCGAGCGCTGGGTGCCGGTCGACCGGGTCGGTCTCTACGTTCCCGGCGGCCTGGCGATGTACCCGTCGACCGTGGTGATGAACGTGGTGCCCGCGCAGGCGGCCGGAGTCCGGTCGCTGGTGGTGGTCTCGCCGCCGCAGAAGGAGAACGGCGGGCTGCCGGACGCCCGGGTGCTGGCCGCCTGTGCGCTGCTCGGCGTCGACGAGGTCTACGCCGTCGGTGGGGCGCAGGCGGTGGCCATGCTGGCGTACGGCTGCGCGGTGGACGCCGCCGGCAGTGCGCACTGCGCTCCGGTCGACATGATCACCGGGCCCGGCAACATCTTCGTCACCGCCGCCAAGCGGCTGCTGCGCGGCGTGGTGGGCATCGACGCCGAGGCCGGCCCGACCGAGATCGCCATCCTCGCCGACGACACCGCCGACCCGGCGCACGTCGCCGCCGACCTGATCAGCCAGGCCGAGCACGACCCGCTGGCGGCGAGCGTGCTGGTCACCCCCTCGGTGGCGCTGGCCGACGCGGTGGACCGCGAACTTGCCCGGCAGGTGCCGGCGACCAAGCACGCCGACCGGGTCGGCACCGCGCTGGGCGGGGAGCAGAGCGGCGTCGTGCTCGTCGACGACCTGGCCGCAGGGCTGCGGGTGGTCGACGCGTACGCGGCGGAGCACCTGGAGATCCAGACCGTCGACGCCCGCGAGTGGGCGATGCGGGTACGCAACGCCGGGGCGATCTTCGTGGGCGCGTACTCGCCGGTGTCGCTGGGTGACTACTGCGCCGGTTCCAACCACGTACTCCCCACCGGCGGCTGCGCCCGGCACTCGTCCGGGCTCTCGGTGCAGTCCTTCCTGCGCGGCGTCCACCTGGTGGAGTACACCGAGGAGGCGCTGCGGGAGGTGGCACCGCACGTGGTGGCGCTGGCCACCGCGGAGGACCTGCCCGCGCACGGCGAGGCGGTCTCCGCCCGATTCCGTCAGGAACCCTCATGACCGAGCTGTCCGACCTGCCGATCCGGGACGACCTGCGCGGGCTGTCGCCGTACGGCGCGCCGCAGCTCGACGTGCCGGTGCGGCTGAACACCAACGAGAACTCCTACCCGGTGCCGGAGCCGGTGGTGGAGGCGATCGGCAAGGCCGTCGCCGCCGAGCTGCGGGACCTCAACCGGTACCCGGACCGCGACGCGGTGGCGCTCCGCGCCGACCTGGCCGAGTACGTCGGCCACGGGCTCACCGGCGACGGGGTGTGGGCGGCCAACGGCTCCAACGAGATCCAGCAGCAACTCCTCCAGGCGTTCGGTGGACCGGGGCGGACCGCGCTCGGCTTCACGCCGGCGTACTCGATGCATCCGCTGCTGGCGTTGGGCACCGGCACCCAGTGGGTGCCGGCCCGACGCGGCGTCGACTTCGGGTTGACCGCCGACGAGGCGGTGGCCCAGATCCGTGAGCACCGACCCGACGTGGTCTTCCTCTGCTCGCCGAACAACCCCACCGGCACCGCGCTCGACCCGGCGGTGGTCACCGCCGTGCTGGACGCGGCACCGGGCATGGTGGTGGTCGACGAGGCGTACGCGGAGTTCGCCCGGCCGGGGACGGTCAGCGCCCTGGCGGTGCTGCCCGGGCACCCTCGGCTGGTGGTGACCCGGACGATGAGCAAGGCGTTCGGGTTCGCCGGCGGGCGGCTGGGCTACCTGGCAGCCGACCCGGCCGTGGTGGCGGCGGTGCAGCTCGTGCGCCTGCCGTACCACCTCTCGGCGCTCACCCAGGCCGCCGCGCGGGCGGCGCTGGCACACCGCGAGACGCTGCTCGGCACCGTCACGGAGATCATGCGCCAGCGGGACCGGATCGTCGCCGCGCTGCGCGACCGTGGTCTGCGGGTGGCCGACAGCGACGCCAACTTCGTGCTCTACGAGGTGGGCGGCGACCAGGGCGTGGCGTGGCGCGCGATGCTGGCGCAGGGGGTGCTGGTACGCGACGTCGGCCTGCCGGGCTGGCTGCGGGTCACCGCCGGCACCCCGGCCGAGACCGACGCCTTCCTTGCCGCCGTGGACGAGACCCAGCGCGAGGGCCAGGCCCCGCCGCGACCGAAAGGCACCCCATCATGAGCCGGACCGCCCGGGTGGAGCGGATCACCAAGGAGACCAAGGTCCTGGTGGAGATCGACCTCGACGGCACCGGAGCGGTCGAGATCAGCACCGGGGTCGGTTTCTACGACCACATGCTGCACCAGATCGCCCGGCACGGAGGTTTCGACCTGACCGTGCGGACCGTGGGTGACCTGGAGATCGACGCGCACCACACGATGGAGGACACCGCGTTGGCGCTGGGCGCCGCGTTCGACCAGGCGCTGGGCGACAAGGCCGGCATCCGGCGCTACGGCTCGGCCGTCGTGCCGATGGACGAGGTGCTGGTCCGGGCCGCCGTCGACCTGTCCGGTCGGCCGTACGTGGTGCACGACGAGCCGGCGCTGGCGCCGTACATCGGCCCGGTCTACCCGACCAGCATGACCCGGCACATCTGGGAGTCGTTCGGTCAGGCGGCCCGGATCACGCTGCACGTGGACGTCCTGCGGGCGGCTCGCCCCGGCGGGCACCCGGACGCCCATCACGTGGTGGAGGCGCAGTTCAAGGCGGTCTCCCGGGCGCTGCGTGAGGCGACCGCGCTGGACCCGCGCGCGGCCGGGGCGATCCCGAGCACCAAGGGCGCGCTGTGACCGGCCGGGACGTCACCGGGCGGGGGTGCCGCTGATGGGCGCGGTGCTGCCGACGCTGCTGCTGATCTTCGCCGGGGTGCTGGTGGGCGGGACGCTCTCGCTGCACCGGCAGGGCGCGCCGCGCGGCGCGGTGGTGGTCTGCGGTCTGCTGGCGCTGCTGGCCAGCATCGCCGGTGTGCTGTGGCTGCTGCCGGGGGAGGGATAGTGGCCGACGTGAGCAGTCGCCCTGCCGGTGCCGAGGACGCGCGTCGCCGGGTCGTGGTGCTCGACTACGGGTCGGGCAACCTGCGCTCGGCGGAACGCGCGCTGGCTGCCGCCGGTGCCGACGTGGTGGTCACCGGAGACCTGGCCGCCGCTGCCGACGCCGACGGTCTGGTGGTGCCCGGGGTGGGTGCCTTCGCCGCGTGCATGGCCGGCATCGACGAGGTCGGCGCGGGCCCGGTGATCGCCGAGCGGGTCGCCGCCGGTCGGCCGGTGCTGGGCATCTGCGTGGGTATGCAGATCCTCTTCGAGTCCGGCGACGAGCACGGGGTGGTCACCAAGGGGCTGGGTCTGCTGCCGGGTGGCGTCAGCCGGCTTCCCGCCGCCCGGTTGCCCCACATGGGCTGGAACACCGTGCAGGCGCCGGTCGGTTCGGTGCTCTTCGCCGGCCTGCCGGCCGACAGCCGTTTCTACTTCGTCCACTCGTACGCGGCCGGTGACGTGGCCGCGCTGACCGAGGCCGGCGTCCGGGTGACCACCGCCCACCACGACCGTGACTTCGTCGCGGCGGTGGAACGGGGTGCGCTCTCGGCCGCCCAGTTCCACCCGGAGAAGTCCGCCGACACCGGTGCGGCCCTGCTGCGCAACTGGCTGGCCACGGTGCCCGTCGGTGGCTGACCGGGGCAGCGCCCGGCGGTCGGCGACGACCGGGCGTACGCGGGGGCGCCGGTGAGCAAGGAACGGGCCCGTCGTCGCGCGGTCCGCGAGGCGGAGGCCGCCCGACGTCAGGTGGTCCGGGAACGGGCGATGGCCCGCCGGGCCCGGCGTCGCGCGCTGGTCCGCCGGTTCGTGCCCACCGTCCGCCGGGGGCGCACCGGCCGGTTGCTCCGGTACTCCCGGGGTGAGCGTGCCGCGATCGTGGCGCTGACCCTGGCGGCGGTCGTCCTGATCTGGCTGCTCGTGCCCGACCTGGGGCTGCGGCTGTTGTTGATCGTGTTGTTGTTGCTCGTTCTGCCGGTGATCGTGGTGATCGCCCTGAACCGCCGTTCCTGATCTGGAAGGACCAAGATTCGTGAGCCTCACCCTGTTGCCTGCCGTGGACGTCGCCGACGGCCAGGCCGTCCGACTCGTGCAGGGCGCCGCGGGTAGCGAGACCACCTACGGCGATCCGCTGGAGGCCGCGTTGGCCTGGCAGCAGGACGGCGCCGAATGGATCCACCTGGTCGACCTCGACGCCGCGTTCGGCCGGGGCTCGAACGCGGCGCTGCTCGCCGAGGTGGTGCGCCGGCTCGACGTACGCGTCGAACTGTCCGGCGGCATCCGCGACGACGCCTCGCTGCGGGCCGCGCTGGCCACCGGCGCCGAGCGGGTGAACATCGGCACCGCGGCGTTGGAGGACCCGGAGTGGTGCGACCGGATCTGCGGCGAGTACGGCGACCGCGTCGCGATCGGTCTGGACGTGCGGGGCCGGACCCTGGCGGCGCGCGGCTGGACCCGCGACGGCGGTGACCTGTACGAGGTGCTGGAGCGGCTGGACAAGGCCGGCGCGTCGCGGTACGTGGTCACCGACATCACCAAGGACGGCACCATGCGTGGCCCGAACCTGGACCTGCTGCGGGCGGTGTGCGGCCGCACCGACGCCCCGGTGATCGCCTCCGGGGGTGTCTCGACCCTGGACGACCTGCGGGCGCTGGCGACGCTGGAGCCGATCGGGGTGGAGGGTGTGATCGCCGGCAAGGCGCTCTACGCCGGCGCGTTCACCGTCGCCCAGGCCCTGGAGACCCTCGCCGAGCGGTAAGGAATGGCACCTTGTTACCGCCTGCGGTAGAGGAAGGGTCCCCTGCTAACACGTGAGCCGGCCGGGGGCCCGGGTACGGCCGGTCAGCGCACCGGCACCGGGCGATAGGCTTTC
Source organism: Verrucosispora sp. NA02020 (assembly GCF_013364215.1). Lineage (NCBI taxonomy): Bacteria > Bacillati > Actinomycetota > Actinomycetes > Micromonosporales > Micromonosporaceae > Micromonospora > Verrucosispora sp. NA02020. Next base: position 5,441,524 of record NZ_CP054923.1, on the reverse strand, counting down.
CGGCATGACGGTGGCGGTGCGCGTGATCCCCTGTCTCGACGTGGACGCCGGTCGGGTGGTCAAGGGGGTCAACTTCCTCGACCTGCGGGACGCCGGTGACCCGGTCGAGTTGGCGGCGGCGTACGACCGGGCGGGCGCGGACGAGTTGACCTTCCTGGACGTGACCGCCTCGTCCAGCGACCGGGGCACGATGCTCGACGTGGTCCGGCGTACCGCCGAGTCGGTCTTCATCCCGCTGACCGTCGGCGGGGGCGTGCGTGCCGTCGCGGACGTGGACACGCTGCTGCGTGCCGGTGCCGACAAGGTCGGGGTGAACACCGCGGCCATCGCCCGGCCGGAGCTGATCGCCGAGATCGCGGACCGCTTCGGCCGCCAGGTGCTGGTGCTCTCGCTCGACGTGCGGCGGGCACCGGCGGGCACCACCGACAGCGGTTTCGAGGTGACCACGCACGGCGGCCGGCGAGGGACCGGGCTGGACGCGGTGGCGTGGGCCGCGCGCGGCGCCGAACTCGGCGCCGGGGAGATCCTGCTGAACTCGATGGACGCCGACGGCACCAAGGCCGGCTTCGACCTCGAACTCATCGCCGCGGTACGCCGGGTGGTCGACGTGCCGGTGGTGGCCAGCGGTGGCGCGGGCGAGGTGGCGCACTTCCCCCCGGCGATCGGCGCGGGTGCCGACGCGGTCCTCGCGGCGAGCGTCTTCCACTTCGGGGAACTGACCGTCACCGAGGTCAAGGACGCGCTGCGCGGCGCGGGTCACCCCGTCCGCTGACCCGGGTACTCAGCCCCGGCCGGAGTGGCCCTCGGGCGAGCGGCGGGGCATCGGGACGGAGCGGACCAGATATTCCTGGACGGCGGCGGTGTGCTCGGCCTCGTCGAGGTGCCAGTCCGCGGTGCCGGGCGGGTGCCGTCGACTGAGCACGCCCTGGACGGTGTCGACGGTGGTGGCCAGCCCGGCGCTGGGCCGGGTGCGCCAGAGCCGCTCCCCGTCGGCGGTGATCCGGAACCAGCCGTCGGCGACCTCCACCAGGCCGGCGCCGAGCAGCCGGCGGATCGCTCCCTCGATGTCGTGTCGCTCGGGGAGCGTCCGGTCGAGGTGGTCGGCGGTGGAGATCACGTCGGCCAGGCGTACGCCCTCGGGCCTGCGGGTTGTCGGGGAACGCCGGTGCCTCCCCGCGCCGCTGGCGATCACCAACGAGACGAAGATCCACGCGTCGGTCCGTCGCCAGGCGTTCTCCCCCATGTGGAGATTCTGCCGTCAGCGCGGCGGGAAGGAAACACCACCCGACCCACTGCGACTCTGCGTCACCTGTCGATTGCCGAGGGTTGATGTCGCGGGCGGGTCGCCGGAGCGGCCGGTACGCGGGGTGGCGCGGCGACGTCGTCAGGTGGCGGGCGCGGTCCCGACCGGGGCGGGGCCCGGCTCGGGGGTGTCGAAGACCGGCAGGAAGAACTGCGCGAGGGGCCCGATGGTCAGCGCGTACGCGACGGTGCCGAGACCGACCGTCCCGCCGAGCAGCCAGCCCACGGCGAGTACGGCGATCTCGATGGCGGTGCGGACCAGGCGCAGCGACCAGCCGGGCCGGCGGGCGGCGAGACCCGTCATCAGCCCGTCGCGGGGGCCGGGGCCGAGCCGGGCACCGAGGTAGAGGGCGGTGGCGATGCCGTTGCCGACGATGCCGGCCACCAGCAGCGCGACGCGCACCGGCAGCGGCCCACCGGTGGGCAGCAGGGCCAGCGTCGCGTCGACGGCCAGGCCGATCACCACCACGTTGGCCACGGTGCCGATGCCGGGGCGCTGCCGCAGCGGGATCCAGGTCAGCAGCACCAGGGCGCCCACCAGGATGACCGTGGTGCCCATGGTCAGCCCGGTCAGCCGGGAGAGGCCCTGGTGGAACACGTCCCAGGGGTTCAGGCCCAGCTCGGAACGGATCATCAGCGCCATGCTGAAGCCGTAGAGGGCGAGGCCGACGTGCAGTTGGGTCAGTCGCCGGACCGGCCGGTGGCGGAGGTTGCCAATCAGGGTCACGCGTGCCACTCTAGGGGCCAATCTGGGCGCGCATAGAGCCAATTTTCGGGGAGTGGCCATGGCGAGTCAGGTGCGTGGAGCGCAATTGGCCCGACTGCTCGGCCAGTGGCATGCGCTGCCCGGTCGGCGGCGCAGTCCCGACTACGCCGCGCTGGCCGGCGCGGTACGCGGCCTGCTCGCTGACGGGCGGCTGCCGCTGGGCGTACGCCTGCCGGCGGAACGGGATCTGGCCGAGGCGCTGCGGATCAGCCGGACCACCGTCACCGCCGCGTACCGCGAACTGCGTGACAGCGGGCACCTGTCCAGCCGCCGGGGTGCGGGAAGCTGGACCCGGCTGCCTGGCACACACCGGGTGGCGCCGAACGGTCTCTGGACCCCGCTCGACGACCGGGACATGATCGACCTGGGGGTGGCGGCGCTGGCCGCCCCGCCGGAGCTGCTGCCGGCAGCCCAGGCCGCGACCGAGGACCTGCCCCGCTACCTCGGCGGGGCCGGCTACCACCCGACCGGCATCATCGAGCTGCGGGAGGCGGTGGCCCAGGGTTACACCGACCGGGGACTGCCCACCTCACCCGACCAGATCATGGTCACCAACGGCACCCAGCACGCCCTGGACCTGGTGCTCCGGCTGGCCCTGGCGCCGGGCAGCGGGGTGCTGGTCGAGTCACCGAGCTACCCCAACGCGCTGGCCGCACTGGCCGCCCGACGGGCCCGGATCACCACCCACGGACTGGCCGCCGACGCCACCGGCTGGGACGCCGACCTGATGCTCGGCTCGCTGCGGCAGGTCCGCCCCCGGGTGGCCTACCTGATCCCGGACTTCCAGAACCCGACCGGGCATCTGATGGAGGCGGACCTGCGCGAGCGTCTGGTCTCCACCGCCCACGCCGTCGGCACCGACCTGGTGATCGACGAGTCCTTCGTGGACCTGCCGCTGGACGGCACCGTGCTGCCGCCGCCGACCGCGAGCTTCGACCGGCACTCCCGGGTGGTCAGCATCGGCGGCATGAGCAAGCCCTTCTGGGGCGGTCTGCGGATCGGCTGGATCCGGGCCTCCGCGCCGCAGGTGCAGCGGCTGGCCGCAGCCCGGGTCGGCGTCGACATGTCCAGCCCGGTGCTCGACCAACTCGTCGCCGTGCACCTGCTGGCCGCCGCGCCGGGCATCGTCGCCGCCCGGCGTACGCAACTGGCGGTGCAACGGGACGCGTTGCTCGGTGCGCTGGCCGACCGGCTGCCGGAGTGGCGGGTCACCGTGCCGCGCGGCGGCGTGACGCTCTGGGCCGAGCTGGACGGCCCGATCTCCAGCGCGCTGGCGCGGGCGACCGAGGAGGTCGGCGTACGCCTGGCACCCGGACCCCGGTTCGGCCTGGACGGCACGTTGGAACGCTTCCTGCGGCTGCCCTTCACCCTGCCCGCCGGGGACCTGGTCGAGGCGGTGGGTCGGATCGCCGCGGTCCGCTACGACCTGGACCGGACCGGGCTGCCCCGGTGGCGGGAGCCGAGCGTCATCGCCTGACCGGGGTCGCGCCGGAGCCGATCCGGCTGATCCACCTCGCCCGCCGGTCGACGGCGGGCAGACTGCCGGGGTGGACGGACTCCGGGGGGTGCGGTGGTCGCGTGGGGTGCGACCGGGTGCACCCGGGTCGCGCGCCACCCGCCTGGAACTCTTCTACGACCTGGTCTTCGTCTTCGCCTTCATCCAGGTCACCACGCTCACCGCCGACAACTTCACGCCGCGCGGCCTGCTCCAGTGCGTGGTCGTGCTGGTGCTGCTCTGGTGGGCCTGGACCGGCTTCGCGGTGATCGGCAACCTGGTCCGTACCGACCAGGGGGTGCTGCCCTTCGTGGCGTTCGCCACCATGGGCGGGGCCCTGGTCTTCGCGCTCGCCATGCCGCAGGCGTTCAGCAGCACGGCCGGCGGGCTGTCCGGGCCGTTGGTCTTCGCGATCTGCTACTTCCTGGTCCGGGTCGTCCAGGTGGGTGTCCTGGGCTGGCTGGCCCGGGGCGACCCCGAGCTGCGTCGCCGCTTCCTGGCCGCGATGGGACGGGCGGCAGTGGTCGGCACGCTGGTGCTGGCCGCCGCGCTGCTGCCCCAGCGACTGGCCGACGAGGCGGGCGAGATCGGGCTGCGGCTGCTGTTCTGGATCGCGGCGATCGTCGTCGAGTACGGGGCGGCGGTGGCGCTGGGCAGCAGCAACTGGACGCTGCTCTCGGCCGGGCACTGGGCCGAGCGGCACGCCCTGATCGTGCTGGTGGCGCTCGGCGAGACGATCATCGCGTTGGGGCTCGGCGCCCACTTCGTCGTCGATACGCCGCTGACCTGGCTGGTGATCCTCTCGGGGATGCTCGCGGTGGCGGTGGTCGCCGCGCTCTGGTGGTCGTACTTCGACACGTTGGCGCTGGCACTGGAACAGGTGCTGCACCGCACCCGGGATCCACGGGCCCGCTCGGCGTTGGCCCGCGACGCCTACACCTACCTGCACCTGCCGCTGGTCGCCGGCCCGATCCTGTTCGCGCTCGGGCTCAAGCGGGTGCTCACCGGTGCCGCCGAGCCGGCCACCTCGGCCGGGAGCCTGTTGCCCGCTGGTGAGTTGCTGGTGCTGCACGGTGGCGTGGCGCTCTATCTGGTGACGCTGGTGGCGCTGGGCTGGCGGGTCCTGCGCACGCTGCGGTGGCCGACCGTCGGCGGCGTGTGCCTGCTGGTGCTGCTGCTGCCGGTCGCCGCCCAGGTGCCGGAACTGGTCACTCTGACGTTGCTCACCGTGGTCGTGCTGGCGATGACGGTGGTGCAGACGCTGACCGACGCGTCGCTGCGCCGCCAGGTCCGGGAGGTGGCGATGGCCGAGCAACTCGCCGCCGAGGCGGAGCAGACCACCTGGCGGGGACGCCACCTGTGAGCGGGTACGCCTCGGCCCCGCGCCCGGGAACGGGCGGCGGGGCCGATGTCGTGTACGCCGGTGTCGACGACCGTCAGATCTCGGCGACGGTGCCCGCGTACATCTTGTCGATCTCGGTGGAGAAGTTGCTCTCCACGCCCCGCCGCTTGATCTTGAGTGACGGGGTGATCTCGCCGTCCTCGATGGTCAGATCGCGCGGCAGGATGGTGACCTTCTTGATCGTCTCCCAGCGGTTGAGCTTGGTGTTGAGCTCGGCCACGTACTGCTCGACCATGGCCTTCGCCTCGGGCGAGGAGACGATCTCGGCGTACGGGCGGCCCTGGAGCGGGGTGCCCGCGGCCCAGCCGGCGATGGCGTCCGGGTCCAGCGTGACCAGCAGCGTGCAGAAGTTGCGGGCCTGCGCGATGACCACCGCCTGCGAGGTGTACGGGCAGGTGGCCTTGAACATGCCCTCGATGTGCGACGGCGCGATGTACTTGCCGCCGGACGTCTTGACCAGGTCCTTCTTCCGGTCGGTGATGCGCAGGTAGCCGTCGGCGTCGAGGCTGCCGATGTCACCGGTCCGGAAGAAGCCGTCCTCGGTGAAGACGGCGGCGGTCTCCTCCGGCAGGTTGTGGTAGCCACGCATGACCGGCCGACCCTTGATCAGGATCTCGCCGTCGCTGTCGATGCGGCACTCCAGGTCGCCCATGGCCTTGCCGACCGTGCCGATCCGGAACGCGCCGGGCGGGTTGACGAAGTTGCCGGCGCTGCTCTCGGTCAGCCCGTACCCCTCGCTGATCGGCAGGTTCGCCGCGGCGAAGAACGTGGCGATCTCCGGGCTGAGCGGGGCGGCGCCGGAGACCAGCACCCGGATCCGCCCGCCGAGGCGAGCCTGGAGCTTGCTGAAGACCAGCTTCTCGGCCACCGCGTACTTGAGCTTCAACCCACCCGGCACCGGCTTGCCGGCCTGGTCGAGGGCGACCTTCTCCTTGCCGACGCCGACCGCCCAGGCGAAGATCTTCGCCTTCGCGCCGCCGGCGCTCTGCGCGGTGGTCACCGACTTGTTGTAGACCTTCTCGAAGACCCGGGGCGCGCCGCACATCAGCGTCGGGCGGACCACCGAGAGCAGTTCGACGAGCTTGTCGACCCGCCCGTCCACGTACGTCGGCATGCCGACGTGGGTGGAGCCGCAGAGCAGCGTCTTGCCGAACGAGTGCGACAGCGGCAGCCAGAGGTACTGGAGGTCGTCCTCGCGCAGCAGGCCGACCGCCTCCTGCGCCACGCCCTCCCAGCACCATCCGCCGTGCAGCAGCTCGACGCCCTTGGGGCGGCCGGTGGTGCCGGAGGTGTAGATCAGCGTGGCCAGGTGCTCGGGCCCGATGCCGGCCACGATGCGGTCGACCAGCTCGGGGTCCTCAGCGAGCCGCTGGGCGCCCTGCTCCTCCAACTGGGCGAGGGTCAGTTGGGGCACCGCCGCCGCCGGGTCGGGCTCGCCGTCGAAGAGGACCACGTGGGTCAGCGCGGGCAGGTCCGCGCCGGCGATCTTGGCCGCCTGGGACGGGTCCTCGGCGAAGAGCACCTTGGAGGCGGAGTCGGCGAGGATGTAGGTGGCGTCCTGCGGCTCGGTCGTCGGATAGACCGTGGTCGTCGCGCCGCTGGCGCACATGATGCCGAAGTCGGCGATCACCCAGTCGAGCCGGGTGTTCGCCAGGATCGCCACCGGGTCCTCCTGGCCGACGCCCAGGCCGTGCAGGCCGGCGGCGACCGCCTTCGCCCGCGCGGAGACCTGCGTCCAGGTCAGCCAGACCGGCGCGTTGTCCGGACCGGGGTGGGCGAAAGCGTGGCGGTCGGGGGTAGCCGCCACGCGCTTGAGGAACATGTCAGGAATGGAACGGTACGGTACATCGAGAGCCATCGCTGTAGCCGCCTTCGGGGGTGGAGGCGTGACGGTCGTCACGTCGGTGTTCGTTACCGAAGGGTATTGCCTGCGCCGGGGCATCGGCTAGCCCTGACGATCATCGCCGCCCCCGCACCGGGCGCGGGCGGCGTCGTGCTACGCGTACCGCTCGGCGGCCCGGGACCAGTCGTAGGTGGCCCGGATCCAGTTGCGGCGTGCCGCGAGTGCCGGTCGGACCGCGTCGCCGTGGCTGGTCAGCAACCCGTTCTCGGCGGTCAGGTACGCGCTCAGCCCGGCGTTGAAACGCTCCGCGGCGGCCCGTAGTGCCGCCGACTCGTCGCCGGTCTCCCCGGTCAGCACCGTGACCAGGTTGTGCGCGTCCGGGCCGTCCCGGTTCTCCTTGCCGTAGGAGAAGACGTCGTTGCACCAGCAGACCAGGTCGGCGGCGAGCAGGTCCAACTCGGCCCAGTCGGGATCGGCCCGCTGGTCGGCCGGCGGGAAACCGTCCAGGGCCAGATCGGTCAGCGTGATGCTGGGATAGACGCCACCGGTGTGCCGGCGCATCTGGACGTACTCGTCGACCGGCGGCACCCGGCCGTGTTCGCGGTTGGCCGCCTCCCACAACAGGGCGAGCAGGTAGCCCCGCATGGCCGCGGTGAAGTGCAGCAGCACCGCCGGGCGCCGGTGGGCCCGGACGCGCCGACACAGGTCGGCCAGCGCGAGCCCGAGGGGGCCGGCCGTGCCGGACGTCGCCTCCGTCGACGTGCCCTGGCGGTCCAGGACGTCGAGCAGCGCGGCCACGGTCGGTGCGAGTCGGGTCGGGTCGCTGCCCAGGCCGTCCTCGTCGCAGGCGTCGTCCATCACGAACAGCCAGGAGATCAGGTCCGCCAGCAGCCGCAGGCCGTCCAGCGACGCCTCCGGGCAGGCTCGTCCGGCCAGCCCGGCCGCGTCCGCCCGGCGTAGTCGTTGCCCGTTACTGATCAGGCCCAGGTGGTGCGCCCAGTCGGTGCTCTCTTGGGCGACCTGCTCGGTGTGGTGATGCCGGGCGCCGGAGAACGGGGGCTCCCGCAGGGCCGAGACCGCAAAGCTTCGCATTGGGCTCCCTGTCGCGCCGCTTCCCCACGAGGCGGCGCGGCCAGCGTACGGGAGCAGTGCGAAGGGCCGAACGATCGGACAAATAACGTTTCGGATATCGCCGTGACCGGTTCCGCACAGACGGTTAGAAGCCCAGGTTGGCGCTGCGGAGCCGGTGCGCCGACTCGGCACCGCCCTCGACCTCCACCCGCGCCGCCTGCTGCCGGCCGCTCAGGAACAGCACCAGTTCGCCCGGCGCGCCGATCAGCCCCAGTTCCTCGCCGCCCTGACCGGCGGTCACCTCACCGTGCCCGGGTGCCCGCACGGCCACCCGGGCCGGGAACCGGCGCAGGGCCATCCGGGCCAGGGTGGAGGCGCGCCGCCACAACGACTGCTCCAGTCCGGTCGGCAACGCGCGGGGCTGCCACTCGGGCTGGGCCCGGCGGACGTCCTCGTGGTGGATGAAGAACTCCATCGTGTTGGCCAGCTCGTCGGTGAGCGGGTTGCTCACCGGGCTCCACACCGGTGGCCGGCGTACCTGGTCCAGCAGGTCGGCCCAGTCGAGTGCGGCGATCTCGCGCCGGACGCGCTCGGAGTAGTCGCGCAGCGGCCCGATCAGGATGCCGGCGGCGGCGTCCGGCCGCCGTTCCCGCACCACCAGGTGCGCGGCCAGGTCACGGGTGGTCCAGCCCTCGTTGAGCGTCGGGGCGTCCGGACCCAGGGTCGACATCAGGTCGGTGAGCGCCTCGCGCTCCGACCGGGCGTAGCGCGGCATGTGGTGATCGTAGGCCGAGCGCGGCCGGTCCGCCCGGTTCGTGCCGGCTCGCGAGGTGACGTCAGACATATCGCAGCGGGTCGGCGGGATCGGCGTGCTGCGGTAAGGATGAGTGAGGATTGTGGCGGCTTACGGCGGGGGAGATACGTGGCGAGCGGGACTAGTCGGGAGGTGCTCGGTCGCGGGCTGGCCGTCCTGGGGCGGGCCATCCGGGAACAGCCGAGGATCTTCGCGGTGGCGGTCAGCGGCAGTGTGCTGTTCGGCGTGATGGTGGTGGGCAGCGCGTTCGTGATCGGCGCGGTGGTGGGCGACGTGGTGGTGCCGGCCATCGAGCGCGGTGCGGTCGGCGTCGGCGGGCTGGCCCTGGCCGCCGCCGCGCTGCTCGGGATCAGCGTGCTGCGGGTGGTCGGCATCTTCGGCCGGCGGCTCGGCGCGGGATACATGCAGTACCGCCTCCAGGCCGACTACCGCCGCCGGGTCACCCGCCGATATCTGGAACTGCCGCTGGCCTGGCACCACCGCAACGCCACCGGCACCCTGCTGTCCAACGCGAACTCCGACGTCGAGGCCGCCTGGCACCCGATCGCGCCGCTGCCGTTCGCGGTCGGCACGCTGGTGATGCTGGTCGGCGCCGTGGCGTCGCTGTTCTTCACCGACTGGGCGCTGGCCCTGGTCGGGCTGGCCGTGTTCCCGGCGCTGTTCGCGCTCAACGTGGCCTACTCCCGCCGGATGGCACCGCGTCAGGCCCGTGCGCAGCGGCTGCGTGCCGAGGTCAGCGAGATCGCGCACGAGAGCTTCGACGGCGCGCTGGTGGTCAAGACGATGGGTCGGGAGGCCCAGGAGACCGACCGGTTCGCGGCCCGCGCCGGCCAACTCCGCGACGCGCTGATCTCGGTCGGTCGGCTGCGCGGCGTCTTCGACCCGATGCTGGAGACGTTGCCCAGCCTCGGCACGCTCGCCGTGCTGGTGGTCGGCGCGTACCGGTTGCAGCAGGGTGCCATCTCGGTCGCCGAGCTGGTCAGCGTCGCCTTCCTCTTCACCGTGCTGGCCTTCCCGGTGCGGGCCATCGGCTGGGTGCTCGCCGAACTGCCGCGCAGCGTGGCCGGGTGGGACCGGGTCCGCCGGGTGCTCGACGCCACCGGCGAGATGCCGTACGGCGACACCCGGCTGGACCCGCGCGCGGAGGCGCCCGCCACGCTCTCCTTCGCCGACGTCACCTTCTCCTACGAACCCGCCGAGGCGCACCTGCCCGGCACCGAGGTGCTCGGCGAGGTCACCTTCACCGTGCCGGCCGGCAAGACCGTGGCCCTGGTCGGGCCGACCGGCTCCGGCAAGTCCACGGTGGCGTCGCTGGCGGTGCGGTTGGTCGACCCCCGCGCCGGGTCCGTACGCCTCGACGACGTGGACGTACGCGAGCTGGCCGCCGATTCGCTGGCCGGCACCGTGGCACTGGTGGCGCAGGTGCCGTTCGTCTTCGACGACACCGTCCGGGCCAACGTCTCGCTGGACCGGGCGGGCGTCGACGACGAGGACGTCTGGGCCGCGTTGCGGCTGGCCGAGGCCGACGGGTTCGTCGCCGCGCTGCCCGACGGGCTCGACACCAGGGTCGGCGAGCGGGGCACCTCGCTCTCCGGCGGGCAGCGGCAGCGGCTCACCCTGGCCCGTGCCCTGGCCGGGCGTCCCCGCCTGCTGGTGCTCGACGACGCCACCAGCGCGGTCGACCCGCGTGTGGAGGCCGCCATCCTGGCCGGGCTGCGCTCCTCCGCGGCGGGCGGTCCCGGCGCGTCGATCCTGGTGGTGGCGTACCGCCGGGCCACCATCGCCCTCGCCGACGAGGTCATCTATCTGGAGCAGGGCCGGGTCGTCGCGCGGGGCACCCACGCCACGCTGCTGGCCACCGTGCCCGGCTACGCCAACCTGGTCACCGCGTACGAGCAGGCCGAGGTCGACCACGAACGGCAACCGACGTACGACGAGGTCACTCCGATGACCTCCGGCCTGGAGGTGGACCGGTGAGCGCGAGGAACGCAGCGCAGCGGAGTCCCGCAGTCGCGAACGAAGAGTGGGCCCGGATGAGCGCGAGGAACGCAGCGCAGCGGAGTCCCGCAGTCGTGAACGAAGGATGGCACCGGTGAGCGCGAGTGTGACGACGGACGTGCCGGAGCCGGCGGAGTCGACCTGGCGGACGCTGCGCCGGGGGTTGGCGCTGTCGCCGGAGTTGCGGGTCGGTCTGGCCGGGACCCTCGGTCTGGCGCTGGTCTACATGGTCGGCCGGGTGGCCGTGCCGGTGGCGGTGCAGCAGGGCATCGACCGGGGCATCGCCGACGGACTCGACCTGAACGCGTTGTTCGTCGTCGTGGCGGTCACGGCCGCCGTGCTGGTGGTGACCACCGCCTGCGGTTACCTGATGATGCGGCGGCTGTTCACGGTCAGTGAGACGGCGTTGGCCGGGGTCCGGGTGCGGGCGTTCCGGCACGTGCACGACCTGTCGATGCTGCACCAGCAGTCCGAGCGGCGGGGATCGCTGGTCTCCCGGGTCACCAGCGACGTCGACCAGATCACCCAGTTCCTCCAGTGGGGCGGCGTGATCCTGCTGGTGAACCTGGGTCAGTTGGCGGTGACGACGGTGGTGATGCTGGCGTACTCGTGGCAACTGACCCTGGTGGTCTACGCGGCGTTCGTGCCGGCGGTGCTGGTGATCCGGCTGCTCCAGCGTCGGCTCGCCGCCGCGTACGGGGTGGTGCGGCAGCGGACCGGCACGTTGCTGGCGGCGGTCGGTGAGAGCGTGGTCGGCGCGCCGGTGATCCGGGCGTACGGCATCGCCGGTCGGACGGCGCGGCGGCTGGACGAGGCGATCGACAGCCAGCAGCAGGCGCAGCGCAAGGCGATCCGGATCAGCATCCTCGGCAGTTCGGTGGGGGAACTGGCGGCCGGGGTGGCGCTGGCCGGGGTGGTGGTGCTCGGCGTGGTCCTCGGCGCCGACCAGACGTTGAGCATCGGTGCGATCACCGCGTTCCTGTTCCTGGTGACGCTCTTCATCCAGCCGGTGCAGATCGCCACGGAGGTGCTCAACGAGGCGCAGAACGCGATCGCCGGGTGGCGGCGGGTGCTGGACGTGCTGGACGTCTCGCCGGACGTGGCCGACCCGGGTCCGCAGGGGCGGGAGCTGCCCGCCGGGCCGCTGGACATCCGCTTCGCGCAGGTGCGGTACGCCTATCCGGACGGGCCGACGGTGTTGCACGACGTGAGCGTGGAGATCCCGGCGAAGAGCCGGGTCGCGGTGGTGGGCGAGACGGGCAGTGGCAAGACCACCTTCGCCAAGCTGCTCACCCGGTTGATGGACCCGACGGCGGGCGCGGTGCTGCTGTCCGGGGTGGCGTTGACCGACGTGCGTTTCGACTCGTTGCGGTCCCGGGTGGTGATGGTGCCGCAGGACGGCTTCCTGTTCGACGCGTCGGTGGCGGACAACGTGCGGTTCGGCCGTCCCGCGTTGACCGACGAGCAGCTCACCACGGCCTTCAGTGATCTGGGGCTGGCCGACTGGCTGGACGGGTTGCCGGCCGGGCTGGCGACCCGGGTGGGGGAGCGCGGTGAGGCGTTGAGCGTGGGGGAGCGGCAGTTGGTGGCGCTGGCCCGGGCGTACGTGGCCGATCCGGATCTGCTGGTGCTGGACGAGGCGACCAGCGCGGTCGACCCGGCCACCGAGGTGCGCCTGCAACGGACCCTGGACGCGGTGACCCGGGGGCGGACCACGTTGGCGATCGCGCACCGGCTCTCCACCGCGCAGGGCGCCGACGAGGTGATCGTGGTGGACCGGGGTCGGATCGTGCAGCGCGGGCCGCACGAGGAGCTGATCCGGGACCCGGACTCGGTCTACGGCCTGCTCTACGCCTCGTGGCTGGAGCAGACGCGGTAGTGGCCGGTGGGGGCGGCGCGACGGCGGTCGATCGGTCGGGCGGACGCGGTGACGGCGGTGGGCGGATCCGGTGGACGTGGCCCGGACGATGCCCTAGTCTTCGGGTTAGGTAAGCCTAACCTTAGAAGGAGGTCGTGCCATGCGGCCGAGCCCTGCCGAGATCGTCCGTACCCTCGTCGCGGGCCGGTTGGCCGGTCTCGTCCACGTGGCCTGCCGGCCCGGTCTGCACCACGTCCGTCACGTCACCGACCGCGACGGCCGGGTGCTGCTGCTGGTGCCGGTGGTCAGCGACCTCACCGCCGCCGTGCGGACCACCGGTCCGGACCGCCCGCTGGCCGTGGCGCTGGACGTGCTGGACCTGCCGCCCGCCGCGGGCGCGCCGTCGCTGGGCCGCGCGCTGGTCTCCGGCTGGGTGCGCCAGTTGACCGGCGCCGAGGAACGTGCCGCCGCGCTGGACTTCGCCGAGGTGGACGCCACCGGGGACCTGCTCGACGTCGGCACCCGGTTCCGGTTGTGCCGGTTCGAGGTGGAGCAGGCCCAGTGGGACCGCGCCGGCACGCGTCGCCGGATCGACCCGATGGCGTACGCGGAGGCGGAGCCGGACCCGCTGCACCCGGTCGAGGCGGTGCTGCTGGCCGACCTCGCCGACCGGTACGCCGACCGGCTGACCGCCTACCTGTGCCGCCGGCTGGGGCTGGCCGGTGTCGACGGGGCGCCCCGGGTGGAGCGGATCGACAGGTACGGCATGCTGGTCTCGTTCGGGTACACCGGCGCCCGGCACCGGACCCGGCTCGCCTTCACGCGCCCGGTGGCCGGGCACGACGAACTGCCCCGGCTGTTCGACGAGATGCTGCACCCGGCGGCCGGCGGCTGAGCCGGGCTCAGCCGACGAGTTCGCCGGTGAGGTAACGCTGCACGGTCGGCCCGACGGTGGCGACCAGGGTCTCCGGCTCGGCGGAGGCGACCGGCTCCAGCCGGACCACGTGCCGCATGAGCGCGAGCCCGATCAACTGGCTCGCCACCAGCCCGCCGCGCAACGGCCGGTGGGCCGGGTCGACGTCGAGGTGGTCGAGGATCCGGCGCAGCACCTGGGTGGTCAGGAACTCCCGGACCAGCCGGGCGGTCCACTCGTTGCCGACCGCGGAGCGCAGCAGGGCCACCCCGGCGGCGCCGGCCGGGGAGTCCCACATCGCGACGAACGTCCGGACCAGTCGTTCCCCGATCCCGTCGCGGTCGCCGTCGAGCACCGCCGGCAACAGTTCCCGAGGGTCGACCGGCGCCTGCACGGCGGCCAGGAACAGTTGCTCCTTGCTGCCGAAGTAGTGGTGCACCAGCGCCGGATCGACCTCGGCGGCGGCGGCGACGGCCCGGATGGTGGCGGCGTCGAAACCCCGTTCCGCGAAGGCGGTGCGGGCCGCCGCCAGGATGGCGTCCCGGGTTGCCGGGTTGCCGGGTCGCCGTCCGCTGCGCCGTGCCATCGCCCTCTCTTCCCGCTCGGTGGCCTGTCAGCCGCTACGCCGTCGCAGCGTGGCCGAGGCGAGCACCAGCGCCAACACCGCCGCACCGGCGACCACCGCCACGTCCCGCCACATCGTCGCGGTCGGCTCGGCGTTCGCGCCGACCTCCTGAAGGGCCTCGACGGCGTACGACAGGGGGAGCACGTCGCTGATCGCCTGCAACCAGCCGGCCATCTCGTCGCGAGGCACGAAGAGCCCGCAGAGCAGCAGTTGAGGGGCGACCACGACCGGCATGAACTGTACGGCCTGGAACTCGGTGCGGGCGAAGGCGCTGCACAGCAGCCCGAGCGCGACGGCGAGCACGGCGTTCAGCGCCGCGATCAGGATCACCAGCGCACTGCTGCCGGCGGTCTCGAGGCCGAAGACCCCGTACGCCACGGCCGAGGCGATGGTGGCCTGCACCGCGCCGGCCAGCCCGAACGCGATGCCGTACCCGAAGAGCAAATCGGTGCGGGCCAGCGGGGTGGTGAGCAGCCGTTCCAGCGTGCCACTGGTCCGTTCGCGCAGCATGGCGATGCTGGTCACCAGGAACATGATGATGAACGGGAAGAAGCCGAGCATCACCAGCGCGATCCGGTCGAACGTGGACGGCTGGCCGGGCGGCGTGGGCTGGTCGGCGTACATGTAATAGACCAGGGTGAGAAGCGCGGTGGGCACGAGCACCAGCAGCGCCACCGTCCGTCGGTCGTGGCGCAGTTGCCGCAGGATGCGGCCGACCGTGGCGGCCAGGATGCGCGGGTTCATCACGCCTCCTCGGCGGTCGTGGTGCCGGTGCCGGCCTCGCCGGCCCGGATCAGCCGCAGGAACGCCTCGTCGAGGTCGTCGACCCCGGCGGCGGCCCGGATCGCGGCCGGGGTGTCGTCGGCGATCAGCCGTCCCGCGCGGATCAGCAGCAGCCGGTCGCATCGGGCCGCCTCGTCCATCACGTGACTGGAGACCAGCAGGGTGGTGCCGGCCGCCGCGAGTGCGTGGAACCTCGCCCAGAGCTCGGCCCGCAGGACCGGGTCCTGCCCGACGGTGGGTTCGTCGAGCACGATCAGCTCCGGCTCGCCGACCAGCGCGCAGGCCAGCGACGCACGGCTGCGTTGCCCGCCGGAGAGGGTGCCGACGATCTGTCCCGCCGCCGGCGCCAGCCCGACGTCGGCCACCGCCCGGTCCGCCTCGGCCCGGCCCCGGCCGTGCAGGGCGGCGAAGTAGCGGGCGTTCTCCCGCACCGTCAGGTCCGCGTAGACGCTCGGCGCCTGGGTGAGGTAGCCGACCCGGTGGCGCAGCTCCGGCGCACCGGCCGGGTGGCCCAGCACGGTCACCGTGCCGGCGGTGACCACCTGCACCCCGACGACGGCGCGCATCAGTGTGGTCTTGCCGCTGCCGCTGGGGCCGAGCAGCCCGGTGACCGCGCCACGCGGCACCCCGGCGTCGATCCCGTGCAGTACCCGCCGTCCGCCCCGGTCCACGACCAGGCCCCGGACGGCGATCGCGTCCACCATCGCCCACCTCCAAAATTCATCGGCTGTTGAAATCAACGGTAGTTGAATTCTTTCGGACGGGCCAGGCCCCGATTTCGCCATAGCACGGGCTTTAGCCTCCGTATCGGACACCATGTCCGTTGTGGGGCATTGCGCCCGGATCGGACCTGCGGCACGATGGCGCAGTGGATCACGCTCCGTCACCGGACAGTGGGTTCTTCGACGACTGGGCCGCGCGGCTGCGGGCGACCGCCGACCGGCCCGTGGTCGGCATCCTGCTGCGCGGAAGCCACGCCCGTCGAGCCGCCACCCCGCACAGCGACGTCGACGTCGACGTCCTGGTCGGTGGAGCCCCGTACGCCGAGCGCCGGGCCTACCTCGCAGAGCACTCCGGGCGCCTGACCCACGTCTCGGTCGCCGCCCGCGACATCCGGTCCTGGGTGACGCGCCTGGGCGAGCCGGCCGACTGGGCGTTCGGGCTGCCGGTGACGGCCCCGGCGCGGCTGCTCTGGGCCGACCCGCACTGGCGGGACCGGATCAACCTGACCGTGCTCTGCCAGCCGGCCGACGAACCTCGGCTGGAGGACCTGATCGCCACGCTCGGCAAGGTGGCCGCCGCGCGCGACGCCGACGACCCGCTCGGCGTCCGGCTGGCCGCCGCCGACCTGGCCCGGCTCTGCCCCTCGGTGCTGCGGCTGGCGAACCCCTCGGTGCGGGTGGTGTCCCGTCGCTCGGCCTTCGCCGCCGCGCTCGACCTGCCGGTGGCGCCGCCCGGCTACCGGCAGGACATGCTGCGCTGCCTCGGCCTGCTGCCCGGATCGACCGGGCAACTCTGGGCGGCGGCGGTCCGGCTGGTCGCCGGCACCCTGCCGCTGATCCGCCCGTACGCCGCCGAGGTGGCCGAGGTGGCCGGTGCCGACTTCGCCGACGCCCTGCTCGACGGGCGCCTGGACCGGTACGTCACCCAGTTGCGCCAGCCCGTCGGTCCCGCGCCGTCCGCCAGCCGGGAGCCCTCTCAGGTTCCGGCGCCGCGTGCGGGACAATGGGTCACTGTGCCCGTACCTGACGCGCCGACGAGCGGCGCCCACCTCTCCCCGCCGGAGCCGCCGGGCGGCCCGGACCGGCCGTCGCGACTCGATCCGGAGATCGCCGCACAGCTACGCCGCACCCCCGACGGCCTGGTGGCCGCCGTGGTCCGCCAGCACGACAGCGGTGAGGTGCTGATGGTGGCCTGGATGGACGACGAGGCCCTGCACCGCACCCTGACCACCGGCCGGGCCACCTACTGGTCGCGCAGCCGCCGCGAGTACTGGGTCAAGGGCGCCACCTCCGGCCACCACCAGTACGTCCGGTCCGTGGCCCTGGACTGCGACGGTGACGCGGTCCTGGTCAGCGTCGACCAGGTCGGCGCGGCCTGCCACACCGGCCAGCGCACCTGCTTCTTCACCGAACTTCCGGTCGCCTCCGGCGAGGTGACCTCGTGAGCGGGCGGTACGCGCGATCCGGGCAGACCGGAGCGTCGGCATGACCGACGGCACGGTCAGCCCCGATCTGGCCACCTTCACCGACCTGGCCGCCCGCTGGCGGGTGGTGCCGGTCACCCGGCGGCTGCTCGCCGACGCGGAGACACCGGTCGGGGTCTACCGCAAGCTCGCCGGTGGGCCCGGCACGTTCCTGCTGGAGTCCGCCGAGCAGGGCGTCGGCTCGTCGGGACTGGCCTGGTCCCGATACTCCTTCGTCGGCGTCCGCAGCAGCGCCACCCTGGTCGAACAGGACGGCTCGGCGGCCTGGCTCGGTGAGCCGCCCGCCGGGCTGCCCACCACGGGCGACCCGGTCGAGGTGCTGCGGGCCACGGTGGCGGCGATGGCCGGCCCGCCCGGCGAGTCGGACGGGACGATGCCCCCGCTGACCGGGGGCATGGTCGGTTACCTCGGCTACGACCTGATCCGCCGCTTCGAACGGCTGCCCTCGCTCACCGAGGACGACCTGCGCGTACCCGAGCTGGGCATGATGCTCGCCACCGACCTGGTGGTGCTGGACCACTTCGACGGCTCGGCCATCCTGGTCGCCAACGCGGTCCTGCCCCCGCTCGACGACCCGGGCCGCGAGACGCAGGTGGCCGCCGCCTACCACCACGCGGTGGGCCGGCTGGACGCGATGACCACCGCACTGTCCCGACCGATCCCGCCGATGGTCTCCACGGTCCGCCGTCCCCGCGCCGGTGAGGTCCGCAGCCGTACCCCCGAGGGCGGCTACCCCAAGGCGGTCGAGGCGGCCAAGGAGGCGATCCGGGCCGGCGAGTGCTTCCAGATCGTGCTCGCCCAGCGGTTCGAACGCGACACCGACGCCGACCCGCTGGACGTCTACCGGGTGCTGCGCACCACCAACCCGAGCCCGTACATGTATCTGCTGCGCTTCGACGACTTCGACATCGTCGGCTCGTCGCCGGAGGCACACCTCAAGGTGACCGGCGAGGTCGACGGCGCGCGGCGCGCGTTGCTGCACCCGATCGCGGGCACCCGTCCGCGCGGGGCGACCCCGGAGGCCGACGCCCGGCTCGCCGCCGAGCTGCTCGCCGACCCGAAGGAACGCGCCGAGCACGTGATGCTCGTCGACCTGGGCCGCAACGACCTGGGCCGGGTCTGCCGACCGGGCACCGTCGAGGTGCCGGAGTTCGCCACCATCGAGCGGTACAGCCACGTCATGCACATCGTCTCCACCGTGATCGGGACGCTGCGCGCCGACCGCACCGCCTTCGACGCGCTGGCCGCGACGTTCCCGGCGGGCACCCTCTCCGGAGCGCCGAAGGTGCGGGCCATGGAGATCATCGAGGAGCTGGAGCCGGTACGCCGGGGCCTGTACGGCGGCACCGTCGGCTACTTCGGCTTCGGTGGCGACCTCGACATGGCCATCGCCATCCGCACCGCGCTCATGCGGGCCGGGCGGGCGTACGTGCAGGCCGGTGCCGGGGTGGTGGCCGACTCCGATCCGGCCGCCGAGGACCAGGAGACCCGGAACAAGGCCGCTGCGGTGCTCGCCGCCATCGCCGCCGCCGAGACACTGAGGCCCGCTCGGTGAGCGCGAGGAATGTAGCGCAGCGGAGTCCCGCAGTCGCGAGCGAAGGGCGGGCTCGGTGAGCGCGAGGAATGTAGCGCAGCGGAGTCCCGCAGTCGCGAGCGAAAGGCCCGCCCGATGAGTGGGCAGGTTCGGTCCGCGTCGGGCCGGCGCGGGTTGGCGTACGCGGTGCTGCTCTGCCTGGCCGGTGCGGGGTTGGCGCTCTGGGCCGTGACCCGCACCTGGGCGCTGGACACCGACGTGGTGGGCGTACCGACGCCGTTGCTGGAGGAGGGGCGGACCGGCACGCAACTGCTGCCCTGGCTGCCGGCGCTCGCCCTGGTGGGCCTGGCCGGCGGCGGCGCGGTGCTGGCCACCCGTGGCCGGCTGCGGCAGGTGCTCGGCGGGTTGCTGGCGCTGCTCGGTCTGATGATGGCCGCCGGCGGCGGGTACGGGCTGGTCGCCGAGATCGGCGACGAGGTGGCCCGGCAGTGGCCGGCGCTCACCCTGCTCGGCGGCGTGCTGGCGGCAGCCGGTGGGCTGCTGACGGCGTTGCGTGGGCGGGACTGGCCGGCGATGGGTGCCCGTTACGAGCGCCGGTCCCGGCAGTCGGCACCGGCGGCGGGACCGATCCACGGGGCCGGCACCGTCGAGGCGTGGGACGCGCTCGACCGGGGCGAGGACCCGACCGAGCGCTGAGCGGCCCGGCCGGTCAGCCGACCGGCTGCCGGTCCCGGGCGCGGCTGGCGGCGAGTTCGGCGACCAGCTGGTCCAGCGCGGCCCGCTGGTCGGCCCGGGCCCGGTCGGCGCAGATGGCCTCCCAGGCGTTGCCGCGCGCGGTCCGGATCCGGGTCGGCCCGACGACGGCGCGTTCCAGCGTGTGGACGACACCGACGGCGAGCGACGCGACGGTACGCGAGATGGTGGTGAGTCCGATGGTCTGCTGCGGCGCGGAGGAATTCATGATCACCCCGGGGAGAGATCGTCGTGGCGATGGGGCAGGCGCGTCATCGAGTGTGCCCGAGTCTGATGCTGCACGTTTCACGTTTCGCGGTGATGACTACGACATCAACACTGCGGCAGGGGCCCTGAGCAGGCAAAGGGCCGTTCGGCCTTGAGCTTGCTCACAGCATCGACCGGCCTCGACGGGGGGTGACCGGTAAGGTCAAGACTGCCGTCGATATGGGTGAGCGTCGATAAGGGGGTGACGGAGAGTCACGCCCTGTTCGCGCAGGTCGGTCATTATGCCGCAGCCCATTTCGTGAGGCGCGCCATACCCCCACCGGTCGGTGCCAGGTGGTGGCACCTAGCATCGGCCCATGACACCCGGAGAGGGGAGTCCGTTGGTGACTGCTGAGCATCCGCACGCGGAAGGGAACGAGGCCGGCCCGGCAGCGTCCGTCAGCGTGCTCGACGAGATCCTGGCCGGCGTCCGCGAGGACGTGGCCCGGCGGCAGGAGCAGGTCCCGATGGAGCGGATCCGCGAACTCGCCGCTGCCGCCCCGCCACCGCTGGACGCGTACGCCGCGTTGCGCCAGCCCGGCGTCGCGGTGATCGCCGAGGTGAAGCGTTCCTCACCGTCCAAGGGCAAGATCGCCGACATCGCCGATCCGGCGGAGCTCGCCGGTGGCTACGCGGCCGGTGGCGCACGGGCGATCAGCGTGCTGACCGAGGGTCGCTGGTTCGGTGGTTCGCTGGAGGACCTCGCCGCGGTCCGGGCGGCGGTCAGCATCCCGGTGCTGCGCAAGGACTTCGTGGTCTCCAGCTATCAGGTGCACGAGGCCCGCGCGCACGGCGCCGACCTGGTGCTGCTGATCGTCGCCGCGCTGGAGCAGAACGTCCTGGTCGGCCTGCTGGAGCGGATCGAGTCGCTGGGCATGACCGCGCTGGTCGAGGTGCACGACGAAGAAGAGGCCGACCGGGCTCTGGAGGCCGGTGCGCAGGTGATCGGGGTCAACGCCCGCGATCTGCGTACGCTGCAGGTCGACCGGTCGGTGTTCGAGCGGATCGCACCCGGTCTGCCGAGCAACGTCGTCAAGATCGCCGAGTCGGGCGTACGCGGTCCGCACGACCTGATCCGGTACGCCTCGGCCGGGGCCGACGCGGTGCTGGTCGGCGAGGGCCTGGTCACCCAGAAGAGTCCGCGGGAGGCGGTGGCCGAACTGGTCAACGCCGGCAACCACCCCGCCACGCCCCGCCCGGCGCGCTGACGCCGTCGTGGCGAGGGGATCTGACATGAGCGAGCCTGTCGAGCGAATCATCCACGCGGTGACTGGTGGCGGCGCGCAGCGGAGCGGAGTGCCGGCATGAGCGAGCCTGTCGAGCGAATCATCGGTGCGGTGGTGCCTCACGGGGGCACGCAGCGGAGCGGAGTGTCAGCGTGAGCGAGCAGGCGTCTTTCCCGGACTCGGCCGGACATTTCGGTCGGTTCGGTGGTCGGTTCGTGCCGGAGGCGCTGGTCGCCGCCCTGGACGAACTGGACGCGGCACACCGCGCGGCGATGGCCGACGAGTCGTTCCGAGCGGAGTTCGCCGGTCTGCTGCGCGACTACGCCGGCACCCCGTCGCTGCTCTACGAGGCCCGTCGGTTCTCCGCCCGGGTCGGTGCCCGGGTGCTGCTCAAGCGGGAAGACCTCAACCACACCGGCGCGCACAAGGTCCGCAACGTGCTCGGTCAGGCGCTGCTGACCCGGCGGATGGGCAAGAAGCGGGTGATCGCCGAGACCGGAGCCGGTCAGCACGGCGTCGCCACCGCCACCGCAGCCGCCCTGTTCGACCTGGACTGCGTGGTCTACATGGGCCAGGTCGACACCGAGCGGCAGGCGCTCAACGTGGCCCGGATGCGGATGCTCGGCGCCGAGGTGGTGCCGGTGACGAACGGCTCGCGCACGCTCAAGGACGCGATGAACGAGGCGATGCGGGACTGGGTCGCCAACGTCGACGACACGCACTACCTGATCGGGACCGCTGCCGGCCCGCACCCGTTCCCGGCCCTGGTGCGCGACTTCGTGCGGGGCATCGGCGACGAGGCACGGGCCCAGTGCCAGGAGCTCACCGGTGGACTCCCGGACGCGGTCACCGCCTGCGTCGGCGGCGGCTCCAACGCGCTGGGCATCTTCCACGCCTTCGTCGGCGACCCGCAGGTGCGGCTCTACGGCTTCGAGGCCGGCGGCGACGGGGTGACCACCGGGCGGCACGCGGCCAGCATCACCGGCGGTTCCACCGGCGTGCTGCACGGCACGCGGACCTTCGTGCTGCAGGACGAGGACGGCCAGACCGTCGAGTCGCACTCGATCTCGGCCGGTCTGGACTACCCGGGCGTCGGTCCGGAGCACGCCTGGCTGCACGACACCGGCCGGGCCAGCTACCTGCCGGTCACCGACGACGAGGCGATGGCGGCGTTCGAGCTGCTCTGCCGCACCGAGGGGATCATCCCGGCGATCGAGAGCGCGCACGCGCTCGCCGGCACCCTGGCCGTCGCGCCGAAGCTCAGCGCCGAGCTGGGTCGAGAGCCCACGATCGTGGTCAACCTCTCCGGCCGGGGCGACAAGGACGTGCACACCGCCGGCGAGTACTTCGGCATCCTCGGCTCGGAGCGAAGCGGAGCGGCGGCATGAGCGAGCGTCAGCGAGCGAATCGTCGGTGCAGCGCCCTGGTGTCTCATGGCGGCGTGGAGCGAAGCGGAGCGGCGGCATGAGCGAGCGTCAGCGAGCGAATCGTCTCGTCCGGGTAGCTCGTGTCGGCGTGGAGCGAAGCGGAGCGACGGCATGAGCCGGATCGGTGGGGCGTTCGAGAAGGCTCGGGCCGACGGCCGCGCGCTGCTGGTCGGCTGCATGCCGGCCGGGTTCCCGACGGTCGAGGGCAGCATCGCCGCGATGACGGCGATGGTCTCGGCGGGCGTCGACGTGATCGAGGTCGAGATCCCGTACTCCGATCCGGTGATGGACGGCCCGGTGATCCAGCGGGCCAGCGACATCGCCCTGGCCGGCGGCGTGCGGACCCGGGACACGTTGCGCATCGTGGAGGAGGTCGCGGCCACCGGCGCGCCGGTGGTGACGATGACCTACTGGAACCCGATCGAGCGGTACGGCGTGGACGCCTTCGCCCGGGACTACGCGGCGGCCGGCGGCACCGGGCTGGTCACTCCCGACCTGATCCCCGACGAGGCCCAGGAGTGGCTGGCCGCGTCGGACGCGCACGGGTTGGACCGGACGTTCCTGGTCGCCCCGTCGTCCACCGACGCCCGGCTGGCGATGACCGTCGCGCACTGCCGTGGTTTCGTCTACGCCACCGCGATCATGGGGGTCACCGGGGCCAGGGCGCAGACCTCGGAGGCGGCGCCGGTGCTGGTGTCGCGGGTCCGGGAGATCAGCGAGATCCCGGTCGGCGTCGGGCTCGGCGTGGGCACCGGGGAGCAGGCCGCCACGGTCGCCGGGTACGCCGACGCGGTGATCGTCGGCAGCGCGCTGATCCGCTGCCTGCTCGACGCCCCCGACCAGGAGGCCGGGCTGACCGCACTGCGGACGCTGAGCGCGGAACTGGCCGAGGGCGTCCGCAACCCGGCCCGCTGAGTCGACCGGTACGCGATCTGCCGGTGCCCCGGGTATGCGCGACGCGCCCGGGGCACACGTGCGACGTTCCTGAGGACAAAAGCCCCAGCGGGCCACGGATGCCGGGCACACGAGGCGGACCGGGGTGACGTTCCGGGGGTCCGCAGCGGTAGCGTGTGCACCCGTGAGTCTCGCCTCGCCGACGTCCCTGGCCGCCCTGCCCAGCCCGAGCACCGCCGTATGGCATCTCGGCCCGATCCCGCTGCGGGCGTACGCGCTGTGCATCATCGCCGGCATCGTGGTGGCCTGCTGGGTCACCGAGCGACGGTTGCGCCAGCGTGGCGTCGCCCCCGGCGCGGTGCTCGACATCGCCCTCTGGGCGGTGCCGGCCGGCATCATCGGCGCCCGGATCTACCACGTGATCACCTCCCCGGCGGCGTACTTCGGCACCGGCGGTGACCCGATCAAGGTCTTCTTCATCCACGAGGGCGGCCTGGGCATCTGGGGTGCGGTGGCCGGTGGCGCGGTCGGCGCCTACATCGCCGCCCGGCAGCTCGGCATCCCCTTCGCGGTGGTCGCCGACGCGCTGGCGCCGGGCCTGCCGCTGGCGCAGGCGATCGGCCGACTGGGCAACTGGTTCAACAACGAGCTCTACGGCGGCCGGACGGACCTGCCCTGGGGGCTGGAGATCCACCGGATGGACGGCGGTCAGGCGCTGCGCGACGAGGCGGGCCGGCCGATCCTGGAGGAGGGGCTCTATCACCCGACCTTCGCCTACGAGGCGCTCTGGAACGTGGGCGTCGCCGCACTGGTGTTCTTCCTCGACCGTAAGCTGCGCCTCGGCCGGGGTCGTGCGTTCGCCCTCTACGTGATGGGCTACACCGCAGGCCGGTTCTGGATCGAGATGATGCGGACCGACGACGCCACCAGCATCCTCGGCGTACGCCTCAACGTCTGGACGGCGGCGCTGGTCTTCGTCGGCGCGTTGATCTACTTCCTCCGGGTGCGCGGGCCCCGTGAGTACCTGATCCCGATCGGCCTGCCGACCGCCACCGCGGCACCGGCCGGTTCGGACGTCTCCCAGGTCGACCTCTCGGCGACGCGTGGCGGCAGCAGCGAGCCGGCGGTGCCGGAGGGCTACCGGGTGGTCGGCGAGGAACAGTTCGCGCACTGGCGACAGACCGGCGAGGCCCCCGGCGAGGTGACCGACCCCGCCGACCCCGACCCCGGCACCCCGACCGACCCTGATTCCCGCACCCCGACCGACCCCGGCACCCCGACCGACGAGGACGAGGACACCCCGACCGTCGCCGAGGGCGCGGCGGCACGTCCCGCCGATCGCGACAGCTGAGCCCGTGCGCAGCGCGGTCGTGGTCGGCGGCGGGCTCGGCGGCCTGGCGGTCTCCGGTGCGCTCGCCCGCTCGGGATGGCAGGTCACCCTGCTGGAACGGGCCGACCGCATCCGTCCCGAGCCGACCGCCGTGGTGCTCTGGCCCAACGGCGTACGCGCGCTGCGTGCCCTGGACCTCGGTGCCGGCCTGGACGCCATCGCCACCCCGCTGCCGGACGGCGGGGTGCGCCGACCGGACGGACACTGGCTGGTGCAGCCCCGGCAGACCCCGGTCGAGCGCATGCCCGTCGTGGTGCACCGGGAGGACCTGCACGACACGCTGATCGCGGGCCTGGGCGAGCGCGTCGAGCTGCGTACCGGCGTGACGGTACGCACCGTACGCGCCACTCCGGGGGCCCGGCCGGCGGTCGGTGACGGCCGGCAGACGTTCGAGGCCGACCTGGTGGTCGCGGCCGACGGCGCCGACAGCGTGATCCGCCGTCAGCTCGCCCCGGAGGCGAGCGTGGTCAGCTCCGGCTGTGCCGCCTGGCGCGCGGTGATCCCGTGGTACCGCGCACCGGACCTGACCGGCGGTGCACCCGTCGGCGGGGAGATCCTCGGTGCCGGCTACCGCTTCGCCGCCGCCTCCCTCGGCGAGCGCGGCTCCTCCGGCGGGTCCAGCCGGGGCGGCATCTACTGGATGGCGACCGCCGCCGGGGCGCCGCGCCCAGAGCCGCCCGAGACCCAGTTGGCGCTGCTGCGACGCTGGTACGCGGGCTGGCCCGCACCGGTCGACGAACTGCTGGCCGCCACCGACCCGGCCGACCTGGTGCAGCAGGAGATCCGCGAGCTGCGTCCGCTGCCCAAGTCGTACGGCTTCCCGGTCGGGCCGGGCGGGGTGGTGCTGCTCGGCGACGCCGCCCACGCCATGCCGCCGCACCTCGGGCAGGGCACCTGCCTGGCCTTCGAGGACGCCGTCACGCTGGCCGCCCTGCTGCGCGAGTCCACGCTGCCGGACGCGGTGCTCGCGTACGACCGGACACGCCGCCCCCGCGCGGCGACGGTGGTCCGGCAGACCCGCCGCATGTCGGCGGTGCTCCAGAGCCGGGGCCGACTGGCGTTGCGCGCCCGCGACGCCGCCCTCGGCACCATCACCCCCCGCCTGCTCGGCAGCGCCGCCGCAGTAGCCGCCCAGTGGCGCCCCCCCGCCTGACCCCCCTGCCCTACCCCCACCCCCAACCCCGCCCCACCCCACCCCGCCCGTCCCACCCCGCCCCGTCGGTCCGCCGGGTTGATCAAGGAGTTTTGGCGCCAGTTGATCGCCGGAAGCGACCAAACCTCTTGATCAACCCGGCGATGGGTGCGGCGCGCGGGGCGGGAGGGCGGGTGGGAGGGCAGGGGAGGGGTGGGGCTTCAGGGGGTGACTGTGGCGGGTTCGGCTATGCAGGCGGTGCCGATGCGGCGGAAGCCCACTCGCAGGTAGACCCGGGCGATCTCCTCGCTGCCGGCGGAGAGGAAGACCACGTCGGTGCCGTTGGCGAGCAGGGTGCGGGCCAGTGCGGCGGTGACCGCGGCGGCCAGGCCCCGGCGGCGGGCGGTGGGCAGGGTGGCCACTCCGGCGATCTCGGCCACGTCACCGACCCGCATGGCCATCCCGCTGGCCAGCGCGCCCTCGTCGGGGGTCACGGCGAGGGCGGAGAGGCGGCTGCCGTCGGCGATGCGGGCCCGTTCCTCGTCCAACGCGGCGACGTCGAGGCCGATCATGGCGGCGTCGCGTTCGGCCGGGCCGCCCCTGCCTCGACCGGTGCCGGGTGCCGCGAAGCCGACGGCCGCGACGGCCCGGCGGGCGGCCACGTCGGCGGCGAGGTCCGGCGCGGAGGCGGTCAGCAACCGTACCGGTATGTCGGTGTACGTCGCCGGGTCGCCGACGGCCTCCGGGTCGAGGACCATCAGTGGGGCCTCCAGCACGGCGAGTCCGGCCGAGCGGGCCACCGCGAGCAGGTCCGGGTTGATCTCGTGTACCCATTCCAGGGCCTCGGGCAGACCGAGTTCCCGCTGCCGGTGGCGGACCGCCGTCAGGTCGGCCAGTGAGGGCGGTTGGTCGGCGTCGGGGCGCGGACGGGCATAGAACGGCCATCCGGGGCCTTCGCGGACGAACAGCACACACCCGCCGTGTTCTTCCGCGCGGGCCGCGTCGCGGGGGACCGCGTCGTAGAAACGTTCCAGCCGATCCAGAAGGCCGGCGTACGGTGTATCCACCGCGCGAGACTACACGTCCCAGAGTCTGGACGGTGTGATCAATCTGCACTGGCCTTGCGTACCGCGCCCTAACGTAGACTCAATAGTCCGATAAAGGGCCGACGTCGTCCCGTCCATGATCCACGCCTGAGTGACGACAGGAGGCCCGGGTGGCCTTTGCGTACCCACACCACCCCCAGCCGGCGCTGCGCGACGGCCAGGTAGCGTCCCCTGCCGGCCTGTACGACGCCTCCCACGAGCACGACGCGTGCGGTGTGGCCTTCGTGGCCGACCTGCACGGACGGCGCTCGCACACGGTGGTTGCCAGCGGTCTCGGCGCCCTGTGTCGGTTGGACCACCGGGGTGCCCGGGGTGCCGAACCGAACACCGGTGACGGCGCGGGCATCATGATCCAGGTGCCGGACGCGTTCCTGCGCGCGGTGGTCGACTTCCCGCTTCCCCCGGCCGGCGAGTACGCCACCGGCCTGGTCTTCTTCCCCGACGACGACGCCGCCGAGGCCCGCGCCCGGCAGGTGGTCGAGAAGTACGCGCTGGTGGAGGGCGCCGAGCTGCTCGGCTGGCGCGACGTCCCGGTGGACGCCTCGGACCTCGGCGAGACGGCCCTGGCGGCGATGCCCCGGGTGCGGCAGCTCTTCCTCGCCGCGGACCGGCTGACCGATACCCCCGCCGGACCGGCCGGCTCTCCGCTGCGCGGCATCGAGCTGGAGCGGGTCGCGTTCTGCGTCCGCAAGCAGGCCGAGCGGGAGTCGGCTGAGCGCGGCGTGCCGGCGTACTTCCCGTCGTTGTCCGGGCGGACCATGGTCTACAAGGGGATGCTCACCCCGGACCAGTTGCCCGCGTTCTATCCGGACCTCACCGACGAGCGGGTGGACAGCGCCATCGCGCTGGTGCACTCGCGCTTCTCCACGAACACGTTCCCGTCGTGGCCGCTGGCGCACCCGTACCGGTTCATCGCGCACAACGGCGAGATCAACACGATCCGTGGCAACCGGAACTGGATGCAGGCCCGCGAAGCGCTGCTGCGGACGCCGGAGCTCTCCGGCAACATCCGCCGGGTCTTCCCGATCTGCACCCCGGCCGCCTCCGACTCGGCCAACTTCGACGAGGTCCTGGAGCTGCTGCACCTGGCCGGGCGCAGCCTGCCGCACGCGGTGCTGATGATGATCCCGGAGGCGTGGGAGAACGACCCGGACATGGCCGCCGACAAGCGTGCCTTCTACCGGTTCCACGCCAGCCTGATGGAGCCGTGGGACGGCCCGGCCTCGGTCGCCTTCACCGACGGCGAGATCGTCGGTGCGGTGCTCGACCGCAACGGGCTGCGTCCGGGCCGGTGGTGGCAGACCGCCGACGGGCTCGTGGTGCTGGGCAGCGAGGCGGGCGTGCTCGACCTCGATCCGGCCACCGTGGTCGCCAAGGGCCGGCTCCAGCCCGGCAAGATGTTCCTGGTCGACACCACCGCCGGTCGGATCGTGCACGACGACGAGATCAAGACCGAGCTGGCCGCGGCCCAGCCGTACACGGACTGGCTGCACGCCGGGCTGATCGAGATGGACGACCTGCCGCTCCGCGAGCACGAGGTCTACACCCACGACTCGGTACGCCGTCGCCAGCAGACCTTCGGCTACACCGAGGAGGAGCTGAAGATCCTGCTCGCCCCGATGGCCCGCACCGGCGCGGAGCCGATCGGCTCGATGGGCACGGACACCCCGATCGCCCCGCTGTCCACCCGGCCGCGGCTGCTCTACGACTACTTCCACCAGCTCTTCGCCCAGGTCACCAATCCGCCGCTGGACGCCATCCGCGAGGAGTTGGTGACCAGCCTGGCGACGACCATCGGCCCGGAGGGCAACCTGCTCGACCCGGGGCCGGCGAGCTGTCGGCAGATCGTGCTGCCCTACCCGGTGATCGACAACGACGAGCTGGCCAAGGTCCTCTCCATCGACGAGGACGGCGACCTGCCCGGCTTCAAGGCGGTCCGGGTCTCCGGGCTCTACCGGATCCGGGACGGCGGGGCCGGCATCAAGGCCCGGCTGACCGAGATCTGCCGCCACGTGTCCGAGGCGATCGAGGACGGCGTCCGCATCCTGGTGCTCTCCGACCGGGACTCCAACGCCGACCTCGCGCCGATCCCGTCGCTGCTGCTCACCGCCGCGGTGCACCAGCACCTGGTCCGGGAGCAGACGCGGACCCAGGTGGCGTTGATCGTGGAGTCCGGGGACTGCCGCGAGGTGCACCACGCGGCGGTGCTGATCGGCTACGGCGCGGCGGCGGTCAACCCGTACCTCGCCTTCGAGTCGGTGGAGGACATGATCTCCACCGGGTCGCTGGCCGGGGTCGAGCCGCGGACCGCGATCCGCAACTACGTCAAGGCGCTCGGCAAGGGCGTCCTGAAGATCATGTCCAAGATGGGCATCTCCACCGTGTCGTCGTACTGCGGAGCGCAGGTCTTCGAGGCGGTCGGCCTGGAGACCCGGCTGGTGCAGCGGTACTTCCGGGGCACGCCGAGCACGATCAGCGGCGTCGGGCTGGACGGCATCCACACCGAGGTGGCCGCCCGGCACGCGCTGGCCTGGCCGCCGCCGGGTGCCGAGGCCCCCGCCGGGCTGCCGGTCGGTGGCGAGTACCAGTGGCGTCGCGAGGGCGAGCTGCACCTGTTCAACCCCGAGACGGTCTTCCTGCTCCAGCACGCCACCCGGACCCGGCAGTACGACGTGTTCCGCGCGTACACCGCGAAGGTCGACGAGTTGGCCGCGAAGGCCGGGTCGCTGCGCGGCCTGTTCCGGCTGCGGACCGGCGACCGGTCGCCGGTGCCGATCGAGGAGGTCGAGCCGGCCAGCGAGATCGTCAAGCGGTTCGCCACCGGTGCCATGTCGTACGGGTCGATCTCGGCGGAGTCGCACGAGACCCTGGCGATCGCGATGAACCGCCTCGGCGGCAAGTCCAACACCGGTGAGGGCGGTGAGGACGTCGAGCGCCTCTACGACCCGGCCCGCCGCTCGTCGGTCAAGCAGATCGCCAGTGGCCGCTTCGGCGTGACCAGCGAGTACCTGGTCAACGCCGACGACCTCCAGATCAAGATGGCCCAGGGCGCCAAGCCCGGCGAGGGCGGCCAGCTCCCCGGCAACAAGGTGTGGCCGTGGATCGCCCGGACCCGGCACGCCACCCCCGGTGTCGGCCTGATCTCGCCGCCACCGCACCACGACATCTACTCGATCGAGGACCTCGCCCAGCTCGTGCACGACCTCAAGTGCGTCAACCCGGCCGCCCGGGTGCACGTCAAGCTGGTCAGCGAGGTGGGTGTCGGCACGGTGGCCGCCGGGGTGGCCAAGCTCAAGGCCGACGTCATCCTGATCTCCGGTCACGACGGTGGCACCGGCGCCTCCCCGCTGAACTCGCTCAAGCACGCCGGCACCCCCTGGGAGCTGGGCCTGGCCGAGGCGCAGCAGACGCTGCTGCTCAACAAGCTGCGCGACCGGGTCACCGTGCAGGTCGACGGCCAGCTCAAGACCGGCCGGGACGTGGTGGTCGCGGCCCTGCTCGGCGCCGAGGAGTTCGGCTTCGCCACCGCCCCGCTGATCGTCGCCGGCTGCGTGATGATGCGCGTGTGTCACCTGGACACCTGTCCGGTCGGCATCGCCACCCAGAACCCGGTGCTGCGCGAGCGCTTCAACGGCAAGCCGGAGTTCGTGGAGAACTTCTTCCTCTT
This sequence comes from Verrucosispora sp. NA02020, assembly GCF_013364215.1. Taxonomy (NCBI): domain Bacteria; kingdom Bacillati; phylum Actinomycetota; class Actinomycetes; order Micromonosporales; family Micromonosporaceae; genus Micromonospora; species Verrucosispora sp. NA02020. Next base: position 5,411,073 of record NZ_CP054923.1, on the reverse strand, counting down.
CCTCGCCGAGGAGATCCGCGGCTACCTGGCCGAGCTGGGTCTGCGCAGCATCGACGAGGCGATCGGCCGGACCGAGCTGCTCGACGTCGCACCCGCGGTCGCGCACTGGAAGGCCGGCGGGATCGACCTCGGACGCGTACTGCACCTGCCGGAGCTGCCGGAGGGCGCCGCCCGCCGGGGCGTCCGGGCCCAGGACCACGGCCTGGAACTGGCACTGGACAACGAGCTGATCGCCCTGGCCGCCCCGGTGCTGGACGCGCCCGCCGACGGGACGCCGGTCGCCCCGGTCCGGGCCGAGGTGGCGATCCGCAACGAGCACCGCAGCGTCGGCGCGATGCTCGGCGGCGAGGTGACCCGCCGGTACGGCGGCGCCGGGCTGCCCACCGACACCGTCGAGTTCACGCTGCGCGGCACGGCCGGGCAGTCGTTCGGCGCATTCCTGCCGCGCGGGGTCACCATGCGGCTGCACGGCGACGCCAACGACTACGTCGGCAAGGGCCTCTCCGGCGGGCGGCTGGTGGTCCGGCCGGACGCGTCGGCGCCCTTCGTCGGCGTCGGCGCCGAGTCCGGACAGCGCGCCGAGGACCAGATCATCGCCGGCAACACCATCCTGTACGGCGCCACCGAGGGCGAGGTGTTCCTGCGCGGCCGGGTGGGGGAGCGGTTCGCGGTGCGCAACTCCGGTGCGGCGGCCGTCGTCGAGGGTGTTGGCGACCACGGCTGCGAATACATGACCGGCGGCACGGTGGTCGTGCTCGGCCCGACCGGGCGCAACTTCGCGGCCGGCATGTCCGGCGGCACCGCGTTCGTCTGGAACCTCGACCGGCGGCGGGTCAACACCGAGCTGGTCGACCTCGCCGCCCCCGGCGAGCAGGAGCGGGTCCGGCTGCACGAGCTGGTGCAGCGGCACTTCGCGGAGACCGACTCGGCGGTCGCCGAGGCGCTGCTCAAGCGCTGGCCGGAGGCGGTGGAGGAGTTCACCGCCGTGGTACCCCGGGACTACCGCCGGGTGATGGAGATCATGCGGGCCGCCGAAGCCGCCGGCCAGAACGTCGACGACGCGGTGATGAGTGCGCTCGCACCGGCCGCGCAGCCGCCCCAGGCGGCACCCGCGTCGACGCCGGTTCCGTCCGCGCCGCGGGCGGTCGCCCAGGAGGTGGCTCGTGCCTGACCCGAACGGTTTCCTGCGCTACCCCCGGCGGGTGCCGGCCCGCCGGCCGGTGCCGGTGCGGATCAGCGACTGGCGGGAGGTCTATCCGCCCGCCGGTGAGGAGCTGATCCGGGAGCAGGCCACCCGGTGCATGGACTGCGGCATCCCGTTCTGCCACAGCGACACCGCCGGGTGTCCGCTGGGCAACCGCATCCCGGACTGGAACGACCTGGTCCGCACCGGCAACTGGGACGCGGCGGTGGAGTCGCTGCACGCCACCAACAACTTCCCCGAGTTCACCGGCCGGCTCTGCCCGGCACCCTGCGAGGCGGCCTGCGTACTCGGCATCGGCGGGGGTGCCCCGGTGACCATCAAGCAGGTCGAGGTGGAGATCGCCGACGCCGCGGCGGCCCGGGGCCTGACCCCGTGCCCGAGTCCGACCCCGTCCGGGCGGTCGGTGGCGGTGGTCGGTTCCGGCCCGGCCGGGCTCGCCGCCGCGCAGCAACTGGCCCGCGCCGGGCACGCCGTCACCGTGTACGAGCGCGACGACACCCCGGGCGGTCTGCTGCGCTACGGCATCCCCGACTTCAAGCTGGAGAAGCGGCACATCGACGCCCGGCTGGCGCAGTTGGCCGCCGAGGGCGTGGTGTTCCGGACCGGCGTGGACGTGGGCGTCGACGTGACCGCCGCGCAGCTCCGGGCCCAGCACGACGCGGTGCTGCTGGCCTGCGGGGCGTTGCAGGGCCGGGAGACCGACACCGTGGGCCGGCAGCTGCGCGGGGTGCACCAGGCGATGGCGCACCTGGTCGCCGCCAACCGGGTGGTCGCCGCCGCCGGTGCGGGCCGTCCCGCGCTGGCCACCCTGCCGGACGGTACGCCGATCGACGCGGCCGGCAAGCATGTCGTCATCATCGGCGGCGGCGACACCGCGGCCGACTGCCTCGGGGTGGCGCACCGGCAGGGCGCGGCCGGCGTACACCAGCTCGACCTGTACCCGCGCCCTCCACAGGCCCGCGACGAGGAGCGCGACCCGTGGCCGACCTGGCCGTGGATCCTGCGCGAGTACGCGGCGCACGAGGAGGGCGGGGAGCGCGTCTTCGCGGTCGCCGTGCAGGAGTTCGTCGACGACGGCACCGGCGCGGTCCGTGCCGTGCGGATCGCCGAGGTGACCGTCGAGAAGCGGGACGGCCGGCGCATCGTCACCACTGTCCCCGGGACCGAACAGGAGTTGCCCGCCGACCTGGTGCTGCTGGCCATCGGCTTCGAGGGCACCGAGGAGCAGCCGCTGCTGACCCAGTTCGGGGTGACCCGCAACGCCCGGGGCGCGATCGAGTCCCGGGGCGACTGGCAGACCGAGGCCGACGGTGTCTTCGTCGCCGGTGACATGCACCGGGGGGCGTCACTGATCGTCTGGGCCATCGCCGAGGGGCGGGCCGCCGCCGCCGCGATCCACGGCTACCTCGGTGGCGTCGGCACCCTCCCGGCACCCGTGCACGCCGCCTCCCAACCGCTCGCTGTGTAAGGAGGGGTCCCCTGCTAACGCCTCGTGCATAGCAGGGGACCCCTGCTAACACCCCGGCGCACCCGCGCGCCGCACACCGCACACCCGCACACCCGCGCATACGCCCGGCCGTGACTCGGCCGGGCGTGCTGCGTCTGCGGGGCGACGGCTATTCACTTCATCTGCATGTTTCGATAGCATTACCGGCTAGTAACAACCCCTGGCCACGCGCGCGGTCCACGGGCTCCACCACCACCCTCTGTGGAGGTCCGTCATGTCCCACCGTCCGCTGGCCCGTGCCCTCGCCACGTTGGTCGCCCTCGCCACCGCCACCCTCGGCGCACTGGCCGTACCCACCGCCGCCCAGGCCGCCGGGCCCGTGCACTACGTCGCGCTCGGCGACTCGTACTCCTCCGGGGTCGGTGCCGGCCCGTACGACCTGTCCACCTGCCTGCGCAGCCAGAAGTCGTACGCGCCACTGTGGGCCGCCGCCAACGCGGTGGCCAGCTTCCGCTTCCCGGCCTGCGGCGGCGCGGTCACCGCCGACGTGCTCGCCAACCAACTCGGCGCGCTCAGCGCCACCACCACGATGGTCACCATCACCATCGGCGGCAACGACGCCGGATTCGCCGACGTGATGACCAGTTGCCGCTTCGGCAGCACGTCCACCTGCACCACTGCGGTCAACGAGGCCAAGGCGTTCGCCACCGGCACCCTGCCGGCCCGGCTGGACCGCACCTACGCGGCCATCCGCGAGCGCGCCCCGAACGCGCGGCTGATCGTGCTCGGCTATCCGCGCCTGTTCGAGACCAGGTCCTGCGGGCTGCTGGCGATGAGCACCCACAAGCGCACCCTCCTCAACGAGGCGGCCGACGTCCTCGCCGAGGTGACCGCCGACCGGGCCGCCGCGGCCGGTGCCACCTTCGCCGACACCCGGCCCACCTTCGCCGGCCACGGTGTCTGCGGTGCCCAGCCGTGGATCCGGGACGTCACCGGTGTCATCGAGGCGTACCACCCCAACGCCGACGGCTACCGGTACGGCTACCTGCCCGCGCTCAACGCGGTCACCGGCTGACGGCTCGCGATGTTAGGAGGGGTCCCCTGCTATGCACGAGGCGTTAGCAGGGGACCCCACCTTTCACGCACGTGCCGGGAGCGCCGACGCCTGGACGGGCCGACACGGCCGTGCGGGGACCGTGCCCGGATCGCCGCTGTCCGTTAGGGTTTCAGCGGACCAGGCGGCTGTCGGCGGAGGGGCACACGTTGGGCAGGCTCGCGTCGGCGTACGGGCAGGCGATGGCCGCCCACCGGGCCGCCCGGGCCCACCTCGACTCCGCCCGTGACGCGTTGCGCGGCGCGGTGCCGGTCACCCCGGCGACCGACGCCGACCTGGTGGCCCGGCTGGCCCGGGTCGGCACCGCGTTGGCCACCCCCACGCCCGGCACCCCACTGGTGCGCCAGCCCGTGCCGGTACGCGTCGGCGAAGCGGTCGTCGCCGGTGGCGGCTTCCCGGTGCTGTTGCCGCTCGGTGCCGGGCACCACCTGGCGGTCGACACCGACGCCCGTGACCCGGCCGTGGCCGCCCTGCTGCGGGCGCTCGTGCTGCGGGTGCTGGCCACCGCCGCGCCGGGCGGCGTCCGGGTCGCCGGGCTGGACACGGCCGCTCTCGGTGCCACCTTCGGTCCACTGCGGCCCCTGGCCGACGCCGGGGTGATCGACGCGCCGGCCACCACCGACGCGGACGTCACCGCCCTGCTCGACGCCGCCGAACAGCACGCCCGGGACGCCCGCCGCGCCGACCGGCCCGACCAGGAACTCCTGCTGGTGGTCGCCGCGTCCGTCCCGTCGCCGCGCGAGGCGGCCCGACTCGCCGCGCTCACCCACGCCGGCCCCGCCGCCGCGGTCTGCGTGCTGCTGGCCGGCTGGCCGGCGATCGGCCCCGGGGAGTCCGCGCCGCCGCTGGGCTCCACCACGCTGATCCGGCTCTCCGGCGACCGGACTTCCGCCGGTGGCACACCGGGCGCACGGTCGTACGCGGGCGTCGGCGGGCTGGCCCGGGTCGGCGACCCGCCCGGCACGCCGTTCAGCGCCGACGGCAGCGGGCTCAGCGTCCCGGTGCGTCTCGACGGTGACGCCCCGTCCGCCTCGGTCGCCGCCCTCGCCACCCACCTGGGCGACGCCGCCCGACGCGGTGCGGCGGTCACCTTCGCCGACCTGCTGCCCGGGCAGCGCTGGGCCACCTCGGCCCGCGCCGGTCTGCGTACCGTGGTGGGCCGCGCCGGACGCGACCCGTTCAGCATGGCCTTCGACGACGCCACCCCGCACTGGCTGGTCGGCGGACGCACCGGCGCCGGCAAGACGGTCTTCCTGCTCGACGTGCTCTACGGGCTGGCCGCCCGCTACTCACCGGCCGAGTTGCAGCTCTACCTCCTCGACTTCAAGGAGGGAGTGAGCTTCACCGAGTTCGTCCCCACCGGACACGACCCGTCGTGGTTGCCGCACGCCCGTGCCGTCGGCATCGAGAGCGACCGCGAGTACGGCGTGGCCGTGCTCCGCGAGCTGCGCCGCGAACTGCACCGACGGGCCACCGCACTCAAGCGCCACGGCGTCACCAAGCTCGCCGACCTGCCCTCCGACACACCGGTACCCCGGATCGTCGCCGTGATCGACGAGTTCCAGGTGTTGCTCGCCGGCAACGACCAGCTCGCCCGCGAATCGGTGGACCTGCTGGAGGAACTCGCCCGCAAGGGCCGCTCGTACGGCGTACACCTGGTGCTCGCCAGCCAGAGCACGACGGGGATCGAGGCCCTCTACGGCCGGGCCGAAGCGGTCTTCGGCCAGTTCGCGCTGCGGGTGGCGCTGGCCGGCGGCGGGGGAGTGCTCGACCAGCTCAACGACGCGGCGGCGACCCTGCCGGTCGGCTCGGCCGTGGTCAACACCGCTGCCGGCGCGCCCGGCGCCAACACCGTGATCCGCTTCCCCGACGCGCACGCCGCCGGTGGTGACCTGACCCGGCTGCGGCACGACCTGTGGCAGGCCCGCCCGCCGGGCGCGCGTCCGCCGTCGGTGTTCCGGGGGTACGACACCGCCCGCGTCGAGGCCGACGCCACCTTCACCGGTCTACGCCCCGGCGGTCGACGTCCTCTGGCCCTGGTCGGCCGGACGGTCGACGTGGACGGCACCACCGCCATGTTCATCATGGACACCGCTCCCGGCCGACACCTGGCCGTGGTGGGTACCTCGCCCACCGGCGCCGAGGTGCTGCGCGCCGCGACCCTGAGTCTCGCCCGGCAGCACACCCCCGGCGAGGCGACCTTCCTGCTCGCCCCGCTGGTCGCCGCCGCCGACTCGGCCGCCGACGACACCGCCGCCGCGCTGACCGCCGCCGGGCACCCGGTGCAGCGGCTCGACACCGCCGCCCTGCACGCCCGGATCGCCACCCTCGCCACGTCCCCGTCCGGTCCTCGCACGTCCGGGGCCGGTACGCCCGGTCCTGGCATGCCCGGAGCGGGTACGGCCGGTTTCGAGACGTTCGGGACCGGCGGCGTGCCCGGTAGCGGCGTGCCTGACAGCCGCGTGCCTGGTAGCGGCGCGTCCGACGCCGCAGCGTCAGGTGACGAAGCGGGCGCTGCGGGGCGTACCTATCTGGTGGTCTTCGGGGTGGACGCCGCCGCCGGACGGCTCGCCGAGACCGATCCGGCGACCTTCCGCTCCGGCCACGACGACCTGCGGACCCTGTTGCGTCAGGGCCCCGGCCACGGCGTGCACCTGCTCGGCTGGTGGCGCGGCCTGCGTCGGCTCGCCGACGACCTCGGTGGCACCCAGAACCGCGACGACGTCGCCTGTCTGGTCGCGTTGAACGTGCCCGGCGCGGACCTCGGTCTGCACCTCGGCGTGCACGATCTGGCGTACACGCCACGGGCCGACCGGGCGCTGCTGGTGGACCGGCACGACCAGCGGGTCCGGTTGATCGTGCCGTTCGCCCGGGACGGGCACATCCCCGACGGGCAGGAGTGAGGCGTGTCCAGCTTCGACGAGTACGCCGCGCTGCTGCGGCACCTCTCCACCCAACAGCGTGCCGGTGAACAGGACACCGCCACCAAGACCGAGCGGCACCGTCACCTCGGTGCCACCGTGGAGTATCTGCACCAACGCCTGCTCGCCCAGGGCCAGCGCCTCGACCACCTCGGTCGCGGCATCGGCCTGGACCCGGCCACCGCCGGCCCGCCGCCCGGATCCGGCCCGCCGGTCTCCGGCCCGCCGGTCTCCGGCCCGCCGGTCTCGGGAATGCCCGTTTCCGCGCCGGTTTCAGGGGTGCCGGGTGCCGTGCCGGTCTCGGGGGTGCCCGGGCCGCCGACTGCTGCCGGTCACCCGCCGGTTTCCGGGGCGCCTTCGGGGTCGCCGTCGACGGTGGGGGTCGGCGGCGCAGCCGCCGCGCCGGGGCGGTCGGAGGTCGGGGCGTACCCGCAAACGGGGCAGACGGACCGGGCGTTGCCGGTGGCGGTGAGCGCGACGGAGGCGGGGGTGCCGGCCCAACGGGCCGGTGCGGTCGACCCGGCGACGGAGCTGGAGTTGGCGCGGCGCTGGGCGGACGAGGCGGACAGGTACGCGCAGCAGGCCGAGATGCTCGCCCAGCGCCCGGCGCTGCTGCCCGGATGGTCGCCGATGGCCCGGGCGGTCGCCGTCTATCTCGGCTTCTCCGGTGTCGCCGTGGTGCTGATCCTGATCCTGGGTCTCGCCTCCGACGTCGGTGTGGTCGGCCTCGGCACGGTGGTCGCCTGGATGTGTGCCGGCCTGCCCGCGGTCGCCCTGATCGGTGCCTGGCTGGTGCTCGGCAAGTGGGGGCGGCCCGCCAGTGGTGCCGCTACGCCGCCCCGGTATCCGCTGCTGGGCTTCCTGCTGTGCTTCGTCGCGGTGCCGCTCGCCTACTGCGGCTACCTGGTGCTGGTCCGCCTGCTGCGCTGACCCGTGTGTGTAAGGAAGGGCCCCCTGCTAGGCCGTGTTTCATAGCTGCGGTTGGCCAGTCAGCCCCGGCCAGGGAGATCTCGGCGTGTCGGTGATCGATACGTAGTGAGGTCTCCGGTAGATGGTTCATCGACCAAGACAGACCATCAGCACGGAGACCTCGTGGCCACCATACCGGTGACGAGGCGGTTCGACCTGACTGACGTGCAGTGGGCGGCGTTGGAACCGCTGCTGCCGAGGGGTAAGAAGCCAGGGCGACCGCTGAAGTGGAGTAAACGGCAGCTCATCGATGGGATCCGGTGGAGGGTCCGGGTGGGCTCGCCCTGGCGGGATGTTCCGGAGTGTTACGGGCCCTGGCAGACGGTCTACGGGCTGTTCCGCCGTTGGCAGCGTGCCGGGGTGTGGCAGCGGTTCGTCACCGGGTTGCAGACCCGCGCCGACGCCGCCGGTCTGATCACCTGGGACGTCAGCGTTGACTCGACGATCGCTCGGGCGCATCAGCACGCCGCCGGCGCCCGCACCCGACCCGAGCTGCAGAAGGAACCACCCGGCGGGGTCGAGGACGAGCCGGCTGATCACGCTCTGGGTCGGTCACGAGGTGGCTGGACCACCAAACTGCACCTGGCCTGCGAGCAGGGCCGCAAGCCGCTGTCGATGTTGCTGACCGGCGGGCAGCGCGGTGACAGTCCGCAGTTCACCCGGGTCCTGGCCCGCATCCGGGTCCCCCGGCCCGACGGCGGCCGACCCCGCACTCGACCCGACCGGGTCCTCGCGGACAAGGCATACAGCTCCCGCGCCAACCGGGAGCACCTACGCCGACGTGGCATCCCGGCCACGATCCCGATCAAGATCGATCAGGCCGCAAGCCGGCGCAGAAAGGGGTCCAAGGGCGGCCGACCGCCGACCTTCGACGCCCACATCTACCAGCAACGTCACGCCGTGGAGTGCGGCATCAACCAGCTCAAACGCCATCGAGCCATGGCCACCAGGTTCGACAAGCTCGCCGTGCGCTACCAGGCCACGGTCCACGTCGCCGCGATCAACGAGTGGCTCCGACCCGAGCTATGAAACACGGCCTACTAGGCCGTGTTTCATAGCTGCGGTTGGCCAGTCAGCCCCGGCCAGGGAGATCTCGGCGTGTCGGTGATCGATACGTAGTGAGGTCTCCGGTAGATGGTTCATCGACCAAGACAGACCATCAGCACGGAGACCTCGTGGCCACCATACCGGTGACGAGGCGGTTCGACCTGACTGACGTGCAGTGGGCGGCGTTGGAACCGCTGCTGCCGAGGGGTAAGAAGCCAGGGCGACCGCTGAAGTGGAGTAAACGGCAGCTCATCGATGGGATCCGGTGGAGGGTCCGGGTGGGCTCGCCCTGGCGGGATGTTCCGGAGTGTTACGGGCCCTGGCAGACGGTCTACGGGCTGTTCCGCCGTTGGCAGCGTGCCGGGGTGTGGCAGCGGTTCGTCACCGGGTTGCAGACCCGCGCCGACGCCGCCGGTCTGATCACCTGGGACGTCAGCGTTGACTCGACGATCGCTCGGGCGCATCAGCACGCCGCCGGCGCCCGCACCCGACCCGAGCTGCAGAAGGAACCACCCGGCGGGGTCGAGGACGAGCCGGCTGATCACGCTCTGGGTCGGTCACGAGGTGGCTGGACCACCAAACTGCACCTGGCCTGCGAGCAGGGCCGCAAGCCGCTGTCGATGTTGCTGACCGGCGGGCAGCGCGGTGACAGTCCGCAGTTCACCCGGGTCCTGGCCCGCATCCGGGTCCCCCGGCCCGACGGCGGCCGACCCCGCACTCGACCCGACCGGGTCCTCGCGGACAAGGCATACAGCTCCCGCGCCAACCGGGAGCACCTACGCCGACGTGGCATCCCGGCCACGATCCCGATCAAGATCGATCAGGCCGCAAGCCGGCGCAGAAAGGGGTCCAAGGGCGGCCGACCGCCGACCTTCGACGCCCACATCTACCAGCAACGTCACGCCGTGGAGTGCGGCATCAACCAGCTCAAACGCCATCGAGCCATGGCCACCAGGTTCGACAAGCTCGCCGTGCGCTACCAGGCCACGGTCCACGTCGCCGCGATCAACGAGTGGCTCCGACCCGAGCTATGAAACACGGCCTAACGCCTACGGTATAGAAAGGGTCCCTTCCTAACTTCGGTCGCGCCGACCGGGCTCCCGACTCGTTCTGATCGGGTGTGCGGTGCGGGTGGTCGCGGTGTGCGGACGGATCTCGTACGCTCCTGAGTGGTCGCGGTCGAGCCGGGGAGGGCATGTGAGCGCAGCGGAGATGATCGCCCGATTGGCGGCGGCCGCGCACAAGCTGGACGAGGCGAAGGCGAAGACGGCCGCCGCCGCCCAGGATGCCGCCGAGGCGCGGCAACTCGTCGCGGGGGCGTTGCAGGGGGTGGCCGCCGGGCCGCTGATCGGGATGATCGACTCGTACCGGCAGGCGCTCGCGCAGGCCGCCGAGGGCGGTGGCCCGGCCCGGCAGCACGTCCAGGAGACGATCACGAAGGTACGCGCACTGGGCAACTGACCGGACGATCGAGAGGGTGGCGAGTGGACCGCGACGGCGGGGTGTTGGACGGATTCCACGTCGGGTATGTGCCGCCCGGTGTCGGCGACGAGGTGTCGGACTTCGCCAGTGAGTGGGAGGACGTCCGCCTCACCAGCCGGTTCTGGGAGCGCCGGAAGGCCGACGGGCACCAGGTGGACCTGCGCGTCCACGTGCTGCGGGGGGAGCGGCTCACCGACCTCGACGCGCTACGCGACTTCCTCGCCGCGTACCACGAGCGTGATCCGGCGCAGTGGCGGCTGAGCGACTTCCCGCACGGCGACGGCCCCGGGCTGACCGGCGAGGCGCAGGCGTTCTGGCTGGTCGCACCCGGTGTCGCCGTCAGCGTACTGACGACTCCGGAGTTCGCCGGGGCGCTCCCGGCGACCGCGCTGGCAGTCCGCGTCGCCGCCGACGACGAGGTGTGACCGCCGGGGCGGCGCGCCCTGCGGGTGGCCTCACCGCAGCCAGCGTACGTGGGCTCCGACGAGGCGGATCACCTGTCGCCAGGCAGTGTTGACGGGGCCGGACGGGAACGAGCCGAGCTGGCGACGTGCCTTCCACCCGGTGAGCGGCCGGTCCGCCACGCGCATCAGATCGTCGAGCCTGTCCAGCGGCGATCCCACCCGCAACAGCGTGCGTACGTCGTCCCACTCGAACGCCTCCGCCACCTCCATCACGAGGTCGCGATGGGTGATGAACAGACGCGGCACCCATTGCGCGATCGGGAACCTCAGGTTGTAGACGATCAGGTCGAAGTCGTACGACTGCTCCTCGTCATCGTCGCGCATACCCGTTCTGAGCACCCAGTTCATGAAATCGTCCCAACCGGGTGCGGTGGCCAATTCGTGGGCTCCGGGCTCGGTCAGATACCGGTGCAACGATTCCTGTGACCGGAACAGCAGCAGGTGACCGTCGGCACCGGGGAAGACGGCCTGCTCTTTCTGTTCGTCGGCGTACGCCCGGAGTGTGTATCCTTCCTCGCCATTCGGCAGGGACACGGTGATCGGGCGGATGACGAGTGATTCCGGTAGCTCCACCGGGTCGTACGACGGGTGGGTCCACCGGGCCGAGGGATGCTGGCGTTCGCGGGCCTCCCGCTCGCGTTCCTGCCGTTCCTTTTCCCGCGTCTCGCGTTCGCGGGCCTCTCGTTCCTCGGCCGCGCGCTGCCGCGCCTCCCGTTCCGCGGTGGCACGCCGGCGGGCATCGCGTTCCTGCGCCTGGCGTTCGTAGGCGTCGCGCTCCCGTTTGCGCCGCTCCTGTTCCTGCTCGAAGGTCTCGCGCTCAGCGGTCCGACTCTGTTCACCACCGGCCCAGCTCTGTCCACCACCGCCGGTCCGGTGTTCGCTCGTGTCGCGGCCGTGGCTGTCGAGGAGCAGTTTGTACGCCGCGTTGATCTGCTGCATCTGCCGGGTCGCCTCGGCCCGCACATTCTCCGGACTCGACTGGTGCCGGTCCGGATGCCAGACCTGCACGAGAATGCGATATCGCTCCCGAATCTGCGTCGGCGTCGAATCCTTGGTGACGCCGAGGAGGAGGTACGGATCCTGGCCGTCAGGAAGCATGTATTCGCCGGTTCTCGCGAGTGCGGGGCATTGGCTGCGGCGATGGTAACAGTGTCCGTCGATCCGCGCGGCCGCGGCTCACTCGACGAGCGTGGCACCGTAGCTGTTCGACACGCCGCGCCGACTCCTGCTGCACTGCCACAATCGCAGGCCGACGTCGACCCCCCCGCAGCCAGTCAACGGGTCAGGGCGACAGGGGTGTCGGCGCATCGTCCTGCGAGGAGCGGACAGGCACGGTGGGTCGTTTGGCGGTGGCCGGCACCGATCCGGTACGAGGTGAGCAGTCCCTGCTCCTCGTAGTAGCGCAGGAGCCGGGGGCTGACGCCGGTGAGGCGCGACAGTTCGCCGATCTTCATCCCGATGTGATCTGCCCCATCCGCACTGGAAACTGACACTGATGTCAGATCGTACGCTGCCGATATGACGTACTTCGTTGTGCAGCGCGACGGCCGGACGGCGACCGCTGAGGACCTGGCACCGCTGGCCTTCGCGGGCCACGCGCACTTCACCGCCATGCAGGTACGCGGGGGACAGGTGCGGGGCCTCGACCTGCACCTGGAGCGGCTGCGGTCCGCCTCGACCCGGATGTTCGGTCGGGTGGTGCCCGACGAGCGGGTCCGTGCCCACCTGCGGGCGGCTCTGGCGCAGAGCCCGGACGATGTCTCGTTGCTGGCCACCGTGTACTCGTCGGCGGGCGAGTTCACCCTGCCCGGTCCGGACGACGAACTGTCGGTGCTGGTGCGGACGGGGCCGGCGGCATCCGGGCCGCAGGGGCCGCTGACGCTGGCGACGGTCGGGTACGACCGGGTGCTTCCGGAGGTGAAACACGTCGGCGAGGTGGCCAAGACGCATCTTCTCCGTCAGGCCGTGGGGCGAGGTGCCGACGACGCCGCGTTCGTCGACCGGCGGGGACGGTTGAGTGAGGGGACGATCTGGAACCTTGCCTTCTGGGACGGTACGTCGGTGGTGTGGCCCGACGCGGAGATGCTGGGCGGGACCACGATGGGCATCGTCCGCCGCCAGGTGGACCGCCTCGGCGTCCCGCAGCGCGTCCAGGAGGTCACCGTCGCCGACCTGCCGAGCATGGCGGGGTGCGTGGTGATGAACTCGTGGACGCCGGGCGTGGCGGTGCGCCGGATCGACGCGGTGCCGCTGCCCGACGCACCCTCCTTCCTGTCCCTGCTGCACCGGGCCTACCGGGCCGAACCGCTCACCTCGCCGTGAGGCAGGGGATCCGGGGCGGGGAGTCGAGGTCGGACTGCGCGACCCCGGTCACGGGTCGGTGAGCAGGAGCCAGTCGTCGTCCAGGGGCGCGACGGTGGTGCCGTCGGGCCAGACGTGGGCGGCGGACGCCGTCGCGCGGGCCCGGTCGACCCGGGGGCGGTGGGCCAGCGTGGCGGACTCGAAGCTGACCGGGCCACCGAAGCGGGCGCGACCGAAGTTCGCCGTGCCGGGGAAGCGGGCACCGGTGAACCAGGCGTCGGTGGCGAACTCGGTCCAGCGGAACAGGGCCAGGTCGGCGAAGAGGGTGTCGCGGAAGTCGGCGTGGCCGCCGAAGACGGTGTGCTCCATGGAGAGTCCGCCGAGGAACGACGCCCGGCCGAAGTCGGCGCCGCCGCCGAACGTGGTGTGGTCGAAGGTCACCGAGCGGCGGAACGTGGCGCCGCGCCAGGAGGTCTCGCCGAGCACGGCGCGCCGGGCGGAGACCCGCCCGCCGAACTCGGCGCCGTCGGCGTGCAGCCCGCCGGTGATCCGCGCACCGTCCAGGACGATCTCCGCGTCGCCGGTGACCGCGTCCAGCACCAGCTCGTCGAAGGTGGCCGCCAGCACCAGCCGGCCACCGAGGCGGGCACCGCCGAACCGGGTGACGCCGGTGCAGGTCGCGCCGGTCAGGTCCGCGTCGTCGAGGGTGCACCCGGAGGCGTCGAGGTCGTGCAGGCGGGCGCCGGTCAGGTCCAGCCGCATACCGGGCCAGAACGCGTCGCCGTCCGCGCGCAGGTGCGCGGTCACCACCCGCTGCGCGGTACGCCGTACCTCCGACTCGCGCGCGTCGTCGTCCGGCGGCATCCGCAGGTACGCGCAGAGCACCGCCACGATGGTCGTGCGCTGTGCCGGGTTGTCCTGACCGAGGCGTTCCAGGGCGTGCAGTCCGCCGAGGCGTACCGCGGCGTTGTCGTTGCCGAGCAGTTCGACGGCCCGGGTGTACAGCTCGGTGAGTCGGCGCTCGGCGGCGTCGTACGCGGCGGCCTCGGCCTGCCGTTCCTGGTGCCGCTGCCCGGCCTCGGCGACCGCCTCGACGTGCGCCTGCACCCGGTCGCGGTGTTCCTGGTCCCGTGCGGCGACGGTCTCCTGGTGTCGCTGCGCCCGCTCGTTGATCCACTGTCGGCGGGCGGCGAGCAGCAGGGCGAGCCCGCCGCCGGTGCCGGCAACCACCGTCAGGCCGGTGCGGATCGCGTCGATACGCAGGCCGGCCCGGGTGTCCGGTGCGGCGGCCCGGTCGGCCTCGCCGAGCAGCCAGTCCAGCACCCACCAGCCGAGCAGGGCGGCCACCAGCAGCCCGATCAGGATCAGCCACCACGGCATGACCCGGAGACGCTCTTCATCGGAGGGCGAGGTGCCGCGCACGGCTCACAGCATGCCATCGCGCCGCACCCTGCGCGGGTGCCGACCGCCTGGGGTTGCGGCGGAACCTCCGGCGCGGTACGCCATGCGTACGCAGATCCGCCGATGGCTCCGGGTGCCGACCCGGCGGCGGTCTGGAAGTCGAGGATGGAATGGAATTCCTGACCAGTCCCGAGCTGTGGATCGCGTTCGCGACCCTGCTCCTGCTGGAGATCGTGCTGGGCATCGACAACGTCGTGTTCATCTCGATCCTGTCCGGCCGGTTACCTGAGCACCAGCAGGCCCGCGCCCGGATGATCGGTATCTCGCTCGCCCTGATCACCCGTCTGATCCTGTTGGCCTCGTTGTCCTGGATCATCGGCCTGACCGCTCCGCTGTTCACCGTGCTCGGTCAGGAGATCTCCGGGCGGGACCTGATCCTGCTGCTCGGCGGGTTGTTCCTGGTCGGCAAGGCGACGTACGAGATCCACGAGCACCTGGAGGGATCCGACCACGCCAAGTCGGGCAAGAAGGCCGCCTCGTTCAGTGTGGTCATCGCGCAGATCCTGGTGCTGGACGTGGTCTTCTCGCTCGACTCGGTGATCACCGCGGTCGGCATGGTCGACGAACTCGCCATCATGGTGGCCGCCGTGGTGATCGCCATGATCATCATGTTGGTCTCGGTCAATGCGGTGAGCAGTTTCGTCAACCAGCACCCGACGGTCAAGATGCTCGCCCTGTCGTTCCTGCTGATCATCGGTGCGAGCCTGATCGCCGAGGGCCTCGACCAGCACATCCCGAAGGGCTACGTGTACGGCCCGATCGCCTTCTCGATCTTCGTGGAGTTCCTCAACCTGCGGGTCCGGTCGCGTCAGCGACGCCGACAGGAGAACCAGCCGGTGCAACTGCACCCGACGTACGTCAAGAACGGTCCGGCCCGACCCGAGCCCGAGCCGGAGAAGGCCCCGGCCGGCTGACGCCCGTACCACCCTGGACGCCGCACGCACCCGGCCGGTGCGTGCGGCGTCCGCCGTCCGGCGGTGCGCTCCGCTCTCCGCGGTGTTCGTGGGGTGGCGGCGAAGAGATCGCTACCCGCGCGTAACTTTTCATTGACGTTTCCGGATTGTGGCCCGCATCATCGAGGCACGGTCGATCGGACACCCCCACCGCCTCCACCCGGCAACCCCGGGATCCCCCTTGGGAGGTGCAGCGATGCTGCTCCGAAAGGCTGTCCCCGTCCTGGCCCTGGCCCTGGCCCTGGCCCTCGCCACCGTCCTGGCCTCCCCGGCCGCCGCCACCGCCGAGCCCGTCTCCGACACGTCAACGGCAGGTGCCGCCACCGATCGCTCGGTCCTGGCCGATACCGGTCCGGTCGGTTCTGACCTGGCCGGCTCTGGCCCGGCGGGTGCCGCCCCCGATCACGGCGGCGCGGCGGGATCCGCCGACGGCCTGCGGGCCCTTGCCGGGGCCAACCCGGTCATCGTCGTCGGCGGGCTCAGCGGCTTCGCCGCCGTCTACGAACCGCTCGCCGCGCGGCTGCGCGCCGACGGGTACCGCGTCTGGATCTATCCGCTGCCGAACCTCGGGCTCGGCGACATCACCACGTCCGCCGGAAGCCTGCGCAGTTTCGTCGGCCAGGTCCGCGCCAGCACCGGCGCGGCCAGGGTCGACCTGGTCGCCCACTCCGAAGGCGGCCTGGTCAGCCGCTACTACATCAAGAACCTGGGCGGCGGGGACGCCGTCGGACGCTACGTCAGCCTGGGCACCCCGCAGTACGGCACGTACGTCGCCAACATCGTGGCCTTCCTCGGCCTGGGCAGTTGTGCGGGAGTGGTCGCCTGCCAGCAGATGACGATCGGCTCGCCGTTCCTCGCCGCGCTGAACGCCGGTGACGACACCCCCGGTGACGTCCGTTGGACCACCGTGCGTACCCGGCAGGACGAACTGGTGCGCCCGGTCGACAACGCCACGCTGGCCGACGGGGCGACGAACGTGTTGATCCAGTCCCGGTGTCCACTCCGCGTCGTCGGGCACCTCGGCCTGGTGACCGACGGCACCACGTACTCCGTGATCCGCCAAGCCCTCCGCGACCAACCCGTCAACCCCGCCTGCCTGGCCCTCTGACCCCCGCCCTCCCACCCGCCCCGCCCGTCCCTTCCGCCCCGCCGATCATGGAGTTGTGGTGCAGGAGTAGTGGTGATTGCCACCCTTTGTCCCTGCCGCAACTCCATGATCGGCGCGGTGGGCCGGCGCGCGGAGGGCCGGCGCGCGGAGGCCGTGGTGCGGTGGGTCGTGGCGCGGGGGTGGGTCAGGTGGCGGTGGCGAGGGACTCGTACTCGGCGTCGGTCAGCTCTATGGTGGCGGCGGCGACGTTCTCCTCCAGGTGGGCCACCGACGAGGTGCCGGGGATCGGCAGCATCACCGGCGAGCGGCGCAGCAGCCAGGCGAGCGCGAGCTGGGCGGGCGTCGCGCCGTGCTCGGTGGAGATGGCGTCCAGCGGTCCGCCGGGGCGGGCCAGCTCGCCGGTGGCGATCGGGAACCACGGGATGAACGCGACGTCGTTCGTCTCGCAGTAGGTCAGCACCTCCTCGGCGCTGCGGTCGGCCACGTTGTAGAGGTTCTGCACCGAGACGATCGGCGCGATCCGGCGGGCCGCCTCGACCTGCGCGACGGTCACCTCGGAGAGCCCGATGTGCTGGATCTTGCCTTCCTGGCGCAGCAGCACCAGCTCGCCGAGCTGGTCCTCCAGTGGCACCTTCGCGTCGATGCGGTGCAACTGGTAGAGCGCGATGCTCTCCAGGCCCAGGTGGCGCAGGCTCAGCTCGCACTGCTGGCGCAGATACTCCGGCCGGCCCACCGGGCGCCACACGCCCGGGCCGCCGCGGGTCAGACCGGCCTTGGTCGCGATGACCAGATCGTCGGCGTACGGGTGCAGTGCCTCCCTGATCAACAGCTCGGAGACGAACGGGCCGTACGAGTCGGCGGTGTCGATGAAGGTGACGCCCAGGTCGTACGCCCGGCGCAGCACCCGGACCGCCTCGGCCGGGTCCTTCGGGTCACCCCAGACGCCCGGTCCGGTGATCTGCATGGCCCCGTAGCCGAGCCGGTCGACGGTCAGCTCGCCGCCGATGCGGTAGGTGCCGGAGGACTTCGCGGGTCGCGGGTCGGTGTCGCTCGCCATTCGCCGTTCCCATCGTGTCGTTCGTCGGTGACCGCGTCGGTCACCCTGGAGTACACCTTTCCCCTGGTGCGGCGGTTACACCGGCGCGGGCGGGTACCCGATCGTGGCCCCACCGGAGGCTGACGACCAACCGGGCGGGCCGGGCCGGCTCTGAGGTCGACCGGGGTCGGATCCGAGTCGACCGGGGGCGAATCCGTTGAGCGGCCGGTGCCGGTCACCGGTGGCGTGAGACGCTCAGGACACCGCCGTGCGTGCCGCCGCAGGGCGCGGGTGAGCTGCGGAAAGGAACGTGATGGCAGGAGAGCCGCGGGTCGACTTCGCGCTCGACACGTTCGAGTGCATCGTGCTGTATCCCGGTGCCGCCGGGCGGGCGTTGCCGGCGGAGACCATCCAGCGCCTCCAGGCCGAGCACGCCGAGCACATGGCGGCGTTGCAGCGCCGGGGGATCATCCTGGTGGCCGGCGCGGTGGACGGCAACGACGCCCGGGAGCCGGATCCGCCGCTCGGCTTCGGGCTGGCGCGCACCGGCTCCGTGGACGACGTACGCAGTGTGATGGAGGCCGACCCGGCCGTGCAGGCCGAGCTCTACCGGGTGGACGTGATGACCTTCCTCTGCCCGGCGGGCTCGTTGGAGTTTCCGCTGGCCAAGACGGAGAGCTGAGGCGGGGACGGGATCCGCTGGTCGATCTTCGCACCGTGATGTCGCGAGCACTCTCGGTCACCGGAGTGGAGCGCCTCGCCGCCCATTGGTGTCAGGGGCGTACCATTCCGGCGCGCGGTCGCTGTTGCCCGCCGTTGACGTCCGGTGCGGCTTTCGCCCGCCGGCTGCGCGCGTTACGGCGCGCAGCGTTGGACAATCGTTCCGCAATGCGCAAGGGGTCGGCCCGTGGTCCGACCTGGAGGAGAGACTAGCCTGATGGGCGTGACACGCCGCGCGAAGATCGTCTGCACTCTTGGCCCCGCCACCTCGTCGCCCGAGCGCATCCGTGGGCTCGTCGAGGCCGGCATGAATGTGGCGAGGCTCAACTTCAGCCACGGCAGCCACGCCGATCACGAGTCCGTCTATCGACTCGTCCGGGAGGCGGCCGAGGCGACCGGTCAGCCGGTGGCGATCCTGGCCGACCTGCAGGGACCGAAGATCCGGCTGGGCCGGTTCGCCGACGGGCCGCACGAGTGGCGTACCGGCGACTCCGTCGTGATCACCGGCGACGAGATCCTGGGCAGCAAGGAACGCGTCTCCTGCACCTACCGCCGCCTTCCGCAGGAGGTCAAGCCCGGTGACCGGCTGCTGATCGACGACGGCCGGGTGGCCGTCGAGGTCACCGACGTGACCGGCAACGACATCCGGGTGCTGGTCACCGAGGGTGGGCCGGTCAGCAACAACAAGGGCGTCTCGCTGCCCAACGTCGCGGTCAGCGTGCCGGCCCTCTCCGAGAAGGACGCGGCCGACCTGCGGTTCGCGCTCGGTCTCGGTGTCGACCTGGTGGCGCTCTCGTTCGTCCGCTCCGCCGACGACATCAAGCTCTGCCACGCGATCATGAGTGAGGTCGGCGTGCACCGGCCCGTACTCGCGAAGGTCGAGAAGCCGGAGGCCGTCGACCACCTGGAAGCGATCGTGCTGGCCTTCGACGGGGTCATGGTCGCCCGGGGCGACCTCGGCGTGGAGCTGCCGCTCGACGAGGTCCCGCTGGTGCAGAAGCGCGCGGTGCAGCTCTGCCGCGAGAACGCCAAGCCGGTCATCGTCGCCACCCAGATGCTCGACTCGATGATCGAGAACTCGCGCCCGACCCGCGCCGAGGCCTCCGACGTGGCCAACGCCGTGCTCGACGGCGCCGATGCGGTGATGCTCTCCGGCGAGACCAGCGTCGGCAAGTACCCGGTGCTCACGGTCAGCACCATGGCCAAGATCGTCACCACCACCGAGGCCGGGTCCATCGCCGTGCCGCGACTCCAGCACGACCCGCGTACCCACGGCGGGGCGCTGACCGTCGCCGCCTCCTCCATCGCCCGGGCCATCGGGGCCAAGGCGCTGGTCGCGTTCTCGCAGACCGGTGACACCGTGCGCCGGTTGAGCCGGCTGCACTGCGACCTGCCGCTGCTGGCCTTCACCCCGGTCCCCGAGGTGCGGCAGCAGCTCGCCCTCTGCTGGGGCGTGGAGACCTTCCTGATGCCGTTCGTGCAGCACACCGACGACATGTTCCGGCAGGTCGACCAGGCGCTGCTCGGCCTCAACCGGGGCAACCCCGGCGACCTGGTGGTGGTCGTGGCGGGCAGCCCGCCCGGCAGCCCCGGCTCGACCAACACGCTGCGGGTGCACCAGCTCGGATCGCTCGTCGACGCCGCCACCGCGAGGGCGTTGCAGTGACCGACGGCGAGGGGACCATCGTCGGCCAGGCCGCCGTCGACCAGCTGCTTGAGGTGCTCGACCTGGAGTCGACCGGCACCATGTCGTTCCGGGGGATGAGCCCCCCGGTCGGCCCGCAGCGGGTCTACGGCGGCCAGGTCGCCGGCCAGGCACTGGTCGCGGCCGGGCGCACCGTCGCCCCGGACCGGGTGGTCCACTCGCTGCACGGCTACTTCGTTCGCGCCGGGGACCCGGCCGAGCCGATCGCGTACGAGGTGGAGAACATCCGCGACGGCCGGTCCTTCTCGGTCCGCCGCTCGGTCGCCCTGCAACACGGCAAGCCGATCTTCTTCATGTCCGCCTCGTTCCAGCGGCACGAGGAGGGGCTCGACCACCAGACTCCGGTCCCGCCGGACGTGCCCGCCCCGGACGCCGTGCCGACGATGTCCGACCGGCTGGCCCGTTATCCCGAGCGGCTCGGCATCTGGGGGCAGATCCCGCGCCCCATCGACGTACGCTACGTCGGCGAACCCGGTTGGGTACGCCCCGGCGACCGGCCGGCCGATCCGCACCAACGGGTGTGGATGCGCATCGACGGCAAACTCCCCGACGACCCGCTGCTGCACGCCTGCGCCCTCACGTACGCCTCCGACCTGACCCTGCTCGACTCGGTGCTCTCCGTGCACGGCGAGGTGTGGGGGCCGGGCGGGGTGGTCGGTGCGAGCCTGGACCACGCCCTGTGGTTCCACCGCCCGTTCCGCGCCGACGAATGGTTCCTCTACGACTGCGGCAGCCCGTCCGCCTCCGGTGCGCGCGGGCTGGCCACCGGCCAGTTGTTCACCGTCGACGGCCGGCACATCGCCAGCGTGGTGCAGGAGGGACTGCTGCGTCGGGTGGGCGAGTGAGACCGATCGGCCCAGGGGTGATCGTCCAGGTGGATCGGGTGGCCCGCTAACCTGTCCGGCATGCGACTCTCCGCTCGGGTGGACTACGCCCTCCGCGCGGTCACCGAGCTGGCCTCGGTGACCGGGTCCGGGCGCGGTCGCCCGGTGACCGCCGACCAGATCGCCCGGGCCCAGGAGATCCCTCCGAAGTTCCTGGAGAGCATCCTGTTGCAGATGCGTCGGGGCGGCATCGTGCAGGCGCAGCGGGGACCCGAGGGTGGCTACTGGTTGGCCCGTCCGGCGGAGGAGATCTCCCTGGCCGAGGTGATCCGGGTGATCGACGGACCACTGGCCCACATCCGTGGCCAGCGCCCCGAACAACTCGGCTACCACGGCGCGGCCCGCGCCCTGCAGGACGTCTGGATCGCCCTGCGCGCCAGCGAGCGTCAGATCCTCGAACTGGTCACCGTGGCCGACGTGGCCCAGGGCACCCTGCCCGAACAGGTGACCAAACTGGTCGCCGACCCCCGCGCCTGGACCTGATCCCGTCCACCAGGGCAGCCGACGCCCCTCATCGTGGCAGCGTGGGTGGTCCCGGCCCGGCGTGTCGTGCAGGTGCACTGCCACGATCGCGCGTGCGTTCCGGGGCGCCGTGTCCGGGTGTCGTCCCACTGACCGATCAGGGGGTTGACCGGAGGGCACTGCGTACCGCATTCTCGACCAAGTTGATAGGAGATGCCGAAAAGTAGGGGGCGTCCGTGCGCAAGTTGCTCGTCATCGCACTGGTCGGGCTGGCCGCACAGCTGGTCGACGGTGCGCTCGGCATGGCCTACGGACTGACGTCCACGACCCTGCTGCTGGTGGTCGGCATCGCGCCGGCTGCGGCGTCCGCCTCGGTGCACCTGGCCGAGATCGGCACCACGCTCGCCTCCGGGGCGGCGCACTGGCGGTTCGGCAACGTCGACTGGCGGGTGGTGCGCCGCATCGCCCTGCCGGGCGCGATCGGCGCGTTCGCCGGGGCCACCTTCCTCAGTTGGCTCTCCACCGAGTCGGCCGCCCCCTGGATGGCCGCCATCCTGTTCACCCTCGGCGCGTACCTGCTCGTCCGGTTCTCCCGGCCGCTGCGCCGCAACCCGGCCGCAGGCCAGCTGCGCGGCCGTTTCCTCGGCCCGCTCGGGCTGGTCGCCGGTTTCGTCGACGCGACCGGCGGCGGCGGATGGGGCCCGGTCGCCACGCCGGCCCTGCTGGCGTCCGGGCGGATGGAGCCGCGCAAGGTGATCGGCTCGGTGGACACCTCCGAGTTCGTCGTCGCCTCCTCGGCCAGCCTCGGCTTCCTGATCGGCCTCGGCACCGAGGGCTTCCTGCTGCCGATCGTGCTCGCCCTGCTCGCCGGTGGTCTGATCGCCGCGCCGATCGCGGCCTACCTGGTGCGGATCATCCCGGCCCAGATGCTCGGCGCGGCGGTCGGCGGCGTGATCGTGCTGACCAACGCCCGCGTCCTGCTGGGCGCCGCCGAGGTGCCCAGCGCCGTGCCGGTGGTGGTCTACGTGCTGCTGGCCGCCGGCTGGGTGGCCGCGCTGATGCTGGCGGTGCGGGTGCTGCGGCGGACCCGCCGCGAGGAGGCGCTCGCGACGGCCACCGCACCGGTCGACGGTGCCGCGTCGCCCGCCGAGGCAGACGCCACGCCGGCCGAGGCTGAGGGCGGCACCCGTGCCCTCTCCGGCGCGGACCGCTGACGGCCCGCCCGTCGTCCCCGGCCGCACGCCCCGACCGTAAGGAAGGGACCCTTCCTATGCACGAGGCGTTAGTACGGGGCCCTTCCTTACCACCGGATCGCCGAGGGTCTGCCCGCGCCGGGTCGGCCCGACGCCGGTGACTCAGTCGGCGGCGGTACGCGTAGCCTGCGAGATCAGCTCCCACGCCTGGTACACGTGGAACTCGGTGGTCTGCGGCGCACCGACGGCCAGCCGCAGCGTGTACCGGCCGGCGACCCGGGTGTGCGTCAGATGGACGCGACCGGTGGCGTTCACCGCCGCCAGCAGCCGCTCGTTCGGCTCGTCGTCGCCCCGCAGCCGGAAACAGACCAGCGCGTACGGGTGCCCGGTGACCAGTTCGAAGCGGTCGTCGGCGCGTACCCGGTCGGCGAAGCGGGCGGTCAGGGTGACCCCGCTGCGGATGTGCGCGCGCAGCCCCTCGACGCCGTACCAGCGCAGCACGAACCAGAGCTTGAGCGCGCGGAAGCGCCGACCGAGCGGCACCTGCCAGTCCCGGTAGTCGATCACCGCACCCGACTCGGTGGCCGCGTTGCGCAGGTACTCGGGCAGCACGGTCAGCGCCTCGACCAGCTCACCGGCGTCGGCCACCCAGAACGCGTCACAGTCGAAGCCGGTCAGCAGCCACTTGTGCGGATCGAAGCAGTAGGAGTCGGCGTACTCCAGTCCGTCGTGGCCGGACCGCAGCTCGGGGCAGACCGCCGCCGAGCCCGCGTACGCGGCGTCGACGTGCAGGAAGACGCCGTGCTCGGCGCAGACCGGCCCGATCTGCGGCAGCGGGTCCACGGCGGTGGTGGAGGTGGTGCCGACGGTCGCCACCACCAGGGCGGGGACCACCCCGGCGGCGATGTCCGCCTCGATCGCGGCCCGCAGCGCCGTCGCCGACATGGCCCGGGTCTCCGGGTCCACCTCGATCAGCCGTACGCCCTCGGCGCCGAGCCCGGCGATCCGGGCGGCCTTCTCCACGGAGGAGTGGCCCTCGGTGGAGGTGTAGACCCGGTACCGTCGGTCCACGCCGACCTGTCGCCAGCGTCCCCGCGCGGCCCGGTGCAGCGCCACCAGGGTGGCGACCAGCGTGGCGGAGGAGGCGGAGTCCTGGATGACCCCACCGCCGGGGCCGCTGGAACGGAACGTGCGCGGCAGGTCCATCAGGTCGGCCAGCCAGTCGAGCAGCACCGTCTCCATCTCGGTGCAGGCCGGGCCGGTGGCCCAGAGCATCCCCTGCACGCCGAGCCCGGCGCTGACCATGTCGCCCAGCACGCTGGGTCCGCTGGTGTTGGCCGGGAAGTAGCCGAAGAAGCCGGGATGCTGCCAGTGGGTGAGCCCGGGTGTCACCAGCGAGTCCAGGTCGGCGAGGAGCGCCTCGACGGGTTCACCGTGCGTCGGCGGCCGGGCCGGTAATCGGGCGGCGACGGTGCCGGGTGGATCCGGCGAGGTGACCGGACGCTTGTCGAGGGTGGCCCAGTAGTCGGCGATCCAGTCGACGACCGCGTACCCGGCCTGGCGGAACTCGTCCGGTGTCATGTGCGCTGGCATGCCGGAAGTCGATCAAGAAGTGGGCGCGCTGGCAAGCATGCGGCGTGATTGT
Source organism: Verrucosispora sp. NA02020 (assembly GCF_013364215.1). Lineage (NCBI taxonomy): Bacteria > Bacillati > Actinomycetota > Actinomycetes > Micromonosporales > Micromonosporaceae > Micromonospora > Verrucosispora sp. NA02020. The sequence goes on along the minus strand of NZ_CP054923.1, from coordinate 5,386,957 downwards.
GCCGAGAAAGCGCTTGCCATAGCATCACAGCTGCGCGGGGCCGCGTAGACCGACATCGATGCGCCGGGATTCCTGCCTTCCAGCGCGGGACGTCACCGTCGGACAGGGCACGCCGGCGGACAGGCGGGTACCGCGCGTGACCTCCTCCGGAGGGACGACCATGCCTCGCACCACCCGCCGGGCCGCGCTGCTGGCCACGGCCACCGCCACCATCCTCGCGGCCGGAGGGCTGACCACCCTCACCGCGTCGGCCGCCGCCGCCGGCTCCCGCGTCGACTACCGGGTCACCAACCAGTGGTCCGGCGGCTTCGGCGCCGACGTCACCGTGACCAACCTCGGTGATCCGCTCACCGGCTGGACCGTCACCTGGACCTGGCCCGCCGGCCAACAGGTCAGTCAGGCCTGGAACGCCACCGTCAGCCAGTCCGGCACCCAGGTCACCGCCCGCAACGTGGACTACAACGCCACGCTCGGCACCAACGCCAGCACCGCCTTCGGCTTCAACGGCTCCTGGTCCGGCACCAACCCCGCACCGACCGTCTTCGCCGTCAACGGCACCACCTGCAACGGCACGACCCCACCGACCACCACGCTGCCGCCCGTCACACCCACCCCGACCACACCGCCGCCGACCACACCACCGCCCACCACCCCGCCGGCCGGCGCGATGCAGGCGGAGAACCTCGACCGGGGACTGGTCAGCGTCCGCGCCGGCACCGGCAACCTGGTCTCCTGGCGCCTGCTGGGCACCGAGACCTCCGGGGTGGCGTTCCACCTCTACCGGGGCGGCACCCGGGTCACCGCCAGCCCGCTCACCGGCGCCACCAACTACCTGGACAACGGCGCCGCCGCCGGCAGCACGTACACCGTGCGGGCCGTCGTCGACGGCGTCGAACAGGCCGCCTCGGCGCCCGCGCTCCAGTTCCCCGCCGGCTACCTGGACGTGCCGTTGCAGATCCCGCCGGGCGGCACCACTCCCAGCGGCGAGGCCTACACCTACGCCGCCAACGACGCCAGCGTCGGCGACCTCGACGGCGACGGCCGCTACGAGTTCGTCGTCAAGTGGGACCCCTCCAACGCCAAGGACAACGCCCAGTCCGGCTACACCGGCAACGTCTACGTCGACGCGTACACCCTGACCGGCACCCGCCTGTGGCGCATCGACCTGGGCCGCAACATCCGGGCCGGCGCCCACTACACCCAGTTCCAGGTGTACGACTACGACGGCGACGGCGACGCCGAGGTCGCCATGAAGACCGCCGACGGCACCCGCTCCGGCACCGGCCAGGTCATCGGCAACGCCGGCGCCGACCACCGCAACTCCAGCGGGTACGTGCTCGCCGGCTCCGAGTACCTGACCATGTTCGACGGCCGCACCGGCGCCGCCCTCTCCACCGTGGCCTACGACCCGCCGCGCGGCACCGTCTCCTCCTGGGGCGACAACTACGGCAACCGGGTGGACCGGTTCCTCGCCGCCACCGCCTACCTCGACGGACAACGCCCCTCGCTGATCATGGCCCGGGGCTACTACACCCGCGCGGTGATCGCCGCCTGGGACTTCCGCAACGGCAGCCTGACCAGACGCTGGACCTTCGACTCCAACGCCTCCGGCAACGGCGCCGCCGCCGGCCAGGGCAACCACAACCTCTCCGTGGCCGACGTCGACGGCGACGGCCGACAGGAGATCGTCTACGGCGCCGCCACCATCGACGACAACGGCCGCCTGCTGCACTCCACCGGCACCGGCCACGGCGACGCCATGCACGTCGGCGACCTCGACCCGGCCCGCCCCGGCCTGGAGGTCTTCAAGGTCAACGAGAGCGGCAGCCAGCCCAGCTCCTACCTCGCCGACGCCCGCACCGGACAACGCATCTGGTCCACCCCGGCCGCCGGCGACAACGGCCGGGGCGTCGCCGGCGACATCTGGGCCGGCAGCCCCGGGGCCGAGTCCTGGTCGTCCGCCGTCAGCGGCCTGACCAACACCCGAGGCCAGAACGTCGGCCGCAAACCGTCCTCCACCAACTTCCTGATCTGGTGGGACGGCGACCCGGTACGCGAACTGCTCGACGCCACCCGCATCGACAAGTACGGCCCCGACGGCGACACCCGCCTGCTCACCGGCAGCGACGTGGCCTCGAACAACGGCACCAAGTCCACACCCGCGCTCTCCGCCGACATCCTCGGCGACTGGCGGGAGGAGGTCGTCTGGCGGACCAGCGACAACCGGGCCCTGCGCGTCTACAGCACACCCACGCAGACCGGCATCCGCCTGCCCACCCTCATGCACGACCTGCAGTACCGGGTCGCCGTCGCCTGGCAGAACACCGCCTACAACCAGCCGCCGCACCCGAGCTTCTTCCTCGGCGACGGCATGAGCACCCCGCCGGCACCCCGCATCTACCTGCGGTGACGTCGAAGGTGAGACAGTACTAGGCAGAGAAACGGACAGGCACCGGGCCGCGATCGCGGAATCCGCACAACCGCAGCCCGGTGCCCCACACCGCGGCACCCCCGACCCGTCCCGACCGGGGAGTGCCGTACCACCACCGGTAATAAAGTTAGGCGGGCTCCGCGTCGCGAGGGTGACGCTGTCGTGAAGATCGTGTTTCGTGCCCACCGAACCGCTGTGACCTGGGTTACTGCCTCAGCGCCGCAAGCCCCCGGCCACCTCGGTCGCGATCAGCTCGAACGACCGCACCCGGTCGACCACGTCGTACACCATCGCGGTCAGCATCAACTCGTCCGCACCGGTACGCGCCAGCAACTCACCCAACTGCCGCCGCACCGTCTCCGGCGACCCGGTCGCCTGACCCTCCCGGCGCTGCACCACGAACTCCCGCTCCAGGTCCGTGTACGGATACGCCGCCGCCTCCTCCGGCGTGGCGAGCGGCTCCGGCCGCCCCGACCGCAACCGCAGGAACGACAACCCCGCCGGCCCGGACAGCCACTCGGCACGCTCGTCGGTCTCCGCGCAGACCGCGTTCACCGCCACCATCGCGTACGGCCGCTCCAGCCACTGCGACGGGCGGAAACTCTGCCGGTACAACGCCAACGCGGGCAGCGTGTTCTGCGCGCTGAAGTGATGCGCGAACGAGAACGGCAACCCCAGCGCACCCGCCAACCGGGCACTGAACCCGCTGGACCCGAGCAACCACACCGCCGGCCGCTGCCCCCGACCCGGGGTGGCCGTGATCGGCCCCGACCCGTCCTCGCTGAAGTACTCCATCAGGTCGGCCAGCTCCCGGGGGAAACCCTCCGCCGACAACCCCTCCATCGTCCGGCGCAACGCCAACGCGGTCACCTGGTCGGTGCCCGGCGCGCGACCGATACCCAGGTCGATACGGCCCGGATGCAACGCCTCCAGCGTGCCGAACTGCTCCGCGACCACCAACGGCGCGTGGTTCGGCAACATCACCCCGCCCGACCCGAGACGGATGTTCTCGGTGTGCGCGGCCAGGTGCGCGAGCAGCACCGCCGGCGCCGACGACGCGATGGCCGGCATGTTGTGGTGCTCGGCCACCCAGAATCGGCGGTAGCCCCACTCGTCGGTGCGCCGGGCCAACTCGGTGGTGTGCCGCAACGCCTCGGTCGCGGAGCCGCCGGCCGCGACAGGGGCCAGGTCAAGGACAGACAACGGTACGTCGATCACACGGCTGGCCAACCCGGCGGATGCCACATTTGTTCCCCACCGGCGGCCGACGTGAATCAGCCCATCCCGCGCGCCTGCTCGAAGATCAGGCTGGTCTGGCTGTGCTGCACGGCCGGATCCACGGCCAGGTAGTCGAGGACGAAGTCCCGCAGCGCCTCCGCCGACGCCGCCCGCACGTGCAACACGTAGTCCTCCGCCCCGGCCACGTGGAACACCGACACCACCCCCGGCAACCGGACCGAACGCGTCCGGAACGCGTCCACCGCCGCCCGCGCGTGCTCGGTCAACCGCACCGACACCAGCGCCTGCAACGGCAACCCCACCGCCGCCGGGTCCACCTCGGCGTGGAAACCCCGGATCGCCCCGCACTCCCGCAACGCCCGGGTCCGCGCCAGACACGTCGACGGCGCCACCCCCACCCGCTCGGCCAGCGCGTTGTTCGGCAATCGCCCGTCGGCGGCAAGCTCGGTCAGGATCGCGCGATCGGTGTCGTCCAGGGCCGCGAACGGCCGCACATCGTTCGGAACGAGGGGCATGAAGCCATCCTCCACCGAACATCCTCACTGCGGATAGGGTCAACAGCGAATGATCTTCGGAAGTGTTGCCCTCTCGGCACGAGATGTTCGATCCTTGCCGCCATGACGACCGTGGACACCCGAGCCGTGCACGCCGGCCGCGACGACCTCGCCGCGCTGGGCGTCCACGTGCCCCCGATCGACCTCTCCACCACCAACCCGCTGCCCTCGGTCCACGACGGCGGCGACGCGTACGAACTCCTCGCCACCGGCGGCACCCCGCCACCCGGCACCAGCGCCGTCTACCAGCGGCTCTGGAACCCCACCGTGGCCCGTTTCGAGACCGCTCTCGCCGAACTCGAAGGCACCACCGACTCCGTCGCCTTCGCCAGCGGCATGGCCGCACTCACCGCCGCACTGCTCGCCGCCACCCGCGACGGGAAACGACACCTGGTCGCCGTCCGCCCGCTCTACGGCGGCACCGACCACGTGCTCGCCACCGGCCTGCTCGGCACCGACGTCACCTGGGCCCGCCCCGACGAGGTCGCCGCCGCCGTACGCCCCGACACCGCCCTGGTCGTCGCCGAGACCCCCGCCAACCCCACCCTCGACCTCGTCGACATCCGCGCCCTCGCCGACGCCGCCGGCGACGTGCCGCTGCTGATCGACAACACCGTCGCCACCCCGGTCCTCCAACAACCCGCCCGCCACGGCGCCGCGCTCGTCCTGCACAGCGCCACCAAGAGCATCGGCGGACACGGCGACGTCCTCGCCGGAGTCGTCGCCTGCGACCCCCGGTGGGCCGCCCGGCTGCGCCAGGTCCGCGCGCTCACCGGCGCGGTCCTGCACCCGCTCGGCGCGTACCTGCTGCACCGGGGCCTGCAGACACTGCCGCTGCGGGTCCGCGCCCAACAGGCCGGCGCGGAGAAAATCGTCGCCTGGCTCGCCGACCACCCCGCCGTCGAGCGCGTGCACCACCCCGGAATCGACGACCCCGCCGGGCTCATCGGCCGCCAACTCGCCGGCCCCGGCAGCCTGCTCGCCTTCCGGGTACGCGGCGGCGCATCCGCCGCGGCGGCGGTCGCCGGCGCCTGCCGGCTGATCACCCACGCGGTCTCGCTCGGCGGCGTCGACACCCTGATCCAGCACCCCACGTCGCTGACCCACCGCCCGGTCGACGGAGACGCGAAACCCGACGGCGGCCTGCTGCGGCTCTCGGTCGGCCTGGAGGACCCCGAGGACCTGCGCGTCGACCTGGCCCAGGCGCTCGCCGCCGCCTGACCCGTCGGGGCGCGGTCAGGACTTCGGCCCGACGTGGCGGTCCAGCACGGCGACCGCCTCCCGGCGCGCGACGGAGAGACTGTTGCGGCGGTTCATCCGCCAGGCCACCCCGAGCAGGTCCAGCGCCCACTGGCACAACCCCATGATGTCGGCCGACTCGTTGACGAACATGTAGCGCGGATAGACGTACGTCCGGCCCCGCACCGTGACCCGGTTGGCGAACCGGCAGCCGTCGGAGTGGAACAGGCCGCGCAGGAAGCTGCCGGCGTGGGCTCGCACGATCGTCCGTTGCCAGGCCGCCAGCACGATCGGCCGACGGTGCTTGGGCCCCGGACCGTGCTGCGGCAACAGGCACGGCCAGTGGGTGCCGTAGCTCTGCACGCTGACGCAGCCGGCGGACGGGACGCGTTGCACCGAGGAGGCGAGGACGTCTCTCATGGCGGTCTCGCACGCGTCGACCAGCCCCGGCCAGGTCTCGGTGCAGGCGATCCGGAGCACCGGCACCCGGGCGGCGGTGACCAGGTGGCCGTCACCGAGATAGAGACCGAGCAGGTACGCGTACTGGCCGAGGTCTGTCGGATTCTGGACGTCGCGACACCGGAAACAGCGCGCCGCGGTGCTCGGTTGCCTCGGCTCCGGCTGGACCCGGCACCAGTGGCGGACGGTGGGGTAGGGAACCCCGACAGCGCGGGCGACTTCCGCGACGGTCGCGCCGTCACGGTGCAGCCGCAACGCGCGTAGGCGCAGATCGGGTGGGTGCACCGGGGCATTCTCGAACGCCCGTGCGACACTTCTGGTGTCCCCGGTGGGACTCGAACCCACACTGTCGGAGGTTTGAGCTCCGTTTCTCTGCCAATTGGAATACGGGGACGTATGCGCTCAACGCCTGTCGCGTCGGCCCATAGGTTACCCACTACGCTAGGAGCGGCGACACCCGGTACCGCGGGTGTCGGGCACAGACTGGGTGGGAGTGGCTCGTGGCCGAGACGCAGACGGATGCCGCGCGCAGGCGGGTACTGATCGCCGAGGACGAGGCGCTGATCCGACTGGACCTGGCCGAGATGTTGGCCGAGGAAGGCTACGAGGTGGTCGGGGAGGCCGGTGACGGCGAGACCGCCGTACGCCTGGCCGAGGAGTTGAAGCCCGATCTGGTCATTCTCGACATCAAGATGCCGATCATGGACGGACTGGCCGCCGCCGAGCGGATCGCGGGCGCCCGGATCGCCCCGGTGATCATCCTGACCGCGTTCAGCCAGCGTGACCTGGTCGAGCGCGCCCGGGCGGCCGGCGCGATGGCGTACCTGGTCAAGCCGTTCCAGAAGTCCGACCTGGTGCCGGCGGTGGAGATCGCCCTCTCCCGTTACTCGGAGATCGCCGCGCTGGAGGCCGAGGTCGCCGGGCTCAACGACCGGCTGGAGGTCCGCAAGACCGTCGAGCGGGCCAAGGGCGCGTTGATGACCACCTACAACATGACCGAGCCGCAGGCGTTCAAGTGGATCCAGCGCACGGCGATGGACCACCGGATGACCATGAAGGAGGTCTCCGAGCGGATCCTCGCCGAGACCGCCGGTGGCGGCGAGGTCACCCGGCCGGCCCCCTGACCGCCCGCCGTCGCGGGGCAGTCGCGGGACCGGGTGGCCGTTAGCATCTGGCGGCATGGGTTCCCGGCGTTCCACGCTGACGCGGCGATCCGGGTCGCCTCGGGTGGGCGTGTCCCGGGTTCGGCGGTTGTTCCTGGTGGTGTGTGGCCTGCTGGCGGTGACGCTGGCGGGGTGCCCGGCACCGCAGCGGGACGACGCCGGTCCGGAGCCGGCGCGGCTGCGCTGGGAGCGGGTGGAGTTGCCGAGTCCGTCGGAGTCGGGCCGGGTCCTGGTGCGGGACCTGGCGGTGTGTTCCGGTCACTGGTATGCGGCCGGGGCGGTGGCGGATCCGGCGGGCGCGACCCGTCCGGCGGTCTGGTCCAGTCTGGACGGTGCGACGTGGACGCCGGTGCCGGTGATCGCGGATTCGTTCTACGGGCGGCAGAGCGTGCTGTTCTCGGTCGGCTGTCGGGACGGCGCGGTCGCCGCGGTCGGCGGCAAGGTCGGCGGTGCGCACGGCAATCCCCGGGTGAGCACCTGGTGGCAGCGTGGGGACGGCACGCTGGTCGAGGTGGCGGCCTCGTTCGAGCTGTACGGGGGCCCGAAGGCGGTCACCGTGTCCCGGCTGACCGGCGGCCCGGACGGGTGGTTGATCGTCGGGAACCGGGCCAGCGGGGCGGCGGCGTGGGTGTCGCCGGACGCGGCGGAGTTCGCGATCGTCGAGGGCGCACCGGAGCTGGCCAGTGACGGCCAGGGCGTGACCTGGGCGTTCGACGCGGTGGCCGGGCCGTCCGGCTGGTTGGCGGTGGGTGGGCTGCTGGCGCCGGGGCGGATCGACCGGGATCCGGCGGCGTGGACCTCCTCGGACGGGCGTACCTGGCGACGGACGGTCCTGCCGGGCGGCCAGGAGTACGAGGAGATGCAGCGGGTGGTCCTGGTGGACGGGGTGCCGCTGGGAGTGGGGCTGCGCGGGCGGGCGTTCGGCGCGTGGCGTCAGGACGCGGCCGGGTGGACGGCGGCGGGCGGGTTCGGCCAGGTGGACGGCGGGGTGCCGTCGGTCGGTGGGGTGGCGGTGTCCGCCGGGCAGGTGCTGGCGGTGGTCTCCGACGGCGAGCGGTACGGCGGTTGGCTCTCCGGTGACCGGGGCGACAGGTGGCGGTCGGTGGAGTTGCCGGTGGCGGCGCCGGTCGGGGCGGCGCGGGCGGTGGCCCTGTCGGCCGAGGGTGGGCGGTGGTGGTTGGCGGTCGACGACGGGGCGCAGACCTCGGTGTGGGTGGGGCGGCTCGACCCGCCTTCGGAGTGAGGCGGCCGTTACTCCCGGTGGTTTTCGGAGCGGAAACCTGATCTTCACGTGGGCGCCCTACGGCATGTCTGTCCGGGCGTGTCGGCGGTGTTCCGGGGCGTTCCAACTGGCGGACAGGTATCGGCTAACGACCGGTCAGCGGATTGACCTGTTACGGGAGTGGCAGGGTTGACGCCTCTCTTCGTAACGGTTTCGCAGACCCCGCTCCGACCTCTTCCTTGGCCGAATGAGTGTGGGTACGCTCCGCCAGCACGAGCCGTAATGCAGGGGGCGTCCCTGCCCGGTGTGCGGTGGACGGGCCACACCTTGTCGCCGCCCCGCCGGGTCCCGGTGCCCACCTGCTTCTGGAGGAGGTCAGGAAGCCGTGAGGCGAAGCTATTCAAGGGCGCTGGGTACTGCCGCGCTCGCCGCGGTGCTGGTCGCCGCCGCCGGGTGTCAGGACGCCGGTGGTAGCGGCGACAACACCGCGTCCGGTGACTGCGGTGGCAAGATCGCCATCTTCGGTGCGTTCACCGGTGACAACGCGGGTCTGGTGCTGCCGTCGCTGAACGCCGCGAAGCTTGCGATCAAGCAGCACAACGAGGCGAACGCCGACTGCAAGGTCGAGATGGTCGAGTTCGACACCCAGGGTGACCCGGCGCAGGCCACTCCGGTCGCGAACCAGGTCGCGGGTGACACCTCGTTCCTCGGTGTCATCGGTGGTCACTTCTCCGGTGAGTCGGACGCCACCATGCCGGTCTACGAGGCCGCCGGTCTCGTGATGGTCGCCCCGTCGGCGACCCGGACCGACCTGACCCAGAAGGGCAACAAGTCCTTCTACCGGGTGGTCGGCAACGACGGCACCCAGGCGGGCGCCGTGGCGACCTACCTCAAGGGCGAGAACGCGCAGCGCGTCTTCCTGATCGACGACGCCAGCGCCTACGGTGCCGGTATCACCGCCGAGCTGACCAAGAACCTGGGCGCCACGGTCGCGGCGAGCGACAAGATCCAGGAGCGGCAGTCGCAGTTCGAGGCGACGATCTCCAAGATCAAGGCGGCGAACGCCGACTTCGTCTTCTACGGTGGCTACACCCGTGAGGCCGCGCCGCTGGTCCGCCAGATGCGTGCCGCCGGTGTGCAGGCGAAGTTCATCGGTCCGGACGGTCTCTACGACCCGGCCTTCCCGGCCGGTGCGTCCGGTGGCGCCGACGGCTCCATCATCACCTGCCCGTGCCTCCCGCCGGACAAGGCCGGTGGCACCTTCACCGCCGACTACCAGGCCGAGTACGGCCAGCTGCCGGGTTCGTACGGTGCTGAGGGCTTCGACGCCGCGCAGATCTTCATCGACGCCTTCAAGGACGGCAAGAAGTCCCGTGCCGAGATCCTGGAGTTCGTGAAGAACTACGACAAGCAGGGCGTGTCGAAGTACATCAAGTTCGACGCCAACGGCGACGTGGACCCGTCGAGGGTCGTCATCTGGGCCTACCAGATCAAGGGCACGGAGATCTCTCCGCTGCAGGAGCTCAAGCTCAGCTGACGAACAGTATCGGGGTGCGGCCGGGGTGATCCCCCGGCCGCACTCGATGCAAGGAGACCTGGTGAATTTCGCGGACCTCTTCAGCCACATCGGTCAGCACACCGTCGACGGGTTGTCCAAGGGGGCGATCTATGCCCTGATCGCTCTCGGCTACACCCTGGTGTACGGCGTCCTGCGCCTGATCAACTTTGCTCACTCCGAGGTCTTCATGGTCGGTACCTTCGCGGTGCTCGGCCTCTGGACCGCACTCGGGGTGGAGAACAACCCGCCGCTCGGCCAGGCGGTGCTCTTCCTGGTACTCGGCCTGATAGTCGCGGCGATAGCCTCCGGCGGTACGGCTCTGGCGATCGAACGGGTCGCGTACCGACCGTTGCGGCGCAAGAACGCGCCGCCCCTCATCTTCCTGATCACCGCGATCGGTCTGTCGTTGGTACTGGTGGAGGTCTTCGGCCTGGTGCTGCCGAAGCTGCTGGGCGACCTGGTGCCGTCCATGTTCGGCCGGGGCCGGATCATCCTCGGCATGCCGACGATCATCGAGCAGAAGACGCTCTTCACGATCGGCAACACGGAGATCAACAATGTTCAGTTGATCGTGATCGTGTCCGCCGTGGCGATGATGGCGGTGCTCGACTGGTTCATCAACCGCACCCGGTACGGCCGGGGTGTGCGGGCGGTGGCGCAGAACCCGGAGACGGCGGCCCTGATGGGCGTCAACCAGGAGCGCGTGATCATGCTGATCTTCGTGCTCGGTGGCATCATGGCGGGCGCGGCGGCGCTGTTGTGGGGCATGCGTTTCGGCTTCACGCAGAACAGCATCGGTTTCGTGCTCGGCCTCAAGGCGTTCACCGCAGCCGTTCTCGGCGGCATCGGTAACCTACGCGGCGCGTTACTGGGTGGGCTGTTCCTCGGCATCGTCGAGGTCTACGGCGCCACCATCTTCGCGTCCAACTGGGAGGACGTCATCGCCTTCGTGGTGCTGGTCATCGTGCTGATGTTCCGCCCGACCGGCATTCTGGGCGAGTCGCTGGGGAGGGCCCGAGCATGATCGACAAGATTCGTGACCTGGACCGTAAGCGCACCAACGCCCTGCACTCGGTCGGCGACCGGTGGCGGGCGTTGCCGAAGTGGCAGCGGGCGCTGTCCTTCGTGGCCTTCGTGATCTTCCTCTACTACCTGCCGCTGCTCGGCATTCCCGGCCTGACCTGGCTGCGGACCGACTCGATCTCGGGTGGTAGCAACTGGGCCGGTGTGCTCTTCACCTGCGCCGTCTACGTGCTGGTGGCGATCGGTCTCAACGTCGTGATCGGCCTGGCCGGTCTGCTGGACCTGGGGTACATCGGCTTCTTCGCCATCGGCGCGTACGCGGTGGCCCTGTTCGGCTCGGTGAACTCGCCGGTCGTGAAGTGGATCCAGGCGGAGTTCAACCTCCCGACGACCTGGGCGGTGGCCTGGGCGATCTGTGTGTTCATCGCGTTGGTGATGTCGCTGATCTCCGGGGTGATCCTGGGCTGGCCGACGCTGCGGCTGCGCGGTGACTACCTGGCCATCGTGACGCTCGGCTTCGGCGAGATCATCCGGATCGTGGCCCGTAACCTGGAGGGCGTCACCCGGGGCCCGCAGGGCATCTCGGCGATCCCCGGCCCGGAGGGTCCGCCCTCGCCGGACAACCAGGTCTTCGGCCTGGTCGACGTCAAGCCGTGGTACTGGCTGGCGATCACCGTCGTCCTGCTCATGGTCTTCGCGGTGCGCCGGCTGGAGAACAGCCGGGTCGGCCGGTCCTGGCTGGCCATCCGGGAGGACGAGGACGCCGCGGCGGTGATGGGCGTCTACCCGTTCAAGTTCAAGCTCTGGGCGTTCGCCATCGGTGCGGCGCTCGGCGGTTTCGCCGGCTTCCTCTTCGCCAGCCGCTACGCCTTCATCGACCCGACCCAGTTCAACGTGAACCTGTCCATCCTGTTCGTGGCGATGGTCGTGGTCGGTGGGTCCGGCAACATGGTGGGCGTCTCGGTGGGCGCGGTGCTGCTGGCGTACCTTCCGGAGCGGTTCCGTGAGGTCGCCGACTACCGGTGGCTGGCCTTCGGTCTGGCCATGGTGCTGGTGATGATCCTGCGTCCGCAGGGCCTGATCCCCAGCACGCGACGGGCCCGCGAGCTGAAGGACCGTGCGGCGGAGGCAGAGGAGGCGCCCGCTCATGTCTGACGAGACCAACACCCCGTCCGACGCGACCGAGACCACGGCGGCGCCGAAGATCCCGGCGCAGCCGGGACCACGCAAGACGCTGCTGGAGATCGACGACGTCACGCTGCGCTTCGGCGGCGTGGTCGCGCTCAACGGGATCAGCTTCGAGATCAACGAAGGCGAGATCCTCGGCCTGATCGGGCCGAACGGCGCCGGCAAGACCACCTGCTTCAACGTGATGACGGGGGTCTACAAGCCGACGTCGGGCGCGGTCCGGTTCCGCGGTGAGCGGGTCACCGGCCGTAAGCCGCACCAGATCAGCCGGTTGGGCATCTCCCGGACGTTCCAGAACATCCGGTTGTTCCCGGAGATGTCCGCGCTGGAGAACGTCATGGTCGGGACGGACTCCCGGCACAAGACGAGCGTGCCCGGCGCGCTGTTCCGGCTCTACCGGGTGCGGCCCAAGGAGGAGGAGCTGCCGCAGGTCACCGCCTCCGGCGGGATCGTGCGGACCTGGCAGCAGGTGCGGCGTACCTTCGCCAAGACCTTCGGTCTGTCCCGCCACATCCTGGAGGAGCGGGCCGCCGAGGACAAGGCGATGGAGCTGCTGCGCTTCGTCGGCATCGCCGACCGGGCGAACGACGCGGCGCGCAACCTCCCGTACGGCTACCAGCGACGACTGGAGATCGCCCGGGCGCTCGGCACCGAGCCGAAGCTGCTCTGCCTGGACGAGCCGGCGGCCGGGTTCAACCCGGCCGAGAAGGAGGATCTGCTCGGGCTGATCCGCCGGATCCGGGACAAGGGCGTGACGGTGCTGCTGATCGAGCACGACATGCGGCTGGTGATGGGTGTCACCGACCGGATCGTGGTGCTGGAGTTCGGCACCAAGATCGCCGATGGTCTTCCGGCCGAGGTCAGTCGAGACCCGCGGGTGATCGCGGCGTACCTGGGGGAGCCCGCCGATGCTGCTTGAGTTGAACGACGTCAGCGTCTCGTACGGTCGGATCGAGGCGTTGCACGGCATCAGCCTCACCGTCAACGAGGGCGAGGTGGTGGCCCTGATCGGTGCCAACGGCGCCGGCAAGACCACCACCATGCGGGCGATCTCCGGTATCCGTTCGCTCTCCGGTGGCCGGATCACCTTCGACGGCGAGGACATCAGCAAGCTCCGTGCCGACCTGCGGGTGGTCCGGGGCCTGTGCCAGTCGCCCGAGGGTCGGCAGATCTTCCCCGGCATGACGGTGCTGGAGAACCTGGACATGGGGGCGTACACCCGGCGGGACCACGCCGGCATCGCCGCCGACCTGGAGAAGGTGCTGGAGCTCTTCCCCCGGCTGCGCGAGCGGCGCAAGCAGGCCGGTGGCACGCTCTCCGGTGGTGAGCAGCAGATGCTCGCCGTCGGCCGGGCACTGATGAGCAGGCCGAAGCTGCTGCTGCTGGACGAGCCGTCGATGGGCCTGGCCCCGATGATCATCCAGCAGATCTTCGACATCATCGTGGAGATCAACCAGCAGGGCACCACGGTGCTGCTGGTGGAGCAGAACGCGCAGCAGGCGCTCTCCCGCGCGCACCGGGCGTACGTCCTGGAGACCGGGCGGATCGTCAAGGAGGGGACCGGGCAGGAGCTTCTGCACGACCCCTCGATCAAGGAGGCGTACCTGGGCGTGGCCTAGTCGCCGCGTGCCGTCGACGGCCGCCCGTCCCCGCGTCCGGGGGCGGGCGGCCGTCGACGTTCCCGGGTGGCCGCCGGTGCCGCCGCGCCGGGGGTGTCGGGGGCACGGGCTAGAGTCGCTGCCGTGACAGCTACGACGCCGCGCCTGCTCCTCGTCGACGGACACTCCCTGGCATACCGGGCGTTCTTCGCCCTGCCGGTGGAGAACTTCTCCACCACGACCGGGCAGCCGACCAACGCCGTCTACGGCTTCACCTCCATGCTGATCAACGTGCTGCGCGACGAGCGGCCGACGCACATCGTGGTCGCCTTCGACGTGTCCCGCCGCTCCTTCCGCACCGAGAGGTACGCGGAGTACAAGGCCGGCCGCAGCGAGACGCCGAGCGACTTCAAGGGCCAGGTCAGCCTGGTCAAGGAGGTCCTGGCGGCGTTGCGGGTGCCGGTGGTGGAGAAGGAGGGCTACGAGGCGGACGACGTCATCGCCACGCTCGCCTGTCAGGCCCGCGACCAGGGCATGCCGGTGCTGATCAGCACCGGTGACCGGGACGCCTTCCAGCTCGTCGGCGACCAGGTCACCGTGCTCTATCCGCGCAAGGGCGTCTCCGACCTGGCGCGGATGGACCCGGCCGCGATCGAGGCCAAGTACGGTGTCGGCCCGCAGCGTTACCGCGACCTGGCCGCGCTGGTCGGCGAGACCAGCGACAACCTGCCCGGTGTCCCGGGCGTCGGCCCGAAGACCGCCGCGAAGTGGATCAACACGTACGGCGGGGTGGAGGGTGTGATCGCCCGCGCCGACGAGATCAAGGGCAAGGCCGGTGACAGTCTGCGCGAGCGGCTGGCCGACGTGATCCGCAACTACGAGATCAACTGTCTGGTCACCGACCTCGACCTGCCGGTGCGGCCGGAGGACGCCCGCTGGTCGGGGTGGGACCGCGAGGCGGTGCACCAGGTCTTCGACACCCTCCAGTTCCGCATCCTGCGGGACCGCCTCTACCAGTACCTCGACGCCGTGGAGCCGGAGGCCGAGGCGGGCTTCGACCTGACCGGCGAGGTGCTGGCCGCGCCCGGAGCGCTGGCCGGGTGGCTGGAGACGCACGCGACGCCCGGCACGCCCGTCGGCGTCGCGGCGAAGCTGGACACCGGCCCCAACCGCCGGCACACCGCCGTGGTCACCGGCATGGCGCTGGCCACCGGCGACGGCGCGGCGGCCTGGTTCGACCCGAGCACGCTGGGGCAGGACGACGAGACGGCCCTGGCGGGTTGGCTGGCCGACGAGAACCGGCCCAAGGTGCTGCACGACAGCAAGCCGGCCGTGCTGGCCTTCGGCGCGCACGGCTGGTCCCTGGCCGGCATCGCCCGGGACACCCAGATCGCGGCCTACCTGGCCCGTCCGGACCAGCGGTCGTACGACCTGACCGATCTGGCACTGCGCTACCTGCACCGGGAGCTGCGGGTCGACGAGCCGGACGACGGCCAGCTCACGCTGGACGGGTTGGGCGGTGACAGCGAGGCCGAGCAGAACCTGATGGTGCACGCCCGGGCGACGCTCGACCTGGCCGAGGCGATCGACGCCGAGCTGTCCCGCGACGGGGAGCAGTCGGCGCGGCTGATGGCCGGGGTGGAACTGCCGCTGATGCGGGTGCTGGCCGCCATGGAGCGCACCGGGATCGCCGCCGACACCGGCTACCTCTCGGAGTTGGAGGCGCACTTCGCCGCCGAGGTGAAGGCCGCCGCCCAGGGCGCGTACGCGGTGGTCGACCGGGAGTTCAACCTGGGTTCGCCCAAGCAGCTTCAGGAGATCCTCTTCGGTGAACTGAACCTGCCCAAGACCAAGAAGATCAAGACCGGGTACACCACGGACGCCGACGCCCTGCAGTGGCTCTACGCGCAGACCGAGCACCCGTTGCTGCACCACCTGCTGCGGCACCGGGACGTGGCCAAGCTCAAGTCGACCGTGGACGGTCTGCTCAAGTCGGTCTCCGACGACGGGCGGATTCACACCACCTTCAACCAGACCGTGGCCGCCACCGGCCGGCTCTCCTCCACCGAGCCGAACCTGCAGAACATCCCGATCCGCACCGAGGAGGGGCGCCGGATCCGTCGCGCGTTCGTGGTGGGCGAGGGGTACGAATGCCTGCTCACCGCCGACTACAGCCAGATCGAGATGCGGATCATGGCGCACCTGTCGACGGACGACGCGTTGATCGAGGCGTTCAACTCCGGGGCCGACTTCCACGCCGCCACCGCCTCGTCGGTCTTCGGGGTGCCGGTCACCGAGGTCACGCCTGACCAGCGGCGCAAGATCAAGGCGATGAACTACGGCCTGGCGTACGGGTTGAGCGCGTTCGGCCTGTCCCAGCAGCTCGGCATCACCGCCGAGGAGGCCCGGGGCCTGATGGAGGACTACTTCGCCGGGTTCGGCGGTGTCCGCGACTACCTGCAGGAGGTGGTGGCGCGGGCCCGCCAGGACGGCTACACCTCCACCATCCTGGGACGCCGTCGCTACCTGCCGGACCTGGTCAGCGACAACCGGCAGCGGCGGGAGATGGCCGAGCGGATGGCCCTCAACGCGCCGATCCAGGGTTCGGCGGCGGACATCATCAAGGTCGCCATGCTGCACGTCGACACCGCGTTGCGGGAGGCCGGCCTGGGGTCCCGGATGCTGTTGCAGGTGCACGACGAGCTGGTCTTCGAGGTGGCGCCGGGGGAGCGGACGGCGGTGGAGGAGCTGGTACGCCGCGAGATGGGTGCGGCCTATCCGCTCTCCGTGCCGTTGGAGGTGTCGGTCGGCGAGGGCCGGGACTGGAACAGCGCCGACCACTGACCCGTGCGGCGGCCCGGCGCTCAGGTGGTGAGCGCGGCCTTCGGAGCGGCGGCCGGCGTCGCGGTGTCGTGGCCGATGGGCGGTGCGGCGGCGCGCAGTGCGGCGGCGAGCCGGTCGCGGAGCGCCACCTGGGCGGCGATGCGGGCGTCCAGCACGGCCAGGCGGTCCCGGGCGATCCGCAGCCCGGCGGGGGAGGGTGCCGCCGTGGCCACGTCCCCGTCGAGGCAGGGCAGGAACGCCCGGACGTCGGTCAGGGTCAGCCCGCCGGCCAGCAGGTGACGGATGTTGCGGACCCGGACGACGGCCCGGTCGTCGTACTCACGGTAGCCGTTGGCGGCCCGGTGGGAGTCGATCAGGCCGTGTTCCTCGTAGTGGCGCAGCGCCCGGGGCGTGCTGCCGGTGGCCCGGGCCAGTTCCCCGATCCGCAATCCGGGCACCGTCCTCTCACGCGACGACCGCTCCGCCGTCGACCGGCAGCACCACTCCGGTGACGAAGGCCGCGGCCGGTTCGCAGAGCCGCAGGATCGCCCACGCTACCTCTTCGGGGTCACCGATCCGGCCCAGCGGGGTGTGTGCGAGCTGCCAGGCGCGTACCGCGTCCCGCTGCTGCGGGTCGAGGCCCTGGTGCGTACCGATCGGGGTGTCGATCGCGCCGGGCGCGACCGCCACTACGCGGACGCCGCGCGGTGCGAGTTCCACCGCCCAGCTGCGGGTCAGCGAGTCGAGGGCGGTCTTGCCGGCGGCGTAGAGCGCGGAGCCCGGCCAGGCCCGCTGCCCGACCGCCGTGGTGACGTTGACGATCACGCCCTGGGCGTCGGTCAGCGCCGGGACGGCGGCGTGGGCGAGCCGGACCGGGGCGAGCAGGTTGGTCTCCAGTTGCCGGCGGGCCGCCGTCTCGTCGAGGTCGGCCAGGTCCCCGCCGCCGGCGATACCGGCGTTGTTGACCAGGACGTCCAGCCGACCGTGGCGGTCGAGAGCGGCGCGGACCACCCGGTCGGGCGCGTCGGCCGCGGTGACGTCGACGGCCAGCGGCGTGATCAGGGGATGGTCGGTCGCGGTCTCGGTCAGCGGCGCGGTGCGGCGACCCACCGCGATGACATGGGCCCGGGCGGAGCTGAACGCCCGGGCGGTGGCCCGGCCGATTCCGGTGCCGGCGCCGGTGACGACGACGACTCGGCGTGGCGTGTGGTCGATCATGGCGCCGATCGTCCGACCCTGCCGTCAGCGGCAGGGTCAAGCCATGCCTCCGCCGGATCAGGTCGCCCGAGGGCGGCGGGCCGGGGTGAGCGTGTCGGGACTCGCCGACGTCAGCGTGCCGGGCCGCGCCGGTTCTTCGGTGGGCTGCCGTGCCGTTCCAGTGCCTTGCGGAACGGGCCGCCGGGCGGGGGCAGCGGCGCCTTGACCGGGTCGTGGCCCCAGTTCATCAGCGAGTACCGCCACCGTGTGTCGCGGACGTCGCCGCTGGGTCGCTGCGCCATGTGGCGACGGACGTAGCCGACGACCTTGCGCATGTGCTTGTAGTCGGCGGCGCTGAGCTGGTCCCGCTTGCGACGGAGCAGGTCGACGATCTTGCGGCCGGACTCGTGGCCGACCGACTCGCCGCCCTCGGTGCCCTTCTTCTGCCAACCGACGTGCTTGGACTCCGGCGTCTCCAGCCACTGCTGGAGCTCACCGGGCTTCATGTTCACCGCGTCGGTGAACTCACGGTAGGTCTGCTGGTCGTCGGTCCCGCTCACGGCGCAACACCTCCGGGTGGTGGGCGACGTCCTGGCCCGAGTCGGTCTCGGTCACGGCGCGGGTTACCCGGGGGTGCGGCACGGAAACGACGGGGGTGGCCGTCCACTCCCGTGGACCGGGTCCCGCGTTCCGCGATCTCAGTCGTGTCTCTCGGTGACGAAGACGGCGGTGCCGGGGAAGAGCCGGCCGCGCAGCGGGCTCCACTGCCCCCAGAGCCCCTCGTGTCCCTCCGGCCACTCCGGCTCCACCAGGTCCACCAGGCGGAACCCGGCACCGACCAGTTCACGGATCCGGTCGCCGAGGGTGCGGTGCTGCTCGACGTAGGTGGCCACGCCGGTGTCGTCCTGCTCCACGTACGGCTGCCGGTCGAAGTAGGAGTGCACGGCGGTCAGTCCGCCCTCGCCGGGGTCGTCGAGGAAGATCCAGCGCATCGGGTGGGTGACCGAGAAGACCCAGCGTCCGCCGGGGCGCAGGATCCGGTGCACCTCGCGCATCAGGGCGGCCGAGTCGTCGACGAACGGCACCGCGCCGAACGCCGTGCAGGCGACGTCGAAGCTGCCGTCGGCGAACGGCAGCGCCAGCGCGTCGGCCTGGGCCAGTGGTACGCGTACCCCGCTGCGGTCGGCGGCGCGCGCGGCGTGGCGCAGCATGCCGGCGGACAGGTCCACCGCGACCGGGTGGGCGCCCTGGGTGGCCAGCCAGCGGGCGCAGGACGCCGCGCCGCAGCCGACCTCCAGCACCCGGCGTCCGGCCACCTCGCCGAGCAGCCGGGCGTCGGCCTCGCGCAGCCCCTCCGGGCACCAGACGAAGTCCACGTCACCCAGGAAGGCCCCGTGCTCGGCCTGGTAGGCGTCGGCGTCGGTGTCCCACCAGTGGCGGTTGGCGCGGCGGATCTCGGCGTCGCCGACCCGGCGCCGGGTCACCCGGTTGTCGTCGTTCACCCGCTCACGCTAGGCGTCGGGAGGGGGTGGGGCGGCGGTGGGCCGGGGTGTCGTGGTGTCGGCTGGCCGAAATCTCCGCTTTCGCGGGTGGTGAGGTGATGAGGAGACGGGAGGGCTTGCACGCTGTGGTAATGCAGCGGGTAGGGTAGACGATGCGCTCGCGGATCGCGTGCCTCGGCAGGGAGCAGGTGCGCGGTCGACGGAGTCACATCACGATCTCGTTCAGCGATTTCCGGGTGGTGGGTCCGCCGGCGGATCCGTTGGCGCGCACAGGTCACCGCGACACCAGCCTGCTGTGACACACCATCCGACCGGAGCAACCGCCCACATGACGAGCAGCATCGAGGCCCCCTCGAGCGCCACCAAGGTCACCGTCGACGATCTCGGCTCTGAGGAAGCTTTCCTCGCCGCGATCGACGAGACCATCAAGTACTTCAACGACGGCGACATTGTCGAAGGCACCGTCGTCAAGGTCGATCGGGACGAGGTCCTGCTCGACATCGGCTACAAGACCGAGGGTGTCATCCCCTCTCGTGAGTTGTCGATCAAGCACGACGTGGACCCGGCAGAGGTCGTCTCGGTCGGTGACCACATCGAGGCCCTGGTCCTCCAGAAGGAGGACAAGGAGGGTCGGCTGATCCTCTCCAAGAAGCGGGCGCAGTACGAGCGGGCCTGGGGCACGATCGAGAAGATCAAGGACGAGGACGGTGTCGTCCGCGGTTCGGTCATCGAGGTGGTCAAGGGTGGCCTCATCCTCGACATCGGGCTGCGCGGCTTCCTGCCCGCCTCCCTGGTCGAGATGCGGCGTGTGCGCGACCTGCAGCCGTACGTCGGCCGTGAGCTCGAAGCCAAGATCATCGAGCTGGACAAGAACCGCAACAACGTGGTGCTGTCCCGCCGTGCCTGGCTGGAGCAGACGCAGTCCGAGGTGCGCACCGAGTTCCTCAACAAGCTCCAGAAGGGGCAGGTCCGCAAGGGCGTCGTCTCCTCGATCGTCAACTTCGGCGCGTTCGTCGACCTCGGCGGCGTGGACGGTCTGGTGCACGTCTCCGAGCTGTCCTGGAAGCACATCGACCACCCCTCCGAGGTGGTCGAGGTGGGCCAGGAGGTCGAGGTCGAGGTCCTGGACGTCGACCTGGACCGTGAGCGGGTCTCGCTGTCGCTGAAGGCGACCCAGGAGGACCCGTGGCGGCAGTTCGCCCGCACCCACGCGATCCAGCAGATCGTGCCGGGTAAGGTCACCAAGCTCGTGCCGTTCGGTGCGTTCGTCCGCGTCGACGACGGCATCGAGGGTCTGGTGCACATCTCCGAGCTGGCCGAGCGCCACGTGGAGATCCCCGAGCAGGTCGTGCAGGTCGGCTCCGAGGTCATGGTCAAGGTCATCGACATCGACCTGGAGCGTCGCCGGATCTCGCTGTCGCTCAAGCAGGCCAACGAGGGCTTCGTCGAGGGCGAGGAGCACTTCGACCCCACCCTCTACGGCATGGCTGCCACGTACGACAACGAGGGCAACTACATCTACCCGGAGGGCTTCGACCCGGAGACGGGCGAGTGGCTCGAGGGGTACGACAAGCAGCGCGAGACCTGGGAGAACCAGTACGCCGAGGCGCGGCAGCGCTGGGAGGCGCACCAGAAGCAGGTGCAGACCTCTCGGGCCGCCGAGGCCGAGGCCGCTGCCAACCCGCAGCCCGCCCCGACCGGCACCACCACCTCGACCAGCGCGGCACCCAGCCGTCAGGCCGAGGAGCCCGCGGGCACCCTGGCCACCGACGAGGCGCTCGCCGCTCTGCGGGAGAAGCTCGCCGGCGGTAAGTGACCCGCTGCTGACGACGACGGGCCCCGCCCCGACCTGGATGATCCGGGTCGAGGCGGGGCCCTCGCCGTCGACCGGCCCGCCCGCCCGTGCCGGCCGCGCGGGCTTGGCGCGGCGGCCCTGGTCAGGTTGACTGGTGCCGTGTTGAAGATCGGACTCACCGGCGGGATCGGCTCGGGCAAGAGCGCGGTGGCACGCCGGCTGGTCGAGCGCGGGGCGGTACTCGTCGACGCCGACCGGATCGCGCGTGAGGTCGTCGCCCCCGGCACCGACGGGCTGGCCGAGGTCGTCGCGGCCTTCTCCGAGCGGGTGCTCGACGCCGACGGCGCGCTGGACCGGGCCGCACTCGGCGAGGTGGTCTTCGCCGACGAGACGGCCCGCCGCCGGTTGGAGGCCGTCGTGCACGGTCGGGTGCGGGCCCGGACGGCGGAACTGGTCGCTGCGGCACCACCGGACGCCGTCGTGGTCAACGACGTGCCGCTGCTGGTGGAGGTGGGGCTGGCCGCCACGTACCACCTGGTGGTCGTGGTGCGCACGGAGGTGGAGACCCGGCTGCGACGGTTGGCCCGCGACCGGGGGATGAGCCGGGGTGAGGCGGAGCGGCGCATCGCCGCGCAGGCCGACGACGCCCGCCGCGCGGCGGCGGCGGACGTGCTGCTCACCAACGACGGCACCCTCGACGAGTTGCACGCGACGGTCGACGCGCTCTGGCAGGACCGGCTGGTGCCCTACGAGGTCAACCTGCGGCAGCGACGGCCGGTCCGGCTGGACCGGGTGCGCCTGGCCGAGCCCGACCCGACCTGGCCACAGCAGTACGCCCGGCTGGCCGCCCGGATCCGGCACGCGGTCGCCCCCGCCGACCTGCGGGTGGACCACATCGGGTCGACGGCGGTCCCCGGTCTGGCCGCCAAGGACGTCATCGACGTGCAGCTCAGCGTGTCGTCGCTGGCCGAGGCGGACGGACCGATGGCCGACCGGCTCGCCGACGCCGGGTTTCCCCGACTGCCCGGTGAGTGGTGGGACACCGCGCGCACCGGCGGCGGCCGGTGGGAGAAGCGGTTGCACGGCAGCGCCGATCCGGGCCGCCCGGTGCACCTGCACATCCGCCAGGACGGCTCACCGGGCTGGCGGTACGCCCTGCTGATGCGCGACCACCTGCGGGCCGATCCGGACCGGCGGGCCGCGTACCTGGGACTCAAGCGGGAGTTGGCCGCCTCCGCGCCGGAGAGCGGCACGTACGCCACGGCGAAGGACCCGTGGTTCGACGAGGAGCACCTGCGGGCCGAGGAGTGGGCCGCTCAGACCGGGTGGCGTCCCTGACCGGTCGCTCTCAGGTCGGCGGGGTCAGCCGGGGTGTCCGCCCGGTGGTCAGGTCGAGCTGTGCCCAGGCCCCGGCCGGGGTCCGGGTCTCCAGTCGGCGCAGCAGCCCGGTGCGGTCGACCCAGTAGCGGGTCGGTCCCCGGGCGGTCTCGACCTCGACGACGTCCACCGGGACGCCGCGGTGACTGTCGCCACGGATCCGCCGGGTGCTGCCCTGCGGGCCGGTGCCCCGGGCGGCCCGCAGCGCGGCGGACACCAGCGGGTCCAGAGCCGAGGTGCGGTGCGGGCCGGTCCGCCAGCCGGTGGTCGGAGGTGGCAGCGGTGGCCGTGCCGCCGGGTCCGCGCCGGGTCGGGTCTCGATCCGGGCCACCGTGCGCCGGCCGTGCCGAACCAGGACGCGGCGGTCCGTCGCGTCGAGTGCGGTGACGCCCAGGTACGCGGTGCCCGCCGTCCAGCTCAACCAGCCGGAGCCCCGCAGGTCGAGGTCGGTGCCGACCGGGCCGACCAGGGTGACGGTGGCACCACCGGCGGCGCGCAGCCGGGCGGGCAGCCGCTGCCAGCGGTGCCGTTCGGCGGTGGTGAGGGCACGGGGCAGGCCGGGGCGGCCACCCAGCGCGTCGACCGGGCGCAGCGTGGGCCGGTCGGCGCGGTGCAGCTGGAGATTCACCTGACCGACGCCGGGCAGGGTGGTCTCGACCCGGTGCAGCCGTCCGGTCGTGTCCAGCCAGTACCGGGCGACGCCGGTGTGGGGTGCGGCGCTGGGTGATCCGGTCGGGGTGGCGCCGCCGGTGGCGACGGGGCGCGGCAGGGACGTCTCCAGCACGTCGACCGTCTCGCCGGTGACCTGCTCGTGTCGCAGCCAGCGGCCGGAGAGTCCGTCGGCGGGTTCCGGCCGGTCGAGGGCCAGGTCGAAGACCAGGCCCAGCAGCGGGTCGAGGCTCCGGTCGGCGCAGAGCCGCCAGTCGTCGCCCGGGGGCATCAACGGCGGCATGGCGGGGGTCGACATGGCCTCCGGGTCGGGGCGGACCACGGCCACGGTGGGGGTGGCCTGGACCAGTCCGCGCAGCGGGCCGGCGCCGGGACCGCTGACGTCGAGGTAGACCAGCCGGCGGGCCCAGTCGACCCAGCCGAGCAGATCGGTGCGGCCGGCGGTGCCGCTCACCGTGAGGTGCAGTCCGGCACGGACGTCCCGGTAGTTGACGACCCGCATGGCGGCCAACCGGTCCCGCTCGGCGGCCGTGAGCTCACGGGCGGGCGGTGCGGCGGGCGCCCAGTTCACCAGGGTCGCGACCAGGGTGACGGCGGAGGCGGCGGCGGTCAGGGCGAGCGCGGCCAGAACGACGCGGCGACGCCGGGCGGCGACCTGTCGGGAGTGCCCGGCCGCCGGGGTCGTCCCGGCGAGGTCGTCGTCCTCGGCCGGGTTGCCGGCCGTCGGGTCGAGCATGCCGTGCGCCACGGCCGCCCGTCGGACGCCGGGGCGCGGTCGGGGTGCTGCGGCGGCCGGGTCGGTCCCGGACAGACCGAGGATCTCCGGTGGGGTGAGGCCGGCGCGGTGCCGGCGGGCACCGGCGCGGCGGCGGTTGCCCCGTCCGGCGGGGGCGTCCGTCGAGCGGTCGGGCGGGACGCGGATGCCATCGCTGCGTTCGGGCGGGGGGTGGGCGTCGGCCGGGTCGCCGGGTCGCTCGGGGCCGGTGTCGTCGGAGGCCGGTCGTGAGGTGTCCGTCACGGGAGGATGAACGGGCCGGACCGGGTCGGGGTGACGAGGTGGCGGTGCCGGCCGGGTCCTGGTGTGTAGGTGGCGCTCGCGGCGGCCGGTCTGCGCGTTCGGCGCGACCACGTCGGGCGCGCACGCCGGGCATGCCGGGTGCTGCGGCCTTCGGTGCCGGGGGCGGCGTGGCCTGTGGGGCCCGCCACCGGCCCGGTCGGCCGCCGCGAGCGGCCTACGGAAAAAGCGTAGCCGGGTGAGAAGAACCACACAATGCGAATATCGAAGCCGATCAGGTGCCGCCCGTAGTCGCGGCGGAGTGTCGGTCCCCGGGCGTACGGTTGACGTCATGGCGCTCGACATTCCCCGGCTCGACGGCCGTTTCCAGGTCGTCAGTGATTTCCAGCCGGCCGGTGACCAGCCGGCGGCGATCGACGACCTGGAGCGACGCGTCCGCCGAGGCGACCGGCACACGGTGCTGCTCGGCGCGACCGGCACCGGCAAGAGCGCCACGACCGCCTGGCTGGTCGAGCGGCTGCAACGGCCC
Source organism: Verrucosispora sp. NA02020 (assembly GCF_013364215.1). Taxonomy (NCBI): domain Bacteria; kingdom Bacillati; phylum Actinomycetota; class Actinomycetes; order Micromonosporales; family Micromonosporaceae; genus Micromonospora; species Verrucosispora sp. NA02020. The sequence goes on along the minus strand of NZ_CP054923.1, from coordinate 5,362,376 downwards.
ACGCTGGTGCTGGCGCCCAACAAGACGCTCTGCGCCCAGCTGGCCAAGGAGTTCAGCGAGCTGCTGCCGGACAACGCGGTGGAGTACTTCGTCTCGTATTACGACTACTACCAGCCCGAGGCGTACATCCCGCAGACCGACACGTACATCGAGAAGGACTCCTCGATCAACGAGGAGGTCGAGCGGCTGCGGCACTCGGCCACCATGTCGCTGCTCACCCGGCGCGACGTGGTGGTGGTGGCGACCGTCTCGGCGATCTACGGCCTGGGCACCCCGGAGGAATACCTGGACCGTGCGGTGCGGGTCGCCGTCGGCCAGGAGCTCGACCGGGACCAGTTGCTGCGCCGACTGGTCGACATCCAGTACACCCGCAACGACATGGCCTTCCAGCGGGGCACGTTCCGGGTCCGGGGCGACACGTTGGAGATCATTCCGGCGTACGAGGAACTCGCCGTCCGCATCGAGCTCTTCGGCGACGAGGTGGAGAAGCTCTACTACCTCAACCCGCTCACCGGGGACGTGGTGCGCGAGGTCGACCATCTGCTGATCTTCCCGGCGACGCACTACGCGGCCGGGCCGGAGCGGATGGAGCGGGCGGTCCGCGACATCGAGGCCGAGTTGGGCGAGCGCCTGGCCGAGTTGGATCGGCAGGGCAAGCTGCTGGAGGCGCAGCGGCTGCGGATGCGCACCACGTACGACATCGAGATGATGCGGCAGGTCGGCTTCTGCTCCGGCATCGAGAACTACTCGATGCACATCGACGGGCGGTTGCCCGGCAGCCCGCCGCACTGCCTGCTCGACTACTTCCCCGACGACTTCCTCACCGTCGTCGACGAGTCGCACGTGACGATCCCGCAGATCGGCGGGATGTTCGAGGGTGACGCCTCGCGCAAGCGGATGCTGATCGACCACGGGTTCCGGCTGCCCAGCGCCGCCGACAACCGCCCGCTGCGCTTCGACGAGTTCCTGGAGCGGGTCGGCCAGATGGTCTTCCTGTCGGCCACCCCGGGGCCGTGGGAGTTGGAGCACGCCCAGGGCGAGTACGTCGAGCAGGTGATCCGCCCGACCGGCCTGGTGGACCCGGAGGTCGTGGTCAAGCCCACCAAGGGCCAGATCGACGACCTGATGCACGAGATCAAGCTGCGCACCGAGCGTGACGAGCGGGTCCTGGTCACCACGTTGACCAAGAAGATGGCCGAGGACCTGTCGGACTACCTGCTGGAGAACGGCATCCGGGTGCGGTATCTGCACTCCGAGGTGGACACGTTGCGCCGGGTCGAGTTGCTGCGTGAGTTGCGTCGGGGTGACTACGACGTGCTGGTCGGCATCAACCTGCTGCGCGAGGGGCTGGACCTGCCCGAGGTGTCGTTGGTGGCGATCCTGGACGCGGACAAGGAGGGCTTCCTGCGCAGTGGTCGGTCGTTGATCCAGACCATCGGTCGCGCGGCCCGTAACGTCTCCGGCCAGGTGCACATGTACGCCGACAAGATCACTCCGTCGATGGCGGCCGCGATCGAGGAGACCGATCGGCGCCGGGCCAAGCAGATCGCGCACAACGAGGCGCACGGGATCAGTCCCGAGCCGCTGCGCAAGAAGATCCACGACATTCTCGACGACATCTACCGCGAGGCGGAGGACACCGAGGCGACCCGGGTCGGTGGTGCGGTGCGCCAGTTGTCGCGGGGCAAGGCGCCGGTCAAGGAGACCCGTAGCCGGGCTCGGGGAGGTGCGGCCACCCCGGCCCGCGAGGGCATGGCGCGGGCCGAGTTGGCGCAGCTCATCCAGGAGCTCAACGACCAGATGCTGGCCGCCGCGCGCGAGTTGCAGTTCGAGTTGGCCGCCCGGATCCGCGACGAGGTCGCCGACCTCAAGAAGGAGTTGCGGGGAATGGACGCCGCCGGGGTGTCGTGATGGCCCGGGGCGGGTGTGGTGGCGCGTGGCGATATCGGTTCGTTGCATAGCGCGAGCAAGGTATTGCCGTGCGTGACTGTCCTGCGTACTCTCCGACGGTGGGGAGGCCGGGATGCCGTTGTCAGCAAGTCCTGTCATCCGCAGGGTTCGGCTCGGCGCGGAGTTGCGCCAGCTGCGCCGCGGGGAGTCACTCACCTTGGAGCAGGTCTGTGGCCAGCTCGGGTGGGCGTCCACGTCCAAGTTGTCCCGCATCGAGCTGGGTCAGAGTCGGCCGGACCTGGCCGACGTGCTGGATCTGCTCGACGTCTACCAGGTGCCGCCACCGCAGCGCGAGGCGTTGATCGTCATCGCCCGGGACGCGGCGGCCGGTCGCGGCTGGTCCCGGGCGCTGGGTGAGATGGGGGAGCGGCAACGCGCGTACGCGGAGCTGGAGGCGGGCGCGGCGGGCATCGTCGAGTACCAACCGGCCGTGCTGCCCGGGTTGGTGCAGACCCCGGCGTACGCCCGGCTGCGGCTGGCGGCTGCGGCGCTGATCGGTCCCGAGCTGGACCTGGAGGCCGAGGTGCGGGCTCGCGGGCTGCGGCAGCAGGTGCTGCGCCGGGCCGATCCGCCGCACTACACGGCGCTACTGGACGAGCGGGTCTGCGCCCTCGGCGGCATGCCGGTGGACGTCTGGCGGGAGCAGCTGTGGCACCTGGTGGCGCTGACCGAGCTGCCGCACGTCACCATCCGGCTGGTGCCCGGCGACGTCCCGTCCCACGACGGTGTGCATCCGTTGGCGGGCTTCTCGTGGTACGTCTTTCCCGATCCGGCGGATCCGCGCACGGTGATGGTGGAGACGCTCACCACCGACCTGCGGCTGGTCGCCGAGGCCGACATCGCCCGCTACGAACGGATGGTCGAGTGGCTGTCGGCGGTGGCGCTGCCGGCCACCGAGACCGCGGCGGTGCTGGCCCGGCAGGCCGAGCGACCGGAGATCCCCCGGCCCGCCGACCCCGTCGAGGACGCCGTGCGGGCTCCCGTCGAGGAGGTCCCGGCCGCAGAGCGCGACGCGGAGCGGCTCGCCGGCTGACGTTCGCCGGTCCGGGTCGGACGCGGACGCCGGACGCGATTAGTCGGGTGGGGACGCGCGGCCGGCGGGCCCGGCGCGCCCCCGAGCCCGTCGGGACCGCCGACCGCGCGTCGCGGGCACGATAGACGAGGGGTACGACACTTTTCGGTCCCGCGCCGGGCCGGGACGGCGTCCTCAGGCGGGTACGTCGACGAAATGCTCGACGAGCGGCGGACCGGCGAAGTGCGGACCGATCAGCCCGCGCCACCGCGCGAAGCGGTCGGTCTGCCGGAAGTTGACCTCGTGCGCCTCGACCGAGTCCCACTCGACCAGCAGCACGAACCGCGTGGGGGACTCGACACCCCGGGTCATCCGGACCGAGCGGCAGCCGGGCGTGTCGGCGAGGACCGGGTGCGCCGTGCGGTACGCGGCGGCGAACTCGTCCTCCTGCCCGGGAATCACGTCGATCAGCGCGACTTCAAGCACCATGTCAGCAGCCTCGCACGGCGGGCGGGTCGGGGTGGGCGCAGGGGTCTGTTCCACCGGCGGTCGGCGCTCTAGGGTGAGCGCGCGACAGACCCGGGAGGACCTGTGATCGACTGGCTCACCAGCACGGCGTTCAGCGTCGCCGGGGCGGGCATCAGCTGGGCGGAGCTGCTGGGCTTCGGCACCGGTGTGGTGAACGTCTGGCTGATCGCCCGGCAGCACATCGCCAACTGGGCGATCGGCATCGCCAACGTGCTGCTGCTCGGACTGTTGTTCTGGACGACGGGTCTGTACGCCGACGCGAGCCTGCAACTGGTCTACGTGGCTCTCGGCTGCTACGGGTGGTGGCACTGGTTGTACGGCGGCGAGCGGCGCAGCCGGCTCACGGTGACCCGGACCGGGCGGCGGGAGTGGTGGGCGCTCGGTGTGGCGGGGGTGCTGCTCACCGGCGGGATCTGGCTGCTGCTGGACCGGGCCACCGACTCGACCGTGCCGCTGCCCGACGCGCTCACCACGGCGCTGTCGCTGCTGGCCACGTACGGGCAGACCCGCAAGCTGGTGGAGAGTTGGTGGCTGTGGATCGCCGCCGACCTGATCTACATCCCGCTCTACGGGTACAAGGGACTCTGGCTGACCGCCGTGCTGTACGTGATCTTCCTCGGTCTCTGCGTGGTGGGTCTGCGGGCGTGGCGGTCGGACCTGCGGCGACGTGCGGTCGCCGCACCGGTGCCGCCCGGCCCGGCGCCGGTGGTCGCGTGAGCGGCGGGACCGACCCGGCGGCCACCCCGCCCGGGGACGCCCCCCGGTTCCGGCACGGCATGGTGGTCGGGAAGTTCTATCCGCCGCATGCCGGCCACCACGCGCTGATCGAGGCGGCGGCGGCGCGCTGCGCGACGGTGACCGTGGTGGTCGCGCCGTCCCGGTGGGAGTCGATCCCGCTCGCCGAGCGGGTCGCCTGGTTGCGGGAGGCGCACGCGGGCAGCGGCCGGGTCCGGGTGGTGGGGCGGTATGACGACCATCCGGTCGACTACGCGGACCCGGCGGTGTGGGACGCGCACTGCGCGGTGTTCCGGGAGGCGGTCGGGCCCGAGCCGGTGGACGCCGTGTTCTCCTCCGAGGAGTACGGCGCGGAGTTGGCCCGTCGCTTCGACGCGGTGGCGGTCTGCGTGGACCCGGACCGGCGGGCGGTGCCGGTCTCCGGTACGGCGGTCCGCGCCGACCCGGTGACACACTGGCGGTGGCTGAGCCCGCCGGTGCGGGCCTGGTTCGTCCGCCGGGTCGTGGTGGTGGGCGCCGAGTCCAGCGGCACCACCACGATGGCGGCGGCGCTGGCCGCCCACTACGACACGGCGTGGGTCCCCGAGTACGGCCGCGAGCTGACCGCCCGCAAGCTGGCGCTCCTGCGTCGGCGGGAGCCCTCGGCGACGGTCTTCGACGTGGCCTGGGACCGGGACGACTTCGTCGAGGTGGTCCGTGGGCAGCAGGCGGCCGAGGACGCGGCGGCCCGGGTCAGCGGCCCGCTGCTGTTCTGCGACACGGACGCCCGGGCGACCGCCGTCTGGGAGGAGCGGTATCTGGGCTCGACCTCCTCGGTGGTCCGGGCGGCGGCCCGACGTCCGGCGCTGTATCTGCTGACCGACCACGAGGGCGTGCCCTTCGACGACGACGGGCTGCGTGACGGCGAGCACCTGCGGGCCTGGATGACCGGGCGGTTCCGCACCGAGCTGGTCGGGTGCGGGGTGCCGACGGTGACGCTGTCCGGGTCGCACGCCGAGCGGCTGGCCACGGCGGTGGCGGCGTGCGACGCACTGCTGGCCGCCGGCTGGTCCCTGGCCGATCCGCTGCTCCCCGCCACCCACGACACCTAGCCTCCTAGGATGCCATAGCGGGAGGGCGGTGGGTCACACCAGAACGTCGGTCTCCTGCTCATAGGAAACTTTCCGCCGATCGACAATCCTCAGTCCGCATCTTTACTCCGGGCGGCACGCCGCGCCTGCCTGCCCGGGACGACGGGACCGCCCGTGTGGTGGTGATCGTCGGATCGGGCACCCTGGTAGGCGCGGTGCGACACGGCGAAGGAGAGGGTGGGAACGTGGGCCTGGAACGGGACTGGCGGCTCGTGGGTGCGCCCAACGCGCGGGATCTGGGTGGTCTGGTCGGTGCGCGGGGACGGCGGGTCCGGCCGGGGCGGCTGATCCGTACTCCCGCGTTGGGCCGGCTGACCGACGAGGACCTGACGGTGCTGGCCGGGCTCGGTCCGGTGTGCGTGGTGGATCTGCGGGACGACTCGGAGATGTCGGTGGCCCCGCCGGACCGGCTGGTCGGCGCGCCGACCGTGGTGCACCTGCCGGTGCACGACCCGGCCCATCCGGTCTTCACCTACGTCTCGGCGGTGCTGCTCGGGCACGACCTGGACGGGTACGCGGACCTGGCGCGGCAGGGGACACCGGCGGCGATGGCGGACATCTACCGCTGGTTCGTGACCGGGGAGTCGGCCCGGGCGGGTTTCGGCGCGGCGGTGCGGTTGGCGGCCGAGGCACCGAACCTGCCGTTGATGTACCACTGCTCGGCGGGCAAGGACCGCACCGGTTGGCTGACCGTGGTGCTGCTGCACGCCCTGGGCGTGGACGAGGCCGCGATCCGGGCCGACTACCTGGCCAACAACGAGTTGACCGAGAGCCTGCGCGAGGTGCTGATCGAGGCGATGCGGCGGCGGCATCCCGGGCTTGACGACGCGGCGGTGCGTCCGGTGCTGGAGGTCCGTCCGGAGTATCTGGACGCCGGGTACGCGCAGGTGCGGCGGGTGCACGGGTCGTTCGACGCGTACCTGCGGGACGGGCTGGGGGTCACCGGTGAGACGGTGGCGGCGTTGCGGGCCAACCTGCTGGAGTGAGGTGGTGGCGGTCGCGCCACAGCCGGGCGGAGATGTCGGCGACCAGGCGTCGGGCGTGTGCGTCGGCCGGGCCGCTGGGCTGTTGCGCGGTCAGCGGGGTGGTGGTGCAGACGACCAGCAGGTACGGCGGGGCGTCGGTGGGGAAGACCACTGCCGCGCCGTGGCGGACTCCGCGTACCCAGCCGTTCTTGTGGGCCAGCCGGGTGCCGGCGGGTAGGCCCTCGGCGATGTCCTGGCGGACCTGTTGGGCGCAGAGCACGTCGCGCATGGCGGCGCAGGCGGCGGGTGAGGCGACCGGCCCGGGGCGGGTGGCGCCGACGGCGACGGCGCGCAGCAGGGCGGCCAGGTCGGCGGCGGTGACCAGGTTGGTGATGCCGGCGTCGCGGGCGGCGAGGTCCTCGATGCCCCGGGCGGTGACGCTGTGCCGGGCGCCGGCCGCGGCCCAGACCTCGGCCACGGCGGGTCGGCCGACGTGGTCGAGGAGCAGGTTGGTGGCGAGGTTGCTGGACCGCACGATCATCCGTTCGGCGAGCCAGCGCAGCGGCACCTGCCGTCCGAGCCGGTCCCAGACCTCCTGGTCGTTGTCGTACTCGCGGACGCAGGAGTACGGAGGTGCGTCCGGGAGGGCGGAGGTGAACCGGTTGCGGACCGGCACCGGGGTGTCCAGGTCGAGCCGTCCGGTCTCGGCGGTGCGGTGCAGCGCGGCGAGCACCGCGAGTTTCATGGTGCTCGCCGCGTAGTGGGTGACCTCGGCGTGTCGGGTCCAGGTGGGCGGGGCGTCGAGCCGCCCCGCGTACACCGAGATCGTGCCGGGTTCCCGGTCCAGCCGCGCGTCGTCGGCGGACATGAAAGGGGTCAGCCGGCGTGCTTGCGGCGGGCGGCGGTGCGCGCCCGCTGGGTCTGGTCGAGCACGACCTTGCGGATGCGTACGGCGGCGGGGGTGACCTCGACGCACTCGTCCTCGCGGCAGAACTCGAGGGCCTGCTCCAGCGACAGCTTGCGCGGCGGGATCAGCTTCTCGGTCTCGTCGGCGGTGGAGGAGCGCATGTTGGTGAGCTTCTTCTCCTTGGTGATGTTGACGTCCATGTCGTCGGAGCGGGAGTTCTCCCCGACGATCATGCCCTCGTACACCTCGGTGGTGGGCTCGACGAAGAGTTGGCCGCGTTCCTGGAGGTTGGTCATCGCGAAGGCGGTGACGGCGCCGGCCCGGTCGGCGACCAGCGAGCCGTTGTTGCGGGTCCGCAGCTCGCCGAACCACGGCTCGTACGACTCGAAGACGTGGTGCAGGATGCCGGTGCCACGGGTCTCGGTGAGGAACTCGGTGCGGAAGCCGATCAGGCCGCGCGCCGGGACCAGCCACTCCATCCGGATCCAGCCGGTGCCGTGGTTGACCAGCTGCTCCATCCGGCCCTTGCGGGTGGCCAGCAGCTGGGTGATCGCGCCGAGGTAGTCGTCGGGCGAGTCGATGGTGAGCCGCTCCACCGGCTCGCAGGTGCGGCCGTCGATCTCGCGGGTGACCACCTGCGGCTTGCCGACGGTCAGCTCGAAGGACTCGCGGCGCATCTGCTCGACCAGGATCGCCAGCGCCAGCTCGCCTCGGCCCTGCACCTCCCAGGCGTCCGGGCGCTCGGTGGGCAGCACCCGCAGCGACACGTTGCCGATCAGTTCCTTGTCCAGCCGGTCCTTGACCATCCGGGCGGTGACCTTGGCGCCCTTGACCCGGCCGACCAGCGGCGAGGTGTTGGTGCCGATGGTCATCGAGATGGCCGGCTCGTCGACGGTGATCAGCGGCAGCGGCTGCGGGTTCTCCGCGTCGGCGAGCGTCTCGCCGATCATGATCTCGGGGATGCCGGCGACGGCGATGATGTCGCCCGGGCCGGCCGAGTCGGCGGGCTTGCGCTCCAGGCCCTCGGTCATCAGCAGCTCGGAGATGCGGACCCGCTGGGTGCTGCCGTCGGTGCGGCACCAGGCCACGGTCTGGCCCTTGGCGATGGTGCCCTGCCGGACCCGGCACAGCGCGAGGCGGCCGAGGAACGGGGAGGCGTCGAGGTTGGTCACGTGCGCCTGGAGCGGGGCCTGCTCGTCGTACGCGGGCGGCGGGATGGTGTCCAGCAGGGTGCGGAACAGCGGCTCCAGGCTCTGGCTGTCCTGGGGTACGGAGCCGTCGGCGGGCTGGGTCAGCGAGGCGATGCCGTCGCGGGCGCAGGCGTAGACGATCGGGAAGTCGATCTGCTCCTCGTCGGCGTCGAGGTCGAGGAAGAGCTCGTAGCTGTCGTCGACGACCTCCTTGATCCGGGCGTCGGGACGGTCCACCTTGTTGATCACGAGGATGATCGGCATCCGGGCCTTGAGGGCCTTGCGGAGCACGAACCGGGTCTGCGGCAGCGGGCCCTCGCTGGCGTCGACCAGGAGCACCACGCCGTCGACCATGGTCAGGCCGCGCTCGACCTCACCGCCGAAGTCGGCGTGGCCGGGGGTGTCGATGATGTTGATGGTGACCGGGTCGGAGCCGTCCGCCGGCAGGTAGCGCACGCCGGTGTTCTTGGCGAGGATGGTGATGCCCTTCTCGCGTTCGAGGTCCATCGAGTCCATCACCCGCTCGGTCACCTCGCCCCGGGCGCCGTAGGCGCCGGCCTGCCGCAACATGGCATCGACCAGGGTGGTCTTGCCGTGGTCGACGTGAGCGATGATGGCGACGTTGCGAAGGTCGGTGCGCAGCTGCATGAGCTCCATCCTCCCGCCTCGGCGGTAGCCGCGTGGCGTCGGGGTCACCGGAGGGTGGGGCCGCGCGGTGACGGAGAGCACTGTCACACTTGCAGGGCAGTCCTGCCGAGGTGATCCGGGGGCGCCGTGCACGATCTGCTGAACTCGGTGCAGAGCCTGCCACCGGGTCTGATCTACGTGGTGGCGGCCCTGGTGGTGGCGGCCGAGACGGCTCTGCTCGTCGGGTTGGTGGCGCCCGGTGAGGCCACTCTGCTGTTGGTGGGCTTCCTCACGTACACCGGGACGTTGCGGCTCGGTCCGGCGCTGGCGGTGATGGTCGTCGCGGCGGCGACGGGCGACGCGGTGGCGTTCCGGGCCGGGCGGCGCTACGGACCCCGGTTGCGGGCGAGCCGGTGGGGTGCGCGGGTGGGGCCGCAGCGGTGGGCCCGGGCCGACGCGATGCTCGGGCGGATGGGGGGCCGGGGCGTGCTGACCGCCCGCTGGGTGGCGTTCGCCCGGACGCTGGTGCCCCGGCTGGCGGGCGCGGCGGGCATGCCGTACCGCCGGTTCGCGCCGTGGAACCTGGCCGGGGTGGCGACCTGGGTGGGTGGGTCGGTGCTGGTGGGGCACCTGGCGGGTGAGTCGTATGCGACGGTGTCCCGGCTGCTCGGGCAGGCCACCGGCGCGGTGCTGGTGCTGATCGCGGCGCTGCTCGCGGTGGTGATGGTCGGGCGGTGGCTGGGGCGTAACCCGGACCCGGTCCGGGCGCTGGTGACGCGGGCCGCGCGACTGCCGCCGCTGCGGTGGCTGTCGGCCCGGTACGGGCTGCTGTTCTTCCTGCTCAGTCTGCGGCTCGGTCCGGCCTGGGCGTTGCTGGCGAATCTGGCGGCCGGGGTGGTGCTGCTGTTCGCGGTCGGTCTGGTCATCGCCTGGGCGTTGCGGACGGTGGTCCGGCACAGCGGTCTGTCACTGGTGGACGGGGCGATCGCGGGGTGGTTCGCGGCGCGGCGTACGCCGGACGCGGTGGAGGCGACGCAGGCGGCGGTGTCGGTGTTGCGCGGGTCGTCGCTGATCGTGGTGGTCGCGGTGGTGGCGCTGGTGCAGGCGTGGCGGCACCGGCCGTGGCGGGCGGACCTGCTCAGTGTGGTGGGCACGGTCGGTGCGTTCGTGCCGCTGGTGGTGTTGGCGGTGGTGGCCGACCTGGCCGCCGGCGGACGGACGGTGCTGTTCTCCACGCAGAACGTGGTGGTCACGGCCAGCCTGTGCACGCTGGCCTGGTTGCTGTCGCGGGGGGCGCGGTGGCCGTTGGCGGTGGCGGCCTGGACGGTCGCGGCGGTCGGGGTCGTCGCGATCGGCGGGGCGCGGCTCTATCTGGGGATGAGCACGGCCAGCGGGACGGTGGGCGCGGTGTTGCTGGGTGCGGCGTGGCCGGCGGTGTTCATGGTCGCGTGGGCCACGCGGGACCGGGCGGTGACGGCCGGGTCGGTGCGTGAGTCGGGTTTCGGGCCGACGGTGTAGCCGACAGGGGGCTTGACCTGGGCGGCGTGGATGTGCGGGCCACGAAACACGACCTGGGGCTGTTAGTGTGCGGCGGGCTCGTCACTGCCGAAGGGGGTCGACATGGGACGGAGCGTCACCAGACTGGGCGTCGCGCTGCTCGCCGGGCTGTTGCTGGCGACCGGGGGTGGTTGCGCCAGTGTGGACGCTCCGGCGACGGAGGTGCCCGCGCCGGTCGCGTTGCCGCAGGAGGCGACGGAGCCGACGCAGGCCACCGAGTCGGTCGGGCCGGACGAGGCCAGTCCCACGCCGAAGGCGGTCCAGTCGATGGGTGCCGCGCCCCGGTCGGCTGCCGCGCCGTCGCCGACGGCGAGCGTGAAGCCGACGCCGCGACGCAGCGCCCCGGCGCCGAGGGCGGTGCCGAAGCCGCCGACGGAGACCAACGTGCCGCCGAAGCCGCCGAAGCCCGCGCCCAGTGGCTGCCAGCCCACCTACAAGGGCGAGCAGGCCAGCCGGGCGCAGGCCAAGGCGGCGCTGACCGACGCGGCAGGCCGGACCTACTGGCCGACCTCCGCGCCGGACATCCGCGTTCCGCTGGACCTGATCAAGGCGACCGCCTGGCAGGAGAGCGGGTGGCAGTCCAACATCGTCGCCTGCGACGAGGGCATCGGCCTGATGCAGGTGATGCCGGATACCGCGACCTGGATGAACCAGCGGTTCGGGCAGAGCTACGACGTGTGGGACTACCGGGACAACGCCTATCTCGGCGGCACCTATCTGGCGTGGCTCACCAAGTACATCGGTGACATGTACTTCGACGCCGACTACCGGCTGGACGCGGGCCTGTGCACCTCGGGTGTCCTGGACTCCTGTCTGCTCAACGCGGTGATCGCCGCGTACAACTTCGGTCACGGGGCGGTGGCCCGACCGGGGCAGCCGTTGGCCATCCCCAATCCGGGTTACGTGCGCAACGTGCGGGCGCTGATGTCGGAGTGTGTCTGCCTGGGGTTCTGATCGCGGGTGATCCGGCCGGGCCACCAGAACCTCTCGCCGAGCAGGAACGCCAGCGCCGGCACGACGACCGTGCGGACGAGCAGGGTGTCCAGCAGGACGCCCAGGCAGACGATGATGCCGATCTGGGTCAGGGTGATCAGCGGTAGCACGCCGAGCAGCGCGAAGACCGCGGCGAGCAGGATGCCGGCGCTGGTGATGACGCCGCCGGTGGCGCGGAGCGCGGAGAGCATGCCCTCGCGGGTGCCGGTGGCGCGGGCGTCCTCCCGGGCCCGGGTGACCAGGAAGATGTTGTAGTCCACGCCGAGCGCGACGAGGAAGACGAAGGCCAGCAGCGGCACTGTGGTGTCCAGTGCGGGGAAGCCCAGGACGTGGTCGAAGAGCAGCCAGGCACCGCCGAGGCTGGCGAAGTACGACGCGACGACGGTGACCACCAGCAGCACCGGGGCGATGATGCCGCGTAGCAGCAGCACGAGCACTGCGGCGACCAGCAGCAGGATCAGCGGCAGGATCACCCGGAGGTCCCGGTCGTCGGCGGCGGCGGAGTCGTAGTCTCCGGCGAGGCTGCCGCCGACCAGGGCGCCGGAGATCTCGTCGACGCCGGCCGGGGTCGGGGGTGCCGAGTCGGGTACGGCGGAGACAGCGTCGCGGAGCGCGACCAGGGTGCGGTTCGCGGCGGCGGTGCCGGGTTCGGCGTCGAGGACGACGTCGATCTGGGCGACGGTGTCTCCGGCCGGGCCGGGGCGGGCGGAGGCGACCCCGTCGACGGCGGTGGCGGCCTCGGTGACGGCCGGCACGGTGGCGGGGTTGGTCATCACCGCGACGGGTTGGGTGGTGCCGGCGGGGAAGGCGCGGCCGAGGGTCTGCGCGCCGGCCACCGCCTCCGGCTCGATCCGGAACTGCTCGGTCTCGGAGAGGCCGGTGCGCAGGCCCAGCCCGCCGAGGGCGAGCGCGGCCAGCAGCAGGGTGGCCAGCGCCGCGACGGGCACCGGGCGGCGGATCACGGCGGCGCCGAGGCGGCCCCAGATCCGGCCTTCGCGGCCCTGGCTGCCGACCTCGGGCACCAGCGGCCAGAACAGGCGGCGTCCGCCGAGCACCAGGGCGGCGGGCAGCACCAGCAGGGCCGAGGCCATCGCGAGCAGGATGCCGGTGGCGCAGGCCACGGCGAGGGCGCGGTTGAGTTCCCGTTCGCTGAGCAGCAGCGTGAGTACGCCGAGCATGACGGTGCCGCCGCTGGCCAGGATCGGTTCGGCGGTGCGGCGCAGGGCCTTGCGCATCGCGACGAAGCGGTCCTGCTCGCGGCGTAGTTCCTCGCGGTAGCGGGCGATGAGCAGCAGGGCGTAGTTGGTGGCGGCACCGAAGACGAGGACGCTGGCGATGCCGGTCACGGCACCACCGGCGAAGTTGATGCCGACCGCCGGGATGATGGTGTCCAGGGCGCGCAGGGTGATCTGCTCGGTGGCTGCCACGATGGTCAGCGGGATCAGCCAGAGCAGCGGGCTGCGGTAGGTGACCAGCAGCAGGACCGCGACGACGGCGGCGGTGAAGGCGAGCAGGGTGAGGTCGGCGCCCTCGAAGACCTTGGTGAGGTCGGCGGTGAAGGCGGGCCCGCCGGTGACCTCGACGGTCAGGTCCCCGGGCAGCGCGGTGAGCGACTCGCGCAGTTCGGCCACCTGTGCGCTGACGGCGTCCTGGCCGCCGGCGGTGGACATCGGCACGACGACCAGGGCGACGGTGCCGTCGGGGGACACCTGGGGCGGGACGACCTGGCCGCCGACGGCGAACTCGCTGAGCCCGGTGGAGCCGGTGGTGATCGCGGCCTGGTCGGCGTCGGTCAGTGCGGCGCCGTCGTCGCGGCTGACCACCACCACGGCGGCGGCGACGTCACTTTGGGGCAGTTCGTCCTGGAGCAGCTCGACCTGCGTCGACTCCCAGCTCTCGGACAGCCCGGTGGCGGAGACCGGTGCCGGGTTGTCGGGAGTGGGCAGGGCGAAGACGATCGCGCCGAAGACGACCGTCAGCAGGACGGTGAGCCAGGCTGCGCGGCGGCTGCGCGCGACACGGGTTAATACGGACATCCGTAGGGCCCCTCGAAACAGGTCTCTCGACAGACAGATATCTAGACAGTCGAGAGTTTCGTCCATCAAGATAGATGTGGCAACTACTGGCGGCGTGAGAATCTCGACAACGGTGGTGGACGGCCGGCTGGGTATGCTCCGACGCGGGCGTTCGGGAGGGGAAGCGGCGCGACGTGGCGGCTCAGGGGATGTACCGGCGGCGGGATACCCGCCGGGAGCTGCTGATCGCCGAGATCACCGCCGAGCTGCGCCGCTACGGCGTGGACGCCCAGCACGTGGGGCACGCCTTCGCCGGGCAGCACGGTCTGAACGTCACCGACCTGCAGGCGTTGATCGCGGTCATGGACGCCGAGCTGGCCGAGGCGCCGATCACCCCGGGACGGCTCGGCGAGCGCCTCGCCATCTCCTCCGGGTCGGTCACCGCCCTGATCGACCGGCTGGAACGCGCCGGGCACATCCGGCGGGACCGGGATCCCACCGACCGGCGCAAGATCCTGCTCCGCTACGCCGACCGTGGTGCGGCGCTCGCGATGGACTTCTTCCGGCCGCTGGGCGAGCGCACCGACCGGGTGATGAGCGGCTTCCGCGACGACGAGCTGGAGGTGGTGTACCGCTTCATCTCCGCCATGGGTGCCTCGCTGCGGGAACACCGGGACACCGTCCGGGGCGCCCGACCCGAGCCGCCCCGACGCCGGACGGAGTGACCCGATGTGGGATCGACTGACGTCGGCGCTCGCCGGCGCCGCGTTGCGACTGCCGCCGGCCCGTACCCGTCGGGTCGCTGTCACCCGGGACATTCCAGTCCGGGTCCGCGACGGGGTGATCCTGCGCACCGACCACTACCGCCCGGACCGGGTGGACGCGCCCACCGTGCTGATCCGCACCCCGTACGGGCGGGGCGGGCCGATGCGGCTGCTCTGCCGGCTCGCCGCCGAGCGCGGCTTCCACGTGGTCATCCAGTCCTGCCGGGGCACCTTCGGCTCCGGCGGCTCCTTCGACCCGTTCGTGCACGAGCGCGACGACGGGTTGGACACCCTCGACTGGCTGCGTCGGCAGCCCTGGTGGGGTGGGGCGTTCGGCATGTTCGGCGCGAGCTACCAGGGTTTCGTGCAGTGGGCGCTGGCCGCCGACGCGGGCACCGAGCTGCGCGCGATGGTCGCCGTGGCCACCGCCTCGTCGACCCGCGACTCCACGTACGCGGGCGAGTCCTTCGCCCTGGACACGGTGCTGACCTGGGTGGAACTGCTCCAGGCGCAGACCGTGCCGTGGCTGGCCCGGCAGTGGGAGCTCAAACGCGGCCAGCCCCGCCTGGCCGCCGCCCTGGCGCACCTGCCCCTGGTCGAGGCGGACCGGATCGCCACCGGGGTCACCGTGCCGTTCTTCCAGGAGTGGTTGGAGCACCACACGCCGCAGGCCGACTACTGGCGTACCCGGATCTTCGACGACCGGCTCGACCGGGTGCGGGCGCCGGTGGCGATGGTCAGCGGGTGGCACGACATCTTCCTGCCCGCCCAGTTGCGTGACTACGCGGCCCTGCGCGCCACCGGGGCGCGGCCGAGGCTGGTGGTGGGGCCGTGGACCCACGGCAGCCCCGGCCTGTTCGTCGCCGCGCTGCGCGAGGGACTCGACTGGCTCGACGCACACCTGAACGACCGCGCCGCGGCGCCGGCCGGGGTCGACCGGGACACCGGTGCCGGCGCGCCCGTGCGGGTGCACCTGGGCGGCACCGGGGGCGGGTGGCGTGACCTGCCCGACTGGCCGCCACCGGCCCGACCCACCCGGTGGCACCTGCACCCGGGCTCCGCGCTGCGTACCTCGCCGCCGGTGCCCTCGCCGCCGGACGCCTTCTGGTACGACCCGGTTGACCCGACCCCCTCGCTGGGCGGCCCGCTGCTGGTGGCCCAGCGCGCCGGGCCGTTCGACAACCGTCCGGTCGAGGCCCGTCCCGACGTGTTGACCTGGACCACCGACCCGCTGGAGCACGCGGTCGAGGTGATCGGCCCGGTGCGGGCGGAGATCCACCTGCGCAGCGAGCTGGCCCACCTGGACGTCTTCGTGCGACTGTGCGACGTGGACCGGCGTGGCCGGTCCTGGAACGTCTGCGACGGCCTGGTCCGCGTCGACCCGCGACGCTTCCGCTCCGACGCCACCGGTGCCGTCGCGGTGCCGGTGGAGATGTGGCCGACCGCCCACCGGTTCGCCCCCGGGCACCGGGTGCGGGTGCAGGTCTCCGGCGGGGCCCATCCCCGCTACTCGCGCAACCCGGGAACCGGCGAACCCCTCGGCGCTGCCGTGACTCTCCGTGGTGGACGTCGGGAGATCATTCACGACCCGGAGTATCCGTCCGCAGTGGTCCTTCCGGTCGTCCACTCTGCCTCACAGGCTTCTCCAAGCTGAATAAACCGGCTCTGAGCTGGGCATTCGTCGAGAAGTGCGGCTATGGTGGGGGTACGCCCGGCGCTGTGCAACCACTGGCCGGGAGCGCTTGTACAGCCTTCCTACCGCGCACGCGGTGTCACTGCCGTGCCCGGCCCCCGACGGATCAGCAGAGGGGGGAACCATGACGCGGGCACCGGCGAACCTGATGGCCGTCCGCAGTTTGCTGCTCAAGCACCTCAACCGCGACCCGAACCGGGTACGCGACGAGGACCTGGAACCCAACGAGGTCGGCATCGTCGGTGATGCCAACCACCGCGGGGGATACCACACCGGATCGGACCGGGTCGTCGCGAACGACTACTCGGTGGTCGAGTCGCCCCGGGACCGCAACGGTCTGACGCTGGACGCGGCCGCGCTGGACGTGGGTATGTTCCGGGTCGGCAGCGGCGGTCGTAACCACGACCTGTTCACGTTCTCGACCTGGTGTGTGGCCCAGTGCGTCGCCAACACGGCGGACAGCCGGGACATCCGCGAGATCATCTACTCACCCGACGGCAAGGTGGTGCGGCGGTGGGACCGACTGGGGCGGCGCAGCACCGGCGACCGTTCCCACCTGTGGCACACCCACTTCAGTTTCTTCCGCGACTCGATCAAGGCGGGACGTGACCAGACGCCGCTGTTCCGCCGTTACCTGACCACCATCGGACTCATCACGCCCGAGCAGGAGGAGATGGACATGACCCCCGAGGAGCACAACTGGCTCAGGACCGTGCACCGCAACCTCACCGTCCTGGACGGTCGCAACCCGATCGGGCAGACCTATACCCGCACCACCACGGGCGAGGACCACACCGACCCGAAGTTCCAGGTCGGGCACCCGACACTGCGCAGCCTCGGCGCGCAGTTGACCGCGTTGCAGTCCGCGGTGGAGTCGCTGGCCAACCGCGACTTCACCGACGAGCAGGCGATCATCACCGGTGTGCTGGCCGGCCTCACCCCCGAGGAGATCGCGGCGGCGATCCCGCCGACCGTGGCCGAGCAGGTCGTGCAGGAACTCGGCCGGCGGCTCGCCGCCTGAGGCTAGGCACAGGTGGACGGGTGGCGGCGGCCGGTCCTGCCGGCCGCCGCCACCCCGGCACGGGTCACATCGGTCGGACGTTGTCCGCCTGCGGCCCCTTCTGTCCCTGGGTCACGTCGAACTCGACCTTCTGGCCCTCGGTCAGCTCCCGGTAGCCACTGCTCGCGATGGCCGAGTAGTGGACGAAGACGTCCGGGCCCCCACCATCCTGTTCGATGAAGCCGAAGCCCTTTTCCGAGTTGAACCACTTCACGGTGCCGGTTGCCATGCGTTCTCTCTCCCTGTTCCAGGCGGGCGACCGCCGGCTCCACGCCGGTGGCCGCCCGATACCTTCCCGACAGTAACCGGTGAATAGCGGATTTGCCGGGCGAAGCGCCTCAGGGAGTGGCGGCGGAACGATCCGGGCGGTGCGGAGACGGATCAGGGATGACCCGGAGCACACCGCGCGCAGTGTGGGGAGAATCCCGATGTCCACACCGGCGGTCAGGCAATAGCGTACGAGGCATGGCAAACCAGTTGGCCCAGGTCGGAGAACTTCCCGTCGCCCTGTTGATGGCGGTGCTCGGGGTGGTCATGGTCTTCGACGCGGTCCCGCTGTTCGGCGTCCTCGTCCCCGGTGACGTGGCGATCCTGGCCGCTGTGGCGGTCGGCACTCCCCGTACCGGGCTGGCGACCTTCGTCGCCGTGGTCGTCGGGTGCCTGGCCGGATGGTCCCTGACCTTCCTCGTGGGCCGGCGGTGGGGCGCGGTCCTGCGCCGCAGCCGCGTCGGCGGTTGGGTCGGGGAGACCCGCTGGGCCACCGCGGAGGGCATCCTGCGCCGCAACGGCGGCCGGCTGGTGCTGGTCGCCCCGTTCCTGCCGGTGTTCAACGCGCTGCTGCCGCTCGCGGCAGGCGGCCTGAACATGTCCTACCCGCGCTTCCTCGGCTTCGCCTCGCTCGGTGCGGGCGCGTGGGCCGGGCTCTACCTGGCGGTGGGCACCGCGTCGCGGTCGCTGGCCGGGCTGCTGCCCGGTGGCGCCAGCCCGATGCTGATCACGATGGCCGGCGGCCTGGTGCTGGCCGCCCTGGTGCTGCTCGGCGTGCGGCGCCGGCTGCGTGAGGTCACACCCTGACCGTGCGGACACCGGCCCGGAGCGCCACGCGTTGTCGGATCCGTGCGGGGTGCGCCAGGCGCGGGCCCGGCGCACCCACGAGGGGCATCGCCGTGATCCGCGCCCGGCGGCGCGACCTGCCCCGGCCTCACCAGCCCCGGGCGCGCCACTCGGCCAGGTGCGGGCGTTCCGCGCCGAGCGTCGAGTCCCGGCCGTGGCCCGGATAGAACCAGGTCTCGTCCGGCAGCCGGCCGAACAGCTTGTGCTCCACGTCGTCGATGAGCGCCGCGAAGCGCTCGGGATCCTGGTCGGTGTTGCCGATGCCACCCGGGAATAGCGGGGGCACTCAGAGTGCACTACTCTCGCGGGCGTGGCGGCATTCGAGGACTACCTGTACGCGCGCATCAGCCAAGACGAACTAGGGCTCGAAAAAGGGGTCACCCGGCAGCTTCGGGAAGCCCGCGAATACTCGGAGAAGACCGGCGGAATGGTGGCCGGCGAATACTCCGACAACGACATCTCCGCCACCGAAGCCGCCCCACGGCCCGACTTCGAGCGGCTGCTGGCGGCGCTCGCCGCCCCCAACCCGGACGGGGTGCAGCGCCGCATCGTGGCCGTCCACACATCCCGGGTGTGGCGCAACCGGGTCGAACGGGCCCACGGCATCGAGTTGGGCCGCCGCCTCAACCTCATCGTCAAACCCGTCAACGGTGTCGAGCTGGACTTGCGGACCGCGCAGGGTCGGATGCTGGCGGAGATGCTGGGCGCCCAGGACACGGGCGAGTCGGAGACGAAAGCGGAACGCATCCAGTCGGCGGCCCGCGAACGTGCCGAGGAAGGCCGCGCCAACGCGTACGCCCTGTACGGGTGGCGGCGCGTGTACGAGCACGACGACCGGGGCAGGGTGATCGGTTCCCGCGATGAAGAAGACCCGGCGCAGGCCGATGTGGTGCGGGAGATCGTGGCCCGGCTGCTGGCCGGCGACACCCTCAAAGGGGTCACCGACGACCTGAACAGGCGGGGTGTGCCAGCACCGCGCGCCGGATGGGTTCGGAAGGGGCGCGCGAAGGGCCAAACCCCGGACGGGCAGTTGTGGAGCAACACGAGCGTGAAGAAGATGGCGATCCGGCCGGCGAACATCGGGCTGCGAATCTTCCACCGGGGCCGCCCGGATGAGGAGATGCTGCCCGCCCGATGGCCGAAGATCGTCAACCCGGACGATCATGAGCGGGTGGTGGCGCTGCTGTCGGATCCGGCGCGTGGGCAGCTCAAACCGGCGGCGCGGTCGCATTTGTTGACGTGGGGGGTCGGCGAGTGCGGTGTGTGCGGGGCGCACCTGCGGACGGCATGGAAGGGCAGCCAAAAGTGGGGACGGAAGCAGATTCTGTACCTGTGTGAGAAGTCCGGCTGCGTCGGGCGCAATGAGGCGAACGTGGACGCCCGGGTCGATGCGGTGATGGTGGCGTTGCTGTCCCGCCCCGACGTCCTCGGCTTGTTGGAGGGGTCGCAGTCGCGGCAGGTGGAGTTGCTGTCGCGGGCGGAGGCGTTGCGGGCACGCATGGCGTCGGCGGCGGCGGCGTTCGCGGAGGGTGAGATGACCGCCGAGCAGGTGCGCATCATCAACGGCCGGCTGCGCCCGCAAATTGAGGCGGCGGAGACGGAAGCCCGGCAGCATCAGCCGTCTCCGCATCTGACGCTGGTGGTGGCGTCGGTGGGTGAGCAGGCGGCGCAGCGGTGGGCCGGGTACACGGTCAACCAGAAGCGGGCAATCATGGAGGCGTTCGGGGTGCGGGTGATCATCGACCGGGCGAAGAAGGGACCGGGTTTCGACCCGCAGTCGGTGCGAATCATTCCCCGGTCCCCGGATGGTGCGAACTAGCTGGTGCGTCTGCCTGGCCGCTGCGGTAACGGGATTACTGATCCGTCGTTGCCGTCATCCCGGTCAGGGTGGATACCCCACGCGGTGCGCTCAGTCTCGGCCTGGCCTGCCCAGAAGCGTTGCCGGTCGGCGCGGTCACGGTCGGCCATGATCTGCTTAACGGCCTGGGTGATGATGTCGGGTTGTGCGGCGACCGCATCCCGGATGGCTTTGACGATCAGGTCGTGGCGGTAGGCGTCGATCTGGTCTTGTGCTGTAGTGCGGGCGAGGTCGCCGCGTACCCGCAGGTAGCCGACGATGAGGGCCACGGTCACGAGAACAAGCACGCCGAATGTCATGGCGTGCACGCCGAGGGCCACTCCCATGCCTGGTCGGTGTCGGCTGGTGAAGGCGTGGATGGTGAAGGCTGCCATGTCGAAGGTGGTGAGGATCGCGGCGATTGTGGCAGCGGCGGCCATGCCGCGTGGTGGTGTGGCGATGGCGCGTTCGTGGAGCAGGTTTTCGATGTGAAGCTGCTGCTTGGCTGCAAGGTCCATTAGGGGTTCTCCCGTGAGGCTGGTGGTTGGCCGGCGTTCGTGGTGCTCGGGGCCGGTCAGCCTGACGGGGGTTGTGGTGGCGGCGTTCTGCCCCCTTGTCTGCGGTCGGTGCCGCACGGGGTCGGGTTGTGGTCCCGGCTGGTGGTGCTGGTGTCGGCGCCCAGCCCGTCGAGAAGCTGCACGCTGCCGGTTGCTGCCGGGGTGCGGGTGCAGTCGCCGAGGTCGGGCCCGTCTGCCGGTGCAGGCTGGTCGCTGGTGATGGCGCCAGTGCGCGGTAGGCGAACTGCTGTGGGCCGTTCGGCGCGCATGCCGGGTTGCGGGGTCGGCTGGGCGGCGGTGACGGTGAGGGTGGGGACGCCCGAGATGGCTGCACGTGGGGGTTGTTCGGCCAGCTCGGGCGCCGTGTTGGGACCGCTCGGCATGGTGCTCGTGGGCGGCGGGGTGGTGCTGGTGTCTGCGGCGGGTGTCTCCACCTTGTCGGGGTCGGTCCCGTCAGGTGCGGGTTCCGGCTGGGTGGCGGTCGGGTCGGTGACCGTGTTCAGGGTGCCGTCGGTGACCTTGTCGGCCACGTCGCCCACAACGGGCAGTGGCTCGACCACCTTGTCCACGGTGTCGGTGACGTCTTTGACGGTCTCGGCTGCGTCGCCGACCGTCTTGTCCACGGCGTCCGCGATGGCCTTGACGGTGTCGCGGACGGGGGTGGGCTTGTCGGCGGGCGGGCTGCCAGTGACGGTGTCGAGGATGGAGCTAATGGTGCCCGGCGGGTTGGTGTCGTCGGCTCGGGCGGGTTCTTGGCTGGCGCTGAGGGCTATGGCGGTGCCGGCGAATCCGGCGGCGGCGTACAGGAGCAGTCGCGTGAGGCGCATTGATCGGTCCCCCCATGGATCGACACGGATGCGTTACCTGCTGTTCACGTTCTGAGATTGCTTTACCTTGGCGGATTGTTGCCGGTGGCTGTATCCGGTGTGGGTCTCCTGACTGCTGGCCTGCTAGCGCTCCCAGGTGGCCTGTTCGGTTGACCCCTGTTTGGGGGTCATGCCACGTTTTGGGCGCAGCGAATCGACCGGCTTGAGTAGATCAATCTGCCGGGTTGAGTATCCGACCGTGCACGCGATCGACGCAGCGAGCAACTTCTACTTGTCACGACAAGCAGAACATGAAAAGTTCCCGCAAGGCCGTAGCCGCCGCAGGTGATCGTTCGTTAACGTGCCGCGTCGGCCGCAGGACCGGGCAGAAACCACCGGTCAGCCGGCAGAAGATCCGGCTGCTCGCGCCCTGACCGCCACACCACCCACACGGGGATGCCGTAGTCGACGTGCACGGTCATGCGGTCACGGTCCGGGGCGGTCGGCATCCGACTCTCAACCCGCGTCACATCGGTGAGGTCGATGGGCTGCTTGTCGTAGACGCGCCGCACCCGGGTAGCCTGCCCCTGCCGTGTGACAACGAGGCCCTCGCTGCGGAGGGTGGCGACGGCTGCCCGCACGAGGGTGCGGGACACGGAGTGGGTTTCTTGCAGGTACCGGTCTGCGGGGAAGGCGCTGCCGGGTTTGAGCTGGCCGTTCAGGATTTGGGTGCGCAGCAGGTCGGCTAGCTCGTGTGAGCTGATCGGCGGCTGCGGGCGGACCACATCCGGTAGTCAACGGCAGGGTGTTGGGGGTGTTGGCGACCACCATGTCACGACAAGTTGGCGACCGTCGATGTGCTGTGTGCGTGGTGCGGCCCGCACCGACGGGGTGGGTGCGGGCCGCTGTGGTTGTGACCCACCTGGGGGGATTGGTGGGGCACGGGGTCAATGTTACGCCGGTCGATCGCTGTCCGTGATCCTGGCGTCACGGCTTGTCTGGCCGAGCACGGCACTTCTGGTGGCATTAGGCGGCGCGGTCGGCGGCAAGCAGGTCGGTCACCGGGTTGACATGTTTCGCGATGGCGGGCTTTTGGCGTCAGCGACGCACCACGGGCAGATGTCCTTGCCGCCGGGTAGGTTCACCCGGCCGCCAGACTCTCGGATCGCAGCACGGACCCGCTTGGCCGTCTTCCCGCCATCGATCACGCGTCCACACTCGTCGCAGTCGATCGTGATTTGAACGCTCATCAGTCAGCCCTTCGGGTCGGGGCCCGGGGTGCACGGTCACACCCCGGGCCAGAGCGGGTCAGGCGGGGACGCACTCGTTGCAGCAGCCGTCGGCTTCCTCGTCATGCTCCTGTGCGGCCTCTTCGTCGATGTACTCGTCGCCGTAGGGGTGGTGGCAGATGGCGCAGACGGTGCGCCACTTCGCGATCTCGACGGGCATGGTGCTCTCCTTCGGTCGGTGCGGGTCAGGACGGGTCGGCGGAGTGGCCGGGCTGCTCGGCGATCTGCACCACCATCTGTGTGTCGTGGCCCTCCCCGGCACACCACTCGCACACGATTGCCGCCGGGGTGCTCCGGAATCCGTTGGCGTGGAGCGTGCAGATGTGGCGGGTGCGGGTGTGTCCGTTCTCGCAGCGGCCCGTAGACGTGTGGGTGGCGTCGTTGCCGCAAGCGCCGAGGTTGATGCCCAGAAATTCGGTGACGATCGTGCATGCGCCGAGGGGCATCGGCGTCTCCTCGTGCGGCGTGTCAGGCATGGCGGCTTCTTCGGGGGCGGCGGGAACGCACTCGCCCACCTCGCTTGTGCTCCCGCACCGTCCGCAGGGCAGGTGGATGGACCAGGAGAGGTCGTGGGCGGTCATCGGCGTCGCCTCGGGCGGCTGCCGGAGTGCACCACCAGCGCAACCACGAACAGGGCAGCGAGGATGGCGGCGGTGATCGCCCAGTCGGGAAGGCCAGGCATGGCGTCTCCTTTGCGGGGGTCTGGTCGGCTACCGCTCGCCCCGGTGGTGCAAGGTCCGGGACGGCGGTACGCAGGTCAGGCCGACGCGCGGGCGTGCTCCCACTGCGACTCGCCCTCATCTGGGTCAGCCCACTGGACGCCACGCTCGCTGCGGTGCAGGCCCTCATGCCCGGCAGGTCCGGCGACGCACGGCACGATCGGGTCGTCGTTCAGCGGCACCAGTGCGGCGTCGCACGGCATGAACAGCGGCCGGTCGGAAACGGCGAACACCTGCTCCGGGTTGCGGCACACCTGATCCCACCCCATTGGGTCGGAGTTGTCGTCGTCGAACCAGTGCTCACCGGGCCGGCCGCCCCAACTCTTGGCGGCGTCGTCATCCCGCCAGAACAGGAGCAGCCGTGTGGACGCGGTCGGGCCGTTGTCGACGACGACGCGGGAACGGTCGCCGGGCTCGGGGACCGTTGTAAAGGTTTGCTGGTCGGTCATGCGGTGTCTCCGTCCGTCCGCTGGGGGATAGGTATGGTGATGTTGCGTGCCGCTGCATACTGGACGAGATCGACACGCAGGAACGCCACCGCGTCCCGGACCTGCTGGTGTGCAGCACGGACCTCCCCACCCGACTCGATCGGAACGTCGTGGTGCTCGCGCACAAGCCGGTCGATCTGCTCGGTGCGGTCGTAGGTGGCGAGGTGGTGGAGTTCGGCGTCGATGAGCCGCAGGGCGGTTTCGGTGAGCTGCTGGTCGGTGAGCATGGTCAGTCCTCCGTCTTCGATGGGTCAGTTCGCGCGGCGAACTCTTCGATGGCGTCCAGGTGTTCGGGCTGCAACCCCGTCGAGCCCTTCGGCCGGATCAGCAGCGCGCCAGCGGCCACCAGTTCGTCGTGCACCTCGCCGGACAGCGGCACCTCCGTGTCGTCGGTCCAGTTGAGGCGGCGGCTTTCGGCGAGCACCTGCCGGGCTGCGGCCAGTTTCGCCACGGCGGCGGCGTGGCCGTTAATGTCTTCGGCGAACGCCCGCCCGAGCGGCGGCAGCGCCCACAGCCGCTCCAACTGGTCGGCGTACGCGCACCAGGTGGTGCACCAGCGCACCTCGACGGTGCCAGCCTTGTGGAGGTCACGGATGCGGGTGACGAGGGCGGGAGCCCACCGCATCTTCCACTCGCTGCCCTGCGCGTAGGCGTAGCCGGTGCGGGGTGCGCCACCCCAGCCGGGGCGGGATGCGTTGATGACGCCGTCCACATCCAGCAGCAAGATCGGCGGCAGCGGATTAGTCATCGTCAGTCCTCCGGGTCGCTGTCGGACTGCTGCTCGTCCTCATCCGGGAGGGCCGCAGCCGCTTCGATGCCGTTCTGGACGGCCTGCATGATGTCCTGCCAGTTGGTTAGGAACTTGATGTCGCGGTGGCCGGAGTCTTGGTGGTCTTGCGGGGCGAGCTTCCACACTTCGCGTCCGATCGCAGCGCACACGTCTTCCCACGTCAGTTCCTCTGCGGCGGGGGCGGTGGGGTTGGTCATCGTCAGTCCTCCGGGTCGCAGATGAGGCAGTCAACGGCCGCCGTCGTCGGATGCTCGACGCACACCATCAGCGTTTCGATCGACGGCCGGGCAGGAGCGTGAGCAGCCAAGATGCGGTCCATGGCCGCGTAGCCGTACGGGTCCGTCTTGGTGTCGACGTACTCGATGAACACGCTGTTGACGAACACGGCGTAGCGGGTGCCGGCCGCGCCGCAGGCGTCCTGATGTGCGAAAGGCTGGCGAGGCATCGCGGGGGTAGTCACTTCCGTCGCCGGTCCAGCAGCCAGTAGTGCCAGCGTCCTTCGCGACTCCACCGCCACCGCCAGCCAATCGGCTTCGGCTTCCCGGCGGGGTACCAGTAGCAGCGCTCGATTCTCACGGTTGATGTCTCCTGAGAGTTAGGCAATCAAGACAGTCAGGTCCGGCGGGACTCATCGACGGTGCGAGCGATGGACGCAAACACGTCTAGTTGCGCAGCTACCGTCAACGCCTCGCCGGTGAGGTTGTTGATCTGTTGGACGATCTGCGTGTAGTCATCGATCGACCTGCCCGCGTCCATGGACTTGGTAATCCGAGCGCACTGCTGATCGATGCGTTCGATGACGCGGCGTAGGTGCATGCGCGCGGCATCCACGCTGATGAACCGGGCAGCCTGGGCCACCTGATCGAGGTCTTCGGCGGTGAGCATCAGGCGGCCTCAGCGTCAGCGAGAGCGTCCCAGTGGGCGACCAGCGCAGCATGGGCAGTTTCGGCGGCTTCCTTGGTGGTCCAGCGGGTGTGGCCGTCGAGGGCGACACCGGCAATCGGGCTTCGGGCAGGGAGTCCGTGGCACTTCTCGACCTGCTGGCCGTCGATGTGCCAGCCCTTGCATGCTCCGCAGTAGATCGCCATTGCTGGACTCCCCGCCTTCTCGGCATCTCGTGACGCCTCTATTCTAGGGCGTACTCCCTAAGTATTCTAGGGGGTACCCTACACGAGTGCCGGAGGATCTTGGGAACATGTCGCTACCCGAGGCAGACCGCCACGCCCGCGCCCAGATCGAGTACCACCGCGAGCAGATGGGCACATGGAAGCGCGCACGCGCCCAACGCATCGTCACCGAGTACGACGCAGGTCGGACCGTCGAAGAGATAGCCGCCGACCTGGGCGTGTCGGCTGCGACGGTCTACGAGGTCATGCGTGCGGTGCAGACGGAGCCCAAGAAGCGCGGGCGGCGGCCCAAGAAACGTGACGGCGAGTCGCCTACCTGACCCGACCGCCGCCACCTACCTTCACCCCGTGACCCCCGCAGACTGGACCACCGTCGCACTCGCACCCGTCACCGCCGCAACAGCCGTCATCGCCTGGCTCGCATGGCGCACCGCGAAAGCCGTCCGCCGCGACCAGTCGGCCAGCGAAACCCGGCGGCGGCATCGCGAAATGCGGCCCACCCTGGACGTGACCATCGAGCATCCCAACGGGCACGAAATCGGCATCCTGTCGATCAAGCTGACGGGGCCTCGTGAGGTGGAACGGTACGACCGGATACAGGTGCGGATCCGCGACGACAAGGAACGGCCCCCGCCCCGCACCGGCAGCAATGTGACTGTCGAAAAGCAGAACGCGCAGGTGTGGGGGCCGTTCCGGTTCCGGCACGGTGTGGACGGTGCGCGCGAGGATGGGCGGGTCGCTGAGCAGGGCGGCAAGGCGGTCACGGACCGGTGGCTGTTCAGCCTCGACCGCACCACCGCCCCGGAATGGTACGGCGGCGGCGATCCGGAATGGCGACGCACCTACGACGGCACACCGCTACGGCTGCGGGTCGCGATCAGCCGGGCAGGATCCATGCCGTGGGTCGAGCTGTTGGAGGTCCCGACGGCTGTGGGCGGCAAGTTGATGGCCTAGCTGCCGGCCGCAGACCAGCATCGCGTAGTCGCCTACCTGACAGCCGCGCCGACCAATAGGCCAATAACGATCAACCCGGCTGGTCTGCACACTCCCACGGGTGAGCCTCTACCCGACACCGAAACCCAAGCCAAAGAAAGACCGCAACGCCCTCATCAGCGGCGTCATAGCCCTCGCTCTGCTCTGCTGCGGCGGTGGCGTCGTCACCGCATTCACCGACGACAACAAACCGCCCGCAGGGCAGCCGGCCGCCTCAGCGAGCGTGCAACGTGCCGCCGAAATCCCACCGCCCGCCCCCACAGCCACGTCTGCCGTGGAACCGGAGGTGGCGGTCGAGACGGCAACCGCCGGTAGCCCGACCGCCACGCCGTCGCCGACGCGCAGCATCAAACCCACCAAGTCGCCGACACCGAAACGCACCACGCCTGCCCCGAAGACGACGAAACCGAAGCCGAAGGCCACGACCGAGTATGTGGCGAAGGGTGTGCATCCGGGTTCGTTCTGCTCGCGGCAGGGTGCCCGTGGGGTGACGAAGACTGGCAAGCCGATGGTGTGCACGACGACGGCCACGGATTCGCGGAAACGCTGGCGGGCCGCCTGACGGGTCCACAACGCGACGAAGCCTGACACCGCGATGGTGTCAGGCTTCGTTCACGTTGGACGGCCCGCAGGCTGAGCGAGTGGAGCGCTCGGCGCGGGCCGCACATCGACTATAAGCGAACCGTCAAAGCAGAACCTTGCACGACGCAGCCCCGGCCAGTTCCACCAAGGAACCACGCCGGGGCTGCTCGACTCACAGACTGACGGTCGGCCTGCCGCTGCCCTCACACCGCGCCCGACTACCTTGCGGCTGATGCGGCGGGCACGGATTGCCCGGCATCACACCGGTGCGGGCACCGCACTGGCTGCACTTCGACTGTGGCGCCACTGTCGAACCCCCTCAGGGATTTGATAGTCCGGGCACGGATCCGACTTCGGTTCGGCGGCGCTACCGCCGGGCCCGGACGCGGCAGTAGCACGCACATACGCTACCGAACCGTCACTGCCAGTGATACGGATGGCTGAGGGGGATTCACCATGCCGAGGCCAACCAACCCCCGGCGCACCACACAGCTCCCACGACGTGAACTGCTCCGGGCGGGCGACATCAAGCAGCCGCCGCAGCAGGTTGAGGGCACGACCCGGCATGCACACCATCGCCTCCGCCGCCAACTCCGGTGACACTGGCTTAGCGTTGCGATCCGGGACCGCACACCACAGCAGCGACGTCGACCCAGACAAGGCGACCGCTTTCACCCCGGCCGGCGACTGCCCGCCAGGCGTGCTGTCCTTGCCGTACCGGACGGCACCGGCATAGTCGGGATGCTGGGCGGCCAGTAGTAGCCCCTCAACCACGTCGAGTACCTGCGCGTTGGGCATCGTCTTCACGGTCACGCCTCGAATCGGGTGCCGGGGCGGGCGTAGCCGCCGTCTACGAGGGTTCGCAGGCCGGCGGTGATGCTGCCGGAGCGGGGGCGTCCGGCGCGGGTGCGGGTGTCGACACCGCACGCTTCCGCATACTCGTACACGTCCAGGTTGGGGTCGTTGTAGCCGAGCACCTGGGCGGTCACCCACATAACGTTCATGCGAACCAGGTCGGTTTGGTGTGGTTCGAGTTGGGGGAGCTGCGGGTAGTTTCGGGCGTCGTCTGCCCGGTTGTGTCCTGCCCGGTCGGCCCGGTAGGGGGCGTCTGACCAGTCGTGTTGCCGGATTTCGTCGGCGAACTGCTGCGCGAGGCGTGACAGGGCCATGGGTGTTCTCCCTCCGATAGGGGTGTTGCTGGCGTCACCCCCCGACGGGGCGGGCATGGTTGGAGCCTACTCCTGGGCTTGCGGCCAGACGAGCACCACGTGCACTACCGGTTCACCTGCGGCGTTCTTCCGCTTGCGTCGTGCGGCTTGGCGGGCGCGGCATAGCACAGTGCCGCGCTGCTGCTGCCACAGCCGGCCGGGTACGAGGTGCGAGAATTCGTCGGCTTCGCTCACGGTAGCCATACGCCCATTGTGCCGTCACTGAACGTCACGCGTCTATTCGTTCTTTAGTCCGCCCTCAACCCGAGCCCGTCGGTACGCATCCTCAATCGCAGCCTGCAAGCGCACCAGCGTCGGGATGCCCGACGCCACGGGTCCCTCATCCTCGGTGTAATCGCTGACCAGCCAGGACAAGTCGTGCAGTGCGTCCAAATACTCCTGCCACGCCTGCCTGGTGGGCGGGGTGCACAGCAGCAGCACCCGACCGCTGATTGCCCCCAAATCCTGCGGGGCGAGGTTGCGGACAGGATCGTGGTCGCTGGACTCGCCGACTAGGCGAGCAACCCACCGCTCCGTCGAGGCTAGGTGAATGAACATGTCCGCGTACACGGCAAGGCGGGCATCGTGAATGAGCGCGTCCCGCTGGTGGCGGCGCTGGATTATCACGCCGAGGACGGTTCCGGCCAGCGCCCCGATAACGCCGACTGCTGCGGCTACAACCTCGATCACCGACTCATGGTGGCAGCAGGGCGCTAATCCCAGCGGATGTGTTCGGCGCCCAGACGGTTCCGGCCGCAGGCGCACCGGTAGCCGTCCCATTGGTGATCCCACGACGTGAAGTGCAGTCCGACACGGCAGGCGACCCGCAGCATCCTCGCCGACAGGCTGGGCGGCCGGACGGGTTCGCCTTCGCGGGGTAGCGGCCGGTGCAGGTGGGGTTTGGCGCAGCACACGTCCCAGCCGGAGTGGTCTGGGCAGCATTCGGTGTCGCCGGAGGTGGGGCAGAAGTAGGGGCGGCACTGCTTGGCTTGAAGCCGCGCTTCCCAGACGTCGTCGGCGGCGAGCTGTGCTGCGCGGGCCACGATCCGCTGGGCCGTCTCATCCGACACGCTGTCCCGTGCTGCGCGGGCGTCGGGGGTGCCCAGCGACGACTGCTCGATCAGCCGGCGGATAGGGGAGTCGGTCATCAGTCGGTCATCCCGTTGCAGGTGAGGCTGTGTGCCTCCACCTCCGTCTTGTCTGACAGCACGGCCACCTGCAACATGCCGTCGTCGGCGCGTCCGCCCGGCTCGGCGGTCACGGTGATCGGTAGCGGGGTTTCGCAGTCGGGGCAGACCGCGTACACGACGACGGCAGGTGGAGCGGTCACGGCTGCACCTGCGCTTCCCGGTGCTGCTTCTCGATGTGGCGGGCAGCCATCCGCAGCCCGAGTCGCAGCGTCGGGCCGGAAACCGACTCGTACCAGTGGCAGCCGGACAGTGGGCATTCCAGGAACTGGTCGCCGTCGTTGTCCGCGTAGAAGAGGAAGTCTTCCGGCGTGACGTTGTGCGCTTCCGGGGTGGGCGTGAAGCGGTCGAGGTATTCGTCTTCGAGCGTGGTGAAGAGTGCGTCGATGTCGCCCGCTGCTGCTGCGGCACCACACGAGGAGGTGCGGTTGTAGTCGCCTGAGCCGCCGTAGAGGCCGTCGTTGCGGTGGATGCGCAGGGCGCGGGCGCGCATGTTGTAGGTGACGTTGCCGGCGTCGCCGGAGACGCGGTAGGTGCCGTCGGTCGTCTCGCGCGTCAAGGTGGGGCTGTCTGTGGTGGTCATTCTTCGTCTGCCTTCCGGTCGAGGTCGTCGGGGTGCCGCTCAGCCCGCAGCATGTACTTGGTGATGTTCTGCTGGTGTTCGAGCAGTACCCGCAGCATCTCAATGTCGGTGAGGTCGTGTTCGTCCTGCAACCGGTCTAGTTCTGCGCGGATCGCGTTGCCGGCCCGCTGGACGGGCATGTGGTGCGCGCGGGGAGTCTCACCGGCCTGCATCCTGGCTTGGGTTGGCAGCCCACGGAATCGAGGTGCGCCTGCCCAGCCACAGTGTGTCGCCGAGCAACATGCGGCGAGGCGACCTCACTCGCACCTTCCCAACACCGCCCGAGGCGGTCAGTTGCAGCCAGGTTCCGTGCATTGATCCGAGGTCTTCTACCCACAGATTGCCGTCGGTGTCGACGGTGACGCGGGCGTGGCGGGGGGAGACGTGCGGGTCGGTGTGGATGCACACGTCGCAGTCGGCGGCGGTGCCGATCGTGAACGAGCTGACGAGGGTCATCGGGACGGCCCCGTCTCGCCCGGCTCGACCTTGGCGAGTTCGGATTTCAGGTACCGTCCGACGGCGCGCTCCCAGAACGGCTGCCGCAGATGCTCCGGCAGCAGCGGTGCAGCCTCCCCGGCGGTGATGCCGGGCTGGGCGGCGCGCAGCCGGGCGAGGTGGGTTTCCAGTTCCTGCTCGACGTGCGGGGCAATGGTCATAGTCGTCTCCGTTCGTCAGGTGAGGCGGTCCGCGAGCACGGCGAAGTCCCGCTCCACGTTGAACAGCGTCCCGTCGGGGTTGAGGTGCAGTTGGGTGGCGACCTCGGCCATGGAGCCGAGCGTGTGGCAGAGGGCGGCGTCGCCCATCTGCTCGGCGGCGTGTTTGCCGGCGTCGAGGATGAGCGCCAGGTGCCGCAGATCCATTGGCTGCGGGGTGGGCTGGGCGGCGGTCATTGCGTGGCCTCCGGGGCGTCGGAGACGTGGCGGATGGGCGGCAGTCCCATGCGTTCCCGCGCTGCGGCCGTCACGGGCACCCGCTTGCAGGAGTGGGTCACCGCAGGATCTTGGGGTGTCGAGTCGTCAGACTCGTGGTTTGGCATGCGGATTCCTTCGCTCCTGCTTGGTCTTAATCCTGTGGCAATTTGAGCAGAGAGTCATCAGGTTCGACGGCTCGTCGTTCATGTGGTTGCCATCTATGTGGTCTACATCCAGAACCTCTGGCGGATACGGGCCGGTCCATGCGCAGAGTGGGTTTTCGCAATGGCTTTTCTTGGTGGCTCTGTAACCGAAAGGCTTGTTGGAGGTATAGAAGCAACGCCAGCGCAGGTAACCCTTCCTGGTCTCGCCGTTCAGGGTGAGCGGCACGTCAGCGCCACACTCCAGGCAGTCGGCAACCTTCAGTTCGGGCCTCACTCGACTTAAGCGATGAACGAACTTTTTCGTCTGGGCAATTTCGTAAAGGCCCGTCCGCCGATACCTGTTGTAGTGAATTTCGCAGACGCCTTGACAGTGATACTTCCGGCTACACCCAGCCACTTTGCATGTAGGGGGATGCGGAACCGCAACCTTGATCGGAACATCGGCCTGGACATCGCCGACCCTCTTCAATCGCCCATAGTGTGTGCCGCACAGCCCTCGCCTTGTGGCCTTGCGGTCACATGAAGGCACCGTGCAGATCTTTTCGGTACGACCGTCGCCGGGGTCAGTGTGCGGATGGTCAGCGAACATCAGGCAGCCTCCAATGCGGCGGCAGCAGCGTGGGCGCGGCCGACCGCCTCCACCATCAACGCCAACACAGCGTCAGGCCATCCGTCCCGGCAGTCCGGGCCAACCCCGTACGTCTTCGAGGTGGGGTCGTGTAGTTGCTTGCCGCACTGGCAGCAGCGGGTGGTGAACGCGGCGAACCGAGCGGCGCATCCGGTGGGATCGCTGTCGACGGCGGCACGAATCGCCTCATGCCAGGGGAAGGTGTGCTGCCGATGCCAGCGGATGATCCATTCCTGCTGGGCTTGGCCTTTCAGCCCCTCGGGCAGGTCGGTGCGGTACAGGACCGGACCGTAGCGGGCTTTCGCCGGCCACGGCTTGAGACGGCCGGAGGTGCGCCGCCAGTAGGTGATCTGGCGGGGGTTGGTGGGGTCGGGGACAGCGAAGTAGTCGGCACCGTCGCCCTTGGCTGCTTTTTGATGGGTTGCGGCTGGCTTCATGGGATCGGTTCCTCCATGCGTGGCTCGTCTACATGGCCTGGCCGGTACCGCAGCAGGATCACCCCGTATGGGCCGATGCGCAGTAGCCGCCGGAAGGTGGCGACGTGTCCGCCGCGCACGTTGAGGATGCGCAGCAGACGGTCGGCGGGGCGCGGCTTGGTCGGTCCGGCGAGGGACCAATGCCACGGCAGCAGCGGCCTCATCGTCGGCCCTGCGTTCCGTCCGGCCGGATCAGCGACGACGTTTCCACGTTGTGCTCCACCCCGCCGTCATCCCAACGCACCGACACCCGCCAGTACGGGTCGGCGACATGCCCGAACCGGTCGCAGCGGACGACGGTGCCGGCAGTGTCGGGGGCGTCCCGGCGGACGACACGCTCGCGGTACTCGGGCTCCCACTCTCGCAGCGGGACGTGATCCTGACTGATGGTCATGGGTTCCTCCGGTTCACAGTTTGTGCTGGTCAAAGTCATCCGCGCGAAACGGCGGGGGAGAGCAGATCCATCCGGCCATGCTCGGCCAGATGCGCCACCAGGCGCACGACCCATAGCCCAACCAAATTTCTTGGTCGGGCACAAACGTTGACGGCGGCTACAGGACGTGAACGTCCAGGTCGTAGTCCTTGTACAGCGTCCGATCGCAGGTCACGACCACGCCTCGCATAGCGCGGGCCTCGTAGGCGACATGCCGCACCACAAGAGATCCGGGCCATGTGCCGCACTCGATCGCAGCATGTTCCGCTAAACCAACTGACCGGACATTGTCGCCCTCGATCAGCGCGTACCAACTGTGGAAGCTGTGATCGATCACCGCTTGAGCTTCCGCAATGGCGGTGGTGGGAAACACCAGTTGCAGTTTGCCCTCGTCCGCCATCTGCCGAAGCCGAAAGAGCCGACGGTTGTCGTGGAAGAAGCCGACGATCGCAGTCGCGTCGAGAATCCTCGGCGGCCGAACGGTCATGCGGTGAGTCGACGCGAGAAGGGAGGCGTGTCGACGCGCCGCTTGCCGGTGTAGCGGCTAGCGACAGCGGCGTCGAGTTCGTCCATCTCCCGTTCGAACTCGGCAAGCTCGTCAGGTGTGAGGGGTGCGGGGTGCGGCTTCCCGATCGCGGCACTGAAGCGCTCAGTCGCGGAGGGCCCCCGCGCCTCAAGCACGGCGCGCAGGTATCGCAGGTAGTCGATCGCCGCCAACTTGGTCGCATCGGGGATCGACGGCGATTCGAGCAGTTCCAGGACTTGATCGATGTTGCGGCGCCCGGGTATTGGCGCGTCCTCGTCTTGTCCGACTGCGGCAAGTTGAATGCGAGGGATGTTGAGGGCGGCGAAGATGGGGCGAACGTGCTCCGGGTCCGCGTACCGCACGGTTCCAGCCTCGATCGCGTTGACATACTCAACGTCAACTTCGGCGCGGTCGGCGAGATGCTGGGGGCTCCACCCGAGTTTGATGCGGGCGGCCCGGATCGTGGCGCCTGCGCCGAGAGCAGCTCGGTTGAGTTCGTTGACGAGCGTGTCGTCGGGGGATAGATCAGATTCGGTGAGGTACCCGACTGCGACAGCGCCACGCCTGGGGTCGATACCAAGGGCAACGCAGAGAGATCGAACGATTCCAGGTTCGGGGGCGCGTAACTTTCCAGCTTCCAGCCGGATGATCGACACCCTGCCGACACCTGAGCGTTCGGCGAGGTCGTCTTGGGTCCAGCCGTGGGCTTGGCGGCGGTCCCGGATGAGCTGTCCGAACTTTTCGATTGGCGAGGCAGGCACTTCTCGTTCGTGACTGTCGGCCATGACGGCATGGTAGCCGCGCGGAGGCGACCATGCGAGACATCTGGGAGTTGCAGTTCTGCCGCGCCGAGCATCCAGCGCGTGGGCTCCTTCCGGGTCATAGCTTCACGTCGTAGCGGTCGGGGTTTGCGTGGCTGTTGATCAGCCGGTTGGGGTGATGTGGGTGCATGATCGGTCGTTCGTCGCCGCTCGTTGGCAGCGCCATCCATCCGGCGGACTTCTCCGCCTCCGCTGACCGTCCGCGTTCACCGCTGCGCTTCTGCCGGTCGTACGCTTCCCACCAGCCGGGCGGACGTTCATCCTCGCGGCCGGTGTACGGGTCGTCGCCGCCCATCCAGTCGCCCCAGCAGACGTTGCAGTTGTAGAGCGGGAAGCGGGAGTGCAGCGGGCAGTACTGGATCTCTTCGACCTCGACTGACTGTGGGGTGAGGCTGGCTCGCCAGCGTTGAACCCAGGTGTTGAGGCTGCCGTTGCCGTCGGCGGCGTACCACCAGCCGTCGCCTTGGATGGGGTGTTCGACGTTGCGGCGGATCCAGCTTTCGGCTTGGTCGGCTTCGAGTCCGTGGACGCCGTGTTTGGCGAGCATCTGCTGGGCGGCGGTGGTGGGGGTTGAGGTCTGGTCTTCTGACGAAGTCGAGCCGTCTCTCTCTCGGTCGTCGCCGGGGTCACGCGGACCCGGCAGCGACGTACGAGCAGAGAGAGAAGAAGGGTTCTTCAAAGGATTCTTAGAAGGGCTTCTTTGGGGGGTACCCGTACCCCCGGGTGGGGAGGTATCCGTACCCCCCGGGGTGGGGGTATCGGTACCGGGGGGTGTACCCGTACCCCCGGGGGTATCCATACCGGGGGGTGGGGTTGGTGTGTTCTTGCCGCTCTTGTTCCGCCCAGCCTTCGTCGGCTTCTCTCCGCGCATCTCCAAGGCGACGTCGTACACGATCGGGCGCTGCCACTCGGGGATCTTCGAGCCGTCGAGTACCGCCGGGTCGCCCAGCCGGATCAGCCCCAGTTCCAGCAGCCTCTTCACGTCGGCATCCACCTGATCGCGAGACTTGCCTGTCTTCTTCGCCAGCGTCGCCTTCGACTGGTACGAGCCAGTGCCGTCGTTGCTGCATCGCCGGGCGATGGTGGTGAGCACGGGAAGAAGTTCGGTGGGGCAGGGCGCCTCGTCGATTACCCAGGCGATGCAGGCACGACTGACCCAGCCGGGGTCGCTCGGGCTCTGCGGCTCCGTGTTAGAGGTCACCGGGCACCACCGCCTACCCGTACAGACGTACGGGTAGCGTGCCTAGGTATCTTCGGCATCGACTGGTCGGTCCTGTTCTGTCTTCGCGGGCAAATGGGTTTGCGCTGGTCACAGGCCCCGGCTCGGTGGTAGGACACCGGGTTGGGGCCGTCTTGCTATTCGCTGCCGGGTGCGCGCCCTGTGCGGCGCTCCCAGCCTCGGTTGAACGCTTCGACCTGATGCCGGGCGTAGAGCGGGCCGGCGCCGGTCTGGGGGGCGGCAAGTGCACCCGGCTGCCAGTTGTGGCACTTCTCGGCTAGGCCGTGTTTCATAGCTCGGGTCGGAGCCACTCGTTGATCGCGGCGACGTGGACCGTGGCCTGGTAGCGCACGGCGAGCTTGTCGAACCTGGTGGCCATGGCTCGATGGCGTTTGAGCTGGTTGATGCCGCACTCCACGGCGTGACGTTGCTGGTAGATGTGGGCGTCGAAGGTCGGCGGTCGGCCGCCCTTGGACCCCTTTCTGCGCCGGCTTGCGGCCTGATCGATCTTGATCGGGATCGTGGCCGGGATGCCACGTCGGCGTAGGTGCTCCCGGTTGGCGCGGGAGCTGTATGCCTTGTCCGCGAGGACCCGGTCGGGTCGAGTGCGGGGTCGGCCGCCGTCGGGCCGGGGGACCCGGATGCGGGCCAGGACCCGGGTGAACTGCGGACTGTCACCGCGCTGCCCGCCGGTCAGCAACATCGACAGCGGCTTGCGGCCCTGCTCGCAGGCCAGGTGCAGTTTGGTGGTCCAGCCACCTCGTGACCGACCCAGAGCGTGATCAGCCGGCTCGTCCTCGACCCCGCCGGGTGGTTCCTTCTGCAGCTCGGGTCGGGTGCGGGCGCCGGCGGCGTGCTGATGCGCCCGAGCGATCGTCGAGTCAACGCTGACGTCCCAGGTGATCAGACCGGCGGCGTCGGCGCGGGTCTGCAACCCGGTGACGAACCGCTGCCACACCCCGGCACGCTGCCAACGGCGGAACAGCCCGTAGACCGTCTGCCAGGGCCCGTAACACTCCGGAACATCCCGCCAGGGCGAGCCCACCCGGACCCTCCACCGGATCCCATCGATGAGCTGCCGTTTACTCCACTTCAGCGGTCGCCCTGGCTTCTTACCCCTCGGCAGCAGCGGTTCCAACGCCGCCCACTGCACGTCAGTCAGGTCGAACCGCCTCGTCACCGGTATGGTGGCCACGAGGTCTCCGTGCTGATGGTCTGTCTTGGTCGATGAACCATCTACCGGAGACCTCACTACGTATCGATCACCGACACGCCGAGATCTCCCTGGCCGGGGCTGACTGGCCAACCGCAGCTATGAAACACGGCCTAGTAGGCCGTGTTTCATAGCTCGGGTCGGAGCCACTCGTTGATCGCGGCGACGTGGACCGTGGCCTGGTAGCGCACGGCGAGCTTGTCGAACCTGGTGGCCATGGCTCGATGGCGTTTGAGCTGGTTGATGCCGCACTCCACGGCGTGACGTTGCTGGTAGATGTGGGCGTCGAAGGTCGGCGGTCGGCCGCCCTTGGACCCCTTTCTGCGCCGGCTTGCGGCCTGATCGATCTTGATCGGGATCGTGGCCGGGATGCCACGTCGGCGTAGGTGCTCCCGGTTGGCGCGGGAGCTGTATGCCTTGTCCGCGAGGACCCGGTCGGGTCGAGTGCGGGGTCGGCCGCCGTCGGGCCGGGGGACCCGGATGCGGGCCAGGACCCGGGTGAACTGCGGACTGTCACCGCGCTGCCCGCCGGTCAGCAACATCGACAGCGGCTTGCGGCCCTGCTCGCAGGCCAGGTGCAGTTTGGTGGTCCAGCCACCTCGTGACCGACCCAGAGCGTGATCAGCCGGCTCGTCCTCGACCCCGCCGGGTGGTTCCTTCTGCAGCTCGGGTCGGGTGCGGGCGCCGGCGGCGTGCTGATGCGCCCGAGCGATCGTCGAGTCAACGCTGACGTCCCAGGTGATCAGACCGGCGGCGTCGGCGCGGGTCTGCAACCCGGTGACGAACCGCTGCCACACCCCGGCACGCTGCCAACGGCGGAACAGCCCGTAGACCGTCTGCCAGGGCCCGTAACACTCCGGAACATCCCGCCAGGGCGAGCCCACCCGGACCCTCCACCGGATCCCATCGATGAGCTGCCGTTTACTCCACTTCAGCGGTCGCCCTGGCTTCTTACCCCTCGGCAGCAGCGGTTCCAACGCCGCCCACTGCACGTCAGTCAGGTCGAACCGCCTCGTCACCGGTATGGTGGCCACGAGGTCTCCGTGCTGATGGTCTGTCTTGGTCGATGAACCATCTACCGGAGACCTCACTACGTATCGATCACCGACACGCCGAGATCTCCCTGGCCGGGGCTGACTGGCCAACCGCAGCTATGAAACACGGCCTAGTGCGGCATCTAGTCGGGCCAAGCCGTCAGGGGTCGCCGTGGTGCGACTGATCTCGACGCCCCGTGGGTCAAGCGCGATGACCCGGCCGCCAGCGGAGACGGTGAGCCGGGCGAACTCCCGATGCCCCATCTGGCGCGCTGGTGGGCGGTGGTTGTGGATCGGGTTCTCTTCGGCGATGGCGCGCGCTTCCTCTTGCAGCGCCAAGCGGCGGGACGGGAAGAGGTCGAGCCTGCTGTCCGCGACCTGCGCCCACCAATTCTTGTGGCGATGCGCGCGCCAGCGGTCCTCGGGATCGAAGGCAACGCCCACGTAGAGCAGCCGGCCATCCTCGCGGAAGAACCGGTAGACGTAGGTCGACGCGTCGGGGGCGAAGTAGCGAACCGCGCCCCTGTCGGTGATACGGCGTGGCCCCCGGATCGGGCTAGCTATCGTCACCGGACGACTCTTCGGGGTCGTACTGGCCGGCGGCGGCAAGATCGCGCTTGAGTGCGTCAACGGATGACCTGCTGTATCGGCGATGTCCGCTACCGGGCAGGCGGCGACTCGGCTTGAGGATGCCGGTCTCTTCCCATCGGCGGACGGTAGAGGGGGATACCCGCAGTTCGCGGGCAACCTCAGTGGGGGTCAGTTCGTCCTTGCCCATGGCTTCTCCTTGGAACGTTTTCGAATCGTCCAAGGCTACCGAGGCGTTCAGGGTTCTCAGGGTGGTGACCGGTGGCGATCGATCAGGGGCGGCAACTGTCATGTTCTCATTATGATCAGTCCTCCCTAACTTGTCAAACTTGCCAAGCTGTGCAAGACTGATCCCAGCACAACGGAGAACGGCCCCCCAGAAGCGACGCGCCAACGTCGCCCCGGGAGGCCGCCAGTGACACGGAGCGCGCCAACGCTCCGAGCACCTAGCCCGACAAACCTGACGCAACCAGGAGTCGAACCATGCAGCAGACTACTTCTGCGCACCCCAGTCCGGTCACGGAACCCGGCGAGGCCCAGCGACGCATCTACGGCAACTACGAGGTCATCCTCAACCTGCCCGTAGACGGAGGCTTCTCCATCGGCGTTCGCGCCGCCGGAAGCCCCCACCGATACGACGAACTGTCCTTCGTCATCGCCGACGTGGACACCGCCAACCTCGTTCACCGCGTCATCCGGGAGGGTGGTGAGCAGGGCCTCAGCCCCGAGGACATCCGTTGGACCCTGGACGAGGCGCTGCGCCTGGATCTGTTCCGGGTTCAGCAGCGTCACGACACGCCGTCCCGCAACCGGATCGAGCACCTGAACCGGGTGCTTGACCGGCTGGAGTCGCCGGCCGACACCGCTGCTGTCGCCGAGCTGGTGGATTCGCTGCGCCACCCGAACCGGCCCCGTAACTTCCGGGAGCTGCGCGACGCGCACGCCGCCGGAATGGCCGCCGACCGGGACGCCCGCCGGCAGGTGACCCGATGAGCGTCCTCACCGCGCACCTCGCCTGGTGCCAGCCCATCCACTGCACCAGCAGCAACCACACCGACATCATCCACCGGCACCTCATCGGCTCTATCGCCGGAGTGAAGGTGTGGGTGCAGCGCACCGACACCACCCGCGACGACGCCAGCCACCTGTACGGGCGGACGGCCGTGCACCTGTCCGCCGACGAGGGCCAGCCCCTCACCCGGCACCTGGACACGCTGCGGGCCCTGCTGACGGCGGCCGAACTGTTCGCCGACCAGGTTGAGGGGGTGCGCTGACATGACCGCACCGACGACGACCGCCGCGTTCTTCCTTCCGCCCGACCCCGACTGGTGCACCAACTGCGTCACCCCCGACCCGGGTGTGGTCGATCACTACTCCCGGATCTGGGCGGGCGGCGACTGGTACGACGCCGCCACCTGGAAGGTGCAGGTCACGCAGCGGGTGCAGCAGGGCCCGGACGGCAACCTGATCGAAGGTTTGGCCGTGATCGACGTGACCGGGGTGGAGGGCACCTACGCCTCCACGGCCGATCTGGCGCGAGCGTTGCTGCTGGCGCAGCAGGTCGCCGACCGCATCAACAAGTCCCGGCGGGGTGCGTGATGGGGCGCCTCAGCCGAACCCCCGCCCACACCTACGCCATCGACCTGTATACCGGCAGCACCCGCACCGAAGTCCACGACCTGACCGCCGACAGCGACGGTGACGCCGTGGAGATCGCGCGGGACATGCTGCACGACTCGACGCACACCGCCGCCGAGGTGCTGCGTCGGGACGCGTCGGGGTCCGGCTACAGCCACGTCGACCGGCTGGTGGTGTCGTGATGACGGACTTGACCGGCCGCATCCTGGCCGACGTCGACAACGGCCAGGTGGTGCTGCTGCCCGGCGGGGCGTTCACCGTCACCAGCGACACCGACGTGAACCC
Organism: Verrucosispora sp. NA02020; assembly: GCF_013364215.1. Taxonomy (NCBI): domain Bacteria; kingdom Bacillati; phylum Actinomycetota; class Actinomycetes; order Micromonosporales; family Micromonosporaceae; genus Micromonospora; species Verrucosispora sp. NA02020. Next base: position 5,321,996 of record NZ_CP054923.1, on the reverse strand, counting down.
GAACGAGTACCCCGACTACATCGCCACCCTGCGGCAGATGCTCCACCAGTCGTGGCTGATGGAGTCGCACCGGCGTCGTGCCGGTGGCTGGGTGCTGCGCCTGACGTCGATCGGTGAGCACATGCGCCGCCACGCCAACCCGGACGTCTACCGGTCGCGGCACGCGTTTGAGGTGCGGGACGGGCAGGTCGGGGTGGTGGCGCAGTGAACACGCCGCAGCCCCGCCCGGTCCACAGCGTCCCCAACGCCACCACGGGTCCGGCCCGGATTCTCGGGCAGGCCACCCGGACGGACGCGCCGATCAACAGCCCGTACCGGCCGCGCCGCGCCTGGACTGTCCGGTGAGCGCCATCCGCCGGATCCTCGGCCTCCACGGCGTTCACCGATCGGGCGTCACCCGGCCACTGCCCGCCTTCCCGGCGCCGCAGGATCCGTGGGCTGCCGGCGAGGCGTTCCACTGGGCCACCGACACGATGCTGCTGCCGACGGTGCCGTGATGGGCCAGGTCACCGGCATCAACGACCGCAAGAACCTGCGCGAGTGGGACAAGATCCGCGCCGACCTGGACAAGCCGGCGAAGCCGCAGCCCAAGCCCAGCAAGTAGCAGCACCGGGCGGCCCCGCACCCCGAGTCGTGTCGGGGCCGCCCACGAAGCACCACCCAAACCAGCCGTGCACCACCCTCACCAGGGGAGAAGTCTCATGTTCACCAACGCCTCCGTGACCATCGGCTACAGCTCGACCGAGATCCGCCCCACCCGCGCCATCCGTGGCGCTGACGGGGAGCGGCAGACCGTCCGGGTCCGTCCGGGCCGCGCCAACAGCCGCCGGGCCGCCATCAACGCCTCGTTGGGCTACGGCCGATGAACCCGGCACGCGACATCGCCGACCTGGCCGTACTTCTCGCCGGAGAACACGACGTCCCGGCTGGCCCGTACGCCGCCGACGCAGCCGGACCGATCGAGCAGGCGTACCGGGATGGACTGATCACGCCCGACAGCGGCACTCGGTGCGGCTACCGGCTGACGGTGGCGGGCGAGACGCGTCTCGCCGAGCTGTGCCCGCCGGACGGCCGCTGATGTGCGGCGCCTGCAAGGTTATGGCCGCCGAACCGGGCGAGCCGTGGTGCGTCGACTGCCGCGAGAACCTGCCCCCGGCATCCGAGTACGCGGCCGGTGTGCACATCTCGCAGGTTGACGTGCCCGACCCGGACGAGTGGAAGCCGATCCGCTGACCCGCCCGTTGGGTGCCTGCCCGCCACGACCGTTACGCGCTCGTGGCGGGTGGAGGGACCACAACGGACCAACAGCCCGGAGGAACCATGACCGATCCGAAGCCGATGACCGGCCCCGAACACGTCTGCGAAGCCCTACGCCTCGCCGCCCTCGCCGACCAGAAGGACCACCTGCTGCCCGGCGGTAACGGCACCTACAACCCGACCGACGCCCAGCGGGACCGGTGGCTGATGCGAGCCCACCTGCACGCCAACCTCGCCCGCACCGCCGCCATGGTCGACACCTACCGGTACAGCGACACAGGCGAGATCCGCAGCCAGTCGAGCCGCAACGCATGGCATGAGGTGTTCGCAGTCGGTGTCGACCGGTGAACCCGCAACTGTGGTCGTGGCTGCTCACCGCCGTCGGCGTGTTCGGCCTCTACCTCGCCGGCCGTAAATCCCCGTGGGGGTGGGCTGTCGGCATCGGCGCCCAAACCCTGTGGCTCGCCTACGCAATCTCCACCCGCCAGTGGGGGTTCATCGCCTCCTGTGCCGCGTACGGCTGGGTGTATCTGCGCAACTTTCGGCAGTGGCGTGCCGAGCTGGCCGCGCAGCCTGCGCCGCAGCCGGCCCGGTGACGTCTGCGATGTGAGCCTGCCGGGCCCGGACCACCCTTCCGGGCCCGCGCGGGGTCACCGCAGCCGCGACGACCAACCCCACCCCGAGGAGACGCACATGGCGAAGCGCACCACCGCCGTCGACCAGACGTTGAACGGCAGCACCCGCCGCAAGTGAGCCGGCGGGACGTGGCCACGCCCTCGACAAGCCGGCCACGTCCCGCCCCGATCCCCAGTCACGGAGATCACCCCGCGCACCGGCAGCAACCGGGCGGGGTGGCCGACCACCCGAAGGAGGCCAGCCATGGCCAGTTTCGCAGACGACCACAGCAAATGGCAGCAGGCAAGGCAGACCGCCGCCGTCACCGGATCCCGCAGTGATGCCGCCGAAGCCGAGCGGCTGCGCAGTCAACTCACCCAACATCCGGCGGTGAAGGCCGCCCGCAAGCAGACGGACGCGAGGCCGATCCGGTGAGCGCCGCCGACGCGAACCGGAAGGCTGCTGCCGTGTTCGGGGCGATGGCCGCCGGAGCATCCCGCAAGCCGTCCAGCTACAACGCGGGCGACCGCACCTGGACCACCCACCACGGACACGGCAGCCAGCAGGATGCTGGGCAGAAGCCGGACGCCAAGTGAGCGGGGCACCGAAGGCGGGGGTGGCCGATGGTCGCCCCCGCCGCGCCGTGCAACTCGAACCTGTGTCGGCAGCCCGGCTAGGGCTGCTCGCTCTGCCGCTTCACCTGCGCCATACCGCCCATGCGGGCTGGCGGTACGTCGTCGGGTCGCAGCTTGCGGACGTGGGCGGTGGATCGTCCGACGCGCATGGCGATTTCGGTGGGGGTGACCTTGTCGCGCCATGCGGCTTGGATGGCGGCGTGCTCGCGTTCGTCTAGCAGCGCAGCCTGCTTGTCCAGTCTGCGGCGGGCTGCTGCTACGGCGTCGAGTTCGGCGCGCACGTCATCGGTCATGCAAACAGCGTAGCGCAACGGCGTTGCGTGATGCCAGCCTGTCGGGTAGTCTGGACACAGAAACGCCACGCCGTAGCGCAACGCCGTGTTGAGGAGTCGACATGCAGGGCATCGCCGCCGCCGGGAATCCGACCACTGAACCCATCTTCGCCCGCGACACCGAAGCGGAGGCATACCGGGTGCTTCACGAGGGCGGCATCGACGCCCTCGACGACCACACACCCTTCTCCCGCGACCTGCTCAAGCGGTGGGATCGACGCCGCCTGGTCCGAATCTCGTACAACGACAACGGCGGCCTGGTCGTCCGTGCGTTCAAGAAGTACGCCGCTCTGGCGCCTCGCCGCTAAACCCGCCAGTTCGGCCCGCCGGTCGGCCAGTGGAGGCCGCAGCGCACCGGGTGTCGCAGCCCGGACCGGCGACCAACCCGCACACCACCAGACAACCCAAAGGAGCCCCCCGATGCGTAAGGTCGACATCCAGCCCGGCGCCGACGTGTACTACGCCGAAGGCCCCTACTGGCGCATCAGGCACCCCACCCGCGCCACCATCGTCGACCCCGGCCCCTACCGAATCGTGCGCCGCCGATGCGGCCCGTTCTACCTCACGTCGTGGCACCCGGACCCCACCGGCAACGCCGTCCTCGTCACCCTTCACGAGCGGGGCCGAGACCACACCCGAGCCGTGTACGCCCGCAACCTGCGCGGCCTGTGGCTCGACACCCTCAAGGCGACCGGCCGCACCGTCGCGGACGTGAAAGCCCTCGACGCGCTCATCTCCCACATCGCCTCGAAGCCCGGCCCTCTCACCGGTGCCGACCTGCTGCGGGTTGCTGCCGCCGACACGCACGTCGACCACGACACGCTGACCACGCTTGCCGACGCCGCCGAAGACCGTCACGGCACCACGGGTGGGCAGTCGTGACCGGCACCGACTGGCCTGACTCCCTCGGCGGCAACCGCGACTTGTGGACCGCCCGGTGGACGGAAGCCGACGGCCGGAAACGCGGGCAGGTGTTCAGCGGTCCGCGTGGCCTCTGGTATGCGGTCAACAGTGCCCGCAGGGCCGCCGCCGAACTCTTGTCCGACACGATTACTGGCATGCGCGGCAAGGTTGTCTACGACCTGGTAGCGGGGGTTGATGTGCTACCGGAGTGCCGCCGCTGCGGGCGTGTCTGCAAAGACCCGTGCACACATGTTCCGTCGGATCGGGAAGTCACTGCCAGCCCCACACTCACCCAGCAGTAGAGGAGGCACCGATGAGTGAGCCGACTGTCATCGACCACGGCGACTGCATCGAAATCCTCGCCGAAGGCATTCGACCGATGGTGCTCATGCGGGACCGGCTCGAAACCGCCTACCTGGCGCGCTTGGACTACCCGGACCGGATTGCCCTGTACCGGTTCTTGCGCTACCGGCACGGCTTCGAGCGGAATGCGATCACGTACGCGATTGCCGCCGATCTTCTCGTGACCGCCAACATCAGCATCTGACCAGCAGCAGAGGAGACACCAATGGTCGCCATCGACCTTCGCGCCGCCGCACTCCGAGTCATCGCCAACGCAGCGGACGGGAAGCCTTTCCCCACCGGCCACAGCATGCCCCGCATCGTCGCCGTCCGGGACGTCCGCGCCGCCACCGGAAGTGGACTCAAGGAAGCCCTGGACGCCGTCGACTGGGCGATCGAGCAGCACAACAGCGGCAGCCTCGACCGTCACCGCAAGACGACCGACACCGGGTGGCTGTACGAGTTCCCCAACGGACACACCGCATCGGTCATCAACGACCCGCACCGGCCGTTCCGGTTCGAGGTGCTGTCGGACGACCCGGACGACGCCGGTCGGGGTGGGGTGGTGGTGGGTTTGGCGTCCGATGAGGTGGAGGCGAAGCTGCGCCAGATCGCCGCACTGTCCAACCGCTGACCAGCAGACAGGAGCCCGCCATGCCCACGCTCACCCCCACCGATGTGACCGTTATCCGAACCTACGGCGTGACCGGAGCCGAACCGATCGACAAGCGGTACACAAGCGTCCGAATCATCCCCGACGAGGTGACGATTACCTTCGACAACGGGACCGCCAGCCACGTCAAGATCGCCGGCTACAGCGCCAAGAAGGACGGCACTGCCGGGGCGGCTCGCCACAACGCGGAGTACTGGATCGGCTCGGTCGCCAGCGACATGCCGCCCGAGTGGGTTGCCCCGCTGTTGGAGTTCACGCCCGTCTGACCCGTCCAGCCTCCGCATCGTGCCGTGAGGGCGCCGCATCGACTGCGGCCGGAGGCACCACCACCCACCCGACCCGCGACCCGAAGGAGCCCGCGATGACCGAGCACGTCGACCTGGCCCACTACTCCGCTGCCCTCGACGAAATCCATCGACTCCGGGCAGTCCTCGCCTACGAAGCCGCCGTCACCGCCGCCCACCTCGGCTACGCCACCTTCCCCAAGAGCCGCCGTGAGGCCGCCGAGAATCAGGTGGAGCGGATGCGGTCGGCGGCACGCGGCGAGCCAGCGTCGCACGGGTCGGTGTCGCACATGTCGTTGCGGCATGGCCTGCGCGAGGCGGGAGCGTCCGAGACGCTGACTCGCTGGCAGTGGGAGCACGCCCGTGCCGGGCACGCCTGCCGCAACTGTGAGGGCGTCGACCCCGAGTCGTGCCCGTTCGGGCCGAAGACCGCGCAGCGGGTGCTCGACTCCGAAGGGATCAGGTGACATGGCCTTCCAGCCGAAGACCGCGAAGGATCTGCCCGCCGGAGCCGTGGTCGAGACGTTCTGGACCGTGTGGACCAAGCAGACCACCGGCCTGTGGACCAACGACCAGGGCGACACGATGACCGACGCCGAGATTGACGGGCTGCTCGCACGCGGCGGCATGCTCACCCGCGTACCCACCGGCACCAGCAAACGGAAGGGGTGGTAACCCGCCATGCCCAGTGCAGCCGACATGCCCTACCGCTACTTCGTCTCCTACGCGCACTCTCGCGGCTTCGGATCCATCGACATCCGCAGCGCCCAGCCGGCAGACACGTACGAGACCGTGCAGGAGTTCCGCCGGACGGTCGCCGCGAACAGTCAGCTCATGGAGTCAGAGATCGTCATCCTCAACTACATTCCGCTGTCCACGAACCCGACCGGAACCGTCTACCAGCGGGCTGAGCGTGCCGAGTCCGCGCTACGGAATCTGCTGGGCATGGTGCGCCAGTTCGACACCCCGCGCGACTCGGGCAGGGTGCAGGCGTTCGTGGGGGATGTGCGGCAGGTGGCGTTGCGAGGGCTGGGAGACGACCGTGGCTGAGCAGCCCACCGAGCCGGCCGCCAACTACTACGTAACCCGCCGCCACTACAGCCTCAACCTCGCCCCGGCCGTCGGAGCCGGACGGCGCGGCACCGCACTCTGCCGCCCCGGCGGACAGCCCACCGACGTGTACGACCAGGAGTGGGTGACCCGCGAAGACCAGCGGTACCGGCGCGGCAAGCCGCCACGTCAGATCGCGGATCTTCCGGAATGTAAGGCGTGCGCCCGAGCGCTGGCGAAGTTGAACACCACCCAGCCTGGACAGTGAAGGAACCGCCATCGTGAACACCTACACGCTCTCCCTCCCGAATGGCCGCATCAGCCAGCAGATCCGCGACGTGCTCGGCCTGGATGCCGCCCACACCCACGGCCTCTGGATCGTCTCCGCGACGGCCCGCAACTTCGCCATCGGCACACTGCGGCAGCGAGGCTTCCCCACCATGACCACCGCGCAGAACGGCGTGCTGCAACACGACGGGAAAGACGTCGAGCTGCTGCGGGCGGCCGGGTTCCTGGACGAGCCGATGGCGCTGGTGATGCCCCTCACCGGCTTCGTGTGTCCGGTCGCTGTCGTCGAGCGGGGCGGTGAAGCCCGGCGGGTGGGTGTCCTGTCGTGGGAGGGCATCGGCGGCCCGACGTTCACACCCGAAGAGGCCAACCATGGCTGACCAGATTCGCGCTATCGCGCTCGCCGACGCCGCCAGGCTCGTCCGCAACGAGCGCGACAGGCGCAGGTACCGCCGCGAGGGCGACTGCGGCCTGTGCATTGACGAGGAGAAGCCGCACGTTGACGCGCTCGGCCAGGTTGCCCGCGAGCTGGATCTGCTGGCTGCCGCAGCTTCTCCGAGCGCCCGGGAGCGCCTGGCCCGGCACCTGTACCTCACTACCAGCGGCGACCCCAACGCCCAACCGCACTGGGACCACGGCGGCGACCAGCACGTCAACAGGGCCGACTGGCTGGCCAAAGCTGACGCCGCGCTCGCCGCCATCACCGACCGAGAGGACCACTGACATGCGCGCTTTCACCAACAACAACGGCCCCGGCCGGCGGCCCGACGGCGCCGACCCAGGCCACGACGACGCCCAGTCCGGCAGTCTCGCGGCGCAGCTCCTGGCCGCCGTCGAGACGTTCGGTGTGGACGACACGCGGGAGGCTCTACGCGACCTGCGGGAGAAGAGAACGGAGGTGGACCGGTGACCGCCAGCCCGACCCGGATCCTCGCCATGCGCGACGTCACCTGCATGGCCGCCCTCGACACCATGCCGCACCTCGTCGCGCGGGTACGCAACCTGCTCGGCCACGGACGGCGCATGACCGTCACCCAGCGGTACACGTACGTGGACCAGCCGCCGGAGGTGACCACCGGCCTCACCCTGGACACCGAAGCCCGCAGCGGCGGCATTCACGAGAGCATCCGCGACGACAGCCACCACCTCGGGGTGAACTTGCGGCCCGGCCTCATGTCCGGGTTTAGCCTCTCCGCCTACGCCTCCGACGGCAACCGCACCGAGGCAGAAGCGTGGAAGCGGTATCACGCCGCCGAAAGCATCTCCGGCGACCCGCTCAAGCGGCGCAGGCACATGACCCGCATCGACATTACCGGCGGGTTGCCGGGTGACGGTCCGGCCCGCGACGACAAGCTGATCATCAGTGCATGGAACGACGACGGCGTGTGCGATGAGCGGGTGGTGGTGTTCGATGGCGGGCCGCGTGACGGCCGGGAGAGGGCTGCTCGATGGTTGTGGGCGAACACCCTCGGCCCCGCCCACCGGGAGGACCGGGAGAAGGCGTGGGACTACGGGACGGTGCCGGACGAGGATGTGAAGCTGTGGCAGGTTCGCGCCGACGAACTGCTGGCCGCCATCGCCGACGAAGGGGCGAACTGACATGCGCAACTACCTGCGCAGCTTCGACCCCGACGGCCTGCGCGTCATATTCGTGATCGGCGGCCTGTTCGGGCTGGGGATCGCGGCCGGTCTGGTGTTGTGGGCTGCGACGGGCGAAGCTGGTCTGCTGACTGCCGCCGCCTTCTCGGCCGCCTCTACCGCCGTCCTGGGTGGGGTGGTGGTGTTGTTGTGGCGTGCGGCTGTGCGTCTGTTTCCCGACCGGAAGGAGCACCCCTGATGCCCGCCCCGAAACTGCCCGCCGACCTGATCAAGAAGCTGCGGAAGCTCGCCGAACAGTACGAGCAGGACCACCGCACCGGCCCGTACACGGAGTCGACGGTGGGTTCGCGGGTCGGCCACGCGAACCGGTTCATCGACTACTTGGAGGGCCGGTATGACCCGAAGACGGATTTCCGGAAGCGGATTGTGCCGTAGCTGGTGTGGTGGTGGGGCCCGTCGCCGTGGTGGTGGCGGGCCTTTGTCATGGGTGGGCAGGAACAGGGTTGGACTGACATGCATACCGTGGTATCATGTAGATACCTGAGATGAGAGTGAGGCACCCATGAACGACACCAACCCCGACGTGCCCACCACCGAAGACGACGAAATCTGCATCAACGGCTACCCCGAGCACGACGAAGACGTGCACTACGAAGGCGAAGACGGTGTCGGCTGGACCTGCCGCCGCTGCGGCGCCGAAGGCTGGGACCCCGCCGACAAAGACGAGGAGGCGTGACCGTGGCCTTCCACGACGACGTTCTCACCCTCGCCCTGCACGCACGCAACAGCGCCGACCCGAACACCCGCGACGCGGCACAGCGGATCCTCACCTACAACCACGCCTTCATCCCCGAACCCGCCCGCACCGAATGGGCGGAAGCAGTCACCTACGGAGACGGCGAAACCCGCTACCTCGAAGAGATGGACGAGGAAGACGCACGCAAGCACGCCGCCCACACCAACGCCCACGAAGCGCGCGGCAGCAAGGCGGGGGAGACCGGCGTGTTTCGCGCTGCCGCCGTGTTCCGTGAGGTGCGGATGCTGGTCGACGGCACCCAGATCATCGGTCCGTGGATGGCACCCGCCGACCAGTTCACTGAGAGGCCCTAGTGACCGACAAGCCGCCCACCGAGGCCGACCTGCTCGCCGACCTCGCCGACACCTACCGGCGGCGGCAGGATCTCGACCGGCAGCGCGACGACGTGTTCGCCAAGGAGGTTGCCCTGGTCGCGGAACTGCGGCAGATGTCGACGACGTGGCAGCGGATCGCCGACCTGCTGGGCCGGGCGAAGTCGAACACGATCACCACCTACCGGCCGCATCTGGTGGAGACCCGCACCGTCCGCCCCAAACCGAAGGAGGCGCCATGACCAACCCGACCGGCGACACCACCAGCTACACCACCACTCACTACCACTGGGAGATCCAGCGCCTGAACCACGGCATCTGGTCCCACCAGGCGTACTCCGGCCAGCCGCAGGATCCGCGCGGCGCCGACCGCAGCGACTACACCCCCGAGGCGTTCGCCCGGCAGGTACTCGCCCAACACGCACCCGACGACGGGCAGCCGTGGCGGCTGGTCGTGTGGGCTGACGGGGGAGTAGGCCGACCGCCCGTGTACACGATCACCTCCGAGCAGGCCAAGGAGACGCTGTGAACAGCCCGACCACAACCGACCGCCCCGCCTGGCTGGCCGACGATGCGACCTGGGCACGCGAACCGATCCGGCTCGCCGAAGCGCGCGGCCACACCGTACGGGACGACACCACCGGCACCGAGCGGTACACGTGCACCGCCTGCGGCCGAGCCGTCCTGCGCTGCGGCGCCAACATCTACGGCTCCGCCATCACCGAAGACTGCAAGCCGCTGAGGATGGAGGAGAAGCCGTGAGCAGCCCCCAGCACGCCACCACCGTCGTCGTCGACCCAGACGGCGGTGACGTGTGGGCGTACGCCTGCCGCACCTGCCGGCGCATCGGCAGCCCCTACTACTCGGCAGGCATGGCGCGGCTAGACGCCGACCGCCACGACTGCAACAACCCCAGAGCACACGAAGACGCCGACCCGACCGGCTGTGACCCGCGCTTCGCCGGGTTGAAGGCCGCCGCGTGGGCAGTACTGCTCGACAACTGACCACGCCGCAGTGGGCCGCCCGACCGTGCTGGTGGGCGGCCCTCAGCGTTTGCCCGCTCAGGCGGACGGTAGCGACCCCAACCGGCGTGCCCCTACACCGACGTAGGCCACCTGCCGTTCTCCGGCCGTGGCCCCGTCCAGTCCGGCAGTTCAGCCAACCGCTCATCCACCAACTCCTGAATGCGATCCGGCAAGGTGCCGTTCTTGTCGGCGGTGACGTACCAGCCGACCCCGTAGATGTCGTGCTCGTCGCGGAGCCTGCTGATGATCGCGTCGGCGTTCTGTCCCTGCCAGCCGTACTTGGCGAGGATCCGGTGCTCTGACGACGGAAACTTTTGATCGGAGAAACCGGTCTCTCTCTCACGGGGTTGAGGATTTTTCACCGACGAAGCAGCAACAGTCGGCGTGTGGCCGGAGAGAGAAGGTTGGTGTTGTTCCCCTTGGTGTAGTTCACCTTCGTCTAGTTCATACCCCCGTGCCGGGGTATCGTGGCCCCCCATTTGGGGGTAACGCTGCCCCGATTTCGGGGTATCGGGCTGACCTGCGGAAACGTCCACATCCGCTGGCTTCGGCGCCGGGCCAGGGTTGCCTTCGGCGATCAGAGTGAGCGTGTACCGGTTGCTGGCCTTCATCCCGGCGATCCGCCGCTCCGACACCTCCACCAGGCCGTGTTTCTTCAACTCGTCCATGTAGCCGTCGACCGACTCGGGCTTCTTCAACCCGCAGGCGCGGGCGAGGCTCGTCCGGGACGGCCACACGTTGTCGTCGCGGCGCTTGCGGTTATGGTGCCGCAGCAGGGCCGCGTACAGCCATGCGGCGTTCTTGGAGATCTTGCCGTCCGCAACGAGGTCGAACAGCTCGTCGGGGAGCATCGTGAAGGTTCGTGGCTTAGCGGTGGCGCTCATCGCGCATCACCAGTCGGTCGCACAGATGTGCGGGCAAGGTAGACTTCTACCCTAAGCATGGGTCGCCTCCTGCTAGGCGATCAGGCCCCGGCGCAAAGGTGTTACCAGCACCTGCCGGGGCCGTTCTGTATTTGTGCTCCTATCCTACCCGCTGTCCGGATCATGCTGACCGGGGCCGATGCCTCCGCCGCCCCAGCTCATCGCCGTAGCCGAGTAGCGGCCTGTTGCTCAACCACTCCGCTCTGTCATGCTCCCCGCATGTCAGACGAACTCCACCCGGGCGCCCCAGGTAGCGGCCAGCCCTTAACGGCACAGCTTTCGCGCTGGGTAGCAGTCGCCAGAGGGAACGACAACTTCTTAGTCATCAGCAGCTTCGCGGTGGTCATCCTGACGATCGCCATGTTGTTCATGCATACCGACACCTACTCGGTGAACGTCAACCACCATGCCGCATTCGGCGGATCACTGGTCGGCCTCGCCATATCGATCCTCGCGGCCACAGTCGCAGTCGCCACAGTCCGCACCTGGCCGGTGAACCGATGGCGTGCCCTTGCTGCCGTCGCCCTCGCGCTGTCGCTGACCTTCGCGTTGCTGCCGCCAATCACTGCCGGCTACGGCTGGCTGACTCTGCTGTTGTTCGCCCTCACCACCCTCGGGTACGAGGCGCTGGTGGTTTCATGGCTGCTGATTGCCCGTCCGTGGACGTGGATTCAGGGGTTCTCTAGCTGAGGCGCCAGAGCATCGGTGGCGAACGACGAAGCCCCGGACCGGATCACCGGCCGGGGCTTCGTCGCATCCTGGGCCGGTCGAGTCCCGTCTCAACCGGCAACGCCTCGCGCCGCAACCGCGACCGGGAACCCGCCTCCCGGCGAGCTGGCAACACCAACCTATGCCGCTACAAATCCACCTCGTACTCCAACCGCACCCCATCACCCGGATACACGATCTCCCGCGCAACCTCCACCACCCGACCGTCGGCCAGCATTCGCCGAGTGATCGCCAAAACGGGGCCCGCCGACATGCGCAACACCTCAGCCTCCCGAGGCGACGGCATCCGCGACTCCACCGTCTCCAACACCCGAGTCACCCGCACCCCCAGCGACGCCAAATGCCCGATCGCGCCGCCCGGCGCCGGCTCCGACCCTGGTCCGGCAACCCACGTGCCATCCACCATTTCGGCGAGGTAGAACGACGTCGACATGTGGGTAGGCCAGCCTTCTAGCCGGAACACCAGATCGCGGCGCACCAGCGGCGTGCCCGCCTCCACCTGGAACAGTTCGGCGACCTCCGGTGACGCCGACTCGCGGGCGATCACCACATCAGGGTTGTGCTGCGAAAACGGGATGCCGTAGTCGTGGGTCACCGCCGTCTGCGGACGATCCGGGGTGGAAGACACGTCCGCCTTGTACCGGGACGCGGCGACACGCCGGGCAGGAACTCGGGGGCGAACGTAGGATCCTCGGCCTTTGACCGTGTGAATGCGGCCCTGGGCACGCAGCACATCCAGGGCTTGCCGGACTGTGTTGCGGGCGACGCTGAACTCTTCCTGTAGTTGGGCGTCGGACGGGAACGGGAGACCGACGCCGATTATGCCCGCGTCGATGCGCCGCCCGAGTTCGTCTGCGATCTGGGCGTAGCGGGGGCGGTCGTCGGTCTCCATGCAGGTCACCCTAACGGCCGATCTTGTCCTGTCTGCATCGCCTGTAAGGACATCACAGACTCACATTCCTTGTCTAGACAGAGTGACTAGGCGGAGTGTACGGTGTCGAACGTGATGAGTGATCTGAGCCCATTCCGTATCCGCGAGCCGGGAGTGCCGGTGTCGTCCGTGCCCTACACCCCGGCGGCGGACACACGCGGCTGGCTTGACCACACCGGCGACTGGATCACCAACACCGACAACGTCATGACCGTCCTCGGCGGAATCCTCGCCATCCTCGTCATCGCCAACCTCGTCCGGCGGCGCAAGCGCAACACCGACAACACGCCCGACAGCACCGAAGACATCACCCCACTCGACCGGGCCATCACCCGCGTCACCGCCCTCGTCGCCACCGCCGTCGTCGCCCAAGGCATGTGGGTGTTCTTCGCCGAAGTCATCCGCATCCACTGGACGTTCCGCGTCGTCCTGTTCTCGTTCATCGAAATGCAGATCATCGCCGCGTTCCGCCGCACCCGCCGCTACCTGTACCGGCACGGCAACCTCGGCAACGGACCCTGGACCGTTCTCGGGCTGGCCGCCGCAACCGCCACCCTCGCTGCCGTCCACGTCCAAACCCTCGACGAGCGGCTCCTACGCCTGTTCGCCGCCGCCGTCGCCGCCCACATGCTCATCGAGGAACTGCGTGAGGAGCGGGACATCCTGCGCTTCCGCAACCCCGACCGGTGGCCGCCCTTGGAGAAGTGGACCGACAAGGTTCGCAAGGTGGCCGTACTGCTGGGCCTCGCCGAGCCAGCATCCATCGCCGTCACCGAGGTTGCCACGCAGCGGCGCATCGACCGCCTGTCGCGTCTCCTCGACCAGTTCCACGCCGTCACCGCCGACACGAACCCGGGCCGCATGAAGCGCGCCTACATCACCTACCTCGGCCGCCGAGTCACCCGCCGCACGCAGGCCGCCTGCAAGTACATCAACTTGGCTGAGGACCCGCAGGTGCGCGCGATGCTGCTGCGCCGCCTGGCCGTGGTGCGCGGCATCGTGTCAGCCACGAAGCCTGACGCCGTCACCGGTGACGCCTGGGCGGAGGTGACGCACATGCCGACGGGTGACGCCGACCGCCGCCGTCACATCATCGACGTGGACGTCACCTCTGACACTGGCGCAACCGCCACCCGCCACCCCGTCACCGACACTGACGCCCCGAAGGTGACGCCCCTCCCGGCCGCCACCCCCACCCGTCAGCCGTCACCCCGCCCCACCGTCACCATCCCCGTGACACCCGACAGCAGCGCCGCCGTCGCTGACACCCCCACCGTCACCGCCCCTGGCACTGCCGTCACCCGCGCCGTCACCGTCACCAACGGCAAAGTGCAGCCCCTCGCCCGCCACCTCATCGACGCCCAAGTGCAGACCTGGACCGTCGAGCAGATCGAGGAGTACGCCGCCGAGCGGGCCCGCACCGTGGCCGCAGACACCGGCAACAAGACGTCCGGGATGCGCGAATACTTCCTGACCTGCCTTGCCCTCGGCGTGGAGCCGAAGGGAAGCCTGATGGCCCGTGTGGTCGGCATCCGGGGGGAAGGGCTGGGTCGCGCCAAGGCCAAGCAGTGGCATGGCGAACTGGCGCTGGATGACGCCGAGCAGATCCTGCGTGACGCCCACGACCGGGTGACGGCCGAGCTGGCTGACGGTGGTGACGGCCGTGACTGACGCCGACATGTGGCCCGTCATCCCGGCCCGCTGGGACCGTCACCCCGCCGTCACCCACCACCACCTGACGGCTGACGGTGTCGACGCTGACGCCGTCCTCACTGGCGGGCTGACGCTGCGCCGGGTGCGCCGTCACACCGCCCGCACCGTCACCCGTGACGCTGCCGCCGTCATGCGCGGTATCCGTCACCTCATCGCCCACGACCGTCACTCCGAGGAGGACTGACCGATGACCACTGACACTCTGCCCGCCACCACCATCCGACCCGCCGCCGTCGCCATCCCCACCACCGGCGAGACCATCGACCACTCGAAGATCGTCAAGCACCGCGATTGGCGGCAGATCGCCACCGAGTACGTCGGCCTCGCCCTCGCGTTCACCGCAGCAGCCGGCGCCGGAGGCATCGCCACCAACACCCTCATCCACATCTCCTACGCCCTCGCCGCAGCCGCCGGTGCGCTCGCCGGACTCCTCGCCTACCTGCTCGCCGAGGTGGCCCGCGAGGGCCGCAAGTGGGTGTACGCCGAAACCGACGAGCCCCACCACGGCGACCTGCCGACCAGCCCCTGACCTGCATAAACGCACGAAATTCGAGGATTCGATGGCATCGAAAATCTACGAGATCAACGTCTTCCACAACGGCAGGCCGGTGCGGGACATCAACCCGTTCCTCACCGCCATCGACCTGGAAGACGGCGACAAAACCGGCGACACCCTCAACCGGCACCTTCTCGGAGCCGTTCTCAGGTCCGGATCCCGCCGCAACACCGCCCACGAATTCCACCTGGAAGTACGCGACATCGACTCCGACGGCAAAGGCCGTGGCCCTGTGCTGTGGCGGTGGGCGATGCCCGCTGAGCAGGACATCTGATGGCCACCCGAGCTGAGAAGTCGGCGCAGCGTCGCCGGCACTGGCACGAAACCCGCGTCAACGAGGCGGCAACTCCCCGGCAGCGGCTGTGGAGTGCGTGCGGGTGGCTGGTTGCCGAAGCGTGGCGGATGGGGCGTCTCGACGATGCCACGGAAGCCGTTCTGACCTTGGTTCACAACATGCGAGAGGAGCCCAGCCGATGACCGCGACCGCTACGCCGAGTGAAATTCGATCCCCTCGAAACGGCAGGGTGCCGGTGCTGGACAGCCCGCCTGTGTCTGCGCGCGCACGCGCGAGGGTACCGGTCACCCTGAGTGTTGGCAAGATCCGGCCCGGATTCATCGCCGCGAGCATTCGGAAGGGCTTCCGCCGGTGGTGGCTGTGGACTGACCGACCCCTGTCGCTGGCCGCCATGTGGCGCACCACCGCCGTGGATGTGCGCCGGATCCCCGCCCGGTCGGAGGGTCTACGCCTTGCGTGGCTGATCTCCAACCACACCGACCGGTACCTGATGGTCGCCCTGCTGCTGGTGGCCCCCACCTTCTTGCAGGGGCCGCTGCGTTACCTCACCGCCCGTCCGGTGCGGCGGTGGCTGTTCTACCTCGTGTTCGCGGCGTTCGCCGCCACCTTCGCCCTCGGAAAGGGGTGACCGTCATGTTCAACGTGGGTATCGGCTTCGGCCTGGTCATCATCGCGCTCTCCGCCCAGTACCTGATCTCCAAGCGGCTCAAGAACGCCAAGGTGGCGCGCGTGTTCGCGTGGGTCGCGTGGGGTGCCGCCCTACTCGGCGGTGTCGGCCTGTCGTCGGAGTTCGGCAACGCCGCCGGCATCTCCGCCGGTGGTGCTGCCATCGCCTCCCTCGCGGCCCTGATGTTCATCATCGTGGACATCGCCGACCGGCGTCCCGACTGGCCGGCGTTCATCCTCATCGTGTTGGCGCCGACGCTGATGCGGATCACCAACGGCGGTCTCGGCAGCCTGTACGACGCGGTGCTGACGCCGTTCGACGGGATCATCACCGGGCTGCGCGCCTTCCTGGGGATGTGACCGGTGGGCTTCGATCCGATCTCTCTCGCTGTCACCATCCTGGCGATCTACGGGATGTTGCAGCGGAACCCCGACTGGTCTGGTGGCCTGCTACACGAGTGGCAGGCTTCCCGTCGGGGCGAGGAGTCGGAGGCCGCGAAGGCGCTGCGGCAGAAGCTCACCGACGCGGGTGTGGCCCCGGCCGAGCAGGGCGGCCCGCTGCGGCGGCATCTGTCGAACATGTGGCGGGACTACTGGACTGACCGGGACCGCCGTCACCGGGTGGAACGGGCTGACCGGCTCGCCGATGAGGCCGAGCAGGATGCGGCGTCGTGGCGTGAGCGCTTGGATCGGCGTCTGGATGAGGTGGCGGCCCGCAAGGTGCAGGGCTGGAGAGTGGCCCCGCCGGCCGATCCGCCAGCCGCTGACCCTGCCGAGCCGCAGAAGCCGGAGACGCCCGACGGTGACGCGCCAGCCGACCCGGAGCCCACCGAGACCTCCCCGCCAACCCCGGAAGGCGCAGACCCCGCCCCCGGCGGTGGTGGGCGGTACGAGTCCACCACCGTCCACGACGACGACTACTACACCAACCCCGGCCAGCCCGAACCGGCCGCTGAGCCGGAGAACCGCGACCCAATCCGGGTGGACGCCACCGTCGGCCACCCCATCCGACCCGACAACACCAGCACCAGCCCCGCCGCACCCATTGCGGCGATCACCGCAGGAGGAACCATGACCGCAGTAGCAACCACCCAGACCGCCGTCACCGGTGTCGTGTCCGGTGCCGCCGAAGCGCGCGCCATCGCCGCCGCCGCCGAGCAGGCCACCGCCGAGTACGTGGCCACCCTCAACCGGCTGCGCGGCCGAATCCAGTCGCTGGGTGAGCAGACGTTGGGTGTCGTGCAGATGTCAGGCCACTCGCACGTGGTGGCGAACACGGCGGCGTCGGCGGAGGCCATGGCGGCGGCGGTCGCGAACGCCCGCGCCTGCACGGCCGAGGTGGCACCGCTGCTCGGCAACGTGGCCCGCGCCTTCGACCGAGTCAACAGCTAGCCCACGGACGGAGACAGACCATGGCAACGACGACGCACCGGCCGGCGCCGCTGCCCAACAGCGACGCCCGCACCCGGCACACCCCGCCGAACCCCGACGGGCACACCCGAACCAAGCTCGCCCCCACGCCGGTCCCGGTGGGGGCAGCCAAGATGCAGAACTGGCACATCGACCCCCAAGACGGCGACCGCCGCAAGCGCATGCCCTACGACGTGCCCGTAGACGGCGACAACCAGCGCACCGACCACCTGCGCCACCAGTGCCCCCGCATGCGCAACGTCAACGGCGGCGGCAAAGAACGCTGCGGCGAATACGAGTGGCTGCTGCCCGGCGACCCGGCGGTGCACTGCCGCGCCCACGGCGAGCAGTTGGTGCCGCCGAAGCAGCCCAACCGGATGGGTGCAGTGCTGCGGGAGACGCGCCGCATGTACGGCGACACCGCGAAGACGCTCGCCCTGCCCGCCGCCGCACTCGGCGCCGAAACGCTCGCCGGACTTGCCGGCGTACCCGCATTCGAGTTGGGCTTGGCGGCGCTGCCCGCAGCCGGACTCACCTACCACCTGACGAAGCGGAACCTCACCCGCGACGCCATCAAAGACAACCGCATCGAGAAGGGTCAGCGCACCGGCCGCCGCATCCGCAAGATCCGCCGTGACGCGCGCCGTGCCGCCGCTGTCGCCGCCGAGACGGGACTGTGGGCTGCCGCGCTGACTGCCACCGACCTGAACACGTGGGCGGGCCGGATTGTCGCCGCCGCCGGGGTGGTGCGCTGGGCTGTCGGTGTGAAGCCGTGGTGGAGCAAATGTGAGCAGCGGCGCATGATTTCCGACCTGCCGAAGGTCGACGCCACCGCCGTAGCCGAAGCGGCCCCGCCCGTGGAGGCACCCGACCCGGTACGCACCCGCGCCGTCACCACCTGGGCCATGCTCATCGGCTGCAACGGCGGACCCCTCGCCGGCACCGAACTCGTCGACTACGAGCAGCTACCCGCCTGCGACGTCGGCGCCACCATCCGCACCCGCCTGCCCAACTGGAAAGCGAAGGTTGTGGCGAAGGTCGACGGATCCATCAACATGCGGGAGCAGCGACCCAACCTGCTCGGCCGCATCGCCGCCGCCTACAAGTGCACGTACGCCGACGTGTCGTTCAGCGCGGATCCGTCGGACCTGTCGGTTGGTCTGCTGCGGGTGCAGCCCGACAATCCGCTGGCGGAGACGAAACTGTGGCCCGGCGCGAAGGTCGCCAACGATTGGAAGAACGGCCGGTCCCGTGTCGGCCGCTACGACGACGGCACCGACATCATCTACCAGTGGTGGACGAAGCAGGGCGCCGCCCACGACCTGATTTCCGGCTGCACCGGATCCGGCAAGTCGGAGGTGGTCGCGCAACTGCTGCTCGCGTCGCTGCACTCCAACGGGCTGGTGCTCGACTGGGTGGGTGACCCGCAGGGCGGACAGTCTTACGGGTCGTTGAAGAAGGCCGTCGACTGGTTCGCCCGCGACAAGACCGAGATCACCCTCATGTTGCTGGCCGCGTTGAAGGAGATGTACCGGCGCAACGACGAACTGTCGGCGAAGGACATCAAAACGTGGCGGCCCAGCAAGGACATGCCGCTACTCGTGATCACCCTCGATGAGGTGCAGTCGTTCATTGACGACCCAACCATCTTGGAGATGGTGGAGAAGCTCGTCGGTATGGGCCGTAAGTGCGGCATCAAGATGCGGCTCATCACCCAGATCCCGGCCGCCTACAACCTGGGCGGGTCCACGTACATCAAGGAGCAGTTGAAGGCCGGTCAGACGATCATCTTCCGGGCGATGACGGATGTTGCCGGCCGGTCGGCGGTCGACGGGGACTGCCCCATTGACCCCACCGAACTGCCGGATGTGTGGGGTAAGCACACCTGCGCGGCGGGGGAGACGACGGCGGGCCTGATGTACATGCAGGGCATCAACGGCCGTGACGTGTATGGGCGGGCCGACTACACCGGCGATGACATGGCGGTGTGGCTGGTGGACGCCAACGGCGAGTCGACGTTGACGCCGGGTGTGTTCGGCAAGGAGGCGCAGCAGGAGTCGGGGCCGCTGTGGGGTGACCGTAAGGAGCGTGCTCGGCTGCTGCTGGCTGCTGGACGGTCGGATGCCGATTTGCTGGCTGGCGGGAAGGCACTCGAACTGTTGGAGGCTGCCGCTGTCACGCAGGCCACCCCGGCGCATCTGCGCCCACCGCAGCAGCCCGCCCCGCCGATGAACGGCAACGGCCGGGTGTCGCGTGACGTGGTGCTCGACGCTGCCCGCGACGCCGCCGACGGACGCGGTCTGGTCACCAAGGATGCGCTGATCGCACAGCTCGGCAGCATGGGGGAGCAGATGGCGCCCGGCACCCGCGACAAGGCACTCACCGACCTGGTGGCGGACGGTAAGCTGCGGCGCGTCAAGAACGGCCTGTACGAGGTGCCCGGCAAGGGTGCGCAGTCGCTGTTCGACACGGCCGAGGCCGCCCAGTGACCGCCGTACAGCCACCCCGCGTCGACCAGCGGGACTGCGCCCTCTACCGGTTTTGGGTGCGCCACCCCGAAACCGGTGAGCGGGTCCTTGGCTACGTGGGGGAGACGGCCCGACTGCCGTTCCAGCGGCTGATGGAACACATCTACCAGCAGCCGTGGGCGGACACGATCCTCGCGTGGGAAGTCGACGACACCGTGTACGCGGGCAAGGCGGCGGTGTTGGCGGCGGAGAAGGCGACGGTTGAGGCGGAGAAGCCTCTGTACAACGTCGAATGGAACCGAGGCAACCCGGACAGGATCATTCCGCCGGTGGCGCAGCGGCAGCGTAATGCACGCGACCCGCAGTGGGTGGCGCCAGCCCAGTCGGTGCGGGTACCTCGCCCACGCGGCGCCGGGAGGGTGCGCACCGCCGCCACGTCCACGAAGGCTGCCAAGGACGTGCCGCAGTGGGCCGGGAGCCCCGAGCAGATTAAGGCCACGTTGTGGGTCGTGGCGTGGCTGGTTGTCGCGTGCGTGATCGGACGCCAAGCCGCATCCGGTCCGGTCGCCACCTGGATTGACGGTGCCGCCTACGGCGCCGGATCCGCCAGCGTTCTGGTCGGCCTACTGCTGCCCAGCCCCAAGCGTCGCCGCTCGCGCCGCTGAACCCCCTGCAATCCCTATCGGAAGGAGCACCACCATGCCCGAGAACGTTGCCGACGGCACCGACCACGTGACCGTCCAGGCCGGTCAGATCCTCGGCCGCCGCAATGCACGCCCCGAGCAGCCCACCCCCGGCCCTGTCGACACCGTCAACGTGCGCTCGGAGGGCGCCCGTGTGGGTCGGCAGGAGAAGGAGATCAGGGGAGGGCTGACCCTGTGACCGGTTTCGTGTACGAGCCTGTCGACATCACCCCGCCCGAGTTGCGCGTCGACCGCATCGCTCAGACTGCCCGCGACGGGTGGGTGCACGATGTGACCTGCGACCCGGCGACCATCCGCGACTGGATGCGCCGCCAAGGTGAGGCGATCGTGCCGTTCGACGTGTACGGCGGGCGTCCCGTCAACCCGGTGCAGCGGACCGGACGTGTCGGCCGCGACCTCGGCAGGTGGGGTGAGAATCCGGCAGCCGACCCCATCGTGGTCGCCGACAGCCCCGCCGGCCGTGTGGTGTTGCTGATTCGGCGCGGCGACTGTGGGCTGTGGGCGATCCCCGGCGGCATGGTCGACCCCGGCGAGACGGCACCGCAAGCCCTGGTGCGGGAGCTGCGGGAGGAAACCGGCGTCGACCTGTCCGGGTTGCCGTCGGAGGTGGTGTGGTCGGGGTACGTGTACGACCCGCGCAACAGCGATGAGGCGTGGATTTGCTCGACGGCCGCCCTGTACCGGCTGCCCGCCGAGGTGACGGCGGTGGCGGGCTCGGATGCGCTCGACGCCCGCTGGTGGCCGTTCCCAAGCGTGGATGGCGTGGACGTGGCGGTGCGTGCCGCCGGTGACGGCTTGTACACCGCGCATGTGCCGCTGCTGCGGGCGGCTGCATCTCGGCTGTAGGTGGTGGTGACGCCCCCGGTGGACTGAGGTCGCCGGGGGCGTTCTGCTACGCGAGGACAGGTAAGCGCGTTCCTAGCCGGTGGTGCGCTGCTTGGTGCCGCCGGAGACGCCTCGGGCGATCTGGGAGGCGCGGGCGTAGTGGATGCCGAAGAGTTCCCCGACCGCCTCCCAGGTGCGGCCTTGCTTGGCGTTCTGAACGACGGTGGCTCGTTGTGCTGCGAGGTTGCGTTGCAGGTCGGGGACGGCTTTGAGGGCTTCGGTGAGGGCGTTGAACTGGGCGGCTTCGTCGTCGCCGGCTTGGGCTAGTGCGTGGGTGAGGTTGGCGATGGCTGGGGGGATGGGTTCGGTCACACGCCCAAGTTAGTGGGTCCCCGCTCATTTTTCTAGTGGGGACCCCTTGTGATTCATAGTGGGGACCCACTAGAATTTAGGTACAGGGCAGGACGAAAGGGGAAAACCAAATGACCGCCACCGCCACCGCCAACTACACCTGGACCGCCAGCACCCGCTACTGCTCCACCGAGGCGCACCGCGACCAACCCACCTGCCCCGACTGCACCAACATCGGCACCTGCGCCGGCTGCACCAACACCATCACCGACGGAACCGCCCACATGGTCTGCAACGAGAACGGCGAAGCCGCCCACTCGCACTGCCGCAAGGCCGCCGAGCAGGCGTGGGGCGACGACTACTACTGAGCCACCGGGGCGGGGGCCTCGGCCCCACCGCGAACATGGGAACGCGCTTACCTGTCCTGGCGTAGCCGCAACACCAGCACATCCATGTCCGGGATCATGCGCGGCCGGATCTGTCCGTGCTGCTCGAACCCCAACCGCTCATACAGCCTGCGGGCAGGCGCGGCAGGATTCGCCGCCAGCACCGCCCACGGCTCCCGGCGCGGATCCAGCAGCATGCGAAGCAGATTCCGGCCCACACCCCGGCTGCGGTAGGCGGACAGCACCATCCACTCCACGATGAACACCTTCACGGCGTCACGCAGCTCGGCCGACGGCTCGTCCGCGTCCGGCTCCATCCACTCACCAGACGGCATCGTGTACCCGTACACGGCACCCACGATCTGGCCCCCATCGCGGGCGGTGGCGAGCGCAAAGCCGGGCTGACGCAGATGGTCCCTCCACCAGCGCCCGAACTGGCGGACGTGCTCCGGCCCCTCGCAGTACGGGGGCTCCGCGTACACGGTCGCGTACAGGTCACGGATCTGGTCGGTGTGCGGGGCAGCAGTGTCGGCGTCGTCGAGCGTCCACAAGAGTTCGGCCATGGTCGGGGAGCCTAACCGGCAGGTAGGGCAACAAGCCGGTCACGCAGGTCAGCGACCTCGACGCGGCGCCGCTCCCGCTCCGGCACGACCGCCACCACCGACTGGGCGACCTGATACAGCAGGGCCGTGTGGTCGTGCGCCGGCAGCCCATCCAGCACGTCGGCCGCGTAGCGGAGCCCGTCACCCACATGCCCGTCCTGGATGAGGCAGGAGGCGCGGTGCATCTGCATCTGCGCCCGCTCCCTGCCCAGCTCGGCCGGGTACAGGGCCAGGGCCCGATCCTGCGCCACCATCGCCTGGTCGACGTCGCCGATGTGCGTGTACACGAACGACTCGGTGTGCCGCAGGCGGACCTCCGGCCACCCGAACATCGAATCGGCGTCGGCCACCACCTCGGCCGGCATCCGGTCCGTCATCGACGCCGTCGCGACGAGAGCAGCCCGCGCCTCCACCGCCCTGCCGGCGACCGCGAGTGCCTGCGCCCGACCCGACAGCACCCCCACATGCCCGACCGACACGCGGCGACCCGCAATCGTGATCGCCTCATCGGCCCGCGACAGGATCTCCGAGATGGGCCGCCGCTCGTAGGTGCCGTTGACGGTCTCCCAATCCCGCACCCACACCCGGCAGTCCGCATCACGCGACTCGTCCGCATGCGCCCGCGCGGTACGCCACCAGCGGCGCGCCATCCCATGCTGGCCGGCAGCCGACAACCCCATGGCCATGATCGCTGACAGGTGTGCGGCGGCCCGCATCAACTCCCGGTCTGCGGGTGAGGCCGCGATCTGGTGGGACAGGACCATCAGGTCGGCCCGTAGCTGCTCAGCCAGGTCGACGGCCGGCATCACGTAGAAGTCTCGCCCGTAGTCGGCGACGATGCGCTGCCACTCGTCAACCTGCACCCTGCCTGCCGCATCCAGGCTGTGGCGTAGCGCCTCCAACCCGACCAGTGGGGCGACGGGGGCGACAGCGAGCGCACCCATCGCGCCCAGCAGGGTTCGTCTGCGCATGTCCGGGCCTGCCTGCTCACTGCGGTACGCGTCCACCAGCACCCCGGCAGCGCCCAATGCGACGTCGCAACGGCGGGCGATCGTCTCCGACGGGCGGCATTCGCCCCGCTCAACGCGGCCCAAATAGGAGTGGTCCACGTTGACGGCTGTGGCGAGTCCGCGCAGTCCAAGCCCGGCGGCTTCACGGTGCCGCCTCAGCATGGACCCAAAACTGCCCATCTCGCCCCCCCCCAGCGTGTGGCCTGCGGTGTGGCGCCACGCTCCACACCTGCCTAAACGCAATCCTATCGGCGATGCTCAACCTGTCGGGACATGTGCAACTTGCCTGACACGGGGATGTCGCGGTGGCTCGTAGACGGGGGGTCGCGGGCTGCCGCCGGAACGGACCCGCCACACGGTGGCCGGGGGTGGCACCAGCCCCCGGCCACCACCCCAAACACGAGGGGGCTGCGATGAGCCGAAATCAGCGGTGGGCGACACTGCCCCCTTGCACCACACCCCGCAACCAGACCCCCGCCAGCAGATGGGGGCGGCGGTGACCGTCGACCTGACAGTGCCCGACGGCACCCGGCTGCGCCTGCGGGCAGGCGAATGGGGCACCCCCCGCCAAGCATCCACCGACCAAGACGTAGTCGTGTGGACTGTCGCCGTCTACCGGCAGGAGATCGGCGGCACCGTGTGGGTGCGCGGCCACACCTGCTCATGGCCCGACCCGGACTGCGCCGCAGGGTGGTGCTTTGAAGCGCCGGTGGCGTTGGCTGCGATCCGGCAGAACGTGGAGGGCAAGCGGTGAGCCGCCTCGATGAGCCAATCGAACCGGGCAGTGTCAAATTCTCGGCGCAGATGACCGTGGACGCCCACGACCAGGGCCGCCGCTGCCACATCGAATGCCCCGGTGAGGGCTGTAGCCAGTACGCGTGGGCGCGCGACCAGCTACAGCAGGGGCGGCCGGTTTCGGGACCGCCGTCGGCTGGATAGACCACCCCAGTTGGGTTGCCCGCACGGTCGGGCTGAGCAATGAGGAGCACGTATGGGAGTGCAGCGCGGGTGGTTCAAGTCCTCGAAGTCGGGGCCGAACTGCGACAACTGCGTGGAAGTCAACGCCGACACGGCCGGGGTGGTGGGGGTGCGGGACTCGAAGGACAAGGCGGGTCCGGTGCTGTCGTTCGCGCCGCTCGACTTCGTGGCGTTCGTGGACGCTGCCCGGAGGGGTGAGCTGGTCACGGTCTGATCTTTCTACCGCCACCCGACGGGGCCGGTCTCACCATCAGGGTGGGGCCGGTCCTGTCTTCGTCAGAATTCCGACGTGCCTCTGGCCAGTTGGCAGGCGGCCAGTACGGTCGGCGGGCATGACTCGCCCTCGCCCCCACCGCGCCGCAGCGCTCACCCTTGCCCTGCTACTCGCCACCACCTCATGCAGCAGCGGAGACGCAGACGAGCAGGCCGCGCCCGCGCCCGCCACCAGCTCGGCGCGCCCCGCCGCCGTCGAAATCGAATGCGCCAACATCGAACGCGCCTACAAGGCGTGGAAAACCGACATCTTCGTGCCCACCACCGCCGACCAGTGGGCCGACGCCAACGAAGGCCAAATCATGATGGCCATCGACCGGGGCAAGACGTTCCTCGCCGACGTGTCCGGCTACGACGGCCAGCCCGCCAAGGAGTTGGCGTCAGCGGTCGCCGAGTACAACGTGGAGGTGACGTTCGTCAACCTGCAACTCGGGTTGGGCGGTATCGAAGGGGAGAACGCGACGAAGACGGCCAGCGCCTTGCAGCGGGTGGAGATCGCGTTCAGGTCGTGGCAGACGAAGACATGCTCGTGATCTAGACACAGCGAAGCCGCCCCCACCAGCCGTCATGGCCGGGTGGGGGCGGTGTCGTCAGCGCAGGTGGCGGGTACATGCTGGGTGTGGATCGTGAGCATTGGCGGGTGCTCGCTGCACGGCACGGCCGATCCGATGACGAGCCCCGCCGCTGCCGCGAGTGCGGATACGCCCTCTACCCGTGTCATTACCGGCTGCGCGCCGACGTGGAGCTGGGCACCCGCATCTGGCCGCACCCGACCGCGACCGCCAGCTAGGCGGCCCGGCGACGCCCGTCAGTAGTCCTCCGGCTGCGGGCAACAACCTCGGTAGCCAGCCGGCGGACCCCGCGAGCCTGATCCGCCCGCACCGCCGCATCCCGGTCTGGTGCCGGACGGCAGACAGCCTCCACGACAGCGCCAAGAAAGTCCCGCCAGATCACACCCTTCATCGCATCCCCCTCACCTGAACGTCACGACCAGCGTCCATCCGCAACCCGCAAGGTGACAGTGCCCGTGTAGGCCGTGGTCGAATCGTCTGGACACCCGCGACCGCCGATCATCGACGGCCGGAAACAAAAGGGTGGGCCGCCCCGTCGACCTGCCCGCTGTGGCGGCAGAGCAGGAGACGAGGCGGCCCGGTGGCGTCGCCGCTGGGGATGGCAACGCCAGATCAGGAGACGGCAGGCACCAGCCACACCGCCGCAATCACACACGCGATCGCGAGCCAACCGAAATCGGCACGGGCAGGCACGCCGAACGCCCGCAGCAGGGCGAACACGACGGCGGCGATCAGCAGCAGCACGGCGAGCACGGTCAGGCCGTCCGTTCGGTGTACTCGCCGTCGATGGTGCGGTCCTTGACCGGACCGCCCGAGATCGCCGCCCGCTGCACACCCGTGTCCCGCAGCAGGCCGAAGTACATGGCCACGGCGATGCCGAAGTTGACGAACACCGCGTAGCCGACCTCCACCCCGTTGAACACGGCACCCGAGTTGGTGGCGGCCAGCCACGCTTCCAGGAACGCCTTCGCGGCGGCGAGCGCCAGCAGCACGAGACCCTTCGGCCCGGCCGACCACGACTGGCGCATGAACAGAGCCGCCACGAGGGGCAGCAGGACAGTGAGCGCCAGCGACAGAACGCCCGCCAAGGTGGGGGCGAACAGGTAGGTGGGCAGCTCGGGAAGGATGACAGAGTCCATGACCCCTCCAAGGGGTGATCTTGAGAATGTAAGGAAACGGCCCGAAACTTGAATCCGGGCCGGGAGAATGCAAGCAAACCTGAACTGCCATCAGCGCAGGTCGTAGTCGATGCGCACAATCCGGCCGTCCAGCAGGCCGTAGTTGTCGGCCTTGTGATCGCCCGGATCCGGATCCAGCACCGGCAAAGACTCATCACCCACGTACTCGTGCCGGCAAGTCACAGGCAGCGGCTCACAACGCGGATACACCTGCACCACACCGCCAAGCCACGACCACAGCACCGGCGCAACCAGCCCAACCCACGGCTCGTAACCGGACCACTGTCGCTCCGACTGGTTGGCGAGAAGGCCATGGGCGAGGCCCGCCAGCCGCCCCCGCAGCCCGCCCTCAGCGTGGCCGCGCAGGCTCGGAACCTTGACGGCGTAGCGGCGGGTGAGGACGACGGTTCGGGTGATTCCCCGGTGCACAGTCGGCACGACACCTCCCCGGCTAGGCTCGCGTCATGCCAGGTCAGCCGCAGGTCAGACAGCACTCGTGGCTGTACCTGCCCGGAGACGACATCCCCGCCGCCGTCGTCCGCATCGAACAACGCATGGACGGCACCGGTGGGTGGATCGTGCTGCACAACGTGCCCGCCAGCGCCCCCACCCAACGGTCCGAGCACGACGGCCAGGACAGCGCCTACGCCAAAGCGCAGCGCCTACGTGACTGGATCGACAGCCTCTACCACGACCAGCACAACATCACCGGCCAGTGGGACATCCGCGAACGCGAGCCCCACTAGCCACACCGCTGCGACGGCGGCGCCGGCAACGGATTCGCCCGCCGCTTCCGATCCGACTCCGCCCGCCGCTCGTTGTACTCCCGCAACGCCTCCACCCCCCGGCGAGGCTCCTCGGCAATCGCCCGAAACAGCTCATCCTGCGCCGCCCGATCCTGCTCAGCCGCCGCATACCGGGCCACCTGCACCCTGTTGTTCGCGTCGTTGTACTCCGCCAAACAACGCGTCAACTGGACATGCTGAACACCCACATACACCGACAGCAGCAGAGCCGCCACCGCGATCACCTTCACCGCGAGGTCAGCCAGAGCCGAATTCAGCGCGCGCACCACACGCGTCATCGGTCATCACTCCGATTCAGAAAAGGGCGAAGCGCCAGCCCAGCGCCGGCAGCGATTGCCAAAGACAGCAGCACTTGCAGGCCGTAGCTCACGAGGTGGACTCCTCTACAGGGGCGGACGCTGTCGGGCCGGGACCACCACGGCCGCCGGGCAGCTTCGGTGGCGCCAACGCGAGTACAAGAAACGCTGGCACGCCGAGCACTGCCGCGTCAGGCAGCTTGCCTTGAGCTAGATAGGCGATGACAACCCCCAGCCACGCGCCTAGGCAGACCAGCATCACAAGGTTTCGGAGCCAGTTCGCCATCCCGATCCCCGTCTGTCGATGTTCAGTTAGTTGCCCTTGGCGGGCAGAGCAGTCAGGCGCTCGCCAATCAGGCGCACCACCTCGTCGGCGGTCAGGTCACCGGACTCGATGCGCTCCAACGCCTCCAACAGGGTGGCGTCCCGCTGCCGTTCCTCCGCCGCGATCTCATCCACCCGACGCAGTACCGCCGCCGTGTCCAGGCCCTGCACCGCCGCCAGGATCGCTGCCTGACCGGCACGCACCGCCAACAGTTCGGTGACCGCTTCCCCGGCGCGGCTGTTCGCCGAACGGGCCGCCTCCACCGCAGCCTGCAACGCGTACGAGGCACGCCAGTGCGGGTTCGTCGGGAAATCGGCGTTGTTGTGCGGCGGGCGCGCCGCCGGAATCACATCCGCAGACCACACGTCAGACGGCTTCACAGCAACCTCCTGAGAAGGGGCAGGAACAGGCGTCGGGGTGGGGGTGACGGCAGGCTGGGTGCGTTTCTGCCACGCCGCCAACGTCTCGCCCAGCAGCACCGACAGCAGCCCGTCCAACGCGGCGGCGTCAGCAGCGAACCGGCGGATGATGCTGACGTGCAGGTGCCACAGGTGCGACTTGTCGCGGCCCGGATCCGGGCCAGCATCCGCACCCACACCCAGCGGCCTGCCGCCCACCAGCACGTAGCAGTAGACGGTCTTGCCGTCCAGGGTGCCGATGAACTCGCGAATGATCGGGCCGGCAGCCGTGTACAGACGCGGATCCCTCGCGCGAGCTGCCTTGTCGAGGCGACCCGTGTAGCGGATCATCGCCGCCGTCGACATCGTCAGGTCGATCGCCGCCGCCAACTCGGCTGAGCCCTGCTTGTCGGCGGCCACATCCCGGCCCGAGCTGTAGTCGGTGCCAGCCAGCCGCGACCGGTACGAGTGGTAGCCGGCCTTCGCGGCGAAAATGCCCCCGAGTAGGGCCGTCGGTTCGGCCGCGTCGAACCGCAGCCACAGCGTCCACAGCGGTGCACTGATGCGCGTGGGGGACGGGTTAGCGGTCGCCATCGGACACCACCTCACCCGGCAGGGCGATCACATCCCAGCCGCCGTCCATGGCCGCGTCGACCGCCCGCACCTCGTCCAGGCGACGTTCCTCCCGCAGGTGGAATGCGCCGTCACGCCAGTCGTACAGCCACGCCCGACCAGACGGCTTGTCGGCCACCAGCAGGCCACTGTCGCCACGGCTGACCACGGTCTGCCCGTCGAGCGGACCCCCGTGGCAGATGCCCTCATTCATGCTGTCCCCCCAGACTCGGGTGTTGCGGTGTAGCGGGAAGGGTCGTACGGGTCCTGCGTCACCTCGTAGCCGGCGGCAGCGAACGCCCCGAAGATCGGGCCGTCGGTCACATTCACGGATGCGGTGACCGGGCGCAGTTCGCCGCCCGGCAACGTCACCGACCCCACGAACTCGACCGGTGTCGTCACGGACGGCGCCCCCTCCACGACGACCTGAAACCGGATCGTGTTGCCGCGTCGATACACGGCCTGGTCGAACTCGACCCGCACCAGCGGCGGCGGCGTGGTGGTGGATCCTGCGAACAGCGGCACACGCACCCCCAGAGGTCAGCGCAGGTGGATGCCCCAGCGGGCAGGAAGGGCTGCGGCGGCAGGAACCTCAACGGTCATGGACACGCGGACCACGTCGTCGGCGGAGGTGATGCCGGAGTAGGCGACCGTGATGGACGCCCCCGAATCCTCAATGTCCAGCCACCCGTAGGCGCGCAGGTTGGCTTGGTGGACGCCGTAGTAGTAGCCGTGAGTCCACGTCTCGTACGGCTGCGACGAGCCTTGGTCGAATGCGGCGCCGCCGACGTTGGGCCAGTAGGTGCCACCACCAGTGCCGCCGGTGCCGTCATCGGCGTAAAGGGCGTGTCGGTCACCGGACACGACCAGTACTTTGCCGATCGCCGCACCCTGAGCAGCCACCCAGTCGCGGATTTCCGCCCACTCGGTTTGGTAGCTACCCCACCGGTCGCCGTTGACGGCGTCACGCCGCCAGTAGATGCCCGACATCACAATTTTGAGCGGTTCCGGCTGTTGAAGCTGCGCCCGAAACCACGCCTTCTGCTCGCTGCCGAGCATCGTCTTGGACGACGACTCGGTGAGAGTGCGGTCCGACCGCTGCGAGCGGGTGTCGAGCGCGATGAACCGCACCCGGCCGATCGCCCACGACTGGTGGATAGCCACGGCCCCGGCCGTCGCCAGCGGATAGTGCGGCACCACCTGCCGGTATGCGGCGGCCAACACCGGGCCGGCGGGGGCAGCCGCGTTGCTGTCGGTGCCGCCCCAGTCATGGTTGTCCCACACGTACGCGGTAGGGACCGTCGACAGCAACTGCATCATGTTGGCGGTGCTGAGTGACGTCTTGTACTGGGCCACCACGTCGGCGGCGGTGGTGCCGGCCCCGAAATCGCGGTAGTGCAGGTCGCCTTCGTGGAGCATGCGGCGGGCTTTGCCGTACGGCCCCACCCGGTTGGCGATCTTGCTGAAAGTCTCGGCGTTGCTGTTGGTCTGCTGGCAACTGCCGAACGCGACCGAGAAGCTAGCCGGGCTGCCCGGTGTCGGATCGGTGCGGAACGAACCACGCCCCGCCTCCAACAACACCCCATCGGCCTCGATACCGAAGTAGTACGGGGTGTCCACGGCCAGCGAACCCCGCGTCAACTTCACGAACCCATCCGAGTCCGGACTGACCGCTGACGAGTACACGGGTGACGACAGTGCCTCCGACGTTGACACCACCAGCCGCGCCGACCCGATATGGCTCGTGCCGTACGACACCAGCGTGCTGTCGTGCGTGACCGCACCAACCCACACGTGCCCCACCGTCGGCGTCGGCACCGCAGGCCCAAGCCACGCCGTAGTCGACGCACCCACATAGCGGATGTGCATGGTCGTCGCCGTGCCGGGGGACGCGGACGCGCCCACGATGTAGCGGATCGACGCCACCGGGCCGCCCAGCACCTGCGCCGTGAACGGCCCCAACGTTTCGACCGGGCTGGTGCCGTTGCCCGCGAAGATGCGGACCTCGATCGCGCCCGCCGAGTCGTGCCCGGCCGCCGCCACCTCGATTCGGTGGTGAGTGTTGGTAGCGAGCGCCGCCGACGGCGAGCCGACCGTGTTGTTGTCCTTGTTGCGGACCTGAATCAGCCGCCCCGACGTCAGCTCGACACGCCACCGCTGCGCCGACCCGGACATGCCGCGCAGGATCGCCAACCCGGTGGCGGGCGCCGACGCAAAGTCCAAACCGATCGACGCGTACAGGGTCGCGGATGTGCCAGACGGCACGAGTGCGGTCGTCCACTCCACGTATGCGGGCTGACCTGCTGACACGCCGACGGTGACGTTGGCCCCACCACCGGGGGCGATCGTCAGCGTGTTGCCCGCACCGACCGACACCGCATCGAATGGGGTGCCCGCCGAGCCGTTGCCGGAGGACGCCGCCGACACTGCTGTGCCTGGCGTCTGGCCGGTCGCGAACGTGTTCAGAATCGTCGGCACCATCCGCCCCTCTCGCTGGTGTGATCGGGGTTAGGAGGTGGTAACGACGATCTGCACGACTAGGTTCGCGGCACCGGTTCCGGCGGAGTCCACGTCTACCGTCAGGTAGTCGTTGATGCCGATCTCCGTCACCTCGGCGAGAGTGTTCTTCCCGGAGGTGGTCTGCCCGGTGCCGATCGCCGGCCGGTTCGCCTGCGTCGGATAGACGGTCGTCCCGTTCCGGTTGACGTCGATGATCACCGAGCCGGACGCCGGGCCGGTGCCGGCGGACACCCGCACGGCCGCGAGCCGCCACACCGCCGCCGTGTCGTTGTACAAGCGGTGCACACCCACGCCCGTCGTCACCGTGCCCGACAGCGACAGCGGCGGCAGCACCGTCCCCGGATCCGGGCGAATATCCGCCGCATCCGTCGTCACCATCAGGGCGCGTGGATTCGAGCCAGCCTGCGCCCACATGCGGGTGATACCGTCCGGGCCCCAAAACGGCGGGATCTGACCGCGCGCCCGGACACCGGAGCCGTCCGCCAACGTCACCGAGTTGGTGGCCTGACTGTCAGCATCCAGCAGGTCCGTGTATTGGGTGCCGCCCTGCTCGTCCGACCAGAACGTCACCGTCACCCCGGCGGACACCTGGGCGATGTGGTCTGTGCCGTCGACAGTGACAGTGCCGAAACCCCAGTCGGCGACGCCGCCACCAAACCTGTACCGGGCCACTACGCCCCCTCCCGCATTCGCTGAAACAGGGCGGTCACGGGACGGTCCAGAACATGTCGGCACCCCGCACCGTCTGGCCGCTACTGACGCCCTGGTGCTCGACCAGCCACAGTTGGCCGGCATTCGTGGCACCCGCCGAATAGACGACCGCCCGCACCGCAGCCCCACCCGTCGTCGACAACGTCACCCGCCGATCGCGGGACGGATGCCGGGCAGCGACCGGAATCGTGCACGGCAGACGAACATCGGCAGACGATGCGATGCTGCTGCCGGTACGTGTCCACGTGCCCAGCCGCACATCCACCGTCTGACCTGACACCGTCACCACCGAATCGGTGGTCGTCGACCAACCCGACAGGGTGGTGTTCGCTACCGTCTCCAAAGGTGGGCTGGCGATCAGCACCCACTGCGAGCCTGTCGACATGTACTCGCGGCCCGTCGTGTACTCGAAGATGCGCCGACCCCGCTCGTGCGGAGGGCGGGTTGTCGGCGTGCACACGTATTGGCCGTCGGCGCCCACAAACCACGCCAGCGGCACACACTGCGCCGGGTTGACGACCGTCGCGTTGTAGGTGACTGTCACCTCAGCCAGCGGCAGTTCCCACACACCTGTCGAGGTGACCTCGCCGTAGGTGGGGGGTGGGGTGGTCGGGTTGGCGACCGCTGTGCCCTTCACGATCGCCGGTTCGACGGTCCACGGGTTACGGGACATCCGCAGCACGATCAGGTCTTTGCGGGTGGTGCCGGCCGTGTCGTTGGCGT
Source organism: Verrucosispora sp. NA02020 (assembly GCF_013364215.1). Lineage (NCBI taxonomy): Bacteria > Bacillati > Actinomycetota > Actinomycetes > Micromonosporales > Micromonosporaceae > Micromonospora > Verrucosispora sp. NA02020. The sequence continues at coordinate 5,288,904 of NZ_CP054923.1, read as the reverse complement.
CCAACGTCAACGACACGACGTCGCCGCCGGACTCCCAGCGCAGGCCCCGAATGTACGCCGACCGGCTGGCCCGGATCTTCACCCCGCGCAGGGTGCTGTCGGCGTACACGAGCGGATCGGCGAACGGCGACCCGATCAGGCCGTCAACGGTCTGCCCCGACTGCAAGTCTTCGAACTCGCGGGGGGTGACGACCCGGCTGTTGTGGGCGGTGGTGGGGTAGGCGTACCCGGCCACACGTCACCTCCTCTACAAGGGGATTTCGACGAAAGCGCCACGCCGCGACAGGGCGCGCAGAATGTCGCGCTGCACCGCAGCGGCAGGGTTCAGCATCTGGGCGGAGTTGACGCCGATGATCGGCCGGATCGTTTCCCCGTCACCGGGATCAACCTCAATTTCGACAGCCGACACAATGTCCGGCACATCCGGCTGACCTGGCGCGGCCTCCACCGCCACCACGTCACCCAGTTGGTAGTCGCCGAAGCGCTGACCGTCCACGTCGGCGGCAACAACTGCGAGCCGCTGCACCTCCGCGTTGTTGGCGATTTCCTCATCGGTCATCGCCTGCAACTCGGTCAGGTTGTCGGCGCCCGCCCCATCCACGAACGTTTCAAGCCGCCACCAGTCACCCGGTGTGCCGCGTTCGATGATGAGCCGGTTCACTCCGGCGTCCTTGCCGCCGCCGATGCCGACCGTTGTTTTCGGCGCCTCAGGTTCGTGGTCGAGCGACACAAGGTTGCCCATGCTGCGGGAGAACCAGATCGACCCGGTGCGGTCGGTGGGGGTGAACACCTGAAACTCGATGTCGCCGTCGACCTGCTGGGTGCGGAACCCGACCCGGGTGGGGGCGATGGCGGCAATGCCGCGTAGGTCGTCGGTGACCGGCTGGAACCGGGTCGACCATGTGACGCTGCCGGTGATGCCCGCGCTGGCGCCCAGCACCAGACAGGGGATACGTCGATCGGACAGTGCGCCCGGCCCGCCGTTGCTGTCGACCAGGGCACGCATCAGCACCTCAGGGGTGCCCGTCTGCGTCCACTTCGCGACGTCCTGGGCGGTGGCCGCCAGCGTCGGGTTGGGGTAGCTGATCCGGCCGGCAATCAACGCCAGGTCGTCGGCCCACCGGACTGTGATGTCTCCGTGCCCGTCGTAGCCGTGCGTTTCGGCGTCGTATTTGAGGGGCGTGTACTCGATCGGCCCTGCCAGCAGGATTTCGCCGTTGCGTTCCACCACGACCCGCGCCATGGGTGTTCGGGCCGCCGCCACCAGCTCGGGATGGGCGGGGGCTGTGAACTCGCCACTGGACACCTCGTTGAATCGCAGCGTCAACGAGATCGACGACCAGTCGTCCACCTGCTGTGAGATCGGCGCCAGATTGTGGTCACTGATCCAGATGGTGTACTGGGCTTCTACCGGGGCGGGACCGTGGACGCCCACGTCAGGCCGTCTCGTAGCGCGGATAGAACGACATGCTGATCTTCGTGTTGGTGGTGGAACCCGAGACCGTGAACTCCACGTCGTTCACCCCCGGCTCCAACCGCCACAACGTCGACCCGGGCCGCACCAAAGCCCCGTTGACCGTCGCCCCCAGATGGTTTGTGACGCGCCCCGGACGGGTGGTGATCGTCAGATACTCACCCGTTGACAGGGATGTGTTGACGGTGAAGGTGCGGGTGGTCGTGTGGTTGACCGCCACCAGTTGGGTTGCCGGCCCGTCGAGGCGCCACGTGGGCCATGCCTCCACTTCGCCCGGGTTGAACATCTGGGTGGCGCCGATGACGTCACCGGACGAGATGTTCGGGTATGGGTCGAAGAAGTCGCCGACCTCGCCGGTGGTGCGTTCCAGGGTGATCGGCTGGCTGTCGCGCCAAAATCCGTCCGGGCACAGCAGCGTCAACGTCGGTGTGTCGTAGGTGTGCCCTTGGCCCGGTTCGCCGTCCCACCCTGACTGGTAGTAGGCGAGGACTTCGCGGGAGGTGCCGTCCGGCCGGCGCAGCCGAAACAGTCCCGGCCCTTTCCGTCTGGTGAGCGCGAACGCCGCCGCGACCTGCCTCCACCTGGTCTGGAACTCCATGTGGGTGCGGCCCCGCACCCGCACCGGCCAGACCAGGGTTCGCTGCTGCGAGCGGACACCGATGACGGTGACGCCGCCGCGAGGATCCGGCCGGGTGATCAGGTTGACGGGCGTGATGCCGTAGCCGCTGACGGCGTTCATGGTGAAGAAGTCACGGCCGGGAGCGTTCAGTTCCCACTCCACCCCGTCGGGATCTATCCAGATCGGCAGATACTCGCCCGGATCGATCACCTCGGGTGGGATAACGACCGGTGGTGGGGTTGGTGGGGTGATGACAGGTGGGGTGGTGGTGGTTGCGCCGGTGTACAACGGCATCCGCCACCACCACCCTCACCAATCGGAGCGGGCAGACGGTCGGGCTGTAGTTAGCCCTTGCGGCCGGTGCGTGCCCGAGCGTCAGCCTGACGTTGCAGCGTCTGGTAGTCCGACAGGGTCATCCGCCGGTCCCCGCCGTACACGTTGAGGGTGCTGGTGTGGGTGGTGCTCACATCACCTCTCGCCGACGGCACATACCGGCCGCCGTACCAGCCGGCCCCGATACGCAGCAGATCCTCGGCCCGACGCTGGGGGCCGAGCCGGGGCAGGAACAGTTCCCCGCCGGTGCTGGGCTCGGCGAACGCGTACATGGTGCGCGCCCCGGCATAGATGCCGCCCTGCGTCAGCTTGGTCGGTATTCCGCCCGGCCCGTACACCCCACCGAGCAGGTTGGGCGTGAGGACGATCTTGCCGTACTGCTTGAGCAGGCCGTCGATTTGAGCCTTCGGCATCCCCGACTGCGCGAGCACCTGCCGCAGTTGCGCGACGTACTGCTCGTAGACGGCGGTGGCGGTCTTCTTGTTGCCGGTCTGTTCCAGCACCGCCTGCGCCGCCCGCTCGGCCGACTTCAAGAACCCGAACAGTTCGGTCAGGTTCTCTCGCCCCACCTCGTCCTTGATGTCCAACGTCGGCTTCACCAGGCTGAAATGGTCGGCCAGCTTCGCCAAGGACTCTTCGGCGGCGATCCGGCCTTCCATCGCGGCGATGTTCTTCTCCGACGACGGGAGGCTCTTGCCCGGCACGTCGTAGCTGGGCCGCTGCGACATGGACGCCATCAGCTTCTTGATCGTCGCCGCGTTCACGCCCTGCTGACGCAGCGTCGCCCGCAGCCGTTTGATGTGGTTGTCGTAGGCGGCGTTCGCCTTCGTGATGCTGCCCGTCTCCGCGTACTTGGCCTCGGCCGCAGCCTGCGCCGCTTTGATCGCCGACGACAGTGCCGACCGGTTCTCCCGACCCTTCGCCGTCGACAGCGAGAAGCTGCGCCCATTCTCCTTGAGGCTCTTGTTCAGGTCGACCACGGCATCCCGGGCGCGGATGTACGTGTCGATCGTGTCCAACCGGCTGCCACGCTCGCGCGGTGCCGTGGCCGGCGGGCCAATCGACACCAGACCGCCAGACGCCGCCTTCGTCGCCGACATGACCCCACCGGCCGCCATCGGCACCACAGCCGCGTTGTTCCACGCCGCCGCTTCGCTCAGGATCGACAGGTTACGGCGACGGTCACCGCGACGGGGGATGTACGCCTCGCCACCGGTCTCCGGCTCTGCGAACTGCATCAGCGGCGGGTTGCTGGCCGGGTAGATGCCGGCCTTCATGACACCGCCGTCCGCCATCGCAGTCGGCGTCCACACCCCGCCATGCCGGTTGTTGCCGCGCAGCACGCGCCCACCCGGAACCCGCAGATCCCCGCTGGTCGTCCACTTGACCGTACCCGTCACATAGATGTGTTTGCTCTTGAGAGCGTCGATGCGGGACTTCAACACACGCACAGCGGCCTCAGCCTCGCTGGTCGTCGCAAAGAACGGCACCGTCTTGCTGGGCGGGATGGCTTTGAACGCCTCATGGAACTGCTGAACACCGCTGGTGGCGGCAGGGAGCCCAGGTGTGGCGATCTCCGTTGCCTTGAAGTCGGGCATCTCCCCGTACTTGGCGATGAGGGAGTCAATCTGCGCGGTGGTCAGCTTCTGATCGCCGAGCACCTTCCGAAGTTGACCCGAGTACTTTTCCCAAGCCTTACTGCCCGCCTCCACTGAGCCGGTCTGCTCGTGAACGTTGGCAGCGTGCTCCGCGCCGATCCGCAACAGGTCGATCGTGAGCTGCTTGTTCTCCCGACCCTTCGCGTTCGTCACGTCAAAGTCGGTGCCGCGCTTGTTGAGTGCCTTCCCGTTGCGCTTCAACGCCTCGGTGAGCCGGTCGACGGCATCTTCGGCCCGAATCTCCGACTCGGCGGCGTCAATCGCGGCACCGTTGAGTTCGTTGAAAATGCCGATAAGGTCACGTCCGTTGCGGACCGCCTCGCGCAGCCCGCCCGACAGCAGCTTCGTGCGCCGGTCCAGCTCAGCTACCGATCCGGCCCCGTTGTGGGCCGCGTTCTGCAACCGCTGCAACTCCGACCACGTGGACGGCAGCAGCTCCGCCAGCTCGGCCGTCGACCGACCTGACTCCGCTAACACCTTCTGCCACGCAGCCGTCACACCAGCCGTGTCGTTGGTGGTGCGCGCGTAGCCGGACATCGACGCGTCCAGCGCCCGGAACCGCTCCACCGACCCCAGGAACGAACCACCCTGGAAAATCTCGTTCAGGCTCTTGACCGGCGGAATCAGCGACTCAATCGCGCGACCAGTCTTGGCGATGAAACCGTCACCGGCAGCACCAGCAGCCTTGCTCAGGCCGTCCAGGTTCTCGCCGAACACGCGGGTAAGTTCGCCACCCACCTGGCCGGTTTCCACAAACCGCTTCACCGAGTCGGTGAGCCGGTCCACGTTGGCGGCGGCGGGCTCGAACTGCTCGAACACGATACCGGCGAGCTGTAGCGCCAGAAGCACCGTCATGGCGCGTCCGGCGACGGCAGCGAGCCCGGTCAGGCCACGGCCGGCGGTCGCACCCGCCCCGCCGAGGGCCGTCAGCTTGGCAGCAGTGCCGGTCGCTGCCACACCGAGCGCTGCAACGGCAGTCGTCGTCTTCTGCACCACCGCACCGAGCGCGACGGCGGCGATCACCGTCGACTGCACACCGTCCGGCAGCGCCTGGAACAGGTCGAACACGACCCTCAGTGCCTGCGAACCGGCGGCGAGAATGTCGAACATCGTCGCCAAGCCGTCACGGGTGGCCGGGTCGGCGAGCGCGTCACGGGCGATCGTGCCGAGCGGGCCCAGCACGTCGGCCATGCCCTCGTAGGCGGCGGTCAGCGTGTCCACGATGCCGGCAACGTCAGCGGCCGATCGGCCCGACTTGATGTAGGCGTCAAGCGTCGATGCCGCATCGGTGATCGACGCCGACTGCCGGTTGACAGCACCAACGACCTGGCCGGTGATGGCCAAAATGTCGCCGACGATCGACAGCAGCGCCCCACCGGACTCGACCCCGGTGCGGAAGAACTCGTCCAGGCTGCCGGTCTGCCGCGCCTTCTGCGCGGCGGCGTTCATCCGGTCGATGGAGCCGGCAAGCCGGTCGCCGACCATCCGCACCAGCGGATCCGCCGACATCATCAGGATCGCCCACGACCGGGCCAGGGCCTGCGTCCGCACCGCCAACTGGTCCATGAACCGGGCCGTCGACTGAGACGCCACCGACACGCCGTCAAGGAACGTGGTGTCCGTGGCGGCGTCGGTGAGGGCAGTCCACGTGCGGTCCCACGCCCTGCCGAGAATGACAGCCTCGGTGGTGAGGCGCGGCAGCGTAGTGGTCGCGAGGCGGTTGAAGTTGCCCGCCGCGCTGCCGAGGGCCGCATCCTGGATCGACTGCTGAAACGCCAGAAGTTCCGGCTTCAACCGGCCCATCTCGTTGACGAGAGCGCGAGCCGACGGCGCCAACCTGCCGAACGGGTCGTCGTTGTCGAAGATCTCGTCCAGTGCGTCGCCGACACCCAGCGTCGCCACCTTGAGGGTGCCCAGCGACGCGGCAACCCCGGTCAGCATGCCCGGCAGGACACTCGCGCCCGTCGCCGTCGCCGCCAGCAGTGGAGGCAGCAACTTCAACGAGCCGCCGGCCGCCGCAGCGCCGCCAGCCACCAGCAGCAGACCAGTGGACGCCTTCCGCCCGTAGTCGGAGGCAGCGTTCGCGGCCTTCGTCATGTCGGCGGCGGTCCGCTTCGACGTGTTGCCGAGGGCTTCCTGCGAGTCCCGCAGGCGGCGGGTTGCCCGCTCCGCCTCGGTCGCGCTCGACGTGTAGTCGCGGACCATCAGCCGCAAACGCACAGACACAGTGCGGTCCGCCACGAGGGGTCACCCCCTCAGTGCTGGTCTCCGTCGCGGCGGCCGATCCACCAACGCCGCCGTATGGATCACATACGGGGACGAGTCAGGCGAATCCTTGTGCCACTTCTCGTCCGCCCGCGTCAACACCTTGCAGGCGAAACACTCAGTCGGCGGCTCAGCGATGTACATGCGCTCGCTGGCCGGGTTGTCGGGGTCGTTCGCCGGATCGGTGCACTCGGCGAGCGGCTGGCTGCACTTGCGGCACAGGCTGGACTCGTGCCAGTCCAGGGCGAGCATCCACGCGCGTTCCCGCGCATCCCACTCGGGCTCCCGACGCGTCACCCACCGGCTCGGGCGCCCCTGCTCATCCCAAGCGACGACCTCAGTCCATTCGGCAGGCTCCCAGCCGTCGAACCTCCGCAACGACACACCCAAGGCGCGGGCAGCGGTCAGCTTCCGCCTCAGGTCGGGGTGGCGGGCGATCCGCTCAGCGAGAAAGGGACATCCTCCTCCACCCGGTTTAGCAGCCACGCAGCCGTCGCCAGCTTGTCGAACTGGGCGTCGGACAGAACCTTGTCGAGCTTCACCCACCGCTCCGGCGTCATCGCCGGCTCGAACACCGACGCCCGCACCAGTGCGGGAAAGAAGTCGGTGGCGTTGACGCCCATCGTGTCGCGGGGGTCGCGCTTGCCGGTCTGGCGGTCCTCGCGCGGCGGATACTTCGAGAACAGGTCGGCCCACTCCTGACGGCCCAACGCGCGCAGCTTGAACGGGACGGTGTGGGCGCGCATCTTCTCGACCAGATCGTCCAGCACCGGCTGTTCCAGGTCCGGCTCCGGCTTCGCCGTGCGGCTCGCCATCCGGTCGTCGCCGTCCAATCCGCCGCCGCCGCCGTCGTCGGCGTTTGCCGCACGTTCGTCGATGCGGGCCTTCACCGCCTCATACTCGGCGCGCAGCTTCCCGTTCAGGCAGAGCGGCACCACCGTTTCACGCGGCGACGCCTCATCCAACAGCAGATCGAAATCCATGTTTGCTCCCCAGCAAGTAGGTGGGGGCGGACCAGCCGTGACACCCGGCACGAACCGGCCCGCCCCCAATCAGAAGGAAGAAGGCAGAAGAGGCCGGATCAGCCGCCGCCCACGATTGCGACGTCCCGCTGCACCGGGCCCGTGATGAACAGCTTCTGGGTGATGCGGTGCACCCCGTTGCGGGTTGGGGCCTGCTTGCGCTGGATGCCAGCCTCGAACGGGATCACATCCACCAGATCCGAGGCGGCGAACGCGTCCTCGGAGTCGACCGCCCAGCGGGTCACCAGGAACGCGGCAGTACCCGGCGGTAGGGCGAGGCGGGCGCCGTCGTCGGTCGGGCTGGCCGGGTTGAACACGTACGTGATTTCCAGCGTGTCGGTGAAGTCGCCGCGCGCCTCGAAGATCTGCTTCGAGCACAGGCGCGGATCCTCTACCGTGTTCTCCGACGTTTCGGCGGCGTAGCCGTCGCCGGTCAGGTAGCACGACAGGTCGACCGAGCTGACCGCGTTGACTTCGGTGACGACCGGCGCGGCAGGGGCCGCAATCGCCTGCACGATCTTGACTGCGACGGTGCCGTTGGTGGTCACCGCCGTCGGCATGGGCTGCGTCATCGCTGCGCCCCCTTCGGACTGGTCTTGGTGGGGGCGTCGGCGGCAGGCGTGTCGGCGTCGGTGTCACCGGCGGTGGTCACACCGGCAGCCCGACTGTTCTGACCCGACAGGTCGGTGCGGTGCTTGGGGTGGCGTGGACGGCCGGTGTAGTTCTTGTCGTAGCCCTCCACCGGGGTCATGCCGGGCCGCAGCGCGGTTTCCAGCACGTCGTACCGGTGGCCGGTGGAGTCGTCTTCCACCCACACGTACGGGGTCCGGTTGGGGGTGGTGCGGGCTGCCCGCCGACCCCCGCCGAGACGATCGTTCTCGGGCACGGTGATTCCTTCCTCAGAGAGTGAGCGGGCTGCTGTGCAGCAGGAAAAGCAGGGCGGTCGTGTACACCTGCCGGCCATCGGTGGACCGTGGTGTCGGATCCGGTACCGGTGGGGCGACGGACGCTTCGGGGTCTTGCTCGATGTCGCCGCACAGGCGGCCGGCGATGGTGGGCCGTCGGCGGTGCAGGGCACGGCGGGCACGGTCGGCGGCGCCGATCACGTCCAGGGGTGTGAGGGCGACGCAGGTGATCTGGGTGCGGGTCCACACATCCCCGCCGTCACCGGCAAGCCGCTGCAACCCTGGCGTCGCCGGGGGTGGCCACACGATGTAGTGCGGGTAGGTGAGTTCGTCGTCCGGCACCTCAGGCGCACCCATGTGGACCTCGTGCGCGGTGCCGGCGCGCAGCATCGCCTCGATGGCTTCCGCATGGTCGACGGACGGTTCAACGGAGGGGGCAGTCACCAGACCACCCCCGGACCGGTCAGCTAGTCGAGCGGTTGCTTATTCCTTTAGTAAGCGGAAAGACGCCGAGACGATTAGCACATTCTTCTCGTGCCAAAGTCGACATACAATTAGGTCATGCCGCCACTGACTCCCAACAGGCCGAACGCTGCTCAACTGCGAGCGCTCTACGTCGACCAGCGAATGTCGGCAACACGCATCGCGGCGCAAATAGGAGTCTGCCGAACTTCTGTTTCCAACTGGCTCAAGGAGTACGGCATCGAGCGGCGACCTGTTCGCCGGAACTTCAAGGGTGAAGCGCCGGGGGCATCCGAACTCCGAAGACTTTACATTGACCAGGATCTGACTACCCGACAGATCGCCGCTCAGTACGGAGTGCAGCGCATAACTGTAGGACGCTGGCTTAAGGCCCACGGCATCGAACTCCGCGCGCCCGGTCAAGGGCTCGCCTACCGTGGGATCGAAGCGCCGAGCCGGGACGAGCTGTATCGCTTCGTTTACGTCGAACATCTCGGCTACCGGAAGATCGCGGAACGGTACGGCGTCACCTACAGCGCAGTCGGCCACTGGCTTGCCGCACACGGCATCGCCAAGCCGACCGTATGGCAGACCCGACGGCGCGGTCAGCATGTCCACCTGCCTGGCCCCGACGAACTTGAACGTCGATACGCCGAAGGTGAGTCCACCAGCAGCATCGCCGCAGAGTTCGGGGTTAGCTCAGGAACGATTGGACAGCGATGCCGGGAGTACGGCATCAAGCTGCGGCGCAACGGCTGGCAGGGCGGTCGCCGATGGGAATGTGCGGACGGGCACCTTGCCCGTTCGGTTTACGAACAGCGAGTCGATGACTGGCTCACCGAACATGGGTACGCGCATGAAGTCGAGCCGCGCCTGCCAGGTGATCGCCGTTACGCCGCCGACTTCCTGGTTGCTGGCATCTACGTCGAGGTTTGGGGGGTGGAAGGCTCTGCGACCTACGACGCCCGCCGCGAGCGCAAGACCAGGCTTTATCGGGAGAACGGGCTGCCGCTAATCGAACTTCCTGCATGGACGTTCGGGCGAGGCACTTGGCGACGGCGGTTGGCCGCCGGACTGCCAGACCCGATCACCTGCTAGCCATCGCCAAGTGGATCAGAAATAGCCTCGACTGCTTGGAGAAATCCGGGCGTTACTGCGTCGAGGGACGGGCCAACGAAAGGCTGAGGGGCCATTCTTGAGGTCCCGCCCTCGACCCACTTCGCGTACCGGGCCTCAGCACCCCACTCGCCATCCATGACCCCGGTGGCGGCAGAGCCGCTGAACTCGTGGCCGATACTCGACTTGAGATGGCCAGTCAGAACCGGTGCGAAAGCCTTCGCGGCAGCCTCACCGGCCAGTGCCGACCGGCGCACCACCTGCGACCCTTCGCGACCGATGCTGGCGCGTTTCGTTCGTAGCTGCGCTGCGATGACCGTCAGTTCGCCGCCGCCTTCAACCCTGATGTCGACCATCACGACTCCCGGCGGTTGATCGGCTGTTCGATGTCGCAGCCAGCGACCCGCTGCCACGACAGGCCGGACCGGGGCACGTCCACCACCCGCAGTCGCACCCCGACCAGGCTCGGATCGGACACGTCGCCGCGCACATCCACCACATCCCGCACCCGCAGTGCCGGAGCACCGGCGGGCACACGCAGCAGGTAGGCGCCGATGGCGACCACCCGATCCGCCTGCACCGTCGGCCCGCCAGTGAGGTTGGCTCGCAGCGACGCGTGACCCTCCCAGATTGGCTCGTCGGTGGCGAACGTGGTAACCCCGGTCGTCTTGTCGCGCACGCCCCCCTCACGCGGACGCGACAGCCTCACCAGCACCGTCATCGAGCCCTCCACCACCGGCCGGTGATGCTGCTCGAACTTGGGATGGATGAGTGGCGAGTTCGGCAACGGCATGTCACCACCGCCTGTACGGGGCCTGCGGATCGAAGTCGACGACCGAGAGCCCCCACGCGTCCGCGCCGTCGATCAGATCGTCTTCGTCCTGCTTGGCCTGTTCACGCAGCGACTTTGCGGACGCGCGCAGCTCGGCGCCCACCGACGGGCCGTTGGTGGTCAGGTCGTTGGTGCTGATGTGTTTGGCGATGAGCGTTTCGGAACGGGCGATCGTCTCCAACGCCGCCGCAGCCGCGCGCTTCACACTGCTACGTTCGGCCGCCAGCAGCGCCATCAACTGCTCATCAGTGAACAGCGGCGACTGCTCGGACAGGTCCGTGATCAGCAGCCGGATCATGCCCACCGGGGTGGACGGATCGGCGGTGAACGGCGAATCGCCGGTGAACAGCGGCACCACGTCACCCCCGATCACTGGCGGGTAGCGATCACCAAAACCTGCGCGGCGCCAGCCGACAACACGCCGTTGGCCTTGACGACCACATCGACGCGGCTGCCGGACACGATCGACCACGACTGCACGCCCAGCGTTGACAGGATGTTGGTGCCGCCCACCACCAGCGCCGACGCCGCGAAGCTGGTGTCGGGCATAGGTGGGCGCAGCGTCACCTGCACGGTGGCAGTAGCGCCAAGTAGTAGGGCGGGTACGGCGGCCTGCCCGGCGGACACCTTCCCGGCGACTGCTTCGAGTGCGGTGACCCGAGACATGTCGGCGGGGATGCCGGCCGGGCCTTGCACGCCCGGATCACCCTTCGGGCCTGTGGCGCCCACCGGGCCGGTCGGGCCGGGTTCCCCACGCTGACCGGCGGCCCCGACATCGCCTTTCGGCCCGGTCGGTCCCGCCAGGCCAGTTTCGCCACGTTCCCCGCGTTGACCCTGCGGACCAGTAGCCCCATCCGGGCCGGGCGGACCAGCAGGCCCCACCTCACCCCGATCCCCGGCCGGACCAGACGATCCGATCGGACCCTCAGGTCCACGATCCCCAACCAGACCGGATGGGCCACGTTCACCCGCCGGACCAGACTCACCACGATCCCCGACAGGACCCTGCGGACCAGCAGGACCGGTCGGCGGCGGATGAGCAGACAGGTGCGCCTCCACGGCGTCCCGGATCTGCTCCACCGTCACCGACGCGCCCGCCACACCCTCCGGTCCACGTTCCCCTTGAGGACCCGAAGTCGGCGGGTTGGCGCGCATCCACTCGCCGACGACAGCACGGACCACCTCTGCGGTGACCTGCGCTGCTGCTGCCGCCAAATCATCAGGCACCTGCTCGGCGCGCAGCTTCCCGTCGGGGCCGAGGGTGGCGAGACCACGCCGCTGCCCTTTCATCGTGGACGGGGTTTCGGGTGGTGGGCTGAGGGTCACCCGCGTTACTCCCTACTCGGCGTCGAGCACGCCCGCCCGGATGCAGGCGTCGATGATGTCGTTGCGGCCGTCGTCGGGGTCGTACGGCACCTTGGCGATGTTCGCCCAGGCTTGCCACGAGTCGATGCCGGAGCCGCGCCCACGGCGGGGCGGGGGTGGCGGCAGGGCCGGGTTCGACTCGGGCTCCGGATCGGGGGCGGGTTCCTGCACCGGCTCCGACTCGTCGTCGGCGTCAGGCTTGCTGTCGGGTTCCGGCTCAGACACCGGCGCCACCCGGCCGGGCCGCACCTCGGGATCCGGTTCGGTGACCTTCCGTACGCCTGCTGACGCCGGCCCCCCACCATCCGCAGACGCGGGGTGGGGAAGCCGGGCATCCAGCAGGTCATACAGGTCGCCGACCACATCGACCAGAGCAGCCAGCCACGGGCCGGACGGCCCGAACGGAGTGCCCAGATTCGGACGCGCCCGGCCCACGATCAGGCCCCAGTGCCGAGGCTCGCGACCGCCGACTTCGGGTCCATCAGCGTCCCACCCAGCACCATCCTCACCCGGTACTGAATGGCGTCGTGCTCGAAGTCGCCCTCCTCCGGGGCCACCGGGCCGCCGCCGACCCGCATCGCGTTCGGCGACTTCACCCACAGCTCCGGGGTCTCATGCCCGATCAGGAACCCGAGTTCCATGGCGGGGCGACCCACGTTCGGGTTCGCGAAAACGTACCAGGCGGTGTTGCCGTTGGTGGTGTTGACGATCGGCAGCCACGGGTTCACCACCACGGACACGCGGTTACGCATCCAGTTGGTGACGCGAAGCTGGTCACGGCCGGTGCCGTCGCCGCCGCCGGTCGCGGCCAGAATCTCCGTCGCGTTGATGATGTTGTTCGCGGCGACTTCCAGCGCCGGAGGCACCACCAGGGTCACACCTTCGACGTAGATGGGGCCGCCGTCGGTGTCCTTCTGCTGGCCGAGGGTCTGCATGGCGTACTGCAACCCGGTGATGGACAGCGGAGGGTTGGTGGGGGTGCCGGAGCCGGTGACCGTCGCGTTGATGAGGTTCCGGTTGGCGTTGGAGAAGAACGTGCCGTCGGGGCCGCCCGCGCCGGAGAACAGTTGCGCGGCGAACTTCTCCTCCGTGCGCCGGGCCGCGTTACCGAGCCGGGTGGGCAGGTCGGTGAGGGCGTCCAGGTCGTCGTTGACCATGGTTTCCCACGACACGGCGATCTGGTCACCGTACTTCGCGACCGCGTACGTGTATGCGTTGTCGGTGACCGAGCGGACCTTGTACGGGGCCAGCTCCTTCACCTGGTTGAGGGTGGCTTCGCCGCCGTCGAGGGTGAACCGCTTGACGGTGCGGAAGTCCCGGACCCGGCCGCGCTTCGCGTACGTCGGCCACTGCACGGGCCGCGTCTGGTAGGCGGCGAGAAGCTGCCGGTCGATGATGTCGCCGAACAGGACCGTGAAGTCGCTGCGGGACATCGCCTCCTGGAACGCGACGGTGGCCCGCCGGTCGCCTTCGATGGTGCCCCGGTACAGGCGGGTCAGGCCGATCAGCCGCTTCTGGTAGTCGCGGGACTCCTGGCGGCGCTGCCGCCGGTTGCCGGACAGCAGGGTGCCGTCGCCGCCGAAGATGGCGGACGTGGAGGCACTCTCGGTGCCGGCGTGGTAGGTGTCGAGCTGGCCCAGCGTCGCGGTGCCAGCGTCGAGCAGTGCGGTAGTCATGTGCGCTGGACTCCTCAGTAGCCGACGCGAACGGGGATGGTGGCGGTCGCACCCGATGACACGGCGGCCATGGCGATGCCGAAGTAGACGCCGTTGGTGGCGTCCACGTTGAGGGGCGGGGTCTGCCCGGCCTCGTAGTAGACCTTCGCTCCGGCGGTGATCGCGGCGTTACCGCCCGCGCCTTCGCCCTTCACCGACAGGTCGAACGTGCCGTCGAGGGCGCAGGTGGTGACGCCGTTGGAGTCCTCGTTGGTGAGGGCCACGCCGGGAAGCTGCCCGAACAGGACCGGGTCACCGGACTGCGGGGTGGCGGGGGACGAGCAGACGAGCGGCAGGGACTCGGTCCACATGTACACGGTGTTCTTCGCCATGATCAGGCACGTCCCTTCGCGGCGACCTTCGCGGCCTCGGAAGCGAGACCGAGGGTGTTGGAGAAGAAGTCGTCCAGTTCGGCGGTGAACCCGTCGTCCTGGGTGTGCGACTCGTCGGCGCGCTGGCCGAGCCCGTACGGCTGGCCGACGCCGGCCGCTTCCAGGGCCTCCGCGCGGGCGCCCCGCACGTAGGTGGCCTCGTCGGTGATCGTTGCCGTGATCCGCTCGGTGAGCGCGGCACCGTCCACGACACCCTCGGCGGTGGTGGGAACAGCGTCGAGGATGCGGGCGGTCACACGCGGCCCGATCTGGGCGGCCACGTCGGCGTGCTCGGGGGCACGCAGGGCGGCAGCGACAGCCTCGGACGCGGTGGCGCGGTTCCGCAGCGCGGTGTTCTCGTTCTGCTGCGCGGTGAGCGCCTGCTGCACGGTGGCGAGCTGCTGCGTCACCGGCCCCAGGGCCTCGGTGAGCGCGGCAGTCACGAGCGCCTGCACGTCCACACTCGGCGCCTCGGCGGCGATCGCGGTGGTGGCGGTGTCGACGACCGGTGCCGTCCCCGCCTCAACCGGCGCGGTGCCGGTCGTGGTACCCGACATAGCGGGTTCCTCCTTAGTGGGTGGGTTGGGTGCGGTCGGCGGGGCGCCGTCCGTCACGTCATCAGGGGTGTCCGCCGAAGCGGCCGTGTCGTCCGCCGGTGGCTTCTCGGCGGGCGGCGGGGGATCGGCTGGACTGGCGGCGGGCGCCGTCTCCTGCGCCTGGGCGGTCTCCGGTACGGCCGGCTCATCCCACAGGTCTCGCTGAAACAGCGCCGGGGCGTCCTGCTCGACGCGGGCCGTCCACGCCTGCAAGGCGTCGCCGATGGCTGCCGACAGGGTGATGCGTTCGTCGCGGGTGAGGCGGCCGTCGCCGTACATGTCGTCGCCGAGCTGGGTGAGCGTCAGATGCAGCCGCGATTCCAGCCATTGGCCGACGTTGCGCGCCTCAGCAGTGGGCACCTGGTTGCCGACGGATTCGAGGACAGACACGATGCCACCCCCCGCCGCAGGTTTGGTGACGAAGTCGACGGAGCGGCCTTCGGGAATCGACTGGACGATGAACCCGGTCCGGCCGTCACGTTCGCCGTGTTCGCCGGTCACCCACGCCCGAATGGACATGCCGATCGTGTCGGCCATGTCGGTGATCGCCTCACGCCACGGCGCGAACAGTCGGGCCTCAGCGGTCAACGCCTGCTCGGCCTCGTCCCAGCGGGCGTCGGAGGTGGTCACGGCGGCGAGGTTGCGGACACTGCCGGACGGGCGGGCGGCGTCTTCCTCGTCGGTGGCGTGGTCGACGTAGCACAGGGTGCCGGCGGGCCACGCTTTCGGGCCGTCGCGGCGCAGCACCTCGGCGGGGTAGAGATTTCCGTTGAGGCTCCACCCGGCGCGAATCAGCCGGATCGACAGGCGACCGGACTGGGTGACGGTGGCGCCGGACAGGTCGGCTTCGCGGACCGTGATCCGTTCGGCATGGTCGCTGGCGTCGGCTTCGCCTGCGCTGTTGTTGCGCTTGTCCCCGGGCCAGTAGCCCACGACCTGCTTGTGCAGCTCGGCGCAGTAGCCCTTGGGGTCGCGCATCTTGCCGTCGAGGGCTTTGACGCAGCGGGTCCAGTCACCCGGAGTGCCCCAGGCCAGACGGATTGCCCCAGGGCCGGTCGTCCAATACTTCC
Source organism: Verrucosispora sp. NA02020 (assembly GCF_013364215.1). Classification (NCBI taxonomy): domain Bacteria; kingdom Bacillati; phylum Actinomycetota; class Actinomycetes; order Micromonosporales; family Micromonosporaceae; genus Micromonospora; species Verrucosispora sp. NA02020. The sequence goes on along the minus strand of NZ_CP054923.1, from coordinate 5,273,101 downwards.
GAAGTCGCGCGGCGTTGCCGGCTTCGCTCAGGTCGCCGGTCGGTTCGGCTTCGGATGCTTCTGGTGCGGGCTCTAGTGGCGTCGTCGGCTCGGTCGGTGCCGACGTCTCCACCTCCGGCACGTCTTGGACGGCTGGCGCAGACTCGGCAACCATGCGGCGGGTGGCGGCGGCAGCAGCGAAAGCCGCCTCCGAGTAGCCGGCCAGCGAGGCTGTCACCCGCACAGGGGCGGGATGCTTCGGCATGGGTCGCCTCCCATCGTTAGCGCCGTTGGTTGGCGATGCGTTCGAGGTCAGACACCGGGCGGGGCGTGTACGAATCCCGCCACGCGGTGTTGGTGCGCAACTGCGCGAGGTCCGCCCAGCCGACGGCCCCGGAGCGGAATAGGGCGAGGCGGCGGGCACCCATCACCTGACGTTGTTGGGCGTCGGTGAGGGCGTCCCACGCGGCTTGTCGGTCGGGGATGGCGTCGGCGGGTTCGTCGAGGTCGATGCCGAGTTCGCGCCACGGCCGGACGTGGGGGGCTCTCCCGCATCTGCCCTGCTGGTGATCAAGAGGACCGGGGGTGTCGAGCGGGTGCACCGTGCCATGCATGGCCCAGCAGCTAGAACAGGTGCGGGCCGCGCCTTTGCCATTCACTGTCGCGAGCCACACCCAGCCGTCGAGCACGTCGGCGTTGGCTTCATGCGCGTACCGGGAAGCCACCCGATATGCGTCGAGTGTCTCCGTGCGGGCGATGTTGGCGGCTCGGGACGCGCCCCCCTCGAACGCGCCCGAAACCGCCGCGACCGCACGCCGCGCCGTTTCGAGCGGGTTCGCGCCGACCTTCACGCCGCGCACCAGCTCGCGGCGGATGGCTGCGGCAGCGTCCGCGCCGAGCGGCCGGGACTGCGCGGTGATGGCCTGCCCCACCCGGCGCCGGATCACGTCCAGGGCCGTCGGCAGGATCCGCTGCGCTGCCCGCCGCCGCATGTCGTCCCGGTAGGTGGGCGGCACCTGCGACGCGATGATGCGCGGTTCGCTGTCGGCGGTGACGGTGATAGCCAGGCCGGCGGCTGCGGTGACCGTTGCGATGGTGGCTGCGGTCAGTGCATCGAGTTCGGCGGTGGTGGCGTCGTGGGCGGCCGGTACTTGTTCGATGCGGCCGATCTCTACCGGCGTGGGCCAGCGTCCATGCTGGGCGGCCCACGCCACGAGCAGTTCGACGGCTTCACGCCACGACGGCGCGATGCGCTGCCACGCTTGCGCCCACTGCTCGGCGAGTTCACGTACGGCGTCGTCCGCATGGTCGCCGACAGCGGTTCGCATGACCCGGATGAGTTGCAGGGTGCGGGCGGTGACAGCCACCAGTCACCCCCGGGCGCGCCTACTATCGAAGTCGGCTACGCCTGATCGGGATCGACGAACCGCTGTGAGGCCGCAGCATGGTCGGGGATTTGGCTCCCCCGGCCACCTTCACGCGGGTGTTGGGGTGGCCGATCCGCACGGCCACCCCGGCACGACTCGGCATCGGTCAGATGCCGCCGCGCTCCCGGTCCGCCACCGAACCCGGCTCCGGCTCGCCCTCCACACCCTCCACGGGGGCGGGCTCCACCACCGGCGGCTCGTAGCCGTCATCGGCAGCCTCGGCGGCAGCACGGATCGCATCCGCCTGCTCCTTGATCGCGTCCACGCGGGCCTGCTGCTCGTCGGTCAGCTCACCCTCACGCAGACCCTCCACCTCAGCTTCCAGCCGCTCCAGGGCAGCCCGCACGTTCGCGGTCGACGCGTTGATGGCGTCGCGGATGCCCTCCTGTCGGCGGCTGATGTCTTCGAGTTCGTCGCTGAGCTTGCCCATCCTGATCTCCTGCCTGTGCAGTGCCGTCAACACCTGGGTAATCCCGAGGTGCTGCTGTAGATGCCGCCACACGACTCATCACCCCCGCCTGCGGGTACGCCTGCCCTTGCCTGGTGGTGCGGGGATCGGCAGCGCAAGCTGCTCGACCGCCTCTTCCACCGGCGGTTCGTCGGGCTCGTCATCGCCGTCGTCGGGGCGCATCGAACCCGGGCCTGACGCGGCAGGATCCCCACCAACCCGCGCAGCCCCCGACGGGGTGTTCAGGGGCGGCGGTTGCGGCCACAGAAACTCGCCGTCGCCGCCGGTCAGCCGCTCCACGATCTGATCCACCCTGCGCACACCAAGCGCCGTCAACAGCAGCCGCACGACCACCTCAGGCGGCACCGTGCCGGTACCCGACGCCTCCACAACCGCCGACACGACGTCGCGCATGTCCACGTCATCGAGACGCGGCCACTCGATGTCGATCGTCGTGTCGGTGTTGCCGTCCAGGCGGATGACCTGCTGACCCCAGTCGTCCACGGCCACAGACCCGGTGAGACGCCCCTTGGGTGCCTCCACGGATGCGGCGATCACGTAGCGGAGGATGCGGTGCAGCTCGGCCGTCCACACATCCCGGCGTTGGATCATGACCCGCTCGGTGGGGTCGTCCAGGGTTTCGGCGGTGGCCCGGTTGCCGGTGATGCCCGGATCCCCGAGCAGCATCGTCACCGGAATACCGAGCGCGGCAGCAACCATCGCGGCTAGGGGGCGACCCGAGTCGGAGTCGAGTGTCGCACCCGACTTGGACACGGCTTCGAGCTGCACGTCGGGCGGCAGGATCGCCGTCGCCCCGGCATGGTTGGGTTCGCCGGATGCGGGATCCCGTGACGGTGGCGCGGCAAGGCGGGTCCGCACGGCACCGTTCCGGCCGCCCGGCGCGGACGCCTTCCACGCATACCGGGACAGGGACCGCATCAGGCGGGCCCAGTCTTCCAAGAATTCTTTGTACGCCTTCGCCCAGTCGATGGCCGGGTACGCGTCCGGTATACCGCGCCGCCAACCGAGCGGCTGGTTCACGGCCACGTGAAGGACCGGCGACCACCAGTCGACCGGCCTGCCGGCGTAGGTTGCGGGCTTCGACTTGGGTCGGTAGTCGATCGCCGGATACAGCCGCTCGCGGCTCTCGCGCACCTCGTTGCCGTGCTGGTCGCGGCCGATGTGCGTCCACTTCCGCAGGTAGAACCACGGGGTGTCCGCATCCTCGGGGTCGGAAATGATCTCGGCGATTTCGTCGGCCGGCAACACCCGCGTCTGCACCCGCCCAGTAGCGGGACGTGTGAACAGGGCGAAAAACACTTCGCCGTCGCAGCCCAACCCGAACGTCTCAAGCTGGTCTCTTGCGTTGGCCCCGGTTAGCGTGCGCTGGTTCGACGGATCATCCAGGAACGCCCGGACCACGCCCTGCACATCCTGCTGCCCATCCTCCCGCCCGTTCGCGCGGGCGGTGATCTCCACGCCTTGGCCCCACACATACGAGCTGCGCAGGTTGAGGGCGTGCCGGATCAGCGGCGACTTGATCGCAAACAGGCGGCAGATCGCCCTCATCTGCTTCATCGCCTCAGGCGAAAACTCGTGCTCACCCTGGGCGGTCAGACGAATCCAGCCCGGCTCGTACAGGGCCCGTTGCAGGTCGGCAACCGTCTCCTGCAACAGTTCGTTGTTGTTGGACTCCTGCTCCAACCGGGTGAGCAGCGTCTGCATCTTCGCCTGCAACGCCACCTCAGCGGACGGGGCAACCTCGGCGACAGCGGTCTCAGACACCCGTCACCCCCAGCGAGCTACACGAGCGAAATCCCGAACTCGGCGTCGTCGGCGTCCTCGTACACATCCTCCGACGTGGGCGGCGTCGCGGTTGAGGTCAGCATTAACGCGTCAGCCTTGTCCGGCGACGGCAGGCCACGCTTCCGCATCTCATCCTTCGACTCGATTTGGATCTGACCCCGCGACGTGAACTTGTACTTGAGCGACCCGAGCTGCGCGGCGAGTTCATCGTCATCCGGATCAAGATCGATGTCGCCCGACTCGAACCTGCTACGGAGACCCCAAAACCACTCAGCACGTGCGTTCAGATAATGCTCGGAGTCGACGGCGGCGGCACCAGCCTGCATATCAACCACGTCGTGGCCGAGTTCCAACAGTTGGTCAACAACGCCACCACCAATGCCGACGCCATCCACGCGGATCTCATCCACCGCGTGGTCGCGTTTCGCCTGCACAACCTTGCCGGTCGTCTCCGTGGTGGCCTGCATGGCGTGGTCGCCGACAATGCGCGCCACCGGGCCGCGACGCAGGCAGAAGATGGTGCGGTCGGAACCGTACCGGGCCACATCCACGCCCAGCACCGCCCACGGGCCAGGCTCGGCACTGCGCTGCTGCGCGGCCAGAATCAAGGCCGGCGGGATCAGCACATCGTTGCCGATCTCAGGAAACTCGCCGAGAACCTTCGACACGTAGCGGGGCGACTCGGCACCCCACCGACGCCGCTTGTCCTCCACCCAGTCGGGGTCGAGCATCAGCGGACGCAACTCGTCCGGGAAGTCCTCGCCACTCAGGTTCGGAGTGTCGAACGCGGAGATTCGGATGCTGTTCCAGCCCGACCCCGGCTTGCACACGTCTGCGAACTCGGTGTTCGGGTCATCCGGGTTCCCCAACGCCAAGATGGTGACGTTCTGGCCTGTCGTGATCGCCTCAACGGCCGTCCACAACTGGCGGGGCACACCGCACGCCTCATCGACGATCACCAGAATGTAGCGGCGGTGGATGCCCTGGAAGCCGTGCTGGTCGGTGTCGGCGGGTTTGCGGCCCCATCCGATCAGGGTGCCGTCGTCGAGCTTCCACTGATCCGACCCGAGCACCCGCCCCGGCAGCGGGTTGCCGCGCGCCTCGGCTGTCTTCGCCGCGTTGCGGATCTCTTCCCACAGGATCGCGTGCACCTGGGCGTAGGTCGGCGCGGTGGAAACCACGAATGCTTCGCCGGGCGGATGCACGTCGATGAACCAGGCTGCGATTCGGGAGGCAACGCGACTTTTCCCCGCATTGTGGCAGCTCCGGACGGCCGTTTTGCGGTTGTGAACGACCGACTCGCACACCTCGCGCTGCTTGCTCCACAGCGTTTCACCGAGCTTGTCCCGCACCCATCCGACCGGGTCGTTGAGGTACGGGGACACAGGCGGCGGCTCGAACATGCGGGCCGCAACCTCGAACGGGTTAGCGCTCGGCGCGAACAGTGAGGCCGTCATCGCGACCTCCCGCTACACGGCAGCAGCAGACACCGAACGCAACCGGATCGGAACCACCTGAGCCGCCCTCGTCTGCTGCTCAGGCGACAGATCCAAGTCGCCGAGGATGGCCTTGATAACCCCGGCCAACATGGCGCCCTGCTGCTCGGCGAGCCGCACACGGCGCTCTTCGAGGCCCGCCCCAATGGCCTTCTCGCACACCTTGACCAGGTGCGACCTCTCGGCCCGCCACAGTTCTACCCAGACGTTGACTGTGGCGGCTCTGGTGGTGTCGACGCCGGGAAACTCGCTCGACTGCTTGTCGACTTCCTCGGTTTTGCCCCACACCACGTCTTCGGCCCGGAGCGCCTGCACCTGCTCGTGCAGCCACGCGACAGCCCCGGCGGTGCGATGCACCTCTTCCAGCAGGGCATCGCGCGGGTCGATCTCACGGGGCAGCCCGAACGTCTTCACGGCCTGCTCGGCGAGCGCCTTCTGCCCGGCCACCTTGTGGGACTTCGTGGATCCGCCGTGCATTTTGCAGCGGCCTGTCCCGGGGTGTTCGGTGCCCCAGCCTGCGGGCCGGGTGCAGAGCTGTCCGGCTCCTTCGCCGCGCCGCTTGCCGCCGCATTTGGGCTTGCCATGCCCGGTGGGCTGATCCGCTGTTGCCATGACCAGTCACCACCTTTGGAACGGTTTGGCGGGCGGTCAGGCGTCGGGGTCGAGTGCGAGGGTGACGGTTTCGGTGGCAACTTCGCCGTGGCGGACCGTGTAGCTGTGGCCGTCATCGTCGAGGCGGTGCCGAACGACTTCGACTTTGCAGCTTGGGCCGATGGTGACGCTGCGGAGGGTCGCCGGGTCGACGGGATCCAGGCCGAGGTCGCGGAGGAAGTCGAGCACCTTGGAGAGGGGCACGCGGTGCGGGTCAGCGCTCATTCGGGGACGTTCTCTTCCTTCGCCGGGTCTAGCCAGGCGGGCCACTCCACGTCGGGCGGGATCCGCACGATACGGGGCCGAGTGGCGACCTGGCCTTTAGCGTGGTCGATGATCGTGTTGCCGTCTTCGTCGTACTGGATCTCGGAGAGGTGCAGGTACCAGCCGTCGGGCTGGTAGCCGATGGCGAAGGGAACGCCGAAGTCTTCGGGGTTGAGGCCGAGGTCGCGCAGCTAGGTGAGGCACTGCTCATGCTGCGTGTCGGGCATGCCGACGGTGGTGTGGCGGCTGTAGATGTTCACTGCGGCTCCTTACGCTCGCGTCCGTCGAGGCTGTGGTGGATGTGCAGCCAGCCGTCGGGGCCGTCGTCGCGTGCGACACGTTCGACTTGGGGCCCGCAGGGGCAGTCGCCGGTGGTGTCGTGGGCGATGAGGTCACCGGTGGGGGTGACGTGCAGATCATCGGCAGCCATGTCGGCCCTCTGGAATGGCCGAAGGCCCGCCGAACCGTGAGGTTTGGCGGGCCTTGGCGAAAGTCCGAATCAGCTCCGAAGAGACACCTTCGGTGCTGGTGCGCAGAGTATCCCTTACGCCTCGACTCTTGCAACTCTCTCAACGCTTGCGCGCGGCCGATTCTGTTGCAGGTCTTTCAGGTCGGCTACCCGGTACCGCCAGCCGCTGTCGGTGTGCTCGCCGTTGAGTCGGCCGGCGAGGCGGAGGCGGCGAATGTTGGCGGTGGAGGTGCACAGGAAGTCGGCGGCGTCGGCGGGGTCGAGTAGGTCGTCGTCGTGGGCGGTGACGACTTTGGGGACCGCCCATGTTTCGCCGAACTGTTGTGCGGTGGCGTCGGCGTCGTCGCAGGCGTCGGTGTTGAGGGCGCGAAGCCGGGCCCGGTACATGTGGGCGATTTTGCGTGCCCGAACGAGGGGGTTGTCGCCGGGGTGGGGCCAGCGGTTGCGGCCGGGCTGTTTGTCGAGGTCGGGGTTCATGCTGCCGCCCGGCTGCGGTTGGGCCAGACGAGTTGGGTGACGTACTGCTGGTAGTCGTCGTGGGGCCAGGTGGTGTGGCATGCGGCGCAGTACACGTCGCAGGGGTCTTCGGGGTGGCGTGGTTCGTCGCGGTGTAGCTGGTCTTGTCCGCAGCCCGAGCAGGTGCCGGGGAGGTGGGTGGTGCGGTGGGTGCGGCCGAGCATGCCGCGTGCACGCTGGTGAAGGTGTTGGAGGTGGTGGATGGCTTCCCAGCCTTCAAGCGGGGTGGGCTGGTCTTCGCAGCCGGTGGGGTACACGTCGGCGGCTGGTAGTGCGGCGAGTTGGCGGAGGCGGGGCAGGAGGATGCGGATGGCGTCGTCAAGCTGCCGGCCGGGCCGGCGGGCGCTCTCGGGGCGTGGGGGGAGTCCGGTGTGGTCGCGGATGATTTCTTCCCACGTGGTGGCGACGTGCACGATCTCAGCCTGTAGGGCTTCGGCGGCCCCGTTGAGTGGCATGGGTGGTGCGGCTTTGCCGATGGGCTGCATGTTCAACGCCTGTGACAGTGACGGGGCTTGTAGCTGTTCGAGGTCCACGTAGTCGTAGACGAGTGCACGGGTGTCGCGTTCTCCACCGGCTAGGCAGGGGTCGCAGAGGGGAACGCTGGTGACGGGTGCGGCGGTGGGCGGGTTGGTGGTGTGGTCGTATGCGCGGCAGCGGGTGTCGGAGGCGCAGTGCCGTCCGCTGTCGGTGATGTCGTTCATGCTGGTGGTCCCCCCGGTCGTTGCTGGTTACGCTGGTGGGGACACCCTGACCTTGGTGGGCGAGGGGTGATGGTGGGCGGCGGTCCGGTCCGGGGAGGGAACGGGCCGCCGTCTCGTGTCAACGCCTACGTCGGAGCCAGAACGGACGCTTCGGCGAGTAGACCTCGCGGATGGTGTAGACGTCGCCTGCGCCATTGCGGGAGACGACGCGAGCGAGCGGGACCCCTCCGGCTTGCCCCTCGTTCATGACGACCTCGTAGGTGCGGGTTGGGGCGATGCAGTTGGCGAGGCGCTGCCGCAAGTTGTTGACGCGTCGGCGAATTGGCATCGTGACTCCGTGCTCTTGGTAACGAAACCGGCTTGGACCGAGGCAACGTGCGCCGTCGGCGGTGGTTATCCAGTTGTTGCCGTCGCGGTCGGTCCAGCCGCGCTCAATCCAGCCCGTCACCGTGCACCCACCGTCTCGCCTTGCCATGCGGCGGCAATGTCGTGCCAGGTGAGCGGGGTTTCCGTACCGAACGCGGCCGTGCCGAGGTTGTCGGGGCTGATGCGCAGCAGCCACGCCGTTTCGGCTTTGCGGCGAAGTCCGGCCATTGCCTGATCCCACCGCTCGGCGGGGGACAGCGCCATCCACACCTGTTCGGCGGCGTCGAAGTCGTCAGGGTTCTCATCCTGGTCGGGCAGGCTGTCGGGCCATGCGGCGGTCTCACGGTTGGGGAAGCCGTCGCATACCGAGTACGACATGACGATGGGTCCGCTGTCCGTGGACCGGACCAGTTGGGCGACCTCGGTCCAGCCGTTGGGGTTGTCGGCGCGCAGCGGATAGCAGGACATGTCGCGGCGGAGAACACCGGCGTTGGTGGCAGCGTCGATATGGTCGGCGAACCATGCCCGGTCAGTGCCTTCCACGAAGGCGTGCACTTCGCACTGCCCGGAGATTCGGGCCACCAATTGGACGGCAGGGGTGCCGTGGGCGATGACTGTGTTCAGGTCGATGTTGAGCAGGGTCTCGGCGGTTGGCCCATCGGGCAGGATGGCGTGAAGACCTTTGTCGTGGGAGACGGCGATGTGGGTGTCTGACCACTGGTCGAACCGGTTGCTGCGGGTGGTGTCGCCGGGCCAGTTGACGGCCTTCCGCAGCAGTGAAGGTCGGTCAGGACTGTCGTGGCCGAATACGCTACGGCGGTGCTGGGCTGCGGTTTTGCGTACGAGGATGTCGACGTGGGCTCGTTCGGAGCCGGAGATGTAGCCGGTCTGCTCGCGGGTGTGGAAGGCGATGTAGCTCACCGGGCCTCCTTGATGGTTAGGCGGTGGAGGATTTCGGCGGGCGGCTGCACCAGCAGCGGCACCGTCATCGAGTATCGGGCCACCTCGTTGCCGTGCACGATCAGTGCGCCACCACGGACGTTCCACACATCGGCGGTGACGGTGTTGGCCTGTTCGTTGACGGCGATCGTGGCGTCGTGGGGGATGTAGCCGGGGTCTAGGCCGTTGGCGCGCAGCCAGTCGAGAAGCGCCTTCCTGAGCCTGTAGGTGGGCTGGTTGAACAGCCACACGGCCGTCGGGTCGGTCACCACAGCCACCACGCTAGAACGACCGCAAGAACCAACCCGAGCGCAAGCCCGTAGCGTGCGGCCAGCCCGAACCGTCGGGCAGGCCGATGCCATATCTGCCCGTCGGGCGGTTTCGGGATGTCCAGCGAGATCGCCCACACCCTCCGACGTAGTTCGGCTGCTGTGGGCGCGGCGGCCAGCCGGGTCACCTGTTCGGCGTTGGGGTTGCGTACACGCCAACTGGGTTTGTCGTCCACGTCTACGGTGGCGCAGCAGATGCGGCCGGTGAGCCGATGTCCGCAGAGCGCGATGGTACCGACGTCAGGCTCGCCCAGTGCGATGTGCCGGTGGGTGAGTCGGTGCCAGATGGCCGCCAGTTCGATCATTGCGGCCCCCATTCGGTGCGGTAGCCGGGCTCGGTGTCGTGGGCCGCAGCGAGCAGCCGCAACGTCGGGCACGGGGCATCCACCGACCGCACCTGGCTGTCCGCCCAACAGTTGGTGCAGTAACCGTGCTCGCCGACCGGGTGGGCGGCGATGATGCGGCGGTCGATGGCGATGCGGTGGAGAACGCGGGTCGGATCGTTTTGGGCTGCGTGCTGGCCGATGGCGTCCGGGTTGATGTAGTCCGGGTTTCGGGCTGCGGGCATCCGTTCGCTGTAGTTGTACGCCTTGGTGTCGTAGACATTCATGGTGGCGATGGACCAATGCTCGTCGTAGAGCGTCCACGCTCCGATGGTGTCGCTTCCGCTGTAGTGCCAGCGCCCACCGGTCGCTACGACTTGGGTCTGCTGCTCGATGCGGTCGAGCACCCCATCCAGCCACACCGTCAGATCGTGGGTCATCCGAGCCACCACCTTTCGATCCCGCCGTGGAGCCCACGGGCGATGTCGTCGAACCTCTCGCTGAGCCAGTCGAGGAAGCTCACGGCCGCCACCCCTTCTTCCAGTTCCGTAGTGCGAACGCGAGCAGGATGCGGATCATTTCGACCCTCCCGCAGCGGCTTGAACCTTCCGCAACACAGTCTCCCTAGGCCGCAACACTGCCTCGTGCTGCCATGGGTCACCATGCTTGAAGCGCCGACCGCCGATGAACTCCATAAGCTCGGGTGCCTTGCGGAACCATTCAATCTCGCCGCCTTGGCCTCGCTTGACCACACGCAGGTGCTCGAACTGACGGTGACGGCGAGCCTCCAAACGGTGGTCGCCAGGCTCCACCGCCAGCAGCTTGATGCCTGGTCGATTGATGCGCAGTCTGCTGAACCTGCGAGTCAAGTCGATCGTTGTGCCGATCTTTACGTGCTGGGTTGGCGGGTCGCCAATGTAGTAGACGACAGATGTGCTGGGGGACTCACTGCACGGCTTCTCGCCCTGTCTCTGCAACAGGTAGCGCGACAGGAAGTAGTCGTTGAGTTCGTTGAAGTGTAGAGAGCACATGGGTATGCCGCACGGGTGCTCAACGCCGGGGTTGCGGCACCTCTGCCCCTTGCGGCTGCCAACGCAACGGTTCGCGTTAATGATTCCCAAGAGTGTCACCGGCCTGACCGGCGTAGCGCGTCCACGATCACGTTCCTCTTGGCTCGGATACGGGCGGCGAACCCGTCGATGGTGCTCGCGTCCGGATGTGCCGTCTTGCGGGCGTCACGGATCGACACGTCCCGCAACTCTTGCACGGCCCGAATGGTGGCCCGCCCGTTGGTGATGAACTGCTGGCATGCGGCTGCGCGTTCTACCGGATCGGCGACCTTGCGTAGTGCGGTGAGGGTGGCGTTTTCGCTGGTCGGCACCCGTCTATTGTATCTGTTGTGTGCCGCATATAGCACGCGGGGCGGCTCATTGTTGACCATTCGCGTACCCCATTTCGGCCCCGTTTTCGGCCTGCCAGTCGAACAGCGTCGGCCCGGTCTGCGGTGCGCACACCGGCTTGGGTGCTGCGGCTGGGATGAGGCCGTGGTCGCGGGCGCAACTGCTGCCGAGCCCATCCACCAGCGGCCCCTTCGGTACGGGGCGGCGGCAGGATCGGCAGGTCCGGCGCGGGCGGTCTGGGCCCGGCAGCAGCGGCGTGTCCATCAGTCCGGATTCACCGGTGGCGGAAGGTCGGGCGGCAGTTTCGCGGGCGTCGGCCAGTGGTGCTTGCCGTCGTGTCCGGCGGGCCGGTCGCAGGGTTCGAGGTCGATGCGGATGTTGCCGGTTGGCCAGTATTCGCCGGGCGCACCGCACAGGCCACCGGCCGGTGGAAGGTTCAGAGCTGCCGCCATGCCGCGAAACCGCTCGATGTACTCGGAGTGCGTGCCGTCGACCGTGAGCGGGGTGACCTGGAACCGGGGTGCGCGGTTGGGCACCAGCGACGGCTGGGCGTCGCATGGTGAGGTGAGTCCCAGCACGTTGTGTGGGGTGACCGTCAGGTCGGGGTTCACGACGCCGGGGCGGGCACATGATGGGCATGCCCGGTCGTCGGTTCCGTCTCGCCCGGCTGCGACTTCCACCTCTCCCCATTCGGCGGGGAACGGATACCCGTCGCCGCGATGCCATCCGGGATGTCCGGACGGCAGGATGCACGACTGCCGAGGCGCGTGACTGATCGAGGGCGCGAGGTCACCACAGCGCCCTACGGCCGACGCCTGCTGGTCGCCGTCTACAGCGTTCAGCACGACGGTGGTGATGTACTGCCGCTCGCTGAGGGACACGAACCGGTCAACCGCACTGAGGGCTCCACTGAGGGCGTTGAAGGCGAGCGCGTGGCGGCGCTGGTCGCCCGTGTATGGCGGCAGCGGCGGTCGGGATCGTTCGGTCGGCTCGAACCGGTCGGCGTCGGGCAGTAGCCGTCCTGCTTCTGCGAGCTGTTCCCGTTCGTCCGCGCGAACCATCGCCTCGGGGATGTCGTCGCGGGCGGCGTCGCCTACGTCCAGGTCGGTGAGCTTGTCCCATGTGGCCACCACGTCGGGGCGTTCACGTAGCCGGGCGGCCATGGCGGTGAAGGCTGCGGCGAGCCGGTCGCAGTCGTCGGCGTCGGTGGCGACGACCGACGACCAGCCGGTTTCGGTGTCGACTCGGACGCCTCTACGGCTGGCGACAAGGCCAGCGGTGGGGTCGGTCACGGCGTCTCCTCGCGTGTCTGGTTGGTGCGCCCACAGTCGGGGGCAGTGCAGCGGGCAACATCGCCGTCCCAACCGAGACGGGCGAGCATCTGCTGCCGGGTTATCGGCGCAGGCACATCGAACGCGGCCACCAGTTGCCTGTGACGCTCAATGAACTGATCCACGTCGAGCGGCGGCAGGACGAGCGGCGTGACCTCGTACCGATCGCCGCGCATCACAGCGGTTCCGGGACGAACTGTCGCCGTGCGGATGGCCAGCCACTGGTTGTGCAGGTTGGCGATGTGTTCGGCCACCTCGCGGGTCAGGCCGTCGGCGGCCATCACACCACCATCGGCGGGGGTGCGGCCGTCGATGCTGACAGCCCATCCGCCGATCTCATCGTTGACGACAGCCGTCCACCGGGCGGACAGGGCGCGCTCGTTGTAGTCGCTCACGGTGTCACCTCGATCTTCTCGCCGATCGTCCGCAGCTCCAACACGCGGAAGGCGTCGGCGGAGCATCCCGGCTTCGTACGTGCCTGCCGGACAATCCGTGCCGCGTCACCTCGGTTGGCCGGGTAGGACGTCCACCTGTCGCTGGCGAAGTCCGGGTCGGTGCCGCGAACCTCCCACTGCTCATCCATGTCGGTGTCGAACAGGGACAGCACTTCGGCGGCGATGCGGGAGCCGAGGTGTGCGGCGTGGGCGACCGCGCCGGGTGTCGTGATGGAGTCTTCGTACTCGCGTTGCGCAACGGCGGCGATCATGTGGTGCAGGTGGTCGCGCAGTGGATCCGTCGGCGTGGTCGTGTCGGTCATGGATGCCTCCTCAGGCTGGTAGGGGTAGAGGTTGAGGCTTGCCAGGGTGCAGGAGTGCGGCGAGACGGGCCGCCGACGGCACCGTGACAGTCCGGGCGAGCGGGTTGATGTGCACGACCGGCAGACCGGCACGGTGTGCTTTCACGAGCGCCGAGTAGGTGCCGCCGTCCCGCTTGTCCGGACGCCACACGGCCACCACCGCGTCGGATGCGCGCAGCATCCCGTCGTTGCGTTCGTGCAGCAGCCGCCCGACCACCCGCTTGCGGGCATGCTCGGCCAGCCCGGCGAGATCCCCGTACACGACCTCTCGGTCCCGGTCGGCCAGCCCACGCAGGCGATGCCACTCGGTGACCGCCTCCGGGTTGCGGCGCCGCCACGGGTCGGGCTGCTGCGGAAACGGAATGTGCGCTACGAACGGCACGCCGGCCCGGTGGAGGGCGTCCGCCCACCACATGTCGGAGCCGAGCGCCATACCAGTGATGCCGGTGGTCATGCCGTGCCCGTCACGCAGCTTGACGGCAACCCGGGCCAGTTCGGCGCGAACCCAGCCGTGGGCGGTCCCGGGGATGTCCTGCGGGCGGTGACCTGTCACCGTCACCGTCGACCACACCGGGGCGGTCACCGACGGCTCCAACTGTTGCGGTCAATCTCGTCGCCCACCGTGAACGGATCCGGGCCACCCAAACTCACGTCCGCGCCCAAGCAGGCACCGTGCTGCCGATACCCGCAGTCCGACGGCGGCCGAGGGTAGCCGCCGTTCACCCCGAACATGTAGGTGCGGGTGAAGCAGGACATGCCCCGGTTGCCGTTCGGCCCGTGAAGGCCAGTGCACAACCGTTCGGCGGTGCACTCCTCCCGCCCGCTGCCCTCATGCCTGAACAGCAGCCCAGGGCAGGAGGCGAGACGGGCCGCGTTCGGGTGGGCGGGTAGACGCTTCCCCAGCTCGTACGAGCGGGCGTCAGCCCAGCACGCCCAGCGGTTTGCGTGAAAGGTGGGGCCGGGGGCGCCGGGCACCAGCGGCGACGGCTCCGGAAACACGATCACCTTCTGGCGGGTGGTGACCGGTTCACGGCACGCCATGCACACACCGGGGGCATGCGAGTCCAGCAGTCTCGCCAGCCTGTCGGCCTCCGCGTCCGCGACCCGTTCCATGGCGTACTCCTGGCACGGGTGCGGATGGTTGCAGCAGGCACACACCGCGTACCGCTCGTCCACGATGTGCCACGACCGGCGTCGGCCGGCAGGAATGCCTAGGTGTGCCGTAATGGTGCCGTCGTGGAGGCGCTGCGGCTGGCCGATCAGAATGGGGCCGCGTTCGTGGCGGATCACCAGCGTGTACGGGCGGGCACTGTCGCGGTACTCGGGCTTCCAGCCGTTCATGGTGGTGCGGTCTTCGTCGCTCAGGTCCACGTCGGCGCGTGGGGTCACTTCGAGGACACGCCATGTCGCGTACCGCCATGCGATGATCTGGCCTACTTGGGGTCGGTCGGGGGTGGCTAGGGGGCTGGCGGTGGGGCTCCACCTGTCGGGGTGCCACCTGCTGCGGGGCGAAAGGTCCGCGATCACTGGCCCACCTCCGTCTCTCCTAGCACTGGCTGGTCGTGAACGTGGGCCAGGTGTGCGTCATGCAGCAGCCGGGCGCTGTGCTTCGCCCACTGCGGGCGCGGCGTCCAACCACACGCGCACCGCAGATACCAGGTGGTGACCTCTCGGCTTCCCCGGCCGCGCGTCTCGTAGGAGAGCGTGGCCCTGTGCGCGGCGATAACGTCGCCGTGGTGCGGGCAGCCGTGGGTGTAGATGACGTCGGTCCACCCTTTGGTGTCCTCTGGTGCGCTCAGCCCGCACAGTTGGGCGTCGCAGTGCCAGACGGTGATGCGAGATCTGGTCACGCCGCCTCCCCGATCGGTTCGGTTCGGGCCGGCAGCGCAACAACCTCGGCCTGCCGCCGCCGCCAGTACTCGACGTTCGTCGGAGACACCCGCACCGTGCCGGCCATCCCCACCAGGCCGACCGCAGCCCGCTTGTGGACGGCGCACACGTACCGGGTCATGCCGTCACCCGGAAAACCCGCCGACACCTCCCAGCAGGCCACCGCGCCGGTCGCCAAACCGCAGTAGTCACACCACATCGCGCACCCCCCTCACACGATCGCCATGTCAACGAACCGGGACAGATGAAGCTGAGCCGCCAACGTCACCGTGTCCGTCGGCCCATTCCGATGCTTGGCGACAATCGCGTCCCCCTCACCGGCACGAGACGACTCCGGGTCGTAGTAGTCGTCCCGGTGCATCAGGATCACAATGTCCGCGTCCTGTTCCAGCGAGCCCGACTCACGAAGATCACTGAGCTGTGGGCGCTTGTCCTGCCGCTGCTCAGGGCCACGATTCAACTGCGACACCGCGATCACCGGCACCTCAAGCTCCTTGCCGAGCAGCTTCAAGCCGCGCGACAACTCCGCAACCTCCTGCTCACGGCTACGGCCGGCACCCTTCGGCGACGACATCAGTTGCAGGTAGTCGACCGCCACCAGCCGCAGATTGTGCCGCTGCTTCAACCGCTGCGCCTTCGACCGGATCTGCATCAGGTTCATGCTCGGCGTG
This sequence comes from Verrucosispora sp. NA02020, assembly GCF_013364215.1. Classification (NCBI taxonomy): domain Bacteria; kingdom Bacillati; phylum Actinomycetota; class Actinomycetes; order Micromonosporales; family Micromonosporaceae; genus Micromonospora; species Verrucosispora sp. NA02020. The sequence goes on along the minus strand of NZ_CP054923.1, from coordinate 5,257,299 downwards.
TCATCCACCACCAGTGGCGCGTCGGCGATCTCACCCATGCAGCGGGCCAGCTTCGTCCAATCCGAGTCGTCGAGGTTGCCGGACCGCAGCACATGCAGCGGCACCCGAGACTCGGCCGACAGAATCCGCATCACCAGTTCGACTTTGCTCATTTCCAGGGAGAAGAACGCCGACGTCATGCCAGCCCGAATCGCCGCATTCCGGCAAATATCGGCGGCTATGGTGCTCTTGCCCATCCCAGGTCTACCCGCAATGATCACCAACTGGCCGGGGTTCAAGCCATTCAGCAGCCGATCCAAGTCGGTGAAACCAGTCGGCACGCCCGTCATCGCGCCCTTACTCGCGCCGACCGCCTCCACCACATCCAGCGTCGGCTGCAACAAGTCCGCCAACATCGCATAGTCCTCGGACACCTGCCGGGACGTCACCTCGTACACGGCCTGCTGCGCCAACGTCGCCAAATCAGACGACGACCGGCCCGTCCCCCCAGAACCCGAATAGCCGAGCTGCACCAGACGCGTACCCGCCTCGATGATGCGCCGCTCCACCGCCCGATCCGCCACCGACCGCGCATACCAGGCCGCATTCGCCGCCGTCGGCACCATCGAAATCAGCGTATGCAGATACGGGCCGCCACCAACCTTGCCGAGCATCTTCGACTCAGCGAGCGCCGTAGCCACCGACACCGCATCCACAGGTGCGCCCAGGCCGTACAACTCCACGATCGTGTTGAAGATCGTGCCGTGAACCGGCCGGTAAAAGTCTTCGCCCTTCAACACCTCGATCACCTGCGCGCAGGCATCCTTCGACAGCAGCATCCCCCCAAGCACCGCCTGCTCGGCCTGCACATCCTGCGGCGGCGTCCGATCAAACTGGCCCGCCCCGATGATGTCGTCCGGGGCAAGCCGCTGCGGCGGCACATCCACAACCGTCACGACTGCACCTCATCGTCAACAATCTCGGCATCCACCACAGATGGGCCGGCAGTCAACGCCCGCAACTCGTCCATCGCCGACGGCAACTCCGGACGCGACGCCCCGATATGACCCAGCAGCCGCTCCAACACCTCCCGCGTCGAAGCCGCACCACGCTCCATGCACACCTCCCGGTTGATGTCGTCCTCAAACCGCGACGGCAGGGCACGCGGCGCCGACGGCTGCAAACGGCGCCGCTCCGCCCGGATCGCCTTCACACCGGACCGAATGTGGGCGGGCATGATCCGCTCCGTGTTGTCGGCGTAGTACCGCAACACCGCCTGCACCGCGTCATCCACATCCAGATCGGCAAGCACCTTGTGCCAGCCCTTCAACACGTTCTCGTCCGGCTTCCCGAACCGGTACTCGTAGATGGCGATGGCGGCGAGGACCCGCTTCGTCTCGTCGAGCGTCATCCCGCACCCCCCGAGACGGGCAGGCTGAGCCAGCCTTCGGCGTTGCGGCTGTTCGCGTTCTCGCGGGGCCCCTGCTGATCCCAGCGGGCCGCGCCACCTCTCGGCTCATAGCGGGCAGGAAGGTTCGGCTGCCGCCCCTGCTGCTGGTTGCGGGCATTGGTCCGAATCTGTGCCAACGTGGAGTCGAGACGAGCGGCGGCGGGGATGCTGACTCGGATCTCCTCAAACGCCTGCTTGATCTCTTCGTCGGTGTAGGCGGCAGTGAACGGCTCGATCAGGCTTCGGAGCTTGTGGAGTCCCGGATCCTTGCCCCCGCCGGTGGCGATGACAGGCGTGTCGGCAGCCTCTCGAAGATCCATCCACCAGCGTGCGATTCCGAAGGCGCGGTTGCGTGTGTCGTTCTTGCTAGGTGCAGGAGCAGGCTGCGTGGGAGAGGTGAACAGCGCATCGTCTGCGACTGCGGTGTCCGCAGGTGCCGCCGGAGGCGGAACGGATTGTGGGTTGAGGGTTGAGGCAGTAACTACTCCGACTTCAGTAACCACAACCCCGTCGAAACGGGATGCCCCATCCGGCTTTTCGGCATGGGCTATCTCCGAAACCTGACATAGGGTATCCACCTGCGAAAACACCCGATCGGGGTCGGCTTCGGGGTCGACCAGGTCGGCCTCGGTCAACCGCACCCACTCCACCGGCAAACCCAGCCTCACGAACTCCCGGCCAAGCGCCCGACGCACCGCCAGCGACTCGATCGCCCGCGCCGCCCGCTCGATCACAGGCCGGCGCTTCCGGTTGCCGTAGCCGTTGTCGTCGTCCACGAACGTGACGACCAACAACTCCTCAGTCTCGGTGTCGTAGACGACCTTCCCGCCCGCGCTCAGCTCTCGCAGCGCGGCCACGATGTCGGCGCGGCTCGTGTCGCGGGCGCGGCTGGCCCACCGCTTGACGTTGAGGGACAGTACCCCGGCGGCACTGATGTCCTTCTGGGTGCTGAGCATGAAGTACGCCCACTGCGCGTCCCGTGACAAGCCGACGAAGGTGTCTTCGGGCTGCCAGATGTCCGTCGAGAACACACCGTACTTGCGGGACATCAGTCACCCCTGCCGTTCGCTGCCGAGCTGGATAGCTGTCCGATCTCACGGCCGAGCAACCTCAGCGCACTCGATTGGAATTCCTCGTCGGCCCGCATGTCCGATTTGAACTCCTCCTTGAACTCCTCGCCGGACGCGTCCTCGGCATCCCGCGCCTGCGCCCGCAACGCGTCATCCCGCGCCTGCCCGTACAGGCGGTCGAGTAGATGCCTAGGCATTCCGCGCATAACGGACCTTGCGGCGTGCGCCCACGCTTCTTTGGTGTGCCAAAGGTCAACAACACCGATAAAGGCTGCCCGCGCATGCACAGCATCCGGGTCGCTACATGCGCCTTCCTCTGCCAGTTCCCGCTTTGCCTCTTCCATGTACTGCCCGCGCCCCTGGTCGTCAGCCCATCCGAGCACAAGGTCCGAAAGTGCCCTTATGGGGCCGCCGGGAGACGAATTCGGTGCGTCGACTTGGGTGAGTCCACTGGCACCGGAATGCAATTCCTTCACCCGCTTCCAGGCGATGCCGCACATGTACCGGAAGATGCGGTCAGCAGGGATCGTCTTGTTTCGCATCGCCTGATCGATGCAGTCGCTCAGGATCGGCATCGGCAGGCCGGCGGCCAACAGGCGGTCGATGCTGTCCTGCCAGTCGGCGTCGCGGGGGAGCGGCTGCTTGTCACTGGCGCCGGTCCACCGGTGCCACGCCTGGTCAAACTCTTCGTGGACGCGGGCTCGCCTTTCACGGTCGGCGAGCATGCGGTTGGCGGCAACCTTCATCGCTTCGGCCCAGCGGACGGCATCGTCGCTGACTTGGGCGACCACGGCAGCGTCGGGAGGCGTGGCCGACTTTCCGCCGTTGCAGTCAGCGCAAAGGGTGCGCAGGTTCTCGGGAACGGTCGCCCCGCCGAGCGCTTCGGGGGTGACGTGGTCTACCTCCAACTTAACCTCGGGCGCGGTTCGGCCGCAGCTCTGGCAGGTGTGCTTGTCGCGCCGAAGGATTTGGAAGCGCAGCGTGCGGCTAACGGCCACTGGTACTCCTGTGCCGGTTGAGATGTTCAAACCCCGGTCCTGGGCTTGCTGGTCGGGAAAATGAGGGTTGGCCGCTGATGCTGCGGCCGACTCGGGTACAGTATGGCACATGCATGTTCCAACACAAGCGTTGCGACCAGGCGGTGCCATCAAGGTGAGAGGCGAGGATCGCGACACACTCATCTGCGACACTTGGACCGTGGACGACCCCGTACTGAGAGCACGCGCCGCCCTTGACCGGGCTGAGGCGACGTTCAAGCGGCGTCGTGACGAGCTGGCAGCCGAGGTTGCCGAAGCGGTCCGGCGCGGCGAGAAGCTGTCCCACGTCGGAGCGAAGGCGCGCTACACACCTGAGCATGTGCGCCGAATTGCCCGAGCCCATGGCGTCGAGGACACGACGGGGCGTGAGCCGCCGCCGCCTCGCCGGTCGCGCGCCAAGTCCGAGGACTAGCGAACCTGCCGCATCGAGCCCGACGCCCCCGCAGCGTCGGGCTTTTGTGCTGACCGCCGTCACCTCCGCTTCCAAGGACTCGACGGAACATGTGCATCGCAGCGCCAGCCCGCCGGATAGAGACGGGCAGGCTCGCCGCACGGCGTCACCCCCGCGCCGCAAACTCCGCGAGGCTGGGTGCTAGGGCCGTCCGGCAGGACGCCGCTTAGCATCACACCCGCTGACTTCTTGGCACTGCCCAGCTCGCGCCCGCTGTCGCGTTCCGTGCGGGGCCGCTCAGGCACGTACAGGCCGCCGCCGCTGTCACGCGGCTTGGCCGGAAGTTTGCGCGGACTGGCTTCGCCGTACCGGCAGACAGTGCTGTCGTTGGGAAGTAGTTGCGGATCCGAATTATCTTCGGTGTCCTGCTGGTCGGCCTGGTCGTCGTGGTACCGCTCGTAGTCGTCGGCCGTCAACCAAATGTGGCGGATCGACTTACCGTCACGTCTGCGCGTTGGCCTGAACTGTCCGGTGGCTGCGCCAACCACAAGCTGATCGAGATGCAGCCCACGCGTGGGGTCAAGGAAGACGTGCTTCTGGCCGCAGGGGCGTCGGCCGGTTGCGGGGCAGTTGGGATGCCGCCGGCCGCATTCTTCCCAGGTGGCGGTCATGGCTCCACCCAGCAGCAGGTCGGCGGTGCCGGCGAGTATGCGCTGAGGGGTGTCTTTGGCGACGCGTGACCAGGGTGCCCGGTTTATGGCAGGGGACAGCGGATGGTTGGCGATCCACAGCGGCGTGTCTCCGGCCGTTTGGTCGAGTTCGACGCGGCGGGCGATGGTGCTGGGATGGATGTAGGAAACCTGGATTTCGGCCGATAGGGGTACGGTTCCGCCTTCCACGTGGACGTCTTGGATCCGCCGGCCGGTGCGGCTGCGGGCTTCGACGGTTGCGGTGAGCCCGTGTTGCTCGGTGCGGTTGACGACGTATTCCTGCCACGCCTTGTGCTCGTCGCTTTTGGCGGCTGGTCCGCCGGATTCGCCGGGGTTGTAGTGGCGGAAGTGCCTGTAGGGGCCGACGACGGGGATAAGCCAGCCAGGACAGTTGGCTTCGCCGTCGGTGCATTCGAGCGTCCCGGGTGTTCGGTCGTTGATGATGTACTGCCACAGGTCGGCAAGCACGGGGTCGCCGGATTCGACTAGGTCGGGGTGTCCGAGGTTGGGCTTGAGGGTGTCGAGCTTGATCCCGAGAATGGCGTGCCAGGCGCGGTTGGGCATTTGAACTCCTGGTGGTGGGCGGGGTTGGGCGCGAACCCCCACACAGGCAGGTCCGCGCCCCATTCGCGCAGGTCAAGTCACGTTCGGATCAGAACGGCGGATCCTCGTCGTTGAACCCGCCACCCGACCGGGCACCGCTCGCGGCCGGCGCCGACGAAGCCCACGGGTCGTCCTGGCCGCCACCGAACGAACCGCCGCCGTTCGACCGGTCACCGCCGCCGCTACCGCCGGAGCGGGACATCTTCTGCACCTTCGCCGTCGCGTACCGCAGGCTCGGGCCGATCTCGTCTACTTCCAGCTCGATGACGGTGCGCTTCTCGCCCTCGCGGGTCTCGTAGGACCGCTGACGTAGCCGGCCCGACACGATCACGCGGGCACCGCGCTGCAACGACTCCGCCACGTGCTCCGCGGCCTGACGCCAGACGGTGCACGCGAGGAACAGCGGCTCCATGTCGACGAACTTCTGCTGCTCCTTGTCGAAGCGGGTCGGGGTCGAGGCGATGCGAAACTTGGCGACGGCCGCCCCCGAGGGGGTGAACCTGAGTTCCGGATCGTCCGTGAGCTGTCCGATCACGGTGATTGGGGTGTCATTTGCCATGTCAAGCCGCCTTTCGATTGGGACGACGACCAGGGCGGGCGTGCGTCTTGATTGGGCCGCCAACGTGGGCCCATGTCTTGCCGTTGACGATGCTGCTGATGCCGGAATCGGTGAGACCGAACTCGCCGGCAAGGTCCGGCTGCGTGTCACCGGAGGCGAAGCGCTCGCGAATGCGGAGGGCTATTTCCTCGGTGACTCTGGCGCTGGCGTGCCTACTGCCGCGTCGCCCGCGATTGCGCCGCCACATGTCATCGACGTTCTGTTGCCGAGTTCCGTAGTAGATGTGGTCCGGGTTGCAGCAGGCCGGGTTGTCGCAGTGGTGGCAACCCTCCATGCCTGTCGGACAGGATTCGCCGGTCGCTAGTTCCAAGGCGTACACGTGCGCCGGCACTTGGCGACGTTCGGGCGAGACGTAGAACTCGCCGTGCCCAAACGTGGTAGTTGAGCCCCGCCACGGCCAGCATTCGTTTTTGTTGCGTTGGTCGACTTTGGCCCAGAACCGTTGCGCCGGAGTCTTGGTCTTGAAGTTGAGGGCGGGTTGTCGCTGCCCCTTCGACGTTCGACGCCACCAGCGCATGTAGTGCTTGCGGCACCGACCGCGACCAATAATCGGCAGGCCGCAAACGCCGTCGATGCATCCGGTGAGCCCCTGGGCACTGATCGCGTCAGGCAGAACATCCGCCATGTCAGGCGGCCTTTCGGTTGGTGCGGCCCGTGGCCGCGTGGCTAGGGTTGGTTGCCGCCCGGTCGGCGGCGTAGCGGATGCGTCCCGCATCGGATTTGGTCACCCCGAACTGGCGGGCGAACGTCGCCTCACCAACGGGGCTGGTGTGCTGGCGGCGCCACAGCCGCCACAGTTCGGCCCGCTCCGCGTCGCTGAGCCGCGTGATGGGGGCGTGGCCGGCGAGTACCCGCCGTACTGCAATCTCGTCGATGCTCGGGGCGGGGGAGACGGCGAGGATCCGACGCACGGTTTCCGGGTACGCGAGCGGCTGGCTGCCGTTGGCGATGAGCCGTACGGCGTCGCGTCGGACACCAGCCGCGTAGGCGATGTGCCGGTAGCTCATTCGGTGCTGGTCGTGCAGGGCGGCGATGTGTTCGCGCGCCGGGGTGGTGTCGGCGTGGCCGGTGATGATGTGCCCGTAGGCTGCGGCGCGGCGTCGGGTGCGACCCCGGTTGGCGGTGCGCTGCTGGCAGGGGCGGCAGCCTGCGACGTATCGGGTGTGGTCGTCGCAGGTGGCGCGCAGGGTGGCGGTGGTCATCTGGACACCCGAATCGGCATGATCAGGTACCGGTGGGTGGGGTCGGGTTGCCCGTCGCTGTCGGCGGATGCGATCACCGCAGGTTTGAAGGCGTCCACGAAGCCGATGTGTGCGTGCGCCGTGTCGAGGTTGGCGAGTCCGTCGATCAGGTACTGCGGGTTGAAGCCGACCGTCAGCGCCTCGGTGCCGCTGTAGCTGCTGATGGGCATGGCCTCCGACGCGCGTGCCTCTTCCGCGCCGCCAGCCTCCACGACCAGCGTGGTGTCGCCGGGGGTGAAAGTGAGCAGTACGGGCGTGGTCCGCTCCGCCACCAGCGCGACCCGTTTCACCACCTGGGCGAGGTCGCCGGCCGGGATGATGGCGGTCGCCTTGACCATGTCGTCGGCGGGGAACAGGGAGCGGACGGGCGGATAGTTGGTGCCGTCCAGCAGCCGTGACGTGGTCTTGCGCCGGCCGTCGGCGAACCCGACCAGGCCGTCACCACCCGCCGCCGCCGACACTTCGATGCTGCCGCCGGTCCACGTCTTCGCTGTCTCGGCGAGCACCGATGCGGGGATGAGCAGGTCCACGGACAGGTTCGGGTCGGTGGCGTTGAACGGGCACTCGACCACGGCGAGTCGGTACCGGTCGGTGGCGAGTAGCGCCACCGTGCCGGCCCGGAATTCGACGCGGACGCCGGTCATGACGGGGATGGTGTCGTCGCGGGAGGCGGCGATGGTGGCCCGGTTGATGGCGGCCACGAATGCTGCCGTGTCGACGGTGCCGATCGTGTCCGGGAGGGCCGGCAGGGTCGGGTAGTCCTCCACCGGCATGGTGGGCAGGGTGAAGCGGGCGCTGCCGCACACCAGTTCCAGATGGGCACCCACCGACGCCAGCTCGACCGGCTTGTTCGGTAGGGCCTTCACCAGTGCGGCGAGTAGCCGGCCGGAGACGAGAGCAGCACCCGGATCCTGCACAGTGCCGCGTGCGTGCCCCTCGTGGGACACGTCGTAGTTGTAGGCGGACACGGTCACCCCGTCGCCGTCGGCACGCAGCATCACCCCAGCAAGCACGGGCACAGAAGGCCGGTTGGGGATGGCGCGGGCGGCGTTGGTGACGGCGTCGGCGAACTGGTCGCGCTCCACTCGAAGCTTCATGCGGCGGCTCCTTGCCAGGTGGGGACGACAGACAGGTCAAGCACCCCACCGAGTGCGCGGGTGTGGCGTTGCAGCGTTGACACCCGCACCCGATCCGGGTTCGACTCCCGGCGCGAAACGGCACCCTCGGTGCAGCCCATACGTGCGCCGAGAGTGGCGAGGCTGATGCGGGAGGCGCGGCGGATGCGGGCCAGGTTGTTGACGTAGATGCGCAAGTCCAGGCGGTCTTCTGCGGCGGCGGTGGACGGGCTGGTGTGCTCGTACATGGCGGCCATCGGATCCCCGTCATCGGGCACCGTCAGGCCGAGCGCAGTGAGCTGGATTCGGTAGTCGTAGATGCGGGCCCACGCCTGCACGGTGGCGACATGCCAGGATCGGCGGGACTCCATCTGCGAGATGGCGAACTCGTTGCAGCCGTACCGGTCGGCGGCTTCGGCTTGCGAGATGTGCCGGTTTTCGCGGATGCGACGCAGCCACCCGGCGATGTGGTCGCGGGCGCTTGTGTCGTCGGGGTGCAGGTCGGGGATGGTGCGCATCACGCCACCGCCGGACTGTCGGAGAACGCGGGGGCCGTCGCCGTCGAACCTGCACCGCGCGCCCGCAGCCGGTCCCGGTCCCGCCATGCTGCACCAGCAGGGGTGACGGTGACCGACCCGTCGTAGCCGAGTTTCAGGTAGCCGCGCTTCTCGGCGGCGTGGACCTGCTCGCGAACGTTGACGGTGCGCCGCTGTGTGGTCTTCACGTACTCGTAGTCGTGGTTGCGGCTGACGCAGCCGGCACGGACGGCGTCGATGATGCGTTCGTAGGCGCGGTAGTCCATGTTCTGGTCCTTGGGGGTGGGGCCCGCCCCGATGGTGGGGCGGGCCATGCTGGCGGTGGTCATGCGGTAGCCACCGAGCGGATACCGCGACGCAGTAGTGCCTGACGCTCGTCCTCCGACATGCCGCCTGCGACACCGAACTGCTCACCGGATTCCAGCGCCCAGTTCAGGCAGGCAAGTTGAACGGGGCAGCGGCGGCATACCGCTTTGGCTTGCTCGGTCTGGTTGCGGGCGCTCGGGCCTGTGCCGACTGGGAAGAACAGTTCGCCGTCCATGTCGCGGCAGATGCTGTTGTCGCGCCACCGGTCGCCGTGGTCGCTGCTGCGCCGGTCGACGGTGAAGTTGAGGCGGCTCATCGGGCAGCCGCCGGGATCCGGGCCGCGTACGTGTCGGCGTGGCACAGACTGTCCGGGGCGCAGGCGCACACGAGTGTCTTCCCGGCGAGAGTGTGCAGGTTGGCGAGGATCCACGCCCGCCGCTGCGGCTGGACGTGCGCCCATTGCGGTTCCCCGTCGAGCCATTCGCGGTGCAGCTTGACGGCGTGTGCCCTTGCGTCGGCTTCGGTGTCGAACTGGCCGTAGTTGGCGGTGTTGTCGTGGTGGTTGCCGACGAACCAGCCGGTCCAGGAGCGCATGTCGCCGACGCGGCCGATGGTGAACGGGTTGCCCCATCGGCTGGTGCGGTCGACGATGACGGCGTTGTCGGGCCGGGTCCACCCCTTGCGTCGCTGACGCTGGATCCGCTGCGGGCTCACGCGGCCCTCCCCAGCAGTACGTCAGCCTCGTCCGGGTTGGCGCGCAGCCACCGCAGCGTCCACGTGACCGCGTCGGTGGTGGCCCCGTTGTAGGGGAATCCGTTGACGGCGACGATGAGGTTGTGGAAGGCGGCCTTCATGTCGTCGGTGTCGGGCAGTTCGGGTAGGTGCCGGGCGTCGTACGGCTGTGCGGTCATGCGGCCACCTCCTGGGTGGGCGTGGGGGCGAGGTCGGGTCGGGTGGCGAGCTGCCAGGCGCGAAGCTGGGCGGCGGAGCGGAGGGCGTCCGGGCCGGGCTCGACCGTGGAGAGGTTGGGGAAGCCGCGCTCGATGGCGGTTTTGGAGACGGCGGCCTGACGGGCACGGACCGCAAACCAGATGCTGTCGGGGGTCATCGGGGCTCCTCGGTGGCGTTCTCGTGGACCGCCCGCGCGAGCGCAATCGACAGGTCCAAGGCGTCGGTGTCGGGGATTTCCCGCGCGTTCAGGTAGATGGCCCGGCCGACTCGCGTGACGGTGTAGCCGGCGCGGGCAGTGGTGAACGGCAGTGGCGTGCGGGCCGCCTCCAACTGGGCGAGATCAGGCATCGTCGCCCCCGGACAAGTCGGTGATCGTGAGCACGACCAGCCCGTACGGATGCAGGCCCTTCGCCACCACCGGCCCGATCGTCGGCGCGGTCAGGTCCAGAAATTCGGCGGTGTCGTCGGGGATGAGCCCCCATCCGCGCTCCACCCGATAGCCGTTGCCGCCTCGCGCCTTCACCCGCTTCTCGGGTGACATGGCGTCAATGCACGGCTTGATCACGTCCCCGTAGTAGTTGGGTGCGTCGCGGCGGCGGTTCGTGGTGAACCGCAGTTCGACGTCCACCCGGATGCGGGTGAGCCCCTTGGGCAGGTTGGCGAGGGCGATGCGGGCGTAGGCGGTTTCCCGCCAGTCGCGTCGCCGCCGTGATCCGGCCGACCAGTGCTCGTTGCGGTTGACGGTCTTCATCGGGTGGGGGGCGGGAATCGCCACAGTCCAGACGCGGGTGCCGGTCGCGGTGGTCACCGGACCACCGCCGTGTCGAGCTGCGCGTTCGGGTACGAGTCGAAAGGCCGGTACGGGCGGGCCTCAACCAGCCGCAGCCACCGACCCTCCGACACGAACTGTTCGCCGCCCAGCCACCACACCCAGCCGACGGCCCGCTTCTGCAACCAGTCCAACTCCCACATCCACACCGCCAGGTCGGTGCCGTACGAGTCGGGGAAGTTGTCGCGGCCGGTCTGACGCCAGATGGTGAGGGCGTCCCACAGCATCCATTCGAGGTTGCTGTGCCATCCGGCGCTGTACACGTCTTCGGAGATGCGGCCCATGTGGCGGGCGAGGTCACCGGCGGTGCCGGGCAGGTCGTTCAGCAGGGAGGCCATCAGGGCTTCACCGCCTCGTTGACGGTGATGGCCGGATCGTCGGCCCGGTACAGGCGCACCACCACACGGCCAGACTCGGCAGCGATCCGCACCACATCCGACCAGGACCACTCACCGTCGACTCCGAACCAGACGGGCTCGTCGCCGTCGTAGTGCTGAATCTGGGTATCGTCACGGCGGTAGGTGGCCGGGGGAGTCGTGGTGTCGGTGGGGTCGAACAGGCCGACAAGGGCGCGGTCCGGCGGCTCAGGCATCGTCACGGTCATCAGCCGTTCACCGCCCGAACCTGCTCCTGGACAGCGAAGCGGATCGTCACCCCGTCATCGGTGACGTGGACCGTCGCCCAGTCGTCGAACACGGCCGTGTCGTCGGTCAGCCCGTTCAGCTTCCGGTAGCCGGCGAGAGCGGCGATGTGCGCCTTCATGAACTCGCCGATCGCTGCACCGTCCCGGACGGCGTATTCGATGGTGCGGACGGTGTACTCGCGGCGATCCCAGGAGGCCATCAGTTCACCGCCTTGACAGGCATGGCCCCGGCGCGCTGCGACTCGGCCAGATCCGTGAACGCCTGCGTAAGCGTCAACACGCTGGCGGTGGCACCCGCATACCGGTCATGCCAGTGCTTCGCGTTCGCCTTCTCGGCAGCCAGCTCGGCGGCCGGAACCAGCGCACCCGGCCGACCAGCCGACAGGTACGCCACCACGGCGATCACGTCCGCCTCGTCGAGCTGCACAGACGGTCCGTCGTTGCCGCCAGGCGGGGCGATCCACACCGACAGTCGGCCGTCGTCGGTGCGCTCGATGTTGAGGGTGGCGCCGCGCGTGTCGTGGATGGTGATGGCGGTGAAGGTGTCGCCGTTCACGAGGTTGACGCTCACGCCGGCACCCCCGCCCGGTCCAGAACCGCCCGGCAGATCGCCTCCATGTCGCGGGCGTACAGCGGATGCCCGTCGAGCACGTCGTAAATGCCGTCACCGTTCGCCGCGATGTACTCCCGCACCCGCCCGGCCGCACCCACCGGCTCAGGCAGGTCACGGCTGTCGTCCTCGATCTCGTCCGGCTGCGGCGGGATCACCGTGACCTCGGACAGCGCGAAGTTGCGGTTACCGCCGGTGATCGCCACCACGGCATTCATGTCGCTGCCGGAACCAACCACCATCGCCTTACCGAGGGTCTGCCCGTAGCGGACGCCACCGATGGTCTTGTAGCTGACCCAGTTGCCGGGCAGGCAGGCGTTGTTGAAGTCGGCGACCGCCTGCAACTGCTGACGCTCGAACTCGCTGTACTCGGTCATGCGACCTCCTCGGTCGTGGGGGAGAGGGAAGAAACGGTGCCGTCGTCGGCGAGCAGAACTCGCCCGTGGACGGCGTGCAAAACAGGCACCTCGGCCGGATCCTGGGCTTGACGCACCAGAAAACCCAGCTCGTACGCCTCAGCGCGGGAACTCTCCACGCGGTGGTGGCAGCCGTCAGGCGAGGTCGCAGACCCGCACAGCAGCAGCAGATTCTGCGGCTCGTTCGTGTCCGGGCGGACCGTCCCACCCATCGCCCGAGCCCGCCTGTGGTGAACCGAGTAGTCGACGCCACGCTGCCCCGACACCGGCCCACCGCACCGGGCGCAGCGGCCGAAATCGCGGGCAACCACCGTCGCCACCGTGCCCTTGTCTGGGCCCGTGTCACGCAGGCGCGGCGTCGGCTTCGCGTCCTTACCGGCGGCCCGAGACAGGCCGGCGCCCGTGCTGTTCAGCGTCGACCACGGGCGGATGCCCTGCTCGGCCAGAGCGGCGAGACGCTTCGGCGAGAACGGACGCAACCCAGCACGGCGCTTCAACATCAGCGCACCCCGACCACGCTGAACGCCTGCTGAACGTTCTTGTTCAACGCAGCCAACACCACCGACTGCTTATCCAACGTCCGAAGAAGTCACGGTCAGCGACCGTGTAGCCGCCACGCTCCGGCTTCGGGCAGTTCGGGGAGAAGAACGCAGTACGCTTCGCAGACTCGTAGGCGTGCTTGGCTTCGATCTCGGCGTCTCGGGCAGCCTTCAACGCCCGCTGCGCGTCCGTCATCGCCCGCAGCACCCACCGCATGGCCGCTTCGGCTTGCGGCGGGGTCCACTGGTCGTACTGCGCCGACTCCCACTCGTAGCTCACGGCTGGCTGCTGCCGTTCGCATCGGCAGGCTGCACGGTCGCCGGCCAGTCACCGGCACCCGCCGGGGCGCCCGAGGTCGGCCGCTCCTCGGCCTCACCGTCGATGTAGTCCGGGTGCTCCGTCGCCTCGGCAGGGTCGGCGGTCGGCGTCAAGTCGACTCGCACTCCCTCATCGGCCGCAAGCGCGTACGCCAGCTCAGTCGACTTGGGCATGTACTTCGCCAACTGGCGGACGCAAGTCTTGTGAGCCATGCCCTCGAAGTGCTCCACCCACGGGCCGAACACCTTGCCCTCGCGGTTCTTCGCCGTCGCGTTCGCGTCCCGGTAGCGCAGCATGTCGTGGTGCGACATGACGTAGAAGGCGTAGCCGCCGCCAACGAACTTGGCGATGGCGTAGTAGGCGATCGGGTCGCCCCGCTCACCGAACAGGTTCGGCTTGTGCACCAGCGTGTCCGCGACGCCGTAGTCAACATCGAACTCGTCGCCCTGGTAGACGGTCCGGGCGATCAGCGACACGATCTTTCCCGACCGGTGGGCGAGGTCGATGAGCCCCTGATATCCGATCACGAGCTGCGCCTTGTAGCCGCCGATCCACTTGCCGTTGCTGTCCTGGTGGTGCTTGCTCGCCCAGAACGGCAGCAGCCACGCGTGTCCGAGGACTCCGGGCCGCAGGCCGAGCTGGGCGCAGGTCATCAGCGAGCCGAGCACCGACGGGGCGTCGCAGCGGTCGAGGTTCTTCGTCATCCGCAGCGCGGTCAGGGCGTCCCGGATGAGCTGCGCAGCCTCGCCGCCCTTCGGCATGGCGAGCTGGTATTCCTTCTCCATCGACCGGATCTGGTTGGCGATGGTGTTCTGCGCGACACCGCCGTTCTCCCGGCGGGTGGCAAGGGCGGTCTTGGCGTCCGGCTGAGGCTTCGTCGTCATATCGATCACGCGTCTTTCACATTGAGGGAGCGGGTGGAAGGCTTGCGGTACTCGTCCGGGTTCGGGGCCGGAACACCGTGCTGCTCGACCAGGGCGGCCACCACACGCGGCCAATCGACCTGGCCCTTCTTGTTCGACCAAGTGGCGATCACCTGCCCGTCGACCTTCGCCACCTCCCGGTCGGCGATCAGCTTCTTGATGGCGGCACCGACGGTTTCCTTCTCCGCCTTCGCCGCTGCTTCGCGGTCGCGGGCGTCCCGGTAGGCGTGCCACAGTTCGATGGCTTGGGTGTCGCCGGTCAGGTCAACTTCGGCGGCAGGCTCGTAGGTGGGGTACAGCTTCGCCATGGCGGCGTTGTCGACGCGACCCATCGGCGGCTCAGCCCCGGCCACGATGTGCTGCCGATACCAGTCGGTGACCTGCGCAACCAGTTCGTGTTCGATCGCCACGTCGCGGGTGACGGTGCGGCGCTGCACACCCATGCCGGCGATCAGGGCAACAATTTCGGCGGCCGGGGCGTCCATCACGTACAGGGACCAGCGGACCTGGAACTCATAACCGAGCGGAATCCCGCCGTCGGCCCAGCCGGCGGGGGTGCCGAACCCGGACTGCAACCCGGCAGTCTTGGCCTCAACCAGCCGGCCGTCGGCGGTGATGCCGTCGGGCGAGCACCGCTGCCACGCGTGGTCAGCATGCGCGTAGGTGCGGTGGGGGGTGGTGGTGACGGAAACGTTGAGCAGGCGACCGGCTTGGGCGATCAGCCACGGCTCCAAGTCTTTGCCGAGGTCGGCAGCAGCCCCGGCGTCGTCTTGCCAGGTGCGGACACCGGTCTTCTCGGCCCACACGTCCCAGGGGGTGCGGTAGGTGGAGAAGCCGAGGACGGCGAGGATGTCGGATCCGCCGAGCCCGTGGCGGCGGGCGTACACCCACTCGTCTTCGGTGGCGTCCCAGCCGATGACGGGGACGGGGCGGGTGAGGGTGGTGGTCACTGCCCTGAACCTCCTTCTTCCTTGGCGCTGTACTGCGTTTGGTGCTCCACCACGACCCACGCCGTGTGTCCGGTCTCCTTGACGTGGCTGCGAACTCGCTCACGGGTGGCGGTTATAGGAAGGCGTTCGCAGTCGCCGCATTGGGCCATCGACGGGCTGACGCTGCGGCGAATGTCGACCTTGGCGATGTAGGCCATCAGTCGTCGTACCTCGCGTCGTCGTCCAGGAATGCGGTCAGGCAGCGCGGTCGCCGGCACAGGGCCAGCAGTCCCGGCAGCGGGTCACCGCACGTCGGGCACGGCGGCATGTAGCAGGGGACGGGCAGGACAGGTCCGGGTGGTGGGATCGGCACACCCGGTTGGGGCTGCGGACGGTCAACAACCAGCGGGGCGGAAACCATCACGCCGCCTCGCGCCGGTCGTAGACGTGAACCACGTCGTGCATGCCGTCCCACTGCACCGGCACCCGCTCGGCGACCTTCACCCAGTCACGCTCGAACGCCTGAAACAGCCCGTCGTCCCCGCAGCAGCCGCCCCACTCCTCGCCGATGTAAATGACCCGGCTGCCCTTGTAGGCGTCGAGGATCGGGCAGGCATCGAATCCGTACGGCGGCCACGACAGCAGCAGCGTGCGGCTCGGATGCCACCAGACGGAGTCCTTGGCGTCGGCCTCACCGATGGTCACGTGAGCGGCGACGTTGCGGTGCCAGTGGTTCCGCTCGGAGTCGACAACGGGCGGGTTAAGGTCGTAGGCGACGACGTCCACGCCGGCCTGGGTGAGGATCCAAGCCCAGTAGCCGGTACCGGCCATCGGATCGACCAGTCGCCCGTGGGAGTGCTCGGCGATGAACGAGACCGTGTCGGGGTCGGTGATGGTCCACGCGTACTGGTTGACGAAGTCGTACCGCTTGGGTGCTTCCCGCGCCCACCGGTCTGCGTCGAGGTCACCTCCGGCTTGGCGGTATGAGCGGATGCCGCCGACGCTGGGCGTGTCCCACAGCGAGCCGGTCGTGTCGACCTGGCTGCGGAGGGCGTCCCAGTACGGGTTGATGATCGCGGTGGTGGCGTTCACGCCTGCACCTCCGGCCCGTCGCAGTCACCGCAGTCCGGGCCAGTCGCACCCTCCGGACCGCAGTAACGGCACTGCCCGGCAAGCCACGCGGCACGCTCCCGCTCCACCCCGTCCCTCAGCAGACGGTCCGCGTCACGCTGACACTGCTGCTCGTAGGCGACGATCAGGGCGAGGTCGCCGGGGAGGGTGGGGGAGCCGTCGTCGTAGCGGGCGAGAGCGTCGGCGGCAGCCGCGTCGAGGGCGAAAGCCGGGGCGGTCACTTGCCCGCGCTCCGGTCCGCCTTCGCGGCCTCCTGAATCAGCCGGATCGCGGCAATGCAGTCCTCGCGGGTGATCGAAGCGTCACCCCGGTTGTGCTCGATGTGCTCGTAAATCTCCTCGGCAGTGCAGGTGTACGGCAGGTTCGTGTTCCAGTCGTCTTCGACCGCGAATCCGATGCCGATGGTGGAGAACTTCGGGAAGCCGACGATGGACTGCGCGCCGGTGAGGCGAACCCGGTACGTCCAGTGGCCCTCGTCAACGGCAGGCGTGAGCGCCACGGGGCCGATGCGGACGGTTTCGTCCTGCTGGTTCTTCGTCTCAAGGCTGAGTTTGGACATGCGTCATCGACTCCAGAGGTAGGAGGCTGGGATTGCGTGATGCGTGTGGGCGCTAGTGCCGAGCTGCTGCGCCTGTGAGGTCTGGTTGACCTCCGACAGCCACCACTCTACCCTCATTCCTCAGGACTTTCTAGGTAGTTCCTAAGGAATTTCGGAGGAGTCATGGACGACATGCAGCGGACCTCAGGAAGTCCGCACGAAGACCTGTACGATCCGGCCGTGGCGACCATCAAACGACGCACCGTCGAAGACGCCCGCAAAGACCTCGGGCGGCTTATCGACGCAGGCGCGGCAGGCGAGCTGGACGAACACAGCCCCGTGTCGAAGCACAGCCGCGTCGGCGTCGTGATCGTCCCGATCGACTGGTACCGCCGCGCCAGGGAAGCCCTCGGCGAACCGACCGACATGTGACCGCTCACCGGCCCACCTGCCGCTGCCTCGGCACCACCGACGCCCGTCCCACCGCGTACTGCGGCTCCGGCATCGGCTCACCCGTACACGGATGCCACTTGCCTTGCGGCACCCGATACGCGGCACGCACCGGCCCCACCTCGGCCACCAACTCCCGGTAGGCGCGACGGCGGCTGAATCGCAGCCACAACCACACCGCGCCGGCGGCAAACAGCAGCAGCCCCACCCCGTAGCCGACCCAACCCGGATCGGCCCACTGAAACTCGTTCACCGGGGCAGCACCTTCGTCGGCCCGTCCACCGGACGGCGCGGGGCCGGAATCGCCATCACGATCCGCCGATCCTTCGACGGCAGCTCCACCGTCTCCGCGCACTCCACCGACTCACACGACGGCGGGGACGGCCGGTCCGGGCGCATCGCCAACGCGCCGGCGATGAACACCACCGCCACCAGGACGATCAGGCCAAGAAACCCGGCCATCACAGCGGCAGGAGACAACACGATGTACAGGTCATGCATCAGGACGCACCTCGGGTTCTGTCGTTGAAACGGATCCGGGCAGTCCGCCGAATCCGGGCAAGCTGATCGGCCTGGCCTTGCAGCACCGCATTGGCTGCGGCCAGCCGCCGCACCTGCGCCTCAAGGGCGCGAATCCGCAGGGCCGCATCCACCCGGCCAGACAAGGTGGGGAAGTAGGCGGCAAGCAGACGCGACAGGCGGTTCACGACGCCGCCTCACGCATCGCCGGCAGCACCGTGGTGTTCTCGAACCGCAGCCCTTCGTGCAGTGCGTGCAGGGCGTCGTTGCGGTCCCGCACCTGCTGGTCGAACGGCAGCGGCAGCGAGGCCCGCCCGGCGGCCGGGTAGCCGACCTGAGCGAACACCTCGTCGACGGCCGGCTTGTGGTCGGACAGCACGACGGGAGCCGACGCCACCAGACGATCCGGCTCACCCTCCGGCGTCGAGCTGGGCCGGGAGGCGCGGTGACGTCCACGAGCCATGTACCGGTCGGCACCCGGTACGGCGGAAACCCACCCGTCGGCGGCGGCACGAACACGGGCCAGCAGCGGACCGAACTCGGATTCGACACGCGCACTGTCGAGGCGGGCCGCCTGCCACTCTTCCCGCGACCACTTGATGAGCAGGCCGACCATCGTGACGACGACGACCGCGATCACGGCAATGTAGGTGTAGAGGAAGATGCGCTCGGCCATCAGGACACCCGCTGCCGTGTGAGTGTTCGCGGCATCCGGTTCACGTCGGACACGTTGCGTCGCCCCGTGTACGGGCGCGTGTTGGCGGCCGGGGCACCAGGCGTCGGCAGCCACTGGGTGAGGTCCGCGTACACGTCGGAGGCCCGAACGAGACTGCCGGGCATGGGGGTGGCGCGGCCGGTGACGGTCGGCGCGGGGGCCACCTGAACCGGCGTGTTCTCACTCTGCGTGAAGTGTCCGGTTGCGTTATGCAAGATGCGTCGCATCCGCGAGTAGTACGAAGCCATGCGGAACTCCCCTCAGGACGGGTTAAGCAGTGGTGGTGGCCGGACGCACAGGTGAGGCGGCGCCAGGCGAGGAAGAGGAATTGCGGTCCAGCGAGGACCAGTCCGGGCGCAGACGGGCGTCATCCACGAAACGGCCCTCATGGGCGTCGACCCAGCGGTACGTCAACTCATCGCGCAGCCCGTCCGCTTCGGCCTCAGCGCGGGCAGCCTCACCGCGCCAAAGAGCGGCACGGCCCTCGGCGTCAACCAGCAGACGGTGGCCGGTCGCGCGGCCGATAACCCACGACGCCGCCATGCCAGCGAACGCGGCGCCAAGCCACCAGCCGGCCACACCGAACAGGACACCCACCGAGAACGAGGCGGCAAGCAGGGTGGCGGCGCGACGGCGCGTCACCGCTCGCCGCCCATGCACACGATCTCGGCAGTCCGGTCACCAGACCGCACCGACTCCAACCGCGACAACCGAACCAGCAGCCGTTCCGCGTCCCGCAGTTGGCCCGGCCCGATCGGCACCTCCCGCACACGCCCACCCGGCGAGGTGGGGGCGAGACGCAACACCCGGCCGCTCACCGCACACCAACCCACGGAACGTGGCCGTTGGAGATCGCCCACACGCCAGCAGCCACCACCACGACAGCGACCGACGCGACCACGGCGAAGAACAGGCGGAAGCGGCGGCGCTCCAACCGCTCCCACTCCTCACGGCTGTCCCGCGTCTCAGCCTCGGGAAACGTCGGCACCGCGTCCGGGTTGAAGGCACTCACGCCGCCACCCCCAAATGCTGGCGCGACAGCAACGCCACCGCAGGCCCGAACGTCGGCAGCGACGACAACGCGTGACCGACCACCGGCCCGAACACGCCGTTCCCGGCGATCCGCAGCGCCTCGTTACGCGACACCACATCGGTCAAGAAGCCGCGCGGGGCGGCCATCATCCACTCGGGGAACGCGGCGGCCAGGCGCGGCTTACCGGCACGGCCCGGCTCCGTCGGCGCTGGCACGGTCAGGCCGAACGCGACCTCCTGGCGGCGTACAGCAGGCTCGTACTTACCGAACTGGCCGGGCGGCACCAACGCCACCACCTCCGACAGGGGGCGGCCCTCGGCAAACGGTCGCCCTGCCCCACGGCCCGCGTCGCGGGCCGTGGGGGTTGGGAACATCGGCAGAATCACCTGCGACAGCGGCGGCCGGAAACCCTCTGACGCCCGACGTCCCGGCGTGCCCGTGTCCGAAGCGCGGGGAGTCGGCAGCATCGACACCACGGTTCGCAGGTCCAGTCCGCCGTCACCGTGCGCTCCGGCCCCATTGGTGTCGCTCGTCCTCGGGGTCGGCAGCAGAATGCCGCCCTCGCCGCACGTCTCCACCGGAAGCGGCCACATAACCCCGGCGCGCGACACGCCCGACGCCGGCCACCGCACCGCCTGGACGTCACCGAACAGCACCCGCTGCACCGGCAGCCACACATCCCCGGCACGCTCAGCCGTCGGCTCCTGCGACGGCACCGACACGCCCGGCGAACGAACGGCCAGCATGAACAGGCGGTGCCGGTGGTGGCAGGCGCCCATCTTGCAGGCACCCACCACCGTCCAGGCCACCGTGTACCCGAGCCGATCCAAGTCGGCGAGGATGACACCGAACACCTCGCCGCGCTCGATGCGCAGCAGGTTCGGCACGTTCTCCAACACGAGCACGGGCGGCATCAGTGCCTCGATCCCGGGCAGCACACCGGTCGGCCACAGGTGCCTCTCATCGGTGGACCCCCCCCGCTTGCCGGAGGAGCTGAACGGCTGGCAGGGAAAACCGGCCGCCAGGAGGTCGACGAGGCCGATGGTCGACCAGGCGATGCGGGTGACGTCGCCGAAATTCGGCACACCCGGCCAGCGCCGTTCCAGCACCTTCGACGCGGCCGGATCCGACTCGGCATGCCACTTCGACGTCACCCCGAACGTCTCTTCGAGGGCGCGGGTGAGGAGTCCGCCGCCCGCGCACAGTTCGGCCATGGTCGGCATCAGGCGGCCACCTCGCGCCACGTCGTCTCCGACCCCGCGAAACTACGGCGGTGCTCGAACACGTCCGGGCAGTCGAACCGGCCGCACGGGCAGGCGGTCGGCGGGCACAGCGGGCAGCCAGCCTGCGGCCGGGTGTGAATCATCGTGTGCGGCGGCATCGGAACCCCGGCGATGATCGCAACCGTCTCGGCGGTCCAGGCGGCGTCGTCGGACGGCGACGGCAGCGCAACAGAGGGTGCGGTGTCAGCCGAACGGCTGATGTGGTGTACTCGAAAAGTCATCGGATTCGACACCCCTTCGTCTAGGTCGGATTCGGTGGTGGCTTTCAGGACGCCTGCCGGGTCGCATCCGGTGGGCGTCCAGCCATGTCAGGTGGTGTGCGTGGACTGCTTGAGGCGCAGCGCCCGCTCCCGCTCATCGAGCAGCCGCAGCGCTTCCGCCTCATCGGCGGCGATCGTGGGCATCCAGTCGCCGACCCGGTCGACGGTGAAGCCAGGCATCGTGAGTAGTTCGATGGCCGTGCCAGCCGGGCGGGTGATCACACGCGGGGTGGTGTTCACGCGGCACGCCTCCGCTGGGCGGGGATGGCGGGCGCGATGGCGGCATTGCGCCGGTCGGCCATCGCGTTGGCGGTCGGCAGGATCCGCGCCAGCGCGGCCAGCGTCTCGTCGGTGACCGGCCACGCGGCGGCCTCTTCGGCGGCAAGACGGTCCAGTTCGGCTTGCAGTGCCGGGTCGTCGAGTCGGTAGTGGGCCATCAGGCGGCCTCCGCCAAGTCGTCGGCGGGAAACAGCTCGTCCATGCCGATGCCGGTGAGTGCCGACAGCCGGCGGGCGTTGCGCAGCAGACTTGAGTCGGGGTTGATGAACAGCCGGTCGAGGGTGCGCAGGGGGATGCCGGTTCGTTCGGCTACCTCAGCGTTGGTGCTGACGCCGAGGGCGGTCTTGACCCGCTGCCATCGGATGGTCGGTGAGACGGCGGGGATGCCGTGTAGCCGAACCGGGGATACGTCATGCATGACGTGAGCATGGCATATAAGACGTGTGCCGTACAAGGGTTCGCCGGGCGTGCCGTCCAGTTGTATCTATCGATGAGTGACGGCATGATGACAGGGAGAAACCCCAGGCCGCGCAACAGAAACGGGGGCTGCACGGCATGAATGACGTATGCCGAACGGCAGACACCATCAGTGAGAGAAACGCCAACCACGCCTATCGTGACCCCGTGGCGGCAGAACAAAACGACAGCGGAAACAGGTTCTCGCGACTACTCCGCGAATACCGAGTCAGGGTCGGTCTTCGACAAGAAGACGTGGCCGACCGATCCGGCGTATCACTCGAAACAATCAGCCGATGGGAACGCGGCCAAGTCACCAACCCGAAACCGGAACAGGTACAAGCCGTGTGCCGCGTCCTCGGCCTCTCGACCGTCACGGCTGGCGTGGCCCTCGGCTACCTCGCGCCCGCCGACGTCGAGCACCTACCGCCCCCGCCACGCCGGCAAGACCCCACCGTCGAGGAAGCCGTCAGCATCCTCGAAGACCCCGACATGCCGGACGCCACCAAGCAGGCAGCCCTCAGCTACCTGCGGTATCTGCACAGCACGCAGCCCGGCCCCACCACGGGGAACCGGGCCGCCTCCTAGATCACGCCGGGCCTACCAGCCGCGCGCCCTCCACTCGCCCAGGTGCGGACGCTCCGCACCCAGGGTCGAGTCAGCGCCATGCCCCGGATAGAACCACGTGTCATCCGGAAGGCGTCCGAAAACCTTCCCCTCCAAGTCGTCCATCACCTGCCGAAACGACTCAGGATCTGTTGTCCTCCCAGGACCCCCAGGAAAGAGACTGTCGCCGGTGAAGAGGTGCGGGGTGCCGGCCGGGTCGCGGTAGAGCAGCGCCACCGAACCCGGGGTGTGCCCCTTGATGTGGATGACCTCCAGCGTGCAGTCACCCACGGGCACGGTGTCCCCGTCGGCGAGGGTCTGCGCCTCGATCGGCAGCCCCTCCGCGTCGTCGGCGTGCACCAGCGCGCGGGCCCCGGTCTTGGCGACGACCTCCTCCAGCCCCACCCAGTGGTCCATGTGCTGGTGGGTGGTGACCACGGTGCGCAGCCCGCCGTCACCGACCAGCTCCAGCAGTCGGGGCGCTTCGTTGGCGGCGTCGATCAGCACCTGTTCGCCGGTGTGCCGACAGCGCAGCAGGTACGCGTTGTTGTCCATCGGGCCGACCGACACCTTGGTGATGGTCAGGGCGTCGAGTTCGCGTACGGCCGGCGGGCCGCCGGGGGTGACATCTCCGCTGTAGGTCATCGTCTTCCTAGATCCATTCCGGTGGGCGGGGCAGGTCACCGTCGGGGCTGACGGTCAGGGCGGTGCCGGTGCTGCGGCCGGTGAGCCAGGCGGCGAGTTCCGCTGCCGGACCGGTGACGACGGGCGCCCCCGCGCGCTCGCCCACCACCAGTTCGTGGCCGGCGCCGTCGAAGCGCAGCACCATCGATGGCGCGTCGTCGCGGTCGCCGAAGCCGGTGGCCACCTCGTGCAGCAGCCGGTGGCCGAAGCTCGGCGACCAGTCCTGCGGCCGGTAAGCGGCGGCCAGGTCGACGTGGTGGATCTCCAGCTCCCGGAGCCGTCCCCAGACCAGTAGCGCGGCCGGCCAGGGACCCCGTCGGGTCTCGACGGTGGCCGCCCAGGCCGACACCGGCATCGCCGCCACCGCCTCGGCGAACCGGTCCGCGCTGCGACGCAGGTCGTCCAGGTGCTCCTCGGGCGGGCGGGGCGCGCCGGCCTCGATGTCGGCGTCGCGGGCCTGCGCGCTGGCGTACATCGGGATCTGCTCGCCGGTGCGTGCCGAGGTGAGCAGGTTGGCGAAACCGTCGGCGTTGCGACACAGGTGGGCCAGGACGTGGCCGCGTGTCCAGCCGGGCAGCAGCGACGGCGCGGCCAGGTCGGTGGCGTCGAAACCGGCAGCCGTACGCACCAGCCGGGCGGTGGCGTCGGTCACGTCACCGGTGAGGAGAAGGGGGTCTGTCGGCACGTTCCGACCCTAGCCCTCCGGGCGTGCCGCGTCGCCGGGGAATTCACTTCCGGCCGGGCGCCGCCGGGCCTACCGTCTGCGGTGGTCGCGGCGCCGGAGTGGAGGAGGTGGCGTCGAGCATGAGCATCACGTTGACCGCCCTGGGCTGGGACGCCGAGCGGGCGGCGCATCTGCGACGTATCCGTACCGATCACCGTCCGGGTCGGGTGGCCCGGGTCGACCGTGGGGTCTGCACCGTGCTGACCGAGGTGGGGCCGGTGCGTGCCACCTCGGGCGGGGCGGTGCTGGTCGCCGCCGCGGGTGACCCCACCCGGCTGCCCGGCGTGGGGGACTGGGTGCTGCTCGGGCGCTGGCCCGACGCCCGGATCACCGTGGAGGCGGTGCTGCCCCGGCGTACCGCGTTGGTGCGGCGCACCGCCGGCAAGGACGCCGCCGGTCACCTGCTCGCCGCCAACCTGGACGTGGCGGCCGTGGTGGAGGCGGTGCACCCGGCGCCCGACGCCGCCCGCGTCGAGCGGCTGCTGGCGCTGGCCCACGAGTCCGGCGCCCGTCCGCTGGTGGTGCTGACCAAGACCGACCTGGCGGCCGACCCGGTCGCGGTGGCGCGGCAGCTCGCGGCGCTGGCTCCCGGCGTGCCGGTGCTGCCGGTCAGCGCCGAGCGCGGCACCGGGCTGGACCCGCTGCGCGCCGAGGTCGGCCCCGGCCGCACCCTCGGTCTGCTGGGACCTTCCGGTGCGGGCAAGTCGAGCCTGGTCAACGCGCTGGCCGGGGCGACGGTGATGCCCACCCAGGCGATCCGGCGGGTGGACGGCAAGGGCCGGCACACCACCACCTGGCGGGCGTTGGTGCCGCTGCCCGGCGGTGGGGCGGTGGTGGACACCCCCGGCGTCCGGGCGGTCGGTCTGCTCGACGGCGCGACCGGGCTCGACCGGGCCTTCGGCGACATCGCCGCGCTGGCGGTCGAGTGCCGCTACGGCGACTGCGGGCACGAGGCCGAGCCGGGGTGCGCCGTCCAGGATGCGCTGCGGACAGGTGAGCTGACCGCCCGGCGCTGGGAGAACTGGCGACGGCTGCACCGCGAGATCGCTCACGAGACCGGGCGGCGCGCCGCCCGCCGGCCCCGCCGTCGGGGCAGATTGTCGTAGGGCGGGTCTACAGTTGCCGGGGCGCTTTTCCGCGCCGGCACAACCGCTTGGGCGTACCCCGAAATCGGGTTCGCCCAGAAAGCCGGGTTTGCCCGAAAGGTCGGGTTCATCCCTGAAAGCGGACAGATCTTCCTTCGTCATCCTCACCCGGGAGTACACGGACCGTGGCCGACCGTTTGATCATTCGTGGCGCACGCGAGCACAACCTGCGTGACGTCAGTCTCGACCTGCCCCGGGACGCCCTGATCGTGTTCACCGGGCTGTCCGGCTCGGGCAAGTCGAGCCTGGCCTTCGACACGATCTTCGCCGAGGGGCAGCGCCGCTACGTGGAGTCGCTGTCGTCGTACGCGCGGCAGTTCCTCGGCCAGATGGACAAGCCGGACGTCGACTTCATCGAGGGGTTGAGCCCGGCGGTCTCGATCGACCAGAAGTCGACCTCGCGCAACCCGCGCTCGACCGTCGGCACCATCACCGAGGTCTACGACTACCTGCGACTGCTCTTCGCCCGGGTCGGCGTGCCGCACTGCCCGGTCTGCGGCGAGCGGATCTCCAAGCAGAGCCCGCAGCAGATCGTCGACCGGGTCCTGGCGATGGCCGAGGGCACCCGTTTCATGGTGCTCGCCCCGGTGGTGCGCGGCCGCAAGGGCGAGTACGTCGACCTCTTCGCCGAGCTCCAGTCCAAGGGGTACGCCCGGGCCCGGGTCGACGGGGTGGTGCACCAGCTCACCGACCCGCCGAAGCTCAAGAAGCAGGAGAAGCACACCATCGAGGTGGTGATCGACCGGCTCAGCGTCAAGGCCGGCGCCAAGCAGCGGCTGACCGACTCGGTCGAGGCGGCGCTCGGGCTCTCCGGCGGTCTGGTGCTGCTGGACTTCGTCGACCTGGCCGAGGACGACCCGGACCGGGAACGCCGCTACTCCGAGCACCTGGCCTGCCCCAACGACCACCCGCTGGCGATCGAGGACCTGGAGCCCCGGGTCTTCTCCTTCAACGCGCCGTACGGCGCCTGCCCCGAGTGCACCGGCCTGGGCACCAAGAAGGAGGTCGACCCGGAGCTGGTCGTCCCGGACCCGGAGCGCAGCCTGCGCGAGGGCGCGATCCAGCCCTGGGCGACCGGGCACAACCTGGAGTACTTCCTGCGGTTGTTGGAGGCGCTGGGCGAGGCCGAGCACTTCACCGTCGACACGCCGTGGCGGGCGCTGCCGTCGCGGGCGCAGAAGACGATCCTGCACGGTTCCGACGACCAGGTGCACGTGCGCTACCGCAACAAGTACGGCCGGGAGCGCTCGTACTACACCGGCTTCGAGGGCGTGGTGCAGTGGATCGAGCGCCGGCACTCCGACACCGAGTCGGAGTGGTCCCGGGACAAGTACGAGGGGTACATGCGTGACGTGCCCTGTGCGGCCTGCGGCGGTGCCCGGCTCAAGCCCGAGGTGCTCGCCGTCACGCTGGCCGGGCGCAGCATCGCCGAGGTGTGCAACCTGTCCGTCGGCGAGTGCGCCGACCTGCTGGCCGGCATCGAGCTGACCGACCGGCAGAAGCTGATCGCCGAGCGGGTGCTCAAGGAGATCAACGCTCGGCTGCGCTTCCTGCTCGACGTCGGTCTGGACTACCTCTCCCTGGACCGGGCCGCCGGCACCCTCTCCGGTGGCGAGGCGCAGCGCATCCGGCTCGCCACCCAGATCGGGTCCGGCCTGGTCGGCGTGCTCTACGTGCTGGACGAGCCGTCGATCGGGCTGCACCAGCGCGACAACCACCGGCTGATCGAGACCCTGGTCCGGCTGCGCGGGCTGGGCAACACGCTGATCGTGGTCGAGCACGACGAGGACACCATCCGCACCGCCGACTGGATCGTGGACATCGGGCCCGGCGCGGGGGAGCACGGTGGGCAGATCGTGCACAGCGGCTCGGTGCCGGAGCTGCTGACGAACCCGGAGTCGATGACCGGGGCGTACCTCTCCGGACGTCGGGAGATCCCGCTCCCGGCCGGGCGCCGCCCGCAGACGCCGGGTCGGGAACTGGTGGTGCACGGTGCCCGCGAGCACAACCTGCGCAATCTCACGGTGAACTTCCCGCTGGGCCAGTTGATCGCCGTCACCGGCGTCAGCGGGTCGGGCAAGTCGACCCTGGTCAACGACATCCTCTACGCGGTGCTGGCCAACCAGATCAACGGCGCCCGGCTGGTGCCTGGCCGGCACACCCGCGTCGGCGGGCTGGAGCACGTGGACAAGGTCGTCGGGGTCGACCAGTCACCGATCGGTCGGACGCCGCGCTCGAACCCGGCGACCTACACCGGCGTCTGGGACCACGTGCGCAAGCTGTTCGCCGAGACCACCGAGGCCAAGGTCCGGGGGTACGGGCCGGGCCGGTTCTCGTTCAACGTCAAGGGCGGACGCTGCGAGGCGTGCTCCGGTGACGGCACCATCAAGATCGAGATGAACTTCCTGCCCGACGTGTACGTGCCGTGCGAGGTCTGCAAGGGCGCCCGGTACAACCGGGAGACCCTGGAGGTGCACTACAAGGGCAAGACCGTCTCCGACGTGCTGGAGATGCCGATCGAGGAGGCGGCGGAGTTCTTCTCCGCCATCCCGGCCATCCACCGGCACCTCAAGACGCTCGTCGACGTGGGCCTGGGCTACGTCCGGCTGGGCCAGCCGGCGCCGACCCTCTCCGGCGGTGAGGCGCAGCGGGTCAAGCTCGCCTCCGAGCTGCAGAAGCGGTCCACCGGGCGGACGGTGTACGTGCTCGACGAGCCCACCACCGGCCTGCACTTCGAGGACATCCGCAAGCTGCTGCTGGTGCTGGAGGGGCTGGTCGACAAGGGCAACACGGTGATCACCATCGAGCACAACCTCGACGTGATCAAGAGTGCCGACTGGCTGATCGACATGGGCCCGGAGGGCGGTCACCGGGGCGGCACGGTGCTCGCCACCGGCACCCCGGAGGAGGTCGCCGAGGTCACCGAGAGTCACACCGGGCAGTTCCTACGGACCGTGCTCAAGCTCGACGGCACGGCCAAGGGCGCGACGGCGGCCACCGCCCGGGCCGCCAAGGCCAACGGTGCCAAGTCCACCGCCGCGAAGGCCACCGGGGCCAAGACGCGCGGTCGCAAGGCGGCCGCCGCCCGCTGATCCGCGAGGCCCGGCCGTCGCCCGTGGCGGCGGTCGGGCCCACCCGTTGGGGTACGCCCGAGTGGCCGATCGGGTGAACCACCGGGCAGAGTGGTGCGTGTCGAGAGACGTAGCCACGGATCATGCACGGTGGTAGCCGAAGAGAGAAGCGAGGCGGCATGAGTGACGATCAGGTGCTGGCCGGACCGGACACGCGTACCCGACGGAGCCTGCTGACCGGCGTGGGCGCGGTCGGCGCGGCGGTAGTGCTGGCCGGGTGCGGCGGCGGTGACGACTCCGGTGACGGCGCGGCCCCGACCAGCGGCGGACCTCAGGTCACCAACACCGGTGACCCCGGCGGCGGGGACCGTGAGGGGGCGCAGTCACTGGCCAGGACCGCCGACATCCCGGTCGGCGGCGGTGCGGTCTTCGCCGCGCAGGGCGTGGTGATCACCCAGCCCAGCGCCGGGGAGTTCAAGGGGTTCGACCCGATCTGCACGCACCAGGGCTGCCCGGTGTCGAACGTCGACGGCGGGACGATCAACTGCACCTGTCACGGCAGCAAGTTCTCCATCGAGGACGGCTCGGTCAAGGCCGGGCCGGCGACCACCGGCCTGCCGGCCAAGGAGGTCAAGGTCGACGGGGACCAGATCTCGCTGGCCTGACAGCGGGGCACACGGATACGGGCGCGACCGGGGCGAACTCGCCTCCGGCCGCGCCCGTCCGCGTCACTGCGCGTACGCGGACAGCTCCCACAGCGAGAAGCCGTACGTGGTGGCCCGGGTGAGCCCGTACACCCGCACGTAGCGGGCCTGTTGCGGGGCGAAGGTCAGCACGTCGGTGCCGCCGTCGCCGGCCGTGGTCGACCAGACCGTCCGCCAGGTCGCGCCGTCGTCGGAGACCTCGATGCGATACGACCGGGCGTACGCGGACTCCCAGGCCAGGGCCACCCGGCCGACCTGCCGCACCGAGCCCAGGTCCACCCGCAGCCACTGGTTGTCCGACCAGGAGCTGGCCCAGCGGGTGTTCAGGTCACCGTCGACGGCGCGGGCGGCGCCGTTGCCGAGCTGGCTGCTAGAGGCGGTCACCGGACGGCCGGTCGCCAGGTTGGTCACCGCGTCACCACGTCGGGCCGGGAACGACACCACCTGCTGGTAGGTGGGGCGGTTCTGCCAGGCGATGGTGGCGTGCTTGATACCGCCCAGCGGCGACTGGACGATCGCGTCCGCGCACCACTGGTCACCGGCGGCGCAGGTGGCGTCGCCCGGGTACGTCTGGGCGGCCGGGGTCGTCGACGCGGTGCGCAGCGTGTCCAGCAGCACCTGACGGCACGTACCCAGGTTGCCGGCGCCGCAGAAGGTCCGTCCGGGGTCGCCGGCGACCGGGTCACCGAGCACCGCCCGCAGGTCCTTGTCGACGTAGCCCCACCAGCCGTACTGGAACGCCGAGCCCTTGTGGGTCTGCGCGCTGTTCGCCGAGGACGGCAGGTTCGACACGTCGCCCTGTTGCAGGCCGGACGGGGACTCGTTGATCTGCATCGCGTTGATCACGGACTGGTAGAGGTCCGTGCCGAGCTGGTCGCGGAACATGCCCCGCACCAGCAGCGGCCACCAGGCGTCGAAGGTACGGATCGCCTCGGCGTGCTGGTACACCTTGGAGCCCTTGGCGGTCTCCACCCGCAGCGCGCCCGCCTGTCGCCAGGCCTTGAGCCGGGTGATCTCGGTGGCCAGGGCGCTGTCGGTGACCGGCTGGCTCTCCAGCACCCGGATCAGCTCGCCGAGCACCTCTGCGCCGCGCAGGTCGGTCAGCCCGGCCCGCTGCACCAGTTCGGTCAGCGAGGCCCGGTCGAACTTGCGGCCCGCCGAGATGGCCGCCTTCATCGGCTTGTCCAGCAGGTCACCCCGGTGTACGGCACCGAAGCTGAAGTTGCCGTCGGCGGCACCGAAGTCCTTGGCCTGCTTGTTGTTCCAGCTGATGTAGTAGTCCTGGTTGATCGACTGCGGGTGGGCCGAGCGCGGCGCGTACCGCGCGGTGCCGGTCGCCGGGTCGAAGTCCTGCCACTCGTAGGCCCGTTCGGCCTTCATCGGCAGATTCGGGTTGCTGCCGGCGGCCCGCACCGGGTTGAGCCCGGAGTTGAAGTACGCCGACTGGGTGGAGTTGACGTAGAACCAGTTGAAGGCGTACTCGACGTTGTTGGCGGAGGTGAGGAACGCCTCGGCGGAACCCATCTGGGTCGGGTCGTTGAACATCTGGAAGCCGATGGCCGAGTCGGCCTCACGACCGTAGGTGGAGCGCAGTTGGGTGAACGCGTGCGGCACCCCGCCCACCGTGCCGCGCCAGCCCACCAGGCCCAGCTTGGTACGCCAGGCGACCAGCTTGTACGACCCGGCCGCGGTGCTGTCGGCGACGGTCGGGGTCCACCGGTTGACCCGGGACAGCTCCTCCATCGCCAGGCACTGGCCCCGGAAGAGGTAGTGGTTGCTGGCCGGCGTCGGCGTTCCGCCGCCGGGCACGCAGAGCGGCATCGCGTACGTGTCGGTGATGTCGTGGATCGAGGAGGTGGCGCTCCACGCGTAGTCCTGGCCCCGGCCGAGCAGGACATAGAGGTTGAGTCCGGCGAAGGCGGCGCCCCGGGCGCTGATGCCCGGGCCCTGCAACTCCTGCACCATCAGCAGTTGCGGGGAGAAGTAGCCGGTCTGCGGCCCGAAGACGGCGATCGGATGTCCGGTGGCCGAGTGGGCGGCGGAGACCACGGCCGCGTTGGACATGCCCCGGTGCGCCGGGTCGATGGTCAGCCCGGAGAGCGCGGCGGCCAGTTCCGAGCTGCGGTTCGAGGTCGTGGCGGTGGTGGCGGAGCCGGTCTGGTCGGTGACGATCGGCTCGACCCGGGCCGACCCGGCGTCCGGCAGCACCACGCTGGGCGCGTTCGGCGCGGCGTCACCGTACGGGAAGCTCTGCCCGTCGTGCAGGGTCAGCACGGTCTCCGGGTCGTTCTGCCCCCGGAAGGCGTTCCACACCCGGTCGCCGTCGGTCGGACCGAACTTGGCCCGGGCCGCGATGCGGACCAGCGCCGACTGCATTTCGGTGCCGCCACCGCCGCCGAAGAGGCCGCCGACGACCCCGGCGATGGCGATCAGGTCGGTCATCACGAACGGCTTCGGTCCACCGGCGTTCGTGATCGCGTCGAGGTGACCGGTCAGCACGTACTCGCCGGGGCAGTTGCGGTTGGCCATGCAGGTCTGGATGTAGGCGTTGACCCCGGCGACGTACTCCTGCACGTCGGCGTAGAGCTGCTCGCCGCGTGTCCCACCCTTGCCGCGCAAGGCGTTCACCTGGGCCTGCAGGTCCGCCTCCGTGTACGGGGAGGTGCGCCACACGCTCTGCTCCAGCGCCCGGTTGCCCGGTGCGCCCCCGGCGAACGGGGTCAGCGTGCCCCGACCGACGTGCCGCAGCAGGTCCATCGTGAAGAGTCGGTCCTCGGCTCCGGCGTACCCGGCGCCGTACATGGTGCCGCCCCGGGTGGTGCCGGTGATGTGCGGGACACCGTTGGTCCGGTCGCGCACGATCCGCACGTCGGAACGCGGGGAGTAGTCGCGTTCGACCTGGCCGGGGGCGACGCCGAAGGAGGCGTCCCGGAAGAACGTGCTGACCTGGTCCTCGCGCAGCCCGGCGTAGCCGTAGACCAGGTTGGCGTACGTGTCGAGCTGGTCGGCGGAGTGCCGGGGAAGCGTGCCGAACGCCTGGTTGCCCAGGACCTCGACGAGGGTGGCGTTGCCGTTCTGGCCGGGCGGCAGGATCTCGGAGCACTCGCCGAGGCAGTAGTCGTTGCCGGCGAAGGCGCTGGCGACGTTCACGGCGAGGGTGCCGGCGTCGGGGACGGGGGTGGCGGTGGCGGGGGAGGACACGCCGACGAGCGCGGTGGCGACCGCGAGGGCGGCGGTCGCACCGGCGAGCAGCCGGCGGGTGGCGGGGTGAGCAGGCATGGCGATCCTCTGTGGACGGGGGACCATCGGGCGGGATCATTACGTGAAGAACATTCGGTTACTGGATGGTAGGGGTCGGCGCCCGAGATTGGAAGGCATCAATCACGACTCCCCGGTACGCCGACCCCGGACGGGCGGAGAAAGGGGCGAGTGGGGATGATCAGGGCTGTCGGGGGTGGCGACTAGTCTCGGAGTGTGGCTGATCCGTCGACCTACCGTCCCGCGCCGGGCACCATCCCCGAGGCGCCGGGGGTCTACCGCTTCTACGACGGCACCGGCCGGGTGATCTACGTCGGCAAGGCGCGGAGCCTACGCAGCCGGCTCAACTCCTACTTCGGCGACCTGTGGGGGCTGCACCAGCGCACCCAGCAGATGGTCACCACCGCCGAGTCGGTCGACTGGGTCACCGTCGGCACCGAGGTCGAGGCGCTCCAGCTCGAATACCTCTGGATCAAGCAGTACGACCCGAGGTTCAACGTCCGCTACCGCGACGACAAGTCGTACCCGTACCTGGCGGTCACCCTCGACGAGGAGTACCCACGGCTACAGGTGATGCGGGGCAGCAAGCGCAAGGGGGTGCGCTACTTCGGGCCGTACTCGCACGCCTGGGCGATCCGCGAGACCCTCGACCTGCTGCTGCGGGTCTTCCCGGCGCGGACCTGCTCCGCCGGGGTGTTCAAACGGGCCGGGCAGGTGGGCCGTCCCTGCCTGCTCGGGTACATCGGCAAGTGTTCGGCGCCCTGCGTCGGCAGCGTCACCGCCGAACGGCACCGCGAGATCGTCGACGACTTCTGCGACTTCATGGCCGGTCGCACCGACTCCATGGTCCGCAAGCTGGAACGCGAGATGACCGAGGCCAGCGAGGCGCTGGAGTTCGAGCGGGCGGCCCGGCTGCGCGACGACGTCGCCGCCTTGCGCCGGGCGATGGAGAAGCAGACCGTGGTGCTCGGCGACGGCACCGACGCCGACGTGGTCGCGTTCGCCGACGACCCGCTGGAAGCCGCCGTGCAGGTCTTCCACGTACGCGGCGGCCGGGTACGCGGCCAGCGCGGCTGGGTGGTGGAGAAGACCGAGGACCTCAGCACCGGAGACCTGGTGCACCACTTCTGCACTCAGGTCTACGGCGGTGAGCAGGGCGAGACCGACGTCCCCCGTGAGCTGCTGGTGCCGGAGCTGCCCGCCGACGCCGAGGCCCTCGCCGACTGGCTCTCGCACCATCGGGGCAGCCGCGTGACCCTGCGGGTGCCGCAGCGCGGCGACAAGCGCACCCTGATGGAGACGGTCGAGCGCAACGCGAAGGACGCGTTGGCCCGGCACAAGCTCAAGCGGGCCGGCGACCTCACCACGCGGGGCAAAGCGCTCGACGAGATCAGTGACGCGCTCGCCATGCGGACCGCGCCGTTGCGCATCGAGTGCTTCGACATCTCGCAGATCCAGGGCACCGACGTGGTGGCCAGCATGGTCGTCTTCGAGGACGGCCTGCCCCGCAAGAGCGAGTACCGCCGCTTCATCATCCGGGGCGCCACCGACGACCTCTCCGCGATGTCCGAGGTGCTGCGCCGCCGTTTCGCCCGCTACCTCGACGCCCGCGCCGAGACCGGCGAGGCGGGTGCGGAGTCCGCCGTTGACCTTCCCGCCTCCGCTGAGGCGACGCGCGACGGGGCGGACCTGGGCGAGGACGAGCCGGGGGTGGGTGTGTTGGTCGACCCGACGACCGGGCGGCCGCGCAGGTTCGCGTACCCGCCGCAGTTGGTGGTGGTCGACGGCGGCGCGCCGCAGGTGGCCGCCGCCGCCCAGGCCCTGGCCGAGATGGGCATCGACGACGTGGCGCTGTGCGGCCTGGCCAAGCGGCTGGAGGAGGTCTGGCTGCCCGACGACGACTTCCCGGTCATCCTGCCGCGCACCTCCGAGGGGCTGTACCTGCTCCAACGGGTACGCGACGAGGCGCACCGCTTCGCCATCACCTTCCACCGGCAGCGCCGCTCCAAGCGGATGACCACCTCCGCACTGGACAGTGTCCCCGGCCTCGGCGAAGTCCGTCGCAAGGCGCTGCTGCGCCACTTCGGCTCGCTCAAGCGACTCTCGGCCGCCACCGTGGACGAGATCACCGAGGTCCCCGGCGTCGGCCGCCGCACCGCCGAGGCGATCCTCACCGCCCTCGGTGCCACCGACAGTCAGGCCGGCACTGACTGATCCTCGCGGTCAGCTCCGACGCGACCGTCCCATCGACTCCCGCGCGGCAACCTCGGGGCCTCGTCGCCTCGTCGCCTCGTCGCCTCGTCGGCTTGTCGGCTCGGTGTGATCGAGGTCGAGGGCAGTTTCCGCCCGAACCTGTCGAGCACCAGGCTGGTCGCCCGCGTCGGTCGACGACCCGACCTTGCCGACGTGATTCGGCGCCGTAGCGCGTCGTCGTCGGCCTTGCCAGGTGAGGTCTCACGACTATCGAGCTGACTGCACCGACGGGTCACCACTTCCGAGGGTGTGCACCGACGTGTCACCACTCCCGGCGGCGTGAGTGGTTCACCTCCGGTCCCCGCGTCCGACAGCAAGAACGGGTCAGCTCGAAAGGCGCCGACCTGGTCAGGCAGGAGAAGCTGCCGCACGCCAGGGAGGCAGGCTCACCGCTCCCGCCGACTGCCGAACAGTAGGCGCGTGAACAGCGGCGCGTTCAAGAGCGGCGAGCAGCGGGCGGGCGGCGGATCAGGTCGGGTCGGCCAGCACCGAGAGGATCTGCTCGCCGTACTTGGCCAGCTTGTTCTCGCCGACACCGCTGATCCGGGACAGCTCGTCCAGCGAGGACGGGGCGTCGGCGGCGATCTGCCGCAACGTGGCGTCGTGGAAGATGACGTAGGCGGGTACGCCCTGCTCCTTGGCACTGGTCGCGCGCCAGGCGCGCAGGCGCTCGAACGTACCGGCGGCCTCGGCCGGCAGTTCCGCGACCACGGTGGCCGCGCCCCGGGGCTTGGCCGTCTTCGCCGGCCGGGCCGGCTCCCGACGCATCATCACGGTACGTCGACGGCCGAGCACCTCGGCGCTGGCGTCGGTGAGCGCCAGGGTGCCGTAGTCGCCCTCGACGGCGAGCAGGCCCTCGGCGAGCAACTGGCGTACCACGCCCCGCCACTCCGCCTCGCTCAGATCGTCGCCGATGCCGAAGACGGTGAGCGAGTCGTGCCGGTGCTGGACGATCTTGTCGGTGCTCTTGCCCAGCAGGATGTCGACGCAGTGTCCGGCACCGAACCGCTGGTTGCGCTCCCGGTCCAGCCGGAACACCGTGGAGAGCAGCTTCTGCGCGGCGACCGTCCCGTCCCAGGACTCCGGCGGGGCCAGGCAGGTGTCACAGTTGCCGCAGTCACCGTCCAGGCGCTGCCCGAAGTAGTCGAGCAACTGCACCCGGCGGCAGCGGACCGTCTCGCAGAGCGCCAGCATCGCGTCGAGGTGCGCGGCGAGGTTTCGTCGGTGGGCCAGGTCGCCCTCGGAGGTGTCGATCATCTTGCGTTGCTGGACGACGTCCTGGAGCCCGTACGCCAGCCAGGCGGTCGACGGCAGTCCGTCCCGGCCGGCGCGACCGGTCTCCTGGTAGTAGCCCTCCACCGACTTGGGCAGGTCGAGGTGGGCGACGAAGCGGACGTCCGGCTTGTCGATGCCCATGCCGAAGGCGATCGTCGCCACCATCACCACGCCGTCGGCGCGCAGGAACCGCTGCTGGTTGGCGGCGCGGGTCGCCGCGTCCAGACCGGCGTGGTATGGCAGTGCGTCGATGCCGTTGGCGGTGAGGAACTCGGCCGTCTTCTCCACCGAGGCCCGCGACAGGCAGTAGACGATGCCGGCCTCGCCCGGGTGCTCGTCGCGCAGCAGGGCGAGCAGTTGCTTGCGTGCCTCCCGCTTGGGCACGATCCGGTACTGGATGTTGGGCCGGTCGAAGCTGGCCACGAAGTGCCGCGCCTCGGTCAGGTTGAGCCGGGTGGCGATCTCCGTGCGGGTGGCACTGGTCGCGGTGGCGGTCAGCGCGATACGGGGTACGCCCGGCCAGCGCTCGTGCAGCATCGACAGGTTGAGGTAGTCCGGCCGGAAGTCGTGCCCCCACTGCGACACGCAGTGCGCCTCGTCGATGGCGAAGAGGCTGATCCGGCCCCGCTCCAGCAGGCTCAGCGTGGCCCGGCTGGCCAGCGCCTCCGGCGCGAGGTAGAGCAGGTCGATCTCCCCGGCGACGAACTCCGCCTCGACCAGTCGGCGGGTGTCCAGATCCAGCGTGGAGTTCAGGAACCCGGCCCGGACCCCGACGGCGGTCAACGCGTCGACCTGGTCCTGCATCAACGCGATCAACGGCGAGATCACCACC
This sequence comes from Verrucosispora sp. NA02020, assembly GCF_013364215.1. Taxonomy (NCBI): domain Bacteria; kingdom Bacillati; phylum Actinomycetota; class Actinomycetes; order Micromonosporales; family Micromonosporaceae; genus Micromonospora; species Verrucosispora sp. NA02020. The sequence goes on along the minus strand of NZ_CP054923.1, from coordinate 5,220,867 downwards.
GCGACACCGTCCCGGACCAGCGCCGGAATCTGGTAGCAGAGCGATTTGCCGCCGCCGGTCGGCATCAGCACCAGCGCGTCCCCGCCGGCCACCACGTGCTCGATGACCTCCTGCTGGAAGCCGCGGAACGCGTCGTACCCGAAGACCCGCCGCAGCACGTCGAGCGTCGCTGTCACCTTTTCGCTGATGGGCGCGTCGGAGGTGGCCAGTTCGGTGACGCTCACGTCGGCGGGGGAGACCATCCGAGGATTCTACGAGCCACACCGCCTGCGGTACGGACCGCCGTTCCCCCGCCGACGTGGCGCGACTGGCCGGGCAGCACCCGGATCGTGGCAGTGCAGCTGGTCTCGCCCCGGCGTGTCGGCTAGCTGCGGTGCCACGTTGACGGCTGATGGGCTCAGTAGCTCGGGGGGACGGGGACGCGTTTGGCCCAGCGGACCTCGCCGTCGTCGTCGACGTGGCAGAAGGCCACCACCAGGCGGGTCGGGTCCTCCAGCGGCAGCGCGTCGGGAGCGAGGCGGAACACCCCGATCAGGCTGCCGTCGCCGGTCGCGCGGGTGCCGATGGCGCCGACGTGCGGTGCGCTTCCCTGCGTACCGTCCGGCTCCTCGCGGGCGGCGGTGTCGGCCAGCCAGTCGTACCGGGCGGCCAGCACCTCGTACTCGGTGGACCAGCCGAATCCGGCGTCGCCGGCGGCGTCGTAGCCGCCCTCGGGGCGCAGCACCCGGGGCGGTGACTGTCGGTCGTCCAGCAGCAAGACCTGGTAGGAGCCCTTGCGGGGCGGCCCGGACCAGCGCAGCCGCAGCACCACCGACTGCCGGTCGGGATCGCCGTGGACGCGGTCGGTCGCATGCGGCCAGCCGAGCGCGGCGGCGGCGCGTGCCACCCGGTCCGGTTCCGGCAGGCGGGCCTCGACGGTCACCGCGACCTGGTCACCGCCGTGTGCCCACTCACGTTCCCGTTCGACGAAACGATCCACCGTGGCCAGCACCGCGATCGTGACCGAGACAAGGGCCACCACCCAGCGCAGCCGCGCCCCGTGCCTCCCCATTTCCGGAGGATAACGGTCCCGGACGTCACGTGCCGTCAGTCAGCCGACACGAGCCGTGAAAGGAAGGGACCCTTTCTAACGCCTCGTGTATAGCAGGGGACCCCTCCTTACACTCCCGGGCCGGCGGCGGCGGTGCTGGTGGGACGGGTGCGGCGGTGCGCTCCGTCGGGTCGGGACCGGCGAGCTAGAGTCGGCGCTTGACCATGCCCGGTCGGCTCCGACCGCGGCGCCACGGCTTGGGGGTTGATGGGTGGGCGAGGCGCACACGACCGGTCACCACGGCGGCGTACCCGGTGAGCAGTCCGGGAGGGTGGCCGGCGAGACGGACACCACCCTGGTCGTGGTCACCGGCCTCTCCGGTGGTGGGCGCAGCACCGTGGCCCGGGCCCTGGAGAACGTCGGCTTCTACGTGGTGGACAACCTGCCGCAGGCACTGCTGCTGGACATGGCCGAGCTGGCGGTGAAGGCCGGTGGCGCGGCCCGGCGTACGGCGATGGTGCTGGACGTCCGCTCGCGTGCCTTCTCCACCGATCTGGCCGAGGCGATCCGGGAGTTGAAGGAGCGTGGCTACGCCCCCCGGGTGGTCTTCGTCGACGCCGACGACGAGGTGCTGATCCGGCGCTTCGAGAGCGTGCGGCGCTCACACCCGTTGCAGGGTGACGGGCGGCTCGCCGACGGCATCGCCGTCGAGCGGGGCCTGCTGGAGGAGGCCCGCGACCAGGCCGACGTGATCATCGACACCAGCCACCTCAACGTCAACCAGCTCCGCCGCCGCATCGAGGAGCTGTTCGGCGGGGAGGACGCGCGGCGACTGCGGCTGACCGTGATCTCGTTCGGCTTCAAGTACGGCCTGCCGCCGGACGCCGACTTCGTGATGGACGCCCGGTTCCTGCCCAACCCGTACTGGGTGCCGGAGCTGCGTGAGCACACCGGGCGGGAGGAGGCGGTCAGCGCGTACGTGCTGAGCCAGGTGGGCGCCGACGCGTTCGTCGACGGGTACGCGGACCTGGTCGGCGCCACCACCGCCGGTTTCGAGCGGGAGGGCAAGCGGTACCTGACCGTGGCGGTCGGCTGCACCGGCGGCAAGCACCGGAGTGTGGCGATCGCCGAGGAACTGGCGGCCCGGCTGCGTCGTGCCGGGCTGGCCGCCAACGCACAGCATCGGGATCTGGGGCGCGAATGACGGTCCGGGTGGTGGCCTTCGGGGGCGGGCACGGCCTGTCCGTGTCGTTACGGGCGTTACGTCGCTGCGCCCCCGGGCTCGACCTCGACATCACGGCGGTGGTGACCGTCGGCGACGACGGCGGCTCCAGCGGACGGCTGCGTGCCGAGCGGGGCGGGTTGCCCCCCGGTGACCTGCGGCAGGCGCTGGTCGCGCTGGCCGGCGACCATCCGGCCACCCGACGCAGCGCCGGGCTCTTCCAGCACCGGTTCGGCCCGGCGACGCGCGGCCTGCCCGGTAAGGGCGACGGGTTGGGTGGACACGCGGTCGGCAACCTGGTGATCGCCGGGTTGATGGAGCAGCTCGGCGACCCGGTGGCGGCGCTGGAGCACGCCGGGGCGATGCTCGGCGCGGTCGGGCGGGTGCTGCCGATGTCCTGCCAGCCGGTCGACATCGAGGCCCGGGTACGCGCCGCGGACCCCGGCCGCCCGGACGAGGTGTGCACGGTACGCGGCCAGCACCAGGTGGCGATCACCACGGGCCGGGTCGAGTCGGTGCGACTGACCCCGCAGGCGCCGGCGGCGTGCCCGCAGGCGGTCGCCGCGATCGGTGCCGCCGACTGGTTGATCTTCGGGCCGGGCAGCTGGTACACCAGCGTCCTGCCGCACCTGCTGGTGCCGCAGTTGGCCGCGGCGATCCTGGCCAGCCCGGCCCGACGCCTGGTCACGCTCAACCTGGCCGCCGAGAAGGAGACGCTCGGTCTCTCCGTCGCCGATCACCTGGCGGCGCTGCGCTGGTATCTGCCGGAGTTGACGGTCGACGTGGTGCTCGCCGACGCCAAGGCGGTCGGTGCCCCCGAGCCGGTCGACCGTGCGGCAGAATCCCTGGGAGCCCGATTGGTCCTCGCTCCCGTCGCGGTCGATGACGGCACTCCCCGGCATGATCCGGCCGCCCTGGGCGCCGCCCTGGTGCCCGTACTGGGCGCCGATCGTTAGACACGTACGTAATCTCCGGCGACACGCCGGAACGGGTCCGTGAGGGGACGCACAATGGCGATGACGGCTGCGGTCAAGGACGAGCTGAGTCGGGTCGACGTGCCCAAGCCCTGCTGCCGGCGGGCGGAGATGGCCGCGCTGTTGCGGTTCGCCGGTGGGCTGCACATCGTCTCCGGGCGGGTGGTGGTGGAGGCGGAACTCGACACCGGCGCGGTGGCCCGTCGGTTGCGGCGGGAGATCGCCGAGGTCTACGGCTATTCGAGCGAGATCCACGTACTGGCCTCCGGCGGGCTGCGCAAGGGCAGCCACTTCATCGTCCGGGTGGTCAAGGACGGCGAGGCCCTGGCCCGGCAGACCGGCCTGCTGGACGTGCGGGGTCGGCCGGTGCGCGGGTTGCCGCCGCACGTGGTCGCCGCCAACGTCTGCTGCGCGGTGTCCGCGTGGCGGGGTGCCTTCATGGCGCACGGCTCGCTGACCGAGCCGGGCCGCTCCAGCGCCCTGGAGATCACCTGTCCGGGGCCGGAGTCGGCGTTGGCGCTGGTCGGCGCCGCCCGCCGGATCGGCATCACCGCCAAACAGCGGGAGGTACGCGGCGTCGACCGGGTGGTGGTCAAGGACGGTGACGCGATCGCCGCGCTGCTGACCCGGGTCGGTGCCCACTCCAGTGTGCTGGCCTGGGAGGAGCGTCGGGTCCGCCGCGAGGTGCGGGCCACCGCCAACCGGCTGGCCAACTTCGACGACGCCAACCTGCGGCGCTCGGCGCGGGCTGCGGTGGCGGCGGCGGCCCGGGTGACCCGGGCCCTGGAGATCCTCGCCGAGGATGCGCCCGAGCACCTGACGTCGGCCGGTCGGCTGCGGTTGGAGCACCGGCAGGCGTCGCTGGAGGAGTTGGGCGCGTTGGCCGACCCGCCGTTGACCAAGGACGCCATCGCCGGGCGGATCCGCCGGCTGCTGGCGCTGGCCGACAAGCGGGCCCGTGACCTGGGCATCCCGGATACCGAAGCGGCCGTCACGCCCGACATGCTCGTGGTCTGATAGGACGGTGGGTCGTCCCGGCGCGGGCGGGCCGGCGAGGCGCGCCCTCGTCGCCGCGCGTCGTCGAGGCGGTACGGCGTCCGGCGGTGCGGGTGAGGGCAACCACCCGGCGCGGCACGGCTCGCCGCGCTCGGATATGGTCGCTGCGTACGGCAAGGGGGCCGGCACCGGCGCTCCCCGCCGAACCCACCGCCTCGGGGCGGTCAGGTCCCTCGGACCGCGGCGGGGTGGCCGAGATGAACCGTCAACGGCCGGCTCCAACGGTCGGCGCACATCACTTCGCCGGCCGAGGGTCTCCACGCCGGCGAACCAGAACGCGAGGAGATGGGACCTGTGACCATCCGGGTTGGCATCAACGGCTTCGGCCGGATCGGCCGTAACTTCTTCCGGGCAGTGCTGGCGTCCGGCGCTGACGTCGAGGTCGTGGCCGTCAACGACCTGACCGACAACGCGACGCTCGCTCACCTGCTCAAGTACGACAGCATTCTGGGTCGCCTCCCGCACGAGGTCAAGGCCACCGCCGACGAGATCACCGTCGGCGGCAAGACCATCAAGGCGTACGCCGAGCGTGACCCGGCCGCGCTGCCGTGGGGCGACCTGAACGTCGACGTCGTCATCGAGTCGACCGGCTTCTTCACCGACGCCACCAAGGCGAAGGCGCACGTCGACGGTGGGGCCAAGAAGGTCATCATCTCGGCGCCGGCCAAGAACGAAGACGTCACCGTGGTGATGGGTGTCAACCAGGACCAGTACGACCCGGCCAAGCACACCATCATCTCGAACGCCTCCTGCACCACGAACTGCCTCGCGCCGATGGCGAAGGTGCTGCACGACACGTTCGGCATCGAGCAGGGTCTGATGACCACGATCCACGCGTACACCCAGGACCAGAACCTGCAGGACGCGCCCCACTCCGACCTGCGTCGGGCCCGGGCCGCCGCGCTGAACATCGTGCCGACCTCGACCGGCGCCGCGAAGGCGATCGGCCTGGTGCTGCCGGAGCTCAAGGGCAAGCTGGACGGGTACGCGCTGCGGGTGCCGATCCCCACCGGCTCGGCCACCGACCTCACCGTGACCGTCGGTCGGGAGACCACGGTGGACGAGGTCAACGCCGCGCTGAAGGCCGCTGCCGAGGGTCCGCTCAAGGGCATCCTGGTCTACAACGAGGACCCGATCGTGTCGGCCGACATCGTCACCGACCCGGCGTCCTGCATCTTCGACGCGCCGCTGACCAAGGTGATCGGCAACCAGGTCAAGGTCGTCGGCTGGTACGACAACGAGTGGGGCTACTCGAACCGTCTGGTCGACCTGGTCAAGCTGGTCGGCAAGTCGCTGTGAGTGCGACCATCCGCAACCTCGACGACCTGCTCGCCGAGGGGGTGTCGGGTCGGCGCGTGCTGGTGCGCGCCGACCTGAACGTCCCGCTCGACAAGCAGACCGGTGAGATCACCGACGACGGTCGGATCCGGGCGGTGCTGCCGACGCTGGGCGCGCTGGTCTCCGCCGGCGCGAAGGTGGTCGTCTGCTCGCACCTGGGTCGGCCGAAGGGCGCACCGGACCCGCAGTTCAGCCTCACCCCGGTCGCCGGCCGGCTCGGTGAGCTGCTCGGCGCGCCGGTGCACTTCGCCGCCGACACGGTCGGCGAGTCGGCCCAGGCCACCGTGGCGGCGCTCGCCGACGGCGAGGTCGCGCTGCTGGAGAACCTGCGCTTCAACAAGGGTGAGACCAGCAAGGACGACGCCGAGCGCGGTGCCTTCGCCGACCAGCTCGCCGCGTTGGGCGACGCGTACGTCGACGACGCCTTCGGTGCGGTGCACCGCAAGCACGCCAGCGTGTACGACGTACCGGCGCGGCTGCCGCACGTCGCGGGTCGCCTGGTGCTGCGCGAGGTGGAGGTGCTCTCCACGCTCACCGGGTCGCCGGAGCGGCCGTACGTGGTGGTGCTGGGCGGTTCCAAGGTCTCCGACAAGCTCGCCGTGATCGAGGCGCTGCTGCCGACCGTGGACCGGCTGCTCATCGGTGGCGGCATGTGCTTCACGTTCCTCAAGGCGCAGGGTCACGAGGTGGGTACCTCGCTGCTCGAGAAGGACATGGTCGACACCTGCCGCAACCTGCTGGAGCGCGGCGAGGGCAAGATCATGCTCCCGGTCGACGTGGTGGCCGCGGACGCCTTCGCCCCGGACGCCGCGCACGACGTGGTGCCGGCCGACGGCATCCCCAGCCACCGGGTCGGGCTCGACATCGGTCCGGAGACCGTGGCCGGCTTCGCCGCGGCGCTGCGTACCGGTGCCCGGACGATCTTCTGGAACGGCCCGATGGGCGTGTTCGAGATGGCCGCGTTCGCGGGCGGCACCCGGGGGGTCGCCGAGGCGATCGCCGAGTCCGAGGCGTTCAGCGTGGTCGGTGGCGGTGACTCGGCGGCGGCGGTGCGGTCGCTCGGCCTGGACGAGAAGTCCTTCGGCCACATCTCCACCGGCGGCGGCGCCTCCCTGGAGTACCTGGAGGGCAAGACCCTCCCCGGCATCGCGGCCCTGGAGAACTGACTGATGGCAAGTGCTCCCCGCCGGCCGCTGATGGCCGGCAACTGGAAGATGAACCTCAACCACCTTGAGGCGAACCTGCTGGTGCAGAAGCTGGCGGCCAGCCTCAATGAGAAGCAGCTGACCGACGTGGAGACGGTGGTCCTGCCGCCCTTCACCGACCTGCGCACGGTGCAGACCGTGGTGGAGGGCGACAAGCTGCTCATCGGCTACGGCGCGCAGGATCTCTCGGCGCACGCCTCCGGCGCGTACACCGGTGAGATCGCCGGGTCGATGCTGGCGAAGCTGGGCTGCACCTACGTGGCGATCGGGCACTCCGAGCGGCGTGCCTACCACGACGAGGACGACGCGCTGGTCAACGCCAAGGTGCAGGCCGCGCTGGCCAACGGGCTCACCCCGATCCTCTGCGTGGGGGAGGGATTGGACGTCCGCGAGCAGGGCGGGCACGTGGCGCACTGCGCCGACCAGCTCGACGCGGCCCTGAAGGGGCTCACCGCCGAGCAGGTCACCAAGGTCGTCGTCGCGTACGAGCCGGTCTGGGCGATCGGCACCGGCAAGACGGCGACCCCCGAGGATGCCCAGGAGGTGTGCGGCGCGGTGCGGTCCCGGCTCGCCGAGACCTTCGACCAGGCCACCGCGGACCAGGTCAGGGTCCTCTACGGCGGCTCGGTGAAGTCGTCGAACGTGGCCGCGATCATGGCGCAGCCGGACGTGGACGGTGCCCTGGTGGGTGGCGCCAGCCTGGACGCCGAGGAGTTCGCGAAGATCTGCCGGTTCCCGGAGCACATCACCGGCTGATCGCTCGCTATCCTTGACTCCGCCCGTCCGCCGGTCGGTGCCGCCGTGCCCGACCTGTCCGGGCGAGGATCGTAACGAGAGGACTGACCCCCGCCATGCCGATCTGGTTCGCCTACACGTTGATCGTGTTGCTGGTCATCACGAGCGTTCTGCTCGTCCTGCTGATTCTGCTGCACCGGGGCAAGGGCGGTGGGATGTCCAGCATGTTCGGCGGTGGGGTCAGTTCCAGCCTGGCCGGGTCGTCGGTGGCGGAGAAGAACCTCGATCGCTACACCGTCCTGGTGGGCATCGTCTGGTTCGCCTGCATCGTCGGGCTCGGGCTCTGGCTCCGGCTCGAAGTCGGCACGGGGGTCTGAGCCGCCTCTCCAGTCGTACAATCTGCGCGCGGTCCGTCACTCGACGGGCCGCGCGCAGTCCGTTACACCCGCTGCACCGCGTCGCCCGCCGTCCACCCCTCGACGGCGGTCCCCTCCGACGACAGGAGCGAGCGCCGTGTCGAACGGCCATGTCATCCGGGGCGCCCGGGTCGGGTCCGCGCCCCCACGCCATTCCGAACGCCATCAGCCGGTCCCGTGCCGGTCGGTGAGCTACTGGTGCCGTAACGGGCACCGCACCGACATCCGTCTCGTGGCCGAGGTGCAGGCGCCGCCGACCTGGGACTGCCCGCGCTGCGGGTTGCCGGCGGGGACGGACGCCCACGACCCGCCCGGCCGGGTACGCGCCGAGCCCTACAAGAGCCACCTGGCGTACGTGAAGGAGCGGCGTACCGAGGCGGAGGGGGAGGCGATCCTCGCCGAGGCCCTCGCGGCGCTGCGTCGCCGACGCGGCGCCCGCTGAATCCCGCTGCCTGCCGCAGGCATGGGGCTCGCGCTGAAAGTGTGAGGAAGGGTCCCCTGCTATGCACGAGGCGTTAGCAGGGGACCCTTCCTTGCACGCGTCAGCGCAGGCTGCGGAAGCGCGCGGGGAGATCGGCGGCGGCGGCGCGGTCCAGCAGCCAGAGGGTGCGGCTGGTGCCCTGGACACCGGCCGCCGGCACCTGCACCGGCCCGGCACCGGCCAGCGCCATGCCGACCGCCTGGGCCTTGTCGGAGCCACCGGCCACCAGCCACACCTCTTCGGCGGTGTTGATGGTCGGCAGGGTCAGGGTGGTCCGCACCGGCGGCGGCTTGGGGCTGCCCCGCACCGCGCTGACCGGACGGCTCTCGTAGTGCACCGGGTGCTCGGGGAAGACCGAGGCGACGTGCCCGTCCTCGCCCACGCCGAGCATCAGCACGTCGAAGTGGGGCAGGGCGGCGGTGCCGGGCCGGGCAGCCCGGGCCAGCTCGGCCGCGTAGCGGGCGGCGGCCTCCTCCGGGTCGGCGCCCGCGTCCGACGACGGCATCGGGTGGATCCGGTCCGGGTCGAGAGGCAGCGCGTCGAGGAGGGCCGCGCGGGCCTGCGTCTCGTTGCGGTCCGGGTCGCCGGCCGGCAGGAACCGTTCGTCGCCCCACCAGAAGTCCACCCGGGACCAGTCCACCGCGTCCTTGGCCGGCAGGGCGCCGACCGCCCGGTAGACCGCCGCCGCGATCCGCCCGCCGGTGAGCACCACCGCCGCCTGGCCCCGTTCGGCCTGCGCGTCGAGCAGCTTCACCACCAACCGTGCCGCGACGGCCTGCGCCAGCAGATCCGCGTCGGCGTGTACGGCGACACTCGCCTCAGTCATGCTGTCCTTCCGCGACCGCACCGGCGGTCGGTGTCGTGGTGGGGTATCCGGGCCGGACGGTCAGGAATCGGTGCTGGTGGAGCTGTGCGCGGTGACGCCCGCCTCGGCCCGCCGTGCGGTGCTCGGGTCCTTCCAGACGTGCACGCGTTGACCGGAGCGCCGGTCCAGGTTGGTCAGCCCGGCGAAGGCGCCGAGCGCCTCGGCGTACACCTGGTCGGAGCCGAGCCGGCGCAACTCCTCGGCCAGTTCGTCGCCGAGCGGCCGACGCACCAGCGGCAGCACCCGGTCCTCCTGGCCGGTCCGCCGGAAGACGGCCATGCTGTCGTCCCGGGTCAGCGTCAGCTCGTCGCCGTTGGCGCAGCGCAGCTGCACCTCGCGCATTCGGGGGAACTCCTTGGTCCGCTCCCAGCGCGGCTTGATGCCGAGTCGGCTGCGGAGCCAGCCCCGCATCAGCGCGGCCGTCGGGTCGGTCGGCGGTGCGACCACCGCCGCCTCGGTGAGCTGCGCCTCGGTGGTGTCGAAGGCACCGGCGACCAGGGTGCGCCACGGGGTGATCCGGGTCCAGGCGAGGTCGGTGTCGCCGGGGGCGTAGTCGCGCGCCCGCAGCCGCAGCGCCTCGATCGGGTCGGCGGCCTGGGCGGAGTCGGTGATCCGCCGGTCGGCGACCACACCGAGGAAGTCGGTGGCGATCTCGTCCGGCGGCTCGCCGTGCCACCAGGTGACCACCGGTACGTCCGGCACCAGCAGCGGCATCACGACGGACTCGGCGTGCAGCGCGAGGCGGCCGTACATCCGCATCACCACGGCCTCGCACGGGCCCAACCGGCCACCGACGACGATCTCCGCGTCGAGGCGGTTGCGGTCCCGGTCGACGTCGGAGCGGACCACCACGAGCAGCCGGCACGGGTGCGCGGCGGCGGCGATGGTGGCCGCCGCCTCGGCCTCGCGGACCCGCTTCTCGTCCACCACCACGATCAGGGTCAGGGCCATGCCGCTGGCCACGCCACCGGCACTGCGTCGTTCGGCGGCGAGCGCCTTCACCACCTCGTTGCCGGTGGTGTCCCACAATCCGATCAACGGAGCCTCCAGGTTCGCTCGCGGTGCCCGGTCACGCCCGCCGCCAGGCGCGGCCTTCGCGGGCCAGCATCTCGTCGGAGGCCCGGGGACCCCACTCACCGGACCGGTACGGCTCGGGCTTGCTGCCCTCCCAGGCGGCCACCAGCGGGTCCACCACGGCCCAGCTCTGTTCCACCTCGGCGGCGTCCGGGAAGAGCGTGCGGTCGCCGATCAGCACGTCCAGGACCAGACGCTCGTACGCCTCCGGGCTGGACTCGGTGAACGCCTCGCCGTACTGGAAGTCCATCGCGATGTCGCGGACCTCCATGGTGGTCCCCGGCACCTTGGAGCCGAACTTGAGCACCACGCCCTCGTCCGGTTGGACCCGGATGACGAGCTGGTTGTTGCCGAGCATCTCCATGTCGGCCGCGGTGAACGGCAGGTGCGGGGCCCGCTTGAACATCACCGCGACCTCGGTGACCCGTCGGGGCAGCCGCTTGCCGGCCCGGATGTAGAACGGCACCTCGGCCCAGCGGCGGTTCTGGATGCCCAGCCGCACCGCGACGTACGTCTCGGTGGTCGACGTCTGCGGGACGCCGTCCTCCTCCAGGTATCCCTTGGCCCGCTGGCCGCCGACCCAGCCGGGCAGGTACTGCCCGCGTACGGTGCCGTCGGCGACGTCGTGCGGCAGGGTGATCGCCTTGAGCACCTTGAGCTTCTCGGCCCGGATCTCGTCGGCGTCGAAGCTGGTCGGCTCCTCCATCGCGACCAGGGCGAGCAGTTGCAGCAGGTGGTTCTGCAGCACGTCGCGGGCGGTGCCGACGGAGTCGTAGAAGCCGGCCCGGGAGCCGATGCCGACGTCCTCGGCCATGGTGATCTGCACCGAGTCGACGTACTGCGAGTTCCACAGTGGCTCGAAGAGGCTGTTCGCGAACCGCAGCGCGAGGATGTTCTGGACCGTCTCCTTGCCCAGGTAGTGGTCGATGCGGAAGACGTCCTTGCGGGTGAACACGTCGTCGACCAGGTCGTTGAGCGCCTTGGCCGAGGGCAGGTCGTGCCCGAACGGCTTCTCCACCACGACCCGCCGCCAGCCGCCGCACTTCTCGTTGTCGGCCATGCCGGTGCGGGCGAGTTGCTTGAGCACCACCGGGAAGGCCGCCGGGGGGATGGAGAAGTAGAACGCCGCGTTGCCGTGGATGCCGTGGCTGTCGCGCAGCCCCTCCAGGCAGGAGGCGAGGTTGTCGAACGCGGTGTCGTCGTCGAACGAGCCGCCGACGAACTTGATGTTGTGCTCCAGCCGGGACCAGACCTCCTCCCGCCACGGGGTGCGGGAGTGTGCCTTGGCCGCCTCGCGGGCCAGCGAGGCGAAGTCGCCGTCGCGCCAGTCCCGCCGGGCGAAGCCGACGACCACGAAACCGGGCGGCAGCAGCCCCCGGTTGGCGAGGTCGTAGACCGCGGGCAGCAGCTTCTTCTGGGCCAGGTCACCGGTGACTCCGAAGATCACCAGAGCGCAGGGCTCCGGGATCCGCGGCAGCCGCCGGTCCTGCGGGTCGCGCAGCGGGTTCACGCCGCCTCCTCGCTCCGCTCGTCCACGTCGTCCATCGTCATGCCCGCAGCGACCCGACCGCGTCGATCAACCGGGTCAGGCCCGCCGACCGCTCGGTCAGGTGCAGGTGCAGTAGCGGGCGTCCACGACCGGCCAGGGCGCGCCGGTCGCCGGCGGCCTGCGCCGCCTGTCGTTCCCCGAAGGTGTACGGCTTGCCGGGTACCGGCAGATCAACTGTGACCGTACCGGTTATCTGAAGAAAGCTACCCGCCTGCGGGCCGCCCTTGTGGTATTGCCCGGTGGACTGCAGGTAACGGGGTCCCCAACCGAAGGTCACCGGTCGTCGGGTCAGTGCGGCCAGCAGCGGGCGCAGCCGTGCGGCGGCGGCCTCGGCGTGCGGGTCGAGGAAGGCGGTGACCGCCAGGTAGCCGTGGTCGCCGAGACCGGCGAGCAGGTGGCGCAGGGCGTCGGACAGGTCGTCCGGGGTGCCGGTCGGGGCGTACACCTGGATCGCGTCGGTGGTGGACGACGGCGTCGGCGTCGGGTCGGCCAGGGCCGCCTCGGTGTGCCGGGCGGACTCGGCGGCGTCGGGCCGGTCGGCCGGGTCGACACCGAGCACGGTGGCGGCGACGGCAGCGGCGTACTCCCAGGCCAGGAAGTGCGCGCCGAGGGGGCCGTTGACCGCCACGTCGGAGGTCGGCACCGCCGGAGCGGCGAGCGCGCCGCCGTAGCTGACGGTGAGTACGCCCGGCCCGGTCAGGCCGGGTTCGTCCGGGGACCCGACCGCCACCGGCAGGATGCCCTGGCCGTCCTTGCCGGTGGCACCGGCGAGCAGGTGCTCCACCCAGTCGCCCAGTCCCTCGACGCCGGTGCCGTCGGCGACCAGCGCGACCGTGTCCCGCCCCGTCGTCGCGGCGGCGGCCAGCGCGGCACCGAGCGTCAGGGCGGGGTTGTCCTGTGGGCGCGACAGCGAGGCCGCGAACGTGTCGGCCTGGTCGAGCAGGTCGGCCACCGGGACGCCGGCCAGCGCGCAGGGCACCAACCCGTACGCGCTCAGCGCCGAGGAGCCTCCGCTCACCGGCGGGTCGGCGGGCACGGTGATCGCCTCCCACTCGGCGGCGGCTGCCGCCAGCGGTGAACCCGGCTCGGTGACCACCACGACGTGTCGACCCGCCTCGGCCTCGCTCAGCCCCGCGTCGAGGAACGCCTGCCGGTAGGCGCGTCGGAGATCGTCCACCTCCGGCGTCGCCTCGGCGGCGCCGGTCAGGACCACGACGGTGCGGGCGAGCCGGTCGTCCAGGGCGGCCCGGATCCGGCCGGGGTCGGTGGTGTCGAGCACGGTCAGCGGGTGACCGGTGGTGCGGGCGACGGCCTGCGCCGCGAGCGCGGTGCCGTCCATGCCGAGCAGCACCACGTGGTCGAGGTCGGCCAGTTCCGCCGCCAGTTCGGCGAGGCGGGGGAGTAGATCGGCCCCGCCGTCGCCCCGGCCGGCCGCCGCCCGGGGATCCCACAGGGGTGGGTCCTGGGCGGCCAGCCGGCCCGGGACGTCGGCGTCGACCAGAGCCTGCCGGGTCGAGGCCGGGGTGCTGCCGTCCACGGCCCGTGCGCCGTGCACGGTGAGACCTCCCGCCGACTCGGCGGGTGCGGCCAGCAGGTCACCCACGCCGCCACCCGGACGGGGCGGCGGCGCGGGGGACTTCTGGTCGCAGGGTCACGCATTGCCTCCGGCGCGCACGGCGGCGTCGGCGTTGTCGCTGGCGGCGTCGCTCGGGTGGCCGCTGCCCCGCCCGGCGGCGTCGAGCGACTTGCGGACACCGTCGAGCAGTTCGTTCCAGCTCGTCTCGAACTTCTCGACGCCCTCGCGCTCCAGCGTGTCGATCACGTCGGCCAGGTCCACACCGACCTCACCGAGGTCGGCGAAGACCTGCCGGGCGTCGTCGTACGCGCCGGTGACCGTGTCCGGCCGGGTCTCCCCGTGCTCGGCGTACGCGTGGACGACCGACTCCGGCATGGTGTTGACCGTGCCCGGCGCGATCAGTTCCTCGACGTAGATGACGTCCCGGTAGTCCGGGTTCTTCGTCGAGGTGGAAGCCCACAGCGGACGCTGCGGGTGCGCCCCGGCGGCGGCCAGCGCCTGCCACCGGTCACCGGAGAAGACCTCGGCGTACCGCTCGTAGGCCAGTCGGGCGTTGGCCACGGCCGCCTTGCCGCGCAGGGCCTTGGCCTGCTCCGAGCCGATCTTCTCCAGCCGCTTGTCCACCTCGCTGTCGACCCGGGAGACGAAGAACGAGGCCACCGACGTGATCGTGGACAGGTCGTGCCCGTTCGCCTTCGCCTGCTCCAGACCGGCGAGGAACGCCTCCATCACCTGCGAGTAGCGGTCCAACCCGAAGATCAGCGTCACGTTCACGCTGATCCCCTCGGCGAGCGCGGCGGTGATCGCCGGCAGGCCGGCCTCGGTCGCCGGGATCTTGATGAAGAGGTTGGGCCGGTCGACCAGCCACCACAGCGCCTTGGCCTCGGCGACCGTCTTCGCGCTCTCGTGGGCCAGGCGCGGGTCCACCTCGATGGAGACCCGGCCGTCGACGCCACCGCTGGCGTCGTACGACGGGCGCATCACGTCGCAGGCCCACCGCACGTCGTACGTGGTGAGCATGCGGACGGCCTCTTCCACCTCGACGCCCCGGGTGGCCAGGTCACGAAGCTGCCAGTCGTACTCGTCGGCGTCGCTCAACGCCTTCGCGAAGATCGTCGGGTTGGTGGTCACCCCGACGACGTGCTTCTCCCGGCGGAGCTGGTCGAGCCCGCCGGAGCTCAGTCGTACCCGGGAAAGGTCGTCGAGCCACACCGCCACCTGCGCGGCGGAGAGCTCACCCAGCCTGTCGGTCGTCATTCACGCGCCTCCCTCAGTTGCCGGTCGTGAAACCGGTGATGTCACCGACCCGGGTCAGCGCCGCGTGCGCGGCGGCGACGATCCGGTCGGGGGTGAAGCCGAACTGTTCGAAGAGCACGGAGTGCGGGGCGCTCGCGCCGTAGTGCTCCAGGCTGACGCTCTCGCCGCAGTCACCGACGATGGCCCGCCAGGACATCGCGATGCCCGCCTCCACGCTCACCCGGGCCTTTACCCCGCGCGGCAGCACCGACTCCCGGTACGCCTCGTCCTGCGCGAAGAACCACTCCTGGCAGGGCATCGAGACGACCCGGGTGGGGGTGCCGTCGGCCTCCAGCCGCTCCCGCGCGGTCAGGCAGAGCTGCACCTCGGAACCGGTACCGACGATGATCACCTGAGGCTTGCCGTTGGACGCCTCGGCCAGCACGTAGCCGCCCTTGGCGGTCCCCTCGGCCCCGGCGACCTGCGTCCGGTCCAGCGTGGGCAGCGCCTGCCGGCTCAGTGCCAGCGCGGTGGGCCGGTCGGTGTGCTCCAGGGCCTGCCGCCAGGCCCACGCCGTCTCGTTGGCGTCGGCCGGCCGGACCACGTCCAGGCCGGGGATGGCCCGCAGCGCGGTCAGGTGCTCCACCGGCTGGTGGGTCGGTCCGTCCTCGCCGAGACCGATCGAGTCGTGCGTCCAGACGTAGACCACCGGCAGCTTCATCAGCGCGGCCAGCCGCACGGCGGGACGCATGTAGTCGCTGAAGACCAGGAACGTGCCGCCGTACGGGCGGGTGCCGCCGTGCAGGGCGATGCCGTTGAGGATGGCGCCCATGGCGTGCTCGCGGATGCCGAAGTGCAGCGTCCGGCCGTACTCGTGACCGGGGAACTCCTTGGTCGCGAACTGGCTGGGCACGAAGGAGGGCTCGCCCTTCATCGTGGTGTTGTTGCTCTCCGCCAGGTCGGCGGAGCCGCCCCAGAGCTCGGGCAGCACCGGCGCGAGCGCGGCGAGGACCTTGCCGGAGGCGGCCCGGGTGGCGATGCCCTTGGCGTCGGCGGGAAACTCCGGCAGCGCCTCGGTCCAGCCGTCGGGCAGGATCCGCCCGGCCAGCCGGTCGTAGAGGGCGCGGCGCTCGGGGTTGGCCTCGGACCAGGTGCCGAAGGCGGTGGTCCATTCCTGCTGGGCGGCGTCGCCGCGGGCGAGCGTCTTACGGGTGTGGGCGAGCAGTTCCTCGGTGACCTCGAACGATCCGGCCGGGTCGAAGCCGAGGATCTCCTTGGTGGCGGCCACCTCGTCGGCGCCCAACGCCGAGCCGTGGATCTTGCCGGTGTTCTGCTTGTTCGGCGCGGGCCAACCGATGATGGTGCGCAGCCGCACGAACGACGGGCGGCCGGTCTCGGCCTTGGCAGCCAGCAGCGCCTGGTACAGCTCCTCGACGTTCTCGTGGTAGTCGCCCTGGTCGGCGTCGCCGGTGCGCCAGTCGACCGTCTGCACGTGCCAGCCGTACGCCTCGTAGCGGGCCGCGACGTCCTCGCTCAGCGCGATCCGGGTGTCGTCCTCGATCGAGATCTCGTTGTCGTCGTAGATCACGCAGAGGTTGCCCAGCTGCTGGTGCCCCGCGAGCGCGCTGGCCTCGTGGGTGATGCCCTCCTCGATGTCACCGTCGGAGGCGATGCACCAGATGTGGTGGTCGAAGGCGGACTCGCCCGCCTCGGCCTCCGGGTCGAACAGGCCGCGCTCCCGGCGCGCCGCCATCGCCATGCCGACGGCGTTGCCCAGGCCCTGCCCGAGCGGGCCGGTGGTGGTCTCCACACCCGGGGTGTGCCCGTGCTCGGGGTGACCCGGAGTGAGCGAGCCCCACTGCCGCAGCGACTTGAGGTCCTCCAGGCTCAGCGGGTAGCCGGCGAGGAAGAGCTGGATGTAGAGCGTCAGGCTGGAGTGACCGGCGGAGAGCACGAAGCGGTCCCGGCCGGGCCAGTTCGGGTCGGCGGGATTGTGTCGCATCACCCGGTTGAACAGCAGGTACGCCGCGGGGGCGAGACTCATCGCGGTGCCCGGGTGGCCGTTGCCGGATTTCTCCACGGCGTCCATGGCCAGGACGCGGACGGTGTCCACGGCACGGCGGTCGAGGTCGGACCAGTCAAGTGCGGGGTGCGCAGGTCGGTTGGCAGCCACGGTGGTTTGTGCTCCTCGGCGAGATGGGCGGAACCCTCACAGGTGACCCTATCGAGCGCGGCTAAACGTGCGCCCGAGGATCTCAGCATGCTGGTCTGTACGTTTCCGTTCCGCCCGGCGGTTCAGTCGCGGGTGTGACGGCCCGCACCGTTACCGGGTCGCCCGGGCAGCCAAAACGACAACGCGTAGTGTGTGGGTCGGTGTGTGGACCCGAGACGGGTCCCCGCCGTCGTGACCTCCCCTGCCGAAGCCGGAAGGTGGCAATCCGTGAGCATGATCACCGAGCGCCCCGTCAGCAACCCTGCCGGGCAGACGCCGGTGCGCGTCACGGAGGAGGTGCCGGTCCGTTCGCGTGACCTGCGGACGGTGGTGGCGGCGTACGTGACGCTGACCAAGCCGCGGATCGTGGAGCTGCTGCTGGTCACCACGGTGCCGGCGATGATGCTCGCGCACGGCGGCATGCCGTCGCTGTGGCTGGTCGCGGTGGTGCTGGTCGGCGGGTCGCTCGCCGCGGGTGCGGCCAGCGTCCTGAACTGCTACATCGACCGGGACATCGACCAGGTGATGCGGCGCACCAAGCGTCGCCCGCTGCCGGCGCACACGGTGACGCCGCGTAACGCGCTGGTCTTCGGTCTGGTGCTGGCGGTGGTCTCGGTCGCGCTGATGGCGGCCTTCACCAACCTGCTCGCCGCCGGGCTGACGCTGGCGGCCATCGTCTACTACGACGTGGTCTACACGCTCTGGCTCAAGCGGACCACCACGGCGAACACCTTCTGGGGCGGCGCGTGCGGGGCGGCTCCGGTGCTGATCGGTTGGGCGGCGGTCACCGGGTCGCTGTCGCCGATCGCCTGGGCGTTGTTCGCGGTGGTCTTCTTCTGGCAGATGCCGCACTTCTATCCGCTGGCCATGAAGTACAAGGACGACTACGCCCGGGCGGGTATCCCGATGCTGCCGGTGGTGGCGTCGGTGCGGCGGGTCAACACCGAGATCGTGTTGTTCGCCTGGCTCACGGTGCTCACCTCGCTGGCCGTCTGGGCGCTGGGCCTGAGCCCGATCTACGGCGTGCCGACGCTGGTGGTGGGCGCGATCTTCCTGGTCGAGTCGCACAAGCTGGCCGGTCGGGCCAGCCGGGGCGAGCCGGTCAAGCCGATGCGGCTGTTCCACTGGTCCACCACGTACCTGACGATCGTCTTCGCCGCCGCCGCGCTCGACGCCCTGATCTGATGCAAGGAAGGGACCCTTCCTAACGCCTCGCGTATAGGAAGGGTCCCTTCCTAACAATCGGGCAAGGGCGAGCGAATGCGATTTGTCTGCTTTGTCGGACTATTGACAGCGACTTCGGTATCAATCTCGTCCGCCCGCGAGCGAGGGCATTGATGGCGATCTGCGGCGTCGATTAGGGCGTTTTGGCCGGATAAATTAGGTCAAAACTCCTGGGTGCTGTCGTAAACCAGCAGGTAATCGGTATCACAAAAGCCCGCCGGTTCTCGCACTTTCGCTTGCCTCTCTGCTTAGGCTTCGCGTTATGGCAGATGGTTCCGATACGACGCTGACGGCTGATCAGACCGCCTCCGGCACGGCCCCGAGCGGGCTGGTCGCGGGTATCAAGTCGTTCGCCGCCGGACACGGCGGGGCGAAGGCGGTCATCGAGTACGTCGGCAAGCGTGGGGCGCGGATCGTCCTGGTGGGTTCGGACGGTGCGTGGGGCGACCAGTTCGCGGAGGACACCGGCGTCGCCCGGGATGCCTGCGCGGCGGCCGGCGTCGACGTGGAGAATGCCTGGGAGCGGGAGCTGATGGACCAGATGCGGCCCAGCAACGACCTCTGGCGTTCGATGGCCCGCCGCACCATGGCCCGCTAGATCAATCCGCACCAGAGACAGATAGAGATAGAGACAGATTGACTAACCACCACCAGTCGACCCGGGGGAAACCCCGGGTCGCTCTCGTCACCTGCACCGAACTGGCGGATCTGGAGCCGGACGACCGCCTCGTGGTCGGCCCGCTCGCCGCCCGTGGGGTAACCGCCGAGCCGGTCGTCTGGGACGACCCGGCCGTCGACTGGTCCGACTACGACCTGGCGATGCTCCGCTCGCCCTGGGACTACATGTCCCGCCGCGACGAGTTCGTCGCCTGGGCGACCCGGGTGCCCCGGCTGGCCAACCCGGCCGATGTGGTGCGCTGGAACACCGACAAGCGCTACCTCGACGAGCTGTCCGCCGCCGGTGTGCCGACGGTGCCCACCGCCTGGGTGCTCCCCGGCGAGCAGTGGCGACCGCCCGCCGACACGGGGGAGTACGTGATC
This sequence comes from Verrucosispora sp. NA02020, assembly GCF_013364215.1. Taxonomy (NCBI): domain Bacteria; kingdom Bacillati; phylum Actinomycetota; class Actinomycetes; order Micromonosporales; family Micromonosporaceae; genus Micromonospora; species Verrucosispora sp. NA02020. The sequence goes on along the minus strand of NZ_CP054923.1, from coordinate 5,201,633 downwards.
AAGCCCTCGGTCAGCGCGGGCAGCCAGGACACCGGCCGCTACGACCTGGCCGACCCGGAACACCGGGACCTCGCCGTGGCCCACGTGCGCCGACTGGGCGCGGCCGGCCGGGTCGCCATGATCCAGCCGTACCTGCGCGCGGTGGACTCGGCCGGCGAGACCGCGCTGCTCTACTTCGCCGGTCCGGACGGGCCGGCGTTCAGCCACGCCATCCGCAAGGGCCCGATGCTCGCCGGGCCCGACCTCGGGGTGGGCGGCCTGTACCGGGCCGAGGAGATCAGCCCGCGTACCGCCGGACCCGACGAACTCGCGGTGGCGCAGCGGACCCTCGCGGCCGTGCCCGGTGGCCCGGAGCACCTGCTCTACGCCCGGGTGGACCTGATCCCGGGCCCGGACGGCGCACCGGTGCTGGTGGAGTTGGAGTTGACCGAGCCGTCGCTGTTCCTCGGGCACGCCGAGGGTGCCGCCGAGCGGCTCGCGGAGGCGATCATCGCCCGGATGGGCTGATCGTCGGGTTCCGGCCGGTGACCTGTCGGCCGGAACCGGTGGGTCGTCGCCTCAGGCGTGCGCGGAGACCGGCTGCGCGGCCGGGACGGCGCTCTCGTCCGGCGCCGGGTCCACCGGGCGGCGCTCCCGGATCGACCAGAGTACCGCCAACGTCGACAGCCAGACCAGGCAGGAACCGAGCATGTGCGCGCCGACCAGCAGCACCGGCAGGTTGGTCAGATACTGCACGATGCCGATCACGCCCTGCGCCAGTTCGACGGCGAGCAGCACCCCGGCCGCCCGCACGGCGCGGGCCGGCGCGCCGACCGCGCGGAGCGCCAGCCAGAGGCCGACGGTGAGACCGATCAGCAGGAAGACCAGGTCGGCGTGCACCTGGGAGATGGTCTGCGGATCGAGGCCGTTGCGGACGGCGTTCGCGTCGCCCGCGTGCGGGCCGCTGCCGGTGACCGCCACGCCGACCACGATCACCGCCGCACTGACCACCACGGTCAGCCAGGTCAGGGTGCGCAGCGCGGAGGGCACGACCGGCACCTTCGGCCCGTCCGGCTCGGTCACCCGACGCCAGAGGGCGTACGCGACGAGCAGCAGCGCCATCGAGACCACGAAGTGGATGCCGACGACCGAAGGGTGCAACTGGGTGCGGACGGTGATCCCGCCGATCACCGCCTGCGCCACGATCCCGAGGACCACCGCCAGGGCCAGCGGCACCACCCCTCGGCGACGCGGCCGGTGCGCCAGCGCGGCCAGCAGCATGGCGCCCGCGATCAGCACCAGCACGAACGTGAGCAGCCGGTTGCCGAACTCGATCACCCCGTGCACGCCCATCTCGGCGGTGGTGGTGTACGAGTCGTCGGTGCACCGGGGCCAGGTGGGGCAGCCGAGTCCCGAGGCGGTGAGCCGGACCGCCCCGCCGGTGACGACGATCACCGTGTTCGCGACGATGTTGGCGTACGCGAGTCGGCGCAGCAGGGTGGTGGAGACCGAGAACCGGGCGGGTCGCTTCACGGAGCGAATCCTACGCACCGTAGTTGACGCTGATCGGGTGACTCCGCCCGCTCGGTGGTTCGGATCACCGGACCCCGCGTTTGCAGGCGTCTGGCGAATTACGTAACGTGGGCGTTGTGAAAAAGGCGGCAGGGTTCCCCGGGTACCCGCCGACGGCCGGTTCGGCCGCCGGTGGCCCGGTGCCGCCTGCCACGGAACTTCCGCCCAGCTCGGAAGTGGCGCCCGCCGCCGACCTGTCGACCCGGGATCGGGTCACCCAGTTGCTGCTGGAGCGTCGCGCCGCCACCGCCGCCCAACTCGGCGACGCGCTGGGGCTCAGCCCGGCGGCGATCCGTCGGCATCTGGACGCGATGCTCGCCGACGGCGACGTGGTCGCCCGTGAGCAGACCGTCCGCGGCCACCGGGGGCGGGGTCGCCCGGCCAAGGTGTTCCTGCTGACCGACGCCGCCCGCAGCCGCTGCGGCACCCACCACTACGACAACATGGCCACCGCGGCGCTGCGGTGGATCGCCCGTACCGGCGGCTCCCGCGCGGTGGAGGACTTCGCCGCCGAGCAGGTGGCCGCGCTGGAGGCGCGCTGTCAGGCCGCCCTGAGCGACGCCGGGGACGATCCGATGGCGCGTGCCGAGGCACTCGCCGCGGCGTTGACCGCCGAGGGATACGCTGCCAGTGCGTCCACGATCGCTTCCGGCGGCCAGCTCTGCCAGCACCACTGCCCGGTGGCGCACGTGGCCGCCGAGTTCCCTGCGTTGTGCGAGGCCGAGACCACGGTGATCTCTCGCCTGGTCGGCACCCACGTGCAGCGCCTGGCCACCATCGCGCACGGCGACGGGGTGTGCACCACGCACATTCCGGGCTCGTCGCCTGCCCAGTCCGGTAAGACCGTCACCACTGTGAGGACAGATAGATGACCGAGCAGATCGTCCAGCCCCTGACCCAGGAGGAGCAGCTCGCCGCCCTGGGCAACTACGAGTACGGCTGGGCCGACCCGGACGTCGCCGGGGCGGTCGCCCAGCGTGGCCTCAGCGAGGCGGTGGTGCGGGACATCTCGGCCAAGAAGAACGAGCCCGCGTGGATGCTCGACCTGCGGCTGAAGGGTCTGCGGCTGTTCGGGCGCAAGCCGATGCCGGCCTGGGGCGCCGACCTCACCGGGATCGACTTCGACAACATCAAGTACTTCGTGCGTTCCACCGAGAAGCAGGCCGCCAGCTGGGAGGACCTGCCGGAGGACATCAAGAACACCTACGACAAGCTGGGCATCCCGGAGGCGGAGAAGCAGCGTCTCGTCGCCGGTGTGGCCGCCCAGTACGAGTCCGAGGTGGTCTACCACAAGATCCGTGAGGACCTGGAGGAGCAGGGTGTCCTCTTCCTGGACACCGACACCGCCCTCAAGGAGCACGAGGACGTCTTCAAGGAGTACTTCGGCACGGTGATCCCGGTCGGCGACAACAAGTTCGCCGCCCTGAACACCTCCGTGTGGTCCGGCGGCTCGTTCATCTACGTGCCGAAGGGCGTGCACGTGGAGATCCCGCTGCAGGCGTACTTCCGGATCAACACCGAGAACATGGGCCAGTTCGAGCGGACGCTGATCATCGTCGACGAGGGCGCGTACGTGCACTACGTCGAGGGTTGCACCGCGCCGATCTACTCCTCGGACTCGCTGCACAGCGCCGTGGTGGAGATCATCGTCAAGAAGAACGCCCGGTGCCGTTACACGACCATCCAGAACTGGTCGAACAACGTCTACAACCTGGTCACCAAGCGCGCGGTCTGCCACGAGGGCGCGACCATGGAGTGGATCGACGGCAACATCGGCTCCAAGGTGACCATGAAGTACCCGGCGGTCTACATGACCGGCGAGCACGCCAAGGGCGAGGTGCTCTCGGTGGCCATGGCCGGCGAGGGCCAGCACCAGGACGCCGGCGCCAAGATGGTGCACGCCGCGCCGCACACCAGCAGCACGATCGTGTCGAAGTCCATCGCCCGGGGCGGCGGCCGGACCTCCTACCGGGGTCTGGTGCAGGTCCTGGAGGGCTCGCACAGCAGCGCCAGCACGGTCAAGTGCGACGCCCTGCTGGTGGACACCATCTCCCGCTCCGACACCTATCCGTACGTCGACATCCGCGAGGACGACGTGTCGATGGGGCACGAGGCGACCGTCTCCAAGGTCAGCGAGGACCAGCTCTTCTACCTGATGAGCCGGGGCCTGAGCGAGGACGAGGCGATGGCGATGATCGTGCGCGGCTTCATCGAGCCGATCGCCAAGGAACTGCCGATGGAGTACGCCCTGGAGCTCAACCGCCTGATCGAGCTGCAGATGGAGGGCGCGGTCGGCTGACCCGCCCACCGGCGGGCCGGCTCGCGTCGGCCCGCCACCCTCGCACCACAGACCGTCGTCGTGAGAACAGACCAAGGACGAGATGACTACCCAGGCTTCCGCACCGCCGCCGAGCACCAAGTCGCAGGCGCTGCGCTCGTACGACGTCGCCGACTTCCCGGCCCTGACCGGCCTGGAGGAGGAATGGCGTTTCACCCCGCTCAAGCGGTTGCGCGGGCTGGTCGGTGACGGCCGCACCGCGACCGGCACGGTCCGGCACGAGTACGCCGACCTGCCCGAGGGCGTGACGGTGGAGCGCGTCGACCGGGACGACGAGCGGGTCGGCAGCGTGCTGACCCCGTTCGACCGGATCAGCGCGCTGGCGTACGGCGGTGCCGGCCAGGCGCTGCTGGTGCGGGTCGCCCGGGAGGCCGTCCCGGCCGGGCCGGTGACCGTACGGGTGGTCGGCGAGAGCGCCGAGGGGGTGGCCTTCGGGCACACCGTCGTGCAGGTGGAGCGCTTCGCCGAGGCGACCCTGGTGCTGGAGCACGTCGGTTCGGCGACGCTGGCCGACAACGTCGAGGTGACCGTGGCCGACGGCGCGAAGCTGACGCTGGTCACCGTCTCCGACTGGGCCGACGACGCGGTGCAGGCGCAGCACCTCAAGGTGAAGCTGGGCCGGGACGCCCGTGTGGTGCACGTCCAGGCCACGCTCGGCGGCGACCTGGTGCGCCAGTTCACCACCGTCGAGTACACCGACCGGGGCGGCGAGGCCGAGCTGTACGGCGTCTACTTCGCCGACTCCGGCCAGCACCTGGAGCACCGCCAACTGGTCGACCACACGGTGCCGGACTGCCGCAGCTACGTCGGCTACCGGGGCGCGTTGCAGGGTGACAGCGCCCGGACGGTCTGGGTCGGCGACGTGCTGATCCGCGCCGAGGCGACCGGCACCGACACGTACGAGATCAACCGGAACCTGCTGCTCAGCGACGGTGCCCGGGCCGACTCCGTGCCGAACCTGGAGATCGAGACCGGCGAGATCGCCGGTGCCGGGCACGCGAGCGCCACCGGCCGCTTCGACGACGAGCAGCTGTTCTACCTGATGGCCCGGGGCATCCCGGCGGCCGAGGCCCGTCGCCTGGTGGTACGCGGCTTCTTCGCCGAGCTGCTCAACAAGATCCCGGTCGAGGAGCTGCGCGAGCGGCTCGGGGAGACGATCGAGGCCCGCCTGACCAAGGCCGGCGCCTGATGATCCGTGTCTGCGCCGTCGAGGACGTGCCGAAGGGCACCGCGGTCAGCGCCGACGTCGACGGCACCGCGATCGCGCTCGTGCACGCCGAGGACGACGTGTTCTACGCCGTGCACGATGAGTGCTCGCACGCCGCGGTGGCCCTCTCCGAGGGGGAGGTGTCCGGCTGCACCCTGGAGTGCTGGCTGCACGGCTCCCGCTTCGACCTGCGTACCGGCGAGCCGAGCGGGCTGCCGGCGACCGAACCCGTACCCGTCTATCCCGTCGAAGTCCGCGACGGCGACATCTACGTCAGCCTGACGCCGAGTAATGGAGTGACCCGATAATGAGCACCTTGGAGATCCGTGACCTGCAGGTGTCGGTCAAGCTGCCCGAGGGTGAGCTCAAGCCGATCCTGGCCGGTGTCGACCTGACCGTGCGCTCCGGTGAGACGCACGCGATCATGGGCCCGAACGGCTCCGGCAAGTCGACCCTGGCGTACTCGATCGCCGGTCACCCGAAGTACGAGATCACCGGCGGGTCGGTCACCCTCGACGGCGTCGACGTGCTGGAACTCTCGGTCGACGAGCGGGCCCGCGCCGGTCTGTTCCTCGCCATGCAGTACCCGGTCGAGGTGCCCGGCGTGTCGGTGGCGAACTTCCTGCGGACGGCCAAGACCGCGCTGGACGGCGAGGCGCCGAAGCTGCGTACCTGGGGTGGCGAGCTGCGCGGTGCCATGGAGCGTCTGCACATGGACCCGGCCTTCGCCCAGCGCAACGTCAACGAGGGCTTCTCCGGCGGTGAGAAGAAGCGGCACGAGATCGTGCAGCTCGAACTGCTCAAGCCGAAGATCGCCATCCTCGACGAGACCGACTCCGGCCTCGACGTGGACGCGCTGCGCGTGGTGAGCGAGGGCGTCAACCGGGTCCGCGACACCGGTGACACCGGCCTGCTGCTGATCACCCATTACACCCGCATCCTGCGCTACATCAAGCCCGACTACGTGCACGTCTTCGTGGCCGGCCGGATCGTCGAGGAAGGCGGCCCGGAGCTGGCCGACAAGCTCGAGGAAGAGGGCTACGAGCGGTACGTCGCCGGGGCCGGGTCGGCGCGGGCCTGAGCCGAGGGAAGGGCCGGTCACCACGATGACCACCATCGCGATCCCGTCCGGGATGCCGCAGTACGACGACGTGCCCGGCTACGACGTGGCGGCGGTACGCGCCGACTTCCCGATCCTCGATCGGGAGGTCAACGGGCATCCGCTGGTCTACCTGGACAGCGCCAACACCTCGCACAAGCCGCGCCAGGTGCTCGCCGTGCTGGACGAGCACTACCGCCGGCACAACGCCAACGTGTCCCGGTCGGTGCACACCCTGGGCACCGAGGCGACCGAGGCGTACGAGGGGGCCCGGGCGAGGATCGCCGCGTTCGTCAACGCGCCGAGCGTGGACGAGGTGGTGTTCACCAAGAACTCCACCGAGGCGATCAACATCGTGGCGTACGCCTTCTCCAACGCCTCGCTGCGCGCCGACGGCGACCCGCGGTTCCGGCTCGGGCCCGGTGACGAGGTGGTGATCTCCGAGATGGAGCACCACTCGAACATCGTGCCGTGGCAGTTGCTCTGCGAGCGGACCGGTGCGACGCTGCGCTGGTTCCCGGTCACCGACAACGGCCGGCTGGACGAGTCGGGGCTGGCGGACCTGGTCAACGAGCGGACGAAGATCGTCTCGCTGGTGCACATGTCCAACATCCTCGGCACGGTCAACGCCACCTCGCGGATCACCGCGCGGGTGCGCGAGGTGGGTGCGCTGCTGCTGCTGGACTGCTCGCAGTCGGTGCCGCACATGCCGATCGACGTGGTCGACCTGGACGCCGACTTCATCGTCTTCACCGGGCACAAGATGTGCGGCCCGACCGGCATCGGGGTGCTGTGGGGGCGGGCCGAGCTGCTGGCGGCCATGCCGCCGGTCTTCGGTGGCGGTTCGATGATCGAGACGGTGTCGATGGACGGCTCGACGTACGCGCCGCCGCCGGCCCGCTTCGAGGCGGGTACGCCGCCGATCGCCGAGGCGGTGGCGCTCGGTGCGGCCGTGGACTACCTGACCGGCCTCGGCATGCGGGCGATCCAGTGGCACGAGAAGCGGCTGACCGCGTACGCGTTGGACGCTCTGGCCACCGTGCCGGGCCTGCGGATCTTCGGTCCGGAGGTGCCGGTGGGTCGGGGTGGCACGATCTCGTTCGACCTGGCCGACGTGCACCCGCACGACGTGGGGCAGGTGCTCGACTCGCTCGGCGTGCAGGTGCGGGTCGGTCACCACTGCGCCCGTCCGGTCTGCCGGCGCTTCGGGGTGCCGGCGACGACGCGGGCCTCGTTCTACCTGTACACCACCACCGAGGAGATCGACGCCCTGGTCGCGGGTCTGGAACAGGTGCGGACGGTGTTCCGGTGAGCCGGGCCACGCCGGGCGAGTCGACGGGAGGTCGGCCCGATGCAGCTTGAGTCGCTCTACCAGGAGATCATCCTGGATCACTACAAGCACCCGCACGGCCGTGGCCTGCGGGACGCCGCCGACCCGGCGGCGCAGGTCGGCGAGGCGCACCACGTCAACCCGACCTGCGGCGACGAGGTGACCGTCCGGGTGGCCACCGACGGTACCGTGCTGCACGACGTGTCGTACGACGGCATGGGCTGCTCGATCAGCCAGGCGTCGGCGAGCGTGCTGCACGAGCTGCTGACCGGCCGCGACGCGGCGGCGGCGTTCGAGGTGCACGAGGCGTTCGTGGCGTTGGTGTCCGGCCGTGGCCAGGTCACGGCGGACGAGGAGGTGCTCGGCGACGGGGTGGCGTTCGAGGGTGTCGCCCGCTATCCCGCCCGGGTCAAGTGCGCGCTGTTGCCGTGGATGGCGTTCAAGGACGCCGCGGCACGCGCCGGTGTGGGCGCGAGCCCGACGGAGGTGAAGGCATGACCGAGGAAACCAGCACGCCGGAGAACGGGGGCGTGGCCACCGAGGCTGCCGCGCCGGTCGCGGCGACCGGCGGCAAGGCCGCCGCCGCCGACATCGAGGAGGCGATGAAGGACGTCGTCGACCCGGAGTTGGGCATCAACGTGGTCGACCTGGGCCTGGTGTACGGCGTCCACGTCGACGACGACAACGTCGCGACCCTGGACATGACGTTGACCTCGGCGGCCTGCCCGCTCACGGACGTGATCGAGGACCAGACCCGCCAGGCGCTGACCACCGGTCCGGGTGGTGGCCTGGTCAACGACATCCGGATCAACTGGGTCTGGCTGCCCCCGTGGGGGCCGGACAAGATCACCGACGAGGGGCGCGACCAGCTCCGCTCGCTCGGCTTCAACGTCTGACCTGACGACACGGCGCCCGGAGCCCGGCCGATGGCCGGAACTCCGGGCGCTGTCGTGTGTGCGCCGTGCCTTCTGTGGTGTCGGGCGGTGTGACCCGCCCGACGCGACAGTCAGGTCACAGGCTCAGCGTCCAACTGTCCAGGTAGCCGGTGTCGGCGCTGGCGGAGTCCTGGACCCGGAGCTTCCAGGCGCCGTCGGCGGCCTTGCCGGACAGGTCGCGGGTGTAGGTCTGGAAGATGTTGTCGGCGCTGCTGCCGGTGCGGTTGTGCAGCACGTACGCGGTGCCGTCCGGGGCGATCAGCGAGACGGTCAGGTCACCGATCCAGGTGTGGAAGATGCGCACCTCGACCGTGCTGGCCGCGCTGGCGGCGCGTCCGCACCCGTGGATGACGATCGTGCTCTCCACGGTGCTGTTGTCGTTGATCGGGTAGTCGGTGGCGTTGCCCTGGGTGCAGCCGGGCGGGCCGTTGACGGTGAGCGTGAAGGTGGCGCCCTGGGTGGTCTCCGGCCCGGTGCCCAGCACGGTCACCGTGTAGAGGCCGGGCACGGTGCCGGCGGCGGCGCTCAGGGTCAACGTGGCGGTGTCGCCGGAGGTGACCGTGGTCGGGCTGAAGCTCGCGGTCACTCCGGCCGGCAGGCCGCTGACGCCGAGCGCGATGCTGTGCGGAGTACCGACCGTGGTGGTGGTGCCGACCGTGGTCGTGGTGGAGCTGCCCGGGTCGACGGCACCGGCCGCCGGGGTGAGGGTGAGGGCGAAGTCCTGGGTGGGCGGCACGATGTTGCCGGTGTAGAGCAGCTTGTTCGGGGAGCCGACGCCCGGGTTGGTGACCACGTTGTCGGTGGCGTCGGCGACCAGCAGGTCGCGGATCTGCTGCGGGCTGTAGCCGGGGTTGGCGGCCACGGCCAGGGCGGCGGCGCCGGCCACGTGCGGGGAGGCCATCGAGGTGCCGTTGATGGTGTTGGTGGCGGTGTCGCTGCCGATCCAGGCCGAGGTGATCGTGCTGCCGGGGGCGAAGACGTCCAGGCAGGTGCCGAAGTTGGAGTAGCTGGCGCGGGCGTCGGTGCTGGTGGTCGCGCCGACGGTGATCGCCTCGGGGGTGCTGGCCGGCGAGTAGTTGCAGGCGTTGGCGCCGCTGTTGCCGGCGGCGACGGCGTACACCACGCCGTCGGCGATGGAGCGGGCGACCGCGTCGTTGGTGGCCTGGTCGCGGCCACCGCCGAGGCTCATGTTCGCCACCGCCGGCTCGCCCGGCTGGTGATCCGCGGTGACCCAGTCGATGCCGGCGATGACCTGCGCGTAGGTGCCGCCGCCGCCGTTGTCCAGCACCCGTACGCCGACCAGGGTCACGCCCTTGGCCACGCCGTACGCGGTGCCGCCGACCGTGCCGGCGACGTGGGTGCCGTGACCGTTGCCGTCGTCGGCGCTGCCGCCGTCGATGGCGTCGAAGCCGGAGACGGCACGCCCGCCGAAGTCGGTGTGGGAGAAGCGGATGCCGGTGTCGATGATGTACGCGGTGACGCCGGTGCCGTCGTTGGGGTAGGCGTAGCTGTTGTTCAGCGGCAGCGAGCGCTGGTCGATGCGGTCCAGTCCCCAGGACGGGGTGGGGGACTGGGTGCCGGCGATGCTGACGGTGCGGTTCTGCTGGACGTACTCGACGGACGGGTGGGCCGCCAGCCGCTTGGCCGCTCGTTCGGTCAGTCGGGCCTCGAAGCCGCGCAGGGCGTCCTGGTAGGTGCGGGCGATGCTGCCGCCGTGCCGCCCGGCGAGGGTCTTGGCGGTGGCCCCGACCTGTGCCCGGCTCACCGCCGAGTCCTTGAGCACGACGATGTACGAGTCGGCGACGGCGGCGGCGTCGCCGGCGTGCACGATCGCACCCTCCGCGGGGGCGGCCTGGGCAGGTGCGGCGACCGCCACCAGGGCGAGTGTGGCCGCGGCGGTGAGGGCGAGGCGCCAGGGACGCCGGGACGGCTGGGAGAGGAGCATCTCCCGCCTCCTTTCGATGCGCAGCCGGACCGTTTGTGACGGGCCGACCGGTGACCGTGGAACGGACTGACACAGATGGTAGGACCTCAACGCATCGAAGTTGAGAGATATAATTCGTCCCGCGAATCGCGTAGCATGGTGGATTTCAGCATCCACGATCTTGAATCATTTACCCGAAACAAGCCGGAAACGTCGGTCATTGGTGGGTGGCAGAGCTTGTCCGTTGTGGATGGTCTTCGACGTTCCGTGGTCAGGACTTGTTCCGGTTGGCGAGTCGGGTGTGTCCGCTACTGATCCACATGATTCGACCAGGAACGATTGTCGGGCGGCAATTCGTCGCGGGGGATGTTCGCAATTCGGTCCCATTGACGAGACGCGTGGATAGATGGCCGTGACGCGTCCGCCGGGACACCCGGTGGGAGCCGCCCGTAAATGCGTGGCACCCGTCGGGCGGGGGACGCAGGATGGCGGCGTGCGAACGTACCCGATGATGCCCCGCCCGGTCGCCGTGCCCGTCGCCACGGGCCGACAGCCGGTCGCGCCCGGGTCCCCGCCACCTGATCCGCTGTCGTGACCGGCGCGTTCCTGGCCGGCGTGGTCGCCGGCTACGGCGTCGCCATTCCGGTCGGCGCCATCGCGGTGCTCATCGTGGGGCTCACCGCCCGCACCTCGTTCCGGGTCGGTGCCTCCGCCGCGCTCGGGGTGGCCAGCGCCGACGGCCTCTACGCCGCGCTCGCGGCGTTCGGTGGCGCGGTCGTGGTCGGCTGGCTCGCCCCGCTCGCCACACCACTGCGGCTGGTCGCCGTCGCGGTGCTGCTCGCCCTCGCCGCACACGGCGCGTGGCGGGCGCTGCGCCCCACCGGCCCGACCCGGCCCGCCGTGGACGCCGACGGCCGTCCGGCCCCCGGTGCCGTGCGGCGAGGGCTGGACACCCCACTGCGGGCGTACGCCGGCATCCTCGCGCTGACCCTGCTCAACCCGGCCACCGTCGTCTACTTCACCGCACTGGTGCTCGGTCGCGGCGGCCGGTACGGGTCCGGGGCCGGCGCGGCGACCCTCTTCACCCTCGGGGTGTTCCTGGCCTCGGCCAGTTGGCAACTGGTGATCGCGGCCGGTGGCACGCTGCTCGGCCGGACGCTCACCGGTGCGCGGGGACGCCTGGTCACGGCCCTGCTGTCGAGCGCCATCATCGCGGCACTCGCCGTCGCCCTGCTGATCGGCGGCTGACCCTCCGAACGGGACGGTCGACGGTGTGACGATCCGGTGACAGTCGCGTTGCGACCGGCGGCGGCGGTTCCCTTCCAGAGGATCTTCCCCTGTTCGGCTGATGTTCGTCCTCCGCCGTCCGGTTAGGGTCTGGCCCATCCATCGATCACTCGCGCTGCCCGTCGACCCGGACGGCGCGATGGGTCGCACCCCTCATCACCAGGGAGACGAGTTGAGGCGCTTCCGCACCCCTCGACCGGGCGGACGGTCCGGACACACCCGGTCACACCGACCCCGCCTGGCCGCCGTGCTGGCCATGGCATTGGTGGCGACGATGTCACCGATCCTGCTGACCTCCACCCCGGCCGCCGCCGCCCCCTCGGCCGACGGCCCGTGGCGCAAGGTGGACGGCACACCCGCCGCCACCAAAGCAGGCCGTCCGGCCGCCATCGAGGCGGCGCACCTGTCCGCCTACACACTGGACCGGGGCGGCATGCAGCGCCTGCTGGAGAGGGCACCGGCGGAGCAGCGCCGCGCGGCGGGCCAGCCCCAGCAGGTGGTGTCCCTGCCCGCCCCCGACGGGACCTTCCAGCGTTTCGCGCTGGCGGAGTCGCCGGTGATGGAGCCGGAACTGGCCGCCGCCCACCCGGAGATCAGCACGTACGCCGGCACGGGCCTGGACGACCCGACCGCGACGATCCGCGCCGATCTCACTCCGCTCGGCTTCCACGCCTCGGTCCGGTCCGCTGACGGCGCGTGGTACATCGACCCCTACTACCACCGCGACCAGAGCCTGTACGCGAGCTACTTCGCCCGCGACCTGACGAACCAGAACGGTGAGTTCGTGGAGCGGGAGGACGTCGAGTCGGCGGCGCACCACCTGCACGACGAGATCGAGGAGGCGCACGACGAGCCGGTGGTCGGCCCACTGGTGACGCTGCGCACCTACCGTCTCGCGTTCGTCACCGACCCGTCGTACGCCACCTTCTTCGGCGTGGAGAACGTGACGGCCGCGAAGGTCACGCTGATCAACCGGGTGAACCAGATCTACGAGGACGAGACCGCGATCCGGCTCGTCCTGGTCAACGACACCGAGAAGACGAACCTGAACACCCCGGCGCTGGCCACCGAGCCGAACGGCCCCTGTGGCAGCGCCGGCTGCTACACCCCGGCGCAGCTGACCGGGTGCAGCAGCGGGCTGCTCAACCGCAACCGGATCGTGCTCGGCCAACTCGTCGGCGCGGGCAACTACGACGTCGGCCACATCGGTCTCGGACTGAGCGGCGGCGGCATCGCCGGCCTCGGCGTGGTCGGCGGTGACGGCAAGGCGCGCGGCTGCACCGGCCTGCCCAACCCGGTCGGCGACTACTTCGCCGTCGACTACGTGGCACACGAGATCGGGCACCAGTTCGCCGGCAACCACACCTTCAACGGCAACCAGTGGAACTGCTCGGGCGGCAACCGCAGCGCGGCCAACTCGTACGAGCCGGGCAGCGGTTCGTCGATCATGGCGTACGCGGGCATCTGCCAGCAGGACAACCTCCAGCCGCACACCGACCCGTACTGGTCGCACCGGACCTTCACCGAGATCACGAACTTCGTCACGTCGAGCCGGCCGGCGATCAACGAGGTGCAGACCGTCTCGTTGCGCGACTTCGACACCGCCGGTGACTCGTTCACCCTCGGCTACGGCGACGCGACCTCGGCGCCGATCGTGCGCGGGGCCAACTACACCACCGCCGGGATCAAGGCCGCCGTCGAGTCGATCGCGGGCTGGCCGGCCGGCGCGACGGTCACCGTGGCCGCCTTCGGGGGCAGCGGCACGCTCAACGACACCGGATTCCAGGTCACCTTCGGCGGCACCCTGGCCGCCACCGACGTGGCCCCGCTGACCCTGGGCGATCTCACCGGGGCCACCGGCTTCGTCGGCGAGACCGCCAAGGGAGGTGCCGTCGACAACGGCGGCCACCTGGTCGAGCAGACCACCAACCACGCCCCGGTGGTCACCGTGCCGGACGGTCTGACCATCCCGGTGCGTACGCCGTTCGCGCTCACCGGCAGCGCCACCGACGTCGACGGCGACACGCTGACCTACCTGTGGGAGCAGAACGACCGGGGTGGCAGCGCCGGCACCGCGCTGGTGAACAACACCAAGACCAACGGGCCGCTGTTCCGGGTCTTCGGCGAACCGGCGTGGGTGTCGCCCGAGGACGCCCTGAAGTACCACTCGCCGGGTCAGAACGCCGTCACCACCGACTCCACCCGGGTCTTCCCGGACCTCGCGCAGGTGCTGGTCGGCAACACCAACGCCCGTACGGGTGCCTGCCCCACCCCGCCGGCACCCCCGGCCAGCGGCAGCGCCTCCAACGTCCCGCCGGAGATCCTGGACTGCTACTCGGAGTTCCTGCCCACCCGGGACTGGGTCGGTGTGAACAACGACCGGACCCTGAACTTCAAGCTCACCGCCCGGGACGGTCGGCCGGGCGGGGGCGGGATCGGTAGTGCCGACGTCGCGCTGCGGCTGGCCCCGGACGCCGGACCGTTCCTGGTCACCTCGCAGGCCGAGGCCGCCGTGCTCGACGGTGGTACGGCCCAGACCGTCACCTGGGACGTCGCCGGCACCGACGTGGCGCCGGTGAACGTCGGCCACGTGAAGATCACGCTCTCGGTCAACGGTGGCGGGACCTTCCCGTACGTGCTGGCCCAGAGCACGCCGAACACCGGTAGTGCGACGGTGACCCTGCCGAACGTGGCGACCGACGAGGCACGGATCAGGATCGAGGCGGTCGGCAACGTCTTCTTCGCCGTCAACGACGCCGAGTTCGGCGTCCGCGCCGCCCCCGAGGTCTCCACCGACGCCCCGGCGGCGGGAGTCGACGTGCAGTACAGCGACGCCCTCTCGCCGACGGTGACCGTCCGGGCGACCGACGCCGACGGCGCCGGGTCGACGCTGACCGCGACCGCCACCGGTCTGCCGGCCGGTCTGGCGCTCACCGTCGCGGGCACCTCCGGAGCGGACACCCGCCCCGGCGCCCGGAGCTGGACCGTCACCGGCACCACGTCGGCAGCCCCGGGCACGTATCCGGTCACCGTCACGGTGACCGACGGCACCGGGCTGGTCGGCAGCACCACGTTCACCGTCACCGTCAGCCCGGAGAACGCGGCCCTGACCTGGGCCGGTGACACCCTGGTCAGCACCGCGACCGCCGGTGCCGCCGGTCGGGCCCTGCTGCGGGCCGTGGTTCGGGACAGCTCCGTGCTGCCGTCGTCGGCCGACACCACCGGCGGCGACCTGCGTACCGCCACGGTGACCTTCACCGCGGGTGGGGCCACGCTCTGCACCGCCCGCGTGGACCTGGTCGCCCCGGCCACCACCACTGGTACGGCGGCCTGCACGGCGACCCTGCCGGCGGGCGCGCACACGGTGACCGCCACGGTCGGCGGCACCTACACCGGTGGCACCACCGCCACGGTGACGGTCGCGCGGTCCGACGGCGGATTCCTCACCGGGGGCGGCCACCTGACCGCCACCCGG
Organism: Verrucosispora sp. NA02020; assembly: GCF_013364215.1. Lineage (NCBI taxonomy): Bacteria > Bacillati > Actinomycetota > Actinomycetes > Micromonosporales > Micromonosporaceae > Micromonospora > Verrucosispora sp. NA02020. The sequence continues at coordinate 5,186,487 of NZ_CP054923.1, read as the reverse complement.
CCGGCCGGCACCCACCCGGCGGACCGGGCGTCGAAGGTCTCGGTGAACCTGAACGCGAAGCCGGCCACCGCGAAGAAGGCGGCGTCGGGCCACGCGGAGATCACGTACCGCTCCGACGGCACCGACTACAAGGTCCGGACCACCGCCGTCGACGGTCTCGGCATCACCTCGGCCGGTAGGTCGGCGTCGGTGCGCTACCAGGCCGGTCTCTACGACGGCCGGGGCAAGCTGGTGGCCGCCGGGCTGACGCTGGCGGTGACGGTGACCGACCGGGGCGCGCCGGGACGTCACGACACCGTCGGCATCACCCTCTGGCAGGGCGGCACCCTGGTCTTCTCGTCCGACTGGACGGGAGGCGGGACCGGCGAGGTGGCGCTGACCGGCGGCAACCTCACCGTGCACTGACCGGCGGGCAGGCCGGGGAGGCCCGTCCTCCCCGGCCTGCCGTCCGTCGATGGCTACCCCCGCAAGCGGCGGGTGAGCTCCACCACTCGCCGAAATATCCGCAGGTCGGGGCCGTATTGTCGCGAAGGTAATCCCGATTGCCAAGATAGGGAATCCCGGCGACAGGAGGACTCATGGCACGCACCCTCGACCTGCCCACCCCGCTCGTGTCCACCGAGTGGCTCGCCCAGCACCTCGACCACCCGGACCTGCGGATCCTCGACGCGACCGTGCACCTGGCCCCGCCGAGCGAGGCCGGTCAGGACTGGTCCCAGACGTCCGGTCGCCCCGAGTACCTGACCGCGCACATCCCGTCGGCGGCGTTCGCCGACATCATCGACGACCTCTCCGAGCCGGACGGCGGCTGGTTCACCAAGCCCTCTCCGGAGCGCTTCGCCGCGGCGGCGGGCCGACTGGGCATCGGCCCGGACACGGCGGTCGTGGTCTACGCGGCCAACGTCTTCTGGGCCACCCGGGTGTGGTGGCTGCTGCTCGCGAACGGCTTCGACAACGTGGCCGTCCTCGACGGCGGGTTCGGCAAGTGGACCGCCGAGGGCCGGCCGACCCGCGACGGCGAGGAGAGCTACCCGCCCGCGCAGTTCGTCGGCACGCCCCGGCCGGAACTCTTCGCCGATCTGGACGAGGTCAAGCAGGTGGTGGAGAACGTCAGCGGAGCCTGCCTGATCAACTCGCTGTCGCCCGAGGACCACCACGCCACCGAGACGATCAACTACGCCCGCCCCGGCCGGATCCCCGGCAGCCGCAACGTCTTCGTCGCCGCGCTGCTCGACCCGGCCGACGGGACCTTCCGGCCGGTGCCGGAGCTGCGGGAGATCTTCCAGGAGGTGCAGGCCCAGCCGGGCCGGAAGGTCACCTACTGCGGCGGAGGCATCGCGGCCACCGGCGACGCCCTGGCACTGCGCCTGATCGGGGAGACCGACGTGGCCGTGTACGACGGCTCGCTGCGCGAGTGGACCAGCGACCCGTCGCTGCCCGTCGAGGTCGGCTGAGCGCGTCCCACCCCCGTAGGCCTTCCGGCCCGCCAGCGCGACAGCGCGGCGGGCCGGAAAGCTGTACGGCGTCTGACACGTCCCGGCTCAGCGGGACGGTGCCGACTGGTCCCGGCTCAGCGGGACGGTGCCGACTGGTCCCGGCTCAGCGGGACGGTGCCGACTGGTCCCGGCTCAGTGGGACGGTGTCGCCACGATCTGCCGCAGGGCGGCGCGCACGCCGCCGGTCCGGATCAGTCGCAGGGCCTCGACGTAGGCCTCGACGAACCGGGGGGAGTCCGCGAGAGCGCCGAAGAGCGACCGGTCCGCGATGAAGGCGGTCGGGTCGTCCCCGTTGCGCCGCGCGGCGGCCATCAGGCTGTCCCGACGCGGATCCACCACGTCGATCGGCTGGCCCTGCTCGTCGGTGCCCTCGGCGTACCGCGCCCAGGCCGCCACGACGGCGGCGCAGATGCCCACCGGCCCGCCGTCGGCGAGCTGTGCGGTCACCACGGGCAGCAGGAACTTCGGGATCCGGTCCGAGGTGTCGGCGCAGATCCGGGTCAACGGATCCTGGATCTCCGGGTTGCCGAAGCGCGCGACCACCGTGCGGCCGTACGCCCGGAAGTCGACCCCGGCGATCGGCTTGAGCGTCGGTACGGCCTCCTCGTCGATGTACCGCAGCAGCAGCGCCTGGACGTCCGGGTCGGTGATGGCCTCGTGCACGTACCGGTGCCCCAGCAGGAAACCGAAGTAGCAGAGCGCCTGGTGGGTGCCGTTCGCCAACCGCAGCTTCATCAGCTCGTACGGCTCGACGTCCCCGACGATGTCCACGCCGACGTCCTCCAGCGGTGGGCGGCCGGCGACGAAGGTGTCCTCCAGCACCCACTGGTGGAACGGCTCGGCGGTGACCGGCCAGCGGTCCCGGTAGCCGAAGGTCCGCTCCAGGTACGCCCGGTCGGCGTCCACGGTCGCCGGGGTCACCCGGTCCACCATCGAGTTCGGGAAGGAGACCTCCTGTGCCATCCACCGGGCCAGCTCGGGGTCCTTCATCCCGGCGAAGCCGAGGAACGCGGCGCGGGACACCACGCCGTTCTCCTGGATGTTGTCGCAGGACATCACGGTCAGCCCGCCCAGGCCCCGGGCGCGCCGCAGTCGCATCGCCTGGAGCACCAACCCGAACGGTGTCGCGTTCGGCACGTCGGCGTCCAGGTCCGCGCGGATCGGGGCGGAGTCGCCGGTGAACTCGCCCGTCACCTGGTCGATCCCGTACCCGCCCTCGGTGATGGTCAGCGACACGACGCGGGTGGCCGGGTCGGCGATGCGCTCCACGACGCCGGTCGGGTCCTGCGGGGCGTACCCGGTGCTCAGCAGCGAGCCGATCACCCGGTTGCGTCGGCTGCCGTCCGGCTCCTTCACCGTCAGCGTGTAGAGATGGTCCTGCGCGGCGAGCCGGTTGCGGGTGCCCTCGTCGGCGGGGCGGACGCCCACGCCGTGCACCGCCCAGTCCATGCCCTGCCCCCGGCGCATGAGTTCGTCGAGATACATCGCCTGGTGCGAGCGGTGGAAGTGCCCGACACCGAAGTGCACGATCCCGCCGCGCAGTGCCGCCCGGTCGTAGCGGGGCGCCTCGACCTCGCTGGGCAGCGAGGTCAGGCTCGCGTTGCTCAGTTCCCTCATCGCTCTTTCCGTCCTGTGGGCCGCAGCGCGGCCAGGTTGCCGCCGGAGATCCGGCAGATGTCGGCCGCGAGGTCCATCGCCTCGCGGGCAAGATCGCGCCACCGCGCCGCGTCCAGGTCGACGCCGTCCTCGGCGACGCCGCACACCAGGCGGGCGAGGGTGGCGTCGCCCGCGCCCATCGTGTCGACGACGGGTCCGGGTCGGTCCGGTACGGGTACGGTCGCCACGACCCCGTCAGCCGTGTGCACCGACACGCCGTCGGCGGCCCGGGTCAGCACGACCACCCGTACCCCCGATCGCAGCAGCTCGGCCACGAACTGCTCGGGGTCCTCGACGTGCAGGTCGGCGATGTCCTGCAGGCTCAGCTTGACCACGTCGGCGACGGTGGCGAGCCGGCGGAGTCCCGACCGGTACGCCGGGACGTCCCGCACCAGCGTGGGCCGCACGTTGGGGTCGACGACGAAGGTCCGTCCGGTCCGGCGGACGACGTCGACGAGCGCCTGCACCTGGCCTAGGTCGTCCATCGGGTACGAGTTGACGACCAGGACGGCACCGCTGCCCATGGCCGCGACCTCCGCCTCCGGGTACGCGTACCGCCGGTTCTGGATCGCCTCGGAGAACTCGTAGGCAGGCTCTCCCGCCACCCGCCGGGACGTCGCTGTTCCGGTCGGCAGCGCGCAGGTCAGTGGCACCAGGGCGACGTCCTCGGCGGTGACCGCGTCCCGCAACCACGCGCCGAGGCGGTCGGCGGAGACCGGTGACACCAGTGCCGCCGGTGTCCCGAGCCGCCGTACGCCGACGGCGAGGTTGAGCCCGGCACCGCCGGGGTGGCGGGTACGGGTCCCGTCCTCGTGCTCGATGATGTCGGCGAGGAGGTCGCCCACCACGACCACGCCGGAGGGCGCCACCCCGGCTCCGGTCGACGCGGTCACTGGAGATTGGTGTGGTGGTAGCTCATCGTGGCGTCCGGGTCCGGCAGCGCCCGCATCAGCTCCAGCACCACGGAGTCGAGCAGGATCAGCGCCGACTGCTCGAAGAGCGTGCCGCCGAACTGTCGGCTGGCGTCCGCCGGCAGGACGATGGAACCGTCCGCGAGATCCCGCAGCGGGCTCTCCCGTTGGTGGGTCACCAGCAGCACCTTCGCGCCCTCCGCGCGGGCGATCCGTGCGAAGCCGACACTGACGGGGGTCTGCCCGCTGCCGGACACGATCACCAACGTGTCGCCCGATCGCACCGACGGCGCGGTGGCCTCGCCGACGACGTGCGCCGCCAGGCCGAGGTGCATGAAACGCATCGCGGCCATCTGCGCGGCGAGCCCGGAGCGGCCCTGCCCGGAGAAGAAGAGGCGGCCCTCGGCCACGCCGTCGAAGCAGGAGACGAACCGGTCGTACTCCTCGACGGGCAGCGCCGCGAGCACCGACCTCAGTTCGGTGCCGCTCAGGTGCCAGGAGTCGACAGGTCGACCTGTGCCCTGATCCATGCCGCTTCTCCTTCCGGGTCGGTGGCCTCGGTGACTCCCGAGCCGATCACGACGATGTCGGGGGCGGCCTCCAGGGCGCGGGCCAGGTTGGCGCGCCCGATGCCGCCGGCCAGGGAGACGCGGAATCCGCGTTCCCGGCGCTGGGCCACCCGGTCGATGTGGTCCTCGTTGCCGAGACCGGCCCGCCGGGCGTCGGACGGGGAGTGCAGGGCCAGCCAGACGTCCTGCGGTGCGCGGCCGTCCAGCAGCGGCTCCACGTCCAGTTCGCCGTCGAGGATGGTGTCGAGCACCACCTCCCGCCCGTACCGTCGGGCCACCTCGTCGGTGTCGCGTCGGGTGGCGGGGGAGGCGTGCGCGAGCACGGTCATCATGGCGGCCCCGGCGGCGAAGACCATCTCGGCCTCCAGGCTGCCGCCGTCGGCCGTCTTGGTGTCGGCGAGCACCGGTGTGTCCGCGCCGAGTTCCCGGACGGTGCTGATGGCGGCGAGCCCGAAGCGCTTGAGCACGGGCGTGCCGACCTCGATGATGTCGAAGTAGCGGCCGACTCGCGGGATGAGCGCGAAGTGCTCCGGCGCGTCGATGGCGAGTTGCAGACGGACCGTCACGGCCTAGCTCCTCGGCTCGGGAGTGTGCAGACCGGTGATCACCTTCAGCAGCGAGTCCGGGGTGAACGACGACGTCGGCTCGTCGGCCACGACCCGGCCGAGGCGCAGCACGACGATGCGGTCGGTCACCTGGAGCACGTGCGGCAGCGTGTGCGAGATGAAGATGACGCCCAGACCCCGTTCCCGGGCTCCCGCGATCACCTTCAGCACCTCGCCCGACTGCCGGGCGCCGAGGTGGTTGGTGGGCTCGTCCAGGATGATCACCTTGCGGGCCCAGGCGACGGCGCGGCCGATGGCGACGGCCTGCCGCTGCCCACCGGAGAGCTGGTTGACGTTGCGCCGTACGCCGGTCGTCAGGCCGATCCCGGCACGCTCCAACTCCTCGTGCGCGACGCGGGCCATGGCCTTGTTGTCGAGGAATCCGAGCTTGCCGAGCAGCCCCGGCCGACGGCGTTCCCGGCCTAGGAAGACGTTGCCGCTGATGGTGAGGTCGGGGCAGAGCCCGGAGTCCTGGTACAGCGTCTCGATGCCGGCCTGGAGCGCGTCGTGCGGCGACTTCCACTCCTGTGCCACGCCGTCGAGATACACGCCGCCGGTGTCCGGCCGGTGCACGCCGGAGAGCACCTTCACCAGCGTCGACTTGCCGGCCCCGTTGTCGCCGACCAGACCGATGATCTCTCCGGCCCGCAGGGACAGGTTGACGTCGGTCAGCGCCCGGACGCTGCCGTAGGACTTGGTGACCTCGCGGGCCTCGTAGATGGGTGCGTCAGCCACGGCCGGCTCCCCTCCTGGTACGGATGTTGATCTGCTGGACCCCGACCGCGACGGCGATCAGGACGCCGATGACGACCTGCTGCCAGTTCGGTGCGACGCCGATCAGGATCAGGCCGCTGAGGACCGCCGTCGTGATGAGTGCGCCGAGCACGGTGCCGGACATCCGCCCGACGCCGCCCGCCAGGCTGGTGCCGCCGATGACCGCCGCGGCGATCGCCGCCAGCTCCTGGCCCTGGCCGGAGGTGGGCGAGCCCGAGCCGAGCCGGAAGTAGACGAACAACCCGGCCAGGCCGGCCATCAACCCGGCCAGCATGTACACCTTCAGCAGGTGCCGTTCGACGTTGATCCCGGCACCCCGCGCGGCGAATCCGTTCGACCCCACCGCGTACGTCCAGCGGCCGAACCGGGTGAAACTGAGCGTCAGCCACGCGACCGCCAGCACACCGAGCACGATGATCAGTGGGACGGTCAGCAGGTTGAGGTACTGCGTGTTGCCGAGCCGGATCACCTCGGCCGGGCCGCCGGCGATCTGGACGCCGCCGGTCAGCACCAGCGTCAGACCGGCGGCGGCACCCATGGTGGCCAGCGTGGCGATGAAGGGCGCCAACTTGGCCCGGGTGATCAGCAGCCCGTTGACCAGGCCGACCGCGAGACCGGTGGCGAGGGCCACCACCACGCCGACGGCGATGGTCGTGGCGGTGGCCGTTCCACCCTCGTTCAGGGACCTCATCGTCATCGCACAGGCCACGCCGCTCAATCCGAGCGTGGATCCGACCGACAGGTCGATGCCGCCGGTGATGATGACGTACGTCTGCCCGATCGCCAACAGCATGACCGGGGCCCAGTCCTGCAGGATGTTGGCGAAGGCGAACCGGCTGAAGAACAGCGGGTTCATCGCCGTGAAGAAGACCACCATGACGATGAGGACGCCGAGCAGGATCACGTCCTGCCGTAGCAGTGTCGCCATCAGGCGGCTGGCGCGCGTCTCGGTCGCCGCCTGTGTGGTGTCGGCCGTCATGGTGCTCCTCCTCCTGAGATCCGCATTCCCCTGATCGCCGCCGACTACTGGGTCGGGTACTGGTACTGCTCGGTCTCGGCCAGGTTGTCGTTGGTCATCACGACGTTCGTCATCACGACGTCCTTCTCGATGCTGTCGACGTTCTGGCCGCGGATCGTGTCCACCAGGTTCTGCAGGGCGAGCGCGGCCTGGTCGCCGGGCTTCTGGGCGACGAGAGCGCTGTAGATGCCGGCCTTGAGGTCGGCCACCTGGTTGTCGTACGCGTCGTAGCCGATGAGCTTGACCTGCTCGGCCTTGCCCGCGTTGCGCAGCGCCGCCACGGTGCCGGAGCCGGAGGTGCCGTCCACGGCGAAGATGCCCTTGAGGTTCGGGTGCTTCAGCAGGATCGTGTTGACCGCCGAGGTCGCCCTGGCCGGCTGGCTGTTGGCGTACTCCTTGCCGACGAGGGTGATGCCCGGGTACTTCTTCAGCTCCTCGGTGAAGCCCTCCTCGCGGAGCTGGTTGGTGGTCGCCGTCGGCGAGCCGGACATCAGGAAGACCTCTCCGGACTCCCCGATCTGCTCGGCCAGGGTCTGGGCCGCCTGCCGGCCGCCCTCACGGTTGTCACCGGTGATCGCCGAGGTGAGGTAGCTCTGGTCGGTGACCGTGGTGTCGACGGTGACGACCGGGATGTTCGCCGACTGCGCCTTGGTGACGCTGGGCTGCAGCGCGTCCGGGTCGGTGGGGACGAGGACGAGCCCGTCCACCTGCTGGGTGAGCATCGAGTCGACGAACGGGATCTGCGACTGGGGCGAGTACTCGTCCGGAGCGCCCTGCCACAGCAGCCTGATGCCCAGCTCCTGGGCCTTCGCCTCGGCGCCGACCTGCATGGCGCGGAAGAAGGGGTCGGAGGCGATGCCCGGGACGAACCCGATGGTCAACTGCTCCTCGCCGCCCTCCGCGGCGGAGTCGTTGCCACAGGCGGCCACCGAGAAGGCGAGCGCGCCGGCCATGGCTACACCGATTACTGTCCGGAGTGTCCTCTTCATGCCACCAGATCCTTGTCGACTAGTCAGACCACATCAGGGGAGTTCCGCCTACCGTCGTCCTGCCGGGCCGTGTTGCGTCGTCGGGCATCCCCACCAGCACTTCATCAGATGCGCAACCGCTTGCGTACCGTGAAGATGGCGGAACTTTACCCCCGCGCAACCGCTTGCGCAAGGGCTTGCTTTTGGTTAGATTGAGCTCCTTCTCGCCGTGGTCCCGGCAGCCGTAGGACAGGTGGCGAGCCGGGGGAAAGGGTGCAAAACGAGTGGCGACGATGGCCGAGGTAGCACGGATCGCCGGAGTGTCGACGACGACCGTGTCGCACGTGCTCAACAAGACGCGCAAGGTCGCCCCGGAGACCGAGGAACTCGTGCGCAAGGCGCTGGAGTCGACCGGTTACCGGCACAACCTCGCCGCCCGGGCCCTGGCCACGCAGTCCACGGACACCATCGGGCTGGCGATGTCCGTGGTCACCAACCCGTACTTCGCCGCGCTCATCCGGGACATCGAGCGGCACCTGCGACGGGCCGGGTACACCCTGATCCTGGCCGACACCAACGACGACCCCGAGGTCGAGTTGGACGTGATCAACCACCTGCTGGCGCGGCGGGTGAGCGGCCTGATCGTGAATCCGCTCGAAGGCCACGGCGAACTCACCCAGTGCCTGCAGAAGCTGCTCGACGAGCAGTTGCCGACGATCTTCCTCGACCGCCGGTCGACCCTGCCGGGCGACCAGGTCTACTCCGAGTGCCTGGATTCGATCCACCACCTCACGGCCCACCTGGCGGCGCAGGGGCACCACCGGATCGGCTACGTCCGGGGCGCCATGCGGGAGATGTCGGCCCAGGACCGGCTCGCCGGATACCAGCGGGCCGTCGCGGAACTGGGGCTGGCGGACGACCCGGGGCTGGTCATCGCCGGTGAGTCCGACGAACGCACCACGGAGCAGCGCCTCGTCGAGCACCTCGCCTCGGACGAACCGGCCACCGCCCTGGTCGTCTCGAACAACCAGATGACCCTGGGCGCGCTCCGCGCCATCCGGCGTACCGGGTTGAAGGTGCCGCACGACATCGCCCTGGTCTGCTACGACGACTTCGAATGGGCCGACCTGTTCGACCCGCAGATCTCGGCGATGGCGCAGGACGCCGCCCGACTCGCCTCGACCGCCGTCGAACTCCTGCTCGCCCGGATCCGGCGACCGGACCGCGCCCCGCAGTCCGTGGTGGTGCCGGCCACCTTCCGGCACCGGGACTCGTGCGGCTGCGGCGCCGTGCCGCACCAGACACAGGGGAGCGTGGACAGTGTCCTGGCCGCCGGCTGACACCCTGACGCTCGGCGGACTCGCCGACCGCGCCCGGGCGATGTCGGCGGGCGCCGCCCGTACGCTCATCGGGATCGTCGGGCCGCCCGGCGCGGGCAAGAGCACCGTCGCGGAGGCCCTTGTCCGGCAGCTCGGCCCGGACGCCGTCCTGGTGCCGATGGACGGCTTCCACCTGAGCAACGAGGTCCTCGGCGCACTCGGCCGCGCCGACCGCAAGGGCGCTGCGGACACCTTCGACGCGGACGGCTACCTCGCCCTGCTCCGCCGGCTACGCGACCAGACCGACGAGGTCGTCTACGCGCCGACGTTCCGCCGCGACATCGAGGAGCCGATCGGTTCCAGCATCCCGGTGCCCCGCAGCACCCCGATCGTGGTCACCGAGGGCAACTACCTGCTGCTCGACTCGCATCCGTGGAAGTTCGTCCGCGACCTGCTCGACACCACCTGGTATCTGGAGGTGGCCGAGGAGGTCCGCCTCGACCGGCTCGTCGCCCGCCACGTCGCCTTCGGCAGGACACCCGACGCGGCCCGCGCCTGGGCACAGGGCAGCGACCAGGCCAACGCGGCGGTCATCGCCGAATCGCGCCGCTGCGCCGACCTGCTGGTCCACCTCGCGCCGAGCGACTGAGGGACCCGGCGCCGCCGATCCGCTTCCGCCGGACGGTACCGCCCCGTCCGTCTGCCGTAAGGTCGGGTGATGAGCAGCCGACCCGCCGCCGGGGGAGGCCGGTGGGTCGAGATCGACCCGGCCCGGACCGAACGCTGGGTGGCCGGCTTCGCCGACCGGCACGGTCCACCCACCACCACCGCGCAGGAGTACGGACTCCTGCTCACCGCCCCGGACGGTGCCACCGCCGAACTGCACACCCCACCGGGCTCGCCGGCCACCGCAGACCTGGACACCTTCGCGGCGGAGGCCGTCGTGTCCCGCCGGATCGGACTGCTGCTGGCGCGCAAGGGCGCGGTGGCGGTCGGCGTCGCGGAGGGGGAGAAGCTGCCGGTGCACAAGGTCGACACACGGTACGTGCAGGGGCGCACCGCCGCCGGTGGCTGGTCCCAGCAGCGGTTCGCCCGGCGGCGCGACAACCAGGCCAAGGCCGCCCTCGCCGACGCCGTCGACCTGGCGGCCCGGCTGCTGCTGCCGCAGGCCGAGCGGTTGGACGCGGTGGTCGCCGGTGGCGACCGGCGGGCCGTGGACACCGTGCTCGCCGAGCGCCGACTCGCCCCACTGGCCGCACTGCGTGCCGACCGGCTGCTCGACGTACCCGAGCCCCGGTACGCGGTGCTGCTGGCCGCGATCACCGCCGCCCGCGCCGTGCACATCCTGATCCGCGATCCTGCCTGAGGCGTCGTCACGTCGGACACGGACGGCCCCGGTCGACGCCCTTCCAGGCGTCGACCGGGGCCCGTCCGCACCGCGTCAGATCGCGCCGCTGAAGGTGTCGCAGGAGGCCGGGGTGCCGGACTCGTAGCCACGGTTGAACCAGCGCTTGCGGTCGGCCGAGGAGCCGTGCGTGAACTCCTCCGGGTTCACCGGCCGGTCGGCGCGCCGGGAGATGGCGTCGTCGCCGATGGCCTCGGCGGTGTCGATGGCCTCGGCGATGTCCTGCTCGGTGATGCTGGTGAAGATCTTCTGGCCGCGGTCGTCGGCGGTGCCGGTGGCGTTCTTGGCCCAGGCGCCGGCGAAGCAGTCGGCCTGCAACTCCAGGCGGACCGACAGGTCGTTGGCGTTGCCCGGGTCCCGCTGCTGCTGGCGGCGGACCTGCTCGTTGGTGCCGAGCAGGTTCTGCACGTGGTGGCCGTACTCGTGGGCCAGCACGTACGGCTGGGCGAACTCACCGGTGGCGCCGAGCTGCGTGGCGAGCACCTCGTAGAAGGAGAGGTCGATGTAGACCAGCGAGTCGGCCGGGCAGTAGAACGGGCCGACGCCCGAGTCGGCCTGGCCGCACGCGGTGTTGACGGCCTGGTCGAAGAAGACGGTACGGGTCGGCCGGTACTGCTCGCCGAACGCCTCCGGCAGGGCGGTCCGCCAGTACGCCTGGATCGAGTTGACGTAGAGGCTGTTGCGGCAGTCGAGCTGCTCCAGGGCGTCCGGGGCCTCGCAGCGCTGCTCCAACGCGGTGTTGTCGCCCTGCTCGCCGCCGGTCATGGCGTTCAGCCCGAAGCCGCCGCCCACCAGCGCCACCAGCACGGCGATGACGATTCCGACGATGCCGCCGCGACCACCGCCGATCGGGATGGGGATGCCCAGCCCGCCTCCCCCTCCACCACCACCTCGCCGGTCCTCCACCTGGCTGGTGTCGATCCGCGCATTCTCGTTCAGCTCCATGATGACCCCGATCAGTCGGTGGCTCGCGGGCCGGAACCGGTCCGGACGGCGAATCGGTACCCGACGATCTTGGTCGGTAATCCGCGTTCGCCGTTCACCGGGGCCCGGTACAATCGACCCGTGCTGCTCTGCGAAGGCTGAACGCCCCGCGCCGACGGGTCACCATGATCCGCCGGCGCTTTCGTGTGCCCTGAGTCAGCCCTGCGGATCCCGAGAGCGAGTACCCCGACATGATCACTGCCAGCGGCCTGGAACTGCGCGCCGGCGCCCGGATCCTGCTGTCCGACACCACGCTGCGGGTGCAGCCGGGCGACCGGATCGGCCTGGTCGGCCGCAACGGTGCCGGCAAGACCACCACCCTCAAGGTGCTCGCCGGTGAGGGACAGCCGTACGCCGGACAGATCGACCGGCGCAGCGCCGTCGGCTACCTGCCACAGGACCCGCGTACCGGCGACCTGGAGGTCACCGGCCGCGACCGGGTGCTCTCCGCCCGGGGCCTGGACAAGCTGATGGCCGGAATGAAGGACCTGGAGGAGAAGCTCGCCGACGGCGGTGACGAGAAGCTGGTCCGTCGGTACGGCGCGCTGGAGGACCAGTTCGCCGCGCTCGGCGGGTACGCGGCCGAGGCCGAGGCGGCCCGGATCTGCGCGAACCTGGGGCTGCCCGACCGGGCGCTCGCCCAGACCATCGGCACCCTCTCCGGCGGTCAACGTCGGCGCATCGAGCTGGCCCGGATCCTGTTCCGCGACGCGGCCGACAACGGCGGCGGGATTCTGCTGCTCGACGAGCCCACCAACCACCTCGACGCCGACTCGATCACCTGGCTGCGCGGTTTCCTCGCCAACCACAAGGGCGGGCTGGTGGTGATCTCGCACGACGGGTCGCTGCTGGAGTCGGTGGTCAACAAGGTCTGGTTCCTCGACGCCACCCGGTCCGTGGTCGACGTCTACAACCTGGGCTGGAAGGCGTACCTGGAGGCGCGGGAGACCGACGAGCGGCGGCGGCGTCGGGAGCGGGCCAACGCCGAGAAGAAGGCCGGCGCCCTGATGGCCCAGGCGGACAAGATGCGGGCGAAGGCCACCAAGACGGTGGCCGCGCAGAACATGGCCCGGCGGGCCGAACGCCTGATGTCGGGCCTGGATGAGGTCCGCGTCGGCGACAAGGTGGCCAAGGTACGTTTCCCCGCCCCGGCGCCGTGCGGCAAGACTCCGCTGACCGCGTCCGGCCTCTCCAAGTCGTACGGGTCGTTGGAGATCTTCACGGACGTGAACGTGGCGGTGGACCGGGGTTCCCGGGTGGCCATCCTCGGGCTCAACGGTGCCGGCAAGACCACGCTGCTGCGGATGCTCGGCGGGCTGTTGGAGCCGGACACCGGCGAGGTGCGGCCCGGCCACGGGCTGCGGCTGGGCTACTACGCGCAGGAGCACGAGACGCTGGACATCGAGCGGACCGTGCTGGAGAACATGCGGGCCGCCTCGACCGAGCAGACCGACACCGAGCTGCGCAAGATCCTCGGTGCGTTCCTCTTCTCCGGCGAGGACGTGGACAAGCCCGCCGGGGTGCTCTCCGGTGGCGAGAAGACCCGGCTGGCGCTGTCGACCCTGGTCTGCTCCGGCGCGAACGTGCTGCTGCTGGACGAGCCGACCAACAACCTCGACCCGGTCAGCCGCGAGCAGGTGCTCGACGCGATCGCCAACTACCCGGGCGCGATCGTCCTGGTCACCCACGACCCGGGCGCGGTGCTGGCGCTCAAGCCGGACCGGGCCATCCTGCTGCCCGACGGCGACGAGGACGCCTGGAGCGACGACCTGCTCGAACTGGTCGAGCTGGCCTGACCATTTGCACCGGGTGTAAGGAAGGGCCCCCTACTAACGCCAGGCGTATAGGAAGGGTCCCCTCCTAACACGCGCGTCCTAACACGCGCGTCCTAACACGCGCGCCGACGTCAGCGGGCGAGGTCGAGCAGGTGACCGACGACGCCGGAGCTGGCCAGGATGACCACGCCGACGCCGATGAAGATCGCCGGCACCAGCCAGTGGCCGGTGCGTTCGACCAGCCGGGTCACCCTCGGGTGGCCGCCGAGCCAGGCACCGGCGACGCACCAGACGGCGACCAGGGCCGCGAAGACCACTCCGAAGACGGCGGCGTCGGCGACACCGAGGGTGCGCAGCACCGGCACGTAGACGGCCACGTTGTCGGCGCCGTTGGCGACGGTCACGGCGGCCACGCCGACCACACCGGCGACCACCGGGGGCGGCTCGTCGTCGCGTCGCCGCAGCGCGCGGAGGCCGAGGGCGATCGGCAGCAGTCCGAGCAGACCGGTCCACTCGTCGGGCACCACCAGGAGCCCGGCCGCGACCACGGCACTCACCAGCACCAGGGCGCCGATGCCGAGGTACTGACCGGTGACGATCTGCCCGACGCGGGGACGGCCGGTGGTGCGGGCGGCGACGAAGAACACCGTCAGGACGACGATGTCGTCGATGTTGGTGGCGGCGAAGACCACCGCGGCGACGGTCGCGGGGCCGAGCAGGTCGAGCATGGCCGGCAGCGTACGGGCACCGGGCCGACCGGAGCATCACGGAGGCCGAGGGCGACTCCGGTGGCGGGCGGTGGCCGCCATCTATACCGGCGGTGAGGATCGGTGGCGGACGGTGGTGTCGGCGGCACCGTGCGTGTGGGTGGCGGCGGTTCGTCGAGGGCCAGCTCCGGGCCGGTCCGACGCGGTGTCCCGCAGTCGGGTCCCGGATGTCGTCACCTATCGGGAAGCTGACATTGCATAGCGTGTCGGTTGGCGAATAGTTGATATCTGGCGCATGATCGTTCGAGGCGGTCTAATAGGTGGGACCGTATCCGAACCGCACAGTCTGGGACGTGAGGACACAGCATGGCAGCCACTGGCACAGCCACCAGCACTGAGAAGGGTCGCCGGATCGTCGGAGCCGAGCGTCAGACGCTCGCCAAGGACCTCGTCAAGCGGTATACCGGAGGAGAGAGCATCCGTGCTCTCGCGGCCTCGACCGGCCGATCCTACGGGTTCATCCACCGCGTGCTCACCGAGTCCGGGGTGCAGCTGCGGCAGCGCGGCGGCGCCCGGCGCCGCAAGAAGGCGTGACCCGCCCGTCAGCGTCGTACACCACCACCGTGACCCGGGCCGCCCGGTGACCACCGAGGCGACCGGGGTCCGGCTGGAGTGTGACGGGCCGATCGCCACGGTCACGCTGTGTCGGCCCGAGGTGCTCAACGCGCAGACCCCGTCGATGTGGCGCGCGATGAGTGATTTCTCCCGAGACCTGCCCGGTGACGTACGTGTCGTGGTCGTCCGGGGTGAGGGGCGGGCGTTCTCCGCCGGCCTCGACCTGGCGGTCGTGAGCGCCACCGGGCCGGGCTCGTTCGCCGAGCTGGCCGCACTGCCGGAAGCGGAGTGCGCCGACCGGATCGCCGCCCTCCAGGGCGGCTTCACCTGGCTGCACCGACCGGACATCATCTCCGTCGCGGCCGTGCAGGGGCATGCCATGGGCGCCGGGTTCCAACTCGCCCTCGCCTGCGACCTGCGGGTGTTGGCGCAGGACGCGAAGCTGTCCATGGCCGAGGTCACGCTGGGTCTGGTGCCCGACCTGGCCGGCACGAAGCGTCTGGTCGAGTTGGTCGGCTACGCCCGTGCGCTGGAGATCTGCACCACCGCCCGGCGGATGGACGCCGCCGAGGCGGACCGGCTCGGCCTGGCCACCCTGGTGGTGCCGAACGCGGAGCTGGAGGACGCGGTGCGCGACCTCACCGCCGGGTTGGTCGCCCACCAGCGCGACGCGGTGGTGGAGATCAAGGCACTGCTCGCGGGTGCCTCCGGGCGGACCCACGCCGAGCAGCAGCGGGCCGAGCGGGAAGCACAGACCCGGCGGATCCGCGATCTCGCCGGGTACGCAGAATAGTAAGGACCGTTCGGGAAGATCCGGGTTACTCACGAGGTTGTCGTAGCTGTCGGGAGAATTGACCCGACGGCATCCTGAGGCCCTTTCCCGGAGGTGAGCGTGTCGAACCCGATGGCCGCCGGCGGCATGGGCGGTTGGAGCATGCTGCGGTCGATGCGCAACGGTGACGAGATCTCCAGTCACCGGTTGCAGCGCGGTGTCGCCCGGCGGATCGTGGCGTTCGCCCGGCCGTACCGTCGCGACATCGTCGTGTTCCTGCTGACCGTGGTCGTCGCGGCGGTGATCGGGGTGGCCACCCCGTTGCTCGCCGGCCAGGTCATCGACGCGATCACCCGGGGCGGCGACGAGGCCGGCGCACTGGTGATCCGGCTGGCGTTCTTCATCGCCGGCCTGGCCGTCGCCGACGCGATGCTCTCCCTCGCCCAGCGGTGGTATTCGGCACGCATCGGCGAGGGCATCATCCTCGACCTGCGCACCCGGGTCTACGACCACGTGCAGCGGATGCCGTTGCAGTTCTTCACCCGCACCCAGACCGGTGCGCTGGTCAGCCGGCTCAACAACGACGTGATGGGGGCCCAGCGGGCCTTCACCTCGACGCTCTCCGGCGTGGTCAGCAACGTGATCCAACTGCTGCTCACCGCCGCCGTGATGCTCACCCTCTCCTGGCAGATCACCGCGCTGTCGCTGGTACTGCTGCCGGTGTTCATCATCCCGGCCCGGCGGGTCGGCCGGCGGCTGGCCGAGATCACCCGCGAGTCGTACAACCTCGACGCCAAGATGAACGCGACCATGACGGAACGGTTCGGGGTCGCGGGCGCCCTGCTGGTGAAGCTCTTCGGGCGCCCCGATGCCGAGGCCGGCCGGTTCGCCGCCCGTGCCGAGCGGGTCCGTGACATCGGCATCACCTCCGCGATGTACTCGCGGACGTTCTTCGTGGCGATGCTGCTGGTCGCCTCGCTGGCCCAGGCGCTCACCTACGGGCTCGGCGGTTGGCTGGCGGTCACCGGCGAGGTCAGCGCCGGCACGGTCGTGACGCTCGCGTTGCTGCTCACCCGGCTCTACGGTCCGCTCACCGCGCTGAGCAACGTCCGGGTCGACGTGATGAGCGCGCTGGTCTCGTTCGACCGGGTCTTCGAGGTGCTCGACCTCGATCCGGCGATCAAGGAGCGGTCCGACGCGGTCCCGGTGCCCCGGGACGCGGGCCGGGTCGAGTTCCGCGACGTGCGCTTCCGCTACCCGAGCGCCGCCGAGATCTCCCTCGCGTCGCTGGAGGAGGTCGCCACGCTGGACCGTACGGTCAACGAGCCGGTGCTCAAGGGCGTCTCCTTCCGGGTCGATCCCGGGCAGATGGTCGCCCTGGTCGGGCCCTCCGGCGCGGGCAAGTCCACGCTGTCCATGCTGATCTCCCGCATCTACGACGTCACCGACGGTCAGGTTCTGGTCGGCGGTGTCGACGTCCGGGACGCCACCCTCGAATCGCTGCGGGACGAGATCGGTGTGGTCACCCAGGATTCGCACCTGTTCCACGAGACGATCGCCGAGAACCTGCGGTACGCCAAGCCGGACGCCACCGACGACCAACTCTGGGCGGCACTGGCCGGTGCCCAGGTCGCCGATCTGGTCCGGTCGCTGCCCGACGGGCTCGACACCACCGTCGGCGAGCGCGGCTACCGCTTCTCCGGCGGTGAGAAGCAGCGCATCGCGATCGCCCGGCTGCTGCTCAAGGCACCGTCGATCGTGATCCTCGACGAGGCGACCGCGCACCTCGACTCGGAGAGCGAGGCGGCGGTGCAACGCGCGCTGTCGGTGGCGTTGACCGGGCGTACCGCCTTGGTGATCGCGCACCGGCTCTCCACGGTCCGCGACGCCGACCAGATCCTCGTCCTCGACGAGGGGCGCATCGTCGAGCGCGGTCGGCACGATGAACTGGTCGCCGTCGGTGGCCTCTACGCCGAGTTGTACCGCACCCAGTTCGCGGTGGCCGACTCGCCGACCCCGCACACCGACCAGGCCATGGTGGAGCCGGTGATCATCCCGTCGCGGGAGTACCTCGCCGACGAGGCGATGCCGCCCGCCGCCGCCAACTGACGGCGGTCACTCCCGGGTCGTCGCCTCGCGCAGTTCGGCGAAGGCGGCACCCAGCGTCTGCGGGGTGTAGTGCGCGTTCAGGCCGCTGGGGTTCGGCAGGACCCAGAGGTGGGCGCCGCCCAGCGGCTCGGGCTGCCGGCCGAAGGTGGCCTTCGGCCGCGCGAACCCGATCCGGTACGCGGTCACCCCGACGACCGCCACCCAGCGCGGCCGGTACGCGGCGACCTTGCCGGCCAGCTCCCGTGCCCCGTCGACCAGTTCGGCGGCGGACAGTTCGTCGGCGCGGGCGCTGGCCCGGGCCACCACGTTGGTGATGCCCAGTCCCAGTCCGGGCAGTTCGTCCTGCTCGCTGGGGTGCATCAGGCGTGGGGTGAACCCGCCCCGGTGCAGTGCCGGCCAGAATCGGTTGCCGGGGCGGGCGAAGTGCCATCCGGTCGCGGCCGACCAGAGCCCGGGGTTGATCCCGACGAACAGGACGTCCAATCCGGGGGCGACGACGTCCGGCAGCAGCCGGTCCACGGCCGCCGACATCTCCTCCCGGGTCGGCCGGTACCCCCGATCCACGCTGTCGGTCCGCGCGGCGGGTCCGGGACCCGGCACCGCCGCGCCACGGACGCTTCGCGCCGGGCCGCCCTCTGCTTGCCCGTTCACCGGCCACGCAGCGCCGCCTTCCGGTCGCCCGGTCTCCGGACGGGCGGGGCTGCCTTCCGGTCGCCTGGTCGCCGGACGGTCAGCGCCGCCCTTCGGTTGCCTGGTCACAGGCCGCGTAGCGCGCCGCCGTCGACCGGGATGGTGACCCCGGTCAGGTAGCTCGCGGCCGGGGAGAGCACGAACGCGGCCACCTTCCCGAACTCGTCGGGGGCACCGATGCGGCGCAGCGGGATGCCGGCCTCGGCTTCGGCGCGGGCCTGTTCGGGGTCGCCGCTGGCGGCGAAGAGCTCCCGGTTGCGGTCGGTCATGATCCGCCCCGGCAGCAGCCCGACCACCCGTACGCCCCGGGGGCCGTACTCGTCGGCGACGTCCTTCGCCACCCCGGCCAGGCCGGGGCGCAGCCCGTTGGAGATGCCCAGCCCGGTGACCGGTCCTCGTACCGAGGTGGACAGCACCAGCGCGATGGCGCCTCCGTCGGGCAGCGCCCCGGCCACTGTCCGCACCGTCCGTACGCTGCCCAGGAAGATGGTCTCGAAGGCACGTCGCCACTGCTCGTCGTCGACCGAGGCGGCGCTGCCGGGGGTCGGTCCGCCCACCGAGACCAGCGCGCCGTCGAGTCGGCCGAAGTGCTCGTGGGCGGCGTGCACCAGCCGTTCGGGCGTGTCCGGGTCGGTGAGGTCGGCGGTGATGCCGACGGCGTGCTCCGGGCCGCCGAGATCGGCCGTGGCGGCGGCCACGGTGTCGGCGTTCCGGGCCGAGAGCACGACCCGGGCGCCGTCGGCGACCAGGCACCGCGCCGTGGCGTGACCGAGGCCGCGCGAGGCGCCGGTGAGCACGTACACCCTTTCGGTGAGTCCTAGATCCATGCCACCGATCCTGCCGCAGCCGGTGCGGGTCCGGCATCCCCGGGTCCGTCCGCTCGGCCGACCGCTGATGTTAGGAGGGGACCCCTGCTCTACCGCAGGCGTTAACAAGGTGCCCTTCCTTACCTCCGCAGGAGGTATGTGCGGCCGGCGAGTTGGATCGCTACGGCGCCGTCGACGTGCGCGAGCGCGGGGGACCGGCGGGGGCGTGGCGCCCGGCGGCCGTCGTAGCGCAGGCTGACTTCGCGCACGGCGAGTTCCTCGGCGCCCAGCGGCGGCAGCTCGGCGCGGTCGCGGAGCGCGCGGGCCAGATCCCAGCCGTCGCGCAGGCCGCCGCCGGTGGGCCGGTCGGCGGCCCAGGTGAGGAAGGCCGACGGCCAGTGTGGGCCGAGTGCGGCGGTGAGCAGCGGCCAGTGTCGGGCGACCTCGCCGGCCCGCTTGCGGAGCAACGCCGCGCGGGCTGCGGCCAGCGGTGCGGGCGCGAACCCCGGTGGCGGTGCGCCACCGGCCACCAGCGCGGCCACCAGTCGTGCCTGCCGCTCGGCCAGCGTGCCACCCGGCGCGGGTGGCTCGTGGGCGTCGGTGCTCACGTCACCACCGGCAAGCCGCTGGCGGTGGCGATGGCGTCCAACTCGGCGCGCAGGTCGGCGGCGGGCGGGTAGTGCCCGTCGCGTTCCAGCATGACCGCCGGTGGCCGGTGTCGCGCGCACAGCTCGGCGAGCAGGTCGAGGACGTCCTGGCTGACCGGGTCGGTGTGGGTGTCGTGGTAGAAGCCGCCGTGGTCGGCGCCGCCGGCGACGTGTACGTACGCGACGCGGTCCAACGGCAGTCGGTCCAGCAGGGCGAGCGGGTCGGTGCCCCGGTTACGGGCGTTGGCGTGCACGTTGGCGATGTCGAGCAGCAGCAGGGCGTCGGTGCGGTCCAGGATCTCGGTGAGGAAGGTGGCCTCGTCGAGTTCGTCGTCCGGCCAGTCGAACAGCGCGGCGATCGGCTCCAGCGCGATCGGCACGGGCAGGTCGGCCCGGGCCCGGGCGACGTTGGCGCAGACCACGTCGACCGCCTCGCGGGTACGGGGCAGCGGCAGCAGGTGTCCGGCCTCCAGCCCACCGGCCCGGACGAAGGCGATGTGCTCGCTGACCAGGGGTGCCGCCAGCAGTTCGGCGACCGCCGCCAGGTGGCCGACCCGGGCCGGCTCGACCGGATCGGTGCCGCCGAGGGAGAGCCGTACCCCGTGCGGCACCACGGTCACGCCGCGCCGTCGCAGCTCGACCAGCCCGTCCGGTGGGTCGGTGGGGGACACGCCCTCCGCGACCACCTCGACGAAGCGCAGGCCGGGCAGCTCCGCGACGAATCCGGCGATCTCCGGTCGCCAGCCGATGCCGACCCCGTACGGGCCGGTCATCCGCCGCACCCACCGCCGCCGCCACATCCGCCGCCGCCTCCACCACCGCAGCCACCGCCACTGTCGCTGGCGCCTGCGGTGCTGCCACCGCCACAGGCGGTGGTGCCGCCGGTGCTGGTGGCCGCCTGGCGCTGGAGTTCGGCCTGCTGGGCGAAGGTGGGGTCCATGGCCCAGATCGTGGCGCTGCCGTAGAGGGCCACCGCCATGGCGGTGCCGGCAGCGCCGTAGGTGGCGTACGACGGGTTGCTGTGGGGCGCCAGGTGGTGGTTGCGCATGCGGAGGAGCCCCAGCGCCGCGTCGGCGGCCCGGGTCCGTCGGGGCACCAGGGCGAACAGCAGCGTGGTCACCACCAGGAGCCCGAGTACGACGGCCACGAGATACCAGACGGGCCGCCCGTTGGCCACGCCGGCGAAGATGCGCGCGATCCCGACCGCCGCCAGCACGGCCATCAGCAGCGGGCCGATCCGTAGGGCCGCCCGCTGCTCCGGGGTGACCAGCAACCCGTGCCGGTCCAGCCCCTCCCGGAGTTCGGTGAGCGCCCGGCTCACCCACTCGGTCGTGATGACCTGGCGGGCGGGGCAGCGCTGGCTGGCGGCGTGGTGGACGGCGCGGTCGAGCGGGGTCGCGCCGGGCGGAAGGGGGGCGTCGACGGTCAGCCGGTGGTGCTGGTCCACCCCGATGACACCCTGGCCGCGCAGCGCGCCGATGGCGGTCCAGACCGCCAGGTTCTCGCCGCCGTTGAGGTAGGCGACCTGCTGCGGGCCGAGCTGGGCGGCGGGGGGCGCGGAGCGGCCGGACAGCAGCGCCCGGCGTTGGATCAGGGTGCCGACGACGAGGACGAGCGCCGCCGCCAGGTAGAGAAACAGGAAGGTACGGCTGGGAATGCCCCAGGTGTGGAAGTCCGCCACGGGATCCTTCATGGCCTGCTCCTGTCGCGCGAAGGGGACGCGTACTCATTGTGGAGCGCGGCTGCCACCGTGCCGAGGCCGGGGCGGTGGGGTTACCAGGCCGTTACCGATCGTTCAGGGGCGGCGCACGGCTTCCTCGACCAGGTCCAGGACGGGCCCGAGGTCACCGGCGGGTCGCCCCATGGCCAGGTGCAGGACCAGGCCGTCGTAGGCGAGTTCGAGGAAGCGGGCCAGCACGTCGATGGGTACGTCCTCGCGCAGCACCCCGGCCTCGCGTTGCCGGGACAGGCGGTCGCGGGTGGCCTCGGCGATGGCCGCCGACCGCTCGGCCCACCGTCTGGCGAAGGCCGGATCGGTGCGCAGGCGTCGGGAGACCTCCAGTTGACTGCCGAGCCATCCGGTGGTGTCCGGGGAGACCGCGCGGGCGAGCAGGTCCCGCATGACCTGGACCAGACCGTTGCGGGCGACCGTCTCCACCATCACCGCCGCGTCGTCCTCGGCGACGGCCAGGAAGAGCGAGTCCTTGTCCCGGAAGTGGTGGAAGATGGCCCCTCGGGACAGCCCGGTCGCCTCTTCGAGCCGGCGCACGGTGGCGCCCTCGTAGCCGTGCCGGGCGAAGCAGGCACGCGCGGCGGTGAGGATCTCGTGTCGGCGAGCGTCGAGCTGGTCCTGACTTACTCTGGGCACGTCTCGATCGTGTCAGCTCACCCGGGGTAACGCAAACCGTACGTACGGCTTGGATATGTGGTTCCGGTCGGGGCCAGTGCCGGTACGACATCACCGCGTAACCTCCGGCCCTGTCGGGCGGGTACCGAATTCCCGTAAGGTGCCCGAGTGCCGCTGCTCCTGCTGGATCTGGACAACACCCTGCTCGATCGAGCCGGGCCGTTCCGTACCTGGGCAGAGCGCTTCCTCGACGGCATCGGCGCGCCCGCGCATGACATCGAGTGGCTCTTGTCGATAGACGCCGACGGGTTGACCGACCGGTGGGACGTCGCGGACGCCATCCGGGACCGCTATCGGCTGCGGATCCCCTCCATCGACCTGGTCGAGGAGTTGCACGACGGCGTCGTGGAGTTCACCCGGCTCGATCCACTGGTCGCCTGCGCGCTGCGGATCGCCGACGACGCCGGCTGGATGCCGGTGGTGGTCACCAACGGTGCGGTCCGCCAGCAGGACACCAAGATCCGGCGGACCGGCCTGGACCGGTACGTGGCCGACTGGGTGATCTCCGAGGAGGCCGGGGTCAGCAAGCCCAACCCGCGGATCTTCGCGCTGGCCGCGCAGCGGGCCCGGATGCCGCTGCGCGGAGCCTGGGTGATCGGCGACGGCCCGGAGGCCGACATCGGTGGCGCCACCGCGGTCGGCCTGCCCAGCATCTGGCTGCATCGGGGCCGGCCGTGGACGGACGCCCGGTTCGCCCCGACGGTCACCGTCGACACCGTGATCGCCGCCATCGCCGCGATCATGGGTGCCACGGGTGGCGCTGCGGGGCGTACCCGCGCCTGACGCGGAAAACCGGTTGCCGCGCCGCGCCGACGCGACCAACATGGTCCGCGCATCGTGCTACCGGGCCTGGGTCCGGTCGAGGAGAGGAGGTCGGTCATGGCCGTCTTCGCAGGTCAACTCCTGCCTCCATCCGCCTCGAACAAGGGACGACCAGCGCAGTGCGCGATCACGACTTCTCGGTGCCGGAGCATCGAGCCCGCGGCAAACGCCGCTTCGACGACGACGAACCACACTTCCTGAAGCGGGGGCGGCCGTCCGGCCCCGCCCCGACCGACCCGGACGACGGGCCCGACCCGGTGACCGGCGAGGTCTGGTCCTCCTGGGACGACGCGCTCCACGGTCCGCAACCCCACCCGGCGTGGCTGGTCACCGACCTGGCCGCGAAGGACACCGAACTCGGGGTGCTCAAGACCGGCAAGGAGGCCGACGTCCACCTGGTCCGCCGGGCCGTGCCGGAGACCGGCCGGTCCTGCCTGCTGGCCGCGAAGCGCTACCGCGATCCCCGGCACCGGCTCTTCCACCGCGACGCCGGATACCTCGAAGGCCGTCGGGTCCGCCGTTCCCGGGAGATGCGGGCGATGACCGGGCGGACCGCGTTCGGCCGGCAGATGATCGCCGGGCAGTGGGCGGCCGCCGAGTTCGCCGCCCTGGCCCGGCTCTGGGAGATCGGCGAACGGTACGGCACCGTCGCCGTGCCGTACCCGGTGCAGTTGCGCGGCACCGAGCTGATGCTGGAGTTCCTCGGTGACCCCGACCAGGGGCAGGCCGCGCCCCGGCTGGCCGAGCTGCGTCCCGAGTCGGGTGAGCTGCGCAGGCTGTGGGAGCAACTCGTCGACGCCCTGGTGGTGCTGGCCCGCGCCGGGTACGCCCACGGCGACCTGTCGCCGTACAACCTGTTGGTGCACGAGGGGCGGCTGGTCCTGATCGACCTGCCGCAGGTGGTCGACGTGGTGGCCAACCCGCAGGGGCGGGACTTCCTGGCCCGGGACGTCCGGGTCGTCGCCACCTGGTTCACCGCCCGTGGCCTGCCCTCGGAACCGGACGCCCTGACCGACATGCTGGCCCGCGAGGCCGGCCTGCGTTGACGGTCCGAACCCGGCCGTCGGCCGGGACGGACGACGGACTCCGGGTGGCGGTCCCGCCGCCACCCGGAGCCCGACAGGTGCCCTACTGGAGGTACCGCTCGACCTCGGGCACCGGGCGTGCGCCCTGAGCGTCGGGGTCGCCGTGTGCCTGCCGCGCGGCGCGCCGACGGCGGAGCAGGTCCCAGCACTGGTCGAGGGACTCCTCCAGCTCACGCAGCCGGGTACGGGCATCGTCGTCGGTGCCCGCCTCGTGGGCCTGCGCCTCGGCGCGCAGCCGGTGTTCCTCGTCGACCAGATCGGAGATCCGGCTCAGGATCGTCGTGTCGTCCATGCCCCTGAGCCTGGCACAGCGAGACGGGTCGTGCCCGCATTCTCCGGGCGGAGTCCGTCGGTGCGGTGCGGCCGATCGTCGCGCCCGCCGACGACGCGTCGCCCGGTCACCGGACGGTCGCGCTCGGCTTTCTCACGAGGTCAGGCCGTCATGACAAAGATCACCTGGCAGGCCGGCGGCCCGCCGACGCGTGGGGTGGGCCGGTAGGTCTGTCGGCTGCCTCGCCCGGTCGGCAGAACCCCTTGTGGGCAGGGACGATGTGCCGTCAGTCGACGTCGGACGCCGACCCGTCGCGGACCGGGCCGGCTGTGGTCGGGCCGGACCACGACGTGCCCGGCCGCGATCTTCTTTGTGGACGGCGGGAATGCCGGCCATGAAGATTTCTCGTTGCGTGACTAGTAAGGAGCGCTACGGCAATGTCATGCTCATCGCAATCGTGGCATTTCGAAGAGTAACGCCCCTCACCCCCGGGGCCCGTGCAACTGGGAGCCGACGACGTGAACTGCGCCCGAACCCGGAGACCGGCATCGATTCCCTTGCGGCACACGTTACCGAGTCTGCTGCGTGATCCGGCGAGCGCCCTCGTCGAGTTCGGCGAACGCTCGGCAGGTGAGGTGGTCCGGCTCAATCTCGGTTCGCTGCGCCCGTACCTGGTCACCCATCCTGAGCACCTGCAACGGGTCCTGCGCGAACGGTCCGACAACTACGTGCGCGCCGGCGACGGTCTGCAGTGGCGCCCGCTGAAACGCCTCTTCGGCGAGGGCATCCTCAGCGACGGCGAGTACTGGGCCGACAGCCGACAGATCCTCCAGCCGCTGTTCACCGCCCGTCGCATCGACGCGATGGTCGACCGTCTCGCCGTGGCGATCGAGGAGGCTGTCGACGAACTGGCGGAACCGGCACGCACCGGTCGACCCGTGAACATGGGCACCGTACAGGCCCGAATCGTCTGCTCCGCGATCATGCGGGTCTTCTTCGCCGACCGGATCTCGGTGCCCGATGCGATGCGGATCATGCAGGCACAGGACGACATCGCCCGGTCGGTGATGCCGAGGATCCTGATGCCCTGGGCGCCGCTCGCCGCGCCCATGCCGGGTGACCGGACGTTCCGTCGGGCCGTGCAACTCATCGACGACCTGCTGTTGCCGACCGTGCGGGCCGCCCGCCACGAGACCGCCGACGACGCCGACGACATCATCAGCACGTTGTGGCGGGGCCGCACCGAGGGCGGTGGCCGACTCGACGAGCAGCAGGTCCGCAACGATACGGTGGCGATGGTGGCCACCACCACCGAGACCACGATCAGTGTGCTGACCTGGCTGTGGCCGCACATCGAGCGCAACCCCGAGATCGCTGCCCGGCTCTACGCCGAGATCGACGAGGTGGTCGGCGGCCAGCCGGTACGCCAGGAGCACCTGCGCGACCTGCGGTACACCCGGCAGGTGCTGGACGAGTTGCTCCGGCTCTATCCGATCGGCTGGCTCTTCCCCCGCAACGCGGTCGAGGAAGACGTCATCGGTGGGGTCCGGATCCCGGCCGGTTCCACTGTGGTGGTCAGCCCGCTGATCACCCACCGCATGTCGATGTTCTGGGAGCGACCCGAGGTCTTCGACCCGGACCGGTTCCGGCCGGAGCGGGCCCAGCAGCGGCACCGGTACACGCACTTCCCGTTCGGTGGTGGCCCCCACCAGTGCCTGGGCATGCACCTGTTCTATCTGGAGGCGATGCTGATCGTGGCCAGCCTGCTGAGCCGGTTCCGGTTCCGGCTGTGCCGGCCGGCCGTACCCGGCATCAAGGTGGCCGCCGCGTTGCGTCCCCTGGAGCCGGTCGAGGTGGTCCTGCGCCCCGTACAGGGTGTCGCGGCATGAGCTACCGGACCGAGGTGTCGCCGGGCGGCCCCGGGGACCAGATGACCGACGCCGCAGAACAGGGCCGGATCTGTGCCCTCGCTGCGAAGGGCCAGCGTGACCTGGCGGCGGTCGCCGCCGCGTACCCCGAACTGTTCCCGCCCCGGCCCTTCGACGCCACCCTGTTCGGCACCGTGGCCATGGCGATCGCCTTCGGCGCGCCGTGGTGCGACCTCGACCGGCTCCGGGTCACCAACCGGGCGGTGCTGTGGGGCTTCGCCATCGACTGGCTCGTCGACCACGAGGCCCACTCGCGCGACGAGATCGACCGGCTGGCCGCCCGCTGCCTGGCGGTTGTCGACGGCGGTACGCCGGAGGAGGGCGACCAACTCGGTGCCTTCCTCGCCGAGTTGCGCGACGAACTCGCCGCCGTGCCGGCCTTCGCGACGCACCGCGAGCGCTGGCGGGAGGAGACCCGCAAGGTGCTCGCCGCGATGGCCCGGGAGTGGGACTGGAAGCAGACGCCGGACACACTGCCCGGGTTCGCGGAGTACCTGGACAACGCCGCCAACCTGGCCTGCACCGTGGTCAACGTCGTGCACTGGATCCACGCCGACGACCCGGCGACCCTGGCGCACCTGGACGCGCTGCTCGCCGCGAGCGACCAGGTGCAGCGGATCCTGCGCCTGGTCAACGACCTCGGCAGCTACGAACGCGACCTGCGTTGGGGGGACCTCAACGCACTGCTGCTGGTGTCCCGCGCCGAGGTGGAGAAGCGGATCGCCGAGTTGGTCGCCGAGGCCCGGGATCAGCTCGCGGCGCTGCGCGTCGACTGCCCGGTGGCGGCCGACTACCTGTCCCGGCAGATCGGCTTCAGCAGCGGCTTCTACCGGTCCACCGACTTCTGGGGTACGCCGTGACGGCCGCCGGCGTGACCGCGTTGCCCGAGACGGCGCAGACCGTCGCCGACGCCGCCGCCGACCTGGTCGTGGACCTTGAGCGGGAACCGGCCGGGCGGGTGAGCGCCTCGGTCTACGAGACGGGTCGCCTGGTCGCCGACGCGCCGTGGCTCGGCGGTCATGGCCGGCGACTGACGTACCTGCTCGGCGAGCAGGGACCGGACGGCGCCTGGGGTCTGCCCGGTGGGTACGGCCTGGTGCCGACGGCGAGCGCGGTGGAGGCCATGGTCACCGTCCTCGGCCGGGACGAGCCGGCCGACCTCACCGGCCCACCACGGTCCACTCTGGAGGCCGCCGCCGCTCGTGGGCTGACCGCGCTGGCCCGGGGGCTGGGGGCCGGCGCGCCGTTGCCGGACACCCCGGCGGCCGATCTGATCGTGCCGGCGTTGACCGGTCGCATCGACACGCACCTGGCCCGGCTCCGCGACCGGGACACCCCGACACTGCTCGCCACCCATCCGCTGCCCCGGGTGGACCGGCGGCGCCTCGACGCGGTCTCCGCGCTGCTCGCCACCGACCGTCCGATGCCGCGCAAGCTCTGGCACGCCTACGAGGTGCTCGGACCGAACGCCGCCACCCGGGACGAGGTAGGTCCCGTCGACGGTGCGGTGGGCGCCTCGCCCGCCGCCACGGCCCGGTGGCTCAACCATCGGCGAACGCCGGACCGGGCTGCGCGGGCGTACCTGGACGAGGTGGTGGCCCGCTACGAGGGCCCGGTGCCGTGTTGCACCCCGATCACCGTGTTCGAACGGTCCTGGACGCTCGGCACGCTCATCCGGGCGGGCGTGCCGGTCCGACCGTCGCCCGCGCTGGTGGCCGGACTGGTCGCCGCGCTCGGCCCGGACGGTGCGGCGACCGGACCGGGGCTACCGGCCGACGCGGACACCACCTCGGCCACCCTGTACGCCCTGGCCCGGCTGGGCCGGCCGGTCGACCCGGCGAGTCTGTTCCGCTACGACCTCGGCAGCCACTTCTGCACCTGGCGCGGGGAGGACGGCGACTCGGTCACCACCAACGCGCACGTGCTGGAGGCGCTGGGCTGGCACGCCCGGCACACCCGTGAGGGAGCGAACCGGTACGGCGCCCGGGTCGCGGCCCTCGGTGGCTGGTTGCGGGAGGTGCAGCAGCCGGACGGTCACTGGACGGACCGCTGGCACGCCTCGCCCTACTACGCCACCTCCTGCGCCGCCCTGGCGCTGGCCGGGCACGCACCGCCGGAGGTCGCCGCGGAAGCCGTCGACCGGGCCGTCGGGTGGGTGCTCGCCACCCAGCGCGACGACGGGGGCTGGGGGCGATGGTCGACCACCACGGAGGAGACGGCGTACGCGGTGCACGTGCTGCTCGGCGCAGGCGGTCGGCGGCGGCCCGAGGCGGTGGCGGCGGCCGGTCTGGCGCTGCCACACCTGCAGGTCGGCGTCACCACCGACCCTCCACTGTGGCATGACAAGGACCTCTACACGCCGCTCCTCGTGGTGCGCGCGGCGGTCCTCGCGGCGCGGCGTCTGGCGCTCACCGAGGGCGCGGCACGCCGTGGCGGTAAGGGCCCCGCGGCCCCCCACCAGGGCATGATCACGAGCGCTTGAGTTGCAACGGTGACGCTGTTAGCGTGCGCCGGGGTCGGTGCGTGTGTCGCCCGCCTGACTGACCGATCAACTCGCTCCGGGCCAGGGACGGTGTAATGGGTTCCCGCAGTTCGAATCTGCGTACCAAGGTCGTGGCCCTGTTGGCCTCGCTGGTGGCACTCTGGAGCTTCACCGCCTGGGTGACCATCCGGGAGGGTGTCAACCTCGTCGGCGTGCAGGCCCTCGACGTCCGGGTGTTCGACCCCACCGAGCCGCTGCTGTTGCAGTTGCAGTTGGAACGCCGGACCTCGCTGGCCTACCTCGGGCGGCCCGAGGACCGCAGGCGCGGCGAACTCGTGCAGGTGCGTCAGCGTACCGACGAACTGGCCGCCGAGTTCGAGGAGTCGGCCAGGCACTGGCAGGTCGGCCTGCTCGGCAGCGACGCCCTGCAGCAACGGATCAGTGACCTGAACCGTAGGATCGCCGCGCTGTCGGACACCCGGGCCGCCGTGGACGACCGCAACATCGGCCGCAGCGAGGCCGGCGGTGCGTTCACCCGGGTGATCGAGTCGATCTATCAGGTCTACGACGAGTTGGGCAACCTCGACGACGACCAGGTCGCCGAGGACACCACCCAACTCATTCAGCTCAACCGGGCCCGGGAACTGCTGTCCCAGGAGGACGCCCTGCTCGCCGGGGTGCTGGCCGCCGGCCGGATCACCGTGAGCGAGCGCGCGGAGTTCACTCGGATCGTCGGTGCCCGCCACTTCGTCGCCGAGCAGGCGGTCGTCCGGCTGCCGCAGGCGGATCAGGCCCGTTACCAGCAGATGTCCTCCGGGCCCAACTTCCGCCGGCTGGCCGACCTGGAGAACCAGGTGATGCTGGCCGGCAACAACACGCGGCTGCCGTTCAGCGTCGAGGGGTGGACCGACGCCACCGGGCCGGCGCTGATCGAGATCGGCGACGTCGTGCTGGCCGGTGGTGACGACGTGGTCGAACGGGCCACCCCTGTGGCCGTCGGCGTCATCATCCGGTTGGTGCTCGCCGCCGGTCTCGGCCTGCTCGCCGTCATCGCCTCGGTGATCGTCTCGGTCACCACCGCGCGTGCCCTGGTGCAGCAACTGCAACGCCTGCGGGACGCCGCGTTCCAGCTCGCCAACGAACGACTGCCCGATGTGGTGGATCGGCTCGGCCGGGGCGAGCAGGTGGACGTGGCCAAGGAGGCGCCGCCGCTGCAGTTCGGTGACGACGAGATCGGCCAGGTGGGCAAGGCGTTCACCGTGGTGCAGGAGACGGCCATCCGGACCGCGGTGGAGCAGGCGGAACTGCGCCGCGCGGTACGCGACGTCTTCCTGAGCCTGGCCCGGCGTACCCAGGCCCTGGTGCACCGGCAGCTCACCCTGCTGGACTCGATGGAGCGCCGGGAGCAGGACGCGGAGGAACTGGAGGACCTGTTCCGCGTCGACCACCTGGCCACCCGGATGCGGCGTAACGCGGAGAACCTGATCGTGCTCTCCGGTTCCACGCCCGGCCGGGCCTGGCGCCGCAGCGTGCCGATGGTCGACGTGGTCCGTGGCGCGGTCGGTGAGGTCGAGGACTACACCCGCGTCCAGGTGCTTCCGATCAGCGGGGTGTCGCTGGCCGGGCGGGCCGTCGGTGACGTCATCCACCTGCTCGCCGAGCTGATCGAGAACGGGCTGTCGTTCTCGCCACCGCACACCACGGTGGAGGTGCGCGGGCAGCTGGTCGGCAACGGGTTCGCCCTCGAGATCGAGGACCGAGGACTCGGCATGACCGAGGAGGACCTGGCCGCCGCCAACCACCGCATCGTGGACCGCTCCGAGCTCAACCTCGCCGACGCGTCCCGGCTGGGCCTCTACGTGGTGAGCCGGCTGACCGATCGGCACGGGGTGCGGGTACACCTCAAGGAGTCGCCGTACGGCGGGACGACCGCCGTGGTGCTGATCCCGGGTGACCTGATCATCGTGGACGGCGCACAGCCGGCGGTGTCGCAGTCGACCACCCGGAGCAAGACCCCGGAACTGCCCGCCGACGCGGCCCCCACCCCGGACGAGCGGTCACCCGCACCGGTGGCGGTGGCGGCACCCACCGCACCCCGGACGGAGACCCGGGCGGCCGAACCGCTCGCGTCGTCCTCGGCGGAGCCCGCCGAGGAGAGCACGGGCCTGCCGACCAGGTCCCGCCGCCGGCCCGGTCAGTCCGCCCTGGACGGACCGACCATCCCGATCGAGGTGCCGGTGACCTCGGCACCGGGTGAGAGCCCGGCCCGGCCGCCACACCCGCCGGCCGACGGCGCGGTCGCGCCCGGTACGCCGGCGGGCCCGCCCGAGACGGCGGCGACCCCGCCCGAGCCGGGTACGTCGACGACGGCCGAGTCCGACCTGGGGCGTACCGAGTCGGGCCTGCCGGTCCGGGTACGGCAGGCCAGTCTCGCCCCGGCGCTGCGCGACGAGCCCGGGGCGGCCGACGCCGGCGAGGACGTGATCCGCGAACCAGAACAGGTTCGCCGCATGATGAGTTCGTACCAGACGGGCACCCGGCGCGGACGCTCCGACGCCGCTAGGTTGCTCGATGGGGGCCGGCGTGCCGAGGACGGGTCCGACGGCGCCGACCAACAGGCGACCTGATCCGTGTCGCTGGCCCGTCATACCAGGTCAGCGCTGATCAGGCCCAGATGAGCACGGCGAAGAGCCGGGGAGAAGAGGACGACGAAGTGGCGCAGAAGACGGCTTCGAGTGCCGACCTGACGTGGTTGCTGGACGACCTCGTCGGCCGGGTCAAGCAGGCCGAACATGCGGTGGCGCTGTCCGCCGACGGTCTGCTGATGGCCTCGTCGCAGGGGCTCAGCCGCGACGACGGCGAGCACCTGGCGGCGATGGCGGCCGGCATCCAGAGCCTGGCCCGCGGCGCGGGCAAGCGGTTCGGTGGCGGGCAGGTCCAGCAGACAATCATCGAGATGCAGTCGTCCTTCCTGTTCGTCACAGCCGCCGGCCGCAACGCCTGTCTCGCGGTGCTGGCCACCGAGGACGCCGACGTGGGTCTGATCGCCTACGAGATGGCGATGCTGGTCACCAGGGTCGGCAAGTACGTCGCGTCGCCGTCCCGGTCCGTCGAACAGACCGGCGGGGAGAAGTAACCCGGATGACGGTGCAGGGAGAGTCCGCGGACCACCAGTGGGTGGACGACCACGCCGGTCCGGTTGTCCGTCCGTACGCGGTGACCGGCGGCCGGGCCCGTCCGGTCACCGGCACGTTCGACCTGATCTCCCTGGTGACGGCGACCCGCACGGACGTCTCCCCGGAGATCGGGCTCGGCCCGGAACACCTGGCGATCGTCGGCCTGTGTCAGCGGATTCAGTCCGTGGCCGAGATCGCGGCACACCTGGACCTGCCGGTGGGCACCGTGCGGGTCCTGCTCGGCGATCTGGTGGCGCGCAGCCTGGTGCGGATTCGCGAGCCGCACACCACCGTCGGCATACCCGATCACAGCATTTTCGAGGCGGTTATCAATGGACTACGGGCACTCTGAGCGGCCGCCGGGAGCGGTCGCCCTGCCCACAGCGATCAAGATCCTGGTCGCCGGCGGCTTCGGGGTCGGCAAGACCACGCTGGTCGGGGCGGTCAGCGAGACGCGCCCGCTGCGGACCGAGGAGGTCCTGACCGAGACGGGGGTCGGCATCGACGACCTCTCCGGCGTCGAGGCGAAGCAGACCACCACGGTGGCGATGGACTTCGGCCGGATCACGGTCAGCGAGGACCTGGTGCTGTACCTGTTCGGCACACCGGGTCAGGACCGGTTCTGGTTCGTCTGGGACGAACTGGCGCTCGGTGCCATCGGCGCGGTGGTGCTGGCGGACACCCGCCGGCTGGCCGACTGCTTCCCCTCCATCGACTACTTCGAGGGGCGGGGTACGCCGTTCCTGGTCGCGGTGAACTGCTTCGAGGGGTCGCGCTCGTACCGCCTCGACGAGGTGCAGGCCGCGCTGAACCTCGATCCCGAGGTGCCGGTGCTGCTCTGCGACGCCCGCAACCGGGAGTCGGTCAAGGAGGTGCTGATCACCGTGGTGGA
The DNA here is from genome assembly GCF_013364215.1 of Verrucosispora sp. NA02020. Classification (NCBI taxonomy): domain Bacteria; kingdom Bacillati; phylum Actinomycetota; class Actinomycetes; order Micromonosporales; family Micromonosporaceae; genus Micromonospora; species Verrucosispora sp. NA02020. Next base: position 5,153,598 of record NZ_CP054923.1, on the reverse strand, counting down.
GCACGCGATGAAGATCCGGGAGGCCCGTGGTCGCGCCGTCGGGTGACGGCGGGCCCAGCGCCCTCGGTCGGACGAACGAAGGGCTCCCTCCCCGTCGGGGAGGGAGCCCTTCGACGTTCGTCGCCTAGCTGGCGATCATGCGCCGCAGCACGTACTGCAGGATGCCGCCGTGCCGGTAGTAGTCCGCCTCACCCGGGGTGTCGATCCGCACCACCGCGTCGAACTCCACGCCGCTGTCGGTGGAGACCCGCACGGTACGCGGAGTCGAGCCGTCGTTGAGCGCGGTGACACCGGTGATGGTGAACGTCTCGGTGCCGCTCAGCCCCAGCGACTCGGCGCTCTCGCCGGTCGGGAACTGCAACGGCAGCACCCCCATGCCGATCAGGTTCGAGCGGTGGATCCGCTCGTACGACTCGGCGATGACCGCCTTGACGCCCAGCAGCATGGTGCCCTTGGCCGCCCAGTCCCGGGACGAGCCCGAGCCGTACTCCTTGCCGGCCAGGATGACCAGCGGGATGCCGGCCTCCTGGTAGGCCACCGAGGCGTCGTAGATCGAGGTCTGCTCGCCGGTGAGGTGGTTGACGGTGAAGCCGCCCTCCACCCCTGGGACGAGTTGGTTACGCAGCCGGATGTTGGCGAAGGTGCCCCGGATCATCACCTCGTGGTTGCCCCGGCGCGAGCCGTACGAGTTGAACTCGTGGCGCGGCACGCCGTGCCCGGCCAGGTACTCGCCGGCGGGGGAGTCGGCCTTGATGGAGCCGGCCGGGGAGATGTGGTCGGTGGTCACCGAGTCACCCAGCTTGGCCAGCACCCTGGCCGGACCGATGTCGGAGACCGTCTGCGGCTGCGGCGCCATCCCCTCGAAGTACGGGGGCTTGCGCACGTAGGTGGACTCGCCGTCCCAGGCGAAGGTGTCCCCGGTCGGGGTCGGCAGTGACTGCCAGCGCTCGTCACCGGCGAAGACGTCGGCGTACGCGGAGCTGAACCCGCCGGCACCGATCGCCGAGGCGATGACGTCCTGGATCTCGGCGCTGCTCGGCCAGATGTCGCGCAGGTAGACCGGCTGGCCCGTGTTGTCCTCGCCGATCGGCTCGTTGGCCAGGTCGATGTCCATCGTGCCGGCGAGGGCGTACGCCACCACCAGCGGCGGGGACGCCAGGTAGTTCATCTTGACGTCGGGGTTGATCCGGCCCTCGAAGTTGCGGTTGCCGGAGAGCACCGACACCACGGCCAGGTCGGCCTCGTTCACCGCTGCGGAGACCTCCTCCGGCAGTGGACCGGAGTTGCCGATGCAGGTGGTGCAGCCGTAGCCGACCAGGTGGAAGCCGAGCTTCTCCAGGTACGGCGTGAGGCCGGCCCGCTCGTAGTAGTCCATGACGACCTTCGAGCCCGGCGCGAGGGTGGTCTTCACCCACGGCTTGCGGTTCAGGCCCTTGTCCACCGCGTTGCGGGCGAGCAGCGCCGCACCGATCATCACCTGCGGGTTGGAGGTGTTGGTGCAGGAGGTGATGGCGGCGATCACGACCGCGCCGTGGTCCAGCTCGTACTCGTTGCCGTCGGCGCCGGTGACCCGGATCGGGTTACTGGCCCGCCCGCCGGAGCCGACCGCGGCGGTCGCCAGGTCACGCGGGGCATCGGCCGGGTCGTTGACCGCGTTGGCCGGGGCGTCGCTGGCCGGGAAGGACTCGGCGCTGGCCTCGTCCGCCGGGCCCGCCGTGCCGAAGGGCTTGTCCTGCTGCGGCACGCCGGGGCGGCGGCCCGGGTCGCCACCGGTCTCGTCGGCCGCGACGTAGTCGGTGAGCGCGGCGCGGAACAGCGTCTTGGCGCTGCCCAGCGGCACCCGGTCCTGGGGACGCTTGGGTCCGGCGAGCGAGGGCTCGATGGTGCCCAGGTCCAGCTCCAGCTGCTCGGAGTAGTGCGGCTCGGCAGACGGGTCGTGCCAGATGCCCTGCTCCTTGGCGTACGCCTCGACCAGCGCGACCTGCTGCGGGTCCCGGCCGGTCAGCTCCAGGTAGCGGATGGTCTCCGCGTCGATCGGGAAGATCGCTACGGTGGAGCCGTACTCCGGGGACATGTTGCCGATGGTGGCCCGGTTGGCCAGCGGCACGGCGCTCACGCCGGGGCCGTAGAACTCGACGAACTTGCCGACCACGCCGTGCTTGCGCAGCATCTCGGTGATGGTCAGCACCAGGTCGGTGGCGGTGGTGCCGGCCGGCATCTCGCCGGAGAGCTTGAAGCCCACCACGCGGGGGATCAGCATGCTGACCGGCTGGCCCAGCATGGCCGCCTCGGCCTCGATGCCGCCGACGCCCCAGCCGAGCACGCCCAGGCCGTTGACCATGGTGGTGTGCGAGTCGGTGCCGACGACGGTGTCCGGGTACGCCTGGCCACCGCGCTCCATGATCGTGCGTGCCAGGTACTCGATGTTGACCTGGTGCACGATGCCGGTGCCAGGCGGCACCACCTTGAACTCGTTGAACGCGCTCTGCCCCCAGCGCAGGAACTGGTAGCGCTCCTTGTTACGCGAGTACTCCAGCTCGACGTTGCGCTCGAAGGCGTCCTCACGGCCGAACAGGTCGGCGATGACCGAGTGGTCGATGACCAACTCGGCGGGGGCGAGCGGGTTCACCTTGGTGGGGTCGCCGCCGAGGTCCCGGACGGCCTCACGCATGGTGGCCAGGTCGACCACGCACGGTACGCCGGTGAAGTCCTGCATCAGCACCCGGGCCGGGGTGAACTGGATCTCGACGTTGGGGTCCGCGGTCGGGTCCCACGAACCGAGCTGACGGATGTGGTCGGCGGTGATGTTCGCGCCGTCCTCGGTCCGCAGCAGGTTCTCCAGCAGGATCTTCAGGCTGTAGGGGAGCCGTTCGTGGCCCTCCACCTGGCTGATCTTGAAAATCTCGTAGCTCGCGTCTCCGACGCGTAGCTGGGTCTTCGCACCGAAGGTGTCGAGGCTCGCCACGTCGTACTCCTTCACACCAGCGACCGTGAGTAGTCCTGAGCAGTCTGTCGCACCGGCCGGAGGGCCGCCGTGGTTAGGCAACACTTACCGCCGAATACGCGCTGTCAACAAAACCGTACGTCCGTCTTGCTATGAGTGCAACCCGTCGATCACGGAGTGGACGTTAGGAAGGGCCCCCTGCTATGCGCGAGGCGTTAGCAGGGGGCCCGTGCTTGCACCAGTGGCCGGCCCCCGTGTGGGGGGCCGGCCGTTGGGGTGTCAGTGGGTGGTGGCGTAGCCGCGGGTGGCGATCCAGTTGGCGAGGTCGTTGATGTGGAGGTCGTAGCGGGCGTGGTCGGGGTTGGCGGAGTCGGCGATGGTGACGGTGTTGCCGTTGTCGGTGTAGCCGGTGACGCTGATGTAGTGGCCGCCTTCGAAGCTGTGGGTGGTGCCGGTGGTGTCGGTGGTGGTGCCGGCGATGTTGGCGACGACGGCGCGGCCTTCGTCGATGGTGCGGATGATGTCGTCGCGGAGCTTGTCGGTCTGGTGGTTGTCGGCGGTGGGGGTGTTGATTTCGACGGACTTGTAGGCGTCCTTGCCGGTTTCGCGGTTGAGGACGGGGGTGATGTCGTTGATGCTGTCGGTGCCGTTCTCGGTGGTGCCCATCTGCGTGGCCATGGTGTGGACGTCGATGTTCTTGCCTTGGACGCTGAGGGCGTTGCGGGCGGCGGCGGGGCCGCAGTAGTAGAAGTTGGGCTGGGCTTCGTAGCGGACGTCGAGGGCCGGCCCCCGTGTGGGGGGCCGGCCGTTGGGGTGTCAGTGGGTGGTGGCGTAGCCGCGGGTGGCGATCCAGTTGGCGAGGTCGTTGATGTGGAGGTCGTAGCGGGCGTGGTCGGGGTTGGCGGAGTCGGCGATGGTGACGGTGTTGCCGTTGTCGGTGTAGCCGGTGACGCTGATGTAGTGGCCGCCTTCGAAGCTGTGGGTGGTGCCGGTGGTGTCGGTGGTGGTGCCGGCGATGTTGGCGACGACGGCGCGGCCTTCGTCGATGGTGCGGATGATGTCGTCGCGGAGCTTGTCGGTCTGGTGGTTGTCGGCGGTGGGGGTGTTGATTTCGACGGACTTGTAGGCGTCCTTGCCGGTTTCGCGGTTGAGGACGGGGGTGATGTCGTTGATGCTGTCGGTGCCGTTCTCGGTGGTGCCCATCTGCGTGGCCATGGTGTGGACGTCGATGTTCTTGCCTTGGACGCTGAGGGCGTTGCGGGCGGCGGCGGGGCCGCAGTAGTAGAAGTTGGGCTGGGCTTCGTAGCGGACGTCGAGTTGACGTTCGCCGTGGCCCTTGCGGTCGGCCTGCACGACGGCGGCGGGCTGACCGGCCGGCGCGGCGTACGCGGTGGTGATGGGGCCGGCGATGGCGCCGCCGGTGAAGGCGAGGCCGGCAGCGGTCAGGGCGGCCTTGCGGAAGATAGCGGTACGCATGATGATCTGAACCTTTCGTCGGGGGTGCGCGCGGCCCACGTGGGGGTGTGCCGGGGCCGTGCGAAAGGGGGGATGTGCGGATCGGAACCGTCGGGGGCCGGGGGCCGCTCACGACGTCCGAGCCAGGTGTAACGCCGGGGGGTGCGGCGTCATTCCGACCCGGGTCCCGGGGGGTGCGGCGCCGGGGGAGGCGTCGCGGTCATGCCATGTACAACCCCCGGCCCGGCCCGATGATTCCGCGATCGCCGCGGCCACGGCCACCCGGCGGGCAGCCGGCAAACCGGACACGCGGGTACGAACCTCCGGGTCGGCCGCCCTAGCCCGCGCCGGCCCGCCCGACGTCCCGCACAGAGGGCGCGTTTCCGGCACATCGGAGCGGGAAAGCGCCCGGCTCGCGAGGAGGCCGTCGACTTTCAGGGGGAGCGCGTCGTGTGGCAGGAGAGCCGGTACATCGCCACCCGGGAGCGGCTGTCCCCGGTCGCCGGGGCGCCGCTCTGGTGCGACGCGCACGAATTCGGCCTCCGAGGTGACGGTGTCACCAATGACCAACCCGCGTTGTCCGCCCTGGTCGACCGGCTCGGCGAGGGGTACGCCGCCGACGGCCGGGTCCGGGTCATCTACTGCCCGCCGGGGATCTACTCGATCCGGGACGCGGGCACCGTCTGGCGCAGCGGTGTCTCACTGATCGGAGCCGGGCCGGGCGCGACCCGGTTCCTGCTGAGCAACGAGGGCAACCGGGCGGACCCGACGCCGTTGGCCTTCTGGACCACCGTGCAGCACGGTGCGGACCGGGACCGGCACATCGCCGACTGCACCTTCGCCGACTTCGAGATCGACGGCTCGGGTGTGGCCATGGCCGAGTACAGCTACCTCGCCAAGGGACTCGGTCTCCAGTACGTGGTGCGGGGCGTGTTCCGCAACCTCTACATCCACCACACCGGCGCCACCGGCCTGGGGTGCGACTTCCTGCAGGACAGCCTGATCGACGGTGTGGTGGTGGTCGGCTGCGGCCGGCTGGACAACGGCGAGGAGATGGGCGGCGCGGGCATCGGCATCGGCATCGGCGGCTGGGGCGAGGTGGAACGCTGCACGATCGCCAACTGCACCACCCTCGGCAACGGCACCAACGGGATCTTCCTGGAGTTGCAGAAGCCGTACTGGACGCCCCCGCGCGGCTACCGCATCATCGGCTGCCACAGCCAGGCCAACCGGTTCGGCATCTCCGACTGGGGTGCCGACGGGTTGATCGTCTCGGCCTGCACCATCACCGGCAACCTGGAGGCCGGCTTCGACGTCTCCGCCAACGGCACGGCGGGCATCGCCGGCCGGGGCGGCATCCTCAGCAACTGCGTGATCGACCGCAACGTCCGCGACGGGATCAGCATGGGAAACACCCCCGGGCCGTACGCCATCCGGGGCAACCGGATCAGTGGCAACGGCTGGTACGGCTATCACCAGCACGATCTGGGCGCCGGCTATCAGGGCCCGTCGTCGGACGTGGTGATCAGCGACAACGAGTTCTGGGACAACGGCCTGGACGCAATCCGGATCGACCGGCCGATGGTCGACGCGGCCGTCCTGGACAACCGGATCCGCAACAACGGCCGGCAGTGCGCCCCGGCGTCGACCGGCTCCGGCGAGTCGGTGCGCTACGCCCGTCGGGCGATGACCGACCGGTCGGCGAACTGGCCGACGAACGGGCACCGGGGCAAGGTGCTGCGGGTGGGCTCCCGGGTGGCGGTGGTGGTCGGCAACAGCGACACCGACCTGGACCTGGCCGAGCTGCGACCGGACGCGGCCACCGCGTGGAACGAGGACGTCCCGGAGCCGGGTACGGCGTACGAGTTGTCGGCGGCGGCTCCGGTGCGCGCCGGCATCGTCGTCAACGCGCACTTCGACTCCGCCTCGGTGCGCGGGAACCGGATCTGGGACAACCGTGAGGAGCCGACGCAGACGCACGGCCTGTGGATCACCGAGCGGGGCTCCTGCGTGTCCTGCCGGGTCGAGGAGAACGACCTCGCCGGCAATGCCGAGAGCGCGCTGCGGTTGGACAGCCCGCCGGTGGGCGGTCGATGGGACCGCAACCACGTGGAGATCGACTGAGCGGGTCTCAGGCCGCGTCGTCGGGTGCTGCGGCCTCGGCGTGGCGGTCACGCAGCCGGGCCCGGATCTCCTCGGGGGTGTACGCGCGCCGTCGCCGTTCCGCCCGGGCGATGACCACGCCGGAGGCCGCCACCCCGGCCAGTCCGGCCATCCCGAGGACCTTCCACCACCGCATTCCTTGCCGCATCCGCTTAGGGTAGTCCCCCATGAGCATCAGCCTGGACGAGGCGGTGGAGCTGACGCGTACCGGTGACGTGTGGGTCTTCCGCGGCCGCAGCGTGCCCGACCGTGCCATCCAGTCGATCACCAACAGCCCGGTCAACCACGTGGGTATGGCGGTCGTGCTGGACGACATGCCGCCGTTGATGTGGCACGCCGAGTTGGGCCGGTCGCTGCCGGACATGTGGACCGGCACCCACCAGCGCGGGGTGCAGTTGCACGACCTGCGCGACGCGGTCTGCGTCTGGGCCAACCGGTACGGCCAGCGGGCCTGGCTGCGTCAGCTCGACCCACCGGCGGACGCCGAGATGGAGGGGTCGGTGCTGCGGACCATCGCCCGGCTGGACGGCACGCCGTTCCCGTCGACCGCGCAGCTCGCCTGGCGGTGGGTGCGGGGACGGGTACCGGCGGTGCGGTTGCCGGCGGTGCGGTTGCCGGTGCCGCAGCGGCAGCGGGCGACCACCGCCCGCGAGCGGACCGTGGAGCGCGATCGGACACTGGAGACGGCGTACTGCGCCGAGGTCGTGGCGGTCACCTACGAGGCGATGGGCCTGCTGCCCCCGGGAAAGCGGCCGAACTGGTACGACCCGGGTCGGTTCTGGAGCGGTGACGACCTCGGCCTGCAGGGCGGTGCCCAGTTGGGCAGCGAGATCGAGGTACGCATCCCGACGCGCTGAGGTTTCGCCGGCCGGCGCGGCGGCAATTGCATGCGACGTGAATGCTTCCACCGATCTCGACACGCTCACCGAGTTCTTCGACCGGTACGGCGTGGCCCTGACCGTCGGCGACCTGCCCGCGATCGCCGGTTGCTACGCACTGCCGGGGTTGGTGGTCGCCGACACGTACAGCTTCTCGTTCACCTCGCCGGCGGCGGTGGCGTTGTCCTTCGTGGGCGCCGCCCCCGACTACGCCGAGCGTGAGCTGGTGGCCGCGCACGCCGACATCGAGGAGGTGCAGCAGGTCTCCGCGCTGCTGACCGAGGTGGCGGTGCGCTGGGAGTTCCTGGACAGCCAGGGTCGGCAGGTGCCCGGTGAGCGATACCGCTATCTGCTGAGGGCCGCCGCGGAGGGTCCGGTCATCTGCACGGTCATCCGTACCGGCTGACCCGGGGTGCGGCGCGGTCGCCCGGTGCTCGGCCGTCCCGGGGACCGATCCGGCGGGTCGGACGATCCGCCCCCACCCGTTTCGTCCCCGCCTCCGTCGTGACTAGGCTGTCGCGTCGGTGCGACGAGGGGGGGACCTCAATGGCAGTGCGGCCGTCGGGTGCCGAGACCACGGAGACGGCCCGTCGACGGGCGCTCCCTCGGATGATCGCCTCGGCCCCCTGGGTCGTGGTCTCGGTCGGTGTCGCGGTGCTGGCGGTGCTGCTGGTGGTCGCGGCGCTGGCGTTCCGTGGCCCGGAGCAGCCGTCGGCGTGGAAGCCGGGGCCGGCGATGACGCTGCCGGCACCGTCCACCTCGGATTCGGTCACGTCGGTCCCGTCCGCTCCGGAGCGGCTCAGCCCGGCGCCGGGCGGCTCCGCCACGTCCGCGTCACCCGCAGCGTCGGTGCTGCCGTCCCCGTCGTCGCGGACCGCGTCCCCGGCCGGACAGTCGGAGGCCAGCCGAGCGCCGGACCGACCGACGTCCGCCCCGCCGGGACCGCCCGTCGCCCAGGGAGCGCTCACCGCCACCTATCGGGTCAGCGGCGCGGTCGAACCGGATTCGTTCCGGGCGCAGATGGTGGTGCGCAACGGCACCGGCGAGTCGCGTGACTGGCAGGTCGAGTTGCGCTTCACCGGAGACGTCACCGGCATCCGGGCCTCCAGCGGGCCGGGCGTGTCGGTGAGCATCAAGGGTGGTGGATGGTACCTGCTCAGCGGGACGGTGCCGCTCGCCGCCGGGGCACAGCAGGCGGTGGATCTGCGGTTCAGCCGCACCGGTGGCGGTGAGTACCCCGCCCACTGTGTGGTCAACGGTTCCTCGTGCGCCCTGTGAGGACCGTACTCTTAGGACGGTTCGGTGTTTCCCTGGGGACTTTTCCCTTTCGCTAAAGATCGTTACGCTTGCCCGGCTGCCCGCTGAGGAGATTCATGTCCGGTATGCGTCGCGCTCCGCGTCATCTTTCATCCCCTGGCCCCGCCGTCGCGTCCTCTCCCTGGGTCCTGATGTCGATCGGCCTGCTCGCGATGGTGATGCTGTTCGTCATCGCGATCGGCGCGTACCGGGGGCCGGGTCCGGAGTTCGATCCCGTGCCGCCGGGAGCGGCCGCCGCCCCGCCCATTCCCGAGCGCGCGTCCTCGGCCGGGCGGGAGGCCGCGAGCCCACCGGCGCCGGCGGTGCCCGGGCTCTCGCCGCGCAAGACCGACCCGCCGAGCGAGGCCGGTACCCCCTCGCCGGTGCCGTCACGGCCGGGTCCGGCGACGCCGGAGCCGCCGCCGGTCGCGTCGGCGCCGCCGCGAAGCAGTGCGCCACCGGCGGCCAAGCCCGCGCCGTTGGAGGCGCGGTACCGGGTGATGGACACCTTCCAGGGTGGCTTCATCGCCGAGGTGCTGATCCGCAACACCTCGCGCGGCGATCTGGAATGGGTGGCGCGGGTGGAGTACGCGGGCGGCCGGGTGGTGACCGCGTGGCTGGAAGGGGTTCCGCAGGGCACGTTCACCGGGCGCCGGGGCACGTTGACCTATAGAAGTGGTCCCGACCTGTCGGCGGGTGCCTCGGTGGCGCTGCGCTTCCACATCGAGTACGCCGATTCGTCGCCGAGGAGCTGCTCCGTCTCGGGGCGTGCCTGTAGCCGTCGGTGACGTCCGGTCCGCCGATCGCGGACCGTCCTCGACCTCATCCTTGCGCAAGAGACTGCTCTGTTGCCGCCATGTTTGCAAGGCATTGCAGAATGTTTCGGCAAGGGCTAGCGTGCGGGCCAATCAGCAGCCAGAGGAAGGCCGTCGATGAAACCCCCGCCGTTGTCGCGTAAGGCCCTGCTCGCATTCGTCTTCCTGCTCACCCTGACGCTGGCCGGCGCGCCGGTCGCGGTTCCCGAGAGCGCCGCCGCCGGTCGGTCGGCGGCCGGGGCGCCCGGCGCCACCGGCGCCGTCACCTGGCCCACCGAGCCGTCCGCCGCCGCCCTGCTGGCGGCGGGCACCGACGAGCGGGCGAGGGCGGAGCAGTTCTACTTCGTCCTGCCGGACCGGTTCGCCAACGGAGACCCGCGCAACGACCGGGGCGGTCTGACCGGCGACCGTCTGCGCACCGGTTACGACCCGACGGACAAGGGCTTCTACCAGGGCGGTGACCTCAAAGGACTGATCGACCGGCTCGACTACATCGAGGGGCTGGGCACCACCGCCATCTGGCTCGCACCGGTCTTCGCCAACCGCCCGGTGCAGGGCGAGGGCGACGACGCGTCGGCTGGCTACCACGGCTACTGGATCACCGACTTCACCCAGGTCGACCCGCACTTCGGCACCGCCGCCGACCTCAAGCGTCTGGTCCAGTCGGCGCACCGACGCGGCATCAAGGTCCACCTCGACGTGATCGTCAACCACACCGCGGACGTCATCAGCTACGCCGAGAACCGGCAGACCTACGTGGACAAGGCCACCACGCCGTACCGGGACGCGCAGGGTCGGCCGTTCGAGGACGCCAACTTCGCCGACGGCACCCGTCCCTTCCCCGAGGTGAACAGCCGGTCCTTCCCGTACACGCCGACGTTCCGCACCCCGGCGGACGCGACGGTCAAGGTGCCCTCCTGGCTCAACGACCCGACCATGTACCACAACCGGGGCGACTCCACCTTCGTCGGCGAGAACAGCGAGTACGGCGACTTCGTCGGTCTGGACGACCTGTGGACCGAGCGACCCGAGGTGGTCCGGGGCATGACCAAGATCTATGCCGACTGGGTGCGCTCCACCGGTGTGGACGGCTTCCGGCTGGACACCGTCAAGCACGTCAACATGGACTTCTGGCCGCAGTTCAGCCAGGGCGTCACCCAGGCCGCCGCCCGCGCCGGCAAGCCGGACTTCTTCATGTTCGGCGAGGTGTACAGCGCCGACCCGGAGATCGCCTCCCGCTACGTCCGACAGGGCGGCCTGCCGGCCACCCTGGACTTCGGCTTCCAGGAGGCGGCGCGTGGCTTCACCGCCGACGACGGCCCCGCCACGGCACTGGCCGACCTGTACGCCCGCGACGACCTGTACGCCGCCCGCAACACCGACGCCGGCCGGCTGCCCACCTTCCTCGGCAACCACGACATGGGCCGGATCGGCTCGTTCATCGCCGGCGGCGACACCGACCCCGCCACCCACCTGCGCCGCGACCAGCTAGCCCACGAACTGATGTTCCTCACCCGAGGCCAGCCCGTCGTCTACTCCGGCGACGAACAGGGCTTCACCGGCGCGGGCGGGGACAAGGACGCCCGACAGCCGATGTTCGCCTCCCGCACCGCCGACTACCTCGACGACGACCTGCTGGGCACCGACCGCACCCACGCCCAGGACCAGTTCGACCCGGCGCATCCGCTGTACCGGACCATCGCCGGGCTGGGCCAGCTGCGCCGGGCACACCCGGCGCTGCGCGACGGTGTACAGGTGACGCGCCACGCCGCCGACGGCCCGGGCGTCTTCGCCTTCTCCCGGTTCGACCCGCGTGACCGCACCGAGTACGTCGTCGCGGTCAACAATGCGCGGACCACGCAGACTGTCACCGTGGACACCTGGTCGGCCGGCACCCCCTTCACCGCGATCTACGGCGCATCCGGTCGGCGGGCCGCCGCCGCTGACGGCACGCTGACCCTGACCGTGCCCCCGCTCTCGGCGGTGGTGCACCGGGCCGGTCGGCCGGTCGCGGTGCCCGCCGCGAAGCCGGGCCTGACCATCACCACCCCGACGGGTACGCCGGTGGCCACCCGGGCCGAGGTGACCGCGCAGGTCAGCGGGGACCCGCTGGCCACCGTCACGACGGCGGCCCGGGTGGCGGGCGGCAGGTGGACACTGCTCGGCTCGGCGCACCGGGCGCCGTACACCGTGCACCACGACCTGACCGGGCTGGCCGCCGGCACGAGGATCGAGTACAAGGCGGCGGTCCGGGACGGCCGGGGCCGCACCGCCACCGCCCGCTCCACCGCCACCGTCGGCACCCCGCCGACCGGGTCGTCCCGCGACTGGCTGGTGGTGCACCACCACCGCCCGGACGGCGACTACGACGACTGGGGCCTGTACGCCTGGGGCGACATCGATCCGGCGTACGCCACCGAGTGGCCGCAGGGCCGCCCGTTCGACGGCACCGACTCGTACGGGCGGTTCGCCTGGGTGAAGCTGAAGCCGGGGGCGAAGTCGGTCGGTTTCCTGGTGGTCGACGCGGACGGCAACAAGGACGTCGACAACGACCGGACGGTGGACGTGACGCGCACCGGGGAGGTCTGGGTCAAACAGGGTGATCCGGCCACCTACCCGAGCCGGGAGGAGGCCGCCGGCGCACCGGCACCCCCGGTCGAGGAGGGTGTGGCGGTGATCCACTACCACCGGCCGGACGGCGACTACGACGGCTGGGGACTGCACCTGTGGGACGGCGCGGCCACGCCCACCGACTGGGCCCGACCGTTGCCGCCGACCCGCGTCGACTCGTACGGCGCCGAGTTCCGGGTGCCGTTGGCCGAGGGCGCGACCGGGCTGAGCTACATCATCCACTCCGGGGACACCAAGGACCTGCCACAGGACCAGCGGCTCGACTTCGCCGAGTCCGGTCGGGAGGTCTGGCTGCTCGCGGCGACACCGGGGCGGCTGCTGCCGGCGACGACCACCGGCGACAGCGGCGGTGACACCGACATCACCCGGCAGGCGGCGCACTGGATCGACCGCAGCACCGTCGCCTGGCGGACCGGTCCCACCGACGGTCGGGCGTACGCGTTGGTGACCGCACCCGCCGGTGGGGTGCGCGTGGTCGACGGCGAACTGGTCGGCACGTACACCTCGGTGCCGTTGACCGCGCGCCGCAACGGGCTCACCGAGGCGCAGCGTGATCGGTTCCCGCACCTGTGGGACCGGCACGCCTTCACCCTGGATCAGCGGGACCTGGCGACGGTGCCGGCGGCGCTGCGCGGGCAGGTGCTGGTGACCGAGCGGGCCGCCGACGGCACTCTGCTCGGTGCCACCGGTGTGCAGCTGCCGGGGGTGCTCGACGACGTCTACGCCCCGGCCACCACCGCCCGCCTAGGTGCCACCTTCACCGGCGGCGTGCCGTCCCTGGCGGTCTGGGCACCGACCGCGCGGACGGTGTCGCTGGAGCTGTTCGACTCGCCGACCGCCACACCGCGCGTGGTGGCGATGCGCCGCGACGACCGCACCGGGGTCTGGTCGGTGCGCGGGGCGCGGGACTGGGCCGGCCGCTACTACCGGTACCGGGTGCAGGCGTGGCAGCCGGCCGCCCAGCAGGTGGTGACCGCCTCGGTCACCGACCCGTACTCGGTGGCCCTGGCGGCGGACTCCACACACAGCCAGATCGCCGACCTGACCGACCCGAAGCTGGCGCCGACGGGTTGGTCGAGCCTGCGCAAACCGAGTGCGGTGGCCCCGGCCAAGGTGCAGATCTCCGAGCTGTCGGTGCGGGACTTCTCGATCGCCGACAGCACCGTGCAGGCCGACCGTCGCGGCACCTTCCTCGCCTTCACCGACCCGGGCACCGCCGGGATGCGGCACCTCAGGTCGATCGCCGACGCCGGGGTGACCCACCTGCACCTGCTGCCGGTCTTCGACTTCGCCACCATCCCCGAGCGGCGTGCCGACCAGCGCCGCCCCGACTGCGACCTGGCCGCCGCGCCGCCGGACTCCGAACGGCAGCAGGAGTGCGTCGCGGCGGTGAAGGACACCGACGGCTACAACTGGGGCTACGACCCGCTGCACTACACCGTCCCGGAGGGCGGGTACGCCGTGGACCCGGACGGCACGCGCCGGACCGTGGAGTTCCGGCAGATGGTGGCCGGGGTCAACGGTGCGGGCCTGCGGGTGGTGCTGGACGTGGTCTACAACCACACCTCGGCCGCCGGCACCGACCCGCGCTCGGTGCTCGACCAGATCGTCCCGGGCTACTACCACCGGTTGCTCGACGACGGCGCGGTGGCCAATTCCACCTGCTGCGCGAACACGGCGCCCGAGCACGCCATGATGGGCAAGCTGGTGGTCGACTCGCTGGTCACCTGGGCCCGGGAGTACAAGGTCGACGGGTTCCGCTTCGACCTGATGGGCCACCACCCCAAGGCGAACATCCTGGCCGTCCGCGCCGCGCTCGACCGGCTGACCGTGGCCCGCGACGGTGTGGACGGCAGGAAGATCCTGCTCTACGGCGAGGGCTGGAACTTCGGCGAGGTGGCCGACGGCGCGCGGTTCGTGCAGGCGAACCAGGCGAACATGGCCGGCACCGGGATCGGCACGTTCAACGACCGGCTGCGTGACGCGGTGCGCGGTGGCGGCCCGTTCGACGAGAACCCGCGCCACCAGGGCTTCGCCTCCGGTCTGTTCACCGACCCCAACGGCGACCCGGTCAACGGCTCGGCGGCCGAGCAGCGTACCCGGCTGCTGCACCAGCACGACCTGGTCAAGGTCGGGCTGACCGGCAACCTGCGCGGCTACCGGTTCACCGACACCGGCGGCCGGGAGGTGACCGGGGCGCAGGTGGACTACAACGGCTCGCCGGCCGGGTACACCGACGCGCCGGGTGAGGCGATCACGTACGTCGACGCGCACGACAACGAGATCCTGTACGACGCGTTGGCCTACAAGCTGCCGCAGGGCACCTCCGCCCCGGACCGGGCCCGGATGCAGGTGCTGGCGTTGAGCACGGTGGTGATGGGGCAGGGTGCCGGGTTCGTGACCACCGGCACCGAGCGGCTGCGATCGAAGTCGCTGGACCGCAACTCGTACAACTCGGGGGACTGGTTCAACCAGATCCGGTGGGACTGCACCCAGGGCAACGGGTTCGGCATCGGGTTGCCGCCGGCCGAGGACAACCGGGACAAGTGGCCGTACGCGCGGCCGCTGTTGGCCGATCCGGCGCTGGTGCCGGACTGCGCGGCGATCGCGCTGACCGACGCCCGGTACGCCGAACTGCTGCGGATCCGGTCCTCCGAGCCGGTCTTCGGGCTGCCCACCGCGCAGGAGGTGCAACGACGGGTCGCCTTCCCGCTCTCCGGCCCGCAGGAGACGCCCGGGGTGCTCACCATGACCCTGGACGCGCGTGGTCTGGGCGGGGCGTGGCGGTCGGTGACGGTGGTCTTCAACGGCACACCGCAGGAGGCGACGCAGCGGGTCGACGCCCTGCGCGGGGCGGACGTGTCCCTGCACCCGGTGCTGCGGTCCTCGGCCGATCCGGTGCTGCGGAGCGCGGCGTTCGAGCGGAACAGCGGCACGTTCCGGGTGCCGGCGCGCAGCGTGGCGGTGTTCGTCACGCGGTGACACGTGGTCCGGCCCCGCCGGTCCGATCCGTGGATCGGTCCGACGGGGCCGGGTCGTCACCTCGGCGTGAGGATCAGCCGAAGCAGTTCGGAATCGCGGTGATGCTGCCGGCGCAGTTGGTCGGCTTGTTGGCGGTGATCGCGGACTTGTCGTCCACGTTGACCACGCCGATGAAGCTGAACACGCCGCCCGGCGCGAGGGTGGCGAAGTTGTGCGACACCTTCGTCCGCTCCAGGTCGATCTCGCCGGAGACGGTGAAGACGCCTCCACCGACACCCAGCGGGCCGACGGCCCGGTTGCCACTGATCTCGCTGTTGCGGAAGGTCGCCTCGCCGGTGCCGTTGAAGACACCGCCACCGAAGAAGCCGGCCTTGTTCTCGACGATCTTGCTGTCCGTGACGTTGGCGATGGCGGTGAAGCCGAGCGCCAGGCCGCCGCCGACACCGACGGTGGTGTTCTTGGCGACCTCGACGTGCGCCAGCTCCAGGGTGCTGTCGTCGCCCGCAGCGGCCACACCGGCACCGGCCAGGACCGCCGTGTTGTTGACGACCTTCGAGTGCTGCACGGTGGTGTTGCCCTCGATGTCGAGCAGGCCGCCGCCGAAGCCGAGCACCTCGTTGCCGGTGATCTCGGTCTTCTCGATCAGTGCGGTGCCGCCGTCGATGTCCTCGCGGAAGATGAAGGCGGCACCGTTGGCGACGCCGCCGCCGCCGATGATGGCGTCGTTGTTGACGATCCTCGACTCGGCCACCCGCAGCACGCTGGCGTTGAAGATGCCGCCGCCGTACAGGAACGCGGTGTTGTCGGCGACCGTGGTGTGGTGCAGGTCGGCCTTGCCGAAGTTGGCCAGGCCCCCACCGACTCCACCGGCCTGGTTGGCGACGATGTGCGTCTCGGAGAACGAGGCGGTGCCGCCGGGCTGCACGAGCACGCCGCCACCGTCGTTGGACTCCGGCTCCAGCAGCACCGAGGGAGCCGCCTTGGCCTGGGCGGCCTTGAGCGCGGCACCCTTCGGCGCGGCCTGCAGCAGCGGCAGGTACGCCTTCTTGGCCTCGGCGGCCTTGGTCGCCTCCACCGAGTTGGAGAATCGCGACCACACCGCCTCGGGGGTGTCCCCGCCGACGGGCAGTGCCCGGGTCTGGCCGTTCTTGATGGTCAGGCCCTTGACGGTCAGGTTTCCGCCGCGGCCCACGTTGAGGATGCGGAACTCCTCGGCCGTGGCGTCCCGGACGATCTTGGTGTCGTGCCCCTTGAGGACGACGTTCTCGGTGATGACCGGCAGGCCGTTGGGGCCGGTGCCGTCACCCAGGTCGGAACGGGTCAGTGTGTAGGTGCACCCCTTGGCGAGGTTGAGCACGCCGCCGTGGTTGTCGTTGGCGAAGACCAACGCCTGGATCAGCTTGTCGGAGTCGCAGGGCACCTCCTTCTCGCGGTCCTTGCGGTCGTCGCCACCACGGTCCTTGTCGTGGCCACCGCGGTCGTCGCGCTGGTCGCCACCGCGGTCCCGCTTCTTGCCCTCGTGCCCCTCGGCGGCGTCCGGGCCCCGGTCACTGTCGGAGCTGACCTGCTGGGCGGTGGACCAACGCAGACCGTCGGCGCTGACCGCGCCGGCGCCGATACCGACGGCGGCGATGCTGACCACGCCGGTGAGACCGGCGACGCCACTGGCGAGCCAGAAGGCGCGACGCCGCTTCGGCGCCACCTCCGGCTCCGCGGCGTTGTTCTTAGCTTGGTAGTTGGACATCGGAGCTCTCTGCCCTCTCGTCGTACCAGACAGGGTCGTCACACGCGGGTGAGCTTCCCCTGCTACAAATCGGTTGTAGCTCCCACATGCACCGTATGAGAGTGTTCCTCGCTTCGCGCCCATATCCGAGATAACCCCACATTGGGTACGGGCTGCGCGGGAGTGGTGCAAGCGCTCTGAAGGGTGCAATCCGGGCCAATTCCGTGGCGATCGGCCGCCGACGCCCGTCGGGGCGGGTACGCGACCCGGGCTCCTCCGCACGCGGCGGAGGAGCCCGTCTATGTGGTCGTGCTCTGGAATCACCCGTACGCAGAAGGAACGATCAGCCGAAGCAGCGCTCCGGCACGACCGGACTGCCGGAGCAGTTGGTCGGTCGGTTGGCGGTCACCGCGGAGCTACGGTCGATCCGCACGCCGTCGTTGGTGGTGTAGATGCCGCCGGGCGGCAGCACCGAGAAGTTGGCCTGGACCGTGGAGCGTTCCAACCGGACCTGGCCGCCGTCGTTGTAGATGCCGCCGGCCACCGAGTTCTGGCCGACCACCCGGTTGGCCACGATCGCGGTGTCCCGCACGACGGCGGTGCCCCCGTAGGTGGCCAGTCCGCCACCGTTGCGCTCGGCGACGTTGTCGGTGATCTCGCTCTGCGCGATCACCGCCGTACTCTCGGGTCCCACGCCCAGCCCGCCGGACGTGTCGTCGGCGGAGTTGCGGGCCACCAGGACCTTCTCCAACGCGAGCTGGCCGTCGCCCAGGGCGAGCAGGCCACCGCCGTCCTCGCCGCTGTGGTTGCCGACGACCCTGCTCTGGGTCAGCGTCGCGGTGCCCCGATAGGTGAGGACGCCACCGGCGTTGTCGGTGGCCCGGTTGTGCTCGATGGTGCTCTTCCAGACCCAGAGCGTGCCACCGGCGCCGGGGAGCCCGAGGCCGGGCACACCGTTGCCGATGCCGCCGCCGGCGACCGCGCTGTTGTCCGTGATCGAGGATTCCTCGAGCCGGAACACCCCGGCGTTGAACACGCCGCCGCCGACACCACCGGCGCTGCTGGTCGCCACCCGGCTGTGGGCGACCCGTGCGGTGCCGAAGTTGGCGATCGCGCCGCCGTTGCCGCCGGCGTGGTGCAGCAGGAACTCGCTGTGCTCGACGTCGGCGCGGCCGCCGCGCTGCACGAGCAGGCCGGCGCCGTCGCCCGGCGCGACGTCGACGAGTGTGGCGTCGCCACCGGCACCCCGGGCGGCCTCGGTGGCCGAGGCACCCGTGGCGGCGGGGACCTTCGCGGCGGCCTTGGCGGCCGGGGCCTTCGTCGGCGTGGCCGCCTTCGCGCCCGCCTTCGCGTTCGTGCCGGCTCCTGCCTTCGCCGGCTTCGCGGCGGCCTTCGCGGAGAGCTCGACCTTCGCCCTCGACGCCGCGATCGGGTCAGCCTGGGTCAGCCCACCCTTGACGACGACGTTCTTCAGGGTCAGGTGACCGCTGCGGCCCACGTTGAGAATCCGGAACGGCTCGGCGTTCGCCGCCCGGACGATCGTGGTGTCGCGCCCGGCGAGCGTGACCGCCTGGGTGATCACCGGCAACCCGTTGGGGCCGGTGCCGTCGCCCACGTCGGAGCGGGTCAGCTCGTAGGTGCACCCCTTGGCCAGCTCCAGCGTGCCGCCGCGGTTGTCGTTGGCGTGCTCGATGGCCTGGATCAGTTTGTCGCTGTCGCAGGGCACCTCGTGTCCCCGCTCCTTGTCGTCGCGACGCTGCTCGCCGGAGGACGCCTCGCGGCCCTTGTGCTCCGCGCCGGTCCGGGCGGCCTTGTCATCGCCCCGACCGGCCTCCTCGTCGCCCCGGCCGTTCTCGCCGGTGGTCGGGCCGGGAGCCTCCGATTTCGGCGCGGCCGCGGGTTGGGCGTCCGAGGCGTTGTTGCGGTCCCCGGACTTCTGGTCCCGAGCGGCCACGCCGCCCAGGGCGGCCAGTCCGACCACCCCGGTGAGGCCGGCGACTCCGGCAGCCACCCATATCTTGCGTCGTCGTCGACCTGGCGGGACCGGAGGCGGCCCACCGTACGAAGTCAACTCGTCATTGGACATCAGAGCCTTCCGCCCTTTCCTCCTACCAGACTGACCCGCACCCGTACGAAGCGGCGCGAGTAGCTACAAACAGCCTGTAGCTTCTGATGACCACCGTATGAGAAGCATCTTCGCGAGGATGACTAATACGAAAAAACCCCATAACTGCCTCAGTTCGGGCGTGCGGCTGCCAATCGGGGGGAGTGGCACCGAAAGCGCCGGACAACCCGGGACATGACGAAGGGCGGGCCCTCCGCAGCGGCGAGCGTCCGCCACTGGAAAGGCCCGCCCTTCGGCAGGTCGTACGGGTCAGCCCGGCAGGCGGGGGCCCGCCTCGCGCTGCTCGGCCAGCCAGGTCTCCACCTCGTCGGCCCGGCGCGGCAGGCCGGCCGACAGGTTCACCGCACCGGCCGAGGTGACCAGGATGTCGTCCTCGATCCGGATGCCGACACCCCGCAGCTCCTCCGGCACCAGCTCGTCCTCCGGCTGGAAGTACAGCCCCGGCTCGACGGTGAGCACATACCCCTCGCCCAGCTCCCCGTCCCGGTACTTCTCCTTGCGCGCGTGGGAGCAGTCGTGCACGTCGATGCCGAGCATGTGCCCGAAGCCGTGCAGCGTCCACCGCCGGTACACGGTCGACGACTCGTCCATCGCCTCGTCCACACTCACCGGCAGCAGCCCCAGCTCGGCCAACCCCTCGGCGAGCACCCGCATGCAGGTCAGGTGGACGTCCTTGAACTTCACGCCCGGCTTGATGACGTCGATGCCGGCCTGCTGAGAGGCGTACACGATGTCGTAGACCTGGCGCTGCAACGGGGTGAACCGGCCGTCGACCGGGAGTACCCGGGTCACGTCGGCGGTGTAGAGGTGGTGCCCCTCCACGCCCATGTCCATCAGCAGCAGCTCACCCGGACGGGTGACACCGTGGTTGTGCACCCAGTGCAGGATCGTGGCGTGCTCGCCGGAGCCGACGATCGAGCCGTACCCGACGTCGTTGCCGTCGTGCCGGGCGCGCAGCGCGAAGACGCCCTCCAGCAGCCGCTCCGAGACGCCCCGGTCGGCCGGCAGCACCCGGGCCACGTCCTCGAAGCCGCGTACCGTCGCGTCGATCGCGTCCTGGAGCTGGGCGATCTCCCACTCGTCCTTGACCAGCTTCAACTCCGCTACGGCGATCGCGAGCTCCCGGTCGCGGGCCGGCTGACCGTCGGCCCGCGACCCGTCGTACGGGCGCACGGCCGAGTCCACCGAGGCGTCGAACCCGCGCAGCACCCGGGTCCGCGCCGGGGCCAGGTCGCCCAGCGTCGCCTCCAGCTCCGTCAGGTCGGCGGTGGGGAGCCCCAGCTCGGTCGACTTCTCCGCCAGCGTGTGCCGGCGGCCCACCCACAGCTCACCGTGGCGGCTGCGGAAGAACTCGTCGGTCTCGCGTGAGGAGCGGGGACGCATGAACAGGGTGGCGTCGTGCCCGGAGCCGTCGGGCCGCAGCACCAGGACCCCGTCCGGGTCGTAGTCCCCGGTCAGGTACGCGAAGTCGCTGCCCGGACGGAACCGGTACTCGGTGTCGTTGGCGCGGACCTTCTCGCCGCCGGTGGGGATCACCAGCGTCTCGCCGGGGAAGGCCGCGGAGAGCGCCGCGCGACGCTTGGCGTAGTTCGGTACCTCCGGTCGGGGGCCGACCGGCAGCCCGGTGTCCCGCCACCCCTGCCGCATGAACGACAGGAACGCCGGTGGGAAGTCCGGGTCGTGCGACTCCGTGCCGTCGGCCGGCTTGCCGTCGGTGCGCTCCTCGGTCATTCCCCGCTCCCTTCGCCGCATCGCTGGTGCCGACGGTACCCCGAAACCCGTTCCGGTCCAGAGGCCGGCAGTGCCGCGCCGCCCGATCCGGACGCGTGGAAAGATGACGGCCATGTGCGGACTCCTGGCCTTTTTCAGTGCCCGCGGCGACGCCGCCGCCCACCGCGACAACATCGCCGCAGCGCTGGAATGCCTGCACCACCGTGGCCCGGACGAGACCGGCGTCGAGGTGGTCGGGGACGCCTCCGGCCGGTACGCGGACGGGGTGTTCGCCCACAAACGGCTCGCGATCATCGACGTGGCGCTCAGCCACGAGCCGCTGCCCTACGCCGACGGCCGTTACCTGCTCACCTTCAACGGCGAGATCTACAACTACATCGAGCTGCGCGAGGAGCTGATCCGCGACTACGGGGCCCGGTTCGCCACCAACGGTGACGGCGAGGTGATCGTCGCCGGCTACCACTACTGGGGCGAGCAGGTGCTCACCCGGTTGCGTGGCATGTTCGCCTTCGTCATCTGGGACCGGCAGGAGCGCCGGGCGTTCGGCGCCCGCGACTACTACGGCATCAAGCCGCTGCACTACCTGGAGACCGCCGACGGGCTCTACCTCGCCTCGGAGAAGAAGGCCCTGCTGCCGTTCGCGCAGTCCGCGTACGCCGGGGACGCCGGGGTGGACACCGCGAACCTGAGCCACTACCTGACCCTGCAGTACGTCCCCGAGCCGGGCACCCTGCACCGGGGGATCAGCCGGATCGGCTCGGGTGAGTACCTCACCTGGACCCCGGGTGGCCGGATCGACGTGCGGCGCTGGTACCGGCCGGTGTTCCGGCCCGGCCCGGTCGCCGACGAGCAGAAGCTCTACCACGAGATCCGTGAGACGCTGCGCGAGAGCGTCCGCATGCACATGCGTTCGGACGTGCCGGTCGGGTCGTTCCTGTCCAGCGGCATCGACTCCACCGCCGTGGTGGCGTTGGCCCGCGAGTTCAACCCGAACATCCTCACCTTCACCGTCGGCTACGACGTGCCCGGATACTCGGAGATCGACGTCGCCCAGGAGTCGGCCCGCCACCTCGACGTGACCACGATCCCGACGAAGATCGGGCCGCAGGACATGATCGACGCGCTGCCGAAGATCGTCTGGCACCTGGACGACCCGGTCGCCGACCCGGCGCTGGTGCCGCTCTACTTCGTCGCCAAGAAGGCCGCCGAGCACGTCACCGTGGTGCTCTCCGGCGAGGGCGCGGACGAGTTCTTCGGCGGGTACACGATCTATCGTGAGCCGCTGTCGCTCAGCGGCGTCAACGGGCTGCCCGGCGGGGTCCAGAAGGGTCTGCGGGCGGTCTCCAAGGCCATCCCGCAGGGCGTCAAGGGCAAGAGCTTCCTGGAGCGCGGCACCACCCCGATCGAGGAGCGCTACTACGGCAACGCGCGGATGTTCACCGAGGAGGAGAAGCAGCACCTGCTGCGTCGCTACGACCCCTCGGTGCGCTACACCGACGTGACCGCGCCGATCTACGCCGAGTGCGCCGAGCTGGACGACGTCACCAAGATGCAGTACGTCGACCTCTACACCTGGCTGCGCGGGGACATCCTGGTCAAGGCCGACCGGATCTCCATGGCGCACTCGCTGGAGGTGCGGGTGCCCTTCCTCGACCGGGACGTGTTCGAGGTCGCGGCGAAGATCCCGGTCGACCTCAAGCTGCCGCCCCGCTCGGACGCCACCAAGTACGCCATGCGCCAGGCGTTGCAGGGTGTGGTGCCGCCGGCCATCGTCAACCGCAAGAAGCTGGGCTTCCCGACCCCGACCCGGGTCTGGCTGCGCGGCGAGATGTACGAGTGGGCCCGGCACGTGTTGAGCACCTCCGGCGCCGGAGACCTGCTCGACCTGTCGTACGCGCTGCGTCTGCTCGACGAGCACAAGCGCGAGGAGGCCGACCACTCCCGCAAGGTGTGGACGGTCCTGATCTTCTGCGTCTGGCACGCCATCTTCGTGGCCAAGACGCTGGACCCGGGCATCCAGCGCAACCAGTCCGCGCTGCTCACCAAGCCCGTCGTCGGCTCCATGGTGCGCTGACCCCGGACACGAACGAGCCCCCCTGCGGACATCCGCAGGGGGGCCGTTTCGCGTTCGACCGCGTCAGCGGGCGGCGCAGGTGGCCGTCGGTAGCGAGGTACTGCTACCGCTGGCCAGGAAGCCGAACGTCGTGCTGCCGTTGACGCCGAGACTTCCGTTGTAGGCGACGTTCGTCGCGGACACCGTCGACCCGGACGAGGTCTGGGTCGCGTTCCAGACCTGGCTGATCTGCTGGCCGCTCGGCCAGGTCCAGCTCGCGGTCCAGCCGTTGAGCGCTGCGGTGCCGTTGTTCCGAACCTCGACCTCGCCCTGGAAACCACCGGACCAGGTGCTGGTCACCCGCAGGGTGGCAGCGCAGCCACCGGTGCCGGGCGGCGGGGTGGTGGGCGGAGGCGTGGTGGGCGGCGGGGTGGTCGGCGGAGGCGTGGTGGGCGGCGGGGTGGTGGGCGGCGGGGTCGTGCCGCCACCGATCCCGGTCACCTCACCGTTGCCACCGTCGAAGGCCACGTCGGAGCAGCCGAAGAAGTTCTCCTGGCTGTCCGAGCGGACCCACCGCGAGTAGATGATGTGTCGGCCGGTCTTGTTGGCCGGCAGGGTCCCGGTGAAGTAGTAGTGGCCGTCGTTGGTGCCGACCGCGCCGCGCTGCGGCGGGTTGGTCACCGTCAGGAACGGCTGCTCCTCCAGGTCGCTCCAGGCCAGCGCCCGGGTCGGGCTCCAGCTGTTCTTGGTCACGTAGAAGTAGAACGTGCCCGGGTGGTGCGCCCAGTTGCTGTACCGGAACTCGATGGACCGGCCGGCGGTCAGGTGGGTGATCGGCCAGTCGTTACGGGCCAGGTCGAAGCCGCGGAAGCCGGTGGCGCCGCCGCTGCAGAGCTGGCCGTCGGGGATGAAGCCGGTGGTCCGCCCGTTGGCGTCCGAGCGCAGCACGCTGAACCAGTTGTACAGCGAGTTGGCACCGGACTGGGCGACCGCGGCGGAACAGGCCGGGTTCTGCGGCCGGATCTCCCCGGTGGGGGAGAGGCCGTCGCGCCAGCACAGGAACGTACGGGCGCCCGGCGTCATCGCCGCGCCGTGCGCGGCGGCCGGGTCGGGGCTGGCCGTCACGGCGACGACCGCGCTCGCGGCGAGGGTGACGGCCGCGAAGAACATCGCGGCCAGACGAGGTCGGTGCACAGGTTCTCCTGACTCGCGGGGCACACCGTGCGGGGTGGCCCCGCCGAAGCGCGCGGGAGGATGAAAGCTCGCTCCCGCAGCTAGGGGCGAATGCGACGAAGCGGCGACGTGTGCACGGGGTCTATGCCCTCCCGGCACGATGCCGCCGGTGATATGTCGACGCGTACGTATGCCCTCGCGCGTCCATGACCCGGCGCCGATGACGCGCAGCCCCCGCGCCATCCGGCACCACCATCCCAGCACGCCGACGCGGTCGACGCAATAGCTGTTCCTCGATGTGCACGACGTCGGTTCGCGTCGGCCGGTACGCGCCAATACCGTGGCGTGCATGCCCGGCGGCGGATCGCTGTGCCAGCCTGGGCGGCAGCGGACGGCCGACGGAAGGGACCGGGATGGGATACGCAGTGGTGCTCGGTGAGGCGCTCGTCGACCTGCTCGACACCGAGAGCGAGGGTGGCCGCGTCTTCCGGCAGGCCGTCGGCGGCGGCCCGCTGAACGTCGCCGTCGGCGTCGCCCGCCTCGGCGGCGCGGTGCAGTTCGTCGGCTCGCTCGGCGACGACGTGCTCGCCGGGCGGATCCGCGACCTGCTGGCCGCCGAGCGGGTCGGCACGGCCGGGACGCTCACCGCCCCGGTGCCGACCACGTTGGCGGTCACCACCTTCTCCGGTCCGGAACCGGACTTCCGCTTCTACGGCGATCCGCCCTCCTACGCGGTGCTCACCGCCGACGACGTCGACGCGACCCTGGTCGAGGACGCCGACGTGCTCTACTGCGGGTCGATCGTGCTGCTGGCGCCGACCACCCTGGCCGCCGCCCGCCGGGCCTGGTCGCTGGCGCCCGGGCTGCGGGTGTTCGACCCCAACGTCCGTCCGCGACTGCTGGACGGCCCGCAGGCACTGGCCGAACTGCGCGGAGTGGTTGCCGAGTTCGCCGCCGGTGCGCACCTGGTCAAGTTGAGCACCGCCGACGCGGAACTGCTCTACCCCGGCCAGCCGGTGGAGTCGGTGGCGGCGTACCTGCGCGAGGTGGGCGCGGGCACCGTCGTGGTCACCCTGGGCCCCGAGGGCGCGGTGGTCGCCGCCGCCGGCGCCGATCCGGTACGCGTACCCGCGCCGAGGGTGCACGCGGTCGACGCCACCGGCGCGGGCGACTCGGTGATGGCCGCGCTCGTCGCCGACCTGCTCGTCGACGGCGAGCCCGCCGAGCCGGGCGGCTGGACCGAGCGGGTGGCCTTCGCGTTGCGCGTCGCCGGTCTCGTCTGCGAACGGCCGGGCGGGGCCGTGGCCATGCCGACCCGGGCGCAGGTCCGCGAGCGCTTCACCGGCTGAGAGCGCCGGGTCCACGGATCAGGCGGTGCCGTCCAGCTCGGCGTAGCCACGGCGGGCCGCGATCAGCGCCGGGCGGGCCGGGAAGGGTGCCTCGGCGGCGACCCGCTCCGGCGGTGCCCCGCCGGTGTGCCCGGCCCGGATCAGCCAGGCCAGCTCGGCCAGCTGGGTGTGCTGTGCCCGGACGAACTCGACGTCGACCGGCTCACCGTGCCCGGGCACCACGACCGTCGCCGGGGTGGTCCACCGCAGCAACTCGGCCACCGCGTCGGGCCACTGCAACGGGAAGGAGTCCTCGAACGCCGGTGGGCCGGACTGCTCCACCAGGTCCCCGGCGACCAACACGTCGGCGTCGGGCACCTGCACCACCAGGTCGGCGTCGGTGTGGCCGTGCCCCGGATGCCGCAGCACCACCCGTCGGCCGCCGACGTCGAGGGTCGCCTCGGTCCGGACCGTACGGGTGGGTGCCAGCAGCGGCGTGTCGGCCAACTCGGCGGCCAGCCCCGGATGCGCGTCGCGCAGTTCCGCGTACGCCTGGCGGCGCAGCTCGTCCGGATCGCCGCTCATCACCTCGGCGGCGCGGTCGTGCGCCCACACCGGGCGGGGCGGGTCGGCGGCGAACGCGGCGTTGCCGAACCAGTGGTCGTAGTGGTGGTGGGTGTTGACGATCGTCAGCGGGTCACCGGTGACCGCCCGTACGGCGGCGGCCAGCTCGGCGGCCTGCCGCGCGCTGGAGAGCGTGTCGACCAGCAACGCCTCGCCGTCGCCGCACACCAGCGTGACGTTGACCGCGAGCAGGGGCTCGCGCAGGACGTGCACCCGGTCGGCGACCTCGACGAAGCGGACCGTCACGACGGTCGGCCGGCGCGTTCGACGAACCGCTGCCGGTCGACCACGACCCGTTCCACCCGGCCCTCGGCCACCCGCTGCCCGTCCTCGCTCACCTCGACGTCGAAGACCAGCCGACGCCGGTCGACCGTCGTCAGGGTGGCCTGCGCCACCACCGTCCGGCCCACCGGCGTGGCGGCCAGGTGCGTCAACTCGACCCGGGTGCCCACGCTGGTCGCACCGGCGGGCAGGTGCGGCGCGCTCGCCGCCACCGTGGCCGCCTCGACCAGCGCCAGCACCCGGGGGGTGCCGAGCACCGGTACGTCACCGGAGCCGACCGCCTCGGCGGTGTCGGCGTCGGTGACGGTCAACTCGACCCGGGCGGACAGACCCGGCGTCAGGGCGAGATCCGACTGCACCTGCATGGCCACAGCGTAGGGGCTCGCCGCGTCCTCGGCGACGCGTGCCGTCGGATGGCCCCCGTCCGGCTCCGGCCTGCAGCGCCGCGAGCGGCCCCGACACGGTGGCGCGGCACGCAGGTGGTCCTGCGTGGGGCGGCCCAGGGTCCGCCGTTAACCTTGTCCGCGATGTCTGCCGTGACCGACCCCCAGCCCCCGGCCCCGACCGAGCCGTCCGCCTCACCCGACGGCGGTCGCCGCCGCGTGATCGCGATGTCGCTGTGGAGCGTCGCCTTCGTGGCGGGCTGGCTCGTCATCGGCCTGCCCACCGACCCGCTGTACGCGTTCTTCTGGATCTGGGCGGGGACCATCGCCTGGAACTCCGCCCGCCCGTGGCGCAGTCACCTGCGCTTCGCCCGGGACTGGGTGCCGGTGGTGCTGCTGCTGGTCGCCTACAACCTGTCCCGGGGCTTCGCCTACCACGACGGGACGGTGCCGCACGCGTACGAGCTGATCCTGGCGGACCGGTTGATGTTCGGCTGGGCCATGGACGGCCAGGTGCCCACCGTCTGGTTGCAGCAGCACCTGTACCACCCCGAGGTGCGGTGGTGGGACGTCCTGGTCAGCTGGGTGTACTTCTCGCACTTCGTGGCGGCACTGGCCGCCGCCACCGTGCTCTGGATGCGGGAGCGCAGCCGGTGGGCGGCCTTCATGCGGCGCTGGTTCTTCCTCTGCGCCACCGGCCTGGTCACCTATTTCCTGTACCCGGCCGCGCCGCCGTGGTGGGCGGCGCAGAACGGGCTGATCGAGGAGGTCGCCCGGATCTCCACCCGGGGCTGGCGGGCGTTCGGCATGCACGGCGCCGGCAACCTGCTCAACGCCGGGCAGCTCGCCTCGAACCCGGTGGCCGCGATGCCGTCGCTGCACACCGCGTTCGCGCTGTTCGTGGTGCTGTTCTTCATGAACACCGTGCGACGCCGGTGGTGGCCGCTGCTGCTGTCGTACCCGCTGGCGATGACCTTCACCCTGGTCTACAGCGGCGAGCACTACGTGATCGACGTGCTGGTCGGCTGGGCGTACGTCGGGATCACCTTCCTGGCGGTCGGCGCGGCCGAGCGGTGGTGGTCGCGCCGCAAGGCCCGCCGGGCCGCCGCCACCGACCCACCTCCGGACGACCGGGACGCACCGGCCGCACCACCGGTGGTCCCGGCCACCCACTGACCGGTCGTCGCGCGGGCAGGCGCCGGCCGCCCTAGGGCCTGTGTCGAAGTCCCTGGCCGGCCTACGGCGGGCCCAGGCGGCGACCGGCCGCGTTGGGAATTGGTCCGGATACAACACCGGTATCCGGACCAATTCCCGCCTTGCCGGACCGCAGCCTGGACTCCGCCTCGGCTCGACCGAGGACTTCGACACAGGCCCTAGCCGCGACGGGCGGCCCGACCCCGGGCGGTCAGCTCCGCCGCCAGCGCCCAGGCGTCGGCGAGGTCACGGTCGACCGCCGCCGCGCCGGCCCCACCGGCGGTGTCCACGTGCACGGTCGCCAGGCCGAGCAGCCGCTGGATCGGGCCCTGCACCACCCGGACGCTCTGGAACCGGGCGTACGGCACCATCGTCAGTTGGCGGGTGAGCAGCCCGGACCGGACGGCGAAGACCTCGTCGGTCAGCCCCGCGCCGAGCACCTGACGGCTCAGCGGGTTCACCCAGCGGGCCCGGGTCGGCGGCGGGACCAGCGGCAACGACGCCAGGGTGACCCCGGGCAGCACCTCGGCGAGGATGATCTCGCCGGTCGCCAGGTCCCCCACGGGCAGCAGACGGTCCGGTCGGTTGCGCTGGTCGGCCTCGCCCGCGGCGTAGCCCGCCACCTCCAGGCGCATCCGCAGCCAGCCCTTCATCCGCCAGAGCAACGGCCAGGTCATCCCGACCGTCTGCACCCGGTGCAGCGGCACCGTCTGCACCCGCGTCTCCAGCAGGCCGTTGCGGATGCGCAGCCGGTCGGCGTCCCGCGCGAGCTGGAACCGCCAGTCGTCGAGCACCCGACGCACGGGTTGCAGCAGGATGCCCGCCATCGCGGTCAGCGTGCTCGCCACCGCGATGAACGACCACGATCCCTCGGACAGGAACTGCACGGTGACGAAGGCCACGCCGATCGGCAGCAGGAACGCCTGCGGGGTCAGCAACTGGCTGATCAGCAGGTCCCGGTTCTCGACCGCGTGCAACGGGCGTCCCGGCGGCGGGCCGGCCGTCCCGTCGTCCGCCGGTGCCGTCTCCTGGTCCGCCGACTCGCCCGACGCCACCGCGTCCGGACGGGCCGGGGCGACGGCCGGCCCGCCCGCGAGCGCCAGCAACCGCTGCCGCAACGCGGACGCCTCCGCGACGCTGAGGTACGCCAGCGGCGCCTCCGTCTTGCCGCCCCCGACCACCTCCAGCCGCAGTTCGGCCAGGCCGGTGAGCTGCGCCAGCAGCGGGCGGACCACCTCGACGGCCTGGAGCCGTTCCAGCGGAATGGCCCGGGTCCGTCGCCAGAGCAGCCCCTCGTGGATACGCAGTTCCCGGCCCACCACCTGGTAGCCCGTGTAGTACCAACTGATCACGGCCAGCACGGTCGCGCCGAGCGCGAGCACGATCACCATGGTCACGAACCACCCGAACCCGACCCGGGACAGCGTCGACCAGGACAGCCCGGCGATGACCACGGCCAGCGACTTCGCGCCGTGCAGCGCCGGGCTCAGCGGGTGCAGCCGCTGCCGCGCCTGCGCCGTGTCCGGCGCACCGCCGGGATACGGCGGGTAGGGCCCCCCGTGCGGGTACGGCGCCCCCTGCGGGGAGGACGCGCCCGGCTGGTGGGGCGTCCCGGGCGGATATGGCGGGTACGGCTGGTGGGGCGTCGCGTGCGGGTACGGCGCACCGGCGACGACCGGTGGGGCAGGTGTCTCGGGCCGTGCCGGCGGCCCGCCCAGGGACTGCTCCGGCGGCGGCGCCGTGGGGGTGCCGGGCGGTCCCGGATGGGCGACCGGTGGCGCCACGTCGCCCGTACGGGGCTCGGGCCGGTCCGGTGCCGACCCGACCGGGCCCGTCACAGCCCTTCCGCCCGGTCCTCGCCCAGCGCGGTGAGCCGGTCACGCAGCCGGGACGCCTCGGCCGGCCGCAGACCCGGCACGCGGGCGTCACTGGCGGCCGCCGCAGTGTGCAACTGCACGGTCGCCAGGTCGAACGCGCGCTCCAACGGACCGGCGCTGACGTCGACGAACTGCATCCGGGAGTACGGCACGATGGACAGGCGGCGCACCAGCAGCCCGTGCCGGACCAGGAGATCGTCCTCACGTTCGGCGTAGCCCCAGGCGCGTACCGCGCGGACGATGGTCACCGCCCGCCAGACCGCGAACAGCAGCACGGCACCGAGCGCCGCGCCGAACGGCCAGGTGCCGCTGAGCGCCCAGCCGATGCCGATGCCCGCCGAGACGACGACCACCACGGCGGACAGCCGCAGCAGCTCCACCCAGATCAGGTCGGACGAGATCGACTGCCACCGTACGGTGTCCGGCCAGGGTTCGAGCGGCCCGGCCGATGCCGGGGCGTTCGGGGCGTCATCGCTCACTGAGCACGTCTTTCGTTCGCGACTGCGGGGCTCGCAAGCTCACTCCTCGCGCTCACCGAGCTGGCCTTTCGTTCGCGACTGCGGGGCTCGCAAGCTCACTCCTCGCGCTCACCATCAAGTAGCCGTTGTACGCGTTCACTCTTCGAGCGTAGGCGATCCCGGGAGCGGGGCGACCTCGCGCAGGAAGCCCCGCGCGGTGAGGAAGTCGCCGAGCGAGGGACGGTGGAGGTCACAGGCGAGCCACGTCTTGCGTCGCTCAGGTGTGTGCAGGCGTGGGTTGTTCCAGCGCAGTGCCCACCCGGCGGAGGCGCGACATCCACGGGCCGAACAGATCAGAGCCTCGGCGGAGGTGTCGGAATCGTCCATCGCACCCAGTCTAGGGCGACGGGAATGAGTGAGCGCCGGGCGGCCACGGGGGAAGCCGCCCGGCGACGGAAGAATGGTACACACGCGGGGGCGGCATCTGTCCACTGGCGATCGGCGATTCGCCTGGCGGGCAACGGCGTGGCGGAAATCGGTCGCTCCCACAGTCGGTACTCAGTCGGGCATGCGAGGCTTGGTGACGCACACGCCGCTACGACCGAGCACGCTGTGGAGGACCGGTGGCCCAGCCGACCACGCCCGACGCTCCGACGCCGAACGGGGCAACGCCCCCGGCGGTCTCGCCGCCGACCACTCCGGCCCAGGACGCCACGCTGCTGGAGCGGGCGCTGTTCGAGATCAAGCGGGTGATCGTCGGGCAGGACCGGATGGTCGAACGGATGTTCGTGGCGCTGCTGGCCCGGGGACACTGCCTGCTGGAGGGCGTACCCGGAGTGGCCAAGACGCTCGCGGTGGAGACGCTCGCCCGCGTGGTCGGCGGGTCGTTCGCCCGGGTGCAGTTCACCCCGGACCTGGTGCCGGCCGACATCATGGGTACCCGGATCTATCGGCAGTCCAGCGAGAAGTTCGACGTCGAGCTGGGGCCGGTGTTCGTCAACTTCCTGCTCGCCGACGAGATCAACCGGGCGCCGGCGAAGGTGCAGTCGGCGCTGCTGGAGGTGATGAGCGAGCGTCAGGTCTCGATCGGCGGCGAGACGCACCGGGTGCCCAATCCGTTCCTGGTGATGGCGACGCAGAACCCGATCGAGCAGGAGGGCGTCTACCCGCTGCCGGAGGCGCAGCGGGACCGGTTCCTCATGAAGATCGTGGTGGGCTATCCCACCGACGCCGAGGAGCGGGAGATCGTCTACCGGATGGGGGTGTCCCCGCCCGAACCCACCGCCGTCTTCGACACCGCCGACCTGATCGCCCTGCAACAGAAGGCGGACCAGGTCTTCGTGCACAACGCGTTGGTCGACTACGCGGTCCGGCTGGTGCTGGCCACGCGTACGCCGGCCGAGCACGGCATGCCCGACGTGGCGCAACTGATCCAGTACGGTGCCAGCCCACGGGCCTCGCTCGGGTTGGTCCGGGCGACCCGGGCGCTGGCGCTGCTGCGGGGCCGGGACTACGCCCTGCCGCAGGACGTGCAGGACATCGCGCCGGACATCCTGCGTCACCGCCTGGTGCTCAGCTACGACGCGCTCGCCGACGACGTGCCCGCCGACCACGTGGTGCACCGGGTGATGTCGACCATCCCGCTGCCGTCGGTGGCGCCCCGGCAGCAGGCCACGCCACCGGGTGCGGTGGCGCCGACCTCGGGGTGGCCCGGGCAGCGGCCGTGACCCCGAGCACCCCTCCATCCCAGCAGCCACCGAACGTGGCGGACAACCGCTCCGGCGCGGTGCTGTCCCGCTTGCAGCTGATGGTCACCCGGAAGCTGGACGGGCTGTTGCAGGGCGACTACGCCGGTCTGCTGCCCGGCCCGGGCAGCGAGGCGGGGGAGTCGCGGGAGTACCGGCCCGGTGACGACGTCCGGCGGATGGACTGGCCGGTGACCGCGCGGACCACCACGGCGCACGTGCGGCGTACGGTGGCCGACCGGGAGTTGGAGACGTGGCTGGCGGTGGACCTCTCGGCCAGCCTGGACTTCGGCACCGGCCGGTGGCTCAAACGGGACGTGGTGGTGGCCGCCGTGGCGGCGATCACGCACCTGACCGTGCGGG
The DNA here is from genome assembly GCF_013364215.1 of Verrucosispora sp. NA02020. Lineage (NCBI taxonomy): Bacteria > Bacillati > Actinomycetota > Actinomycetes > Micromonosporales > Micromonosporaceae > Micromonospora > Verrucosispora sp. NA02020. Next base: position 5,121,375 of record NZ_CP054923.1, on the reverse strand, counting down.
GCGGCAACCGGATCGGTGCGGTGGTGGGCAGCGGCGGTGAGCGTCCCGCCGCCCGGCTGGGCTGGCGGGCGACGCCCGAGCCGGCCGGGCCGGGGCGTCTGGTCCGGCTGCCCGCCCGGTCCGGGCGCAAGGAGGCACAGGGCATGCTGCGCGCCATCGCCGGCACCCCGATCCAGCCGGGTCGGGGCGATCTCGGTGCGCTGATCGACATGCTCAACCGCCCGCCGCGGCGACGCGGTGTCGCGGTGGTCGTCTCCGACTTCCTCGCCCCGCCGGCCCAGTGGGCCCGGCCGCTGCGCAAGCTGCGGGTACGCCACGACGTGCTGGCGATCGAGGTGGTCGACCCGCGTGAGCTGGAACTGCCGGACGTGGGGGTGTTGCCGGTGGTGGACCCGGAGACCGGGGAACTGCACGAGGTGCAGACCGCCGACCCGAGCCTGCGGCACCGCTACGCGGCGGCCGCCGCCGCCCAGCGGGCGGAGATCTCCGCCGCGATGCGCGCGGCCGGCGCCGCGCACCTGCGACTTCGTACGGACCGAGACTGGCTGCTGGACATGGTGCGTTTCGTGGCCGCCCAGCGGCACGCCCGCACCCGGGGGACGACACGATGATCCGACTGCTCCAACCGTGGTGGCTGCTGGCGGTGCTGCCGGTGCTGGCCCTCGCCGCGTTGTACGTGTGGCGGCAGTTCCGCCGTCGCGAGTACGCGATGCGGTTCACCAACGTCGACCTGCTGCGGACCGTGGCGCCGAAGGGGTTGGGCTGGCGTCGGCACGTACCCGCGACCGCGTTCCTGCTGGCCCTGCTGGTGCTGGCCGGTGCGCTGGCCCGTCCGGCGATGGACACCCGGGAGCCGCTGGAGCGGGCCACGATCATGTTGGCCATCGACGTGTCGCTGTCGATGCAGGCGGACGACGTGGCGCCGAGCCGGCTGGAGGCCGCGCAGGAGGCGGCCAAGCAGTTCGTCGGGGAACTGCCCGAGAGCTACAACGTCGGGCTGGTGTCGTTCGCGAAGTCGGCCAACGTGCTGGTGCCGCCGACCAAGGACCGCCCGGCGGTGACCAGTGCCATCGACGGGCTGGTGCTGGCCGAGGCGACCGCCACCGGTGAGGCGGTCTTCACCTGCCTGGAGGCGATCCGCTCGGTGCCGGCCGACGGTGCGGCGGGTATCCCGCCGGCCCGGATCGTGCTGCTCTCCGACGGCTTCCGCACGGCCGGTCGGTCGGTGGAGGAGGCGGCTGCGGCGGCGCAGGCGGCGAACGTACCGGTCTCCACCATCGCCTTCGGCACCGACACCGGGCACGTGGACATCGGTGGGCAGTTGCAGCGGGTGCCGGTGGACCGGATGGCGTTGGCCGAGTTGGCCGAGACGACCGAGGGCTACTTCTACGAGGCGGCCACGGTCACCGAGCTCAAGCAGGTGTACCAGGACATGGGCAGCTCGATCGGTTTCCGGACCGAGGCGCGGGAGATCACCCAGTGGTACGCCGGCATCGCCCTGTTGCTGGCGCTCTGCGCCGGGGCGTTCAGCCTGCTCTGGTCGTCCCGGATGCTCTGACCGGCGTGGTCGTGCGGTCGGGGCGCGTGGTCAGTGGGTGCTGCTGGCCAGCACGAAGAGCACGGCCACCCAGACGGCGGCGAGGGTGAAGCCCAGCGGGGCGACGTAACGGCTCATGGAACGCTCCGGGTGGCGACGGCGGTCCGGGCGGGGTGGACCGCGTGGGGGTGGATCGAGGAGGCGCACACGAAGTCGTGACCGAACGGCTTCCGGGCGCACCCGCGCGTTCCGTCGCCCCGGCGGGTGGGCCGGGCGGTGGCGCAGGGGGTGCGTGGGGAGCGGGGCCAGATCAGGCGGAGCGGTGCTCAGCGTGACTGGCGGTCGGCCCGGCCACGACTGGGAGGATCGCTATCTCGCACAGCGATCACCTCCTGCGGTCGGGGTCCGGACGAGCGGTGCCGCCGGGCGGCCCGCAAACGCGATGATCGTACACCCGTGGTGGCGTACCGGCCCACTCGGCCGACCGCACCGGCGGCCCGGCTCCGATCGGCGCGGATGGTGCCGGTGTCGGGCGGGGCGGGTTAGTGATTACCGTGCGGTAGCGCCTAGTCTCCAACCCGCAGCGATCTTCCGGAGAGGACCCACCGTGTCTCGAACTGTGCTGGTTACCGGCGGCAACCGCGGAATCGGTCTGGCCATCGCCCAGGCGTTCGCCAAGCAGGGCGACCGGGTGGCGATCACCCACCGGGGCAGCGGGGCGCCGGAGGGGCTGTTCGGTGTGCGGTGCGACATCACCGACGCCGGGTCGGTCGACGCCGCGTTCAGCGCGGTCGAGGCGGAGTTGGGGCCGGTGGAGGTGCTGGTCGCCAACGCCGGTATCACCGACGACACGCTGCTGCTGCGGATGTCCGAGGAGCAGTTCACCCGGGTGCTGGACACCAACCTGACCGGTGCGTACCGCTGCGCCAAGCGCGCCTCGGGGAAGATGCTGCGGGCCAAGTGGGGACGCATGATCTTCGTCTCCTCGGTGGTCGGCCTCTCCGGCGGCGCCGGGCAGGTCAACTACGCGGCCAGCAAGGCCGGCCTGGTCGGGGTGGCCCGCTCGATCACCCGGGAGTTGGGCACCCGGAACATCACCGCCAACGTCGTCGCGCCCGGCTTCATCGAGACCGACATGACCGCGGGACTGAGCGCGGACCGCAAGGCGGAGATCCTCAAGTCGATCCCGGCCGGTCGGATGGCCGCGCCGGACGAGGTCGCCGCGGTGGTCACCTGGCTGGCCGGCGACGGCGCCGGGTACGTCTCCGGCGCGGTCATCCCGGTCGACGGCGGCCTCGGCATGGGCCACTGACCCTGAGCACGGAGGAATGAGTAATGTCCGGACTGCTGGCCGGTAAGCGGCTGCTCGTCACCGGCGTCATCACCGACGCCTCCATCGCCTTCTCGGTGGCGAAGCTCGCCCAGGAGAACGGCGCGCAGGTCGTGCTCACCGGGTACGGCCGGCTCTCGCTGGTGCAGCGGATCGCCAAGCGGCTGCCGGAGCCGGCGCCCGTCATCGAGCTGGACGTGACCGACCCCGCGCACCTGGCCGGGCTGGCCGACAAGGTCCGGGAGCACGTCGACGGGCTCGACGGCGTGGTGCACTCGATCGGGTTCGCCCCGCAGAGCTGCCTCGGCGGCGGCTTCCTCGACGCCTCCTGGGAGGACGTGGCGACCGCGCTGCACGTCTCCACGTACTCGTACAAGTCGCTCGCGACGGCGGCGCTGCCGCTGATGTCGCCGGGCGGCGCGGTGGTCGGCCTGACCTTCGATGCGACTCAGGCGTGGCCGGTCTACGACTGGATGGGCGTGGCCAAGGCCGGACTGGAGTCCGCCTCCCGCTACCTCGCCCTGCACCTGGGCAAGCAGGGCATCCGCAGCAACCTGGTCGCCGCCGGGCCGCTGCGCACCATGGCCGCCAAGTCGATCCCCGGCTTCGAGCAGTTCGAGGACGCCTGGTCCGAGCGGGCCCCGCTGGGCTGGAACCTGGCCGACCAGGAACCGGCCGCGCGCGCCTGTCTGGCGCTGCTGTCCGACTGGTTCCCGGCCACCACGGGCGAGATCGTGCACGTCGACGGCGGCTATCACGCCATCGGTGCCTAGGCATGTAAGGCATGTAAGGAAGGGTCCCCTGCTACCGCCTGCGGTATAGCAGGGGACCCTTCCTAACGTCCGGGACCCGGCGGCGTTACCGCCGGCGACCCGGGGGCGTTGCCGGGGCGCCGCCGGCCACCGGCAAGAATGGGTCCATGGCGTACGACGCGGTGGTCCTGCTCTCCTTCGGTGGCCCGGAGGGGCCGGACGACGTGCTGCCCTTCCTCCAGAACGTGACCCGGGGCCGGGGCGTGCCGCCGGAGCGGCTGGCCGAGGTGGCCGAGCACTACCAGCACTTCGGTGGGGTCTCGCCGATCAACCAGCAGTGTCGGGACCTGCTCGCGGCGATCCGCGCGGACTTCGCCGCCCACGATCTCGACCTGCCGGTCTACTGGGGCAACCGGAACTGGCACCCGATGCTCGCCGACACCGTGGCGCAGATGCGCGACGACGGCGTACGGCGGGCGCTGGCGTTCGTCACCAGCGCCTACGGCGGGTACTCCTCCTGCCGGCAGTACCAGGAGGACGTCACCGCCGCCCGGGCGGCGGTCGGTGCCGACGCGCCGGTGATCGAGAAGCTGCGCCAGTTCTGGGACCATCCCGGTTTCGTCGAGCCGCACGTCGACGCGGTACGCGAGGCCCTGACCCGGCTCGACCCGGCACGTCGGGACAGCACCCGGCTGGTCTTCACGGCCCACTCGGTGCCGACCTCGGCGGCCGACAGCGCCGGTCCGCACGGCGGCCGGTACACCGCCCAGCTCGCCGAGACGGCGCGGCTGGTGCACGCCGCAGCGGCCCCGGACCTGCCCTACGACCTGGTCTGGCAGAGCCGATCCGGCCCGCCGCACGTGCCGTGGCTGGAGCCGGACGTCAACGACCACCTGACCGCCCTCGCCGAGCAGGGTGTGACCGGCGTGGTGGTCAGCCCGATCGGGTTCGTCTCGGACCACCTGGAGGTGGTGTGGGACCTGGACACCGAGGCGTTGGACACCGCCAAGCAGCTCGGCCTGGACTTCGTCCGGGCCGCCACCCCCGGCGTCGACCCGCGCTACGTGACCATGGTGCGGGAACTGGTCCGGGAGCGGATCGACCCGGACGGCGCGCAGATGCGCCGTCGCCTCGGCGAGCTGCCGATGTGGGACACCTGCCCCACGGTCTGCTGCGTCCCGCCGCGCCGTCCGTCCTGACCGCACCGACGGCCCGACACCCCAGGGATGATGACGATCATGCATGACCGTAAGCCCGTGCAGAGCTGGCTCACCGACATGGACGGTGTCCTGGTGCACGAGGGGCAGCCCGTGCCGGGCGCGCCGGAGTTCGTCAACCGGCTGCGTGCCTCCGGAAAGCCGTTCCTGGTGCTGACCAACAACTCGATCTACACCCCGCGCGATCTTCAGGCCCGGCTCGCCCGGATGGGGCTGGACGTGCCGGAGCAGGCGATCTGGTCGTCCGCCCTGGCCACCGCCCAGTTTCTGGCCGACCAGCGGCCGGGCGGCACCGCGTACGTGATCGGGGAGGCCGGGCTGACCACCGCCCTGCACGCGGTGGGCTACGTGCTCAGCGACTTCGCGCCCGACTACGTGGTGCTGGGGGAGACCCGTACCTACAGCTTCGAGGCGATCACCAAGGCGATCCGGTTGATCGACGACGGCGCGCGGTTCATCTGCACCAACCCCGATGCCACCGGCCCGTCGGTGGAGGGCGCGCTGCCGGCGGCCGGGTCGGTGGCCGCGATGATCTCGAAGGCGACCGGGGTGGAGCCGTACTTCGTCGGCAAGCCGAACCCGATGATGATGCGCTCGGCGTTGAACACGATCGACGCGCATTCGGAGAGCACCGCGATGATCGGCGACCGGATGGACACCGACATCCTCTGCGGCCTGGAGGCCGGGCTGGAGACGATCCTGGTGCTGACCGGGATCAGTACCCGCACCGAGGCGGAACGCTACCCGTACCGGCCGTCCCGGATCGTCGACTCGGTGGCCGACCTGATCGACGAGATCTGAGCCGGCGGGTCGGTCTCAGGGCCGCAGGGGAGCGTTGCAGGCGGCGACCAGGGCCTGCCGGCAGGCGGTGGTGAGCGGGCGCAGCGCGGCGTCGCGCTGCTGGGCCTCGTAGTTGTTGACCGCGCCGCCCGGTGCCGCGTGTCCGGCCAGTGCGAGCACCCGGTCGAGCACGGCGGCGCGGGCGAACAGCCGGCGGGAGCGTGGGTCGAATCCGGGCGGCAGGTCGGTGGTGCCGTCGGGGCGGCGCAGTGCCTCCAGGGCGCCGGCCAGTTCGGGGCGCCACTGGGCCACGTCGAGTCGGGTGAGCGCGGCGGTGGTGTCCGCCAGCGCGGCGGCCAGTTCCGCCTCGGCCTCGGCCGCGCCGGGGAGGGTGAGCGACGCCGCCGCGGCGTTGGGCGGCAGCGGGTAGACCCGCCAGAGCACCGTCTCGAAGGTGTCGCCGGAGCCGGACGTGTGCACGCGTACCTCGGGGATCAGGCCGAGCGTACCGGCGATCACCGCCTCGCCGACGACGAGCGCCGCACCGGCGAAGTCGCCGGGGCCGGGCAGCCCGCGTGGGTCGCCCGGGGCTGGCAGCACCAGCCGGATCTCGTCCGGCGAGAGCTTGGCCAGGGTGGGCAGGGCCTGCCGTAGCGGCACGTCCGTCCAGGTGCCGGGCGCGTCGGCGACGTGGTGCTCCTCGTCACCGGCGACCTCGTCGGCGACTTCGTCGAAGGGCACGAGCCCGGCGCGCCAGGCGCGCACCCAGGCAACGAACCGGCTCGACCGGCGCGGCGCGAGGATGGCCGCACCCGCAGCGGGGGTGGACATGCCGAAAGAGTACGTGCTGACGCCCACCCCTGTCTCGGCTGCCGCGCGCCCACCTCCTCGGCGCGCCGATCACGCGACCTCACCGCGTGATTTGTTGCCACACGCGGCTTTTCCAATGCATCGCACCCTGTGGCCCGGACGGCGTGGCGGCGAGTCGGTGGCGGCGCGGGCCGGACCGGCGGTTAGCGTGATCGGATGGGGCGGCGGTATGGCGACGACGTGTTGGCGGGGGACTGGCGGCGGCGGAAGGTGACCCCGGAGGTCGACGCCGAGCCGGATCTGGTGGTCGAGGACGCCGACTCGGGCTTCTGCGGCGCGGTGGTCGGCTTCGACTCCGGCGCGGTCGTGCTGGAGGACCGGCACGGCAAACGGCGCAACTTCCCGTTGCTGCCGGCCGCGTTCCTGCTCGACGGTCGTCCGGTGACCCTGCGTCGACCGACCCGCGCCCCGGTGCCGGCCGCGCGTCGGCGTACCGCGTCGGGCTCGGTGGCGGTGGACGGGGTTCGCGCCCGGGTCGCCCGCGCCAGCCGGATCTGGGTCGAGGGCGTCCACGACGCCGCGTTGGTGGAGCGGATCTGGGGCGACGACCTGCGGATCGAGGGCGTGGTGGTGGAGCCGCTGGAGGGCGTCGACGCACTCGACGACCGGGTACGGGAGTTCGGTCCCGGACCCGACCGTCGGCTCGGTGTCCTCGTCGACCACCTGGTGCCCGGCTCCAAGGAGAGCCGGATCGTGGCCCGGGTGAACTCCCCGCACGTGCTGGTCACCGGGCATCCCTACGTCGACGTGTGGCAGGCGGTGAAGCCGTCGGCGCTGGGCATCGCGGCGTGGCCGGTGGTGCCGCCGGGACGCCCGTGGAAGGAGGGTGTCTGCGCCGCGCTCGGCGTCGCCGAGCCGGCCGACATGTGGCGACACATCCTGTCCCGGGTGGACACCTTCGCCGAGGTGGAGACCCCCCTGATCAACGCCATGGAACGCCTGATCGACTTCGTCACCGAGTGAGCCGGCCCGCCCCCGTCACGGGACGTCGTCGGGCGTGCGGGTGAACAGGAACGTGGCGATGTCCAGCGTGACCGGGTGGCCGGCGGGATCGCGGTGGACGCGCAGGATCTCCCCGATCTCCGCGCCGCTGTGCCCGCGCCAGCGGTCCGGGCCGTCCGGGCGGTAGCGGCTGACCCGGTCGCCGCGCAGGGTGCCCACCAGGTCGCCGGTGGTGTGGTCCCAGGTGACGTCGAGTGCGGTGCCCATCCACCACCAGCGGCCGGTCAGCGCCGCCACCTCGGCCGGGGGCGGGGCGTCGGCGGGTCGCCACGGCCGGGCCGGTGCCGGTTCGGCGTCGAGGACCCGGGTCAGCACCTGGACGCCGAGCGGACTGATGCCGCCGGTGCGGAAGCCGTACGAGTTGGCGAAGCCGACCAGACCGGTCCGGCTGGACCGGTGCACCAGCAGCACGGCGACGTGGCCGGGCATCGAGCCGCCGTGCCCGACGTAGACGCGTTCGCCCTGGCGGGTGAGTTGGATGCCCAGGCCGTAGCCGCCCCGCCAGGAGTCGAGGTCGCTGAGGAACACCGGGGCGCACATCTCGTCGAGGGTGTCCGGGGCCAGCACCGCGGGGTCGGGGTCGGCGAGGAACGCTGCCCACCGGGACAGGTCGGCCACGGTCGACCAGAGCTGCCCGGCGGGGGCCATCGCCCCGGTGTCGGTGTGCGGCTCCTCGCGGAGCGTGTCGTGCCACGGGTGCACCACGTACCCGGGGGCGTACGGCGTGGTGGCGGCGTACGTGGTGCGGTGCATGCCCAGTGGCGCCAGGATCCGTTCCCGCACCAGCTGGGCCCACCCGGTGCCGGTGATCCGTTGCAGCGCGCCGCCGAGCAGTCCGAAGGCCAGGTTCGAGTAGTGGTGGGTGCGGTACGCCGGCAGCGCGATCTTGGGATCGCCGAAGTCGGCCAGCAGGGTGTGCAGGTCGACGCCCTCGCTCCGCTCCCACCACGGCCCGTCCGGCTCGCGTTGCAGCCCGCCCGCGTGCCCCAGCAGTTGGCGCAGGGTGATCGGTCCGGCGGCTCCGGCCTCGGGCAGGTGCCGTCGCAGCGGATCGTCCAGCGCCAGCCGTCCGGCGTCGCGCTCCTGCATGATCAGCACGGCGGTCATGGTCTTGGTGATCGAGCCGATCCGGTACTGCAGGTCGGCGTCCGGCCGGGGATGGTCACCGGCGGCGGCCAGGTGCGCCAGTGTGCCGTCGCGCACCACGCCGACGACCAGCGACGGCACGTGGCCGGCGGACTGCGCGTCGGCCACCAGGGCGTCGACGTGCCGTACTGTTTCCGGACGCAGGGACACGAAGGCTCCTTCGAGGCGGTGGTCGGGCGCCTCCGATCATGACAGTTCGATGACACGTGCATTGTCATGTCACGATCAGTACGTGGATGCCGTGCTGTGGATCGTGCTGGGTGTGGTACTAGCGGTCGCTGAGATCTTCACGGCGACCCTGTTCTTGATCATGTTTGCGGTCGGTGCGTTCGCCGCCGCAGGCGCCGCCGCGTTCGGAGCGCCGGTGGCGATACAGGCTGTCGTCTTCGCCGTGGTGTCGGCGTTGACCGTGCTCGCGGCGCGGCCGGTCATCCAGCGGCACAAGCAGACCGCGATGGAGACCGGCGAGACCGCCTTCGGGGTGGAGGCGATCGAGGGTTCGTCGGCCCTGGTCCTGGAGCAGGTCGACGCCGCGCAGGGCATGGTGAAGATCGACGGCGAAGTGTGGAGCGCGCGGGCCTACGACGCCACGCAGGTTTTGGCACCCGGAGAACGGGTGCAGGTTATTCAGGTCAAGGGAGCGGTAGCCCTGGTCTGGCGGGACGTTGCGGCGCCCGGCGAGCTACCCGAAGCGGAGAGGTGAACGGATGGAACTAGTCATACCCGTCCTTTTGATAGCATTTGCCCTGATCTCGGTGATCACCCTGGCGAAGTCGGTGCGGATCGTGCCGCAGCAGCGTCAGGACGTGGTCGAGCGGCTCGGCCGGTACAAGCGGACGCTCAACCCCGGGCTGAACATCCTGGTGCCCTTCGTCGACGCGGTGCGGACGAAGGTGGACATGCGCGAGCAGGTGGTCAGCTTCCCGCCGCAGCCCGTGATCACCTCGGACAACCTGGTCGTCTCGATCGACACCGTGCTCTACTTCAAGGTCGTCGACTCGGTCCGGGCCACCTACGAGATCTCCAACTTCCTCCAGGCGATCGAGCAGCTCACCGTCACCACGCTGCGTAACGTGATCGGTTCGCTCGACCTGGAGCGCGCGCTGACCAGCCGTGAGGAGATCAACCGGCATCTCTCCGGGGTGCTGGACGAGACCACCGGCCGGTGGGGCATCAAGGTGACCCGGGTCGAGATCAAGGCGATCGAGCCGCCGCCGAGCATCCGCGACTCCATGGAGAAGCAGATGCGCGCCGAGCGGGACCGCCGTGCCGCGATCCTGAACGCCGAGGGTCACAAGCAGTCGCAGATCCTCTCGGCCGAGGGTGAGAAGCAGGCCGCGGTGCTGCGCGCCGACGGTGACCGGCAGGCCCGCATCCTGCAGGCCGAGGGTCAGGCCAAGGCGGTCCGGACGGTGTTCGACGCCATCCACCAGGCCAACCCGAGCCAGAAGGTGCTGGCCTACCAGTACCTCCAGGCCCTGCCGCAGATCGCCAACGGCACGGCCAACAAGGTGTGGATCGTGCCGGCCGAACTGACCAAGGCCCTGGAGGGTATGGGCGGCGCGCTCGGCGGGCTGAACCAGATGGTCGGCGACGCCCCCACCCAGCAGGCGTCCGCCGACGCCAGCGCGGTGGAGCGGGAGGCGGCCGAGGCCGCGCAGGCCGCCGCCCGGGCGGCCCAGGAGATCCACAACGAGGTACGCGTCGCCGAGGCGCAGGCCACCGGCGGCAGGGAGCCGCAGGGTCTGCCCGCACCCGAGCCGGTCTCCCCGGGGAGTCTGCTGAACGACCCGGCCGACCAGCGCGAGCGAGGCTGATCCGGAGTCGGTCCGGGCCGGGGTGACCCGGTCCGGACCGGCGTCCGGACAAATGCGAGAAAGGCTCATGAGGCGCTCCGGTGCCTGCCACCATCGGTCCTAGGCGGGTGGTGACCAGGCATCGGGGCGCCTCGGCGTGTCCCGGCACCGCTCGTGGATGAGCGAGGTGACCGATGGATCCGCTGAAACGGTTGTGGTCCCCGCCGGACGTACCCGGGGCACACGACCCCGCCGGGCCGCTCGGCACCCGACGGACCGGTGGGGGCTTCGGCGTCCTGCCCTTCGTCGACGATCCGGGACCACCCGGACCGGCCACCAACGCGAGTTGGGCGTGGTCGCTGCGCCGCCTCGCCCGCGCCGCGGTCTGGCTGCTGCCCGCGTACGCGATCCTCTACGGCGCGGTGGCCATGGCCAGCGACGGCGGGGTGGGCAACGACCCGTACCCGGCCGACGGCCGCGCGGTGTACCTGATCGGCTGGGTCGCCGCGATCTGGCTCGGGCTGCTGGCCCTGCTCGGCCTGGCCGGCCTGCTCGCGGCCACCCGCAGTCGCCGCAGCGCCGTGGCCGGCCTGTTGGTCAGCATCGCCGGCACGGTGCTGATGCTGCCCTTCGCCGGGTTCGCCGAGGACACTCCGGTCTTCGGTGCGACCGCCCGGTCGCTGGTGCTGGTCGGCGCGACCTTCTACAGCGTCGGTTGGCTGCTCACCGGATGGGCGGTGGCGCGGTCGGGGATGTTCAGCATGGGCGACGGCACGATGCTGATGATCGCCAGCCCGCTGCTCGGCCTCGGCGGGGCACTGATCGGCTCCCTGCAGACCTTCGGGGCGATCTTCGTGCTGATCGCCGGCATCGGCATCGCCTACCGTTCCGGCCGGCTGCTGCCCCGGGAGATCCTGCGCGACGCCACCAGCGCCAGCGTCGCGACGGCAGGTCCGACCGGTGTGGGCCCGGCGGGCCCCGGCGGCCCCGGCCCGCTGGGCACGGCATGACCCCCGCCGGATGTAAGGAAGGGACCCTTCCTATACACGAGGCGTTAGTAGGGGGCCCTTCCTTGCGCCGGTCGTCTGCGTCGAGTGTCCGGTACGTCCGCATTTCTTCTGGCCAGTGGTGCTGGCCAGCGCAAAGACCGCTGGCATCTGGCCGTGAATTGGCTGACAACTGGGCCGATTCGGTGGTCGGAACGTGGCATTCGCGGCAATCCTGGTGACCATGGCCACCCCTACGCCACTGTCGCGACTGTTCACCGTCCTGCTGGCCGGCGGGCTCGTCGGCCTCGTCGTGGCGGGCCTCATGCTGCCGGTGAACCTGGTGTTCGGGCTGACCGCCAAGGCGGCACTGGGCAGCTACGCCGAACTGCCGGACGTGCTGCGGACCCCGGCCACCCCGCAGCGCTCCTACCTCTACGCCAACGACGGCAAGACGCTGATCACCACGTTCTACGACGTCAACCGGACGGACGTGACGCTGGACGAGATCGCGCCGGTGATGCGGCAGGCGATCGTGGCCGCCGAGGACCGGCGCTTCTATGACCACAGCGGGGTGGACCTGCGCGGCATGGCGCGCGCCCTGGTCACCAACGTCACCGAGGGCGGCACCGAGCAGGGTGGCTCGACGTTGACCATGCAGTACGTACGCAACGTGCTCAAGACCGACTCGACCCGCACCAGCGAGGAACAGGCCGCGGCCACCGAGCAGACCGTCGGGCGCAAGCTCCAGGAGATCCGGTACGCCAACGCGTTGGAACAGCGCCTCGGCAAGGACGAGATCCTCACCCGCTACCTGAACATCGCGTACTTCGGTTCCGGGGCGTACGGGATCGCCGCCGCCAGTGAGCGCTACTTCTCCAAGGTGCCGGCGGACCTGACCCTCGACGAGGCGGCACTGCTGGCCGGTCTGGTGCAGGCGCCCGAGGCGTACAGCCCGATCGACGGCGACGCCGACGCGGCGCTGGCCCGGCGCGCGTACGTGCTGGACTCCATGGTCGCGACCGCCGCGATCACCGCGGAGCAGGCCGCCGACGCCAAGGCCGAGGAGTTGGACCTGGACACCAGCGAGCAGGCCAACGGCTGTGCGGCCACCGCCGGTGGTCGGGACGGCTGGGGCTTCTTCTGCGACTACCTGCGCCGGTGGTGGATGGAGCAGCCGCAGTTCGGCGACACCCCCGCCGAGCGCGAGCAGGCGTTGCGCCGGGGCGGCTACACGGTGGTCACCTCGCTGGACCCGGAGATCCAGGCCACCGCGCAGGAGGAGGCCACCAGCGTCTACGGGTACGGCAATCCGCGCGCCCTGCCGATCGCGGCGGTCGAGCCCGGCACCGGCCGGGTGCTCGCCATGGCGGTCAACCGCCACTACAGCCTCGCGGAGAACCCGGACGGGCAGGCCAACTACCCGAACACGGTGAACCCGCTGATCTCCGGTGGACCTGGCGTGACCGGCTACCAGGGCGGCTCGACGTTCAAGCTGTTCACCATGCTCGCCGCGCTGGAGTCCGGCCGGACGCTGTCCACCGGGTACGACGCGCCGAGCCGGCTGCCCACCCGGTACCCCGGGGAGGGGGACAGCAGTTGCGACGGCCGGTGGTGCCCGGCCAACGCCAATCCGGCCTGGATGGACGGGTACCGGATGATGTGGGACGGCTTCGGTCGCTCCGTGAACACGTACTTCGTCTGGTTGGCCGAGCAGGTCGGGCCGGACAAGGTGGTGGAGATGGCGCAGCGCCTGGGCATCACGTTCCGCGCCGAGGCGGACGCGACCTTCGCCGACCAGCGTGCCGCCGACTGGGGCGCGTTCACCCTGGGGGTGTCCGCCACCACCCCGCTCGACGTGGCCAACGCGTACGCGACGGTGGCGGCGGAGGGGACGTACTGCGCCCCGCTGCCGGTGGTGTCGGTGACCGGCCCGGACGGTGCGCGACTGCCGGTGGGTGACCCCTCCTGCCGGCAGGTGCTCGACGCCGACGTGGCCCGGGCCGCCACGGACGCGGCCCGCTGCCCGGTGGGCCAGCAGTCCGCGTTCGGGCAGTGCAACGGCGGTACCGCCACGGCGGTGAACGGGATCCTGGACGGTCGCCCGGTGGCCGGTAAGACCGGCAGCTCCGACGGTGCCGCCACGGAGAGCTTCGTCGCCTTCACCCCGCAGGTCGCGGTCGCCGGCATCGCGGCGAACCCGGACGACCCGAACGACTCGGTCGGTGCCACCGTGCAGTCCCGGGTGATCTCCGGGGTTGCCCGGATCATCGCCACGGCGGTCGACGGCGAGCCCGAGCAGGCGTTCACCGCGCCCAGCCGGGAGCTGGTGGGTACGCCGCGCCGGCCGGTCGAGCGGGATCCGGGCGTCGACCGCCGGACCGGCGACAATCCGCTGTCCGAGCTGCGTCGCTGGTTCCAGGGCCGAGGCTGATCTCCGCTGCATCTCGCGCGGGGCGTGCCGGCGCACGGTAGTGAAGTTAGGAAGGGTCCCCTGCTATACGCGAGGCGATAGCAGGGGACCCTTCCTTGCGCGCAGGCTCAGCGGCGCGGGCGGTACGTGCTGACGACGCTGGGCAGGCCGCGGCGGATGATGCCCGCCCAGTCGGTGTCGCCGCGCAGCATCGCGGCGGCGGTCTTGCGGGCCTGCTCGGTGGTGAAGTGCGGCGGCATCATCAGTTCGGCCGGGTCCACCAGGGCGTTGATCACCGTCGGACGGTCGGCGCGCAGCGCCCGGTCCCACGCCTGCGACACCTGGTCGGGGTGGTCGACGAGTTCGCCGCGCAACCCCAGCACCTCGCCCCACTGGTGGTAGGCGATGTCGGGCAGTTGCTGGCTGTCCGGGAACATCGGGGTGCCCTCGGTGGAGCGCTGCTCCCAGCTGACGAACGCCAGGTCCCGGTTGTTGAGGACCAGCACCACGAAGCGCGGGTCGGCCCAGCCGCGCCAGTACTTGGCCACGGTGATCAGCTCGTTGACGCCGTTCATCTGCATCGCGCCGTCACCGATCAGGGCGATCAGCGGACGGTCCGGGTGGGCGAACTTCGCCGCCAGGGCGTACGGCATCGCGCCGCCCATGGAGAGCAGGGTGCCGGAGAGGCTGGCCAGCATCCCGGGCCGGACCTGGAGGTGGCGGGCGTACCAGGCGGTGGCGGTGCCGCAGTCGACGGCGAGCATGACGTCGTCCGGCAGCCGGTCACTGAGGCTGGCGAAGAGCATCTGCGGGTTGACCGGGTCGGCCTGCTGCGCGGCCAGGTCCCGCTGGGCCTGTCGCCAGGCGGCGGTGGCGCCGGCGATGCTCTGCCGCCAGCGGGTCGGTCCCGGTCCCGGCCCGAGTTCGCGCAGCAGGGCCCGCAGGGTGGGTGCGGCGTCGCCGGTCAGGTTCACCTCGGTCGGGTAGCGCAGGCCGAGCTGGGTGCCGTCGATGTCGATCTGCACCGCGCGGGCCTGCCCGGGTGCCGGATAGAACTCCGAGTACGGCATGTTGCTGCCCACGATCAGCAGCCGGTCGCACTCCTTCATCAGCTGCCAGCTCGGGCGGGTGCCGAGCAGGCCGATGGCGCCGGTGACCCAGGGTTCCCGGTGGTCGACCGTGGTGAACCCGAGCAGCGCGGTGGCCACCCCGGCACCGAGCCGGTGGGCGATCTCGCGGACCTCGTTCTCGGCGCCGAGGGCGCCCTGCCCGACCAGCATGGCCACCCGCTCGCCGCTGCCCAGCACCTCGGCGGCGTGCCGGACGTCGGCCTCCGGCGGCACGGTCGGGCTGCTGCTCGGCACGCTGCTGGTGTGGTAGTAGCCGTGCGCGTGCGGCGGGTCGGGGACGGCGGCGAGGTCCTGCACGTCGAGCGGCAGCACCAGCGCGGTGACGGTACGCCGGGCCAGCGCGGTCCGGCAGGCCCGGTCGACCAGGTGGCGTACCTGGGAGGGGTGGTCGAGTTGGGCGAGGAAGGCCGCCGCGACGTCCTTGTAGAGCGCGAGCAGGTCCACTTCCTGGTAGTAGCCGCCGCCCTCGGCGGTGGTGGCGGTGTGCCCGACCAGCGCCACCACCGGCTGGTGGTCCAGCTTGGCGTCGTAGAGACCGTTGAGGGCGTGGATGGCACCCGGACCGCTGGTGACCAGCACGCAGCCGATCGGCCCGCCGCCGTACTTGACGTGGGCGCACGCGGCGAAGCCGGCGGTCTCCTCGTGGCGTACCTGGACGAACTGCGCCTGCTCGTCGGTGCGTTGCAGGGCGGAGGTCATGCCGTTGATGCCGTCACCGGGGAACCCGAAGTACCGCCGCACACCCCAGCAGGCGAGCCGCTGCACGATGTGGTCGGCGACGGTGGCGTCCCGGGGTAGTGGCCACGGGTCCGCCGGTACGAGGGTGTGGTCTGCGCTCACCTGGTCCGCCTTTCCGGTCGGGCTCACCCCGCGAAGGGTGGGCCCGGCTTTCCCCGGCTTTCCAGGACAAAACCATGCATTCCTCGGGTACGCCGTCGAGGCGCCCGGCCGACCTACCCGGCTCTCGGTGCGCGGTAGGGGCCGTGCGCCGGGACGTCCGCCGGCAGTGCTCAGCGTTGGCTGACGATGACCCGGGCGGGGCCGTGATGGCCGAGGGCGACGCTCACCGCGTCGGCGGCCTCGATCACCGCGGTCGCCAGGGCCGCCTCCCGGGCGGCCAGGTTGATCGCGGAGAGCGGGCCGGAGATGGAGAGCGCGGCCACGATCTCGCCGGAGGCGTTGCGGATGGGCGCGGCGAGGCAGGCCCGACCGAGGGCGAGTTCCTCCTCCTCGGTCGAGTAGCCGCGCGACCCGCTCGTGGCCAGTTCGGCGTCGAGGCGGTCATGGTCGGTGATGGTGCGGTGGGTGAACCCGACCAGGTTCTCGCCCAGCAGCACCCGCCGCTGTGCCGGGTCGACGCCGAGCAGTAGTGCCTTGCCCAGGCCGGTGGCGTGCAGCGGGATCGACTGACCGATCAGCGAGAACGCCCGGGGTGCCGAGCGACCCTCGAAGTTGCCCAGGTAGAAGCCCTGGTCGTCGCGACGGATCGCGAGGTTGACGCCGAGACCGTGCTCGGCGGCGAGGTTCTGGGCGGTCTGGCGGGCGGCGCGGTAGACGGGGGACTGGTTGAGGGCCACACCGCCGAGGGTCACCGTCTTCGGACCCAACCGATAGAGGTTGGAGATCGGGTCGCGTTCCACCAGGCCGAGGGATTCCAGGGTGCTCAGCAGCCGGGACGCGGTGGAGACACCGAGCCCGGCCTGCCGCGCCACGTCGGTGACCCGCAACTCGGGGCGCCCGAGCAGGAAGGCGTCGAGGATCGCCACTGCTCGCAGGATGCTCTGATTCGATCCGTTGTCGGAAGTCACGTGCGTCCTCTGATATCGGGTTGCGGCATCGACACTGTAGCGGCCGGCCGGGCCAATCTCGGTTTCAGACCTGGGTATTTCGGCCCCGGATCCGGGCGGTCAACGCCAGTGACACCGGGACGTCGAAGGGCAGTGACGAGTGCCCCAGCGCCGACCGCGCGTGCCGCCCCCGGTCGCCGAAGACGTCCCGCAGCAGCTCCGAGGCGGTGTCGGCGACCGGGACGTGGTCGGTGAACGCGGGCGTGGCGTTGATCGCCACGGTGAGCGTCAACAACTGCTCCACGTCGTCGAGCGAACCGGCGGCGGCGCGCAGGGTGGCGAGCAGGTTCAGCGTCGCCTGGCGTACCGCCGCCTGCCCGTCCGGCACGCTCAGCTCGGCGCCGAGCTTGCCGGTGGGCAGCGGATGCCCCGGGCGGACCGGGCCGTGTCCGGAGAGGACGGCCAGGTCGCCGCTGACTACCACCGTGTCGTACGCCCCGGAGGCGGTACGGGCCGGTGGCAGCGTGATGCCGAGGTCGGCGAGGCGGCGCTCGGGGGAGGTGTCCTCGGTGCCGCTCATCCGCGCGTGCCCCAGTCCGTGCTGATCGCGGCGGCCCGCTCGGCACTGATCGCGCCCGCCGTCGGTGCCTCGGCGAGGTGCCGGATCAGCGTGACCGTCCGGTCCCGGACCGCCTCGAAGAGTTTGCGGCCCTTCTCGACGTCGTGCTTGGCCGGGTCGCCGAGCGCGCCGTTGGTGCTGAACTCGGCCAGCGACCGGGGCGTGAACCCGCCGACGGCCCGGTCCGGGATGGCCTGGCCGCGCAGCAGCTCGTGTGCCGAGGGCAGCAGGGGAGCGGGGCCGCCCAGTTCCTCGGTCACCACCACGTCCGGCACCAGGTGCAGCGCCAGGCTCGTCTCCACCTCGCAGGCGTGGCCGTACATCTCGGACTGGGCGATGTCCACCACCACGTCGCGGCCCATCATCGACCAGTGGACCACCGCCACGGTGTGCCCGGTGCGCTGCTTGTACTCGGTCAGGAAGGCGGGCAGGAAGGCCAGGTTCCCGCCGTGGCCGTTCATGATGACGAACCGTTCCAGGCCGTGCCGGGCCAGGCTGGACAGGTAGTCCTCCAGCAGCGAGCAGAGGGTGCTCACCCGGGCGGTCAGGGTGCCGGGGAAGTCCATGTGGTGCGGGGAGAAGCCGACCGGGATCGGTGGCGTCATCAGGGCCGTACCGTCGGCGGCGGCGACCACCTCCTCGGCCAGCCGTTCCGCGATCCGGTAGTCGATGCCGGCCTTCAGGGCGGGGCCGTGCTGCTCGGTGGCGCCGAACGGGATGACACCGACGGTGGCCGTGGTCAGCGCCTCGCGTACCTGCGGCCAGGTCATGTGGTGGAGTCGGTAGTCGTTGATCACGGTGCTCCTTCGTCGGTGTGCGGGACGTCGGCCGGGAACGGGTGCGGGGCGAAGACGTTGGGTGAGCCGCCGGTGTGCAGGAACAGCCACGAGCCGGGACGGTCGTCGGCGAGCAGCGCCGCCATCGCCTTGCTGTTGTAGGTCAGGTCGAGGAACGCGCCGCTGGCCCGCGCGGTGGCCCGTTGGGCGGCGACGGCCGCCTCGGTGGGCACCCCGTGGCCGCCCCCGAGCTGGCCGTCGGTGACCTCCAGGTCCACCTCGTCGAGCAGGGCGGCGGGCAGCCCGACCCGGTCGAGCGCGGCGGCTGCCCGGTCGCGGACCAGTGCCCGCAGCTGGGCCGCCGGGGCGAGCGCCGAGGCGACCACCAGGCCGACCGTGGCACGGCGGGCGGCCAGCGCGGCCAGGACGCCGCCGGCGGTGTTGCCGGCCCCACCGGCGAGCATGATCCGGTCCGGTGGCCTGTCGGCGAGGGTGTCGGCGAGTTCGTCGACGGCGGCGGTGGTGGCCAGCGCGCAGAGCGTGCTTCCGGGCGCGGTCCGCACGTCGATGACGGCGGTCGTCGCCCCGGTCGTGCGGCCCTGCTCGGCGATGGCGGTCATGGTCTGCGCCTGGACGGGATCGAAGGCGTCGGTGGTGCGTACCCAGTGCAGGCGGGCCCCGGCCAGCTCGTAGAGCACCTGGTTGCGGCTGGGTTCGGCCGGTGGTTCGCCGCGCAGCACGAGGTGCACGTCGAGGCCGGCGGCGCGGGCGGCGGCGGCCACCACCCGGCAGAGGTTGGAGTGCGGTCCGGCCGAGGTGACGACCGTGTCGGCGCCGGCCTCGCGGGCCTGGCCGAGCAGGACGTCGACCTGACGGACCTTGTTGCCGCCGAAGGCGAACCCGCCGTGCTCCTCGGCGATCACGACGGGGTTGCCGGCCGGGTGCAGGCGGGGCGCCGGCCAGCAGGTGACCGGCCAGCGGTGGATCCCGACGCGGGGCAGGGCCCGCACGGTGTCGGTCAGCCGGGGGTCCAGGCGACCCCAGGAGGGTGCACTGCCGCCCATGGTCAGAACCGCTCGTACTGCTGGTAGAGGGCGCCCACCGACTCCCCGGCCCGGACCCGCTGCCGGATCTCCGTCTCGGTGCGGACCGTCGCCTCGGCCTCGACGAGCACGTCCATCGCGATCGCGCGGGGGACGACGACGACCCCGTCGCTGTCGCCGACGATGATGTCGCCCGGGTGCACGGGGACGCCGCCGCAGACCACCGGGGACTGCATGTCGACGACGTTCCAGCGGCCCTTCGCGTCGCGGGCGCTGCGGAACCGGTTGAAGACCGGGAACTTCAGCGGCAGGATCGCGCCGGTGTCGCGGACACCGCCGTCGATGACGGCGCCAACAGCGCCGCGCGCCATGGCGCCGTTGGTCAGCAACTCGCCCCAGTGGCCGACCGTCCGGTCACCGGCGCAGTCGAAGACCGCGACCTCGCCTGCGGAGAGCTCGTCGATCATCCGGGCACCCAGGCGTACGGAACGGTCGGTGCTTCGTTCGGGGCGGCCCAGCGCGGTGAAGGCCACGCCCGCCACCGCCATGTCGGTGGTCAGCGGCAGCACATCGGTCATCACCTGGTGCCACAGCCCGGCATCGTCCAGCGCGTCGGCGATCGCCGCCACGTAGAGCTTGCCGAAGCGGCGGCAGATCTCCTCGACCGGCGGGGTTTCCATCGAACTCCATTCATTGATTGGAACGTGGTTGCACGGACAGTACATGACGTTCCATTCTCAGAACATCCCTTGCAGCCTGTGGAATGGGCTGGTAGGAATCCCTGCAACAGGTTGCGCTGGCTGCATCCGAGCCGACCGAACCGCGAGAGACGGAGAGACGATGTTGAGAGCGGCAGTCGTGGGGATGGGCTGGATGGGTCAGCTCCACGCCGGGATCTACCACCAGCACCCGGGGGTCGACCTGGTCGGTCTGGTCGAGCCCGATCCCGCTGCGGAACAGCCGCTCCGCGACCGGTTCGGCGTACCCGTGCACCGCGACGTCGAGGAGCTGCTCGACCGGGTCGACGTGGTCAGCGTCTGCACCCCGGACCACCTGCACCCGCAGACCACCATCCCGTTCCTGCGGGCCGGGGTACGGGTGCTGGTCGAGAAGCCGCTGGCCACCAGCTCGGCGGACGCGCAGAAGATCCTCGACGCCCGACCCGACCCGCACGCCCTCTCGGTCGGTCACATCCTGCGCTTCGACCCCCGCGTGGTCCGCGCCCGCGAGCTGGTCCGCTCCGGTGAGCTCGGTCCCCTGTGGCACGTCGACGTCTGGCGCGACACCACCCGCACGGTGGCCGTACGCCCCTCGGAACGCACCAGCGTGGCGTGGTTCCTCGGCATCCACGACGCCGACCTGGTCCGCTTCGTCACCGGACTGACCGCGGTCCGGGTGTCCGCCCTCGGCCGGGCCGTGCTCTCCGCCCACGCCGACGCCGTCTACGCGACCGTCCGCTACGACGGTGACGTCATCGGCTCGATGGAGAACAACTGGACGCTGCCCGACGGGCGACCCAACCGGGCGTTGGCCGGGCTGCGGGTGGTCGGTGAGCACGGCTCCGTCGAGATCGACCTCGGCCACGTCGACCTGCTGCACGCCACCTCCGACGGCGCGGTCAACGGCGACACCCGCAACTGGCCCAGCCGCGCCGCCACCGGCGTGTCCAACATCCGTACCGAGGTGGAGGAGTTCGTCCGGGCGGCTGCCGAGGGCGCACCCGCGCCGGTGCCCGGTGAGGAGGGCCTCGCCGCCGTCCGGGTGGTCGAGATGATCCACGCCTCGCTGGCCGCCGACGGCGCGCCGGTCGGTGCCGGAGACGCCCGGTGACCGCCGATGTCCGATCCTGGCTCGGTGGCCGGTACACCGACCCGGCCGCCGCGCGCTACCGGGTGCGCAGCCCGGTCGACGGCGAGGTCGTGGCCGAGGTGCACCGCGCCGGGCCGGACACGGTGGACGAGGCCGTCCGGGCGGCGTCGGCGGCGGTCGTCGCCGACCGGCGCAGCAGCCCGTACGCGCGCCGCGACCGTTGCCTGGCCGTCGCCGACCGGCTGATCGCCCGGCGCGAGGAGATCGCCGCCCTGGTCACCGCCGAGACCGGCCGCACCTATCAGGGCACGCTGGCCGAGGTGGGCAAGGCCGCCGAGGGCTTCCGGCTGGCCGGCGAGGAGGCGATCCGGTTGGCCGGGCGTACGCCGCCGGTCGCCGCCACCGACAAACTGGTGACCACCCGCTGGCGGCCGACCGGGGTGTGGGCCGTGATCACCCCCTGGAACTTCCCGGTGAACATCCCGGTCGAGTACCTCGGACCGCTGGTGGCCACCGGCAACGCCGCCGTCTGGAAACCGGCACCGACCACGGTGGCCTCGGCCGACCTGGTGCTGCGGTGCATGGTCGAGGCGGGCCTGCCCGAGGGGCAGGTGACCCTGGTCGCCACGGACGACACCGCCGTGGCCGAGTACCTGGTGGGTCACCCGCGCGTGGTGGGGGTCGGGTTGACCGGCAGCACCGCCACCGGCACGGCGGTGGGCCGGCGGGCCGCCGGTAAACGGCTCCTGCTCGAATTGGGCGGCAACGGCCCGATCATCGTCTTCGCCGACGCCGACCTGGCGCACGCCGCCGACGCGATCGCCGTGTCCTGCTTCACCGCGTCGGGCCAGATCTGCAGCGCCGGTGGCCGGGTGCTGGCCGACGCGCGGATCGCCGGTCCGCTGGCCGAGGCGGTCGCCGCCCGTGCCGGTGACTACCCGACCGGCGACCCGTACGCTCCGACCACCGTGCTCGGGCCGGTCCACCTGCCCGCGCTGGCCACCCGCTTCGAGGAACAGGTCGGCGCGGCGGCCGGCGCCGGCGCCCGGGTGCTCAGCGGCGGCCGGCACCTGTCCGGCTTCCCCACCGGGCAGTACCTGCCGGCCACCGTGGTCGGCGACGTCGCGGTGGACGCGGCACTGAGCCGGCAGGAGTCCTTCGCGCCGGTCGCCCCGATCGTCCCGCTGCCCGCGTCGGAGCTGGTCGCCGAGGCCAACCGGAGCGGGTACGGGCTCTCCACCGCCGTGTTCACCGCCGACCTGGGCCGGGCCCTGGACGCCCTCGACGACCTGGAGTTCGGCAGCGTCGTCGTCAACGACCGCTCCACCTACTGGGAGCTGCACCTGCCCTTCGGCGGATGGGAGGGCAAGGACTCCGGGACCGGCCGGGTGGGTGTCCCCGCCGTCGTCCGCGCCGTCTGCCAGCAGCAGACCCTCTCCCTGTCCCGCCCGTGACCCCGCCCAGCGGCAGAACCGGAAGGTGGTGACCCTTTGATCAACTACACGGTCCGGAGACTCCTGCTCGCCCTGGTCATCCTGTGGGGCGCGCTCACCCTGGTCTTCGCGGTGGTCCGGCTGGTGCCCGGTGACCCGGTCAGCGTCATCCTCGGCCCCGACGCCACCGCCGAGGAGGTCGCCGACGCCCGCCGGGAACTCGGCCTGGAACGCAACGTCGTGATCCAGTACGCCAGCTTCCTCGGCCGGGTGACCCAGCTCGACTTCGGACAGTCCTTCCGGCACAACCGGGACGCCTTCGAGATGGTCATCGAGCGACTGCCCGCCACCGTCACCCTGGCCCTCACCGCGATCTGCATCGCACTGGTGGCCAGCTTCCTGCTCGGCATCGCCGCGGCGCTGCGTCCGCGTGGTCTCGCCGACCGGGCGATCTCGGTGCTGTCGCTGATCGGCCAGTCGCTGCCCAGCTTCTGGGTCGGCATCATCCTGCTGCTGATCTTCGCCCGGCAGCTCGGATGGCTGCCCAGCGCCGGCAACAGCACGCCGCAGCACCTGATCCTGCCGGCGGTCACGCTGGCACTCCCCTTCACCAGCATCCTGGTCCGGCTGATCCGGTCCGGGCTGTTGGAGGTCCTCGGCGAGGGCTACATCCAGACCGCCCGCTCCAAGGGCCTGCGGGAGAGCGTGGTGCTCTTCCGACACGCGCTGCGCAACATGTTGATCCCGGTGGTCACCGTCGCCGGGCTCCAACTCGGCGCGCTGCTGGGCGGCACGGTCGTGGTCGAGGAGGTCTTCTCCTGGCCCGGCCTGGGACGGCTGCTCGTGGACGCGATCGGTAACCGGGACTACACCGTGATCCAGGCCGCCATCGCCTTCGTCACCACCGCGTTCGTCCTGGTGAACCTGGTCGTGGACCTGCTCTACGCGTACATCGATCCTCGCGTGCGGGTGGTGAACTGATGGCTGACGCAACCTCGACCACGGCGCTGCGGACCCGGTCCCGGCGTCGCCCACCGGCCCTGTTGTTCTGGTCCTGTCTGGGCGTCATCGGCCTGGCCGTGCTGGCCGGCACGCTCGGCCCGCTGCTGGTGCCGTTCGACGTCACCGAGACCAACCTCGCCGACCGGCTGCAACCACCGGGCGCCGTGCTCTCCGACGGTTCCCGGGCCTGGTTCGGCACCGACGACGTCGGACGCGGCATGCTCAGCCAGATCCTCATCGGCGCCCAGGTCTCCCTGCTGGTGGGGGTGGCGACCCTGCTGATCTCGGGCCTGTTCGGCACCGCGGTCGGCATCGTCGCCGGCTTCGTCGGCGGATGGGTGGACGGCCTGCTCATGCGGCTGGCCGACATCCAGCTCGCCTTCCCCTCCATCCTGTTGGCCATCCTGATCGCGGCCCTGCTCGGGCCCAGCCTGGTCAACGTCATCGCGGTGCTGGCGGTGACCATCTGGGTGATCTTCGCCCGGGTGGCCAGGGCACAGACCATGGCCGTCCGCAACCGCGAGTACGTCGACGCCAGCCGGGTGCTCGGCGCTCGACCGCTCTTCCTGATCTGGCGGTGCATCCTGCCCGCCTGTGCCGCGCCACTGCTGGTGGTCGCCACCGTCGAACTCGGCATGGTGATCATCACCGAGGCGGCCCTGAGCTTCCTCGGGCTCGGCACTCCGACCGCGACCCCGAGTTGGGGGTTGACCATCGCCAACGGCCGCGGCTACGTGGCCGACGCGTGGTGGATCTCCACCCTGCCCGGTATCGCGCTCTCCCTGCTCGTCGTCGCCTGCGGGGTGGTTGGCGACGAACTCCGCGACCGGCTCGATCCACACCTGAAGCACCGGTGAGGTCGCGGCCGACCCTTCACGAGCGAACGATGGAGGAGACAATGACATGGACAAGCAGAGCACGTCGGTCCCTGGTGGCCGGCCTGCTCGCGATGACCGTCGTCGGTGCCGGGGCCGCCTGCGGCGGTGGTTCCGGTGACGGCGACCAGGACCAGACCCTGCGGGTCGGGATGCCGATCCGGATGCTCTCGGTCGACCCGCACGGCACCGCCATCTCCGACCGCAGCACCCTGACCCTGGCCCTGCACCTGTTCGACCCCCTGGTCGCCTCCTCGGACGGCGAGATCACCGGCCGACTGGCCGAGAGCTGGGAGAACGTCAACGACACCACCACCCGGTTCACCCTGCGTCAGGGCGTGACCTTCCACGACGGGTCGCCGCTGACCAGCGCCGACGTCAAGGCGTCGCTGGACCGGCTCTTCGCGGCGAGCACCGCCCTGGCACCGCTGTTCGCCACCATCGAGGAGGTCAAGGCCCCCGACGAGCAGACCGTCGAGATCATCACCAGCCGGGCCACCGGCTCGCTGCTGACCAATCTCTCGATGGCGTACATCGGCAGCAAGGCCCAGATCGAGTCGGGCGAGATCGAGAGCCGCCCGGTCGGCACCGGCGCGTTCAAGTTGGAGGACTTCCGCTCCGGCGAGCGGGCCCACATGGTGGCCAACGAGTCCTACTGGGACGGCGCGCCCAAGTACGAGCGGCTGGAGTTCCAGGAGATCTCCGAGGACGCCGCCCGGCTCACCGCGCTGCGCACCGGCGAGATCGACGTGACGTACGCGTTGCCGCCGGACCAGCTCAGCCAGGTACGCGGATTCGACCAGGTCACCGTGGAGAGCGGACCGAGCGCCACGTTCTATGTGATCTGGCTGAACAACGCCCGCAAGCCGTTGGACGACCCCAAGGTCCGGCAGGCGTTGTGGCACGCGGTCGACTTCTCCTCCATCCAGGAGAACCTGTTCGGCGAGAGCGCCGTCCTGGCCAAGGCGCCGGTGCCGCAGCCGGTGTTCGGCGCGGCGCAGTTGCCCGGCTACACCTACGACCCGCAGCGGGCCCGGCAACTGCTGGCGGAGGCGGGCTACCCGAACGGCTTCAGCACCAGCATCCAGTGGAGCGCGAACTGCTGCGCCAACATCCGCCCGCTGGTCCAGTCGATCCTCAGCGCCTGGAAGGAGGTCGGCGTGAACGTGGAGATGCAGGAGAAGGAAGCCGGGCAGTGGCTCGACGACCTGCTGGCGCTCGACTGGGACATGAACATCCAGGACGGCGTCGTGGTCACCCAGGACGCGGAGTTCGTGCTCGGCCGGCTCTACACCTGCGCCGCCAAGCGACTCGGCTACTGCAACGAGGAGTACGACCGGGTCATCGCCGACGCCTCCGCGGAACTGGACCCGCAGGAGCGGCAACGCAAGCTCCAGCGGGCACAGGAGATCCTCTGGGCCGACGCACCCGGCGCCTGGCCGTTCGAACTGACCGCCTCGGCCGCCTGGCGTGACCGGGTCAGCGGCTTCGGTCCGCCGCCGACCAACGTGCCCGACTTCCGTGGTGTCTCGCTGAACTGACCGCACCGGCCGGGTGCACCGGCCGACGAGGAGGACCTGATGTCCCTGCTGTCCCTGCACGACGTCGTCGTCGAGTTCGACTCCCGGGTGGGACCGGTGCGGGCTCTGGACGGGGTCAGCCTGGACGTCGCCGAGGGGGAGACCCTCGCCCTGCTGGGCGAGTCCGGCAGCGGCAAGAGCGTCACCGCGCAGGCCATCCTCGGCCTGCTGCCCCGGCCCGCCGGCCGGATCGCCGCAGGCCGGATCACCTTCGACGGTACGGAGCTGACCACGGCCTCGGCACGGCGGATGCGCGCCGTACGCGGTGGCGAGATCAGCATGGTCTTCCAGGATCCGCTCTCCTCGCTCAACCCGGTGCACCCGATCGGTCGGCAGATCGGTGAGACGCTGCGGGTGCACCGGGGCCTGTCCAAGGCCAAGGCCCGTGCGGAGGCGCTCGATCTGATGCGCCGGGTCGGCATCCCCGACCCGGCGCGCCGGATCGACGACTACCCGCACCAGCTCTCCGGCGGGATGCGGCAACGCATCATGATCGCCATCGCGATCGCGCTGCGCCCGCGCCTGATCATCGCCGACGAGCCGACCACCGCGCTCGACGTCACCGTCCAGGCGCAGATCCTGCAACTGCTGTCCGAGCTGCAACGCGACTACCGGATGGCACTCATCCTGATCAGTCACGACCTCGGCGTGGTGGCCGCGCACGCCAGCCGCATCGCGGTCATGTACGCCGGGCGCATCGTCGAGACCGGCCCGCTGCGCCAGGTGTACGAGAACCCGGCCCACCCGTACACCCGCAGCCTGCTCCAGTCGGTGCCGACGCTCACCGCGCCCACCGCACGACTCACCCCGATCCCGGGTACGCCGCCGTCGCCGGAGGCACTGCCGCCCGGCTGTCCGTTCCACCCCCGGTGCGCGTGGCGGGTCGACCTGTGCACGCAGCAGCGGCCCACGCTGGAGGTGCTGCCCACCGTCGACGGCCCGGGACGCGCCGCGGCCTGCCACCGTTCCGAGGAGGTACGCGACGATGCCTGACCCCACCGCGCCCGCCCTGCTGGAGGTCGAGGACCTCCGGGTGCACTATCCGATCCGGTCCAGCGTGCTGCGTCGCACGGTCGGTCACGTCCGCGCCGTCGACGGCGTCTCCTTCCGGATCGGGGCCGGCGAGACCCTGGCGCTGGTCGGTGAGTCGGGCTGCGGGAAGACCTCCACCGCCCGCGCCCTGATCGGTCTGGAACGCGCCACCGCTGGCACCATCCGCTTCGACGGCCGGGACC
Organism: Verrucosispora sp. NA02020; assembly: GCF_013364215.1. Lineage (NCBI taxonomy): Bacteria > Bacillati > Actinomycetota > Actinomycetes > Micromonosporales > Micromonosporaceae > Micromonospora > Verrucosispora sp. NA02020. Next base: position 5,094,257 of record NZ_CP054923.1, on the reverse strand, counting down.
TGAGCCTTCTCAGCGCGGCCGAACGGCGCCAGCTCACCCGCCGGGTGCAGTACGTCTTCCAGGACCCGTACGCCTCGTTGAATCCCCGGCTCACCGTCCGGGAGATCCTCCGCGAGGGCTGGTTGATCCACCGTGATCTGGTACCGCGCCGCGACCAGGCCGACGAGGTCGTCCGGTTGCTGGAACAGGTGGGGCTGACCGCCGCGCACGCCGACCGGTACCCGCACCAGTTCTCCGGTGGGCAGCGGCAGCGCATCGGGATCGCCCGGGCGCTGTCCATGCGGCCCGCCCTGATCATCTGCGACGAGCCGGTCTCCGCGCTGGACGTGTCGATCCAGGCGCAGATCCTCAACCTCCTCGCCGACCTGCGCACCGAGATGGGACTCTCCTACCTGTTCATCTCGCACGACCTGCACGTGGTGCGCCACGTCAGCGACCAGGTCGCGGTGATGTACCTCGGCACCGTCGTCGAGCAGGGGCCGACGCGGGAGGTCTTCGAGTCGCCGACCCACCCGTACACCCAGGCGCTGCTCTCCGCCGCGCCCGACCCGTTCCCGTGGCGGCAGCAGGGTCCGGAGCCGATCGTGCTCTCCGGGGACCTGCCCTCCCCGGCGGACCCGCCCTCCGGTTGTCCGTTCCGCACCCGCTGCTGGCTGGCCCGACCGGAGTGCGCCGAGCACCGGCCGCCGCTGGTGGGGGAGCGGCACCAGTGGGCCTGTCCGGTCGTGTCCGCTCCGGCGGTCTCCCGATGAGCAGACGCGTCCTGGTCACCGGTGCCGCCGGGGCGATCGGCACCGCCCTGGTCGCCGCCTTCCTGGCCCGGGGCTGGCGGGTCGCCGCTCTGGACGGGCGGCAGCCGGAGCCGGCGGTTGCTGCGGGGCCCGGAGCACCGGTGGCCGAGTCCCCGACCACGGACGGGCCGACCTGGCTGACCGCCGACGTGACCGACGCGGCGGCCGTCGAGGCCGCCGTCGAGCGGCTCCGCGCCGACTGGGGTGGACTCGACGTGCTGGTCAACAACGCCGCGGTCGGTCCGCCCCGGGCGCCGGTGGGTCGGGAGACGGCGGCGCACCTGCGCACCGTGCTGGAGGTGAACCTCGTCGCTCCACTCGCTCTGGTCCAGGCCACGTTGCCCCTGCTCACCGCCGGTGACGCGCCCGCCGTCGTGCAGCTCTCCTCGATCGGCGGGTCCCGGGCGTTCCGAGGCAACGCCGCGTACGTGGCCAGCAAGGGTGGCCTGGAGGCGATGACCCGCGCTCTGGCGCTGGACCTGGCCGGACGCGGCATCCGGGTCAACGCGGTCGCCCCGGCGATGGTGCGTACCCCGGGTTGGGACGACGCCGGCCCGGAGGAGGTCGCCCGGCGCGCCGGCCTCGTCCCCCTCGGTCGCGCGGGCACCCTCGCGGAGGTCGCCGCCGCGGTGGGCTTCCTCGCCGGTCCGGAGTCCGGCTACATCACCGGGGTGGTGCTGCCGGTCGACGGTGGCCTGGGCGTTCAGGCGTACAGCCCGGTGGAGGAACCCGGGGTCGCCGCAACTCTAGAACCGTCCGGCGGGGACGCCTGATGCGGATCTCCACGCTGGCCCGGATGCTGCCGCACCCGGAGACGGTCTGCGCCGGCGCGGACGGACACCTCTACGCCGGACTCGCCCTCGGCAGCCCGCAGGGGCGTGGCCCGATCGTGCGGATCGACCCCGACGACGGCACCGCGCAGCGGTTCACCGACACCGGCGGACGCATCCTCGGGCTCGCCCGCGCCGAGGACGGCCTCGTCGGGTGCGACGTGGCCCGCGCGGAACTGGTCCGGATCTCCTCCGACGGCACGGTCACCGCCCGCATCGGCACCGCCGACGGCCGGCGGCTGCTCCGCCCGAACGGCTGCGTCGTCGATGCCGCCGGAGGTGTCTGGTTCACCGACTCCGGCACCGCCACGGCCGGCGAACCGACCGGCTCGGTCTGTTACGCGGCACCGGGGGAGAGCGACACGTGCCGGGTCGCCGCCGCCGACCTGGTCTATCCGAACGGCATCGGGATCAGTCCCGACGGCGGCACCCTGTACGTCTCCCTGACCCGGGACGACACCCTGCTCGCCTTCGACGTGACGGCTCCCGGTCGGCTCTCCGGCCGCCGGACGGTCGCCACCGGCGGTGCGCTGTCCGCCGGGCCGGACGGGCTCACCGTCGCCCCCGACGGGACCTGCTACCTGGCCGTCACCCGGGGCTCCCGGGTGGTCCGGATCACGCCCGACGGCCGGGTCGACACGCTGATCGAGGCACCCGACCTGCTGCGGATGCCGTCCCATGCGGTCCTGCACGGCAGCCGGCTGCTGGTGCCCTCCCTGTTCGGCGACACCATCACCGCAGTCGACCTCGCGCCGAGCGGGGTGTCGGCCGAGTAGGGTCGGCACGTGGTCGTGCACCGGTTGAGCAGGGGTGAGGCACGGCGGATCGCGGTGCACGCGCAACTGCTCGTGGCACCGCGCCCGACCGATCTGGTGGCGGTCGTCGAGCGCCTGACGCTCCTCCAGATCGACCCGACGGCGGCCGTCGCGCCGAGTGCGGACCTGGTGCTGTGGAGCCGGATCGGCTCCACCTACGACCCCGCCGACCTGATCCGGGCCGTCGAGACCGATCGGACCCTCGTCGAGACGGTCGCCTACATCCGCTCGCCCCGCGACCTGCCCGCCGTGATCGCCGAGACACGCGGTGCCGAGATGCACCCGACCATCGGGGAGTGGCTGCACGGCAACGAGCCGTTCCGCCGCGACATCCTGGCGTTGCTGGCGGAGTCGGGCCCGCTGCTGTCCCGGGACATCCCCGACACCAGCGTCGTGCCGTGGCCGTCGTCGGGGTGGACCAACAACCGCAACGTGACGAAGATGCTCGAATCCCTGGCGCTGCACGGACACATCGCGATCTCCGGTCGTAAGGGACGGCAGCGCTACTGGGATCTCCCCGCCCGGGTCTACGCCGTCGAGCTGCCCGAACTCGATCACGATCACGCCGTCCGGCTCCGCAACGAGCGCCGACTCGCGGCCCTCGGCATCGCCAGGTCCACCGGACCACAGATCCCGGGTGAGTCGCCGTACGTCGGTGACGTGGGAGAGGAGGCCGTCGTCGAGGGCGTACCCGGCACCTGGCGGGTCGACCCGACGTACGTCGGGCTGCCGTTCGAGGGCCGCACGGCGTTGCTCTCCCCCTTCGACCGGCTGATCCACGACCGGGTACGCACCGAGCAGCTCTTCGACTTCGAGTACATCCTGGAGATGTACAAGCCCAGGGAGAAGCGCCGGTGGGGCTACTTCGCCCTGCCCGTCCTCCATCACGACCGGCTCGTCGGCAAGCTGGACGCGACCGCCGACCGCAAGAGCGGCCGACTCGTGGTCAACGCCGTCCACGAGGACGTCCCCTTCACCGCCGCGACGACCGCCGACGTCCATGCCGAGATCGAGAGCCTCGCCGCGTGGCTCGGACTCACCGTCGACATGTCTCAGGTGTCGTACTCGCCGAGATCCCACGGCGGGCTGAACGCCATGTAGTCGCCCGGCTCGACGGTTACCCACCAGGTGTCGTCGTCCTGCTCCGGCGCCCGGGGGATCAGCCCGAAGGTGGTGCCGTACCGGTCGACCGAGAAGGGCGCGACCTCGATGCGGCCGAAGGTGACCGGGCCGAGCGCGGCCAACCGTGCCTCGTACGCCGCCCGCCGCGCCTCGCGGTCCATCAGCGCCCTCGGGCCGAAGGCGTCGATCCTCGCCTCCAGGAACCGCCCGTCGCCGTCGAAGAGATAGAGGGCGACGAACTCCTGGCCGTCGTCGTTGCCGTGGGTGCCCGGCTCGAACGGAGTGGTGAGGAAGAACTGCCGGCCGTCGCCGGTGTGCCCCACGTGCTCGGCGTGGTGGTCGTCATGGTCGATGGCCAGGCGGCTCGGTGGTCCGGCGTCCATCCGGCGGGTCCTCTCGCGTCCACGGGTGAGCCGCAGCGGTCACCCCGGCCACATGATGGCCTCAGGGTGCGACACGATCGCCGAAGCGACCGCACGACGAGGTCGACGTCGGGCCGGTGCGGCAGCTTCTATGCTGCGGCTCATGCGCATCGTGTTCGTCGCCGCGCCACTGCAGGGCCACGTCCTGCCACTGATCCCGCTCGCGGCGGCCTGTCGCGACGCCGGCCACGACGTGATCGTGGCGAGTGGGGGCTTCCCACCCGATCTCCGCGGCCTGCGCACGGCCGACATCGGAGCCTCCTTCAGCCTGCCGCGAAGCGCGATCCGGGTCGCGCTGCGCCATCCGGGCATCGCTCGCGCCGAGCTGCGCGGCACGGCCGGCCACGCCATGGTCGGCGAACTCTTCGGTCGTGCCAACGTGGCACTGGTCGACCCGCTGTTGGCCCTGGCCGAGCGGGAACGCCCTGACCTGATCGTCTACGAGCCGCTGGGCGAGGCCGGTGCCATCGTGGCCGGACGACTCTCCATCCCGTCGGTGCTCCAGGAGAACACCCTCTGGTCGGCCACCGACCTGTTTCGGGCGGTGACCACCAGTACGGCGCTGGCCAAGCAGGAGATCCCCGGCCCCGATCTGACCATCGCCGTCACGCCGCCGAGCCTCCGCGACGCCCCGGCCGGGAAGGTGGTCATGATGCGGCCGGTTCCCTTCTCGGGCGGTGGTCCGGTTCCGGACTGGCTGCTCACCTCCGGCGACCGGCCCCGCATCCTGGTCAGCCGCAGCACCCTGAAAGGCCCGAACGACGGTGACCCCGGCCCAGCGATCGTCAGGGTGGCCGCACAGGTCGACGCCGAGTTCGTGCTTGTACGCCCGGTGAGCACGCGCCACCTGCCGCCCAACGTGCGGACAGCCGACCGCGTACCCCTCGACCGGGTGCTGCCGACGGCGGCGGGCTTCGTCCACCACTCCGGCGCGGGCAGCGTGCTCGGCGGCCTGGCTGCGGGCGTACCGCAACTGACCACCCCCGGAGCGGGCGATCGCAGATACAACGCCGACCTGCTGGCCCGGCGAGGTGCCGGCCTGGCCGTCGAGGCGAAGGTGATCAGCGCGGCCGACCTGACCCGGCTGCTGACCGACGAGGCACTGCGCGTCGCCGCACAGCAGGTCGCGGCGGAGATCGCCGCAATGCCCGCGCCGACCGCAGTGGTCCCCGTGCTGGAAGAGGTCGCCGGTGGCTGACAGATCCCGGACCGTCTATGGATTCGGGTCCGCTGACGGCTCACAATCTGTTATGGACTGTCGCGTGGTTTCGACGTAGCCGGCCCGGGCGGCAGGGGAGACAGCGAGCGGGCCGCCGACCACCGTCCAGCACACCGGCCGACAACGGGAGGCCACCGTGGCGTACCCCCGGCACCCCGACGAGGCGGGCGGCCCGCCGTCGCATCCCTATACCGTTCCAGGGCCGGCGGCAGCGTACCCCCGCATGCCGCCGCCGACGCGCCGCAAGAACCAGAACGTGGTGGTGTGGATCGTCGGGGCTGTCGTGTGTCTGCTGCTCCTCTGCTGCGGGATCGGCGTGGGCGGCGTGCTGCTGTACACCTTCCGGTCAAACCAGGTCGCGGAGAGCGCCGCGAGCCCGCCGACGACGCCGCAGGCGTCCACCGCCGCGCCGACGACCACACCGCCGTCCTCAGGTGCCGCGCCTGCCCTGCCCGACACCTTCGAGACGATCACCGAGGGGCAGTGGAAACGGGTGGCCGAGCGGCCGGACGATCACAGCGGTCGGACGTTGGTCGTGTACGGCCAGATCACCCAGTTCGACGATGCCACCGGTAAGGACAGGTTCCGTGCGCTGGTGGGCGCGCGGAGAACGACCGACGACGGTGGCTACGACACGAACACGCTGCTGTACGGCGATCCGAAGGTGCTCGGCGACATCGCTGCGGACGACGAGTTCCAGGCGAAGGTGACGGTGCTGAAGGCGTACACGTACCAGTCGTTGGTGGGTCCTACCAGGGTGCCGCTGCTGCTGGTGCACTCGTTACGGGTGTTGTAGCCGACCGAGGGGCGTGGCGGTCACCTCGGTTCCGTCATGGGGGTGCTCCCGCCGCAGTGACCGGAGGGCGAGGCGTTCGACGTCGGCCCAGGTGGGGGTGGCGTGCCCGTAGCCGGGGACCGGGCGGCGCTGCGGCCCGAAGAAGTACTGGTGGGCGACGGCGCCCCGGATGGCGGAGTGCACCTCGGGGTGGTCGTCCACGAAGTGGGTGAGGCCGAGGTCGAGGCAGTGCCCGCGTTTGTCGGCGCGGGCGCGACAGAACCGGACCCGGTCGCGGCCGATCCCGGTGTGCCGGTAGAAGTCGTGGGCGTCGAGCCAGCGCAGCGTACGGGCCTGGACGCGCGGGCCGCACTTGGAGACCAGCCAGACCCGGCCGCCGAAGCGGGGGACGAGGCGGGCGATCGTGTCGAGGGCGCCGGGCACCTCCGGGGTGGCCAGCATGGTGGCCTCGTCGCCGGTGAAGAAGGCGGTGTCACCACCGCGGGGATGGCGGGATCCGTCGATGACGACTCGGCCGATGTCGATGCCGAGCCGGGGCACATGATCGTTCATGCCACCCAGGATGGGGGCCGGAGAACCAGGGCAGAACTATCGATCGGCGACTGTTCTATAGTCGCATGCTATGAATGGGCGGGACCTGCTGGAAGCCGACGCACTGCGGTCGTTCGCGGTCTTCGCCGAGCACCGCAACTTCACCGCCGCCGCTGCGGCGCTGCACATCAGCCAGCCCTCGCTGCACGTGAAGATCCGCAAACTGGCCGCCGCACTCGGCGTGGACCTCTACGAGCGGGACGGCCGGCGGCTGACCTTGACCGTCGCCGGGGAACGCCTCGCCGCGTACGCGCTGGACACCCGTCACCGCACCGACGAGTTCCTGCGGGAACTGCACCAGGACGCGGCGCCCACCATGACCATCGCGGCCGGTCGCGGCGCGCTGCGCTGGGTGATCGCCGAGCCGATCCGGTGGATCGGCCGCCAGGGCCGCCGGGTGCACGTGATCACCGCGGACCGGGACGCCGCCCTCGCCGCGATCTCCGCCGGTCGCGCCGACCTCGCCGTGGTCGCGCACGATCCACCGGGACGGCAGTACGAGTCGACGCAGATCGCCGCGTACCGGCAGGTGCTCGTGATCGACGACGGACACCCGCTGGCCGAGCGGCGGCAGGTCCGACTCCGTGACCTCGACGGGCTGGACCTCGTCGTACCCCCGGCCGGGCGCGCGCACCGGCGGGCGCTGGACCGTGCGCTACTCGACGCGGACGTCACCTGGCAGGTCGCCGCCGAGGTCGACGGCTGGGACCTGCTCGTGCACCTGGCCGCGCTCGGTGTCGGTGCCACCGTCGTCAACGGGTGCGTGGAACTCCCCGACGGTCTGCGCGCCGTACCCGTGCACGGCCTGCCGACGATCCGCTACTGGGCGGCCTGGCGCCCGCAACGCGAGCCGGTCGTCCGGGACCTGCTCGACCTGCTCGGGGCACGACCGTGACCGACCGCACCACCGCGACCAGCAAGTTCCTGGCGTACGTACTGCGTCACCAGCCGGCCGCCATCGGGATCACGCTCGACTCCGCCGGATGGGTGGAGGTGGACGTGCTGCTCGCCGCGTTGGCCCACCACGGTCGGCCGATCAACGGTGCGTTGCTGGCCCGGCTGACCGGCGACACCGACAAACAGCGGTTCGAGATCCGTGACGGGCGGATCCGCGCCGCCCAGGGCCACACCGTCCCGGTCGACCTGTGCCTGGCACCGGAACCGCCTCCGCCGCTGCTCTACCACGGCACCGTCGCCCGCTTCCTGCCCGGCATCCGCGCCGACGGCCTCCGGCCGCGCGGCCGTACCCACGTGCACCTCTCCGCAGACCGGCAGACCGCCGCGACGGTCGGTGCCCGGCGCGGCGAGCCGATCGTCCTCACCGTCGACGCCGCCGGCATGCATGCGGCCGGCAACGTGTTCCACCGGGCCGCCAGCGGCGTCTGGCTCACCACCCACGTCCCACCCGACCGGATCATGGTCGACAGTGCGGAAGAGGCCGCCGGTAGCTGACAGATCCCGGATCGTCTATGGATTCGAACCCGGTGACGGTCCACAATCTCCTGTGGACCGTCGCGTGACTCTGCCACAGTCGACTCTCGGGGGCAGGGGGACAGCGGGCCGGGCCGGCGACCACCCTCCAGCACACCGGCCGACACCAGGAGGCCACCGTGGCGAACCCCCGGCACCCCGGCGAGGCGGGCAACCCGTCGTCGTACCCGTCACCCGTCCCCGGGCCGGCGGGAGCGTACCCCGGTATGCCGCTGCCGACGTACCGCAAGAACCAGAGCACGCTGCTGTGGATCGTCGGGGCTGTCGTTGTCCTGCTGCTCCTGTGCTGCGGGATCGGCGCGGTCGGCGCCCTGCTCTACGCCGTCCAGTCGAACCAGGTCGCGGAGAGCGCCGTGAGCCCGTCGTCTTCCCAGCCGCCCACCGCCACACCGATGACCGCAGCGCCCACCCCGTCCGACATCTACGTGACGTTCACGCAGCGGCAGTGGAAACTGCTCGCCGAACGGCCGAACGATTACATCGGCCGCACGTTCGTCGTGTACGGCCAGGTCACCCAGTTCGACGATGCCACGGGTGAGGACACATTCGCCGCGAGGGTGGGACCGCGGAGAACGACCGACGAAGGTGGTTACGACACGACCATGCTGTTGGACGGCGATCCGAAACTGCTCCGCAGCCTCGCTGAAGGCGAAGAGTTCCAGGCTGAGGTGATGTTGCTGGGGACGTACCTGTACAGCCCGCCGACCGGTGGCCCGCTCAGAAACGTGCCGTGGCTGGTGGTGCGGTCGTTGCAGGAGTTGTAGCCGGCCGAGGAGCCCGTGGCCGACGTGGTGTCGCCGGCCGGCTCGGCATCCCCGGCTGATCCCGGTACGCCGGTGTGGCAGGCGAGGACCGGTCCGGCAGAATCGGCGGGTGCCCGTCCACCTGATCACCGACCCGGACGACGAGCGGATCGGCGACTACCGTGCGCTGACCGACGTCGAGCTGCGGACCCGCTGGGAGCCCCCGCACGGCCTGTTCATCGCCGAGGGTGAGCTGGTGCTGCGCCGGGCGTTGCGGGCCGGGTACCCGGCCCGGTCGTACCTGGTCGACGCCAAGCGGGTCGACCAACTCGCCGACCTGGACACCGGAGACGCCCCGGTCTACGCCGCCAGCCAGGACGTGCTGCGTGAGGCCACCGGGTTCCACGTGCACCGGGGGGTCCTCGCGTCGTTCCGGCGTACGCCGTTGCCGAGCGCGGCCGAGGTGCTCGCGACCGCCCGCCGGGTGGTGATCCTGGAGGACGTGAACAACCATACGAATCTCGGTGCGATCTTCCGGGCGGTCGCCGCGCTCGGGGTGGACGCGGTGCTGCTCTCGCCGTCCTGCGCCGACCCGCTCTACCGGCGCAGCGTCCGGGTCAGCATGGGGGAGGTCTTCGCCGTGCCGTACGCGAAGCTGGAGCCCTGGCCGGCGGCGCTGGACGAGGTGCGGTCGGCCGGGTTCACCGTGCTGGCGATGACGCCGGCCCCGGACGCGGTGCCGATCCAGCGGCTCACGCCGGAACAACGGGCCCGCGCCGCGTTGCTGCTCGGGGCGGAGGGGGCCGGGTTGACGTCGGATGCGATGGCGGCCAGCGACGTACGGGTGGTGATCCCGATGCGGCGCGGCGTGGACTCGCTCAACGTGGCCGCCGCCACCGCCGTGGCCTGCTGGGAGTTGGGCCGCGACGACGCCTGACCGTCGAGGTTCGGGCCGATCTGCGGGTACCGTTTCGCCCGTGTTCCCTACCGTCCGTGAGGTCCTCGCGCTGGACCCGGTTCGCCACGGTGCGCCGCGCCTGGTCGCCGGGGAGGCGGGGCTGGACCGGCCGGTGCGGTGGGTGCACGTCGCCGAGGTGCCGGACATCGCCACCCTGCTGCGGGGTGGCGAACTGGTGCTGACCACCGGCATCGGACTGCCCGGCGAGGACGCCGGGCTGCGCGCCTTCATCGGGGATCTCGCCGGGGTCGGCGTCTCCGGGCTGGTGGTGGAGCTGGGGCGCCGGTACCACACCGGGGTGCCCCGGGTGATGGCCGCCGCCGCCGAACGGGCCGGAATGCCGTTGGTGGAGCTGCGCCGGGCCACCCCGTTCGTCCGGGTCACCGAGGCGGTGCACGCACTGATCGTGGACGCGCAGCTCACCGAGTTGCGGGCGGCGGAGGAGATCCACCAGCGGTTCACCGAGCTGTCGGTGGAGGGCGCCGACCCGGGCGAGGTGGTCCGGCAGGCCGCTGAGCTGTCCGGCTGCCCGGTGGTGTTGGAGAACCTCTCCCGGCAGGTGCTCGCGTACGACCCGGCGCGGGAGAACGCCGAACTGCTGCTCGACCGGTGGGAGCAGCACTCGCGGCGGATCCGGCCGGCCGGGCGTACGGTCTACGACCCGGACAGCGGCTGGCTGGTGACCATGGTCGGCGCCCGGGGCGAGGACTGGGGTCGGCTGCTGCTGCGCTGGCCGGGCGGCGGCGAGTGGAACTCGGCGCGGGACGCGGTGACCGGCGCGATCTCGCCGCCCACCCGGCTGACCATCCTGGTCGAGCGGGCCGCGTCGACGCTGGCGCTGGGCCGGCTGATCCGGCGGGACGCCGAGGGACTGGAACGGCAGATCCACCGCACCCTGCTCACCGCGTTGCTGGACCGCTCGCGGCCGGTGGACGAGGTGGCCCTGCGAGCTCGGGGCCTCGGGCTGGTCCTGGAACGCCGGCACCTGGTCGGGGTGGTGGTCCGGCATCGGGCCGACGAGCCGGACAGCGGCTCGACCGGGACCGGTGACGGCGACGAGCCCGGCCCGGCCCGGTTGCGGGACCTGGCCGAGGCGGTGGGCCAGGCGGTGCGGGAGGCGAACCTGACCGGCCTGACCAGTGCCGTGGACGACCAGGCGGTGGGGGCGCTGCTGGCCCTGCCGGACCCGGCGGCGGAAGAGCGGGCGCTTGCCTCCTTCGCCGCCGCGCTGCGCCGGACCCGCCCCGAGTCGAGACCGTCCGATCCGGCTGCCACCCGGGCTGTCGGGGGCGGGAAGGGAGCCGAACCCGGACGAGGTGCCGGTGGAGCCAAGAGCGCCGAGCCGGGCCGGGACGCCGGCGGGCTCATCATCGCGGCCGGCTCCGGGGTGAGCAGCCTGCGCGAGGCGGGCCGGTCGCTGATCGAGGCCCGGCAGGTCGCCGAGGCCGCCCGCAACGACCGCCGGGACCTACCGATCTTCCGGTTGCCGCATGTCGGGCTCGCCGGGCTGCTGCACCTGCTGCGCGACGAGCCGCGCCTGCAGACCTTCGTCGAACGCGAGCTCGGGGCACTGCTGGCGTACGACGCCCGGCACCCGCGTGAACACCTGCTCGGCACGCTGCGGGCGTACCTGGAGCAGGGCCGCAACAAGTCGGCGGCGGCTGCGGCGGCCCACCTGTCCCGGCCGGCGTTCTACGAGCGGCTGGCCCGCATCGGCCGCATCCTCGACGTCGACCTCGACTCCGTCGACGCCTGCCTCTCCCTGCACGTCGCCCTGCTGGCCCTGGACGCCATCCGCACCTCCTGACCCCCGCCGCCCCCCGCCTCACCGTGCTCCCCCCCCCGCTTCACCGTGCCCCGCCCGCCTCGCCGTGCCCCGCCCGTGCCCGCCGCGTCGATCATGGAGTCGTGGCGGGAACAAAAGGCGCGTTAGTGGCGATATCGACTACCACTAGTCCATGATCGCCGGGCACGGGCACGGGCACGGCATGGGGGTCGGGGTGGGGGTGGGGCGCTTGCGGTGGGGGTGTGCGGAACCGGCTCGCCTGACGGCCGTCACTCGCTCAGCGAGTGCAGGGCCTTGGTGTAGGCGGGCGGGACGTAGCTGGGGCCGCCGCCGGGGGTGAAGACGTCGGAGGTGGCGGCCGTGGCCCACGCGCTGTCCGGTACGGCGGCGACCAGCGTGCGGACGACCGGGGCGTCCCGCCAGTCCGGCTGCTGGGCGAGCAGGCTCAGTGCCACCACCGACTCCTCCACCTCGCCGACGCACTCGAACGGCTTGTGCCCGTCCACGCCGAGCAGTTCCCGGTAGCCGGGGATCTGCGACTCGTCAGCGAGCAGGTCACCGCCGAAGATGTGGGTGATCCGCTCCCGGGACATGAACGGTGCCAGGGCCAGGAAGACGAACCGGCACTTGGGGCAGTCGCGGCACCAGCGCTCGCTGGCGTCGCGCAGCTTGAACGCCGCGTTGCAGCTGGTCACCACGTCGTCGTACCGGTCGATGGTGGCGAACAGTCGGGCGATGTGCAGCTCCGACAGCGGGCGCAGCAGGGAGAAGTACGGTTCGGTGAGCCCGGCGTGCTCCGCCAGCGCCGCCCGGAGCAGCCCCTCGGCCTCGACGCCCTTGGACCACTGGTGGTTGACCTCGTGGCCGTTCCAGATGAGGTTCGGGTCGGAGGCGGAACGCTCGTTGGACATGACCACCGGTCCGAGCCCGTGCAGCATGGCGGTGGCGACCGCGATCAGCGAGTTGATCGCGGTGACCGGGATGTGCCCGTTGCGGGCGCCGGCGGCGTTCAGCTCGAACAGCACCGGGTCGAGGCGTCGCCGGGCGGCCAGCGGGGTGAGTCCGGAGGCCGCGTTCACCGCGTTGATCACGTGGTTCGGGTTGACCGAGAAGGGGACCGGGTCCAGGCCGGCGCGACGCATCGCCTCCAGGCTGACGATCGAGTCCTTGCCGCCGCCGACCGCGCTGAGCGGTCGACGGTCCGAGTTGTCGTACTCGGCGACGGCGGCGACCCGGCCCTCCGGGATCACCGGGGACAGGTCGAGCACGTACGGCAACTGGTTGCGGTAGGCGTACTCGGCCAGGCCCTTGGTGTAGACGGCGGTGACGAACCCGGCGGCGGCCGGGCCCAGCGGCGCCGGCAGCACCAGCTGCCCCGGCGCGGCGGCCTTGTAGTAGCTGACGCCGGCCACGACGTGCAGCAGCTCCAGCACCCGGCCGAGCGCCGCCACGGCGGCGTCCGACGGTGACTCCTCCGGCACCGGAAGCGTGATCACCTCGGTGAACCGTTGCTCGCCGTCGGGCCCGGTCAGGGCGTAGTCGAACAACGCCTCCCCGGTCGAGAGATCGATCGAGTAGGACGGGAAGGTGAACGCGTCCATCCGCGCCAGCTGCGTATTGGGCACACGCCATACTAGGCCCTGGTTCGTCCGGCCGTGCCCGGCTCCGCCGGACCCCGCACGTGCCCCGTTGCCGTCGCACCCGAGGAGAAGCTGTGCGCCTGTCTGACCTGCGCGGACGTACCGTCGCCGTCTGGGGGGCGGGTCGGGAGGGACGAGCCGCGGTGATCGCGATCGCCGCCCACGGCCCGGCCGACCTCGTCGCCGTCGACGACAGCGCCAACTTCCTCTCGCTGCCCTGGGAGGGGCCGCTGGCGGAGGCGGCCCCGCTGGTCACCGGCGAGGAGGGCCTCGCCCGGTTGGCCGCCGCCGACGTGGTGGTCCGGTCGCCGGGTGTGCCGCAGACCCACCCGTGGCTGGTGGAGCTGCGCCGCCAGGGTGCCACCGTCACCCAGGGCACCTCGCTCTGGATGGCCGACCACGGCCCGCGCACCGTCGGGGTGACCGGCAGCAAGGGCAAGAGCACCACGTCGAGCCTGATCCACCACCTGCTGACGGCGGTGGACCGGCCGAACGTCTTCGGCGGAAACATCGGCGTGCCGACGCTGGACCTGCCCGAGGCCGAGCTGTACGTGCTGGAACTCTCCAGCTACCAGTGCAGCGACCTGGCCGACTCGCCCCGGGTCGCGGTGGTCACCGCCCTTTTCCCGGAGCACCTCGACGCGCACGGCGGTGAGCGGGAGTACTACCGGGACAAGCTCAACCTGCTGGCGTACGGGCCGAACACCGTGGTCGTCAACGGTGGCGACCCCCGGTTGCTCGTCGAGCTGGGCGACCGCGCGGCGGTCCGCGCCGGCACCGCCGAGTCGGTGAACGTGGCCGCCGGCCCGGACGGTACGCCCTGGTTCCACCGGGTCGACCAGCCGCTTTTCCCCCGGGCGGTGCTGCCGCTGGTCGGCCGGCACAACGAGGGCAACCTCTGCGTGGCGCTGGCCGTGCTCGACGCCCTCGGCGTGGACCTGGTCGACCGCAAGGACACCCTGGCCGTGGCCGTCGCCGGCTTCCAGGGGCTGGCCCACCGGTTGACCGAGATCGTCGACCCGTCCGGCCTGACCTTCGTCGACGACACGCTGGCGACCAGCCCGTACGCGGCCATGCACGCCATCGACGCGTACGACGGGCGGCCGTTGACCGTGATCGTCGGTGGTGCCGACCGGGGCGTGGACTACACCCCGCTGCGCGAGCACCTGGCCGAGCGGGAGCTGACCGTGATCGGCATCCCGGACAGCGGAGCGCGCATCGTCGAGGCGTTGGACGGGCTGCCGAAGGTGCGCACCGAACTGGTCGAGGACCTGGCCGACGCGGTCCAGTTGGCCCGGCAGGTCACCCCGGCCGGTGGCGTGGTCCTGCTCTCCCCGGCCGCGCCCAGCTACGGCCGGTTCCGCAACTTCGAGCACCGCTCGGAGGTGTTCGCCGAGGCGATCCGCGCCACCGCCCCGGTCTGACCGCCCTACCGGGTCTGCCGCACAGGCGCGGGCTCCGGCGGAGGCGCGAGGTCGGCGACCAGGTCGGCGGCGTCGAGCAGACGGACCCGGTCGGCGTCGAGAGCGGCGGCGTGCAACGCGTACACCGGCGCGCCCTCGGCGACGGTCAGGTCACCTCTGAGCAGTGCGGCGAAGCCCGGTGCGGCGGTCGCGTCGTCCGGCACTCCGTCCCCGTCCGGCGGGCCGAGCGCGACCAGTCGTGCGGTGAACGCCTCGACGGACTCGTCAGGAGCCCGTCGGTAGGTCACCCTGGCGTCGCCGTCATAGCGGACCATCACCGTCCGGGCCCGGGCGGCGGCATGCCAGCAGGCGAGTTCCCAGAGACTGACCCGCTGTCCGGCGGCGAAGTGGTCGTCGGCCGCCACGCTGAGCCGGGCCAGCGTTCGGGAGTAGCGGGCCACCGAGTGCTGCTCGCCGCTACCGGTCATCGCGGCGTCGATCCAGCGCATCGTCCCCGTCTGCACGTCGATCACCAGCGGGGTGGACACCTTGACCTGGCCGGTGAGGTCGAAGCGCTGCTCGACGGCCTTCGGCTCGAACGGCGCACCCCGACCGGGGTCGGCCATGAACCCGGCGAAGGCGTCGGTCATCGCCTCGAAGGGCACGTCGTTGTAGCTCAACACCACCATCGTGGCGTACCGGACGCCGCGCTTGCGCAGCTCGGGCAGGTCGAGGTCGACGAACTCGCTGGCGCCCAGCGGTGCCGGCGCGGAGGTCAGATCGCCGGAGTGCACCGCAGCGCGGTCACCGAAGCGCAGCCGGGTGTAGTCGCACCATCCGACGAAACCGCCGTCCGGGGCGATCATCGCCACCGACAGGTCGAGGTCGACCCGGGTGCCGACCGGCTCGGTCCAGTGCAGGAACAGCCGAAGCCGGCGTCCGGTGGGCAGCGGCTGGCGGCTGCCCCGAGGTAGCCGGACCAGGGCCGCCGATGCGGTGCGTTCGGTGAACGGGGCCACGAGGTCGACCAGGCCGGCGTCGAGCACGGCCAGTTCCGTGCCCGGCAGCAGCGCGGCGCGTCGGCGCAACTCGCCGGTGATTACGGCCTCCACCTCGCCGCCGAGACCGGCCCGCAGGCGGTCGCGGCGGTCCGGCATGGCCCACAGGCGGGCCCGGCCGCCGCGTGGGAAGAACAGCCGGGTGCCGGCCGGCCAGGTCGCGCCACGGACCGCGCCGACGGCCGCGATCAGCACCCCCGGCGAGACGGTACGCACCGCGTCCGTCACCGCCGTCAGCAGCGGCTGCGGCTGCGCGGTCCGGGCCGCCAGCGCCACCGTCCGACGCAGCAACTCGCCCGGTCGACGGGCCAGCAGTGCCAGCGCGGCGGCCGTGTCGCCGGTGCCCAGCGCTGCCTCGACCCGGCCGGCCCACGTGGTGAATCGCAGCCGGTCGCTTTCGACGCGCAGCAGCGGCACGTCGGCGGCGGTGGTGAGCAGCAGACGGCCGAGCGGGGTACGCCCGTCGAGCCGGGTGCCGCGCAGCACGGCGAAGCCGACAGCCGTCCGGGGGTGCCGCTCGGCGTGTGCGAAGGGGTGCAGCGACTCAGCGGCCCGCAACCACCGGCGCCGGTGCCGTAGCAGGTCGTCGATGAGAGCCGTCGGGTCCAGCGCGTCCAGCCGGGCGAGCAGCGCCCGCCGCAGCGGCCGGGGCAGTGAGTGGTGTCGGGCGGGTGGCTCGACCAGGCCGGCGTCGCCGCCGTGCAGCACCCACAGCAGCCGCAGCGCGTCGGTGGCGGTGCCGACGTGGCGGTCGAGCAGTTCGGTGATCTGTTCGACCGGCTGCGGCTGGCCGAGGATCCGGCCGAGCACCAGGGCCCGGGTCTCGCGTACCGGGAGGTCGGCGGGGAGCCAGTCCAGCCGGGTGGTGCCGGCGTGGTCGATCAGGAAGGTCAGGTCCGTCCGGTCGACGTCGGACAGCGGCGTATGGCGGGCCAGCAGCGTCGCCAGGGCCTCGTGCACGGCCCGCCCGGCGTCCTCGGCGAGTTCGAGCACGGCGGCACGGCGCGGCATCGGCAGGGTCGGTCCCGCGCTCGGCGGTGCGGCGACGGTGAGGAACGGGCCGTCGCCGGTGATCCGGCGGTGGCACAGCGGACAGCCGGTGTAGCCGTGGTCCCAGCACGCGGTACAGACCAGGTGCGCGCAGGGAGAGACGGCCGCCACCGTGTCGAGCGTGCCGCAGAGCACACAGGGCTGTTCCGGTCCCTGCAACAGCAGCGTGAAGATCCGGCGTACGTAGAGCTGTTCGGTGTCGGCGGGCACCCGGCGGGGGAAGTCTCGGAACAACGGCACGTGCGGCGCGTCCGCCCCGACGACCCGCTCCAACACGGTGAGCAGCGCCAACCCGGTGGCGGCCAGCCGGTCAGCGGGCAGGCCGACGAGCCAGCCCCGCAGCCGTGGCCCGAGCAGCCAGCCGAGCCCGAGCACGTCGGCCTCCAGCGCGGCGAGCCCTTCGGAGACCGTGGCCGGTCGTCGGCCCGTCCGCTTGACCTTGCGCCCGGCGCCGGTGAGCAGACCGGGCGCGATCAGGTTCGCCCGGCGGACCAGGGTGACCGCCAGCGGGTCCACTGCCACGTTCGACGCCTGTGCCGCCACCGCCACCCCCCCGGTATCTGGACAGACAGCGAGGGCGGAGATCGGGCGCGCTAGTTCTTCAGAAAAGAGCCCAGAAGGAAGCACGCCCAGGAGCCGCCCTCGCCGCCGGAAGGCTACCGGGCGACGCTGCGGCGGCGCACTGCGGTATTCGTCAGGACCTCGTGGACGGTCGCTGGACCAGCGTGGTGTGCAGCGTACGCATGGAACGAATGGCCGAGCGGATCTCCTGGAGGTACCGGCCGGGGGTGAGGGTGGGCTCGGGCAGACCGGTCAGGTCGGGCCGGGCGGGGTCCACTCCGACGGTGTCGATCTCGCAGCCGTACGGCACGGCCAGGGTGCGCAGCGCGTCGCAGTGCTGGAACGGTACGTAGATCGGTGCGGTGACCAGCAGTACCGGCTCGCCGGGGGAGAGCCGGGCGTGTTCGGCCCAGAACCGCTGCGTGTCGGCGGTGTGGGCGCGTCGTCGTTGCGGCTCGCTCGACGGGGCGGCCAGCACCCGCACCGGCGGTAGCCCGGCCGGTCGGTAGGTCCGTGACGACCAGGAGTGGTGCGGATGTCCGGCGTCGACCCCGTCGGTGGCGTCCGGTCCACGCAGCCCGAAGGTGCGCCGGACCGCCGCGTCGAGCACGTCGACCTCGGTGTCTCCGCCGGCCACGTCGGCGTCGGCGAGTGTCCGGCGTTCCGTCTCGGACAGTGGCCGGAAGCTGCCCAGCACCGCCACCTCGCCGGTGACGTCGACCCGGTCCCGCAGCAGGTGGGCGGCGTAGGTCACCCGGCGCAGGCAGGCGTGGGCCAGGCCGCCCAACACCACCAGGTGCGCGTACCGGGTGCGGGCCGGTGGGCGGGGACGGACCAGACCGAGCGTGTCCGCGGCGGTCAGGATCCGGGCGCGGCGCTGCGCGTCGAGGTCGGGTTCGCGGGCCTCGGGCCGCTCCCGACCCGCGCGGAAGTCCCAGTGTGCGGCGGAGAACTCGTCGAGCGCGGCCAGCACGGCACCGAGGTCACCGGCGGGCCATCGGCCGTCGAAGTCGGCGACCAGTTCCCGCATCGGCGTGCTGTCGACCCAGCGGCTGATGCCGTCGGTGATCACGGCGACCGGGTCGGCGGGGTCGCTGCACGGCAGCGGGACGGGACCGCGTGTGCCGGTGGGTGGCGGCGGTCCGGCGGCGGGGGGTGACGCGGCCACGGGCGGTGGGACGGGACGCTCGGGCACGGATCGGATCGTACCGGCCGGCGGCCCGGCACGACGGTCGAGCGGCCCGCAGGGGCGGTGTGACGTGGGCCGGGTCGTTCACGGCGGTGGTCTGGACGGTCGCTCGCGGCGGCGGTACGGCCGTTTGCCCTGTCGTTCCTGCCCGCGGTGGCCCTGCACGTCCAGGCGTACCGGCGGAGTGCTGGCGGAAACGTGGGCCGGTGCCCGAGCCGGCGACCGGAAACGTGGTCGACACCGCCGTAGACGACGGAAAGCGTTGACGTTCTGTCAGCGGCTGCCGACCACCGGGCGACACGTTGGCTCTTGTCCGGGCAGCGACGGTGGTGACACCGTCGCGGTGACCGCGAACCGAAGGGTGCGACGATGACCGACGACCTGCTGGCCCGGCACCGGGCCGTGCTCCCGTCCTGGATGCCCCTCTACTACGCCGAGCCGATCGAAATCGTCTCCGGCGAGGGCCGCCGGGTCACCGACGCGCAGGGGCGCACCTACCTGGACTTCTTCGGCGGGGTGCTGACGAACATGATCGGCTACGACATCGCCGAGATCCGCGAGGCGGTGCAGCGGCAACTTTCCACCGGGATCGTGCACACCTCGACGCTCTATCTGATCCGACAGCAGGTCGAGTTGGCCGAGAAGATCGCCCGGCTCTCCGGGATACCGGACGCCCGGGTCTTCTTCACCAACTCCGGCAGCGAGGCCAACGAGGCCGCGCTGCTGATGGCCACCAACTACCGCCGCTCGCACCAGATCCTCGCGGTCCGCAACAGCTACCACGGCCGCACGTACGCGACGATGGGCGCCACCGGCAACCGGGGCTGGTCGGCCAGCGCGCTCAACCCGCTCCAGGTGGCCTGGCTGCACTCCGGTGAGCGGCTGCGTGGCCTGCTCGCCCGACTGCCCGAGGGCGACCGGGTCGACGCGGCGGTGGAGGACCTGCGCGAGGTGCTCGCCACCCAGACCTCCGGCGACGTGGCCTGCCTGATCGCCGAGCCGATCCAGGGCGTCGGCGGGTTCGTGCACGGGCCGGACGGCCTGTTCGCCGGATGGAAGAAGGTCCTCGACGAGCACGGCATCCTGCTGATCTCCGACGAGGTGCAGACCGGTTGGGGGCGCACCGGGGAGCACTTCTGGGGCTACCAGGCCCACGGTGTCACTCCCGACCTGCTCACCTTCGCCAAGGGCGTCGGCAACGGGTTCGCACTGGCCGGGGTGGTCGGCCGGGCGGAGGTGCTGGAGTCGGTGCCCGCGATCAGCTTCTCCACCTACGGCGGCAACCCGCTCAGCACCGCCGCCGGCAACGCCGTCCTGGACTACCTGCTCGACCACGACCTCCAGGCCAACGCCGCCCGGGTCGGCACGATCCTCGGCGACGGCCTGCGCGCCGCGGTGGCCGGTCTCGACCAGGTCGCCGAGGTACGCGGCAAGGGCCTGATGCTCGCCGTGGAGTTCGTCCGGCCGGGCACCGACGAGCCGGACCCGGCGCTGACCGGGCGGGTGTTCGAGGCGTGCCGGCAGGGTGGGCTGCTCGTCGGCAAGGGCGGGTTGTACGGCAACGTGCTGCGGATGGGGCCGCCGTTGACGCTCACCGAGGAGGAGGCCCGCGAGGGGCTGGCCGTCCTGGTCGAGGCGATCCGGTCCGCCAGCAGCGGGGAGGTTGACCAGTGAGCGCGAGCGCGAGGAGTGAGCCGGTTCTGCGAGCCCCGCAGTCGCGAACGGAGGGTGGTGCAGTGAGCGCGAGGAGTGAGCCGGTTCTGCGAGCCGCGCAGTCGCGAACGGAGGGCGGTGCCCTGAAGCTGATCGGGCACTTCGTGGACGGCAGGCGGGTCAGCGGCACCTCCACGCGGCGCGGGGACGTGTTCGACCCGGCCACCGGTCGGCGTACCGCAGAGGTGGAGCTGGCCTCCGCCGCGGACGTGGCGGTGGCCGTCGAGGCGGCCGCGCGCGCCGCGCGGACCTGGCGGGACGCGTCGCTGGCGAAGCGGACGGCGGTGCTGTTCGCCTTCCGGGAGCTGGTCAACGCCCGCCGGGGCCGGCTCGCCGAGGTGATCACCGCCGAGCACGGCAAGGTGCTCGCCGACGCCGCCGGGGAGGTGCAGCGCGGCCTGGAGGTCATCGAGTACGCGTGCGGCATCCCGTCGGCGCTGCGCGGCGGTTTCAGCGAGAACGTCTCCACCGAGGTCGACTCGTACAGCCTGCGGCAGCCGCTCGGGGTGGTCGCGGTGATCAGCCCGTTCAACTTCCCGGTGATGGTGCCGCTGTGGTTCGTGCCGGTGGCGGTCGCCGCCGGCAACGCGGTGGTGCTCAAGCCGAGCGAGAAGGACCCGAGCGCGGCGCTGCTGCTGGCGGAGTGGTTCGCCGAGGCGGGCCTGCCCGACGGGGTGCTGAACGTGGTCAACGGTGACGCCGAGGCCGTGGACGCGTTGCTGGACCACCCGACGGTCAAGGCGGTGTCCTTCGTCGGTTCCACGCCGGTGGCGCGGCACGTCTACCAGCGCGGCACCAGCGCCGGTAAGCGGGTGCAGGCGCTCGGCGGTGCGAAGAACCACATGGTGGTGCTGCCCGACGCGGATCTGGACCTGGCCGCCGACGCGGCGGTCAACGCCGGGTTCGGGTCGGCGGGGGAGCGGTGCATGGCGATCTCGGCGCTGGTCGCGGTGGAGCCGGTCGCCGACGACCTGGTGGCCCGGATCGCGCAGCGGATGGCCGGGTTGCGTACCGGTGACGGGCGGCGCGGGTGCGACATGGGTCCGTTGGTCACCGCCGCGCACGCGGACCGGGTCCGGTCCTACGTGGAGGCGGGCGTGGCGGCCGGTGCGGTGGCGGTGGTCGACGGCCGGGAGGTGACGCCCGACGGCGACCCGGACGGCTTCTGGCTGGGCCCGACGCTGTTCGACCGGGTCACCCCGGACATGTCGATCTACACCGACGAGATCTTCGGTCCGGTGCTCTCGGTGCTGCGGGTCGGCTCGTACGACGAGGCGGTCGAGCTGGTCAACGCCAGCCCGTACGGCAACGGCACGGCGATCTTCACCAACGACGGCGGTGCGGCCCGCCGCTACCAGCACGAGGTGGAGGCGGGCATGGTCGGTGTCAACGTGCCGATCCCGGTGCCGATGGCGTACTACTCCTTCGGCGGCTGGAAGGCGTCCCTCTTCGGTGACCTGCACGCGCACGGCGCCGACGGGGTGGCGTTCTTCACCCGGGGCAAGGTGGTCACCAGCAGGTGGTTGGACCCCCGCCACGGTGGGGTCAACCTCGGCTTCCCCACCCAGACCTGAGCAGGCGCAGGACGCCCGCCCCGGCCAGGTAGGCCACCAGGGCGGCGACCGGCAGGCCGAGCGGCTCGGGTGCGGTCTTGGCGGTGGCGCTGTTGGCCACCAGGGCGTACCCGACGGCGGCGAAACCGGCGACGGTCAGGACGCCCCGCACGGCGACCCGTCGTGGGTGCGGCCGTCCGTCTTCCGGCGGGCGGTCCGCATCGGCGTCGGGTCGGCCCGGTGCCGGGGTGGCGGACCCGTACCGGCGACTCGCGGTGGAGCGGCCGGTGCGGGCCTCGATCGGGCCGAAGACCGCGACCAGTGCGGCGAGGACCACGGTGAGCAGCAGTACCCAGGGCAGACGCCAGGCCAGCCAGGCGGCCGACCCGGCTGGTGGGGTGGGCAGGACACCGAGCCGGTCCAGCGCGCCGACCAGCAGGATCACCGCGCTCAGGTGCCACAGGAAGACGGTGAGTACGACCGAGTTGACGGCGATCACGGCCTGCCAGGGGCGGCTGCGGTGCAGCCAGCGCTCGGCCCGCTCGCGCAGCAGCAGGATCAGCCCGAGCTGGGCGGTGGCCACGGCCAGCAACGCGACGCTCGGCGGAGCCGCGTTGTCCAGTCGCTGTCCGGGCAGGTTGATCATGCTGACCGGGTACGGGCCCACGGCGGTGAGCAGCACCGCGACGCCGAGACCGGCGGCGGTCAGCACCACGGCGGCACGGCGGGACATCGGTAGGCAGCGCGTCCACCGGCTGCCCGCGCCGGACCCGGCCGGGTCGCAGTGCCCCCGGCGGGCGTCGTACCAGGCGAAACCGACCTGGTGTACGGCCAGCCAGCCGAGCAGGTAGTTGGGCAGGGCCGCCGTCTCGTACCCGATCGCCCGCCCGAGGTCTCCTCCGGCCACGAGCAGCGCCATCACGACCGGCACGGCCAGTCCGAAACGGCGGTGCAACGCGTACATGAGCGGGGTCAGCGGCACCACGACGAGATAGGCGGCGAGGAACCACAGCGGGATCGTGGCGAACCAGACGACGGTGCGGACCATGCTCGGCTCGACCCCGACCAGCCGGGCCACCACCGCGCTCCCGGCCAGCACCAGCACCAGCGCGCTGGTCGGACGCAGCAGCCGGGCGCTGCGCCCGAGCAGCCACCCACCGGCGTCTCCGCCACGATCCCGGTGCGCGGTCAGCGAGGCGGCGTTGGCGTAGCCGCCGACCAGGAAGAACACCGGCATCACCTGGACCGCCCAGGTCAGCGGGTAGGCCCACGGGATCGCGGGCAGGGCGGAGTGACCGTCGGGCTGCCCGTGCTCGTCGTAGCCGATCGTCGCGACCGCCCAGTGCCCGAGGACGACCATCATGATCGCCACGGCCCGCAGCAGATCGAGGTAGCGCTCGCGGTCGGCCGGCGTCCATGCGGCGAGTCGGGCCAGGCGGCGCATGGTCCGAGGGTATGCGCCCGTGAAGCGGAGCGGGCGGCCGATCGCCGTCGTGGAGGGCATCGCCGAGACTGGGACGATGAGACGCATGGAGGGCACACCGGTCACTCTCTGCCCGCACGATCCGCACTGGGCGGTGCTGTTCGCGCAGGAACGGGTCGCCCTGGAAACCGTTCTCAGGCGGTGGCTGGTGGGGCCGGTCGAGCACATCGGCTCGACATCGATTCCCGGCCTGGCAGCAAAACCGATCATCGACATGATGGCGCCGGTACGCAGCCTGTCGGAGGCGGTTGCGGCGATCGAAGTGGTGACCGCTCTCGGCTACCGCAACGGTGTGCACCGCCCGGAGGAAGCGCACTATTTCTTCAAGCCGGCGACCGACAACTGGTGGGAGCGCACCTGTCAGCTCCACCTCACCGAGCCGACCTCACTGCTCTGGCGGCGACGCATCGCGTTCCGCGACGCGCTGCGGGGGCGTGTGGACTACCGGTCCCGGTACGAGCAGCTCAAGCGCGATCTCGCGCGGGCGCACGGCGCCGACCTGGCGGCCTATGCGCGCAACAAGGACGACTTCGTCAACGAGGTCCTCGGCGTCCGTGACAGGACGCAAGCGCCAGCCGTCGACCACCCGGACCGGTGACTCGGGGAGTCCGGCAGGATCTCGCCATCGGCCCTCTGCCGGCGGTTCAGAGTGTCCTCCCGGCCGCCTTTGCTCTGCTTCAACCAGCGCAACGAATTCGAGCCGATCATGTGGCGTGGGTTGAAGCAGAGCAAAGGCGGCGAAGGAGGGTCAGGTAGCCGCGCCTGCGGTGATCGGATGGCCGATAGCAAATGGCGCAGATCGATGAGTGTCGCCAATGTGCGCGAATGCGGGGCAACGTGCTCCCGCTGCCGGCCGGGGTGGCCGGGATGGCCAAGGCCGACGGTGGCGCGGGGGTCAGGTGGGTGGCGGGACCAGGCGGGCGTGCAGGTCGGTCGGGTCGGTCACCTCGGGCAGTTCGCGGGCGGCCAGCCAGGCCGCGGCGGCGGCGCCGTCCCCGGCCGGTCGGACCGGGGCGTCCGGCCAGCGTCGTCGGGCCTCGGCGTGGACTGCGGCGGCCAGCGGGGTGTCGCCGGTCAGCAGCCCGCCGCCGAGCACCAGGACGTCGGTGTCGTCGGCCGCTCGGATCCGGCCGACCGTGTCGGCGAGGTGGGTGCCGGCCGTGTCGAGCAACGCGACCCCGGTCGGTTCGCCGGCGGCGGCGGCGTCGAGCACCAGCGGGGCGAGGCGGGAGAGTTCCACCGGTGGGCGACGGGTGGCGGCCTGCACGACCGCGTCGACGGTGTCGCGGGGGCGGGCCGCGATCTCGGCAGAGCCGGTCAGTTCGGTGAGCACCCGTCGGCCGAGGTCGCCCGGGTCGGTGCCGCTGTCGAGGGCGGTGAGCAGTCGGCGTACCGCCTGTCGTCCGAGCCAGAAGCCGGAGCCGGCGTCGCCGAGCAGCCAGCCGTGTCCGTCGGCGACGCGGTCCAGGCGTAGGTTGCGGACCTCGGCGGCGATGGCGCCGGTGCCGGCCACGAGGACGGTGCCCCGAGGGGCGGCGGTGGCGGAGGCGTACGCGATGAGGGCGTCGCCGTGTACCGCGTACGGGCAGCGGAGGCCGGCGGTCCGCCAGGCATCGGCGAAGGCGGCGCGTCCGGCGGGGTCGGCCTGGAGGCGGCCCGCTCCGGCGAGGCCGATGGCGCCGGCGCGTACCCGGGTCGGGTCGATGCCGGCGAGTGCCGCGCGTAGGGCGGTCAGGAGCTCCCCGGCGGCGCGGGTGGCGCCGTGGCTCGTGGGGTTGCCGCCGCCGGCTCGGCCGGTGCCGAGACGGCCGCCGTCGAGGGTCACGGCGAGCGCCCGGGTGGATGTGCCGCCGACATCGAGGCCGATCACGACGGTGTCGGACATCGGCATCCAACCTCCTTGATCGATCTGCGTTCATGCTGGTCGCGGTGCCTCTCCGGGGCAAGAGGCGGATCCGGGCCCGGACAGTGCGTCAGGTAACAGTTTGAAAACTTCGCCCACGGTCTTGACACGGAGGTGGCTTCAGTAAGAACTTTTACCACTATCAGTTAACAGTCTTTTCCGAAAGGCGTCCCATGGTTGATCACGAGGCGGACACCTCCGCGGGCACCGCGGTGGCCGACGCCGACCGGGTTGACCGGCGGGGCGCCATCGGCGTCGCCTCGGGCGGGATACTCGCTCGGGTGCGCAGCGGGTCCGACGAGCTGACCGGCGCGCTGCGCCGGGTCGCCGAGCACGTCCTCAGCGACCCGGAGGCGGCGGCGCGGGCCACCATCGTCGAGCTGGCCGAGCGCAGTGGCACGTCACCGGCCACGGTCACCCGGTTCTGCCGGGCGATGGGCTTCGACGGCTACGCCGACCTGCGGTTGGGCATCGCCTCCGAGACCGGCCGGGCCCGCTCGGCCGGGTGGACCGTCGACATCGGACGCGAGATCCAGCCCAGCGACCCGCTGGACCGGGTCCTGGAACAGATCATGGCGGCCGACACCCGGGCCATGCACGACACCGCCGCGCTGCTCGACCTCGACGAGGTGGAACGGGCCGCGAACGCCATCGCCGGGGCCAGCCGGGTCAACATCTTCGGTGCCAGCGGCAGTGCCCTGGTCGGCGAGGAGATGCAGTTCAGCCTGCACCGCATCGGGGTGGCCGCCTGGGCGTGGAACGACGTGCACTCCGGGCTCGCCTCCGCCGCGCTGCTGCGCCCGGGCGACGTCGCGCTGGGCATCTCGCACAGCGGCCAGACCCGGGAGGCCATCGAGATGGTGGCCGAGGGCGGTAGCCGGGGCGCGACCACCATCGCGCTGACCGGGTTCCGTCGCTCGCCGCTGGCCGAACTGGCCGACGTCGTGCTGCTGACCGCCAGCCACGCCACCACGTTCCGTCCGGACGCGCTGTCGGCCCGGCATCCGCAGCTGGTCGTCCTCGACCTGCTCTACATCGCGGTCGCCCAGCGCACCCACGACCGCGCACACGCGGCCTTCCGGCGTACCGCCCAGGCCGTCGACGGGCACAAGGCCGCGAGGGGAGCCAGCGCATGATCAGCGCCCAGGGGTACGCGGACGCCGTCCGCCCCGTTCTCGACCGTCTCGTCGACCGGGGGCACGAACCGCTCGGCCGGGCCGCCGACCTGATCGCCGGCAGCCTGCGCGACGGTGGGGTGCTCCAGGCGTTCGGGGCCGGGCACTCCGAGGCGTTCGCGGCCGAGCTGGTGGCCCGGGCCGGCGGGCTGGTGCCCACCAACCGGCTCACCCTGCACGACCTGGTGCTGCACGGCGACGCCCCGCGCGACCTGCTCGCCGACCCGAAGCTGGAGCGCGACCCGGCCATCGCCCACCAGCTCTACGAGATCGCCGCGCCGCAGCCGCAGGACGTGTTCGTGGTGGCGTCCCAGTCCGGCATCAACGGCTCGGTGGTCGAACTGGCCCTGCTGGTCACCGGTCGCGGTCACCCGTTGATCGCGGTCACCTCGGTCGAGCACACCGGACGGGTCGCTCCGCGCCACCCGTCGGGCCGGCGGCTCGTCGATCTCGCCGACGTCGTGCTGGACAACGGCGCGCCGTACGGTGACGCACTGCTGCCGCTCGAGGGCGGCGGCGCGGTCTGTGCGGTCTCCTCGGTCACCTCGGCGCTGCTGGCGCAGCTGCTGACCGCGGAGGTCGTACGACGGTTCCACCAGGCCGGAGAGGCACCCCCTATCTACCTCTCCGCCAACGTCCCCGGTGGGGACGAGCACAACCTCGCCCTCGAGTCGCGGTACGCCGGTCGTCTCCGGCGCACCGCCTGACCCGACACCACAAGGAGAGTCAGAGATGTCCGTTTCCCCCGATCTGAACCGCCGGACCCTGCTGCGCCGCGCGGCCGCCGCGGGCCTCCTGGTGACCCCGGCCGCGGGTCTGCTCAGCGCCTGCGCGGGCAGCACGCCCAGCGAGAACACCGACAACGCCGGGGAGAAGAGCACCGACAACCCCTTCGGCGTGCAGGCTGACAGCGCCGTGAAGGTGGTCATCTTCAACGGTGGGCTCGGTGACGCCTGGGCGAAGGAAGATCAGGCGATCTTCAACGCCAAGCACCCGAACATCACCGTCAACATGAGCTCCACCCAGAAGATCAAGACCGAAGAGCAGCCCAAGATGGCGACGCAGCCGAGCGACGTCGTGATGAACTCGGGCGCCGACATGATGGACATCAGCACCCTGGTCAACGAGGGCGCCATCGAGCCGCTGGACGACCTGCTCGCCGCCCCGGCCTGGGAGGGCGGGGGCACCGTCGCCGACACCCTGCTGCCCGGCACCGTCGCCGACGGCACCTTCCAGAGCAAGTTCTACGTGGTCAACATCGCCTACACGGTCTGGGGCAACTGGTACAACTCGGCCCTGTTCGACCGGGAGGGCTGGGCCCCGCCGAAGACCTTCGACGAGTTCTTCGCGCTCGCCCCGAAGATCAAGGCCAAGGGCATGTCGCCGTACGTCTACGACGCCGTGCACGGCTACTACCCGCGCTGGGCGCTGATGGCCACGGTCTGGAAGTCGGCCGGCAAGCAGGCGGTCATCGACATCGACAACCTCAAGGAGAACGCCTGGCGGGCCGACGGCATCCTGCCTGCCCTGGAGGTGTGGGAGAAGCTGGTCAAGGACAAGCTGGTGCTCCCGGGCAAGCTCGACCACACCCAGTCGCAGCAGGCCTGGCTCGACGGCAAGGCGGCCTTCATCCAGGTCGGCACCTGGCTCAAGAACGAGATGGCGGCGACCATCCCGCCGGGCTTCGAGATGAAGATCTCCGACTACTGGGGCCTGGGTGCCACCGACAAGGCGCCCAACGACGTCTACGCCGGCGCCGGCGAGGGCATCGTGGTGCCGAGCAAGGCCCCGAACAAGGCGGCGGCCAAGGAGTTCCTGCGGGCCGTGCTCTCCAAGGCCGGTTCGGCGAAGTTCGCCGAGCTGACCAAGTCCCTCGCCTCCACCACCGGCTCCGGCGACAACGTCCAGGACTCGGCGCTGGCCAGCGCCAACGACCTGATGAAGAACGCGCCCAAGGACCTGGTCTCGATCAAGTTCTGGAACTTCTACGCGGACCTGGACAAGGAGAGCCAGAACCTCTCCCAGGAGCTGATGGCCGGCCGGCTCACCGCCGCGCAGTTCGTCGACAAGATGCAGGCCGCCGCCGACAAGGTGGCCAAGGACTCGTCCATCACCAAGCAGACCCGCGACGCGTGACACCCGCCGGACCCAACCGAACGAGGAAGTGAGAGACATGCGGCACGGTGTTGGCCGTTTCGTCACGGGTTTCCTGGCACTGCCGGTCGGCCTCTACGTCTTCTACGTGGTGTGGCCCTTCCTGCAGGCCGCCGGGTACTCGCTGACCGACTGGGGAGGCTACTCCGACAGGCAGCAGTTCGTCGGGCTGGACAACTACATCCGGTTGTTCTCCGACGAGCTGATCAGGAAGGCGTTCTGGCACAACGTCTTCTTCCTGATCACCGTGCCGCTGTTCACCATCGCGCTGGCCCTGTTCCTCGCGTTCCTGCTCAACGTGGGCGGACGCGAGGACAAGGCCGGCATCCGGGGCGTCTTCGGCTCCGGGTTCTACAAGGTGATCTTCTTCTTCCCGCAGGTGCTCTCCCTGGTCGTCATCGCGGTGATGTGGCAGCAGATCTACCGCGCCGACAGCCAGGGCCTGATCAACGGCCTCCTGATGAAGATCGGGCTGGTCAGCGAAGAAGACCCGATCACCTTCATGTACGACCCGGAGCCCTTCCTCGGCGTACCGGCGGTGTTGTGGTGGTTGTTGCTGATCGCGGTCTGGAGCGGCGCCGGTTTCTACATGGTGCTGTTCTCGGCGGCCATGCAGTCGATCCCGAAGGACGTCTACGAGGCGGCCATCCTCGACGGCGCGGGACGCTTCCACACCTTCTTCCGGATCACCCTGCCGCTGCTGCGGGACACCGTCTCGGTGGCCTGGGTCTACCTGGGCTTCATCGCCCTGGACATGTACGCCCTGGTCTTCGTGATGACGCCCAGCCAGGGCGGACCCAACCACGCCAGCGAGATCTTCGCGTCGGTGCTGAACTTCACCGCCTTCCAGAAGGGCCAGTTCGGCTACGCCTGCGCCATGGGCGTGGCGCTGGCGATCTTCACGATCCTGCTGGCCGCGCTCCAGCTCCGGATCACCCGTCGTGAGCGGATCGAGTACTGAGGAGACCTGGACGATGAGCACGGTGACCCACACCCCGGGTGGCCAGGCCGGGCCCGACCAGGCCCCGCCGCCGGGACGTACGCCGGCCGAACGCGCCGCCGTCGGTGGCGGTCGTGCCGGGGCACGGTTCTTCAACGGCCTCTCGCATCTGTTCCTCGCCGTCTGGGCGATCATGGTGTTCTACCCGCTGCTGTGGGTGGTGATGTCGGCGCTCAAGACCGACTCGGAGGTGATCCGCAAGCCGCTGTCGCTCATCCCGGAGCAGTTGCAGTGGCACAACTTCGGTCGGGCCTGGACCGAGGGGCACATCGGCGAGTTCTTCCTCAACACCGTGCTGGTGTTGACCGGCAGCGTCTTCCTCACCATGCTGCTCGGCTCGATGGCCGCCTACGTGCTCGCCCGCTACGAGTTCCCCGGCAACCGGCTGATCTACTACATGTTCCTGTCCGGTCTGACCCTGCCGATCTACCTCGCCGCGGTGCCGCTGTTCAAGGGCGTCTACAACACCGGTGTGGCGCTGCCGTTCCTCGGCCCGAACAAGCACCTGATGCTGATCCTGGTCTACGTGGCGTGGTCGCTGGCGTTCACCGTCTTCTTCATGCACTCGTTCTTCCGGACGCTGCCCAACGCGATCGCGGAGGCGGGCATGGTCGACGGGGCTTCGCACAGCCGGCTCTTCTTCAGCGTGATGCTGCCGATGGCCAAGCCCGGCCTGATCAGCATCGGCATCTTCAACGTGCTCGGCCAGTGGAACCAGTGGTACCTGCCGACCCTGCTCATGCAGTCGGTGGCCGGCGAGCCGAAGAACCAGGTCATCTCCCAGGGGCTGATCGAGCTGTCGGTCAACCAGGGCTACCGCTCCGACTGGTCCGGCCTGTTCGCCGGGGTGACGATGGCGATGCTGCCGGTGCTCATCGTCTATATCGTCTTCCAGCGCCAGGTGCAGTCCGGCCTCACCGCCGGCGTCAGCAAGTAGCGCACACCGTCCGCCCCCGGCCCACCGGTCGGGGGCGGACTTGACCTCGACGTCGGTTGAGGTTGCACGATGCCCTCTCGGTCTACCGAGGGAGCAACCGTGATCGACCCCGCCGCCAGCATCCGGATCGCCCGACCGTCCCGTGACCTCGCGGTCGCGGAGCACTTCTATCGCGACGGGCTCGGCCTGCACGTGCTCTGGCGAGGGCAGGGCGGTCCCGGCGAGCACGACCTGATCATGCTGGGCTGGCCGGAAGCCTCCTGGCACCTGGAACTGGTCGGCGGCCCGCACCTGGCGGTCCGACCGACACCGGGCCCCGAGGACCTGCTCGTGATCTACCTCGGCGAAGCTCCCGACGAGAAGCTCGTCCCCCGACTCGAATCCGCCGGTGGTCGCCGGGTCTCCCAGGGCGCCTACTGGGACCGGTGGGGGATCACCGTCGAGGATCCGGACGGCTACCGCCTCGTGCTGTCCCACCGCTCGTGGTCGAACGCCGACTGACTCTGCTCCTGCCCGCGGGGGTGTCGTACCCGGGCGGAAGAATGCTGTTCGTGCTGGTGGCGGTGGTGCCCGACGAGCGGGGCGGGGGAGTGCTGCAACCCCTCGACCCGGCGGGCGCCGCCCTGGGGCAGCCGGAGCCGACCGCCGACCTGGCCGCCGCGGTGGCCGCCCGGGAGCGGGCCGACTCGCCGCGCTGGGTCTGGGCCTGCGGCACCACCCTTTATCCGGCGCTGCTGCGGGCCGGTGTCCGCGTCGCTCGCTGCCACGACGTGGAGCTGACCGAGGCGTTGCTGCTCGGCTACGCCGGCCGCTTCGGTGAGCCCCGCGCGTTGGCGGCGGCGTGGGCGCGGTTGACCGGCGCGCCGGTGCCGGCCGATCCGCCGCCGCGCGTGGCCGCCCCGCCGGGCGGTGGGCAGGGCGCGCTCTTCGACGCCGTGCCCGGGCCGCAGGGTCCGGGCATCACGGCGTTGACCGGGGTGTACGCCGATCAACTCGACCGGATCGCGGCGACCGGGGCACCGGGGCGGTTCCGGCTGTTGGTGGCGGCCGAGTCGGCCGGTGCGCTGATCGGGCCCGAGATGGGTGCGGCTGGCCTGCCCTGGCGCGCTGACGTGCACGACGCGATCCTGACCGAGCTGCTCGGGGAGCCGTCACCGGTGGGCGGGCCGCCCCGCCGACTGGCCGAGTTGGCGACGCGGATCGCCGAGGCGTTCGGCGTACGGCAGGTGCACGCGGACAGCCCGGCGGAACTGCTGCGGGCGTTCGCGCGGGCCGGGGTGGAGCTGCCGAACACGCGGGCCTGGGTGCTGCGCGGAGTGGACCATCCGGCGGTGCCGCTGGTGCTGGAGTACAAGGAGCTCTATCGGATCTGGACGGCGCACGGGCGGGCCTGGCGGGACGCGTGGGTCCGCGAGGGGCGGTTCCAGCCGGAGTACGTTCCCGGTGGAGTGGTGTCGGGCCGGTGGGCGACCCGTGGTGGTGGCGCGTTGCAGATCCCGAAGGTGATCCGTCGTGCGGTGGTGGCCGACCCGGGGTGGCGGTTCGTGGTGGCCGACGCGGGGCAACTGGAGCCTCGGGTGCTGGCGGCGGTCTCCGGCGACACCCGGCTGGCGGCGGCGGGTGCCACCGGTGACCTGTACGCCGCGCTGGCCCGGGACGCGTTCGGCGGTGACCGGGGTCGAGCCAAGCTCGCCCTGCTGGGGGCGATGTACGGGCAGACCGGTGGTGCGGCGGTGCCGGCCCTGGCGGTGCTGCGGCGCAACTACCCGACCGCGTTCGGTCATGTCGAGGCGGCGGCCCGCACCGGTGAGGCGGGCGGGCTGGTGCGGTCGTGGTTGGGGCGTACCTGTCCGCCGGGGACGACCGGGTTCGGCGCGGGTGACGACGGGCCGTCCGACCCGGATGCGGCCGGTGACCCGCAGTCGCCCCGGGCCCGCGCGGCCCGGTCCCGTGGGAGGTTCACCCGCAACTTCGTCATCCAGGCCACCGCCGCCGAGTGGGCCTCGACGCTGCTCGCGGTGCTGCGGGGCGAGTTGGCCGGCACCGAGGCCGAGTTGGTCTTCTTCCAGCACGACGAGGTGATCGTGCACTGCCCGGCCGCGCAGGCCGAGCGGGTCGCCGAAGCGGTCGACCGGGCCGGGCGGCGGGCCACCGCGCTGTTGTTCGGCGAGACCGCGGTGCGGTTCCCGTTGGACCTGTCGGTGGTGGAGTGTTACGCCGACGCGGCGTGAGCGGCGCGCGGCGGGCCGGGGTGAGGCCGTCGACGTCCGGTCGGCGTCGATGGTGGGCGTGACGCGTGGACGGGGCGGCTTCCCGGGCTCGCCGTGCTCGTCGGCGCGGGTCGCGTCGCGCAGAGTTCACCCTGATTTCGGCTGCCGGGCATTGTGCAAATGAGCCGGTTGACCGTGTCTGACCTGCGGTTTCTTCCACGCGTTCGGTGTGCCACCCTGGTGCCTCCAACTTGACCACTCCGGTCGGGGAGGTGGCGATGCCGGGGAGGCGGAATGGCCAGACGCGTCTATGTGCACATCGGTGCCCCGAAGACGGGCAGCACCTTCGTGCAGAACGTGCTCTGGAGCAACCAGAACGTGTTGCGCAAGGCCGGGATCCTGCTGCCGGGCAGCGCGGTGGCGCACGACCAGGCGATGGCGGATCTGCGTGCGGCGCACTGGCGTGACGCCGGGGTGTACTGGACGTGGGACCGGCTGGCCGAGAAGGCGCGCCGGTGGTCCGGCGACGTGATCATCAGCAACGAGGGGCTGGGTGCGGCGACCAGTGCGCAGGCGGCCCGGGCGATCGAGAGCCTGCAACCCGCCGAGGTGCACGTGATCGCGGCCGGGCGGGACCTGTGGCGGACCTTCCCGTCGACCTGGCAGCAGAGCATCCGGGCGCGCAGCACCTGGCGCTTCGACGGTTTCCTGCGGGCCGTCGAGGCGGGCCGCTTCGACACCTTCTGGGACAACTACACCGCGCCCCGGATGCTGCGCCGCTGGGGGGACCTGGTGCCGGCAGCGCAGCGGCACCTGGTGGTCGTGCCGCCGCCCGGTGCCCCGCGAGACCTGCTCTGGCACCGTTTCGCCGGGGTGCTGGGCATCCCGGACGGCCTGTGCGAGCTGACCGCACCGACCTCGAATCCCTCCCTGGGTGCTGCGGAGAGCGAGTTGCTGCGCCGGGTCAACCAGGCGCTGGGGGACAGACATCCGCTGCGGACGCCGTACCAGAAGGTGGTGCAGCGGCACCTGGTCGACGCGGTGCTCAAGGAGCGCGCCAACGACCTGCGGTTCGGTGTCGGCCTGGACCGGGCTGCGTGGGTGTGCGACCTCGCCGAGCAGCAGATCGCGGAGATCCGGGACTATCCGTGCACGGTGGTCGGTGATCTGGACGAGTTGCGGCCCACCGAGATGGAGCGGACGGTCAGTCCCGACGAGTTGGACGACGGGCAGTTGCTCGACGTGGCGATCGAGACGATCGTCGCGATGCTCGGGCATGCCGATTCTCTCGGTCGGCGGGCCGAGGGCCAGGCCGACGAGATGCTGTCGCGCCTGAAGGCGCGAGCCGCTGGTGGCGTCAAGCGCCGTCTTCGGCTGGCCGGTCGACGGTCCTAGGTCAGACCGCGCAGGTCAGGCACGGGTTCAGCCCGGTGCCGGGATGCCTGTCCCGGACACAGGGATGCCTGTCCCTGTCCCTCGGGACGCTGGGCGGGGGACGGTCAGCGGCGGGACGTAGGCGTGTGGCCTGCCCCGTGAGGGAGCTGTGGTGCGTACAGGAATGAGATCTGGGATCAGAACGCGACCCGGCGTAGGCCGGTGGTGGCGTGGCTGGGCCGCCGTCCTGGCCGGGGTGATGGTGGCGACCGGCGCGCAGGTGCCGGCCCAGGCCGACGACTCGGTGGAGTTCGACGACGCGGCGGCACACGCTGCGCTCTTCAGCGCGGCGGTACAGCTGACCGGCCCGGACACGGCGGGCGTCAAGAACGCGGTGCTCACCGCCGAGCTGCTGGACTGGCGGCGGGTCAACCCCTCCGCCAGTAGCGAGCAGATCGCGGCGCACGTGGCGCTCACCCGGAACCGGGCCGACAAGGCGGTGTCAGACGGCGACGGCGACTCGAAGTCCCGCTTCGCCCTGATGTCGGCGGTGGCAGCGGGGATCGGAGTCAAGGACAAGGACGAGCAGGGCGGCGACGCGCCGGTGCTCAACGGGCCGCATCTGCGCGAGATCCTGACCAGCACGGTCGGTGTCCAGGGCGCCAATGTGGTCAAGGACGCGCTGAACCTGGTGCGGGGCGGATTCCAGGATGCGGCGTGGAACGCGCACATCCGAGGGGCCACCGACGCCACCTTCGCCGCCCTGCGACGGACGGCCACCACCGACGCGGCGCTGGCGACCGGGTGGGACGCGGCGTTCGCGGCCCGGACCGGAACCAGCGTGCGGGCCAGTGAGGCCGCCCTGCTCGCCATCCAGATCCACCCGCCGCAGCCGAGCAACCCCGGCACGATCGGTCACTACGTGCCGCTGGCCCAGATCAAGGCGGCCCGCGGTGACAAGGACAACTACCGGTCGTTCGTGCAGCAGCAGGCCACCCGGGTGCTCCAGGTGCTGGACCAGAATGCGAACACCCGGACCACGGAGGTGATTCACTACTCGACGACCTACCTCATCCACGGCAACAGCCCAGACGAGGCTACCCGCAACGCCGAGAAGCAGAAGACCGACAGCAACAAGATCCTGTTCGAGGGGCTTGGCAAGTCGGTCAGCATCCTCTCCACCCTGATGGGCTTCACCGACGAGAAGTTCGGCGGTCAGCTGAAGATCGTCGGCGATGCGATGGTCACCTCGGTCAGTGCGATCAACACGTACATGACTACGGTGCTCAATGCGGGACTGGGCACGGCCGCGAGTGTGATGGGTACCGCGGTGATGACCGGGAACCTGCTCGGTGCGGGAATGAGCCTGGTGAAGCTCTTCACCGGGGTGGACGACGATCCCCACGCCATGATCCTGGCGGAGATCCAGAAGCTCCATCTCCGGATCGACCAACTGGCAAAGGGGATGGACCAGCGCTTCGACCGGATCGAGACGGCGCTCAACGTCATGTACGGCGACCTCGTCGGTCTGCTCGGAGACCTGTCGAAGTCGGTCGCGGAGGTCAGGGCCAAGATCGGCGAGATCGCGACCCAGTTGCAGACGATCGAGCGCAAGATGGACTCGATGGCGCTGGCGATCCACGTTGCACTCGAGGGAATCGCGAAGAGTGACCTGAACAAGGTGATCAACACCTACGTGCACTACGAGGCCATCACCGGCCGACCGATGGCAAGTTACTCCGACTACCACGAGAAAGCGGAGGCGCCCACCTTCGACTTCGCCACGTCGACGGCAATGAGCCCGGGCACCTTCACGGTGCCCGAGGGAACCAGCCTGGACGACCCGGTCACCGTACTCAACACGAACCTGCCCGAGGCGTCCATCAACTACCTGACCACGTGGGCGGCCAAGGAGTTCCATCTGCCCTATTCCAACCCGCGGGTGGCCAATCCGGCGGCCTGGGGCACCGCGGCTCGCACCTACAACATCCTGCAGTTGCAGAACCCGGAGTTCGCGGGCCAGATCCTCGCCTATCGGGCGGCGGAGATCGCGACCACCGGTGACGAGATCAACAAGCAGGTCCGCCAGTTCAGTGCCCCGGGCGAGGGCGGCGGTACCAACAAGCTGTTCACCGAACTGGTCGGCATCTATCGCACCGCCATGGAGGGCTGGGCCAAGCAGGCCGACGGCATCCGGGGAGCGGTGATGTGGAACGGCGTCGGCGTCCCGATGCCCGAGTACGACCTGTGGGGCAAACCAGACCAGGCGATCGAGGCCAAGATTCCGGAGGCCTCCACGATGCCCGCCTGCTCCGGCTACCTCGGCAACCGTGCCATACCGGCCACCCTGCGGCGCTCCACCCTGCCCAATCCCTTCCACCTGGCCGACCACGGGCTGCCGACCGACAAGCGGCCGCAGTTCGCGACCTGTTTCGAGGCGCAGTTCGTCAACGTCGTGGAGAACCAGACGCCACGGCTGCAGACCAGCAGCGGCGACCTGCAGATCACCGTCCGGTCGCGGGTCCGCTGGCACGGCGGTGAGTGGCAGGACGCCCAGACGGCGACCCAGGTCTTCCCGGTGGGGGTCTTCTGCTCCATGCGGGTGGTGAACAACGAGCCGAGCGGCTACTGCCACGACGAGAAGTACTTCCTCGACGAACGCTGGAACGCCAGCTACCGGACGGCCTTCGAGTCGGCGCCGGTCCCGCCGATCGGCGCGGTGGCCCAGACCGCGTACAACAAGGCCGCCGCCATGCTGGCCGGCCGGCAGAAGTACTTCTACACCGTGATGGTGAACGGAAGTGGGGTGAACCGGCCCGTCGAATTCAAGTGGGACAACGCCCGGCTGCTGTGGGAGAGGGGCCAGGAGGTGACCACCGCGATCCGGCTGCTCCAGGCGTACTCGGAGTTGGGCTGGGCTTCCGCGCTGGAGCGCGACGACGCCCTGAATGCGCTTCTGTTCGGCGAACACGGCCTGCCCGGCGACTGGGCTGCGCCGCGCACCGACGTCGACCAGTCGCACAACCTGCACTTCGGCAAGACCTTCCAGCTTGCCCTGGCGAACTACGCCGGCTGCGTCCAGGAAGGCTGGGATCCCTGCGCCAACGACAAGTTCGACTTCCGACCGCAGCACGAAATGGTGCGCTACGGCGTGGACTGTGAGCAGGTCGAGGTGGAGGGCAAACCTCGGGATCCGATCAGCGCCTGCATCGTCAGCGCTGCCAGCTTGCGCTCCGAGCAGCTCAGCGGCCGGTACGACCACTGGTCGGCCCGGATCGAGGCGGGCAGCCACGTCGAAGGGCTGCCGAAGGTGAAGGCGCTCGTCGACTCGACCCGCGCCACCAACACCAACGTGCACTGACAACCTCAGATCACCAGGTCACCGGCCGCATCGCCCCGACTGTCCGGTACGGACGCTCGGGTGTCGGGTGCGGCCGGCGACCTCCGGGTAACCCGGACGGCGTCGGTCCCGGTCCCGGCGGCTCTGGCAGCCGCCGGGACCGGGACCGGCCTCTCGTGTTTGTCGTCAGGCTCCTGCGGCCGACTTGAGGTCGGCGGCCCGGTCCGTGTTCTCCCACGTCAGATCCGGCAACTCCCGACCGAAATGCCCATACGCCGCCGTCTGCCCATAGATCGGACGCAACAGGTGCAGATCCCGAATGATCGCCGCCGGACGCAGATCGAACACCTCAGACACCGCCCGCTCGATCGACGCCACCGACACCGTCTCCGTACCGAACGTCTCCACGAACAAACTCACCGGATGCGCCTTACCGATCGCATACGCCACCTGCACCTCACACCGCTCCGCCAACCCCGCCGCCACCACGTTCTTCGCCACCCACCGCATCGCATACGCCGCCGACCGATCCACCTTCGACGGATCCTTACCCGAAAACGCCCCACCACCATGCCGCGCATACCCACCATAGGTATCCACAATGATCTTCCGACCCGTCAACCCCGCATCACCCATCGGACCACCGATCTCAAACCGGCCCGTCGGATTCACCAACAACCGATACCCCTCAACATCCAACCCCAGGCCCTCCAACTCCGGCCCGATCACATGCTCCCGCACATCCGGAGCCAACAACGACTCCAACGAGATGTCCGCCGCATGCTGCGACGACACCACCACCGTGTTCAACCGCACCGGACGCAGACCCTCATACTCGATCGTCACCTGCGTCTTACCATCCGGACGCAGATACGGCACCGTCCCGTCCTTCCGCACCGCCGACAACCGACGCGCCAACCGATGCGCCAACGCGATCGGCAACGGCATCAACTCCGGCGTCTCCGAACACGCAAAACCAAACATCATCCCCTGATCACCGGCACCCTGCGCATCCAACGCCGACTCCGACGAACCCGTCCGCAACTCAAAGGCGTTATCCACACCCTGCGCAATATCCGGCGACTGCGCCCCAATCGACACACTCACCCCACACGACGCCCCATCGAAACCCTTCTTCGACGAGTCATACCCGATACCCAGAATCGTCTCCCGCACGATCGACGGAATATCGGCATACGCCTTCGTCGTCACCTCACCCGCCACATGCACCTGACCAGTCGTGATCAGAGTCTCCACCGCCACACGGCTATGCGGATCCTGAGTGAGCAGGGCATCGAGAATACCGTCACTGATCTGATCAGCGATCTTGTCCGGGTGGCCTTCCGTGACCGATTCGGACGTAAAGAGGCGGCGTGACACGCTTGTGTCAGGCTCCTGCGGCCGACTTGAGGTCGGCGGCCCGGTCCGTGTTCTCCCACGTCAGATCCGGCAACTCCCGACCGAAATGCCCATACGCCGCCGTCTGCCCATAGATCGGACGCAACAGGTGCAGATCCCGAATGATCGCCGCCGGACGCAGATCGAACACCTCAGACACCGCCCGCTCGATCGACGCCACCGACACCGTCTCCGTACCGAACGTCTCCACGAACAAACTCACCGGATGCGCCTTACCGATCGCATACGCCACCTGCACCTCACACCGCTCCGCCAACCCCGCCGCCACCACGTTCTTCGCCACCCACCGCATCGCATACGCCGCCGACCGATCCACCTTCGACGGATCCTTACCCGAAAACGCCCCACCACCATGCCGCGCATACCCACCATAGGTATCCACAATGATCTTCCGACCCGTCAACCCCGCATCACCCATCGGACCACCGATCTCAAACCGGCCCGTCGGATTCACCAACAACCGATACCCCTCAACATCCAACCCCAGGCCCTCCAACTCCGGCCCGATCACATGCTCCCGCACATCCGGAGCCAACAACGACTCCAACGAGATGTCCGCCGCATGCTGCGACGACACCACCACCGTGTTCAACCGCACCGGACGCAGACCCTCATACTCGATCGTCACCTGCGTCTTACCATCCGGACGCAGATACGGCACCGTCCCGTCCTTCCGCACCGCCGACAACCGACGCGCCAACCGATGCGCCAACGCGATCGGCAACGGCATCAACTCCGGCGTCTCCGAACACGCAAAACCAAACATCATCCCCTGATCACCGGCACCCTGCGCATCCAACGCCGACTCCGACGAACCCGTCCGCAACTCAAAGGCGTTATCCACACCCTGCGCAATATCCGGCGACTGCGCCCCAATCGACACACTCACCCCACACGACGCCCCATCGAAACCCTTCTTCGACGAGTCATACCCGATACCCAGAATCGTCTCCCGCACGATCGACGGAATATCGGCATACGCCTTCGTCGTCACCTCACCCGCCACATGCACCTGACCAGTCGTGATCAGAGTCTCCACCGCCACACGGCTATGCGGATCCTGAGTGAGCAGGGCATCGAGAATACCGTCACTGATCTGATCAGCGATCTTGTCCGGGTGGCCTTCCGTGACCGATTCGGACGTAAAGAGGCGGCGTGACACGCTTGTCCTTCCCAGAGCGAGACGGGGTCAGTGGATAGGGCGTTCCGTGGAATCACCCCTTCATGGCAGCCTGCCATGCGGCAACCGTCGGCGGCGAGTCCATGTGTTCGGGAACGCGGCTGCGGACACCACGAGAGAGTGGCCGACCCCCTTGACGAGAAAGGTCGAGGTCGTTCCAAGCCTCGGCGACGGTGCGCGGGATCGGCCCGTCGCCTACCGGCCCGTCGCAGCCAGGTCCAGCAGCGTACGCACGACGGCGTTGCGGGCCAGCGGCACCTTGAAGGCGTTCTCCGGCAGCGGTCGCGCGTCGGCGAGCTCGGCCTCCGCGGCCCGGTGCAGTCTGTCCTCCGTGGGCGGTCCGCCGCGCAGCAGGTCCTCGGCGCGGGTGGCCCGCCACGGCCGGTGCGCGACGCCGCCCAGCGCGATCCGGACGTCGCGGATGCGTCCGTCGGCCAGGTCGAGCGCGGCGGCGACGGAGACCAGGGCGAACGCGTACGAGGCCCGGTCGCGGATCTTGCGGTAGTAGGAGCGGGCGGCGAAGGTCAGCGGAGGCAGGTCGACGGCGGTGATCAGTTCCCCGTGGGCCAGCACCGTGTCCGTCTGAGGTGTCGATCCGGGCAGTCGGTGTAGCTCGGTCAGCGGGATGGTGCGGCTGCCGTCCGGCCCGGTGGTCTGCACCAGGGCGTCCATCGCGGCCAGCGCTACGGCCAGGTCCGACGGGTGGGTGGCGATGCACTCCGGGGAGACGCCCAGGATCGCCAGGTCGCGGTGGTGTCCCTCGACAGCGGAGCAGCCGGTGCCCGGGGCGCGCTTGTTGCACGCCGTGGTGACGTCCTGGAAGTAGGGACAGCGGGTGCGTTGCAACAGGTTCCCGCCCACTGTGGCGAGGTTGCGCAACTGGGTGGAGGCGCCGTTGAGCAGCGCCTGCGCGACGACCGGGTAGCGACGCCGGATCAGCGGATCTGCGGCCAGGTCGCTGTTGGAGACGCCCGCGCCGATGCGGACGCCACCGTCGGGCAGCTCCGTGACGCTCCGGGAGGTGACGTCCCGCAGGTCGACCAGGAGGTCGGGGCGGGCCACGTCGAGCTTCATCAGGTCCACCAGGTTGGTGCCGCCGCCGAGGAAGGCCGCCTGTGGCGAGCGGGCCAACAGGGCGACCGCGCCGGCCAGGTCGGTGGCGCGCGCGTACCGGAAGGGCCTCATGACCGGGCCACCTCCTGGATCGCCGGGATCATGTTCGCGTACGCGGCGCAGCGGCAGAGGTTGCCGCTCATCCGTTCCCGGATCTCGTCGGGGTCGGCGGTGAGGTCGACCGGCCCGTGGGCGGCCGGGTCGGTGCGGTCGGGGTCGCGTACGGTGACCGCGCTGGGCCACCCGGATGCCGCCTCGGCGAGCATGGCGACCGCCGAGACGATCTGTCCCGGGGTGCAGTAGCCGCACTGGAAGGCGTCGTGGTCGATGAAGCTCTGCTGCACGGGGTGCAGTCGACCGTCGTGGGCGAGTCCGGCGGCGGTGATCACCTCGGCGCCGTCGTGGGCCACCGCCAGCGCGAGGCAGCTGTTGGCGCGTCGGCCGTCGAGCAGCACGGTGCAGGCGCCGCACTGGCCGTGATCGCAGCCCTTTTTGGGGCTGGTGTTGCCCAGTCGTTCGCGCAGCGCGTCGAGCAGGGTGGTGCGGGTGTCGACGGTGAGCCGGTGGTCGGCGCCGTCCACGCGGAGTGCGATCTCGGTGTCCATGCGGTCGTCCCCCGGAGGATCGTGGGTCGGCGAGTTAACGCTATTAAACGGATCCGTAACGCCCAAAGTCGTTAAAAGCGATAGAAAGGTATGCAACGACGTCTGGGGGTGTCGGCGGATGTTGGCGGAGGTGTGGCCGTTCGTCGAGCGGCGGTACGCGGCCGGGCAGCGGGTCGTGCTGGCCCGGCTGGTACGGCGGACCGGCCCCGGCTCCCGGCCGCTGGGCGCCACCATGGCGGTCGCCGCCGACGGCGGTTGGGTCGGCTCGGTCTCCGGTGGTTGCGTGGAGGGGGCCCTGCTGGCGGAGGCCCGCGCGGTGCTCGACGGTGCCCGCCCCCGTCTGACGGCGGTCACTCCCGCCGCGGAGTTGATGCCCTGGGAGGCCGCGCCCGCCTGCGTCGCCGAGTTGGGGGTGCTGATCGCGCCGGCGCCCACCGGCGCGGTGTACGCGACCATCGGTGCCGCGTTGGCCGCGCGCCGTCCGCTGGCGGTGGCCGTCGCGTTGCGGGAGCCGTTCGACTGGTCGGTCGCGGCGAGCCGGGACGGGCTGCCCGCCGATGAGGAGTGCTTCGTCGAGCAGTGGCGTCCCGGCCCGCTCCTGGTGCTGGTCGGTGCGACGGATCTGGCCGCCGCGGTGGCCGCGCTGGCCGTGCCGATGGGTTACCGGGTGACGGTGGTCGACCCGCGACCCGCGTACGCCTGTCGGGAGCGGGCGCCGGCGGCCGACGAGGTGGTCTGCGACTGGCCCGACCGGTGGCTGTCCGCTGCCCCGGTCGGGCCTCGCGACGCGGTGCTGGTGCTGACCCACGACCCGCGCATCGACGATCGCGCGATCAGGGCCGCGTTGTCCGGCCGGGCCGGTCATGTGGGGGTGCTGGGGAGCCGGGAGACGCATGATCGACGGTTGGCCCGGTTGGGTGGTCTCGCCGGTCTCGACCGGCTCGCCGGTCCGGCGGGCCTGGATCTCGGCGGGGACTCGCTGGCCGAGACCGCTTTGTCCATGCTGGCCGAGGTGGTGGCGGTGGCCAATCGGCGTACGGGCGGTCGGTTGCGGGACGCGTACGGTCCCATCCGGGTCGGTGGCGCGTTGCCGGTGCCTGGCTGAGCCGATCCGTCAGGGGGATCGGGTCGACGGGTGCGGCATACGTCCGACGCGCACCGAAGGATGAGCGTGTTACCTAATTTATCCTATTTGCCCCGCCACTCTCCTCCGTCCGTGCTCGTTGCAAACGATGTGCGTCGGACGGGACGGACAGCGCCACGGTGCTCACCCGGTCCCACACTGGAGGGAGCGCGGTTCTGAACCGGATCGCAGGAATGATCATCGCGGCGGGAGGTGGCCGTCGTATCGGCGGCCCCGAGGCCCTGCTGCACCAGGGTGACAAACCCCTGGTCGACCAGATGATCGACACGCTGACGGAGGCGGGCTGCGGGCAGATCGTCGTCGTCCTCGGCGCCGCCGCCGACCAGGTCCGTGACACCGCGCACCTGGACCACGCCACGGTGGTGGTCAACCGGGCGTGGGGCACCGGAGTCGGCTCGTCCATCCGTGCCGGCCTGGCCGGCATCGACGACGACCGGGTGGAGGCCGCGGTGGTGGTCCCCGTCGACATGCCCGGGCTGACCGCCGAGGCGATCCGTCGGGTCACCGCGCTGCCCTTTCCCGACGTGCTGGTCTGCGCCACCTACAACGGGCTGCGCGGCTACCCGATGCTGTTCGGCCGTCGGCACTGGCCGGGCATCGCCACCCTGGCCAGTGCCGACGTCGGTGCCCGGCCCTACCTGCTGGCGCACAAGGACCAGATCGTCGACATCGCCTGCGACTCGGTGGCCGACGGCAGTCGGGTGGACACCCCCGAACTGATGGCGCTGTACGGCCTGACCGTGCCCGAGCAGCGCGTCGGCGTCTGACCGACCTGTTGGCTGTGTCGGCCGGGACAGGTCACTGCTGGTACGGGTCGACGATCTCCTTGGGGCGTAGTGCCGGTGCGGCCAAGTCCCTGAGCGTCGTCGAGGCGACGTAGTGCCTCCCGCGCGTCTGGCCACGCTGTTCGAGTAGACCCACCTTGACCAGCGCCCGAAGATCACGGATGGCCTGGTCGTCCGTGAGG
This sequence comes from Verrucosispora sp. NA02020, assembly GCF_013364215.1. NCBI lineage: Bacteria > Bacillati > Actinomycetota > Actinomycetes > Micromonosporales > Micromonosporaceae > Micromonospora > Verrucosispora sp. NA02020. The sequence continues at coordinate 5,050,522 of NZ_CP054923.1, read as the reverse complement.
CCCTCGTCGTGTTGGTACACCGTTCGGCGGACCCGGCCGCCGGTGGCCGCCAGTTGCAGGGCGCTGACGACCCGTTCGGGCAGCGCGTGTCGGCCAGCCCAGCCGTCGAGCAGATCCCACAGGCGGGCGGCCTGGTCGATCCGTTGCCGAACCAGTTGGGCCTGCTGATGGTGGGCGCTGAGGCAGAACCGGATCCACGGCCCGGTGTCGGTGTCCGGCTGCCAGGTCGCGCCGCCGATCTCGGCGAGTACGTCGTAGTAGGCGTAGGTGTTCCGCCCGGCGCCCAGCCACTCCTCGATCGACGAGAACTCCGGAGCCAGCACGCCGTCCCTGGCGAGGACCAGGGTGTGCAGACATCGTGACATCCGTCCGTTTCCGTCCCGCCACGGATGGATCTTCACCAGGTTGAGGTGGGCCATCGATGCGCGCACGAGCAGCGGGACCTCCGGCTCCCCGTCCGCCAGCCAGGCCATCAACTCGGAGATCAGAGCGGGAACGTGGTCCGGGTCAGGGCCGGTGTAGACCCGCCGTCCGGTGTGGGCCTCGTCGACGTAGATGTCACCGGGCCGGTACCGACCCGGCCATTTGGTGAGGTCGTGCCGCATCATCATGAAGTGCAGCGCGTCGAGGAGCATGTGTTGCCAGGCGAACTCCCGGGAGTGTCCGAGCTGCTGCACGTAGGTGAGGGCGTCGCGGTATCCGGTGATCACGTCCCACGTGTTCGGACTCGTTTCCATCGGTTCCTCGCCCGCGACGGCCGCCACCGCGTCGTCGAGGCCGACTTGATACCCCTCGATCGAGTTCGACCCCTGGATGGCGTGGGCGATCAGGGTCCTGCGGAGCTGGCCGCTCCACCGGCGCGGCTCGGCGACCTGGTAACGAAGGGCTTCACGCATCGTCTCCAGTTCGCCGAGAACGCGTTTGTCGTCCTGGGTCAGCTCCGGCGTCCGGTACAGCATGACTCAATCATAGGATAATCCCCAGCTAATGCCGAAATGATTTGAGCATTTAGGGGTGGCGGTCCAGTCGGTCTGTCGTCGCCAGGTGCTGGTACCAGTGGGCACTGTCCTTCCAGAGGCGTTCCTGGGTGTCGTAGTCGACGCGGATGATCCCGAAGCGGCGGTCGTAGCCGTACGCCCACTCGAAGTTGTCCAGCAGCGACCAGACGAAGTAGCCCCGCACGTCGACACCCGCCGCCATCGCGTCGTGCGTCGCGGCGATGTGCCGGCGCAGGTAGTCGACGCGGCGGTCGTCGTGCACCGCGCCGTCGGGCGAGACCACGTCGTCGAAGGCGGCGCCGTTCTCGGTGATCATCAGCGGCAGGTTGGGGTACTCGCGGTGCAGCCGCAGCAGCAGCTCGGTCAGGCCGGCCGGCTCGATGTTCCATCCCATCGCCGTGTACGGGCCCGGCTGGGGAAGGAAGTCGACCCGGTCGGCGCCGACCCAGGCGGAGTGCGCCGACCGGCCGTGGCCGTCCGCGCTCGACCGGGCCGAGACGCCGTCCCAGGTGCGGACCAGGGTGGTCGAGTAGTAGTTGACGCCGAGCACGTCGAGCGGGACGGCCGCGGTGCGCTCGTCGCCGTCGCGTACGAACGACCAGTCGGTGACCGCCGCCGTGTCGGCGAGCAGGTCGGCCGGGTACGCGCCGTCGAGCATCGGGCCGAGGAAGGCCCGGTTGGCCAGCGCGTCGGTGCGGCGTACCGCGTCGGCGTCGGCCGCCGAATCCGAGGCCGGACGGATCACGTGCAGGTTCAGCGTGACCGACAGCCGCGCCGCCGGAGCCAGGTCGCGGATCACCCGGCCGGCCAGACCGTGAGCCAGGTTCAGGTGGTGTACGGCGCGCAGCGCCGCCTCCGGTTCGGTGCGTCCCGGCGCGTGTACGCCGGAGGCGTATCCGAGGTACGCCGAGCACCACGGCTCGTTGAACGTGGTCCAGGTGTGCACCCGGTCGCCCAGCGCCCCGACGATCGCCGTGGCGTAGTCGGCGAAGCGCAGCGCGGTGTCCCGCTCCGGCCAGCCGCCGGCGTCCTCCAACTCCTGCGGCAGGTCCCAGTGGTAGAGCGTGGCGACCGGCTGGACCCCGCGCTCCAGCAGCCCGTCCACCAGCCGGGAGTAGAAGTCCACGCCGGCCTGGTTGACCGGGCCGGAGCCGCCGGGCTGCACCCGGGGCCAGGCGATGGAGAAGCGGTACGCGTCCAGCCCGAGCGCGGCGATGTGGTCCAGGTCGGACTCCCACCGGTGGTAGTGGTCGGCGGCGACGTCGCCGGTGTCCCCGTTCAGGGTGCGTCCCGGTGTGTGGCTGTAGGTGTCCCAGATCGACGGTCCACGGCCGTCCACCCGGGCTGCCCCCTCGATCTGGTACGCGGCCGTGGCCGACCCCCAGACAAAGCCCTCAGGGAACACGACATCACTCACTTCGTCACCTCCGTGACCTCGCAGCGGTACCCCGACGAGTCGCCCGCCACCACCTCGGCGGTGGCCGTCCCGTCGCGGTGGTACACCTCGAACTCCGTGCCGGACCCACGGTCGGGCGCGGGCACGCGTACCCGGGTCCGCTGGCCCGGTGCCGGAGCGTACAGGCGCAGGGTGACGTCGTCCGCCCAGCGGTAGTCGGGCCGGTCGGTGACCGTCCCGAACGGGATGACCGAGCCGGGCCGGGCCAGCACCGGGACGCTGTCGAAGCCGTGCTTCTCGGTGACCCAGCCCGGGCCGGTGACCTGTGCGCCGCTGGTCAGGTGGGTCCAGGTGCCGGCCGGCACGTAGTAGGTGACCTGACCGTCGGCGCTCATCACCGGGGCGACCAGCAGGTCCGGGCCGAGCATGTACTGCCGGTCCAGGTACGCGGCGGTCGGGTCGTCCGGGAACTCCAGGATCATCGGCCGCATCACCGGTACGCCCTCGCGGTGCGCCTCGTCGGCCGCTGCCGCCAGGTACGGCATCAGCGACATCTTGAGCCGGGTGAACCGGCGCAGCACGTCGACGGCCTCGTCGTCGTACGCCCACGGCACCCGGTACGAGCCGGAGCCGTGCAGCCGCGAGTGCGAGGAGAGCAGCCCGAAGGCGATCCACCGCTTGAACACCGCCGGGTCGGGCGTGCCCTCGAAGCCGCCGATGTCGTGGCTCCAGTAGCCGAAGCCCGACGCGGCCAGCGACAGGCCGCCGCGCAGCGACTCGGCCATCGCCACGAAGGTGGACTCGCAGTCGCCACCCCAGTGCACCGGGAACTGCTGACCGCCCGCCGTGGCGGAGCGGGCGAAGACGACCGCCTCGCCCTCGCCGCGTTCGGCCGTCAACAGCTCGAAGACGGCCTTGTTGTAGAGGTGGGAGTAGTAGTTGTGCATCCGCTGCGGGTCGGCGCCGTCGTGCCAGACCACGTCGGTCGGGATGCGCTCGCCGAAGTCGGTCTTGAAGCAGTCGACGCCCATGTCCAGCAGCACCTTCAGCTTGTCGGCGTACCACCGGACCGCGTCCGGGTTGGTGAAGTCGACCAGCGCCATCCCGGCCTGCCACTTGTCCCACTGCCAGACCGACCCGTCCGGGTTGCGGACCAGATAGCCGGCCTGCCGGCCCTCCTCGAAGAGGTAGGACCGCTGGGCGATGTACGGGTTGATCCAGACGCAGACCTTGAGGCCGCGTTCGTGCAGCCGGCGCAGCATCCCCTCCGGGTCCGGGAAGGTCGCCGGGTCCCAGATGAAGTCGACCCAGTGGAACTGCCGCATCCAGAAGCAGTCGAAGTGGAACACCGACAGCGGCAGGTCCCGCTCGGCCATCCCGTCGATGAACTCGGTGACCGTCTTCTCGTCGTAGGAGGTGGTGAACGAGGTGGACAGCCACAGCCCGTACGACCAGGCCGGCACCCGGGCCGGGCGACCGGTCAGCGCCGTGTAGCGGCGCAGCACGTCCTTCGGGGTGGGGCCGTCGATCACGTGGTACGTCAGGGACTGCCCCGGCACGCTGAACTGGGTCTGCGACACCACCTCGGAGCCCACCTCGAACGACACGTGTTCGGGGTGGTCCACGAACACCCCGTACCCGGCGCTGCTGAGATAGAACGGCACGTTCTTGTACGCCTGCTCGCTGGCGGTGCCGCCGTCGGCGTTCCAGATGTCGACCGTCTGGCCGTTCTTGACGTACGCGCCGAAGCGCTCGCCCAGGCCGTAGATCGTCTCGCCGACGCCGAGCGAGAGCCGGTCGTGCACGTACTTGTGGCCCTCGGCGTCGGTGACCACGCCGATGCTGCGTTCGGTGGAGGAGGTGACCAGCTTGTCGCCGCGCAGGAAGTCGACCCGCCACGGGCCGGTCAGCGCCACCCGCACGGTCATCTCGCCGGTGGTCAACCGCGCGCTGAGCCCGGTGACCTCCACGTGCACCGGGTGTGCGGTGCTGTCGGCGAGGGCGAAGCGGGGCTGCTTGGGGAGCCCGCCGGAATGGTGTCCGACGGTCACCCCGACCACGCCGGGGGCGGGGGAGAAGAAGCGTACGGTGACCACCGGGCGGTTCAGGGTGTCGCCGCGTCCGGTGATCCTGCCGATCGGGGCGAAGACGGTGAAGGACCGCTCGTCCGGCTCCACCGACTCGACCGTGCCGGGGCGCAGCACGCTCACCCCGGGACGCAGTTGCCAGTATCCGTCGGTGAACTTCACTTGTCGGCTCCTGCCGTGATGCCGCGCGCCAGGGTGCGCTGGAAGACGAGGAAGAACAGGATCGCCGGGAGGAGACTGAGCAGCGCGCCGGCGTTGGTGGTGGGGGCGTCCATCAGCCGGTCGCCCTGCAACGAGGCGAGCGCGACCGGGATGGTCTGGGTCTGGTTGTCGATCAGCATGACCAGGGGGATGAGGAACTCGTTCCAGGTCCAGATGAAGAAGAAGACCAGCAGCACCGAGATGGTGGGCCGGACGTTGGGCAGCACGACCCGCCACAGGATCCGCCACTTGCCGGCCCCGTCGAGCGCGGCGGCCTCCAGCAGCGGGCGCGGGAAGGTGCTGAGCACCGAGGCGAGCAGGTACGTGCCGAAGGCGGCCTGGATGACGGTGAAGATGATGATCACCGCCAGTCGGGTGTTGTAGAGCCCGGCCTCCTTGGCGAAGTGGTACAGCGGATAGATCAGGGCTTCCTGCGGCAGCATGTTGGCCAGCAGGAACAGCCCGATGATCCAGAGCCGGCCCCGGACCCGGCCGATGCCGAGCGCGTACGCGCTGAGCAGGGAGACGACCACGGCGAGCACCGCGACGGAGCCGGAGATGAGGATCGAGTTCCACAGTTTGACCGGGAAGTCGACCTGCTCCCAGTAGGTGCGCAGCCCGGTCGTGTAGAACTCGGTCGGCCAGCTCAGCGGGCCGTTGGTCGAGTAGTCGCCGGGCGACTTGAACGCGTTGAGCAGCATGAACGCGAACGGCACCAGCATCACCAGCGCGGCGACGGTGACCAGGGCCAGCACGATCCAGCGGGTGACGCCCCGGTGGTGCCGGTCGGGAACCCGGCGGGTACGGCCGCCGGTGCGGGGTGGGGTGAGCGTGACGGCCATCAGATTCCTCCGTCGCGGCGTTCGGCACGGTTCTGCGCCCGGATGAACAGCACCGCCACCACGACGATGATCAGTGTCAGCACCATCGAGATCGCCGAGCCGTAGCCGACGTTGAGCCGCTTGAAGAAGGTGAAGTAGGCGAAGTAGGAGGGCACGTTTGTGGCGTTCTCCGGGCCGCCCCGGGTCAGCGCGTAGATCGGGCCGAACACCTTCATCGCGGCGATGGTGCAGGTGAGGCCGACCACGAAGGTCTCCGGCCGGATCTGCGGGAGGGTGATCGCGCGGAACCGTCGCCACCAGCCGGCGCCGTCGATCTCCGCCGCCTCGTACAGCTCGGGGTTGACCCGTTCCAGCGCCGCCATGAAGACGACCACCGGGTAGCCGAGCTGCACCCAGATCATCACGGCCATCACCATCGGCAGGGCGGTGTCCGGGTCACCGAGCCAGTCGTGGCTCAGCGTGCCGAGTCCGATGGCGTCGAGCAGCCCGTTGAGCGCGCCGTCGGGGCGCAGGATCCAGCCCCAGACGATGCCGGCCACCACGACCGGCAGCACCTGCGGCAGATAGAAGGCGGCCCGCAGTGCGGCGGCGGTACGCGGGCGGAAGCGACGTCCGATGGTGTCGAACAGGACGGCCGCCAGGACCAGGCCGATCAGGGTGGGCAGCACCACCATCGCGACGATCATCGCGATGGTGTTCGTGAACGAGGTCCAGAAGACGTCGTCGGTGAGCAGGGTGCGGTAGTTGTCCAGGCCGATGAAGCTGGGGTCGCCGACGCCGGACCACTTGGTCAGGGAGAGGTAGCCGGTGTAGACCAGCGGGCCGCCGATGACGAGCAGGAACAGCGCCGCACCGGGCAACAGGTAGAGCCAGTAGCCGGCGTCGGGGCGTCGGGGTCGGCGCGGGGTCCTGCCCGTCGGGGGAGACGGGGTCGCCCCCGGGCGGGCGGCGACGGTGTCGGGCACTGCCATGGGAGTCCTTCCACGGTGGGGCGGGCGTCACCGCCTCGGGTGACGCCGACGGGTACGCCCGCCCCGGCCGCCGCTCAGTCGCGCGTGATCTCCGCGACGCCGTCCTGGTAGGGCTTGGCGATCGCGTCGAGGACCTGCTCGGGCGACCTGGACTGGTTGATCAGGCCCTGGAAGCCGGAGACCAGCACGTCGTAGTAGCCGGGCACCGGCCAGTCCGGATAGAAGGCCAGGCCGTCCTGGCCGCTGATGGTGTTGAAGTTCTCGATCAGCTTGCGGTCCTTCTCGTCGCTGATCGCGGCCGGGTCACCGGCCACCGGCACGCCCCCGTTGTTGCCGATCAGCGCCTGGATCTCCGGCCGCATGGTGATGTCGATGAAGTCGTACGCCAGGTTCTTGGCCTTGCTGGTCTCCGGGACCACCCAGAGGTTGCCGGAGGAGCCGGCGTGCATCGTGTTGCCGGGGAAGAGGAAGCTGTCCCAGTCGTAGGAGATCTCGCTCTTGAACCGGCCGTACCACCAGCTACCGGAGACGATCATCGGGACCTTGCCGGAGATGAACGAGGTGCCCATGTCCTCGGCCTTGAGGCTGGCCGAGTCCTTGGCGATGTAGCCCTTGCCGACCCACTCGGCGAAGGTCTGTGCGCCGTACCTGAGCGGGTCGGCCTTGAAGTCCACCGGGTTGGCGTAGAGCTGGTAGTCGTTGACGAAGGTGCGGTCCGCGCGGGAGAGCGCGAGCTGGTAGAAGAGCTGACCGGCCGGGTACTCGGCGCCGGACATGCCCAGCGGCGTGACGCCCTTGGCGACGAAGGTGTCCATCGCGGCGGTCATCTCGGCCAGCGTCGTCGGCACGGTGACGCCGTGCTCGGTGAAGAGCTCCTTGTTGTAGTAGACCATCACGTACTCGCCGTAGTTGGGTACGCCGTACCAGTTGCCCGAGCCCATCACGCCGTTGTCGTACTTGGCGGTGGTCTGCAGGCTGGGGCTCAGCGCCTTGTCCCAGCCGCGCTCGGTGGCCTCGGCGGTCAGGTCGGTGAGCAGGCCCTGCGAGGAGAGCAACCCGGCGGTGGCGTTGCCCTTGTTGTACTCCATGATGTCGGGGCCCTCGGCCGAGTTGATGATCATGCCGGCGTTCTGCTGGATCTGCTCGAACGCCTTGCGCTCGAAGCGCACCTCGACCCCGGGGTGTTCGTCCTTGAAGATCTCGATCGCCCGGTCCCAGGCGATGCCCATCGCACTGTTGGCGCTCTCGTAGTGCCAGAGTTTGAGGACGTTCGCCCCACTGTCGTCCCCGTCACCGCCGCAGGCGGCCAGGCTCGTCGCCGTGAGCGCGGCCACCGTGGCCGCCACGGCTACGCTGCGGAATCGTCGCATTGCTAGTCTCCCTGGTGAGTATCGAGCCGGTACTCCTCAAGCCCGTCGTCGCGTGGCAGCGCGACGGCGGGCTGCTTCACTGCCCGGAGCCGGCTGGTCGCCGCCGGCCCCCGTGTCACTCGTGCCGGCCGTACGCGGCGGAGCGCTGGATCCGCGGACCTCCAACGCGCACGGCAACAGTTGTTGGCGGATCTCGTCGCCACCGCCGTCGACGTGACGCAGCAGCGTCTCGATGGCGATCCGCCCCACCGCCGACCCGGGCGAGTTCATCGCGGTCAGTGCGGGCGTGGCCAGTTCGGCGACCTGGGGCGAGGTGACCATCGAGACGACCGAGACGTCGTCGGGGACCGTCCGACCCCGGGTGGCCAACTCGCCGAGCAGGCCGAAGACGGCGCTCTCGTTCATCGCCAGGATCGCGGTCAGGTCGGGCACCTGCCGCAGCGCGGTGTCCAGTGCGGCCCGGCCCCCGGCGGCGCTGTCCTCGGCGGGGATCATCAACGGCTCCAGACCGTGTCCGGTCATCGCCGAGGTGAACGCGTCGCGGGTGCGCAGCGCCGGGCCGTACCCCTCGGCCAGGGTCTCGGCGGAGTGGTTGACGTAGACGATCCGGCGGTGCCCGAGGTCGACCAGGTGGCCGACGGCCTCCTGGACGGTCTGCGCGAAGTCGATGTCCACGTAGGACAATCCGGTGGTGTCCGCGGTGCGACCGATGAGCACCAGCGGTACGCCGACCTCCCGCAACACGTCGACCCGGGGATCGTGGAGCTGCACCTCCATCAGCAGCGCGCCGTCGAGCATCCGCTGGCTGGCCAGCCGGCGCAACTCGTCGAGGTCGCCGACGCCGATGGGGGAGAGCACCAGGTGGTACCCGGCCGCACCGGCGGCGGCCGCCGCACCGGTGACGAAGGCCGTCTCGGTGGCGCCCAGACCCCGCTCGTCCATCGGCAGCAGCAGGCCGAGGATGCGGCTACGTCGGCTGGCCAGTCCACGGGCCATGGCGTTGGGCTGGTAGTCGAGCGCGGCCATCGCGGCGAGGACCTTGTCCCGGGTGGCCTGGGAGATCGGGCGGGTGCCGGTGAGCACGTACGACACGGTGCTGACCGAGACCCGGGCGAGGCGCGCCACGTCCTGCATGGTGGCCACGGCACCTCCCCACACGGGCTCGTCGAAACGCTTCGACTAAGCGGTTCGACAGAAGGTAGGTCACGTGTTACAGCCACGTCAATAGCCAATGACGAACCGACGTCGCAGCCCCGGACGCCCGCCGCCGCACCCCACTTACCCGCCGATCATGGACGTGTGGTGCTCACAAATGCCACCTGTCGGGGCAATCCTTCAGCCACCACTCCATGATCGGCGGCTGGTGGCGGTGCGTCCCCAGCGACGGCCGCCGGCCCGGCCTCGACGAGATCAGATGTCGAGGTGGAACTTCTCCAGCACCGACGGGGCGACCAGGCCCAACGCGGCCAGTGTCGAGACGACCATGAGCCCGGTACGCACGAAGACGGTCTCGGTCCGTCCGCCGGCCCGCATCGCGATCTTGTCGGGCAGGCTGATCGGCGTCCACATCCGCCGTTTGATCGGAATCGGCCACAGGATCGGTACGCCGGCCCGGGTGATCATGTCGCCGAGGATGTGCACGAACGAACCCACCCCGACCGCCAGGCCGATCATCGGATACCCGCGATCACCGGGCAGGTTGACAGCGGTGAACACGGCGGCGCCGGCCGAGACCAGCGTGACGATGACCCAGCCGGCGCGCGCGGCCCACTTGTCGAACAGGCCCCGCAGCGCCAGACCGATCATGAAGAACAGGATGCCGATGACGGCCCACTTGCCGTACTGGACGCAGAGCGTGGTGGTGCCCCAGCCGACCAGCACCGTGAACGGGATGGTGTGGGTCAGCGTCCGGTGGCCGTTGTTGCGTTTCGGGTCCCGGCTGAGCTTGGTGGCGTAGTAGACGCCCAGCGAGATCTTCTCCACCACCTCGGCGACGAACAGCGAGAAGACGCCGAAGGTGCGGGCCACGGTCGCGCCGCCCCGGTTGCGGGTCACCTTGCCGGAGAGGTCGATGTCCGGCAGCAGTGCCGCACCGGCGCAGACAGCGGTGCCGACGGCCAACGCCAGCGGCGACTGCTCGTAGTCGTAGAAGTGCTGGAGCGCCCAGGACCCGCTCAGCCATACCGCTGCGCCGGACAGCGCGTGCGACGGACCCATCATCTCGGCTCGCCCTCCCCAGGGATCTTGAGCGCCAAAACTACGTCACTGTAGTTCTCCGCCACGCCGCAGGGGGACCGTCATGAGGATCCACAAGGGACACCGTTGCGGCGCTGCCCGAGGAACGACCCGACCACCAGGGAGTATGGCAGCGCCGGACGGCCCGCCGGACCGCTTGTGTCGGCCATGGGACGCGGCGTTCCGCCGACCTGTCACAGCCCGGCGGTACGGTCTCGGGGAGGTCGTCGCCGCACGTCGGCGCTTTCGGACAGGGTGGCCGCATGCCCGCAGAAGTCTCCTTCGACAGGATCGCTCCGGTGGTGCCGGTGCGTGACCTGGACGCCGCGCTCGACCGCTACCGGCGGCTCGGCTTCACCGTGCGGTCCCACCCCGGGCCCGAGCGCTACGCATTCGTCGAGCGGGACTCGGTCTCGTGGCACCTCACCGAGTGGGCCGAGCACGACCCGACCCGCACGGCGTCGACGCTCTACCTGTACGTCTCCGACGCCGACGCGCTGCACGCCGCCTGGACCACCTCGGGTGTCGACGGTCGGCTGGGCGAGCCCCACGACACCCCCTACGGGCTACGCGAGTTCGCCTACGTCGACCCGGAGGGCACGCTGCACCGCATCGGCTCGCCCGTCTCCGCGCCGGGCTGACCGGTCGTCGACCGGACCACCCCAACCATCGGTGTGCCCCCTGACGTTCTAGAGCGGTGAGGGGGTGGGCATGGTCCAGTCGTTCCACGAGTTCGTGGTGGCGGCGACGTCGGTTCGCCGAGCTGTCGGAGGGCCGGCGGGTCCGGGCGGCAGAGGGCGAGGGGTGATCAGCTCCACCAGCGTTTGCGGGGCGCCCGGACGGTCACGTCGCCGAAGATCGCACGGCAGGTCACCTCGATCACCGGGGAACCGGGGGTGACCGGCCCGGTCAGCTTCGACTTCTTGTTGCCGAAGACCGCGCTGCCGGTGAGCCGGACGTCGGTGCCCTCCGGCACGACGACCGTGACGTTGCCGAAGATCGCGTCCGCGTCGATCCGGATCACCCGGGCGGAGAGTTCGGCCTCGTGCAGCTCGATCCGGCAGTCCCCGAAGATGGCCCGCGCCTCGATCAGCTCCGGGGCCGTCCAGGTCCCCTTGCGGACCTCGTTGCCGAAGACGGCCATCAGCTTCTCCGGCGTCGGGGCGAGCGCACCGGTCGTCCGGCCCAGCGTCCGACCCGGGGCGTCGGGCAGGTCCGTGGTCAGCCGGGCCAGCTCACCACGCGTCTGGGAGGCGTGTGCGGCGCCGGCCCGCTCGGTGTACTCGTCGAGGGTGATCCGGCCCTCGGTCACCGCCTTGCCGAGCACTTCGACGACCTCCTCCCGCTCCCGGTCGGAGACTCGCAGCCGGTCAGTGTCGTCGTGCCGTTCCCGTTCCACGCCCCCGAGCCTAGCGGCGTCCCGCACCGGGCCACCCCACCCCACCTGGGGCGGGCCGACACCGCACCGTCGCGAACACCCTGCGGGTGCCGGCGCGTCCGGGGCTCAGCGGCGGGGTCGGAAGCTGGTGCGGATGGTGGCGAACTGGTCGGTCGAGGGCTTCCAGTCGTACTCGTGGGTGATCCAGCCGAGCGTCCAGACGCGGTCGCGGGTCCGTTCGTCCGGCACGATCTGGGTGGCGCGCAGCCGGTCGCCGTGCGGGGTCAGCCAGCCGAACTCCCAGGCGGTGGCGTCGCCCATCCGCCCGAGCCGGAACTCCTGGTAGCCGGGGAGGGTGCCGGCGGCCAGTTCCCGGTCGCGGACCGCGCGCAGTCGCGCCACCGGCCCGAGGCGGGTGTCGGTGCTCCGGGCGACGGTGAGCGCGCGGCCGGTCGCCGGATCCTGGAAGCAGGCCACGTCGTCGTCGCGGGAGTACCGCCACTCGGCAGGTACGGCCACCCGGAAGCCGGTGCGGTCGGTGTGCCAGGCCCAGCCGGTCGGCGGCCGGAACTTGTCGTCGTCGGTCACCGGTGCGGCCGTGTCGATCGGCCCGCCCTCGACCCAGGGTCGCACGCAGGGCAGCGGAGGCGGTACGAGCCCGCCCGGCGGCGGCGGGCGTCTCCCGTCGCGCGGGGGCGGACCGCCCGGCTCCGGGCCACCGGCCTCGAACGGGTCCGCTCCGGGCTGCGGTTCGGCAGCCTCGTACGGGGAGCCGGCGTGGTCGTCGCCGGTGCCGACGACGGTCAGCGCGGTGCCGATGCCGGCGGCCATCGCCACCAGGACGGCGACGGCGGCGAGTGCCCAGGCCCGAGGCACGGCGACGCGGTCGCGATCCGGTTCGTCCGCGCGGGCTCGCCGTGCGGGTGGGTCGGACAGGTGTGGCGGGGCGTCCCGTTCACCGGGAGCGGCGTCTCGTTCCTCGGATTCAGGAGCGGCCCCGCCACCGCTCTGCTGCTCGTCGGTGAGGCGTCGGTGCGCGGAGTCGTGCGAGGTCGGGTCGGGGGATTTCCGGTCGGTGCCGGGGACGGTCCCGGGACCTGCGACCGGCGCGTCGCGCGCCTCGGAGCCGGTGGGCAGGGGAGCGGTCTCGTCGCCGGTCTGCGGCGGGGTCTCCCCGGCAGCGGCGGCGACGAGCAGTCGGAGGCGGGTCTCGGGGTGGCCGGCGCGGTGCGCGGGCTCGCGGCGCAGCAGCCCGGCCAGCACCGCCGAGAGCGGACCGGCGTGCCGGGCCGGGTCCGGTGGCGCGGAGGCCAGCGCGCTGAGGGTGGCCATGGCGGTGCTGCGGGCGTACGGCGAGCGACCCTCGACGGCCGCGTAGAGGGTGGCGCCGAGCGACCAGAGGTCGGCCGGCGCGCTGGACACTCCGTCGGCGGCACGTTCGGGGGCGACGTACTGCGGGGAGCCGAGAATGGTGCCGGCGCCGGTCATCGCCACGTCGCCGTCGAAGACGGCCAGCCCGAAGTCGGTCAGCAGGACCCGGCCGTCGTGGGCGAGGAGCACGTTGGCGGGTTTGACGTCGCGGTGCAGGACCCCGGCCTCGTGCGCGGCGCGCAGCGCGTCCAGCAGGGCCAGGCCGATGCGGGCGGCGCGCTGCGGTGGCAGTGGGCCGTCGGAGTCGAGGACGTCCTGGAGGGTGCGGGAGGGCACGTACTCCATGACGATCCACGGCGTGTCGTCGTCGGATACCACGTCGTAGACGCGGACCACGTTGGGGTGGTTGAGCCGGGCGGCGGTGCGGGCCTCGCGCAGCGTACGGGCGCGCAGGTGGTCGAGTTCGTCACCGCCGAGCCGGGCGGGCAGGACGACCTGCTTGACGGCGACCTGTCGGTGCAGCAACTCGTCGTCGGCCCGCCACACGGTGCCCATTCCGCCGCGACCGACCAGGTCGAGCAGTCGGTACCGGCCGGCGATCAACGCTCGCACGTGTCCCCCATCCGCCGTCCGGCGTACACACTAGCCAGCGGATCGGGGATCACCTATTCGCGCGTGCGTGTCTCGACCCTCAGCAGGCGGCCCCTCATACGGCCAGCAGGTTGCCGTCGGGGATGGTGATGGTGCGGCGGCGTGGCGACGGGTCGACGGCAGGGTGCCGGGAGCGCGCGGGCCCGTGTTCGCGGCGGGCGACGGCGTAGCTCTCGGCGGTGCGGGCGGCGATGGTGGCCCAGCCGTACCGTCGGCCGACCATGGTGCGGGCCTGTCGGGCCACCCGGCGGGCGAAGACCTCGTCGCCGAGGAGCTGACCGACCGCTCCGGCCAGCGCCGACGGATCGCTGTGCGGGAACGTCACGCCGGTGACGCCGGGTTCGACGATCTCGGCCAGACCGCCGGTGCGGGCCACCGCCAGGGGTGCGCCGGCCGCCGCGGCTTCCAGCGCGACCATGCCGAAGGGCTCGTAGAGGCTGGGCACGACGGTGGCGTCGGTGGCGCCGAGCATCGCCGGGAGCTGGGTGTTGTCCAGGAAACCGGCGAAGCGGACGGTGCCGCCGAGCCCGAGCTGACCGATGCGGTCCTCCAACTCGCCCCGGTAGGGGCCGTCGCCGGCGATCAGTACGCGCAGGCCGGGGTGCTGCTCCCGCAGTTCGGGTACGGCGTCGACCAGGTGCTGCACGCCCTTCTCGTAGACCAGCCGGCCGGCGTACCCGATCAGTGGGCCGTCACCGGCGAAGCGGGCGCGGGCGGTGGCGACCGCGCGGGGGCGGGCCCGCCAGGCCCGGTCGTCGACGCCGTTGGGGACCACGTCGACGTGTCCGGCGGGGACGTCGAAGAGCGTGGTGACCTGGTCGCGCATGTAGCCGGAGCAGGCGATCAGTCGGGTGGAGGCGTTGCTGAGCCAGTGTTCGACGCCGTGGATGGTGCGGTTCATCTCCTCGGGCAGCCAGCCCTGGTGCCGACCCGCCTCGGTGGCGTGGATGGTGGTGACCAGCGGCAGGTCCAGGTGTTCGGCCACGGTGATCGCGGTGTGCGCGACCAGCCAGTCGTGGGCGTGGACGACGTCGTAGTCGCCGGTGTCGGCGGCGCGCAGCGCGGCGCGGGTGAGGGTGTGGTTGAACGCCATCGTCCAGGCCAGCAGGGAGCCGGTGGCCAGGGGGAAGGTGACCGGGTCCTCGGCGGCGCGCACGACGCGTACGCCGTCGATGTGTTCTTCCAGCGGCGCGCCGTCGGCGTGCCGGGTGACGACGGTGACCTGGTGGCCGGCGGCGGCCAGGGCGACGGAGAGGGCGTGCACGTGGCGGCCGAGCCCGCCGACGAGGACGGGCGGGTACTCCCAGGACAGGATCAACACCCGTTGCGTCCGTGCGGCGTTGATGTCGATCACGTCGGCGTTCGGTGACATACGCGCCCCCTTGGAGTTGTCCCCGCGCGCCCGGAGTCAGGCCCCCCGGCGGGCCTGTCGGTGTCGCGGTCGGATCGGGACCCATCCTGGTCGGGCCTGGATAACCAGCGGAGACGTAGCCGTTGCGACGGTGTAAAGGGCTGCCGGCGTCTCGGTTCGTCGGGTGTCAGCCGGGACCGATGTGGTGGGGCGCCGGTGTGGGCGCCCCACCGTGCGTCAGCGGCGGGCGCGCAGCAGTTCCGCGACCGACCATGCCTGGAACGGGCAGCCGGTGGCGATGTGCGGGGACGCGCCGTCGGCGGTCTCGCTGACCGACCCGAGGCCGTACTCGGTCAGGTGGGCCTCCAGGCCGGTGAACAGCGTGTCGACGGAGAGGCCGGCGCGTCGGCTGGCGTCGGCGTACGGGCCGATCAGCCACGGCCAGACGGTGCCCTGGTGGTAGGCGCTGTCCCGTTCGGCCGGTCCGCCCCGGTGCCGGCCGATGAATCCGGGGCAGTCGGGGGAGAGGCTGCGCGGGCCGAGCGGGGTGAGCAGCCCGGCGCCGACCAGGCCGACCGCGCGCGCGTCCGGCTCCAACGGCGCGAACGGCAACGACCAGGCCAGGAGCTGGTTGGGTCGCATCAGGTCGTCGTCGTGGAAGGCCGCGCCACCGAGCGGGTACGCCGGGGCGGGCGCGTCGACGACGTCGTGCAGCCAGCCGGACGGGGTGGGGAAGCGCTCCCGGAACGCCTTGGCCGCCCGTTCGTGCAGTCGGTGCAGCCCGTCGGAGTCCTGCCCGGCCAGGTCCGCCAGCTCGGCGACTCCGGCCACCCCGTTGATCCACAGCGCGTTGACCTCGACCGGCTTGCCGTGGCGCGGGGTCACCGGCACTCCGTAGACGCGGGCGTCCATCCAGGTCAGCGCCGCACCGGGGGCGCCAGAGGTGAGCAGTCCGTCGGCCGGGTCGACGGCGATGCCGTAGCGGGTGCCGGCGAGGTGGGCGTCGACGACGCCGCGCAGCGCCGGCAGCAGTTCGTCGCCGAGGTCGGTGTCGCCGGTGACGGTGACGTGCCGGCTGACCGCGTGCAGGAACCACAGCGTGCCGTCGACGGTGTTGTACTCGACCCGTCCGGTGTCGGCGGTGTTGGCCAGCATCCCCTCGGACAGGGTCGCCGCGTACGAGCGCAGCAGCTCCCGGCCGCGATCGGCCCAGCCGGTCCGGAGGAACAGGCCCTCGTAGGAGATCATCGTGTCCCGCGACCAGGCGCCGAACCACGGGTAGCCGGCGACCACCTCCACGGGCGCGTCGTCGGTGCGCACGATGAACGCGTCGGCGGCCAGTGCCAGGGTGGCCTCGACGTCGTCGGCGGGTGTGGTCGACGCGACGACCTCCCGGTTGCGGCGGCGGGCCGCCGCGACCACCTCGGTGGCCGGTGGCGGTGCCGGAGCCGGGTCCTGCGCCCAGGCCAGCACCGACACGGTGTCGCCGGGGTGGCGCAGGGTGTCGCGGAACTGGCCCGCGTACCAGAGGTCCTCCTCCGGGTGCAGGCCGCGCGTGGCCTCCTCACGGTGGTAGACGCCCCGCCACCAGTGGCCCTGCGGGGACCAGCCGGGACCGGACAGCCGGTAGGCGCCCTCGATGACCGCGCCGCCGTCGACCGGGTCCATCCGCAGCGGCGGACCGTCGGCGCGCCGCTCGCCGTGGGCATCGCGCCAGGTGCAGGCCGCCGCGAGTTCCAGCTCGACCGGGCCGCCGCTGATCAGCCGGTGCACCACCGCCACGCAGGAGCGGCCGTGCAGCATGGCCAGCTCCCGCTCGATCACCACGTCGCCGATGCGCCACCGCCAGCGGGGCAGCCCGTCGGTCAGGTCGAAGCGCTCCAGCAGCTCGAAGCCGCGCGGGTCGACGTCGCCGGAGACCCACTCGTGCGCGCCGAGGCGGACCCGGGCACCGGAGGGCAGCAGCACCGCCGGGTCGAGGCTGGCCAGCCCCACCTTGCGGGCGGCCGGGGTGTCGCCCGGCACCACCAGCAGCCCGTGGTACCGGCGGGTGCGCAGCCCACCGACGGTGCCCATGGCGTACCCGCCGAGGCCGTCGGGCACCAACCACTCGCGGCCGGCGGCGCTGGTCAGCTCTCCGCAGACCTGCGAGCCGAAGCGAATCTCGATCAACTTTCCTCCACCGGCGGCGAGGTGTAACACGACACGACGACAATGGCCGCTGTGGTGAAGTACCCAGGCGGCGTCGAAGATGTAGAAGTGATCACTGACGGTTCGCCCTCCGCCCCGGCCCCCGATGCCGAACGGGTCCGGCTCGCCCAGGCCGATGCCGGCGAGCAGGACTGGCGTGCATGGGGTCCCTATCTGTCCGAACGGGCGTGGGGGACGGTACGGGAGGACTACAGCGAGCACGGCACAGCCTGGGACTACTTCCCCCATGACCACGCGCGGTCCCGAGCCTACCGGTGGTCCGAGGACGGCATGGCGGGCGTGTGTGACGATCGACAGACCTTCTGTTTCGCCGTCGCGCTCTGGAACGAGCGGGATCCGATCCTCAAGGAACGGATGTTCGGTCTCGGCGGGGACGGCGGCAACCACGGCGAGGACGTCAAGGACTACTGGTGGTACGAGGACTCCACGCCGACCCATTCGTGGATGCGCTGGCGCTACCACTACCCGCAGGCCGCCTTCCCGTACGACGAGCTTGTAGCGGTCAACGGGCTGCGGGGTCGGGACGACACCGAGTACGAGCTGGTCGACACCGGCATCTTCGACGACGACCGGTACTGGGCGGTGACGGTCGACTTCGCCAAGGCCACCCCGACGGACATGTGCGTGGTGGTGACCGTGGTCAACCGGGGGGACCAGCGCGAGCGGCTGCACGTGCTGCCGCACCTGTGGTTCCGCAACACCTGGGCGTGGGGGCTGCCCGGCGGTGACCGGGTGCCGCAGATCGTCGGGGAGGGCAGCCGGCTGCTCGGCGAGCACTGGGTGCTCGGGCAGGTCCGGCTCGAAGGTGACGGCGACCCGACGCCGCTGCTCTGCGACAACGACACCAACGCCGAGCGGCTGTGGGGGCTGGCGAGCCGTACGCCGTACCCGAAGGACGGCATCAACGACCACGTGGTCGACGGGGCCGAGACGGTGAACCCGGAGCTGACCGGCACCAAGGGCGCGCTGCACTACGTGCTGGACGTGCCGGCCGGCGAGCAGCGTCAGATCCGGCTGCGGCTGACCCGTACGGCCCCGCCGCCGGGTGCCGTCGACCCGCCCGCGGCGGACCTGGGCGACGGTTTCGAGACCGTGGTGTGGGCGCGGCGGGCGGAGGCGAACCGGTTCTTCGACGGGGTGATCCCCGCCAAGGCCAGCGCCGACGAGGCGTTGATCGCCCGGCAGGCCATCGCCGGGCTGATGTGGGGCAAACAGTTCTACCACTTCGACGTCAAACGGTGGCTCGACGGCGATCCGGGGTCGGCGCCGCCGGCCGGGCGCCGGCACGGCCGCAACAGTGCCTGGTGGCACATGACCAGCTTCGACGTGATCTCGATGCCGGATCCGTGGGAGTACCCGTGGTACGCCGCGTGGGACCTGGCCTTCCACTGCGTGAGCATCGCGCGGGTCGACCCCGGCTTCGCCAAGGACCAGCTGCTGCTCCTGCTGCGGGAGTGGTACCTGCACCCCAACGGGCAGATCCCGGCGTACGAGTGGGCGTTCGGCGACGTCAACCCGCCGGTGCACGCCTGGGCGGCGTTGAAGGTGTTCGAGATCGACGGCAGCCGGGACCACGACTTCCTGGCCCGGATGATGCACAAGCTGCTGATGAACTTCACCTGGTGGGTCAACCGCAAGGACACCGGTGGCAACAACGTCTTCGAGGGCGGCTTCCTCGGGTTGGACAACGTCGGCCCGTTCGACCGGTCGGCGGCGTTGCCGGTGGCCGGGGTGCTGGAGCAGTCCGACGGCACCGGCTGGATGGCGATGTACGCGCTCAACCTGCTGGACATCGCCATCGTGCTGGCCGAGCACGATCGCACCTGGGTGGACACCGCGACGAAGTTCTTCGAGCACTTCACCTACATCGCGGCGGCCGCGTACGACCAGGGGCTCTGGGACGAGGAGGACGCGTTCTTCTATGACGTGCTGCGGCTGGCCGACGGGACGAAGGTGCCGTTGAAGGTGCGTTCGGTGGTGGGCCTGCTGCCGTTGGCGGCCGTCACCCGGCTGCCCGCGCGGACCCTGCACCGGCTGCCGGAGCTGGGTGCCCGGCTGCGTTGGTTCCTCACCCACCGCCCCGAGTACGCCTCGGTGGTCGGCGCCCGACGCATCGGCCCGGACGGGCGTCAGCAGCGGCTGCTGTCCATGTGCGGTCCGGAGCAGGTGGTCCGGGTGCTGGCCCGGATGTTGGACACCGACGAGTTCCTCTCCGAGTACGGCCTGCGGACGCTGTCGCGCGCGCATCTGGACAAGCCGTTCGCGGTGACCCTGGGCGGGCAGGAGTTCTGCGTCGGGTACGAGCCGGCCGAGTCGACCAGTGGCCTGTTCGGCGGCAACTCCAACTGGCGCGGCCCGATCTGGATGCCGACGAACTTCCTGCTGATCAGCGCGTTGCGGGACTACGCGGCGTTCTTCGGTGAGGACCTCCAGGTGGAGTACCCGACGCGTTCGGGGGTGAAGAAGACCCTCGACGAGATCGCCGACGACCTCTCCGCCCGGCTGATCGCGTTGTTCACCCGCGACGACTGGGGGCGGCGGCCGATCTATGGCGCGGCGCAACTGTTCCAGACCCATCCGGACTGGCGGGACCTGATCGCGTTCCCGGAGTACTTCCACGGCGACAACGGTGCCGGGCTCGGTGCCTGGCACCAGACCGGCTGGTCGGCCCTGGTCGCCGACCTGATCCTGACGTTGCGGCGCTGACCGGCCGGGCGCAGAGTCGCCATTCCGTCGCGGAGGGTTCGCCGGGGAGCGGCGCGACTACGCTCGGCGGGGTGTCCGGAGCAGAGCACGGAGACGGTGAGCTGGGCGGTGACGCGATCGTCGCCACCGCCTGGCGGTTGGCCGAGGCCGAGGGGTGGGCGGGTGTGACCGCCCGCCGGCTGGCCGAGCGCGCCGACGTCGACCTCGGGGCCCTCTACGAACGCTTCGCCGACCGTGAGGCGGTGGTTGCCGCGGTCGCGGTGCGGGGTTTCGCCGATCTGGCCGCCGCGTTGACCGGCGCCCGGGTGTCGGTGGACCGGCCGGACGAGGTGTGGCCGGCGGTGATGGCGGCCTATCTCGACTTCGCCTACGCCCACCCGGAGATCTACGACGCGATGTTCGCTCACACTCCGGACCTCACGCTCGGGGCCGAGCAGGTGCCGGAGACCGTCGCGGCGGCTTTCGGTGAACTGCGGGCGGCGCTGACCGCGTCCGCCGCCGCGCAGGCCGACGACACGCTCGCCGAACTCGGCTGGAGTCTGTTGCACGGCATGGTGATGCTCACCCGGGGTGGTCGGTTGCGCCCCGAGGCCCAGGAGCAACGCGAACAGCTCCTCGGCAACCACCTCTTCAGCCCGCGCTGAGCCGCTCACCCTGCCGGTGTCGTACCCGCCGGGGGCGGGGGCGGCTTCCCCACGTTCCTCCACAATGGATTTATGTGCACTCGATGTTCACGTGAACATTGTGGCGTGAGTGCGGAACGCGTGGGGCGTACGGCATTGCAGTGGATCTTTTAATGGTGTGTACGCGGGGCCGGGAATGGTGTCACTGATCCGCGCGCAGGCGTGTTGACATTGGCAAACGTCAACTGCTCCGCGTCGGCGGAAAGTACTTCTTGAACGCTCCGTAACTTTGTGGCAATCTCACCTTCATCGATGCGTAGCGTTCCCTCGTCGCCTGTCGTCTGCCCGACGAGCACCTCAGCCGGCCGGTTGTGTTAGCGCTAACTCATCGACTCGACGCGACTCTGGAGGTGCTGGGAACATGAAGACACCCGTCCACCCGAGCGGTCCTCCGCGACGGCGATGGTCTGCCGCACCGATGGTGCGCGCGCTCGCGGTCGGCCTGCTGGCGGCCGGCGCGGCGCTGGCGCCCGCCGGCGCCGCCACCGCGGGCACCACGTTGGGCACCTCGGCGGCGGAGAAGGGCCGCTACTTCGGCGCGGCGGTCGGCACGTACAAATTCTCCGACACCACGTACATGAACGTGCTGAACCGCGAGTTCAACAGCCTCGTCGCCGAGAACGAGATGAAGTGGGACGCGACCGAGCCGCAGCGGGGCGTGTTCAACTACAGCGCCGGCGACCGCATCGTCAACCACGCCCGGTCCCGAGGCATGTCGGTCCGGGGACACGCCCTGCTGTGGCACGCCCAGCAGCCCGGGTGGGCGCAGGGACTGTCCGGTGGTGACCTGCGCAACGCCGCCATCAACCACGTCACCCAGGTGGCCACCCACTTCCGGGGGCAGATCCACTCCTGGGACGTGGTGAACGAGGCGTTCGCCGACGGCGGCAGCGGCGCCCGCCGCGACTCCAACCTGCAACGCACCGGCAACGACTGGATCGAGGCCGCGTTCCGGGCCGCCCGCGCGGCCGACCCGAACGCCAAGCTCTGCTACAACGACTACAACACCGACGGGGTCAACGCGAAGTCGACCGGCATCTACACCATGGTGCGCGACTTCAAGGCGCGCGGCGTACCGATCGACTGCGTCGGGTTCCAGTCCCACCTGGGCACCACGATCGCCGGTGACTACCAGGCCAACCTGCAACGCTTCGCCGACCTCGGCGTGGACGTGCAGATCACCGAGCTGGACGTCACCCAGGGGTCCAACCAGGCCACCATCTACGCCACCGTCACCCGCGCCTGCCTGGCGGTGTCGCGGTGCACCGGCATCACCGTGTGGGGTGTGCGGGACTGCGACTCCTGGCGTGGTGGCGACAACGCCCTGCTGTTCGACTGCGCGGGCAACAAAAAACCCGCGTACACGGCGGTCCTCGACGCTCTCAACGGCGGCACCACCCCGAATCCGACCGGCAACCGCCTGCGCAACGAGGCGTCCGGCCGGTGTCTGGACGTCGACGGCGCGAGCTCGGCCAACGGTGCCCCGATGCTGGTCTGGGACTGCCATACCGGGGCCAACCAGCAGTTCACCCAGAACGGGCGGGCCCTGCAGGTGATGGGCAAGTGCCTGGACGTGCCGAACAACGCCGCCGCCGGGACCCGGGTGCAGATCTGGGACTGCCACGGTGGGGCGAACCAGCAGTGGGTCGTCAACGGCAACGCCACGATCAGCAACGCCCAGACCGGCCTGTGTCTGGACGTCAACGGCGCCGGCACCGCCAACGGCACCGCGGTCATCGTGTGGAGCTGCCACGGCGGCACCAACCAGCGCTGGACCCGGTTCTGACCTGACGAGCGCGACAGTCGGCACCGTACGAGAAGGGAACGACAGTGACCCGATCCCGATCGCGTCGCCACCTGCGCCGGATCCTCTCCTGCGCGCTGGCCGCCCTCGTGGCGGTGCCGACCGCCGTGCTCGGTGGTGTCCCACCGGCTGCTGCCGACACCACCGCGTTCCGGGGCGTCAACTGGGCCAGGTTGGGAGACAACTTCCACGGTGGACCACTGGTGCTCTACGGCCTGAGCAGCTCCGACAGCTATGCGACGGTGACGGCCAAGGCCACCGCGATCTACACCGGCTTCCAGAACAACCTGGGTGCCAACACGGTCCGGCTGCCGATCAACACCTACACCGTCGGCACCACCTGGTGGAACGCGTACACCGGCGCGATCGACGCCGCCACGGCGAAGGGCTTCAAGGTCGTCCTCTCCTACTGGGACGACGGGGTGGCCGCCAGCGGCGGCCGGATCGTCAACACCACCGCCTTCCACACCATGTGGAACACCGTGGTCGCCAGGTACGGCACCAACGACCTCGTGTACTTCGAGCCGATGAACGAACCTGGCGGGCACAGCGCCGCGGAGTGGGCCAACCTGGTCAGCGACTGGCTGAACGCCCGTCCGTCGATCCCACGCCACCGTGTCTTCGTCAGCGGTGCCGGCCTGAACACCGACATCACGTCGATGTGCGCCGACCGTCGACTCGACGGCACGATCGTGTCGCTGCACCACTACACCTTCTTCAGCGGCGCGAAGAACTACGACCAGTGGGTGACGTTCCTGCGGGACGCGATCGGCTCCTGTGCCGCCCGCACGGTGATGGACGAGTTCGGTGCGCCGATGGACACCGGGCTCAACTACCTCGACGCCACCAGCACCGACAATTTCGTGCGCTACTTCCGGGCCACTGCCGACGTGCTGAGGGAACTGCGGATCGGATCGATCTACTGGCCGGGGCTGGGTGGCAAGGTCACCGCCGGTCAGGGCGACGACTGGTACTCCATGCAGAAGCTGCACGGCACCGGCACCAACCTCACCCTCAGCACCCCCAACGCGAGCGGGCTCAACCGCCTCAGGCATGCCTGGGGGTTGACCGACGGTGGTGCTCCGGACGAGGCCAGCCTGCTCCGCAACGTCGGCACCGGGCAGTGCCTGGACCTTCCCGGCGCCACCACCGCCGCCGTCCAGGTCCAGGTGTACCCCTGCAACAACACCGCCGCCCAGCGGTGGACCGTGACCTCTGGTGGGCAGATCACCGCTCTGGCGGGCCAGCGGTGCCTCGACGCATACCAGCGGGGGACCAGTAACGGCACCGTCGTCGGCACGTACGCGTGCAACGGCGGCGACAACCAGCGGTGGACGGTCGGCGGCGACGGCACGATCCGCAGCGCACAGTCCGGCCTCTGTCTGGACGTGCACACCGCGACGTCGAAGGTGCAGCTCTGGTCCTGCTGGGGTGGCGACAATCAGAAGTGGCAGGTGCAGAAATGAGATCCCTCGTCCGTACTGCTAGCGGTTCGCTGCTCGCGCTGGCGGTGCTCGTCTCCGCCGCGTTGCCGGCGGTGGTGGCAGATCAGGCTCCGGCGCTGGCCGCGGTGCAGGAGACCCTCTATGTCGCACCGGGAGGGAACGACGCCAACCCGGGCACGATCGCGTCCCCGTTCCGGACCCTCCAGCGGGCGCGGGACGTGGTCCGCACGAAGACCGCGACCATGACCGGCGACATCCAGGTGCTCCTGCGCGGCGGAAGCTACCCGGTGGGCGGTACGGTCGATTTCGGGTCGAGTGACTCCGGCACCAACGGCCACCGGGTCGTGTACGCCGCGTACCCGGGCGAGACGCCGGTCCTCGACGCCGGTGTGCAGGTGACCGGCTGGACCCAGCACAGTGGGAACATCTGGAAGGCGCCGCTCGACCGGGCCAACAAGCTGCGGGCCCTCTACGTCA
This sequence comes from Verrucosispora sp. NA02020, assembly GCF_013364215.1. Classification (NCBI taxonomy): domain Bacteria; kingdom Bacillati; phylum Actinomycetota; class Actinomycetes; order Micromonosporales; family Micromonosporaceae; genus Micromonospora; species Verrucosispora sp. NA02020. Next base: position 5,026,345 of record NZ_CP054923.1, on the reverse strand, counting down.
ACGGCCAGCGGGCCCAGATGGCCGCCAAGACGATCACCTCGGCGGGATGCCACGGCACGTACACCATCACCGCCGGGCAGGCCGACTGGGCGTGGGAATCCGGCTCACAGTGCGACGGCGCGAGGTACGGCCTCGGCGACTTCCCGGCGATCTCCCGCAACCAGGAGGACATCGAGATCGAGACGGCCACGACCTGGACCACCGCCATCGTGGGAGTCCGGCAGGTGACCACGAGCGCCGACGGTCAGAGCCGTATCGCCCTGTTCCAACAGCCGGGTGCCGCCATCGCGCAGGGGGCGTTCAACGGCAACGCCCAGGTCGCCGGCGCTCACAAGGTCATGAACGCCTACGAGTTCCTGGACGCGCCGGGCGAGTTCTACTTCGACAAGTCCAGCCGGACGCTCTATTACTACAAGGCCAGCGCCGACAACATGTCCACCGCCACGGTCTTCGCGCCCAACAACGTGACCACCGCCCTGCGGATCGCCGGCACCTCGACCACCAGCCGCGCCCGCAACATCACGTTCTCGGGTCTCACCGTCCGGCACTCCGACTGGAACCTGTTCACCGTCGCCGGCTCGGTGTACAAGCAGGCGCAGCAGGGCAACCTGGGCGCGATGGCGTACGCGAAGGGCAACTTCCACGTCTACTACTACCGCAACGTGGACGTCACCCCGGGCATCGTCCACGTGCAGAACGCCGACGGGATCCTGCTGGAACGCAACCGCATCCAGCACACCGGGGCCGACGGGATCAACATGGTCAACGACGTGACGAACTCACAGGTGATCGGCAACGTCACCAGCGACGTCGCCGGGTCCGCGATCTCCGTGGGACACCCGCAGCACGTCTTCGTCGGCGACCACACCTCGACCAACCGCGAGAAGTACCCGCCCCAGGTCGAGGGACTCCCGAAGAACATCGTGATCAGGAACAACTACATCCACGACAGCGCGGTGCTGTTCAACGGGCACGGCGCGGTCGCGGCGTACTTCGCCGACACCCTCACGATCCAGCACAACCGCATCGAGAAGACGCCGTGGGCGGGCATCACGCTCGGCTGGGGATGGTGGAACTTCGACGGATCCTCCGGATCGATCGCGCCCAACCGGCCGACCACGACGGCGAGGAACAACACCATCAGCCACAACCACATCATCGACACGGTGCAGCGACTCAGCGACACGGCACCGATCTACACGCTGGGCAGCCAGCCGGGCACCACGATCCACAGCAACTATCTGCAAGGTGTCCCGGCCGGCCACAAGTACGGGCTCCACCCGGACGAGGGTTCGGCGTACATGACCTTCCGGGACAACGTCCTGAGCGTGGACAAGAACATCACCTGGATGATCAACTCCGACGACTTCGGACGCAAGCACGACCTGAGCATCACGCAGACGTACGGCCCGATCAACAAGGTCTCCCAGAAGAACCTGCCGAACAGCACCATCCACGACATCCTCGTCTCCGCCGACTACGTCTGGCCGGCGGCGGCCTACGGGATCGCGGTGAACTCCGGGCTCGAAGCCCCGTTCCGGGACATCACCGCACCGCGCAACCTGCCCCTGGCGGACCAGGTCCTGCCGGCCAGCACGTTCGTCGGCAGCGGCACCACCTCGATCCCGGTCCGCAGCACGGGCGATGCGACCAGGTCGCTCTGGCTGGCTCCCTCCGGCACCACCACCTTCACCGCCGGTCCGACGATGACCAGGGCCGACGGCACCGCGACCACCATCGCCGTACCCACCACCTCGGGTGACTACCGGCTCTACGTCGTCGACGCCCAGGGCAACCGGTCGGCCGAGTCGACGTCGCTCGTCCGGCGGCAGGGCACCGGCAGCGCCCCCGACGCGCAGATCGTGGGCGGCCAGTCCGGCCGGTGCGTCGAGGTCCCCGGCGGCGCCACCACCAACGGCACCCAGACCCAACTCTGGGACTGCTCCGGCGCCACGCAGCAGCGGTGGACCCACACCGCCGGCAAGCAGCTGACCGTGTACGGCACGAAGTGCCTGGACGCCAACGGGGCGGGCACCACCAACGGCACCACGGTCATCATCTGGGACTGCCACGGCGGGCTCAACCAGCAGTGGAACGTCAACGCCAACGGCACCATCACGAACGCCCAGTCCGGGCTCTGTCTCGACGCCAACGGCGCCGCCACCGCCAACGGAACGAAGATCATCCTCTGGTCCTGCAACGGCGGCGCGAACCAGCAGTGGACTCGACGCAGCTGACAGCGATCCCGGGGCCAGGCATGTTCCCGTCTGGCCCCGGGCCGACCGCGTGCGCTCGTCGGATGCGTGCCCGGGTCAGCTTCACCCCGGCCGACGCCTGACCTGTCGGGGACGGTCTCCGCGATCGACGGAGACCGTGCCGACTGACGGCTTCCGCCGTCGTGCGGGCGAATTATCGGGTCGCCGAGATCGTCCGGGTCGCCTACCGTCGCCGCGTGACGCATGACAGGTCGATCGAGTCGGGGCAGGTGCTCGTCTTCGATGCGGACGACACGCTCTGGGAGAACAACGTCGTCTTCGAGCGGGTGATCGACGACTTCCTGAGCTGGGTGGACCATCCGACGCTCGACCGGACGCAGCTGCGGGCGGTGCTCGACGACATCGAGCGGGCCAACGCCGTCGCGCACGGGTACGGCAGCAAGGTCTTCCTGCGCAGCCTGCGGGAGTGCCTGGAGCGGCTGCGGGAACGGCCCGCCACCGAGGCGGAGCGCCGCGAGATCGACGAGTTGGCTATGGCGCTGATCAACCATCAGGTCGAGCTGATGCCGGGGGTGGCCGACGCGCTGGACGAGTTGGCCGGGCGGCACGAGTTGCTGCTGCTGACCAAGGGGGAGCGCGAGGAACAGCAGCGCAAGCTGGACGCGTGTGGGCTGCTGCACCACTTCACGGCGGCGCACATCGTGCCGGAGAAGGACGTGGCGACCTATCACCGGTTGAGCCGGGAGCATGCCGTCGACCCGACCCGGGCGTGGATGATCGGCAACTCGCCCCGGTCGGACATCCTGCCGGCACGGGCGGCCGGATGGCGGGCGGTGTTCATCCCGAACGACAACACGTGGGTGTTGGAGCACGACGAACTGGACCCGACCGACGAGGGCGTCCTGCGTCTGCGCGCTTTTCCCGACCTGCTCGCGCACTTCTGAGGCCGACCGGGGCCGCCGGTGACCCGGTGGTCCGCTGATCAGTCGCTCCGACCGGGTCAGCGCCTGGCGCCCGCCGGGTGTTACACGCTCCTGCCGCTATTTCCCGTTGCTGGCAATAGTGCGTGCCGGCCCGCGCGGGCTCGACCCGGGCACGCCTAGCCTCGGCCCCAGGTGCCGCGACTCGCCGGGGTGGGTCGCGGTACCGGGTCCGGTCGTGGGGCACCGTGGAGCTGAGTGCTGGTGGACCGGCTGCCGTGCCGGCGCGTGCTGACACGTGCGTCGGCAGGCGGCTGGTTCGCTGCCCACGCCGGACGGGTCAGGGCCGGGTCGTGCGGGTCCGGTCCTGACCCGTGTCGTCGTCGGGTCGGCTCAGGTGGTCTCGCCGCGCACGATGGCGACGGCGACCCGGCAGAACTCGTCCATGTCGGGTTGGAAGGCCGCGGCGATGTCCGGGTGCAGGCCGGCCCGGGTCTCGTCGAGCAGTTGCTGGCAGACCTGCTCCACCGGCTCGCCGGTGTAGGCGTCCCGGATCCGCTCGGCGGCGACCTGGAGTGCCGATGTCAGCTGCTGCTCCAAGGGCCCGCGCAGTTTCTCCTGGACCGGGTCACGAGGTTCCAGCGTGACATGTGGCTCCGACATCGGTGCTCCCTTCGTCGGCGGCAGCGGTACCCGACCACGACCGTCCGTCAAACCACGTTCGGTACCGCGGCGACGCGGACCTGGTACGAGAATTCCTCGCCGGGCTCCTCCGCGTACGACAACCGGCGGATCTGCCGGTCGTCCTCGTAGAGGGCGACGTCGACCAGGACACCGAGGTGGGCGAGGCCGATGCTGGTCACCCGCTTCTTGTCCTGCAGCACCGCGCACACCCCGCCCAGCAGGGTGCTGGCGTCGGAGGTGCGGTGCCCGGGCGGGCAGCGCAGCGTCAGGTCCACCTCGATCGGGCCGGACAGCGGGGTCCAGCCGGTCTTCTGTGCCGCCTCGCAGGCGGCCCGGAGCAGGGTGCGTACTCTCGTCGCCTGCCGGTGACCGGCAGCGAAGATGGACAGCGCCTCGGTCTTGACCGGTGGCAGGCCGCTCACCTCGAACGTCAGGGCGAGAGCGCGGGTGTCCTGCACCACGACGGCACCTCCTCGTTGGGGACGATCCTGCCCAACAGGTGAAGCGGTGACGGGGTGTTCCCGTGAGAACCCACCGATCGGGCGGATCGGGGTCGGCCGGGGCGTATCGACGGCGACGGCGTACGCGCTGGTGGGCTTAGACGCTAGTCCACCTGGCTCCCGCCCGGTAGCAGCCGATCACCCGTGTCAGATGGTGAACGGTCGGTCCGGGGAGTACCGGGCGTCGGGGTGGAAGGCGGAGAAGGTGTTGCCGGAGGCGGCGTCGGGCGGGGAGTTGCACGAGGAGCGGGTGAGCGTCGGCCGGGTAGGCTCCACGGCGTGGAGATCGAGCCTCGACCTGAGCAGTTGTCACGGAAGCCGAGTGAGCTGGAGCAGGAGGCCGCCGCGACGGCGCTGCAGGAGGCGGTCGGCGAGGGCCGGCTGACCCTGGAGGAGTTCAGCGATCGGGTCGGGGCGGTGTGGGCGGCCGAGCGCATCGAGGATCTGGAGCGGGCGACGGCCGGGGTGGTGGTTTCCGCGCCTCCGGTCGGTAGTACGCAGACCGTGTCGACCGTGGTCGCGTTCCTCGGTGACCAGCGGCGGGTGGGACGGTGGCGGTTGCCCGCCCGACTGCGGATGTTCAGCGTGCTCGGCGATGTGCATCTGGATCTGCGGACGACTGTCTGCGCCGAGGCCGTGGTGGAGATCGAGGCGTGGAGCCTCCTGGGTGACATCAAGATCGATGTGCCCGACGGGGTGGATGTGGAGCTCGCCGGTATCGGGTTGCTCAGCGACCGGGAGCTCCGGTTGGCGTCGATGCCCCCGGTGCCGGGAACGCCGCGGATCCGGGTCAGGGTGCACTCGCTGCTGGGCGACGTGCGGGTCAGATCGACGAGTGCGGGCAAGGACGTGGCGGGTTGGCGGCGCTGGTTGCTCGGTCAGCAGTCGCCACCCGCGACCGGGCACCACTCACCGCCGCCACCCGCGGTGGGGAGCCGCTGACCCGGTCGTCGGCGACCTGCGGTACGAGGCTGCCGGCGGCGCCACACGTGTCGTGGCCGCACACCGTGGCTGCCGCCTCTGCTCAGAGCAGCTCGAAGTCGTAGATGGAAGAGTCGATGTAGATCATCCCGCGGTCGTCGGCGGCGGCGGCGATGGCGGGGGTCCACCCGATCAGCGTCCCGGGAATCTCGATCCGGTTCGAGTGGTGCTTGCGCGCGGAGAAGCCCATCCGCACCGCGAGGGAGACGATGGAGTGCGGATCGCCCATCGTGTCGCTGGTGTTCATGAAGATGTGCCCGCCGGCGGCGAGGTGCGGCTTCACCTCATGGAAGAAGCGCTGGTGGAGGGCGTACCCGGGGTCGAACACCGAATGCTCGATCGGCCGGTCGTAGGCCCGGTCCTCCCGCGCCCGCACGAGGGGCGGGTTGGACACGATCAGGTCGAAGACGTCCTCCGGGCCGAGTTCGAGGAACAGGTCGCTGGTCAGCGCTTCGACCTTGTGCCCGACGTCGTGTGCCTTGGCGTTGAGCACGGTGTTGGCCACCGCAGCCGGGTTGATGTCGGTCGCGACGACGCGTTCGCAGCCACTCATGGCGGCCACCACGCTCGTGACGCCCGCGCCGCACCCGATCTCGAGGAACCGGGTGCCGGAGCCCAGGGGCAGCGCGGACGTGAACACCTCGGTCGCCGGATCGGGAGGCCACACCTCGGGCAGCACGGACCAGGTCGATCGCATGAGCTCTCTGGTGCCACCGTCCTTGATGAGCGAGTCGGCCTGGGCGACCAGCCAGTCGCCGACGTCGTCGGCGAACGTTCGGTCCATGATTCGTCCTCGGGTTCGGTGTGTCGTCGAATGGCTGGCGACGCGTGACGCCAGTCGTGCCGGTCGGGTGAAGCGCCTGTCGGGTTAACGCACCTGCGGGGCTGTTCCGGCTCGGGGAACGGTAACCGTCCGCCGGTGTTGTTGCCAAGCAGTGAGCCGTTCCGTGCATGGCGCTGACTCCCGGAATTCGCTACCCGGCTTCCTTGGCGTTAAGTCCGAGTCGGAACAGGCGCACCCATGGAGCGCTCTCCGGACAGGAATTTGCGACAGCAAATTTCCCCACCGGTGATATCGGTTCTGTCACATCCAAGATGGACATTAAAGGCGTGTCATCACTAATCGGCGGCTGAGTCTTGCCGGAGTCGACTAGAGGGCGGTGTGTGGGTGGAGTGGCGGGTAAGCGGATGCATTATCGGTTTGGCACGTCGTCGCCAATCTGAGACGTACTGCCGGCGGGAGGGGGTCGTGTGCAACGGTTCGGGCGGGCTCCGGACGCGTGCGGACGCGGCCGGTTCGGGCCGGCCCGTCGTGAAGTGTGATCCGCGTGCTTTCCTTTGATCGTCCGTAAATGGGGTGGTGCGGCATGGTTGCGGCGCGTCCGCTGCGTCGTTGACCTGCGGTTGTCCTGACGTGGGCCGCCCGGCTGCCGGACCGTCTGTCGCATGTGGATCAGATAACGCCTTCGGCCGCAAGGGCTCGCCGGATCATCTATTCATCCCTACTTTTGACCGGATTGGCCGCTGACACTGCGAAACCGAGGGCTTTAAGGGGCGGGGGGCCAGGCCGCTCGGGTGCGAATTTTTTGCCGTTTTGATCGTCCTGTCGCGGCGGCCAATCGCCCCCGAAGCAGTGTGCAATTGAGCCACTACTGCCCGTAGTGTCGATGCTCGTCTTTACGGCTTGCGGCGCTTCCGTGTATGGTCCGTCGCACGGAGTTGACAATCTCATGCAACTTGCAATGAAGGCGAAGCGGGCACCTTCTGCTGATGTCCACTCATTGCGTGCAGGGTCTCCGAACAAACGGGGCAATCGTGTAATAGGTTCCTCCGACGCCGGGCCGACTCAGCCCGGCGTCGTCCATATGGGTGTGCGAAGGCGAATGTTGGAGCGATGTTCGCGTACATTACGCGTGCCCTTTCCATCATTACCGGGGGCGGCTGGACAATGGCGACAGTAGGGGTCATCGGCGCGGGCGTCATGGGCAAGGACGTGGCCATCACGTGCGCGGCCAAGGGTTACGACGTCATCCTGTCCGACCACGACTCCGACGTGCTGGCCACCGCGCCCCGGGACATCCGGCAGCTCGTCCGGAAGTTCCGGATGATGTCTCCGGCCGCCGCCGCCTGGAAGGCCGACGAGATCCTGGGCCGCATCCGCTTCGGCACCGACCTCGGCGACCTCGCCGGAGTCGACTGGATCGTCGAGAACATCGTCGAGGACCTGGCCGCCAAGGAGCGCCTGTACCTCGATCTGCGTGACGTCTGCGGCGAGAGCACGAAGATCGCCGTGAACACGAGCTGTATCTCCATCACCAAGCTCGCCGCCGGCACGCCACGACCCCACAACGTCGTCGGCATCCACTTCATGAATCCGGTTCCCCTGCTGGAGTGCGCGGAGGTCGTCCGTGGCTACCACACCTCCGAGGACACGATCAAGCAGGCCGAGGAGTTCGTCCGGTCGCTCGGCAAGCAGTCCATCGTGGTCAACGACATGCCCGGCTTCGTGTCCAACCGGTTGTCGCACCTGTTCATGAACGAGGCGGCCTTCCTGGTGCACGACGGCGTCGCCGAGCCGGAGCAGATCGACGCCATCTTCAAGCTCGGGTACGGGCACAGGATGGGCCCGCTGGAGACCGCCGACCTCATCGGCCTGGACACCGTGGTCGACTCCCTGAACGTGCTCTACGCGGAGTTCCAGGACAGCAAGTTCCGCTGTTGCCCGACGCTGAAGAAGATGGTCGCCGCGGGCCGGCTGGGACGGAAGAGCGGTCAGGGCTTCTACACCTACGCGAACCACTGAGATCTCCCCGAACGCTGACGCGGTCATCGGCTGCGCCACCGGGCAGCGATCCCCCTGGAGGACTTCGATCTATGAAGATGGCGAAGTGTGTCGTCTGGGACCTCGACGACACGCTGTGGCACGGCACCCTGTCCGCCGGCGATGACCTCGTCCTCCGCGACGACGTGGTCAACGTGATCAAGACCCTGGATGCGCGCGGCATCCTTCAGTCGGTGGCCAGCAAGAACAACCACGACGACGCGGTGCGCAAGCTGGAGGAGGTCGGCCTCGCCGAGTACTTCCTCTATCCGCAGATCAACTGGAACAGCAAGTCCAGCTCGCTCGCCGCGATCCGCGAGAAGCTGAACATCGGCATCGACACGATCATGTTCGTGGACGACCAGCCGTTCGAGCGCGACGAGGTGGCCTTCGCCCACCCGGAGGTCGAGACGGTCGACGCGGCGGATCTGGGCACCCTGCTCGCGATTCCGCGCCTGTCACCCCCGGTGGTGACCGAGGACGCCGCCCGCCGTCGGCGGATGTACCTGGAGGATCACGCGCGCAACGCCGCGGAGCTCGAGCACCGGGGCGCCCCGGACGAGTTCCTCAGCGGTCTCGACATGATCTTCACGATTTCTCAAGCGAGGGACGGCGACCTGCTGCGCCTCGCTGAGCTGACCGAGCGCACCAACCAGCTGAACTCCACCGGCATCCAGTACTCGCACCAGCAGCTCGAAGAGCTGATGGGCAGCCCCGACCACGACATCTGGGTGTGCGAGCTGACCGACCGCTACGGCTCCTACGGCAAGATCGGCGTGGCGCTGGTGGAGAAGCAGGACGACCGCTGGACGGTCAACCTCCTGCTGATGTCGTGTCGGACGGTGTCCAAGGGCGTGGGCACGGTCCTGCTGTCCTTCCTGTTGAACCGGGCCGCCGAGAACGGGAAGCGTCTCCTGGCCCGCTTCCGCCGGACCGACCGGAACCGCCAGATGCTGGTGACGTACCAGTTGGCGAACTTCCGCGTGGTGTGGCGCGAGGGCAACGACTACCTGTACGAGCACGATCTCGCGGTCCGTCAGGACTATCCCGGTTACATCAAGGTCAAGATCGATGCGTGACGAGGCGGTGGTGAACATGGCAGACGTGATGGTGGCGGACGCTGCGAACAGGATCCGGGAGTACCTCCGGGAGAACATGACCGCGTTCAAGGACGTCGAGCTGGACGACGAGGAGAACATCTTCGAGCGTGGCTATTTCACGTCGTTGTTCGCCATGCAGCTCCTGCACTACGTCGAGTCCACGTTCGACCTCGTGGTTCCGGACGACTACATCATCCTGCAGAACTTCAGTTCGGTCCGCCGCCTCGCGGACATGGTGGGTGAACTGAAGGCCTCGGCTGGTGAGTGACATGGACAGGTCCGACGTCATCGCACGCGCCATGCTCTTCGCCGAGACCGAGCTGGCCCCACGGGCCGCGGAGTTCGACCGGGACGAGGCCCTGCCGCGCGACGTCATCCAGAGGATGGCGGCGGAAGGTCTGCTCGGTGCGTCGATCCCGACGAAGTGGGGCGGACTCGGCCTGGACCCGCTGGAGTACGGCGAGGTCACCGAGGCGATCGGCAAGGCCTGCGCGTCCACCCGGGCGCTGCTGACCGTCCACACCTCGATCGTCGCCGGGACGCTGCTGGAACTGGCGTCGCGGCGGCTCAAGGAGAAGTACCTCACCGCCCTCGCCCGGGGCGAGATGATCGGCTGCTTCGCGCTGTCCGAGGAGGGCGCCGGGTCGGACGCGGCGGCGGTCGCCACGACGTACATCAGGAAGGGCGACTCCTTCGTCCTCAACGGACGCAAGAAGTGGATCTCCTTCGCCGGTGTGGCCGACCTGATCCTGGTGCTGGCGACCGACAACGGCGTCACGAGCGCGTTCATGGTGGAACGCGACATGCCCGGCGTACGGACCTGGCCGATGTCCGGCTTCCTGGGCAACCGCGCGACCCACATCGCGGAGATCGAGCTGGACGACGTCGAGGTGCCGGCGGAGAACCTCATCGCGGGTATCGGGGCCGGCTTCGGCTTCGTGGTGAACACGGCCCTCCTGCACGGTCGCTACAGCATCGCGTGGGCCGGTGTCGCGCTGGCCCAGGCGGCGCTGGAGGAGATGTGCACCTACGCGACGCGACGCGAGCAGTTCGGGGTCAAGATCGGCACGCAGCAGTTGGTGCAGAAGATGGTCGCCGACGCGGTCACCAGCGTCGCCGCGGCCCGGGAACTGTGTCGCAGCGCGGGCCGGTCGCTCGCGCAGCGCAGTGCCGACGCGGCCACCGAGACGATCATCGCGAAGTACTTCTCGTCCACCGTCGCCCAACGTGCGACGTCGGACGCGGTCCAGGTGCTGGGTGGGAACGGGTGCTGGTCGGGATACCCCGCGGAACGCCTGTTCCGGGAGGCGAAGATCCTCGAAATCATCGAGGGCACCTCCCAGCTGCAGCAGATCATGATCGCCGACGCCGGCTACAAGAAGTACGCCCGGAAGGCATAGGCGATGACCCCGTGTCCGATCCCGCGCGCCGCGAACACCCTGGAGACCGTCATGGCAAGCACCCCCGGTGGCTGGGTGGTGAGGCACCGGTGACCATTCCCTGGATCCTCAGTACGCCGAACGAGCAGGCGCTGCGCGATGTCGCCGGGCGGTTGCGTGACCTCGTCGAGGAGTGCGCCGCCGACCCCTGGGACGTGGGGCGCACGCTGGCGGCCCGCCCGTCACAGGCGCACCGGGCCGTGCTGCTGGGCGGCGGCGACAGCCTCGTGACGGCGGTACGGCTGCTCGCCCAGGGGCGGCCGAGTCCGCACGTGGCGCGGGCGACGGCGGCGGACGTGACCCGCCCGGCGTTCGTCTTCCCCGGCCAGGGCGCGATCTGGCCGGGTATGGCGGCAGAGCTGCTCGACTCCGCGCCGGTGTTCGCCCGGCGCATCGGGGACTGCGCCGACGCGCTCGCACCGCACGTGGACTGGTCGCTGGTCGACGTGCTGAGGTCGGACTCCACGGACCTGTACCAGCAGACCGACGTCGTGCAGCCGGTGCTGTTCTCGATCATGGTCGCGCTCGCCGAGTTGTGGCGTTCGCACGGTGTCGAGCCACAGGCGGTCGTGGCGCACAGCATCGGCGAGGCTGCCGCCGCCTGCGTGTCCGGGGCACTGTCGCTGGACGACGCCGCGAGGACCGCCGTGCTGTGGAGCCGGGCCCAGTCGACGCTGGCCGGCCGAGGCGGGATGGCCGTGGTGGCGTTGCCGGTGCACGAGGTGACCTCGTGGTTCGCCGAGCACGGTCACGACGTCGACGTCTCCGGCCTGATGGCACCCCGCACGGTGGTGGTCTCCGGTGACAGCGCGGTTCTCGCGCTCGCCGCCGAGCAGTTGCGCGCCGCAGGCGTCTACGCGCACGTGACATCCGTGCCGCTGGCCGCGCACTCGCCGCGCGTCGAGGAGGTGCGGGACACCGTGCTGACCTCGCTCGCCTCGATCAGCCCGCGCACCTCGGACATTCCGTTCTACTCCGGCATGACGGGTGGGGCCTTCGACACCGCCGGGCTGGACGCGCAGTACTGGTATCACAACCTGCGTCGACCGATGCTCTTCGAGAGCGCCACGAGGGCCATGCTGGCCGACGGCTATCAGGCTTTTGTCGAGCTCAGCGCACACCCGGTGCTGACCCTGGCCATGCGGCAGACCGTGGAAGCCGTCGGCACGGCGGTGCCGGTACTCCACTCCCTGCGTCGCGACGGGCAGCGCATGGATCACTTCCTGGCCTCGCTCGCCGAGGCGCACGTCCAGGGTCTCGCGGTGAACTGGGAGCCGGTGTTCGCCGGGCGCGGCCGGCCGATCGACCTGCCCGACCTGGACCTGCCCGGATCGGCCGGAGCCGGCGCGGACGTCGCACCGGTCCGGTCGGTGGCGAGCCTGGTGTCCACACAGGTCGCGGGCGTGCTCGGTATCGGCCCGGAACTGGCCCAGGACGACCACACCAGGAGCCTGTTCGAGCTGGGCTGCACGTCGGTGCAGCTGATCGAGCTCCAGAGCGGGCTGGCCAGGGAACTCGGTGTCGCGCTGGAGAGCACGTTCATCATCGACCATCCCACCGCGCACGCGCTCACCGACGAGCTGACCCGCCGGGTCGAGCGGGGACGCGCACCGGCCGAGGCGCGCGCCGCCGCCCCGGCGTCGACGGGGTCGTACTCCGCGGAGCCCGTCGCGGTGGTCGGCATGGCGTTCCGGCTCCCCGGCGGGATCGGCACCCGGCACCAGCTCTGGGAGACGTTGAGCGGCAAGGTCGACGTGGTGCGGGAGGTACCCGCCGACCGGTGGTCGCACAGCGACCTCGACACCAGCGAGGTGACCACCACCCAGGGCGGCTACCTCGACCAGGTGGACCAGTTCGATCCGCTGTTCTTCAGCATCTCGCCCGCGGAAGCCGCGTCGATCGACCCGCAGCAGCGCCTGCTGCTGGAACTGACCTGGGAGGCGCTCGAAGACGCCGGGTTGAACCCGGTGACGGCGGGGCGGGACCGGCGCGTCGGCGTGTTCGTCGGTATCTACAACAACGACTACGCCCAGGTCGGCAAGAACCTCGGGCACCCGGCGGAGCGGTACACCTACACCGGGAACATGGCCAACTCGGCGGCCGGGCGGATCTCCTACAGCTACGGCTTCGACGGTCCCAGCCAGGCGATCGACGCGGCCTGCGCCTCCTCGCTGTACGCGCTGCACCAGGCCGGACGGGAACTGCGGCAGGGCGGCTGCGACATGGTCGTCGCTGCGGCGGTGAACCTGATCCTCAGCCCCGAGGGGCACGTGTCGTGGTCGCGCCTACAGGCGCTGTCCCCGACCGGGCGGTGTCGCAGCTTCGACGACGGGGCCGACGGCTACATCCGCAGTGAGGGCGGAACGGTCGTCATCCTCAAACGGCTCTCCGACGCCGAACGCGACGGTGACGACATCCTGGCCGTGATCAGCGGGTCGGCGATCAACCACAACGGCCAGGGCGGTGGGTTCACCGTCCCGAGCGGGGCCGCCCAGCAACGGGTGGTCGAGGCCGCGATGGCCGAGGCGGGCGTCGGGATCGAGGACGTCTCCTACGTCGAGGCCCACGGCTCGGGCACACCGATCGGCGATCCGCAGGAGCTCAACGCCCTGGCCCGGGTCTTCGCCGGCCGGAGCGGCAAACTGCGCGTCGGCAGCGTCAAGTCCAACCTCGGGCACCTGGAGTCCGCGGCGGGTATGGCGGCGCTGTGCAAGGTGATCGTGTCGATGCAGCACGGCCGCCTTCCGGCCACCCTGCACTTTCGCGAGGGCAACCGCCTGATCGACTGGGACGCCGTCCCGATCGAGGTGGTGGCGGACGAGATCGCGTGGCAGCCGGCCGGCGGCCGGCGGCGTGCCGGGATCAGCTCCTTCGGCATCAGCGGCAGCAACGCCCACATCATCGTGGAGGAGTACGAGCCGACGTCGCGCCGCACGTCGTCGACGCCCGGTCTGCCGCGCCTGCTGCCCGTCTCGGCGAAGTCGGACGCGGCGCTGCGCGCCGCCCTGCGGACCCTCGGCGAGTGGAGTGCTGACACGACCGCCGACCTCGCCGACATCGCGCACACGCTGGGCACGCGGCGGGCGGGTCTGCGACACCGGGCGGCACTGGTCTGCGACGCCGTCACCGACATCCCGGGTGCGGTCGAGGCGGTGCTGGCCGACGGGGGCGTGCGTGACCAGGCGGACCCGGGACAGGTCTTCGTCTTCTCCGGCCAGGGTACGCAGTACCCGGGCATGGCGCGGGAGCTGTACCAGCACGCCGACCTGTTCCGGCGCGAGTTGGACGAGATCGACCGGGTGTTCCGGCGGCTCGGCGACGTCTCCCCGATCGAGGCGATGTTCGGTGACGACGAGGCGTCGTTCCAGTCGCCGCGGCAGACCCAGCCCATGATCTTCGCGGTCGGGTTGGCGCTCGCGCGGTACTGGCAGGCGCTCGGCGTCACGCCGTCGGCTGTGATCGGCCACAGCATCGGCGAGTACACGGCCGCCTGCTTCGCCTCCGTCATGAGTCTCACGCAGGCGGTCGACCTGGTGACCCGCCGGGCGCGGGTCGTGGCGGCCTCGACCGGCGACGGCTCCATGGCGACGCTGCTGTGCTCCCGGGAGCGGGCGGAACAGCTGCTGACCGACTATCCCGACGTCTCCGTCGCCGCCGTCAACGCTGCCGAGAACACTACCGTCGCCGGGTCCGCCGAGAGCCTGGCCGAGGTGTTGAGGGCCGCCCGCAGACAGCGGATCTTCACCGAGCGCCTGGACGTCTCACACCCGTACCACTCGGTTCGGATGGCTCAGGCCGCCGACGACCTGTACGCGCAGATCCGGCACCACGAGTTCGAGCATCCGGCCATCCCGTGGATCTCGACGCGCACCGGTGGGCCGGTCACGGCGGACGCGCCGATCGACGCGTCGTACTGGAGCCGGCACCTCGTCGAGCCGGTCCTGTTCCAGGCGGCCGTCGGGGTCGCGATCGCGCGCGGCTCGCGGGTCTTCGTCGAGATCGGCGCGACGGCCACGGTCGGCGGTCTGATCGCGCAGGAGTTCGCGGACGCCGCCATCGTCGTTCCGAGCCTGCGCAAGGGGCGCTCCGATTGTCGGCAGCTGCTCGAGAGCGCGGGTGAGCTGTGGCGGCTGGGCCGGTCGCTGGAGTTCGGTCGGCTGCCCGGCGCGGCGGGCGGCCTCGTCCGCGACCTGCCGCGTACGCCCTTCGACCGGCAGCGGATCTGGTATTCCGACCGCGCCGGAGACCACATCGCCGTGGCGCGGCCCGCCGTCGCCGAACCGGAAAGGACCGGTGTCCAGCGGATGGCCGATCGAGGACCCGTCCTCACGTTCGTCAAGCAGTGCGTCAGCCAGGTCACCGGGGTCGGCGTCGACGCGATCGACGAGTCGGTGCACCTGTTCGCGCTGGGAGTCGACTCCCTGATGCTCGTCCAGTTGGGCAAGCGCGTCGAGGCCGAGTACACCGTCGAGATCCCGATCAAGGCGTTCTTCGAGTCCCTCTACACGCCGGGTCTGCTGGCCGACTTCGTTCTCGAACAGCGGCCCGCCGAGGTGACGCCGGTGCCGTCGGCGGAGCCCGTGGCCGTCGCGCTTCCGGAACCGCGGGCCGCCGCCGCGCCGCCGGCCGAGATCCGCGGTCGACTCGACCCGGCCGGCACACCGGCGCGCGGAGTCGAGGACCTCATCCGGCAGCAGCTGGAGATCATGCAGCAGCAGCTGGCCGTGCTGTCGGGGGTGCCCTCCGGCACGCCGACGCCGACGCCGGTCGTCCCGGAGACGACGGCACGCCGCGCGACGCCCGTCTCCCGCAAGGTCGGCTCGTACAGCAACAACATCGAGCTCAGTCAGGACCGGCTCACCGACGAGCAGAGCGCCTTCATCCGCGACTTCGTGGCGCGGTACACCGCGAGGACACTCACCTCCAAGGTGTATGCCGGGCAGCACCGCGAGGTGTTGGCGGACTGGATCGCCTCGCTGAACTTCAACCCGAGTATCAAGGAGACGGTCTACCCGGTCGTGTCGGCCCGGTCGCGCGGGGCGACGTTCTGGGACGTGGACGGCAACGAGTACGTCGACACCGCGATGGGTTACGGCGTGCACTTCTTCGGCCACCAGCCCGACTTCATCCTCGACGCGATGCGGGACCAGCTCGACCGGGGCTACGAGCTCGGCCCGCAGAACATGGTGGCGGGTGAGGTCGCGGCACTGGTCCACGAGATGACCGGCGCGGAGCGGGTCGCGTTCTGCAACACCGGTACCGAGGCCGTGATGGTGTCGGTGCGCCTGGCCCGGGCCGTCAGCGGCCGGGACAAGGTGGTCAGGTTCCTCACCTCGTTCCACGGCAGCTACGACGCGGTGCTGGCCGAGGCCGACGGCGAGGAGAGCATTCCCACCTCGATCGGTATTCCGCAGTCGGCGGTCGACGACACGATCGTGCTCACCTATGGCAGCGCCGAATCGCTGGACCGTATCCGGCGGCACGGCTCCGAGCTGGCCGCCGTGCTGGTCGAGCCGGTCCAGTCGCGCAACCCGACGTTGCAGCCCACCGAGTTCCTGCGGGAGCTGCGCGAGATCTGCACCGAGAACGGCATCGCGCTGATCTTCGACGAGATGATCGTGGGCTTCCGGATCGCGCTGGGCGGCGCGCAGGAGCACTTCGGCGTCGAGTCGGACATGTCGCTCTACGGCAAGCTCGTCGGAGGCGGTATGCCGATCGGCATCATCGCGGGCCGCAGCAGGTACCTCGACGCCGTCGACGGCGGCGCGTGGTCGGACGTGGACGACTCCAAGCCGGCGGTCCCCACGACGTTCTTCGCCGGGACCTTCTGCAAGCACCCGTTGACGATGGCCGCGTGCCGGGCCGTCCTGTCCTACCTGCGCGAGCACGGCGCCACCGCACTCCCCGCCGTCAACCGGCTCACCGCCGACTTCGCCCGTCGTGTGAACGACTACTTCGACGCGGAGGAGGTGCCCCTGAAGGTGACGCACTTCGCGTCGCTGTACAAGTACGAGACGGTCGTGCCGCGCGACATGGGGCACATGTCGTTGACGCTGAACCTGTTCTTCAAGCTCCTGGTGTTCCACGGCGTCTACGTGTGGGAACGCAGAACCGCCTACTTCTCGCTGGCGCACACCCGCGAGCATCAGGACCGCATCTTCGAGGCCATCCGCGCCAGCGTCGAGGCGCTGCGCGGTGGGGGGTTCGACTTCCGGCGGTCGACGTCGACCGCGCCGCGTGGCCTGCCCGTCGGCGCGCCCCGGGGCACCGATCTCACGCCGCTCGACCCCACGGCGGTGTCCGAGCAGGAGAAGCGGGTCTACGTGCTGTCGCGGATGCGCGGCGGTAACGAGGCGTACCAGATCCTGGCCGGCCTGCGTTTCGACGGCGCCCCCGACCGGGAGCGGCTCGCCGAGGCGTTCCGGGCGATCGCCGACAAGCACGAGAAGCTGCGCGGCTACTACGAGATCGACGCGACCGACATCAAGGCCCGCGTCGCGGCGGAGGTCACCCCGGAGTTCCACCTCTTCGACCACACGCGCGAGCCCGGACTGCGCGCCGAGGACGTCGTCGCGGTGATGAACCGGCCGTTCGACCTGGCGACGCCGCCGCTGTGGCGTTACGGGATCGTCATCGACGAGGACGGCGTCCACCACCTGCTGCTCTCGCTGCACCACATCATCGCCGACGGCGGGTCGATCGACATCCTCCTCAACGACCTCGCCGAGCACCTCGGGCGCGGCGAGCTGAGCCCGGTGCGGTCCGACGGCTACCCGGCGTTCGTGCGGCAGCAGGCCCGCTCCGTCGGCCTGGCCTCCTACCAGGAACACCGGCGATGGTGGCTGCGCGAGTTCGAGACCGTCCCGCCGCCGCTGAGCCTGCCGACCGACTCCCCGTACCCGCTGGTCAACGACTTCCACGGGACGCACCACTACTTCCGCATCGACGACGCGCTGCACCAGGCGGCGAAGGCGGTCATCGAGCGGCACCGCACCACCCCGTTCATCTTCTATCTGTCGCTGTGGTCGGTGCTGCTGGCCAACGCCGCCGACACCGAGGACCTGTGCGTGGGCGTCCCCCTGGACCAGCGGATCATCGGCACGTACGACGACACCGTCGGCATGTTCGCCCAGTCGCTGCCGCTGCGTGTCCGTACCGCCTCGGACGCCCGTCTGCCGGACCTGCTCCACGCGGTGCGCGACACCAGCCTCGCCGCCGTCGAGCATTCGCCCTACTCCTACGACGTGCTGGTCCAGGAGCTGGACCTCGACCGGGACTTCGGACGCAACGCCCTGTTCGACGTGATGTTCACCTTCACCAACGCCCGCGAGCGCGTGCGGCGGTTCGGTGACGTGAGCGCCACGTCGGAGGACTTCGGGGTGCCCCGCTCGATGTTCGCGCTCGCCCTGGAGCTCACCGAACGCGACGGTGGCCTCTTCGGCGACCTGAACTTCTCCAGCGTGTACGGCGAGCGGCGGATGACCGAGCTGGCCGAGCAGTTCGTGCACCTGATCGCCCAGGTCGTCCGGGAGCCGGACCAGACGCTCCGGGAACTGTCCCGGTTGGACGACGAGACGCGGGACCGACTGTTGACCATGGGCACCGGACCGGTCGTGGTGGACCTGCCGACCCTTGCCGAGGCGTTCGACACGGCGGTACGCGAGCACGCGGAGCGGGCCGCGCTCCGGTTCCGTGGCGAGGAGGTCAGCTACGCCGAGCTCGCCGAGCGGGTGAACCGGTACGCCGGTCTGCTGCACGAGCACGGCCTCGGTCAGGGCGACCTGGTCGGGCTGCTGCTACCGCCGACGCCCGAACTGGTCACGCTGATGCTCGCGGTCAACCGCATCGGTGCCGCGTGGCTTCCGATGGACGTCAAGGACCCGGCGAAGCGGCTCCGACTCGTGATCGACACGGCCGAGCCCACGAGGGTCGTCTGCGCCGAGGAACTGGCCGCCGCGGTGGGACTCGGTGACCGTGCGCTGCACCTGCCGGCGGACATCCCGGCCGGTCCGACGCCGCCGGTCGGGTCGCCGGGCGGGCCGGACGACCTCGCGTACGTGATCTTCACGTCCGGGTCGACCGGAACGCCCAAGGGCGTCGCGGTCACGAACGGGTCGTTGGCGAACTTCCTCGTCGGGATGCCCGAGGCGCTCGGATGGGCGGACCGGAAGGTGGTGGGCTGCCTCACCACCCCGTCGTTCGACATCCACCTGCTGGAGACGCTGTTGACCCTCACCAGCGGCGGCACGGTGGTGGTGGCCGGTGAGTCGGAGGTCCGTACGCCGGCGGACATCGCCGAGTTCGTCGCGGCCAACGGTGTCGAGTACCTCCAGATGACGCCGACCCGGTTGCGTCTGCTCTGCGCCGACCCCGAGGCGGCCCGCGCCACGCTGGCGCGGCTGGACAAGCTCGTCGTCGGCGGTGAGGCGTTCCCGGAGGACCTGCTGCCCCGGTTGCGGGAGCACCGGTCGCTGGGTGTCCACAACGTCTACGGCCCGACCGAGACCTGTATCTGGTCCAGCGTCAAGGACCTCACCGGGGACGACGCCACGGTCACCATCGGCGTCCCGATCGCCAACACCACGATGTACGTGCTGGACGACAACCTCCGGCTGGTGCCGGAGGGAGTGACCGGGAACCTGTGGATCGGCGGGCTCGGTGTGTCGCCCGGGTATCTGCACCGGCCCGAGTTGACCCGCGAGCGGTTCCTTGCGAACCCGTTCGGTGACGGCAGGATCTATCTCAGCGGCGACCGCGCGCGGTGGCAGGACGGCGAGCTCCACTGCCTGGGTCGGGTGGACGACCAGGTCAAGATCCGTGGCTACCGGGTCGAGTTGGGTGAGATCGAGCTGGCCATCACCGGGCACGAGATGGTGACCGGCGCGGCGGTGATCGTCCAGGAGTTGCCGAGTGGCAGCCAGGTCATCCGCGCGTTCTACCAGGTACGCGAGGGCGGCTACCTGGCACCGGAGGCGCTGCGGAACTGGCTGACCGAGCGGCTGACCGACTACATGGTCCCGGCGACCCTGGCCGTGGTGTCGGACATCCCCATGACCACGAGCGGCAAGGTCGACCGCACGGCGTTGGCGGCGCAGGCCGACGCCGGCCCGCCGGTGGAGCCGGGGCGTTCCGAGGAGCGCGGTGTCGGCGTCGCCCAGGAGTTGGTCACGGCCTGGCGCACGGTCCTCGGTGACATTCCGATCGGCGCCGACGAGAGCTTCTTCGACCTCGGCGGCAACTCGTTCAGTCTGGTCCTGCTGCTGGAGGAACTGCACCGGCAGTTCCCGGGCATGCTCGACGTGAGCGACCTGTTCGCGAACCCGACGATCGGCAAGCTCCGCAAGCTCCTGGAGTCCCGGCTCGCCGGGCAGGACTCCGACGCGCTGCTGACCGGTTTCGGGGTACGCCTGCCCGAATCGTGGTTCACGCACGACGCCACCGCCGACGGCCGGGTCGAGGCCGCGCTGCCCGCGCGGACCAGGGCGACGTTGCGGCGGCTGCGGCGCAGCGGAGCGCGGGAGCCGGAGGATCTGGCCCACGTCGCGTTCGCCGTCGCCCTGCACAAGCTCGTCGGCACGGATGACATCTCGCTGTGCGTCCTGGACGACGACGCCCGGGTGACCGTGGTGCGGTTCGACTTCGCCGGCAAGACCGATCTGGCCGACGTGCTGGACGACTACCGGCGGCAGCGCGACCACAACGACCGGCTCGACCTGCACCGCTTCGTCGCCTGCCGGGGTGTCGACCGCACCGTCTCCGTGGCGTGCGGCAGCGCCCGGCAGTGGGAGGAGGTGGACGTCCTCCGCCACTTCGACATCGGGTACGCGATCGACGTCCGGGCCGACCCCGTCGCGGTCCAGATCGACCACGCCCGCGAGGTGGACTCCACGCGGGTCGAGCAGGTGATGGGCGGCCACCTGAAAGTCCTCGCAGTCCTGGGCCGGCCCGCCTCGAAGGAGAAGGTGCAGTCATGAAGGATCTCGTGATCGTGTTTCCGGGGCAGGGCTCCCAGTTCGCGGGCATGGGCAGGAAGTGGTTCGACGAGCACGAGAGCGTGCGGGACCGCTTCGGGCAGGCGTCCGACATCGTCGGGTACTCGCTGGCCGACCTGTGCTTCACCGCACCGCCCGCCGAGGTGACCAGGACCCGGCACGCGCAGGTCGCGTTGCTGGTGCTCAGCTACTCGATGTACGAGGTGATGGCCGCCGGGCGCAGGGTGCCGGTCTCGTACCTGACCGGCCACAGCCTGGGGGAGATCACCGCGTTGCTCGCGGCGGGCGCGCTGACGTTCGAGGACGCGGTACGCCTGGTCAAGGCGCGCGGTGAGGCGATGGAGAGCTGTGCTGCGGGCAGCGGCACCGGGATGATCGCCGTGGTGCGGATGCCGGCCGCCGACGTGGAGAAGTGCGTCGGGGACTTCAACGCGGCGGGTCACGACGTGCAGGTCGCCAACTACAACGGCGAGACCCAGACCGTGCTGTCGGGCAGCCTGGACGACCTGTTGGGCGTGACCGCCCACCTGGAGGACCGTGGGGCGCGGGTGATCAAACTCAACGTCGCCGGCGCGTTCCACAGCACGTACATGGCCGCCGCGCTGCCCGAGTACACCAGGGCGCTGGACGAGATCACGTTCGCGGAACCCGCCGTCCCGGTCTACAGCAACGTGACCGGCGAGGTGTACGAGAGCGCCGAGGCCATCCGGGAGGCGCTGGCCGTCCAGCTGACCAGCCCGGTGCGGTGGAGCGACATCATGGCGTCCCTGGTGGAGCGCAAGGCGGCGGTCTGGATCGAGGTCGGGCCGAAGCAGGTGCTGAAGAAGATGCTCACCGGTGCCGTCGGCTCGGGCGAGGTGTACAACCTGGACGAGGAGCCCGAGCGGGTCGGCGCGGTGCTCGACCAGCTCGTCGAGCTGAAGAAGCGCGAGCCGGGGCTGGTCGGGCTCTGCCTGGGAGCTGCGGCGGCCACCCGCAACCGGAACTTCGACGCCGACGAGTACCACAACGGCGTCGTCGTGTCGTACCGCAAGCTCCAGGAGCTCAGCAAGCTCGACCAGGAGTCGCTCTCCGACCGGCAGAAGCAGACCGCGTTGGACCTGCTGCTCACCATCATGGGAACGAAGCGGGTCCCCGAGGCCGAGCAGCGGGACCGGGTCGAGTCGATCGTGTCCCGGACTCGTGAGGTCGGCCTCCGGACGAACGCGGGGGCGCTCGCCACATGAGTTCCCTGCTCGATCTTGACGACCTGGACCTGACGGGGCCCCCGGACGACGCCGACGTCCCCGTCACGCGCTCCAGTCCACGGCGGAAGGCCGAGCCAGTCGCCATCATCGGGATGAGCGGCCGGGTCGGCGAGGCGGAGAACCTCGACGCGTTCTGGTCGACGCTGCTGCGCGGCGAGGAAGGATACCGGGACCTGCCGGAAGCCCGACGGGCCGACGTCGACGCCTACCTCGCCGCGCGGGGCGTCCGGCTGCCGATCGCGGCCGAGCGCTACTCCGGCGGCACCCGGCTGCCCAGCGTGTCCGAGTTCGACTACCGGTTCTTCTCGCTGTCCCGGCAGGAGGCCAAGTCGATCGACCCGAACCAGCGGATCTTCCTGGAGACCGCCTGGGCCGCGCTGGAGGACGCCGGTTACCTGAACAAGGACATCGGCGGCCGGAAGGTCGGCGTCTACGCGGGCATGTCGGCCGACTTCGGCGAGGACTACCGGGCGATGATCCAGGCGGTCAGCCCGGGGGCGCCCGAGATCGCGGTCGCCGGCAACATCCGGTCGATGATCGCCAGCCGGATCGCCTACCTGCTGGACCTGCGGGGACCGTCGCTGCTGGTCGACACGGCCTGCTCGTCGGGATTGGTGGCCGTGTACACGGCGTACCGCGCGATCCAGAGCGGCGAGTGCTCGATGGCGATCGTCGGCGCGGTCAAGACCGACCTGCTCCCGGTCGACGCCGACGACGAGTCCGGCATCGGCATCAAGGACATCCAGGACACGCTCTCCGAGGACCGGCGTACCCGGACCTTCGACCGCAGGAGCGACGGCACCAGCGCCGCCGAGGGCTGCGTCGTCTTCGTGCTCAAGTCGCTGGACCGGGCGCGGCGCGACGGCGACAACATCCACGCCGTCATCATGGGCGGCGCGGTGAACCAGGACGGGGCCTCCAACGGCATCACCGCGCCCAACGCCGACGCGCAGGCCGACCTCATCACCGAGGCACTCGCCGACTCCGGGGTCCGGGCCGAGCAGATCAGCTTCATCGAGGCGCACGGCACCGCCACCAGGCTCGGTGACCCCGTCGAGGTCAGCGGCATCCAGCGGGCGTTCTCCCGGCAGACCGACCGCAAGCAGTTCTGCGGCATCGGCACGGTCAAAACGTACATCGGCCACATGGACAACGCCTCCGGCCTTGCGGGGCTGGCCAAACTCGTCCTGTCGCTCAAGCACCGGGTCCTGCCGGCGAGCCTGCACTTCGAGGAGCCGAACCCGAACATCGCGTTCGCGCAGACGCCCGTGTTCGTCAACGACCGGACGGTGGCCTGGGCCGACGACGACCAGGAGACGTTGTTCGCCGGCATCAACAGCTTCGGGCTGAGCGGGACGAACTGCCACCTCGTGCTGCGCAGCGCGGACCCGGTCGGCGCACGGCCCGGCGGGGGCTCGCCGTCCTGCTTCCTGCTGCCGCTGAGCGCTCCCGACGCCCCGGGCCTGACCAGGCTCGCCGAGCGTTACCGCGAGGTCCTGGCCCGGCCCGAGACGGACCTCGCCGACCTCGCCTTCACCGCGTCGGTCGGCCGGTTGCACCATGGCGTACGCGCCGCGTTCGTCTTCGAGAACCGGGCGGAACTCGACGCGTTGCTGGCCCGGTTCCTCCAGGACGGCGACGTCGGTGCCGCAGGTCCGGACCTGAGCCGGGGCGCGTTCCGCCTGGTGCTGGAGCGTGGCGACAAGCGGGAGCCGCACGACCTGCTGCACTCCGAACACGACGAGCTGAACCGGGAAGCGGCGGCGACCGTCGGGGCGACCGACCGCGCCGCGCTGCGCCGGTTGGCGTCCCTCTACGCCCGTGGCGCGGAGGTCGACTGGCAGCGGGCCGCCCCGGCGGGCGCGCGCCGGACGTCGCTGCCGACGTACCCGTTCGCGCGGACCCCGTGCTGGATCGACGCCGTCGACCAGGCACGGCGGGGTCTGGTCGACGGCGCGGACGTGGTGCGTTCGCTGCACCGCGACATCGTGGTGTGCCGGCTGACCCCCGAACGCTTCTGGGAACTGGCCGAACACCGCATCCACGGGGTCAGCGTGCTGCCCGGAACCGGGCTGGTCGAGATGGTCGTGACGTCGGCGCGGCGGCTCGGCCTGGCCGAATCGGCGGTGACGCTGCGCAACGTCCTCTTCGCCATGCCGCTGGCGGTGGCCGACGGCGAGGAGAAGGAGGTGCACGTCATCTTCGAGAGCGCGGGCGACCTCACCGCCGTCACCATCGCCAGTCGGGGCGCCGACGGTGAGTGGGTGGAGAACGCCCGCGCCGACCTGGTCCGCGACGCCGTCGTCGAGCCGGTCGCGACGCTGGACGTGGAGGGCCTGCGGCGGCGGTTGGACCGGCCGCTGCGGGAGCCGGAGGGTTCCGATCACGCGAAGGGGCTGGACGTCAGCGAGCGGTGGACCGCGACGCTGGGCGCCGGGCACGCCGACGCGGAGTCGACCGAGCTGCTGTACGAGTTCGCGCTGCCGTCGCGGTACCGGTCCGAGCTGTCGGACTACGTCCTGCACCCCTCCCTGTTCGACACCGTCATCAACGCGCCGAGCAACGTCTACGACCAGGAACGGCTGTATCTGCCGTTCTCCTACGGGATGCTGACCGTCCGCGACTCGCTGCCGGCCCGGGTGCTCGCGTACTTCCGTCGGCGGCCCGAGTCCGTGGCCGGTGCGCTGTACGCGTTCGACGTGACCGTGGTCGACCCGGCCGGCCGGGTGCTGCTGACGGTCGACAACTACTGCATCAAGTCGGCGGTCGACCTCGACGTGACGGGGTCCGGCGAGTACGGGTACGTCCAGACCTACCGTCGGGTCGCTTTGCCCGCGTCGCCACCGCAGGGCACCGGGACCGTGCTGCTCTGCGGAGACTTCGGCACCACGTTCACCGGCGTCCGGGATCACCTCGCAGCGTCCGGTTACGACTGCGTCCACGTGTCCGGTGTGGCCGACGCGGTCGGCGACGAGCGGCTGGGGGAGCGCCGCGAGTTCGCCTTCGGTGTGCTGGCCTGCCTCCCGGCCGAGGGCGACTCGCTGGCCGATGCCACCGGCGAGCCGGTCGAACGGGCACTGGGCCTGCTCAGGCTCATCTCGGAGCGGCAGGTCACGTTCGCCGACGGCCTGCTGGTCCTGACGCACAACGCGCTGGCGGTCACCGGTGACGAGTCCGCGCTGCACCCCGGGCAGGCCGGCCTGCTCGGCATGATGCGTGTCGCGGCCCTGGAGTACAAGGCGCTCGGGATCCGGTGTGTCGACAGCGACGAGGACACCGGGCCGGTGCTGCTGGTGGGTGAGGCCACCAGTGCCGATCGGCCGCCGTTCCTGCTCTACCGCGACGGGCGTCCGTACGAACCACAGGTGAAGCGGCACCCGATCCCGTCGTCCGCCGGTGAGCGGGCGCTGCCCGGTGACGAGCGGACGCCGCTGCCCGGCGGTGACGGGGTGACGGTCATGTCGGGCGGCACCGGTGACCTCGGCACCGCCGTGGCGCGGAACCTGATCCGGCGGGGCGTGCGTCGACTCGTCCTGCTGGGGTCCGACCGCGCGGCCGGCACCCGGCCGGAGTGGTCGGAGTTCGCGCGCGACCTGGACGTGTTCGAGGTGGTCCGGCTCGACCTGGGTGACCGGCAGGCGGTCGAGGCGATGGTGCGGGACCTCCGCGCGCGGCACGGCCGGATCTCCGGGGTGCTGCACCTCGCCGGGCGGCCCGGTGTCGGCTTCCTGTACACGAAGAACCTCGACGAGTTCATGGAGGTCTACCGGCCCAAGGCGCTGGGCGGGGTGCACCTGCACGAGGCGACCCTGGCCGACCGGCCCGACTACTTCGTCGCGTTCTCCAGCATCGCCGGGCTCCTGCTCAACCCGGGCCAGTCCGACTACACGGCGGCGAACCTGGTGTTGGACAGCCTGGCGCAGTACCGCGACCGCGAGCGGCTGCCCGGCCTGAGTGTCCAGTGGCCGGCGTGGCGCGAGATCGGCATCGCCCGGCGGATGGACGCGGCCGACGAGGACGAGTTGTTCCCGCCGCTGGACACCGCCGAGGCGGTGGACCTGCTCGACGCCCTGATGAGCGCCGGTGGGCACCCGGCGGCGCTCATGCCCGGCCGGATGAGGAGGACGACCCGGCAGGCGTCCCCGGACGCCGGGCGGAGCGCGGTCGGGCGTGCCGTCGAGTTGCACGGGCTCGCCGAGTTCGGCGACCTCGAACGGGGTGTCGCGCAGATCTGGGCGGAAGCGCTCGACCTCGACGTGCTCGACGCGTACGAGGACTTCGGTGACCTCGGCGGCAACTCGCTGCTGACGGCGCAGATGTTGAAGCTCTACGACGAGCGGTACCCCGGTCTGATGGACATCACGGACCTCTTCCGCCACACCACCGTCGCCGCTCAGGTGGCCTGCCTGAAGGCCAGGCTGCACCCGGACGAGCCGGCCGCCGAAGGGCCGCCACCGGCCGCCGAGGCGGACGAGGGCGACATCGACAAACTGCTGGACCTGCTGGAACAGGGCGCGATCACGGTCGACGGCAGGCGGGGCCTTCTCGAGGGAACGGACACCAGATGAGCAGCGTGAAGGATTTCATCCTCGAGCAATTCGTCAACAAGCAGATCGACCGGGAGCGCACCAAGCGGCTGCTGCGCGAACTGTCCGAGGCGAACCTGCACGAGGACATCGCGGTCATCGGACTGGCCGGTCGCTTCGCCGAGGCCACGAACGTCGACCAGTTCTGGGACTTCCTCAAGGTGAGCCGGGACTGCATCCGGGACTATCCGCAGTCCCGCAAGGAGGACATGTACGACATCCTCCGCAACCCGTACTACGCGGAGGTCATGCTGGGTCGGCCGGTCGACGAGGCCGACCTCGACCGGCTCTACTCGGTGAGCGGTTACCTGGACCGGATCGACCACTTCGACTCGCGGTTCTTCGGCATCCCCCCGCTCGAAGCGGACTACATGGACCCGAACCAGCGCATCGCGCTCGAGGTGGCGTACGAGGCGCTGGAGAACGCCGGCTACGGCGGCGAGAGCGCGATCGGGTCGAGGACCGGGGTGTTCCTCGGCCGCGACCAGTCGAACTACTCCTACTACCGGATGTTCTCCGAGCGGCACCCGATGCAGCTCTCCGGCTCGTGGGAGGGGATGGTCGCCAGCCGCATCTCCTACCTGCTGGACCTCAAGGGCCCCTGCATCATGACCGACACCGCGTGCTCCGCCGGCAGCGTCAGCGTCCACCAGGCCATCCAGTCGCTGCTGCTCGGCGAGTGCGACATGGCCCTGGCCGGCGGCATCAACCTGTCCTCCGGCGGCGAGCCGAAGACCAGCTTCCTGTCCGGCGCGACGATGGACAACGTCGTCTCCGGCGACGACAGCGTGCGCACCTTCGACGCCCGCGCGAACGGCACGCTGTGGGGCGAAGGTGCCGGCATCGTGCTGCTCAAGCCGCTGAAGAAGGCGCTGGCCGACCGCGACCACGTGCGCGCCGTCATTAAGGCATCCGCCGTCAACAACGACGGCACGTCGAACAGCATCACCGCGCCCAACGCGCTGATGCAGGAGCGGGTCATCCTCGACGCCTGGGCCAAGGCGAACGTGCCGGCGGAGACGATCACGTACGTGGAGGCCCACGGCACCGGGACCGTCCTCGGTGACCCGATCGAGGTCAAGGGGCTGACCAACGCGTTCCGCCGGCACACCGACCGCAAGCAGTTCTGCGGCATCGGATCCCTGAAGACCACGATGGGCCACATGGTGGCCGCCTCCGGGTCGGCCTCGCTGGCGAAGGTCGTCAGGTCGCTCGAATCCGGCCTGTTGGCGCCCTCGTCGAACTTCGACGTGCCCAACCCCTACATCGACTTCACCGACAGCCCGCTGTACGTCAACGACCGGCTCATGCCCTGGGACACCGACGGCGAACCCCGTCGGGCCGGGATCAGCTCGTTCGGCTTCATCCGTACGAACTGCCACATGGTGCTGGAGGAGGCGCCCCGCTACCGCGCCGCGCCGCAGTCGCGGGAGCGTTACTGCCTCACGGT
The DNA here is from genome assembly GCF_013364215.1 of Verrucosispora sp. NA02020. Taxonomy (NCBI): domain Bacteria; kingdom Bacillati; phylum Actinomycetota; class Actinomycetes; order Micromonosporales; family Micromonosporaceae; genus Micromonospora; species Verrucosispora sp. NA02020. Next base: position 4,998,409 of record NZ_CP054923.1, on the reverse strand, counting down.
CAGCGCCAAGACCGAGGCGGGGCTGACCGCACTCCTCGGCGGGTACGCGGCCGTGCTGGCGGACAGCCCCTGGTCGCTCGCCGACATCTGCTACACGTCCAACGTCGGTCGAGGCCACCACGAACACCGCGTGATGATCATCGCGGCGACGAAGGCGCAGTTGGCCGAGTCGGTCGACCGGCTCCGGCGGCACGGCCCCGGCACCGACGCGCAGCAGGGCATCCACCACGGCGTGCACGCCGTGGTCAGCGACAAGAGGGGCGATCTGCGTCCCGGCGACATCACCGCCCAGACCGGCAAGCGGCTCTCCGACTCGGCCAACGCCACACTCGCCGAGTACCGCTCGCGGGGTGACGCCGCCGCCCTCACCGCGTTGGCCGACGCGTACGTCCGTGGCGCCCGCGTCGAGTTCGCCGAGTTCTACGCCGACGAGCCGCGTCAGCGGGTGCCCCTGCCCACCTACCCGTTCGAGAGGATCCGGCACTGGGCCAAGCCCATGCGCACGAGCGTGCGGAGCTTCGGCGCAGGCGAGACCAACCCCCTGCTGGGCACGGAGATCAGCCGCTCGGACAGCACGGTCGTGTTCGAGAACCGGCTGTCCGTCGACCGGCACTGGGTGCTCTCCGACCACCGCATCGAGCACCGGCCGGTGGTGCCCGGCACGACGTACCTGGAGATGGCGCGGGCCGCGCTGGCCGCGGTGGAGAACACCGGCAGCATGCGGTTCGAGAACGTGTTCTTCCTCGTCCCCCTCGCCGTCGAGGAGGGGGAGGAGGCGACCGTGCGTACCCGGCTGGACCGGCTGGAGCGGGGTTACTCCTTCCAGGTGGCCAGTGCGCAGGAGGGCGAGTGGGTCACTCACGTCGAGGGTCGGATCAGCCCGCTGGGTGACGCCGACCCGTTGGCGTCGGTCGACATCGAGGCCCAGCAGGCCGCCGCGATCGAGGTGACCGACCCGTACCCCACCGAGACCGACACGGGTGTGTTCCAGTTCGGTGCGCGCTGGGACAACGTGCGGGCGGTGTGGCGACACGAAGCCGGTGCGTTGACCCTGCTGCGCCTACCGCAGGGCGTGCCGAGCGAGACGTTCGGGCTGCACCCGGCCAAGCTCGACAACGCGGTGAACCTCATCTCGCAGAACAGTGGCGAGACGTTCCTGCCGTACATGTACAAGAGCTTCGTGCTGCTCCGGCCGATGCCGGAGACGTTCTACTCGCTGATCCGTACCGTCCGCGACGACAGCGACGAGGGCGAGACCATCACCTACGACGTGGATCTCGTCGACGTCGACGGTGAGGTGTTCGCGCGCATCACGGACTACACGGTGAAGAAGGTCGACTGGCGGCGGTTCAGCCTTTCGGGACCGCGCCGCTTCCTCCAGGTCGAGTGGCTGTCGGTGCCACGGGTACCGGCCGACGCGGCCGGCGGCGAGGTGTGGGCGCCGGTGGTGCTGGACAACCCGGCCGGCCGGCGGCTGGTCGCCGCGGTCGAGGCGCAGGGACACCGGGTCGTCCCGTGTTACGTCGGCGAGCGGACCGACCAGGGTCGCCACGTGTTCGCCCTGCACGAGGACGGCGCGGGGCCGCTGGCCGAACGGCTGCGGCAGGAGGGGGTCGACGGCGTCCTGTTCGCCACCGACTTCACCGCGCCCGAGCACACCGACGAGGCGGCGCTCACCCACAGGCAGCGGCGGGCAACCGGTGTGGACGCGCTGTTCGAGCTGTACCGCGCCTTCGTGGCGCACCGGGTCAAACTCGCCCGTGGTCTGAAGGTCCTCGGTCGACACGCCTGGCAGGTCGGACCCGGGGACGGTGTCACCGATCCGTACTCCGCCGCCACCGAGGCGCTCGCCCAGGTGGTCGGGCAGGAGCACCGGCATCTGCTGGTGGACGTGCTGGACGCGGGCGCGGACGTGGACCTGGACTTCCTCGTCCGGGAGTCGTTGGGCGGCACGGGCGGCGTGCTGCGGGCGGTGCGCGGTACGCAGACCCACCTGCGGCGCCTGCGGTACGCCGAGGCGGCCGACGAGGCGGGGGAGTCGCCGTATCGGGGTGGGACGTTCGTGGTCACCGGTGGTGCGGGTGGCCTCGGCCTGAGCGTCGCCGAGGAGATGGTCCGCGAGGGTGCCGAGCGGGTCATCCTGCTGGGTCGCCGGCCCCTGGCCGAGGAGACCGCGCGGCGTGTCGAGAAGATCGTCGGCGCCGAGTACGCCCTGTGCGACGTGTCGCGGGAGGCTGAGGTGCGCGCGCTGGCCGCGCGCCTGCGGGAGGAGTCGGTCACCCTCGGCGGCATCGTCCACGCCGCGGGCGTGGCGGGTGACGGGTTCCTGGCCACCAAGCCCCGTCCGGCCTTCGACGCCGTACTGGCGTCCAAGGTCGACGGCAGTCTCGCCCTCACGGAGTTGGCGAAGGAACACCCCGGCGCGTTCCTGGTGTTCTTCTCGTCCATCACCGCGATCGTCGGCGGGCAGGGGCAGGGTGACTACTGCAGCGCCAACGCGTTCATGGACTCCCTGGCCGTGCGTGCGCGCGCCGAGGGCGTGCGCGCGCTGTCGATCAACTGGCCGACGTGGTCCGAGGTCGGCATGGCCGTGCGGTACGGGATCGGTGACGGCGACTCGCCGTTCCGCGCCCTCACCGTGAAGGACGGCCTGGCCTGGCTCGGCCACTTCCTGCGCGCCCCGGCCGACGGCGTCGTCCCCACCCGGTTCGACCTCGGGGCGCTGCGCGAACAACTGGACGAGATGCCCTTCCTGCTCGACGAGGACGTCGCCGCCGCCGTCGCGCGGGCGGGCACGGGCGGGTCGTCCGCCGACGGCGAGGCGGCCGAGGTCCGTGTCGTCGGCCTGTCCGACCCGAACCAGACCCAGCTGAGGATCGGCGCGGTCTACGGCGCGGTTCTCGGCATGACGGAGGTCGACGCCCATGAGAGCTTCCAGGACCTCGGCGGGAACTCGCTGATGACGGCGCAGCTGTTGCAGAAGATCGAGGACGTCTATCCCGGTCGGATCGACATCGCCGACCTCTACTCCTACGCGAGCGTCGTCAGCCTCGCCGGCTACATCGACGAACGCGTCGCGGCGGAGTCCGGTCCGGCCGCGCCGGGCGCGGCGCACCTCGGAGAGATGGACCAGTCGCTGCAGGACGTCCTGGCAGAGATCGGCGACGCGGAGCTCACCACCATGTTCGCCGCCGAGACCGGCGGTGCGGGGAGGAACCAGGGATGACGTCGAACGCCGAGCTGAGGAAGGACCTGCTGCGGTACCTGCTCATGCAGGTCAAGCAGGAGGCGCTGGACGTCGACCGGGCGAAGGAGTTCATCCGGGCGATCGGAGACGAGGGCCGGGACGCCGACGACCGCGTCGCCGTCGTCGGTATGGCCTGCCGCTTTCCCGGGGCGTCGGACAAGGAGCAGTTCTGGCGCAACCTGGTGGAGGGCCGGGAGTCGATCGGTGACTTCCCGCCGCTGCGCCTGGACGATCTGCGCCGCGTCGAGGGCGGCACCTCGGCCGTGCGCCGGGGCGGCTACCTGGACCGCATCGACCTGTTCGACGCGGAGTACTTCGGCATCCCGCCGCACGTGGCGACGCAGCTCGACCCGTACCACCGCAACCTCCTGGAGGTGCTGGTGGAGACGATGGAGGACGCCGGGTACGCCAAGAGCGAGTTGTACGGGTCGAGGACCGGCGTCTTCGTCGGCAACGATCACACGCACCGGCTGATCACGTCCTACCTGCCGTTCCTGTCGGAGCTGGACTTCGCGGCCATCACCGGCTCGTGGTCGGGCATCCTGGCCAGCCGGCTGTCGTACCTGCTCGACTTTCGCGGACCGGCCTCCGTCGTCGACACCGGATGTTCGTCCGGGCTGGTCGCGGTGGACGCGGCGATCAAGGCCCTGCGCAACGGCGACTGCGACACCGCGTTCGTCGCCGCCGTCAACCTGTTCCTGTCGCCGTCCAGCCTCGGCAACGAGACCGAGTCGGCCGGCCACCGGGTGCGGGCGTTCGACGCGGCGGCCGACGGCACGGTGTGGAGCGAGGGCGTGGCCGGGGTCTACCTCAAGCCGCTGTCGCGTGCGCTGGCCGACGGCGACCACGTCTACGGCGTGCTCCTCGGCAGCGCGGTCAACAACGACGGCCGCAGCAACGGCCTCACCGCCCCGAACGCGCAGGCGCAGAAGAACCTGCTGGTCAGCGCGTGGAAGCGGGCCGGGATCGCGCCGGAGTCGGTGTCCTACATCGAGGCCCACGGCACGGGTACCACGCTGGGTGACCCGATCGAGGTCAAGGGTCTGACCAGCGCCTTCGCCGAGTTCACCAGCCGCCGGCAGTTCTGCGCGATCGGCTCGGTGAAGACCAACATCGGCCACACCGTCGGGGCCGCGGGACTGGCGTCGCTCATCAAGACCCTGTTGTGCCTGGACCGTCAGACCATTCCGCCGTCGATCCACTTCGACGTGCCGAACGAGCTGCTCGACCTGGCCAACGCCCCGGTCTACGTCGCCGACCGGCTCACCGAGTGGGAGCAGGGCGACACCCCGCGTCGGGCCGGCGTGAGCAGCTTCAGCCTGAGCGGGACGAACTGTCACGTCGTGCTGGAGGAGGCGCCCGCCCGCGCGGCGGTGCCCGCCCCGGCATCGCCGCCGCAGGTCTTCCCGATCTCGGCGCGTACCGAGGACCTGCTGGCGCGCACCGCGGCGCGGCATCTGGAGCACCTCGACCGTCATCCCGAACTCCGCCTGGCCGACGTGTGCTTCACCCTGCAGGTGGGCCGCGAGCACCAGGCCGTGCGGGCGGCCATCCTGTGCGAGAGCCGGGCCGGTCTGCGCGACGGGTTGCTGCGGCTGCTGCGCCCGGAACAGGTCGACGACTCGCCGCCGGTGGACGGTGCCGTCGTACTGCGCGAGGACGCGCCGGCCCGGTCCGGCGGCACGCCCGGTCACCTCCGCGACGCGGTCGCCGCCTTCCTGGCGGGTCGCGCGCGGCCGTTCGCCGGCCTCCACCGGGACGCGGACGTGCGGCGGGTGCCGATGCCACCCCAGATGTTCCAGCGCGTACGCCACTGGGACGAGACGGTCCGGGCGCAGCCGGCTCCCGGCGAGGAGAGGTCGGCACCGGCGGACCCGGTCGACCGGCTCCGGGGCATCCTGTCCCGGCCGCCGCACCTCGAAGGGCTCCGGGAGTCCGACGCGGACGCGGTGCCCCGCACGGTGATCGCCGGGGTGTGGTCCGGCATCCTCGGCTACCCGACGATCCGTGGCGCGGACGACTTCTTCGCCCTCGGCGGCGACTCGATCTCGTCCGTGAAGATCACGCAGTTGCTCAACGCGGTGCTCGACGTCGAGATCCCGCCGACCACCCTGCTGGCGAAGCCGACGTTCGACGAGTTCGCGCACGTGGTGATCCGGGTCCACGGGGTGGACGAGCACCTGGTCCGGTCGCGGCTGAGCGGGGCGGCCCGCCGCCCGGCGCACGCGGAGCACGTGGTGGAGTCCTACGAGCTGCCGCTGACCGCCGCGCAGCGCAGCATGTTCGTCTCCAGTCAGGTCGACGAGGAGTCGGTGACGTACAACGTCAGCGGCCTGACGATCCGCTCCGGCACGCTCGACATCGGCGAGCTGGAGGCGTGGCTGCGCGTCCTGGTACGACGGCACGACAGCCTCCGCTCGACGTTCCATCTGCGGGACGGGGAACCGTTCCAGCGGGTGCACGCGGAGGTGCCGGTCGCGGTGGAACACCGCCGGCTCGGTGCCCTCCCGCCAGGTGAGAGCCACGAGAGCGCGGCCCGCCGGGCGATGCGGCTGTTCGTGCGTCCGTTCCGACTCGACAGCGCCCCGTTGTTCCGCTTCGGCTACTTCGAGTTCGACGACGGCGTGTCGTGCGTGGCGATCGACATCCACCACATCATCACCGACGGCACGTCGATGGGCATCCTGTTCCGGGACCTCGGCGCCGTCGCGGACCGGGCCGCGCTGCCGCCGTTGCCGGTGAGCTACCGGTCGGCGATCCGTGGGCTGCTGGAGCGGCAGAACAGCGCCGGCATGGCGGCGCACCGCGACTACTGGGTCGCCCGGTTCGCCGACGGCGCGCCGACGCTTCAGCTCACCACGGACTGGCAGCGGGCGGAGGTCGCCAAGGCGGCGGGCGCGACGCTCTTCGCGTCCGTGGACGGCGAGACGCTGGAGGCCGCCAAGCGGTACGCCCGCCACCACAACCTCACCCTCTACATGGTGCTGCTGGGCGTGTTCCAGCAGGTGTTGTCCCGGCTGAGCGGACAGGGTGACGTCGTGATCGGCGCGCCGGTGATGGGTCGGCCCGACCTGGCCTACCAGGATCTCGTGGGCATGTTCGTCACCACGCTGCCCATCCGGGTCACCGCCGCGCCCACGACCGGCGTCGGCGACTTCCTCACCGGCCTGCGGACCACCCTGCTGGAGGCGTTCGCGCACCAGGAGTACCCGCTGGAGTCCCTGGTCGAGGAGCTGAACCCGCCACGGGTGCCGGGCCGCCGGCCGCTGTTCGACGTCTGCTTCGTGCACCAGAACACCGACATGGGTCTGGAGCCCGACGACGAGCGGATCCTCCCGTTCGACGACGGCAGCGCCAAGTACGACATCACCCTGAGCACCCGGGAGGCGGACGGCGCGCTGCTGCTGGAGTGGGAGTACTCCACCGCACTGTTCCGCGAGGAGACCATGGCGCTCTACTCGGAGCGCTACGCGACGCTGCTCCGGTCCTTCCTCGCCGCCGCCGACGGCACGCCGGTGGGCACGCTCGACCTGATCCCCGTCCGGGAGGCCGAGCTGATCCGGACGTTCGCGACGGTGCCCGCGCCGACGCCGGACACCCGCAGCATCGCGCGACTGTTCGAGGAGCACGTCGCCGCCGATCCCGGCCGCCCGGCGCTGATCGCGGACGACCGGAGCCTGACGTACGGGGAGCTGAACGCCAGGGCCAACCGGATCGCGCACGGTCTGGTCCGGCTGGGCGTGGCCCCCGGCGCACCGGTGGCGCTGCTGCTGGACCGTTCGATCGACATGGTCGCCGCCATCCTCGGTGTGCTCAAGGCGGGGTGCTTCTACCTTCCGCTGAACACCGACTTCCCGTCCGAGCGGCTGCGGGTCATGGTCGAGGACGCGGGGGCCGGTCTCCTGCTCACCTCCGACGCGCGCAGCGGGCAGGCGGCGGAGCTGGTCTCCGAACGGCTCCGGATCGTCGGCGTCCACCAGCTCGCGGAGTCGACGGCCGAGCGCGGGAACCCGGGGCTGCCGGGCAGCAGCGCGGACGAGGCCTACATCATGTACACCTCCGGGACCAGCGGTGCGCCGAAGGGGTCGGTGATCCGGCAGCGGAGCGTGCTGCGCGTGGTCCACCAGTCGGTCTGCTACGCCGCTGATCCGAGTGACGTCTTCCTCATGATCTCGGACTACTCGTTCGACGGCTCCATCTACGACATGTTCGGGGCGCTCACCAACGGCGCGTCGCTGGTGTTGCTGGACAAGGCGTCCGTGCTGGACCTCGACCGGCTCGGTGCCGCGATCGAGCGGCACAGGATCACCAGCTTCTTCATCACCACGGCGATGTTCAACGCGCTGATCGACCACGCGTCGGACTCGCTCGGCGGCGTCCGCAGGGTGATCTTCGGCGGCGAGATCGCCTCACCGGCGCATGTCCGGCGGGCGTTCGAGCTGCTCGGGCCCGGCCGGATCAGCCACGCCTACGGCCCGACGGAGACCACGGTCTTCGCGACCATCCACCGCCTCGACGTGTGGGACGCCGACGACGCCCTCCCGATCGGTACGGCCGTCAACGACACCTCGCTGTGGGTGCTCGACGAGCGGTTGGAGCCGGTGCCGGTCGGCGTCAACGGCGAGCTCTACATCGGTGGATCCGGCCTGTCCGACGGCTACCTGAACCAGCCCGAGATGACGGCCCAGCGGTTCGTGTACTCGCCTGCGGTACCGGGGGAGCGGCTCTACAAGACCGGCGACATCGTCACCTTCAAGACCAACGGTCTGCTCTACTACACCGGCCGCCTCGACCAGCAGATCAAGCTCAGGGGCTACCGCATCGAGCTGGCGGAGATCATCCAGGTCGCCCTGAACGAGCCCTTCGTCCGCTGGGCGCACGCGGGACTGTACGAGACCACCGAGGGCAGCCGGAGTCTGTGTCTCTGGGTCGGGTATCTGGACGACCAGGACCACGGGCCGGCGCTGCGGGCGGCCCTGTCCCGACGGCTGCCCGACTACATGGTGCCGTCCTTCATCGTCAGGGCCGACACGGTTCCGCTGAACGCGAGCGGGAAGGTCGACGTGGCGGCGCTGCCGAAGCCCGACTTCACGGCGGGGGCGACGGCTGTGGCACCGGAGACCGACTCGCTGCGCGTGGTCGCCGACGCGTGGCAGCACGTGCTCGGTGTGCCGGTGGAGGACATCGACGCCGACTTCTTCGCGCTGGGCGGCGACTCGATCAAGGCGATCCAGATCGTGGCCCGGCTCCGCGAACAGGACATCACGATCCGGGCGGCGGACCTCCTCGGCAACGCGACCATCCGGTCGCTGGAGGAGAAGCTGTCCGAGTCCGCCGGCGCCGGGACCGGAGTGCGGGTGTACGACCAGAAGCCGCTGTCCGGACCAATCACGGCGAGCGCGATCCAACTGGCGTTCCTCGACGACCCGGAGGCCCACAACCGGGTCTTCAACCAGTGCCTGCTGGTCACGACGGCCGAGCCGGTGTCGCTGGACCGGCTGGTACACGCGGTGCAGCGGCTCGTGCGCCAGCACGACATGCTCCGCGTCGAGGTCGACGAGCAGCGTGCTCTGGTCCTGCGTGACGTCGACGCCCCGGGGCTCGTCCACGGTGACCGGCCGCCGGCCGGTCTCTCCGACGAGGCCCTGGCGGACTACCTGCGGACGGTCCAGGCGCGGGTCGACGTGCGCGGTGGCCCGGTCGTCAGCCTCGCCGCCGGGCTGGGGGAGGGGGGCGTGCAGTTCGCCATCGCCATCCACCACCTGGCCGTCGACGTGGTGTCGTGGGGCGTCCTCTTGGAAGACCTGGCCACCTGCCTCGTCGACCCGGACGCCGAGCTGCCCGCCAAGACCATGCCGTTCCCGGCGTGGACGAGCGAGGTCAAGCAGCGCGCCGAGGACGGCGGCCTCCGTGCCCAGTTGCCCTACTGGCTCGACCTGGCGCGCAGCGCTGGTGCGGCGGGCGAGGTGTTCGTCGAGCGTGACGTGAAGCGGTCCGAGACCGCCTCGACGGTGGTGCGCCTGACCGAGACCGACGACTTCGCCCTGTTCGACGCCGCACGGAAGGCGCACGGCGCGAGCCAGGTGGAGACCGTCCTCACCGTGGTGGCACGGGCGTTGGCCACCGTGACCGGCGAGCAGCGGGTGCTGTTCACCCTCGAAGGGCACGGCCGCGAACCCATCGCGGGTGACCACGAACTCAGCCGGACGGTGGGCTGGTTCACCAGCACCTTCCCGCACCTGGTGCAGGTGGAGCAGAGTGTGGCGGACACCGTGGACACGGTGCGGCGGTCGTTCGAGCGACTGCCGGACAAGGGTGCCGGCTTCGGCCCCCTGCTGCGCTTCGACACCGGCCTGGACGCGGAACGGGCCGTGCTGACCGCGGTCCGGCCGCAGATCGGCTTCAACTACCTGGGCGGTCAGGACAGCGCCGACGGCATCACCTTCACCCACCTCCCGCTGGACATCACCACCGACGGGGAACACCGCTCGCCGTACGCCCTCGACATCGTCGCCTCCCGCAGCGGGGGTGAACTCCTGATCGAGGTGCGGTACCCGCGCGCATGGGAGGCGAGCGGCGTCGCCAAGCAGATCATCGCGGCCCTGGAGGAGTCGTTCCACGAGGTCCGGGACGCCCTGAGGTCCGGTGAGCCGAGAGGCTTCCAGGTCTCCTCGCCGATCCGTCAGGACGTGCTCGCCGACATCCTGCTGGACGTCGAGGGCGGAATCTGACGGTGGGCACCACGACGATCGCGCGTCCGGGCGCCGGCCGCCGGACACCACGACCTGAGCACCGCGTCAGTGTCAAGTAGAGAGCCTGGTTCATGGTTGACAAAGACAACATCGAGTCCATCTCCGGCCTGGCCGCGATGCAGAAGGGCATGCTCTTCAGCCACGCCGTGGACACCGGCTCGGACGCCTATGTGGAGCAGTTCGACTTCGTGATCTCAGGCGAGGTCGACGTCGCGCACCTGCGGACGGCGCTGGCGGGTGTGTCACGCACCTACAGCGTCCTGCGGACGATCTTCTCGTACCGCAACACCGACCAGCCGTACCAGATCGTGTTGAAGGAGTGGGCGCCGCAGCTCGACGTCCTCGACTACCGGGACCGGGGCGACCAGGACCGGGACGTCGAGGAGTTCAAGGTCGCCGACCGCGCGAAGGGTTTCGACCTCAGCGCGGACGTCCTGCTGCGGGCGACCCTGATCCGGCTCGGCGACCGCCGCTGGCGTCTCGTGTTCACGTTCCACCACATCATCCTGGACGGCTGGTCGCTCAGCCCGCTGTTCGGGACGCTGATGGGCTACTACGAGGAACTGACCCGCTCCGGCGCGTACCAGCCGCAGCTCGAGGCGATGCCGTACCGCGACTACGTCGCCTGGTACGAGCGGCAGCACGACGAGGACGCCCGACGGTACTGGGCGGAGGCGCTGGAGGGCTACGAGAACGAGGCGGTCCTGCCGGCGAGCCCCCGTCCCGGCGGCTACCGTGGCGTGACCCACCGGTTCACGCTCCCCGCCGAGCTGCACGACGAGCTGAAACTCTTCGGGCAGAAGGCCGGGGTGACCCAGAGCGCCGTCTTCCAGGCGGCCTGGGGTGTCGTGCTGCAGAAGTTCACCTACGCCGACGACGTCGTCTTCGGCAGTGTGGTGTCCGGGCGCGGCATCGAGATGGCCGGCGTCGGTGACGCGGTGGGGTTGTTCTGCAACACGCAGCCGGTCCGGGTGACGACCACGCAGGACCAGCACTTCACCGGCCTGTGCCGGGACGTGCAGCAGTCGTACCTGCGGGCGAGCGCCTTCGAGCACTACGCGTTGCACGAGATTCAGGGCCTCACCCCGCTGCGGAACCGGCTTCTCAACCACGTCGTGGCCTTCGAGAACTACCCGCTGTCGGAGCAGTTGCGTGACTTCGCCGGCGACAGCGGCGAGGGGCTCGCGTTCGACGGGGTGGAGGTCTTCGAGCGGACGAGCTACGACCTGCACATCGTGGTCAACCCCGGCGCCGACTTCGCGATCACGTTCGTCTACAACGAGAACGCCTACGCGCCGGAGTTGATCCGGTCGCTGGAGCGCTGTCTGCTGAACGTCTTCACCGCGGCGGTGCGCAACCCGCGGGCGCGGGTCGCGGACATCGCCCTGTGGGAGAGCGGTGCGGTGGATGCCCCGGCGCTGGGGAGTACTCGTTCGCGCATGTTGGACTCGTCGGTGGTGGACGTGTTCGCCGAGCGTGCCGCGACCCACGCCGGGAGGACCGCGCTGGTGTGGCGGGGCAGGGAGCTCAGCTACGCGGAGGTGGACCGCTGGTCCGATGCCGTGGCCTGGGAGCTGAGGAGCCGTGGTGTGGCGCCGGGCGCGGGGGTCGGCGTGCTCGCGGACCGCCGTCCGGAACTGATCGTGGCGATCCTCGGCCTGTTGAAGAACGGGAACTTCTACGTCCCGATCGACACCAAGGACGCCAAGCCCAGGATCGAGTACGTCGTCGCCGACGCGGGCGTACGCGACCTGTGCACGGTGGCGGAGTTCGCCGACCGGGTGCCGGCGGGGGCCCGAGCGCTGCTCGTCGAGGAGCCGGCCGGGGAGGTGCCCCCGTTTCCCGGTCGGCGCGACCTGAACGGCGCCACCGCGTACCTGATGTACACGTCGGGCTCCACCGGCAACCCCAAGGGCTGCAAGATCACGCACCGCAACATCATGCGTCTCTTCGCGGACCAGGAGTTCTTCGACTTCGACGACCGTCAGGTCCTGATGTTCACCGGATCGCCCGCCTTCGACGCCAGCACCTTCGAGATCTGGGGGACGATGCTGTTCGGCGCGACCCTCGTACTCGCCGACGAGCTGGACGTGCTCGACGGTGACCTGATGCGCGAGGCGATCAAGCGCAACGAGGTGACCGCCATGTGGCTCACCGCGCCGCTCTTCAACCAGCTGTGCGACTACGACCCGGCGATCTTCGACCGGCTGGGACACCTCGTCGTCGGCGGCAGCGCGTTGTCGGTCCAGCACCTCGCGAAGGTCCGCGGCGTCTGCCCGGGCCTGCGGATCACCAACGGCTACGGTCCCACCGAGAACACGACGTTCTCCACGACGTACCAGGTCCGCGACGAGGATCTCCGCCGCGAGCGGATCCCCATCGGCCGTGCGCTGGCGCACTCCTCTGCCCACGTCCTGGACCGCGGCCTCAACCCGCTGCCGCCCGGCGCGATCGGCGAGCTGTGCGTGGGAGGCGACGGCGTGTCGACCGGTTACCACAACCGGCCGGACCTCGACCGGGTCGCCTTCGTCACGGTGCCGGCGTTATCCGGCCGGCGTCTCTATCGCACCGGTGACCTCGTGCGGGAGTTGCCCGATGGGTCGCTGGACTATCTCGGACGAGCGGACGACCAGGTCAAGATCAGCGGCTTCCGGGTCGAGTTGGGCGAGGTCGAGAGCCTGCTCCGGTCCGTCGAGCATGTCGAGGACGCCGCCGTGATCTGCGTCGAGGTGGACGGCGAGAAGAGCCTGCGCGGCTACTACGTCGCCGGTGCGCGGATCGCACCGGAGGTGGTGCGGCAGGGCATGGCGCAGCAGGCCGCCCCGTACATGATCCCCGCCGGGCTGGTGCAGCTCGACCGGATCCCGTTGACCAAGAACGGCAAGGTCGACCGTACCCGGCTGGCGCAGATCCGCCCCGAGCCGGAGTCCCGCCCCGAGGCACCGGACCTCGGACCGGTCTCCGATGCGACGCGGATCCTCTTCGAGATCATCTCGGACCTCGTCCCGGTCGAGACGATCGACGTGAACCGCAACTTCTTCGATCTCGGGATCAACTCGCTCAACCTGTTGACCATCAACAACCGGCTGCGCAAGGCGCTGGACCGGAACGTACCCCTGGTGCAGCTCTTCCAGCACACCTCCATCGCCTCCCTCGCCGCCTATCTCGACGGCGCGGACAGCGCCGACGAACCGGCCACCCCCACCGCCGACGCCGACGCCGAGGACGCCTTCGCCGAGCAGGACGAGGAGCACGCTTTCGCTGCCAGCGCGCTGCTGCGCGAGATCGCGGACGAGTTCGCCGAGGAACTCGCCGCCGAGCTTGAAGAGGAGCGCTGACCATGCCGCAGAGCAAGGCCGTCACGCGTCGTGACACCGGCCTGGAGATCGCCGTCGTCGGCATGGCCGGCCGGTTCCCGCAGGCCGAGGACATCGACCGGTTCTGGGCGAACCTGGTCGAGGGCGTCGATGCCATCTCCCGTTTCACCGATGACGAGCTCGTCGGGGTGGGCGTGGCCAGGGCAGCGCTCGCCGACGAGAAGTACGTCCGGGCCAAGGGTGTGTTCCCGAACATCGAGTACTTCGACGCGGAGTTCTTCAACTACGCCCCGGCCGACGCCACCCTGCTCGACCCTCAGGTCCGTGCCCTGCACGAGGAGGTCTTCCACGCCCTGGAGGACGCGGGCTACTCGGCGGAGGGTCGGCCCGAGGCCATCGGGCTGTTCCTCGGTGCCACCAACAACCTCCCCTGGGAGACGCACACCCTGACCAGCCACATCCTGGAATCCGGGATGACGTTCACCGGCATGCAGCTCAACGACAAGGATTTCGCCGCCACCCGGATCGCCTACGCCCTGGACCTGAAGGGACCGGCGTTCACGCTGCACACGGCGTGCTCGACCTCGTTGGTCGCCATCGACATGGCGTGCCGCAACCTGTGGACCGGGTCGTGTCAGATCGCGCTCGCGGGTGGGAGCGGGCTGACGCTGCCGCACAAGAACGGGTATCGCTACCAGGAGAACATGATCCACTCGCCGGACGGCCACTGCCGGCCGTTCGACCGGGACGCGGCCGGCACCGTCGAGGGCAACGGCGTCGGTGTCGTGGTGCTCAAGCGCCTGGAGAGCGCCCTCCGCGACGGCGACCACGTCTACGCGGTGATCAAGGGCTCGGCGGTCAACAACGACGGCAGCCGCAAGGTCGGCTACACCGCGCCGAGCATCGAGGGACAGGTCGAGGTCATCCGCAAGGCCTATCGTGTGGCCAACGTCCGCCCCGCCGAGGTGTCCTACATCGAGACGCACGGCACCGGCACCTCGCTCGGCGACCCGATCGAGGTCGAGGCGCTGCGCAAGGCGTTCGGCACGGGTGCGCCGGGCACGACCGGGCTCGGCTCGCTCAAGGCGAGCATCGGCCACCTCGACACGGGCGCCGGTGTCGCCTCCCTGATCAAGACGTGCAAGATCCTGCAACACCGGACCGTGCCGCGCAGCCTGCACTTCCAGGAGCTGAATCCGAACGTCGACCTCGACGGCAGCCCGTTCTACGTCGTCGCGGAGAAGCAGGAGCTGCTGCCGAAGCGGTCGAAGACCGACGAGGTGCTGCCCTTGCGCGCGGGTGTGAGCTCGTTCGGTATCGGCGGCACCAACGCGCACGTGGTGCTGGAGGAGGCACCCGGGGCGAGGCCGGTCTCGGGCAAGGGGCGGGCGTACAACACGTTCGTCGTCTCGGCGACGTCCGCGCAGGCCATCGGGCGGATCAAGCGGAACTTCGTCGACCACCTGGCCGCGTACCCGGATATCGACGGCTCGGACCTGGCCTGGACCCTCCAGAACCGCCAGCGCCGCCTGGCCTTCCGCTACGCCGTGGAGTTCGGCAACGTCGAGGAGCTGCGCCAGCGGATCCAGGAGTCCCTGGACACCGAGGAACCACCCTCGCAGGTCCACAAGAACGCGCGTCGCGACGTCTACTTCCTCTTCAGCGGTCTCGGCGCGCAGCACCTGCGGATGGCCCGTGGCCTCTACGAGACCGAACCCGACTTCCGGGCGCACCTGGACGAGTGCTTCACGATCAGCGCGGACCAGGGCAACGATCTGCCCCGCGAGGTCTTCTTCGGCGACTCCCCGGCGGCGGAGAAGCAGCTGAACAACATCGGGACCACCCAGATCCTGTTGTTCATGCTGGAGGCGTCGATGGCCCGGACGCTGATCGGGTGGGGCCTCAAGCCGAAGGGGATGATCGGGCACAGCACCGGTGAGTTGGCGGCGGCGTACGTGGCGGGCGTGTTCTCGCTGGAGGACGGCATCCGTCTGGTCCACGCCCGGGGCAGCCTGATGGACACGACGGTCGAGGGCGCGTTGACCTCGGTGCGGGCGTCCGAGGACGTGGTCCGGGGCATGCTGACCGACGAGTTGGCCATCGCCGCGGTGAACGGCCCGGAGGACTGCACCGTCTCCGGCACCCCGGCGGCGATCGCCGAGGTCGAACGGCAGTGCGCGGAGCGGGAGATCAGGTTCTCGCACATCGAGGCCGACCACGCCTACCACTCGCAGTACATGGACTCCATGCTCGTCCGGTTCCGTGAGGTGCTGGAGCAGGTGACCCTGCACCAGCCGAAGATCGCGTACCTGTCGAACGTGACCGGAACGTGGATCACCGCGACGCAGGCGACCGACCGTGAGTACTACTGTTCGCACGCCCGGGAGACGGTCCGGTTCGCTGCCGGCGTCGAGGCGATCCTGGAGCGGGGCGGCACCCTGTTCGTCGAGGTCGGACCCGGCAAGGCGCTGTCCTCCTTCGTGCGCGCCATCGCCCGGGACACCGAGGTCACCACGGTGAACATGCTGCGTCACCGGATGGAGGAGATCGGGGACGAGGAGCACTTGGCCCGTGCGGTCAGGAAGCTCTGGGAGAACGGAGTCTCACTGGACTGGACGACGTTCCACAGTGGTCGCTCGCCGCGTAAGGTGACGCTGCCGTTGTACCCGTTCGAGAAGGTCGAGTATCCGGTCGACATAGAGCAGTTTCAGCGGCTGGTCGAGGGCGAGACCGACGGCGGCCTGCGCGTCGCGACCGTCAAGTCCACCCGGCGGGCCGTCACCGGCGCCGTCACCGCGACCGGGCCGGCACCGGCCGCACAGCTTGCCTGGTCACGATCCGTGCGTCCGTCCTCGACCGGGAAAGAGCAGCCGAAGGTCCTGATCGTCCTCACCGACGACCGCCGTGGGATCAGGCGCGTACTGGACGAGGTCGCGCACTGGCGGACGCTCTACGTCTCGTTCGGCGCGCAGTACCGGTTCGACCGGCAGTCCGGCGCGGTGATCCGCCCCGGCCACGACGACGACCTCACGCGACTGCTCGACGACCTGGAACGGCACGCCCTGGCCGGTGACACGGTCGTGGTGGACCGCACGGAGTACGCGTCCCTGGTGACGACGCTGCGCGGCCTCTGCGCGGCCATCCCCGAGATGCGGGAGCGCTGCGTGAAGGACGTCGTGGTGCTGGACACCGCCGGCTTCCTGGGCACGCGCGGTGACCTCGTGCCACTGCTCATCGGTGTGAACCACGAACATCCGACGTTCCGGGTCCGGGCCGTGCGGTGCGACGCGTCCCTCGACGACCGGGCCGGACGCGCCGCGTGGCGCGAGCATCTCCTGACGGAGTTGGAGGCGCACCGGCCCGACGACGTCGCGGTCCGCTACGAGCGGGATCGGCGACTCGTGCCCCGGATGGTACCGCTGGACGGTGCCGACGCGGCGGCCGGGCGGCCGACCAGGACGGTGCTCCTCACGCGCCGCGGTGACGTCGAGGACGTGGTGCGCGACCTGGCCGGGGTGAATCCCGCCCGGACCGTCGAGGTCCTGCCGTTCGACCTCGGCGCGGACCCGGTTCAGACCCGGGTCGGCGTGGTGGACGAGCGGATCACGGTGCTGCCCGTGGTCACCGGGACCACCGGGGAGGAGCTGGCCGGCAGGCTCTCGACCGGGTTGCGGGCGCTGCCCGCCGTGGACGAGGTCGTCCTCTGGGACACGCCCCGCCGCGACGGCGTCACCGACGGTCTCGACCAGCGTCGGCTGCTCGACCTGCTGACCGAGGTGGCCCGGGACCGGCGGATCCCGTGCCACGTCCTGTCCCGCCCGGGTCTGGACCGGGACGGGTGGGACCGGGAGGTCACCACCTGGTTCGCGGACAACGAGCGCGACGCCGCCGAGGTGGGCGTCACCCGGCTCTACTCGTTCGCCGAGCTGTGTGCGGCCGACCGCTCGATCCTGGACCTGTTGCCCAGGATGCGCGAGGCCGGTATCCGCACGGCCTACCACGGGGTGGACCTCCTGCGGGCGCAGGCGGCGGCCAAGCTGGTCGATGCCGAGGTGGAGCCCGGCCGGGCCGACGCGCGGCAGGCGATCGCGGCGATGATCGAGCGCGAGATCCGGACGCTGCTCGGCTTCAGCGAGATCAGCGACCGCGCGGACATCTTCGACATCGGCCTGGACTCGGTGAAGCTGGTGCAGTTCACCAACGCCCTGGACCGCAACGGCTACAAGATCCTCGCCAAGGAGGTCTACAACCACCCGACGGTCGCCGGCCTCGCCGCGTTCCTCGAGCGGACGGCGAAGGGCGGCGGAGCGGAGGACATGTCCTTCGACGGCCTCGCCGCGCTCCTGGAACAGCGCCTCGGCGCACCGTGTGCCTTCCGTGAGGTGAAGTCGGGTCGTGACGAGGACACGCTGGTCGTGCTCGGCGTGGCGGGTCTGGACGACGCGCTGAAGACCCGGGTGGTCCGGGAGTTCAACGAGCTGCGGGTGCCGCCCGAGTTCCTGCCGCACTACGTGGTGCGGGGTGGCCCGGAGGAACTCGACACGGGCCTGGACTTCGAGGCGTTGAAGGCGCGTGCGGGCCTGCCGTCGTACCCGGGAGGCTACGCCGCGGTCTTCGAGGAGATCGACCGTCGGCAGGAGGAGCTGCGCAGCTCCATCGGCGCCCGGCCGGTGAAGTGGACGTACCCGATCAGCGCGATGCAGAAGCAGCACTTCGCCACCGAGTCCCGCCTCCAGCTCTACCTGATCCAGTTCCGTGAGCTCATCGACCTCGACGTGCTCCAGCAGGCGCTGTGCGACGTGATCGGGCGGCACGGGCTCATGCGCAGCTTCCTGACCCGGTCGTTCGGGCGGTTCCGGTGGAAGGAGTTCGAGGCCCCCGAGGCCATCGCGCTGCCCCGCCTGGACATGTCCGGCCTGGAGCCGCACGAGCAGGAGGAGTTGCGGGCGGAGCTCGTCAAGCGCGAGTGGAGCATGGACTTCAAGGTCGTCGACAAGCCGATGTACCAGGTCGTCCTGATCACGTACAACGACAGCTCGCACGACCTGCTCTTCCAGTTCGACCACTCGATCTTCGATGCGGCGTCCGGCCAGTTGTTCCGGGGTGACCTGCTCAGGCGCTACGAGGAACTGGCCGCCGGCACGAGTCGGGCGATGCCGATCGCCAAGAGCTACCGGCACCTGCAGGACCAGATCGCCAAGGGCCCGGTCGACATCACCTCGGACGAGCTGATCGAGAAGTTCGACCTGGTGGAGTACGTCCGGTACGCGAAGACCATCCAGGACAGATCGGCCCGGTACGCGGACAGCCAGATCCGGGACGTCCGTTACTCGGTCGACCTGGACCGGCTGCGGGCCGCCGACGGCACCGAGCCGGACCTGTTCTATGTGGTCGTGCACCTCTACGCCCGACTCGTCAGCCGCCTGCTCGGCATCGACAAGGTGGCGTTGATCATGCTGCTCCAGTCGCGTGTCTTCGAGGACAAGGACTACTCCGAGGTGATGGGCATGGTCCTCGGCAGCCTCCCCGTGCTGGTGCCGGCGGAGCGCGGCACGATGCAGGACCTCGACGGGATCATCACCGACAAGGTTCGGATGATGAACAAGAACAACGTGAGCTTTCTGAACCTCGTGCAGAACGTCCGGTCGATTTTCAAGCATCGGAAAGTGCTGTCCGTGATGGGTAAGACGCTCCGACCGACCTGCTTGTTGAACTTTGTCGGAAATGTCGAGGATGAATACGACGCGATCTGGGACATGACCCTGGCGCAACTGACGGACGATCAGACCAAATTGGACTATGCGGACTGCTACTGTGTCTCGAAGGTGGGCAACGGACGCCTGGATCTGCTTGTCCTGAGCAAGTGGGTCGACGACCCGCGTGACCTGGTCCGTGTGCTGGATGACGAAGTCGAGTATCTGACCAGCGGCATTTCCGCTGGGTGAAGTGTTGATTGTCGAAGGAGGGTGATAATGGCTGTAATCGAACTGGACCACGTTACGAAGACGTACAAATCAAGGGGTCGTCGAACGGTCGCCAACGACGACGTGAGCCTGCGCGTCGACGAGGGCGAGGTGTTCGGCCTGTTCGGCCACAACGGCGCGGGCAAGACGACGATCGTGAACCAGCTGCTCGGCCTGTTGAAGCCCGACTCGGGCTCGATCGTGATCGACGGCAAGGACATCACGAAGAACCGGAACCTGGGGCGCTACCTGTGCTCGGTGCAGCCCCAGTCCAAGACCCCGCTCGGTGAGCTGACGCCGCGTTCGGTCACCCGGGTCATGGGTCAGCTCCGGGGGATCAGCGCCGCCGAGGTGGACCGCCGCACGACCGAGCTGTTCGAGAAGCTCGACATCATGCAGTGGGCGGACGTGCAGGGCACCAAGCTCTCCGGCGGGGTCCTGCGCCTCACCGGGTTCTGCATGGCCGCCGTCGCGCCGGGTCGCGCGGTGATCCTGGACGAGCCGACCAACGACGTCGACCCGGTCCGGCGGCGGTTCCTCTGGAGCGCGATCCGCGACCTGACCAACGACGGCACGGCCGTCGTGGTGGTGACGCACAGCATCCGGGAGGCCGAGAGCGCTGTCGACACCATGGCGATCCTCGACGAGGGCAAGGTGCTCACGCAGGGCAACGTCCGCCGGATCAAGGGCGAGACGGCCGGCAACCGGATGAAGCTGGAAGCGGTCGCCCTCGTGCCCAAGGACCGCTTCGTACGGCCCGCGTGGAGCGAGAGCCTGAAGGTCTCGGCCGCGGAACTGACCCTCACCTTCGAGCGCGAACTCGCTGCCGAGGCCCTGAAGTGGGCCGCCGAGCAGCGTGACGGCGGCCTGCTGGCGGAGTACTCCCTCACGGAGATCACCCTCGAAGACATGTACATCGAACTCGTCGGCAACAAGGGAGCGGTCGCAGGTGTCCACCGGTAGCAAACTCAAGTACGTGATCGAACTCCAGGCCCGGAAGCAGGGCAGCTACCTGGTCGTCTTCTCGATCATCATGACCGTGATCGCCCTCGGCGTGGCGATCGGCTTCTCCTACCTGATGTCGTCGCCGGACGGCAGCGGCATGCTCTACCTCGCGACCGGCGCACCGACCATCGTGCTGATCATGACGGCTCTGGTCACCGTGCCGATGCAGAACGCGGGCGCGAAGATGACCGGCTACATCGACTTCGTCAAGGCGCTGCCGGTCAGCCGCAAGCTGTTCCTGATCGCCGATGTCGGGATCTGGGCCATGGTCACCATCCCGGCCATCGCCATCTCGGTCTTCGTCGCGCACCTGATCTTCGCGCCCGGTTACGCGATCTCGTGGAACATCATCCCGTCCTTCGTGCTCATGGTGCTGTCCTGCTTCGCCATCGGCTACGGATACTCGTTCGTCATCCCGGCCGAGCCCGCCATGGCCCTGTCGCAGCTGATCGCGTTCACCTCGCTGATGTTCTCGCCGATCAACTTCCCGATCGAACGGCTGCCCGGCTGGGTCCAGGCGGTGCACGAGGTGCTGCCGATCTACCACATGGCGGAGGTGATGCGGGCGTCGCTGGCCCACACGACGTTCGAGGCACGGCCGATCAGTTACATCATCCTCGGCGTGTGGACGGTCGTCGGGTTCTTCGGCGCCGCGAGGTTCCTGGAAAGGGCCTGACCGAGTCGGTCGGCGACACGGCCACGCGGTGTCACGGACGTGGCCGTGTCGTTGCTCCGTGGCGATCCGGGTGAACCGCTCGACAGCTAGACAGAGAGAGTGCCAGTGAGCATCGTGGAAAAACTCCCGCTCGTGTGCTTCCCGCACGCGGGTTCGGGAACGTTGTACTACAGCAAGTGGAAGTTCGCGCTCAGCGACGGGATCGACTTCCGGGTCGTCCAGTACCCGCTGCGGGAACAACGGGCCAACACCCCGATGCCGGCGTCGTTGCCCCTGCTCGCCCGGGACATCTTCACCGAGCTGGTCGACTCCTTCCGCGGGACGTACGCCATCTGGGGACACAGCATGGGCAGCATCATCGGCTACGAGGTGGCCAAGCTGTGCCAGCAACGCCTGGACAACCCTCCGTTGATGTTCTTCACCTCCGGGTCGGCCGCGCCGTGCGACCGGGGCTTCACCTCGGTGTCCGACCTGGACACCCAGGAGGGCATCAGGAGGGTGTTGCGCGAGTACGGCGGGCTCAGCGAGGAGAACCTCGCCGACCCGGACTTCATGAACTTCTTCGCGCCGATCATCGGGGGCGACCTGAGACTGCTCGGCGGCTACCAGGACCTGGCCTTCGCGCAGTTGCAGTGCCCGATCGTGGTGATGAAGGGCCGTGACGACCGGGTCGTCACCGACCAGTGGCAGCGGTACACCGAGTTCCCCGTGGAGACCACCGAGTTCGACGGCGGGCACTTCTTCGTCGAGGAGCGAAGGCCGGAGGTCGCCGCGTTCATGGAGTCGAAGATCCAGCTGATGTGGCAGCGGAAGAGGGCCTCGGTCAGCTGACAGGAGCCGGGGCGCCCGGCCGTACCCACGCGTCGGCCGGCCGCCCCATACGGCAGCGCACACCTCATCGACCGACCCCCGCCTCCCGACCTCGCCGGTCGGCCGGCATCACCCAGGCGGTGCGAACGCGCAGAACTCGTTGCCCTCCGGATCGGCCAGCACCCACCAGCTCACCGTGTCGTCCGGTTCCCGCAGCAGGCTCGCCCCGGCGGCGATCAGCGCGGACGGCTCGGGATCGACGAGATCGACATCCCAGTGCAGCCGGTTCTTGACCGACTTGCCTTCCGGCACGGTGTCGAAGATCCAGAAGTCCCACGGGAAACCGCCGGCACCGACGATCTTCGCGTACCCCTCGTCGCTGGGGTGTACCTCGCCGCCGACGACGCCGGACCACCAGGCGGCCTGCGCGGCCGCGTCGGCGGAGTCGACCACCAGCTCAAACGGTCCGGGAGCGACATCCTCACCGGGCGGGACGGCACAGAACTCGTTGCCCTCCGGGTCGGCCAGCACCCACCAGTCGATCTCCGAGTCGGGCTCGCGGACGATCCGCGCCCCGGCCGCCAGCAGCGCCGTCGGCTGCGGCTCGGCCAACCACAGATCAAGGTGTACGCGGGTCTTGACGCTACGTGGCTCGGGCACCCGGTTGATCCAGATCGACTCGGCCGAGGAGCGCCCAGCCGGCGGATCGACCCTCCCGTCGCCGTCCCCGGTGTCGACCAGGCTTCCGCCGAGCACCCCGGCCCAGAACCCGCCGAGAGCGTTCGCGTCAGTGGCGTCGAGACAGAGGTCCTTGAAGCGCGCGAGCATACGCCGATCATGCCCCCAACCCCGCCCGCCCGCACCCCGCCCCGCCGCACCGTCCTCGCCGTCCCGACCCCGCCGTGCTCGCCGTCCCGGGCCCCGATTCGCCGATCATGGAGTTGTGGTCGCCGAGAAAAGGGCTTTTCCGGGCGTACCGGGTGCCACAAGTCCATGATCGGCGGGGCGGGGCGGGGCAGGGCAGGGCGGGGCGGGGTGGGTGGGGAGGGGGGAGGGGTTAGCGGCGGCCGCGCTTGACCTCGTGGAAGGCGGACATGCGGAGCAGGGGGAGCAGGTTGTCCCAGAGGGTCAGGGTGTCGTCGAGGTCGGGTACCTCGGTGAGGATCGGGCCGTGCAGACCCCGGTCGGCGCCGGGGATCATCAACACCGGCGAGCCGATGTCCGGCCCGGCCGAGCCGAACGCCAGCGCGTGTGAGGAGTGCACCTCCGCGTCCCAGCGGTCGTCGTCGAGCGCGGAGGCTGCCTCGTCGAGACCGGCCGCCGTCACGGCCTCCGCGACCAGCTTGTCGCTGGGCGGGTTGCCGGCGTCGTGGGTACGGGTGCCCAACTCGGTGTAGAACCGGCCGGCGTCCTCGTGGCGGCCCTCCGCGCGGAGCGCCTCCACCAGCCGCAGCGCCCGGCTCGACGCCGCCATCGCCTCGGCGTACTCCGGTGGGGCCTGACCCCCGCTGAGAATGCTCAGGCTGAACGCCCGCCACTCGATGCGCAGGTCACGGGCTTCGGCGGCGGCGACCAGCCAGCGCGACGTGCGCCAGGTCCACGGGCAGGCGGGATCAAAGAAGAAGGTGGCATCCACCGCCCGAGAGTAACGCCCACCAATCGGGCCGGCCTCCGGTGTGACCCGGACCACGCAAAGTGACGTTTACGTCGTGTCACGCGGTGGGTTTCGCGGCTTCCCGGCTCGGGCAGTGTTCCAGGCACGAGACGCCAGGGCGGCGAACCAGCAGGTCAGAAGCCCTGGCCGTGTCGTCGTGCGCCGGGGCACGAGACCTCTCCCCGGCTGTTGGCCGAGACCGAGGGAGGGGTCATGGATCAGCCGTACAGCAGGCCCGGCGTCGTGGTGCCGGGCGGCGGCCCGGAGCGCGGCGGAGTGCCGGTATGAGCAGACGCCGACCTCGGGCACGTGTCGCGGCGGCGACCGCCGCGCTGACGTTGCTGGCACCGATGGCCGCGTGCGCCTCCGGCGACGACGGTGGGGTGCCCACGATCAACCTCTACTACCCGCCGGAGCAGAACTTCCAGCAGGTGGTCGACCAGTGCAACACGCAGGCCGGTGGCCGGTACCGGATCGACTACCGGGTGCTGCCGCGCGAGGCCGACGAGCAGCGGGTGCAGATGGTGCGCCGGCTCGCGGCCAACGACGACGGCATGGACGTGCTCGGTCTCGACGTCACCTGGACGCAGGAGTTCGCCGGCGCGAAGTGGGTCCTGGAATGGACCGGACAGGACCGGGCCGAGGTCGAGGACGGCACCCTGGAGGGGCCGCTGGAGACCGCGCGGCACGAGGACAAGCTCTACGGCGCGCCGAAGAACACCAACGTCCAGCTGCTCTGGTACCGCAAGGACCTGGTGCCCGAGCCGCCGACCACCTGGAACGAGATGATCCAGATGGCGCAGCGACTCAAGGAGCAGGGCCAGCCGCACCAGGTGCTGACCATGGGTGCCCAGTACGAGGGCCTGGTGGTGCTCTACAACACCCTGGTCGCCAGTGCCGGCGGCAACATCCTCAACGCCGAGGGCACCGAGGCCGCGATGGACGAGGGTGCGGTGCGGGCGCTGGAGCAACTCCGCGACTTCGCCACCTCCGGGGTGACCTCGTCGTCGTTCAGCAACGCCATGGAGGACCCGGTACGGCTGGACTTCCAGGCCGGTAACGGCGCCTTCCAGATCAACTGGCCGTTCGTCTATCCGGCGATGCAGGAGGCCAACCCGCAGTTGGCCGAGCAGGTCGCCTGGGCGCGGGTGCCCGGCATCGACGAGGGCACGCCGGGCCGGGTCACCATCGGCGGGATCAACCTCGCGGTCAGTTCGCACTCGAAGCACCCGGCGGAGTCCTTCGAGGCGGCCAAGTGCCTGCGTAACGCGGAGAGCCAGAAGTTCTCGGCGATCAACGACGGCGTGCCGCCGACCATCGAGAGCGTGTACGACGACCCGGAGATGGACGAGGCGTACCCGATGAAGGAGACCATCCTCGAACAGTTGCAGGACCCGGCGGTCCGGCCGCTGACTCCGGCGTACCAGAGCATCTCGACGGTGATGTCGGCGATCCTGTCGCCGCCGTCGGCGATCGACCCGCCCGCGACCGCGGACGAGCTGCGCGACGCCATCGCGGACGCGCTGGAGTCGAGGGGGGTTCTGCCGTGACCGAGCGAACCACGACGAGCGGCACCGGGACGGTCGACGAGACGGCCGACGCCGCCCGATCGGTGCCCGCGCAGCGGTCCCGCCGTTCCGGTAAGGCCCCGCTGAGCGAGAACAAGCGGGCCGAACGGAAACTGGGCTGGCTGCTGTGCGCGCCGGCCGCGCTGGTCATGGTCGCGGTGACCGGCTATCCGATCCTCTATTCGGTGTGGCTGTCGTTGCAGCGCTTCGACCTGCGCTTCCCCGACGAGCGGGAGTTCGTCGGCCTGGACAACTACGTCACCGTGCTGACCAACGACTTCTGGTGGACCGCGTTCGGCGTGACGATGCTGATCACGGTGGTCACCGTCGCCGTGGAGCTGGTGCTCGGGATGGGGCTCGCGCTGGTCATGCACCGGACGCTGGTCGGCCGGGGCATCGTGCGGACGGCGGCCCTGATCCCGTACGGGATCGTCACGGTCGTCGCCGCCTTCTCCTGGCGGTACGCGTGGACCCCCGGCACCGGTTATCTGGCCAACCTCTTCTCCGACGGCGCACCGTTGACCGAACGGGCCAGTTCGCTGGCGATCATCATGCTGGCGGAGATCTGGAAGACCACGCCGTTCATGGCGCTGCTGCTGATGGCAGGGTTGGCGCTGGTGCCGGAGGACCTGCTCAAGGCGGCCTCCACGGACGGAGCCACCGCGTGGCAGCGGTTCACCAAGGTGATGCTGCCGGTGATGAAGCCGGCGATCCTGGTCGCCCTGCTGTTCCGCACCCTCGACGCGTTCCGGGTCTTCGACAACATCTATGTGCTGACCAACGGGGCCAACGAGACCTCGTCGGTGTCGATGATCGCCTACAACAACCTGATCCGGGGCCTGAACCTCGGCATCGGCTCGACCATGTCGGTGCTGATCTTCATCGCCGTGGCGATCATCGCGTTCATCTTCGTGAAGCTGTTCGGTACCGCTGCCCCCGGCAGTGACGACGGGGAGAGGCGCTGAGATGGCTGACACCACCAAGGCCAAGCTCCAGTGGGGCGTGATGAACACGATCGTGGTCGTGTTCGCC
The DNA here is from genome assembly GCF_013364215.1 of Verrucosispora sp. NA02020. Taxonomy (NCBI): domain Bacteria; kingdom Bacillati; phylum Actinomycetota; class Actinomycetes; order Micromonosporales; family Micromonosporaceae; genus Micromonospora; species Verrucosispora sp. NA02020. The sequence goes on along the minus strand of NZ_CP054923.1, from coordinate 4,972,385 downwards.
CTGATCCCGGTGCTGTGGATCATGTCGTTGTCGTTCAAGACGCCGGCCACGCTCACCGACGGCAACTTCATCCCGCGCGAGTGGACGCTGGAGAACTACCGCAACATCTTCGCCACCGACCAGTTCGTCCGCGCGTTGATCAACTCCATCGGCATCGCGCTGATCGCCACCAGCATCGCCGTCGTGCTCGGCACCATGGCCGCGTACGCGATCGCCCGGCTGGACTTCCCCGGCAAGCGCCTGCTCGTCGGCGTCGCCCTGCTGATCGCGATGTTCCCGCAGGTGTCGCTGGTCTCGCCGCTGTTCGAGATCGAACGGCAGTTGGGGCTCTTCGACACCTGGCCGGGGTTGATCCTGCCGTACATCACCTTCGCGCTGCCGCTGGCGATCTACACGCTGTCCGCGTTCTTCAAGCAGGTCCCCTGGGATCTGGAGAAGGCCGCGAAGATGGACGGCGCCACCCAGGGCCAGGCGTTCCGGCGCGTCATCGCCCCACTCGCCGCACCCGGGGTCTTCACCACGGCGATCCTGGTCTTCATCTTCTGCTGGAACGACTTCCTGTTCGCCATCTCGCTGACCTCCACCGAACGCTCGCGCACGGTGCCGGTGGCGTTGTCGTTCTTCACCGGCGAGTCGCAGTTCGAGGACCCCACCGGGGCGATCTGCGCGGCCGCCGTGGTGATCACCGTACCGATCATCCTGTTCGTCCTCTTCTTCCAACGCCGCATCGTCTCCGGCCTGACCTCCGGCGCCGTCAAGGGATAGGTGATTACTCGTGGCTGACATCGTGCTCGACAAGGTGAGCAAGAAATTCCCGGACGGCACCACGGCGGTACGGGACGTCGACCTGGAGATCGCCGACGGCGAGTTCGTGATCCTGGTCGGTCCCTCCGGCTGCGGCAAGTCCACCACCCTCAACATGATCGCCGGGCTGGAGGACATCAGCTCCGGTGACCTGCGCATCGGCGGCGAACGGGTCAACGACAAGGCCCCCCGGGACCGGGACATCGCGATGGTGTTCCAGTCCTACGCGCTGTACCCGAACATGACCGTCCGGGAGAACATGGCGTTCCCGTTGCGGCTGGCCAAGCTGGACAAGGAGACGATCAACCGTAAGGTCGACGAGGCGGCCAAGGTCCTCGAACTGACGTCGCTGCTGGACCGGCGTCCGGCCAACCTCTCCGGCGGGCAGCGGCAGCGGGTCGCGATGGGCCGGGCGATCGTCCGTCAGCCCAAGGCGTTCCTGATGGACGAACCCCTGTCCAACCTGGACGCCAAGCTGCGGGTGCAGATGCGGACCGTGGTGTCCCGCCTGCAGAAGAAGCTCGGCACCACCACCGTCTACGTCACCCACGACCAGACCGAGGCGATGACCCTCGGCGACCGCGTGGTGATCATGCGAGGTGGGGCGGTCCAGCAGGTCGGCCCGCCGCAGGAGTTGTACGAGAACCCGAACAACCTCTTCGTGGCCGGGTTCATCGGCTCCCCGTCGATGAACTTCCTGCCCGCCACCATCGAACAGGGCACCCTGCGTACCGCCCTGGGTGACGTGCCGATCGGCGACCGGATCCGCCGCGAACTGGAGGCCGCCGACGCCTCTCGGGACCTGATCCTCGGCATCCGGCCGGAACACTTCGAGGACGCCGAACTGATCGACGACGAGACCCGCCGCCGGGGCATGGAGTTCGAGGCGCCGGTGGACATCGTCGAGTCGATGGGTTCGGACAAGTACGTCTATCTGACCGTCGAGGGGGAGCGGGCCACCGCCGCCGAGCTGGAGGAGTTGGCCGCCGACACCGGTGCCGCCGACTTCGCCGGTGGCGGATCGAACCTGGTCACCCGCCTGTCGGCCGAGTCGACGGTGACCGAGGGGGAGAACCGGCGGGTCTGGTTCAACCTGGAGAAGATCCACCTGTTCGACCCGTCCGACGGCCGCAACCTCACCCTTCACGAGGGCCGCGCGGCCGGCACCCTGGACGCCTGACCGCGTACGCCTGACACACCTCGTGCCCCCGACGGACCCGTCGGGGGCACGATTCTGTCTGCCCACGGCGCCCGCAGCAACGATGCCGACCACCAGGCACGCGGCAGCCGCCGATGCCCCCGCATCCGGTGACCTCCACTGGTGGACGGCCCTGAAGCGTGCAGGCACTAGGTATGCCTAGGTGGCCCGCGCACTCCGCTAAACCCCGGTGAGCAGTGAAGATAGGTACGTGCTGCCCGATGTGGCCGCACCGGTGTCAACCGACGATTGATCCATCAGCGGTTGACAAGGAGACAAGCCATGTTGATGGACCCGGGCACGATGCTGGCTCTGGCGAACGATCGTCGCCGCGAACTGATCGCCGAGGCCGACAGCGAGCGCCTACTCACCACCGCCCGCCGGGCCCGCCGGGCCCGTGACACCCCGGCCGTCCGTGGCCAGCCCGCCGGTAACCTCACGTCGTGCGAACCATCCGCGGCGGTGCCAGCCCAGTGATGATCGGGCGGGAGAGCGAGCTGCGCCGGTTGGCGCAGCTCGCTTCGGCGCGTGAGCCGGCGGTTGCGCTCATCGCAGGCGAGCCGGGCATCGGAAAGACCCGGCTGGTGCACGAGCTGCTGACCACCGTGTCGGCAGAGACCGTGGTGCTGGTCGGCCAGGCGGAACCCGGCTCGCTGTCCCGGCCGTACGAGGTGCTCCTTGGCGCCATCGACGGCCGTCCAGGCAGCGACGAGGAGCAGCTCGCGGCACTAGCGGACCCGCGGCGCAGCCCGGTCGAGCGCCTGCACACCGGCCTCGCGATCCTGGCCGACCTGATCGGCGACTCCCCTGCGGTCATCGTCTTCGAGGACCTGCACTGGGCCGACTCGGAGAGCGCGGCGCTGTTCGAGCGGATCGCCGACCAGCGCGGGCCACGGCTGCTCATCGGAACGTACCGGCCGGACGAGGTGACCCGTCGCAAACCGGTGGCGGGCCTGCTGGCCCGGATGGAACGCCGGCACACCGTCACCCACGTCCGCCTGGACCGTCTCACCCCCGCACAGACCGCGGCGTTGCTGGCGGCGGCCACCGGCGCTCCGGCGCCGGTGCGCGCCGTGGCGGCACTGCACCACCGCACCGGTGGCAACCCGTTCTTCCTGGAGGAGTTGCTGCGTGCGCTGCCCGGGAACGACGTGGAGGCGCTGGTCGCGCAACCGCTGCCGTGGAGTCTCGCCGAGGTGTTACGCCGACAGGTCGACGACCTCGACCCGGTCAGCCACCGCATCGTCGAGGCGGCCACCGTGCTCGGCCACCGCATCCCGTTCGACCTGCTCGCCGACGTGACCGGTGTGGGCGAGGACCAGCTCATCGCCGTGTTACGCGACCTGGTCACCCGGGGCGTCCTGGTCGAGTCCGGCGACGACGAGTTCGCGTTCCGGCACGCACTGGTGCGCGAGGCGATCGTCGACCAGATGCTCGGCCGGCAGCGCCGCCGGCTACACGAGAGGGCACTCGACGTACTCCTGAACGGCGGTGCCTCCGACCCGGCCATGGTGGCGCACCACGCCCGTGGCGCCGGCCGGTACGACGACATGATCGCGGCGGCCCGTCGCGGCGCTGAGTTCTTCCTCTCCATCGGCTCCGCCTACCAGGCCCTGCAACTGGCGGAGATGGGCCTGGACGAGGTGCCCGAGGCCACCGACCTGCTCGCCTCGGCCGCCCGAGCGGCGTGGTTGGCCGGACTGCTGGACGACGCCCTGCGGTACGGCCGGCGCTGGCGTGACCTCGCCGACACCACGACCGACCTTGCCGAGTCGCTGTACCTGCTGGTCCGCATCGCGTGGGAGTCCCGCGAGACCGACGAGATGCGCGCGCTGACGCACGACATCGGGACCCTGATCGCGCAGCTTCCCCCCGGCGCTGACCAGGCGCGGGCGATGACCGCGATCGCGCAGTCGGCGTACCTGCGCGGCGACTGCGACGCCGTGCTGCTCTGGTCCGACCGCGCGCTGGCGCTGGCGGAGCAGTTCGACCTGCCAGCCGTACGCCTGGCCGCGCTGGTCGAGAAGGGTGCGACGCTTGTCGAGCGCCCGCACAGCGCCGCCGACGGCCGCAAGATCCTGTCCGCTCTCGTCGACGAGGCCGAAGAGGCGGGCGAGTGGGTGTTGGCGGCCCGAGCCCTCGACGCCCTGGTGCACGGCGAGCCACCCACCTCGCCGACCGAGCAGGCCGAAACCCTGGAGCGGATGCGGGTCGACGCCGAGCGAGCCGGCTTCGAGTCACTCGCGGTGGCCACCTACTTCCAGGGCCGAGCCCGGCTCGCGGTGCGGGCCGGCGACCTGCGCGCCGCCACCGGGGCGCTGGAGGAGGGGCGCGAGCAGGACCGCAGCTACCGGCGCCGGGGCCGCTGGGCCGACTATCACGGGGTCTTCCTCGCCGGGCTCTATCTGGAGGCCGGCGAGCTGGACCACACCGAGCAGCTCGTCACGGACCTGGCGGCGCTGCCCGACAACTGGCCGGCGACGGTTCCCAGCCTCGCGTTCCACCTCGCCTGTCGTCGCGGCGACCTCGCGCGCGCCGAAGCGCGCCTGGAGGAACTCACCACGGCCCTGTCCGAGCAGCCGTGGCGCAGCAACGAGACGGCCCACGATCTGATCTCTGCCGCGCTGCACATCGGCTTGCCGACGCACCGGCTCGACCAGATGGCCGCCGCGCTACTCGATGCCAACGTCTGGGACGCCTACCGGACGCTCGTCGACGCTCAGCTCGCGGAGGCACGCGGCCAGCACGTCGAGGCGCTGGCCGGCTACCTGTCCATCGCCGACGCCCACATTCTGGTGCCGGCGACCCGTGGCACCGTACGCGTCGGCGCCGCCCGGTGTCTGCTCGCCAACGACCAGCGCGAGGAGGCCGCCGCGCAGGTGGAGGCCGCCGCACCCCTGCTGGCCGAGTGGCGTGGTTGGCGGGTGGCCCAGCTCGCCCACGTCCGCGCCCAACTGGGCATGGTGCCGGTCGACGCGATACCCGCGGTCACAGGTCCGACCGCCCTGACCCCCCGCGAGCGGGAGGTGGCAGTACTGATCAGCGACGGGCTGACCAATACCGAGCTGGCCCGGCGTCTCTACATCTCACCGAAGACCGCCGCCGTGCACGTCTCGAACATCCTGCGGAAGCTGGGCGTCTCGTCCCGGACCGAGGTGGGTGACCTCCTCGGGCGGCATTGACCGCCACCGTCGACCAGGAAACCGTGCGGCAACGGCTGGCAGCAAGGCTGCGGGATGCACCAAGCTGCGGCTACTCGGCAGCCAACTGTCGCGTCAAGCGCTCCAGGCCGTCTTTGATCAGTCGCCCGTAGTCGTCGTCACCGAGCGCGCCGATACCCGCCTGCGCCTGCTGGAGACATTCGCGGGCACGGCCGAGATCACCGAGCTTGCGGTGACACTCGCCCAGGTTGAGGTGCAGCGAGGGATACAGGGCGGCAACCGACATGGGTACGCCGGCCTGCGCGGCCCGGTCGTCGGTGAGCCGATCGGCCGCCGCCAGCGCCCGGGTGTCCCAGATCAACTCCTGGTGCGGGTCGTCCTGCACGTCGGCCATGGAATGCGCCAAAACGCACACGTGCAGGGGGTCGCCGTGTTCGCCGCCGATCTCGTCCCAGATCTGCGCGAACAGGTCGCGGGCGGCGTCACGTCGTCCCTGACCGTGGTGCAACTGGACACCCTCGTTTATGCGCACCAGCATCTCATCGATGATCATCGGCTGTGCCCCCTGAGGAACGGACGACATGGTCCCGCGTGTAGGCATTCTTCGGGACTCAGTGCGGCATTCCAAGTTGTGATGAGATCAACTTGTCCGTCCTGATGCTGCGTCTCCCGATGGTCAAGACGAACGTGTCGAGGAAGAAGGCCAGCGCTGCCCTTCTGGAACTGCGTGCGCACCATGGCGAAGTCGGCACGACGATCTTTCATCTCAAGAGATACAAACGTCACCATCCCGGCACTGTGGTTGTCGGCCCAGCCGCAGAGCGTGGCCGTATAGGTCATGGCCTCGTCGCTTCTGCCACAGCGGGCCGTGCCGCCCCAAGGTCTGGGATCCGCTGGTCGGACATCCTGCAAGTCGCGAGCCTTTGCGAACATCCAGTCCAATGTCTCGGGTGGGTCGATCACCGTGCCTGCTACTGCACTGATCTGGATCGTATCGGTGAGGCTGGTCTCGCTGTTGTAAACCTCACTCAGGGTGTCGGTTGGCTTCTCGACGAACGCCCTGAGCATGTTCGTGTTTTCCCGTGCTTGCCAAGAGGAAAAGGCATCCGGTGATCTCGGGATGCCGGCGATCTGCTCGGGTTCCTCGAAGTAGGTGGACGCAGCCTGAGCCTGCGTCGGCTCACCCGCCGGCTCGACCGACGATTCGGCTTGGGACGTACACCCTGCGAAGAGGAGCGCACCGAGAGACATCGCGGTACCACGCAGGACGAGTGAACTGCCAGCGCTTGGGCCAAGGTGTCGCATCTGCTGATCAGCCTTCCCTCATGTTCGAGGCAAGACGGTACGACTTTCTCGTAGTCGTCGCTGCCCCGCTGCAGTCGGACCCCTTCGCGGGTGTGGACCTGGTGCCCGTCGGGCGACGCCAGCCGGACCTGGTAGCCGCCGCCGCACTGCGCCGCGAGCGCGAACACCTGCGACGGCCGGCGACGTCGAGCAGGACAGCGCCGTCCGCCGCCGCGATGATCACCTCCCGAGAGCCGTCAGCGCGTAAGGGCGAAGCTCTTTTGTGTCGAGTATTCGAAGCGGGCATCGACCACGGCAACGACGGTCCTCCCGCGGATCCGGCTAATTGTCCGGAACCACAGCCTCGTTTCGAACGACCGCCGACCGCAGCCCGAGAGGGCAACCTTCATCCGGCGAGACCTCGCAGGGCGTCGATCAGCGCGGCTTCCCGGGCGCTGCTCAGCCCGGCGCGGCGGTCCCGGTGCAGCCCTTCGGCACGTTCCCAGGCGAGGGTGTCGGCCAGCAGGTCGGTACGCGGGCGGTGGCGGAGACCGGCGGCCTCGGCCGCCGCGCCGCTGCGGGCCGCCCAACCGCGTGCGGCCGGGTCGGCGATCCACAGCGGCAGCGACTCCGGACCCATGTACTCGGCCACTCCCTGCGCCACCAGCCAGGCGGGGTCGGCGTGCACGAGCGGACCGGTGTGGCCGGCCACGGCCCGGGACCGGGCGATCCATTCGGCGAAGGGTACGGCCGGGCCGACCGCGTTGAACGTGCCGACCGTGCCGACCGTGCCGGCCTGCGCGCTGTCGAGCAGCCAGGCGGCCAGGTCGCGGACGTCGACGACCTGGGTCGACAGGTCGGGATCACGCGGTACGAGCAGCGGTGTGTCGGGGTCGCGGGCGGCGCGGGCGACCCAGTAGCCGGTCCGGCCGCTGTGGTCGCCCGGACCGCCGATCAACCCGGCGCGGGCCACCAGGGCGCGGTTGCCCACCTCGCTCGTGGTGATCTGTTCGCAGGCCGCCTTCGCCTCGCCGTACTCCTCGCGGTCGACCGTGTCGCGGTTCGTGGCGGGCAGCGTGGGCGCCGACTCGTCGGCGCCGGGGGTGTCGTGGTCGGCGTAGGCGCTGACCGAGGAGACGTAACTCCAGTGCCGGGCTCGGCCCCCCAGGTCCCGCAGCGCCTCCCGCACGAAGCGCGGCTGCCACGACACCTCGACGACGGCGTCCCAGTCACGGTCGCGCAGCCCGTCGTACGCGCCGGGATCGCCCCGGTCGGCGGCCACCAGGACCGCGCCGGGCGGTACCGTCCCGCTCTCGCCCCGGGCCAGGCAGGTGACGGCGTACCCCCGGTCGACCGCCTGCCGGGCGACCTCGTGCCCGAGCCACGCCGTGCCGCCCAACACCAGCATCTCCATGTCCACGAGCCAAGCAGCGGCGTACGCGGCATGCCAAGATTCTTCGCCGACGGCAGAAGCCTGCGGGCGTACGCCACCGGTCCTAGGCTGGTGGTCATGTTCCGCGACGAGGATCTCGCCCTGCTCGCCCGGCCGCTGCACGCCTTCCTCACCGTGGCGCCCCGGGGCGACCGCTGGCCCGCGCCGCGCCCGGTGTGGTTCGAGGTCACCGACGACGGGGATCTGCAGATGTTCTCGCTGCCGGACGCGCCGAAGCTGGACCGGATCCGGGAGCGGCCCCGAGCCTCCGTGGTCGTGGCCGCACCGACCGGCGAGCCCGAGCACTGGGTGTCGGTGGAGGGCCCGGTCACGTTGCACGACGACGGTGGCGTGGAGTTGGCGACCCGGCTCGCCGAGCGGTATTACGACATGAGCGATCCGGCGCGTCAGAGCCTGGTCGACGAGTGGCGCAGCGGGGGAGTGGTCCGCATCGTGCTGCGTCCCGAGCGGGTGAACCGCTTCTCCATGTGACGGTTCGCGCCGCCGAATTCGGTGGCTCGTGCTCGGGTGGGTCGGCGACGATCGGCGGATGTCCGTACCCCTGCGTCAGATCCGCGCCCGATACTCGGCCGACACCATCACCGTCTACCAGGCGTATTCTCCGCAGATCGCGGAGCCGGCGGTGGCGGCGGGTCGCTTCGTGGCCCCGTTCAAGCGGGAACGGATGACGTGGATCAAGCCGTCGTTCCTGTGGATGATGTACCGCTGCGGCTGGGCCACCAAGGAGGGCCAGGAGCGGGTGCTCGCCGTGGACCTGCGCCGCGAGGGTTTCGAGTGGGCGTTGGAGCGGGCCTGCCTCAGTCACTACGACCCGGAGGTGCACGCCGACCGTACGGCCTGGTCGCGGCAGCTCAAGACCAGCCCGGTACGGGTGCAGTGGGATCCGGAACGGTCCCTGCGCCTGGCGGCGCTGCCGTACCGGTCGTTGCAGGTGGGGCTCTCCGGTCCGGCCGTCGCCGGGTACGTCGACGACTGGGTGGTGGCCATCCGCGACGTCACCGCCGACGTGCGGCAGATCCGGGACCTGGTGCGTGCCGGCGACGACCGGGCTGCCGTCGCCCGGCTGCCGGTCGAGCAGGTGTACCCGTTGCCCCGCGCCGATCGCCGCCGTCATCTGTGCCACCCGCTAGCGCAGTGACACCTCGACATGGGCGGGCCGGATCCTCAAGGGAGCCGGCCCGCCACCTGTCTTCAGATCCGCTTCGAGCGCCGTTCCAGATCGGCCTGGACGGGATCGGGACTGGCCGCAGTGGCTGTCAGCGGCCGGTGGAACCGTCGATCCTCTCGCGGATGATGTCTGCGTGCCCCGCGTGGCGTCCGATCTCCTCGATCATGTGGACCAGCACCCATCGCTGCGACGGCGGCAGGGCGTCGCGGCCGGGCGGCCGGGGTGCCGGCTGGGTCAGATCGGTCCAGGTGTCGATGACCTGGTTCGCCTGCGCGATCGTCGCCCGGTAGCCGGCGAGCAGGCCGTCGACGGTGTCGTCCCGAGTGGGCTGGAACGTGCGGCGCATGTTGGTGATCGGTTCTTCGAGGAAGTAGAACCTCTCGACGGCGGTCACGTGTTTGATCAGCCCGAGGAGGCTGGTGCCGGAGGGTACGCCGGCGGTGCGGACCTCGGGCTCCGGTACGTCGGCGACCTTGTCCATGATCGCGTTGCGGAGGTAGTCGATGAAGCCGACCAGGGTGTCCTTCTCGCCGGGGGCGGTCCACGCGGGCCCGGTGTCCTTGCGTCTCCTGGGTCGGGCGGTCGGCGACATCAGCTTCTCCGATCATGTCGGTGGATGAGCAGAACGTTGTCGGTGACGGTGGCGGTCCGGCCTCCCGGTCCGGTGGCCCGGCGGTGCGGCGTGTCGGCGCGTACGACGGACCATCGGTCCGGGTCGAGGGCGAGCTCGGCTGCGGTCTCGCCGGGTGAGGGGTAATGCGCGTCGGGAGCCTTGTTCCACGACCAGGGTGCGGTCGAGCCGTGGTCGACGATCAGGAGATGACCGCCGGTACGCAACGCGTGCGCCGCGGTACGCAGTACCCGCGCGCGATCCAGCGTGAAGGGAGTGTGCAGGTACTGCGCGGAGATCAGGTCGAACTGCCGGTGGGGGAAGCTCCGGGCCAGATCGTGCTGTTCGCCGGTCACCCGGTCGTCGATGCCGAGTTGTCGGGAGCGTGCCCGCACCCTTTCCACGGCGGCGGTGGAGATATCCACAGCGGTGACCTGCCAGCCCTGCCGGGCAAGCCAGATGGTGTCGCCGCCGACGCCGCATCCCAGGTCGAGGGCATCGCCGGGAGGCAGTGTCTCGGCTGTTTCTGTCAACACCGGGTTGGGGTGCCCGGTGCCGCCGCCGCGCCGGGCGCGGTAGTGCTGTTCCCAGAACGCTTCGGCCTTGAGCGCGTCGGTCATCGGTCCGCCCCGTCCGCGAAGAAGGTCACCAGCTCGGTGGTGACGAGCGTGGGCATGATCTCGCGCCACGAGTACCCCGACTGGGGCCCGCCGTGCAGGAGGACGAGCGGCTCGCCCGTGCCGCCGGTGACGTCGTGCATCTTCACGCCGTCGACGTCGGCTGTCTCGTGCGTGAACTGACGGTCGAACTCGGCGTCGTCCCGGGTGACCGCGTCGTGACCTGCGGCGACGGTGCGCGACCACCGCGTTGCTGATCTCGAAGTTGCTGCTGATGTGAGCATCGGTTGCCTACCTCCGCTGCCAGCATGACCAGCGGCGTTGCCTATTTGCGAGAAACGTTGCGGATCCGCAAGATGGGTTCATGAACGCCACGTCGCACGACGTCCTTGCGGGCGTCGGCCCGCGCCTGCACGCACTACGCCAGGCCCGGAACATCTCGCTGGCCGCCTTGGCGGCGGAGACCGGCCTGACCGCAAGCACGCTCTCGCGTCTGGAGAACGGGAAACTGCGCCCGACACTGGAGCAACTGCTGCCGCTGGCGCGGGCGCACGGCGTCGCGCTCGACGAACTGGTCGCGGCCCCGCCCACCGGCGATCCCCGCATCCACCTGCGGCCGGTACGGCGATCCGGCTTCACCGTCGTGCCGTTGACCAGACGTGCCGGAGGCATCCAGGCCTACAAGGTGATCTATCCACCGGCCGGGAAGTCGGCCACGACGACACTGCAGACCCACGAGGGGTACGAATGGTTCTACGTACTCAACGGAAATGTCCGGCTCGTCCTCGGTGACCAGGAATACCGGCTGGGCCCCGGCGAAGCCGCAGAGTTCGACACCCGGATCCCGCACCAGATCGGCAGCGCCGACTCTCAGGCCGCGGAGCTGCTCACGCTCTTCGGCGCCCAGGGCGAACGCGCCCACCTGTCGCCCTCCCTGACACCGCCCACCTGAACGAACCGGTCTGGACACGGCGGGCGGGCCCGCCGGGCGTCGCCGCGGCGAGCGACCTCTGCGAGGCTGCGCGAGGAGACCGGGTGCGCGATCGAGCAGTTGGCCTTCGCCGGTTACGGCTGGGGCGGACCTCAGGCTGCCCCCAGCCGGGACGGATCAGAGGGGGGCGATCGCGAGGTCGGTGACCTGGTCGTCCTTGATGCCGAACACGAACGAGAAGGACAGGGGTCCGCCGGGGAAGTCGCCGTCCCCGGAGGCCACCAGCCGGTCGTCCGCGAACGAGGTCGGCGTGAGCACGATCTTGGGGTTGATCAGATGCCCCTGGATCCACTCGCGGATCTCGGCCTCGCCGGCCCAGACCCTTCCGTCATCACGCACGGTGGCCCCGTCGCTGAAGACTGCGGCCAGCGCGTTCACGTCGTGCGCGTTGGTGGCCTCGACGAAGGTGTCGACGGCCTGGGGGAGAGTGATGTCGTTCATGTCCGTTCTCCGGTCTTCGAAGTCAGCGCTGCGGGACAGCTTCTCGTTCGCGCGCAGCTCCGCGAGGGCGTTCTCGTGCATCGCGACGACGACGTCGTAGCCGGAGTTGCCGAGCACGATCCGGTGCGGTGGAACGGGAGCGTTCATCGCGCTGATCACGGCCTGCACACCACGAACAGGGTCACCTGCCTGCTTGCCGTCAGCGTCCACGAAAGCCGCCTTGACGGTCTCGACCATCGGCACGTAGGCGTCGACGGTCTCGGTGACGGGCTCGTCGCGGAAGTAGGAGAAGGCGCTGGTGCGGAACGCTCCCGGCTCCACGGCGAGCACGCGTACGCCGAACGGTGCGACCTCCTGGCGCAGTGTCTCCGACAGTCCTTCGATCGCGAACTTCGCCGCCGCGTAGTAACCGAACCCCTCTGCGCCGACGAGGCCGGCCACCGACGACATGTTCACGATCCAGCCGTCGCCGCGTGCCCGCATACCCGGCAGGACCGCGCGGATCACGTCGACCACGGCGAACAGGTTGAGGTCGAACGTGCGGCGGATGGTCTCGTCCGGGGCCCCCTCGATCGAGCCGTACCAGCCACGGCCCGCGCTGTTGACGAGCACGTCGATCCCGCCGAACCGCTCCTCTGCCGTCGTGACCGCCGCGCGCACCTGGTCGGCGTCGGTGACGTCGAGCTGAAGCACCAGCACCCGCTCACCGAACGGTGCAGCCCATTCCCGCAGTTCAGAAGGCCGACGCACCGTGACTGCCACCTGATCGCCCTGTGCCAGCGCGGCCTCGGCATAGACCAGGCCGAACCCTCCGGGCGTCCCACCGGTGATGAACCAAGTCCTCATGGACTTCTCCTTCCGCTATAGCGAGCAATGTAGCGCTACATGAGCTAATGTAGCAATCATGCAGAGCGCGCGAGATCGACTCCTCCTTGCCGCAGCCGAGTTGCTGGAGGGCGGCGCCACGGTGTCCACGAGGGCGGTGTGCGAACGCGCCGGGGTGCAAGCCCCGACGCTGTACCACCACTTCGGCAGCAAGCAGGGCCTGATCGACGCCGTGGCGAACCACGGCTTCACCCAGTACACGGCGGTCGAGAACTCGGACGACCCGCTGGACGACCTGCGTAGTGGCTGGGACAAGCACGTGCAGTTCGGGCTGGAGCACCCCTCGTTCTACGGGCTGCTCTACGGCCGCGCCGAGCCGGGAAGGACCTGCGCCGTCACCGCTCCCGCGCACGCCGCGTTGCGCGAGCGATTCACCGCCGCTGCCGCCCGGGGCCTGCTCAAGGTGCCGGCGGCCGATGCCGCCGAGCAGCTGTTCGCCGCCAACATCGGCATCACGCTCACCTTGATCAGCCAGCCGGAGCCGGACTTCGGGCTGTCCGGGCGTGCCCGCGAGGCCGCGTTGGCCGGAGTCCTGCACACGCCTTCCACCGCCGCCTCCACGACCCGTGCCAGCGCGGCCCTGACGTTGCGGGCGCTGGTCGACGACGATCCGGGCGACCTCACCCCGGGCGAACGCGGACTGCTCGGCGAACTCCTGGAGCGACTGGCCCGCTAGAGCCGGCGCCGGCTGCCGGGGCCGCTGTTGACTCTCAGGCGACTTGAGACGCCAAGGTGGTGGTCATGAACGAGTGGTTGTCGATCGGGGATGTGGCCCGGCGTACGGGTCTGAGTGTCAGCGCCATCCGGTTCTACGCCGACGAGGGCATCGTCGCGCCGACCGGGTACACCGCTGCCGGGTACCGGTGCTACGACGCGCGGGGCGTGGCGGCCCTCGAACTGGTGCGGACGCTGCGGGACCTGGGCGCGGGGCTGGACGAGATCCGTCGGTTGCTGGCCGACGAGATCACGGTGCGGGATCTCGCGAGGGCCCATCTGGCGCTCGTCGAGCGGCAGATGGGACACCTGCGTACCCGACGGGCGGTGTTGCGGGCGGTCGTGCGGCAGGACAGCGAGGCCGGGCAGGTGAGTCTCGTGCACCGACTGGCGTCGATGTCCGACGACGACCGTGAGCAGCTCGTGGAGGAGTTCTGGGCCGAGGTCACCGACGGTCTCGACCTGCGGGAGTTCGTCGACTACCTGCGCCCGTGGCGGCCCCGGCTGCCGGAGGACCCCACCGGCGAGCAGTTGGACGCGTGGATCGAGCTGGCCGACCTGGTGCGCGACCCCGGTTTCCGGCAGGCGGTCCGCGAGTTCTTCGGCGAGACCTTCGCCAGCACGGCGGACCGCGAGCGGGCGGACCCGGCGGCGGAGGCGGACGTCGCGGCGCAGGTCGAGATCCTCGCGCAGGCCAGGGCCGCGGCCGAGGCCGGCGTACCGGTCGACTCCCGCGAGGCCCGGCAGGTGGCGACGCGGTGGGTGGCGCTTGCCGCGAGTCGCAGCGGCGACCAGGACCTGACCGAGGTACGGCGGCAGATCGCCGCCGCCGACCCCGGTCCGCAGGTGAGCCGACACGTCGCGCTGCTCGGCAGGTACCACTCGCTGACCGCCACCATCAACGGCACGGCGCAACCCGTCGGGCACGCCCCGGCATCGACCTGGCTGCACGCCGCCGTCGCCGCCCTCACCTGAGCCGCCTCGACCCCGGTCAGGGCAGGATCTCCACGTACCCGTCGGTGCCGTGCACCCGGATCCGCTGCCCGTCCCGGATCAACCGGGTGGCTCCCTCGACGCTCACCACGGCCGGCAGGCCGTACTCCCGGGCGATCACCGCGCCGTGGGTCATCAGCCCGCCCACCTCCGTGACCAGGCCGGCGACGCCGAGGAACAGCGGCGACCAACTGGGGTCGGTGTAGGCGGTGACCAGGATGTCGCCCGGTGCGAGGTCGGCCTGCCCGATGTCCAGGACGACCCGGGCGCGCCCCTCGACGGTCCCGGTGGAGACCGGCAGACCGACCAGGGCGCCGGCCGGCACGTCGTCGCGACGGTACGCCCCGTTGAGGGCCTCACCGTCGGAGGTGAGCACCCGGGGCGGGGTGAGCGCGTGGTACGAGCGGAACGCCTCCCGGCGTTGCCGGACGAGCCCGGCGTCCACCCGGTGCGTGCGTGCCACCTCGTGGAACTCACCGAACGTGAGGTAGTGCACGTCGTCCGCCTCGGCGAGCACGCCGGCCCGTACCAGGCGCTCGGCCTCGCCCAGCAGGGCCTGCTTGTAGACGAAGTAGCGGCTGACGATGTCGTACTTCGGGTACTCCCGGTACCCGGCGAAGGTGCGGACCCGATCGATCATTCGTTTGGTCTCGTCGGCCTTGTCGTGTCCGTCGGTCAGGGTCCGCAACCGGGACAGGACCTGCTCCTCCTTCTCTCGCGCCCGCTGCCGCCCGTTCGCCACGCGTCGCCCGGCCTCGCCCGGTGCGACGTTGCGGACGTGGTCCAGCAGCACCGGCAGCAGCATGCTCGGACGCTCGCGCCACCGCGGCCGGGTGATGTCGATCTCGCCCACGCCCCGCATCCCGTACCGGTCCAGGTACGCCTCGATCGCGTCGCGTGCCTCGCCGCCGCCCTCGACCTCGGGCAGCCGGTCCAGGAAGCCGTCGTCGTCGACACCCTTGAGGAACGTCACCACCTGCGGGTACGGGCGGATCACGTCCGCGACGTCGAGCAGCGCCAGACCCATCTCCGAGGTGACGTTGTCGGGTACGGCCAGCGTGAGCGTGTCGGCGGCGTTCTTCTCACCCAGCCACTCCCACAGCCGGTCGTGGAGCCACCAGGCGGCCTCCATCCCCGCCATGATCACCTTCATGCTCAGCGGGTCGGCGAGGACACGCTTGTGTTCCTCGAAGGCCGCCAGCAGGGCGTCGAACAGCTCGGGCCCGGTCTTCGTCGCGATGTCGCGCCGCAGCGCCGCGATCGACGCCTGGCTGCGCGCGACCAGGTCGACCACGACGGCCCGGTCGGTCGGGATCGGGGCAGGCGGTACGCCTGGCGGGGGACCGGCGGCAGCGGCGTCCGGCGCCGTCGGGACGACGTCGCCCCGATCCAGGACGGTCTGCAACGCGTCCCGGGTCAACGGGTCGGCCCGACCGATCATGTCCAGGAAGGCGGCGCTGCCCGGGCCGGCCAGCATGCGGATCGCGTCGACGAACAGTCGGCCGCCCGCCTCGATCATCGGCGCCATGGCCGTCAGCTGCCACACCGAGATGCCCAGCGGCTTCATCGGGTCGGTCATCATCTGCTGGTGGCCCACCGAGACATAGACGTGCTTGTCGGTGTCGTCGCGGTCGGGGACGGGGAACAACGTGGTGATCGGCCGGGTCTGCACGATGTGGAAGCGGCCGTCGGCCAGGCACCACTCGATGTCCTGCGGCCGACCGGTATGCGCCTCGATCCGTCGCCCGAGCTCCACCAGCGCCATGACCTGCGGGTCGGTCAGCGCCGGATGCGTGCGCCGCGATGCCTCGACGGTCACCTGCGCGGTCCCGCCGGCCGGTAGGGCCTGCACGGCGAACTGCTTCGTGCCCACCGACCTGCCGACGATCTCGCCGTCGCGTACCCGGTAGACGTCCGGGTTCACCAACCCGGCGACCAGGGCCTCACCGAGACCGAAGCCGGCGTCCACGGTGGCGACCCTCCGGTCGCCGCTGACCGGGTCGGCGGTGAACAGGATGCCGGACGCCTGCGGGAAGACCATCTGCTGCACCACCACCGCCATCCGCACCGACCGGTGGTCGATGCCGTGGCGCCGGCGGTAGGCCACGGCCCGCTCGGTGAACAACGACGCCCAACAGCGGCGGACGTGCGCCAGGACCGCCTGCGGCCCCACCACGTTCAGGTAGGTGTCCTGCTGCCCGGCGAACGACGCGTTCGGCAGGTCCTCGGCCGTCGCGCTGGACCGCACCGCGTAGGCGGTCTGCTCCCCGTACCACGCGAGCGCGCCGGTGATCGCGGCCGTGACCTCGGCCGGAACGCTGGCCCCTTCGATGATCCGGCGGATCCGCGCGCTGTGCGTGCCGATGGCCTCCGAGTCGTCCGCCGCCGACCTCGCCAGATCGTCGAGCAGCGTGTCGACCGGCGCGTCCGCCATGATCCGCCGGAAGGCATCCGTGGTCACACAGAACCCGGCCGGCACCCGTACGCCGTCGACGCGGGACAGCTCGCCCAGATGCGCGCCCTTGCCACCGACCACGGCCAGCCGCGTCGCGTCCACCTCCTGAAGATCCACCACGTACCGCTCGGTCATCGCGACACCTCCGACACCGCCGGGCGGCCTGGCCCGACCTCACCAGGACTGCCGTCAGTCGACATCAACACCCGCACGTCTGCCCCCGTTTCCGCAGGTTGTGGCCTCGGCCGGCCGATTCTGCGGCATACCGGGGGCCTTGCCGCAAGCCCCCCGGTGCGCTATACGTTAAGAAGGGCAAGGAGAGATCTCCTTGCCCTTCGTCGTCGGTGGGCCAGACGACCCGGCGTCCGGACTCAGCCCAGCCGGGTACGCCACCCGATCACCGCGAGGTCCGTCTCCAGACAGCCGATCCGCATCCAGCCCACGACGGCACGTCGACGGTCATCGCAGGTTCCTCTCCCGCACCGTGGTCAGCAGACGGTCCACGGCAGTCCGGTCGGGCTGCTCCGGCAGCGCGGTGGCAGCTGCCGCGTCGGCGAGGGTGGCCTGTAGGTCGGCGGCCCACGCGGTGACCGACTCCCAGGCCAGGTCGCCGCGCCGCACCGCGAGGAGCTCCTCGCGCAGGTGCCGCACATCGACCAGGACCTCACCGGTACGCAGGACGTGCGCCCCGGCGAGCAGCAGCCGGATCATGTGCATGGCCTGCTTGTGGTTCGTCTCGCCGGTCCGCTCCCGCCGTGCCGTCACCCGGTCGAGCTGGTCACGGGCATAGTTGCCGTAGGTCTCCGCCACCCGCCGTGACAGGAAGGCCCGCCGCATCGCCAGCAACTCCTCCCCGTCGACCGTGATCGCCTCGATCAGCGGGGACCAGAGCACCTCCAACACCGTCGGATTGCCCTGCAGGGCCAGGACGCAGATCCGCTCCATCTCCCAGGAGAACTGTTCCTCGGCCGGTCCGTCCAGATGCGTGGGCGGCTTGTCGAGGAGCCAGAACGCGCGGGTGGGTGCCACGAACACCCCACGGCGGTCAAGGTCGGAGTCCGGGCCGTGCAGCCCGTACGCCCGCGACCCGACCACGACCGCGAGGACGGTGTGCCGTTCGACCAGATCGATCACGACGGCAGGCTACCCATGAACTATGCTCCGGTGAGCGTCGCGTGCCGGTGGCAGACCGTGTCAGGCATGGAGGCGCCCTACCGAGGGAGAACGACGGTGTTCACGTCGCATCCTTCGTCTCCGCGTGACTGAGCGCGAGACGACCAGGCTCGTCGCCTGGAGCTACGAGCTTCGCCAGGTCCACACCCGCCTCCGCAAGGCGCTCGACCTCGTCCGCACCGCGGTCGCCGACGGCACCTCCGGCGAGGCGGCCACCCGCGACCTGCTGCTGTACTGCCACGGGTTCTGCGCTGCCCTCGACGGACACCATCGGGGCGAGGACGCCACACTGTTCCCGGCGATCGAGGCGGCCCACCCGGAGTTGGCGCCCGTGCTGCGCTATCTCCGCCAGGACCATTCGATGATCGCGCACCTGCTCGGCGGCCTCCAGGCCGCCATCGACCGGGCCGCGCCCGTCGCCGAGCTGGATCGCCACCTGGAGGGTGTCGCCGCGATCATGGAGAGCCATTTCCGGTACGAGGAGCGACAGTTGCTCCAGGTCCTCGAAACGCTCTCCCTGGACGCCTCACCCGACGAGGTCCTGGGTCCCCTCTGAGCCGGCGTCGCAGCGGGCACCGGACAACCGGGTAGAAATCCCGTCGCCGTTCGGTGGCCGCTGCGGCGACAATGCTCGACGCGAAGGGCGGACGGTGAGCGGCGGGAGGCTGTGGGGCGTGGGTCGACGGTTGGACGGACACCCCTGGCGGGTGCTGGTCAGTACGGTCCGGCTCGGGCACCAGCAGTACCGCGTCGTGCGCCCGGTGAGGCTGCCGGGATCCGCCGGCCTCTACGAGGGTCGTCTCGGCGCCCAGTTCTGCCTCGACGCGCCCACCGCGACGATGTTCGCCCTGGCCTGGGGTCTGGCCGCCCGATCACCGCACACGATCGTCTACCTTCCGTTGCGCCGTGCCGGTGCGCGTCACGACTGCGGGTGGGGACGTCCGCTCGACCTCGTGCTGGTGCACCACCGGCTCGCGTTCCCGCCGTCACGGTGGAAACAGGTCCGGTCCCGGCTGGGCCCGGGACGTCCGCACACCGTGGACCTGCCCGGGAACGCGTGGCCCGTGCTGTCGGACACCGAGCACGAGCGGGGCTGGCATCGGGAGTTCCGTGACCATCTGCGGTGGGACGTGGCCGCCGAGACGTTGGTGCTCACCGGCAGCCGTACGGCGTACGAGCGGGCAGCCGAGCAGGTACGCGCCCTGGCCGAGGAGTGCCCGGCACATCGCGCCCGCGTACCCGGGACGCACTGCTGTGCCGAGATCGTCGTGGGCAGACCCTGGCGGTACCGGGACCGGCGTCGGCCGTACGCCGACCTGCACGCCGAGTTCTGCGGGTAGCGCGGCTCAGCGCCGGGGCGCGTCGTCCTGAAGCAACCCACGGGCGGCCATGAAGGTCCGCAACGTCTCGGCGTCCCCGGCGGACATCAGGCGGCGGGGGATCACCGTCGCCGGCATCCGGTCGACGTACACGACCCAGAACTCGGGGGTGTCCTTCACCCGGGAGACACCCTCCCAGGCGATGCCACCGGACTCCGAGCCGCTGCGCATCATGATGTTCTCGTCGGTGATGTCGTAGCTGCCGTCCACGGCATAGCCGCCGGACCGGCGCCGGGCCCGCAACCGCACCCACGGCCAGTACAACATCGCCAGCAGACCACCGACGGCCATCGCCATCCACAGCGGCGTGATCTGCTCGCCCCACGACGACCCCCGCGAGACCACCAGCCCGATCACGCCGACCGTCAGCAGCACCGCGCCGACGGAGGCGTACCTGCGCAGTTGGTCGCTGCTCATCGCGGCGGCCACGCGGCCGGGGTAGGCGGGATCGGCGGGGATGTCGAAACGGATGCGCACGCCGCAACGATAGTGCGCCCAGCCGCCGGCCACCGGCAGCAGGCGCTCAGGCGGACGTCGACTGCGGCGGTGTGGCCTTCTGCGGGTGGAACGTCTCGTGCCGGGCCAACATCGCGACGAACTCGACGATCTTCCGCTCCCGGGTCCGGGCCTGCTTCACGGAATTGAGGCGGTGCACGAGCGCGTACCGGTTGGTCTTCGTGAGCACGTCGAACATGGCCTGGGCGGCGGGCTCGGCGGCGATCGCGGCGAGGAGGTCCTCGGGCACCTCGGCCTCCGAGGACGGGGCGTACGCGGCGGCCCACCGCCCGTCCGCCTTCGCGGCCTCCACGGCGGCGCGCCCGGCGGGCAACATCCGACCCTGCTCCTCCAGCCGCGCTACGTGCGACACGTTGCGCTGCGACCAGATGCTGCGCGGCCGGCGGGGAGTGAACCGGATGCAGGACGTCTCCTCGTCCCGCTTCTTGGCCTGCCCGTCGATCCACCCGACGCACAGCGCCTCGTCGACCGCCTGCTGCCAGGTCAGCGTGGTGACCGTGCCGCCCTTCTTGGTCAGGGCGAGCCAGACACCGGGCGACGTCGCATGGTTGGCGGACAACCACGCGCGCAGCTCCTCGGCGTCCGCCACGATCAACTCATCCAGCTCGGCGCTCGCCATGTCCGTAGGCTAGCCCCTTCGCCGGAGCGGCACCGTCACCTGCCGCGCGTCGGCCGACCGCGACCACCACCGGCGTTCACAGCAACAACCGCAGCCGGCTGCCAGCGTCTGGTGTCTCCGCGTAAGCCCCGGTAATTTCCCGGTGAAACACCTTGAGTGTCATCGATCGGGGGGACGCCGGCTTCGTGTCGCACATTGAGAAGATCATTAACGAACTTCGCGTCCTGATGACCGGTGTGGAACGGGCTCAAGGGCTGGCGGCCAGCGCCGACCGGCAGGCGCAGCAGATTGCGGTGCGGGCCGCAGCTGCTGGCTTCGTCGCCGTCGCGGCTGGCGTGACCCGGGCACGCGATGCGATCACGGGTATCCAGAGCGGTTTGGGAAGCATCGCCGGCTCGATCGGCGAAGCGACGAAGGCCACCGTGTCAGTGCCCCAGGAAGCCACCCCACAGCAGACAATTGCCGGGCTCGCACCTGTGCAGGCAGCGGTGGACAGCGCCCGAGACGCGGCCGCCGTGGCTGTCGGTCAGGTCGGTGAAGCGCAGAAACTTGTCACCATGACCCTGCAAGGCGGGCAGCCCGGACCGCTCCTGCAATCCCTGGACAGCATCAGGCAGGTGTTGGTGTTGGTCATTACGCGCACCGGTGGTGCTCGCCAGCACGTCGAAGCGGCGATCGCCGAGGCACGGCAGTTGGGATCGTCGGGAAACTAGCGTGGGCTGGAGGTCAGGTACCGGCCAGCCCTGCCCCGTCCGACAGAAGTGGTCCGCCGTCCACACCTCACGTCTCGGCAGACGGCACATCCGGTGAACGCGGCTCTGGTGCGCCTTGGACGAGGCCGCCAACCGGTGTGCCGGGCGGAACCCCGACAGGGCCGAGGACCAGAATTCCCAGGCGGTTGGACGCCAAGGGACGACGTTCGTTGGAGTTGGAGAACGAATGTGCCGATATAGTCGCCAACAGGAGCTATCGGATTCACCAGAACCCGACGCGGCAGGAGATCATCGCCGCGAGACTGCACACCGGCGACACGGGCGAGGCGAACAGAGACCCTGATTACCTGGTCGAGGGCCACGTGTTCGATTGCTATTCCCCCGCTCCGGGCAAGACGGTACGGGGTGTGTGGACCGAGGTTCACAAGAAGGTCGACAAGGGGCAGACCCAGCGCGTCGTGCTGAACCTGCGCGACTGGAACGGGGACCTCACCGCCCTACGGAACCAGTTCGACCACTGGCCCATCGAGAAGTTGAAAGAACTCGTGGCCGTAACACCGAACGGTGCGATCGTGCAGATCGTACGGCGAGACTAGGGGAAGGCGCCAGGATGGCGGTCGAGTTCAGATTGACCTTGGCGGGCGATGTCCCGCTAACACACGTGGCTGACCTCGTGGCCACCAACGCCGTCGAGAGGCCGCAGCCAAACGACACCAATCCACAGTCGCTCAGCGCTCGCCTCTACGACACGTGCGGGTATGCGTTGAGCGTCAACGCGGGTACCAACGGCTACTTCGACGCGGACGACGACGGGTCCCGCTGGGAGTGGGAGCCGCAAACCTTCGTCGACATCGACTTCTCCATGCGCGCCGACGACATCGTCGACCTCGGGATTCCGGCCATGATCAAAGCCGTCGCGCGGGTTCTTGTTGGCCGGCAGGAGGACGCAGCGCTGATCCAGGACGGGAACTGGCTGCTACTGACCCGCATCGAGGGACAGATCCGCAGACACAATCCGTCGTGGTGGAGCCATTACGGCGTTGCGGACCTCATCACGCCCTGAGCAGCGTTTTGCGCATCTGCTGCGTGACCACCCGGTAGCCGGAACTCTGGTAGAGCCGCCGAGCACGGTCGTTGTCACCGAACACATTGAGTTCGAGGGCCGAGACGCCGTGCCGGCGGACGACGTCCTCGCCGGCGGCCAGCAGCTTGCGTCCGTATCCCGCACCCCGGTGCGCCGACTCGACCTCGATGTCGTAGAGGAACGCACAGTCAGCGATGCCCCGAGGATGGGTGAGCCCGATCCACAGCACCCCGATGGCGGTCCCGTCGTCGAGTTCACCCTTGAGGAACAACATGCCGGCGGTGGTGAAGCCGTCCGGCAGCAGAGTCTCGTTGCTGTGGCGGGCCATCTGCAGGGCATTCTCGGCGGACCAGTTCCCGGCCGCCACCTGCTCGTCGGCGTAGACGCGGACGAGGCTGGAGTACCACTGACCGAACTCGATCTCGGTCATGCTCCGGACGGTCAGCTCAGACATGGACGTGATGCTGACACACGGCTGCCGAGCACCTCCCGCAGGTCGTCGGGCAGACCGTCGATCGCCAGCAGCGTGGGCACGAGTTCCGGTGCGGTCATGTAGGCGCGGAAGGCGTCCGCGATCGTCACGCCGTGGGCCGGCCGGTCCGTCACGGTGACCGCATCTCCGGCACGGATCTCGCCGGGCGCCAGGACGCGCAGGTAGGCGCCGGGGCGGTTCTCACGGGTGAACGTCTTGAGCCAGTGGGGCTCGGCCATCTTGGCCTGGAACGTGACGCACGGGATGCGACCGAAGGTCGGTTGCAGCACGAGGTCGTCGCCGATGGTCCATCTCTCGCCGATCACCGCGCCGTTCACGTCGACGTCGACCGTCGTGAGGTTCTCGCCGAAGACTCCGCCGGGCAGCTCCCGGCCGAGTCGGGCTTCCCACCAGTCGTAGTCCTCGCGGGCGTACGCGTACACCGCCTGGTCGTCACCGCCGTGGTGCTCGATGTCGAAGATCTGGTCACCGACCAGTCCACTGTGCAGCCCGGTGGTCTTCGGGCCGGGTGCGCGGACCGCCACGGGGCCGTCGATCGGCTGTTTGTTGATGCCCGTGATGCCGACCCGTTTGGCGGTGCTTCGCTCCGGCACGGCCAGGTTGACAGAGAGGATTCTGCCCATGGGCTGCAATCTATCGGCTGTCCGGGTCGGGCCGCGCCGGGTTTTTCTCGCGTACGCCCGGGTGCGGGGCGAGAAGGGCGGTGGCCGCGCGGCGGACGGCGGCGACGTCGTCGTCGGTCGGGACGTTTCCGGTCTGTAGTACTCGCCGGACGACGGTGTAGGGCAGGTCGACGACGGCGAGGAGCACGTCGGCCAGTGGCTGGCCGGTGTGGGTGGCCAGTGCGGTCAGCTTTTCGTGCAGGGCCCGCTGGTTGGTCTCGGCCCGCCGTTGCAGTGGGGCGGACAGGTCCCGGTGCAGCAGGTCACGCAGGGCGAGTCGGAGGAGGAGCGTGGCGTCCTCGGGGTGGGTGCGACTCCAGGTGAGCACCGTGGCGGCGGCGTCGACGGCGTGGTCGGTGTCGGGCAGCGACAGTGCGCCGAGGTAGGCGTCCAGGAACCGGTCCTGGGCGCGTAGCCAGGCGGCGGCGACCAGGTCGTCCCGGGTGGGGAAGCGGTGATAGACGGTGCCGCTGGAGGCGCCGGTGGCCAGGCAGACGGCGCGAGCGGAGGCGGCGGCCGGACCACCGTCGAGCAGCAGTACGCGTACGGCGTCGAGCAGGACGTCGGTGGAGTACTTGACCGGCTGTGGCACGAAGTAGAGAATACTCGCTGCTTGAACTAGCGAACATTCTCTAGTACGGAGTTCGGATGGTCCGCGACGTGCACGAACGTCGACTGCTCCAGCCCGTCCAGGGCTGCCGCCCGTTGATCGAGTCGCTCGCCGGCCCGCACGACGAACTGTGGCCCACCGGACGGTGGCCGGCGATGCGCTTCGACCGCCCGCTGGGCGTCGGCGCGGTCGGCGGTCACGGGCCGATCAGATACCGGGTCGAGCAGTACGAGCCGGGACAGCGCATCCGGTTCCGCTTCACCGCGCCGCGTGGTTTCGACGGCTTCCACGAGTACGAGCTGATCCCGGCGGCCGGCGACGAATGCGTTCTCCGGCATTCACTGGTGGCGCGGATGCGCTGGCCCGCCGCCCTGACGTACCCGCTGATCTACCGGCCGCTGCACGCGGCGCTGATGACCGACAGCCTGGACAGGGCGGCACTGTTCACCGGTACCCCGGTCGACGCTGCGCACCGGTGGTCGAGGTGGGTTCGACTGTTGCGGTGGATCGTCTCGCGGGTTCGCCGACGCGTCCGAGCGCGATGAGCCCCACCGCTGTCACGGTGTGACCGAACATCACCGTCGGCCGCCCGGTCGAGTGGCAAGCTGGCATCCGTGGACAGGAAACAGGTGACCGGCTGGCTCGCGGCCTACGAACAGGCGTGGCGGACGCCGGGGACGGACGTACTCGCGACGATCTTCACGCCGCAGGCGAGCTACCAGCAGGGACCGTACCGGACACCGGTCATCGGCCTGGAGGCCATCGCGGCGATGTGGGAGGACGAGCGGACCGGCTCCGACGAGGTGTTCCACATGACCAGTGAGATCGTCGCCGTGGAGGGCGACACCGCGGTGGCGCGGCTGGAGGTCCGCTACGGCGACCGGGTCCCCCAGGAGTACCGCGATCTGTGGATCATGCGTTTCGCCGAGGACGGTCGCTGCGTCGCGTTCGAGGAGTGGCCCTTCTGGCCGACGCAGTCGACCGCCGACCCGGCCGCCGAAAGCTGACCGTATGTCAGATCAGCGACAGTGGAGGTCAGCCGCTATTCAGCGGTAAATAGCATCCACTGCCCACTCGTCCTGTGGGCATCGCTGGTGTGCACGGAAGGCTCCCTCTTGAGAAAGACTGCTCGCGGAGGTGTCGGATCCCCCGTACGGCAGAGTGGCGGCGACCAGGTCCGGTCAGTCATCGCCGTTCCGCTGACGGCGTTCTCCCGCTGCCAAGCCGTTCGTACGCCAAGTAGTGAGCCGAATCGCTGGGATCTGCTCGCGGTTCGAGTTCGGACGGGCCGGGGCATGGGCGACGTGAAGATGATCAGGTTTCCGGAGCCTGACGACGTGAAGAACCCTGACGACCTGAGGCGGTTGGCGAGTCGGGCTCGGTTGGTGTCCGCGTCCTTCGCGAACCGGCAGAACATGGGGGAGACCGTCCTCAAATACGGTTCCCTGCTGACCGCGATCATCGCGATTTCGGTCGGTGCCTCGGCGCCTCGCCTCCCGGGCGCGCTGACCTTCGGCCAGGTCCTCGGCGCCCTTCTGTGCTTTGGCACGCCGCTTGTCGTGCAGTTCATGTACATCGGTTTGAGGGCGACCCATCATGCGGCGCGTTCCACGAACTGGGCGGTGATCGCTGAGTCGTACGAGAAGGCGGTCAAGGACGCGTGAGGACGGACGCCTGCCGGGTTTGATGCTGACGGATCCGCGGGCGCGTCAGGACCGCTCCATCGGCGGTGGACCGACCGTCATGGTGGGTCCGACGACGGCAGGTCGTGCAGCGCCTCCCTGACACGTGCGGCCAAGGGGGAGCCGGTCCGCTCCAGGCCGAGCAATGCGCGGCTCCACAGCTTGCGTGCCTGATCGGGCCGCTGTCGGGCCACCTCGACCTGCCCCAGTCCCCAGCACGCACGGGACAGGCCGACGAGGTCGTGGAGTCGTTCGGCGAGTGCGGCCGATGCCGCGTAGTGTCGCTCTGCGTCGTCCCAGTGCTGCATGCCGGCAGCGACGTCGCCGAGTCCGCGTAGCGCGTGAGCCTCGCCGAGTCGGTCGCCGATCTCCTGGCAGATCGTCAACGCCCGGGTGTGGTGCTGTTCGGCAACGGTCTGCTGGTGGAGCAGCAGGACGAGGTCGCCCATGTCACGAAGGGTCCGTGCCTCGGCGTACCGGTCGGCGAGTTCCTGGTACGTCTGGAACGCCGACCGGTACAGCTCGGCGGCGGTGACGAGATCTCCGTGGCCGACCGCGACGTCACCGAGGCCACGCCGAATGTGGTTGGCGCCCAACTGCTCCCCATAGTCGATCATTAGCTGGGCGCCGCGCGTGTAGTGCTGCGCCGCTGTCGTGAACTGACCTACGGCGACGAAGGCGTCGCCGAGTCCACGCAGAGCGTGGCCTTCACCACGCTGCTCGTGGATCTCCCGGCAGATCTCCACCGAGCGCTCGAACTGCTGTCGCGACTCGGCGAGGCTGCCGCGCAGTCGCAGTACGTCGCCCAGGCTCTGTCGGGCGAGCGCCTCGCCGAGGTGGTCGCCGACCTCCCGACTGACCAGCACCGCACCGGACGAGAGCCGGGAGGCGGCGGGGAAATCGCCGGTGGCCCGGGCGACGTCGGCGAGAATCCGTTGGGCACGGGCGGCGCCACCACGGTCACCAAGTAACTGGAAGGTCTCCCTGCTGCGTTGCGCAAGACGATTGGCGGCGACGTGATGGTCCAGCAGGTACAGCCGGCGGGCCGCGAGAGTTCCCAGCGTGGCGGCGTCCCGGTCCCCGGTGATGGCGGTGAGTGCGATGAGATTGTCCTCTTCGGCGACGAGCCAGGCGCGGGTGTCGTCCGGACTGTCGAGTCTCAACCGACCCGGCGCGTCATCGACGCTGGTCGACGCGGTCGCGTACCAGTGCCGCACGGCCGTGTCGAGCGTAGCGAGGTACCACGTCGTGAGGCGGTGGAGCGCCGCCGTGCGGTACGCCGGCGAAAGCGAGCTGCCCGCTTGGTCCCGGGCGTAGTCGCGAAGCAGGTCGTGTTGCTCGTAACAGCGCCTGCTGCCGGATCTTCGCGTGGGCCTGACGAGGTTGCGGTCACCGAGGTCTCGCAGGAGCTGAGATGCCTGCCCTGGGGGGCGGTCGAGCAGGGCGGCGAACTGCTCGACACCGATCGTGGGGCCGGGATGGACACCAACGAGCCGAAACGCGTGGAGCGTCACCTCGTCGAGCCGGTCGATCGAGACCTCGAAGCTCGTTCGTGTACCCGCGTACTCCGCATCGCTCTCGCCAAGCCGGCGGTTCGTGTCGGCCAGATCGGTAAGCACGTCGGCCAGTTCGAGTGTCGGGTCGCTGTTCATCCGGCCGGCGACGACCGTGACGGCGAGCGGAAGGTGACCCGCCAGGTCCGTCACCCTCGCCACCCGTGCCACATCCTGACAGCGGTCGGCGCCGACCAGCCGCACCAGAAGGGAGGCGGACTCCTGCGGTGTCATGACGTCCAGCCACAGCGGCCGGGTACCGAATGGTGCGACGGACCGGCTGCGGCTCGTGATGATCACAGGGCTGCCCGGTGACATCGGGAGCAGCGGCGCGACCTGTGCGGCGTTCAGCGCGTTGTCGAGCACGACCAGCGCCGTCCGTCCGGCCATCCGGACCCGCCAGCGAGCCTGCCGACGCTCCAGGTCAGGGGGGATGCTGTGGCTGGGCACACCGGCCTGGTCGAGCAACTGTTCCAGCGCCACGAGCGGGGTGACCGGAGGCAGGCCGGGTGTGTAACCGTGGAGGTCTATGAAGAACTGGCCGTCCGGATACCTCGCCGCGAAGCGGTGCGCGACGTGCAGCGCAAGGGCTGTCTTGCCCACGCCGGCCATTCCGGTCACCGAACTGATCGAGACGACGGTGCCAGAGGGATCGTGCGCGGCCAGTCTCTCGGACAGTTCCTCGACGGCCCGGCTGCGGCCGGTGAAGTCCGGCATCTGCCCAGGCAGGTGACCGCGGGAACGATCTGGAAGCGGCATCTGGTCCACCTTGTACCTGATGTGGCCCAGGATCTCGACGGCCTCGTTGCGCCACAACCACTCCGACAGCGGCGCGAGAACACCGCCGGCACGTGCGTTTCCGTGAATTCCCGCGACGATGTTACGAGCCAGACACTCCGCGACGACTTCCGGCGTCGCGGGCCAGCCCTGCTCGGGTCCCCGGCCGGCGGTGACGTCGAGCCATTTGCGCAGCGCCGTCGCCAGTTCCGCACGATCGCTCACCTGGATCACGCTGATACCGTCACGACGGCTCAATAGCGCGCGGCGCAATTCCCGCGCTGGACCCTGTGCGCGCTGGGTATTCTTTCCGATGATCTCGATGAGGGTCGTGTCGACAGCGTCCGCCACGACCATCCGCATGGCCGGCTTGACGCGGTCGCCACGCAGTCGACGGAACATTTCTGTGCCGGCAGCCGAGACGAGCCAGCCGAGCAGCGCATCGCCGAAGGGCACCACGGCGAACTCCTCTCCGGGTCGGAGATTCCTTGCGTGCGTGAAGGTTGGTCATCGGGCACTGGTGGATGTTCCACGATGGGTGTGCCCGTTCGGCGCCGGAAGAGGCTCCGGCGCCGAACGCTGAGCGGGTTGGCTGGGGCTCAGAGGAACTTGTGTGAGGCGTTGTCGAGGAGGGTGTTGCTCAGGTTCCGCAGCGCACCGGCGGCCACGTCGTCGTACGAGCCGGCGTAGTTGCTGTTGTAGTAGACGCGGACAGTGCGGCCACTACGGTTCCACGCCGAGGCGGCGTTGTTCTTCAGGCACTGGCCCTGCCCGAGGCCCGGCGATTTGAAGTCGTAGCAGCTGGGTTGGGTCGCGCCGTAGTTCGCGAGCGATCCGGTGAAGTCGGAGAGCGACCCCGTCTTTCCGAGGCCCCAGTAGAAGCAGATCTCGCCGGGTTCGCAGATGCCGTTCCTGGGAGTGGCTGCCGAGGCGGCGGTCGGGGTGAGCGCCGCGAATAGCGACACGCCTCCGAGGATGAGGACCATGGCGCGGGCGATGGTGGCTCTGGTTCTGCGCATTCTTCGTCCTTTCGGCCTAGACGGCGGCAGAGTCGGGGGTTGCCGTGGCTGGCCCAATCGATCATTAGCGGAACATCCACTTCGGATCATTGCCGCCTTCGGTTAACCTCTTGTGCCATGAACCAAGGATCTGCGGAGACGCGCCGAGGTGGCATCACGGTACCCACCGAAGGATTTATCTCCGTCGAGCGATTCGTGCGGCCGAGACACCCCGGAGAGCGCGAAGCTGCGGTCGTTCTGTCTGACTCGTGACTCTGCTCGAACGCGATCACGAGCAACTGCGGATCCGGGATCACGTTGCCGGGCTCGACGCGGGAACCGGTGCGATCGTGCTCGTCGAAGGCGCACCCGGAATCGGCAAGTCGGCGCTGCTTGCGGAGGTGTGCCGAACCGCTCAAGGCCAAGAGGTCGGGGTGCTCACCGCACACGGCGGTGAACTTGAACAGGACATGCCGTTCGGAGTCGTACGGCAACTGTTCGAACCGGCCCTGCATGCTGTCGCGCCGGCGGATCGCGCGGATCTCTTCACCGGCGCAGCCCGGCTCGCCTCGGTGGTGTTCGACAGCCGTCCTGGTTCCC
Source organism: Verrucosispora sp. NA02020 (assembly GCF_013364215.1). Lineage (NCBI taxonomy): Bacteria > Bacillati > Actinomycetota > Actinomycetes > Micromonosporales > Micromonosporaceae > Micromonospora > Verrucosispora sp. NA02020. Next base: position 4,942,752 of record NZ_CP054923.1, on the reverse strand, counting down.
CGGACACGTCGGTGGGCGATGTCGTCCATGCTCTGCACTGGCTTTGTGCCAACCTCGCCGAACGGAGACCACTGCTGCTGGTCGTCGACGATGTCCACTGGGCCGACGAGGCGTCGCTACGGTTCCTCTCTCATCTTTCGCGACGGGTGACGCACCTGCCGATCCTGCTGCTGCTCGCCACCCGCCCCGCCTGGCGCCACGACCGCTCACCCACTGCACAGGTCCTGAGCGGCGTCAGCGCGGACATTCTGCCCCTGGCTCCGCTGGGCCGTGAGGCCGTCGCGGCGCTGGTTCGTGACACCTTGTCGCCGGGCGCGGACGAGAGTTTCTGCGAGGCGTGCGCGACCGTCAGCGGAGGCAACCCGTTTCTGCTCACCGAGGCGATCAACGCGCTACGAGTCAAAGGCGTTGCCGCCCGAGCGAGCGAGGTGCACCACCTGGGAGCCCTGCGATCCGACTTCATCACCAGGTCGGTGCTGGCGCGCATCACGTCAATGGGACCCCAGGCCCTGCACCTGGCCAGGGCCGTGGCCGTGCTCGGTAGCTCTGCCACGCTGCACCGGGTCGCGACGCTCGCCGACATCGCCGCCGGACCGACGCGGCCGGACACGGACGCGAACCAGACCGCACACACCGTCGACCTTCTTGTCCGCGAGGCCGTCCTTGCGCCAGGGCTACCCCTCGACTTCGTGCATCCCCTACTTCGGACCGCCGTCTACACCGACATCAGCGCACCGTTTCGTGCCCACCTGCACAAGGCGGCAGCCCTGCTGCTGGCGACCGAACAGGTGGCTCCGGAACACATCGCACCCCATCTGCTCGCCTGCGAACCGACCTGTGATCCGTGGGTCGCCGACGCCCTGCACAGCGCCGCACACGCCGCGTCCGGCCGCAGCGCGATCGAGAACGCGGTCCGGTTCCTGGAGCGGGCAATGATCGAGCCACCCGCACCATCCGTTCGTACCTCGGTAAGCGTCGACCTGATCCGGGCCCTGGTGCGAGCGAACCGGCTCGGCGACGCAGGGATCCGCCTACAGTCACTCCTGAACACACCCGACACCACGGCCATCCCCGCCGAGACGGCAGTGGATCTCGGCACCCAACTGGTGATCGCCGGGCAGCACCATCACGGCGGCCACCTCCTGCAGTACGCACAGAGCGCCGCGAGAGACAGTCCGGAGATCGCCATCCGCGTCCTCGCTGCGGCCGCGTTCGGTGGCCTCACCGCCATGGATCCGCCTCACATCTGGATTCACCAACTGGAACAGGCAGTATCCGGGCTCTCCGCCACCGCCGACACGGACCGGATGGTGTACGCCACTCTCGCCTTCCTCACGGCTGCCACCGGGGACCGGACTGCGGACGAGGTCACCCGCATGGCCACTGTCGCCGCGACGGGTCCCTTACCTGCCAGAGGCTTCGGCCTGCTGGTCAACCTGGCGAGCGCGGCGCTGGCCATCTGTGGCCAGAACGATGATGCGCTGCAGCTCCTCGATGCCGGCATCGACGCTGCCAGACAGGACGGTGACCTCACCACGCTCGGCTATCTGTCGGTGCTGCGTTCACATACCGCGATCGACGCTGGCAGGCTCATGGAGGCCGAAGCCGACGGTCAGACGGCACTGGAGATCTACCAGGAGAGACCCGAGGAACGTCCCCTGGCCGCCGCAGTGCTCGTCGACGCTCTGGTCGCCTGCGGCGAGACCGCCGCCGCCCAGGATGTGCTCACCACGTTCGGTCTCGAAACCCACCTACCGCTGAACTGGCTGATCTCCCACTTCTTCCACCTCGCCAGAGCCCGGCTCCGTCTCCATCAGCACCGCCCGGCCGACGCGCTCGTCGACCTGGCCGTCTGCGGCGATGCGCTCACCGCCGCCGGGTACACCAATCCGGCGTTCGCGGGGTGGCGCTTCGAGAAGGTGCAGGCGCACCTGGCGTTGGGTGACACCGCCCAGGCTTGCGCCCTGGCCGCCGAAGAAGTCGAACTGGCTCGACGGTTCAGATCCCCGCGCTCGCTCGGCACTGCCCTGCGGTCGGCGGCTGCGGTCGCCAAGGGCGCGGAACGTCTCGCCCTGCTGCGGGAAGCTGTGACCATCCTCGAAAGCACGTCTGCCCCGCTCCACCACGCGCATGCCCTGTTCGAGTACGGCGCCGCGCTGCGCCGCAACGGCGAGCGCAGTGCCGCGCAGGAGCCGCTGCGCCGGGCCCTGCATCACGCCAGCCGCTGCGGGGCGCAGTTGCTGACCCGCCAGGCGACCGACGAACTGCTGGCCGCCGGTGCCCGTCCACGCCGTCACACGTTGTCGGGGCCCGAGGCGTTGACCGCGCAGGAACTCCGTGTCGCTCATTTGGCCGCAGCGGGTGCCACGAATCGCGACATCGCCCAGCGACTCTTCGTCACGCGCCGCACTGTCGAAATCCACCTGACCAACGCCTACCGCAAGCTGAACATCACCTCGCGAGGCCAACTTCAGGCGGCACTCGTCTCGTCCGACTGACACCGGGATGCGTAGGCACCGTTTGTCGTGAGCACCGGATCGGGCGGGTGTCCGCTGCTCAGCGCCCGGTGACGCCGTCGACGAGCTCCCGCAGGATGTCGGCGTGCCCGGCGTGTCGGACGGTCTCGCTCGTCATGTGGGCGAGCACCCAGCGCAGGGTGCGCGGCCCGTCGTCCACCGGCTGGGCGGTGCGGCTGTCGATGCCGTCCGCCGCGTGGATGTGCGCGTCGCTCTCGGCGATCGCGCGACGGTAGTCGTCGACGATCTGCGCCCCGGTGAGGTCCGGAGCGACCGCCATGGCGAAGTCGACGTCGGCGTGACGGGCGTCGCCGGCCAGGGTGTACCCGAACCAGTAGCGTTCGGCGTCGGTCAGGTGCCGGACCAGTCCCAGCAGCGTGGTGTCCGAGACGACCAGACGGCGTCGTAGCTGTTCGTCGTCCAGACCGTCGACCTTCTTGAGGACGCAGGACCGGGCGAAGGCGAGGAACGCCAGCGCCGTGTCCAGTTCGCCGCCGTCGTTGAGAGGGACGCGTTCGCGTTGGGACTCCAGCATGGATCCGACCCTACGTCGCGGCGGCGGCCGGAGGGAGTCGGCGCAGCGCCCGTCGGGCCAGCACGGCGAGTGGTACGCCCACCGCCAGGACGGCGACGACCTCCACGGACGCGATCGTGGTGAGTGCGGTGCGCTGGATCTGGTGGTGGTAGTCGGTCAGGGTCACGGCCCGCAGGGCGACGGTGGCCACGGCGAGCAGGGTGAGCGCCAGTGACCACGGCAGCGCACGGGCGGGGCGACGCGGTCCGCGTACCGTCAGGTGGACCACGATGGCGACGGTGACCGCCGCGCAGGACAGGCCCGGCCAGTCCAGCAGCCGGAGCGCCGGTGCGACCGCCTGGAGGGTGAACAGCGGTACGGGAACCAGGAGGATGCCGATCGGCAGGGCGAGCAGCCAGGGTCGACGGGGCACCGGTGGGGCACCCTGGTGGAAGGCCGTCATGCCCAGGAGCAGCAGGACGTCGACGAGCCGCATCGCCCAGGGGGAGACGGTCAGTGGGGTGTCTCCGGCGGCCTGGGTCACGACGGTGGTGATCGCGGGGGGCACCACGGCGATCAGGGCGACGGCCTGGGCCACGCGCCGCTGTCCGAGGACCAGCGCCAGGTATGCGGGCAGCCAGGCGTAGCCGGCGAGATTCCAGGTGGTGAGCCAGACGCTCGACGAGGTGGTGGGTGCCCAGTCCGATGCCGGTGCCGGCAACCAGGCGATCTTCCCGGCGAGCCAGAGCGTGACGCCGATGCCGGCGGTGACCATGACGGCGTGGGTCAGCATCGTCATCAGGGTCGCCAGGCGTACGGCCTGGCCCCAAGCGTACGAGCGGGGTGACGCGTCTGCGCCGCCGAGGCGCAGCCGGACGGCCAGGGAGGCGATGCTGGCGACCTCCGACAGGCTGGGTCGTCCGTAGTCGGCCAGGTATGCGGCGGTCTCGGGGTCGCCGGTGTCCATGCTGTCCAGGAAGGCGGCGACCATGTCGTCCTCCCACTCCTGCCGGTAGGCGGTGGGCAGCAGTCGTAGGACGCGTCGGTAGCGTTCCTCCAGCCGGTTCACGAGGACGTCCCGGTGATCGGGTCGCGTCGGTCGCGCAGCCGGGTCGAGGCGAGGCGTGCGTTGGCGGCCAGCCGCTGGGCCTCGGCGTCGAGGGCGTCGCGGCCGGGTTCGGTGAGTCGGTAGTAGCGGCGCAGCCGTCCCTGCCAGGCCTCCTCGCGGTCGAGCTCGACCAGGCCGTCTCCGACGAGCCGGTCCAGTGCCCCGTACAGCGAGCCGATCTTCAGTTGCACCCGTCCCTGGGACAGGTCGGCGACCTCGGCGACGATCCCGTAGCCGTGACGGGGGGCGTCCAGCAGCGCGGTGAGGATGAAGAAGGCCGGTTCGGTCATCGCCCGAGAACTCATCCACCTAATATAGTGACAGGCAAGATATGATGGAAGCAGGAATCGACGACGTGCGGGAGTGGTCATGGGCGACGGTGACGCGGCAGACCCCGGCGACCTCGGCGGACCGGACTTCGCTCCGGTGGTGCCCGTGGTGCAGAGCAGTGCCTTCGGCGCCCCACCGGAGCATCGGGCGACCATCGTCCTCGGCCCCGGATATCACGGGTACGCCGTCCTGACCCGGACCCCACCGCAGCCTGATCCCGACCCCGATCCGCCTGCCTGACACCTCCCGGAGCAGGCTGAGCGGGTGAGTCGTTACCCCTGTGTGTGCTGCGGACGCCGGACGCTCTCGGAGCCACCGGGATCCCACGAGCTCAGCGGCGGTGACGCGTCGACAGTCGTGACGTCCGCCGGCACCTGACCGGTCGGTGCCGGCCGCACCGCGTCACGCGCCGGACCTCTGCGTCGGTGGTGCGGCTGTGGGTGTGGCGCTCATGTCGCGGCCCCGCCCACTCGTCGCCCACCGGTCAGGGCTGGTCCGGCTGACTGCTGGTGTTGTACGCGTCCTTGGCGGCGATCACGGCTGCCTGAAGGTGCTCCGGATCGACGCCGTGCACGTTGAGCGGCGGGTGCAGACGCCGCACGAGTTCGGCCTCGATGATCGTGGGCTCCGGATCCTCGGCCCACGTCAACCGCAGGTGCGCGGACATCCACGCGGTCAGCCGCGCCTCGTCCTCCGGAACCAGGACGACCCGATCGGTCCACGTGGTCCGGTAGCCCTCCGCCAGCAGAAGCCCGGCCAGCGTACGGCGCAGCGTCGAGCTGCCCGACCGCCGCAGATGGTTGCGCAGGATCCGACCCCGCAGACTGGTCGCCCGCCCGAGATACAGCATCCGCAGCGACGGGACGTGCTCGTTCGGCGGCCCGGGAAGATCGGGCAGGACCAGCGGGTCGGCCCACCAGGCGTACACGCCGCTGCCCCGACTGAGCCGCTTGGTGGCGACATCGAGCTCGACCGGTACGCCGGAGAGCAGCCGCAGGGCCTCGTCGATCCGGTCGTCGTCGGAGGGAAGGTCGTCGGGTCGTACCTGGTGAACGGTCATCGAGACCATCCTAGGCCCCGGGCCGATCGTGGCCGGGGCCGCCGGACCTGCGCGGAGGTGGGGTCCCGAGTCGGAGGGGTTTCGCCGGACGTCGGCAACGGGTAGCGGGTTGTCCATGGATCGCAATCTCGCCAAGGCCCTCCAGGTCGCGTGGGAGCTGCCGGAGTTCCGCGACGGGCTGCGTCACCTCGTCGATCTCGACGAGGTGACACACCTGCTGGCGAGGTTGTCCGTGGCGGACCGGGACCACGAGGTGGAACGCAGCCTGTTGACGCTGCTGCGTACCGGCCTGGACACGCCCGAGATCCGGGAGGCGGTGTTGCTGCTGCTGGAGAACGACGACGTGCGTCGCCCTCTGGTCGCCGCGGTGCAACCGCTGGTCAAGCAGCCGGGCCAGGCGGCGGCCATCGCGTCGGCAGCCGAGGACCCGACGGTACGCCGTGAGGTGCGGGCGGCTCTGGACAGTGCCCGGGTGCGTGAGCTGATCTGGCAGGCGATCGACGACCAGCAGAGCAACAAGCGGTTCGGTCTGATCCGTCGGGCGGCGGTGCTGTTCGTCCGGCACGCCAGCGTCCGGCGTCTCACCTGGGCCCTGCGCCGGCACGGTGTACTCCGGGAACTACGTCGCGACTCGTGAGTCTCGTGGCCGTGCGCTGCCCGCGCCACCGGGTCGTGCTCAGGTGGCCGGTAGGCGTACCTCGAATCGGCAGCCACGGTCGGTGTTGCGGACGGCGACCCGGCCGCCGTGTGCCTCCACGAGGCCCCGCACGATGGCCAGGCCGAGCCCTCCGCCACCGCCCGATCCGGCGGCCCCGGGTGTGCGGGCCCGTTCGCCTCGGAACGCGACGTCGAAGACCCGGTCCAGGTCCTCGCCGGGGATGCCGCCGCAGGTGTCGGAGACGGCCAGCCACACGTTGTCGGGATCGTGGCCGGCGGCGATGTGCACGCTGCCGTCCTCCGGTGTGTACCGCACGGAATTGATCAGCAGATTGCTGACGATCCGGGCGAGTTCGCGTTCGCCGGCACGGACGTAGGGCCAGCCGCTGTCCGCGGCGATCAGGTGGATGCGGCGGCGGGCGGCGAGCGGCGCGACTCCGGCGATCGCGTCGGACACCACGTCGCGGAGCGGCACGGTGGTGGGCACGAGTCGCAGCGCGCCGGCGTTGATCCGGGACAGCTCGAACAGGTCGTCGACGAGTTGGGCCATCCGGTCGGTCTCCACCCGGATGCGTCGGTGGTATTCGTCGACGACGGCCGGGTCGTGGATGATGCCGTCCTCGAGGGCCTCGGCCATGGCCCGCAGCCCGGCCAGGGGAGTACGCAGGTCGTGGGAGACCCAGGCGACGAGTTCCCGACGACCGGCCTCCAACCGCCGTTCGCGGTCCCGGGCCGTCTGCGCCCAGACGGCGGAGGCGGCCAGCCGACTGCCGAAGACGGTGCCGACGGCGAGGCTGATCACGGCGGCGGCGCTGACCGTGACCAGGACGACCCACAGGTCGTGCGGGGAGAGGAACATGGCCTGTGCCACCGTGACGATTCCGGCGACCACGGCGAGCACGGTGACGGTGAGCAGCACCAGGATGTGCACGAGGATCGACCGGCCCCGCAGCAGCCGCAGCGCTGCGGCGCCGGCCAGGCCGACGGCGCCGCCGGCAGCGAGGGCATAGAGCCCGATGAGCAGCGTGTCGGTCACGCGCCGGTGTCCTCGTCGAGCGGGTCGTAGCGGTAGCCGACGCCCCAGACGGTGCGGATGCGCTGTGGCTCGGCCGGGTCGTTCTCGATCTTCTCGCGCAGGCGGCGGACGTGAACGGTGACCGTGGACTGGTCGCCGAACTGCCAGCCCCAGACCTTGTCCAGCAGGTCGCTGCGGGACCAGGCGCGCCCGGGATGACGCATGAGGAACATCAGCAGATCGAACTCCCGGGAGGTCAGCGCCAGCGGTGCACCGTCCAGCCTGGCGGTGCGTCGGGCGGTGTCCACGGTCAGCGCCGCATCGACGAGCTTGGCCGAGGCGGTGGGCGGTGCGGCGGGTGCGGCGGTGCGGCGGAGCACGGAGCGGATGCGCAGCACGAGTTCGCGGGGGGAGAAGGGCTTGGTGACGTAGTCGTCGGCGCCGACTTCGAGACCGAGGACCCGGTCGGCCTCCTCGCCGAGGGCGGTGAGCATGACCACCGGCAGGTCCGGCAGTTGTCGCCGGATCCGGCGGCACACCTCCAGACCGTCGATGCCGGGCATCATGAGGTCCAGGACCACGAGGTCGGGGCGCGCGGCGGCGATCGCGGCGAGACCGTCGGCGCCGTCGGCGGCCAGTTGAACCTCGCAGCCGGCCTGTTCCAGGTAACGCCGGACGACGTCACTGACCGTCGGGTCGTCGTCGACCACCAGCACGCGATGTCCCATCCTGAGCACGCTATCCACCGGAGGTCGCGGACCGCCCCTCGCCCGGCCTTTCGGATTCCTTACGATCCGCCGCCGCGCGCCGCCGCCCGCGTGACAGGCACACCAGCAGCGTCGTGCCGGCGATGACCAGCAGGACGGCGAGGAGATTGCGGCCGTACGGCAGGGGCAGCACCGAGGCGTTGTCGGCCACGCGCCCGTACCCCAGAACCAGGGGGAGCGCCACCACGGTGATCGCGGCGGCGCTCACGGCGGCCATCCGCACCGTCATCCGGTGCCGCAGGGGGACCCGGGTCGACGCGGCACCGACGGCCAGGACGGCCGCCATCCACACGACGTCGTGGCCCACCAGGACGGCGGCCAGGAAGAACAGCACGCCGCCCAGTGCCAGGTCGGGATCGGTGACGGCACCGACGACGGCGTACGCCATGAGCAGGCACCCGCCGACGACCAGGACGGTCCGGGTCCTCATCGGTGCTCCTCGACGGTGATCCGGCTGACCCATTTGGTCTGGAGCACACCGGGCCGGTTGGGCGCGATCAGCCGGGCCGGGTAGCCGTGGTCGAGGTGCAGCGGTGCGTCGCCGAGCCGCAACGCGATCAGGGTCAGCGGGTCACCGACGTGTTCCGGCGGCACGGTGCAGGCCCGGTAGGCGCCGCTCACCTGCAACGACTCGACCAGTGCCGTGGTGTGCCGGGGATCGGCGTCCACCAGCGCGACCAGGTCACGCAGCCGTACTCCGGTCCACGTCGCGGTGGCACTCCAGCCTTCCACGCAGGCGATCGGCAGGCGCGCGGTGTACTGCGGCAGTGCGTGGAGAGCGGCGAGGTCCAGGCTGACGCGGCGACCCGGTGCGGTGATCTGGAGGCGGTACGCCGGGTCGAGGGCGGTGGTGCGTACTCCGGCGCCGTCAGCGGTCCGGTTCACCGGGAGGCCCTGTGGTCCCGTGCCGGGGTGGCGGGGGGCGAGTACCGCGATGCCGGCCAACGGGCGGATCGTCTGCCCGACCGTGGTCAGGGTGATCAGCCCGCTCGCGGTGGCGACGCCACCGAGCAGGGCGCGTCGGCTCAGCCCGTCCTGCCGTGGTTCGTTGCGGGGGCGGGCGAGGGCGGCGCGGACGGCGGGCAGGTGCACACCGACGTGCACCAGGAGTGCGCCGAGCGCCAGCCAGGCCATCCGGTAGTGCCCGGCGGTGAAGAAGAACGGCATCGGCGCGTACCAGCGGGAGATGTTGAGGACGCCGCTGACCAGCAGGAACAGGGCGGAGGCGACGAGTACGGCGAGGCTGGTGCGTTCGGCCGCGTGGGCGAGTGAGCGGGCCGGCGGCCAGCCGAACAGGTGGGGGTAGACCGACCAGAGTTTGACGCCGAGCAGCGGTATCGAGGCGAGACCGGTCGCCACGTGCAGGCCCTGGGTGAAGCGGTAGAGCCCGATCGGGCGCGACGGCCACCCGAACCAGTCCGGTGGGTGTTGGATCAGGTGGCTGAGCAGGCCGGTGGCGAAGCAGATGCCGAAGGCCAGTCCGAGGGCGGCGCCGAGTTGGCCGGTGAGCCGGGTGGACCGTGACCGGGACGGAAACGCCCCGGGGCGGGCCGGTCCCCGCCGCAGCGTGGCAGGTGGTGGCGGCAGCGGGGCCAGGCACCACTGGGCGATCCGTCGGGGGACGCTCGCGGGGCCGGTCACCGGGGGGTCAGGGTGGCGAACCACCGGCCCGCCTCCGTCCAGGTGTGCAGGACGCGCATCGCCGTGGCGTCGGCCAGTCCGGGCAGGTCGTCGAGGGGTACGCAGGCCCAGCGCAGTGCGCGGCCGTCGCTGTGTGGGCTCTGGACCTGCGCGGTGCCGGCCCAGGCGGGCGTACCGGCGGGTGCCAGTTCCACGTGCAGGCGTCCGTCGGCGGCCAGCAGGTGACGGCACCGGTGCAGCAGCCGGGGTGGGTCACCGCCGATACCGATGTTGCCGTCGGCCAGCAGCAGGTGACGCCAGCGGCCGGTGCCGGGCACCGGGCCGAAGACGTCGCGGCGCAGGGCGGGTGCACCGCGTCGGCGGGCCAGGCGGACGGCGGTGGCGCTGAGGTCGATGCCGAGGGCCGTGCGGCCGGCGTCGACGAGTGCGCTGGTGAGTCGGCCGGGGCCGCAGCCGACGTCGAGGGTGTGGCTGGTGCAGGCGGCGATCAACGTGTCGTCTCCGGCGATGACGTCACGGCACCAGGCGGCCGGGTCGAAGCGGTACACGGCGCCACTGGCGTGCCGGGCGGTGAATCCGGCCGGGATGCCGGCGGCGGCCCGGTCGATCGCGGTGTCGAAGACCGCGACGGCGTTCACCGGGTCACCGCTGCGGGACGTGGCATCTCAGTGGCGACGGTCCGGGCGAACCGGCTGCCCGGTAGACACAGGGCCGCCACGGTGTGGGCGTCGGCGGCGGTGTCCACGTCGGTCAGTTCCGGCATCAGGTGCACCCGCAGGCCGCGACGGCGTAGCGCGTCCAGGGTGTGCCGGCCGGTGGTCGTCGTGGAGGTCGCGATGGTGCGCAGCACGGTGGCGTGGTGGGGGTCGCGCAGGCCCAACGTCCACCAGCCGCCGTCGGTGGCCGGGCCGAGGACCGCGTCCGGACCGCCGGTCGCGCCGAGTAGTTCTCGGGCCGCGTCGAGGTGCTCGGTGCGGAGCTGAGGGGTGTCCATGCCGACCAGGAGGGTGGGTGTGCCGAGTCTGCGGGTGCTCGTGAAGGCGTGGGCGAGGCGGTCGCCGAGGAGAGCGCCGCGCTGGGGGTGCGTCACCCATCCGGCGGGGGTGGGGTGGGTGCCGTCGAGGACGAGGGTCCGGGTGCCGGCTGCGGTGGCGGAGACGGTGTCGAGGGTGTCGGCCAGGGCGGCGGCGGCGATCCGGGCGGCCTGCGCGGGCGTGCAGGGTGGGCAGAGCCGCGTCTTGACCCGTCCGGGCGTGGGTGCCTTGGCCAGCACCAGGATCTGGAGGTCGTTCACCGGGCCAGCACCGCACTCATGTCGCGGATGGCACGGGCGGTGCCGAGCAGGGTGCCGGTCACCTTCGAGCGGGTGCCGGCGGCTCTGGGGTGGTAGGCGACGTCGATCTCGACGACCCGCCAGCCGGCCCGGTCCGCCGCGATCAGCAGCTCCAGCGGGTACCCGAACCGGCGGTCGCGCAGCCCGAGGGCGAGCAGGTCGTCGCGGCGCACGGCCCGCATCGGGCCGATGTCGTGCACGTGCAGGCCGGTGGTGCGGCGCAGCCGGTGCGTGAGGACGGCGTTGGCCGCCCGCGCGTGCAGCGGCCACACCCCGCGCGCGGCAGGGCGGCGTCGGCCGGTCGCCAGTTCCGCCTGCCCGTTGCGTACGGAGGAGGCCAGCCAGGGCAGTTGCGCCGGGTCGAAGGAACCGTCGGCGTCCATCACGCACACCACCCCGTCGACGGGGTCCGCGGCCAGGACACCGGCGTGCACGGCGGCACCGTAGCCGGGTTCGGCCACGCTGATCACCTGCGCGCCGTGGGCGCGTGCCACGTCGGCCGAGCCGTCGGTCGAGCCGTTGTCGACCACGATCGGTCGGTAGCCGGCCGGTATCCGGGCCAGCAGGGCGGGCAGCGCCGGGGCCTCGTTCCGGCAGGGAAGCACCACATCGGTCATGTCGCGGACGCTAGTGAGGACCTCGCGGGCCAGGTATTACCAGCCGATGATGAAGTCTTACGGAGCGCTGACGGCTCGTCCGCGCGGCTCCCTGCGGGGCCCGGCTGGCTCTAGCGTCGGCGCGTGCCTCACGTACTCGTCACCGGCGGAGCCGGTTTCATCGGGACCCATGTCGTCGCCGCGCTGCACCGCGCCGGTCATCAGGTGTCCGTGGTGGACGCCGGCCACCCGGGCGCGCACCGCACGCCGCTGCCGGACACCGTGGACGGTGCCCCGCTGCGCCGGGTCGACCTGCGCGACCGGGCCTCCGTCGCCGACGCTCTGACCGGCGTCGACGTGGTGGTGCACCAGGCTGCCATGGTCGGGCTCGGCGTCAACCTCGACGACCTGCCCGAGTACGTCGGGTGCAACGACCTCGGGACCGCCGTCCTGCTCGCCGAGATGGCCCGCGCGGACATCCACCGGCTCGTGCTGGCCAGTTCGATGGTCGTCTACGGCGAGGGCGCCTACCGCTGCGCCCGGCACGGTGCGGTGCGCCCCGCTCCCCGTGCGGCCGCCGACCTGGCCGACGCGCGGTTCGAACCGCCCTGCCCCGACTGCGGCATCGCGCTGGATCCGGGGCTGGTCGACGAGGAGGCGCCGCTGGACCCGCGCAGTGTCTACGCCGCCACCAAGGTGGCCCAGGAGCACCTGACGTCGGCCTGGTGCCGGCAGACCGGTGGCACGGTGGTGGCACTGCGCTACCACAACGTGTATGGCCCCGGCATGCCGCAGGACACCCCGTACAGCGGAGTCGCGGCGATCTTCCGCTCGGCGCTGGCCGCCGGTCGGGCCCCGCGCGTGTTCGAGGACGGCTGTCAGCGGCGGGACTTCGTGCACGTCGACGACGTGGCGGCGGCCAACCTGGCGGCGGTGGCCGCGACCGGATGCCGGGTCGGGTGGCGCGCCTACAACATCGCCTCCGGGCATCCGGCCACCATCGGGCAGATGGCCACCGAACTCGCCCGGGCCGCCGGGGGACCCGCGCCGGTGGTCACCGGCGACTTCCGGCTCGGCGACGTCCGCCACGTGGTGGCCTCACCGGCCCGTGCCCGAGCCGAACTCGGCTTCCGCGCGGCGGTCCGTCTCACCGACGGCGTCGCGCAGTTCGCCCACGCGCCGCTGCGCGGATGAGCACGGCGCTGCGGCGCGACACGGCACGGGCCGACGTGATCGCCGTGCTGGTCGCCGTCGGGCTGTTCGCCGTGGCCGCCGTGGTCGGCGGTGTGCTCTACCTGCTGGGACGTCCGGTGTACGCCAGCGCGGCACCCCTGTACGCGCACTGGCGGCCGCACATCGGCCCCGGCACTCCGCTGGCGGTGGCGGTGGCCGTCCTGGTCTGCTGGCGGGGACCCGCGCTGGCCGCCCGCCTGCCCTGGCGGCGGCTGCTCGTGTCGTCCTATGCCGCCGCAGTGGCCTGGACGCTGTCCCTGGCGCTGATCGACGGCTGGCAGCGCGGCGTCGCCGGCCGGTTGGCCACCCGCCACGAGTACCTGCACGAGGTGCCCGGCGTCACCGACATCCCCGCCATGCTGAGTACGTTCACCACCCGGATCCTGGACTTCCAGCCGGACTCGTGGACCACCCACGTCTCCGGCCATCCACCCGGCGCGCTGCTGGTGTTCGTCTGGCTCGACCGGATCGGGTTGAGTGGCGGCGGCTGGGCCGGGGCGCTGTGCATCCTGACCGCCGCGCTCACCGCCGTGGCCGTACCGCACACCGTGCGACTGCTCGGCGGCGACGACGCGGCGCGCGTCGTCCTGCCGTTCGCGGTGGTGTTCCCCGGGGCGGTGTGGGCCGGGGTGTCCGCCGACGGCCTCTTCGCCGGTGTGACCGCCACCGGCGTCGCGTTGCTGGCCCACGGCGTGACCCGGGGCAGCGCGGTCGGCGCGTTCGTCGGCGGTGCGCTGCTGGGTTTCGGCTGCTACCTCTCCTATGGCCTGGTGTTGATGGTGCCGATCGCGGTGGCCGTGGTGATCCTGGGGCGCCGGCACCGGTCCGCCGCGTGGTGGGCGCTGGGGGGCGCGGCTCTGGTCGTCGGGGCGTTCACGGCGGCCGGCTTCGACTGGCTGGCCGGCTATCACCTGGTGATCGAGCGCTACTACCAGGGCCTGGCCAGTCGGCGCGCCTACGGCTACTGGGTGTGGGCGAACCTGGCGCTCCTGCTCGTCGCCGCCGGTCCGGCCGCCGTGGTCGTCCTCCGCCGCGCCACCGTCGCCGGGTGGCAGGCGGTCGCGTCGCTGCGGTCGAGGGCCGACGTCATCGGGCTGCTCGACGGCAGACCCGGGTACGCCGCCTGGCTGCTGCCCCTTGCCGCGGCGGCGGCGATCGTGGCCGCGGACCTGTCCGGCTACAGCAAGGCCGAGGTCGAACGCATCTGGCTGCCCTTCACCGGGTGGCTGATGGCCGGTGCCGCCCTGATTCCCGGCCCCGGCCGGCGCACGTGGCTCATCGCGCAGGCAGTGGTGGCGCTCGCGGTCAACCACCTGCTGTTGACGGCGTGGTAGGGCCCCGCTCCGAGCGCATTCCCGCATCAACACGAACTGCTCGCGAGTCCCGGACCGGGACCGATCCCGGACCTGCCGGGATGTCGACTATGGAAGGTGAACTCGTGTCCCCATCTGCTGACCTCGCCGTCATCGGCGGCTCAGGTCTCTACGCGCTGCTCGACGGCGCCACGGAACACACCGTCCAGACCCCGTACGGCCCGCCCTCCGACGCGGTGACGATCGCCGACGTGGGTGGACGTTCGGTGGCGTTCCTGCCACGACATGGCCGGGACCACCGGCACCCGCCGGGCCGGATCCCGTACCGGGCCAACCTGTGGGCGTTGCGGTCCCTCGGCGTACGGCAGGTGCTCGCGCCCTGTGCCGTGGGCGGCCTGCGGCCGGACCTCGGCCCCGGCACCTTCGTGGTACCCGATCAGCTCGTCGACCGGACCAGCGGCCGGATCCAGACGTACTACGAGCAGGGCGCCGCCCACGTCTCCTTCGCCGACCCGTACTGCCCGGCCGGGCGGCGGGCCCTGCTGTCCGCCGCCGCCGGCCGGGGCGTCGACGCCCACGACGGCGGCACCATGGTCGTGGTGGAAGGACCGCGCTTCTCCACCCGTGCCGAATCCCGGTGGTACACCCAGATCGGCGGTGCGGTCATCAACATGACCGGTCACCCGGAGGCGGTCCTCGCCCGCGAGTTGGCCCTCTGCTACAGCGCGATCGCCCTGGTCACCGACCTGGACGCCGGAGTGCGAAGCGGCCAGGGCGTGACCCAGGAGGAGGTGTTCCGGGTCTTCGGCGAGAACACCGAACGGCTGCGGGGCCTCCTGCTCGACGCGATCGCCACGCTACCGGCCGCGCGGGACTGCCCCTGCCCGCACAGTCTGGACGGCATCGCCCTGCCGATCGCGCTGCCCTGAGTTCGGGTGGCGGTGAGGTGTCCCGGCGCGGGACCGGTCCGAGGACCGGTGGCCGCGCCGGGAACGCCGCGCGCCGCGTACCGCATGGTTCAGGTACGCGCGCTGTTCACCTGCTCGAAGCGGAACTCGCGGATGAAACAGTCTCGCGGTTGTGCCACCGCGAAGAGGACGCAGTCGACGACCGACTGGGCGGTGAGGTCGCTGTCCGCCCGCCGGGGCCCGTCCTGGACGAAGTCCGGTGGGAACAGGGAGATAACTCGGATCCCTTCCGGGCGTAGCCGGTGCGACAGGATCTCGGCGAGTCCGGCGTGGGCGTGCTTGGCCGCGTAGAACGCGGGATGCGCGCCCGACCGGTGGTGGCCCACCTCGCCACAGGCGGAGATCATGTTGACGATGTCCGGCCGTGCCGACGCGCGCAGCAGCGGCAGCAGGTGCTTGGTCAACAGGAGGGTGCCGGTCCCGCCGGCAGCCATCACGCTCTCGATCGTGTCGTCCGCGACGTCTGCCAGGTCGTCACCGTGGATGTAGGCGGCACCGTTGTTGACCAGCACGTCGAGGTGGCTCGTGCGGTCGGCCAGGGCCGCCGCGAATTCCCGCACCGAGTCCGGCGCGGCGAGGTCACAGGAGAATGCCTCGGCGCGGCCCGCTCCGCGCCGGTTGATCTCATCCGCGACGTGCCGCGCCGCCACCACGTCGCGGGCCGAGAGGAAGACCTGCGCACCGCGTGCGGCGAACGCCTCGGTGAGCAGTCGACCCGTGTCACGTGCTGCGCCGGTGATGGCGACGCGCACACCGTCAAGATCCATGGCCGCCAGTGAAGCACCTCAACCCCGGTTCAGGTCAACGAGACGGTGTCGTCCGCCTACGGCGCAGGTTCCAGGACGACGACCGGGATCTGGCGGGTGGTCTTGCGCTCGTAGTCGGCGAAGCCCGGGTAGGCGGCCTTCTGCGCGCTCCAGATCCGCTCCCGTTCGTCACCCTCGGCGACCCGGGCGACCAGCTCGACCGTGTCCGTGCCGATCTCCGCCCGGATCTGCGGATGCGCGACGAGATTGTGGTACCAGTCGGGGTTGGTGGGTGCCCCGGCCTTGGACGCGAACACGGCGTAGCCGCCGTCCAGCTGCTGGTACATCATCGGGCTCACGCGCGTCTGGCCGCTCCTGGCGCCGACGGTGTGCAACAGCAGCAGCGGTGCGCCCTCGAACTGGCCACCCACCTGCCCTCCGTTGGCGCGAAACTCGGCGATGACCTTTTCGTTCCAGTCGCTCATGGATTCCCCTCGCCCGTGCATCGGCTCCGTGACCACGATTCTGTCAGTCCCGGCGATCGATGACACGGCGACGCGGGTGAGTGGCGGCGGCTCGTCGTCAACAGGCTGCTTGTCTCACTCCGACGGACGAGCGCGCGGGCAGGTGAGTCCTGGGATGATCGGCTGGGAACACAGGGTGCACCACAGTGCCGGTACGGTCTCCTGGGCGGTGGCCCGGAAGACGGTGGGACTGGCGTCGGCGGTCTGTGCCGGCGTCCGGGTGAAGTACCGCAGGGTCCACTCGTCCCGCTCAGGCGGCCATCCGGCCAGCGTGGCCTGGACGGCCACGCCCGCATCGTCGTCCAGCCACCAGCACTCGGCCGGGCCGGACGCCTCCGGTACGGGTGGGGGTAGGTGCCGCTCGTCGGTCCCCGGGACGACGTCACGGGGCGTGTAGCAGGTGAAGGTCCGGTGACACCAGCCGCGCACCGACAGAAGCAGCGCGTGGCTCTCCAGACGTTGGTCGACGGACCTGTCGATGACCCGGTACGACCACTGCCCGGGACCCATGGCGGTCCGGCCGTCGACGAGGACATCGACGGGCCAGGTCCAGTCGCCGTCCACGATGCCCTCGAAGGCCAGACCGAGCGGGCCGCGATGGGCCAACGGCACACCGCCCAGGCCGTGCTCCATACCGTTGGACCCGAGGAGCGGATACCAGAGGCCGCCGTAGCGCTCCTCGAACCAGACCATCGCCTCGACGATCTCGGGTGGCGCCGCCTCGATCCGGTCGTCCACGCGGAGACCAGCGGTCGACCGGATGTCGGCGACATGCATGCGGGTCGTTCGCCGAGACCGCCGCGCGAGAACGTCCCTGACGCGTACGGACAGGCGTGGATCATCGAGTACGTATATACGCAACCTATCAGCGGTGCCTCGCGCGACGCTGCCCCGAACTCGTCGGTCCAGCCCGCAGAGTGAGGACCTCGCGCGGACCGGCACGGGCACCGCGATGGTGCCGATGGCCCTGTCGTCCCTGCTGGTTCTCACGCCCAGGCAGCGTCGAACTGCGGTGCTGTCACAGGCGATACCTAGGGGTGGTGTCGTGAGCATGAACGGCAACTGGTTGCGGGTTTCTCCGGACGACCTGGAGCGGGCCCGGGCCGACCTTCCCTGGGCCCACGAGGTCGCGATGGCGGCGCGGGACGACGACTCGGACCGCTGGACCACCACCGACAATGCCTGGCACGGCCTCGACTTCCTCCTCGACCGGCTGGGCTTCGAGATTCCGCTGGTGCTGGGAGCAGAGGAGTTCGTGGAGTCGCCGGACGTCGAACCCGACAGCGAGGAGATGTTCGACTTCCTGGACAACCTCGACGACGACTGGGGCTACGGGCCACCCTCGTATCTGACCCCGGACCAGGTCGCGGCTGCGGCATCGGCCCTGGCCACGCTTACCGAGGACGACCTCGTTCGCGGCGTTGACCCGCAGGAGCTGACCCGGGCGGAGGTCTACCCCAGTATCTGGGAGCGTCCCGGCACGCTGGAGTGGGCGGCCCACTTCCTGCCGGACGCCCGCAGTTTCTTCGCCGCAGCAGCCAAGGACGGCGATGCGGTGATTTGCTGGCTCGACTGAGCCACAGCGCAGACGGGCAACTCGTCGAGACGGAGCGGACGGATCTCCCCACGGGATGATCCGCGTGTTCGTGCCGGGCCCGACCTCGCCGTGCCGGAATGCCGGCTGCACCCCGGGGGACACCGCCGACGTTCCTGCACACCGCATTAGCCTGACGGTGTGGATATCGAGATGCGTCTACGGCGGGTCCGTGGCTGGCTGTGGGTCGTGGTGGTGGGACTGTTCCTCAGCGGGGTGACCGCGTTTCCGCTCGAAATCGAGGTGCGGTGGCTGCTACGGGCGGCCGACCCCGTTGCCGACCAGCTACCGGCGCTGGTCGGCTGGATCGAGCGGGTCCACGTGGGGCTAGTCGAGACTGGCGAGCGCTATCCGTTCATGCGGTACGGGACCGACTGGCTCGCGTTCGCCCACCTGGTGCTCGCGGTGGCGTTCTGGGGGCCGTTGCGCGATCCAGTGCGAAACGTCTGGGTGGTGCAACTCGGCATGATCGCCTGTGTCGGGATCGTGCCGCTGGCGTTGATCTGTGGGCCGTTGCGGGAGATCCCGTGGTTCTGGACCGTGGTGGACCTGTCCTTCGCGGTCGGGGCGTTCCCGCCGCTGTGGATCGCGTACCGGCACATCCGGGCGATCGAGGCGCAGCAGGATGGCCCGCCCGCCACGGCCCGCTGGTGGGCGCCCGACGCTTCGGAGACGGCCCGGAACTGAGACCACCAGAGCTGCGGCGTCGGTCCGCCGGCCTGACGAAGACGGCCCGCTTCTCCCGCTCGCCCGTCTCCGGCTTCGTCAGGTCATGACCAGCGTGACGCAGGTTCGCGACATGTTGTCGCAATCTTGACGACAGGTTGTCGTATAAGGCAGAGTGCGGACATGCAGAAGCTGATCGTGGTCACCGGTGCTTCCACCGGCATGGGTGCCGCAACCACCCGCGAACTGGCCCGCCAGGGATTTCACGTGCTGGCCGGTGTGCGACGCGACCGCGACGCCGACGCCGTCCGTGCGACCGGCATCGAACCGGTCATTCTCGACATCACCAGAGCCGAGCAGGTGGCGGCACTCGCCGCACGGGTCGACCACGATCCGCGTGCGCTGCACGCTCTCGTCAACAACGCAGGAATCCAGGTGAACGCGCCGGTCGAGGCACTGCCGATGGCGCAGTGGCGGTGGGTGTTCGAGGTCAACCTGTTCGGCCATGTCGCTGTCACCCAGGCGCTCCTGCCCGCGCTGTTGCGCGGCAAGGGCCGCGTGGTCAATATCAGCTCGATCGGCGGTAAGGCCGCCATGCCGACGTACGGGGCGTACGCCGGGGCGAAGTTCGCCTTGGAAGCGGTGAGCGACTCGCTGCGGCGGGAGGTCGCGCCGCTGGGCGTGCCGGTGGTCGTGGTCGAGCCCGGCGGCGTCCGCACGAAGATGGCCGCCCGTGGGGTCGCCACGGCGAACGAATTGGCTGCCGAGATGACGCCGGAGCAGGACGCCCGGTACGGCAGCCTGATCCAGGCGATCAACACGTTGATGGAGACGGGTACGGCGTCAGGCGTGACGGCCGACGCCGCCGCCCAGGTCATCGCGAAGGCCGTGACGGCCCGCAGGCCGCGTACCCGCTACACGATCGGCCGTGATGCCGCCCTGGTCATCAGCCTGACCCGGCTGCTCTCCGATCGGATGCTCGACCACGTCATCGCCGCCAACCTGCGCCGCCACTACCCGAAGGCAGCCACCGGATGACCCACTGCCGTAGGGAAGGATGACCGGATGCCGCGGATTCGTGGAGCCAGCATCGAGGAACACCACGCGATGGTCTGGGTCGATCTCGCCGAGGCGATGCGGCAGCTCCTGCTCGAACGCGACTACGACTCGATCAACATGGGCCACATCGCGACCCGTGCCGGGCTCGCACGCAACACGCTGTACAACTACGCCCGGGACCAGGCGGCGCTGGTCCTGGCATTGACTCACCGGGTGGGTCAGCCCACGGTCGATCGGGTGGCCACGATCGCCGCACGTTCTACAGACCCGGCTGCGGAGCGGATGCGGGAGATCATCGAGACGGTCCTGGTCGCGTTCCAGGACCCGGTTCTCCAGCTCATGTTCCGGCCCGGTTTCGGTCTGCCGTTCGGCGAACTGCCGAAGGGGCCGGACAGCCCGTTCCACGCGATAGTCGTCGAGGTCGAGAACGTCGTCCGGGACGGCGTCGAACGCGGCGAGTTCCGCGATGTCGGCGATGTGCACCTCGCGGTGGAATTGCTCTCCGGCGTCATGCGCGCGGGCGCGGAACGCATCGGCCGGGATCCGGCCACCTGCTCATCCACGGTCCACGCCGCACGGGAACTCATCCTCGCCTCTCTCGACGACCGCTCGGACTAGTGACTCGGAGCACGCGCAGAACACCGGCCATAACCATGATCAACTTACGTGGCGCGGCACACCGTTCGGCGTGGCGGGGCTACGACGCGGAGCCGATGTCGGTTCGCCGCCGCGCTTCGTCGTCGTCGATCACGCATGATGCCTCGACGGTCTGCGGCATGGGCTCGGTAGGTCCCGTGTGCCAGCGCGCCGGGAGGATCAGGGGTATCGCGGGGCGTCCCGTTGGCGCTCATAATCGGCGACCGTCGGGACGACGGGGTGACCCGGGCCTGCGCGCACGTGGCCGCCGGCGGCGGATGTGCATGGTGGCACGCGAGGGTGCGCGGCATGATCATTGCGTGGAGCGCCGTCGAACGATCGTCCTGGTCGATGACCTGCGTTCGTTCGTGGACGGGCGCGATGCCGAGGTGGCCCGGACGAGTGCTGCCGGAGTGGAGTTGCTCGGTCGGTACCGGGACGGGCGCGTCGACGAGTTGTGGTTGGACCACGACCTGGGCGGGGACGACACGATCTGGCCGGTGGTGGAGATCCTGGAACGGGCCGCGTTCGAGAAGCGCCCCCTCGACATCGGCGTGGTCTATGTGCACTCCGCCAACCCGGCGGGCGTCGCGAAGATGGCGCAGGTCCTCCGGCGCTGGGGCTACCGCGTCCAGATCGCGTCAGGCGCCACGGACGTCGGCTATCTCGGCGGCGCGGCGGCGAGCTGATCGGGACGAGTGCCCCGCCCAGCGGTCAGACGTCGGCTTCGAGGGCGAAGGTGTTGCCGTCGGGGTCCTGGAACCATGCGATACGTCCACCGCCGGCCCGAGCGGTGATGCCCTTGGCGTCATGTTCGAGCCCGTCATAGCGGATGAGATCGACGCCGGACGAGACGAGCTCGTCGACGATCCGGTCGATGTCGTCGACGTACCATGTCGCCAGGGTCGCCGTGCTCGTGCCGGCCGTGACCGACTGGTACACGTTCAGGGCCGCCACGCCGCCGGCACCATAGACGCGGCTGCCGTCGGTGATGGTGGCGCTCGGGCCCGACTGCAACGCCGGTAGGCCCAGTGTTCCTTCGTAGAACGCGACCGCCCGGTGGATGTCGGACACGGCGATCGACGCCCTGAGGTGATGCTCGCTCAACGGCATGAATCACTGTCGCACACGCAGGCGGGTCAGCGAGGCTGACTGATCTCGTGCCGGGAACCACTCAGGCGTCCCGCCGGGTCGACGTCGCTGTTCTGCCGCGAGCGAAGCCGCTTGTCCTGTTGCGCTGCGCTGCGGAGGATCGGTGGATGGATCTCCTCACCGCGGAACGACACCTGCACGCCGCCCAGCGCGCCGCCGACGTCGAGTCCCTCGATGCGCTACTGCACCCGCAGGTCGTGGCCGCCGGACCGGACGGCACGGTCTTCACGAAGGACGACGACCTGGAGAGCTACCGCTCCGGTGCGCTGCGGATCACGAGCCTGGTGGAGGAGTCGCTCGACGTCCAGGAAGACGGTCGGACCGGGGTGACTCGCTTGGTCGCTGCGGTGGATGCCGTTCAGGGTGGTGCCGTGATGTCCGCGCGGCTGCGCTACACCCGACTGTGGGTGCGGGAGGGCGGCGACTGGCGGGTGTTGGCCGCCACCTTCGTCCCGGTCTAGTCCGACTTCTCCGCAGCCGCGTACCGGCTTCCGGGATCAGGGTGCCGTACTGCCGGATCCTCGGTGCTGCTGAGCGCGGCCAGCAGCCGCAGGCCGTCCTCGCTGGCGCTGCCCGCCTCGGCCGACAGCACGAGCAACTCCATCCCCGAGTCGTCCGGCAGGACGAAGTTCTCCTGGTGCAGCTCCAGGAGCCCGACCAGCGGGTGCCGGTACGCCTTGCGGCCGTGGCGGCGGGCCCGCACGTCGGCGCGGGCCCAGAGACGGCGGAAGCGCTCGCTGCCCATCGCCAGTTCGCCGATGAGTGGGGCCAGTCGAGAATCCTCCGGGTACTTGCCGACGGCCAGACGCAGGTGCCCCACCACGTCGAGGGTGCACGTCTCCCAGTCCGCGTACAGCCCGCGTTCGGCTTCGTCGAGGAAGATGTGCCGTGCCGTGTTCAGGCCCGGCAGCTGCCGGCCGTACAGGAGTCGGGCCAGGCGGTTGCCGGCCGACACGTCCAGGCGGTGATCGATGATCATCGCGGGTGCGTCCACGATCAGGTCGAGCACACGCAGGACCTCGTCGCGTGGCCGTCCGCTGGGCGACGGGGCGCGGCGGCGGCGCTGCCGGGCGAGTCGGTACAGGTGCCCGCGTTCGGTGTCGTCGAGATCGAGGACGCGGGCCAGCGCGTCCAGGACCTGCTCCGAGGGTTGGGTGGCGCGACCCTGTTCCAGGCGTACGTAGTAGTCGACGCTGACCCCGGCCAGGTGCGCGACCTCCTCGCGGCGCAGGCCCTCGACGCGACGCCGGGTGTCGGTAGGAATGCCGAGAACGGACGGGTCGATCCGGGAGCGCCGGGTGCGCAGGAAACCTGCGAGGTCGTCCATGGTGCCAGTATCGCCGTGCCCGTCCGCCTGACGGTGGCCCTGGTAGTACCAGGAAGTCCGGTCCGACGGAACACGCGGCCCTGAACGGCGCGGTGCCGGCAGCCGAGTATCGGTGGCGGCAGGCATGCCCCGTCGAAGGGAATCACCATGAAGACGCTCGTCGTCTACGCCCACCCCGAACCGCGTTCGCTCAACGGCGCGCTGAAAGACCTGGCGGTGTCGACGCTGGAAGCCGCCGGGCATGAGGTGCGGGTGAGCGACCTGTACGCGATGAACTGGAAGGCGGTGGTCGACGCGGCCGACTTCGGCGGGTACGCCACCGAGCCGCTACGGGTGATTCCCAGCTCAGGTGGGGCGTACGACGCGGGCGCGCTCACTGCCGACGTGCGGGCCGAACAGGAGAAGCTGCTGTGGGCCGACACCGTGATCCTCCAGTTCCCGTTGTGGTGGTACACGATGCCGGCCATTCTCAAAGGCTGGGTGGACCGCGTCTTCTCGTTCCACTTCGCCTACGGCGTCGGAGTGCACGACGACACCCGTTACGGCGAGCGGTTCGGTGAGGGGACACTGCTGGGACGTCGGGCGATGCTGTCGGTGACCGTCGGGGGCCCGCAGTCGCACTACAGCGACCGTGGGATCAACGGCCCGATCGAGGATCTGTTGTTCCCGATCCACCACGGGATCCTGTACTACCCGGGCCTCCAGGTGCTGCCGCCGTTCGTGGTGCACGGCGCCGACCGGATGATCGGCGGCGACTTCGAGATCGTGGCGAAGGCGTGGACGGATCGGTTGCTGACGCTGGAGTCGACCGAGCCGATCGCGTTCCGTCGCCAGAATCACGGCGACTACGAGATCCCGTCACTGCGCCTGAAAGCGGGTCTGGAGGTGCCGGGCAGTCAGGGGTTCCACCTGCACGTAAGAGGCTGACGGCCCGCACGGGTCAGAGTCGCGTGCTCGTCGGCCACGTCCATACGCCAGAACCGATCGCCGACGCACGATGTGCCGTTGCCTTGAAGCTAGGAACCCGTGCCAGAACCCTTCGGATCCACCGATGGGGGATGCGGGACAGGGCTGATCGGGACGGGACTGGAATCCACCGGCGGTGGGGAGGGGACAGGGCTGATCGGGACGGGACTGGGGTCCACCGACGGCGGTATAGGGACAGGGCTGATACGGACGTGGCGGGGGTCCACCGGCGGCGGAGAGGGGACGGAGCTGATCGGGACGGGACTGGGGTCCACCGACGGCCGGTCGGCGGGGGCGGACGGCGGCGGGGAATCCCGGTTCACCGCCGCCATCGCCAGCGGCGTGCCGACCATGAGGGCGGCGGCGACGCCCGCCACCCCGACCGAGACGGTGAGGGTACGACGCCTACGCGCCCGAGCGACGGCGGAATCTGCCAGATCCATGGGGACTGCCTCCTTGGCGATATCGGTGAGGGTGGATCGGATGAGGTCGTCGATCGGGGTGTTCATCGCTTCAGCTCCAGCACGAGTTCGGCACCGGGTAGTACCTCACGCAGTCGGCTGACCGCCCGGTGGGTACGGCTGCGGACGGTCCCGACCGAGCAGCCGAGCACCTCGGCTACCTGTTGTTCGGGCAGGTCCTCGTAGTACCGCAGGACCAGCACCGCGCGCTGTGCCACGGGAAGGCGCAGCAGGGCTGCCCGCATGGCCAGCCGCAGGTCGGCGTGGCCGCTGTCGTCCGGGTGTTCCCGTTCGACCGGCGAGCCGACCAGCGTCTCCCGTAATCGTCCCCGGCGTCGCCACCAACTGACCCGCTCGCGGTACATCACCGCGCGCACGTACCCCTCGGGGTCCTCGTGCCGGATCGTCGGCCATTTGACGTACGCCTTGGTCAACGCCGACTGCACCAGGTCCTCGGCGGCATGCTGGTCGCCGGTGAGCAGGTAGGCCGTCCTGATCAGGGCGGCGGTCCGGCTCTGCGCGAACTCGCCGAACTTGGCTCTCGCCTTGTCGTCCAACCGTTCAGCTCCGTTCGGTACGCCTCATTCACCACCACAGACGCACGGGACCGCGCCCACTATCCATCAGATGTCCTTCATCCTGGGTGGCGATCGCGTGCTCGCCGAGGATGTGGATCGTCGTTCGAGCGCGATTCGCGGCATGCGCCCGGCGTGGCAGCGTGGACCGGGAAGCGACGCCGCTCATGCGGCGTACTCTTCGTCACCAGCATCAGGCCCTGGGCGAGGGTCAGCGACGCACTGTCGCCACGCCTCCGGGGCGCCCTGGTGCTCTCGTCGCAGGGCGGCGGACGCCGACGAATGACAGTGCCCCCTACAATCGCCTCCGCTGAGGCTGATAGACGGGGGTCATTGATGCGGACAGCGAAGATCAGTTGGTTGGCGGCTGCTACCTCGCTCGCCCTGCTCCCGCTCGGCTGCGCGGCCCCGGGCACCCGAGCCGGCGACGTGCAGGCGACACCCCCGAGTGCGACGGCGTCGGCTGCTGTGGTGCCGGAGCCGACCGGTCCGCGGGCAGACGCACCTCCTCGCCACGGCGACAACAACCGCTGGAAGCGCCGGCACGAACTCTCCGAGGCGGACCAGCGCGCGGGGGAGAAACTCGCCGCGCGGATCCGGCCCAAGCTTGAGGCACTACGCGCGGCGGGGGACTACGCGCCGGCGTCCACCCAGCGGGCGCTGCTCGACCTGGGAATCAAGGCAGAGGCCATCGAGGTCACCGGCATGCGAGCGCCGATCGGGCAGGACGCACCCCCGCCGGGCGCGGTGTACGCGGTTCGCTTCGCGGAGGTGGGCTGTGTGATCGGGGACGTACGGGCCGAGCGGGTCATGGTCGAGGTCACCGGCGCGGCTGCCGAGTTCGGGTGCCTGGAGCCGTTCTCGCACTGACACCGGTCATCGTGTCGGGGCCGGACGGTGCCGTCGAGTACGAGGACGCCGTGCCGCGTACACGTGGAGTCCGGTGGCCGTGTTCCTCGCCCAGCGCTGAGCCGCAGCCTTCGGCAGGATGCCTGCTCTGGCTTATATAAGCGAAGGCCGGTACGGTCTGTGGTCGTGCACGCCTTCGACATCCTCGGCGACCCGGTACGCCGGCGCATTCTGGAGCTGCTCGCCGACGGCGAGCAGACCTCCGGCGCGGTCACGGACGTGATCCGGGCCGAGTTCGGGCTCTCCCAGCCGGGTGTCTCACAGCATCTGCGCGTGTTGCGGGAGAGCGGGTTCGCGTCGGTGCGAGCTGTGGGCGCTCGCCGGTTCTACGCCGTCGAGCCGGCGCCGTTGAGCGAAGTCGACGCGTGGTTGGGCCGGTTTCGCCGGTTGTGGGAGCAGCGGCTCGACGCGCTGGAAACCGAGCTGGCCCGGGGCCGGCGGGCAGCTCGGACCTCGGCTGGCGGGCAGACCTCCCGGCGGGCCGAGTCCGACGTCGGTGCGGACGAGGCAGACTCAGCAGCGAGAGGAACGGAACATGAAAGACGTACTGGATGAACTGGCCGCCGCGCGGCGGACCATGGGCAAGGGCAGCCTGCCCGCAGGTGAGGCGTACACCGTCGAGCTCCGACGGCGATACGCGGCGCAGGTCGACGACGTCTGGGACGCCATCACCAGCCCCGAGCGGCTGCACCGTTGGTTGAAGCCGGTCACCGGGGATCTGCGGCTCGGCGGGAGATACGAGTTCGACGGGGGTGAGCACGGCGAGATCCTGCGGTGCGAGCCGCCGCGTCTGCTCAGGGTGTCCTGGCTCTACGGGCCGGACGCGGACGCCTGGCCCGGCACGAGTGAGGTGGAGGTACGCCTGGCCCCGGGCCCGTCCGGCGACACCGAATTCGTGCTGGTCCACGCAGCGGTCGTCGCGGAACCCCTCTTCCCGACCTACGGCCCCGGTGCCGGTGGCGTGGGGTGGGACCTGGCTCTCCTCGCCCTTGCCCGGATGTTGACCGGTGGCGAGAGCGTCGACTATGCGGAGGTTCACACGTCACCCGAAGGGCGCGAGTTCATCCGGCGCAGCGCCGTGGCCTGGGGCGAGGCTCACCTGGCCGCCGGTGGCGACCCGGAGCACGTCGCCGCCGCGGTGCAGGCCACCACGACGTTCTACGCACCCGACCCGAGCTGACCGACCATGTCAGGATGGTGGGCGTGGCGTATGAGGCTGTCGACATCGCTGACAGGTTGTCCCGCTTTTCTGAGCACTGGTCACCGAAGGTGGTGGCCCGGCTCAACGACTACGAGGTCAAGGTCGTCAAGGTGCGCGGGGAGTTCGTCTGGCACACCCACGAGGACACCGACGAGCTGTTTCTCGTGGTGAGCGGGGAGCTGACCATCCAGCTGCGCGACGGTGACGTGCTCCTGCGTCCGGGGCAGCTGTTCGTCGTGCCTCGTGGCGTCGAGCACTGCCCGGTCGCCGACGGGGAGGTGCACGCGATCCTGATCGAGCCGGCCGGTGTGGTGAACACCGGCGATGCCGGTGGTGCGCTGACTGCCGCCTACGACGACTCGTTGCTCTGACCGTCGAGTCCTTGGCGTGGTGTGGCTAGCATCCCGAAGGTGACTCAGGACAAGGGTGCCGACGGGCGCAGCAGGCTCGCCGGTTTCGACGGCGTGATGCTCCTCGCGACGATGCTCATCCTCTTCGGGTATCTGCTCCCGTGGTTCCGGCAGTCGCCACGGCATCTGTGGTGGTACTCCGGTTGGGAGTACGCCAGCCTCAGCAGCGGTGGAGGGTGGACGCTCTGGACGTTCGCCTTCCTGCTGGTGGCGGTCGTGACCAGTCTCTGGGCCCGGACCGTCGTCGAGGCGGCGATGGCCGCGTTGGCTGCCGGGATCGGCACCCTGGTGATGGTCTTGGCGGTGGTGGCGGCCAGCTTCGGGAACATCGGGCGAGGCGGCAACCTGAACTCCGTCTCGGAACTGCCCTTCGGGTTGGGGTTGCCGCTGATGGCCGTCGGCCTGGGCCTGCTGATCGCCACCGCCTGCCGAGACATCGCCCGCGCCTGAGGGCTGTTTCCTCACCGCCGCCGGTCGGAGAGGGCCGGGTCACCTTCGCGCCACGTTCGGTGTCGCCGCCGGGCGGCGTCAGGTCCGGAACGTGCGGCGGTAGGTGTCCGGTGGTACGCCGACAGCGCGGTGGAAGTGGCGGCGCAGCGTCGTCGCGGTGCCCATGCCTGCGGCGGCGGCGATGGTGTCGATGCTGTCGTCGGTGGCTTCCAACAGCTCCTGTGCGCGGCGGATGCGCTGCGTCAGCAGCCACTGCAGCGGGGTGGTGCCGGTCGCCGCGCGGAAGTGACGAGCCAGGTGGCGGGAACTCAGGTTGGCCTGGCGGGCCAGGTCCTCCACGGTGAGGGGTCGGTCGAGTCACTGCATCACCCACGGGAGCAGGTCGGCCAGAGGATGGTCGTCCTGTGCGGGGACCGGGGTGGTGACGAACTGGGCCTGGCCCCGGCCCGGTGCGGGTGGGACGACGAGGCGGCGGGGAAGGCTAGTCGGGCCAGGTGACGCGGGGTGGGAGGGCGAGGAAGTCGGCGTAGCGGTGCAGGGCCTGCTCGACCTGTGTGCGCTGTGCCGGGTCGAGCGGGACCAGGGGTTTCACGGCCAGCGTGACCCGGGTCTTGGCCAGGGTGCGTTTCCAGGTGCCGACGACCCGGCCACCGATGACGACGGTGGCCTGGAAGACGCCGTTGCCGCCGGGGATGATGGCCTGCTTGTGGGCGGGGTCGAGCATCAGCGTGCGGTCCTTGAAGCCGAGCAGGTATTCGTCGAAGCCGGGCAGGGTCAGCACGTCGCGTGTGGGTGTGCGGGGTGCGTCGAGCAGGGCGGGCGGCAGGATCGCTTCGGTGCCGTCGACCTGGACGGTGGTCAGGGCGTCGCCGGCAGCGGCGATGGCGCGTTTCGCGTCGGTGGCGGTCAGGCCGGTCCAGCCGGCGAAATCCTGTCGGGTGGTGGGGCCGTGGCTGCGGAAGTAGCGCAGCGCCAGGGCGGCCAGCGCCTCGTCCCGGTCGGGTCGGTGTTGGCCGGGCGCCCACTCGTCGAGCAGTGCGAAGGTCTGCTCGGTGCCGAGATTGGGGGCGATGCAGGTGACGCCGCGCTGGCTGGCGTACCAGAGGAGGTGGTATCCGCGCTGGCCGGCGCCGTCGATGCCGGCGGCGACCAGCGCGGCCACGCAGTCGGTGCGGGTCAGTCGGCCGCCGCCGGCCAGGGCGGTGCCGAGCACGTCGGCGGCGCGGTCCGCCTCTGCTTCGGTCAGGCCGAGGAACTCGCGGCGCGCTGCCGCGCCGGCCAGGGCGCGTACGCCGGTCAGCTCCAGCATCCAGCGGGCGTCGCGGGCGGGGACGAGGTGGATGGTGCCGCGCATCGGCCAGGTCCGCAGGGCCTCCCGGCGTTCCAGCGCGGCGTGCACGTCGGTCTGGGTGGCGCCGGGTAACCGTACGCCCAGTGACCACAGGCCGCTGTTGATCTCCTGGGCCTGCATGGCACCGAACCACTCGACGACCTCGGCCACGGTCTGCCCGGTGGTGGCGGGGGTGGGGCTCAGCAGGAGACTGGTCATCCGCAGGGCGAGCGCGTCGGTGCCGGTCAGCGTCGTGCCGCGAGGTGCCACTTGCGCCGCCTTCCGTCGTCGGTCGAGGGCAGCTTAGGCCCGGGCACCGACAGTCGGGTGCTTTCCGGCGGGTCAGCTGCCCTGGCGGGGCTGGGGCACGCGGACCGCTGCCATGCCGGCGGCGACGGCGGCCTCGATGCCCAGGTCGGCGTCCTCGAAGACCAGGCAGGCGTGCGGCGGTACGCCGAGCAGCTCGGCGGCGCGCAGGAACGGCTCCGGGTCGGGTTTGGGGCGGGTGTAGTCGCCGGCGCAGACCAGCACGTCGAACCGGTCGAGGATGCCGAGGGCGTCGAGGGAGGCGGTGACGGCTTCGCGGGTGCTGCCGGAGACCACGGCGAAGGGGATGCGTCCGTGCGCGTCCTGGATGTGGTGCAGCACCCCGGGGATGCCGACGGCGGTGGGCAGCAGCCGCTGGTAGTGCTCCTCGCGGCGGGCGACCACGGTCTCCACCGGCATGTTCAGGCGTTGCTGCTCATTGAGGGCGTCGACGATGTCGAGCGTCGGTCGGCCGGCCCAGGCATAGAAGAGGTCCTCGGGGAAGGCGCACTCCCACTCGTCGAGGGCCTGCCGCCAGGCGGTGTAGTGCAGCGGCATCGAGTCGACGATGGTGCCGTCGCAGTCGAACAGGTACGCCTGGAAGTCGCCGGTGGGCAGGGGCAGCATCACCGGCCCAGGTTATCCGGCGTGGCCGGGGACGCGCCGGGCGGCTCAGAGGCGCTGGTACATGACGAGCAGGTCGACGGGGCCCTGGGTGGGGTGACGGAAGCCGTCGGGGATGCGGCCGACCACGTCGAAGCCGAGTGAGCGCCACAGCGCCACCGCGCGGGTGTTGGTGGCGACCACGGCGTTGAACTGCATCGCCCGGTAGCCGTCGGTGCGGGCCAGGTCCAGCACGTACGTGCCGAGGGCCCGGCCGATTCCGCGTCCGGCGGCGGCCGGGGCGACCATGAAGCTGGCGTTGGCCACGTGGTCGCCGGGGCCGAGCTGGTTGGGGGTCAGTTTCGCCGAGGCGAGCACGGTGCCGTCGTCGTCGACGGCGACGACGGTGCGTCCGGGTGGGGGGACCAGCCACATGTCGCGGGCGCGGGTCTCGTCGACGTCGCGGGGCCAGGTGTAGGTGTCCCCGGCGGAGACGATCTCGCGCAGGAAGGGCCAGATGCCGGGCCAGTCCCCGGCGGTCGCGGTCCTGATCTGCATGCTCGCGAGCATGCCAGCCGGATTGTCGGGCCGGTCGTCGGGGGCGGTGTCAGAGCAGGCCGGCGGCCATGGCGGTGGTGACGGCGGCGGTGCGGTCGGAGACGTCGAGTTTGTTGAAGGTCCGCAGCAGGTGGGTCTTCACGGTCGCCTCGCCGATGTGCAGTTCCCGGCCGATCTCGGCGTTGGACAGCCCTCGGGCGACCAGCCGCAGCACCTGCACCTCGCGGGGTGACAGGGTGTCGCGGGCGGTGGGTCGGCGTACCTGGTGCAGCAGTCGGGTCGCCACCGAGGGGGCGAGGACGGTGCCGCCGCGTGCGGCGGTGCGGATCGCGGTGATCAGGTCGGCGCGGGAGGTGTCCTTGAGCAGGTAGCCGGCGGCGCCGGCCTCGACGGCCCGCAGGATGTCGGTGTCGGTCTCGTAGGTGGTCAGCACCACCACCCGGGTCTGTGGTCGGGTGGCGAGGATGCGGCCGGTGGCGGTGGCGCCGTCGTCGCCGGGCATCCGCAGGTCCATCAGGACCACGTCGGGGTGGTGGGCGTGGACGGCCGTGAGTGCCTCGGCGGCGTCGGCGGCCTCGCCGACGACGGTGATGTCGTCGGTGCCGGCGAGCATGCCGGCGACTCCGGCGCGGACCACCGGGTGGTCGTCCACCAGCAGCACGGTGATCATTGGTACGGCACCTCCACCCGGATCGTGGTCCCCTCGCCGGGGGCCGAGCGTACGAGGACGCTGCCGTTGACCTGTTCGACGCGGGTGCGCAGCCCGGCCAGCCCGTAGCCGCCGTCGCCGTCCGGGTACGCCCCGGCGGGGTCGAATCCGGCGCCGTCGTCGCCGATCTCCAGCGTGACCCGGTCGTCGTCGCCGTGCAGCAGGACGGCCACGGCGGTGGCGTCGGCGTGCCGCCGGACGTTGGTCAGCGCCTCCTGTGCCGCGCGTAGCAGCACCACCTCCACGGCGGTGCCCGGTGCCGGGCCGGCGGTCAGGTCGGCGGTGCAGGTGACCGGCACCCCGGTCTCCCGGGTGAAGCGGTCGGCCAGCCGGTCCAGTGCCTGTTCCAGCGGGGAGCCGTCGATCTGCGTCGGGGTGAGTGCGGCGACCAGGGTGCGTACGTCGAGCAGGTTCTCCCGGGCGGTCTGTCGGGCCAGGTCCAGGTGGCGGCGGGCCTGGTCCGGGTCGCGGTCCAGGTCGGCCTCGGCGGCCTGGACCAGCATCACCACGCTGGACAGGCCCTGGGCCACGGTGTCGTGGATGTCGGCGGCGAGTCGTTGCCGTTCGGCGGCCACCCCGGCGCGGTGGGACACCTCGGCCAGCTCGGCCCGGGTCTGTTCCAGTTGGGCGATCAGCTCGGCGCGTCGGCCGCTCTCGGCGACGGTGTGTTGGGCCCAGACGCCCAGCACGCTGACCACGAGGACGGTCATCAGGGCGATCAGCAGCGGCGCGACCACCTCGCCCAGGTCGGGCAGCCGGACGGCCAGGACGATCACGTGCACGGAGTTGAGCAGCAGCACCGCGCCGACCGCTGGTATGGCGGGCAGCACCATGAACATCTGCGGGTTGAGCACGAACAGTAGGAACGAGGCGGTGCCGCTGAGCAGGACCGCCGGCACGTAGAGCAGGATCACCCCGGTGAGGTAGAGGTAGCCGTGCCAGTCCTCGACGGAGTCGCGCATCAGTCGGCGGCCGACGCCGAGGTACCAGCCGGTCAGGGCGAGGAACAGGGCGAGGCAGCCGAGGCGGGCGGTGGGCGTACGGCTGCCGTCGGCGGCCACGGCCACGGCGACGCCGACGGCGGCGAGGGCGAAGTAGCCGTCCCAGAGCCGGAAGCGTGCGCTCCACGTGTCGGTCGGTGGAGTCATCGGGTGCGTCGACCTCGCCAGCGGAAGGTGGTCAGGCACAGCACCATTCCTCCGATGCACCAGGCGGCGAGCACGAGCGCGATCCGACCGTGCTCCCAGGAGGGTACGACCTCCTGCGGGAGGATGGTGTCGGGCAGGAACACCGAGCGGAAGCCCTGGGCCATCCATTTGAGCGGGAACAGCGAGCCGATCGTGACCAGTGGTTCGGGGAGTTGTCCGACGGGGGTGTAGAAGACGCCGGAGATGAAGGCCAGCACGAGGTAGGGCAGGTTCATCACGGCCCCGGCGCTGCGGGCCGAGCGGGCCAGGCTGCTGGCGGCGATGCCGAGCAGGGCGCAGGCGGTGGCGCCGAGCAGGAACACCCAGCCGAAGGTGAGCCAGCGGGCGGGGTCGGTGGGCAGCCGCAGGTCGAAGGCGAGTACCGCGATGGCCAGCAGCAGGATCGTCTCGCCGATGCTGACCACCAGGGCCATCAGGGTCTTGCCGACGATGTACGCCGAGGGGGGCATCGGGACGCCGCGCAGTCGGCGCAGGGTGCCGTCGTCGCGGTCGGCGGCGATGCCGGTGCCCAGGTTGACGAAGGTGGTGGAGGCGATGCCGGCGGCGATCATGCTGGGGGCGAGGTACTGGGCCGAGGTGACGTCGCTGCCCTCGTAGACGCCGTCGAAGATCGCGCCGAGCAGGGCGAGGATGACCGCCGGCATGGCGAAGGTGAACACCACGGCGTCGCGTTCCCGGAAGAAGCACCGCAGTTCGATGCCGGCGCGGTGCAGCCCGAGCCGTAGGGCGCCGGGGCGGCGGGTGGCGGCGCGGTGGGCGGTGGCGGTCACGGGGTCGCTCCGATCAGGTCCAGGTAGACGTCTTCGAGGCTGGGGCGGCTGACGGTCAGGCCGGGCACGGTGCCGCCGTGGCGGCGGGTCAGCTCGGCGACGAGGGCGGCCGGGTCGTCGGTCTCCTGCCGGCCGTGGGCCCACCGGACCACGGTGCGGGCGGTGGCGCGTCCGCCGAGGGTGGCCGGGGCACCGTCGGCGACGATCCGGCCGCCGACGATGACCGCGACGCGGTCGGCCAGTGCCTCGGCCTCGTCGAGGTAGTGGGTGCTGAACAGGATGGTGGTCTCCTCGCCGGCGAGTCGGCGGATCAGCGTCCAGAACTGGCGGCGCGCCTGCGGGTCGAAGCCGGTGGTCGGTTCGTCGAGGAAGAGCAGCCGGGGGCGGCCGAGCACGCCGAGTGCGACGTCCAGGCGGCGGCGTTGGCCGCCGGAGAGGGTACGGACCCGGGCGCCGGCCTT
Organism: Verrucosispora sp. NA02020; assembly: GCF_013364215.1. NCBI lineage: Bacteria > Bacillati > Actinomycetota > Actinomycetes > Micromonosporales > Micromonosporaceae > Micromonospora > Verrucosispora sp. NA02020. Next base: position 4,909,080 of record NZ_CP054923.1, on the reverse strand, counting down.
GTCGGTGAGACCGACCAGGGTGAGGACGTCGGCGGGGTCGCGGGGTGCGGGGTAGTAGTGGGCGAAGTGGCGTACCGCCTCGGCGACGGTCAGTTCGGTCAGGTCGTCGCTGTGCTGGGCGACGACGCCGATGCCGGCGCGCCAGTCGAGGTCGACGTGGGCCGGGTCGCGGCCGAGCACCTGCACGTCACCGGCGTCGCGGTCGCGGTGGCCCTGAAGGATGTCGATGGTGCTGGTCTTGCCGGCGCCGTTGGGTCCGAGCAGGGCCACCACCTCGCCGGTGGCGACGTCCAGGTCGACGCCGGCCACGGCGGTGGTGTCGCCGTAGGTCTTGCGTAGTCCGCGGACGCGGATGACGGGGGAGTGGGTCATGTCCTGATCGTCGGTCGACGTGGGGGTGTCGCGGGACGACCGGTGGACGGAACCGTGGTGTCCGTCGACCGGTGGACAGGGCGTCGACCGGGGGGTCGGTCGAATCCGACGAATGTTTGTTGCCGCAAGCATCGGGTAGTCGCGGAAGCTTACCGACGATCACGGCAGGAAGGACGCAGGCGATGGCGGCACAGGTCAAGGTGGCGGTGATCTACTACAGCGCGACCGGCATCACGTACCAGATGGCGCAGTCGGCCCGGGAGGCCGCCGAGCAGGCCGGTGCGGAAGTCCGGTTGCGCAAGGTGCGCGAGTTGGCCCCGGACGAGGCGATCCGGTCGAACTCGGGCTGGGAGGCGCACCGGCTGGAGACCCAGGACGTCGAGGAGGCGCAGCCGGACGACCTGAGCTGGGCCGATGTGGTGATCTTCGGTTCGCCGACCCGGTACGGTCTGGTCGCCGCGCAGCTCAAGCAGTTCATCGACACCACCGGACCGCTGTGGGCGCAGGGCGCACTGGCCGACAAGGTGTACTCGGCGTTCACCTCGACAGCCACACATCACGGTGGGCAGGAGTCGACGCTGCTGTCGCTGTTCCACGTCTTCTACCACTGGGGTGGGATCGTGGTCGCGCCCGGCTACACCGAGCCGAGCCAGTTCGTCTCCGGCAACCCGTACGGCGCGTCGCACACCAGCAACAACGGTGAGACCGCGCCGGATCATGTGGCGTTGGAGGCGACGGCGTTGACGGCCAAGCGGGCGGTGCGCATCGGTGCGGCGCTGAAGCAGGGCCTGGCCGGCTGAGTCAGGGACCGGCGGTCCGGGCAGGGGCTCTCATACCCGCCCGGACCGTCGGCCGTGAACAGCGCTACCCCGGATCGGGCCGGCTATGCCTGCCCGGTGGTGGACAACTCGCCGGCCGGTGCCGGCAGTAGCTGCGCCAGCAGCTCGGCCAGCACCGCGACCCCGTCCGGGCTGAGCACCGATTCGGGATGGAACTGCACCCCGGCGAAGCCCCGGCCGCGCAGCGCGTGCACGGCGCCGTCGACCTCGTCGCGGGTCACCTCGACCGGACCGTGGCGGCTGTCGAGGCGGTCGGTGTCGGCGTGGGCGGTGAAGGTGGCGTAGAAGCCGACCCGGCGGGGCGTGCCGGAGAGCACGACGGTGCGTTGCAGGCCCTGGTAGGGCGCGTCGCGGCGGCTCACCGGCAGTCCGAGCAGGCCGGCGAGCAGTTGGTGGCCGAGGCAGACCGCGAGGGTGGGGTGTCCGGCGTCGAGTAGTTCGGTGAGCAGGTCACGTAGCCGGTGCATCTTCGCGGTGTCGCCGGTGGGGTCGCCGGGGCCGGGGCCGACGACGACCAGGTCGTCGGCGCGGACCGGCCCGGTGGCGTGCCACGGTCGGACGGTCACCGTCAGGCCGAGGGCGCCGAGCTGGTGGGCGAGCATGCCGGTGAAGGTGTCCTCGCCGTCGACGACGAGGGCGCGGCGTCCGGCCAGGGCGGGTCGGGCCAGTGCGCCGGTCGGGCGCTGGTCGAGCCAGAAGCGGGCCAGCGGGGCGTTGCGGGCGGCCAGCGCGGCGCGTACCTCGGGATCGTCGGCCAGGCGGCGGGGTGGCTGCGGTCCGGCCTGCGGTGCCTGCGGTCCCAGGCCGAGGGCGGCGAACACCCCGGCGGCCTTGGCGTGGGTCTCGGCGACCTCGGCGGTGGGCGTGGAGTGCCGGACCAGGGTCGCCCCGACCGGGACCCGCAGCTCACCGGTGGGGGAGAGTTCGGCGGTGCGGATCAGGATCGGGGCGTCGAGGGTCTGCCGGCCGTTGTCGTCGTGACCGAGCAGCGCCAGGACTCCGGCGTAGTAGCGGCGGCCGGTGCGTTCGTGGCGGGCGATCACCCGGCAGGCGTTCTCCATCGGGCTGCCGGTCACCGTGGGGGCGAACATCGTCTCCCGCAGCACCTCGCGGACGTCCCGGCTGCCGTGTCCGGCCAGCAGGTACTCGGTGTGTGCCAGGTGCGACATCTCCTTGAGGTACGGCCCGACCACCTGACCGCCGTGTTCGGCCACCGTGGCCATCATCTTCAGTTCCTCGTCGAGGACCATGTACAGCTCCTCGGTCTCCTTGGTGTCGGCGAGGAAGCGCAGCAGGGCGGCCCGGTCGGCGGTGGCGCCGGTGTGTCGGAAGGTGCCGCTGATCGGGTTCATCATGACGAGTCCGTCGTCGACGCTGACGTGTCGTTCCGGGCTGGCGCCGACCAGCGTGCGGGTGCCGGTGTGCACCACGAACGTCCAGTACGCGCCGCGTTCGCGGTGCAGCAGCGACCGGAGGGCGGCCAGCGCGGCGGTCACCGGCGCGCCCTGCACCTGGGCGTGCAGCGTGCGGTGGATGACGAAGTTGGCGCCCTCGCCGCGTCCGATCTCCTCGGCCAGCACCCGGGCGACGACGGCGGCGTAGGCGTCGTCGGGGACGTCGAAGGCGGCGCCGGTGGTGCGGACCGGGCCCTCGGGTAACGCGTCGAGGGCGTCGGCCAGCGGTACCCGTACGTGCTGCCCGATCCGCAGGAACTCCAACGGCACGCCGTCGTCCACGCAGGCGAAACCACGCTCGGTGATCTGTCGGAACGGCACCAGCGCCAGCGTGGCCGGGCCGGGCACGTCGGTGGGCAGCGGCAGGTCGGCCAGTCGCGCGGCGGTGTCCACCGTGCCGGTGAACAGGTCGAGGTGGGGGGCGTCGGCGCGGCGTACCAGGGCGAACGGGCCCGGGTCGGTGCCGTCGGCGAGCGCGGCGAGCAGGTCGGTCAGTGGGTTCATCGGTCTCTCCTGGGTCCGGGAGCCGCCGTTGCGGCGGCCCACGGGCCGGAAACCATGACCGGCGGCCGCCTCGTCGGGCGGCCGCGTGGGTGACTACGCGTGCAGGGAGGCCGCCGGGTCGGCGGGCCACCAGCAGGACAGGCGCGTAGGCATGGGCACACCCTACGCGGGGCGCGGATCGGGGGGAAGCCGTTCGGCGGACTGGCGTGGGCGGTGACGCGCGGCGCCGACGGCAACGGGTACGTTGACCGCGATGAACATTCTCGCGCTGGACCTGGGAACCTCCTCGGTGCGGGGGCTCGTGATGGACGCCGACATCCGTCCCCTGCCGGGGGCGTTGGCGCGGCGTAAGACCGTGCTCACCGTCGACGGTGACGGCGCCGGCACCCTGGACCCTCGGCAGTACCTGGCCTGCCTCATCGAGTGCCTCGACGAGCTGCACCAGCACGGTCACCTGCGCGAGGTGGACCTGATCGCGGTCAGCGCCCAGTGGCACTCGGTGCTGCCGCTGGGCGTCGACGACGAACCACTCGGCCCGGTGCTCACCTGGCTCGACACCCGCCCCGAGCCGTCGCCGGCGCTGCACGGGCCGGTCGACGCGGTCGACTACCACCAGCGCACCGGCACCTGGTGGCACCGCTGCTACTGGTCGGTGCGGCTGCCGTGGCTGCGCGAGCAGGCCGGCACCCGGGTCAGGCGTTTCACCGGACTGGTGGAGTACGCGCTGGGACGGCTGCTCACCGACGCGCCGATGTCGATGTCGCAGGCATCCGGCACCGGGTTGCTGGACCTGGGCACGCTGGACTGGGATCCCGAGGCGTGCACGTTGGCCGGCATCCGCGGTGCGGACCTGCCCGAGCTGGCCGGCCGGGACTGGCGGGGGCGGCTGCGCGGCGAGTACGCCCGCCGCTGGCCGGACCTGGCGCAGGCGTCCTGGACGGCCCCGGTCGGCGACGGCGCCGCCTCCAACGTCGGCTCCGGCTGCATCGACGACAGCCGGGCGGCGGTGACCGTCGGCACCTCCTCGGCGGTCCGGCTGCTGCAGCGGATGCCGGCGCACGCTGCGCAGTCGCCGCTGCCGCATCGGCTGTGGCGCTACCGCGTCGACCACGACCACGTCGTCACCGGGGCGGCGTACTCCTCGGGTGGGAATCTGTTCGCCTGGGCGGACCGGGTGCTGCGGCTGCCCACCGGCCCGGCGCTGGAGCAGGCCCTGGCGGTGCTGCCGCCCGGCGCGGGCGTACCGGTCAACGTCGGTTTCGGTGGCGACCGTCCCCCCGGCGACCGGAGCGCCGGCTCCGGTGAGCTGCGCGGACTCGATTTCGGCACCACCTCCGTGCAGATCCTGGCCGGGCTGATGCACGGGGTGTGCGAGCAGGTCGTGGACGACCTGGTGCGGCTGGAGTCGATGGTCGGACGGCCCACCGACGTGGTCCTCGGTGGCGGCGCGATGGCCGCCTCGCCCTGGTGGCGCCGCACCTTCGCGCAGGTGCTCACTCCCCGTCGGGTCGACTTCGGACGTCACCCGGAGATCGGGGCCACCGGCGCGGCGCTCGTGGCGACCGGCCGGATCACCGATGCCGTGGTGGTGGCCGACATCAGCCGGACGGATGATCAAGCTCCGGCGACCCCGGCATAGGGTGGCGACCGGCGGTCTCGTCCTGAACCCTTCGTAAGGGCAGGACGTTGACACTGCTCGGGGGCCTGGTTGGATGGACCGCGCTCCCCGAGGTCACGGCGGGCGCGTGGGGAGGAGGACCCTGTGGGTGCAGCACATCAGACGCCCGAGGTGTCAGCGCATCGCCGACGGCGGTTCGACGTTCGGGTGGTGCCCCACCGGCGGCGTTCCGCGTTCCGGTTGCGGGACTGGCGGATGCGGACCAAACTCGCCGCCGTGCTGATCATTCCGTCGGTGGCGTTCCTGGTCATGGCCGGGGTGCAGGCCCAGAGCCTGGTCGGACGGGCGAGCACGCTCGGTGACTTCGCCGCGCAGGTCACCGTCGGTGAGGAGATCACCTACCTGGTGCACATGCTGCAGCAGGAACGCGACCGTACCGCCGGTGAGCTGCCCGTGCTGCGCGCCAGCGCCGACGAGGCCGGCCGCGCCGCGATGCTGGGCTCGTTGCAGCAGTACCGGGATGCCACCGACGACGCGATGCGGGCGCTGCGGGAGGTGGCCGAGCCGGTGGCCGAGGCCGACCCGGCCTGGCGCGACACCTACTCGGTGGCGTCGCAGGCGGTGCAGCAGGTCGAGTACATCCGCGGGGTGATGGCGACCGTGGTGCTCAGCGACGACACCATCCTGGGTAACTACCACCGGGCCATCGAGGGGCTGCTGGCCCTGCTCGCCCAGCCGACGCCGGGTAACGACCGCCCGGAGCTGGCCGACGCGGTGCTGCGGTACGTGCAGTTCGCCCGGGCCAAGGACTCGTCCGCGCGGGTCCGGGCGGAGGTGTACGCCGCCGCGCGGGACAGCGGCTACAGCGCCGACGGCGGGGCGCGGCTGGCCGAACTGCGGGCCCGTCAGCTGACCGCGCTGGGCGTGTTCCGGATCACCGCCACCAACGGGCAGGTGGCCCGCTACGACGAGATGACCGTGAACCCGGTCTTCGCCGCCACCGCTGAGCTGGAGGATCGGGCGATCGCCCAGATCGCGGCCGGTCGGTTGGTGCTGACCGGCGGGCAGTGGTGGGAGGCCAGCGACAACCGCCACGAGCTGCTGCGCCAGTACGAGGCCGAGGTACTGGCCGAGGCGGTGCAGCAGGCGCAGGCGGCCAGCACCACCCAGCTGCGTCAGACCCTGCTGCTGATCGGTGCGATCATCACGGTGTTGCTGGTGGCGGTGCTGATCTCGGTGCTGGTCGGCCGGTCGCTGGCCCGGTCGATCCGGCTGCTGCGCTCGCAGGCGCTACGGATCGCCCAGGTCGAGCTGCCCGAGGCGCTGGCCCGGCTGCGGTCGGTCTCCGGTGGCGTACCGCCCATCGAGGTGTCCCCGGCGGTGGTCCGCTCGCTCGACGAGATCGGTGAGCTGGCCGAGGCGTTCGTCGCCGTGCACCGCAGCGCCGTCGGCGTGGCGGTCGAGCAGGCGAACATGCGGCGCAACGTCAACGCGATGTTCGTCAACCTGGCCCGACGCAGCCAGGTGCTGGTCGAGCGGCAGTTGGAGCTGCTCGACGACCTGGAGCGGGAGGAAGGCGACCCGGACCAGCTGGAGAACCTGTTCAAGCTGGACCACCTGGCCGCCCGTATGCGCCGTAACGACGAGAGCCTGCTGGTGCTGGCCGGCACCGAGTCGACCCGGCGGTGGAACCGGCCGATCGGGCTGGGCGCGGTGCTGTTGGCGGCCAGCGCGGAGATCGAGCAGTACCAGCGGGTCCGGCACGAGGCCGTGGCCGACCTGCACGTGGTCGGACACGCCGTCGGTGAACTGGTCCACCTGCTGGCCGAGCTGCTGGAGAACGCCACCGCCTTCTCCCGCCCCGACACGGTGGTGCAGGTCATGGCCCGGTTCGAGGGGCACGGCGCGGTGATCGAGATCGCCGACCAGGGCATCGGCATGACCGAGACGGCGTTGGCCGAGGCCAACGCCGTCCTGGCGTCTCCGCCGGCCGCCGACGTGGCGGCGGTGGAGCGGATGGGTCTGTTCGTGGTCAGCCACCTGGCGGCCCGGCACGGCATCGAGGTGCGGCTGCACGGCGGTGTCGGCGGGCTGGTGGCGCGGATCCGGCTGCCCGGTGCGCTGCTGGCGGCGGCTCCGGCACCGAGCGTCGACCCGGTGTCGGCGCCGCGGATCCCCGGCGGCATGACCGCCCACCAGGGCGGACGGCCCGGTCCGGTGGAGCTGCCGGTCGCCGGCCGTCGACCGACCACCGTGCCCCGCCAGACCCATCCGGTACGCGCCGAGACCGTGCTCGCCCCGGCGGCGGCCGTCCCGGCCGGTGGCGGCGGTGGCTGGTGGTCCCGGGAGGGACCGTCGGGGGCGGTGCCGACGACGGGGGTCGGTCAACCGGCGCCGCCGACGGTGCCGGTGACCGCCGGCACCAATGCCCGGGGCCTGCCGATGCGGGTACCGATGGCGCAACTGAGTTCGGTGAGCCAGCCGGCCCGCCCGGAGCAGCAGCGGCCGGTCCGGCACGACCCCGACCCGGATGCGGTCGGCGGCATGTTGTCGAAGTTGTACAGCGGTGTGCGGCGGGCCGAGGCCGAGGAGACCATGCAGATTCCCGTGCAACCGTCCGGCGTATGGAACGAAGGGGGACCAAGGTGACCACCTTGTCGCAGCAGGCTCGGGATCTGAGCTGGCTGGTCAGCGCATTCGCGGATCGGGTGCCGGGAGTGGCACACGCGATCGTGGTGTCCTCCGACGGGCTGCTGGTGGCGATATCGGACAATCTGCCAAGGGATCACGCCGACAAGCTTTCCGCCGTCACCTCGGGTCTGATGAGCATCACCGCTGGTGCCGCGCAGATGTTCGACGGTGACGTGGTCAAGCAGACCGTCGTCGAGATGGGTCGGGGCTACTTCCTGGTGATGCAGGTCCGCGACGGGTCGATCCTGGCCACCCTCGCTGCGGCGGACGCCGACATCGGTGTGGTGGGCTACGAGATGGCACGGCTGGCCAAGCAGGCCGGGGACATGCTGACCCCGGCGTTGCGCGCCGAGTTGCAGCAGGCCCTGCCGCGCTGACCTGGGCTGGCCGGGGGATCTGCCGTCCCGGAGTGCGGTGCCCTCGGCCTACCGCAGACCGAGGGCGCCGGGGGTGCCGCGTCGGGAGGCGAGCCACCAGGCGAGGGTGGCGGCGACGGCGATGATCCCGCTGAACACGAACGGTGCCTCGATGCCGGCGCCGGTGGCAAGCGCGCCGCCGGCCAGTGCGCCCAGTGCGGTGCAGCTGTAGGTGACCATGCGGGAGGCGGCGATCACCCGGCCGAGGAGGCCGCCGGGCACGAGTCGTTGCCGGACGGACAGGGCGGCCACGTTGAGCACCGCGAACGCCGCGCTGGTGGTGACCACCACGACCACGGCGGCGGCGCGGTGGGGGGTGACGGCCAGCAGCACCGGGACGCCGGCGGTGACGGCCATCGACCAGGTGAGTACGTGTCGGTGGCGGAACCGGGCGACCAGCCGGTCGGCGGCGAACGAGCCGATCAGGCCCCCTGCGGCGCCGGTGGCCAGCAGCAGGCCGAAGCCGAACGCGCCGAGGCCGAGGGCGTCGCGGGCGTAGAGCACGAAGATCGCGAACCAGGCGGTGTCGGCGGCGGCCACGGCAGCGGTGACCAGCACCAGGGTGCGCAGCATCGGCTGGCGGATCAGCCACCGCAGGCCGGCCAGGATGCCGTCGCCCTCGGAGTTCGACGTCTCGTCGGTGGCGGGCGCGCTGGTGGCGCGGTGGGCCAGGGTCAGCGGCAGGGAGAGCATGAGCATCACGGCCAGGGCGAGGGTGGCGCCGTTGACGGCGAAGGGGATGGCCGCGCCGACGACGAACAGCATCGCGCCCACCGGGGGACCGACGAACTCGTTGCCGACGATCTCCCCGGCCACGAGTCGCCCGTTGGCCTTCTCCAGGTGGGCGTCGGCGACGAGCCGGGGTACGGCGGTCTGTGCGGCGGTGTCGCGGAGGGTCTCGCCGATGCCGAGCAGGAACGCGGCGGCGACGACCAGGGCGATGGTGGCCCAGCCCAGGGCCACTGCGGTGGCGAGGGTGGCCAGCACGACGACCCGGGCGGTGTCGGCGGCGGCGAGCAGGGTGCGGGGGCTGCGGCGGTCGGCGAGGGCGCCGGCGAGCAGCCCGGAGACGAGCCAGGGCAGGAACTGGGCGGCGGCGACGGCGGCGACGGCCAGCGGGTCGTCGGTGAGGGCTGCGGCGAGTAGCGGGAACGCGGCGACGCGGATGCCGTCACCCAGGTTGGCCAGGGCGGCGGCGCTCCAGAACGTCCAGAACGGCCGCCCTAACGGGGCGCGATCGATCATGCGGCCGACCCTAGTACAGGGCCGGCGGCGGACGTGGTCCCGCGTCGCTGCCGCAACCCCGTTCAGGGCGATCGTGTCGGTCAGGCCCGGTAGTGGGTGGCCGGGAGTCCCGCCGGGCAAAGCGGCGGCGCGCCGTGGCGGAGGGAACAGGGTGTTTGCGGACCGCAGAATAGCCTGATCGCCCGGCTGGAGGCGGCCTATGGATGGTGTCTGTGCCCTTTCGAGCTGAACCGCTTATGCCATCAGCGATGGGCGGCACGGGGGTCGACCCCGGACAGTGACCCGTCTGCGCTATCAGCTCGACAGCCCTCGCTCCACGCATCCGAAGGTACGACGGCAGCGTAGGAGAACGTCCACGCTGGTGTATTGCGCAGACCGTGGGCGGTGGATGCGCGGACGGCCTGGTCCCGGCCGGTCCCAGCGCCAGGCGGGCTGCGTGTGAGGAGGGGTCCCCTGCTATGCACGAGGCGTTAGCAGGGGACCCCTGCTTACACCTCAGAGGGCGTTGTCGGCGATGACCTGGCGGTACCAGTGGGCGCTGCGCTTGAGCACGCGGCGTTGGGTGGCGTAGTCGACGTAGATCAGGCCCCAGCGCTGGTCGTAGCCCTCGGCCCACTCGAAGTTGTCGAGCAGCGACCAGACGTGGAAGCTCTCCAGCGGCACGCCGTCGGTGACGGCGCGGTGGGCGGCGGCGAGGTGGTCGCGCAGGAAGGTGACCCGGCCGGTGTCCTCGACGGTGCCGTCGGCGGCGAGTACGTCGGGGGTGGGCAGGCCGTTCTCGGTCACGGTGAGCGGGATGGGGCCGTAGTCGCGGGTGACCCGGGTCAGGATGTCGTACATGCCGTCGGGGTAGATCTGCTGCCACTCCGCCTCGGAGGTGGGCCAGCGGCTGACGGTGCCGCCGTTGGCGGTGACGTAGATCGGGGTGTAGTACTGCACGGCGAGCAGGTCGATGGGGGAGGAGATGATCTCCAGGTCGCCGTCGCGGATGCCGCGCACCATACGGCTGTCCGGTCCGAGGCCGGCCAGGACGTCCTCGGGGTAGCTGCCCTTGAGGGCGGAGTCGAGGTAGAGGCGGTTCTCGTAGCCGTCGTAGAGGCGAGCGGCCTCGGCGGCGGCGGGGGAGTCGTCGGCGGGGTAGCAGGGGTGCAGGTTGAAGGCCGGGCCGATGCGGCCGGCGCCGCTGGTGTCGCGCAGTGCGCGGACGGCGAGGCCGTGGGCCAGCTGCAGGTGGTGGGCGACCAGGTAGGCGGCGTCGGGGTCGCGCAGGCCGGGGGCGTGGTGGCCGGAGAGGTAGCCGTTCTGCACCACGGTCTTGGGTTCGTTGATGGTCAGCCAGACCGGGACGCGGTCGCCGAGGGCGTCGAAGAGGATGGCGGCGTAGTCGGCGAAGCGCTGGGCGACGTCGCGGGACTCCCATCCGCCGGTGTTCTGCAGGGCCTGGGGCAGGTCCCAGTGGAACAGGGTGGCCATCGGGGAGATGCCCCGCTCGTGCAGGCCGTCGACGAGGCGGCGGTAGAAGTCGAGGCCGCGTTGGTTGGCGGGGCCGGTGCCGTCGGGCTGGATGCGCGGCCAGGAGATGGAGAACCGGTAGCTGCGCAGCCCCAGGTCGCGCATCAGATCGAGGTCGTCGGCGTAGCGGTGGTAGTGGTCGGCGGCGACGTCTCCGGTGTCGCCGTTGCGGATACGTCCGGGTGCGTGGCTGAAGGTGTCCCAGACCGATTCGCCGCGGCCGTCTTCCTTGACGGCGCCTTCGATCTGGTACGCGGAGGTGGCCGCGCCCCAGCCGAAGTTCTGCGGGAAGGGCAGCCGGCCGGCGGGGCTGGTCTCCGGCGCGGTGCGGTCGGTGTCGCCGGGCTGGCAGCCGGCGAGGGTCGCGGCGGCGCCGGCTGCCGTGGCGGTGCCGATGGCGGCGCCGGCGGGGGTGACGGCGGTGGCCGAGAGCGCCGCGTGGCGCAGCAGGTGGCGCCGGGTGAGTATCGACATGGAGTTCTCCTCGTGATGGTTGACCGCCTGAGCCCTCGGGAGCGCTCCCAATACAGGGTAAAGGGTGGCGGTGCCCGCCAAGAGCCGGATCGTCGCAGGTCGGGGGTGCCTTGGCGGCGGGGACGGCTGGGGGTGGGAAAGATGGCGCTGGCCGGTCGGGCGTCGGGTCGGCGGGACCGGGGTGCGCTCAGTGCCGCGGGGCGGACCGGGATGGCGCGCGCCCGGGGCGGTCGGCGGGCGTCGCACGGTCGGCGGGCGGGTCGACTGCCGTTGCGGGGCGCGCGTGTGACGCGCGTCTGACCCGTCGGCCTCTTTTCCCATCGTGAACGGGGGTTTAGTGTGGGGACGGGGGAGGGCAACCCCCGTCCCCACTGTGTTGCGGTACACGCACGGGCGGATTTGGCGTCCCAGTCGTGCGTGTCGCGCGGGAGCCGGGCCACGCGAGTGGCTTGAGGTCCACCTCCCTCCACTATGGTGGGGCGGCGGCTGACGGCGGTGTCCGGGCTGGCCCGCCGTCGGCCTCTGGTCTAGTCCCCGGCGCTGTGGGCACAGCCCCGGGTGATCTTCTTTTTGGAACCTTGTCGATGGAAGCGCTCCCATCGACGTTGCTGCGACTGTAACGCCCGTCACGGCTTTGTGAAAGCCCCAAAACGAGATCGAAACAAGCCGGTGTTTCCGGAAGTTCCTGTGCTGGATCTGGGAGCGCTTCCATGGCAGACTGTCGATCGACCGCGTGGAGCCAGATACGCGTGAGTGCAGGTTGCCGAGGGCAGCCCGGCTTGTCCGGTAACGGCGTCCTGATCGCAGCGGGGAGCAGCAGTCGTGCGACGGCGCCCCCGCCGCCCCCGGCCTTCGGGCCGACAGAGAGACCACCATCCACTTGGCGCCTCGCGGACACCCTGTCGGCGTGGCGTCGCGCCGGGGGGCACCGTCCCCGGCCTGGTCCGAGGAGACACCGCGCAGATGAAGAATCTGGCAAGACGTCGGCGCATGGCGTGGCTCGCCGCCGCGGCGCTGGCGATCGGCGGGGTGACCGTACCCGCCGCCGCCGCACAGGCCGCACCGGCCTGCGACGTGGTCTACGCGACGAACGACTGGAGCAACGGCTTCACCGCCAACGTCACCGTCAAGAATCTCGGTGACCCCATCACCGGCTGGACGCTGAAGTTCGCCTTCCCCGGCAACCAGCGTGTGACCCAGGGCTGGTCGGCCCGCTGGACCCAGAGCGGCAACGAGGTCACCGCCGTCAACGAGTCGTACAACGGCAACCTGGCCACCGGCGCCAGCACCACCATCGGCTTCAACGGCTCCTACAGCGGCAGCAACCCCAAGCCGACGTCCTTCTCGGTCAACGGGGTCACCTGCGGCGGCGTGCCGCAGCAGCCGCCGACGGTGAGCCTGTCGGTGCCCGCCGGGCCGTTCGTGGCCCCGGCCGACGTACCGCTGACCGCCACGGCCAGCGACGCCGACGGCACCATCACCAAGGTCGAGTTCTACCGCAACGGGTTGCTGGTCAACACCGACACCACCGCCCCGTACGCGTACACGCTGGAAGACCTGCCGGCGGGCTCGTACACGGTGCAGGCGCGGGCGTACGACAACGCCAACCTCTCGGCGGTGGCCGAGCGGTCCTTCACCGTCACCGCGGCCACCGGGCCGGCGCTGGTCGCCACCCCGACGTCGGTCAGCGTGCCGGAGGGCGGCACCTCGACGTTCAACCTCAAGTTGGACCGGGCACCCACCTCGAACGTGGCGGTGAGCCTGGTGCGCACCGGTGACTCGGACATCAGCGTGACCCCGTCCACGGTCACCCTGACGCCGAGCAACTGGAGCACCGGCGTCACCGTGACCGTCGCGGCGGCGGAGGACGCCGACACCGTCGGCGGCACCGCCACCATCACCGCCTCGGCCACCGGCTACGCGCCGCTGGCGATCACCGCCACCGAGATCGACAACGACGTGCCCGGTGGCGGCGACGGCGAGTACGTGGAGCGGTTCCTCGCCCAGTACGGCAAGATGAAGAACTCGGGCTACTTCAGCCCCGAGGGCGTGCCGTACCACTCGATCGAGACGCTGATCGTCGAGGCGCCGGACCACGGCCACCAGACCACCTCCGAGGCGTTCAGCTTCTGGCTGTGGCTGGAGGCGTACTACGGGCGGGTGACCCAGAACTGGGCGCCGTTCAACAACGCCTGGACCGTGATGGAGAAGTACATCATCCCGTCCTCGGCCGACCAGCCGACCGCCGGTTCCGCCGGTGACGCCAGCTACGCCGCCGAGCACGACCTGCCCAACCAGTACCCGTCGCAGTTGGAGTCCTCGGTCCCGGTGGGTCGCGACCCGCTGCGCTCGGAGCTGCAGCAGTCCTACGGCACCGGCGACATCTACGGCATGCACTGGCTGCTCGACGTCGACAACACCTACGGCTTCGGGCGCTGCGGCGACGGCACCACCCGGCCGGCCTACATCAACACCTTCCAGCGGGGCACCCAGGAGTCGGTCTGGGAGACCGTGCCGCAGCCGTCCTGCGACACGTTCCGCCACGGTGGTCAGTACGGCTACCTCGACCTGTTCGTCAAGGAGTCCAACGCCCCGGCGCGGCAGTGGAAGTACACCAACGCCCCGGACGCCGACGCCCGTGCCGTGCAGGCCGCCTACTGGGCGCTGACCTGGGCCAAGGAGCAGAACAAGCAGGCCGACGTGGCGGCCACCGTGACCAAGGCCGCCAAGATGGGCGACTACCTGCGGTACGCCATGTTCGACAAGTACTTCAAGCGGATCGGCAACTGCGTCGGGGCCAGCCAGTGCCCCGCCGGTAGCGGCCGCGACTCCGCGCACTACCTGCTGTCCTGGTACTACGCCTGGGGCGGCGCGTACGAGACCAGCCAGAACTGGTCGTGGCGCATCGGTTCCAGCCACAGCCACTTCGGCTACCAGAACCCGTTCGCGGCGTGGGCGCTGACCAACGTCAACGAACTCAAGCCGCGCTCGTCCACGGCGGCGGCGGACTGGACCAACAGCCTCAACCGGCAGCTGGAGTTCTACACCTGGCTCCAGTCGGCCGAGGGCGGCATCGCCGGTGGCGCGACCAACAGCTGGGGCGGGCACTACGGCACGCCGCCGGCCGGTACGTCCACCTTCTACGGCATGTTCTACGACGTCGACCCGGTCTACAACGACCCGCCGTCGAACCAGTGGTTCGGCATGCAGGCCTGGTCGATGCAGCGCATCGCCGAGCTGTACCTGGTCAGCGGCAACGCCAAGGCCAAGGCACTGCTCGACAAGTGGGTGCCGTGGGCGATCGCCAACACCACGCTGGGCGCCAACTGGTCCATCCCGTCGGACATGGCCTGGAGCGGACAGCCGACCACCTGGAACCCGACCAACCCGCAGCCCAACACCAACCTGCACGTCGAGGTGACGGTCAAGGGCCAGGACGTCGGCGTCGCCGCCGCCTACGCCCGCACGCTGATCGCGTACGCGGCGAAGTCGGGCAACGCGGCGGCGAAGACCACCGCCAAGGGTCTGCTGGACGCCCTGCACGCCAACAGCGACGCGCAGGGTGTCTCGACGGTGGAGAAGCGGGGCGACTACCGCCGCTTCGACGACGTCTACGACGCCTCCACCGGGCAGGGCCTCTACATCCCGCAGGGATGGACCGGCCGCATGCCCAACGGTGACGCCATCGCCCCGGGCAAGAGCTTCCTGGACATCCGGTCGTTCTACAAGAACGACCCGGCATGGCCCAAGGTCCAGGCATACCTCGACGGTGGGCCGGAGCCGGAGTTCCGCTACCACCGGTTCTGGGCCCAGGCGGACATCGCCATGGCGTACGCCGACTACGGGAAGCTGTTCCCCAACGGCTGACCGGAACTCCTCCGGGTGGGCGGTGACCCACCCGGAGGCTTCGGCCGGGCCTCGGGGGTAGAGGCAGGTACCGGCCGAACGACGGCCTGACACCCACGGTCAGGCCGGGGTGGGTCGGCCCCTCTGGCCGACGCAGCGGAGCGGTCGACCCACCCCACCGCCCCGATTGCGGGGGCGGGTCCGCAGATCGCGGAAAAATGTGACCGACCCGGGATCACACACCGGCCCGGGACGGAGTAACGTACATCACCGGAGAGGCCGCTCCCCCCGTGGCGGCCTCTCCCTTATTGTGCGGGCTCTTTACCGTCCGCCCCGGCGCCCGACGCCGCTTCCACGCCCGCCTCCGGCACCACCGGGTGACGCACCCCCGGATGACCCGCCGGCAGCGACCGGCGGATCACCGCCCAACTCACCGCCAACGCAGCGGCCACCAACGGCCACGTCATCCCCACCCGGGCCGCCGCCAGCCCCAACACCTGCCCGCTCAGATACAGCGGCACGAACACCGCCAGCCGCACCACATAGGTCGCGGTCCAGACCCAGCTGGCCCGCCCGTACGCCCGCAGCAACGCCGGATCACGGCGCCACCGCCCCCGCTGACCCAACGCCGTACCCACCACCACACCCAGCAGCGGCCACCGCAGCACGATGCTGGCCGCCCACGCCAGGGCACTGGCGGCGTTGGCCAGCAACTGCACGAGGAAGAAGTCCTCGGCCCGCCCGGTACGCACCACCACCAGCGCGGCCACACAGACGGCCAGCAACCCGATCACCACCGACCGGGGCCGGTCACCGCGCCGCAGCCGCCACCCGGCCACCACCGCCCCGGCCACCAGCGCCGCCACGACACCCACCCGCACCGACTGACCGGCCACCAACCATCCCAGCGTGAAGGCCAGCGGAGGCACCGTGGCGTCGACCGCCCCCTGCCGTCCACCGAGCAGGTCGGCCAACGACTCCGGCCGCTGCGCCGCCGCCGGGTCGCGTTCCGCCGTACCGGTCACCATCTCCTCCTTCACCTGCGCCCCAACCTATCCCCGCGACATCGGCGGGCCACCGGCCATCCGGCCCCACCGTGCCGCTAAGTTGTCCGGGTGCGTGTGACGCCCCGGGGTGGGACTGCGGTCTGGCTCGTCGTCCTGGCCCTCATCCAGGTGGCGGCCTTCATCGCCGTCTGGCGCCTGGCCCTCTACACCGGCCTCGGCCAGTGGATCGACACCGTCGCCCTGACCGGCAACCGGATCGGCCGCGACCACATCCAGGAACCCGTCGACCGCATCCTCAACGCCATGTCCGTGGTGTCACTACTCGCGGTCACCATCACCATCGGGTTCATCGCCCTCATCCGAGGCCGGATCGCCCTCGCCGTCGCCGCCACCGCACTGATCGCCGGCGCCAACGTCACCACCCAACTACTCAAGTACGGCCTGGCCCGCCCCGACTACGGCATCGACCCCGAACGCGCGTTCGTCGGCAACAGCCTGCCCAGCGGACACACCACCGTCGCCGCCTCCGTCGCCGTCGCCCTGGTGCTGGTGCTGCCACCCCGAGTCCGCGCCCTCGGCGCAGTGCTCGGCGCCACCTACGCCGCCGCCGCCGGAGTCGCCACCCTGTCGGCCGGCTGGCACCGCCCCAGCGACGCCGTCGCCGCGTACCTCGTCGTCGGCGTCTGGGCAGCCCTGGCCGGACTCCTGCTGCTGGTCACCCAACGCGAACAGGCCGAGGTGGAACCGGGCGACGCGCACCGGCTCACCGCCACCCTGCTCGGCGTCGGCGGCCTCCTGGTGATCGCCGGCTGCGCCCTGGCCCTCTGGTGGCTCATCGGCGTGCGCGGCACACCCCCGCAGGCACTCGGCCGCCGCCCCCTGTTCCTCGGGTACGCCGGCAGCGCCGCCGGCATCGTCGGCACCATGGGAGTCGTGATGGCACTGGTGCTGGCCTCCGTGCACCGCATCGTCCCCCGCCACCAGGGCTGACCCGTGCCCGGACCGGACCCCCACCGCTCGGTCCGCGACGCCTTCACCGCCGAGTGCACCCGGCTGAGCGAGGTGCTCGCCACCCTCGACGACACGGACCTGACCCGCCCCACCGACTGCCCGCCCTGGAACCTGGCGCAGCTGCTGGCCCACGTCCACACCGGCGTCGGCCGCCTGACCGACATGCTCGCCGACCCGGCACCCGCCCAGGCGCACGTCGACGCCGCCGAGTACTTCGGCACGGCCAAGTTCACCCCACAGGTCGACGCCGACCGCATCGCCTCCGCACAGGCGTCAGCAGACGTCGACAGCGCGTCCCGGCTGGCCGCCGAGTTCGACCGCGCCTGGCAGGCCACGCTGGCGGCCGTGGACGCGTACCCGCCGGACCGGGTGGTGCGGACCCGGCACGGTGACGCGATGACGGTCACCGAGTTCCTGCGTACCCGGGTGCTGGAAGTCGGGGTGCACGGCCTGGACCTGGCCGCCGCCCTGGACCGACCGGCCTGGCTGACCCCGGCCGCCGCGCAGGTGATCGCGGACCTGCTCACCGGTGGGCGGGACGTGCCGGCGGAACTGGGCTGGGACCGGCTGACCCTGATCGCCAAGGCCACCGGCCGCAGCCCGCGCAGCGCCGCCGAACAGGCCCTGCTCGACAGCGCGGGGCTGCGGCTGCTCTCCTTCGGCCGGAGTTAGGTAGATTCAATCTACGTAGATTGAATCTACCTAGATTCCGTCTACCTGGATGGCGTGTGGTCGTCTCCCGTTCGGACCAAGGCGCGAGGTGCTGAGTCAGCCGGCGGTAGCCGTCGCTGCTGCGGGAGCCCAGCGGGTCAACCACTGCACGAAGGCCGTCGGATCCCGCAGCTCAAGGTCACCGTCGGATTCCCACCGCAGCCAGTCGGGGCGGAGATATCCAATCACCGCCAACCGCCCATCGTCGGGTCCGAGCAGTTCGAGCCAGAGATCCGGCCACTGCATCCAGTCCATGACCTCGGTGTCGGGCCGTAGCGCCAGTGCCGTCCGCAGGTGAGCCAGCGCCTCTGCGTCACGCTGGTCGGCGAGGACGGAACGACGACCACGCCGTTTGCGATGGGGTTCACCCGGCCCGGCCGAGTCGAAGATGCGGACCCGACTGGTCCTCTCGAACGTCTCGGCCACGTCAGCAAGTAGAGCGGTGGTCACGCCCGCCATTCTTGACGCGCAGTGGCGCGAGAGCCAGCAGGAATAGACGTACCGCCGAATCGTCAGTACGGCCTCCCGCACCTTTCAAGATCACGCTCGATCCTGCATCGAGTGGTTGCCGTCGCGCCAGGAGACCACTCGATCCAGGATCGAGCGTGATCTTCTGCATGGACACCTTTTGAAAAAGGGTGTCAGGCGCGGTCAGGCGGGTGAGCGCGGTGCCGGGACGTGCGGGACGGCGGTCCGCAGGTGGGCCAGGACGACCGGGTCGATGCGGCCGGGCACCAGTCGTTCCTCCAGGTTCTCCATCCCGGCCCAGGCGACCAGGGCGTCCTCCGGCTCGGTCGGGTCGGCCGGGTGCCCGAGCGCGGTGAGGAGTCCGGCCACCTCGACGGCGAGGGCGCCGGCCAGGGTGAGCAGGGTGTCCGGGTCGGGGCGGCTGAACATGCGGGTGTGCAGCGCGAGCAGGCGTTCCAGTTCGGTGATCGGGTCGGGGTGGTCGTCGACGCGCAGGTCGATGGCGATGTCGCCGGTGCCGGCGTACCCGCTGCCTGCTCGGACGACGAGTAGGGCGGCGCTCTGCTGGCCGCGTCGGTCGCCGCCGGCGCTCTGGCCGGCGCGCAGCGCGGCGACCAGGCGTTGCGCGAAGGGCATGTCGGTGCCGGTGAGCCAGGTGTCGCGCAGGGCGTCGATGACCTCGGGGCCGGTGAGGATGTTGCCCTGGGCGGCCCAGCCGTCGCCGGTCTGACCGCCGGCCCAGTCGCGGCAGTGCGGGCCGGTCCAGGTGGCGCCGGGGCCGGTGGCGGCGACCACACCGAGTTGCCGGTGGTCGCGTTCCGGGTCGGCGGCGACGAGGCCGGCGACGACGTGGGCGGCGGGTACGCCGGTGCGGAGCAGGGCCAGTCCCTGCGGGCGGTAGGCGAGGTTCACGTGGGCCTGGGTGGCGATCGCGCCGAGGTCGGCCTCGGCGGCCGGGACGAGGGCGCCGGCGGCCAGGAAGCGGCTGGCCACGACGATGCCGTGGGTGCGGCCGTCGGTGGAGCGGGCGACGAGCGAGAAGGTCACGATAGCCAGGTTAGCGCTGGTCAGGGTCGTGTTGCCGGTGCCGGGCGGCGGGGTGTCAGAAGGGTGGGGCGGCCGGTTCGGGGGCCTTGTTGCGGGCGCGCAGGGAGTCGGTGAGGGCGACCACGCCGAGCACCACGAGGACCAGCATCTGCGAGTAGACCGGCGGGAGGTGGACGGCCAGCGGTACGGCGGCGGTCAGCAGCAGTGCGGAGATCCAGCGGGGTGCGGAGATGCGGTGGAACACCTCGTACTCGAAGCGGGCCCGGCCGAGCAGGAACACCACCGGGCCGCCGAGGATCATGACGATCCAGGCGGGTTCGGGGCAGTAGAGCGGGTGTTGGATGGCCAGTTCGTAGCCGACGGCGGTGGCGGTGAGCCCGACCACCATGACCAGGTGGGTGTCGGCGGCGGAACGGCCGATGCCGGCCGGTTGCCGGGCGCGGGCGACGGCCTCGCCGAGGATCTGACCGGCGCGCTGGACGTAGATGCGCCACAGCAGGATGGAGGTGGCCAGCGCGAGCGCGAACGCCACGGTCTGTGACGGGGGATAGGTGCCGCCGCTGTAGGAGAAGCCAGCGACCAGCACGGTCTCGCCGAGGGCGATGAGGAAGAACTGCTGGTAGCGCTCGGCCAGGTGTTCGCTGGAAATGTCCCAGCGGGAGACCGTGGAGCGGCCCAGCCCGGGCACGGGGTAGCCGTACCTGCCGCAGACGTATTCCAGACCCAGCGCGCTGGTCCAGAGGATCACCCGTGGGTTGACCGGGAGCAGTGCCCCGATGATCCACAGCACGCCGGAGGCGGTGAAGGTGATCGCGGTGCGGGCCTTCAGGGCCCGTTCGGGGGTGTCGTAGGCGAGCAGGATCAGCGGGCGGGCGACCTGCGCCACCACGTACGCGACCGCGAAGGCCAGCCCGGAGGCGGTGATCGCCTGGGGGATGGCCACGCCCATCACCATGCTGCAGACCAGGGCGATCATGACGATGAGCTGCACTCCGCCGTGGTAGGGGTCGTAGCGGCTGGTCGCCCAGGCGGTGTTCTGCCACAGCGCCCAGAGCGCCAGCAGCAACAGCAGTGTCTTCAGGCCACCGGTCACCGGCGTCCAGCCGGAGGCGCCGCCGGGTTCCAGCGCCAGGTCCTCGAACGACCGGGCGGAGATGCGGGTGAGCGCGAACACGAAGACGAGGTCGAAGAAGAGTTCCAGGAACGTGGCCCGGCCCGGCTGGGAGACCGGCGTCAGCCGACCGGCGAAACGCGTCACGGTCGGCCGCCCCGTACGCCGGTCCAGCTCATCCTGCTGTCGTAGCACCGTGCGGGGCAGCTCAGCGGGCTATTCCGGGAAGCCGACCAGATCTTGCTCGGTGGGTGCGGCACCGGGCACCATCGACCGATGACGACGCGATGGGCAATGACGGTGCCGTTGGGCGCGATCCCGCTCGCCGACCACGCCGCGACGTACGCGGCACTGGCCGACGCCGGTTTCACCGACGTGTGGTCCGCCGAGGTAAACGGCGCCGACGCGTTCACCCCGCTGGCGCTCGCCGCGGCGTGGCAGCCCCGCCTGCGGCTGGGCACCGCGATCGCGCCGGTGTTCACCCGGGGGCCGGGCCTGCTGGCGATGAGCGCCGCCGCGCTCGCCGACGTCGCTCCCGGCCGGTTCGCCCTCGGCATCGGCGCGTCGTCGCCGGTGGTGGTCACCGACTGGAACGCGGTGGAGTTCACCGAGCCGCTGCGGCGGACCCGGGACGTGCTGGCGTTCCTGCGGGCCGCGTTGCGCGGGGAGACCGTCGACGGGGACTTCGACACCTTCGCGGTCCGTCGTTTCACGCTGGAACGGCCGCCGCTGGTGCCGCCGCCGCTGCTGCTGGCCGCGCTCCGGCCGGGCATGTTGCGGTTGGCCGCCGCCGAGGCCGACGGGGTGATCCTGAACTGGCTGGCCGCCACCGACGTGCCCCGGGCGGTGGCCGAGCTGGGTGAGCGGCGTCCGCAGTTCGACGTGGTCGCGCGGATCTTCGTCTGCCCGACCGAGGACGTCGACTACGCCCGCGCCCTGGGCCGGCGGATGATCACCAGCTATCTGACGGTGCCCGCGTACGCGGCGTTTCACCGCTGGCTCGGCCGCGAGGAGGCGCTGGAGGGCATGTGGCGGGCCTGGACGGCCGGGGACCGGCGTGGCGCGTTGGCGGCGGTGCCGGACGAGGTGGTCGACGCGCTCATCGTGCACGGCTCACCCGAGCGGTGCCGCGCCCAGGTGCGCCGCTACACCGAGGCCGGGGTGCAGGTGCCGGTGCTGGCGCTGCTGCCCACGCCAGAGGTGCCCGCCGGGGACCCGGCGGCGCTGGCCACGCTGGTGGCCCGGCTCGGCCCCGACGCGGGGGCGGAGGCGGCGTGAACCTCACCGGTCGGGTCGCGGTGATCACCGGGGCGGCCGGGGGCATCGGGGCGGCGTTGGTCCGCCGCTTCGCCGCCGAGGGCGCCGCCACGCTGGTGCTGGCCGACGTCGACGGGGCCGCCGCCGACACCGTCGCGGCGTCGGTCGGTCCGCAGGCGTACGCGGTGACCGTCGACGTCACCGACGAGGAACAGGTGCGGGCCCTGGTCGCCGACGTGCAGCGCCGCCACGGCCGCATCGACGTGTTCTGCGCCAACGCCGGGGTGACCACCGGCGGGGGAGTGGAGGTCGACACCGCCGGGTGGGAGCGGGCCTGGCAGGTCAACGTGCTGGCGCACGTGTACGCGGCGCGGGCGGTGCTGCCGGAGATGGTGGCCCGGGGCAGCGGCTACCTGCTGCACACCTGCTCGGCGGCGGGGCTGCTGACGGCGGTCGGCGACGCCCCGTACTCGGTGACCAAGCACGCCGCCGTCGGGTTCGCCGAGTGGCTCTCGGTGACCTACCGGGACCAGGGCATCCGGGTCAGTGCCCTGTGTCCGCAGGGTGTGGACACGCCGATGCTGGCCGACGGGCTGGCCGCCGGGCACCTGGGCGCGCGGGTGACGGCGGCTTCCGGTGTGGTGCTCAGCCCGGACGACGTGGCTGCGGCGGCGGTGGCCGGGATGGCGGAGGAGCGGTTCCTGATCCTGCCGCATCCCGAGGTGGCCGACTACGCCCGCCGCCGCGCGGAGGACCCCGACGGCTGGCAGTCCGGGCTGCGCAAACTGGTGCGTCGGCTACGGGCCGCCGATCAGTAACGCCGTCCGAGGGTCACCGGTGCCAGCGCAACGGCCCCGGATGCACCGACCAGAGCAGCCGACGCCACCAGGACCTCCCGCCCCGCAACCGGCTCGTGTAGGTCCCGGCCGCCCCGGCGGCGGCTGCGGCCTGTTCCTCGGTGACCGCACCGGGAGCGAACCCGACCTGGTTGACCAGTCGCGCCAGGTCGTCGACGGCGACGCAGGCCGGATCCGCCGGCCTGCCCTCGGCGTTTCCGGTCGCGTCGGTGGTCCCGGTCGTCCCGGTGCCGTCGTCGGCCCCGCGGGTGATGTCGGCGCCGAGTCCGGCGTCGGGTCCGCGCGCAGTGTCGGCCCTGAGTTCGGTGCCGGGTGCGGTGTCGGTCAGGGCCTGTCGGGCCCGTGCGGCGAGCTCGCTGGCGGACAGGTCGGCGGGCACCGGCTGCCCCGCCAGCCGCAACGCGTCGGTCAGCTCCCGCCAGGCGCCGACGATCCGCTGGCCGGGGTCACCCCGCGACAACCGGTCCCGGGTCTGCGCCCGCCGCAGCACCGCCAGCGTGGCCAGTACCCCCACCACCACGAGCAGCAGCCCACCGGTGGTGCCGGCGGCCAGCACCGACCTCGGCACCCCACCCGAGCCCTCGGGGCCGCCCGGGGCCGCCTGCGCCGGGGGCGAGGCGGTCGGTTCCAGCGTCGGCTCCGGCTGCTCCGACGGCGGCGGATCCTCCGGCTTGGGCCGGAAGTCCTCCTCCACCGGGCGGGGCTCCTCGTCGGGGCGGGGCAGCGGATCGAACGACACCCACCCCAACCCCTCGAACAACACCTCCGGCCACGCGTACGCGTCAGCGGCCCGCACCGGCCCGGCACCCGGCGCGGCGAACCCGACCACCACCCGCGTCGGCAACCCCGCCAACCGACCCAACACCGCGAAGGAGGCAGCGAACTGCTCCGAGGTGCCCCGCTGCCCACCGGCGTTACGCGGCCCGAACAGGAAGAACCCCAGATTCGGGTACGCGTGCCCACTCGGGGCGTCGGCGACCAGCCGGTAGTGCTCGGCGAGCCACTGCTCGATCGCCGCCGCCCGCGCGTACGGGGCGCCGTTATCCTCCACCAACTGGGCGGCCAACCGCCGCAGCTGCTCCGGCACCCCGTCGGCGACGTGCAGCACCCGTGCCACCTCGTCACCGGCCGGTGTGTTCGCGGTGGCCAGCAGGTTCACATCCGGGCGCTCCCGCGCCGAGGTCACCGTGTACCGCAGTCCGGGGGAGAGCCCGTCGGGACGGATCAGGGTGCCGGTGGCCGGGTCGTACGCCACCCGCGCCCCGGACACCTCCACCGGGGTGGGGACGGCGGGCAGGAGCCGTCCACTGAGTTCACCGACGGTGATGTCCTGCCGGAGAGTGTCCACGGTGGTGTCCGGGGACGGGTCGGGAGCCGGCAGGATCCGTCCGGCGTTGCGGTAGGTGGCCCCGACCCGCCAGGTGACCCCGTCGTAGTCGCTGAGCACCGCCAACCGGATCCGCACCCCCTCCGGCGGCGCGCTGGCGTCGGGCCGCTCGGTGGACACCTGGAACAACTGCTGCTCCGGGTTCAGTGCCCAGCCGGAGATCCGGATCAGCGGGTTCTCGTCCAACGTCTGCACCTGCGGCGGCTCCACGTACCGTCGCGGGTCCACCGGGCGGGTGTCCACCAGTGCCGCCACCGCCGGGCCCAGCACCGCCGCCATCGCCACCACCACGGCGGTGCCGACCGCCGAGGCGGCGGCCAACCGGATCCGCACCCGGGCGCGTACCTCCGGGGCCAGTGCCGCCACCGGATCGGGGCCGGCGGGCCGGGCGGAGACGGCCAGCCCGAGCGCGGCGACCGCCACCATCGCCACCGTCGCGCCGATCGCCGGTGCGGCGTTGGGCCCCACCACGTAGACGGCACCGGCGTAGAGCAGCACCGGCGGCAGGTAGCCCAGCAGCACGCGCCCGGCCCGCACCCCCACCTCCGCGCCGGCCAGCCCGGTCAGCCACGCGGCCACCACCGGCAGCAGCACCGTGTCCGGGGTCGGCTCCACCGGGATCATCGCGGTCAACAACCGGGGGATCGCGTTGCGGGCGGCGTCGCCGACGATCTCCGCGAAAGCGCCCGGAAGCTGCGCCCGGCCAGCCGACAGGTGCAGACACCACGCGGTGTACCCGGCCATCGCCAACACCGACACCGGCGCCACCAGCCACGACGGCAACCGCCGCGCCACCACGCTGACCAGCACCGACCCGAGCGCCGCACCGGCCACCAGCAGGGTCAGCAGCGTGTCGGCGTACACCCGGCCGAGCACCACCCCGGCCAGCGTGACCATGGTGACCAGGGCCAGCGGCACCGGCACCGCCCGCAGCGCCCTCACCACCGCCGTACCCCGTCCCACTCGGCGGCGAACGCGGCACCGTCGGCCGCGTCGACGACCACCAGCCCGGCCGCGCCCGGCGGCGTCGCCTCCACCGCGCCGAAGACCCCGACCACCACCGACGGGTACGCCCCGCGCAGCGCGCCGACGTGCCCCAGGTCCTCGCGGCCACCGGGGCCG
Source organism: Verrucosispora sp. NA02020 (assembly GCF_013364215.1). Lineage (NCBI taxonomy): Bacteria > Bacillati > Actinomycetota > Actinomycetes > Micromonosporales > Micromonosporaceae > Micromonospora > Verrucosispora sp. NA02020. Next base: position 4,884,131 of record NZ_CP054923.1, on the reverse strand, counting down.
GTCAGGACGACCAGGGTGTCGCCGAGACGGTCGCGGCGCAGCCGGGCCGCCGCCTGCTGCACCGTGCCCTCGGTGTGCAGCGACACCGCCGCCAACCGGTCCAGCGGCCCCACCGCACCCTCATCCTCAACGCTGTCCGCCGGTGGTGCGGCGACGAAGAGCAGCACCACCGGCAGGTCCTCCCGGACGGCGGCGGCCACCACCGACGCCGCCGCCTCACACACCGACTCGAACGACTCGGCGACCCCGTCCACCCGGTCCGGATGGGCGGCGAGACGGTTGTCCACCAGCACCACGATCCGCGGCAGGCTGGTGTCCACGTTCTCCCGCACCATCAGCTCACCCACCCGGGCGCTGGTACGCCAGTGCACCCGCCGCAACTCATCGCCCACCACGTACTCCCGCAACGAGTCGAAGGTGATCGAGCCGTGCGGGACCGCGTCGACGCGTCCGTCCAGGCTGCGCCCGGCACCGGTGGGCACCGCCGACAGCGGGTGGATCCGTGGGTGCACCCACACCGGCACACTGTCGCCGTAGGAGCGGGCCAGCACCACCAGACCCAGCGGGTCACGGCGGGTGACGCGCAGCGGCCCGACCGGCACCACCCCCCGCCGCACCGTCGGCACGTCGTAGCGGACCACGGTGTCCGTGCCAGGGCGCAGCCGCAGCACCGGCACCGGCACCACCCGGTCACCGCAGCGGTCGGTGGCCAGCAGGCTCGCCGCACCCCACCGACCCGCGTTGCGAACCGTCACGATCATCGACGCCGGGTCACCCCGACCCACCCGATCCGGGTCCGCCTCCCGCCGCACCTGCAGGCGCGGCCGACGCGCGGCGGTCACCGTCGCGACCGCGACCGCGCCGCCCGCCGCCACGCCGAGCAGCGTCAACTCCGGGTACGCGAACCGGAAACCGGCACCGGCCAGCACGACCGCAGCCACGAACAGCCCGATTCCCCGGGCGGTGATCCGCACGACAGACGCCCCGGCGGTCAGGGGTGCGCCGGGGCGGGCTGCCCCGACGGCAGCGGCACCGGCACCGAGGCGACGGATTGACGCAACACGTCGGCGGCGGTCACGCCCCGCACCTGGGCGTCCGGGGTGAGCAGCAGCCGGTGCGCGAACACCGGCTCGGTCAACGTCTTGAGGTCCTCCGGCATGATCCAGCCCCGACCGTCGATCAACGCGTACGCGCACGCCGCCCGCGTCAACGCGATCACCCCCCGCGGGCTCACCCCCACCCGCACCTGCGGATGCGTACGCGTGGCCGCCGCCAACCGCACCGCGTACGCGTACAGCGGCTCGGCGATGTGCACCCGCAAGGCCATCCGCACCATCTCACCCAGGGTGGCGGTATCGGTGACCGCCGCGAGGGCCTCGGGGGACCGCACCGTCGCCCCCCGCAGCACCTCCACCTCCACCGACTCGTCCGGATACCCCACCGACAGCTTCACCAGGAACCGGTCCAACTGCGCCTCCGGCAACCGGTACGTGCCGTCCATCTCCACCGGATTCTGCGTCGCCACCACCAGGAACGGCTGCGGCACCGGATGCCGCACCCCGTCGACGGTGACCGTGCGTTCCTCCATCACCTCCAGCAACGCCGACTGCGTCTTCGGCGACGCCCGGTTGATCTCGTCAGCGATCACGATGTTGGCGAACACCGGCCCCGGATGGAACTCGAACCCCCGGGTCGCCTGATTGAAGATCGTCACCCCGGACACGTCCGACGGCAACAGGTCCGGCGTGAACTGGATCCGCCGCCACTGCCCCTTCACCGTCGCCGCGATCGCCCGCGCCAACGTCGTCTTACCCACCCCCGGCACGTCCTCCAACAGCACATGCCCCTGCGCGAACAGAGCGGTCAGCGCCAGCCGCACCACCTGCGGCTTACCCAGCACCACCGCGTTGACGTTCTCGGCCAGCCGCGCGGCGAGGGCGGCGAAACCCTGCACCTCCTGCTGGGTGAGCGGTTCGTGGCTGTTCACGGTGGTGCTCCTCGGACGAATTGGATCAGCAGGTGGGCAGGACGGCGATGTCGTCCCCACCCTCCAGGTTGAGCCAGGCCCAGGGGATGTAGTTACGTCCGCTGTACTCGACCTGCACCCACCAGGTGCTGCGCTTGTCGTTGTTGTAGATGTAGGCGTACACCTCTTCGCCCCGCACCCGGCAGTACGCCTTCAACCGGTTACCCGGCCGCGCCCACCCGACCTGCCGGTCGTTGTCCTGCCTCGGCACCGAGAAGATCTCATTGCCGTTGCGGCCATCCCGGTCCCGATCGCAGTACGTCGCCTCCGCACCGGAACTCCCGTTGTTGCAGGTGGCTATCCCGAACAACGCATCCGTCGCCTGTGCCCGGCGGGCCGAACCGTCACCGGCCGCGTTCGACGCCGTCACCGTGAACGTGTAGTCCGTCCCCGGCGACAGACCGTTCATCGTGATGCTGGAACAGGGACCACTACGCGCCGTCTGACCCGACCGGGCCAGGGTGCACGTCGCCTGCCCACCACCGGCGTCCACAGTGAACGTCACCGTCGCCGACGTCGCGGTCGCCGACGACCCCGTCACCGTCACCCGAGGCGGCGCCACCGTCCGCGCCGTCGTCGTGGCCTGCGGACCCTCACCCGCCTCGTTGACCGCCCGCACCCGCACCGTCACGTTCTGCCCGTCACCCAGGTCACTGACCGTGGTCTGCGTGTCGGTCACCTCGGTACGCCGCTCACCCACCTCCACCACGTACCCGCTCACCGGCCGACCGTTGGCCGCCGCCGGCGCCCACTGCACCGACACCGTCCCCGACCGGTCCCCGACCGTGCCGGCCCGCAACTCCAGCGGCTCACCCGGCACCGTGAACGGCACCACCGTGTCGCTGACCGGAGACGACTCCGACGCCGCACCCTTGTCGTTGACCGCCACCACCGTGAACGCGTACTGCGTGCCGTACTCCAACTCACCGGCCTTGACCACCAACTCCTCACCGGTCGCCTCACCGACCGGAGCGTTGGTCCCCGCCGACATCGCCGTCACCGCGTACCGGGCGATTCGGATGCCCTGCCCGTTCGCCGCCGGCCAACGCACCACCACCGTGCCGTCCGCGCGGGCCTGCGCCGACACACTCGCCGGCGCGTCCGGCACCGCCGCCGTCGGCGTCACCGGATTACTGCTTCGCGTCGGACCCGCACCCTCGGCGTTGACCGCGTGCACCGCGAACCGGTACGTCTCCCCGTTGGTCAACTCCTTGATCTGCACCGACCGCTGGTTCGCACCCACCTCACGACGCTGCCCGGCACCCTCCACCACATACCGGATGATCTCCGCGCCGTTGGCCGGCGCCGGCCGCCAACTCACCCGCGCCTGCGCGTTCCCGGCCGCCGCACTCACGTTGCGCGGCGCACCCGGCTTACCCACCTGCGGCTTCTTCGGCGGCGGCGGAGGCGGCGGAGGCTCCGCCGGCGGATCACCACCGAGCACGTCATTGGCGTACTTGTCGACCTCCCGCACCAGGTGCGAATCGTCCACCACCCGAGCCGTCGCCGCCTCCGGCGCATTGATGAACAGATGGTTCTCCCGCACCTCCAGGTCCAGCGGCCCCCGCCACCGACCCCGAATCGTGTCCACCAACGTGCCGGCCGCGTCGAACGCGTACACCGTGCCCGACGCCTCGTCCGCACAGTAGAACCGGCCCGCCCAGGCCACCGCCGGACTCAACCGGTCACCCTCACCCGGCACCGTGAACGAGCGCACCTCACCGGCATCGGTGATCGCGTGCACCTGCCGCTGCCCGGCCACCGTCACCGGCACCACCGGCCCACTCGTACGCACCGGCATCGTGCCCGGCCCCGTCAACGTCTCCGCGAGCGCGGTCCGCCGCGTCTCACCCCGCACCACCGTCACCAACGCCCCGGCCGTCCGGTCCAGCACCGCCACACCGTCATCAAGCGTGGAGACCACCAACTCGTGACTGGCCCCCGCCACGTCGTACGTCTCCACCCGCTGCGGCCCCACCTGCGCGCCCCCGGCCGACTTCGACGGCAGCACCGCCGGGGTGATCGCCGAGACCGTGCCCTCGGCCGGCACCGCGATCCACAACCGACCCTTACCGTCGAACGCGCCACCGGTGATCCCAGGCGGATACCGCACCGGCTCACCCACCGGCGCCAACGACCGCGGATCCAACTGGCGCACCACACCCTGCACCGCGTCCACCACGAACGCCGCATCCTCGTGCAACGCCACACTCACACCCAGCCCCGGCGCCGTCGGCGTGGTCGCCGTGATCTGCAACGTCGCCAAGTCCAACGCACTGATCTGACCGGTGTGCAGATCCCGCAGCACCAACACCCGATCCGTCTGCGTCACCTGCATCGGATGCCGCCGACCCGCCGGCACCTCCACCCGCGTGTCCACCCGCGCGGTCACCCCGTTGACCCGCGCCAACTCACTACGCGCCGAACTCCACAACCACGAACTCGCGTCGAAACTGGCCACCGCGTTGTCCGCCGACCCCAGGCCCAGCACGGTCAGACCCATCGCCGCCAGCAACGCCAGCACCGTCCCCACGGTGACCAGACCACCGCGTACCCGCGACCGGGATCGGGCGGTACGGGTCGGAACGGCCTCGTCGGTGCTCGCCACAACCGGCTGCCTCTCGTATCGTCCTGGCCGGTGGCGCCCCCAGACGGCGACCCCTCCCCTGAACCGGGAGCCATCATATGGTCACGCCACGCACCCCGGGAACCCATGCTGTCCGCCGCTGAACACCCAGCGTGGCGTGTCGTCGGCGTGTCCCGCCCCGACTGTCCCACCAGGACCCGCCGGACCCACCGACCGCGAGTGACACTCAGTTCTGACCCGCGCCGGACTCCCGCGTCGTACACACCTGACTGGACGTCGCGAACTCGTTCGTCCCGTACACCGCCAACACCGTAAAGCAGTAGTCCACTCGCGAATTCAACCCGTTCACCGTGTAACTGGTCTGCCCCTGACCCACCGTGGCCAGCACCCCCAACGCCTGCCCGGCCCGCCCACCAGCCACCATGAACGGCACCAACCCGTCCGACGGATCCGTCCACGTCAACCTGATCGTGGCCGCATCATCGCGCAACTCCAACCCCGTCGGCGGCGGACCCGCATCCGCCGCCGACGACTCGGCCGGCGCCGTCGGCGACGCCGCCCGCCGATCGCTCACGATCAACACCCCGAGCCCGATCACCGCGACCACCGCCACCACCACGGCCACGATCGCCACCACGATCGCCGCCCGATTCCGCCCCGACCCCGACTGCGCCACCGGGAACGCCATACCCCCCGCCGACGTGGACTGTGCAGCACCCGGCTGCCCCCAGGCCTGCGGCGGGTACGCGGCGCTCTGCCCGGTCGGGTCGTACTGCTGCTGCCCGCCAACCGCCTGCGGATGCTGCTGGTGCGGGTACTGGTAGGGCTGATGCTGGGTGGGTTCGCCTCCGGGACCGTAACCGGCCGCGCCTGCCGTTGGCGCGGTGCTGGTACCCGGGTAGCCGGGCGGCCCGTAGCCCGCCGGGGTCCCGGCCGGAGGGCCGCTTGCCGGGGCGTATCCGGGACCGCTGGCCGGCGGACTGCTGGCGGGGGCGTACCCAGCATTGCTGGCCGAGGCGTATCCGGGCCCACTCGTCGGCGGGCTGCTGGTCGGGGCGTACCCGGGGCCGCTGATCGGTGGGCTGCTGGCGGGAGCCCACCCGGGTCCGCTGATCGGCGGGCTGCTGGTGGGGGCGTACCCGGGGCCACTTGCTGGCGGGCTGCTCGTCGGGGCGTAACCCGGCGGGCCGCTAACGGGGATGTGACCGGGTGGGCCGCTGACGGGCCCAGGGGCGGTCGATCCGCTGGTCGCCGGGTAGCCGGTCTGCGGGTAGCCCGACTGCTCGACAGCGGGGGTGTGGCTGAAGGGTCCGCCAGGCGGCGGGTAGGTCGGTGCTCCGCTGGCCGGGGGGTAGCCAGGTGAGCCACCGGTCGCCGGATAGTCGGCCGGTGAATGGCCGGCTGGGCTGTGGGCCGTCGCGTCGCCGGACGTCCCACTGACGCTCGAATAGCCGGGCGGTCCGCTGGCGGGCGGATGAGCGAGGGGTGCGGAGCTGAGCGACGGGTAGCCGGTCGGCCCGCTGGTCGGACCCGGCTGAGGCAGCGGCGCGGTCAGATCCTGCGGCCCTGACGTCGAGCTCGTGGCGGGCACGCCGGGGAATCCCGGTGCCGGCGGCTGATGCGTCGAACCGGGGTACGGGGGAGGAGGCGGCGGCCCGCTCGCAGGCACCCAACCGGTCGGCGCACCGCTGGTGGGCGGCGCGCCGACCGGGAGTGCACCAGCCGGTGGCGCACTCGTCGGCGGTGTACTGCTCGAAGGGCCGCTGACCGGCGGCGCGATGACCGGTAGCACGCTGGTCGGTAGCGCGCTCGTCGGTGATCCGCTGCTTGGTAGCGCGCTCGTCGGCGGACTGGTGCGTGGCGGTCCGCTGATCGGCGGGCTACTCGTCGGAGCCGCACTGGTCGGTGGTGCGGTGGGCCCGCTTGCCGGCGGAGCGCTGACGGGAACTGGGTCGATCGAAGGTGCGCCCGAGGCAGGCTCGGCGGCCTGTGGACCGCTGACCTGGGCTGCGGCGGAGGGCGGCCCGCTGGCCGGTGCACCGCTCACCGATTCGTCGCCCGGCAGGACCGCGTCCGAGGCCGGTGACGCGCCCTCAGTTAAACGGCGAGCCCGGGCGGCCCCCTCGGCCAACAGCGGGTCGATCTGCTGCACCCGAACGGTTGGACGCGCCCACTGCGGGCCGCCAGGTGACCCAGGCCCTACCGATGCTCCCTGTTCGTTCGACGACTCCGGCTCAGTCGAGGCTCCTGGCTGAGTAGAGGCCACCGCGCCAGTCGCATCGCTGGCCTCAGCGCCTCGTACCGCCGATGTCGCCGGGTCGGATGACGCTGATCCTGGCGCGACTCGTACCCCCGGCCCGTCCGGCGAAGCCGGCCCGGCCTCGACCGACGTCGAGGCGTCAGGTTCCGGCAGGATCCGGAGCACGCTCGTATCCTCGTCCGCCTCGACGGGCGCAAGGCGCGTCGTCGGTGCGGCGGACGGTGCCGGGTGAGCAACGGTGGGGGGTACCGGCGGTGGTGGAACCTCGCTATCGCGGACCGGCAGCCTCAGCGCGATGGTCGGCTCGGCTGCCTCCGGCGCCGCGACCGGGGGAGCAGCCTGGTCGTGAAGGGCCGTCCGGGCCAGTGGCACCGTCGGAGGCTCCGGCACGACCGGAGGCGGCGGAATGCGCGGCGGTGGAGGCACGACCGGCGGTGCCGGCGGCACGCCAGGGGCATGCGAGCTCGGTACGGCGCGCGGATGCGGCACGGCCGGGGCGGCCGAGGCTGGGACGGAGGGGGCAGCGACACCCTCGCCGAACGGGGACGCCGGCTGGCGGAAGGACCCGGCGGCGGTCGAGGCGTCTTGTGGCTTCCAGGCGGTCGACAGCACCGCGAGCGAGATCGTCGGCTCGTTCAGGACTCCGTGCGCCGGCGCGGGCGCCGGTTCCGACTGGCGAGGAGCGGGCACCGCCGGCTGCGGAGCCGGAGCAGCGTCGCCGAGATACTCGCGCGCCGTGCGTACCGCCGGGTGGTCGGCACCGAGCACCGCGGGGCCGGCAGCGGCCACGCGGGTGTAGTTGCGGCGCGCCTCGTGGCGGTTGCCCAGCTCGTCCGCGACGGACCCCAGCTCGAAGGCCAACGCCAACATCAACGGGTCGGCATGCGGCCACCGCCGCTCCCCGGCCGCGAACGCCTCCTCCAACACCCGCCGCGCCGCGCTCGGATCGTCGGCCTCCCGGTGCAACCTGGCCAATAAGTGCGCGGTGCTCAGCGCGTCCGGATGATCCTTGCCGAGCGACGGCGGCACGGACTCGACGACGTCGGTCAGCAGCTCACGGGCGGCGGCGAGGTTGCCCGCGCCACGCAGCGCCAGAGCCCGCTGCTGAGCGACGGCCAAGGGAGAGGCATGGGACACACCGCCATGCTGCCGGGTACGGGCACCGCGACGCCAGCCGGACCCGTACCGACGGCCCCGCCAGGGCTGGTCAGATCGGCCGGAATCGGTCGCGGGATGCTGATGTGCATGATCCACCGGCGGCGTGTACAGTAACTCCCCGTGCGGCCCGCTGGTCGGCCTCCTGGTGATGGATCACCGAGGTCGACGCGGTAGGCTGGACAGAGCAAGTCCGGGTGGCGGAATGGCAGACGCGCTAGCTTGAGGTGCTAGTGCCCGTATAGGGCGTGGGGGTTCAAGTCCCCCCTCGGACACCAACCATTTCCCCATGAAAGTCCGCTACAGGCTGTGCCTGTACGCGGACTTTCTGTTTTCCGGGGTCGTAGGTCAGGCGTAGCCCGATCTGCCGGTACACCTCGACGCGGTCGGTGGGGTCGGCCTCTCGCAGCACGGTGACGATGTCGCCCAGGGCGGTTACAAGGTCGCTTATCTGCTGTCGTGTCAGGTGTTGGTGAGCCTGTTGAGGCTGGGTTCGGTTGAGCACGGCTCGGTGTCCCACTCGGCAAGCACCATCGCGATGAAGTGATCGATGAGCCATTTTCATCGTGACGGTGCAGGTCACGGGTGGTGCGGGAAGCCGGTGTCCAGGTAGGACGAGGCTCCCGGTAAGACAGCAATCGACCAAGATCAGATGCCCCAACCGGGAGCCTCGCTGTGCTGTCTTACCCTGCCGCGATTCCGTTGTCCACCCGCAGCCTGAACCACCTCGCCGCCCTCATCCGAACCCGCCGCCAGCAGCGACGGTCCCGGTGGCGACGCCTCGCCCCCGGCCGGCAAGCCCTGCTCGCCCTTGCCCACTTGCGCAACGGCGACACCCTGGCCCGCCTGGCCGTCGGATTCGAGATCGGCGTCACGACGGCCTGGCGCTATGTCCGCGAGGCCATCGACCTGCTCGCCGCGACCGCCGGCGACCTGGCCACGGCCATGACCAGGATCCGGCTGCTCGCCTACGCGATCCTCGACGGCACCCTGATCCCGATCGACCGGGTCGCCAACCAGAAGCCGTACTACTCCGGGAAGCACAAGCGTCACGGAGTGAACGTGCAGGTCATCGCCGATGCAGCCGGGCGTCTCGTCTGGGCCTCGGCCGCGCTGCCCGGCTCGACGCACGACCTGACCGCCGCCCGCGCCCACGGCATCATCGACGTCTTGACCAGCGCCGACGTGATGACCTTCGCGGACAAGGGCTATCAAGGCACCCACGGCAGCGTGCGCACCCCGTTCAAGCGGCGCCGCTTCCGGCCGAAGCTGTCATCCCGGCAGAGAGCCGTCAACCGGGCCCACGCGAAGATCCGCGCTCGCGGCGAACGCGCGATCGCCACCCTCAAGACCTGGAAAATCCTGATCAAGCTGCGCTGCTGCCCACGCCGAGCGACCGCGATCGTGCAAGCCATCCTCGTCCTGCACCACGTCGAAGCCGACCGCCACGCACGATGAAAACGCCGGTTCGAGGCGGGGCGGCGGTTGCGGTGGTTGTCGTCGGTGGTGGGGCCGTCGGTGTTGGTGGAGGCGGGGTGTGCGGGTGGTTATTTCCTGGAGGCGGCGCGGGGTGCCGGTTTCACGGTGACGGGGGTGGAGGTGTCTCGGGTGGCGGCGGCGTTTGCCGTGGATCACCTGGGTGTGCCGGTGCGGCAGGGGTATTTCGAGCAGGTCGCGCCGTCGTTGCGGGCGGATGTGGTGTGTGCGTGGCATGTGTTGGAGCACGTGGATGATCCGCGTCGGTTCCTGCGGGCGGCGCGGCAGGTGTTGACGCCGGGTGGGTGGTTGGCGTTGGAGGTGCCGAACATCGCCTCGGCCGCTTCCGGTCGTCTCGGTCACGGCTGGCCCGGCCTGCAACCGGAGTACCACCGCTGGCACTTCACCCCGGCCACCCTGACCCGGATGCTGCGCCAGACCGGCTTCGAGGTCGTCTCGTACGACACGGTCTTCTCCCGGTTCTACTGGCGACCGATGGCGCGCCTGCGGCAGGCCCGGGACCTGCTCGTCGCCGACGTCGCGGCCAGCCGCTCGCCCCGGATGCGCCACCCGCTCCTCGGCGACCTGCTGCGCGTCTTCGCCCGCCGCGACGCCTCGGGGGTGACCCGATGAGCCCCGAGCCCCGCCACCGGGACGCACCGCCGTCCCTCTCCATCCTGCTGACCAGTTGGAACACCCGGGAGCAGACCCGGCAGTGTCTGGAGTCGCTGGCCGCGACCGTGCCACCGGACCTCGACTACGAGGTGGTGGCGGTGGACAACGCCTCCCGCGACGGCTCGGCCGACCTGCTCGCCCGCTCGCCGCGCGTACACCTGATCCGCAACGCCCGCAACGTCGGCTTCGCCGCCGCCGTCAACCAGGCGTACCGGCAGGCGCGCGGCGAGCTGATCCTGCTGCTCAACAGCGACGTCGCCTTCCACCCCGGCGCACTGTCCACCATGGTGACGTTCCTGCGGGACCGGCCCGAGGCGGCCGGTGTCAGCCCGCTCTACCTCAACCCGGACGGCACCTTCCAGCAGCACTACGTGCAGCAGCCCAGCTTCCCGGCGTCGATGGCCCTGGTCACCGCGCTGCGTCGGGTCCCCGGTTTCCGGCAGGCGCTGCACACCTTCCAGATGCGCGGCCAGGACTTCAGCCGCCCCCGACGGCTGGCCTCGGGCAGTTGCATGCTGCTGCGCCGCGCCGCACTGCCCGCGCACCACATCTTCGACGAGCGGTTCCCGGTCTACTGGAACGACGCCATCCTCGCCCGGCAACTCGACCGGGCGGGCCAGCAGTTGTGGATGCTCCCGGACGCCGTGGTGACCCACGTCCGGGGCGCCTCCTGCCGGCTCCTCGGCCCGGCCATCCGCTTCCGCCACCTGCTCGGCAGCCTCGTCGGCTATCTGCGGCTGACCCAGCCCGGTCACCGGGTCGCACTGTTCCGGCTGGTCGTCCTCATCGACCACGCGGTGAAGCGGATCTGCGGACGCCACGTCCAGCTCACCCTCGCCGACCTGCGGGCCGCCCTGCGGGGCGACGTCGGCCCGCTGCCGGACGGCGACATCCGGGACTGGCTGATCGTCTTCACCCGCACCCCCTCCACGGCGGAGGCCGACCAGGCGGTGATCACCGAGTCGCTGCTCGACGACCCGGACCGGCGCCTGCTGCTGGTCGACCCACCGGCGCCCCGCCCACGCTGGCGCAGCCGGATCACCCCCATCGACGACGCCGCCTGGCACCTCACCCCGCCGACCCCGCTGCCCTTCGGCGCACGGTGGCGGACCGCCGACACGGTCAACCGGCGCTTCGCCGCCGCCGCCGTACGACGGTGGCTGGACCGCCAGGCCGGTGCCCGGCTGCTCCGGCTCGACGACGACTCGGCCCGACCCGTGCTCGGCCGCGTCGGTGAGGACGAGGTGCTGCCGGCCGCCCGGCGGGTACCGGTCAGACAGCGGGCCGGTCGTGACTGACCTGGGCAGCCGGGAATCCCGGACCGCCCCGCCCGACGCGGCGGGGGCCGCCGCCGACTGGGTGGTCTACTTCAGCGCCACGCCCTGGCACGGCGGCGCGCACCGGCAGCACGCCCTGGCGCGGCAGCTCGCCACCGGATACCGGGTGCTGTTCGTGGACCCGCCGGGGCTCCGGGTGCGGACCGGCACCACCGTGCGTCGGGTCGAGCCCGCCGTCTGGCACGCCGTGGCGCCCACCCCGGTCCCGTTCGGCCGGCACCTGCCGACGGCCAACGCGGTCAACCGGCGGGTGGCGGTGGCCGCGCTGCGGCGCTGGCTGCGCCACGACCCGGCGGGCGTACGACTGGTCTGGCTGGACGAGGACCTGGCCGCGCCCTGCGCCGACCGGCTCGACGCCGCCGCCGTGGTCTACGACGCGACCGACCTGGACTGGACCTTCACCCGCCGGTGGAACCGGCACCACCTGCGCCGCAGCCTGGACCGGGCGGTCGCCGCCGCCGACCTGGTGCTGGCCTCCTCGGCCGCCCTGCCGACCCGGATGCCGGCCGGTCGACACGCGCCGGTGGTGCTGCCCAACGCCTGCGACCCGGAGCACTTCGCCCCGCAGGGACCGACCGTGCCCCGCCCGGTCGCGGCGTCCCGGCCGCTGATCGGGTACTGCGGTGCCGTCGACACCCGGGCCTTCGACGCCGACCTGGTCGCCACCGTGGCCCGGGCCCACCCCGACTGGACGTTCCTGCTGATCGGCCCGAGCACCGCCGCCGGTCGGGCGCCCCTGGCCGGCCTGGCCAACGTTCTGCTCACCGGCCCGATCCCGTACGCCGACCTGCCGGCGACGCTGCGCGCCTGCGACGTGACGGTGATCCCGTACCGGATCGGCGGGCTGGTGGACTACGTGCACCCGAAAAAGTGCTACGAGTACCTGGCGCTCGGCAAGCCGGTGGTCGCGACACCGCTGCCGGCGTTGACCGCGCTGACCGACGTGGTCCGCCTCGCCGCCGGTCCCGACGAGTTCGCCAGGGCGATCGCCGGGGCGTTGACCGACGCGACCGCCCCGGACCAGCTCGCCCGCCGCCGCGCGGTGGCGACCGCGAACAGTTGGGCCGCCCGGGGCGAGCACCTGCACCGACTGCTCGCGGGGCTGGCCCGGTGAACCGGGTCGTGGTCGGAGTGGGCGTGGCCACCGTCGGGGCCGCGCTCGGCACCGCCGTCTCGCTGGCCACCATGCTGCCCGGGATCATGGCGTTGGCCGCCACCGGTGCGCTGGTCTTCCTCGCCGTCTTCCTGCTCTGGCCGTGGACCGTACTGCCGGTGGGGATCGTCGGCGGCGCGGTGGCCGGCGGCCTGGTCGGCGGGGGAGACGTCCGCACGTACGTGGCGGCGCACCTGCTGCTGCTGGCCGTCGGCGCGACCGCCCTGCTGATCCGCTACGCCTTCGGCATCGGCCGGGGCGGCCGGCGGACGGCCGCCGACACCGGCATGCTGATGGTGATCGGGCTGACCGTCGCCGCCGCCTGCTACGGCCTCGCCATCGGCAACCTGCCCACCGAGGTCGTCGTCGCCGGATACCAGATCGCGATCCTCCCGCTCTATTTCTTCCTGGCCACGCACACCCTCATCACGGATCGCCGGCTGGTCGCCGCCGGGCTGCTCTACGTCGGTGTCGTGGCGGTCCTGGCCGCCATCTCGATGACCGTCCCCGGTCGGCACGGCGGGCTGCTCACCCTGCTCGCCGTCCCGCCCCTGATCTGGTACGCCGGGCGGGCCCGGGGCTGGCGCCGGGTGGCCTCGGTGCTGCTCGCCGGCTTCTTCACCATCGACGTGGTGCTCGCCTCGTACCGGGGCATCTGGCTCGCCGCCGGGGTGACCCTGCTCGTCATGCTGGTCTTCGGCGGCCGGGCGGTCCGCACCGGACTGGCCGCCACCGCCGCCACCGGCTGCGTCGTCGCCGCGCTGCTGGCCCTCGATCCCGGCGTACGCGAGCGCGCGCAGGAGATCGCCACCGGGCTCGAACAGTCCGCCGGTTACCGCGCCTCGGAGTCCGTCGTCGGGCTGGACGTCTTCGCCCAGCGGCCGGTCCTCGGCGCCGGGCTCGGGCAGTCCACCACCGACGTCTACCTGGCCGACTTCGCCCTCACCGACGTCGGCCCGGTCTACCACGCCTTCTACGTCACGTTGCTGGCCAACGTCGGCCTGCTCGGGCTGGCCCTGGTGCTCTGGCCGGTGCTGCGCGGCATCCGGTCCGGGATCGCCGACCGGGACGGCGCGGCCCTGCCGTTCGCGGCCCTGTGCTGCGGTTTCCTCGGCGCGGCGATCTTCGCCGCCCCCACCGACGGGCACTGGGAACTCGGGCTGCTGCCCGCGCTGGCGCTGCTGACCGTCCGCACACGCCGGACCCGGGATCCCGGGCTGCTGCCCTCGCCCACGCGGATCCCCGAGGCGGTGTCGTGATGGTCGACGCGACGGCGATCGTGGTGACGTACAACTCGGCGGGGCAGATCGCCGCCGCGCTCACCGCGCTGCGGCAGGCCGGCCTGCCGGTCCGGCTCGTCGACAACGGCTCCACCGACCGGACCGTCGCGCTGGTCCGGTCCGAATTCCCCGAGGTCACTGTCGTGTCCGGCCAGGGCAACGTGGGCTTCGCCGCCGCCGTCAACCGGGCCGCCTGCGGTGTCCGCAGCGAGGTGCTGCTGCTGGTCAACCCGGACTGCGTGGTGCCGCCGGAGACCGCGCGGGCCCTGGTCGGTGCGGTGCTGGGCCGCCCGGACGTCGGCGTCGCGGGGCCACGACTGCACGACGCCGCCGGCCGGGTGGCGGTCAGCGCGCATCCGTTCGAGACGCTCGGCACGGTGGTGGCCAGCCGGTTCGGCGGGCCGCTGGTGCCGGCGCAGGTACGCCGGTGGCTGGGCGGACGGCACCGCCGGGCGGCGTACGAGGCGTGTCAGCGCGGCGCCGAACCCACCCCGGTCGACTGGGTCTCGGGCGCGTGCCTCGCCGTGCGGACCAGCCTCTTCACCGCCGTCGGCGGGCTCGACGAGGCGTACTTCATGTACTACGAGGACGAGGAACTCTGTCTCCAGGCCCGCCGTCGCGGTGCCGAGGTGCTCTATCTGCCGTCGGTGGCCGCGATCCACAGCGGCGGGGCGAGCAGCAGCGACCCGGCCTGGATCTGGCCGCACCTCTACCGCAGCATGCTGGTGTTCTTCAGCCGTCACCGACCCCGGTCACGACAGGCCGTCCGGGCCGTCGTCCTGCTCCGGGCGCTGCTGGGAGTGGCCCTGGCCACCGTACGGCTGTCCCTGCAACCACGGGCCGGCATCGCGCGGATGCGGGCCTGGACCCGGGTGGGCCGGATCGCGGTCACCCGTCTCCACATCGGAGGAAACCACTGATGCACGTACTGATCACGGTCGTCGGAGCGCGCACCGAGCACTGGATCGACCTGTTCGACTCGCTCTGCGAGCGACCCGACCTGCGGCTCACCGTGCTGGCGGCCGACGTGTCACCGACCACCCGCCGGGAGTTCGAGCGCCTGGAGCGGCGGCACCCCGGCTTCCGGGCGCAGATCCTGCCGCACCGGCTGGGGGAGGGCCGGACCGGTCACATGGCCTCGGTCATGTTCCGCTTCGGCGGCCGCAGCGGACCGCCGGTGTCGCCGCCGCCGGACGTGGTGCACATCATCGGCGAGGCCGCGTACCTGTCGACCTGGCAGGTCCTGCGGATGTGCCGCCGGCACTGGCCGACGGTGCCCACGACGTTGTACGCCGCGCAGAACGTGGTGATCCGCTTCCCCATGCCGTTCCCGGTCCTGGAGCGGTACGCGTACCGCCGGGTCGACATGGTCCTGCCGATCACCCCGGCGGCCCGGCAGGTGCTGCAGGTCAAGGGTTACCGGGGCGCGGTCACGACCGTCCCCCTGGGCGTGGACACCAGGATCTTCCGCCCCCGACCCGAGCCGGACACCACTCGGCCCTTCACGGTCGGCTTCGTGGGCCGGTTCGAGGCGCACAAGGGTGTGCTGGACCTGCTGCGCGCGGCCGAACTCGTCGACTGCGACGTGGTGCTGGTCGGCGAGGGCAGCCTGGACGACGACGTGGACCGGGCCGCGCGACGCCGTCCCGGGCGGGTCCGGCGGTACGGCTGGACCGGCCACACCGAGCTGCCCGACGTGCTGGCGCAGACGAGCGTGCTGGTGCTGCCCGCGCTGGAGATCGTGCAGCGCAACGTGCTGCCGTGGGTCGGCATCCCGCTGCGCGAACAGTTCGGCCGGGTGCTGGTCGAGGCGATGGCCAGCGGCGTCCCGGTGATCGGCAGCGACGTCGGCGAGATCCCGTACGTCGTCGGCGACGCTGGGCTGATCTTTCCCGCCGGGGACGTGACCGCGCTCGCCGACCGGCTCGGCCGGCTGCGCGACGACCCGGCGACCGCCCGCGAGCTGTCCGAGGCCGGGCTGCGCCGGGCGACCGAGGAGTTCGCCTGGGACCGGATCGCCGACCGGCTGGACCGGGTCTGGCGACAACTGCACGAGGAACGAATGTCCATACCCGTCCCGGCGCGAGCCGGTCAGAAGGTCCGCGACGACGCGGACCGAGAGGTGGCCGCGTGATGCGTACCGTCGACTTCAACGACCTGCTGGACACCGCCCGGCGGCGGATCGCCCTGCCGCTGCTCGGTCTGCTCGCCGGGCTGGCGGCGGCCCAGGCGGTGTCGCCGCTGCTGCCGGCCCGGTACGAGGCGCACGCCTCCGTCCTGGTGGTGGCCGACACCCCCGAGGGCGACCGCCCGGCGGAGATGAGCCTCGCGCTCGCCCAGAACCTGGCACCCACCGTCGCCAAGCTGATCGGCTCGCGGGAGGTGGCCGTCGCCGCCGCCGGCCGCCTGGGTCTGCCCGAGGAGGCGGTCACCGGCAACGTGCACGGCACGTTCGAACCCGGCCTCCAGATCGTCACGGTACGGGCCGACGCAGCCTCCGCCGGCCGGGCCGCCGCGATCGCAAACGCCGTCAGCCAGGCCATGGGCGAGCAGTTGGAACGCCTGAAGCTGGGCGGCGACACGGTGGTCACCACGCGGGTGGTGGACACCGCCAGCGTGCCGACCCGGCCCGCGTTCCCCAAGCCGCTGCTCAACAGCGCCCTGGGCGCGCTCGTCGGCCTGCTCGCCGGCTGGGGGGCGACGGTGCTGCGCGACCGCTTCGACCGCCGGCTGCGCGACATCGCGCAGATGGAGTCCCGCCTCGGCCTGCCGGTCGTCGGCGGCCTCCCGCACCTGCCGAAGCGGTTCGCCCGCCACCACGCCGCCGCGCTGTTCGCCCGGCGGGAGATCGCCACCTCGACCCGGGCCACAGTTTCGGCACTCAGTGTGCTCACTACCTCGTCCCGACGCCGCCTGCTGGTCACCAGCGCGCACGACGACGACGGCGCCACGCTGGTCAGCGCCCTGCTCGGGCTGGCCATGGCGGCCGAGCGACGCAAGGTCACCGTGATCGACGCGGCGGTCCGCGACCCCGCCCTGGCCGGACACTTCCCGGACGCCTCGTTCACCTGGCAGCAGGTCCGGACCGGACAGCACGCCCCGGTGCCGACGCCCGACCTGCCGACGCTGACGGTCCTGCCGACCGAGCCACGGGAGAGCCTGACCACCATGCACGCGCGGGAACTCGGCCAGTTGCTCGACGTCCTGGCGGACACCGAGGACTGCGTGATCGTGCACGCGCCACCGGTGCTGGCCGGGTGCGACACCGCGACCCTCGCCGACCACGTCGACGGGGTGCTGCTCGTGGTGGCGGCCGGACAGACGAACCTGACCGAGGCGGCGCGGGCGGCCCGGCTGGTGCGCCGCCTGAACCTGCCGCTGGCGGGCATCGTCGCCGTCGGGGCGATCGACCGGGTCGGCCGTCCCGGTGCCGACGAGGTGACGCCGACGACCCTGCCGGGCAGCACGAGCCTGCGGCCCGTGCGGCGGGCGCCGTCGGGCGCGCACCGGGTCCGCGAGGTGCCCTCGGGCGGGGTGCACCGGGCCCGGGAACTACCGCCGGTGTCCCCGGCGGGTCCGTCGACGTCGCCCGAGCCGGCCCGGACCGGCCCGCCGCCCGGCGGTGACCAGACCGTACCCTTCGAGGTGGTCAGCGACGTGCGCCCGACGCCCGCCCGCGTCGACCACCTCACCCCGGCACCCGCCCGCGTCGACCACCTCACGCCGGCGCCACCCCGACAGGCCCACCCGGACGTCGCGGTCACGGCCCGTTGGCGCTCGGGGCCGCCCTCACCGATCGACGACGTGGCGCCCTGGTCCACCCCGCTGGTGGCGGGCGGACGCGAAGCGGTCGGTTCGGCCCTGGGCCGACCGTTGGCACCGCGCGCGGAGACGTCCGGACGGGTCCACCGGTCCGCCTCGGCGGCACCGATCGAGCCCGCGCCGTTGCGCCGTCCGGCGGACTCGCCGGTGGCCCCGCAGTACGTCCGTGGCGAACCGGTCTCCGACCTCGACCACCACCGACACACCACACCCGACGGTCCCCGCTGGCCGTCCAACTGAACCCGCACCGAGTACCGATCAAGGAGTAACCGATGAGCGAGACGCTCACCCACCTGCCGTCCACTCTCAGCGACCCGCGGGCGTTGTACTGCGACCTGCTGAAGAAGGCGCTGACCCGATACGTCTTCCAGGAGACGTGGATGCCCTACCAGCCCCGGGCGGCGTCGCTGCACGGCCGGGTGTACGCCCGGTACAAGCACCTGCTGCAACGGCGCGGCCTGGAACTGGTGCTGAAGTTCCCGTTCGACGCCGACGCGCGGGCCAACGGTCGGGACTGGCCGCCGGAGGCGGACACGATGATCGGCCTGCGCCGGCTCGACAACCTGGAGCGGTGCCTGCGGGACGTGCTGGCACAGGACGTACCGGGTGACCTGATCGAGACCGGGGTGTGGCGTGGCGGCGCGGTCATCTTCATGCGCGGCATGTTGCAGGCGTACGGCGACCAGAGCCGCTCGGTCTGGGTGGCGGACTCGTTCCGTGGCCTGCCCAAGCCGGAGGCGCACCGCACCGAGGACGTCGAGGACGCGCTCTGGACGCAGCCGTTCCTCGCCGTCTCACTCGACCAGGTCAAGAACAACTTCCGCCGGTACGGGCTCCTCGACGACCGGGTGCACTTCCTGCCCGGATGGTTCAAGGACACCCTGCCCACCGCGCCGGTCGAGCGGCTCTCGCTCATCCGGCTCGACGGCGACCTGTACGACTCGACCATGGTCGCGCTGCGCAGCCTCTACCCGAAGCTCTCCGTCGGCGGATACGTCATCGTGGACGACTACCACGCGGTACGCGGCTGCAAGCAGGCCGTCGACGACTTCCGGGCCGAGCACGGCATCACCGACGAGCTGCACCAGGTCGACTGGACCTGCCGGTACTGGCAGCGGACGAGGTGAACCGCTCAGTTCGGCACTGACGTGGCGGACCGGCTCGCGAACCACTCGTCGAGCCGGTCCTCGCGTACCGCCGCGAACAGGGCGGCGGACCGCTCCTCGTCCAGCAGCACCGACGAGCCGGCCGGGGTGGTCAGGTCGGTGTCGGCGGCGGGGACGGTGACGAACCGCAGGGACGACGCCGAGATCCGCCGGACCGCCAGCACCAGCTCGGTGAGGTCGAGGTCCTGGTCCACGGTCAACGACTCCGCCGTGGTGGTCAGCACCCGGTCCAGTCGGGCCGGATCGGTGAGCAGGTTCTCCGAGGTGACCTTCTCCACGATGGCCCGTACCACGAACTGCTGGTTCTTGATCCGACCGAAGTCGCCGCCGGGCACGTGGTGCCGCTGCCGCATCAGGTCGTCGGTGTTGCGCCCGTCGAGCTGATTGCAGCCGATCGGCCACCGGGTGGCGGTGTCGGTGGAGAGCACCTCGTACGGCAGGCAGACCGTGATGCCGCCGATCGCGTCGACGATCCGCCGGACTGCGGCGAAGTTGGCCACCAGCACACCGTCGATGGTCACGCCGGTGAGCCGGTGCACGGTCTCGGCGGCCAACGAGGCCCCGCCGAACGCCAGCGCCGCATTGATCTTGTTCTTGCCTCCGGCCCAGCTGCCCTCCCGCGCCGGAACGTCGACGTAGCTGTCCCGGGGAATCGACACCACCGTGGCGGCGTCGCGCGTGGCGTTCAGGTGCACCAGCATGATGGTGTCCGACCGCTGCCCCGGGTAGAGGCCCTGGTCCGGCTCGCCGTCACGCGAGTCCGAGCCGAGCAGCAGCAGGTTCAGCGGCCCCTCGGCCCACCGCTCGTCGTCGCGGGGCGCGGTGCCTCGGCCGAGGATGTCCTCCCGCTGCACCCGGCCCTCGTACCGGTGCTTGAGGCCGACGCCGAGCGTCACCAGCCCGGCGCAGGCGACCCCGAGCAGCGCGACCAGGGCGATCGTGGCCTTCTGCCACTCCGCCAGCCGTCGTCGGATGCTCGCCGGTGCGATGTCGTTCGTCATGTCGATCAGCGCTTTCTCGTCTCCGGTCCGGGCTCGCGCCGACGCGGCGACCGTCCGTCGGCCGCCCTACGGCGGACCACTTGATCAATCAATTATCTCCCAAATGGTGTATATCGGTGCAAAAGCTGCAATCCTGCGGCGGTGATCGCGACGCGCCGTGGCGAGGTGGGCGTGGCGCGGACGCAGGCTTGGGCTTGGGCTTGGACGAGGGTGCGTGGTGGCGGCGGGCTGCCGGCGGTCGACCTGACCCCCCTCGGTCCCTTTGCTCTGCTTACGCGGACGCTACGGCCGGGATGCCGCAAGGGGGCCGTTGCGTGGGTTGAAGCAGAGCAAAGGGGCCGAGGGGGGCAGGGGTCGGCGGCGGCGGCGGGATGAGGGCCGGCGGCGGGACAGGAGGACGGCGGGGGAGAGGGGGGCGGGAGAGGGTGGCGGGGACCGGGACGGCGAATGCGGGCGGCGGGGAGCGTCGGGCGCTCGCGGACCCGCCGTGCTAATTCGTATTAGCGTCTTGACCGCCGGGTAACCACACGCGCAGACTCATCGATCACATGAACCGGTTCGGGGCGAGTATTCGCAGCGTATCGGCTGCTCGCCGTGGGTGACTGGCGTCCGCTGACCCGTCCCGCCCGGTCCCGTCCCCCTGCCCCCGTCGTCCATCCTGAACGGAGGGAACGATGACCCGTACCCCTGAGAGCCCCTTCACCCGACGCACGCTGCTGCGCGGTGTGGCGGCGGCCGGTCTCGCGACCGCGACCACCGGTGCCGGCCTCGCCGTCACGTCCGCACCGGCCGCCGCCGCACCCGCCGGTTTCCCCAACTACCGGTACGTCCGGGACGCGCTGCCCGCGTCGTTGCGCTACAACCCGACCCGGGAGTTCATCTTCCCGTGCGTCCGTGGCGTCTACGACAAGGTCAGCAACTATCTCGGCCGCTACTACCTCTACTATGCGCCGCACGACGCGCCGGGCGGCATCTGCCTCGCCTACGCCAACCGGCTCGAAGGCCCCTACACCGAGTATTCCGGCAATCCGGTCATCGACCGGGTGCTGCCGACCACGACGGTGAGCCACGTGTCGTCCCCGCACGTCATCTGGGACGCCCCGACGCGGCAGTTCTACCTGTACTTCCACGGCGAGAACTTCACCACCCGGGTGGCCCGCTCCACCGACGGCGTCCGGTTCACCGACGAGACCCCGATCCTGTCGACCCGGCTGGTGCCGAACACCACCGAGACCTCGTACGCGCGGGTCTTCGAGCACTCGGTGGCGGGCAAGGGCAACCGCTACGTGATGGTCTTCATGGGTGCCCACACCATCGGACCCGGCACCCGGAAGATCTTCTGGGGCTGGTCGCCGAACGGCTGGAGCGGTTGGCAGTTCGCGCCGAACCCGCTGGTGTCGCCCGCCGGTGACGGCCTCACCGACATCTCCGCGCCGCACCTGCTCAAGCGCAACGGCACGGCGTACCTGGCATACCACGGCAACAACGGCAACATGTACCTCACCGAGGTCGGCAACAACTTCGACCGCGAGGTGCACCTCGGCGTCTTCCACCGGCCGATCGCCTCGGACAACGGCCGGGTGGCGTCACCGGCGTTCGGCACCGACGGCGGCGTGTCGTACATGCTCTACGAGGCCGGACCCCGCCTGAACGCCCGCATCTGCGTGGCCCGCGAGGTCTAGGGACACCGCCGACCGGCCCTTCGCGGGCCGGTCGGCGGGATACCGCTCAGCCCTTGAGGCCGGTGTGCGCCAGGCCCTCGACGAACTGCTTCTGCGCGATCACGAAGACCACCAGCACCGGCAGCGCCGTCATCGACGCCGCCGCGAGCTGCACGTCCCACATCGGTCCGCCGTACGCGTCGACGAACTGGGTGAGCGCCTGCGGCAGGGTGAACTTCTCCGGTGTGGAGAGGAACACGATCGGTTCCAGGTAGAGGTTCCAGCTGTGCAGGAAGGTGAAGATGGCGACCGCGCCCAGCGCGGGCCGGGACAGCGGCAGCGCGATCCGCCAGAAGGTGGCGAACCGGCCCAGCCCGTCGACCCGGGCCGCCTCCTCCAACTCCCCGGGCAGGGCGAGGAAGAACTGCCGCATGATGAACGTCGCCAGCACGCTCGGCGCGCCGAGGATCGGCACCAGGATCAGCGGCCAGTGCGTGTCGATCAGCCCGAGCCGGAAGAACATCTGGAACAACGGCACGATCGTCACCTCGCTCGGGATGAGCAACCCGGCGAGGACGACCAGGAACAGCACGTTCTGGCCCCGGAAGCGGATGCGCGCGAAGGCGTACCCGGCCAGGGCCGCCACCGCCAGCGTGCCGACGGTGACCACCAGCGCGATGTAGAGGCTGTTGAGGTACTGCTGCCCGAAGGGTTGCAGGTCGAACACCCGCTGGTAGGCGTCGAGCCGGGGATCGACCGGCAGCAGTTGCGGCGGGAAGGCGAAGATGTCCGCCACCGGCTTCAGCGACGAGGTGACCATCCACCAGGTCGGGAAGACGAAGGGTACGGCCAGCACCAGCAGCGCCCCGTAGAGCACGAGCTTGGTCCGGGGCGACAGGTCACGACTCATGGAAGACCCACCTCTTGCGCATCTGCCACTGCGCCACGGTCAGCGCGAGGACGATGCCGAACAGCACGATCGACAGGGTGGCGCCGTAGCCGAAGTGGTGGAACTGGAACGCCTGCTGGTACAGGTAGTAGACGAGCACCGTGGTCGAGGTGCCCGGACCGCCCTGGGTGAGCACCGCGATCTGGGCGAAGACCTGGAGCGAACCCACCACCGTGATGATCGAGGTGAGCAGGATCGTCGGGCTGATCAGTGGCACGGTGATCCGCCAGAACTGGCGCAGCCGGCTGGCCCCGTCCACCTCGGCCGCCTCGTACAGCTCGGCGGGCACGCCCTGGAGGGCGGCCAGGAACAGCACCATGTTCAGGCCGACGTTCTTGAACACCTGCACGACGACGACCGAGAACATGGCGGTGGCCTCGCCGCGCAGCCAGTTCGGTCCGTCCACGCCGATCGTGTCGAGCAGGCCGTTGACGCCGCCGTTGTCCTGCAACAGGAAGCCCCAGACGATCGTCCAGGCCACCAGCGACACCACGACGGGGGAGAAGAACAGCGTGCGGAACACGATCGTGCCGCGCAGCTTCTGGTTGAGCAGGACAGCCAGCAGCAGGGCCAGGGCCAGGTTGAACACCACCAGGCCGACGGAGAAGAGCCCGGTGGCCCGCAGCACCGAGCCGAGGTTCGGGTCGTCGGCGAGCGCCGCGTAGTTGTCGGTGCCGACGAAGTCGAACGTGCCGGCGAGCACGTTCCACTCGTGCAGGCTGTACCAGACGACGAGGGCCAGGGGCAGGATCACGAAGACGGCGCTGCCGAGCAACTGCGGGGCGATGAACAGGTAGCCGGTGAGGTGGTCGCGGCGGCGGCCGGTCCAGAACGGCCGGGCCCGGTCCGGGGCGGACCCGGCCGTGGCCGGGTCCACCCTGGTGTCCGTACGGGTCATCGGTCGCCTTACTTCGCCAGCAACGGCTGGATCTTGCCGCAGACCCCGTCCAGGACGGCCCTGACGTCCGCGTCGGCCTTCCACAGCGGGTCCAGACCGGCGCGGACCTGCTGGCTGATCTCGGCCTGCCCGGCGTGACTGGGCTTGACCACGCCGTTGGTGATCCCGTCGATGACGACCTTCTGCAACTGCTCCGGTTCGAGCTTCGGGTTCGTCTTGGCCAGCGTGTCGGCGGTCAACTGGGACTGGCGCGGCGGCGGGAAGAACTGGGCCAGCTTGGCGGAGTTGGTGGGGTTGGTGAGGAAGGCCAGGAAGTCGGCGGCGGCCTCGGCGTTCGGGCTGCGCTTGAGCACCCCGATGCCGGCCTGTCCGACCACCGCGTACGGCCCCTTCGGCCCGGCGGGCAGCGGGACCAGGTCCCAGGCGAACCCGTCGTCCTCGAGCAGCGACGCGCGGGAGATCTGGGTGATGGTCATGGCGGCGTCACCGGCGAAGAAGTCGGCGGTGGTGCCCGGGCCGGGCAACGCCTTGTCGGTGAAGACGGCACGGTGCAGCCGCGTCATCGCCTCGACCATCTCGGGTTCGGCGAAGCCGCAGGTCCTGCCGTCCTCGCTCCAGGCCCGAGCACCCCACCCGGTCCAGATCGTGGACAGGTTGCTCCAGTCCTTGTAGTCGAAGTCGCGGATCACCAGCCCGGCCTTGCCGGTCGCGGCCTGGGTGGCACCGGCCGCGCCGAAGGCGTTGTCCCAGGTCCACTGGCCGGCCTCGATCAGCTCGGCCGGGGTCCGCTGGTCGGCCTGCTTGAGCAGGTCGGTGTTGACGAAGACGCCGAACGGCGAGGTGGAGAAGGGGTACGCGTACAGCTTGCCGTCGTCCTGCCAGAGCTTGAGGGTGGCCGGCAGGATGTCGTCGTACTGGTAGCCGTCGGTCTTCTTGAGGGTCTCGTCGAGTGGCAGCAGCGCGCCGGAGGCGACGAAGTCGGGCGCCGAGTTCTCGAACACCCAGGCCAGGTCGGGGGCGTTGCCGCCGGCGATCTGGGTGGTCAGCGCCGTGGTGTACGTGTCGAACGGCAGCGGATCGAAGGTGATCTGCGTGACGTCGGGATTGTTCTGGCGGTACTCGTCGGCGATCTCGTTGAACAGCGCCAGATGCGCCTCGTTGGCCGACCAGACGGTGACCCGCAGGGTGGCCGGGCCGCTGTCCTGCGTCTCACCGCCGCCGCAGGCGGACATGGCGAGAACGCCGGTCAGCGCCGTGGCGACAACGCGTATTCCCTTTCCTGATCTCATCGTCTCTCCTCACCGGGGGGTCAGTAGCCCGCGATCTCCGGCCACCGGCATTCGACGCCGGCGGCCGTGACGCGGTCGGTGAACTCGGCCAGCAGCCGGGGGGTGCCGCGGACCGCGCGCGGGGACTCGCCCCGCGCCAGACAGAAGTCGGCGAGCAGACCGGCGACCTCGCCGACGTTCCACTCGACCGGGTGCAGCCGGTAGCTGCCGTTGGTGACGTGCGTGGTGCCGATGTTCTTGCCGGCCGGCAGCAGGTTCTCCATCCGCTGCGGGATCAGCGCGCCGAGTGGGATCTCGAACGGGCAGGACCCGACGTCGATGTAGTTGTCGCCGCCGGTCGACGGGTGCAGGTCGATGCGGTACATCCCGACGCCGATCGAGTCGGGGTACCGCACGGCGCCGTGTGCGCCGCGTACCGCGAGGGAGAGGTCCTGCTCCACCACGGTGTACTCGGCCCTGATCCGGCGCGACTCCCGGATGTAGGGCGCCTGGGCCAGACCGGCCGGGTTGCCGGTCACGTCGCCGCGCAACCGCAGCCCGGGGAAGCCGGTGCCGCCGTCGGGTCGCGGTGCCTCGGTCTGCAACCAGTAGAAGAGGGAGTACGACAGTTCGCGTGCCTTGGCCAGGTGCCACGACGCGTTGGGCACGTCGATGACCGGGCCCTCGAAGTAGTCGATCATCGGCCAGTTGACCAGGGTGATGTCGCTGGCGTACGCGCCGTCGACGAAGTTGCGCCGGGCGGCGATCCGGCGGAACGTCCACAGGTTGCCGTCGCCGGGGTTGACGCGCTGGTCGGCGTTGACCGCCCAGGGCTCGTCGTCCGGGTTCGGGGTGAAGCTGCGCTCCAGGATCTCCAGGGTGCGCGGGTTCGGCGAGCGCCAGGAGAGCAGCCGGTCACCCCAGAAGTCGGGCTTGTAGTCGCGCCAGAAGTCGTAGCCGGCGGGCCGGTCGATGGTGTGATCCCCGTCGACGTGGTCGATGGCGAAGCAGACCGACACGGCCTGCATGTTCATCGGCTGCGCCTCGGCCGGGGCGCTCGGCTCACCGGTCTGCTCCCGCGACTCGAAGCCGGTGACGTACTCGGTGCCGGTCAGCGGCAGCAACTCGCCGGTCTCGGTGGCGTCCAGCACGTACGGCGCGGTGACGTCGATGCGGTCCTCGCGGTCCCGGTGCGCCAGCGTGACGCCGGTGACCCGGTCCCCGTCGGTGGCCGCCGCCACCGGCCGGTACGGCTGGAGCACGGTCAACCGGCCCGAGCCCCGGTACGGCGCGAGCATCTGTTCCAGCACGGCGACGGCCACCCGTGGCTCGTGGCAGAGCCGGCTGACCCAGCCGGCGCCCGGATTCAGGTCGGTCCAGGACCGGGAGCGTTCGGTGAGCGGGTAGTGCCGTCGGTAGTAGTCGCGGATGCCGGTGCGTAGCGCCCGGTAGCTGGCGGTGGCACCGAACTGCTCGATCCAGGAGTGCTCGTCGGGCGGGACGGCCTGGCTGGTGAGCTGCCCGCCGAGCCAGTCGAACTCCTCGGTCAGGATCACCGACCGACCGGCCCGGGCCGCCGCGAGCGCGGCGGCGACCCCGCCCAGTCCGCCGCCGACGATGAGGACGTCCGCACGCATCTGTGCCACTTGCTTCCTTCCAGTCGCGCGGGCCGCCTATCGGCGGTCGACCGCCGGTTCGGGGGCGCCGAGGGTGTCGCCCTCGACGAACTCGCAGGGGAGGAGTCGTTGCTGGACGCCGTCGGCGCTGCCGTCGATGACCCCGGTCAGCACCTCGACCGACTGCCGGCCCATCTCCTCGCGCGGGATGTGGAACCCGGTGAACGCGGTGTCGGTGGGCACCGGCACCGTCGGGTCGCCGAGCGTCAGGATCGACAGGTCACCGGGTACGCGCAGCCCGCGTCGGCGGGCGGCGGACTCCAGGGCGACGGCGGTGGCGAAGTCCTCGACGAAGACGACCGTGCTGCCGTCCCCGGCGAGGTCGTCCAGGACGGCGTCGGCGTCGCGGGTCGGGTCGGCCAGGCGGCGGGCCGACTCGGCGGCCGGTGCGGCGGCGTCGAACCCGTGCCAGCGGTCGGCCGAGGACTCGGCGGTGGCGTCCACGCCCAGGTAGGCCAGGCGCCGGTGGCCGCGTCCCAGGGCCAGTTCGACGAGCTGCCGCACCGCCGCGGCGTAGTCGGCGCCGACGTAGGGGACCGGTCCACCCGCGTCGTCGCGGCGACCCACCGCCACGTACGGGTATCCGTCGCGGTTGAGCCGGAGCAGCTCGGCGGCGTCGATCTCGCGTCCGAGCAGGATGCACCCGTCGGCCAGGCGGAGCCGGTTGTCGCGGTGGAAGATCCGTCGACGCCCGTCGACCACGGGTGCGCTGGTGAACAGCAGCAGGTCGCAGCCGACCCGTTCGGCGTACTCCTCGATGCCGAGCAGGAAGGGGTGGAAAAAGTCCCGGCTGCCGCTGGGGAACGCCGGCTCGTAGGTGAAGACGCCGATGATCCGGTTGAACCGGGACGCGAGCCGACGGGCGACCGGGTCGGCGGCGTACCCGGTCTCGGCGATCACCCGCAGCACCCGGTCCCGGGTCTCGGGGGCGATGCGCACCTCCGCGTCGGCGCGGTTGTTGAGCACCAGCGACACGGTTGCCTGGCTGACGCCGGCCATCCGTGCGATGTCACGTTGTGTGACGCGTCGGGGTGCAGGGGGCACGGGGGAGTCCTTCCACTGCCGCTAATGCGTATTAGCGTTCGGGCTGGGAAGGAGCTTCGCGGCTGAACCCGATCGATGTCAAGAGGGTGACGGCAGATTTCCGTCTGATGAACTCCCTGAACTAATGCGGATTAGCGAGCGTCCTCGGCGGACCTGTGAACGAGGCGCGGCGCCCCACCCGCCCGACGGGGCACCCTCGCCGTCGGCTCTTGACAGCGCCGCCCCGGAGTCGCAGTATTCAAGAACTCGACGGCGCTAATACGTATTACCGCAACGCCTGAACGCCCCGGCGCTCCCCGCTGTCCACGGAGAGCTGCACGGAGCGTGACTGGTGCTGCGGACGCGGCCGGGTGCCCGGCGGCGGGTCGTCTCAGACCCGGCCGCTGACCAGGTACTGCATCTGGTGCTCGTGGTTCGGTGCCACGCCGTACCGGTGGTCCAGCTCGTAGATCGACGTCAGCGGGACGGCCGTGACGTCCGTCAGGCCCGACTCCTCCAGCACCGCCACGGTCTTGTCGATGGAGGTCGCGGTGGCCAGCGGCAGCTCCGCCTGCACCTGGCTGTCGTAGTGGCCGGTGAAGTTCTCCGAGGCGTTGTCGAGGCCGTGCGGGAACCAGGTGCTGTCCACCACCGCGACCGTGCCGCCGGGGCGCAGCAGGCGGATCCAGT
The DNA here is from genome assembly GCF_013364215.1 of Verrucosispora sp. NA02020. Lineage (NCBI taxonomy): Bacteria > Bacillati > Actinomycetota > Actinomycetes > Micromonosporales > Micromonosporaceae > Micromonospora > Verrucosispora sp. NA02020. The sequence continues at coordinate 4,856,028 of NZ_CP054923.1, read as the reverse complement.
TGGCCACGGCCCTCTGCGGCTCGCGTAGCGTCCACATCAGGTATCGGCTGGTGACGGCGTCGAAGCTGGCGGCCGGGAAGTCCGGCGCCACGGCGTCGCCGAGCCGGATGACCGGGCCGTCGGTGACGGTCGCGGCGTGCCGGCGGGCCTCGGCGAGCATGCCCTCGGCCAGGTCGATGCCGGTGACGCGGTGCCCGAGACCGGCCAGGACCATGGCGACCTGGCCGGTGCCGGTGCCGACGTCGAGCACGTCCAGCGGTGCGGCCGGCAGGGCCTGCGCCCAGATCTGCGCCCAGGCCCGCTGGTCGTCGGCGAGCCGGTCGGGGCGCTGCTGGTACTCGTCGTACTCGGGTGCGCGGCCGGTCCAGTAGGCGTTGATGCGTTCCTGCGTGGTCATGCCGCAGTCCTCTCGTCGGTGCTCTCATGGATCGGGTGGAACAGCAGGTGGACGGTGCCGTCGAGGTCCAGGCGCCGGATGCCGATGCCGTAGACGGGCTCCAGGACGGCGGGGTCGAGGACCTCGTCGACGGTGCCGGCGGCGGCGACCCCGCCCGCGCCGAGCAGCACCAGGTCGTCGCAGTAGCGGGCGGCCAGGTTGAGATCGTGCAGCACGACGACCGAGCAGGTGTCCAGCGTGCGGACCAGGTGCAGGATCTCGTGCTGGTAGCGGATGTCGAGGTGGTTGGTGGGCTCGTCGAGCAGCAGGTGGGTGGCCTGCTGGGCGAGCGCGCGGGCGATCAGCACCCGCTGCCGCTCACCGCCGGAGAGCTGGACGAACGCCCGCCCGCTCAGGTGCGTGGCACCGACCCGGCTCAGGCAGCGGGCGGCGATCTCGTGGTCGGCCCGACCGGTCCGCTGGAACGTCGACAGGTGCGGCCCCCGGCCGAGCAGCACCAGCTCCGCCACGGTCAGGGCGGTCTCCCCGCCGCTCTCCTGCACGACCACGGCCAGCCGCCGCGCGGCCTCCCGGGCGGGCAGGGCGACCAACGCGTCGCCGTCCACCACGACCTGCCCGGTCCGGCTGCGCAGGGCGCCGTAGAGCAACCGCAGCAGCGTGGTCTTGCCGCTGCCGTTGGGCCCGATCAGGCCGAGGACCCGACCCGGCCGGGCGGTCACGCTGACCCCGTCGATGACCGGATTCGCGCCGTAGCGCCACGTGACGTCGGTGGCCTCGATCACGAGCCGTTCCCGAAGCGCTGCACGATCCGCTCCAGACCGTCGATGGACAACGGCGTCGGCGGCTCGGTGAAGTTGAACAACTGGGTCATGACCTGGCCGTTGCGGACCGCGTTGAGCTGCTGCGCGCCCGGCAGCCCGGTGAGCCCCTGCTCGACCGCGCGGGGGTCGCCGTCGCCGTAGAGCAGGATCAGCACGTCCGGGTTGCGGCCGAGCAGTTCCTCGACGGTGACCTCGAAGACCCGCTCCTTGACGTCGCCGAAGACGTTGCGGAAACCGGCGGCCGTCAACTGCGGGTGGGCCATGCTGCCGGTGCCGTACGCGTACGTGGTGCCGCCGCCGACGGTCGGATAGAGCACCGCCGCGGTGCGTCCGGACCCGCTGCCCGCCTCGGCCTGGACCTTCGTCATCCGGTCCTGGAGCGCGGTGACCGCAGTCGACGCCTCGGTCTGGCGGCCGAACACCCGGCCGTACGTCTCCATCTGCCGGTAGATGTCGTCGAAACTCGGCACGGCGGTGCTGTCCGGGCACATCGCCGGCTCCTCCAGCAGCGGGATGTCCACCGCCGCGAGGGTGTCGCGGGAGAGGTTGTCGACCTCGCCGAGGACCAGGTCGGGCTCCTGGCTGATCACCACCTCCTTGGAGATCTGGAGGTGGCCGCTGGTGTCGGTCTTGTCGGTCAGCAACGGGATGCGGTCCAGCTCGCCCTGGGTCGCCGCGTCGTAGTACTCCTTCGGGTACTGCCCCGCCCGCGCGGTGACCCGGTCCAGCACGCCGAGCGCGTGCAGGTACGGCACGGCGGCGCTCTTGAGCAGCACGATCCGCTGCGGAGGGGCGTCGAAGGTGACGTCCACGCCGCAGTTGGTCACGGTGACCGGGTAGCCGGGGGCGGCGTCGGTCGGTCCGTCGGCGCCGCCGCCGCACCCGGCGACGAGCAGCACGCACGCGGAGGCGGCGGCGGTGGCGAGGCGGCGTGCCTTCAACATCGGTTCTCCTTGACGGACGGGCGTTCAGGCGCCGGAGGCGTGCAGACGGCGGATCAGGACCAGCAGGAAGGGGGCACCGAGCAGGGAGGTGATGATGCCGATCGGGATCTCCTGCGGTGCCAGCAGCACCCGGGCCAGCACGTCGGCCCAGACCAGGAGGATCGCCCCGAGCAGCGCGGCCACCGGCACCACCCGGACGTGCGGTGCGCCGACGATGCGGCGGGCCAGGTGCGGCACGACCAGGCCGACGAAACCGATGCTGCCGGCGGCGGAGACCAGGATGCCGACGCTGAGCGAGACCAGCACGAGCAGCCGGAGGCGGAACCGGTCCGGCGAGACGCCCAGGGTGTGCGCGGTCTCGTCGCCGATGGCCAGCACGTCGAGCCGCCGTCCGACGACGGTCAGGTATCCGATGGTGCCGATCAGCACCACGGCGGCGATCAGCAGCAGGGCGTTCCAGCGGGCCAGGCCCAGCGACCCGAGGAGCCAGAACATCACCGACCGGGCACCCTCGGCGGATCCGGAGGCGAAGATCAGGAAGCTGGTGGTGGCGTACAGCGCGTACCCGACGGCGACGCCGGCCAGCAGCAGCCGGATGGAGGTGACCCGGCCGCCGCTGCGCGCGATCAGGAAGACCAGCAGCGAGGCGCCGAGCGCGCCGACGAACGCGCTGGTGGAGAGCGCGTACTGGCCGAAGCCGGCGCCGGCGCCGAAGAGGATCGCGGCGGCCGCGCCGCTGGAGGCGCCGGAGTTGATCCCCAGCAGGTACGGGTCGGCGAGCACGTTGCGGACCATGGCCTGCAAGGCCACGCCGCAGACCGCCAGCCCGGCGCCGACCAGCATGCCGAGCAGGACCCGGGGCAGTCGGACCTGCCAGACGATCGCCTGCTGCGGTCCGGTCCAGCTCACCTCGCCCGGCACGCCGACGAGCTGGTGCCCGATGATCCGGGCCACCGTGAGCGGCGGGATGCCGATCGCCCCGGCCCCGACCGCGACCAGGCCGGTCAGGACCAGGCCGAGGGTCAGCGCGAGCAGCCAGAGGCCGGTCCGGCGGCGCTGCGCCGCCACACCGAGCACGTCCGTCGGGCTCGTCGGCAGGGTGGTGACGCTCACCGCTCTCCCACGCAAAGTCGTTGTTCTTGCCAAGCCTTTGCAAAAAGCTAACACCAAGATCACGCCAGCGGAAGCCGGATGAGTCGTTGTTCACGCTCCGCTCGACCCCGTGTCGCCGTGCGGACATCACACCCGCGCGCCGGTCGTCACGCGTGATCCGGACGCTAGGATCCGAGACGGTACTGGTTCGCCCCGGCCGTCCGGTCGAGGCGTCGTAAGAGGGAACCCGGTGTGAGTCCGGGACTGCCCCGCAGCGGTGAGTGGGAACGACCGCCGTCACACGCACTGGACGCCCTGTCGGGTCCGGGAAGCGACGGCCAGTAGGAGACCGGCCCAGCCGGTCGCGCCCACGAGTCCGAAGACCTGCCCGTGCCGCGTGCGCAGCCGCGCACGCCGCCGTCGGCCTCGCGGGAGGGCCCGGGCGAGGTCGGTCGTCGCACCGTGCCCTCCCCAGCCTTCCCCGGAGCCGTACCGCCGGACCTCGAGGGAAGGGAACCCTGGCGACATGACCACTCCGTTCGGCACGAGCACCGTGCTCGGCTATCCGCGCATCGGCCCGCGCCGTGAACTCAAGACCGCGGTCGAGGGCTACTGGGCCGGCCGCATCGACGAGCCGACCCTGCGGGCCACCGCCGCGCAGGTACGCGAGGAGACCTGGCGTACGTTGCACGACGCCGGCCTGTCCGCCGTACCGTCCAACACGTTCTCGCTCTACGACCACGTGCTCGACGCGGCCGTCACGGTCGACGCCGTACCCGACCGGTTCCGCCGGCTCGGCCTCGGTGAGCTGGACACCTACTTCGCCATGGCACGCGGCACCGCCCAGGAGCCGCCGCTGGAGATGACGAAGTGGTTCGACACCAACTACCACTACCTGGTGCCCGAGATCGGCCCGGACACCGCCTTCGCCGCCCGGGCCGACACGCCCCTGACCGAGTACGGGCGGGCGCGGGCGCTCGGCATCACCACCCGTCCGGTGCTGGTCGGCCCGGCCACCCTGCTGCTGCTCGCCAAGCCCACCGCCGACGCGCCGGACGGGTTCCGCCCGTTCGACCGGCTGGACGACCTCGTCGACGTCTACGCCGACCTGCTGACCGCGCTCGCCGACGTCGGGGTGCCGTGGGTGCAGCTCGACGAACCGGCGTACGTCGGCGACCGGTCCGACGCCGAGATCCGCGCCCTCAGCGCCGCCTACGCCCGCCTCGGCGCGCTGACCCACCGGCCCCGCCTGTTCGTCGCCGCCTACTTCGGCGAACTCGGCGATGCGCTGCCCGCCTTGCTGGACACGCCGATCGAGGCGATCGGGTTGGACCTGGTCGCCGGACCGGGTGACCTGGACCGGCTCGCCGGCCACGGCGCGCTGCCGGGCCGGACCGTGGTCGCCGGGCTGGTCGACGGCCGCAACGTGTGGCGGACCGACCTGCGGGCCGCTGCGGCTGTCGGCGCCACCCTCACCGGGCTCGCCGACACCGTCGCGGTGTCCACCTCCTGCTCGCTGCTGCACGTGCCGGTGGACCTGGCCGCCGAGACCGAGCTGGACCCCCGGCTACGGGACCGGTTGGCGTTCGCCCGTCAGAAGGTCGACGAGGTGGTCGCGCTCGGTCGGGTGCTGCGCGACGGGGTGGGCGAGCTGCCCGCCGCGCCTGCGCCGGTGCCGGCACAGTGGCGCGACGACGCGGTCCGTGCCCGCCTGGAGGCCCTGCGGCCCGAGCACACCCGACGCGGCCCGTACCCGCAGCGCGCCGAGGCCCAGCGCCGACGCCTCGGGCTGCCCGCGCTGGCGACCACCACCATCGGGTCGTTCCCGCAGACCGAGGCGTTGCGCCGGGCCCGGGCCGAGCACCGGGCCGGTCGCCTGGACGCGGCCGGCTACGCCGAGCGGATGCGGGCCGAGATCGCCGAGGTGGTGGCCGAACAGGAACGCCTCGGGCTGGACGTGCTGGTGCACGGCGAGCCGGAGCGCAACGACATGGTGCAGTACTTCGCCGAACACCTCGACGGCTTCGCCGCCACCGCCCACGGCTGGGTCCAGTCGTACGGCTCCCGGTGCGTACGCCCGCCGATCCTGTACGGCGACGTGACCCGGCGCGCACCGATCACGGTGACCTGGTCCCGGTACGCCCAGTCCCTCACCGACCGGCCGGTCAAGGGCATGCTCACCGGTCCGGTGACCATCCTGGCCTGGTCGTTCGTCCGGGTGGACCAGCCGCTGGCGGAGACCGCCCGGCAGGTCGCCCTGGCCCTGCGTGACGAGGCGCGGGACCTGGAGGCGGCGGGCATCCGGATCATCCAGGTCGACGAGCCCGCCCTGCGGGAACTGCTGCCACCACGCCGCCGGGACCACGCCGGCTACCTGGACTGGTCGGTGGCGGCGTTCCGACTGGCGACCAGCGGCGTCGCCGACGCCACGGCGATCCACACCCACCTGTGCTACTCGGAGTTCGGCGAGGTGCTGCCCGCCATCGACGCCCTGGACGCCGACGTGACCAGCATCGAGGCGTCCCGTTCCCGGATGGAGATCCTCGACGACCTGGCCACCGTCGGCTACACCCGGGGCATCGGGCCGGGTGTCTACGACATCCACTCGCCCCGGGTGCCCGACGGCGCCGAGGTGGTCACCGCGCTGCGCCGGGCGGCGGCGGTCGTCGGGCCGGACCGGCTCTGGGTCAACCCCGACTGCGGGCTCAAGACCCGGGGCTACGACGAGGTCCGTCCCGCACTGACCGCGCTGGTCCGGGCCGCCGCCTCGGTCCGCGCCGAACTGGCCGCCGACGGGCCGACGCCCGCACCGAGCGACGCCTGACCGGTGGTGCCCGCCGGTGGGAGCCACCCACCGGCGGGCGCCGCCGACGGACCGCACACCCGAGAGGACCGGAAGGGTCAGGGTGTGGTGGCCTTGACCACGACCGCCTCCGGGGGCGGTGGCTGCTCGGCCGGCGGGAGGCGTCGGGCCAGCCGCCGGACCGCGGTGTTGAGCACGGCGATCAGCGGTACGGCGATGAGCGCGCCGAAGATGCCGTCGAGCACCACACCGGCGGTGACCGCCAGCACCACGGGCAGCGGGTGCAGCGCCACCGCCTTGCCCATGATCCACGGCTGGAGGACGTTCCCCTCGACCTGCTGCACCACGATCACCGCGCCGAGGATGAACAGCGCGGTGACCCAGCCGCCGTCCACCAGGGCGACCAGCACCGCCACCGCGCCGGAGAGCGTGGCACCGACGATCGGGATGAACGCGCCGAGGAAGACCAGCGCGGCCAGGGCGAAGGCGAACGGCACGTCGAACAGCACCAGCGCGATACCGATGCCCACCGCGTCGATGAACGCCACCAGCACGGTGGCCCGCACGTAGGCGACCAGGGTCTGCCACGAGGCCCTGCCCGCGTCGTCGAGGCGCCAGCGGGCGGGGGCCGGGAACATCCCCACGATGAACCGCCAGATGCGCTGGCCGTCGCGGAGGAAGAAGAACATGGCGAAGAGAACCAGCAGCGCGCCGGTGAAGATCTCCACCACCGTGCCGGCGGTGGAGAGCGCGCCGGTGGTCAGCGCCTGGGTGTTCTCGTTGATCCAGTTCTGCCCGGCTTGGATGTACTGGTTCAACGTGCCGTCGGAGAGGTTCAGCGGCCCGTCGCGCAGCCAGTTCTGGATCTGACCGATGCCGTCGGCCGCGTTGCGGCTGAGGTCGGGCAGGCCGGTGACGAACTCGCTGACCACCATGGTCAGCGTGCCGACCACGGCGGCCAGTCCACCGATCAGCACCACGGCGGTGGCCAGCGAACGGGGGAAGCGGGCCCGCAGCAGCCAGCCGACGGCGGGTGCCAGCAGTGCGGAGAGCAGCAGCGCCACCAGCAGGGGCACGATCACGACGCGGATGGTGCCCATGAACCGCAGCATCGCCCAGCCGACGATGCCGATGACGATGATCCGCCACGACCAGGCGGCGGCGATCCGCAACGAGTGCGGCACCCCGGCGTCGTCCCGGCTGATCGTCGAGGGATGGCCGTCCTCGCCGTCGTTGCCGGCGCGGGGCTCGGGGATGGGCCGGGCGAACTCCTCCGCACGGTCGGCCTGCCGGGTACGGTCCCGGTCCCTGGCCGCGCGTACCGACTCGCGTCCCCCGTCGTACGCCCGGCGCAGTCGGTGCCGCAGCTGCTCGAACCGGCTCAAGGGAACCCCCAGGTGAAGATCGGTCGGTACACCGTAACGGGTCGGGCCACACACCGGCACGGTGACCAGCGGCCAGGCCGGAAACGACCGGACCGCCGCCGATCTTCGCCGGTGACGTCGGGTCGCTTCAGCCCTATCCTGGCGCTTCGTGCCCGGGTGTCCGGCCGACGCCGCCCCGGCTCGCGGGTGGGTCCCTCCGGACGCCGAGGGCTCCATCTGCCACGAGGAGGTTCCCGGGTGAGAAGGTTCGCGGTACTCGTCACCGCGGTGACGGCGGCCACGGCGGTCGCCGTACCGGCGCAGGCGCAGTCGACGTCGACCCCGACGGCGGTCACCCTCAAGCCGCCGCTGAGCGGCCTGGTCGACCGGGCCGAGCCGGCCACCGGTGCGTACGCGCCGGTGGTGGACAGCTTCGTCATCCGGGTCAACTGGAGCGACCTGCAACCGCAGCAGCAGGCCGGCACCGACCACGGCGGTGCGCTCGACACCACCGCGATCGACCTGGCGGTCACCGCCGCGAACGCGGCCGGGATGCACGCCCGGCTGCGGGTGGTCGGCGGCATCCACGCCCCGGACTGGGCGAAGACGCTGGGCGGGTCGAGCCCGATCCCGTGGTACACCAGCGGCAGCCTGACCGGCACGATCGGTGCGTTCTGGACCAGCGAGTACGGAACGGCCTACCAGAACCTCCAGGACCGGCTGGCCGCCCGCTACGACGACGAGCCCCGGATCCGGGACGTGGTGATCGCCCGCTGCACCACCGAGTTCGCCGAGCCCTACATCCGGCAGACCGGGCAGCTCAGCCTGAACCGGCCCGGCCTGGAGGCGGCCGGCTACACCGGGGCGGCCGACGACCAGTGCCACCGCGACGAGATCGACGCGCACGACGTGTGGGAGCAGACCCGCTCCTACCTGGCCTTCAACCCGTACCAGCGGATCAACGAGGTGACCTGGACGGGCTCGGTGGACATGCCGTACACCCGGCAGATGATCGACTACTGCCGTACCTCACTGGGCGCCCGGTGCGTGCTGGGCAACAACTCGATGTACCCCGACCGCCCGAACAACTACTACGCGATGTGGGCGTACATCGCGGGCAAGGGCGGCCCGATCAGCTACCAGACCGCGACCGCCGACCTGGTCTGCGCCGACCAGGACCCGTGCCCGGCGTCGACCTGGAACCAGACGCTGGAGCTGGCCCTCACCTACGGGGCGAACGCCGTGGAGCTGCCCAGGACGAAGACCGGCTACCAGAGCTGGTCGATCGCGGACGTGTCGCCGAACCACGGCCTACAGCACTACGACGACCTGCTGGAGGCCGCCGCCGGGCCGTGACGCGGCTGCGCCGGACGCGGCCGTGGGCGGTGCGTAGACTCCGAACCGGACGATCGCCTTGCTCACGGCCGCTCTCGACGCGCCATCCGGCGGCGAGCTGCGGAAGAGGCCCATGACCAAGACGTACGACGTACCCCTGCTGGTGCTGACCGTGGCGACCGGGGCGATCGACGGCGTCAGCTACCTCGCCCTGGACCGGGTCTTCACCGGCAACATGACCGGCAACGTGCTCTTCATCGGTTTCGGCCTGGCCGGGGTTCCCGGGCTGCCGGTGCTCAACAACCTGGTGGCGTTGCTGGCCTTCATGCTCGGCGCGGTGCTCGCCGCCCGGCTGACCCGGGGCGCGACGGGCCCGGCGAAGCTGCCCCGCTCCGGCCTGGTCGTGCTGGTCGCCGGTAGCGCGTCGACGCTGGCGTCGGCCGGGCTCTGGCTCGGCACCGGGTCGCCGGAGGGGATCGTGATGCTGGTCGTCACCGGGTTGTTGGCGCTGGTGCTCGGCGCCCAGGCCGCGGCGGTCCGCCACATCGGCATCCGGGACCTCTCCACGGTGGTGGTGACGATGACCATGGTGAACCTCTCGGCGGACAGCCGGGCTGCCGGAGGCGTGGGCACGGCGTGGGCCCGACGGCTCGCCGCGATCGTCTCGATGGGCCTCGGCGCCCTGGTCGCGGCGCTCCTGACACTGCGGGTCGACGGGTCCTGGGCCCTGCTGATGGCGGGGGTGGTGATGGCGGCCGGCACGGCGATGATCGCGGCGGTCCGCCGCCGGGAGATCACGGCCGCGACGCACGCGCGGGCGGGCGATCCGGCCACCTGACCGCCGCGCGACGGGCGGGCCGGTGACGCGACCTGCGGCCCCGCCGACCGGGTAACCCTGGGCGTGCTCGGTCGACACCGCAATGCCAGCATGACGGCATGGATATCTACGAGGACGAGCGGACCGTGTCGCGGGCGGATCTGGCCGCGTGGCTGCGTCAGGTGGCGAGCCAGGTGGAGGCCGGGCAGGTCTTCTACGGTGCCGCCGGCACCATCGCCGTCGCCGACCAGGTGCACTGCGAGCTGGAGATCGAGCAGGAGGGGAAGGACGAGTACTCGATCGAGATCGAGTTCTCCTGGAAGAACCCGGTGGTCGAGGCGGAGAAGCCGAAGGCCGACGCGGAGAAGACCGACGCCGAGAAGGCGGCGGCGACCGAGGCGGACGAGGAGCCGGAGACGGAGTCCTCGGCGACCGCCTGACGGCGCGCCGACCCCGTTCGGGGAGGGCCGCCGTGACCGGCGTGGGCGGCACGACCCGCTCGTCCGGTGGCGCGGCGCGCCCTCGCCGATGGCAGCGGTCGCCGCGTCGTGCTCACCGCAGCCGGCCGCGCCGACCGAACCAGTCGCGGGAGACCCGGGTGTTCAGCGCCCACAGCACCCAGAGCAGCAGGAGCCCGCCGACGCAGGTGATCGCGCCCCACAGGCCGAGCGAGGCGGCGGCCAACAGGCCGGTCAGCGCGTACGCCGGGTAGGGCGCCCACTGACGGCGGGCGGCCAGGCTCACCGCCACCAGCGTGCACGCCACGGCCATCACGGCGAAGAAGACGGCGGCGCCGAGCGAACCGCCGTCGACCACCGCGCGGTGCGCGGTCGCCAGCGCGAACAGCAGCGCCAGTACGCCGAAGACGAGCACGGTGAGCCGGACGGGTGTGGGCGTCGCGGGGTGTCGGAACGTGTCGCGGTAGCCGCCGTCGTGGACTCGTCCGACCATACCGACAACGATGGGTGTCGACACGCGACCGCAGGCCGCCACTGTCACCAATGCGACACTTTCCCGGCCTCGCTCTAAGCTTCCGGCCATGGCCAGGTACTTCGACGTGCATCCGGACAACCCGCAGCCGCGCATCATCGGTCAGGTGATCGACATCGTCCGGCGCGACGGCCTGATCGCCTACCCGACCGACTCGTGCTTCGCGCTCGGCAGCCGGCTCGGCAACAAGGCGGGCATGGACCGGATCCGGGAGATCCGCCAGCTCGACAGCGGGCACCACTTCACCCTGGTCTGCCGCGACTTCGCCCAGCTCGGCCAGTTCGTGCAGCTCGACAACGCGGTGTTCCGGGCGGTGAAGGCCGCCACCCCGGGCGGTTACACCTTCATCCTGCCGGCCACCCGCGAGGTCCCGCGCCGGCTGCTGCACCCGCGCAAGAAGACCGTGGGCGTCCGCATCCCCGCGCATCCGGTCACCCGCGCGCTGCTCGACGAGTGGGGCGAGCCGTTGCTGTCGAGCACCCTGCTGCTGCCCGGCGACGAGGAGCCGATGACCCAGGGCTGGGAGATCAAGGAACGCCTCGACCACGCCGTGGACGCGGTGGTCGACGCGGGGGAGTGCGGCACCGAGCCGACCACGGTGATCGACTTCTCGGACGGTGAGCCGGAGGTCGTCCGGGTCGGCGCCGGTGACCCGGCCCGCTTCTCCTGACCACCCACCGCACCCCGGTCAGGGGCGGTGTCGCCGAACGGCCGACGCCTGACGGGTGGGGCGGCGCAACACCGCGATCCGGTCGCCCCGGGTCCGCACCGACGTGCGCCCACCACGTCGGCGCCGCACCGTCAGGTCGAAGGTGTGCCCACCGACCCGTACCCCCTCCAGCGTGAGGTCCGGTAGCCACGGCGGCAGGTGCGGGTCGAGGAGGATCGCCCGCAGCGGCGCGGCCGGGCGCAGCGCCAGCAGCGCCTGCACCAGCGCGACGACCGCGCTGGCCGACCACGCCTGCGGGGAGCACGAGTTCGGGTAGACCCCGGGATGCGGGAAGGTGTCGCGGGGCAGGCCGCTGAGCACCTCGGGGAGGCGGTGCTCGGCGAAGAGGGCCGACGCCGCGAAGGTCCCCTCGGCCAGCCGGTGCAGGTGGTCCCAACAGCCGTACCGGGCGAGCCCGAGGCCGATGGTGCCCGCCTCGACCGGCCAGACACTGCCCCGGTGGTAGCTGAACGGGTTGTACGCCGGGTGCGTGGCGGAGAGAGTGCGGATGCCCCACCCGCTGAACATGTCCGGCGCGAGCAGCCGGTCGGCGACCACGGGCGCGATCCGGGCCGGCACGATGCCGGAGGCGAGCAGGTGCCCGTCGTTGGAGTTGACCGAGCGCACCGGCCGCCCGTCCGGGCCGAGGGCCATCGCGTAGCAACCCCGGTCCGGCATCCAGAAGGCGTGGTGGAACCGGCGACGCAGGGCCCGCGCCCGCCGCACCAGGGCCGCGCCCGTCGCGGGATGACCGGTCACCGTGAAGATCACGGCCGCGTGCCGCAGGGCGGCGTACCAGTACGCCTGCAACTCGCTGCTCGCGATCGGGTTCGGCACCGGCCGACCGTGTTCGTCGACCACCGCGTCGTCGGAGTCCTTCCAGCCCTGGTTCTTCACGCCGACCCGGGAGCGGCAGTGGTACTCCAGGAACCCGTCGTGGTCCTGGTCGCCGAACCGGTCGAGCCAGTCCAACGCGCGCCGGGCCGCCGGCAGCAGCGCGCGGACCGTGTCGAGGTCCGCCGTCCAGGCGTAGTACTGGCCGAGGAACATGAGGAGGTCCGGAGCGGTGGACCAGTCACCGTGGTAGTGCGACAGCGGGTCGAGACCGAGCGCGGACACCGGCCCCTGGCGCGCCTCGTGCAGCGGCTTGCCGGGCTCCTCGTCGCGCCAGTCGTCGATGCGCCGTCCGAGGTGGGCGGCGTTGAGTCGCAGACTGTCAGCGAGCATCGTCGGGCCGGCGAGCATCGCCTGCCACGAGGCGGTCATCGTGTCCCGGCCGAAGATCTCCTGATAGATCGGCAGGCCGGCGATGGGTGCGGTCGGGCCGGACGGCTCGCCGAGGGGCAGCCCGGCCAGGTCCTCCGTCGCGCATCGCCAGGCCGCCGTCACGTCGAAGTTGGTGCTGGTCAACTGGGTGAACTCGCGTTCCAGCCGGGTGCGTGCCGCACCGGCGAGGTCACCGGAGTCGGTGAAGCTCGGCGGTGGCGCGACGAGCCGTTCGCCGTCGAAGACGGGCTCGACGAGGATCTCCACCTGCCGACGTTCGCGGGTCGGCAGCGCCAGGTCGACCTCGAAGCCGTCGTCGGCGTACCGGAGCGGCTGGTCCGTCCGGGCCCGGATCACCACCGCCCGGTCCAGGCCGTCGCAGCGGTAGATCAGACGGAGCTCCCGCTGCGCCGGGTCCCACCGGCGCTCGACCGTGCCGGACTGCACCCGCCGGCCCCGTTCGGCCTCGCCGGTGTCCGCGAAGTCGGCGTCCAGCTCGATGCGCAGTCGCAGGTCCAGCGGTGTGTCGGCGTAGCTGAGCACGGTCAGCCGGGTCCGCAGCCCCGCTCCCACGAACCGGGCCACGGTCAGGTACGCCGCCCGCGAGGGCAGTTCGTCACCGGCGCCCAGCTCGGCGTAGGACAGTTGGGCGTACCCCTGGACGGTGGCCGTGCTGAACGGCACCGGCTCCCGTCCGTCGACGGTGATGCGCTCGGTGTGCAGCACCCGGGTGTTGCGGGCGAAGAATCCCTGCGGCCCGGTGCCGGTGATCCGGCCCCGGACGTCGGTGACCAGCGTGCTCCAGCCGCTGGCCAGATAGAGCAGGTCGGGGCGGACGCGCAGATTGCGGACCCGGCTCATCCGTTCCCCCTGGCCTGCGGTGGACCTGGCGTGGCGACGGTGCGACACGCGGCGGCGTCGGTCGGCGGTTCCTACCCCCTCGCCGCCCGGGTACACCTGTAGGCATGGCGCGGGGGAGGGTTCCGTGGCTCGGAACCCTCCCCCGCAGGTGCGGGTCGGATCAGCCGGTGAATCGGAAGTAGGTGCGGTACTGGAAGCCGTTGTCCAGGGTCAGGACGAACTCACGGCAGGTGCCGGCCCAGGCGGGGTCGGTCTTCCAGACGTAGTTGTACTGGCCTCTGGCATTGGCGGACATGCGGGAGTTGCCGGGATTGGCGGCGGCCACCGGGAGCGGTCGCGGCGTGACCGAACCGTCCGGGTTGACCGTCTGCAGCGTGTCGCAGTCGACCAGGCGGGAGTACGGCGAGTTGCTGGCCAGGATGTCCAGCCCCCGGTTCGCGGCGAGTTGGAACTTCATCGGTGCCGCGTCCCCGGCGGGCAGCGTGTTCAGGCCGGGCGCTGCGGTGCGGCCGACGAAGTCGCCCCGGCAGGACGGGTGCGTGTCGAACGCCTCCGTGTTGTCGTCGCGGTTGGTGGTGCCCTGCACCGCGCTGTAGCCGAGACCCCGGCGGGCGAACGAGGCCCAGAGGGTGCAGGCGTTGTCGCCGCCGGTCAACGCCGCGTCGGCGGCGATGATGGCGTTGCGGCCGACCACGAAGCCCGGCCCGCAGCCCTGCATCTTCAACCCGTCCATGACGAGCTGCATGGCGAGGTTGTTGCCGCCGGTGTTCCAGTCGCCGTAGACGTTCGGGTTCAGACCGTGCCGGTCGATGAGGTCCCAGGTGACGTCCCAGAGGACGGCGGCCCAGCCGTGCCCGATGCCGTGCGGCGCGGCCAGCGAGGTGCCGTTCAGCCAGCCGCCCGTCTTGATGCTGTCGTAGGTGAACGGCTGGGTCTCCATGTTGCGCGAGTACGGCCGGGGGCGCAGCCCGTTGCCGGTGCGGTCGGCCTGATAGAGCACGTACGGCACCAGGCCCCGCGAGCCGTCGGCGGTGTCGAGGGCCGGGTCCAGCAACGTGGTGATCGCGAAGAAGTCGCTCCAGCCCTCGCCCATCTGCTCGTTGCCGGTCAGGCAGTTGATCCCCGGACCGCCGGTCAGCCGCAGCGAGATGCCGTGGCCGTACTCGTGGATGATGATGCCGGCGTCGAGGTCGCCGTCGCGCATGCCCGGGTGGCTGGGGTGCTTGCGGACCGAGCCGGTGACCGTGCCCTCGGCGATCGCGGCCTTGAGCGTGGTGCCGTCGGCCTGGGTGACCGCCACCGCCGGGATGGCGACCGGCGCGGTCGTCATGGCGCCGGTGAGCACCGGCGCGGCACCGGCCGCGTTGTGCGCGACCACCACCGCGTCGGCGCCGAGCGACTCGGCGATCTGGGTGCGCAGCAGGTAGGTGCAGGCGGTGGTGCCGCCGTCGACCACCGCGACCCAGCCGTCCTCGGGCAGCGTGGCCGGGTACGACGAGGCGGCGCAGCCGGTGCCGCCGTGCACGAACGGGCGGGCGGACAGACCGGCGCTGGTCGGTGCCGGGCTGTAGCGCGACCAGGTGGCGTCGAACGACCCGACCCCGTCGACGACGACCTGGTTCTGGGCGCCGAACTGGTTGCCCGGCCACAGGTACATCTGCATCCGGGGCGTGCCCACACCGTCCACCGCGGGGGTGGAGAAGTTGGCGTTGTTCGAGCCGCCGCCGTCGGCCGCCTCGGCGCGGACGTAGTCGCCGCCGACACCGCCGCGACCGTAGTTGTTGGCCTGGAAGTTCCCGGACGCCTCGTCGAAGCCGTAGCGGTACGAGACGTCGTGGATGATGTTGTTCCAGTAGAACAGGTTGGCGGTGGCCGCGTCCCGGTAGCTCTGCGGGTTCTCGCCCAGGTCGAGCGGGAAGTTGAAGGTCAGGTTCGGCCCGCCGTCCGGGCTGCTGCCGAAGTCCGGCGCGTTGTTGTTGTCCTGGTCCTGGTACGCGTGGACGTTGTTGCCCTGGGTGGTGGTGAACTCCGGACCGGGCACGCCGTCCGTGTCGTGCCAGCCGTGCGGCGAGGCCAGCGCGTCCGCCGGGTCGGTCACCACGGCGCGGGGGCCGTCGTTCGGGCTCTCCGTCGGGTAGCCGTAGACGTGGTAGCTCGACCCGTCCCGCACCGGGTCGGGCGTGCCGAACGGCCCACTGCGCCGGACCGGCATCGTCCGGCCGGAGACCGGGTGCAGGGTCTCGGCGAGGTCGTCGGTGTGCTCGTGGGTGGTCCAGTCGTCGGCGTCGAGCAGGTCGCCGCTCTCCGCGTCGACGGTGGCGTTCCAGAGATGCGCGTCGGTGGCGTCGTCGATGACGAGTTGCCAGGCGAGGCGGAGCCCGGCGTCGGTGGGTTGCCAGCCGAGCTTGGCCGGGATGGGCTCGGCGGAGACGCCGCTGCCGCTGACGACGGTGCCCTGCGCCGGGCCGCCGGTGCGGCTCATCACCCGGGTGTTGGTGGGCGTGGGCAGGTCCAGGGCCTCGGCGGCGGCCTCGACGGCGTCCACGGCGTCCAGGTCGGGGGTGGTGGCCCCGGCGGTCAGGCCGGCCACGAGGGTGTCGCCGACGAAGACGACGCTGCCGTCGCGGGCGACGTTGACCGTCGCGGTGGCCCCGAAGATCTCCAGCTTCTCGTGGCGCTGGGCGAGGTTGACGTGGGTGACGCCGGTGTGCCGGCTGGTGTAGCTGGACACCACGGCGAGGTCACCGAGGTCGGCGGCGGTCACCCCGTGCCGGGTCGGGTCGGCGCGCAGGTAGGCGGCGGCGATGTCCTCCGGGGCGCCCTGGTTCGGGCCGGTCAGGAAGATCTCGTGGGACCTGAGGGGTTCCTCCGGGGCCGCCGCGGCGGGCTTCGCGGCGACCGAGGTCAACGAGGCGACGAGGGCGGTGGACAGCAGCAACGCGCCGCTGCGGCGAGCGCGTGACGAGCGGGGTTGTCGGGGCACTTCTGCTCCTTCGGGGGTGGAAAGGACAGCACGGAGCGCCGATCCACGACCGGGCGGTCCGTCACGGCGGCCGTGACGCTCGCGTGCGGTCACGGTGCGTGACCGTGCCCGTGCGAGGTGGATCGCGTCGACGCTACGGCGCAGCTCACGGCCGGTCATCCGACAAATGTTCAAATATTTCGATCTATTGCTCCTACGTCTGTCGTGCGACCGTTCCGAGCTGCGGCAATGCGTCGTCGGTCCGTACGTCGCGCGCGTAGACACTGTGTGTATAGCCCGCGTGTATAGTGGCACTCATGTCTGTCGGTTACGCCCTACTGGGTCTGCTGGAGCAGGGCCCGCGACACGGTTATGACCTCAAGCGTTCCTACGACGACCAGTTCGGTCGCGGGCGGTCGCTGCACTACGGCCAGGTCTACGCCACGCTCGCCCGGTTGCTCAAGAACGGTCTCGTCGAGGTCCAGTCCGAGCCCGGCGAGGGCCCGGACCGCAAGCGGTACGCGATCACCGAGGCCGGCGTCACCGACGTCGAGCAGTGGCTGGCCCGACCGGAGCAGCCCGAGGTCTATCTCCAGAGCAAGCTCTACACCAAGGTCGTCCTGGCGCTGCTGACCGACCGTGACGCGGTCGACCTGCTCGACGTGCAGCGCGCCGCCCACCTGGCGCAGATGCGGGAGCTGACCCAGCGCAAGCTCGCCGGTGACCTGGCCGACCAGCTCGTCTGCGACCACGCCCTGTTCCACCTGGAAGCCGACCTGCGCTGGTTGGAGCTGACCGCCGCCCGGCTGGACCAGCTCCGCGCGCAGGTGCGAGAGGAGATGCGATGAACCCCGCAACGGACGCCCCGCTGCTGGAGGCGGAGGAGCTGGTCAAGACGTTCGGCGCCACCACGGCGCTGGACGGCGCGTCGCTGCGGGTGTACGCCGGTGAGGTGCTCGCCCTGATGGGCCCGTCCGGCTCCGGCAAGTCCACCCTGCTGCACTGCCTGGCCGGGATCGTCATGCCGGACTCCGGTCGGGTCCGCTACGCCGGCCAGGATCTGGTCGCCCTGTCCGACCAGCGGCGCAGCGCGCTGCGCCGGACCGAGTTCGGCTTCGTGTTCCAGTTCGGGCAACTCGTGCCGGAGCTGACCTGCCAGGAGAACGTGGCCCTGCCGTTGCGGCTGTCCGGCGTCCGTCGGCGGGAGGCGGCGCGCCGCGCTGCCGAGGCGTTGGCCCGGCTGGAGGTCGGCGACGTGGCGGACAAGCGACCCGGCGAGGTCTCCGGCGGTCAGGGCCAGCGGGTGGCGGTGGCCCGCGCGCTGATCACCGGTCCTCGGGTGATCTTCGCCGACGAGCCGACCGGTGCGCTCGACTCGCTCAACGGCGAGCGCGTGATGCGCCTCTTCGTCGAAGCGGCCCGGCAGACCGGCGCCGCGGTCGTGCTGGTCACGCACGAGGCGCGGGTGGCCGCGTACTCCGACCGGGAGGTCGTGGTGCGCGACGGCACGGTCCGCACTCCGGCGCAGGTCCGATGAGCGCGGGGACGCGACGTGGCGGATTGGCCTGGCTGGAGGACCTGGCGCTGGGCGTACGGCTCAGCGTGGCGGGCGGCCGGTCCGGCTGGACCCGACTGGCCCTGATCTCGGTCGGTGTGGGCCTCGGGGTGGTGCTGCTGCTGACCGCCGCCGCCCTGCCCACACTGGTCGCCGCGCGCGGCGACCGGGAGGCGGCCCGCCTGCCGGGCCCGGCGGTGTCCGCACCCGGGCCGGAGACCCTGCTGACCGTGGATGTGGAGTCGCGCTACCGGGGCACCGACGTCAACGGCTGGCTGGTGCGGCCCGAGGGGGAGCGGTCGCCGCTGCCCCCCGGTGTCGACCGCCGGTTGGCGCCGGGGGAGATGGTCGTCTCGCCGGCCCTGGCCGCAGTGCTCGACTCGCCCGACGGCGCGCTGCTGCGGGAGCGGTGGGGCGGCCGGGTGGTCGGCACCATCGGCCCCGACGGGCTGGCCGGCCCGGGTGAACGACTCTTCTACCTGAACTCGGAGCAGGTGGACGAGGAGTCCCTCGGTGCCCGGCGGATCGCCGCGTACGGCGGTGACGGCCCGCAGGAGTCCGGGGGAGTGCCCCCGGTGCTGCTGGTGCTGGGCGTGCTGGGCCTGGTGGTCCTGCTGCTGCCGGTGATGATCTTCGTGAGCACGGCGGTGCGGTTCGGCAGCGAGGCCCGCGACCGCCAGCTCGCCGCGATCCGGCTGGTCGGCGCGGACAGCGCGATGACCCGGCGGGTGGCGGCGGGGGAGAGCCTCGTCGGCGCGGTGCTCGGGTTGGCGCTCGGGGCGGTCGGATTCGTCGGCGTCCGTGGGGTGGCCGGCGACCTGCTGCCACCCGGGTTCAGCTTCTTCGCCGCCGACATGCGTCCGGTACCCGGGTTGGCGCTGCTGGTCGTGGTGCTGGTGCCGACCGTCGCGGTCCTGGTCACCCTCTCCGCGCTGCGGCGGGTGGTGATCGAGCCGCTCGGCGTGGTCCGGCGCGGCAGCGCGCGTCATCGTCGGTTCTGGTGGCGGCCACTGCCGTCACTGGTCGGACTCCTCCTGCTCTACCCGCTGGTCGGCGGTCTCCCCGAGCAGGCCGGCGGCCTGCTGGTGGAGCTGCAACTCGCCGCCGGGGCGACGCTGCTGCTGGTCGGGGTCGTCCTGCTGCTGCCGTGGCTGGTGCAGGCGACGGTGCGGCGGCTGGGTGGCGGCGGCGTCGCGTGGCAGCTCGCGGTCCGCCGGTTGCAACTGGACAGCGACACCGCGGTCCGCGCCGTCTCCGGTATCGCGGTGTCGGTGGCCGGCGTGATCGCCGTGCAGGGAGTGCTCGGCGCGGCGCAGACGCACAGTGCGAGCGACCTGAGTCCCGACGACGACTTCCAGGCCGTGGTCTTCGTCTATGAGCCGGGCGTGCCCGACGGTCCCGCGCGGACCTGGGCCGAGGCGCTGGCCGACACGGTCGGGGTGCGGGCCACCAGCGGGGTGGCGGACCTGGGCACCGCCCCGGACGCGGCACAGGTCCATCGGGTCTACATCGCCGACTGCGTGGCCCTGCGCCAGTACGCCGAGCTGCCCACCTGTGCCGACGGTGACAGCTTCGCCGGCCCTGGTGGCGCGTCGACGGCTGCGGGCACCACGCTCACCTTCGACGACGACGGCACACCGATCCGCTGGACGGTGCCGGCCGAGGTCCCCACGGTGCGGCAGTACTCCACGCTGGTCGTGGCGGACTTCCTGCTCACCCCGGGCGCGGTGGAGGTGCCGCCGGTCAACCCGAGCAGCGTGCTCGTCGCGTACGACCCGGCCGACCGGGACGTGGTGGAGCGGTTGCGCAACACCGTCGCGAGGGTGGACCCGACGGCGGTCGTGCAGACGTTCGAGGAACGCCGTACCTCCTCGGTGCTGGCCGGTTACCAGCAGGCGCTCCAGATCGGCGCGGTCGTCCTGCTGCTGGTCATCGGCGCGAGCATGCTGGTCAACATCCTCGAACAGCTGCGCGAGCGGCGGCGGCCGTTGGCGGTGCTCAGTGCGTTCGGCGCGCGCCGCCGCAGCCTCTCCGGGTCGGTGCTCTATCAGGTGGCGATCCCGGTCTCGTTGGGCATGCTGTTGGCGGTCGTGACCGGAAGCGCGGTGGCGGCCCTGCTCCAGTCGGTCGCCGGCATCGCCGTCGGCGTCAACTGGGGGGCGATCGCCGGGGTGTCCGGCACCGCCGCGGTGCTGGTGCTCGTGGTCACCGCCGCCAGCCTGCCACTGCTGTGGCGGTTGACCCGGGCCGAGGGGCTACGCAGCGAATAGTCGTCAGCGACCCGGCGGATTCGCGGCGTGGCTCGGGCACGCCGCGAATCCGCTTGACCTGAAGTTCGGTTGAGGTCGGAAGCTCGGCTCCATGACGACCCCGATGGATGCGGCGCCGCCGCGCCGTGTGGCGGGACGGCGGGAGTGGTACGGGCTCGTAGTGCTCGCCCTGCCGGCCCTGCTCGCCTCGCTGGAACTGACCGTGACGCACCTGGCGTTACCGACGATCGGCCGGGACCTCTCGGCCAGCAGCACCGAGCTGCTGTGGATCGTCGACGTCTACGCCTTCCTGCTCGCCGGCTCTTTGATCACCATGGGCGTGTGGGGCGACCGCATCGGACGACGACGAATGCTGCTGCTCGGCGCCGCCGGCTACGGCGTCGCCTCGGTGGCCGCGGCGTACGCCCCCACCGTGGAACTGCTGATCGTCGCCCGGGCGTTGATGGGGGTCGCCGGCTCGACGCTGATGCCGGCCATCCTCTCCCTGGTGACGGTGATGTTCGTCGACGCACGACAGCGGGCGGTGGCGATCGGGGTCGTGATCGCCAGCGTCTCCGGCGGTACGGCGGTCGGACCGCTGGTCGGCGGGTGGCTGCTGGAGCGGTTCTGGTGGGGCTCGGTGTTCCTGCTCGGCGTACCGGTGATGCTGGTGCTGCTGGCGGTGGGGCCGGCGCTGCTGCCCGAGCGCCGCGCCGCCACCGGCCGGTTGGACCTGTTCAGCGCGCTGCTCTCGCTCGGTGCGGTGCTGCCGGTGGTGTACGGGCTCAAGCGGATCGCCGCCGACGGCGTGCACCCGACGTCGCTGCTGGCGGTCGTGGCGGGCCTCGCCGCCGCCGTGCTGTTCGTCCGGCGGCAGCGCGGCCGAACCGACCCGTTCCTGGACCTCGGGCTCTTCGCCGACCGCCGACTCACCGTCGCCGCCACCACCCTGGCGCTCGGCATCTTCGTCCTGTGGGGATCCAACCTCGCCATCGCGCAGTACCTGCAACTGGTGCAGGGCCTGTCCCCGCTGGCGGCGGGCATGTGGACCGCGCCCTCGGCCGTCGGCGTGATCGTCGGGTCCACGCTGGCCCCCCGGATCGCCCGCCGGGTCGACCCGGCCACGGTCACCGCGACCGGTCTGGCGCTCGCCGCGGTCGGCTACGGCCTGCTCACCCAGGTCGAGGTCGGCGGACTGGCGATTCTGGTGACCGGGGCGGTCGTCGTCTCCGCCGGACTGGGGCCGATGATGGCGCTCGCCACCGACATGGTCGTCGGAGCCGCACCACCGCAGCGGGCCGGCGCGGCGGCGGCGATCTCCGCCACGGCGCCGCAACTCGGCGGCGCCTTCGGCATCGCGCTGCTCGGCAGCCTGATCACCGCGGTCTACCGGCACGACATGGCCACCGCGGTCCCCGCCGAGGCCGGTCCGGAGGCGACCGCCGCGCGGGACAACCTCACCGCCGCGCTGGCCGCCGGCGACCGCCTGCCCGCCGAGGTCGGCGAGCGGCTCCTCGCCGCCGCGCGGGAGGCGTTCGTGCACGGGTTCCGGCTGGCCGCTGTGGCCAGCGCCGTGCTGATGGCGGGTACGGCCCTGCTGGTCGCCGTCACACTACGGCGGCGCACCGAACGCCGTCGGCAGGCTTTCGTGCCCGCCGAGTGAAAGTCGACGCCACAGTGCACAGAAGTATCGACGGCTTGTGATATACGGGCTACGCTCCGAGCGAATCGTCGTCGATCCCGAGGGGTGGCCATGTCCCGTCGTACCGGAAGGCCCTCCTACCTGGCGACCCCGCCGGCCTCGGCAGCGCGGACCTCCGGTTGGTCGATCCTCGGTGCCGTCACGGCAGTGCTGGTGGTGGCCCTGGTGGGCGGGCTGGTCGGGTACACCCTGGGACGGCCGGACGACACCGACTCGCGGATCGCCGAGATGCGCGCGGCGGAGGTCGAACGGGACGCGCGCCAGATCGTCGAACTGACCGACCTGGCACGCCGCACCGGCCAGCAGATGGCGCCGATCCTGGTGGCCGTACGGGAGCACGGGGAGTCCGGGCAGGCTCCCGAGCCGACGCAACTGGACCAGTGGCGACAGACCATGGGCCAGCTCACCGAGGCGTACGCCGACCCGCCCTCGGGCAGCACGGCCACCAACGTCGCCCGGGGCGGCCTGCGCAGCGCCGTGGCCCAGGCCACCGTCGCGGTCGACGCCGTCGCCCTGGCGGCCTCCGTGCCCGACGCCCTGCGCCGCGACCACCTGACGCTGGCCGCCCGGCAGGCCACCCTCGCCGCCACCACCTGGTCGGTGGCCGCGACACAACTCGACCAGATCAACATCGACGCCGGCAACGGCCACCAGCACGTGCACCTCGACACCGGTGAGGCCGACGGCGCCCTCACGCCCGACGGCGCCGCCGAGGGCACCGGCGGCTGACGGGCTGTTCGTCCACCGCCGGTACGACTACCGTTGCGGGGCGGCGACGGGCCGCAGACCGGGGGTGGACGAGGACATGGGTGCCGGCACGCTTCTCGCGGTCAGCGACCTGCACGTGGGCTACGCCGAGAACCGGCAGATCGCTGCGGAGCTGCGACCCCGCTCCGACCAGGACTGGCTTCTCGTCGCCGGGGACATCGGTGACGCGTACGCCGATGTGGAGTGGACCCTGCGGACCCTCACCGAACGCTTCCACACCGTGGTCTGGGCACCGGGCAACCACGAACTGTGGACCCCCCGGCACGACCCGGTGGACCTGCGCGGCGAGCAGCGGTACGACCACCTCGTCGAGTTGTGCCGCACGCTCGGCGTGCACACCCCGCAGGACGAGTACCCGGTCTGGCGGGGGCCCGGCGGGCCGGTGGTCGTCGCCCCGCTCTTCGTCGGCTACGACTACTCGTTCCGGGCGCCCGGCACCACCACCAAGGAGGAGTCGCTGGCGCGGGCGTACGCCACCGGGATCGTCTGCACCGACGAGTTCATGCTGCACCCGGATCCGCACCCGAGCCGCGAGGCGTGGTGCTGGGAGCGGGTGGCGTACACCCGGCAGCGCCTGGACGCCTGCGACCCGAGCCTGCCGACCGTCCTGGTCAACCACTACCCGCTGGTCCGCGAACCGACCGACGTGCTGCGCCACCCGGAGTTCGCCCAGTGGTGCGGGACGGAACTGACCGCCGACTGGCACGTCCGGTACCGGGCGGCGGCGGTGGTCTACGGTCACCTGCACATCCCCCGGACGACCTGGCACGACGAGGTGCCGTTCCAGGAGGTGTCGCTGGGTTATCCGCGCGAGTGGAAGCCCCGGGGCGGACGACCCGAGCTGCCGCGCACGGTGGTGTTCGGCGGCGCGTCGGCGACCCGTACGCCGGACGTCGGCAGCGGTCGGGTCGGCTGAGCCTCAGCCCTCGGTCCACCCGTGCCGGGTGGCGATGCGGATCACCTGGTCCCGCAGCCGGACGATCTGACCCGCGGTGAGGTCCGGGGCAGCCTGGATGAACGCCTCGGTCACCTCGGCGCGCAGCGCCGCGGCGGAGAGCACGTCACAGGTGGCGTCCTCGTCGTACTCCTCGGTGTCGGCGGTCGCGACCGGGGCGGCGAGCGGACGGCGCTCCGACGCGACGACCCGGACGTCGTAGCCCTTGAGGCCCCGCTCGCCCTCCTTGATCTGGAACTCCACCCTGGTGCCCGGTGTGATGGCCTGCTTGCCCTCCATCAGGTCGTTGGCGTGGACGAAGACGTCCTCACCACCCTCTTCCGGGGCGATGAACCCGTACCCCTTCACCTCGTCGAACCGGACCACGCGCCCTACCGCCACAGCACTTCCCCTCCACTGACCTGCCACCCGCCGCCGTACCGCCGCATCCCGACCCCGTGCCGGCCCACCGCCGCTTCATCGGCGGCGGTGAAGCGGAAGCCCTCGGTGAGTTCACCCTACGTCCGGTGGCCGGTCCGAACCATCGTCCGGGCCGCGTCCACACCGTCCACTCAGTCCGCGTCCCAGCGGGCGAGATCGCGCAGCCACGCCTGCGCCGAACCGTCCGACGGCGCCCGCCAGTCGCCGCGCGGGGAGAGCGAACCACCGGCGACGACCTTCGGGCCGTTCGGCATCGCCGAGCGCTTGAACTGGGCGAAGCCGAAGAACCGGCGGCAGAAGACCTCCAGCCAACGGCGGATCTCCGGCAGGTCGTAGGCGACCCGCTTGTGCTCCGGGAAGTGGGGCGGCCACGTGCCCGCCGCCGAGTCGTGCCACGCGTGCCAGGCCAGGAAGGCGATCTTCGACGGTCGGAAGCCGTAGCGCAGCACGTGGAAGAGGGTGAAGTCCTGCAACGCGTACGGGCCGATGCTGCTCTCGGTGGACTGGAGTTCCGCGCCCGGCACCAGCTCCGGGCTGATCTCGGTGTCCAGCACCGCGCGCAGCGTCTCGCCCACCTCCTCGTCGAACTGGCCGCTGCCGATCACCCACCGGATCAGGTGCTGGATGAGGGTCTTCGGCAGGCCCGAGTTGACGTTGTAGTGGCTCATCTGGTCGCCGACGCCGTACGTGCACCAGCCCAGTGCCAACTCGGACAGGTCACCGGTGCCGAGCACGATGCCGCCGCGCTGGTTGGCGAGCCGGAACAGGTAGTCGGTGCGGAGCCCGGCCTGCACGTTCTCGAACGTCACGTCGTAGACCGGTTCGCCGGCACCGAACGGGTGACCGAGTTCCTGGAGCATCAGCCGCGCGGTGGCGGTGATGTCCAGCTCGGTCGCGGTGACCCCGAGCGAGCGCATCAGCTTGTGGGCGTTGTCGCGGGTGTGCGCGCTGGTCGCGAAGCCCGGCATGGTGAACCCGAGGATGTCGCTGCGCGGCCGGCCCGCCCGGTCCATCGCCCGTGCCGCGACGATCAGGGCGTGGGTCGAGTCCAGGCCGCCGGAGACCCCGATGACGACCTTCGGGTCGCCGGTCGCCGCCAGCCGCTGGTGCAGGCCGGCGACCTGGATGTGGTACGCCTCGTAGCAGTCCTGCGCCAGGCGCGCCGCATCCGACGGCACGAACGGGTACCGCTCGACCCGCCGCCGCAGCCCGAGGTCCCGCGTCGGCGGCTCCAGCCGGAACCGCACCTCGCGGAAGCCGCCGGTGCGTCCCGCGTGCGCCCGCCGGTTGTCGTCGAACGTGCCCATCCGGAGCCGTTCCTGCCGCAGCAGGTCCAGGTCGACGTCGGCCACCGCGTGCCGCTCGTCGGCCGGGAACCGGTCGGTCTCGGCGAGCAGGACCCCGTTCTCGTAGATCATCGTCTGGCCGTCCCAGGACAGGTCCGTGGTGGACTCGCCCAGACCGGCCGCCGCGTAGACGTACGCGGCCAGGCAGCGCGCCGACGCCGACCGGCACAGCAGCCGACGGTCCTCGGCCCGACCCACCGTGATCGGGCTACCGGAGAGGTTGACCAGGACGGTCGCGCCCGCCAATGCCGCCTCGGCGCTCGGCGGCACCGGCACCCACAGGTCCTCGCAGACCTCGGCGTAGAGCACCAGGCCGGGCACGTCCTCGGCGGTGAACAGCAGGTCCACCCCGAACGGCACCTCGGCGCCGCCGAGCCGGATCGTCCCGCCGCGCTCGTCGACCCCCGCGCCGATCTGCCGGGCCTCGTAGAACTCCCGGTAGTTCGGGATGTACGACTTCGGCGCCACGCCCAGCACCCGACCCCGGTGCACCAGCACCGCGCAGTTGTAGACCCGGCCCCGGTGCCGCAGCGGCGCACCGACGACGAGCACCGGCAGCAGCTCCGCCGACTCCGCCACCAGGTGTGCCAGCGCCGTCTCCACCTCGTCCAGCACCGCGTCCTGGAGCAGGAGATCCTCGATCGAGTAGCCGCACAGGCCCAGTTCCGGGAAGACCGCCACGGCCACCCCCTCGGCGGCGCACCGGCGGGCCTGCCGCAAGACGGCCTCGGCGTTGGCGGTGGGCTCGGCGATGCGCGTACGCCCGGTGCAGGCGGCGACACGGACGAACCCGTGCTGGTAGACGGAGCGGAAGTTCACCGCACCATCATCGCCGAACCCGTCCCGGCCCCGGCCGGGACCCGACGCTGCCGCTGACCGACGCTGCCGCTGACCGACGCTGCCGCTGTGACGCAGGCGACGCGTCGCATCCGGTCACCGACCGTTCGCCTGATTGTGTCCCCCGGGCCCGATCCCCATGATCGGACCGGCCGGACCGCCGACACCGGGGTCCGGCCCGCTCGCGCCGGTCACCGCAGGTCGCGGCGTGCAGGTGCGGCACCGGAGGGGCAGGAATGGGCAGTGACGTCGTGGCGAGTCTCGTCGGCGGGCTGTTCTGCCTGCTGGTGGTCGCCGTACTCGGTGCGGCGACGGTC
This sequence comes from Verrucosispora sp. NA02020, assembly GCF_013364215.1. Taxonomy (NCBI): domain Bacteria; kingdom Bacillati; phylum Actinomycetota; class Actinomycetes; order Micromonosporales; family Micromonosporaceae; genus Micromonospora; species Verrucosispora sp. NA02020. The sequence goes on along the minus strand of NZ_CP054923.1, from coordinate 4,829,518 downwards.
GCCTACAACCGTCTGGTCCGCCGCCGCAACCAGGTGCGGGCCTCCTGGGCCCAGATCGACGTGCAGCTCAGCCGCCGGCACGACCTGATCCCGAACCTGGTCGAGACCGTCAAGGGGTACGCGGCGCACGAGCGCGACGCGTTGACGGCGGTGTCCGCCGCCCGCAGCGGTGCGCTGGCCGCCGCCACCACGCCCGGCCTGGCGGGTCGGGCCGGTGCCGAGACCGTGCTGACCGAGGCGGTCGGCCGACTGCTCGCGCTCGCCGAGGCGTACCCGGATCTGCGGGCCGACCGGAACTTCGCGGCGTTGCAGACCGAACTGTCCCGTACCGAGGACCGGATCGCCTACGCCCGGCAGTTCTACAACAGCGCGGTGCAGACGTACAACACCACCGTCGAGTCCGTCCCCACCAACCTGGTCGCCCGCGTGGCCGGCTTCCGGACGCGGGACTACTTCGAGGCCGGGACGGGCGAGCGCGGCACCGTCGGAGTCCGCTTCCCGGGCCCGGGCGCGTGATGGACGGTCGTCTCCTGCTCGACCTGACGGTGGGGCTGGGCGCCCTCGCCGGCTGGCTGCTGCTCTACGGTGTGCTCCGGTGGGTCACCCGGCCCGCCGCCGTGTCGCCCGCGCCGGCCACCCCGGAACTCGGCGCCGAACCGCCCGCCGTGGTCAACCTGCTGGTCAACCGTTGGTCGCTGACCGAGGACGCCGCCGAGGCGACCCTGCTCGACCTCGCCGCCCGGGGCTTCTTCGAGGTACGCCAACCCGGTGCCGACCCGATGCAGAGCACGGTGCACCTGCCGGCGGCTCCGCCCGACGAGGCCGGGCTGCGTCCGTACGAGCGACTGGTGCTCGACCGGGTGCGGGGGCTCGCGGTGGACGGCGTCCTGCCACTGACCGCGCTGACCTTCCGCGACGAGGCCCGGGCCCGGGCGTGGAACAAGCGGCTGCGCGGGCAGGTGGTCGCCGACGCCCGTGCCGCCGGGCTGTCCCGGCGGCGCTTCGGCCCGCGCGTGACCGGTCTGCTGGTCGGCACGGCGCTGGTCGCCGCCGTGGTGGTCGGCCTGGCCGCGCTGCACCTGGCGAGCTGGCATCCGACCTCGGGCAACCACGCGTTCATCGCCGGGATCGCCGTGTTCGTCCTGTTCTCCACGCTGGCCGGGGCGTCACCGGGCGAACGCGACACGGCGCTCGGCCGTCAGGTGGCGACCCGGTGGCTCGGTGTCCGGGACTGGCTGCGCGGGCACGAGCAGTTCGACGAACTGCCGCCGGCCGCGGTGGCGATCTGGGACCGCTACCTCGGCTACGGTGCCGCCGTCGGCGCCACCCACCTGGCCAGCGCGGTGCTCGACCTCGGCCTCGGCGACCGCACGTCGGTCTGGTCGTCGTACGGCGGCACGTGGCGCCGGGTCCGCGTCCGCTATCCCCGGCTGTTGCTCCGCTACGGCCGCTCGGTGCCGCGCCTGCTGGCCGGCGGCGTGATCGGCATCGCCGTCGGCGGTTTCCTGCTCAACGCCGTCGGTCCCACGTTCACCCTCACCCCGTCGACGGTGAACCAGGCCGCACGGATCTTCGACCTCGTGCGCAACGGCGTCGTCGTGCTGACGGTCCTGGTGCTGCTCTCCGGGATCCACACCGTGGTCCGCACCCTGGTGGACCTGGTCACCGAGCGCACCGTCACCGGTGAGGTGCTCTGGATCGAGGTGTGGCGCAGCACCACTCAGGGCGAGAACCGTCCGGCCCGGCCCTGGCTGCACTACCTGGCCGTGGACGACGGCACCGCCGACCGCACCACCGCGTGGGGGCTGCCCAGCGAGTGGGCGAGCCGCTGCCACGACGGCGACATGGTGACCCTGCGGGTACGGCCCTGGTCACGGCGGGTCGTCGAGCTGTCGGTGGTCGGGCACGGCCGCTCCCGGCTCCCCACCGGCACGGTCGCGCCCGACCCCGTCGGCCCGCCGTCAGCCGGTGGTGGATCCGGGCCGGTCGCGCCGCCGCCCCCGCCGACCGCCACGCCGTGACGTCGACCGCCGCGCCGACCGGTCGTCGGACCCCGCACCGTCCCCGGTCCGGGCCGCCGCCTCCCGCGCGAGCATGGTCGCCCGCGAGGCCAGCTCGTCCACCCGGCCCCGCAGCCGCTCCACGGTGACGTCGCCCGCGTCGGCGTCGGAGAACTCGCCGAGCAGCCGGGTGTAGTCGCTGACCAGCCGCGCGTATCCCCGGCCCGTGCTGCGGGCGGAGAGCTGGCCGTACCGCTGGTCGAGGTCGACGATCTGCTGTGCCAACCCGGCTGTCGCGGCGCTGAGCGCGCTGCGCTCGTCGGCCCGGTCGTCGCGTCGGCGTCGCCGCGCGGCGGCCAGCCGGCCGGCCCGCCGTCCCGCGAACCAGAGCGACGCGGCACCGGCGACCACGCCGCCGACCGCCGCGCCGGCCAGCAGGTACCGGGGCAGCGAGGGGCTGATCGTGCGTGCCCCGTCCGGGACCGTGCCGGCCCGTACCAGCAGGTCGTAGTTGACCACGATGACCTTGAGCGCCTCCACCGGCTGGTCCACGAACGAGTCGACACCCCGGCCGATGATCGTCTCCGCGACCATCGCCCGGCCGAAGTCCTTGCTGTCGCGCTGGCGGATGCGCGAGCAGCCGTAGGTGTCCCAGTCGTCGCCGTCGCGGCTCATCGCCAGCACCAGCGTCCCCTTCGCGGCCTGCCGGGTCTGGTCGCAGGCGGCCCGCAGGTCGTCGCCGGGCGACATCAACAGCACCACCAGCCGGCGGTTGCCGACGACCCGCTCGGCGGCGGGCCGGTCCAGGTCGACCCCGGGGGCGACGTACAGCGACGAGGCGCGGACCTCGCGGGCGATCGGGCCGTCCAGGATCCCGCCCGACCACAGCGCCCACCCGGCCAGCACCAGGCAGGCCAGCACCGCCCAGCCGAAGGTGGTGCCGACCAGGGCGGCCAGGCCGCGTCGCAGCGTGGCGGTCACGACAGCCTCCCCTGGAGATAGAGGTCGGGGCGGAACTCGGGGATGCCGGTCAGGCGGGCGGTGTCGTCCAGCTCCGCCGTCGCGTCGTCGAGCAACCGCCGGACGTGCTTGTCCGGGAGTCCCTCGTCGAGCGCCTGCCGGGCCGCTTCGAGCTTGCCGATGCCCCGGGTCAGCGCCGGGTTGCTGCGCGCGTCGGTGAGCAGCGACGCCTCGACCGCGAGCGCGGTGAGACCGGCCAGCCGGGCCCGCACGCCACCGCGTTGCGGATCACCCGGGCGGGTGCCCGAGCGGCGCAGCGACCGGATCGACAGCACCAGGAAGCCCGCCACACAGGCCGCGAAGATCCAGGGCAGGGCGGGCAGCGCCACCCGCAGCGGATCCAACGGCCGGTAGGGCAGTGGGCGGTCGAACAGGCCCGCGTACCGGATGTCGGTGACCCGGCCCAGGTAGACGCCGAGCACGTTCTGCTGCGGATAGTCGTAGCGGCTGAGCCGGTCGCCGAAGTGGGCGTAGAAGCTGGTCCCGGCGAGCTCCGCGAAGTCCGCCGCGCCCGGACCGTGGTACTCGACCCAACTGCCGTACATCACCACCAGCGGCTGGTCCGGAAAGAGTCGGTGCAGCGCCGGCCCGTACGCGGGAAGCGGCTCGCCGTACGGCTGGGCGGGCAGGGCGACGTACCAGGCGCCGTCGGGGAAGGCGGTGTCGGCGTCCTTCGGCACCTGGCGCAGCGTGGCGCCCTCCGCCACGTGCAGCCCGTCGGCGCGGAGGTCGGCGGTAACGGTGTCGAGTTCCGTCCCGCTCGGGTCACGCCAGCGCAGCGTGTCCTGGTCCGCCGGTCGCGGCACCTTGCGCAGCGCGGTGATCAGCGCGACCAGTTGGTCGGTGACGTCGCCGGTGGCGAACTGGGCCCGCCAGCCGGGCAGGGTGTCCGGGGTGGCCTGGAACATGCCGCCGCTCACCTGCGTACCGATCACCCGGACGGTGGCGTTCTCGACCTCGCGGACCCGTTTGCGTTCCTCCTCGTCCAGGCCGGTCGGGGCGACCAGGATCCGGGTGTCCTCGCCGCCGATCGCCTCCCGTACCCGCCGCTCGTCCCAGCGGGCGACGGCACCCGGCAGGCGTACCACCGGGTCGGCGTCGACCAGGGCGGTCATCTCCTCGGTGGACGGCACGGTCGCGTCGCTCAGCTCACCGGCGGAGCCCTCCTCGACCTGCCTCGACACCGCCGGTGACTGCCCGTAGCTCACATCGATGCTCTGCCGCTGGGCGAGCAGGAAGACCGCCAGGACGACGACCGCGACGGCGAGCAACGCCCAGCGCAGCGGTTCGGCGCGTCGGACGCCTCGGGGCGCGGTCACCGCCGTGCCTGCCACAGCGCGTCGGCGCGGCGGGCGAAGTCGGCCGCCGCGCGGGCGGCCGTGACGCCGCCACGGTCGGCGGCGAGCAGTTCGGCGCGGGCCAGCAGGCCGTCGGCCTCCGGCAGTCGGGTGCCCGCCGCGTCGCGGCTGACCGTGGCGCTGTCGATCGCGGCCCGGGCGGTCGACCAGGCCACGAGGCGGTCCTGCCGTCGCGACCGCAGGCGGGGCAGGAGGGTGGTGAGGAGTCCGGCACCCAGCAGCAGTACGCCGCCGGTGAGCCAGGTGAGCAGGGATGGTGACATGTGCTCCCGCCATCCGAGGGGGTCGGTAGGGCTACCTGTCTAGCGCACCGGTACCAACCCTCCGCAGGCCACCCCTGGTGCCGGTGGTCCGGCCGGTGCCCGTGGGCGGCTCCGGCCGGACCGCGCGGTCAGCGGGAGTAGTACTCGACGACCAGTTGCTCGTCGCAGCGCACCGGCACCTCGGCGCGCTGTGGCAACCGGATCAGCCGTGCGGTCAGCCCGGCCAGGTCGACGTCGAGATAGGGGGCGGTCCGTTCCGGGGCGTGCGCACCGGCGGCGGCCACCACGAACGGCGTCTTGGTGCGGCTGCCCTCGCGGACCGCGATCACGTCGTCGGGGCGCAACCGGGCCGAGGGACGGTCCACCCGCCGTCCGTTGACGTTGACGTGCCCGTGGGTGACGGCCTGGCGGGCCTGGTAGATGGTGCGGGCGAGACCGGCGCGCAGGACCAGGGCGTCCAGGCGCGTCTCGAGGTCGATCACCAGTTCCTCGCCGGTCTTGCCCGGACGGCCCACGGCGCGTTCGAAGGCCAACCGGAGCTGCTTCTCCCGCAGGTCGTACTGCGCCTTGAGGCGCTGCTTCTCCAGCAGCCGGACCTTGTAGTCGCTCTCCTTGGTCCGCGCCCGACCGTGCACGCCGGGTGGGTAGGGCCGGCGTTCGAAGTACCGCACGCACTTGGGGGTGAGCGGGATGCCGAGGCGGCGGGAGCGCTTGATCTTCGGGCGGGACTGGTTCATCATCACCTCTCTAGTAAGGTAAGGCTAACCTAATGGGAGGTGGGGCATTGAGCAAGGCACCCCTGGCGGCGACCACCGCCACACCGGCCGAGCGACTGCGTACGCTGCTCGCCGCCGCGGACTCGCTGCGCCTGCGGACCACCCGCCACCGCGCGGACCTGATCGGACGGCACTCCCTCGACGCCGACGGGCTGCTCCGGGTGGCGCTGCCCGCCCACGCCGAACTGGCCCGACACCTGCTGGACACGGGGGAGGTGCCGGCGCTGGTCGAGATCACCGACCTGGCACCGGTCCCGGCCCGCCACCGGGTCCGGGCGCGGGCCACGCTCACCGGCTGGCTCACCCTGGACGACCTCGACGGTGGCGACGTGACCGCCTTCCTCGCGCTCGCCACCGCCGACCTCGTCGACGCCGACGGCGACGCCACCGTCGACCCGGACGACCTGGCCGCCGCCGACCCCGACCCGCTCGCCCCGTACGAGGCCGACCTGCTGCGTCACCTGTACGCCGCACACCCGGAGACGCTCGGTGGCCTGACCCGTCTGGTGCCGGCCGACCGGCGGGCCGGTGCCGGCCGGGTCCACCCGCTGCGGCTCGACCGGCACGGGATCGTGCTGCGCCTGGAGGTGCCCGAGGGGCACCGGGACGTCCGGCTCGCCTTCGCCGAGCCGCTCACCGGACCGGACGACGTCGGCGCGGGGCTGTCCCGCCTGCTCGGCGGCGAGCCCGGCTGCCCCACCTGCGTCCACCCCCACCCGTGACCTCACCCCGGCCGTCCGCCCGAACGGAGCCCGCCCATGCAACCCAGTAGCGCCGAGATCGCCCGCACCCTGGCCGGCAGCACGACGCTTGCCACCGTGGTGGCGTACCGCGGGCCGACCGTGACCGACGTGCGGCACGGTGCCGCCGACGACGGCCGCATCCTGCTGTTGTGCCGACGGGACGAGCCGCTCGCCGGCATCACCGGCTCGGTGCTCGTGCACATCGCGGACGTGCCGCCACTGCCGTTCTCGCCGACCTGGGGCCGGTTGCGGGTCGGTGGCCGGGCGACCCCGCTGGCCGGGGCCGCCGCCCGCGCCGCCGCCGACGCGGTGGCGGCCACCCTGCCCGACCCGGACCTGCTGGACATCGGTGCGGAGACGGTCATCGTGGAGGTGGTGCCGAAACGCGTCACGCTCGCCGGCCGGGACCGGGACCTGCCGGTACGCCTCGTCGACTACCGGGCCGCCGCGCCCGACCCGATCTCCGCGATGGAGCGACCGCTCCTGGTCGACCTGGTCGACCACCACGGCACCCGGTTCTATCCGTTCCTGCGGCGGCAGTTGGTCGCCGCCGGGGTCGACCTGCCCGCCGACTGTCTGCCGTGTCCGCTGCGGCTGGACCGGTACGGGCTGCTGGTGTCGATTCCCACCCCCAGCGGCGGGAGCGCCTGCTACCGGCTCTGCTTCACTCCGCCGCTGAACGGGCAGGAGGACCTGGTGCAGCGGCTGCATCCGGTGCTGTTCCACCCGTGCGACCGGCACTGACCCTCGCTGTTTCGTCGGAGGCGCCGACAGGTTGAGTCGGGGAGGGCATAACTTTTGCTATCTGAATAAAAAGATGACGGGCTATTGAACGAAGCCCTGCCGTCGCAACGATGACCGGATGCGTCGACTCCCAACGGCTCCCCGACGCGTGGTCTCGGGCCTCCTCGCGCTCGTCCTCGCCTCGGCCGCCGTCCTCCTCGGGTCCACCCCACCGGCCGCCGCCCACGGCACCCTGGCGGTGTCCACACCGGCCGAGGGCGCCACCGTCGACACACCACTGACCACAGTGGAACTGCAATTCACCGAGCAGGTCCGGGACGACGCGTACTTCGCCGTCACCGCGCCCGGCGGCGCCCGGGTCGACAACGGTTGGACACACGGGACACCCACACCCCTGGACCGCCCGGTCCGGGAGTACTTCCTGGTCGACGGTGTCTTCGAGCCACGCGAGTACGCCACCGGCTTCCCGGCGGTGGTGACCCTCGCGCACCTGCCCGCGACCGGCCGCTACTCGGTCAGCTACCTCTCCGTCGCCTCCGACGGCGAGACCGTACGCGGCACCATGAGCTTCCGCTACACCGGACCGGTCACCAAGGCACCCGCCGGCTGGCAGGCGCCCACGGACCAGCCCGCCCCGGCACTGCTCGCCGCCGCCGAGCAGCACGGGACGTCCGGGTCCGGCGCGACGCCCGCCGCCTCACCCGAGGCGGCCCCCGCACCGGCTATGACCGAGCCCCCCTCATCTTCCGGCGACGGCGGCGGCGGTGCCGGATGGCTCGCATGGCTCACCGGCGCGGTGGCGCTCGGCGCGGCGGTCGCGGCCCTGCTCGTCCTGCGTCGCCGCCCCACCACCGGCGTCCCCGCCGGCCGATCGCGCCCCACCCGCCCCCGGGGTGACACCCGCCGGACCGGCACCGGACGTCGATCCGGCGCGAGCGCGGTCCCGGCGACCACCACGAAGAAGCCGGCGTCGGCGCGGAAGCCCGGCGGCGGCGGAGTCAAGACGTCCACGGTGACCGCCTCCACAGCGAAAGCCGGCCGGACCTCGACGGTGGCGACGTCCTCGGCGCGCGCAAGCGCGACGTCGGCGGCCGATCGGAGGCCCTCGGCGGGCGTCCCGGTCGGTGCGCTCGCCACCACCGAGCGGGAAACGCCGGTCGTCGACCCACCGGACGACTCGGCACCGGCCCGCACCGGCCCGGAGAACCGACACGGTGACACCCGGCTGGTGCTGCTGGTCGGTGGGCTGGTGGTGGCCCTGCTGGCCGGATTCGGGCTGGGCCGCCTCGGCACCGGCGAGCCACGCACCACCAGCACGGGCGGCCAGCAGGCAGCCGCCGCCGGTTCCCCGGTCGCCGGAGCGGTGGCGGGCGACGGACACCAGCACCCGTCGGGCACCGGTCCCCACACGCACCCCGGCGACGGCACCGGCCAGGCGACCGGCACCGAGGTCAGCGTGAGCGGCTACACCCTCCAGCCGGTGCTGCGGACGCAACAGGCCGGCAAGGCCCTCGACTACCGGCTCCGGATCGTCGGCCCCGACGGGCAGCCCGCCACCCGGTTCGCGGTGGTGCACGAGAAGCCGCTGCACCTGATCGTGGTCGGCAACGACCTCGGCGGCTACCAGCACCTGCACCCGACGATGGCGTCGGACGGCACCTGGAGCGTCCCGCTGACCGTGGCGAAGGCCGGCGACTACCGCGTCTACGCCGACTTCTCCGTCACCACCACCGACGGTCGACAACTGCCGCTGGTGCTCGGCGTCGACCACCACGTCCCCGGGGCGTACACCCCGGCAGGGCTGCCACCGCCGCAGCGCGAGACGACCGCCGGGCCGTACTCGGTCGCGCTGGAGGGTACGCCCACGGTGGGCGTGACCACGCCACTGGCACTACGGGTCACCCGCACCGGCGGCACCGAGCCGGCCCGACTGGACCGCTACCTCGGCGCGTACGGGCACCTGGTGCTGATCCGGGAGGGGGACCTGGGTCTCGTACACGTCCACCCCGAGCAGGAGCTGGTCGACGGCGCCGTGACGTTCTGGCTGACCCCGCCCAGCCCCGGCCGGTACCGCGCGTTCTTCGACTTCCAGGTCGACGGCGAGGTGCACACGGCCGCGTACACGGTCACCGTGACGTGACCGGACTCACGGCGGGGGCGCTACGAGGTAGTGGGACCCCTGCGGAGCAGGACCGGTGCTGCCGCGAGCGTGGCGACGACTGCGCCGAGACCCGCGACGAGGAGGCTGGTCGCGCCGCCGAGGACCACCACGGCCGGTCCACCCAGCGCGGTGCCGGAGAGGTTGGCGCCGTTGAGGAGCGCCGAGGCGCAGGCGAAGGCACGACCCCGCACCTCGGCGGGTACCTCGGCGTGGATGAGGTTCCGGACGGCCAGGTTCTGCAGGGCGTTGGCGATGCCGGTGCACACGAAGCCGACGAGTGCCACGGCGAGGACGGGGAGCACGGCGACGACGGTCAGCGCCACACCCATGAGGAGCCCGGCTCCCGCGAGCACGCGCGGCTGGGCGGCCACCGGCACGCGGGGCGCGAGGAGGACCGACGCGGCCACCATGCCGACGGCGTGGGCGGTGAGCAGCAGTCCGTAGCCGACATCGGTGGTGCCCACGTCCTCGCGGGCGAAGAACACCCGGGCGGTGCTCATGGTGGCGGTGAAGACGACCGCAGCGGCCAGTGCGGAGACGGCGGTGACCAGCATGCGGTTGCGGCCCAGCACGACGACGCCCTCGCGCACCTGCTGCGACCAGTGTGCGCGAGCACCGGACACCGGCTCGCGGCGCACCGCGACGGCGGTGACGACCATCGCCATCAGCACGAACGACACCGCGTCGATCAGCAGTGCGCCCCGACTGCCGAACGCGGCCACGAGGATTCCGGCCAGGGCCGGCCCGAGGACGTTCCCGACCGCCCGGAAGGCTTCCAGGCGCCCGTAGCCGTACGCGACCCGTTCCTCACCGACGACTGCGGGCACCAGGAGCAACAGTGCCGGCGAGACGACGGCGAGACCGGCCCCCAACGCGGCCACGAGCAGCAGCGTGACGCCGACGTGATCGGTGAGTGCCACGACCACCACCACGGCGGCCTGCACCAGGGCGACCGCCGTGACCAGACGGCGGCTCTCCACCCGGTCGATCAACGGCGCGGCCAACGGCCCGATCACCACGATCGGCAGCACTCCCACCACCACGAGGGCGGAGATCAGGACCGCTGAGGCGCCCTGCTCGTAGAAGCGCAAGGTCAAGGCCACCAGCGCGACCTGGTCACCCATCGAGGAGATCGCGTAGGCCATGGCGACTGCGGTCAGCGCGGAACCGCCGCGAATCGGCATTCGACGATCCTGGCACGTCCTGCACGGTCGTGCCGCCTCACCATCCGCGTGTCAGGACCCGTCTGTCCGATGCTCGCGGTGGATCTGCCGCCGGAGGAAACTGATCGGGCTTCGGATACGTCCGATCGGCATGAAGATTCATCGAAGCGGGCGGCTGGTGGTCCTTCCTCTGCTGTTGCTGACCTCGCCGGCCGTTTACCGCGCGTTCTTCGACTTCCAGGTCGACGGCGAGGTGCACACGGCCGCGTACACGGTCACCGTGGAATGACCGGTCCGGCCGACGCGCCGACCCCGGCCAGGGCGGCGCCGCGCGCGGTGTGCCAGTACAACACCTCCCGGCCCGACCTCCGCCGGGTCACCATGCCGGCGTCGCGGAGCACCCGCAGATGGTCACCGACCGCGCCCAGGGACAGCCCGGTGATCGCCGCGAGTTGCGACGTACTCAGTGGATTCGTCAACCGGACGAGGATGTCCGCGCGGTTCGGGCCGATGAGCCGGTCCAGCCCGTCCGGCATCGGTGGGCTGTCGTCGGCGAGGATGCCGCTGGCCGGATAGACCATGCCGAAGAGGGTCGGCCGGTCCCACAGCACCCAGCCGCGCACACAGTGTGCCGGGACGAACACCAGATGCTCGGCCCGGTCGAGCGGCAACGGCGGTGCGGGGTAGTCGTTGACCTGGAGGTTGCCCTCGCCGAGCCACCGCACGGTGGGCTTGAAGTCGGCGAGTACGCCCGCCCAGCCCTGGGTGCTGAGCCGGGCGGTACGGGCCACCACGTCGGCCCGCAGGCGGCGTTCCCGCGCCGGCCACTCCGGTCGCACGGTCTGCGTCCACACCCAGTCGAGCAGGGCCAACACCTGGTCGACCAGGCCATCGCCGCACAGCAGGTCGGCGAGTGGACCCGGGCGGGCCGCCCGCAGGTCGGCGCGGATCCGGTCGTCGTCGCGCCCGGCGACCACCGCCAGTTCCTCGGCGAACGTCGGTGCCGCCGTCGCGGGTGCCAGGGTGAGGAAGTCGGCGGTCCAGCGCGGCTGGAACGCCGCCGCCAGCAACGCCGGCAGCAGCGGCCGGGCCGCCACCATCCGCTGGTACGCGTCGAGGTGCGGGCGGCGCCAGGCATGCTGCCACGGTCGACGTGGGCTGTGTAACGCCCGCAACGCGGCGACGGTGTCGGTCATCGGCGAGATGACGAAGCGGCTGTGCGCCAACAGATCCACCGGTACCTGCCAGACGGACATGTTTCGCCTCCAGCCGTAACTGTAGGGCGCGCGGCGACCCGCGCCGAGGATCGTCGGAGTGAGAACCTACTCGGAGCTGTTCGCCGTCCACGAGTTCCGCAACCTCTTCGTGGCCAACTGCGCCGGCATCGCCGCGCACACCACCTCGGCGCTGGCTCTCGGCTCGCTCACCTACGTCGCGACCGGGTCGGCCCTGCTCACCGCGCTGAGCATGTTCGGCGCGCCGCTGGCCAGCGTGCTCGGCAGCCTGACCCTGCTCTCCGCCGCGGACAGCCTGCCGCCGCGCCGGGCGTTGACCATCGCCGCACTCGTCGCGCTCTCCGGGGCGGCCCTCCAGGCGGTGCCGTGGTTGCCGCTGTGGGCAAGGTTCGCCCTGATCCTGCTGGTCGCGTACGTCGGGTCGGTCACCGGCGGCGCCCGCTGGGCGCTGCTCAACGACATCCTGCCGCCCGGCGCGTACGTGCTCGGCCGGTCCACGCTGAACGTGAGCGTCGGCGTCATGCAGATCGCCGGTTTCGGGGCGGGTGGCGTGCTGCTGGTCTGGCTGAGTCCGTACCAGGTGTTCCTGGTCGCCACCGTGCTGCGGGCGGTGGCGGTGGCGGTGACCTGGTTCGGGCTGCGGGAGCGACCGGCCCGGGCGGACGCGTCGACCTCGACGGCCCGGACCATGCGGATCAACCGGGAACTGTGGGCCGATCCGGGACGCCGCTCGCTCTACCTCAACCTGTGGGTGCCCAGCGGCCTGGTCGTCGGCTGTGAGGCGCTGTTCCTGCCGTACGCCGGTGACCGCGCCGGTTTCCTCTTCGCCGCCGGCGCCCTCGGCATGCTCACCGGTGACGTCCTGGTGGGTCGCTTCCTCGGGCCGGCTACGCGCCAGCGTTGGGTGCTGTCGCTGCGACTGTTGTTGCCGTTGCCGTACCTCGCCTTCCTGGTCCGTCCGGAGCTGCCGCTCGCGGTGCTCGTCGCCATGGTCGCCTCGGTCGGTTTCGCGGCCTCGCTGCCGTTGCAGGAGCGGCTGCTTGCCCACTCCCCGCCACAGGCCCGTGGCCAGGTGCTCGGCCTGCAACAGAACGGCATGCTGACCGGGCAGGCGGTCTGCGCGGCGCTGGCCGGCGCGGTCGCCGACGTGATGCCGACTCATCGGGCGGTGGCCGTGCTGGCCGCCCTGTCTCTGGCGACGACGCTGCTACTCACCCGAGGACTGCGCCGCACCCGGCCAGAGGTGTCGCCGATCACCGCCGAACCGGCCCAAGCCTGATGCGCTGACAGCCGAGGACGAGATGTAAGGAAGGGACCCCTACTAACGTCTGGTGAGGTAAAGGGGTCCCTTCCTTACATCCACGCCCGACGCGCGCGAAAGATGACGGCGGAAGAAACCGATCGGGCTCCGGATACGTCCGATCGGCATGAAGATTCATCGAAGCGGGCGGCTGGCGGTCCTTCCCCTGCTGTTGCTGACCTCGGCGGCCTGCGGCCAGCAGGGGGCCGGCGGCGCGGGCGACGCCGGTTCTCCCGAGCGCTCCTACTCGGCGGACTCCGTGGTGTTCCGGATGGACTACGTCGGCGGGTTCGTCACGCCGGCCATGCTGGCCACCCGCCTGCCCGCGATCAGCGTCTACGGCGACGGGCGGGTGATCACCGAGGGGCCGACGACGTTGCAGTATCCCGGCCCGGCCCTGCCCAACCTCCAGGTCCGCACGATCAGCGCCGACGAGGTCGAGAAGCTGGTGGCGCAGGCCCGGGCGGCGGGCGTCGGGGGAGTCTCCGACCTCGGGACCCCGCCGGTCGCGGACGCCGCCTCGACCCGGTTCACCCTCCTGGGTGACAAGGGCGCCGAGGAGTCCGAGGTCTACGCGCTCGGCGAGGCCACCGGCACCGACAGCGGCCTGAGCGCCGAGCAGCAGTCGGCCCGGGACAAGCTGCGCGCCTTCGCCGAGTCGCTGACCGACCCGTCGGGCCCGCTCGGCGACACCCTGGAGGACACCACCGCGTACGCGCCGACCGCCGTCGCGGCCGTCGCCGAGCCGTGGGTCGCCGACAGCGAGGCCGGCGAGCAGCCCGAGGTGGCCTGGCCGGGGCCGGCACTGCCCGGTGCCGCCCTCAGCAAGGACCTCGGGTTGGGCTGTGTGACGGTCACCGGTGACGAGGTGCGCACGCTGCTCGGTGCGGCGGCGAGCGCCAACATGGCGACGCCGTGGACCTCCGACGGCAAACAGTGGCGGGTCACCCTGCGGCCGCTGCTGCCCGACGAGTCGGACTGCGGCGACCTCGCCAACCGGCGTTGAGTCCGACCGGGCGGCCGGGCCGGGTGAACCGGCCGCCCGGCGGATCCCGTGCCGACCAGGATCCTGGTGCCAAGTGACCATCCAGGGGCGGATCCGTACCGAGATCTGGGCCCGGTCGACCGCGCGAAGATCACTCGGTAGGCTGCCGCGCGATGAACAGCCCGACTCGCATCCTGGTGTACGGGGTGCACGGCTCCGGCAAGTCCACCCTCGCGCAGCACTTGGCCCACCGGCTCGGGCTGCCCTGGCACCCGGTCGACGACCTGCTCTGGGAACCGGGCTGGGTGGAGGTGCCGGTCGCGGTGCAGCGCAGCCGGATCGAGGCGATCTGCCGCAAGGAGCGGTGGATCCTGGACGGGGCGTACCACGGCTGGCGGGACGTACCGTTGGCCCGGGCCGACCTGGTGATCGGCCTGGACTATCCGCGTGGGCTCTCCTTCCGGTGGCTGCTGCGCCGCACCCTGGACCGGCTGCGGACCCGGGAGGAGATCTGCAACGGCAACCGCGAGTCGCTGGGCAGCGTGCTCTCCTCGGAGTCCGTCCTGGTCTGGCACCTCACCGGGTACGCCCGCGAACGCGCGCGGATGCGCGCCTGGCAGCAGGATCGGGCCGGGCCGCCGGTGCTGTTGTTCGACACCCCGCAGGCGCTGGAGCACTGGCTCGCCGCCCTACCGTCCCGCCCGCCCGGCGCACCGTCCCGCTGACCCGCCACACCAACGCGCCGCCCCGGCTCAGAGGCCCTGGCGGCGGGCCACGCTGATGGCCTGGGCGCGGTCGGCGACCTGGAGTTTGGCGAAGATGTTGGAGACGTGGTTGCGGACCGTCTTCGTGCTCAACCCCAGCCGGGTCGCGATCTGCGGATTGGTCAGGTGCGCGGCGATGAGCGTGAGGATCTCCCGCTCGCGTGCGGTGAGTTCGGGGAACGCCGGTTCGGCCCGGTCCAGCCCGGCGAAGTAGCCCATCAGCCGGGTGGCGATGGCCGGTCCGAAGATCGCCTCGCCGTCGGCGACCACCCGCACCGACCGGATGATCTCCAGTCGGCGGGCGCCCTTGAGCACGTACCCCCGGGCACCCGCGCGCAGCGCGGCGAAGACCGAGTCGTCGTCGTCGGCCATGGACAGGATCAGCACCCGCACGTGCGGGCTCATCCGGACCATCCGCTCGGTGGCCGCGATGCCGCCCATCCCCGGCATGGTCAGGTCGAGCAGCACCACGTCGGGTTGCAGCCGGGCGAGTACGGCCAGCGCCTCCTCGCCGCTGGCCGCCTCGCCGCACACCTCGATGTCGGGGCTGGTGGCGAGCAGCGCGCGCAAGCCGGCCCGGAACGGCGCGTGGTCGTCAACCAGCAGGGTCCGGATCTGGTCCATCGGTCTCCTTCATACCGGTGAGCAGGGTGGCGGTCACCAGCGTGCCGGCGCCCGGTGTCGAGGTGACGACGCAGGAGCCGCCGAGTTCCTCGGCCCGTTCCCGCATCGTGTGCATGCCCACGCCGTCCGGCCGGTCGGGTCGGCGGCCCCGGCCGTCGTCGCGGATCTCCAGACACAGCCGCCCGCCGGAGACCCGCAGCCGCACCCGCACCTGGGTGGCGCGGGCGTGCCGCCGGGCGTTGGTGAGGGCCTCCATGGCGATGCGGTAGGCGGCCACCTCGGCCGCCGCGGAGAGCTCCGGCAGCACCGGTGGGGCGTCGAAGACCACCCGGGGCCCGTCGTCCGGCCAGCCGGCGATGTGCGACCGCAGTGCCCCGATCACGTCCATGGTGTCCAGCGCCGGTGGTCGCAGACCGTTGACCAGCCGCCGGACGTCGGCGACGGCGGTCTGGGCGTCCACCACGATCTCCTCCAGCAGCCGCTGGGTCGGCGGACCCGGTCCGAGTTCCTGGGCCGCCTCGGCGCGCATGGTCAACCCGGCCAGCGTCGGCCCGAGGCCGTCGTGCAGGTCGCGACGCAGCCGCCGCCGTTCCTCCTCGCGTGCCAGCACCAACTGCTCGCGGGAGCGTTGCAGGTCGGCGGCGAGCGACTGGGCCCGGTCCAGGGCACCGACCGCCTGCACCGCCACCCCGATGTGCCGGGCCAGGTCGCGCAGCAGCCGCAGTTCCCAGGCACCGAGCGTGGTCTCCCCGATCCGGGGGCCGAGCAGCAGGTGACCGACGGTGTCGTGGGCGGCCAGCGGAAGCCGCACCGGGTCCGGTGGCGGGACACCCAGCCGGTACGACCGGCCGTCGACCGTCTCGATCTCCACGTAGGAGAGCTGGAGCGCCTCGCGGACCGTCGCCGTGCTGGTGGCGAGGACGGCGGCGGCGTCCTGGGTCTGGTCCAGCCGCTGCCCCAGCCGGGCCAGCACCGCGTACGGGTCGTCGCGTTCGCCGTACACGAGAAGGTTGACGCGGCGTTGCAGCCAGCCGCGCAGCGGCGCCAGGATCAGCGCCGCCACGGCCGCCGCGACGAACGAGACCGGCAGGCTCGCGGAGGCGTCGAAGCCGGCCCCGAGCAGACCGACGACCAGCACGTACGCGCCGCCGACCGCCACCGACAGGGCGACGAACACGGCGGTCCTGCTGATCAGCAGGTCGATGTCGAAGAGCCGGTGTCGCAGGACGGCGATGCCGATGGCCACCATGATCAGCGCGCCGCTGAGACCACCGGCCAGGTCCCAGAGCAGGTTGCCGTGCGGCCAGATGGTCGGGTGCGCGTCGGTCAGGCCGGCGACGAGTCGGGCGACCACCACACCGACCGCGAGCGCGACCGCGTACCCGAGCCACTTGACCTGCTGTCGGCGGACGCCCTGGGCCCGGCGGGCCTGCCACACCACGGCGCAGCCGGCGGCCACGTAGATGATCGCGCTGGCCAGGGTGGCCACGGCAGCGGTCGAGTCGGCGACGGGTTGCCAACCCGGTACGCCGAGCGGATTGACCGCGCCGACCGGGCTGACCTGTTCGTTGGCGCCGGGTCGCAGCGCCCCGGCGACCATGGCGGCGACGCCGAGGAGCACCACCACCCAGACCGCCGGCCGCCATCGGGGCGACAGCAACCGGCCGTCGGGGAAGAACACCGGGATCAGCGCCACGGCCGCGTTGCCGGGCACCCAGAGCCAGTTCTGGGGCCAGGCCAGCACCTCGGCGAACGGCACCCGACCGGGTGCCACCACCAGCCCGTACGCGGCGTACTGGCCGCACGCCTCCTGGAGCGAGAAGCAGAACCCGCTGGTCAGAGCCAGCCAACCGATCGGGTTGTCCGGACGGTGGGCGGCGATCGCCGCGCCGACGATCGCGCACGAGGTCACCAGCAGCAGGTGTGACATGTCGCCCACCGAGCCGCCGTTGAGCACCGCCAGACCCACCGCGACGGCGGCCAGTTGCAGCGACGCCCCGCACAGCGCCCATGCGGCGCGGCGCGACCAGGCCGGGCGCGGTCCGCGTACGGCTCGCGTCCGGGCGGCGTCCGTGACCGGCGCGACGGCGGTGTTCTCGGTGGTCATGGCGTCGCCGAGACTAGACCGTGCGGGCGGGTCGGCGGATCGGGCGACCGGCCCGGCACCGCCGTCGCCTCGGTGGGCTCGTGCCCGCGCGTGGCCCCGCCGGTGCCGTACCAGGACCCCCGCACGGTCAGGGACGCCCGCCCGGACGTGGGCGCATCGCCAACGCCACCCCGGCGACGACCAACCAGATCCCGCCGGGGACCAGCGAGATGTACTGCACCGGCGCGAGCTGGGTGGCCGCGACCAGCACGGTGACCACCGCGCTGAAGACCGCGAACCAGCGGCTCACCGAGCCGTGCCGGAACCCGCCGACCGCGACCGCGGCGGCGGTCAACCCGATCCCGCCCCAGAGCCAGGCCATGGTGGCGTAGATGGTGAGCTGCGGCGCGATCACGTCCGGGTCGTACTCCGTCGCCGCGTTCAGCGAGAAGAACAGCTCGGTGGAGATCCCGCCGCCGATCAACAGCCCGACCAGCACCAGGCCGACCCCACCGGCGGCGAGCGTCGGGACCAGGCTGCCGGCCGGCTCCTGCGCCCCCAGGTACCGCCGCAGCCCGGCCGCGAAGACCGCCAGGCAGACGATGGCGACCACGGTCACCACCTGGTGGGCCCAGACGTACCCGGCGCGGTCGGCCAGGGCGGCGACGTAGCCGGCGTTGTCGGCGCGGTACTGCTCGGCGGGGGCGGTCAGGCTCGCGGTGGTGAAGATGCCGACCAGGCCGACCAGGCCACCGAGAGCACCGGTCAGGGCCCAGAGACGCGGCGGGCGTACGGGTGCCGGCGGGGGATCGCTCGGCGGGTTCTCCGACGTGGTGGCGGGATACATGGTGGTCTCCTTCTCGGGCGCAGGGTGCGTCACCTCGCACCCTGCCGCCGGGCCGACCCGGTCCGCATGGGGCGTCGCGGCCCACCGGCGCGTGAGGTTCCCGACCGGCCGGGACATCGGTCCCTGGTGACCGGGATCGGCCTGCCGGTCTGATGCCGGGGGTGGCACTGCCCGGTGCCCCACCGCCCAGCCGGGAAAGGACCCACACCGATGACACGCACCTCCTGGCGGGCACGAGGTGTCCCCGCGCCACGCGGCGTCACCCGCCTCCGGTGGCGACCACCGGTGATCGCGCTGCTCTGTCTGGCGCTCGTCGCCTCCGCCTGCACCGCCGACCGTGACGATCCACCGCCGTCGGGCGGGGTCGACCGTCCCGCCCTCGAAGCGGTCGCCGCCACGTTGCCGGCCGATCCGGTGGAGGCGGCCGAACGTCTGGTCACCGAGATCCATGCCGCAGACCCGACCCGGTCGGCGGCGGCCACCGCCGAACTGCTGCGCCGCGCCGGCCACCCGATCGTGTCGGTACGCGGGCCGGTGGTGGCGATGCCCGACCAGGTGGCGCTGCACGACGCACCGGTCTACGCCGAGCTGCTGCCGCTGCTGGCCGCCGCCACCCGGGCGGGGGACCGGTACACGGTGGACCAGTTCGCCGAGCTGCTGGACGCGGTCGGGCTGACCCGGAAGAAGATGACCTTCGCAGAGGTCACCACCGCCGTCGCCGGCTGGGCCCGGGAACCGGACCACCATCCGATCTTCGTCACCGCGGCAGCCGGCGTACGGGCTCTGTCGGGGCACCGGCAGCAGGTGCTGTTCGCCGGTGCCGACCCGGACACGGCGTACCTGGACCCGTTGCAGACGGTCCTGCTGCTCGGGCACGCCACCAGCCGTCTGGTCGAGGTGGTCGACGATGCCCAGCCCCGGGCGGCGGCCCGGCCCGGCGCGTTCGACCGGTTGGTCGGCGGCGGGGTCGCGTACGCCTCGGACGGGCCGTGCAAGGCGCTCACCCGGCGGTTCGGGTCGCCGCAGGACCCGGTGGCCAAGGGGATCGTCGACTCGGTCAAGGGCTACCTGAAGGACAACCTGGTCAAGTTCCTCTCCGACGAGGCACAGGACCGGGTGGGCAAGGCGGACGAGGTGTGGGGCAAGTCCGCGGCGGCGGCGAGCGCGATCCTGTTGCTGCTGGGCGCCCGTCTCTCGCTGAGCGCCGACAAGACCAGCACGCACTTCAAGCACACGGCGGGCAGCCGGGCCGAACACGTCCTGCTGACCGCGACCGCGACCTTCGACCTGGAGACGGCGCTCGAAAAGATCGACTGCTACGCGTTGGCCGGGGTCACCGTGCCCAGGAGCGGACCGCTGAAGGACTTCACCGTCCGGTTCAGCACTGTCCAACCGCAGGTCGGCACCATCCAGGAGGGCGGCACCCAACTGCTGAAGGCGGTCTCGGCGGACAGTGTGAAGTCACAACGGGGCGCCAAGACCGGCGCCGACGGCGTGGCCACTCTGGAACTCAAGCCGCCGGTCGAGGATCCGAGCGGCGAGGGCGAGAAGCTGACCGGCCAGGCCACCTACATCGCCTCGCTGGACAAGGAGAGCCTCCCGTTCGAGCTGGGCGACGTCTACGGACTGCTCAGCAACCCGGTCGGCTTCGGCGTGGGCAAGAACTTCGACCTGCTCCGGGACGTCCTGGTCAAGGCGGGCCTGCCGGCACAGCAGATCACCATCGAGGTCACCTACCACGGGTCCGACATCGTGCTGGCCCAGGGCGCGGGCGAGGTCAACCTGATCCTCGCGAAGCTGCCCAAGGTCTACGTCGACCTGGTCAGCTGCGCCGGGCTCGCCGGACCGTTCACCGGCACCGCCGGCTACAGCGGCGCGCAGAGCGGCCAACTGCTGCAGATGGCCGGCGCGGCGACCGGGGTGCACGTCCCGAAGGGCTTCGCCGGCAAGGCCAACAGGATCAGCGTCACGCCCAACAACCAGGGTGGTCCGGAACCGTTCTTCATCATGAAGGGCGAGGGCGGCAACCAGTTCCTCGACGGCGTCCTGCGGTTCTATCCGTTCCTGAACACCCGGGCCGAGATACTCGCGGACTACCGGGTCGGCCGGCCGGTCGGCGACGTCGAGATCCTGCTCGCCGGCAGTTCGTTCCCGTTCAGCAGGCTCTCCTGGCCGGTGGTCCGGGTGACCACCGACCCACGATGCCCCAAGGTGAGGTACTTCCATGACGAGACGTGACCGGTGGCGCACCGGGGCGGTGACGCTCGGCGCGGCCGTGGTGCTGGCGCTGACCGCCTGCACCGGCGGCGGGTCCGACCCGGACACCACCCCCGAGGGGCGGCCGGCGGGTGCCGGTCCGACCGAGGACGGTGCGGCACCGGCCGCCTTCCCCGGGCTGTACCTCGCCACCGACGTGGTGCCGGTCGAGTCCGCCGACACCCGGATCACGCTCGCCAGCGGGCGTCGGTGCCGGGACCTGTCCGCGATGCTCGCGGCCGGTCAGTGGCACCGGGTCGACCGGCTCACCTTCGGCACCCTGGGCGGCGCCGAGGTGGCCCTGCTGGCCGGCTTCGGCGGGGTCGCGGGTGACCTGCTGCGCCGGGGCGACCGGCTGGTCTTCGCCGGCCTGGAGGGCGACCCCACCTGCACGGCCACCGTGGCCGAGGTGACCCGGGGGGAGATCGGCATCGAGGGTCGGGGGCTGCCCGGGGCGTCACCGGGCTGGGTGGCGACGACCCGGTGCTACCGCTCCAAGGCCGACGGCGCGCTGACCGTGAGCCTCTATTTCGACACCGAGGCGAAGGTGGGCGGTCAGGGCCAGTTCGTGCTGACCCGGTCCGGCGACCGGTATCAGGTGGACGACGACACCTCCGCGCTCACCCTGGTCCTGCTGCGCCACTCCGGGCGCTATCTGACCAGTATGTCGGCCGTGTACGCCGAACCGAACCGCCGCCCGGCCGGGCTGAGTCAACTCGTCGCCGGTGACTCGTTCCGGGCCGAGGTGACGGTACGCGACGGGACGGCCGACCGGCCCGCCGGCACCGTCGAGATCGCCGGCCTGGCCGACGAGAGCCGGGGTGGGGCTGTCTCGGTGTCGCTGCCGTTCGCCTGCGCCCACGTGACCGAGATCCGCTAGTCGGGCGGGGGCCCGGCCCGACAGCGGCGGGCCGTCGAGTCCGAGCGCGCGGGTGCGGAGAGGCCGGGTGTCCCTGCCGGGGGAGCGGCGGGGACACCCGGTCTCCGGTTACAGGTTCTTCTTGTTCAGCAGCAGGTTCGGGGTGCCGGAGAGGCTGCCGGTGACCACGCCGCTGGTGCCGTTGGCCACGATCCAGTTGTGCACCGTGGCCTGGCTCGCGTCGCCGTTGGTCGCCTTCCAGAGGGCGGCCACCCCGGCGGCGTGCGGCGTCGCCATCGAGGTGCCGTTCAGCGAGGCGGTCGTCGAGGTGGGGTACGTCGAGAGGATGCCCGAGCCGGGGGCGTAGATGTCCACGCAGGAGCCGACGGAGGAGTAGCTGGCCCGCGCGTCGGTGTTGGTGGTGGCGGCGACCACCAGCGCGGCGGTCAGGTTGCGCGGCAGCCGGTCACACGAGTTGCCACCGGTGTTGCCGGCCGAGGCGGCGAGGAACACGCCGCTGTTCATCATGTTCGTCAGCGCGGTCGCCAGGCTGGCGCTGTAGGTGTAGTTCCAGGAGGCGTTGGCCACCGCCGGCTTGTTGGCGTTGCGGGTGACCCAGTCCACCGCACCGACGGCGGCCGACAGCGTGCCGCCGCCGGAGCAGTTCAGCCACTTCACGCCGTACAACCGGACGTTCTTGGCGACGCCGTGGCTGGTCCCGCCGATGGTGCCGGCGACGTGCGTGCCGTGGCCGTTGCAGTCGGTGTTGTTGGTGTCGATGGCGTTGTAGGCGAACTGGGCGCGCCCGCCGAAGTCCGGGTGGTTGGCCTGGATGCCGCTGTCGATCACGTACGCGTGCACGCCGGTGCCGGTCGAGTTGTAGGTGTAGCTGCGCGACAGCGGCAGGGTGGTCTGGTCGATCCGGTCGATGCCCCAGGCCGGCGGGTTGGTCTGGGTGGCGTCGACCACGTCGTACTGGAGCACGTCCCGCTCGATGCTGAGCACGTTGGCGTTGTGCGCCAGCTCGGCGACCTGCGCGGCGGTGAGGCGGGCCGCGAAGCCGTTCACCGCCCGGCTGAAGTAGGCGGAGGGGGCGGCCTTGAGCGCGCGGGCCGGCACGGTGGCGTCGGCGCCGGGCTTCATCGTGACGACGTACGCGCCGGGGATCACCGCGACGTCTCCGGCGGCCTGCGGGGTGGTGACCGGTACGGCGGTGGCCCGGTACGGCCCGCCCGCAGCCATCGCGGGTTGCGGCAGTGCGAGCAGGCTGGTGACGACGGCGGTCGCGGTGATGCCGGCGGCGAGTACGGCACGACGCCGGCGAGGTAGGCGTGCTTGTGACACGGAGCCTCCTTGGAAGCAGACCACCCGTAGTGGATGATCTTCGATGTCAGGAGGCTAGCGGCGCGCGGGCCGACATATAAGTCTGTGGATGTTACGGATTGGTACCGAGGTGGGTCGCGGGTGACAGACGGGGTTTGGCCCCCCACCCGAGGTGCCCGAGAGATGCCGCGCGACTGCCCGGTGCGGCGCGGGTCGCGGCCCTCCGGGCGGGCCGGGAGTTCTGGACTTGTCGGTCCAATTTTGCCGCGTCACAGTGACGTCATGAATCACTACTACCTGCTCGGCCGGTCCGGGCTGCGGGTGAGTCGACTGGCGCTGGGCACGATGAACTTCGGCACCGGCGGCTTCCACGCCGCGTACGGCCGCACCGAGGCGCAGGCGGAGCCGATCTTCCGGCGCTACCTGGAGTCCGGCGGCAACCTGATCGACACGGCGGACTTCTACACGGCGGGGGAGAGCGAGCGGATCCTCGGCCGGCTGATCGACTCCGCGAAGATCCGCGACCGGCTGGTGCTGACCAGCAAGTTCACCAACACGGTCGACCCCACCGACCCCAACGCCAGCGGCAACGGCCGCAAGCACATGATCCGTGCCGTGGAGGAGTCGTTGCGCCGGCTCGGCACCGACTACCTCGACCTGTACCTGCTGCACACCTGGGACCGGATCACCCCGGTCGAGGAGGTGGTCCGGACCTTCGACGACCTGGTCCGCGCCGGCAAGATCCGTTACGCCGGTCTCTCCGACGTGCCCGCCTGGTACGCCGCCCGGGCGCAGAGCGTCGCCGAGGCGCACGCGATGACCCCGATGGTCACCGTGCAACTGCCGTACTCACTGGTGGCGCGGGACATCGAACCCGAGTTCGTGCCGATGGCCCAGACGCTGGGGCTGGGCCTGACCGCGTGGAGCCCGCTCGGCGGCGGCCTGCTGACCGGCAAGTACCGCCGGACCGGCGACGGCCTGTCCGGGACGGGACGCCTCGGCGACGGAACCCGGCCGGTCGGCGACGCCGAGTGGCGCGTGGTGGAGGCCCTGCAGAGCGTGGCCGGTGAACTGGACCGGCCGATGGCGCAGGTCGCCCTCAACTGGGCGATCACCCAACCGGCCGTGGGTTCCGTGGTCGTCGGCGCGAGCAGCGCCGACCAACTCGACGGCAACCTCGCGGCCCTCGACTTCGAGATCCCCGGCGAACTGCGCGACCGGCTCGACGCCGCCAGCGCCCGGCCGCTCGCCGCCCCGTACTCGATGTTCACCCCGGCGTACCAGTCCTGGATCGTCAGTCCCGGCCTCGGCATCGGCGACAAGCCGACCGGCTACGCGCCGCCGGTGTTCAATGGCCCGGTAGCCGCCTGACCTCGGGAGGACGAGTTGCCGCGTGCGCTGACCCGCAAGGGCGAGCAGACCCGCGCCCGCAT
Source organism: Verrucosispora sp. NA02020 (assembly GCF_013364215.1). Classification (NCBI taxonomy): domain Bacteria; kingdom Bacillati; phylum Actinomycetota; class Actinomycetes; order Micromonosporales; family Micromonosporaceae; genus Micromonospora; species Verrucosispora sp. NA02020. The sequence continues at coordinate 4,805,578 of NZ_CP054923.1, read as the reverse complement.
CGTCGCCGGTGCCGCCGCCGAGGTGCGCGAGCGTGGCGTCGACGAGGTACGCCTCGACGACGTCATGGGGCGCACCGGCACCAGCAAGGGGCAGATCTTCCACTACTTCCCGGACGGCCGGGAGGAACTGCTGCTCGCCGTCGCCCAGCACGAGGCAGACCAGGTGCTCGCCGACCAGGAGCCGGCGCTCAGCGACCTGACCACCTGGCCGGCCTGGCAGGAGTGGCGTGACCTGCTCGTCGCGCGCTACCGCGCCCAGGGCATGTCCTGTCCGCTCAGTACCCTGCTCGGGCCGACCGGTCGGCGTGGCCCCGGCTCACAGGCGGTGGTCGCCGGGCTGATGACCCGCTGGCAGGCGCGGATCACGGCCGGCGTCCGGCAGATGCAGGCGACCGGTCAGATCGCCGCCGGGTTGGACGCCGAGGGCGTCGGGTCGGCACTGCTGGCCAGCATCCAGGGCGGCGTGCTGCTGATGCTCTCCACCGGCAGGATCGACCATCTCGAGGCCGCGCTCGACTTCGCCCTGGACGGTCTGCGCGCCTCGGCCCCGACGATCACCGGCCGCTGATCGACTGGTGGGCACGGCGCACCGGCCGGCCGCACCCGGCGGGGCGCCTCCGCAGGTTGCCATCGACTCCTTGCTATGTTATCGCTCACAGGTTACCGTCCCTACGGGAGTGAGGGGCACGCGCCAACGCTCGGCCGCGTTCGTGAATCGGCGCGGCCGAGCGCACGGCACCAGGCCGGTTGATGGGCATCCCGGCCGTACCCACCACCACGGCGCCCCGCGCCGCCCGCGCGTCCACGCGACGCGGAATGGAGTAACACGATGTCCAGGCGTAGATCGTTCTTCGGGCCTGTGCTGCTCGCGGCCCTCCTCCTGGTGGCCGCCGCCGCCACGGCGGTGACCGGCAGCCTCGGCCGCACCGCCGCCGCGGCCGAGATCGGCACCCTCGCCGCGACCGCCGGGTGCGGCAAGACCCCGACCCTGCGCAGCGGTACGCACACCATCCAGAGCAACGGCAAGAGCCGCAGCTTCATCCTGCGGGTGCCCGACAACTACCAGAACACCAACCCGTACCGGCTGGTCTTCGGTTTCCACTGGCGTGGCGGCACCGCCACCGACGTCGCCACCGGCCAGACCGTGCAGCGTGACGCCTGGGCCTACTACGGGCTGCTGCCCCTGTCGAACAACAGCACCATCTTCGTCGCGCCGCAGGGACTGAACAACGGATGGGGCAACTCCGGCGGCGAGGACATCACCTTCGTCGACGACATGCTCCGCGTCATCGAGTCGGACCTGTGCGTGGAGACCACCCAACGCTTCGCCCTCGGCTTCAGCTGGGGCGGCGGGATGAGCTACGCCGTCGCCTGCGCCCGGCCGAACGTGTTCCGGGCGGTCGCCGTGTACGCCGGTGGCCAGATCAGCGGATGCAGCGGTGGCACCGGCCGGATCGCCTACTTCGGGGCGCACGGCATCCGGGACAACGTCCTCGGCATCGCCGGTGGCCGCTCCCTGCGCGACCGGTTCGTCGGCAACAACGGGTGCACCGCGCAGAACCCGCCGGAGCCGAGCCAGGGCAGCCTGACCCACCGGACCACCACGTACTCCGGATGCGCGGCCGGCTACCCGGTCGTCTGGGCGGCGTTCGACGAGGGACACATCGCCGCCCCGCAGGACGGCGCTCCCGGTGACAGTGGCTCGCGGACCTGGCTGCCGGGCGAGACCTGGCGCTTCTTCACCCAGTTCGGCGGCACCACCCCGCCGCCGACCACCACCCCGCCCACCACGACCCCGCCGACCACCCCGCCCCCGGGCGGCGCGTCCTGCCGGGTCACCGCCACGGTCAACGCCTGGAACAACGGCCTGACCGAGGACCTCACCATCACCAACACCGGCAGCTCGGCGGTGAACGGGTGGTCGCTGGTCTTCACGCTGCCCTCCGGGCAGACCATCACCGGCGGCTGGAACGCCAGCTACTCGCCGACCTCCGGGCAGGTGACCGCGAGGAACGTCTCCTACAACGGCACCATCGCGCCCAACGCATCGGTCAGCATCGGGTTCCAGGCCAACCACACCGGCAACACGGCCCGACCCGGTGCG